>NZ_CM172729.1:0-3589157 GCF_057652395.1 Georgenia sp. Z1491
GGGGCCCTGCCGCCGCGCCCACCGCAGGCACGGACGCTGCGCCGGGAGCGCCCACCCGCCCCGCGGTCGTCCTGTCCCACCACGACTTCGACCGCACGCCGACCCGCGTGGAGATCGTCGACCGGCTCGCGGCGATGGAGGAGGCCGGCGCCGATGTCGCGAAGATCGCCGTCATGCCGCACTCCTCCGACGACGTCCTCACCCTCCTGGGGGCCACCGCCGAGCGGGCACAGGACGCGCGCGTCCCCCTGATCACGATGGCGATGGGCGACCTCGGGGCGCCGAGCAGGCTCGTCGGGGGCCGCTACGGCTCTGCGGCCACGTTCGCGAGCGCCGGCGCGACCTCGGCCCCCGGACAGCTTCCGGTCGGCGACGTCCGGGCGGTCCTCGAGCTGCTGAGTCCCGCTCGCTGACCGTGTGACGCGGTCGCACCACGCCTGCGATCCATGACCGCGTCAGGAACTGGTCAACTCCTGGCCTTCCCATGTGTGCATCGTGTCGCTACGTTGTTCAGCGTCCGTTATGACTCAATGATGTGGAAGCGAGCGCAGCGACATGGACGAACTACGGAACTACGACTGGGTGGGGCTGCTGGAGAAGGTGGTCGTCGCCCTTGTCATCCTGCTGGTCACCTGGATCGTGGCGAAGGCCGTCAAGACCCTCATCGAGAAGCTCGTGGTGCGCATCCCCGCGCTCCAGCGCACGGGACGTGACGGCCAGAGCATCGGGAGCGCGATCGGACAGATCGCCTCGCTCCTCATCTGGATGTTCGGCCTCATCGCCATCCTGCAGGTCTTCCGCCTGGAGCAGGTCCTCTCGCCGATCCAGGGGATGCTCGACACGATCCTCTCCTACCTGCCCAACGTCATCGGTGCGGGAGTGGTGTTCTTCATCGGTCTCGTGCTCGCCCGGATCGTCCGCCAGCTCGTCGGCACCGCGCTGCACTCCGCGGGCCTCGACGAGCGTGTCGCCCGCCTGAGCGGCGGCGCGGTCGGCTCCGCCCGCCGGACGGGGGCACCCGCCGCCGCGCAGGCCGGCGCCCCCGCGGGCGCACAGGTCGCGCCCGGCGCCCCGCACGCGCAGGGCGCTCCCGGCCAGCCCTACGCACCGCACCAGCCGCAGGACGGTCCGCACCCGGGTCAGCAGCCGGGTCAGCAGCCGGCCAGCCTGACGAACGTCCTCGCGAACCTGGCGTTCGCCGTCGTGCTCGTCGTCGTCGCGATCTCGGCGCTGCAGATCCTCGGGATCTCCGCGATCTCCGACCCGGCCACCTCGATGCTGCAGACCTTCCTCGACGCGATCCCGAACGTCCTCGCCGCCGCGGTCCTCCTCGTCCTCGGCTGGGTCATCGCGAAGTTCGTCGGCCAGCTCCTCGAGTCGACGCTCGCCGGCCTCAGCATCGACCGCGTCGCGGTCGAGCAGGGCATCGTCCCCGAGGGCCGTCGGGCCTCGAGCATCATCGCCACGGCGGTCAAGGTGGCCATCGTCGTGTTCTTCGCGATCATGGCGACCCGCATGCTCGGCTTCCCGGAGATCACCGCGTTCCTCGAGGAGATCATCGCCGTCGGCGGACGCATCCTCTTCGGCGCCGCGTTCGTCGCCGTCGGCGTGCTCGTCGCCACGCTCCTGCGCCGGGCCATCGGTCGTGGGACGCCCGGCCAGATCGTCTACTGGGCCACCGTCGCCCTGTTCGCCGCGATGGGCCTGAGCTACATGGGTATCGCCGAGTCGATCGTCAACCTGGCGTTCGGCGCCGTCGTCGTCGGCGGTGCGCTCGCCGCGGCCCTGGCCTTCGGCCTCGGCGGCCGCGACGCCGCCGCCCGCACCCTCGGCAAGGCGGAGCGCAGGCTCGACGCCGACCCGACGGTCCCGGGCGGCGCCCCCAGCATGCCGGGGGGCCCGACCCAGGGCTGAGCGACCGACCGGCCCACCACGTGGGGCGCCCGACCGCGACCGGGGTCGGGCGCCCCACGTGCGCGTCCCCGCACCAGGCATCCCACGAGCGCGTCCGGACGACGGGCGTCCCGGTCGACGTCGGAACGACCGCCCGGGGGGCGCCGCGGCGCATAGGGTCGCCCCATGGCCCCCGTCCTCGCCCCCGACGACGAGGGACGACGACCGGCCGGCGGACCGGCTGCGGAACCCCAGCGGAACCGCCCGTGGGCCGTCTCCGGCGCGCCCGCGGACGACCCGGGGCGCGGCGCGTCGAAGCGGTCCGGTCACCGCAGGTCCTCGCCGCTGGTCCGGCAGCTGCCGTTCGTCGTCGTCGTCATCGTCGTCGCCCTGGTCCACGTGGCCACGGATGCCGAGCTCCTCACCCGGGACCGCACCTTCGCCGCCTTCCTCGTCGTCATCGCGGCGACGACCGCGGCCGTCGCGATGCCGTGGCACCGCCTGCCGCGGTGGGCGGTCGCCACCGTCCCCGTGCTCGACATCCTCGCGGTCGCGCTCCTGCTCACCGACTCGCTCATCGTCTCCTCGACGCTCGTGCTGCCCGTCATGGTGCTGGCACGCACGTTCCCCCGCGTCGGCGTGGTCCCGGCGATCGCGCTCGGCGTCCTCGCCGCCTGGTCGCCCGAGATCCGGGACCTCCTCACCTCTACCGGCAAGCTCACGGTCGACGGCGTCACGCTGCAGCGGCTCGTCCTCGTGCCCGCCGTGCTGGCCTCGGCGGCGATCGTCGTCGCAGGGTCCGAACGGCGCGCCGCCGCACGGCTCGAGCTCGTGTCCGCGCAGAGCCAGGTCGTCGAGGACGCCCTGGCGGACTCACGCTCCCAGCGCCGCCTGCTCGAGGCCGTCCTCAACACCGTCGACGTCGGCGTGCTCGCCCTCGACGCGGCCGGCAGGGTCACGCTCCGCAACCGCACCCTGGTCGAGCAGGACGCGCCGGTCCCCGCCGTCGGTGAGCTCGTCGACGACCCGGCCGCGCGGGCCCGCAGCGTCGGCCGTGTCCGCGCGGCGGACGGCACCACCGAGCTCCGGGCCGAGCAGCTCCCCAGCGTGCGCGTGCACCGCGGCGAGCGTCTCGTGCGGGAGATCGTCTGGTGGGGCGCCGACGAGCCTCGGTCCGCACAGCGGGTCTCCGCCGCCCGGCTCACCGACGAGCACGGCGAGCACGCCGGATCCGTCGTCGTCTACCAGGACCTCACCAAGGAGATGGCGGCGCTCGCCCAGCGGGACGACTTCGTCTCCTCCGTCACCCACGAGCTGCGCACGCCGCTGACCTCGATCCTCGGCTACCTCGACCTCGCGATCGACGACCCGGACCTGCCGGACGAGGCCCGCGCCCGGCTCGAGGTCGCCGTGCGCAACGCCGAACGGCTCGAGCTGCTCATCTCCAACCTCCTGGTCGCCGCCAGGGAGAGCGCCGAGGCGACTCCCGCGCCGGCCGGCCTGGTCGACCTCTCGGCGGTGGTCCGCGACGTCGTCGAGAGCCAGACGCCGCGCGCCAGGGACGGGCAGGTGACGGTCACGGTGCACGCCGAGGCACCCTGCGACGTCGAGGCCAACGACACCCGACTCACCCAGATCGTCGACAACCTCGTCTCCAACGCGATCAAGTACTCCCGCCCGGACGACCACGTGCGGGTCGAGACCTGGCGCGACCCCGAGCACGTGCATCTCGAGGTCGCGGACACCGGCATCGGCATCTCGGCCGGCGACCGCATCCGCCTCTTCTCCAGGTTCTACCGGGCACCGGCCGTGCGGCAGGGACCCGTCCAGGGCACCGGGCTCGGCCTCCACATCACCAAGGGGCTCGTCGAGGCGATCGGCGGGACGATCGAGCTGGACAGCCGGCTGGGCGAGGGCACCACCGTCCACGTCAGCCTCCCCGCGGCGGGCGCCCGATGACCCTGGACCCCTTCACGCTCCAGGCCACGACCGGGCTCGTCATCATGACCGTGACGATCCTGTTCGTCGTCGACGCGCGCGGCCGGGGCGAGGACGCGGTCGACCGGATCTGGGGCGGCGCCTTCGCCGCCGCCATCACCGGGGCGGTCGCCTACGTCGCAGCCGCCGCCACTCCCGGCACGTGGTGGGCGAACGCGATCGGCAACGCCGGCGTCGCCCTCACGACCCTGCTCATGTGGAACGGCGTGCGCGCCTGGACGGGCCGGCGACCGCTCGTCGGGGTCTCGCTTGCCGCGTCGGGGCTCGTCGTCCTCGCGGCCCTCGTCGCGGGGCAGGGCGCCGGGGCGTGGGGCGGCGCATGGGCGATGCTCGCCGGGACCTCCCTCGGAGCACTCGCGGCCTGCATCGCGCTCCTCCGCACCCCCCGACTCCGCTCCCTCGTCGTGCGCGTCCTCGCGGGCGTGCTCGCCGTCGTGTCCGCCTTCTACGCGGGCCGCCTCGTGCTGCTCCTCACCCACGGGCCGGACTCCGAGATCTTCGAGCTGTGGGCAGGTACCACGACGTCGTCCCTGGTCATCATCGTCCTCATCACCTGCGCGGCGTTCTGCATGGTGAGCATGCGGGCCGAGGACGGCCGCCGCGCACGCGAGGAGGATGCCGCCTACGACCCGATGACGGGCGCCCGGACGGTGGCGAGCTTCCGGCCGCGCGCGGTCACGGCGGTCGCCGAGCACCGCGAGGCGCACCGACCCGTGTCCATGGTCACGCTCGACCTCGACGACCACGAGCGCCTCCGGACGGCGTTCGACACCGTGCTCGCCGAACGCGCCGTCGCCGTGCTCGGTGAGGTCGTGCGCCGGCTGGTCCCGCCGCTCTCGCTCATCGGACGCGAGCGCCACCGGGCGGGGTTCGACGTCCTGCTGCCGGGTCGCGCGCAGGCCGAGGCGCGCACCTGGGCCGAGCAGGTGCGCCGGGAGCTGACCGACGTCGCGCTCGAGGTCGACGACGGGCACCTCAGGCTCCGCCTGAGCATCGGCGTGGCCTGCGACGACACGGCCGGGTACGACCTGGACGACCTCGCTCAGGTCAGCCGGGACAGCGCGGCCGCGGCGGCCGGCGACGGCGGCAACCGGGTCCGCGTCGCCACGCGCGAGGAGGGCGAGGCGAGCCTCGGGGCTGTCGGCCGCAGCATCGGCGCCGCACGGGACCGAGGCGCCCGGGAATCCTGAGGAGAACCTGAGGGAACCGAACGGTGGCCGTGGGCGGGCGCTGAGGGGCGCGGGGGAATCTCTTCCCAGCAGCCCGGACAGGCCGGGCTGACCCCCTTCTCGAAAGGCCCCCGCCATGTCGCGCTCCACCGCCCCCGCCTCCTCCCGCTCGAAGACCTGGAAGGGTGTCGCCGCCGGCGTCGCCGCCATCGCCCTCCTCGCCGGTGGCGGTGCCTCGTTCGCCGAGTGGCGCGACTCCGCCTCCGCCAGCGCCGGCGCCCCCATCAGCTCCGGCGTGCTCGACATCGAGTCGAACGACGACGGCGCGTGGACGGACGGCGCGGGCAACTCGGTCCAGCTCGACGACTACCTCATCGTCCCGGGCACCACCCTCATCTACACCCACTCGATGACCATCGACGCCGAGGGCGACGGGCTCGCCGCCGAGGTCTCGACCAACATCCCGGCACTCTCCGGCGACAGCGAGCTCATCGAGGCACTCACCCGCTCCGCCACCATGACGCTCACGATCGACGGCCAGGAGCTCCAGGTCGCACCCGGTCCCGAGGGCCCGACCGCCGAGATCCCGACGAACGTCGGCGAGCAGACGCTCGACATCAGGGTCGAGCTTCCGTTCGCCGCCGACGGCACCTACGCGCAGGGAGGCTCGGTCGACGTCCAGGACCTCACGGTCACCGTCGCGCAGCCCCGCGTCGAGCAGCCCCCCGTCGCCGGCTGACGCACCCCGGACCGGACACCCCCTGAACCCCTGAGAGGAGGACGACGACGATGAGCACCCCCCGGCTCGGCCGCGCGGCGATCGCAGCGGCGCTCGGCGTCGTCCTCCTCTCGGGCTCGGGCGGCACCGCCGCCTCGTGGACCGACTCGGTCACGAGCGCTGGCGCCACGATCGAGTCGGGCCCCCTCGAGGTCGAGGCGGTGTCCCAGAGCGTCGTCGTCGCGCGGCCGGGCAGCCCCACCGCCACTCCGCTCGCCTCCACCCGGGTCAACCCCGGCGACACGATCACGATGACCTCGACCGTCCGCGTCCACGCCGCGGGCGACACCCTCGGCGCCCGCCTCGAGCTCGACAGCGCCGGCCTGGTGATGACCGTCGGCGGCGTCGCCCGGCAGTGGACCCCCCGGATCTCCACCACCAGCTCGCTGCCCGGCGCCGGGTCCCACGCGTTCCGCGTCACCGAGACCGGCGACGGCGCCACGGCGACCGCCACCGTCTCGTGGACCGTCCCCGCCACCACGGACGGCCGGGCGCGCGCCGCGGACCGGTCGAACTGGTGGGGTTCCCAGCTCCAGAACCAGACCGTCACCCCCGGGGGCCTGCGCTGGACCCTCGTCCAGCAGCCGTGAGCTCACCGAGCTACCCGAACCTGCCCGAAGGAGAACCGATGAGCGCCGCGACCACCACGCACTCACGCCCCCGCCCCCACCTGGTGCGTGCGCTGGTCGCGGCGCTCGTCGCCGTCGTCGCCGTGGTGGTCCTGCAGCCCTCGGGCGGCACGACGGCCGCGTGGAGCGATTCGGTCGAGGTCTCCGCCCCCACCGGGACCACGGGCTCGCTCTCCCTCGCCGTCACGGGCGGGGTCACCGGATCCGCCGTCGTCACGCCCGGCGGGACGGCCGCGAGCACCTGGGCGCCGACGTCCGTCACCGTGACCGCCGGCGGGGTCCCGCTCACCGGCACCCAGCTGGCCGGCTCCCGCATCGAGTACCGCACGGCGGGCGGCACGTCGTGCACGGTCTCCGGCGCACCGCTCTTCAGCGCGACACCGACCGCCGCGGGGACGAGCTTCCCCGTCACCGGTGGCGCCGCCCTCAGCGGCACGCAGACCCTGTGCGTCACGCTCGTCCCCGGCGACACCCTGCGGGCGAGCCACGCGGGCGTGTCCCTGGCCGTGACGACCGCGATCACCGCCACCCAGGCCGGCGACGGCACCTGGACGGCCGCACAGAGCTGGTCGACCACTCAGGACGTACCCGCCGCGCTGCCGGCCCTGCCTGAGGTCGGCTCCCTCGACAGCCGTCCGCACACCAACGGGAAGTGGATTCACCTCGACTGGACCTGGGCCGACTCCGCCAGCGGCGCGCCGAGCACGGCCCCCGTCGCCGAGTGGCGGGTCGAGTACCGCGTCGCCACGTCGAACTGGCAGCCGATGCTCCGGACCTCGATCAGTGGCACCGCCCGCACCGTCGAGATCAGGTGGCAGGACATTCGCAGCGAGTTCACGCGGAGCGGCAGCACCGGCTGGCTCCGCGTCGTCGCGGTCCTGCCGGACGGCAGCGCCGTCGCGAGCACCCAGATCGCCGTCACGATATCGCCCCAGCACGGCGGCACCATCACCCGCAGGTGAGCACCTCGGGCCCTCCCCGCCACCCCGCACACGCCACGCCACGCCCAAGGAGCCCACCATGTCCGTCCGCCACCTCGGCCGCGCCCTCGCCGGCCTCGCGCTCGTCGCGATCCTCGCCCTGCTCGGCGCACTCGTCGTGGTCCCCCGGATCATGGGCTGGGTACCGCTGACGATCCTCACCGGCTCGATGGAGCCGACGATCCCCACCGGTAGCCAGGTCGTCGTGGAGGAGGTCGACGGCGAGGCGGACGCCCGCGAGCTCGAGGTCGGCGACGTCATCACCGTCATGCCCTACCCGAACGACCCGACGCTGGTCACCCACCGGATCGTCGAGCGGCATGACTCCTCGAACGGGGTCGGCTTCGTCACGCAGGGTGACGCGAACGGCGCCGTCGACGCGTGGGACGTCACCGCCACCCAGATCCGCGGCGAGGTCCGCTACCACGTCCCCTACGCCGGCTATGTCGCCACGGCCCTCGACGGCGGGCAGAAGGCCGCGGGCGCGATCGTCGCCGCGGCCGCCCTGCTCACCTACGCGGCCGTCCAGGTCCTCGGCGCCGTCCGCGGAGCTCGCCGGCACGGGGGCGCGGCGGGCGAGGATCCGGCCCTCGACGTCGAGGACGGCGGCTCCGCGGCGAGCACGGGCGCCGGCGCCGAGGCGGCCACCACCGACGCCAGCGGCGTCGAGAGCGAGAGCGGGGCGCACGCGCGATCGTCCGCCGGTGCCGCGCGATGACGGAGGGCGACCGCGCGGTCCTCGACCGATCCACGCTGCTCGCGCTCG
Source organism: Georgenia sp. Z1491 (assembly GCF_057652395.1). Classification (NCBI taxonomy): domain Bacteria; kingdom Bacillati; phylum Actinomycetota; class Actinomycetes; order Allobogoriellales; family Allobogoriellaceae; genus Georgenia; species Georgenia sp. Z1491. The sequence continues at coordinate 8,214 of NZ_CM172729.1, forward strand.
CCGAGGACATCGGTCAGGAGGCCACGGACGAGCTGGTCGCCCGATTCCTCGCCATGCTCGACGAGCGGCTGGCCCGCATCCGACGCGCATCCGACACCGACGAGCTCCAGGTCGCCGTCCTCAGCCTCGCCTGCTCGGCGGCGATGCTCGGCGCCGACGCCCTCGCCGAGGCCGCCCGGGACCTACCGCCGCCGGACGGCGTCCCGTCGCGGGCGGGCCGCACCTCAAGGGGGCCGGCGCTCGCACGGCTCGACGACCTCGCGCGCCGGTCGGCGGACGAGCTCGACACCCGGTCCGTCCGCTGCGTCTGCTGACCGCCGACCGATCCGCGGCAGCCGCTACGTCCGCTCCGTCACCGAACGGCCGCCATCCGGTAGCCGACACCCCGGACCGTCTCGATGAACCGGGGCGCCGATGCTCCGTCACCGAGCTTGCGGCGCAGGTTCGCGATGTGCACCTCGACGGCGCGGCGGTCGGGGTCGGTGACGTACCGCGCGTGATCGTCGGCGTCGCCCCACGCGGCGCGCACCAGGCTGTCCTTCTCGACGACCCGTCGACCGGCCCCCACGAGCGCGACGAGGATGTCGAACTCGCTGCGCGTGAGGTGGACGGCGACGTCGTCGACGGACGTCAGGCGGGCCCCGACGTCCACGAGCAGCCCGCCGTGCCGCAGCACCGAGTCGTCGTCGGCGTCCGGGAGCCCGCCCCCCGGGGGCGACGTGGGCGCCGGTGAGGCAGGACCTTCCGCCGAGGACCCCGCCGCGGGGGCCGACGACTCGCGCGGAGCACCCTCCGCCGAGCCGTTCGTCGTCGTCGGGGGCGGGAGTGGTGCGGCAGGTTCGCCGGACACGGCGACGGGTGCCGAGCCGGCGGACGCCGCCGACGACGAGCCCACCGGACCGGCGACCGCGCGGGGCCGGCGCAGCATCGCCTCGATGCGGGCGCGGACCTCACGCGGCCGGAACGGCTTGGTGACGTAGTCGTCGGCGCCGGCCTCGAGCCCGAGCAGGGTGTCGATCTCGTCGGAGCGGCCGGTGAGCATGAGGACGTAGGTCGAGGAGAACGTGCGGATCTGGCGGGCGACCTCGAAGCCGTCGATGTCCGGCAGCGAGATGTCGAGGGTGGTGACGAGCGGATCGTGGCGGCGCACCGCCTCCACACCCTCGACGCCGGTCGCCGCGGCGTGCACCTCGAACCCCGCCTGCCGAAGGGTGGTCTCCAACAGGAACCTGATGTCGGCGTCGTCCTCGACGACGACCGCAGTTCTCATCCCAGGGACCACCTCACGAAGTTATCAAACCCATGACCTGCTGCGAAGCCCCCGGCCGGCCGATTGCACCGCCGCAGTGACCGGATCGCCCGAGGAAACGGCCCAGGACCACCGCCGCGCCGTAGTACTCTCGCAACTCCCCCCCCAACTAATGCATCACACGTCCCATGACCCCCTCAGGTTCGCGTGGGGACGCCGGTGCGCGGAACGAGACGAATGGTGGACCTGTGGAGCTGACCGACTACGTCGCCGTCCTACGCCGACGGTGGCCGATCGTCCTGGTCGTCACCCTCCTGTGCCTCGCCGCCTCGCTCGCCGCCAGCCTGCTGGCCACACCGCGCTACACGACGAGCTCCGAGGTGTTCTTCGCCGTGCAGGGCGGCGACTCCGTCTCCGACCTCGCGCAGGGCTCGACGTTCGCCCAGCGGCAGATGACGTCCTTCGCCGAGGTGGCCACCTCGCCGCTCGTCCTCGAGCCCGTCATCGAGGAGCTCGGCCTGGACATGTCCGCCGGCGAGCTCGCCGGGATGGTCACCGTCAGCGTGCCCCAGGACACGGTCATCCTCGAGGTCTCGACGACCTCGACCAGCCCCGACGACGCCGCGCGCATCTCCAACGCGGTCGCGGGCCAGCTCGCCAGCACCTCCGCGGCCCTGTCCTCGCCCGACGGCGGGGAGACCGCGCCGGTCCAGGCCACCGTCATGACGCCCGCCCAGGTCCCGGGCTCGCCGTCGTCGCCCGACGTCGTGCGCAACGGCGCGCTCGGCCTCGTGCTCGGCCTGCTCCTCGGCCTGGGCGCCGCCTTCGTCCGGCACCTCGCGGACACCCGCGTGCACACCGAGGAGGACATCGCCGGCCTCACCGAGGTGCCCGTCATCGCCGCCGTCGCGGTCAAGGACAACGCCGAGCGCGACCGGGTCTTCGTCCACGACGAGCCGCACGGGCCCTCGGCGGAGGCCGTCCGCCGGCTGCGCACCAACCTCCAGTTCGTCGACCTCGGCGACGGCCCGAGCTCGATCGTCGTCACCTCCTCCCTGCCGGGCGAGGGCAAGTCGACGACGGCGATCAACCTCGCCGCCTCGCTCGCGGACACGGGCGCCCGCGTGCTGCTCATCGACGCCGACCTGCGGCGTCCGTCGGTCGCGGAGTACCTCGGGCTCGAGGGCGGCGTCGGCCTGACGACCGTGCTCATCGGCCGCGCGTCGCTCGAGGACGTCGTGCAGCCGTGGCAGAGCTCGTCCCTCGACATCCTGCCGACCGGCCAGATCCCGCCGAACCCGAGCGAGCTGCTGGGCTCGCAGTCGATGCGCACGCTCCTGGCCGAGGCCACGGAGTCCTACGACGCGGTGCTGCTCGACAGCCCGCCGATCCTGCCCGTCACCGACGCCACGGTGCTCAGCGGCATGACCGGCGGGACCCTGGTCGTGGCCGGCGCCGACCAGATCCACAAGGGCCAGCTCGCCGACTCGCTCGAGTCGCTCGAGGCGGTCGAGACCCACGTGCTCGGCATCGTCCTCAACCGGGTGGCGCGCTCCAACAGCCGGTACTCCTACGCGTACGGCGGTTACAAGCCGCTGACCGAGGACGACGCGCCCCGCCCCGAGCCGATCACGCGCGCGGGAGCCCCGCGCCGCGCCACGTCCGCCCCTCGCCGCAACCGGCGCACCCGCGCCGCCTCCTGACGGAGCGGACATGACTGCCACGCGCCCCGGCGGCGACACCGCCGTGCTGCAGGTCCTCACGGTCTGCACCGGCAACATCTGCCGCTCCCCCGCCGCCGAACGGCTGCTGCGCCAGCGGCTCGGGGCAGGCTCCGGCGTCACGGTGAGGAGCGCCGGCGTGCAGGCGGTCGTCGGCGCCCCGATCGACGCTCCCGTGGTCGAGCTGCTCAGCGCCCGCGGCACCGACACCGGCGACTTCGCCGCGCGGGCCCTGACGGAGCGGATCGCGACGTCGAGCGACGTCGTGCTCACCGCCACACGCGAGCACCGCACCGCGGTCGTCGATGCCGCGCCTGCGCTCGTGCGCCGGTCGTTCACGCTGCGCGAGCTCGCCCGCCTCGCCCAGGACGTGGACGAGGACGACCTCGTGGCGCGGGCCGGGGAGGGTGCCTCGCCCGCCGCCCGGTTCAAGGCGCTCGTCGACCTCGCCTCCCGTCACCGCGTGCAGGTCCCCCGCGAGCTCGACGACGTGCCCGACCCCTACCGCGGCAGCCCCGAGGAGTACCGGGCCGCGATCGATGCCGTGGCCGAGGCGATCGACGCCATCGCCGACAAGGTCCTCGGCACAGCCTGACCTGGCGGCGCCCGTCCCACGAGTGAGCGGACTTCTGCCCCTCCGCCCGACGAGTGAGCGAACTTCTGCCCGCTCCGCCCGACGAGTGAGCGAACTTCTGCCCCCTGAGTTGTCCCTGCGTGCCCGCGTCCAGCGGACTCCCACCACTCCGGCAGGACGCGCACAGCGCCCCGCAAGGCCCCTCCCAGGTCGATGAGCGAGATTCTCTCGTACGGGCTCGAACCGGGCCCCTCGCACCCGGCTCGCAAGGAGAACGACATGCACGTGAACGCGACACCGACCCGGAGCACCCCGGAGGCCGCGGGCACCGTCCCGATGCTCGACACCGCCGCGACCACGCTCGGACTCGACCCGGCCGACCTCGAGGCCCGCCTCGCGGGCGGCGCCACGCTGGGCGAGATCGCCCATGACGAGGGCGTCGCCGGCAGCGAGCTCGTCGACGCGCTGCTGGTCGACATCGAGACCCTGCTCGACGACGAGGTCGCCGACGGGACCCTCAGCCAGGACGAGGCCGACGCTCGGGTCGACGAGATCGCCGACCACGTCGACGCCCTCGTGGCCGACGGCGCCACGGAGGATGCCGCGCCACCGGTCGGCCGACCCGGTGGTCGCTGACCCGGTGGTCGCTGGTCCGGTGGTCGCTGGTCCGGTGGTCGCTGGCCCGGTGGCCGGTGGTCCGGTCCCGGCGGGGCCGGTGCCGGCCGACCCGGCCGGGTCCCTACCGGACCTCCTCCTGGAGTCGCTCGGCGACGTCGGGGTTCTCGTCGAGGTACTCCGCCGCGCGGTCCTCGGCGATCGCCGCGTTGAGCTCGTCGAAGGCCGCCATGTCCAGCTCGACGATCGACTGCCGCCCGTCGGGGCTCCACCCCGTGCCGGCCACCGGCGCGGTGAGGAAGGTGACGTCGTCGGGCCTGACGTCGCGCATCGAGAGTCCGAGCGTGGTCATCTGGCTCACCGACAGGTGCTCGTCCACCGCCACGGTCCCGGCCACGACCTGGGCGAAGTCGTACAGCGCGGTCGGGCGGCGCAGGAGGTTCTCCCGGAATACGGCGGACATCATGGCCCGCATCCAGTTCTGCTGGCGCTGCACACGGCCGAGGTCGCCGCCGGGGATCGACCGGTCACGGGCGTACATGAGCGCCTCCTCGCCGTCGAGCAGGTGGGTGCCGGGCGGCAGGTCGACCGTGCGGCCGTCCCGGGTGGTGCCCTGCATGCCGTTCGGAAGGTGGATCTCGACGCCGCCGAGCTCGTCGGTCAGGGTCGCGAACGACTCGAAGTCGGTGACCGCGAAGTGGTCGATCGGGATGTTCGTCAGGTCCTCGACGGTCTGCACCATCAGGGAGGGCCCGCCGAAGGAGAACGCCGCGTTGACCTTGTTGTCGCCATAACCAGGGATCGGCACCCACGAGTCGCGCGGGATCGACATGACGACGGCGGAGCGCCGGTCCCCGGACAGGTGGACGATCATGATCGCGTCGGTCCGCTGCGCGCCGGCCTGCCACTCGGACGCGTCGCCCGCCGAGATGCGCGAGTCGGAGCCGAGGACGAGGAAGTTGACCGGGGTGCCGTCCCCCTCCTCGGGCTCGGCGTGCGTCGGTCGGTCGGTCACGGACTCGAAGACGTCCGGGATGCGCTCCACCTGCGAGTCGATGCGGTGCTGGATGTACCGCAGCGCGCCGTACACGCCGCCCACGAGGATGAGCACGATGACGAGCGAGGCGATGAGGGCCTTCCGACCGCCACCACGACGGCGCCCACGTCGGCCACGATCGGCGTCGTCGGCCCCGGAGAGCGCGATGACGTCGTCGTCGAGCGAGTCGTCCGACGGGACGTCGGACGGCTCGTCGGGGCTCCGACTGGTGGTCTCGTCCGGCGTCGAGCTGGTCACACCGTTCCCTCGTGGTCCCGGGGCGAGCGGTCCGCCCCTGCTGCCGCGTCCTGGCGCGCGAGGGCCAAGTCTAGGTCGGCGGGACGCCACTGCGGAGGATCCCGCACGGGCAGTGGTGCACGGAACTGTGAGCAGGACGGGCGATGCGCAGGGCGAGGGAAGCGGAGTGCCCGGCGGGAGCGAGGCGGGCGGTGCGTCGCGTCGTGTACCGGGGCCGGAACTCGTTGCCGGTCCGCGGCGCCCCGCGTACCGTCGAGACGGAGGATCGGCCGGGCGGCGCCCCCAGTGCGGGCCCGGCACGACGACGAGGGAGCAGCATGAGGAACAAGGTCATCACCGTCGCGGCGGTTGCCGGGCTCGGTCTCGTCGGGGTCGGCGGCGTGGCTGTCGCGGCCACCATGGGCACGGACGACGGCGCGCAGGACACTCCGACCGGGCCGGCGGTTGCCGGTAACGCCGGCGGTGCCGGGGACGAGGACTCCGACGACGGACCGGGCGACGGCCCAGGAGAGAGCGATGGGACGACCCCGCCCGGCGGACTGCCCGCTCTGCCCGACGACCTCCTCGACCACCTCCCCGACGACCTGGCAGAGCAGCTGCCCGAGGACCTCGCCGAGCGGCTTCCTGAGGACCTGGCCGAGCAGCTCCCGGACGACCTTGCCGCGCAGCTGCCGGACGACCTTGCCGCGCAGCTGCCCGAGGACCTCGCGGGCAGCGCCGACGTCGAGGCGCTCACCGACGCGATGCAGCCCATGATCGACGCCGCGCTCGAGGGCCTCGAACTCCTCGACCTCTCACCGTTCGAGCTGCTCGGCGAGCTCTCGAACGGGGCGACAATCGGCGAGCTCGCCACCGAGCAGGGCGTGGACCCCGAGGACCTCGTGCAGCTGGGCCTGGAGCCCGTGGACGAGCAGCTGGACGCGGCTGTGGTCGACGGGGAGATCGACCGCACCGAGGCCGACGCCACCCGCGCCGAGCTCGAGTCGATGCTGCGCACCGTGATCGAGGAGGGTCCCGAGGCCGTCGGCCTCCCCACCCCCACCGCATGACGACTGAGCGCGGTTCTGTCCGTCGCGCGTGACGAGTGAGGGCTGTTCTGCCCGCTGGGGAGCGGATTCCGGTGTCGCGCCGAGGCGCCGTTGCCCAGTCAATCGGGTAACCGTCGAGGCAGTCCCCCGGGTGCACTGCCTCGACGGTTACCCCGCTGACTCACCGACCACACCGACCCGGCGACGGGCACGACGACGGCGAATGGCGTGCCCCGCCATATAGCTGAGCGCCGCCCGGACCGAGATCCGGGCGGCGCCTATCCGTGGAGCAGGACTCCGCTCACTGGTGGAGCAGAAGTCCGCTCACTCGCCACATGGATCTGGTCAGCGGCGGACTCCCAGGGTGTCGGAGCCGTCGCCGTCCCAGTCACCGACGAACACCTCGTCCCCGGCCCGGCCGTAGCGGACCTCGGTGTCAGCCACCGTGGACGTCAGCGAGTTCGACACCAGGTACAGGTTGCCCCGCCGCACCGCGAAGGTGTCGGCCGCGTCGCCGTCCCAGTCACCGACCAGGACGTCGTCCGACGCCCGGCCGTAGTCGAGCTCGCTGTCCGCCCAGCCCGTGTTGAGGCTGTTGGACACGTAGTACGTGTTGCCACGTCGCACGGTGAACGTGTCGACGCCGTCGCCGTCGTAGTCACCCACCAGCACGGTGTCGTCGGCGCGGCCGTAGTCCAGCACCGCATCCGCATTGCCACCGGTCAGGGAGTTGGTGAGGAAGTAACTGTTCCCGCGACGCACCGCGAACGAATCCGCACCGTCACCGTCCCAGTCACCCACCAGCACCGCATCATCAGCACGCCCGTAGGTCAGCTCGACCTCCGCCGCCCCGCCATACAGCGAGTTGCTCAGGTAGTACGCGTTCCCCCGGCGTACGGCCAGCGTGTCGCTGCCGTCGCCGTCCCAGTCACCGACGAGGACCTCGTCCCCCGGGCGGCCGAAGCTGAACTCGTGATCCGCCCAGATCCCCCAGCCGTCGTTCAGGTAGAACCCACGACCGGCCGACGGCGGCACCGGCTCACCAGGCTCACCGGGGTCCTCGTCGTCACCGGTGAGCGTGAAGTAGTCCAGCCCGACGAAGTAGCCGGACGCCTCCGCGTTCTGCCCCGTCACGCGCGCCGTCAGCTCGTGGCTGCCGGCGGTGAGCTCCACCGTGCCGAGCACGACCGGGTCGGTCGTCCCGACGCCCTCGGCGCCGTAGCCGTCGACGGGCTCGCCGACGACCTCACCGTCGACGAGGATCTCGACGATCCCGTAGTCACCGGCCTGGGTGAAGACACCGGCGAGGTCGTAGGTCCCGTCCTCGGGGATATCGACTCCGAGGGTGACGGCGTGGCCGACCTCGGTGGCCCTGAACCACAGCTGTGCCCCGGCGGACCAGTCGGCCCCGCAGCACGTGCCCTGCCGGACGGCGTCGGCGTCGCTGGCCAGGACCTCGAGGTTCTCGGCCTCGAGATGGATGCTCGTGCCGCTCGTGGCGGAGACCTCCGGCGAGAGCTCACCGGGGTTCCCCCCGACGTCGACGGCGCGGACCCGGTAGTACCACTGCTCGCCCAGGCCGAGGTCGTCGTGCCTCAGGCCGAGGTTCGCGGTGGTGGTGATCAGCGTGTCCTCACCGGGTTCGAATCCGGCCTCGGTGGAGGCGTGGATCTCGTAGTGGGCGACACCGACGTCGTCGGTGGCCGCTCCCCAGCTCAGCTCGACCGCGTTGGACTCCTGGCCCTCGGCGACGAGGTCGACCGGGGCGGAGGGTGGGGTCGTGTCCGCGACCGGGTCGACGATCGACTCGACCCGGTAGCTCGCCGCGGACCACGGCGCGGAGCCGTCGACCGGGGTGAGGACGACCTCGGCGATGCCGTCCGTGCCCTGGCTGAGTGCGGCGGGCACCACGAAGGAGTCCTCCAACCACCGATGCGTCTCGTTGGCCAGCGGCTGCTGCCAGATGCCGACGACCTCGCCGTCGACCGCGACCTCGACCGCCTGGTAGCCGTGGGCCTGGTCGGACGTGCGGCGCAGCCACACGCCGTCGTTGTCCTCGGCGACGGCAACCGTGAAGGACACGGCCTCCTCGCTCGCGCGCAGGTCCTCGGTCACGGGGCTGGGTCCGTGCCGGCCCTCGAAGGTCGAGGTGAGGCTCTCCACCTCGCCGCCGCCGGTGTAGGCGTGGGCGTCCTCGCTCTCGGCGTTCCCGACGTCGATCCGGTCGGTGACCCGCAGGCTGCTCACGCCCTCGTGCCCGTACCAGAACGCGGTGGAGCCGTAGAGGCCGGGCTCGTTCGCCGTCGGGCCGGGCTCGATACCGAACTCGATCCCCGAGCCGAAGCTGACGGCCTCGGCGAGCATGAGCCGGTAGGCGGCGTCGCACTGGTTCGGGCAGTCGAGGATGCCGGTCTGCATGGCGGGCGCCCCGTTGAGCGGTGCGGAGAACTCGTTGCGGTTGAAGTACCAGCCGCCGTGGTAGAAGTCCTCCGAGCCGGTGCCGTGGATCTGCGGCGAGCGCGATCCGTCGACGAACACCCGCTCGTCGCCCTCGAGGTAGTTGCGGATGTTCCCTTCCTCGATGTGCCCGACCATCGTGTGGTTGACGCCGACGAACCGGCCGACGCCCTGGGTGTCGAGGAACGTCCAGTCCTGCCCGTTGACGGTCTCTCCGATCCGACTCTCGGCCTGGAAGTAGCCGATGGACGGGGACGGACCGGTGAGCTGCTCGGCGACGGCGGGGTCCGCGTGCGAGGTGACCGAGCCGTTGCCCGCCTCGATCGGCTGGCTCGAGCCGTTGACGAGGTCGATGGTGACGGACTCGGCGTACGGCATCGGCCACCAGGAATAGTACGAGCCGTCGTCCTCGGTCTCCATCGAGTACATGAGCGCGCGCACCTCGGCCTCGCCGAGGCCCGAGCCGAAGAACTCGCCCAGCGGGGCGTCGACGGTCTGTACGCCGTCGAAGCTCATCTGCACGCGCACGTCACGGAGCAGCTCGTTGGACGCGAGGATCTCCTCCTCGTTGTCGATCTCCCGCGGGTAGGAGTATCGGTGCGAGCCCTCCCACTGCTGGTCGGTGATCTCGTACCCGTGGGCCTCCTCGCTCGCGAGCGCCTCGTCCCCCGGGCCGACGTCGAGCTCGTCGGTCCGCACGAGCTCGCCGTCGACGACGGAGTCGACCCAGTAGCGGAACTCGTTGAAGTCGATCCCGGCCGAGACGAACGTGTTCTCCACGGTGATCTCGCTCTGCCCGGCGGTGAGCTCGGCGGGCAGCTCGACCGTCTGGTCGGTCCACCGTCCCGTGTCCCCGCGGACGGGCTCCCACTCGCCGGCCGGCTCGCCGTCGACGGTGATCGTCGCGTGCTGGTTCGCCGAGAGCGGGTCCCAGCGTCTGGTGAGCTGCACGCCCTCGTTGTCCGGGTCGATCGCCACGGTGAAGCTGCTGGTCCCGGTGTGGGCGCGGCCGTCGTCCTCGACCGGGTCGCCGTCGGGCGGTACCCCGACGATCTGCGGGAGCTGCAGCCGGAGCTCGTCGATCACGCCCGGGCCGCTCTGCTCGGCGAGCCGGACGGACTCGCCCGGGGCGATCGCGACGTCGGTCTCGACCGTGGTCGCGTCGGGGTGGGCGGGCTTGGGGTCCGCGGTGCCCCAGGCCTGCGCAGCCTCGACGAGGTCGCTCGCCGGGTCGGTCGGGTCGAACGTGGTCACGCCCTCGGCGTCGGGGAAGGACCGGTGCGTGACGTAGTAGAAGAACGGGTTGTTCGTCGTCGTCACCCGCATCGACTCCCGGTAGGGCATCGGGACCTTGATGTAGACACCGCCGGAGCTCTGGTCGGCGTTGGCCACGAGCGGGTAGGTGAACGGGTCGCCGTGCTCGCCGTCGACGAGCTCCTGCAGCGGTGCGTCGACGACCGTCTCGCCGTCGAGCTCGATGACGATGTTGCCGGCCCCGGAGACGTTGCCGCCGTCCCAGGTGAACCAGATCGAGCCGATCTCACCGGGCCCGGTGTCCTCCGCGAGCACGCAGCCCGACTCGTCCTCGCGAAGGCACGAGTAGGTGCCCTCGAAACCGTCGTCGTTGCCGCCGGTGCGGTCGAAGCTCGAGAACTGGCGGGTCTCGACGCCGGTCGTCAGGGTCGGGAGCAGGTCGAGCCTGTCGTAGGTGCCCCGGCCCACGGGACCGGTCGACGACGACGTGTCGTCCTGGTCGGGCGCCGGCTCCTGGACCGCGGGCTGCAGGACGAGCGGCGGTGCGGCGTTCTCGGTAGGTACGGCGTGCTCGGCAGGTGCGGCGGAGGCGGCCGCGACCGGCGCGAGCAGGCCGATCGTGCCGACGGCGGCGACCACCGCCCGGACGGCGCGTCGTCTCCCCCGTGCTCTGATGCGTGACTGGTCGGACATGTCTGATCCCCCTCGATCGGAGCTGTGACTGGTCGTGCGATCTGGTGTGCGTCGATCTCGTGTGCGTCGGTGCGGTGGCTCCTCGTCGAGCCTGGCGGGGCGGCGATGCCCTGCCGGATGCCGAAGGACCGCGCGGTCCGTCCGGGACGTGCGGGAGGCCGATCGGGTCCGTGCCGTACGGCGCGGGACCGGGCCGGGCGTGGCGTGTCATCCTCGCCCGACCACGCCGGGAGGGGTCCCCGCGCCCCCCTCCCGGTCGGCGTTCCTCGGCTCCCTACTCCCCGCCGAGCTCGGTGTACACGTCTGCTGCGTTGTCCTGCGTGACGAGCTGGGTCTCGAGGATCTGCTCGACGTCGACCTCCTCGCAGCCGATGAGGATCTGCTCGGCGGTCTCGACGGCCTCGACGCCACCGGTCGGGTAGACGAACGTCGCCGAGAGGCGCCCCTCCTCGACGGCGCGGATACCGCCGGACGGGATGGGCAGACCGTCGATACCGATGAACTCGAGCTCCCCCTCGCGGCCCGCGGACTGCGCGGCGAGGTAGGCGCCCTCGGCCATCGGGTCGTTGTGGGCGTAGAAGACGTCGATCTCCGCGTTGGCCTGGAGGATGCCCTCGGCCTGGCTCTGGCCCAGCTCGCGCAGCCAGTCGCCGGTTCCCTCGGCGATGATCTCGATGCCGTCGGTGCCGGCGATGCCCTCGCGGAAGCCCTCGGCCCGCTCCTGCGCGGGCGTCGACCCGGGCAGACCGGCCAGCTCGGCGACGTTCCCGCCGTCGGTCAGCAGCTCGGTAGCGACGTACTCGCCGGCGGCCCGGCCGATCTCGAAGTTGTCGGCCCCGATGTACTGGGTGAAGGCCTCGCCCTCGACCCTGCGGTCGAGCACGATCACCGGGATGCCCTCGTTGTAGGCGCGCTCGACCACGTCGGTCAGCGGCGCGGCCTCGTTGGGGCTGATCATCAGCAGGTCGATGCCCTGGGTGAGGAAGTTCTCGACGTCGGAGACCTGCTGCGCGTTGTCCTGTGCGGCGTCGGCGAAGACGACCTCGAACTGGTCGATCTCCTCGGCGGCCGCCCGGATGTCGTCGTCCATCTGCTGCCGGTAGGGCTCGGCGACGTTCGCCTGGCTCATGCCGATGAGGTACTCGCCGTCGGCCCCGGCGCACTCCGCGCCGGTGTCACCGCCGCCGTCCCCGGAACCGGCCTCGTCGTCCCCGACGCCGGGCGCGTCGGACTCGGTCCCGCACGCGGCGAGGGTCAGCATGAGGGCCGCGCTGCCCGCGAGGGCGGCCGTCCAGCGGCGACGAGCGAAGAAGTGTCGGGTGGTCATGTCCTGCCTCCTGTTATGAGCGCGCGCGGAAGGTCTGGACGCCCGCCGCGACGATGATGATGAATCCGGTGATGAGCAGCTGGATGTTGGAGTCGATGTTGTTGAGGGCGAGGACGTTCTTGAGGATGCCGATGAGCAGGGCGCCCGCGATCGTCCCGGCCACCGTGCCCACACCGCCCATGAGGCTCGTGCCGCCGATGACGACCGCCGCGATGGCGTCGAGCTCGTAGCTGATCCCGGCGTTGGGGCTGCCCTGGTTGAGCTGCCCGGCCTGGATGATGCCCGCCAGGGCCGCGAGCAGACCGGCGATGGCGAACACCGCGACCTTGACGCGCCGCACCGGGACGCCCGACAGGCGGGCGGCGCGCTCGTTGCCACCGATCGCGTAGACGTGCCGGCCGAAGACCGTGTTCCGGGCGACAAGGATGGCGACGACCGCCACCGCGAGGAAGATCAGGGCGGGGATCGGCACGGTGCCGTTGAACGTGCGGGAGTTGAGCAGGGCGAAGGAGTCCGGGGCCGTGCCGGGTCCGTCGCCGTAGGCGATCGGGATGCCCTGCCCGCCGGACCAGATCCGCGCCAGGCCGCGGGCGATCTGCAGGCCCGCCAGGGTGACGATGAACGCCTGGATGCCGAACCTCGCGGTGATCAGACCCTGCGCGGCCCCGAACGCCGCGCCGATCGCGAGGATGATGAGGACCGCGGCGATCACGCCCATCTGGTTGACCATGAGCAGGCTCGCCACGCCGGTCGCCGCCAGCCCGAGGACCGATCCGACGGACAGGTCGATGCCTCCGATGAGGATCACGAAGGTCATCCCGATGGCGATGATGCCGATCTCCGACGTCGCGCGGACGATGTTGAGCAGGTTCTCGCTGTTCAGGAAGACGATCTCCCCACCCCGCCTGGGCGAGAAGACGATCGCGGCGACGAACACGAGCAGCAGCGCCACATAGCTCTGGAGCGCGAAGAACCGCTCCGGGATCTGGAAGCGCCGCCGCTTGGGCACGGGACTCGCCGTCGTCGCCCCCGCAGCCGTGCCCTCCGCGGTCGTCGTCCCGTTCATTGGGTCTCCCCCGTCTCGTCCCGGTCGTTCGTGGTGGCGCGCTCGCCGGCGCCCTTCGGGCCTGCGCGTTCGGCACCGCCGGCGCCGCTCTGCTCCGCCCCACCCGCGCCCACGCGCGCGGGCTCGCGGTGCTCCATGCCTGCTGCCGCGAGCAGCGACTCCTCGGTGGCGGCCCTGGCGGCCACGACCTCGACGACCCTGCCTTCGCGGAGCACGGCGATGCGGTCGCAGGCGCCGATGAGCTCCGGCAGCTCCGAGGAGGCCATGACGACCGATACGTCGTCGGCCGAGAGCTCGGCGAGGAGGCGGTAGATCTCGGACTTGGCCCCGACGTCGACCCCGCGCGTGGGCTCGTCGAGCAGCAGGACGCGCGGCTCGCGCAGCATGTTCCGGCCGAAGACGACCTTCTGCTGGTTGCCGCCGGACAGGGTGCGCACGATCGTGTCCTGGGAGCCGGTCTTGATGCGCAGCGCCTCGATCGCGCGCGTGACCGCGCGCCGCTCCTTCGACCTCGACCGCCAGCCGAGGGTGGCGAGTCGTTCGAGGACGCTGATGGCGATGTTGGCGCCGACGGTGGCGTGCATGTTGAGGCCGGCGGCCCGCCGGTCCTCCGGGACGAACCCGATCCCGTGGGCCATGGCGTCGCGCGGGGAACGGATGCGGACCGGCTCGCCGTCCAGCTCGACGTCCCCGCGCAGCCGGCCGCCGCCCAGGCCGAACACGGCCTCGAGGAGCTCGCTGCGCCCGGCGCCGAGCAGACCGGCCAGGCCGAGGACCTCCCCGCGCCGCACCTCGAGGTCGATCCCGTTCGGCTCGCTGCGGGAGATGTCCACCCCGCCGTCGAGCCGGAGGCCGCGCAGGCGCAGCCGGACGTCCGCCTCCGGCTCGGCCCGGTCGGGATAGACCTGGTCGAGCGGCTTGCCGATCATCATGCGGATGACCTCGGCCGGCCTCGTGGTGACGACGTCGAAGGTCCCGGCGTTCTCGCCGTCACGCATGACGGTGCCGCGGTCGGCGATCTGGGCGATCTCGTCCATCCGGTGCGAGATGAAGACGACCGCGACCCCGCGCCGCCGCAGGCCGGGGATGATCTCGAACAGCCGGGTCACCTCGGTCTCCGACAGCGCGGAGGTGGGCTCGTCCATCACGAGGATCCGGGCGTCCAGTCGCAGCGCCTTGGCGATCGCCACCATCTGCTGCTCCCCGACGCGCATGGTGCCCACGTGACGGGACGGCGAGATGCGGATACCGACCTCCGCGAGGAGCTCCTTGGTCTCGCGCTCCATCCCGCGCCGGTCGAGCAGGCCGAGGCGGCGCTTCTCCGCGCCGAGGAAGAGGTTGTCGGTCACGCTCGCGCCGGGGACGAGGTCGAGCTCCTGGTGGATCATCGCGACGCCGGCCGCCTGGGCGTCCGACGGTGACGCGAACCGCCGCTCCTCCCCGCCGACCTCGATCCGGCCGGCGTCCGGCGGGAGCACGCCGGCGAGGATGTTCATCAGGGTCGACTTGCCCGCGCCGTTCTCGCCCAGGAGGGCCATGACCTCACCGGCCCGGACCTCGAGATCCACGCCCTTGAGGGCACGGATCCCGCCGAAGCGCTTGGCGATCCCGGACATCTGCAGCACAGGTGTGTCGGGGACCGACCGGTCGGACGACTGCACGCTACCCCCGTTGGCAACTTGGCAAGTAATCGATTTCTCGCTGGAACGTTACGCGCTGCCGACCGGCGACGCAAGACCTTCACCCCTCCGTGTCGGGGCCTCGGACGGAGCTGCGGTCACGGGCCCGGCGGAGCCCCGGTCAGGGGTCGGTCCCGAGGACGTGCGTCCCCGGCTCGCCGGCCGTGCCCCGGATCCGGTCGACCAGCAGGCGTGCCGCGCGCACCCCCATCTCGCGAGGGTTCAGCGGCAGCCGGGCCACGTCCGCCACGTCGGAGGTGGCGAACGGCAGGTCGCCGACGATGCCCACCTCGATCCGCGGACCGCCCCAGGCGGCCAGCGCCTGCAGCACGCCGACCCCCACGAGGTTGTTCGTCGCGAGGACCGCGTCCGGCTGGGTGGGGCCGGCGAGCATCTCGGTCATCGCCGCCCGCCCGCCGTCGACACGGAAGTTCGCGTGGACGAGCCGGTCCGCGCCGATCCCGGCGTCGCCCAGGGCGTCGCGCCACCCGGCCGCGCGCTCGACGGCCGTGCTGGTGGTCCGCGGACCGGTGATGCAGGCGACGTCGGTGTGCCCCCGGGCCAGCAGGAGCTCGGTCGCCCTCCGACCCAGGCCCACGTTGTCGAACAGCACCTGGTCGACCTGGTCCCGCACCTCACGGTCGATGACCACGACGGCGCGGGACCGGCCCAGGAGCCGCGTGAGATCGGGCGCGTCGCCCGCCGGGGCGAGGATGACGCCCGCCATGTTCTCCGACTCCGCGACAGAGAGGTAGCTCTGCTCCTTCTCGACGTCGTCGTCGGTGTTGCACAGCACGAGCGACAGACCCGCGGCCTGTGCGACGTCCTCCACCCCGCGCGCGACGGAGGTGAAGAAGGGGTTCTCGACGTCAGGGATGACGAGGGCGACGACGTCGCTGTACTGGCGCCGCAGGGAGCGTGCCGCCCGGTTGGCGCTGTAGCCGAGCTCGTCGACGGCCCGCCGGACGGCCTCCTCGAGGTCGGCACGCACCTTGGTCCCGTTGAGCACACGGGAGACGGTCGCGGTCGACACGCCGGCCCGCGCGGCGACGTCGACGATCCGCGTCACGACCCCGCCCCTGCCACGAGGTCCGCGGTCTCGGCCGCGCGTGGTGCGGCCGGCGCGCCGCCCGGGCGGGTCACGGACAGCGCGGCCGCGGCGTTGGCGAACCGCAGCGCGGTGTCGAGGTCGTCGCCCAGGGCGAGGCGGGCGCTCAGGTTGCCGCAGAAGGCGTCGCCGGCGCCGATCGTGTCGACCACGTCCACCCGGTGCGCCGCGATGCGCCGGGGAGCGCTCTCGTCGTCGACGACCAGCACGCCGGCGCGCCCGCACGTCACGACGACGACGCACCCCGCGCTGCGCCGGAGCGCGACCGCCGCCTCGGCCGGGTCCGGCTCGCCGGGGACCAGCTGGCTCAGCTCGACCTCGTTGGGGACGAGGACGTCGACGAGACCGAGCACGTCCGGCGGCAGATCGGCGAAGGGCGCGGGGTTGAGGACGACCGTGGTGCCGGCGTCGCGCGCGATCTGCGCCGCGAGGCGGACGGCGGGCAGCGGGATCTCGAGCTGGAGGAGCAGGACCTCGGCGACCTCGATCGCCGGACGGGCGGCCTCGACGTCGGAGATCGTCACGGCCTCGTTGGCGCGCGGCACGATGATGATGGAGTTCTGCCCACCCTCGACGACGACCGGCAGGCCCACTCCGGTGCCCTGCTCGCGGTCGCCGGTCACGTGCGCGTCGCCGATCCCCTCCGCGCGCAGGAACTCGCGGAACTCCGTGGCGAAGTGGTCCTCGCCGACACGGCCGACGACGGCCGTGCTCGCGCCGGACCGCGCGGCGGCCACCGCCTGGTTGAACCCCTTGCCGCCGACGAAGGTGGCGAAGCCGGTCCCGACGAGCGTCTCCCCCTCGGCCGGGCGCCGCGGCGCGGTCGCCACCATGTCGTACATGAACGAGGCGACGACGCAGACCTGGGCCGGCGTGGTCACGACGCCTCGGCCCAGGAGGGTGGCTGCTCGATGTCCGGGTACCGCGGGGCCGTGGCACGGCGCGGCGTCTCGGGGTGCGTCATCGTCACGTCCGTCGGTCGCTGGGAAATCGATTACTCGGATACGGTAGGGCGCCCGCGCGCACCCGGTCAAGATACCGACGAGTGAGCGTGGCGCTGCCCGGGCCTGACCAGTGTGCGCGGTTCTGCCCATGGATGAGCTGGCCGCGGTGTCGCACCGTCGCCCAGACAATCGGGTAACCGTCGAGGCAGTCCCCCGGGTGCACTGCCTCGACGGTTACCCCGCTGACTCACCGACGACACCGCGCCGGGCCTCCGCCATCCCCGACGAGTGAGCGGAGTTCGGTCCAACCAGGTCGTGCCTAGTCCGGCGTGAGCGCGGTGCGGCCCCACGAGTGAGGGCCGTTCTGCCCCACGAGTGAGGGCCGTTCTGCCCCACGAGTGAGCGCGGTTCGTTCCTACCGAACCGCGCTCACCCGTCAGCGGTGGACGCTCCCGAGGGAGCCTTCGTGCTCGAGGAGCGCCGTCTTGGTCTCGCCGCCGAAGTAGTAGCCGCCGACCCGGCGGTCGGACGTGAGGATCCGGTGGCACGGCACGACGACCGGGACGAGGTTCCGCGCACACGCGCTGCCCGCGGCGCGGTACGCCGTCGCGCTGCCGGCCGTCTCGGCGATCTCGGCGTACGTAGCCACGCCGTGCACCTCGCGCATCGCCGCCCACGCGCGCTGGGTGAACGGTCCGCCCGGCTGGGACACCTCGAGGGCGTCGAGCGCGTCGATCTCACCGGAGGCGTACCGGGCGAAGGTCTCGACGACCCGGTCGGTCGCGGGCGTGCGTGGCGCCGGCTCACCCGTGCCCCCGACGACCTCGTCCGGCCCCAGGCCGAGCCTGCCGAGGATGTCGTCGGCACCCCAGAACGAGGTGCCCCGCAGGACGCCGGTGCCCGGCTCGACGACGACGGTGAGGTCTCCGGCCGGGCTCGGCACGGTGAGGACGTGCAGCTGTTCACTCATGGTCTCTCCATCTCGTCGGTCCACAGGTGCGTGGTGGCGTAGGCGCGCCACGGCCGCCAGCTCTTGGCCCGCGCCGTGACGGCAGACGGGTCGGGCGTCGTGCCGAGCAGGCGCCCGAGCGCGCGGCGAAGCACGAGGTCGCCGGGCGGGAGCGCGTCGGTGTCGCCGAGGCCGCGCAGCTCGAGGAGGTCGACGGTCCACGGCCCGATGCCGGAGACGTCCAGCAGAGCGGCGCGCACGTCCTCGCCATCCGCTCCCGGTCCGAGGTCGAGCCCACCCGCGACCAGCTCGGCTGCGCGGTGCACGGTGCGGGCACGGGCTGCGGGGATGCGCACGGCCTCTCGGATCGCTTCCGGGCCGGCCGCAGCGAGTGCCTCCGGCGTCGGAAACAGGAGAGCCTGGGACACATCGGTCGAAGCCGGCCCGGCCGGACGTGCATCAGCCGGGGACGCAACGGCCCCGGACGCAGCGGCCGGAGACGGTCCGGCCGCTCCGGCGTCGTCGGGGGCCATGGGAGAGCCGCCCGTCGCCTCTCCGAGGACGCTCGCGCCCGTCAACACCGAGCCGCGCCATGGCGCGGCCTCGCCCAGCGCCCCGACGAGTCGTCCGGCAAAGGTGCGGGTTGCCGCGAGGGAGACCTGTTGGCCAAGGATCGCCACGATCAGCGTGCGGAACGCGTCGACGCTGCCCTGCACGCGCAGCCCCGGACGGGCGGCCACCAGCGGCGCGAGCAGCGGGTCCGACCCCAGGTGGTCGGCGACGGCGACCGGCTCGGCATCGAGGTCCAGCCACCGGCGTACACGAGCGACGACGGCCGGCAGGTCCGCGAGGTCCGTCAGGTCGGCGCGCATCGCCACGTGCGCACGGTCGCCGTCCCACGGCTTCGGACCACCGCCGGAGAGGTCCGACAGCTCCACGCTGACACGCGCCGGCCCGCCCGCCGCGTGCAACGTCGCTGACGCGTGCAACGTCTCGGCAGCGTGCAGCCTCGCGGTCGCCCCGACATCGGTCGCTGACGCGTGCAACGTCCCGCCCGCGTGCAGCGTCGCGGTCGCCTCGACGTCTGTCACGGTCTCCACGCCGTCGACGGCGTGCTGGGCGATCGACGCGGCCAGGCGCGGCCCGTCGAACGGCGGCCGGACCCGCAGGCGGAGCGTGAGCGTGGCCGCGCCGTCGGCGACCCGTTCGCCCGAACCGTCCGCACCCCAGGACGCACCCCGGGGCACGCCCCGCCCACGCGCCCCGGGCGATCGTGGCGCCCGGGCCCGGACCTGGGTCGGCGAGGCGCCGAGCTCGGCGCGGACCACGTCGTTGAACTGACGCACGGAGGCGAAGCCGGCCGCGAACGCGACGTCGGTGACGGGCAGGTCGGTCTGCTCGAGCAGCGTGCGGGCCGTCTGTGCGCGCCGCGTCCGCGCGAGGGCGAGAGCCCCCGCACCGAGCTCGGCCGTCAGCATCCGGTGCAGGCGCCGCTCCTGGAGACCCAGACGCGCCGCCAGGCCCGGCACACCCACCTCGTCGACGACGCCGCCGGCGATCATCGCCAGTGCGCGTTCGACGAGCTCCGGCGACTCCCCCGGCGCGCGGCGCCCGGGCAGGGTGTCGGGCCGGCAGCGGCGGCACGCGCGGAACCCGGCGGTCGCGGCCGACGCCGCCGTGCGGAAGAAGCGGCAGTTCTCCCGCCGTGGCATCCGCGCCGGGCAGGAGGGGCGGCAGTACACGCCCGTCGAGGTCACGCCCAGGTAGACGCGGCCGTCCCAGCGCGGGTCGCGCGCCGAGCACGCCGCGTAGGCGGCGGCGTCGTCGATCGCGGTGCTCACGCGGTCAAGCATGCACGACGACGACGCTCACCACCGGCGGTTTTCGGACAGTGCGGTGGTTGCCCGTCGGCCTGCTCAGTGCGTGTTGTCGTAGAGGCGCACGAGCGAGCCGAGGAGCCCGTGCCAGGCGCGCTCGAGCTCGGCCGGGTCGCCCAGGTGCGTCGTGTGCCGGACGGTGACGGCGGTCGCGAAGCCGTCGGGCTCGAGCGTGATCGTCACATGGTCGAACTCCGGGTCGGCCGGCGGCGCCTCGCCCTCGCGCAGCCAGGTGAGGACCTGACGCGCGGGCGGGTCGCTCTCGAGCAACCACCCGCTGACGGCGAGGTCCAGCGAACGCGACGCGATCCGGTACCGGCCGTCCACGCGTTCGGGCAGCTCGAAGGTGACGTCCCCGGCCTCGGCCCACCACCACGGACGCATCCCGACGTCGACCGTGAACGCGCGCCAGACCTCCGGCCGGGGGGCGTCGACGGTGACGGTGACCTCGATGTCGTGCGACATGTCGACCTCGCTTCTGTGCGGGAGGAGTCCTCACACCGTAGCGGTCGACCGGTCGGCACGCCCGGGTTCCGGGCAGCACCGCCGGGTACCCGGCAGTACCACCGGGGTCCGGCCGGCGCTCGGGCCCGACGTCGTACGCCGGGCTCAGGACTCCGCGTCGACGCGCTGCCCGGGCAGCGCGTCGACCTGGGCGCGCAGGGCCCGCAGCTCGGCGAGCACCTCGGCGAGCTGCGCCCGTTCCTCGTCGTCGCCCGGGTGCCGAGCCACGTCGTCACCCCGGTGCCGTTCTTCGTCGTCGCCCGGGTGCCGCGCCACGTCGTCGGCCACCTCGTCCGCGTCCTCCACCTGTCCGCGCCCGTGCCCGATCGACTGCATCGTGTCGACGATGACGGCGATGAACAGGTTGAGCATGGTGAACGCCGAGACGAGGATGAAGACGACGAAGAAGATCCACGCCCAGGGCTGCGTCTCCATGATCGGCCGCACGACCGCCCCGGCCCAGCTGTCGAGGGTCATGATCTGGAACAGCGTGAGCAGCGAGTCGCCGAGCTCGCCGAAGTACTCGGGGTGCCCGGTCCCGAACAGCGAGGTCGCCATCACGGCCGAGACGTAGAAGATGATCGCCAGCAGCAGGGCGATCGAGCCGATGCCGGGCAGCGAGTGCATGAGCGCCTCGACGATGAACCGCAGCCGCGGCAGCACCGAGACCAGTCGGAGGACCCGCAGCACGCGCAGCGAGCGGAGCACCGCCAGCGGTCCCGACCCGGGCACGAGCGCGATCCCGACGACGAGCAGGTCGAAGACGTTCCAACCGTCCTCGAAGAAGCGGCCGCCGAAGGCCACGAGCTTCGCCGCGATCTCGACCGTGAACACGAGCAGGCACAGCGAGTCGACTGCGAGGACCAGGCCGCCCGCGCGGTCCATGACGGTCGCGGACGTCTCGAGGCCGAGCGTGACCGCGTTGACGATGATGAGCACGACGACGATCCGCTGGACACCGGGCGACGTCACGAGCTCGCCGAGGCGGACGCGCCACCCGGCACGGTCGTGCTGCTCCAGGCGCTCGGGGACGTGCGTCGTCGTGGACATTGCTGGGCTCCGCTGGATGACGGGACGAGGCACCGGACAGTGCGACGGTGCTGTGGCACCGGGCGGAGGCGTCCGCCGCCGGCCAGGAGCATCGTGCCAGGACAGCCCCCCGCACCCGGCGTCGGGGACGGGGAGTTGAGACGTGACCCGCCCCACCGCATGCATAGGAATGGAACTAGGCGCGCTCCCGTTGACGCCGGCGACCGCAGCACGACCCCGACATCGTTACGGAGAGCGCACATGAAGATCGGCATCATCATCGGTTCGGTTCGCGAGGGTCGCGCCGGCCAGTCCGTCGCCGAGTGGGTGTACAGCCACGCCCAGCAGCGCGACGGCGTCGACTACGAGATCGTCGACCTCAAGGCGTTCGACCTGCCGATCCTCACCGACCCGGTCGTCCCGGGCGCCGCCAACCGCGAGTACGGCACCGCCGAGGCCCGCGCGTGGAGCACCGAGATCGACGGCTACGACGGGTTCATCTTCGTCTCGCCCGAGTACAACCACGGCGTGCCCGGCGCGTTCAAGAACGCGTTCGACACGATCGCCCCGGAGTGGGCGCACAAGGCGGTCGGCCTCGTCTCCTACGGCGCCGACGGCGGCGTACGCGCCGTCGAGCAGTGGCGCCAGATCGTCGCCAACGCACAGATGGTGGCCGTGCGCGGCCAGGTCTCGCTCAGCCTGTTCACCGAGTTCGGCGAGAACGGGGTCCAGCCCGACGCCCGCCGCGACGGGGAGATCGACGCGCTGCTCGCCTCGGTCGAGCAGATGACCTCCGCGCTCGCCGCGATCCGCGGCGCGAACGTCGGAGCCTGACACCCCCTCACGCCCCCGCATCCCCCGCACGCCCGTTCGGCGCCGCCCTCCGGAACCTTCCGGAGGGCGGCGCCGAGCCGTCTCCGCACCCGTGCGCCGGGCGCGGTCAGTCGCCGAGCAGCGCCTCCCGCGCGTCGGTCATCTGGCAGTAGTAGTCGGCGAGCTCGAGGCCGGCGGCGGCCTCCTCGTCGACGACGACCGTCACCTCGGGATGCAGCTGCAGCACCGAGCCCGGCCGGCGCGCACCGACCGGCCCCTCGACGACGGCGGTCACGGCGTCCGCCTTGGCGCTGCCGGTCGCCACGAGGACGACGTGACGGGCGTCGAGGATGGTCCCCAGACCCTGCGTGACCGCCCGCCTCGGCACCTCGTCGATCGACGCGAAGAACCGGGAGTTGGCGCGCCGGGTGTCATCGGTGAGCAGCTCGACGCGGGTGCGCGAGGCCAGCGAGGTCGCCGGCTCGTTGAACCCGATGTGCCCGTTGACACCGACGCCGACGATCTGGACGTCGACCCCGCCGGACTCCGCGATCGCACGTTCGTACCGCACGCAGGCGGCGTCCAGGTCGGCAGCCTGCCCGTCGGGCACGTGGACGCGCGCCGGGTCCATCCCGAGCGGCTCGGTCACGGTGCGTCGGACGACCTCGCGGTAGGACTCCGGGTGACCGTCGGGCAGGCCCACGTACTCGTCGAGGGCGAAGGCGGACGCGCGGGACAGGTCGAGCTCACCGGCGCGGACGCGCTCGGCGAGGCCCGCGTACAGGCCGAGCGGGCTCGAGCCCGTGGCGACCCCGAGGACGGCCTCGGAGCCGGCGGCGCGCAGCAGTCGCGCGGTGACCTCGGCGGCGCGCTCGCCGACCTCGGCGGGCGTGGGAACGATGACGACGTCCACGGGCAGCTGCCTCTTCTCCCCGGGGCCGGGCCCCGGTCGCTCCGGATGCGGGCCGGCCTCCCCTCGCGGGCGGCTCCCGCGAGAGGACCAGTGTCCCCGACGACGACGGCGGACACCTCTGCCCGGTCAGCACTCCCCTGTTCGCGCCGAGCGCGCACCGGTCCTGACCGGCCACGATGCAGCCATGTCCTCCTCGCTCCCCCCGCACATCCAGGCCGCCGACACCGACGAGGCCCCCGCCCCCGCGTCCGCCTCCGGCTCGGCCTCCGGACGGCCGTGGCACAGGACGATCCCGGGGCCGACCTGGGTGACGGCGATCTTCGCGGTCCTCCCGCTCGTCGTCAGCTTCAACATCCAGAACATGCGCACCGTCAACGGCGAGGTGGTGGAGTTCTTCCGCTTCGACGTCTTCCAGGCGATCGCGGCCGCCGTCCTCGTGCTCGCGTTCGTCGCGGTCCTCCTGAGGCTGCGCAAGAGCTCCGCACCGGACCTTCGACCGCCCACGTGGGCCGTCGCGGTCGGGGCCGTGGGAGCCGTCCTCGCGGTGTACTTCGCACTGACCGCACACACCGGTCTGGACGGTCTCACGGCGGTGCTCGCCGCTAGGTGAGCCTTCCCTGCGTGTCTAGTCAGACAGCCTTCCAACGGCGGAATCATGCGGTTCCGGTGGCCCCCGCACCGCCGTGCCGACTACCATGGGAACCGTTCACCCCGCACCGCCGGACGCCCACGAAGCGACCCCCTGCGGGACTGTATGACAAGCGGCGACACACGCTGCGGAAGGGTTGATCATGGCTGACTCCACGAACTCCGGCTACACCGTCCCGGGCCTCTCGCTCACCGAGGGGCGCTCCGTCGCGGACGAGCTGCAGCACCGGCTCCACGCGCTCAACGACCTGCACCTCACGCTCAAGCACGCGCACTGGAACGTGGTGGGCCCGAACTTCATCGCGGTCCACGAGATGCTCGACCCCCAGGTCGAGCTCGTGCGCGGCTACGCGGACGAGCTCGCCGAGCGCATCGCCACCCTCGGCGCCGAGCCCATCGGCACCCCCGGCGCGCTCGTCAAGGACCGCACGTGGGACGACTACGCGGTGGGCCGCGCGAGCACGCAGGAGCACCTCACCGCGCTCGACCACGTCTACACGGGCGTCGTCGAGGACCACCGCAAGGCCATCAAGGCCGTCGGCGACGTCGACCCGATGACCGAGGACATCCTCATCGGCCAGACCGCGGAGCTCGAGAAGTTCCAGTGGTTCGTCCGCGCACACCTCGAGAACAACGCGGGCCAGGTCCAGGGGGCCTGACCGCACCAGGCGCACGGACGGGGCCCGGGCAGCAGCGCTGCCCGGGCCCCGTTCTCGTGCACGGCCGGCCGAACGAGCTCCGTGCCCGAGCTCCCGGCCCGATCCCCGCTCCCGCCCCTCCTGCCCGCGCCGCCTAGCGACCGGTCGACTCGTAGGTGTCGATGCCGCCGGGGTGGCCCGCCATGAACGCGTCGACCTCTGCCTTGCCGGCCGTCAGCCGCGGGTCGTGACGCAGGTAGTGCCGCGTCTCCCGGGCCACCAGGCCGGACAGGATGAGCAGCCCGACCAGGTTCGGGAGCGCCATGAGGCCGTTGGCGACGTCGGAGAAGTTCCACACCGCGGCGAGCGGCACCGTGCAGCCCACGTACACGACCAGCGAGAACACGACCCGGTACGGCATGACCAGCCTGCGGCCGAACAGCCGCTCCATGCACCGCTCGCCGTAGTAGGCCCAGCCGAGCACGGTGGAGAACGCGAACATCGCCAGCGCGATGGTGACGATGTAGTGCCCCCAGTCGCCCGGCAGCCCGTGGCTGAACGCCTCCCCGGTCATGGTGGCGGCCCCGTCCTCGCCGACGTCCCACACGCCGGTGGTGACGATGACCAGGCCCGTGCAGGTGACGACGATCATCGTGTCGATGAAGGTCTGCGTCATCGAGACGAGCCCCTGACGCACCGGGTGGGTGGTCTTCGCGGCCGCGGCGGCGATCGCGGCGGACCCCATGCCGGACTCGTTGGAGAAGATGCCCCGGGCCACGCCGAACTGGACGGCGAGCATGATCGTCGACCCGACGAATCCGCCGGTCGCGGCGGTCCCGGTGAAGGCGTCGCTGAGCACGAGGCCGAGAGCGGCAGGCAGGTCGCCGATGTTGACCGCGAGGATGAACAGGGCGCCGAGGACGTAGAAGGCGATCATGATCGGTACGAACCCGGCGGTCACCCGGCCGATCGACCTGATCCCACCGACGAGGACCACCAGCGCGAAGACCGTGAGCACGATGCCGGTGATCCACCGGTCCACGCCGAACGACCCCTCGATGTTTCCGGCGATCGAGTTGCCCTGCGTCATGTTGCCGATGCCGAACGCGGCGATGGCCGCCGCGATCGTGAAGAACAGGCCCAGGATCTTGCCCAGCGGGCCCCGGATCCCGCGCTCGAGGTAGTACTGCGGGCCCCCCGACTTCTCGCCGGCGGCGTCGGTGGTGCGGAACCGGACGCCGAGGAACGCCTCGGTGTACTTCGACGCCATGCCGAACAGCCCGGTCACCCACATCCAGAACAGTGCGCCGGGCCCACCGACGCCGATCGCCGTGGCGACGCCGACGATGTTGCCCGTGCCGACCGTCGCGGCGAGCGCCGTCGTCAGCGCCTGGAACTGCGAGAGGTCCCCGTCGTCGGCGCCCGCGTCCTTGCGACGCCCGATGCCGAGGCGGAGCGCCGCACCAAGGGTGCGGAACTGGATCCCGCGCAGGCGAACGGTGAGGATGACGCCCGTGAGCCCCAGGAGGGGGATGAGGAGCCACGGCCCCCACACGAACGCACTGATGTCACCGAGGACGACCTCGATCCGGTCCATGCCCTGCTCCCCCCGCCAGGTGCGGCGCCCTCATGGCGCCGCGGTGGGAGAACACTGCCACGCGCGCATGACAGGCGTGTGACGTGGGGCATGTCGGGGACGTGCCGGGGCCCGGGCGAAGCGGCCCGGAGCCCCGGATCACGGCCGGCCGTCGGCCGCGCGCCTCAGTACGTCTCGGCGGTCACAGATCCGAAGCTCGTGTGCAGGCGCACCGGGACGGTCGGCCCGTCGCCGGCCTGCTCGAGGAGGTTCCGCACGTCGCCGAGGTCCGAGCCGTGCGAGACCGAGTAGGGCCCGGGCGGCAGGGCGACGGTGACGTCGCCGAACGAGGCCTCGACGTCGACCGACGTCGGGACCTCGGGCGAGCGCAGCTCGACGTCGCCGAAGTCTGCGTAGACCTCGATCGCCCCGGCGACCGCGAGGTCGACGGCGGTGACCTCGCCGTAGTCGAGGCGCAGGTCGAGGTTCTCGGCGGACCCGGACGCCAGCACGCTCCCGAAGGACGACTCCACGCTCAGGTCGCCGAGCGCCACGTCCTCGGCCTGGACGCGCCCGAAGCCCGAGCTGACGACGACGTCGGTCCCCTCGGGGACCGCCACCGTCACCAGGGCGGTGTCGCTCGAGCGCCGCCCCATCCAGTCGAGGTCGAAGCTGGGACCGATCCTGGCCCAGCCGCCGCGCCCGTCGTCGACCTCGAGCGTGGCCGTGTCCCCGCTCTCGGTGAGGTCCGCGGACGTGGTGCCGCGCCCCCCGACGACGGACCACTCGATCTCGTCACCGGCCGTGGGCACGACCGTGACGTCGGCCCGGTCGGTGTCGACCTCGATGGTGGTCGCCGCCGTCGTGCCGTCGACGTCGAGGGGCCGGCCGTCCGGCCGGCCCTGGACGTAGCCCAGCGCCGGCGGGACGGCGGCGAGCCCGACGAGCAGCGCCGAGAGGCCGACGAGGATCGTTCGGCCAGGGTTGCCGGGGCCGGTGGAGGCCGTCGGGACGGGAGCCTCCCGGGCGGGTGTCTCGCGGGTGGTGTCGTCGGTGCTCATCAGGACTCCAGGTAGCGCAGGACCGCCAGGACGCGGCGGTTCTCGTCGGGGGTATTGGGGATGTCGAGCTTGAGGAGGATCGCGGAGACGTGCTTCTCGACCGATCCGGGCGAGACCTTGAGGGCGGCGGCGATCGCGCCGTTGGACCGGCCCTCGGCCATGAGAGCCAGCACCTGCTTCTCCCGGGGTGTGAGGTCGGACAAGGGCTGGCTCCTTCGGGTCCGGACGAGGATCTGGGAGACGACCTCGGGGTCGAGGACGGTGCCGCCGGCCGCGATGCGGTCGACGTCCTCGAGGAAGTCGCCGACGTCCGCCACCCGGTCCTTGAGCAGGTAGCCCAGGCCGTGCGGGTGCTGGGCGACGAGGTCGGCCGCGTAGGAGTGCTCGACGTACTGGCTGAGCAGCAGCACGGACACGTGCGGGTCCCGGCGCCGCAGCTCGAGGGCGGCGCGCACCCCCTCGTCGGTGAACGTGGGCGGCATCCGGACGTCGAGGAGGGCGAGGTCGACGCCGGGACGCACCGCGTCGAGCAGGCCGGTGGCGTCGGGCAGTGCGGCGACCACCTCGTGGCCGGCGGACGTGAGCAGCCGCTCCAGCCCGGCGCGCAGGAGGACGGAGTCCTCGCAGATCACGATCCGCACGGCAGCTCACCCACGATCGTCGTCGGGCCGCCGTGCGGGCTGGTCAGGGTGAGCGACCCGCCGACGGCGGCGAGCCGGTCCCGCATGCCGCGCAGCCCGGTGTGGCTCACCCCGGCGTCGAGCGTGGCCCCGCCACCGCCGTCGTCGGAGACGACGACCTGGAGGTGGTCGCCGTCGGGGCCGATCGGGCGGACGGTCACCCGGGCGGACGAGGCGTGGGAGTGCTTGGCGACGTTGCCCAGGGCCTCGGCGACGACGAAGTACACGGTGGCCTCCGCCTCCGGCCCGGGCCGCTCGCTCAGGTCGACGGCGAGGTCGACCGGCACCGTGGACCGTGCGGCGAGCGCCGAGAGGGCGGCGTCGAGCCCCCGGTCGGTGAGGACGGCCGGGTGGATGCCGCGCACCGTCTGCCGGAGCGAGGTGATGGCCTCCTTCGAGGAGGTGTGCGCCTCGTCGAGCAGGGCCTGGGCCTCGTCCGGGTTCGTGGCGAACGCCCGGCGCGCCATGTCGAGCGTCATCGCGACGTTGACGAGCTGGGGCTGGACGCCGTCGTGCAGGTCGCGCTCGATGCGGTAGCGCTGGTCCTCGGCGGCGGAGACCGCGCCGTGCCGGGCACCCTCGAGGCGGTGGATCCGCTCGCTGTACTCGGCGCGGGTGACGGCACCGAGCAGCTCGGCGTCGATGGCGCGCGACAGGTGGGCGTAGAGCAGGCAGGTCAGGGCGCCGAGGACGACGAGCAGGAGTGTCACGAGGACCATCGCCCAGGTGTCGAGGACCCACGGGCCGAGCGGGACACCCGTGTACCCGCGGGCCAGCGCCGCGATCATGATGCCCACCCGCTGGGCGCACCACAGCACGAAGGTCAGCAGCACGATGCCGAGGATCGCGCCGGCGGCGATGCGGCCGATGCCGCGCCACATCTCGGGGTCCTTGAACCGGTCCCACTGGCGGGCGACGTAGCTGCCGAACCCCGGGGTGCGGGCGTGCGGCGGCGGGCTGCGCCAGCCCTGCGCGGTGGTGACGCCGTACAGGGAGCGCGCCTTCCACCGGTGGAGCTCGACGCCCCAGCGCATGACGTAGAGCGTGCCCACCAGGAGGAGCAGACCGACGCCGATGACGGCAAGGCCCGCTCCCGTGGCCAGGAGCGTGACGACCGTGACCGCCAGCGTGAGGCTGACGATCCCGGAGAACACGAGGTCGGCGAGACCGGAGGCGGCCAGGCCGGCCGCGCGACCGAGGGAGGCGCGGCCGAACGAGGCACGGCCGACGGCGGCGGCCGGCCCGGGGACGCCCGGGGCGGTGGAAGAGGTCGGGTTCATGACGGTCACGCTATTGCGCCCGGGGACGGGCCGGGCAGGGTGCTGGCAGACGACCCGACCGGGGGATATCCCCCGGGTGGTGGACATCGAGGGGGACCTGGGTCACGTCGCACCGCGCCGATCTCCACCGGACGGCGGACGACGCCGTCGCGCCGGTTTGTCAGGATGGGACGCATGGCCAGGCGATCCATTGCTCGGGGCGCCCTGCGCCGTACCCGCCCGGTCCTCAGGGCCCTCGACAACGCCGGGGCCTCCGGGGCGCAGATCGCGACCTGGGTCGCCCTGGGCCCCTCGCTCCTGCCGCGCCAGTGGTGGATGACCGCGGTCAACGTCGGTCTCTCGCAGGCCTACGGGTACCTCGTGGGCGAGGGCACGGTCGCGGGGGTCCGCGGGGTGGGGCGGCTGGCGAAGCTCCGCTCGGACATGTCGCCGCGCACCGAGCGTCGCGTGAAGGCCGTGTGGCAGTCGGCCCTCGGGGTCGGGACGGCCACCGCGTTCCTGCGCTCCCT
Source organism: Georgenia sp. Z1491 (assembly GCF_057652395.1). Lineage (NCBI taxonomy): Bacteria > Bacillati > Actinomycetota > Actinomycetes > Allobogoriellales > Allobogoriellaceae > Georgenia > Georgenia sp. Z1491. The sequence continues at coordinate 37,700 of NZ_CM172729.1, forward strand.
GCGCCGCCAGAACGAGATCGCCGAGCTCGCGGGCACCGAGCCCGTCACGGCGGCCGGGCACGCAGGTGGGCTCGTCGCCGGCACCGCGGGGTTCGGGGTCGTGCTCCTTGCCGCGCGCGCGACGACGGCGGGGGCACGCGCCATCTCGCCGGTGGTGCGCCGGGTGGCCCCGAAGGTGCTCGTGCCCGTGCTCTCCACCGGGATCGCGGCCACCGCCGTGGTCTACGCCTCGGACCGCCTCCTCGTCCGGCGGGCGCTGCGCCGCCTCGCCGTGCAGGCGAAGGACCAGAACGCGCGCCGTGCCCCGGGGCGGTCGCAGCCGGCCGAGCCCGAGCGCTCGGGCTCGCCCGCCTCCCTGGAGTCGTTCGACACGCTCGGCCGCCACGGGCAGGTGTTCGTCAGCGACGGCCCGCGGCGCGCCGACATCGAACGGGTCACCGGCACGCCCGCGCTCGAGCCGATCCGCGCGTACGCCGGGTTCCTCGAGGACCGCGAGATCGAGGAGACCGCCGAGGCCGCGTGCCGCGAGCTGGTGCGGGCAGGCGGGCTCGAGCGATCCGTCGTCGTCGTGCTCACCGGGACCGGCTCCGGGTGGGTGCAGGAGTGGAACGGCTCGTCGATCGAGTACCTCACCGGCGGGGACTGCGCCATCGTCTCGATGCAGTACTCCTACCTCCCGAGCGGGCTGGCGTGGGTCAGCGACCGTCACACCGCCCAGCGGGCCGGGATCGCCCTGTTCGAGGCCGTCGAGCGTGCGGTGCGGTCCCTTCCGCCGGAGAAGCAGCCGAAGCTCTACGTCGGGGGCGAGTCCCTCGGCACGGACGGCGGTCTCGCCGCGTTCTCCTCGGCCGCGGACATGCTCGAGCGCACCGACGGCGGCGTGTGGATCGGCACGCCGCGGTTCACCCGGATGTGGCGCGAGCTCGTCGCCTCCTCGCGGCGCGGCTCGCCGGAGGTCCTGCCGATCGTCGACCACGGCCGGCACGTGCGGTTCGTGTCCCGGCCGTCCGAGCTCATGCACGGTGCGTTCGGCGAGCCGTACGTCCCGTGGGAGTCGCCACGGTTCGTCTTCCAGCAGCACTCCAACGACCCGGTCGTCTTCTGGTCCCCGGACCTGCTGTGGCGGGCCCCGCGGTGGGTCCGGGAGAAGGCCGGCCGTCAGGTGTCGAAGGCCGTCAACTGGTATCCGTGGGTGACGTTCTGGCAGATGGCCGTCGACATGCCGAGCTCGGTGACGCTGCAGGGCGGGACCGCCCACAGCTACCACTCCGAGCTGCTGCCGAGCTGGGCGGCCGTCCTGGGCGGCGAGCTCGACGTCGACTACACCGACCTGCAGGCGATCATCCGCGCGGGTCTCGTCCCGGGGCGGTAGCGGGAGCGCAGGAACGATGCTGCGAGTCCTTGGGCAAGGACCACTCCCGATAGGTCGCGGGAACCGTCAGGCCCCGTCGTCGATGTGTCCCTCGTAGTCCGGCACCTCGTCCAGGATGCCGTGGTCGACCATGAGCGCCGCTGCTCGCTCGATCGATTCGCGGTCGAGCTCCTCTCGGTAGAGCGGCAGATTCATGTCCTGGACGACCTGCTCGTCGAACTCGCCCAGCTCGAGGAGCGCCGATCGGAACTCGTCAGGATTCTCCGTGACGTACTGGGCTGTCGCCAGTCGCGCCGCCTGGAATGCCTCCACGACCTCTGGATTCTCGCTCGCATACTCCTGGGTCGTCAGGGAGATGCCGATCTGCGTCTCAGGCTCCCAGCTCGCGAACGGATGCAGTACGGGTCGGTAGCCCTGGGAGATGGCGATCGTCGCGAACGGCTCGATCAGGGTCGCGGCGTCCACGTGCCCGTTTTCCACGCCGGCGACCATCTCGGGGAACGGGATCTCGACGAACTCCAGCGCCTCCGTGTCGAGCCTCAGGTTGTCTAGCGCCCCCACCACACCGAGTGCAGTGATGTTGTCGAGCTCGTTCGTGGCGAGCGAAGCTCCTTCGAGATCTTCTGGCTCCTGGATCGGAGAGTCGTCCCGCACGACCACGACGGAGAAGTCGTCCTCGGGTTCCTCGCTGGCCGCGGTTCCAGGGCCGACGACGACGAGGGGCATGTCCTGCGCGAGGAACGTATTGATGGAGACGACGTCTCCGCCGGTGAACTGAACCTCACCCGCCATCGCTGCGGTCACCTGCTGTGAGCCGCCGGCAATGCTGGTCACCGTGGCGTCGAGGCCCGCATCCTCGAAGAAACCCTGCTCGATGCCGAACTCGACGATATGGGTAGGCATCCCGGGCGTCTCAGCGATCGCCACAGGTACCAACCCCTCCTCGGTCGACGCCTCGGCCCCCTCCCCATCCTCACTTCCGCATGCTGCCAACGTGAGCGACGCCCCCATGGCAACGACCAACCATCCACCTGCTCCACGACGCATCATCGCGTCCTCCTCGTCCGCTTGTGTCGTCTCAACGACGCATTGTGCGCATAGTGCACTATGTGTGCACTTCGCGCGCGGCTTGAGTCAAACACCATCGCGACCACCCGGTCAAGGATCGGCGGCATCGTTCGGGCGACCCATCACGAACCGAGGCGACACGGGCACTATCGGCTCAACCGGCGCTCATGCGCCCCAAACTCGGCAGTCCACGCACCGCCGGACCCACCCCTCGAAAGGGCGTCAGCGCGAACTAAGAACCACGCTGATCCTGTCTGCGGCCCGCTTGACGCCGCGAGCAAGCTCGGAGTCCGGTCGGAGCTGGTCCTCGATGTCCACACCATTGACGTTGATCGCACCGACCGGAGCCCCGCTCGGGCCACGCACCGCACACGCCACGGCATGCACGTCGTTGTGAAGCAGATGAGGGACACACGCGAGACCGCCATCGGCACGCGCCTCGTCGATGAGCTCCTCGAGCTCGGTCGCACGCGGGGCGCCGACCCGCCGTCGAACCTCGTCGTCCGACATCGTCGCCAGGAGCGCCAGCCCGGTCGCGCTTCGATCCAGCGGCAGGAGCGCGCCGATCTCAAGAACGGTCGACAGCGGCGCCGTGTCGCTCCAGTATCGATCGACGATGGCTGCGGCGTCGTCGAGGAGCAACGAGACCACGACCGACCACGGCCGGTGCTGCACCTGCGAGCGGAACAGGTCAAGCGCATAGGCCGGAGCGACGGTCGTAAACGGCAGGGAGTCGAGGTAGATGCGACCGAGCCGGAACGTCCCCACACCCAGGCGCCATCCGTTCTCACCCTGCTCGGCAAGATCACGTCCCGCAAGCGACTTGAGGAGGCGGTGCGTGGTCGTGCGATCAAGGTCGGCTCGCGCCGCCACATCCTTGACGGGGAGCGGACCGCTGCTAGCCGAGAGCACGTCCAGAACCAGCATCGCGCGGTCCACGGCCTGAACGGTGGACCGCCGGTCGACCAGTCCGTCGACCGAGCCACCCACCGCACGTGCCGCTGAAGTTCTTGACGTCGCCACGGTCGCCGACCCTACTATGGGCACAGTGCGCGCAGTTCGTGCATTATGCGCACATCAGCTCGAAGATGAGGACACGATGCACCCACTGGCGGGAACGGACCAGGCAGCCCCAGCGGCGGAGGCGGCCGACGATGTCCGTATTGATCGGCCGGTCGAACCGATCGCGGCCAGCGACGACGAACTCCGCGACGCCGTCCGCGACGCGGAGCTGCTCCCACTAATGGCAGCGCTGGCCCAGGCAACCGGTCGCCTCGACCTCGTCTCGCCCCACCTTCGGCCCTCCGGAGACACGGCCGGGGCGATACCGCCTGCGCAGGGGGGCCTCTCGGACTCGGAGCAGCGCACGTTGCGCGGTCTGGCGCTCGACGCGCTGCGGCAGCTTCGCGACGGCCCGTGCTCCGCGCTCGACATGCGCGATGCCGGTACGGCGCAGCACCTCTTCGACTTTCTCACGGGCCCGGCTGACGACGACTACACGGATCTGCTGGCCCACGAGTTCGCGTATCCCGGTGACGCCGGCGCACCGACGTGGACGGTGTCCGACTTCGGCGAGCGCCGCCTCTCCGCCCTCGTGATCGGAGCCGGACTCTCCGGACTCTCCTGCGCCCACAGGTTGCACCAGGCCGGAGTCGACGTCACCGTCGTCGAGAAGAACTCGGACGTCGGTGGGAGCTGGCACGAGAACACCTACCCCGGTTGCCGGCTGGACACCACCAACTTCGGGTACAGCTTTACGTTCGCACAGACCCAGCTCTGGCCCACGCAGTACTCGACGCAGCCCGCTATCTACTCGTACTTCCGAAACGTGGCGGATCGTCGTGGGCTTCGCGAGCTCATCACGTTCGACACGACCGTTAGCTCCCTTGACTTCGACGACTCGACCAAGAAATGGACGGCCCGCCTGGTCGACTCGGCGGGCCGGACGAGCACGCTCACGACCGACCTGGTCGTCAGTGCCACCGGCCAGCTCAACCAGCCGAACATCCCCGACATCCCCGGGTCGGACAACTTCTCGGGCCCGCGCTGGCACACGGCCCGCTGGCGGCACGACGTCGATGTCGGTCGCCGTCGCGTCGGCGTGATCGGCACCGGTGCCAGCGCGTTCCAGGCGATCCCCGAGCTCGCGTCGAGCAGCCCCGCCGTCATTGTCTTCCAGCGCACACCGCCCTGGTTGTTGCCGGCACCCGACTACCGTCAGCGCATCGCACCGGGCATGACCTGGTTGCTGCGTCACGTTCCGCACTACTACCGGTGGTATCGGCTGTTCCAGTTCTGGACGACGGTCGAAGGACGCCGCCCGTACGTCGAGGTCGACCCGACCTGGACGGGCACCGATTCGGTCTCCGCGAAGAACAACGAGCTCCGCGAGGTGCTTACGGGCTACCTGGAAAACCAGTTCGGTGCACGGCCCGACCTGCTGCCTGCCGTGACTCCGTCGTACCCGCCCGGGGCCAAGCGCATGCTGCGGGACGACGGCGCCTGGGCCGAGACGCTCTCGAAGTCGCACGTCGAGCTGGTCACAGCCCCGATCGAACGGCTTGAACCCGACGGCGTACGCACGTCCGACGGTGTGCTGCACGAGGTCGACGTACTTGTCTACGGCACCGGGTTCAAGGCGTCCGAGTTTCTCGGTTCGCTCACCGTCACCGGACGTGACGGCCGCGACCTGCACGCGTACTGGGACGGCGACGCCCGCGCCTTTCACGGCATCACTGTGCCGGGCTTTCCAAACCTCTTCTGCCTCTACGGCCCGAACACGAACCTCGTGGTCAACGGCTCGATCCTCCTGTTCTCGGAGCTCGCGGTGAACGTCGTGCTGGAGGCGGCCCGTGCCCTGCTCGAGGGGGATCACCGCACGGTCGAAGTAAGAGAGGGCCCGTACCTCCGACACAACGAGGAGCTCGACCGGGCGAACGCGCTCATGGCATGGGGGGCATCCGAGGTGTCCAGCTGGTACAAGAACGCACGAGGACGAGTCACCCAGAACTGGCCCTACCGCACGCTCGACTACTGGCGTGCGACGCGCGTGGTCGATGCGGAGCACTATGAGTTCGACTGATCACGGCTCGGGGACCGACATCCCCGAGTTGCCGCTCGACCCTCTGCTGGACAAAGCGCTACGTGTCTCGCGCGCAGCGGGCCGGCGCTCGGTCGCCGTTCTGACGACGGACCAGGCGCGGGCGCAGATGCCTCTGCCGCCGGACGCGCCGGAGGATCCCCGCCTGCTCGTCGAGGACTCGGTGCTCGCGCTCGAGAGCTGCGGCCTGCCGCTCCGCCGATACACATTGACCGGTCGTTCCCTCGGCACCGTCATCTACCTGCACGGCGGAGGCTGGGTCCTCGGGTCAATCGCCCACGCGGACCCGACGTGCCGCCGTCTCGCGCTCGACTCATCGTGCGACGTGCTGTCCGTCGAGTACCCACTCGCCCCCGAGTCGCCCTTCCCTGCTGCGCTCACGGCCACCACAGAGCTGTTGATCAATCAGATCCAACGGTCGGATTGCCCCGTCGTCGTCATGGGCGAGAGCGCGGGTGCGAACCTTGTGCTCGGCGCGCTGCAGTCGATGGGCGCGACCGAGCGGAGCTCCTTCGCCGGCGCGGTGCTCGTCACCCCGCTCGTCGACCTCGGGCGACGGCGTCCCTCGCATGCGCGGCACGACGACCCCCTGCTGCTGCTCTCGACGCCTGATCTCGCCTGGTACGTCGAGCGCTACCTACCGGCCGATGCTGACCGTGCGGACCCCCGGGTCTCGCCGCTCCGCGGGGACCTGCGCCACCTACCACGCACCTGCGTGGTGATCGCCGGCCATGATCCTCTACGGGACGAGGCGTCCGAGCTCGCCGAACTGCTGCGTGCCCACGACGACGAGACACGGGTCATCACGGCGCCGACGCTGGGGCACGCCTTCTTGTCGATGCATGCCGTGGTCGAGGCGGCAGCGAAGGTGCTCGACCAGATCACAACCACCACGCGAGTATTCCTCGAATCAGCATCGCCCGCCCGGCAGTAGGCGCTGCCGAGCCGGGCGATCGGAGGTCAAGTCCCGTGTCGTGGTGGCCCTTGGGTCAAGAGATCATGAGTTGTCGGCGGCAAAGACGCGCTACGGACGAGCCGGACCGAGCAGCTCGGCCTGAATGTCGAGCGCCGCTCGGTGCATACGGCTGACGATGTACGGCAGCCGGACAGCCGGCATCCGCTCCGCCGGTCCGGCCACGGCGATCGCCGCGGCCGGCGCTGCCTCGGCGTCCCGAACGATCACGGCTACGGCAGTGAGCCCCTCCGCGGATTCCGCGATATTCGTCGCGTGGCCGCGTCGGGCGACGTCACGCAGGTGGGTCCCGATCTCCTCCTCCGTCCGCAGTGTCGCGTCCGTGAGTACCTGGACGCCACGTGGGTAGAGGTGCCGCAGCGATTCGGCAGGCAGCGCTGCCAGCATCACCTTGCCGACTGCTGTCGCATGGGCCGGCAGAACCATTCCGGTGCGGAGCGGCGTGCTGTCGTCGCGACTCCCCTGGTACCCCACGACGAAACGCACGCTGTTCCCCTGGAGCAGCGCGAGGTGCGAAGTCTCCTCCGTCTCGTCCCGGAGGGCGCGGACAACCGGGGCCGCCGCTGCGATCATGCGCTCGTGCGTGACCTTCGGGACCACCGGCCGGTCGAGGATGACCATCGGCACGTACGGGCCTCCTGCGGTGCGCTGCCGCACGAAACCATGACGGACCAGCGCCGCCAGCAGACGGTGGGCGGTTGATCGGGCGACACCGAGAAAGGTGGCTGCCTCGTGCACCCGGATCTCCCCGCGGCGGACGAGCTCATCGAGCAGCTTGAGTGCGTTGTCGACCGAGGTCCGCCGCTCGTCCGCCTGGTCGCTCATCGGAGCATCATCCGCCACGTATCGCCCCTTCCCACGGACGGCGGCTCCGGCCGGGCGACGCGAGGCGGCCCGGCCGGACCCGACGTCACTGGGCCCGCGGGAACAGTGCCTCGAGGTCGACCTCGTCGCGGGCGAACACCCCGTAGTGCGCGCCGGCGTCGGCGACGAACTCGACGGACTCGAGGTTCACTTCGGTCGGGAAGGCCGGAAGTGTGAGCTCGGGGATGATCTCGGGATCAATCTCCGTGTAGTCGGTGAGCACGCCCCGGGCTTCATCGGGGTTCTCCGTTGCGTAGTCAAGCGCCTCGGCGGTCGCCTCGATGAACGCGTCGACCGTGTCCGGGTCCTCCTCGGCGAACGCTGCCGTGGTGAAGTAGACGGCGACAGTCAGGTCTGGCGTCGCCTCCGCGTAGAGGCTGTACAAGTCACGGAATCCGGTGTCGCGGCCGATCGTGAGGAAGGGTTCCACCTCCCAGATGGCGTCGACCTGACCGCTCTCCAGCGCGGCCACCATGTCAGCGTGGCCGATCTCGACGAACTCCACCGCGGACGAGTCCCCTCCGGCACGGTCGACCGCGTCACGGATGAGCGTGTCGTTGATGTTGCTCAGCGTGTTGATCGCCACGCTGTGGCCCTCGAGGTCCTCGACCGACTCGAGATCGCTGTCCTCCGGGACGAGGATGGCGCCGAAGTCGTCCTCCGGGTTCCCGGTCGAGGAGGCGCCCGGGCTCACGACCTCGAGCTCGAGCCCGGTGGTCTGCGCGAGCATGAGCGAGGTGGTGTTCGAGAAGCCGAAGTCGTACTCGCCGGAGACGACCGCCGGCACGATCGCGGCGCCGCCCTGCGCGCTCTCGAAGCTGAGGTCGATGCCGTGCTCCTCGTAGATGCCCTGCTCCACACCGAGGTAGAGAGGGGCCACGTCGAGGATCGGCATGACGCCGATGGTCACCTCGGTCAGACCTGAGCCACTGCCGGAGTCATCTCCCTCGGCACTTGTATCGCCATCGTCGCTGCCGCTACAGCCTGTGAGCACCAGGAGGGCTCCTGCGCATGCGACCGTGAATCTTTTCCGCATTCCTGTCGTCCTTTCTTCGTAGGGGGGAGGCAGCCGTCTCACACCGCGAGGTGCCCGACGTCAAAGTTGATGTGCTTGAGCTCCATGAACTCGTGGATCCCGTCGAACCCACGCGTCCGGCCCACTCCGGAGGCCTTCATCCCTCCGGACGGGACCTCCGAGAACGTGCGGTTGTACCGGTTGAGCCAGACGGTCCCGAAGTCGAGGGCCCGCGCGGACTGCCACGCGCGCCGGAGGTCGTTCGTCCACACCGCGGCCGCGAGGCCGTAGTCCGTGTCGTTGGCCATCCGGACCGCGTCCGCGTCGGAGTCGAAGGTCTCGAGCGTGACGACGGGGCCGAAGATCTCCTCCTTGAGCAGGCGCGTATCGATCTGGTCGCCCGCCACGAGTGCCGGGGTGATGAACTCGCCCGGAAGGTCGAGCCCGCCAGGCTGCTCGCCACCGACCAGGAGCGTGCCGTCGTTCCTCGCGATCTCGAGGTAGCCCCGAATCTTCTCCGCCTGGGTGGTGGAGACGATCGCCCCTGTGTCGACCGCGGGGTCGTCCGGATGTCCGACAACCAGTCGGGACACGCGGTCCACGAGTCGGTCGCGGACCTCGTCGGCCACGGAGCGATGCGCGAGGACGCGGGAGTTCGCCATGCACATCTGGCCGGCGGTGATGAACCCGAACGTCAAGATCGTGTCGATCGCGGCGTCGAGGTCGGCATCGTCGTGGAGGACGCTCACGCCCTTGCCGCCGAGCTCGAGGAACGGACGGCCGAGGCGGCCGGAGACCGTACGAGCCACGTCGCGTCCGACCTGCGTGGAGCCGGTGAAGGCGACAACCTTCAGGCGTTCGTCACTGCTGAGCAGCTGTCCGATGTCGGCGCCACCGCGGACCATGTTGAGGACGCCCGCGGGCACGTGACCGCCGGCCAGCTCGATCGCGCGGGCCGTCGCCAGCGGAGTGAGCGGGGCAGGCTTGATCACGGCCGTCACGCCTGCCGCGAGGGCAGGAGCCATGTCCCGCAGGAGGAGGAAGAGTGGCCAGTTCCAGGGAGTGACGAACGCGGCGGGACCGACCGGCACGCGGACCAGGTGACCGGCACTCCCGTCCGGCAGCTCGTGGGCCGTGCCCGCGACGGAACGCGCAGCACCCGAGTTGAAGCGCAGGGCGTCGATCGCCATCGCCACCTCGCGATCGCACTCGCGGCGGACCTTGCCCGTCTCCCCGCGGATGATCGCGGCCAGCTCGTCGCCGTGGCGCTCCAGCTCGTCGGCCCAGCCGGCGAGCGCGACCTGCCGGAGGTTGGCGTCGTAGCGCCACGGTCCGCTCCGGAACGCCGCGTCCGCCGTGGCGATCGTCCGGTCGGCTGATGCCGCGTCGTCGAGGGTGACCTCGCCGAGGGTGGCGCCCGTCGCCTTGTCGAGGATCGTGTCGTGCATGCCTGTCCTTCCGTCGCTCATGCTCATAGGAAGACCACGCCGCCGTCGACGACGAGGGTCTGTCCGGTGATGAATCCCGAGTCGCGTCCACCGAGGAAACGCACGGCACCGACAAGGTCGTCGGCCACCATCGTGCGAGGGATCGCGCGGCGCTGGGCGGCCGTCGGGAGGTACTCCTTGCCGTTGAGGATCCGCGTGGCCTCGGTGTCGACGAGACCGGGGGCGACGGCGTTGATCGTGATGCCCTTCTTGCCCAGTTCCGGCGCGAGCGCCCGGACGAGCGCGATCACGGCCCCCTTGGACGCGACATAGTGCGCGAAGTACGGAACACCCATGTGGACCGTCGACGACGCGGTGCAGATGATCCGCGCATCGCTACCGTTCTCGAGGAGGGGAAGCATCGCGCGCGTGACAAGCCAGGTCCCGGTGACGTTGACGTCGAGCACGCGCCGGAACGCGTCGGGCGAGATCTCCTCGAACGGGACCTTGGCCCCGAGCGACTGGTAGATGCCGGCGTTGTTGACGAGGACGTCGACCGCCCCCAGGGCGCTGCGGCAGTGGTCCGCGAGCGCCGCCACCGACGACTCGTCGCCGATGTCGGTCCGGATGAACGAGACGTCTCGACCCGCGGTGGTGAGCTCGTCGGCGAGCTGCGCGCCGTCGTCGATCAGATCGGCGATTACCACTCGGTCGCCGGACTCCGCGAGCGCACTGACCAGCGCGGCTCCGATCCCCCTCCCACCTCCTGTGACCACCACCCGTCGTGGTACCTCCTGGTGCTCCATGGGCACGTACCGCTCCTGCACAGCGTCCATTGCTGCTCCATCCATCGATCTCTCGTACGTCAGTTCCGGTGAGGTGCCGCCGCATCTCCGGTCCACAGCGATCGCATACATGTTCGTGCGGCACAGCACGCAGGGGCTTCGTCCACGAGCTCCCTACGACGAGGCGAGCCGGTCGCGGTCGTACGCCGCGACCTTCTTGTACCGGTCGCTGATCGCGGTCATCTCCTCGGCCGAGATGACGTCCTCGATGCGGTCGAACGGCTGGTCCCCGGTGCGCTCGTAGACCTCGCGCAGGATCGTGTCCGGCGGGTTGGTCCGGTTGGTGAGCACCACCTGGGAGGTGGCCGGGCGGCGCTCGTCGTCGTAGGCGGTCAGCGCCGCGGCGGGATCAGGGCCCGCGACCAGGTACCGGGCGAGTACCGGCCCGTCGAGGATCGCCTGGCCGGCACCGTTGGACCCGCGCGGGATCATGGGGTGTGCGGCGTCGCCGAGCAGGGTGACTCGTCCGAACGACCAGCGCGGCAGCGGGTCCTGGTCGACCATCGGGTACTCGAGGACGGTCCCGGTCGCGCGGATCATGCCGGCGACGTCGAGCCAGTCGAAGCTCCAGTCCTCGAAGACGTCGATGAAGTCCTCCAGCCGGCCGGGCCGGTTCCACTCGCGGCGCTGGGGGCGGGGGCGCTCGACCTCGGCCACCCAGTTGACGAGCTGGCGCCCGTCGTCCGTGGCGGGTCGCACGGGGTAGATGACCATCTTCCCGCTCGTCAGCCAGCCGACCCGCGTCATCGACGCGCCCGTGAGGAACCCGTCCCACTCGACGACGCCGCGCCACATCGTCACGCCCGAGTACCTCGGCGCACCCTCGTCCGGGTAGAGCTGGGCGCGCACCGCGGAGTGCACGCCGTCCGCCCCCACGACGACGTCTCCCGCCACGTCGACCTCGCGTCCGGCGGCGTCGATCGTGTGCAGGACCGCCGCGCCGTCACCGTCGGTGAACCCGGTCGCGCGGCTGGCGAGGTGCACGGCCCCCTCCCCGAGGCGGTCGCGCACCGCGGAGAGCAGAGTGAGCTGGAGGTCGGCCCGGTGGATGGACAGCTGGGGATGGGCGTAGCCGGCGAACCGCCCGGACGGCTCGCTGTGAACGAACTGCCCGTGCCGGTTGAAGAAGGCTGCCTCACGGGTCTCGACCGCCACGCGCTCGAGCGCGGGCAGCACGCCGAGGCCGTCGAGCACCTTGATCGCGTGCGGGAGCAGGTTGATGCCGGCGCCGATCGGGGTGATCTCGGGGGCGGCCTCGTGGATCTCGCAGTCGATGCCTGCCTCGTGCAGCGAGAGGGCGAGGGTCAGGCCGCCGATGCCGGCCCCTGCGATGACGACCTTCATGCGTGGATCTCCCCTGGGCTGTTCCTCGCGGCACCGGTTGCTCGGCCCGCGTCGACCGTGGCCGGTCCTTGCGGGGATGCTAGGGAGGTCGGGCCGGACCGTTCCCGCCGCAGCGACGCGATTCCGCAGTCTCGAACGGTTCGGGGGTGCATGCCGGTTCTGCATGGCTGACCCCGCCGAGAATTCCACCATGTCGAATCGGTTCCGTCACCCATCGCACTGCGGCGAGCGGGGCCTACCGTCTCCTCCAGCCGGGTCGAGGGCCGACCCGCACAGATCTCGGACGCGTCGCAGCGTCCGCAGCCCCGGGAGGACCCATGAAGCGTTCGCGTCCAGTCATCGTGTCGACCATCGCGCTCGCCACGACACTCGTGCTCGCCGCGTGCGGCGGGGACTCGGACGAGACCGGGGACGGTGGGGGCGGCGGCGACGGCGGTCTCACCGAGGTCCGCGTCGGCGAGACCGCCGGCATCCCCTCGGCGTTCCTCGAGTACGGCGTCGACCAGGGGCTCTTCGAGGACGAGGGGCTCGACGTCCGGGTCGACACCTCCGCCGGCGGTGCGGCCGCCATCCCGGGTGTCGTGGGCGGGACGCTGGACATCGCCGGGTCGAACACGGTCAGCGTGCTGCTCGCGGCGGACCAGGGTCTGCCGATCACGATGATCGCGCCGGGGACGTTCGCGACCGAGGACCCCGAGTCCGACTTCTCGGCGGTCGTCGTGCCGGCCGACTCGGACATCGAGACCTCCGCGGACCTCGCCGGCCGTCAGGTCGCCGTCAACACGCTGCAGAACATCGGGGACATCACCATCTCCACGAGCGTCGAGAACGCCGGCGCGGACCCGTCCGCCATCGAGTACGTCGAGCTCGGCTTCCCGGACATGCTCCCTGCACTCGACTCCGGTCAGGTCGAGGCGGCCTGGGTGATCGAGCCCTTCCGGACGCTCGCCCTCGAGGCCGGGGACCGCGTCGTGTCCCACCCGTACGTCGAGGCCTACCCGGGGCTGCAGGTCGGCTCGTTCCTGGCGTCCGACCAGTACGCCGCGGAGAACCCCGAGGTGATCGACGCGTTCCGGGCGGGCCTCGCGGCCACGATCGAGCTTGTCGACAGCGATCCGGACGCGTTCCGCTCGGCGGTGCCCGACCTCGACCCCGAGGTCGCCGACGCCATGATCCTGCCCGAGTACCACACCGACATCGACGTGGAGTCCCTGGAGTTCCTCTCCGAGCGCATGCGCGCGGAGGGATACGTGAGCGAGGAGATCGACGTGGCATCGATCGTCGGCGAGCAGTGACGCCCCCACCGTGCCGCACGACGACGCCCGCGCCCCAGGTCGGGCGCCGGGGCGTCCGCAAGGAGGCTCCCGGCAACGGTCGCCGGGACATCCGGCCATGAGGGCGGGCGCGAGGCTCGCCGTGGTGGTCGTCGACGTGCAGAACGACTTCTGCTCGCCGGACGGCACGATGGCCGCACGCGGCCTCGACGTCGCATCGATCCCGGCCGCCGTGAGTCGCGTCGTACGGCTCGTCGACGCGGCCAGGGACGCCCAGGTCCCGGTCGTCCACGTCCGCACCGCCCACGACGAGCAGGTCGACTCCGCGGCCTGGGACGAGCGGTACTCCCTGCCGGCCGGCACGCCTCCTCCTGCGCGCAACTGCCGCACCGGCACGTGGGGAGCCGAACCGTTCGTGGTCACCGCGGCGCCCGGCGAGCTCGTGCACGTCAAGCACCGCTACTCGGGCTTCACCTCCCCGGGCCTCGACCGGGCGCTGCGCGACCTGGGCGTCGAGACCCTCCTGATCTGCGGGGTCGCCACCGAGATCTGCGTCGAGACGACGCTGCGCGATGCCGTCGAGCGCGACTTCCGGGTCGTTCTCGTCACCGACGCCTGCGCCTCGTACGACCAGGCCGCCCACGAGTCCGCCGTGGCCCGGATCGCCCGGCACTGGGGCCGTGCGAATACCACCGACGGGGCGATCGCACTCCTCGGCCCCTGACCGCTCACCGTCCGTCTCTCACCGCACCGGGCTACGACCCCCCGGCGGCGCGGTCACCGCGCCGGACGACGGTCACCGGCGCCCATCCACGACGACGGCGCCGGCACCTGCGGGAGGTGCCGGCGCCGTCGTCGTGCCGGGTGGGGGTCGCGGGTGCGACCCGGACCGGTCAGAAGTACTGCATGCCCTGGTCCACGCTCAGGTGCTCGGAGGTGATGTTGGCGGCCGCGGGCGAGACGAGGAACGCCACGGCGTCGGCGATCGCCTCGGGCTCCATCCAGCCGGGTCCGATGAACGGCTGGCCCATCTGGTTGACCTTGGGGTTCTCCTTGGTCGAGGACTCGATCGCCGCCATGACGCCGGGGCTGCCCATCGGGGTCGCGACGCCGCCCGGGTGGACGGAGTTCACGCGGATGTTGTGCAGTCCCAGCTCGACCGCGAAGCCGCGCGTCATGCCGACCACGGCGTGCTTGGAGGTCGTGTAGTGGATCATCATCGGCTGCACCTTCTTGCCGGCGTAGCTCGAGGTGATGACGACGGCGCCACCGTTGCCGGCCTCGATCATGTGCGGGGCTGCCGCCGTGATCGTGTTCCACACGCCCGTGACGTTGATGTCGATCGTGTCCTTCCACGAGTCCGCGGTGATGTCCTCCCACTTGGCGGGCTCGCAGATGCCGGCGTTGGCCACGACGATGTCGAGACTGCCGAGCTCGGCGACCGCGCGGGCCGCGGCCTCCTTGAGTGCTGCGGCGTCGCGGACGTCGGCCTGGACGGTGAGGATCCGGCGGTCCAGCTCCTCGACCAGGCGCCGGGACTCCCGGTGCCTTGACGAGCGGGTGGCGATCGACTCAGAAACGGTGGAATCCGGGTCGGCTGCCACCCACTCGTCGGGAGCGGGGGGCGCGATCCCCGAGAGCGCGCGTGGCCGTCGGGAGCGAGCCCGCGCGGCGGTCGGGAGGTCCCGGTCCGCTCCCGGACCGACTACCGGTGCTCCGCCGCGCGCTCCTGGTCGATCGCCACGTCGCTGCGCAGCTCGGGGGCGCCCCAGACGTTGCCGTCCTCGCCGCCGGCGGTGATCGCGAAGTGCGGCGGGATGACGAGGTCGGACACCGAGATCTGGTCGAGCGTCTCGTGACCGTTGCCCATCATCGCGGCCTTCAGCCCGTCGCGCATGATGTCGAGGACGTTCTCCACGCCGCCCTGCCCGTTGGCGCTCATGCCCCACAGGTAGGCGCGGCCGATGAGCACCGCGTGCGCACCGAGCGCGATCGCCTTGTAGACGTCCGAACCGCGGCGGACGCCGCCGTCCATGAGGACCTCGACCTCGCTGCTGACCTCCTGGGCGATGGCCGGGAGGAGGCGGATGGCGGCCGGCGTGGTGTCGAGGTTGTTGCCGCCGTGGTTGGACACGGAGATCGCGGTGGCACCGGCGTCACGGGCCGCCTTCGCGTCGTCGACCCGGGTGATGCCCTTGACCATGAAGGGACCGCCCCACTGCTCGCGCAGCCAGGCGATGTCCTCCCATGAGGGGATCTCGGTCTGGCGCCACCAGCCCATGGCCTCGAAGAAGCCCGGCGCACGCTCGCCCTTGAGGACGGCGTTGGGCACGGACAGCTCCGGCGGGCGCAGGGTCTTGGCCCAGTCCAGCGCGTAGTCGAACTTGCCTCCGGCGACGATCTCGGGAATGTACTTGAGGATCGTCTTGATGTTCATCTGCTCGGGGATCTCGGGGCTGCCCCAGTCGCGGCCGTAGCCGGAGGTCCAGTCGAGGGTGACGATGAGGCCGACGGCGCCCGCTGCCCGCGCCCGCTCGGCGAGGGCGAGCATCTGGTCGCGGCCGCCCGACCAGTACATCTGGAAGAACGTGCGGCCGGGGTTGGCCGCCATCACGTCCTCCATCGGCTTCGACGAGTAGGCGCCGAGCCCCATCGCGCCCCCGCGGTTGTGGGCGGCGCGAGCCACGGCGAGCTCGCCGTCGGGGTGGACGGCCTGCACACCGGTCGGCGAGATCATCACGGGCAGGTCGACGGGGACGCCCATGATCGTCGTCGAGGTGTCCTGGTTCATCGGGTTGCTCGTGATCTTCGGAGCGAAGCCGAGCTCGGAGAAGGCGTCGATGTTGCCGCGCACCGTCGTGCCCCGCTCGGAGCCGGCCACGAGGGCCATGTAGACGGACTTCGGGAGGCGCCTGCGCGCCCGGCGCTGCGCCTCGATGACGCTTTCGAACCACGGGTTGGCCATGGGCTTGCTGTCCTTACTTCTCAGGGCGCGGTGATCGCGCCGATGTGCCCGACGGCGTGGTGCCGCGGGCCTGGTCCGGTGGGCACGGATCGCTCACGACGCGAGGATCCGGGAGAGCGCGGCCGGGAGGTCGCGGTGGGAGCGCACGGTCTCGAGCGTCCCGCGGCCGAGCCGGGCGAGGTCGCGCCCGAGGTCGACGTCCTTCTCGCCGGTGGTGTCGAGCAGGACGTCTAGGCGCGGGAGGGCCGCGGCGACGCTGCGCGGGTCGGGTCCGGCGTTGTGCACGCAGTCCGACAGCAGGAGGACCCGGCCCTCGGAGCCGGGTACGGACGCGAGCTCGTCGCGGGCGAGCCGCAGCGGCAGCTCGAGATTGGTGAGCCCGCGCGCGGGGATGCGCACGAGCAGCTCGAGGATCTCGCCCGACGTGGCGGTGCGCCCCATCGGGGACAGGATCGCGGCGTCGGACCAGAAGGCGACGACGGCGAGGTCGTCCCGCACGAGCTCGCCGACGAGGGCGCCGACGGCCGCGGCGGCCGAGCGGATGCGCTCGCCCCGCATCGAGCCGGAGACGTCGACGACGAGCACCACGGCGCGGCGCTGCCGGATACGTTCGCGCACGACGACGTCGCGCGGGTCGGGCACGGGATGGGCCACGAGATTGTCGACGGTCGCCTCGAGGTCGATGTCGTCCGCGGCGCCCACGTAGGGCAGGGACTCGAGCTCGCCGAGCCCGCGCCTTGCGGACTCGCGCCTGGGCGGCTGCGGGATCGCGAGGGCAGCGGCGATCTCGCGGGCGCGGCGCAGCGCGTCGGCGTCGGCCTCGTCGTCGAGATCGGCGAGGTCGACGACCTCGCCCTCCTCCCCGGTCTCGCCGGGTGCGGCCGACCCGCGGGTGCGCGCGCCGGGCCCCTTGGTGCCGTCGCCGGTGGCGACGAGGACCTGTCCCCCGCCCTCGCCGGTGGCCGGCTCGAACACGGTCGGCTCCTCGTCGAGGACCTTCGGGCGACGACGCCCCTTGGACGTGTCCGACCTGCGCCGGACCGGGGAGTCGGCCGCGACCTCTCTTCAACCACCGGCAGCCGCCGCGGGCTGGAGGAGGTAGTGGTCCTCCCAGATCTCCTGGACGACGCGCTCGGGCGTGGTCGCGCTGGCGGCATCGACGTGCAGCCGGCCGGACAGGGCGACCAGCGCGGCGTCGCGCATCGACTCCGCGTACCTGCGGCGCGGGGAGTCCTCCGTGGTGATCCGCCCCTCGCCGGGGGTGTCGATGCCACGCATCGCGAGGAGCTGGGCACCGACGAGCGCGAGGTCGATCGCGCCGCGCACCGAGCTCCCTTGGCGCGTGTCCTCGTGGTCGCGGGTGGCGCGGGTCAGCGCCACGGCGTCGGCGACCAGCGCCTCGGCGAGCGCCGGGGAGACGTCGTCGTGTGCGTCCGGGGCGAGCCCCGTGCGCAGGGCGACGATCTCGCGCTCGGCGGCGTCGTCCTGGTAGTCGACGACGAGCCGGTTGAACCGGTCGTGGACCGAGGACGAGAGCCGTGTGGTGCCGACGTTGTCGTAGGGGTTCATCGAGGCGATGATCCGGAACGTCGGCTGTGCGCCGATCGTGCCGACGCGCGGGACCGTCACCTCACGCTCGGCCATCGCGGTGAGCAGCGTGTTGAGGGTGTCGTCGGGGGCGCGGTTGAACTCCTCGATGTAGAGGAACCCGCCCTCGCGCATCGCCCGCACGAGCGGGCCGTCGACGAAGTTCGCGTCCTTGTACCCCTCGCGCAGCACGCGCGCCGGGTCGTGGCCGCCGATGAGCTTGCTCGGCGTGAGGTCGGCGTTGCCCTCGACCAGGACGAACGGGATTCCCCACTCCTCCGCGATGGCGCGCAGGAGAGTGGACTTCGAGGTCCCCGGCGGGCCCTCGAGGAGGATGTCCCGACCCGCGGCGACGGCGGCGAGCACGAGGTCCAGCTCGTGCTCGCGCCCGACGACGCGCTCACCGACCCGCTCGCGCATGCGCGTGACGTAGCCGGTGTCTCGGGTGCCGGTGGACTGCGTGGTCATTTCTCGCCTTCGTGGGGAAGCTCTGGTCACCCTCGTTCGCCGAGTGTGCGGTTGGTGGTCGTCGAGCGTGCGGTTGGTGAGCATCGAGCGTGCGGTTGGTGGTCGGCCGGGAGGTCGCGCTCCTCGGGAGCGCAGGATGTGGCGGGGCCGGCTCAGCGGCGCGACCCGAGAGTCGCGCTGCCGGGCCGGGGGCCGTCAGTAGGACGCCATCCCGCCGTCGACGTTCATCGCGAGCCCCGTCGTGAAGGGGGACTCGTCGGACAGCAGGTACAGGACCGCGTTGGAGATCTCGCGCGGCTGCATGAAGTTCAGACTTCCGTCGTCGTTGTTGAACCACCCGTTGAGCATCTGAAGGAGACCCGGGTTCTCCTTGTCGAGCTCCCCGATGTTGCCCGCCGCGCCCGTTCCCATGTGGGTCTCGACGGCACCGGGGTGGATGCTGTTGACCCGGATGCGGTGCTTGCCCAGCTCCATGGCGAACGACTTCGACAGCGCCGTGACGCCGAACTTCGCCGCGTTGTACGGGGCGTTGAACGGTCCGGGCTTGATGCCGTTGGCCGAGGAGATGAGGACGATCGACCCGCCGTTGCCGCCGTCGATGATCGCCGGCGCGACCGCACGGACCGTGTTCCACACGCCGGTGAGGTTCGTGCCGATCGTGTTGTCCCAGTCGTCCTTGGTGAAGTCCTGCCAGTGCTTGATGATGTCGATGCCCGCGTTCGCCACGGCGCCGTCGAGACGGCCGAGCTCGGCCACGCCGTCCGCCACCGCGGAGGCGAGGGCGTCCTCGTCCCGCACGTCGGCCTCCCGCGCGACGATCCGGCGGTCGAGCGCCTCGACCTGCCGCACGGTCTCGGCAAGGTCCTCCGAGGTCGCACCGTCGTAGACGACTCCTGGCACCGACTCGCAGATGTCGATGGCGATGATGTCGGCCCCCTCCTCCGCGAGACGCAGCGCGTGGCTGCGCCCCTGGCCGCGAGCGGCGCCGGTGATGAAGACGACCTTGCCTTCCATACGTCCTGCCACGGTTCGTGACTCCTTCGTGGGTTCTCGTACTGGTTGTCGAGCTACTTGAGCAGCGCGCCGGCGTCGACGGGCAGTGGCACACCGGTGATGAAACGGCCCTCGTCGGACGCGAGGAACAGCAGGGCGTTGGAGATGTCACGAGCCTCGACCCACGGGATCGGCAGGGTGTTCATCGCCTGCGACACACCGGCGAACTCCTCGTCCGACGCGTTCTCGTTGCCCGTGAACAGTCCCTTGATCGTGTCGTTCATGATCATCGGGGTGTCCACCTGGGTGGGGTGGATGGAGTTGACGCGGATGTTGTCGGGGGCCAGCTCGATGGCGAGCGCCCGCATGAGTCCGACGACGCCGTGCTTCGCCGAGACGTAGTGCGCGATGTTGCCCATCCCCTTGAGCCCGGCGACGGAGCTGGTGATGACGATCGCCCCGCCGTTGCCGCCGGCCTGGATGTGCGGGATGGCCGCCTTGGCCGTGTGCCACACGCCGGTGAGGTTGATGTCGATCATCTCCTGCCACCCCACCTCGGACATCACGGCGGCGGGGTTGAGCTCACCGGAGATCCCCGCGTTGCCCGAGACGATGTCGATCCGTCCGAGCTCGGCCACGCCCTCGTCCGCGACCGCCTTGACCGCGTCGAAGTCCCGCACGTCCGCCTCGCGGGCGACGATCCGGCGGTCGAGCGCCTCGACCTGCCGCACGGTCTCGGCGAGGTCCTCGGGCGTCGCTCCCGGGAACGGCACCGAGTCCACGTCCTTGCAGATGTCGAACGCGATGATGTCCGCGCCCTCCTCGGCGAGCCGGATGGCGTGCGAGCGCCCCTGCCCGCGCGCCGCCCCGGAGATGAACGCGACCTTTCCTTCTACTCGTCCAGCCATGATTCGTGACTCCTTCGTCGTGCGTTCAGCAATGGATCGGGGACGGGGTCAGAGGCTGGTCTGGCCGGCGTCGACCTTCAGCTGCTGGCCGGTGATGTACCGAGCCTCGTCGGAGGCGAGGAAGAGCAGGGCGTTCGAGATGTCACGGGCCTCGACCCATGGGATCGGCAGCGCCTGCATGCCACGCGAGACCGCCGCGAAGTCTTCCCTCGTGGGGTTCTCCTTGTCCGGGAGGAACAGCCGGTACAGCGAGTCGTTCTGGATCATGTCCGTATCCACCTGGGTGGGGTGCACGGTGTTGACCCGGATACTGTCCCCGGCCAGCTCGAGGACCAGCGCCTTCATGAGCCCGACGACGCCGTGCTTGGCCGCGACGTAGTGGGAGAGGTTGGCGTAGCCCTTGATCCCGGCGGTCGAGCTCGTGAGGATGATCGCTCCGCCGTTCCCGCCCGCCTTGATGTGCGGGATGGCCGCCTTGGCCGTATGACGCACGCCGGTGAGGTTGACGTCGATCATCGTCTGCCACCCGAACTCGGACTGGTCCTCGGTCGGGTTGAGCTCACCGGTGATGCCGGCATTCCCGGCGACGATGTCCAGTCGGCCCAGCTCGGCCACACCCTCGTCCGCCACCGCCTTGACGGCGTCGTAGTCCCGGACGTCGACCTCACGAGCGACGATGCGCCGGTCGAGGGCCTCGACCTGCCGCACGGTCTCGGCGAGGTCCTCGGGCGTCGAGCCCGCGTACTCGTTGGTCTCCACGTCCTTGCAGATGTCGAAGGCGATGATGTCCGCCCCCTCCTCGGCGAGCCGGATGGCGTGCGAGCGCCCCTGCCCGCGCGCCGCCCCGGAGATGAACGCGACCTTTCCTTCTACTCGTCCAGCCATGATGCGTGACTCCTTCGTCGTGATCGTTGGTGGCCTGTCGTCGGATCTGTCAGAGCGTGAAGCCGGCGTCGACCTTGATCTCGGTGCCGGTGACGTACCGGGCCTCCTCCGAGGACAGCCAGACGATGGCGTTCGAGATGTCCACGGGCTCGACCGCTGAGACCGGGAGGGCGTGCAGCGCCTCGATGCGCTCGCGGAACACGTCCTCCGTCGGGTTCTCCAGGTCCGGCGCGAAAAGCCGGTACAGCGCGTCGTTGAGCACCATCGGCGTGCTGACCGCGGTCGGGTGCACCGTGTTGACGCGGATCCTGTGCGTACCCAGCTCGAGCGCGAGCGTGCGCATGAGGCCGACCACGCCGTGCTTGGCGGCGGTGTAGGAACCGACGTTGGCGGTCCCCTGCAGGCCTGCCGTGGAGCTGGTCAGCACGACGGACCCGCCGTTGCCGGCCTCGATCATGTGCGGCGCGGCCGCCTTGACCGTGCGCCACACACCCTTGAGGTTGATGTCGAGCATCGTGTCCCAGGACTCCTCGGACTCCTCGACGGCGGGGGTCCCGAACGTGAAGATGCCGGCGCTGGCGGAGACGACGTCGAGGCGACCGCCGAGCTCGGCGACGCCCTCGTCGACGACCGCCTTGACCGCCGCCCAGTCGCGCACGTCCGCGGTGCGGGCGACGATCCGGCGGTCGAGCGCCTCGACCTGCGCCACGGTCTCCGCGAGGTCCTCCGCGGTGGGCGCCGGGTACTCGACGCCGTCGATCGGTGCGACGACGTCGAACGTGATGATGTCGGCACCCTCCTCGGCGAGGCGCAGCGCGTGGGAGCGTCCCTGCCCGCGCGCACCTCCCGAGACGAGCGCGACCTTGCCCTCGAGCCGTCCTGCCATGTGCTGTCTCCTCACGTCTGTGTGCGGTGACGCAGGGGCCCAGGGAGGTGGGTCCCCACGTCGATCGGTCGATCCAGGTCCGCGCGGGGAAGGTCGCGGGCCGGGAGCGGGCTCAGGGCGACGTCGTGATGGACTGGGTCATGTGTTCCTCCTCGAACAGTCATCAGGACGTCGGACCCTTGTGTGGGCTGGCCCACACAGTGCTCTCGTGAGCGTATATGACACTGTGTGCCACTGCAACGGATCGCCGAGGGAGGACGCCCGATGACGGACCGTGGGACCGACGACAGCGGGGAAGGCCGGCCGGACTCCGTCGCGGAGACGGACCCGGACGACGCCGACCGGGGCACGCCCGGCTCGGACCGTTCGCCGGGTCGGCCGCGCGCGACGACGCACGACGCGCTCGCCACGATCGGGGTCGACCTCTTCACCGAGCACGGCTACGCGAACGTCTCGGTCGAGCAGGTCGCGGCCGCGGGCGGCGTCTCCCGGCGCACCTTCTTCCGCTACTTCGAGACGAAGGCCGACGTCGTCTGGGGCGACTTCGACGCCGAGGTCGAACGCCTGCGCGCCACCCTGGCCGACGTCGACGACGACGTGCCGATGATGGCGGCCCTGCGCATCGCCGTCGTCGACTTCAACCGGGTGCCGCCCGAGGGCATGGCGCAGCACCGGGCCCGGCTCCGGCTCATCCTCACCGAGCCCGATCTCATCGCGCGTTCCCTGTTGAAGTTCGAGGGCTGGCGCCGGGCGATCGCGGAGTTCGTCGGCCGCCGGCTCTGCGAGGACGCCACGGCGTTCGGCCCGCAGCTCCTCGGGGAGGTCGCACTGTCCACGGCGATCGCCGCCTACCGGCAGTGGATCCCGCGCCGTTCAGCCGACCTCGCCACCTGCATCGACGCCGCGTTCAGCGCGATCGACCATCTCGACCTCCTCGATGCCGAGCGCTCCGCGGGCCTCACCGCACGCCTGACGGGGACGTCGCGCACCGACGCCGCAGCCACGGACCAGGGCGCCGCGGGTTCGGGGCCCCGATGAGGCTCGCCGACGCCACGTGGCCCGAGGTCGAGGGCAGGACGTCCGGGACGCCCACCGTCCTCGTGCTCCCGGTGGGCGCTCTCGAGCAGCACGGGCCACACCTCCCGTTGGACACCGACGCCACGACGGCGACGGCGGTCGCCGAGGGTGTGGTGGCGGCCCGGCCCGGCGCCGTCCTCGCCCCGACGCTGCCGTACGGGGCGAGCGACGAGCACGCCGACTTCCCCGGCACCATCTCGATCGGTACGGAGGCGCTGCGCGACGTGCTGGTGGCGATCGTCCGCGGCTCGGCAACGACCTTCGACGCCGTGCTCGCGATCAACGGGCACGGCGGGAACGCGGCCGGGATCCGTGCGGCGATCGAGACCTGCGCCTCCGAGGGACGCGTGCTCGCCCGGCACCACCTCGGCCTGGCCGGCATGGATGCGCGCGCCGGCCGGTCCGAGACGTCGCTGCTGCTGCACCTGACGCCCGAACGCGTGCGCACGGAGCTGGCCGAGACCGGGAACACGACCCCGATCCGCGAGATCATCGAGGAGATGCGGGCGCGCGGGGTGCGCGCGCTCAGCCCGAACGGTGTCCTCGGGGATCCCACGGACGCCACCGCCGAGCACGGGACCGAGATGCGCGCGGCCCTGGTGGAGCTGGCTCTGGACGCCTACGACGACGTCGCGCGGAGCGTCGCGTAGCGGAGTGCCGTGCGCGTTCCGGCCTGGTGGGACATCACGCCTGATCTACTCGCCGACTGAAAGGATGACGTCGCGAGCGCGCCGATCACTCCGGGCGCGCGCGACCGTGGGGCAGGTCGTTCGCGATCCAGCCCCCCGCGAGGTGCCCGAGCGCCATGGCGACGGCCTGGGTCCCGCCCGAGGTGTGGAACGGGAGCGCCGAGAGGTCGGCGACCCGTAGACCGGGGACGCCACGGACGCGCAGCCGCTCGTCGAGCACCGCGTCCGGTCCGCCGACAGCGGCAGTGCCCACGGAGTGGAAGATCGCGCCGCCCGTGTCCCGCACGTAGCGCGCGGCCGCGGCGACATCACCCGCGGGCGCGAGCTCCGCGGGGGCCAGCTCGTCGATCGCGATGCGCGAGACCTCGTCCGTCGCCGCCACCGCTTGCGCCGCCGCGAGGGCGCGTTCAGCCATGACGCGGTCACGGACGTCGCCGAGGAGCGGGCCCCTGAGGTCGGGTCGGGCGTCCGGATCGGGTCCGGTGGCGTGCACGGCACCGGTCGCGCGCGGCACGAGCGGGAAAGCCTGGATCATGAGCCCGGCGTGCTCGGCGGGCGTCAGCCCGTCGTCACCGGTCGAGACCTCGGTGAGGAGAAGCTGCAGGTCAGGCGTCCGACCACCGCGCGAATCCACGGATGCGACGAGGTCGTACGGGCCGCCCGCCAGGCGTCCCGCCCCGGTGAGCAGGTACCGGAGGATCGTGCCGCGCAGGCCGGGTCCGCGCAGTCGCTCGTTCATGCCGAGGCCGTCGTGTATGCGCAGCTTGACCGTGGCGCCGCGCTGCTCGCGCAGCCCCTCCCCGACCGCGCGCGAGGTCACGCGCGGCGTGATGCCGAGGCTCGCCAGTCGGTCGGGGTCTCCGATGCCGGAGCGCTCGAGGATCTGCGGCGACTCGAGCGCGCCGGCCGCGAGGACGACCTCCCGGGCCCGGTGCACGAGATGCCGCCCGTCCGGGGTGCGCACGACGACGCCGACGGCACGGCCCGCCTCCAGAAGGACCCGGACCGCGCGGCGTCGGGTGACGAGCCGGACGCGCCCGGTGAGCAGGTGACGCCGCAGGAGCGCGAGGGCAGTGACGCGGCGTCCCCACCGGATCGTGCCGGGTGTCCGGCCGGCACGCGGGCCACCCCCGACGCGCACGTCCGGCACGAAAGGTGCACCGGTCGCCGCGAGTCCGCCGGCGAGGGCGCGCAGGACGGGTGACTCGCCGGGGTCGGCGGCGGGCACCGGCGCCGGAAGCCTGCGCTCGACGTGCGCGAACGCCGCCTCGAACTCGGGCCATGCCCAGGCCGGTCCGAGCTCGGCCGCGAGCGCCTCGTAGAGATGGGACTCGCCGCGGAGATACATCGTGCCGTTGATCAGCGTCGAGCCGCCGGGACCGCGACCACGCAACCAGGTCTCGGCGGAGCCGTGCGCGTTGGTGCCGTCGTCGTCGGTGGTGGAGGTGATGTCGGAGCAGTGGTCGTCGTCGGACGGTGCGTCGGGCCCCGGCTCGGCGTCGTACCGGTAGGACAGGGGCTGCCTGGTCATCGTGCGGACGAAGCCCATCGGCACGCTGATCATGGGGTCCACGCCGAGCGCGCCGGCCTCGAGCAGGAGCACGCGCAGGCCCTCGTCGGCGAGACGCGCCGCGACGGCACAACCCGCCGCCCCGGCACCGACGACGACCACCTCGGTGGCGCGTCCCGTCTCAGCGATCGCGTCCGCACCCATGGGCCGACCGTAGGCACGTTCTCTGCCGCACCGCGCAGCCGTACCTCGGACCGGTCAGGTCCGGCCCGTCATCTGGGCCGACGAGCTGGGGGCCGCGCCCGACGGATCCTGCGCGTCCCCGTCCTCGGCGTGCGCAAGGACGATGTCGAACTCGGCGGAGGTCCACGGGCCTTCGATCTCACGGCCGTCCGGCGTCGGGCTGCCGGGTTCGTGGTGGATCCAGTCCTTGATGAGCGACTCCTTGACGCCGAACACGGCGTCGGACGTCAGCAGCTCGTCCCCGCGCACGAAGATGTGCGTGACGAGTCGCCGGTACCCGGGCGCGGTGACCATGAAGTGCAGGTGCGAGGCGCGCATCGGGGAGCGGTGCGTGGCCTCGAGGAGCTGGCCGACCGGCCCGTCGTGCGGGATCGGGTAGGGCGTCGGCTGTACGCCCCAGAACCGGAAGTCGCCGTCGTCGCCGGAGATGAGGTAGGCGCGGCCCTCGGTGCGTCCGTCCTCGTACTGGACGTCGTAGAAGCCGTCGTCGTCGGCCTCCCAGACCTCGAGGCGAGCGCCTGCGATCGGGTTCCCGTCAACGTCCTTCACGGTGCCCGAGACCCAGGCGGGCGTACCCGCGGCACCCTGGGCGATGTCGCCGCCGAGCTCCACGTGCGGGGCGTCCTCGACGAAGAACGGGCCGAAGACCGTGGCCTCCGTCGCGTCGCCACGGGCCGGCTCGTTGACCGCCACGGTGAGCATCGAGGCGCCGAGCACGTCGGAGAGCAGGATGAACTCCTGGCGCACGTCCGAGGTGATGTCGCCCGCCGCACGCAGGAACGCGATGGCGGTGTCCCACTCGTCCTGAGTCAGGCGTGTGTCGCGGATGAACGCGTGCAGGTGCGTGACGAGCTTCTCCATCACCTCGCGGAGGCGGGCGTCGGGCGTGCCCGCGAAGCTGGCGAGCACCTCCTCGAGGACCTGGGCCTCGCGGTGCTCCTGCTCGGAACCCGGCTCCGGGGCCGGGACCACCTTCGCCATGTCATGACCTCCGTGTCTCTGGCTGCTGATCGTTCAGATCCGTCGCACCGCGTCTCGCCGGCGCCGTGCTGGTGCGGCCGCGTCGGGCCACTGCCAGGTCGGAGACCCCGGCCCGGCGTCGGGCGCACCTCTCGTCGGCGGTCATCCGCGGGGGGCCTCGCCCGCCTGGGCGCGTCCGAGGAGCGCGCGAAGATCCTCGGTCCCGACCTGGCGGGGGTTGGACGCGGGGACCTTCTCCAGTGCGAGCTCAGCGGCCTCGTCGAGGTCCTCCGTCCGGAGCCCCAGGTCGGCCAGGGCGCGCGGCGCGCCGAGCGCGTCGTACAGGTGCAGCAGCGCACCGACGGCGTCGGTCCCGTCGCCGTACCCCGCGACCGCGAGCGAGGTCGCGACCCTTGCCGCGGCGTCAGGTGCGGCCTGCGCGTTGAATGCCAGCACGTGCGGCAGCACCACCGTGTGGAGGGCCGCGTGCTCGAGGTCGAACCGGCCGCCGAGCACGTGGCAGATCTTGTGGTGCATCCCTGAGCCGGCCGCGGAGAAGGCAGCGGCGGCCAGGTAGGTGGCGTCCTGGAGGCGACCGCGCGCGGCGAGGTCGGCGCCGTCGGCCACGACGGGGGCGAGCCCCTGTCCGAGGGCGCGTATCCCCTCGGTCGCGTAGGCGGTGGAGACCGCGGACTCCGACGGCGCCCAGAGCGAGTCGACGCAGTGAGCCATGGCGTTGAGGCCGGAGGTCACCGACAGTGACTCCGGAAGGGTGACGGTCAGCTCCGGGTCGTACACGATCGACGCCGGCAGGACCCGCGGATCGGACCCGTTCGTCTTGCGCTGGTTCTCCGTGACCCCCCAGACGACCGTCGCCTCGGAGCCCGCGTACGTCGTCGGGATCGCGACGATCCGCACGTCGTCGGTCAGCGCGATCGCCTTGGCGAGCCCCGTCGTCGAGCCCCCGCCCAGGGCGACGACCGTGCGAACCCCGTGGTCGCGCGCGACGGCGCGGGCGGCCTCCGCGGCGTCGGCCGGGACGTGCGGGCGCACGTCGGGGAACGTCGCGGCGACGTCGACGCCCGCCGCCGAGAGCGCGGCGAGCGGCGCCTCGGCGATGCCCAGCTCCCGCTCGGAGACCACGAGCAGCACCGGCCCGCCCCCGACCGCCTCGATCTCGCCGGCAAGCGCGGTACGCGCGGCACCGGGGCCGGAGACGACGCGCTGGGCGTGCGCGACGTACACGCTGGACGTGCTGGTCATCTGTTCCACCTCCGTGTGGACGACGGTCTCGACCGGTCGACATGGGCCGTCGCCGACCCGTCGGGTCGCCGAGAGGCCCGGCGGCCCCGACCGGTCCTCATCCTCGTCCCGACGTGAGGCCGGAACCACGTGGAAGTCCGTCCAACGGACCGACGTGGCCGATCCAGACAAGACGGCCGGAGGTACGGACGCGGCAGGCTCCCGATCGGCGGCGCACACGGACCGCGCGTCCTTGACGCCCCCCGATCGCCCATGCATCCTCATCGAGGGCGCCGCACCGCTGCACCGCCCGAAGGAGCGCGTCATGACCGAGGTCCGGGAGTTCTCGACCACCCTGGTCGAGCCCGCGGTGCGCAACGAGTCCTGGGAGGCCGCGAGCGCCCACCTCCTCCACAAGATCTCCGTGCGCACACCGGGTCGTCGACCGATGGACGCGCGCATCCGCTCCACCCGGGCCGAGGACTCCGTCGTCGCGGAGGTGCAGGCACGCAGCCACGTCGTCGGCCGGTCGACCGGCGACGTCGAGCACTGGCCGACCGGAGCGGTGGCGATCGCCGCGCAGCTGGGCCCGGCCGCGCACGGCGACGGTCTCGGTCCCCACCGGTCGGTCGCCACCGGTGAGGTCATGGTCTTCGACGCGGACGTCCCGTTCCGGCGCGCGTACGACCGCGGCATGCACCTGCTCATGTGGCTGGTCCCGCGCGAGGACTTCCTCACCGCCGTCACTGCGACGACCGCGGTCTCCCGGGTGCTCGAGCCCCGCCCGGGCGGCCTCGTGGACCCGCGGGTGGCCACGCTGACCTCGACGATGCTGCGCGGCGCGCGTTGGCACGACGCGCCCGCCGAGCTCCTCCCCGGCGGGGAGTGGCGGCCGGCCGACGTGCTCGAGGCGCTGCGCCTGTGCGTACCGGGGGCCGCGCCCTCGCTGCGCAGCTACTTCCTGCTCGCCCGCCACCTCGTCGACCGGAGCCTGGCCGAGCCGGACCTCGGCGCGGTCAGCGTCGCCGCCGGCATCGGGATCTCCGAGCGGTACCTGTCCCGGGTGCTCGCCTCCGAGGGCACGAGCGCGCCCCGGTTCGTCACCGACCGTCGCCTCGCCCGTGCTCGCCGCGACCTGCAGGACCCTGCACTCGCCGACGTGTCGGCGGCCGACCTCGGACGCCGCTGGGGACTCGGCTCACCCGCCCACCTGTCCCGGGTCTACAAGGACCGGTTCGGTGTCTCCCCGCGGGAGGACCGGCCGCGGTCCGGCGGCTACGCCGTGCCCCGCACGACGCAGCCCACACCGCGAGCGGAGCCTTGACGCGGCGAGTGGATGCCGCTGGAGGGCTCCACCCGCACCGCCGGCTCGGCGCGAGTAGCTGAGATCGGGCCGCTCAGAGCGTGGTGGGCCGGGTCGCGTCCGTGGGGTTGGTCGGGATCGTCACGGGGTCGAGCTTCTGCATGATCTCGTCCCGCTTGTCCTCCCAGTGCGGGGGAAGCATGAACCTGCTGCCCAGCTCCTCGGGCGACTCGTCGCAGGTCCAGCCGCCCTCCTCGTGGGTCACGGCCAGCTCGAACAGCGCGCCACCGGGGGTCCGCATGTAGTTGGACTTGAAGTACGTGCGGTCCTTGAGGTCGGAGACGTCGGTGTAGCCGATGCCCTCGAGGTCGAACTTCACCTCGGCCTGGTTCTCCAGGTTGTCCATGTTCCACGCGAAGTGGTGGAACGTGCCGGACCCGTACCGCCAGGTCCCCGGCTCCTCCGTCCGGTTGACCACGAGCTCGACGTTGTTCCCGTGCTCGGGGGTGCCGACGGCCAGCTGGAACCGCTCACCCTCCTCCTTGACGTCACGGCTGTAGAACGAGTCGCCCAGGAACTCGACCATGTTCTCCGGGTTCTGCACGTGGATGCCGACCCCGTAGATGCCGTGGATCGCGTGCTCGCCCCCGACTCCCCCCTTGGGGTAGCCGACCCGCGGGTCGTTCTCGACCTCGACGAGCTGGTAGTTGATGCCCGAGGGGTGGTCGAAGGCCAGGCGGCGGGTGCCCAGCGCCTCGAGGTCGCGGGTCTCGATGCCGAACGACCCCAGACGGTCCGTCCAGTAGTTGAGCGACCCCGCCGGCACCGCCAGCTGGTTCTCCCGAGCCTGGTTGGTCCCTCGGCGCCCCTCGAGACCCGCCTGCTTCCAGGGGAAGGTGGTGATGACGGCCGACGGGTCGCCCGCCGCGTTGGAGTAGTACAGGTGGTAGATCGGCAGGCCACCGTCGAACAGGACGGTCTTCTTGATGAAGCGCATGCCGAGGACCTTGACGTGGAAGTCCACGTCCTCCTGCGCGTCACCGACGGACAGCGTCACGTGGTGGGAACCGTTGATGTGGGGCATGGGAAGCTCCTTCGCTCCTCGTCGACCTGGGTGGTGCGGCGCCGGGCACGGCTCCGTGCCGCTCGATGTCGACGCTAGATCCGGCTCGCCGCGAGCCGCCCGTCGCCCGGCCCGCCGTGGCGGATCGGGTCAAGCCGACGACGACGAACCCCTCGCCCGCCGCCCCGCCCCGGCTCGGCTCGGCTCGGCTCGGCTCGGCTCGGCTCCCAACGAGGCTCTCCGTCTGCCCGCACCCGTCGAGCCGCGTCTGCCGGCAGCCCCCGCGTCAACCTGCCGCGGCGTCCCGCACGAGCTCGGCGAGCGCCTCGACCTGCGAGTCGGCGACGACGTGCTCCTCACCGGGAAGCACGTCCAGCCGGACCTCGGCCCCGCGCTCGACGAGGGCCCGCACGGTCTCCTCGGTGCGGAACAGCGGCGCCAGATCGTCCGCCTCGGCGAGCGCCATACGCACGGGCAGACCGTCGAGCGAGGCGTCGCCGGTCGGCGGAGCCATGCCCCTCGGCCCGACGTACCCGCCCGCGAACAGTGCGGCGCCCGCAAGACCCGCGGCGCCGCTCTCCTGCAGGAGGAACGTCGAGAGCAGGCACGACCCCTGCGAGAACCCGAGGACGACGACGCGCTGCCGGGGCAGACCCGCCTCGGCCAGAGCGTCCAGTCCGCGCGTCACGGTGGCCAGCGCGTCATCGAGCCATGGCTGGTTCTGCTCGATCGGCGCGACGAACCGCTCGGGGTACCACGAGCAATCCGCCGCCTGCGGCAGGAGTGCAGCGACGGCTGGGAGTCCGCCCGGCAACCGGTCGAGGACCGCCGTCATGTAGTCGGTCGTCTGTCCGCGGCCGTGGACGGCGAGGACGGCCACCTCGGCGTCGGCAGGCTCGGCGCCCCACCAGCGCGCGCGGATGTCCCCCAGCTGGATCTCGGTCACCGTTGCTCCCGGGTTCGTTCCGTCAGGTCGACCGCCATCGTGCCAGGGCGGAGAAGGGCCGGTCGGTCGGGCGGACCCGCACGCACTCTCCAAGCTGAACCGCCGCGTTCACTCGCCAGGAAAAAATCCCCTCACTCGTCACGGATGGTCGGGCCGCGTGCGCTCCAGGGTCTCCGGCGCGGTCCGCCACGGCAGGAGTCCGACCAGCAGGATCACGCCGGCCACGCCGAAGGCCCACGCGTAGCCGACCGAGTCCACGAGCACGCCCGAGACGATCGGGCCGAGGATCGTGCCGGTGTCCATCGCCATCTGGCTGCGCGCGACCACCGGGCCGCCGCTCCGTTCGCGTCCCACCACGTCGGCGAGCACCGCCTGCTGGGCCGGCTGGATGGCCGCCGCAGCCACACCGCCGAGCACGCACAGCACGAGGACCATCACCACGTGGAAGGAGAGTCCGAGCAGCAGGGCGGTGAGGGCGGAGAAGGCCAGCCCTCCCATGAGCAGCGGTCGGCGTCCGACGCGGTCGATCGCCCGCCCGCTCCACCTGAGGGTGACGAGCGTGCCGATCGCGTAGCTCGCCAGCGCGACTCCCGGGGACCAGTCGCCCGCACCGGCGACGGTGACCACGAACAGCGGGATGATCGCCATCCGCACGCCCATGTTCGCCCAGCCGTGCGTGAACCCGGAGACGAGCGACGCCCGGTAGGCCGGGTCCCGCATGGCCTCGGCCACCCGCATCGGCGGCTGGGTCGGCGGGGCGTCCACGCGCGCCTTCGCCGCCTCGCGCGCGGCCCGGGACGGGCGGACGAACACGGCGACGAGGGCGGCGGCGACGAGCAGCCCGACCCCGTAGATGATGAACGGCGCCCGCAGGCCCAGCCCGGACAACGCGGCGCCCAGCACGGGGCCGAGGACGTTGCCCAGCAGGAAGCCCGAGCCGAACAGCGCCGAGGCCCGCCCCCGCTTCGCCACCGGCGCGAGCGCGATGACCAGGGAGGCCGCCGAGATGGTGAACATCGTCGAGCCGATGCCACCCAGCCCGCGGAAGGTGAGGAGCTGCCAGTAGTCGCCGGCGAACGCGCTCGCTCCGGTCGACAGCGCCACGACGACGAGCCCCGTCACGTAGACGACCCGTGGTCCGAGGCGACCCACGAGGCTCCCGCCGACGGGGGCGAACACCAGTCGCATGAAGGCGAACGCGGACACGACGACGGTCGCCGCCGTCACGCCCACGCCGAACGACCGCGCGTACGTCGGCAGCACGGGCGCGACCAGCCCGTAGCCCATCGCCACGATGAACGAGGCGACGACGAGGAACCAGATCTCCCGCGGCATCGGCTCGGAGTCGGGAGCCGGGACGGGGCCGGAGCCAGGTGGAGTCGTCATGTCCGGGCCATTGTCGCCCACGGGTGACCCCTTCCCCGCGCGCACCGTTGCCACCGGTGCGCACCCCGCGGCTACTGTCGGGACGTGGACGACGTCAACGGCTGGACCGCGATGCTCGCAGAGAATCCCGGCCACTCGCGCTGGTACATCGACCGGTTCCGGCGCATGGCGGACAACGAGGTGGACCTCGGCGGCGAGGCCCGCCTCGTCGACGCGATGGTCCCCCGCGGCGCACGGATCCTCGACGCCGGTGCCGGCACCGGCCGCGTGGGGGGCCGGCTGGCGGCGGCGGGCCACGTCGTCGTCGGCGTCGACCTCGACCCCGAGCTGGTCGAGGAGGCCCGCGCCGTCCACCCCGGTCCCCAGTGGCTCGTCGGCGACATCGCCGACCTCGATCGCGCGCTCGACGCCCGTACGGGCACAGACGAGCCGTTCGACGCCGTCGTCTGCGCCGGGAACGTCCTCACCTTCCTCTCCCACGCCGAGAGGCGCCCCACCCTGGCGGGCTTCGCCCGGCACCTCGCCGCCGACGGCCGCGTCGCCGTCGGCTTCGGGCCGGACCGCGGCTACCCGGTCGACGACTTCCTCGCCGACGCCCGGGCCGCCGGCCTCACGCCCGACCTCCTGCTGGGGACGTGGGACCTGCGCGCGCTGCGACCGTCCTCGGACTTCCTCGTCGCGCTGCTCGGCCACGCCTGACGACGGCGGGGCCGGACCCCGGCGCCCGGCCGGTCGAGCGACGTCGCGGCAACCCCCCGACGACACCCGGGCGGCGGCTCGGTGAACACTTCGTGATCGTGAGCCAGGTCGCGGGGATCGCGCCGCCGGCCGCCCCAGGATGGGGCCGTGGCCATCCTCGTGGACCCCGGGACGTCGTTCACCACCCTCCCGCCGAGCGACCTCGCCGCACCCGTACCCGTGGCGACGTCGCCCGCACACCTGGGCGCCCCGCCCCTGCCGGGAGCCACGACGACCGGTCACCCCTCCGCGCCGTCCCCGGCCTGGTCGATGTTCGACATCGAGCCACTGCCCGCCCCGTACCCGCGCGTCGCGGTGCCGTACGGGCAGCGCACCGGCCCCTGGGCGATCGCGCACCGAGGCGGCCTGGCGAACGCCCCGGAGAACACGGTCGCCGCGTTCGCCCGGGCCACGGACGCCGGACTGACCTACCTCGAGACCGACGTGCGCGTGACCGCGGACGGGGTGCCCGTCGCCTTCCACGACGCCACGCTCGACCGCGTCACCGACCTCGTCGGACCCGTCGGGGCGCGCACGTGGGTCGAGCTGGCGACCGCCCGGGTCCTCGGCGCCGAGCCGATCACCCGCATCGACGACCTCCTCGCCCGCTTCCCGGACTCGCGCTTCATCGTCGACGTCAAGGAGGCGGCCGCCATCGGCCCGCTCGTCGACGCGGTCCGCCGCACCCGGGCGGCCGACCGGGTCTGCGTCGCGGGCGGGTTCGACGGCTGGCTCGCCGAGATCCGTGACCGCACGGGGGTCGCCTCGGCGCTCGGCTGGCGGGCCCTGCTCCGGCTCTACCTGTGCGCGATGTCCGGGGTGCGCCCGCCGCGGGAGATCGCTGCCGGCGGCGACTTCGCGCACGCCGCCTGGCGCCTGGGCCGGCTCGCCCTCATGGCGAACCCACGGGTCGCCGACCGGCTGGTCGGCATGGCGCACGACCTCCGGCTCCGGGTGGTCGCCTGGACGGTGGACGCGCCGGACGACGTGCGTCGCCTGCTCGACCAGGGGGTCGACGGGATCATCGCCGACGACGCCGAGACCCTCGTGGGGACCTTCGCCTCGGTCGGCCGGGCCCCCGCGGGGCCCTGACCGCACCGCGACCCGGCCCGCGCACCGCGGCCCAGGCCCCACAGCGCGACCAGGGCCGCGTACCGCGGCCGCCGTCCGGGTCCGGCCCCGCCTGCGGTCCCTGCGGACCACGTGTGTGACCTGGCCCCTCCCGCCCGTGGACGGGCTGTGAGAACCTGACCTTCCCGACACGCGGAGGATGCCGTGGACACCTGGGACCGGGACCGGTTGTGGCAGGCGATCAAGACGGAGCGCACGCGCCTCGCCGAGGACCTCGAGGGACTCACCGACGAGCAGTGGCGCACCACCTCCCTGAGCAGCGCCTGGACCGTCGAGGAGACGCTCGCCCATCTCACCGCCGCCGGCAGCACGGGGAAGATCGCCTGGCTGCGGAGCATGGTCGGCTCGCGCTTCCGCACCGACGTCCACAACGCCCGTCTCCTCGCCCAGCACATGGGCGACTCCCCCGCCGAGACGCTGCGGCGCTTCCGCACGACGATCCCCAGCCGCATCGAGCCCACCCGCACCACGTGGGCCTGGCTCGGCGAGGTGGTGGTGCACGGCATGGACGTCCGCGTACCTCTCGGCATCTCCTCGGAACCGGACCACGACGCGGTCGAGCAGGTGGCGCTGAGCTACGCCGCCAAGGACTGGGCGGTCAACTCCAGCTCGGCGGTCGAGGATCTCGAGCTCGTCGCCACCGACGGCGTCTTCCGGTACGGGGAGGGGCCGAGGGTCTCCGGCCGCACCCTCGAGCTCGTCATGGCGATGGCCGGCCGCCCCGAGTTCCTCGACCGGCTCGAGGGCCCCGGCGTTCAGACCCTCCGGACGCGGTTCACCCGCGCGGCCTGACGCGCCTCACCAGCGCGCCGACGACTCGGGGTCGCCGATCCGGACGATCCCCGCCGAGAGCACCGCGACCTCGCGCACGTCGGACAGGTCGGGAGCGTCGTCGTCGGCGGCCCGGCCCGGCTCCCCGCGGACGAGGGCCCGCGCCCGCACGCCGCCGTCCACTTCGAGCACGACGTCGACCCAGGTCCTGCCCCGCACGTGCCGCACCCCCGTGGCACGGGCCGGCAGCACGGCCGCGACGTCGTCGGACGGGCCGCCCGGCCCGTTCCCGACCGGACGCACGACGAGAGCCCCGGGCGCCAGCGCGACCTCGCCCCGGCCGGGGCCGTCCACGACGCGGTGCGCACCGTCCGCGCCGTCCCCGCCGTCCGCGCCGCGGCCGAGCGCGGACGCCGGCAGCACCGGCCCGTG
This sequence comes from Georgenia sp. Z1491, assembly GCF_057652395.1. Classification (NCBI taxonomy): domain Bacteria; kingdom Bacillati; phylum Actinomycetota; class Actinomycetes; order Allobogoriellales; family Allobogoriellaceae; genus Georgenia; species Georgenia sp. Z1491. Next base: position 73,165 of record NZ_CM172729.1, read on the forward strand.
TCCCAGTAGCTCGGCGACCTCCCGGTCGGCGGGGGCCGACCACAGCTGCCGCGGGGTCGCCACCTGGCGCAGCCGACCGGCCGACAGCACCGCGATCCGGTCGGCGACGGTGGCCGCCTCGTCCAGGTCGTGCGTGACGTGCAGCGCGGTGGCGCCGGCCGCGCGCAGGATCGCCGAGAGGTCGACGGCGAGCCGTTCCCGCAGCGCGCGGTCGAGTGCCGAGAGCGGCTCGTCGAGCAGGACCGCCCGCGGTCGCGGGGCGAGGGCGCGGGCGAGCGCCACGCGCTGCGCCTGCCCGCCCGACAGCGTGGTCACGGCGCGGCCGGCCAGGTCCGCGAGGCCGACGAGCTCGAGCAGCTCGGCCACCCGCTGCTCGCGCTCGGCCCGGGTGGGCCGCTCGGCCCGGGCGAAGGAGCGCAGCCCGTACGCGACGTTCCCCGCGACGTCGAGGTGGTCGAACAGCTGCCCGTCCTGGAAGAGCAGCCCCACCCCGCGCCGGTGCACGGGCACCCCGGCGAGGTCGGCACCGTCAAGACGCACCGCCCCGGACGCGAGGGGCTCGAGCCCGGCGACGGCACGCAGCAGCGAGGACTTGCCCGACCCGGAGGCGCCGACGACCGCGAGGACCTCACCCGGCGCGAGGCTGAGCGACACCGCGTCGACGGCTCGGTGCCCGTCCGGGTAGACGACCGAGACCCCGTCGACGACGAGGCCACCGGCGGCGTCCGCCGTGACCGTCGCGTGCCTGTCGTTCACCATCCCGCATCCCCTTCCGCACGTGCGCGCTCGGCGAGCGCCATGACCGTGGCCGTGAGCGCGGCCAGCAGCACGGCGGCCGCCATCGCCGTGCCCTGGCTGTCGATGCCGGGCCGCCCGAGCAGGCGCACGACCGCCACCGGCAGTGTCGGGTCGGTGGAGCGCGCGAGGAAGCTCGTCGCCCCGAACTCTCCCATCGACACCGCGAACGCGAAGCCGGTCGCCACCCCGCCGGCGCGCAGGAGCGCAGGACCGTCGACGGTGAGCAGCACCCGCCGCGGGGACGCCCCGAGCGTCGCGGCGACCTCCCGCTGCCGGGCGGGAACCGACCTGAGCACCGGCACCACGGTGCGGACCACGAGCGGCACCGCCACGACGGCCTGTGCGATCGGGACGGCGAGCGGCGAGCCACGCAGGTCGACCGGCAACCACCCCGACAGGAGCACGAGACCGAAGCCCACCGTCACCGCGGACACGCCGATCGGCAGCATCACGAGGGTGTCGAGCAGGGCGCGGCCACGACCGGCTCCGGCGGGCCTACGCCCTGCGCCCCGGCCCCGGTCCGCACCACCGGCCCGCGCCGCGGCCGCCCCATGCGCGCCCGGCCCGGCCCCGCCGCGCGCCACGAGCTCCCCCGCACCAGGCCGGCCGGCGATGACGACGGCGGCGAGCAGGCCCACCACGAGCGCGAGAAGGGTCGCGTCGACGGCCGACCGCAGGGAGAGCTCCGCGGCGTCGAGCACGGAGCGCGGGAGCGCCCCGCCGCCGTCGCCCGCGAGCGCGCGGTAGTGGTCGAGCGTCCACGAGCCGTCGGCCGCGCGCAGCGAGCGCTCGACGAGGCCGAGCATCGGCGCGATCAGCAGACCGGCGACGACGGCGGCCGTCAGCGCGGCGGCGCCCAGGGTGCCGGGCGAGCGGAGGTCGAGCGGCGGGGTCGCGACGGGACGCGCCCGGCCGGCCGGGCGCCGGGACCGCGCGACGAGCAGGGTGGCCGCCACGACGACGGCGATCTGCACGATCGAGAGCACCGCGGCCCCGCGCAGGTCGAGGTTGCGGGTGCCCAGCCGCCAGATCTCGGTCTCGAGGGTCGACCAGCCGAGCGGGCCGAGGCTGCGGACGATCCCGTAGGAGGTCGCGCAGAACAGGGCGACGAGCGCACCGGCGGAGGTGATCGCCGGGGCCAGGGCGGGCAGCGTGACCGTGCGCAGCGCCCGCCACGGGGAGGCGCCGAGCGTGCGCGCCGCCTGCTCCGGCCGCGGGTCCAGCGCGGCCCACGCCGGCCCGACCACCCGGACGACGACCGAGTAGTTGAAGAACACGAGCGCCGCGAGCAGCGCCCACGGGGACCGGTCGAGCCCGAGGAACCCCAGGACGCCCGACGGGGCGAGGACCGCCCGGAACGCGACGCCGACGACCACGGTGGGCAGCACGAACGGCACCGCGACGACCGCGCGCAGGATCCGGCGACCGGGGAACGACGTCCGGTACAGGACGTACGCGCCCGGGACCCCGAGCGCGAGCGCGCAGACGGTCGCGGCGAGCGCCTGCGCGAGGGTGCGCCAGAGCGCGTCGAGCGTGGACCTGCGCGCGAGGATCTCCAGCACGGGGTCGCCGGCGGGGATCCCGGGGATCCGCTCCCCCGGTAGCAGCCCGTGGACCACCAGCGCCGCGACGGGCGCGACGAAGAAGATCGCGAGGAACGCGACCGGCACCCCGACCGCGAGAGCGCGCGCGAGGCGGCGGGCCGTCAACCGCCGACCACCTCGTCCCAGGTGCGCAGCCACTCCTCGCGGTTCGCGTCGATCTCGCCGGCCGGCATCTCGATCGGCTCCTCGGCGGGCGGTGCGAACTCGGACCACGCCTCGGGCAGCGGGGCCTCGTCGTCGACGGGGTACATGTACATCGAGTCGGGCATGGCGGCCTGGACGTCCGCGGACAGCAACCAGTCGATCACCGCGCGCGCACCCTCGGGGTTGTTCGCGTCCGCCACGACGCCCGCGTACTCCACCTGCCGGACGCAGGTGTCGAGCAGCGCCGCCGTGGTCGAGCCCGTGCCGTCCTCGGTGGGGGTCGCGGCCGGGGAGGAGGAGTAGGACAGGACGATCGGGCGGTCCCCGCCGGAGAACGTGAAGTCGACGTAGTAGGCGTCCGACCAGGAGTCGACGACCCGCAGGCCGTTGTCGAGAAGGCTCTGCCAGTAGTCGGCGAACCCCTCCTCGCCGCTCTCCGCGACGGTGGCCACGAGGAGCGAGAGACCCGGCGAGGAGACGTTCGGGTCGGTGACGACCGTGAGGTCCGCGTAGTCGGGCTCGGTCAGGTCCGCGAGCGTCTGCGGCGGTGTGAGCCCCTCCCGCTCGAACCACGCGGTGTCGACGTTGAGGCACACGTCGCCGAAGTCGACGGGAGTGAGCTGGTCCCCTCCGTCGACGAGCAGGTCCTCCGCGGAGGCGGGCAGGTCCGGCGAGGTGTAGGGCTCGAGCACGCCCCCGTCGATCGCACGGCTCGCGTAGGCGTTGTCGATGCCGTACACGACGTCGGCGGACGGGCTGCCCGCGGTGAGGAGGAGCTCGTTGACGACGCTGCCCGCGTCCCCGGGCGCCGTGACGACGAGCGTGTACCCGCTCTCCGCCTCGAACTGCTCGATCAGCTCGTCGGGGAGGTTGAACGAGTCGTGCGTGACGAGAGCGACCTCGCCGCCCGCGCCTGCCGGCGCCTCGCCGGACCCGCCGGACGCGCCCTCGGACGCCTGCTCCGCCGTCTCCGCGTCGCCCGCGCTCTCGGAGTCGTCCGTGTCCTCGTCCCCGCCGCCCAGCGAGCAGCCGGCGAGGGTGAGGGCGAGGGCCGTGCCGAGCCCGAGGGCCCGCGCGCCGCGGCGGTGGGGGCCCGGGTGGTCCGTGCCGGCGCCCGGGCGGCGGAAGCCGGTGCCCGGGCCGGTGATGGTGCTGCGCATGTCGTACCTCCTGCGTGGGTGCGCAGGGTTCGTCGCCGCGGCGGGTACCGCGACGACGGAGAGATGTCCCGACTACCTCCGCCGGTGCTAACCGGATCAGGTTCGAGGGTCTGCGGCGTGCCGCACTCTCAGCGCCGTGGTCGGCGCTCCCCTGTCGTTCGCGGACATGCTACCCCGCCGGCCGGGCACGACGCGGGCCCGCGCCACGTGCGTGGTGCGGGCCCGCGGACACCGGAGTGCGACGGCGGCCGGCGGTGGCGCCGGGCGCGCCTCGCACCCCGGGCGCCGGTCGCCTGCCGTCAGTCGTCGGCCGTCAGTCGTCGAAGACGTCGTCCGAGACCTTCTGCAGCTCGGCGGGCTTGTACCACTTGGCGGCCTGGCGCATGGCCAGCTGGCGGACCAGGCCGACGACGGCTCCCGAGACGGCCGTGAACACCACGATCTCGACAAGGGAGACCGAGTCGTCACCGTCGACGATCTCCGGCGGCTCGTGGCCCGTGACCGCGACCCAGCCCTTCGAGAGGATCTTGTTCGCCGCGATGCCGGCGACCACGCCGGCGCCCGTGCTCACGATCTTCCAACCGATGTCCATCTGTGCCCTCCGTGGTCAGGGCGTGACGCCCTGGTCGTGGTCTCCCGGGCTGCCCGGCCTTCCCGCGCAGTCCGTCGGGACGATCATGCCCCAGTGTGCTTGTGGTTCGCGTCCCCGCCCGAGGCCTCGATGTCCTCGGCCAGCTCGTCGACCACGAGCGCGGACCTGTCCACCCGCCCGGTGCGGTAGCCGCCGCGCCCGGCCATGTGGGCGCTGATGGGCGCCGTGAGGAGCTGGAACGCGACGACGAGGACAAGCGTCCACCCGATCCGCGGGTCGCGCACCTCGAGAGCGACCCCCGCCATGAGCAGGGCGAGACCCAGCACCTGCGGCTTGGCCGCGGCGTGCATCCGGCTGAACAGGTCGGGGAAGCGCACGAGCGCGACCGCGGCGACGAGCACCAGCAGCGAGCCCGCGACCAGCAGGATCGCGGCGAGCACCGTCACGACGTCGGACCAGCTCATGACCGTCCCTCCCCGGTGCCGTCGTCCTCCGGGCCCGAGGTGTCCTCGCCCGTCACGCGCGGCGAGTCGGGACCGTGGACGGGCGCGTCGTCGTCGTCGAGCTCGCGCTCGCGCGCGATGACCTGGGCGAGCTCCTCCTTGGTGAGGATGCGGGCCTCGTCGGACTTCTCGACCGCGGTGAACCGCGCGATCGTCACCGTGGTGAGGAACCCGACGAGCGTGATGACCACGAGCATCGGCACGTACGCGGCGCTCCCGGTCCACGCGATGAGCAGGCCCACGAGCGCGACGACGGACGCGGTGACGACGTCCGTGGAGACCGCGCGGTCGAGCGTGGACGGCCCACGCTCCAGGCGCACGAGCGCGGTGAAGACGGCGAGCACCACCACGGCGAGGCAGGCGTAGACGACGATCTCCATCACGCACCGCCCCCCGTCGTCGGGGACGGACCGACCTGGCCGGCCGCCGACTGGCCGTCCTCCGACGGGGCCTCGGCCGCCGGGCCCTCGACGGACGGCGACGGCAGCCGCCCGGCGCGCCGGGACCAGCCAGGGCGGAAGCCGGCGTCGACGAGCTGGTCGTCGGTGGCGAAGGCCCGCAGGAGACGCTCCTCCTGGTCGAGGACGTCGGAGTGCGCCCGCTCGAGACCGCCCGCGATGTCGACGTCGAGGATGTGCATGTAGAGCATCCCGGACAGGCGCATGGCCTCGACGACGAGCGAACCGGGGACCAGCGAGCACATCCCGCCGGTGCCGGTGAGGATGAGGTCGGAGTGGGAGCGCAGCTGGACGCGGATGACGGCGCCGCGCGGGGGACGGCCCCGCACCGTGAGCACGACGATCTGCCAGGAGGCACGCAGCACCTCCCGCACGAACACCGCCACGAGCACGACGACGGCGAGCGGGCGCACGGTGGTCCGGCCCGTCGCGCGCGGCATGGGCATGAGGATCGTGACGAAGAGACCCAGCGCGAGGCCGGCCACGACGTTGCCGACGGACAGGTCGCCCCAGAGCAGCACCCAGACGACGGTCAGCCAGACGACGAGCTTCCACGACGTCGGGGCGAGGCGGGGCGGCGCACCACGGGCGCCGCGACGGCGGCGGCCCCAGCGTGCGCGCCCGCCGGGCCGGCCCTCCCGGGCCGCGCGCCCGGCGGTGCGCGGGTCCGCGGGCGTCACCGCTCCGGCGCGGGAGTGTCCGAGTTCGTCGGTCACGGCACACCCTCCTCTCCGACGGGCTGGTCCTCGCTGGGCGTCTCGACCGGCATCTCCTCCGAGCGCTCGCCCCGCTCGGCGATCTCGTCGGAGATGCCGTCGCCCCGCTCGCCGCCGGGCAGCACGGCGGCGATGTAGGGCGTGCGCAGCATGAGGTCGCGGGCCGCGGTGTCCGCGTAGTCGACGATCGGGCCGGCGGCCACGGTCATGCCGAGCGACATGGCGATGACCGCGCCGGCCGACAGCGTCATCGTCGCGGGCGTGGACTGGCCCTCGAGCTCCTCCGGCGCCTCCTGCCAGAACGCCATGTTCCAGGCCTTGACGACGGCGTAGAGGGTGAGCAGCGAGGTGACCAGGCCGGCTCCGACGAGCGTCCACGACATCCACGACCCCTCGGTCGCGGCAGCCTGCATGAGCCCGACCTTCCCGAGGAATCCGCTGAACGGTGGGATCCCGGCGAGGTTGAGCGCGGGCACGAGGTACAGCACGGCCAGGAGCGGGGCGAGCCGGGCGAGGGACCCGAGCCGCACGAGCGACGTCGTGCCGCCGCGACGCTCGATGAGTCCCGCCACGAGGAACAGCCCGGTCTGCACGGTGATGTGGTGGGCGACGTAGAAGATGGCCGCCGAGAGCCCGTCGGTCGTCGCGGTGCCGATGCCCCAGATCATGTAGCCGATGTGGCTGATGAGGGTGAACGAGAGCAGTCGTTTGAGGTCGGCCTGCGCCACCGCGCCGAGGATGCCGACGATCATGGCCGCGGCCGCGACGACCAGGAGGACGGTGCTCATCCGGCTGTCGCCGAACAGGGTGACCTGGGAGCGGATGATCGCGTAGACGCCGACCTTGGTGAGCAGGCCCGCGAAGACGGCGGTCACCGGCGCGGGCGCCGTCGGGTAGGAGTCGGGCAGCCACGCGGACAGCGGGAACAGCGCCGCCTTGATGCCGAACGCGATGAGCAGGACGGCCTCGAGGACGACCGTCACGCTGGGATCGATCTCCGGCAGCCGCTGCGCGAGCTGGGCCATGTTGACGGTGCCCGCCGCCGCGTACACGTAGGCGATCCCGGCGAGGAAGATGAACGACGAGATGAAGGAGACGATGATGTAGACGGTGCCCGAGCGGATCCGGTCGCGCGTGCCGCCCAGCGTGATGAGGACGAAGCTCGCGACGAGCAGCATCTCGAACCCGACGTACAGGTTGAACAGGTCGCCCGCGAGGAAGGCGTTCGACACGCCCGCCGACAGGACGAGGAACGTCGGGTGGTAGATCGTCACCGGAGCGCCCTCGTCGCCGTCCGCGACGTTCTGGGCGAACGAGTACACGAGCACGGCGAGCGTGACCGCCACGGAGACCACGAGGAGCAGGGCCGACAGCCTGTCGGCCACCAGGACGATCCCGACGGGGGCCGACCAGCCGCCGATGTTGAGCACGATCGGGCCGGAGTCCACGGCCACGAGCAGCACGATGGCGACGGCGAGGACCGCGGCGAGCACGACCACCGAGATGATGCCCTGCGCGCGGCGGAACCTGGCGAGCATGAGCGAGGTGCCCGCGCCGAGGAGCGGGAGCAGGACGGGGACGGCGAGCAGCCAGCTCATGAACGCCCCCCCTCGTCGTCGTGGTCCGCCGTGCGGTTGCGCCGGTCCTCGTCCGGGTGGCCGACCTGCTCGGTCGCGGTGGCCGAGTGCGGGACGCCCCGGGTGCCCACGCGCGTGGACCGGTGTCCCGGCGGCGGCGGGGACTTGCTCGACCGTCGGTCGTCACCGGTGTCGGTCTCGTCGAACGTGGTGGCGGCCTCCTCCTCGAGGGTCGAGCCGGAGTCGTCGGTCGAGCGGGCATCGAGCTCGTCGCGGGCGGCGCGTCGGGCGATACGGCGGTCCTCCAGGTCGTCCTGCACCTCGTCGTGGCCGTTGAGCTGCCACGAGCGGTAGGCCAGCGCCAGGAGGAACGCGGTGATGCCGAGACTGATGACGATCGCGGTGAGGATCATCGCCTGCGGCAGCGGGTCGGACATGTCCTCGGGCTCGCTCGACCCGATGAGTGGCGGCTCGCCGGCCCGGCCGCCGGCCACGAGGATGAGCACGTTGATGCCGTGCGTGATGAGGCCCGCGCCGATGACGACGCGCGTGAGGGACCGCTCGAGCACGAGGTAGACGCCGGCGCCGACGAGGACGGCGACCACGAGGAGGAGGGCGAGGGAGGGGCTGACGTCGATCACGGGCTCCCCCGTCCCGGCGCTCCGTCGGGTCCGGTGCGCCGCGTCGGGGCTGCGGCGCCCTGCAGGTGGTCGGCCACGTCGTCCCGGCGGTCGACGCCGACCACGCGGTCGTCCGACGCGCGGGCCGGGTCGTCGTGGGACAGGTCCGGGGCCTGCGCGCCCTCGAGCTCGCCGTGCCGGTCGACCTCGGCGCCGAGCGAGCGCAGGATGTCGAGCACGAGCCCGATGACGACGAGGTAGACGCCCACGTCGAAGATCAGGGTCGTGACGAGGTGGACGTCGCCGAACGGCCACAGGGTGAAGTCGAAGACCGCGCTCTGCAGGGCCGTGCCGCCGAACAGCATGGGGGCGGTGGCCGCGAGGGTCATGGTCACCAGGCCGGCACCGAGCAGGTGGCCCGGGTGGAGCGGCATCGCCTCGGCGAGCTCGAACCGCCCGCCCGCGAGGTAGCGGACGATGAGCGCGATGCCTGCCGCGATGCCGCCGGCGAACCCGCCGCCCGGCGCGTTGTGCCCGGAGAAGAGGAGGAACAGCGAGTAGATGATGAGCGTGTGGAAGATCAGCCGCGCACCGATCTCGAACATCACCGAGCGGCGCACCGGGGCGAGCGTCGCGCTCGCGGCGAGCCAGCGCTGACCCCGCTGGGGGTCGCGCAGCGACGCGTTCGACGCGAGGCGCTTGCGCTGGCGGTCCTTGCGGACGGCTGCGGCCGGGTCCGGGAACTCCGCCCACACGCCCGGCGAACCCTTCTTCGGCTCGATGCGGCGCTCGACCCGCCCGAACCGGCCGCGCACGAACAGCAGCGAGGCGATGCCGGTGGCGGCCGCGACGATCACCGAGACCTCGCCGTACGTGTCCCAGGCACGGGCGTCCACGAGCGTGACGTTGACGATGTTGCGGCCGTAGCCGTACTCGTAGACCTCCGTGGGGAAGTCGACGGTGACGGGCGGGTGGATCCGGCCCCCGGTCATGAACAGCGCACCGACGGCGACGGTGGCGCCCACCGCGGTGCCGATGGCCAGGCGCGTCCACCTCGACGCGGCGAGCGGCCGGTTGGAGAAGTACGCGGGCAGGCGGCGGAGCACGAGGATGAGCACGACGAGAGTGACGGTCTCGACCACGGTCTGCGTGAGCGCGAGGTCCGGTGCCCCGTGGAGCACGAACAGCAGGGCGACCCCGTACCCGGCGACGCCGAGCAGGAGGACGGCCTTGAGCCGGCGTCGCGCACGCGCGGCGAGCACCGCGGACACGCACACGAGCAGGGCGACCGCCGCCTGGAGCGCGGAGTCCGCGACGCGGACGTCGGCCGGGGCGCCGCCGGGTACGAGCACGAGCGCAGAGAGCGCGCCGGCGGCGACAACGACGAAGATCGTCGAGAGGTAGGCGGGCAGCGATCCCCGCTGGGTCAGCGCGGTGACGTCCGCCGCGAAGTGGTCGAGCGCGACGAGCGAGCGCCGGTAGACGCCCTCGGCGCCGGCATGGTTGGGCAGGAGGTCCTGCGCGCGCTCGACCTGGCGGCGCAGCGTGAAGAGCGCGATGCCGGCCACGACCACGGCGACCGTGAGCAGGAACGCGGGTGTGACACCGGCCCACAGGACCAGATGCCCTGGCTCGCCCGGGTGCAGGTCCGCGTGCGGGGCGAGGAACCGCTCGAGCCGTGCGGGGACGAGGCCGGCGACCAACGAGGCCGCGGCCAGGACGATCGGCGGCGCCATGATGAGCATCGACCGGTGCGGGACCTCGGTGCGCTCGACACCCTTCTTGGTCCCGAACGCCCCCCACCACAGGCGCAACCCGTAGGCGAGCGTGAGGACCGAACCGACGACGACGCCGACCAGGGTGACGACGTCGACCCACCCGGACCCGTGCACGAGTGCCTCGAGGGCGGCCTCCTTGCCCAGGTACCCGAGCGTGGGCGGCAGCCCCGCCATCGACGCCGTGGCGATCGCCATGACGACGGCGAGGACCGGCATCTGCCTGCCCAGTCCGGAGAGCGTGCGCAGGTCGCGGGAGCCGACCGTCCAGTCGATGATGCCCACCGAGAGGAACAGGCAGGACTTGAACAGGGCGTGGGCGAGCAGGAGGGTGAGGCCCGCGAGCGCGACGGCGCGCTGCCCGTGGCCGACGAGGGCGATGAGGAAGCCGAGCTGGGAGACCGTGCCGAAGGCGAGTACGAGCTTGAGGTCGTGCTGGCGCAACGCCCGGTACCCGCCGATCAGCAGGGTGCCGAGCCCGAAGCCGAGGACCATGATCTGCCAGGACGTCTCCCAGGCGAGTCCCGGTGCGAGGCGGGCGACGAGGTAGACGCCGGCCTTGACCATCGCCGCGGCGTGCAGGTACGCGGAGACCGGCGTCGGGGCGGCCATCGCGGCGGGCAGCCAGAAGTGGAACGGCACGAGCGCCGACTTGCTCAGGGCGCCCACGAGCACGAGGACGATCGCCGAGGTGAGGAGCGGGCCCTCGGCCAGGCGGCCCGCGGCGCCGGACTCGACCAGCCCGGACAGGCGGTACGAGCCGCCGTCCATCTCACCGAGGGCGATGAAGCCGGCGAGCATCGCGAGGCCGCCGAGGGTCGTGACGAGGATGGCCTGCACGGCCGAGCGTCGGGCGGACTGGCGGTCGAACGAGTGGCCGATGAGCAGGAACGAGAAGACCGTCGTCAGCTCCCAGAACACGTACAGCAGCAGCGTGCTGTCGGTCGTGACGAGGCCGAGCATGGCGCCGGCGAAGGCGACGAACACGCCGGCGAACCGGGGCAGCCCCGCGGCGGTCTTCGAGAAGTAGGCCGCGCAGAACGCGAGCACCAGGGCCCCGACACCGCCCACGACGATCGTCATGAGCCAGGCGAGGGCGTCCAGCCGGAAGTCGAGGTGCAGGTCGAACCCGGGGACCCAGCTGACGAACTGCGTGGGGGCGTCTCCGTCGAACACCTCGCGGGTGTGCCACAGGGCCCACACGGCAGCCGACGCCGGGGCGAGCGCGAGGAGCAGGAAGATGCGGCGACCGAACCGCGAGACGAGAGGTGGAGCTGCGACGGCCACGACGGCGTGGAGAGTCAGCAGCTCGATCACGGGCTGTCTCCCATCCGGTCGCGGTCCGTCGTCCTCCCCGGCCTGTCGGGCGCACGACCGCACCAGGACGCGGGCGACGGCACTGGCCGGAGCTACCGGCCGACGGGGGTTGGTGCCAGTGTAAGCGGGCGAGGCGGGCCGCACGCCCGCCGTCCGGGTGGTAATGCTCTCGCCGGGGCCGGCATCGGGCCGGGACGGGGATGCGGAGCGACGCAGGAATCGGGGCCGGGGACGCAGGTGCGGGGCGACGGCGGCTAGGTTGACCGGGTGCAGCGCGCCGACCTCGACCGGACCCGACGCCGGACGCTCGCCACGCTCTCCCTGGCCCAGGTGCTCGGCAACCTCGGCGCGGGGGCCGCTCCGAGCATCGGCATCCTCCTCGCGAGCGCCGTCGTCCACTCCGAGACGTGGGCGGGCGTCGCCCGGTCCGCGACGACGATCGGCGCCGCCCTCGCCGCCGTCCCCCTGGGCACGCTCGCGCTGCGGTGGGGACGCCGGGGCGCGCTCGCCTCCGCCTACGGCGCCGCCGCGATCGGCGCCGGCCTGCTCGTGGTCGCCGCCGTCGCCTCGAGCACGGCGCTGCTGGTGCTCGGGATGATGCTCGTGGGTTGCGGCACCGCCGCGAACTTCCAGGTGCGCTTCGCCGCCGCCGACCTCGCCGACGCCGACCACCGCGGGCGCTCGATCGCGCTCGTCGTGTGGGTGGGGACGCTCGGCTCCGTGCTGGGGCCGAACCTCGGCCTGCCCGGCGAGGTGCTCGAGGAGCGCTGGGGACTGCCGGAGTACACCGGTGCGTTCGTCATCGGCGGCGCACTCGTCGCGCTGGCCGGGGTCGCGCTCCTCGTCCTGCTCCGGCCCGACCCGCTCCTGCTCTCGATCCGGCTGCGCGCCGCCCGGGTCGACCGGAGCACGCGGGCGGCGCCTGCTCGCCCGGCCTTCCCGGGTGGGACGCTGCCGGAGGCGGCTTCCCCGGAAGGGACGCGGACGCAGGCTGCTCCCCCCACCTCCCCGGAGGGGACGACCGCCGAGCTGCCCGCGGAGCCTGCCCCGCCCGCGCGCCGGACGACGGTGCGGGCCGCGCTACGTCTCGTCGCCACCGTCCCGCGGGCCCGGTTCGCGCTGACAGCCCAGGTCCTCGCGCACCTCGTCATGGTCGCGATCATGACGATGACCCCCATCCACCTCGACCACCACGGGGCGGACGTCGGCGTCGTCGGGCTCGTCATCTCGGTGCACGTGCTCGGGATGTTCGGGCTCGCCCCGCTCGTCGGCCGAGCGTCGGACCGGCTCGGCCCGGTGCCGGTCATCGTCGCGGGCCAGCTCGTGCTCGGGGTCGGCGCGGTGATCGGCGCGGTGGCCGGGCCCTCCCGGCCGGTGGTCGGCGTCGCGCTGTTCCTCGTCGGCGTGGGCTGGTCGGTGGTGACCGTGCCCGCTGCGGCGATGCTCACCGGGGCGGTCTCCGCCGGTCAGCGACCCGTCGTCCAGGGAGCCGGCGACATGGCGATGAACGCCGTCGCCGCGGTCGGGGCCATCCTGTCCGGCCCGGTCGTGGCGCTCGCCGGCTTCCACACGCTGTGCCTGGCGACGCTCCCGTTCCTCGCGATCGTGCTCGTGCAGGCCGCCAGGCTGCGGCGGGCCTAGGCCGCGTAGTAGTCGTTCCCGCGCGAGAACTCGACGAAGGTCACGGCCGTGTCCCCCACGGTCCAGGCGTCGTGCCCGGGCGGAAGCAGCATGACGTCGCCCGCCGCGTAGTCCACCTCGGTCCCGCCGGCGTCGAGGACCCGGAGCACGCCTGCCGTCACGTAGGCGACGTGCGGGAGCTCGCACAGCTCGGTGCCCGCGTCGGGCTTCAGGTCCTCGGACCACCTCGCGCCGACATCGAACGTCACCTCGGTGACGGAGACGCCGTCGAGCTCGGCCGTGCGCTTCGAGATCCGGCCGTGCACGTCGGGGGAGACGTCGGCGAGCGTGGCCTTCTGCAGGAGTGGGCTGTACGTGCTCATGGGGATCCTCTTCCTCCACCGGTGTGCAACGGATATCGGTCCGTAGGATAGGAGGGGCCGAGCCGTGGCGACCGACCCCCCGCGGCCGCGTCTCAGTCGCCGGACTCGGCGCCGTCGGTCGAGCGGACGAAACCGTCGTCGTCGACCACGTGGCCACCGATGAGCCGGACGAGGTCCGCCGCGACACCGTCCACGACGCGGCGGCCCTCGCGCCTCGAGCGCCGTCCGGCGCGCGTCGGGTGGGTGCCGAGGACCTCGTACGGGCGCCCGGGGCGGAACCGCACCTCGTAGGTGAGGACCGGCCGGGAGCCGGGCACGGCGTCGGGGGTGGCGTCGTCGGAGTGCTCGGCGAGCGATCCACGGCCCGCCCCGCCCTGGCCCAGGACCGGCGGCTCGAGCGGCGGCACCGGGAGGGCGCCGTCGCCTCCGGTGGTCGCTCGAGGGCGGATCGCCGGGAGCTCGACGACGGGAGCCACCGTCGTCACCTCGATCGTCACCATGTCCCGCGCCCACTCCGGCCCGTCGCCCACCATCCGTCCGCCGACGGACGAGGAGCCGCCGCCCCAGATGTCGTCGGAGAGGATGACGACGTCGTCGAGGAACCGGTCGAGGAGGACCGCCAGCTCGGTGGCGCCGAGCTCGACCTCGCTGCGCACGAGACGGTCGACCACCGAGGCCGGGTCGGGGACCACGACGGCGCCGGTGCCGGTGACGCGGACCGCGCCGCCGAGGCGCCGCGCGAGCGCCTGGACGTTCTCCAGAGCGCGCAGCTCGTCGCCCTGCGGGGTGCCGTCGGGGAACGCGTCCTCGAGCGGCGCGAGGCCCCTGAGCTCGGGCGGGGCGGGCTCGCCGCGGTCGGGCCGCACGCGCAGCACGAACGCGCAGGCCCCGGGCAGGTCGAGGTCGGCGGCCAGCTCCGGGGTCACCTCCCACGGGCCCGTGAGCACCGCGCCCGGGCCGAGGATGATCTCGTCGTCCCGCCGGGTGCGCAGGTCGGGGAGCCGCTCGACGAGCACGCCCGCGAGCGCGCTCGCACTGGTGTGCCGCTCGAGCACGAGCAGATGGTGGTTCGTCGCGACGGAGCGGTCGAGCCGACGGGTGCGCGGCCCGGAGGGGGCGGTCGACGTCGGGCCGCCGGGCACCTGTCCGGAGGCGTCCACCGCGCCCCCCGCGGCGTCCGAGGTCTCCGCCGGCCCCTCGGCCCGACGGTCGCGGCGCCGGCGACGCGGCGGCGCGGTGCCGTCTCCGGGACCCCCTGGCGCCGGGGTCCCGTCCGCCTCGCGCGCACGCTCGAGCTCGCGTTCCGCCTCGCGGCGGGCCCGGCGGGTGGTCATGACACGTCGACGCGGTTGAACCGCAGGTGGGACCGGGACGCCGTCGGCCCGCGCTGACCCTGGTAGCGCGATCCGTCCGCGCCCTGCCCGTACGGCCGCTCGGCGGCGGACGTGAGGCGGAAGAAGCACAGCTGGCCGATCTTCATGCCCGGCCACAGCCGGATCGGCATCGTCGCCGTGTTGGACAGCTCGAGCGTCACGTGCCCGGTGAAGCCGGGGTCGATGAACCCCGCCGTGGAGTGGGTGAGCAGGCCGAGCCGCCCGAGCGAGGACTTCCCCTCGAGACGGGCGGCGACGTCGTCGGGGAGGGTGACCTGCTCGAAGGTCGCGCCGAGTACGAACTCGCCGGGGTGCAGCACCAGGGGCTCGTCGGGGCCGACCTCGACGAGCCGCGTGAGGTCGGGCTGGTCGGCGGACGGGTCGATGACGTCGTAGCGGTGGTTGTCGAAGAGGCGGAACCGTCGGTCGAGCCGGACGTCGATGCTCGCGGGCTGCACGGCGGCCGGGTCGAACGGCTCGAGGCCCACGCGCCCTGCGTCGATCTGCGCGCGGATGTCGCGGTCGGAGAGCAGCACGGATCGATTGTGCCATCGCGGGGCGGCGGCGTCCGTCCCCGACCGAGGGCCCGCGCACGGGCCGGCGGGCCGGATGCCGGACGTCGGACGCCGACCCGGACCGCTAGGCCGCGGCGGCGGTCCCGCGGCCCACGACGCGACGCCACTGCTGCTGCGCGGGGCGCGAGCCCCGGTCGCGGACCATGACGCCCCGGCGGGCGAGCTGGCGGCGGAGAAGCTCGGCGTCGCCGTGCTGACCGTCCTGGACGGCGGCGGCCCGGGCGGCGAGCAGGCGGGCCGTCGCGTCGTCGAGCGCGTCGCCCTCGGTCCAGGTGCGGAAGTCGTCCTCGTGGGGGTCGTCGTCCTGCGGCTCGGGGTAGCCGTGCTCCACCAGCGCCCGGCGCAGCGGCTCCTCCGACAGCCGGAGCGGGAGCCGGGCGAGCTCGACCCCGCCGCGGCCGAGGACCACGAGGTCCTCGCCGAGGACGATCGTCCCGACGAGCGCGCGCGGCACGCAGACGCGGGCGTCGTCCCAGGTGATCGACAGCGAGCGGTCGGAGACCTCCGCGCGCATCGTCTCGCGCAGGGCGGCGGCCGCGACGACGGCGCCGAGCACGACGCCGAGCCCGACCCCCACGAGCAGGGCCACGGGCTCGCCGAGGCGGTCGCCGTAGCCGAGCACGCCGCCGAACGCCGTCAGGTGCGCGACGAGCTCGACGACGAGGGCCAGGAGCGCACCGACGACGGCGCCACCCAGGGGGAGCCCGACGGCGAGGGAGAGGCGGCGACCGGTGCGGGCCCGCACGCGCGTCGCGGCGGGCGGGCGGCGGGCGGACTCGTCGGCCGGCCCGGTCGTGGGGTCGATGGTGGTCACGTGGGCTCGCTCGGGCTCGGTCGGCTCCTGGGCGACCTTCGCCGGACGAGGCTGCAGCTGCGGGAGCCGGGGCGCACGGCGCCTGCTCCGGGTCCGCTCGTCGATGGTCATGACGCGCCCCCTCCGGTTCGACGGCGCGCGCGGGTGCCGCGTGGCGGCGGGCGGCGTCGAGGTCATAGCAGGAGCATGGCGCGGCAGGGCGCCGGAGGGCGTCCCTCTTGCGGGTAGAAGTGCCCGCCCGCGATCCGCCCGGAGGATGACGGGCCTCCACCCACGGGCGCACGCGTAGGTACGGGCGCGGGGCGGGGCTCGGGTCGGGGCTCGGGAGCCCCGACTAGCCGTGCTGTCCAGGCACCTCGGCGACGGCCTCCCGCAGGAGGGTCACCGCCCGGGGTCCCACGCCGTGGAGGTCGAGCAGGTCGTCGTCCGTCGTCTCGGCGATCTGCGCCAGCGTGGTGATCCCGGCGGCGGCGAGGGCGCGCGTGGCGGGCCGCCCGATGCTGCGCGGGAGGTCGCCGACCTCACCGGGCTCCGCCGTCGCGGCGCTCTCGGCGTCCGCGCTCACGCGCGCCGGGGCGCGGGAGGTCCAGGCGCGACGCACCCAGTGGTTGAGCGCCATGCCGTCGATGTCGGCGACCCGGACCCGTACGCCCGCTGGGGCGCCTTCCTCGTCGAGCGGTTCGGCCGTGGGGTACGAGCGGAGCACCTCGTCGGCGTCCGCCTGGTCCAGGTGCAGCACGGCCCAGGGGCCGTCGACCGCGGCGAACCGTTCGTCGTCGACCAGGAACGCGGCGTCGGCGCGCGTGCCGCGCTCCTCGACCTGCGGGAGCGCGAGTGCCGCCTTACGGAGCTGGGCGCGGGTCGTCATGCACCCAGCCTGGCACGGGTGCCCGGGCGGGGACCGGCCCCGACCGGCCACGCGCCCCGGCGGCAGGGCGCGCGAGCCCGACCTCCGCCCGGGGAGGGGCCCGGGGAGGGGCCCGGGGAGGGGCCCGGGGACCGGACGGGCGCGCGCCGTCGGCGCCGCACCTCTACTGTGCCGTGACCCGTCCGCACGCCCCGAGAGGCCCACCGCCATGCCCGACGCACCGCAGGAGACCCCACGTCCGCGGAGCCGCACCGTCGCCGTCCTGGGCAGCAGCGGGGGGAACCTGAGGAGCCACGGTGGCGACGACCCCGCCCGGCTGCTGCGCGACGTCGCCCGCCAGCTCGACGCCGCCGGCCTCGCCGTCGGTCCGGTCCAGCTCGTGGCCGCGGCGACGTCGATGGACGGGATCTCGCCGTCCACCGCGGCCGAGCTGTGGAGCATGGTCGACGGCGAGCCCACCGTGCTGCGCGCGGGCACGCTCGAGGAGGTCAACGTGGAGGCCCGCGCCATGGACGAGCGGTCGGCCGCGCTCGTGAGCGGCGGGCACGTGGACGGCCTCGTGCTCATGAGCGCCGACCCGACCGACACCAACCGGCGCACGGTCGAGGCGGCGGTGGCGGCCGGCATCCCCGCCGCCGGGACGGGCGGCACCTCGATCGCGACGGCCCAGCGCCTCGGTCTCGACCTGGTCTCCGTGTCGGGGACCACCGGCACCACGAGCTCGACCCGTGCGGTGTCCTACGTGTCCGGCCTCGCCCGGCACTGGAAGGTGCCGTACCGACCCGCGCTGGGCGGGTCCGCCGGCGTGGCCGGCTCGAGCGCCGGCGCCTCGGGGCCGGCGTGGCGGCGCATCAGCCTGCGCGGGATCATGGTCGGCTCCATCCCCGCGTTCATCGCGCTGGCGCTCGTCCTCGCCGTCTCGAGGATCCCGGGCGCGGACGCGCTCACCCCGGTCTTCGACATGCTCATCGCGGCGCTGCCGATCGTGGTCGCCGCGGTTGCCGCGCGCCGGGTCAGCGGCCTGGACGAGGTCGGTCTCGTGACCGGGGCGATCGCCGGGATCCTCTCGGCGCCCGGCGGCATCCTCGGCGGGCTGGTCGGCGGGATCCTCGCCGGCCTCGCGGCGTCGTTCCTGCTGCGGTGGACGCTGGCCCGACGGTTCCCGGCGACCACCGCCAACATCACCACCGGCGCCGTCGCCGGCCTGCTGCCCGGTCTGCTCGTGTACTTCGCGCTCGCGCCGCTCACCCGGCTCCTCGGCGAGTGGGTGCAGCTGTCGATCGAGTGGGCCGTCGACGTCAACCCGCTGCTGGCCGGCGCGCTGGCCGGGGCCGTGATGTGGCCGGCCATCATCGCCGGCGTGTACCACTCGGTGATCCTGCCGCTGGTGCTGCTGGAGATGGGACAGAAGGGGCACAGCTTCTTCGGCGCCGTCGACATGGTGGCGCTGGTGATGGTCTCCCTCGGCATCACGCTGGCGAACGTCGTCCGCCCCAGGACCTCCGGCGAACGGGCCCTGGCCGGCTCGGGCGGCGCGGTCAACTTCTTCTTCGGCACCTTCGTCGAGGCGTCCTACCCGTTCATGTTCGGCGACCGGCGCGTCCTCGGCACCGCCCTGCTCGCCGCCACGGTCGGCGGCGGCATGGTGGGGCTGTTCGGGGTCGAGGCCACTGCGTACCTTCCCGCCGTGGCGGTGCCGTTCGTCGCCACCGACGCCCTCGGCATGGTGCTGGCGATGCTCACCTCGGCGACGATCGCGTTCACGCTCACGCTGCTGATCAACATCTCCGCGATCCGTGCGGCACGGGCCGGGGCCGGCGCAGACGCGGCCGTGGCCGGACCCACCCGGGCGGGATAGGCCGGGGCGGGCTCATCGAGGGCCGGAACCACGACGGCCCGCGACGGCGACCTGGTCCCTGGTCAGGCGGCGGCCGGTGAGGCTGTGCCGGTCAGCGACCCTGCCGGAGCGCCGCGAGCTCCTTCTCCAGCCTGCGCACCCGGCGCGCGTCCCGGACGAGCAGCACCGAGCCGAACAACGCCATCACGAGCAGACCGGCGATGGTCGCGAACAGCATCGCGATGCCGAGCGGCAGCTCGAAGCTCCAGCCCAGGAAGCTGAAGTCCGCCGGGACGTTGTTCTGCAGGATGAAGACCAGCACGAGCACGAGGATCACCGCGCCGAGGATGAGCGCGACCCACGTGCTGACGGCGATACCGGGGCGCTGGCGCGCGGGCATCTGGACCTGGGAGGAACCCGCCCCGGGTCGCGGACCGGTCGAGGTGGTCGCGGGCGGCCGCGCCGTCGTCCCGGGCGGGTGCTCCCGGTCGCCGGGCACGTACTCGCCGTGGCTCTCCGCCGACCGACCGTCGTCGACGGGCCACCCGGCGGCCGTGGGCTCGCCGGCGGAGGGGTCGGGTGCGCGGTTCATTCTGACGCCTTCCGTAATGACGAGGATGTTCGGAGCCACAGCGTAGACACGCATGCCCGTCGGTGCGCGGCGAGACGCGTCCACGCGGCGCGACCTCGTACAGCGTGGCGACCCCCGCACCTCGCGTTCCACTACGCTCCTTCGGGCGGCAACGACGGCCGCCACCACGACCTGGGGGCAACGATGCGCACACGGACCCGACTCGCCACCGTCCTGCTGGGCTCCGGCCTGGTGATCTCGGCGTGCTCGGACGACGGCTCCGAGCCCGACGGCCCGGAACCCGCTGCCGAGTCCGACGGGGCGCAGGTCGGTTCCGACGACCAGGCTGACGGCCTCGCCGACGACGAGCACGAGGACCACGGCTCGCACGACCATGGGTCGGCCGACGCGCACGGCGCGCACGAGGGGCACGGTGACGACGCCGACCCCGACGCGGAACCGGTGGACGAGGGGCCGGTGGTCGCACGCATCCTCGGCACCTCGACGGGCGAGTACGTCGAGCTCGCGGAGGGACTCGGCAGCCCGACCAACACGCTCGTCGTCGAGGGCACGGCCACCATGGTGATGACCGAGTCCGGCACGGAGATCACCACGGAGGCGAACGGGTTGCTCTCCGGCGAGGCGCATCCGGCCCATCTGCACGACGGATCGTGCGCGGACTTCGGCGGGCACTACGGCGACGACCCCACCGGTCCCATGTCTCCGCCCAACGAGATCTGGTTGTCCTCCACGGGCGACCCGGAGGGGTCGCTCGAACCCAGCCCGACGGGATTCGCGACCGGAGAGGGGGGCGCGGACTGGCTCCCGCGCGTCCAGCCCCTGTCGATGATGATCCACGACTTCGAGGCGCCCGGACTTCCCATCGCCTGTGCGCCCCTCTCGGCGTTCGACGCGCCGGCAAGCGTCGTGCTCGAGGCCGACCAGGACGACGTCGACTCGATCGAGTACTCCCTCGACGGTGGCGAGTGGCAGCCCTATGCGGACGCGATCGTCCTCGACGAGCCCGGCTCGCACACCGTGTCCTACGCGGGCGTCGACAGCGCGGGCGAGCGCGGTGAGCCCGCGGAGATCACCGTCGAGGTCGTCGACGCCGGGTAGCCCTGCGCGCGGGGCGTCCCGCGGCAGGCACCAGGCCCCGTCGACCGGGGCGCGTCGGTGCCGGGCCGCCCGCACCCACGGGCTCCAGCCACGGCCACCGACGACGAACGGCTGAACCCCCGACACCGGGGATCCAGCCGTTCACGACGTCCTGGGACATCACATCCGAGCGGGTGACGGGAATCGAACCCGCGCTGTCAGCTTGGGAAGCTGAAGTTCTACCATTGAACTACACCCGCGTCGCGCCTGAGCGCCCGACCACTGTACCCGTCCCGCGCCCCTGGGTGCGTCACGTGCGCCGGACTGTGACCCTCACCCCTGGGTACGTCACGCCCGCCGGACTGTGAGCAGACCCTCGGGGTGGGCCGGGTAACCTCGGGGGCGCCCTGGTCCGGGCGGGAGACGAGCGACGGGAGGACCGTGAGCGACCTCGTCGACGACTACCGTGCCCGAGCCACCGCCCACGACGAGATGCTCGGTTCCCACCCCGACCACCGCCGGGCGTGGACGAAGATCCTCACCCGCCCCTTCGGCGCCGACCCCGCCGCACTGACGGCCGTCGCCGACGAGGTCGTCGACCTCCTCCAGGACCAGTCGGTCACCTACGGGGAGCCGGACAGCACGGACGGCTGGAACCTCGACCCCGTGCCCGTCCTCGTCGACGACGACGGCTGGCAGCCCCTGGAGTCCGGCCTCGCCCAACGTGCCCACCTGCTCGACCTCGTCCTGGACGACATCTACGGCGAGCGCCGCCTGCTCACGTCCGGCGCGATCCCGCCCGAGGTCGTGCTCGCCCACCCCCGGTACTCCCGCCACGCGCTGGGTCTCCCCCTGCACGGGGAGCACCGCCTGTTCCACCTGGCCGTCGACGTGGCACGCAACGCCGACCGCACGTGGACCGTCCTCATGGACCGCACGGGCACACCGGCCGGCGCCGGGTACGCGATGGCGGACCGCCGCGTCGTGTCCGAGGTGCTCTCCGGCGTGTACCGGCGCTCCCGCGTCCGCCGCGTCGGCCCGTACTTCCAGACGCTGCTCCGGTCCCTGCAGGAGGCCGCGCCCGCGGGCGCCGGCGACGAGCCGCACGTCGCGGTCCTCTCCCCCGGCCCCGAGCACCCCACCTACTTCGACCAGGCCTACCTCGCAGGGATGCTCGGCCTCCAGCTCGTGCACGGCTCCGACCTGCGGGTCGACGGCGGCCGGCTGACGATGCGCTCGCTCGGCAGCGAGGAGCAGGTCGACGTCCTGCTGCGCCACGTGCCGGCCGCCGACGTCGACCCCCTCGAGATCCGGTCCTCGGCCGGGGCGGGCACACCGGGCCTGCTGCACGCCCTGCGGTCGGGCTCGGTCGCGGTCCTCAACCCGATCGGCTCCGGCGTGCTCGAGTCGCCCGCCGTGCGGGCGCACCTGCCGCGCGCGGCCCGGTACCTCGGCCTCGGGGACCTCGAGCTCCCCACGGCCGTGACCTACTGGTGCGGCGACCGGTCGATGTGCAACCACGTCATCGCCAACCTCCACCGGCTCGTCGTCCGTCCCGTGGCCGGGCCCGAGCGCGCGGTGCGGGGCTGGGAGCTCACCGTCGCCGAGCGGGCGGCACTCGCGGCGCGCATCTCGCAGCGGCCGGGCTGGTGGGTGGGCGAGGAGCCGGTCGACGCCTCGACGACGCCGACCGTCGACGCCGGCACGCTGAACCCGCGCGCCACGTCGCTGCGTCTGTTCGCCGTCGTCGACGGCGCGGACTACCAGGTGATGTCCGGCGCGGTCGGGACGTCCGCCGCCGACGACCGGTCCACCCCGCTCGGCGGCTCGCTCGACGGACGCGCCAAGGACGTCTGGGTCATCACCCACCGCCCGCAGCCGGTGACGGCCTCGGGGGCCGCCGGGCTGGACGCCCTGCCGGGCCGGTTCCCCGACACGGCGGTCTCGCCGCGCGCGGCCGAGGACCTGTTCTGGCTCGGCCGGTACACCGAGCGCGCCGAGGCGACGGTGCGGATGCTGGCGGTCGCCACCGACCGCTGGGACGACTTCCGCTCCCGCCCGGACGACGAGCCGGGGACCGCGATCGGGCCGGACGAGGCGGACGCGCAGGACGAGACAACCAACCACGACGAGCCGGCCGGCCCCGGCGGGTCCGGCCACGACGCCCTCGACGTCCTCGTGCGCGCGCTGGGACTCACTCCGGACGACCCCGCGTTCGGGGCGCTCGTCACGGACCGGTCGCTCGCGGGCTCGGTCGCCTGGTGCGTGCAGCGCATCCAGCGCGACGCGCGCGGGGTGCGCGACAACCTTCCGCCCGAGGTCCTCACGGTGATCGCCAGCCTGGAGCGGGTGATCGGGCGCGAGCGCCGCAGGGCCACCGACGAGCTCACGGGCGTGCAGTCGACGCTCTCGCGCCTGCTCGAGTCGCTCATGGCCCTGCACGGGATCTTCACCGAGTCCCTCGTGCGGGACATCGGTTGGCGCCTGCTGGACGTGGGTCGGCGTCTCGAGCGCGCCCAGGGCGTGGTCCGGGCGCTCGAGCCGTTCAGCCGACGACGGGCGGCGGGCGCCGAGGAGCTCGTCCTGGAGTCGGTGCTCACCGCCCACGACTCGGTCATCACGTTCCGCCGCCGCTACCCGGCCGGCGGGCTCGGCGCCGCGCTCGAGCTGCTCCTGCTCGACGAGGCCAACCCGCGCGCGCTCGCGTTCCAGGTCGCCGCCCTCCAGCAGCACCTCGAGCAGCTGCCGGCCCTGGCCCGCACGACCGGTCAGCGCGACGAGCTGCTCGCCCAGGTCCGCGAGCTGCTCGCCGAGCTGCGCACCGAGCGCGCGGAGGAGGTGCGGGACGACGGCACCCGCACGCACCTGGAGGAGATCCTCACGTCGATCTCGTGGCGGCTGCGTGAGCTGACCGGCGAGATCACCGCCGTGCACTTCCGGCGCACGCCGGCCTCGCGCTGGACCGAGGGGCGGTGGGAGCAGTGACCGTGCCGACCACGTCGTACTACCGGCTCGAGCACCGGACGACCTACACGTACGAGACGACCGTGACGAGCAGCTACGGGCGGGCGCTCATCCTGCCCCGGCAGGTGGGCGGGCAGCACGTGCACGCCACGTCCCTGACCGTCACGCCGGAGCCCGGCGAGATCGCCGAGCACCTCGACGTCCACGGCAACCGGGTGACGTACTTCCACGTCACGAGCGACCACACCGAGCTCGAGGTCGTCGCCCGGTCGCTGCTGACGATCGACCGCCGCAGCGACCCGGCGCGGCTGCCTCACGTGGCGTGGGAGGAGTCCGCGGCCCAGGTCGCCGTCATGCGGGCCACCGGGCAGGCGGAGCACGGCGAGGGGGCGAGCTCGGTGATGTCGATCGTCGACCACAGCCTGCCGTCCGAGCACGCGAGCCCGGGCGAGTCCGTCCTCGCCTACGCGGCGGAGTCGTTCGCCCCGGACCGGCCGCTCGTCGCCGCGGCCTGGGACCTGTGCCACCGCATCTTCACCGACCTGGAGTACGCGCCGGGCACCACCACGGTGCGCACCACGCTGGAGGAGATCCTCGAGCGTCGCCGGGGCGTGTGCCAGGACTATGCGCACCTCATGGTGGCCGCGCTGCGCGCGGTCGGGCAGTCGGCCCGCTACGTGTCCGGGTACATCGAGACGCGGCCGCCGCCCGGACGGGAGAAACTGCGCGGGGTCGACGCCACCCACGCCTGGGTGGCCGTGTGGGTCCCCGGCGGCGGGTGGGTCCACCTCGACCCCACGAACGACCAGTTCGTCGACTCGCGCTACGTCGTCCTCGGGTGGGGCCGCGACTTCCGGGACGTCTCGCCGCTGTCCGGCATCGTCTACCGGGACGAGGGCTCCTCCACCCTCGACGTCGGGGTCGACCTGTGGCCGGTCGACCAGGCCGAGCTGACCGATCTCGTCGCCCGGGCCGAGCGGGGTGAGCAGTGGTGAGCCCGCGCCTCGTCGTCGCCGCCGCGATCGTCGACGACGACGGCGGACACCCCCTCGTGCTGTGCGCCCGCCGCTCGGCGCCCGAGCACCTCGCCGGCCGCTGGGAGCTGCCCGGCGGCAAGGTCGAGCACGGCGAGGAGCCCGCGGAGGCCCTGCACCGCGAGCTCGCCGAGGAGCTGGGCGTGAGCGTCGAGCTCGGCGAGCTGCTGCCCGGGCCGGAGTCGGGCGACTGGCCGATCGTCGAGGGGATGGTCATGCGCGTGTGGTGGGCCGGGCTGACCGCCGGCACACCGGCGCCGCTCGAGGACCACGACGAGCTGGCATGGGTCGGCCCGGCGGGCCTGCAGGACCTCGACTGGCTCGACGGCGACGTGCCGATCGCAGCCGCCATGCGCGCCCGGCTCGGCCGGACCCCTCCTGCTGCCGCCCCTGCTACTGCTGCCGCTCGTCGGGACGGTTGGTCATGAGGTCGACGCACGAGAGGGTGGCGCCGGGGAACCGGTCGCCGCACGAGCTACCGAACCGCTCGTAGTCGCTGCGCATCGGCGACTCGACGAACAGCTCGTCGCAGGCCGCGCCGTCGCCCGCCGCGCACTCGTCCCACAGCCGGTCCAGCGGCAGCCAGTCCCCGTACTCCGCGGGGCGGCGCGGTCCGACGAGCACGGCGGCGATGATCGTCATGACGAGGACGAGCACCAGGCACACCGCGGCGACGATCACGGTCGTCCGGCGGCGCCGCGACCTGGCGGCGTCGGCGTCGTCGTCGGCGCGTGCCCCGGTGGCGTCGAGGGACGGCGTCCCGTGCGCACCGTCGCCGACGTGCACCGCGGCCGCGCCGGCAGTGGCCGGCGTGCCGGGTCGTGCGTCGTCGTCGCGCAAGGCGGCCCCCTCTCCGCGGATCAACCTACCGGTCCCGTCGGGCCCACCGCCCGGGTCGTTCGATCAGACAGATTCCCCGTATGCGTCAGAACATGGCATCATCTGTGCATGCCTCGGATCATCGGCGGCTCGCTCGCGGAGCACCGCGACCTCACGCGCCGCGCCCTGTTCGCCTCGCTCGACCGGCTCATGCGTGAGCGCGGGTTCGACGCGCTCTCGCTCGCGGAGATCGCCCAGGACGCAGGCGTCGGCCGTACCTCGGTGTACAACCACTTCGCGGACAAGGAGGCGCTGCTGCTGGGCTTCATCGAGCAGGAGACCGCCGACTTCACCGAGGCGCTCACCGCGCGGCTGGCCGCGATCGACGACCCGGTCGAGCAGCTGCGGACCTACGTCCGCGAGCAGCTCCAGCTCGACCGTTCCTACCACTCGGCCCCCGGGCCCGCGCTCAAGGAGATCATCTCGCGCGACGCCGCCGAGAACCTCCGCGCCCACGTCGGCCGGGTCGAGCTCCTCCTGCGGGGGATCCTCGCCCAGGCGCGCGCGCAGGAGCTCATCGGCGAGAGCGACTTCGACGTCACCGTCCAGCTCGTCCACGCCTGCCTGTCCGGTCGCCGCCTGCCCACGGACGAGGCCGAGCGCGAGGAGTTCATCATCGCCACGCAGGAGTTCGTCCTGCGCGCGGTGGGCGTGCGGATACCGGCCGCGCCGGCGTTCGCCTAGATCGACGCGCGAGGAGCTCGAGGCAGTAGTACCGCTTGCGGTACCGTTGGTGCATGGCGATGAACCTGCGGCTCACGGACGAGGACACAGAAGCCCTGCGCGCCTATGCCGCCGAGCACAACACGTCGATGCAGCAGGCAGCCGTCGACGGGATCCGGCAGATGCTCCACGGTGAGCAACGCGCTCGGTTCATCCGGCACATCCTCGACGAGGACCGCGAGCTGTTGCACCGTCTCGCACAGTGACCTACTTCCTCACCCTGGAGGACGTCACCGAGCTCGGCATCGCGATGATGGCCGAGGAAGGTGCAGACCTTCTGATCACGGACGCCGCGGCCTGCTCGACTCCGCGTTGATGCGACCGCGGGCCAGCGCATTCGGTGAACCGGCCTACCCGACACTGTCGGCCCAGGCAGCGGCACTGATGCAGTCGCTGGTCCGGAATCACGCCCTCGTGGACGGCAACAAGCGCATGGCGTGGGCGGCGACCAAGCTGTTCCTGCGGTTCAACGACGTCGCGCTGCGCGCACCGTCCACGGAGTCCGGCGAACAGCTCCTCCTCGACATCATCGCGGGCGAGCTCGCACTACCGGACATCGCCGAGCGACTCGCCATCTGGTCGAGCCCGGTACCGCCCCCGCAGACCTCGGCGGACTGAGGCCCGACTACCAGTTCTGGCCGCCCCCGTACCCGCCGCCGCCACGCTGCTCCTGCTGGCGCTGGTCCTGCTCGGCCTCGGCGTTGCGGTCCTGCAGCTCCTGCTCCTGCGGCGACAGGCTCGACTCCTCCTCGCCGTCCTCGCCCCCCTCACCGTCGTCCGAGGGGTCCTCGCCGTCGTCCCCCTCGGAGCCCTCCTCCTCCTGGCGCTGGGCCTCCCGGTTCTGCTCGCGGCTCTCGTCCTGCCGGCGCTGGATCTCGTCGTTGGGGTTGCCGCTCTCGCCGTCCTGCGACTCGTCCTCACCGTCCTCGCCGTCCTGCGACGAGTCCTCGTCGCCCTCCTGCGGCTCGTCCTGCGACGGGTCCTCACCGCCGTCCTGCGACTCGCTCTCGGACGGGCTCTCCGACGGGCTCTCCGAGGGGTCGTCGGACGGGCTGTCCGACGGGCTCTCGGACGGCTCGTCCTCGATCGGCTCGGTGGTGCACGGGCCCAGCGCCTCGAGGGCGTCGGTGAGGTACTGCTCGACCATCGGCCGGTCCTCGGCGGCGAGCGCCTCGTCCGCCAGGGTCTCGTAGGACAGGGACAGGTTGCGACGCACGAGGCACTCGGGCAGCTCGGGGTCGACCTCACCGTCGTCACCCTCGGTCCCCTCCGGGACCAGCTCGAGAGCCTCGGTCAGCTCGGTGACGGCGGTCGCCGCCTGCTCCGCCATGAGCGCGGAGGTACCCGTGTTGTAGACGGCGATCCACGGGCGCGGTCCGAACCGGGTGTCGTCGGCCAGGGCGGCATATCCGTCGATCGCCGCGGCAGGATTCTCCTCCGCGGTCGACCGGTGGGAGTCGTCGGCGAGGGCGATCCCGATGAGGAACGGTCCCGCCGTGAGCGCGATGCCCAGCAGCGGGGCGGACCACGCGAGCATGCGGCGCCTGCGTCGCAGCCGCTCCGGAAGGCCGCGCCCGGCCTCGTCGGGGCGCGCGTCGTCGCCTGTCGTCAGGGTCATGACCTACCTCCTGAGGCTCGCGGACCACCGGCCGCTCCGCCGCCCGCACCCGGACCACCCCGCCCGCCGGAGCCCGCACGCGCGGCGAGCGCCGCGCGCCGGGTCGCCTCCGTGTCGAAGGTGGCGCGCATCCGCCGGGCGAGCTCGAAGGCCTCCCAGGCGAGCAGGGCGACGAGGACGTACATCGCCGGCCACCACACGTCCCGGTAGACGTCGACGTTCTGGCGACCGTCGACCCGGGCGATGGCCTCGACGTCGATGCCCGCGACCAGCTGGTCCAGGCCGCCGGGCTGGGTGCGGTGCTCGTACCCCACGCCGAGCTCCTCGGCCACCGTCCGCAGGTTCGCCTCGTCGATCGTCGAGATCGCGGGCTCTCCGGTGGAGTCGTCGATGATGTAGGGCGCGGTGGTGCCCGGCCCCGTGCGCTCGGTGCCGTCATAGCTACGCATCTGCCCGCCGTCGGCGGTGCCGTAGCCGAGGACCGCGCCGCCGTCGATGTACGGCGCCGAGTCGGACCACGCGCCCGGCAGCTGCTGCTGGGAGGTGTCGCCGGCGGTGTTCTCGCCGTCGGACAGGACGAAGACGAGGCGGACGTTGCCGGGGCTGGACTCCTCGGCGCGGGCCAGGGCCTCGGTCAGGCTCTGGCGGGGCCGGTCGATGGACGAGCCGCCGGAGTAGTAGGTGACCTCCTGCCGCAGGGTGTCGACCCAGGTCCCGACGGCGCGCGCGTCGCTGGTCAGCGGAAGCTCGCGGGTGGCCTGCGAGTCGAACGCGACGATCGAGAACCGGGCGCCCGGCATCGACTCCACGATCTCGGCCATGTCGGCGCGCACACCGGCCAGGCGGGGCTGGGCGTCCTCGTAGTCCTCGGCGGCCATCGACCCGGTGCGGTCGACGACGAAGAACACGTCGGCGTTGGTGCCGACCTCGGTCTCCTCGGCGGGGATCGCGGGCGCCATGCCCACGACGACGACGCACAGCACCATGCCCGTGCGCCGCACCCAGGACCACTGCGTGCCCTCGTCCGAGGAGCGGGCGCGCAGCAGCCCGTGCACGCAGATCGCGAGCAGGACGAGCGCGACCAGTGCCACGATCCACCAGTCCCAGGCCCAGCGCAGCGTCATGAGCGCACCCGCCAGACGACGACGAGGAACCCGGTCAGACCGGCGACGAGCCAGCCGAGCCACCGGTCGGGGCGGTCGGTGACGACGACCGTCGGGTCGGCGTCGAGCTCGGCCTCCTGCTGGTCCTGGACCTGCTCGACGATCGCCGGGACGGCTCCGGGGTCGCCGAGCTCGTAGAACACGCCGCCGTGCTCCGTGACCACGCTCTCGTACTCGTCCCGCATGGGGCCACCGGCCGAGCCGAGGGTCGAGGCGTACAGACCGTGCACGGTCACGCCGCGCTCCTGCGCGAGCTCGGCGGCCTCCTCCAGCTCGTAGACCGGGTCGCCCGCGATCTCGTTGTCGGTGGCGAGGATGATCGAGCGGGAGCGCTCGTCGTCGTCGAGGTCGAAGCCGTTGACGCAGTTCGCGAGGCCGTCGCCGATGAGCGAGGAGGACATCGAGCTCGTCGACGTGGTGCCGCGCATGTAGGAGTCGATCTCCTCCCAGTCCGTGCTGCTCCAGTCGAGGTAGGAGCCGAGGACCTCCGCGCCGTGCTCGAGCTCCTCGTTGACCAGGGCGTAGTCGTCGGTGAGGGGGAAGACCACCCGGGTGGTCGAGTTCCAGATGTTGAGGGCGATGCGCTCGCCGTCGAAGGACTCCACGAGCTCCTGGAACTCCGCCATGATCTCGGCGTCGAACTCGATCATGGAGCCGGACACGTCGAGGCAGAGCACGATGTCCCGGTTGGTCAGCTCCTCGTGCCGGACGTCCCGGTCGACCGGGCGGGCGGCGAGCGCCCCGCCGGCGACGCTGGTCAGCGCGAGCACCGCGGCGGCACCGCCCAGGAGGATCCGCATCGTCCGCATGCGCTGCTGGTAGCGCGGCAGGGACCGGATGAAGCTCGAGTTCGCCACCCACGTGACGTCCTCGGGTCGTCGGGTGCCGCGGACCGCGAAGAACCAGCCCAGGGCCGCCGCGGCGAGCACGACGACGATCGCGACCGGCCACAGCCAAGGAGTCACCATCGCTCGATCACCTCCACGGCGCCGTCACGTGCGGCCCGGGCCTCGGCGTCGGACCGGTGGGCGAAGCTCGGCTCCTCCCACACGCGCAGCAGCGAACCGGCGCGAGCGGTGGGGTCGTGGCCCGAGATGTCCCGCACCGTCCACGAGCGCACGTCGCGACCGACGCGCTCGGAGACGAACGCGCGCATCGTGCGGGCGAGCTTGAGGTGCAGGGCCCGCAGGTCGAGCGCCCCGGCCTCGTAGGCGGCGTAGTGCTCCTCGACCTCGGCGAGGAAGCGGGCGCGCTCGGAGTCGGCCATCGTCAGCGGCACGGCCGTCCGGGCGCGCTCGCGCCGTGCGGAGGTGAGCACGAGGACGAACGCGATCCACGCGGCGGCGGCCAGCACGAGCACGACGCCGGTGACGAGGACCCACCAGGGGTAGTCCCGCAGCCCGGCGAGGTCGGTGCCGAGGTCAACGGCGGACACGTCGAGACCTCCCCAGCAGGTCGAGCAGTGCGCCGACGACCTCGTCCTCGGACGAGGCGACGACGTGGTGGACGCCGCGGCGGTCGAGCAGCCGGGTGGCTGAGGTGGCGCGGCTGGCCGCCGCCTGGTCGACCTGCGCGGCGAGCACGTGGTCGTCCCGGACGAACGCCGGCAGGCGCTCCCAGCCGTCGACGTCGGCGGTGGGACCGATGCCCTGCGCGGTGGGCATCGCGTCGCCGACGCGCACGACGAGGACCTCGTGGCGGGTGCGCAGCCGGCGCAGCGAGTCCTCGTGCTCGGGGCCCGGCCGGGCCTCGTCGGTGATGAGGACGACCAGGCAGCGCTGGGGGAAGCCGGTGAGGACGCGGTCCATCACCCGTCCGACGTCGGAGTGCGGCGCCTCGAGCGTGAGCGCGTCGTCGACGATGCCCAGCACGGACTCCAGGTGCGCGGTGCCGTGCCGCGCGGGCCGCTGGACCATCCGCTCGGCGTCCCCGGCGACGAGCGCGACGAGGTCGCCGCGGGCACGGGCGACGTAGGCGATGATGTCCGCCGCGAACATCGCGACGTCCTTCTTCGAGATGCCCGAGGCGCTGGTGGCGGCCATGGACACGCCGGTGTCGAAGGCGAGGACGGTCGACAGGTTCGACTCGCGCACGAAGCGCCGGATGATGGGATGACCCGCGCGCGCCGAGGACTTCCAGTCGATGTCCTTGACGTCGTCGCCGGGGTGGTACTCGACCTGGTCGTCGAAGTCCTGGCCGTGCCCGGAGAAGATCGAGCGGTGCCGGCCGTCGAGGAGGCCGCTCGCGCGGCGCACCGTCGGCAGCTCGAGCCGCGCCCGGATCTGCTCCAGCCTGGAGCTCGACCGATCCACCGGGCCCCCTACGGCGTCGGGACGGCGGCGAAGACCGCGTCGACGAGCGCCTCGGGGGCGACGTTCTTGGCCAGCGCGTCGTACGTGCGCACGAGCCGGTGCCGCAGGACCGCGTGGCGCAGCAGCTTGACGTCGTCGGGCACGACGTAGGTGCGCCCCTCCTGGAGGGCGACCGCCTGCGCGACGCGCAGCAGGGCGATCCCGCCGCGCGGGGAGGCGCCCACCCGGACGTGGTCGGAGAACCCGGGCAGCGGTCGGGGCCCGCCGCCACGCGTGGTGTTGATGAGGGCGACGATGTACTGCTTGATCGACATGTCGACGTAGACGCGCGACGTGAGGTCCTGGAGCAGCTCGACGTCCTCGAGGCTGATCGGCTGCGTGTCGATCGGGCTGTTGAGCGAGCCCGACGCGATCCCGGAGAGGATCTCGACCTCCTGGGTCGGCGTCGGGTAGGTGAGGACCTCCTTGAGGACGAAGCGGTCCATCTGGGCCTCGGGGAGGACGTACGTGCCCTCCTCCTCGATGGGGTTCTGGGTGGCGAGCACCATGAAGGGCCGGGGCAGCGGGTAGACCTCGCCGCCGATCGAGGTCTGGCGCTCCTGCATCGCCTCGAGCATCGCCGACTGCGTCTTGGCCGAGGAGCGGTTGATCTCGTCGAGCAGGACGAGGTTCGCGTGCACGGGGCCGAGCTGGGTCGTGAACTCGCCGGTCGCGTAGTTGTAGATCTGCGTGCCGACGATGTCGTTCGGCATGAGGTCGGGCGTGCACTGGATGCGGTGGAACGAGCCCGAGACGGCGGACGCCAGCGTCTGGGCGGCCGTCGTCTTCGCCAGGCCGGGCACGGACTCCAGGAGGATGTGGCCGCCGGCCATGAGGGTGGAGAGCAGGGCCCGGCGCAGGTCGTCCTGGCCGACGACCCGCGTGTTGAAGACCTCGGTGACCTGGCGGACGAGGTCGGTGGCGCGCCAGACCTCGTCGTCCTTGATCCGCTTGACGCGGGCCCTCGCCTGCTGCTCGGGCTGGGCGGTCCACTCAGGCACGAGTACTCCCTCACGATGCTCGGTACCACTCCGGCGGGGTGGCCCGAGCAGACTACCGACGCGGACCCGCCCGCACGTGGTGCGCACAGGGCAGTGCTTCCCACCGCCGTGCGCACCCCTTCGTCCACACCTCCGCCGTCCACACCTCCGGGCGAACCCGGGCCGGGCAGGGTGCCGACGTACCCTGGCCGGGTGCCCAGCCTGCCCGTGACCCCCGGCGCGCGACGGGCCGTCGCCGGCGGGCTCCTGGTGTGCGCCGCAGCCGTCGTGGCGCTGGTCCTGGCGCTCCTCTCCTCCGGGGCGGCCGAGCCCGCGCTGCTCGCCGACCCCGGCGCCCTCGTCCGCTGGGGACTCCCGCTGGTCACGGTCGTCACGCACCTCGCGGCGACGCTGACCGTCGGCTGCTTCGCGGTGGCCGCAGTTGTCCTCGTCGGCCCCGCGAAGGCGCGCACCGTCAGGGTCAGCGCACGCGAGCGCGCCGCCCGCGCCGCGGCCGCCCCGGGCGAGCGCACCGGGTCGACGCCGGCCCCCGTCCGGAACGACCGCAGGCATGCGGCGAGGCCCCCGACGAAGGCGTGGACCGCCGTCGTGCGCGCGGGGACCGCGGCGGCCGTCGTGTGGGGGCCCGCCCAGGTCGCCCACCTCCTGCTCACGCATGCGTCCGTCGTGGGCGAGCCGCTGACCGGTGAGCTCTACACCGCCTCGCTGCGGCAGTTCGTCACCGAGCTCGACCTCGGGGTCACGCTCGTGTGCGCATCGGTGCTCGCGCTGCTCGTGGGGCTGGTCGCGGTCTCGACCTCCGGGCCGGCCGGCGCCGCGTGGACCGCCGTGCTCGGCGTCGTGGCGCTCGCGCCGATCGGCTTCACCGGCCACGCCAACGGGGCCGCGAACCACGAGGTCGCGATGACGGGCATGTGGCTGCACCTCGCCGGGGTCGTGCTGTGGATGGGGGGCCTCGCCGGGCTGCTCCTCGCCGGCCGCCACCTGGGCTCGTCGGACCTCTCGCGGGCGGCGCCGCGCTACTCGTCGATCGCGGCCTGGGCGTCGATCCTCGTCGTCCTGTCCGGGGTGGCGAGCGCCCTCCTGCGCGTCAACGGCCTCGGCGAGCTCGTCACCACGGGCTGGGGTCGCCTGCTGCTGGTGAAGATCATCGCCACCGGCCTCCTGCTCGCCGCGGGCGGATGGCACCGGCGCTCGACCCTGCCCGCCCTCGCGCGCGGTGCCCGCGGCGCGTTCACGCGCCTGGCGCTCGGCGAGGTCGTCCTCATGTCCGCCGTCGTCGGGGTGGCGGTCGCGCTCGGGTCCAGCGAGACGCCGGTGCCGATCGCGCCGCCGCCCGACCCGACGCCGACCTACGTGCTGACGAACTCGCCCGTCCCGCCGTTCCCCACCCCGCTCGCCTACCTCACCGTGTGGCGCCCGGACCCGTTGTTCGTGGCTCTGGTCGGCGCGGGCGTGCTCGTCTACGGACGATGGGCGCTCCGGCTGCGGCGCCGCGGCATCCGCTGGCCCGTGAGCCGGACGATCTGCTGGTACCTGGGGATGGCCGTCTTCGCCTACCTCACGATCGGGGCGCCGGCCGTCTACGGGGACGTCCTGTTCAGCGTCCACATGGCGATGCACATGGCGCTGACGATGCTCGTCCCGCTGTTCGTGGTGCTCGCCGCCCCCGTCACGCTCGCGCTCCGCGCGCTCCCGGTGCGTCAGGACGGGTCGCGCGGGCCGCGGGAGTGGCTGCTCGCGCTCGTCGGGTCGCCGTGGGCGAAGGCCTGGGCGCACCCGATCGTCGCGGGGGCCAACTTCGCGGGCTCCCTCGTCGTCTTCTACTTCACCCCGCTGTTCGACCTGGCGCTCGGCAGCCACGTGGGCCACATCCTCATGGTCGTCCACTTCTCCCTGGCCGGGTACATGTTCGCCAACGCCCTCATCGGCATCGACCCCGGGCCGACGCGACCGCCGTACCCGCTGCGGCTCGTCCTGCTCATCGCGACGATGGGCTTCCACGCGTTCTTCGGAGTCGCCGTCATGCAGGCGACCTCGCTGCTCGGCGCCGGCCACTTCGGCTGGCTCGGCCTGCCCTGGGGCGTGGACGCGATGGCCGACCAGGAGGTCGGCGGCGCGATCACCTGGGGCGTCGGCGAGTTCCCGACGCTCGCGCTGGCCGTCGGGGTGGCGGTGCAGTGGGCGCGGTCGGAGAAGAAGGAGGCCCGGCGCGTCGACCGCCGGGCCGACGCCGACGGCGATGCCGAGCTGGCCGCGTACAACGAGATGTTGGCCGCCCGGGCGCGGGGCGACCGGGGCCGGTAGCCCAGCGGGTCAGAACCGGACGTCGTCGCCCTCGACGCCCACCGCGATCCCGTCCCCGACGACGGTCGTGCTCGTGAGGACCAGCCCCTCGGGCAGGCCCTCGAGCGGCACGTAGTGGTCGAGCGGCAGCCGGCTGCCGACCAGCGGGATCGACGACAGCTCGGTGCTGACGCCGCCGAGCGTGCCCCGGTCGAGGTGGAGGTGGATGCCGCGGCCGTCGTCGGTGGGCGCGACGTCGGCGGTGACGTGGATGTCCCCGCCGAGGATGCTCGTCGTCAGTACGAGCTCGTTGCCCTCGATGTCCGCCTCGAAGCTGCGCTCGCCGAGGACGGGAACGTCGAACGTCGCTTCCGCCACCTGCTCCTGCACCAGCTCGAGCGGGACCGTGCCGCTCGCCTCGAGGCGGGCCACCTCGATCGGGGCCCGGAACCCGACGCCGGTCATCCAGCCCCGGACGTCCATCAGCTCGACGTCCGGCAGGACCATGCGGTCGGCCGTGAAATCGATGCGGTCGATGCGGCCGGAGACCACCTGCGGGAGGAAGGGGAAGCCGTCCAGCCGCACGTCCGGGTTCTCGACCTCCTGGGTGAAGGAGACGATCGCGTCGTCGGCCTCGGCGCGCGCCCGCATGAGGGCCCAGCGGTCGGCGACGAGCAGTCCGACGACGAGCACCAGCGACGCGATCACCAGCGAGAGCACCCAGCGCTGGACCACGCCGGAGCCCGCCCGGCGCCACCAGCCACGCACGGCCTGGGCCGCGCCCTGGACGGCGGCGAGCGCCGCGGGGGTGCCCGGGTCGCGGTCGCTGTGCTCGGCACGCGCGTGGTCGGGGTCGTCGTGCGGGGAGGGATCGGCCACCGCGCCGGCGTCCTGGGCGCCGGGCCCGGCGTCGGACCCGGCCGCGGCGTCCGACGCGAGAGGGGCGCCACCCTCGACGACCGGGACCACGGCGGTACCGCCCGCGCCGTCGAGCTCGGCGGTGTCGCGCTCGTGGGCGGACGTGGCCGACCCGGGAGCCTCCACCTCACCGTGCTCGGGGAGCTCGGGCACCTCGCTCGCGGGCTCGCTCGCACGGGGTGCGGTGCTCGCCGTCGGGGGCTCCGACCCCTGGTCGGTGCCGGCCTCGGCGACGACGTCGGGCACCGGCTCGGGCAGGACGTCGGGATCGGGCTCGGGATGTGCCGCATCCGGATCGGACTCGGGATGCGCCGCGTCGGCGGCATCGGTCCCCGGGGGCCCGGTCGGATCCGCCACGGGGTCGGGCGAGCGGTCCATGTCGTCGTCGGAGGTCCCGGGCAGCACGCGACAACCCTAGGGTGAGCGGCGTCCGTCGGCGGGGGTCAGACCTGCCCCCGAGACCGGGCTCGACGACCCTGGCGCGCAGCCGGTCCGGTTCGGTGCCGTCACGGGCCCACGCGCCGGCCGCGCCGTGCCGGCCCGTTCGACCAGCGCCATCGGCCCCTCGATGACGGCCTCGACGAGCTCCTGCACCCGTGCGTCGCTCACCACACCTGGTCGGCGGCGGGCAGCCGCCCTGCGTACACTCCCGGGCAGACTCGCGATGGAGGACACGGCCGTGACCGGCACCGACGACAGCAACGACCCCGCACTCGAGGCGGCCGATCCGGCGACCCCGCTCACCCGCCTGCAGGAGCTCGCCGAGCACCACCCCGAGCTGCGCCCGGCGATCGCCGGCAACCCCTCGACCTACCCGGGCCTGCTCGAGTGGCTCGGCAACCTCGGGGACAGCGAGATCGACGAGGCGATCGCCCAGCGGCGGGCGCGCACGGCGGGCATCGACCCGGACGAGCCGGCCACGGCGCCGGTGCGCCGTCCGACCGCCGAGCGCTTCGGCGCCGCGGGGGCGGCCGGCGCCGCCGCGGGGGGCAGCACCAGGCGCCCGACGACCGAGTCACCCGCCGTCGAGGCGTCCCCCGCCCGTCCGGTCACTCCGCCGGACGGCTCCCCGACCACCACCCGCACGCCGGACGCGCCGCCGCGCCAGATCGACGAGCCGCGCCGCGCGGTACCCTGGGCGGGCATCCTTGCCGTCGCCGCGGCGCTCGCCGTCATCGTGCTGGGCGCCCTGTGGATCTTCAACCTGCCCGGCGACGACGACCAGCAGCCCACCACCGCCGGCGAGCCCGACCCGGACTTCCCGCCGGCCACGACAGAGGCGCCGAGCGAGGGCGACGAGGAGAGCCCGGCGACCGACGAGATCGCGGAGGCGCTCGCCGCCCTCGAGGCACTGCCGTCGCGCTCGGACTGCTCCGACGCCGGTCCCGACACCGAGGTGGTCCAGGCGTTCGCCTCCGCCGCGGCGCCCGACGGGACCTGGGGCGACCCCGCGCACGGCGACCGCGTCGTCGACTCCCTCATCGCGCTGAAGGACGAGTGCGGCCAGGAGCACGCCGAGGCGGTCGTCGACATGATCCTCGGCGACTCCGGGACGAACCCGGCGCTTCGTACGGCGATCGAGGCCGACATGAGCTGGCTGGAGGTCCCCGAGATCCCGGCGGACGCCGAGCAGATGCCCGGGTTCTGGGTGCAGGGCGCGAACATGGCGTGCAACCTCAGCGGGAGCGACGTCGTGTGCACGATCGTCGACCACTCGCTCGACACCCCCGAGGGCTGCCTGCCGGGCGGGATCAGCGTCGAGATCAGCTCCGACGGCGAGGCCGGCGTCAACTGCAACCGATCCGCGAACGCCGACCCGCTCCTGTCGGACGGCCAGTCCGCGTACAACGGTGACCTGGCGTGCACGGTGACCGGGGTCGACGTCGAGTGCTGGTCGACCGAGTCCGGCGGCGGCTTCCGCCTCGGCCCGTCGGTGCTCGAGACCTACTGAGCGGTGCCGCCGGGCGGGCCGCACGGAGGACGTCCCCCGCCGCGGCGCCGGCGTCGCCACGCCGTCCGCGCGTCGCGAACACGGCGGGTATCGGGCAGACACGGGCCGTCACGCCGTGGTGCGATGCACCGGTGACCGACGACGACGCGACCCGTACCCCCTTCCACGACCTCGACGCCTACGTCGCGCTCGGGCGCGTCTCCGGACTCGCGCTGAGCCCCGACGGGACCCGCCTGGTCACGTCCGTCGCCGCGCTCGACGACAAGGCCACCCGGTACCAGAGCTCGGTGTGGGAGCTCGACCCGGCCGGCGAGCGGCCGGCCCGGCGCCTCACCCGGGGCGGGAGCGGCGAGTCCGCCCCCACCGTCACCGCGTCGGGCGACCTCGTGTTCACCGCCGCGCGGCCCGACCCCGCGGACGAGGAGGGCGAGCGCGCCCGCGCCTGGGTGCTGCCCGCCGGCGGCGGCGAGGCCCGCGTGCTCGCCGACCACCCCGGCGGCGTCGAGGCCGTCCTCACCGCCCGGGCCGCGGACACCGTGGTCGTGGCCGGCTCCCCGTTGCCCGGCTCGTCCGACCTCGAGGACGACACCGAGCGGCGCACGGCGCGCACCGAGAAGAAGGTCGCCGCGATCCTCCACACCGCCTACCCGGTCCGGTTCTGGGACCACGACCTCGGCCCGGGCCGCGCCCACCTCTACCGCGTCGACCCGCCTGCGGACGGCGCCGAGGGCCCCGGCACGCTGCACGACCTCACGCCGGACGCCGGCGTCGCCCTGTTCGACGGCGCGTACCTGCTCAGCGACGACGGCACCACGCTCCTCGCGGCCTGGTCGCTCCCGGCGGCGCGCGGCGAGCTCCGCACCGGCGTGGTCGCCATCGACGTCGCCTCGGGCGAGCGCCGGTGGGTCGCCGAGCCGTCGGCGGACCTGGAGTTCTCGCCGGTCGCGCTCACCCGGGACGGGGCGCGCGCCGTCGTCGCCGTCGAGCGGCCCTCGACGCCGGAGCGGCCGCCGATCGTCACCCTCGCCCTCGTCGACCTCGCCACGGGGGAGCGGACGGAGATCGCCGCGGGCTGGGACCGCTGGATCAACGAGGCTGTCGTGCTGCCGGACGGCTCGGGGATGCTCGCGGTGGCCGACGACCGGGGCCGCGCACCCGTCTTCCACGTCCCCTTCGACGGTGCCGACGTCACCCGGCTCACCGCCGACGGGGCGTTCTCCGACGTCCGGGTCTCGCCCGAGGGCACCGTCGCGTACGCGCTGCGGGCGAGCTACGGAGCCCCTGCCGCACCGGTGCGCCTCGACCTGTCGGTGCTGCGCGAGCCGGCCCTGGGGGGCGCCGAGGTCACCGAGGTCCCCTCTCCCGTCGACGCGCCGGAGCTGCCCGGCACCCTCACCGAGATCGAGGCGTTCGCGCCCGACGGCCACCCCCTGCGCGGCTGGCTCGCCGTGCCCGACGGCGCCACCCCCGAGGCACCCGCCCCCCTGCTCCTGTGGGTGCACGGCGGGCCCGTCTCCTCGTGGAACACCTGGTCGTGGCGGTGGAACCCGTGGATCGCCGTCGCCCAGGGGTACGCCGTCGTGCTGCCGGACCCGGCACTGTCGACCGGCTACGGGTGGGACTTCATCGCGCGGGGCTGGGGCACCTGGGGCGCCAACCCCTACACTGACGTCCTCGCCGTCACCGACGCCGCCGCGTCCCTGCCGGAGATCGACGACACCCGCACCGCCGCGATGGGCGGCTCGTTCGGCGGGTACATGGCCAACTGGATCGCCGGGCACACCGACCGGTTCGACGCGGTCGTCACGCACGCCTCCCTGTGGAACATCGAGACGTTCGCCGGCACCACGGACGTCGGCTGGTTCTGGCAGCGCGAGATGACGCCCGAGATGCGCGCCACGCACTCCCCGCACCATGCGGCGAAGGACATCTCCACGCCGATGCTCGTCATCCACGGCGACAAGGACTACCGGGTGCCGATCGGCGAGGGCCTGTCGCTGTGGCGCTCCCTCGTCTCGGAGTCGGCCCTGGCCATGGACGACGCGGGCCGGACCCCGCACCGGTTCCTCTACTTCCCCGACGAAAACCACTGGATCCTCACCCCGCAGCACGCGAAGCTCTGGTACCAGGTGGTGCTCGGCTTCCTGGGCGAGCACGTGCGCGGCGAGGAACCACCCGCGACGCCGGACCTGCTGGGCTAGGTGCTGACGTGCGTGACCGGGCGGCCGTGGCCGAGGCGATGGAGAGGGCGGAGCGCGCCCGGTTCCTGCCGCCCGCCACGCGGCCGTACGCGGCCACCGACGCCCCGCTGACGATCGGGCACGGCGCCACGTGCTCCCAGCCGACCACGGTCGCCGCGATGCTCGAGCTGCTGGACGTGCCCGTGGGGGCGCGGGTCCTCGACGTCGGCAGCGGGTCCGGCTGGACGACGGCGATCCTCGCCCACCTGGTCGGCCCGGCCGGCCGGGTCCTCGCCGTCGAGCTGGTGCCCGAGCTCGTCGAACACAGTCGCGCAGCGCTGGACAGTCAGGAGTCGGCGCGGGTCGAGGTCCGCGTCGCGGAGCAGGGCGTGCTCGGTGCTCCCGAGGACGCGCCGTTCGACCGGATCCTCGTCTCGGCGATGTCGGACGCCGTTCCCGAGCGGCTCGCCCGACAGCTCGCGGTCGGCGGGGTCATGGTGGTGCCGGCGGGCGGGAGGCTCGTCCGGGTGAACAGGACCGAGGACGGGTGGGACGAGGAGACAGCGCCGGGCGGCTACGTGTTCGTCCCGCTGCGCTGAGGGGCGGGCGCTCAGCCCGGCACGACCACCTCGTCAGCCACGGTCACCGTCGACCGTCCAGCACTCTCCGCCAGTCGCCTCATCCTCGAGGTCAGCGGCGACTCGGTTCGCACGTGTCAGGTCGACGCTCGCCGGTCCGAGGTCGCGGGTCTGGTGTCGGAGGTCGGGCTCGAACAGCCACGTGATCGGTCCGACCTCGTGGTCGAGGTCGAGCATGGCGATCTGATCCGATGCCCCGTCCGCCATCGGCAGCCCCATGAGCTCGCCCCAGAACGTGGCGAGGCGGACCGGCTCCGGCGTCCGGAAGGAGTACATGCCGACCTGCACGTCGGGGTGGAGGGCGTCGTCGGACCGTGCCACGGGTATCGCCTGCCTTCGTCGTCGTCGAGCGCCGGGGCTCAGCCCCAGACCAGCGCCATCGACGGGTCCTCGAGGATCGTGGCGATGTCCTTGAGGACGAACGAGCCGAGCGCGCCGTCGACGAGGCGGTGGTCGAAGCTCAGCGCCAGCTGCGTCACCCACCGGACCGCGATCTCGCCCTCGTGCACCCACGGCTGCTGCCGCACGGCGCCCAGTGCGAGGATCGCGGCCTCCCCCGGGTTGAGGATCGGCGTGCCGGTGTCGATGCCGAAGGCGCCGACGTTGGTGATGGTGATGGTGCCGTCGGCCATCTGTGCCGGCTGGGTGCGGCCGGCGCGCGCCGACGACGTGAGCTCGCCGAGGGCTTGGGCGAGCTCCTTGAGGTTGAGCCGGTGGGCGTCCTTGACGTTGGGCACCACGAGGCCGCGGGGTGTCGCCGCCGCGATGCCGAGATTGACGTAGTGCTTGTAGACGATCTCCTGCGTGTCGTCGTCCCACGAGGCGTTGATCTCCGGGTGCCGGTTGACGGCCAGCAGCAGCGCCCGCATCGCGATGAGCAGCGGGGTGACGTGCAGGCCCTCGAACTCCCGGTCCTTCTTCAGCCGCGCGACGAGGTCCATCGTCCGCGTGACGTCGATCGTGTGGAACTCGGTGACGTGCGGGGCGGTGAAGGCGGACTGGACCATCGCCTCGGCCGTCCGGCGGCGCACCGACCGGGCGGGCACGCGCGTGCGACGGCCGTCCGGGGACACCGAGCCGCCCTCGAGCCACGGCTCGTCCTCGGACCACGTGGCCAGCTGCTGCACGTCGGACCGCTCGTGGAGCGCGACGACGTCCTCGCGCGTGACGATCCCGCCGGGCCCGGTGCCGTGGACCGAGTCGATGTCGACCCCGAGATCCCTCGCGAGCCGGCGGACCGGTGGCTTGGCCCGGGTCGGTCCGCCCGACGTCGGCACGAACCGCGTGCTCGACCCGCCGCGCGCGGGGACGGCCGGCCGAGCCGGGCCGGACGTCGGGTCGGCCGAGGACGCGGTACCGGGCGCGGGGCGGGGCCTCCCGGGGGCGACGCGCGTGCCGGCCGGCGAAGGACGCGAGACGAGCGGGGTCGGGCCGGTGGCACTCGAGGCGCCCGTCGAGGGGCCCGCCCCCTGGGTGGCGGGTACGGGACCGGAGGCCGGGGTGGCGGGCACCTGCGCGGCGGACGGCGTGGCGGTCGAGAGTGCAGGACCGGAGGACCCGGTGGCTCCCGACCCTGCGGGACCGGAGGCCGGGGTGGCGACCCGCGGCCGACGGCGCGCGGCACCGGGACGCGTCCCGTACCCCACGAGGACGGCGCCGGACCCGTCGCCCGCCTCGGCGCTCGCGTCGCCGGCGGCGGTGGCCGCCGGCTCGGGGGCGGCGTCGTCGTCGGGCTCGTCGGGGCGGGTGTCCAGCTCGACGATCGGCGCACCGACCTCGACGGTGGCCCCCTCCTCGACGAGGAGCGCGCGCACGGCACCCGACCAGGGGCTCGCCAGCTCGACGACCGACTTCTCCGTCTCGATCTCGCACAGCGCCTGGTTGACCTCGACGCGCTGGCCGACGCCGACCGACCAGCTGACGATCTCGGCCTCGGTCAGCCCCTCCCCCACGTCGGGCAGGCGGAAGGTCCGGTGACGCTGGTCGTTCATCTCGGCTCCTTGTCGTGACGGCTCAGGCGGCGAGCGAACGCTCGACGGCGTCGAGGATCCGGTCGAGGGAGGGCAGGTAGACGGACTCGTGCGTCGAGGCAGGGTACGGCGTGTGGTACCCACCCACGCGCAGGACCGGCGCCTCGAGCTCGTAGAAGCAGCGCTCCTGGACGGCGGCGGCCAGCTCGGCGCCCGGCCCGAAGAACGTCGGCGCCTCGTGGACGACCACGAGCCGGCCGGTGCGGTGGACGGAGGCCGCCACGGCATCGACGTCGAGGGGGGAGATCGAGCGCAGGTCGATGACCTCCAGGCTCGAGCCCTCCTGCTCGGCGACCTCCGCGGCCTGGAGTGCGACCTTCACGCCGGGCCCGTAGGTGGCGATCGTCAGGTCCGTGCCGGGCCGGACCACGCGGGCGGCGTGCAGGTCGTTCGTGAGCGCCCCGGGGCTGAGGTCGACGGGGGCGTCGAGCTCGACGGGACCCTTCTCCCAGTAGCGGGCCTTCGGCTCGAGGAACAGCACGGGGTCCGGGGAGGCGATGGCCTGCTGGATCATGGCGTAGCCGTCGGCGGCGTTCGCCGGACTGACGATCCGCAGGCCGGCCGTGTGGGCGAACAGCGACTCGGGCGACTCGCTGTGGTGCTCGATCGCCCCGATGTGGCCGCCGTAGGGCACACGCACGACCACCGGCATGCTCAGCGCGCCGGACGTGCGGTAGCTGAGCTTGGCGAGCTGCGTGGTGATCTGGTTGTAGGACGGGAAGATGAAGCCGTCGAACTGGATCTCGACCACGGGACGGTAGCCGGCCATCGCCAGCCCGACCGCCGTGCCGACGATGCCGGACTCCGCCAGCGGCGTGTCGACGACCCGGTCCGCGCCGAACTCGGCCTGCAGGCCGTCGGTCACCCGGAAGACGCCGCCGAGGGGGCCGACGTCCTCGCCCATGACGAGGACCGTGGGGTCGTGCGTCAGTGCCGCGCGCAGCCCGGCGTTGATGGCGCGCGCGAGCGGGAGCGTGGTCGCCGTGGCCGGCGGGGCGGGGTGCATCAGCGGGCCTCCTGCGCATACGCGGTGGTGCCGGTCGTGTCCGCGGTGGTGTTGCCGGTGGTGCCGGCCGTGTCCGCGGTGTCCGCGTCGGCGAACCCGGCCTCGAAAGCCGACATCGCGGCGCGGTCGGCCTCGACCTGTGCGTGCGGGAGCGCGTGGACGTGGTCGAACATCTCCTCGGGCCGGCCGGCACGGTCGGCGAGGCAGGCGGCGCGGGTCTCGCGGGCGAGGGCCTCGGCGTCGGCCGTGACCGCCGCGAGGAAGGCGTCGTCGGCGAGGCCGGTGGCGAGCAGGTGGGCGCGCAGCCGGTCGATCGGGTCCTTCGCCCGCCACTCCTCCTCCTCCGCGCGCTCCCGGTAGCGGGTGGGGTCGTCCGACGTCGTGTGGGCACCCATCCGGTAGGTGACGGCCTCGACGAGCGTGGGGCCCTCGCCGGCCCGGGCCCGGCGCAGGGCCTCGGTCGTCGCCGCGTAGGAGGCCAGGACGTCGTTGCCGTCGACCCGGACCGCGGGGATACCGACGCCGGGGCCACGCCGGGCGATCGGCACGCGCGACTGGACCCGGGTGGGGACCGAGATCGCCCAGCTGTTGTTCTGGCAGATGAGGACGACCGGCGCCTGGGCGGAGGCGGCGAAGACCAGCGACTCGTTGAAGTCGCCCTGCGAGGTGGCGCCGTCGCCGTGGTACACGACGACGGCCCGGTCGCGGTCGGTCCCGGTGCCGACGTCGCCGTCGCGCTGGATGCCCATCGCGAAGCCGACGGCGTGCAGCGTGTGGGCGGCGATCACGAACGTCTGGACCTGGAAGTTGTGCGCGCGGGGGTCCCACCCGCCGTGGCGGGTCCCGCGCATGACCGGCAGGAGGTCGGTCAGGGGCAGGCCACGGACGTGGGCGACGCCGTGCTCCCGGTAGCTGGGGAAGACCATGTCCGCGGGGCGCTGGGCGTGGGCGGAGCCGATCTGGATGCCCTCCTGGCCGAGGCTGGACGCCCACAGGCCGAGCTCGCCC
This sequence comes from Georgenia sp. Z1491, assembly GCF_057652395.1. Lineage (NCBI taxonomy): Bacteria > Bacillati > Actinomycetota > Actinomycetes > Allobogoriellales > Allobogoriellaceae > Georgenia > Georgenia sp. Z1491. The sequence goes on from NZ_CM172729.1 coordinate 117,318, forward strand.
TGGCGCTGGAGCAGCGTGGCCTCGGCGTCGAACGCGCGGGTGAGGACCATGTCGCGGTACATCGTGCGGAGCGTGTCGGGCGTGAGCTCGTCGACGAGCGGGCCGTAGACGGGGTGGTCGACGCGCTCGCCGGCCGGGGTGAGGAGCTGGACGACGGCGTCGTCCGGGTCGAGCGAGGCGCCGTGCGGGGCCGCGGGGCTGTTCTGGGTGTCGGGACCGTTCGGGGCGGTGCCGTTCGGCGTCGTGCTGCCGTCCGGGGCTGCGGCTGCCTCGCCGCCCGCGGCCGACGGGCCGGCCGATGCGTGCGGGGCGTTCGTCGTGGGAACGGACACGTGGTCCTCCTTCGGTCGTCCGACGCTGTGGTGCTGGTTCGGGCCCGGACGTCGTCGTGCCGGCCGGCCCGGCGGTTCGCCCGGCGCGGCACCATCCTGCTCCTGCCCCCGGCCCGTGCCCGGCCGGCCACGCGATCTGCGCGGCCGGCCGGCGAGACTCTGCGCGCGATCGGCGCACCTCGTCCGAGCCGTCGGGCACCGCTCGTGGATCAGCACGTGCGGGCCCGGCAAGCTACCTACGGTTGTGTAGGCTACACAGGTGTAGGTTCGAGCGCGAGCGCGCCGCGCGGTGGCCTGCCCCACACCCTGAGCCGTCACCCAGGCAATCGGGTAGGTACCGAGTCAATCGACCGGGGGCACTGACTCGATACCTACCTCACTGACTCACCGACAGGGCCGGCCGCCCTGCCACCTCGCGGCACTACGCCCCTACCATCGCGGCATGAGCGGACTCGTCCCGTACCTGCTGTTCCCGGGAACCGCCCGCGAGGCGATGGAGCACTACCGGGCGGTGTTCGGCGGTGAGCTCACGGTCGTCGACTACGGGGAAGCCGGGCGGCACGACGGGCCGCCGGACGCGGTCGCCCACGCGATGCTGGTCGGCCCCGTCGAGATCGCCGGCGCGGATGCCGGTGCGAACGAGGACGGCGTGGCCATGACCGGCATGTTCCTCTCGCTGCTCGGTACGGCCGGACCGGGCACCCTCGCCGCCTGGTGCGACGCGCTCTCCGCAGGTGGCCGCGTCATCGACCCGCTGCAGGCGCGGCCGTGGGGCGACCACGACGGCACCCTGGTGGACCGCTACGGGGTGCGGTGGCTCATCGGCCACGAGGGCTGAGCTCGCCTCGACGACGAGGGCCAGGCCCGAACGGCCCCCGGCTCGCGGCCGCGCACGGGCGGGATCGAGTGCGTGCCCGACGTCGCAGAGCTCCGACCGCATGTCCGACGAAGGGCACCGCGCTCCGCGCTCCCAGCCCATGCACTCAGCGAGCGCTCAGCCCATGCGCTCGGCCACGAGCGCGAGAACGGCGTCGGTGTCCTCGCTCGTCCCGATGCTGATCCGCACCCCGTCGCCGGGGAAGGGCCGGACGAGCAGGCCGACCTCGCGGGCGGCGTCCGCGAACGGCGCCGCGCCGTCGCCCAGCTGCAGCCACACGAAGTTGGCCTGGGTGTCCGGGATCTCGAGCCCGAGTGCGCGCAGCCCCGCCACGAGCCGCTCGCGCTCCGCGACGACCTCGGCGACGCGCCGGCGGATCTCCGCATCGGCGTCGAGGGCCGCGAGCGCCGCCGCCTGCGCGGGGCTGGAGACTCCGAACGGGGTCGAGGCCGCGCGGATGCCGGCCACGACGTCGGGATGACCGAGGGCGTAACCCACGCGCAGACCGGCGAGGGAGGCGGCCTTGGAGAACGTCCGCAGGACCACGAGGTTCGGGTGCGCGGGCAGCAGCGAGGGACCGTCGGTCGGGTCGTCCGCGGTGACGAAGTCGATGTAGGCCTCGTCGAGGAGGACGAGCACCGTCGGCGGGACGTCGGCGAGGAACTGCTCTACCTCCCCCCGCGTGAGCGCGGTGCCGGTCGGGTTGTTCGGTGAGCAGAGCAGGATCACGCGGGTGCGGTCGGTGACCGCCTCGGCCATCGCGTCGAGGCGGTGGCGCCCTTCGGCATCGACCGGTACGCGCACCATGGACGCGCCGGTGACCTGTACGGCGATCGGGTACGCCTCGAAGCTGCGCCAGGGAGCGACGACCTCGTCCCCCGGCCCGGAGGTCGCTCGCAGGATCGTCTCGAGCACCGCGGTCGAGCCGCCGCCGAGCGCCACCTGCTCGGGCGCCACGCCGTGCCGGGTCGCCAGCGCCTCGACGAGGTCCACGGCAGCCATGTCGGGGTAGCGCCCCGAGTCCTGGACGGCGGCGAGCACGGCCTCGGCCACGCCGGGCAGCGGCGGGTAGGGCATCTCGTTGGACGACAGCTTGGCGACCGGCCGGTCCTGCGCGGGGCGCTCGCCGGGGACGTAAGCGGGCAGCGACGCGATGTCGGCCCGCAGGAGATCGGCGGGGTGTGCGGGGCTGGGCGGGAACGTGCTGGCCATCGGTCCAGCATGCCCCGCCCCACCCCTGCGCGGGGCACAGGGTCACGGAGCGGCCCTCCCACCGTGCGAGGTCAGCGCGGGGGACGCGGGGGACGCGGGGGACGCGGGGGACGCGGGGGACGCGGGGCGAGGATCAGCGTCCGCGGGGCCACCAGGGGATGCGCGGGCGCGGGGTGACGACGTTCGGGACCCGCTCCCGGATCGCGTTCGTGATGACGCCCGTGCCGTAGGAGGCGTCGTCGAGCAACCGCATGGCCAGGCTCTTGACCGGCCCGAGACGCGTGGGCCGGAGGATGTGGTCACGTACCGGCTCCCACATCATGGCTGCCGCCACCCCGCGCGCAAGCCCGGAGCGTGGCGTCGACGCGAGGACGGCCCAGCCGACCGGCCACCAGTCGCGGCGCAGCAGGTGTCCCGTCCAGAAGCCGTCGGACCAGATCTGCCGGCCGGCCATCTCGGCGACGACGCTCAGCGGCACCTCGTCGGGCAGGCTCGCGCGCTGGCGGGCGAGCTCGTAGCCGGCGACGCCGGCGGCCAGCCACCGGTGCCCGGTCGAGGCCAGCCCGATGACGGCGAGGCCGGACAGGCTCGGCGAGGCCGGGGTGAGGCGGAGCGGGTGCCGCTGCTCGAGAAGCGCGGCGGAGCTGCCGTACCCGGCGCGGCGGCCCATGAAGGCCCGCCACGTGGTCCGCACCTCGTGGAACACCTGAACGTCCGGGGCGTACAGGACGTTCCAGCCCGCCTCGTCCATTCGCCAGAACAGGTCGACGTCCTCGCCGATGCGCAGGCCCGGCTCGAACGGCGGGTCGGTGACGGCGGAGCGCCGCACGAGGACCGCGGCGCTGGGCAGCCAGCCGACCATGACGCCGTGGACGACGCGGCTGGGGACCGGTCCCATGTCGATCTCGGAGCGGGTGTCCTCGTAGAGCTCGATGGCGCTGTCCCCGTCGAACCGCGGGCGCACGCGAGGACCGACCGCGCCGAGCTGCTCGTCGTCGAGCATGGGGCGCAGGCGGGCGATCCAGTCGTCGCTCGCGCGCGCGTCGGAGTCGATGAACGCGATGAACGGCGCACTGGTCGCAGCGAAGCCGGTGTTGCGGGCGCCGCCCGGCCCCTGGTTGACGTCGTGCCGGATGAGTCGTGCGCCGTAGTGGTCGGCGATCGCCGCGATCCGGGACGCGTGCTCCGGGTCGGGGGTGGCGTCGTCGACGACGGTCACCGGGTGCCCCTCGACGGCGAGCGAGGCCAGCAGGGGGTCCAGCAGGGTCGGGTCCCCGTACATCGGGATGACGACCTCGACGTCGGTGACCTCGCCGTAGGCGACCGGCTTGGGGTGGACGATGCCGAGGTCGAGGAGGAACCGTGCGGCGGCGCGCTCGGTGTCGTCCGCCGCCTCGGCGCCGTGCTCCTCGGCGTCGCAGACCCGGGTGGCGAAGTCCCGGAACTCCTCGGGGACCACGGTGACGGAGAACGGCGAGCCTCCCAGGACCACCCGGCCGGCCCGCAGCACGGTCCCGGGCGCCCAGACCACGGTCCGGCCGGCGACGACGTCGACCTCCCCGCGCTCCGGGGGCTCCGGGAAAGGCGGCGGCCCCCAGGGCGTGGTCGTCGCGTCGGTCGTCGTCACGTCGTCTCCTGTCGTACCGGGTGCGGGTCCGGTGCCGACGCACTGACGACGACACCCGTCCCATTCTCCCAGCCGGTGGGAACCGGAGAGCCCGCCCGGTAGGCGTTCGCTCCGGGCGGAGGCCCGCCCGTCATGGCCCGGCGTGGGTCGGCCCAGCGCGGCGCAGTCCGGCCCGGCGGCCCCCACCCGCCCGCTCGGCCGCCCCGTCAGTCCCGCTCGAGCTCGACGACCACCGACGTCGTCACGGCCCCCTCCTCCCCCACTCCGAGCAGGCGACGGAACTCGTCGTCGACGTGGGCGACGTCGTACTCGTGCCCGCGGTGCTCGAGGACGCCGTCCCATGCGGCGGCGGAGTGCTCGGGGTAGTGCCCCTCGAACGGGAAGACGTCGCCGAGGTCGCGCGGGCGGGTGGAGGTGTCGACCGTGTAGGCGCTCCGGCTCCCGGTCTCGGCGTTCGGCGCGACGTGCGGGACGGGTGCGCCGTCGAGGCCGGACACGGCGTCGTCAGCGACGTCGATGCTCAGGTGGTGACCGGCCACGGGTGCGCCCGCGTGCGCGATCGGCGCGTTGAGCGCCACGCTCGCCCGCAGGTCGTACCGGCGGGCGTCGTCCCCCGCCGCCCAGTGCGCCACGCCCAGCCCGCCCTGGCTGTGCCCGATCATCCCGACGGCGTCCCCGTCCCGGGCCCCGGCGACCTCGAGCGCCTCCGAGATGCCCTCGAGCAGTGCGGAGCTGCCGGTGGCGGCGAGCTCGATGTTCGAGGCGTTGTCCATGAGGTTGTCGGGGTCGGCCACCGTCGCGTCCGCGCTGGTGCCGGGGATGACGACGACGAACGACGTCGACCCGTCGGCGTGCTCGGTCCGCAGCACCTCCAGGTGCGGGCGGTCGGCTCGACCGGACTCGGCGTGGAGCGGGTCGATCCGGTCGATGAGGTCGCCGACGGAGCCGGGCCGGGTCCCGGCGAGGGGCTCCGGACCACGGTCGGAGGCCGGTCGGCGCGAGAGCAGCGAGCCCGGTGCGGACAGGTCCCGGGGCGCGCCGAACCGCAGACCGGCCACGCCGGCGACCGGCGCCGGGAGGCCCGGGACGGGCTCGGGGTCGAGCACGGCGCGCGCCCCACCCGGTACACCGGCGAGCAGGCCGCGCGCCAGGGGCAGGGCCGCGAGCGCGGCCATCTCGCCGTCCGCCGCGTCCCGGTCGACGGCGGCGAGGAGGGGCCCCCGCCCCACGGCACCGACCGCGGCATCGACCAGCCCACCGGCCGCGGCCACGTCGGCGTCGAGCTCCGCGGCGATACCCGCGCCGCCCGGCCGGGCCGCCCAGCCCGGGCTCGTGAGGATCCCGTACCCCGGGAGGGCCCAGGTGGCCGGGTTGCGAGAGGCGACCACACGCCCTGGGATCAGACGCGGCGGGCCGGTGGCGTTGGACAGGGCGCCGAGCACGTGGAAGAGGGCGCCGGCGGTGCCGTCCGCGTGCTCGATCCGCGCCGCCCACCCGCGCAGGCCGTTCGCGAGATCCTCGGCGCGCCCGGCGACGGCGCCGAGCGTGTCCGCCACCGCCTGCGCGGACGCCCTGGCGGCCGCGAACTCGGCGGCGAGCGCGGGGTCGTGGGCGGCGTTCGGGACCGGGACGAGGAGGCGGCCACCGTGCTGCGGGCTCGAGCCGACGAGCCGGAGCGGCCCGGCGGCCGCCCTCAACCCCGCCGCGACCTCGTCGACCTCGCTCGCCATCCGGCGCACCTCGGCAGTGTCGACGTCCATACCGTCGGCCGAGGAGGAGACGTGCTCCCGCGCGACGGGATCGGGCGGCACCGGGGGGTCGGGCCGGTCACCGGCGACGGGTCGGATCAGCCCACCCATCGCACCGCCCCCACGCCGGGCGCGCCCTGGATATCGATCCGCAGCGTGAGGCCGAGGAGCCGTCCCTCCAACCCGCGCAGCTCACCGATCGCGGAGTCGACGTCCCCGCGGAGCACCTCTCGCGACTCCGTGGCCGCCGCGCCCGCCTCACCCGTCCAGCGCATCGGAACGCAGGACGACAGTCTGTCCCGCACGCCCTCCACCGCCGTGACCTGCGCGCGCACCCGCTGCAGGTCCGCCTCGATCTGGTCGAGCATCACGCCCCCTCTCTCCTGCCCGGCACGCTAGGTGCGTCCCTGGCGGAGGGCAGCGGCGATCGGCGGCACCTGTGGGCACCGGCACCGGGAGGCGGGCTGTGGGGACGGCGGCGCCGGTCAGACGTGGATCAGTCGGCCCGTGGGGACGGCGGCGCCCATCAGGCGCGGGTCAGGTCAGGCGCGGGTCAGGTCAGGCGCGGGGCAGGTCAGGCGTGGATCAGTCGGCCGCGAGCGGCTGCCTGGCGGCCCAGTCGGCCAGCTCGACGCGCGGTCCCGTGTAGAACGGGATCTCCTCGCGCACGTGCCGTCGCGCGTCGACGGCGCGCAGCTCGCGCATGACGTCGACGATGCGGTGCAGCTCGGGGGCCTCGAAGGCGAGGATCCACTCGTAGTCGCCGAGCGCGAACGCGGAGACGGTGTTGGCGCGCACGTCCGGGTAGTCGCGGGCGGCCATGCCGTGCTCCCGCAGCATGCGGGAGCGTTCCTCCGCGGGGAGGACGTACCACTCGTAGGACCGGACGAACGGGTAGACGCAGATGTAGTCGCCCGCCGGCTCTCCGGCGAGGAACGCCGGGACGTGGCGGCGGTTGAACTCGGCCGCGCGGTGCAGGCCGACGACCGACCACACCGGCTCGAGCGCGGACCCGAGGTCGCTCGCGCGCAGCGCGTGGTAGGCGGCCTGGACCTCCTCGATGGTCTCGGCGTGCCACCACACCATGAGGTCGGCGTCGGCGCGCAGGCCCGCGACGTCGTACCAGCCACGCAGCTCGACGCCGGTCGCGCGCACCGCCCGCTCCGCGTCGGCCGCGAGCGCGTCCCGCTCAGCGGCGCCGGTCGGCAGCGGCTGGGTCGTGGCGAACACCGACCACATCGTGTAGCGGATGCGCTCGTTGAGCGCCTCGGCGTCGTGCTCGGTCAGGTCGTTCGCGGACCCGGCCCCGCCGCCGATCACACCTCCGGCGTCCGTCGCACCCGTCGTCCCGTCGTTCACGCGCTCTCCTCGATCGCCGTCACCACGTCGTCGGGCTGCCCGCACAGCGCGAGCCGCCCGTCGTCGACCCCGTCGCGCACCGCGCAGCAGGCGACCGCGCAGGCCGATTCCCACGCCGGCAGGTCGCCGACGACCGCGCGCCGGCCCTCGGCACCGGCCGGCACCCCCCGCGCCTCGGCGGCGCGGTCGAGCAGGAGGTCGGCAAGTCCCGCCACGAACTGGGCATACGTTCCGGCCGTCGCCGCGCGGGCGAGGCGCAGGCCGAGCTCCTCGGCGGTCTCGGCGGCCTCCGTGTCGAGGTCGTAGACGACCTCCATGTGGTCCGAGACGAACCCGATCGGGCTGAGCACCACGGAGCCCCGGCCGGTGGTGGCGAGGTCGCGCAGCGCGTCGTTGACGTCGGGCTCGAGCCACGGGGTGCGCGGGTCGCCGGACCGGGAGCAGTAGGTCAGCGACCAGTCGAGCTCACGGCCCAGGCGCCGCCCGACCTCGGCCGACACGAGCCGGGCGACCTCCTCGTGCTGCTCGGCGTAGGTCGCCGTGGTCCGCCGGCCCGAGGCCACCTCCATCGTCGTGGGGATGGAGTGCGTGACGAACATCAGGTGCGGCTCGCCGCCGAGGGCCCGCATCGACTCCTCGACCGCGTCGGCGTTGGCCGAGACGAAGCCGGGGTCGTTGAAGTAGGGCCGCACCTTGTCGACCACGAGGGGGCGCCCCTCGGCCACGAGCGCCGGGACGTAGCGCCCGACGTCCTGGCGGTACTGGCGGCAGCTCGAGTACGAGCCGTACGCCGAGGTGGCGACCATGGCCACCCGCCGGGCGCCGGCGTCGTAGAGCTCGCGCAGGACGTCGATGCCGTCCGGGTCCCAGTTGCGGTTGCCCCAGACCACCGGCACGTCGATCCCGCGCGCGGCGGTCTCGGTACGCAGGGCGGCGAGGAGGTCGCGGTTGAGGTCGTTGATGGGACTGCGGCCGCCGAACGCGTAGTAGTGCTCGCCGACCTCCTCGAGCCGCTCGTCGGGGATGCCGCGCCCGGCGGTGACGCGACGCAGGAACGGGACGACGTCCTCGGGCCGCTCGGGGCCGCCGAAGGACATGAGCAGCACGGCGTCGTAGGGCGCCAGGGCGCCGGCCGTCACGGGGGGCGCGGTCCGTGCGGAACCGCCCGGAGCGTCCTGCCCCCGCGGAGGGTCCTGCTCCCCGGTCGTCGGTCGGCCGGTCGTCACGGTCACTTGGCGGTCCTCCTTGCGGGTGGGCGGCCCTGTCCGGCGCCGGCGCCCGCGGTCTCGTCGGCCACGGCGATGCCGGTGACGAGCTCGAGGGCGCGGACGAACTCCTCGCCCCGGCCGTCGCGCCCGGCCGCCCGTGCCGCGACCGTCGGTGGGTGGGCGAGGCGCGCGGCGAGGCGCCTCAGGGCCTGCGCCGCCTGGTCGGCGGGCACGGTGCCCGCCATGGGAAGTCGGGTGAGCTCGTCCTCCAGCGCGGATCCGACGCGGTCACGCACGGCGACCACCACGTCGTCCATCGCGCGCTCGGCGCGGGTCTCGACGACGACGCGCACCTCCTCGGCGAGGACCTCCTGGGCGTGGCGCACCTGCCCCTCGGTCGCGGCCGGCGCGTGCGCCTTGACGGTGTCGAGGTCGACGACGACGACGCCGGGCAGCGCGGCGGCCTCCGCCGAGACGTCGTGGCGCAGCGCGAGGTCGACGACGACCAGCGGCTCCGTGGTCCCGGCCGCTCGCCGGGCCGCCAGGGCGGACGACATCGCGTCGGCGTCGACGACCGGTGTGCCCGTGCCGCGGCAGGCGACGACGACGTCGGCGAGCGCGAGCTCCTCGGCCAGGTCGCCCGCGGCACGCACGTGCTCGGCGTCGGCGAAGCCGCGGGCCCGGCCGCTGGCCGACCACACGGCGATGGTCGTGCACTCCCGGCGGCGCAGCGCGGCGACGGTGGCGCCGGCGTAGGCGCCGGTGCCCACCACGAGGGCGCGGGCGCCGGACCACGAGCTGCGGGGCAGCTCACCGGACTCGGGCGTCCAGGCCTCGTCGTCGCGGGGGCACGCCGGGCGCGCCCGGACCGTGCCTGCGAGGTCGAGGGCGACTGCCACGACGGAGCGGCCGGCGGCGGCGAGGTCGGTGTCGACGGCGATCCGGCGCGAGGCGCGCGAGGCGCGCTGCAGCGCGTCCTCCAGGGCCGGGGTGGTCGCGCCGGCGGCGCGGGCGTCCTCGAGTGCGCGCCGGACCTGACCGACGATCTCGCGCTCGCCGACGACCATCGCGTCGAGGCCGGAGGCGACCTCGAAGAGGTGCCGGACGGCGTCGTGGCCGTCGGTGCGTCCGGTGAGGTCGTCGATCTCGAGGGGGTCCACGCCGCTGGTCGAGGCGAGGGCGGCGCGCGCGGCGTCGAGCGCCGCGTCCGGGTCGGCGGCCTCGAGGTAGAGCTCGACCCGGTTGCAGGTGGCGAGCACGACGGCGCCGTCGACGGCCGGGTGGTCGGCCAGGAGGGTGGGCAGGGAGTCGACTCCGACGCTGAGCCGCTCGAGGTCGTCGAGCGTCACCGAGTGGTGGTCGGCGGAAAGCAGGGTGAGCGGCACCGAGACAGGTTAGCAATTCGACGCGAAGAAGTTTCTCCCGCCCGTGCACAATGGCTGCGTGACGAATTCCGACATCTCCACGGCCGCCTCCGTGAGCGCCGGCACGCCCGCCCTGCTCGAGGCCTATTCCGGACGGCGACCGGAGCGCCTGCCGGTCTGGTTCATGCGGCAGGCCGGTCGCTCGCTGCCGGAGTACAAGGAGGTGCGCGCGGGCACGGAGATGCTCGACGCCTGCCTCACGCCCGAGCTCGCCGCGGAGATCACCTGCCAGCCGGTGCGCCGGCACGGCGTCGACGCCGCGATCCTCTTCTCCGACATCGTCGTGCCGCTGAGGCTCGCGGGCATCGACGTCGAGATCGTCCCCGGGGTCGGCCCCGTCATCGCGGACCCGGTCCGCACCCCGGCCGACGTCGCGCGCCTGACCGCCCACGAGCCCGGCGACCACGCCCCGATCGCGGCGGCCGTCCGCGCGGTGACCGACGAGCTCGGCACCGGCGACGGGCCCGGCGACACCCCGCTCATCGGCTTCGGCGGCGCCCCGTTCACCCTGGCCGCCTACCTCGTCGAGGGCCGCCCCTCGCGCGACCACCTGGCCGCCCGCGCACTCATGCACGCCGACCCCGCCGCCTGGGACCGGCTGCTCACCTGGACCGCCGACCTCACGGGCGCGTTCCTCGCCGCGCAGGTCGACGCCGGCGTCCGCGCCGTCCAGCTCTTCGACTCCTGGGCCGGCTCGCTGTCCGTCGACGACTACACCGCGCGCGCCGCCCCGTACTCGGCGCGCGCGCTGGACCACGTGGCGGACCGGGTGCCGCGGGTCTCGTTCGGGACCGGCACGTCCGAGCTCCTCACCGTCATGGCGGGGCACGCCGAGGTCGTCGGGGTGGACCACCGACTCCGGCTCGACGTCGCGAACGAGCGGCTGGGCGGAGAGGTGCCGCTGCAGGGCAACATCGACCCTGCGCTGCTCACCGCGCCGTGGGAGGTTCTCGAGCGGCACGTGCGCGCCGTCGTCGAGGCGGGTCGGGCGGCGCCCGGGCACGTGGTCAACCTCGGTCACGGCGTCCCGCCCACCACGGACCCGGCGGTGCTCACGCGCATCGTCGAGCTCGTCCACTCCCTGTGACCGGATCGGACCCCGCGGCCGGCGCAGCGACCTCCACCGGGCCGGATCCCGCGGCCGGCGCAGCCACCTCGCACGACCCCGGCCGGAAGGTCCCCGCCCCCGACCGCACCACCTGGGACCTCGCCGTGATCGGGGCGGGGATCGCCGGCCTCACGCTCGCCCACGACGTCACCCGGTCCGGCCGGTCGGTCGTCCTGCTGGAGGCGTCGGGCCGGGTCGGCGGGCTCGTCTCGCCGCTCTCGCTCTCGCTCGTCGGCGGGTCCGGCAGTGCCGACGGCGGTGCCGACGGCGGAGTCCGCACCGGTCCGGTCCTCCTCGACGGCGGGGCCGAGGCCATGGGCACGCGGCGGCCGGCGGCGATCGAGCTGGCCGAGGAGCTGGGGCTCGCGATCGAGCGGCCCGCCGCGGGCTCGTGGGTGCAGCCGGCGGCCGGCCCCGCGCGGCCCGTGCCGCCGCGGTCGCTGCTCGGCGTCCCCTCGGACCTCGCCCATCCGCTCGTCGCCCAGATCCTCGGGGAGCGCGCGGCGCGCCGGGCGGCGGAGGCGGACTCCGCGGGGCGAGCCGGCGCGCTGCCAGGCTCGGCCTCGCTCGCCGACGTCGTGCGGTACGCGATGGGCGAGGACGTCCTCGAGCGCCTCGTCCGCCCGATCGCCGGCGCGCTGCACGCGTCCGACCCGGAGGAGCTCGCGATCGACGTCGTCGCGCCCGGCCTGCGCGCGGCCCTGGCCGAGTCCGGGTCGCTGAGCACGGCGGTCGCGTCGCTCGTCGGCGAAGGACCGGCCGTGGCCACCGTCCGCGGCGGCATGCACCTGCTGCCCGCAACGCTCGCCCGCGCGGCCGTCGCCGCGGGCGCCGAGATCCGCACGGGCGCGGCTGTCGAGCGGCTCGTCCGCGACGGCGGAGCCTGGCAGCTCCAGGTCGCGCCCGGCGGGACGCTGCGCGCGCGTGAGGTGGTGCTGGCGGTTCCCGGCCCGGAGGCGCTGCGCATGGTCGAGCCGGAATTCCCCACGGCCCGGGAGGTCCGGCTCGTCCCCGGCGCGCCGGTGGAGCACCGCACGCTGATCCTCGACGCCCCGGCCCTGGACCGGGCGCCGCGAGGATCGGGCGTCATCGTCGGCGAGGGGGCCGAGCCCGGCGGGCGCGCCGTCCGCGCGAAGGCGCTCACCCACTCCAGCGCCAAGTGGCCCTGGGTGGCCGCGGCGCTGGGCGGCCGGCACGCCGTGCGGCTCTCCTACGGGCGCCCCGGCGAGGAGCCGCGCCTGCCCGGGGTCGACGAGGCACTGGCCGACGCCGCGGCGCTGCTCGGCGTCGATCTCACCGCGGCCCAGCTGCTCGCCACGGCGCCGATCTCGCACGGCGGCGCGCTCGCGCCGCAGACCCCGGGCATGCGGGAGACCGTCACGGACCTGGCGGCGACGGCGGCGGAGCGGGACCTGCACCTCGCGGGCGCGTGGGTCGCCGGGACGGGGCTGCCCGCAGTCGTCGCCCACGCCCGTCGGCTGGCCCGGCGCCTCGTGTGAGATAACCCGGGCACGGTCCGTGCCCGCACCGGCCCACCTGTCGGATGTTGCGTACATCATGTGACATACACGTGTTCTGAATGAGGCAGCACGTGCGACTGAATATGCTTTATGACGACTCGTCGTCATATCCAAAGAATGGTCCTGACGGTTCGTCAGGTCGATTTCACAGATGTCCAGTTTTCGCATTTTCGTTACGCCGCACTTGCATATTAGAACCATTCTCGACGGCGGTCGGTGCGAGAATGACGGCATGACCTCAGCCACCGCCGCGCGGCCCTGGCGCCTGGGCACGCGAGGTTCCGACCTCGCCCGCACGCAGTCGAGCCACGTCGCCGACGCACTGACCGCCGCGGGCGCCGGCGCGCTCGATCTGGTCGTCGTGCGCACCGAGGGCGACGTGTCCACCGCCTCGCTCGCCTCCCTCGGCGGCACCGGCGTCTTCGCGGGCGCCCTGCGTGCGGCGCTGCTCGACGGCGAGGTCGATGTCGTCGTGCACTCCCTCAAGGACCTGCCCACGGCGCCGCACCCCGGACTGACGATCGCCGCGGTCCCCCCGCGCGAGGACCCGCGCGACGCCCTGTGCGCGCGCGACGGGCTCACGCTCGCCGACCTGCCCGCCGGCGCCCGAGTCGGCACCGGCTCCCCCCGCCGCGCCGCGCTGCTGCTCATCGCCCGGCCCGACCTCGAGATCGTCGACATCCGCGGCAACGTGCCCACTCGCCTCGCGCGGACCGAGGACGACCTCGACGCCGTGGTCCTCGCACTGTCCGGCCTGCGCAGGCTCGGCCTCGAGGGCCGGGCCACCGAGATCCTCGGCCCGCCGAGCTTCCTACCGGCCCCCGGCCAGGGCGCCCTCGCCGTGGAGACCCGCGACGACGTCGACTCCGAGCTGCCCGGTCTCGCCGCCGCACTGCGAGCGATCCACCACGCGCCGTCCGCGGCCGCGGTCGTCGCCGAGCGGACCCTGCTCGGCCGGCTCGAGGCCGGCTGCGCCGCCCCGGTCGGCGCACTGGCCACCCTCGACGGCGAGGACCTCGAGCTCGCCGCCGTCGTCGCCCGACCGGACGGCGCCCTGCACCTGCGGCGCGCGGCGCACGCGAGCATCGACCCGGCCGACACGACGCTCGCCGCGACCGTCGGGCGCGACCTCGCCGACGACCTGCTCGTATCCGGCGCCGCCGACCTCATGGCGGACGCGTGAGCCTGGCCGGCGCGCGAGTCCTCGTCCCGGCAGGGTCGCTCGAGATCGCCCGGGCCCTGCGGGAGGCCGGCGCCGACGTGGTGCCGGTGACGCTCACGCGCACGGTCGAGCTCGACGTCGACCCGGGCGCCGTCGACCCGGCCGGTGCCGCCTGGGTGCTCGTCACCTCGGCGCGCACGGTGGCCCGACTCGCCGACGTCAGGCTCGCGGGCGTGCGGCTCGACGACGGTCCGCGCACCTGGCCGGCCGCCGTCGCGGCCGCCCGCGCGGACGGCACCTGCATCGGCTCTGTCGGACCCGCGACCACCGCCGCGCTCACCGGCGTCGGCATCACTGTCGACGCGGAGGCGCCGGCGGGCACGGCCGCGTCGCTGCTGGACGTCGTCGACCGCCCCGGGGACCCTCGCCGGCGGCGCGTCCTCCTGCCGGCGAGCGCCCTGGCCGACCCGGCCACCGCCCGGCGGCTGGCCGGCGCCGGCTGGAGCGTCGACGCGGTCCCCGTCTACACGACCGTCACCGCGGAGCCCGACGAGGCCCGGGCCGCCACGCGCCCGTGGCCGGACGTCGTCGCCCTCACCTCGCCCTCGACCCTGCGCGCGCTGCTCGAGACCGCGGGCCGCCCTCCGACGTCGACCGCCCTGGTCGCCATCGGTCCGACGACGGCCACGGCCATCCGCGAGGCGGGCCTGGACGTCTCGTCCGTCGCCGGGGCGCCGACCCCGGAGGCGATCGTCGCCGCGGTCGAAGAGGCGGCTGCTACCGACCGCGCCCGACCCGACCACGCACCCACCGTCACCCGCCCCGCGGACCCGCGCTCCGGCGTCGGGCCCGGCGGTACCGCACCACCACGGAGGACACCATGAGCCAGTTCCCCACCGTCCGTCCCCGCCGGCTGCGCTCCTCGCCGGCGCTGCGGCGGCTCGTCGCCGAGACCCGCATGGACCCGGCCGACCTCGTGCTGCCCGTGTTCCTGCGCGAGGGCCTCAGCGAGCCGCGGCCGATCGGGTCGATGCCCGGGGTCCTCCAGCACACCCCCGACTCCCTGCGCCGGGCGGCGGCCGAGGCGGCGGAGGCCGGCGTCGGCGGGATCATGCTCTTCGGCGTGCCGGCCACCCACGACGCCACCGGGACGGGGGCGACCGACCCGGACGGGATCGCGAACGTCGGGCTGCGCCTGCTGCGCGAGGAGGTCGGGGAGTCGATGGTCGTCGTCTCCGACCTGTGCCTGGACGAGTTCACCGACCACGGCCACTGCGGCGTGCTCGCCGCCGACGGGAGGGTGGACAACGACGCCACGCTGGTCCGCTACGCGGAGATGGCGCTCGCGCAGGCCGAGGCGGGAGCGTCGCTCCTCGGGCTGTCGGGGATGATGGACGGCCAGGTCGGGGCCGTGCGCGCGGCCCTGGACGACGCCGGACGCACCGACGTCGGCACGCTCGCCTATGCGGCGAAGTACGCGTCGGCCATGTACGGGCCGTTCCGCGAGGCCGTCGACTCGCAGCTCACGGGCGACCGGCGGACCTACCAGATGGATCCGGCCAACCGTCGGGAGGGGCTGCGCGAGACGCTCCTCGATGTCGAGGAGGGTGCCGACGTCGTCATGGTCAAGCCGGCCACGCTCTACCTCGACGTCCTCGGCGACGTCGCGGAGGCCGTCGACGTGCCGGTGGCGGCCTACCACGTGTCGGGCGAGATGGCGATGGTCGAGGCCGCCGCGGAGCGCGGCTGGATCGACCGGCGGCGGACGATCCTCGAGACCCTGCTGTCGGTGCGCCGGGCCGGGGCGGGGATCGTGGCGACGTACTGGGCGACCGAGGCGGCCGGCTGGCTGCGGGAGAGGTGAGAGAGGCGATGACGCAGGTGAACGGATCGACTGGAGCAGGATCGTCGAGCAGCGACGAACGAGACGCATCCGCGCCGGGTACGGCGGCTTCCTCCGGCGACACGACAGCCATGGCATCTCCCGGAACGGCGTCACCCGGCAGCTGGTCCGCGGGCCCGGCGAGCGAGGCGGCGTTCGAGGCCGCGCGGGCGGCGATCCCCGGCGGGGTGGACTCCCCCGTCCGGGCCTACGGGTCCGTGGGCGGCACGCCCCGGTTCCTCGCCTCGGCCCGCGGCCCGTACGTCACCGACGTCGACGGGCGCGAGTACGTCGACCTCGTCGCGTCGTGGGGGCCCGCGCTGCTCGGGCACGCCCACCCGGAGGTGGTGGGCGCGGTCCGAGAGGCGGCCGCGTCCGGCCTCAGCTTCGGCGCACCGACGGTCGCCGAGACCGAGCTCGCCGAGGCCGTCACCGCCCGGGTGGCCCCGGCCGAACGCGTGCGGTTCGTCAGCTCGGGCACCGAGGCGACGATGACCGCCGTCCGCCTCGCCCGCGGCGTGACGGGTCGGCCCCTGATCGTCAAGATCGCCGGCCACTACCACGGGCACTCCGACTCGCTCCTGGTGGACGCGGGCTCCGGCGTGGCCACGCTCGGCATCCCCGGCACGCCCGGGGTGCCCGAGGAGATCGCCGCGTTCACCGTCGTCGTGCCGTACAACGACCTGCCGGCGATGGAGGCCGTCATGGGCGCCCATGGCGACCGGGTGGCGGCCGTGATCGTCGAGGGCGCCGCCGCGAACATGGGCGTCGTCGCGCCCGAGCCCGGGTACAACCGGGCGCTGCGCGAGCTGACGAGACGCCACGGCGCACTGCTCGTCCTCGACGAGGTGCTCACCGGCTTCCGCGTCGGACCGGGCGGCTGGTGGGGCCTCGAGGGGGCGACCGAGGGCTGGGCGCCCGACCTCTTCACGTTCGGCAAGGTGCTCGGCGGCGGGATGCCGCTCGCCGCCCTCGGCGGTCGGGCGGCTGTGATGGACGAGCTCGCCCCGAGCGGTCCCGTCTATCAGGCGGGCACGCTGTCCGGGAACCCGCTGGCGACCGCCGCCGGGCTCGCCACGCTGCGCCTCGCCGACGACGCCGTGTACTCCGCGGTCGACGCCGCCGCCGACGCCGTTGCCACGGCCACGGGCGAGGCGCTCGACGCCGTCGGGCTGGCGCACACGGTGAGCCGGGCGGGGAACCTGTTCTCGGTCTTCCTCGGCGAGTCCGCGGCGGGCGGCGTGCGCGACTACGCGGGGGCCAAGGCCTCCGAGACCTGGCGGTACCCGGCGTTCTTCCGCGCCATGGCGGCGGCCGGCGTGCTGCTGCCGCCGAGCGCGTTCGAGGCATGGTTCCTCACCGCGGCCCACGACGACGAGGCTCTCGCCCGGGTGGTCGACGCCCTGCCGTCGGCGGCCCGCGTGGCGGCGGAAGCGGCGCCGCCGGCCGGCTGACCGCGGTCGCCGCGACCTGGGGGAGAATCGTCCCCGTGACTGCGCGCACCGACCTCTCGACGATCACCCCGCCCATCGCCCTCGGGGCGCTCGACGGCCGCTACCGGTCCGCGGTCGCCCCGCTCGTCGACCACCTCAGCGAGGCCGCGCTCAACCGGGCGCGACTCCAGGTCGAGGTCGAGTGGCTCATCCACCTGTGCGACACCGGGTCTCTGCCCGGCGCGCCGACCCTCACCGACGCGGAGCGCGCCTACCTGCGCGGCGTCGTCGACAGCTTCGGCGCCGACGACATCGCCGAGCACGCCGCCATCGAGGCCGAGACCCGGCACGACGTCAAGGCCGTGGAGTACCTGCTCAAGCGCCGCCTGGACGCCGCCGCGGACGCCCTCGGCCCGGACACGTCGCTGCCGGGCGCGCACGAGATCGTCCACATCTTCTGCACGTCGGAGGACGTCAACAACCTCTCCTACGCGCTCACGGTGCGCGCCGCCGTCGTCGACGTGTGGCTGCCCGCAGCAACGGCGGTCACCGACCAGCTCGCCGAGCTCGCGCTCGCCCACGCCGAGGTCCCCATGCTCGCCCGCACGCACGGTCAGACGGCCACGCCCGTCACGCTCGGCAAGGAGCTCGCCGTAACGGTCGCGCGCCTGCGCCGCCAGCTCGACCGGGTCGCGTCGACCGAGTACCGCGGCAAGATCAACGGCGCGACCGGCACCTACGGCGCGCACAGCGTCGCCGTCCCGGGCACCGACTGGCCGGCGGTCGCGGAGCGCTTCGTCACCGGCCTCGGACTCTCCTTCAACCCGCTGACCACGCAGATCGAGGCGCACGACTGGCAGGCGGAACTCTACTCCGACGTCGCCCGGTTCAACCGGATCCTGCACAACCTCGCGACCGACGTGTGGACGTACATCTCGCTCGGCTACTTCACCCAGCGGCTCTCGGCGCAGGGCTCGACCGGCTCCTCGACGATGCCGCACAAGGTCAACCCGATCCGGTTCGAGAACGCCGAGGCGAACCTCGAAATCAGCTGCGCCCTGCTCGACACCCTCGCCTCGACGCTCGTCACCTCCCGCCTGCAGCGCGACCTCACCGACTCGACGACGCAGCGCAACATCGGCACCGCGTTCGGGCACTCGCTGCTCGCGATCGACAACGTGAGCCGGGGGCTCGCGGGCCTCGACGTCGACGCCGAGGCGATGGCCCGCGACCTCGACGACGCCTGGGAGGTCCTCGGCGAGGCCGTCCAGCAGGCGATGCGCGCCGCCTCGGTCGCGGGCGCCAGGGGCATGGAGGACCCCTACGAGCGGCTCAAGGAACTCACGCGCGGCCGCAAGGTCGACGGGCCGGCAATGCGCGAGTTCATCGGTTCGCTCGGGCTCCCCGCCGACGTCGAGGAGCGGCTGATCGCCCTGACCCCCGCGACCTACACGGGGCTGTCCGCACAGCTGGCCCGTACCGTCGAGGCCGAGGGCTGACCGGGAGGGGGCCCGGCGTCGTCGGGCATCTCACGGACACGCCGCCGCCCGCGTTCGTCCACCGCCCCATAGGTTGGTGCGGTGACGACCTCAGCCCTCGCCCACGCGACCGCCGCGGCCCACGCCCCCGGCGCCCCGATCGCAGCCTCCGTCCCCGACGAGGGGCTGACCGGCATCGCCGGCTGGGCCGTGTCGATGATGGAGTCCCTCGGCGGGTTCGGGGCGGCGCTGCTCATCGCGATCGAGAACCTGTTCCCGCCGATCCCGTCGGAGATCATCCTTCCGCTCGCCGGGTTCACGGCCTCCCAGGGGCAGACGTTCGGGCTCGTCGAGGTGATCATCTGGTGCACGGCCGGCTCGGTGTTCGGCGCCTACGCGCTCTACGGCGTGGGCGCGCTGCTCGGCCGCGAGCGCACCCGGGCGATCATGAACTGGCTGCCGCTCGTCGACGTCGAGGACGTGACCAAGACCGAGAACTGGTTCGACAAGCACGGCCACTGGACCGTCCTGCTCGGGCGGTGCCTGCCGATCTTCCGTTCCCTCATCTCGATCCCCGCGGGCATCACGCGGATGTCGCTGCTCATGTTCGGCCTGCTCACGACGATCGGCTCCCTCGTCTGGAACACCGTCCTCATCCTCGCCGGCTACTACCTGGGCGAGAACTGGGACGTCGTCGAGGAGTACACGAGCTGGCTGCAGTACGTCGTCATCGCCGCGGTGCTCCTCCTGCTCGTCTGGTTCGTCGTCGCGCACCTGCGCAAGCGTCGCGCGCGCGCCGCCGCCGGCACCGAGGCCGGTGGCGAGAGTGGCGCGGCCGGTGGCGACGGCGCATCCGCACGCCCGGCGACCATCGACGACACCCGCCCCACCCAGCAGGACGCGGCCGCCTCCGGAGACGCACGACCGACCCGTCGCGCGGGCTCCACCTCCGACGACGGGCGCGGCCCGACCTCGACCACGGACCCCGCGTTGTGACCGCCCCCGAGGTCTCCTCCGCGCGCGAGGACCAGATCACCGGGCTCGGCGCCCTCATCGCGACCGCCTTCGACGACGACCCGCTGTTCACCTGGGCCGTGCCCGACCGGGAGCGCCGGCACCGGCGCCTGCCCGCCTGGGCGGTCGCCAGCGTGCGGACTGGTCTGGCGCACGGCGTCGTCGACACAGTCGACGGCGGGTCGGTCGCCGTCTGGTACGCGCCCGGCCACACCCCGCGGATGCTCGACCAGCTGCGCGGCGGCGCCCTCGGGGCACTGCTGCGCCTGCGCCCGGGCGACGTGCGCCGGCTCGCCGCAGCCGAGCGGCAGGCCCAGGCCGCCCACCGGCACCACGACCCGGAGTCCGCCGCCTGGTACCTCGCGTTCCTCGCCGTCGACCCGGAGCACCAGGGCCAGGGGCACGCGGGGGCCCTGCTGCGGCACGGTCTGGCGCGCGCCGACCGCACCGGCGCGCCGGTGTGGCTCGAGACGAACGCCGAACGGAACGTGGCGATCTACGAGCGGTTCGGATTCGAGGTCGTGGCGCACGAGAGGGCCGACGGGCTGCCGGAGTTCTGGGGCCTGCTCCGCCCGGCCCGCGGGGCCGAGGAGCCTGCTCGCGAGGACTGAGCCGTCGCCGACGGCAGCCCAGCGCGCGTCGAGGGTGCGGGTTGTCGTCGAGGGCGCGGTCTATCGCAGAGAGGACAGCCGCCGACCCTCCACTCGGCGCGGCCACCGCGTCTTCGGCACGCACACCGCGCCTTCGATGGGTCCCTCTGCCACTCGACGAGCCCTCCGGGCGAGCAGCCGCCCCACGCAGCCGACTCGAACGCGCAGGGCTCAGACGAACCTCAGACGAACGACGAGCGCAGCGCGCCCCCGGGCGGGCCGCCCGCCGGGGCCCCGGCGCCGACGGGTGCGAGGTTGTCCCCGTTGTCCGGGCCGGACATGTGGTCGATGCGGCGCAGGATCGCGCCCTCGCGCAGCGCCCACGGGCAGACCTCGACCCGGTCCACACCGAGGTGCCGCATCGCCGACTCCGCGACGACGGCACCCGCCACGATCTGGTGCGTGCGCTCCGGCGTGATACCCGGCAGCTCCATGCGCTGCTCCGCGGGGATGCGCGCAAGCCGGGGCACCCAGTCCTGGAGATCCCGCAGTGCCATCCGGCGCCGCTCCTCGGGCCCGATGACGGCCTGCGAGTGCCCGGCCAGGCGGGCCAGCGAGCGGAAGGTCTTCGACGTGACGACCACGTGGTCCGGGCTCGGGAGGTCGGCCAGTTCCTTCGCGACCGGCGCGAGGAGCTTGTCCACGCGCCGCTGGAGCGTGGCCATCTGATTCTTCTCGGGCGGGTCGGAGGTGAGAAAGTGCCGGGTGAGCCGACCGGCCCCCAGAGGGAGGGACACCCGGAACTCGGGCGACTCGTCGATGCCGAGCGCGACCTCCAGCGAGCCGCCGCCGATGTCGAGCACGAGGAGGCGGCCCGACGCCCAGCCGTGCCAGCGCCTGGCCGCCAGGAACGTCAGCTCGGCCTCCTGGTCGCCGCTGAGCACCCGCAGCGGGACGCCGGCGGCCTTCTCGAGCTTGGCCACGACCTCCGGACCGTTCCGCGCCTCCCGGATGGCGGAGGTCGCCATGCCGACGAGCTCCTCGCAGCCGAACTTCTCCGCAGCCTTCCTCGCGCGCTTGACGGCCTTCTTCAGTGCCTTGACGCCGTCGTCGTCGATCGTGCCGTCGTCGGTGAGGTACTGCATGAGCCGGACGGTCGACCGGTCGGAGGACTCCGGGTCCGGGCGGGCGTCCCGCACGGCGTCGAGCACCACGAGGTGCACGGTGTTGGACCCGACGTCGAGAACTCCCAGGCGCATCCGCACACCGTAGCGTCCCGACGTGACCCAACACACCACGGCGCCGGCGCCCCAGGGCTCGCGAGCGGCCGGTCGGACCGCGCCGATCAGAGTGCGTCCATGGGGGGTGCGCCGATCAGAGTGCGTCCATGGGGGGTGCGCCGATCAGAGTGCGTCGCCGAGCGCGCCGAGCGTGAACTCCCAGCCCTGGCGGTAGCTCTCGGCCGGGGCGTCGTCGGCCCACGGTCCCGAGTGCCGCACGACGACGCGCGTCCCGCTCGCAGCGCCGGCGCCCGGCGCGTCGTCGGCCGCTCCGCCACCGGTGTGCACGTGGATGTCGACGGCCTCGTCCGCGCTGGTCCCGTCGGCGTCGCTCCAGCGCCACGTCATCGACAGCCGGCCGGCCCGGCCGCCGGCCGGGGGGACGACGTCGAGGTACCGACCGTCGAGCACGATGCCCGCGCCGGGCGCCTCGATCCGGTAGGCGCCACCGCGGCGCACGTCGGCCTCGATCGTCACGTCGTCCCAGTGCTTCCACCACCACGACCGCAGTCCTTCCTCGGTGGCCAGCGCCGCCCACACCCGCTGAGCGTCAGCGTCGAGGGTGCGTTCGAGCTCGAGCGGGGCGCGCGTGATCGTCAGCCAGACCTCGGCGGCGCCCCCCTCGCTGTCCTCGTCACCCGGCGCGTCCGGACTCGCGGCGCCGAGCGCGCGGGCGAGCGACTGGAGGACCTGCTCCCAGCCGCCGCCGTACCCGACGGCGTGATCCGGCTCCGCCAGCTCGTGCCGCAGCGTGAGCTCGGTGCGGTTGTCGTCGACCGGTCGGAAGCGGGCGGAGATCACGCTCGTCGCCTCGCCCTGCCACGACCACTCGACGGCGACCTCGTCATCCGCGCACCGCAGCACGCGGCCGGTCGCACGGTCGTCCGGGTCGTCGGAGAGCGCGGCCCCGAAGGTGTCACCGACCCGGGCGGGGTCGCCGGTCACCGTGCCGAACCAGCGTGCGAGCCGGGCGGTGTCCGTGCAGGCGTCGCGCTGGTCGGCCACCTCCGCGCGGTAGACCCGGACGATGCTGAGGACGGGGTGGTCACGCGGTCCGGTCAGTGCCCTGACGATCGTGGCGTCCATGCTCGGTCTCCTTCGCGGTGCGTGCGGTCCGGGGGACGGGTGATCGACGGGGCGCGGCGGTCCGGCCGACGGAGCCCTCAGGGGTCGCGTCCCGCGCCGCCCGCCTCCCCCGCGCGAGCTCGGACTCGAGCGCGTCGAGGCGCTGGGGCCACAGGCGCGCGTACCGCTCGACCCAGGCGTCCACCTCGTCGAGGGCGCCGGGGCGGAGCCGGTAGATCCGACGCGACCCACGGGCCTCGACCTCGACGGCCCCCGACTCCCGCAGCACACGCAGCTGGTTGGACACGGCCGGCTGGCTGATCCCGAACTCGCCCTGGACGAGCGCGCCGACGTCGCCGGCCGCCCTTTCGCCGTCGGCGAGCGCCTCGACGATCCGGCGTCGGACCGGGTCGGCGACGAGGGCGAAGGTGTCCACGGGCACATTCCTATCACTTAGTGGTGATATATGCGAGAGCTGATGCGCTGGGCCCCCAGGACGTGACCGACGCATCAGCACCCACCTCCCCGACCGTCCCCGCGAGCCCCGCCGCCGCCACGCCCCGAGCGGCCCTCGCCGACTCACGTACCGTTGGCGTCAGGATCCCGACCCGGAAGGCCCCCATGTCCCAGCTCGTCCTGCAGAAGGCCGTCACCCCCGCGATGGCGAAGGTCTACCTCGAGAAGGGCCTGGACCGGGTGAGCGGCTACGTCGTCCCCGCCGCCGAGGTCGCCACGCTCGGCACCACCGAGGAGCTCTACAAGCTGCACGGCCTGAGCTTCACCGGCACCCCGTTCGCACCGGACCAGCCGATCGACGTCCTGCACGTCCCGCTGTCCCCCACCTGGCAGATGGTCCCCGCGACCGGCGGCCGCACCGAGGCCGAGCGCGCCAAGGTCAAGGGCAACATCCTCGACCGCGAGCCCTTCGACGGGTCCGGGTTCAGCCAGGTCGGCGACGTCCGTGCGCCGCTCGCCTGGATCGAGCACGACCGGCTCACCGTCGGCGCACGCCTGTGGCGCTTCCTGCCGGGCCAGGCCGAGCCCGAGCACCTGGGGACCTACCACGGCCCCGCGTACGGCTGGCAGAACCACGCGGCCGGCGACCTCTTCGCCACCGCGGTGCCCTCGAAGCTCGTGGGCTACGTGGCCAAGACGGACGGCGCCACGTGGGCGGCGGACGTCCGCCTCGACGACGACGGTCGCCCCTCGCTCATCACCCTGGTCTCCCCGAGCAAGGACTCCGAGAGCCAGGGCTTCACGATGACCGAGGCCGGCACCTGGGCCAAGCAGGTCGTCCGCTCCGAGATCGACGAGCTGTTCGCCATGCACTGCACCGCCCGCTGGAACGGCGTGCCCGTGCGGGTCGTCGACGACCAGATGGACCCCCAGGGCACCCGCCGCGCCAGAATCTTCTCGATCGCCCGCGACGCCAACGTCAACGAGCGGCACAAGATGGACAAGATCGACGCCGGCGTCTACGAGAAGACGGTCCTGTGGGAGGAGCTGAGCGACGTCGTCTACGCCCAGCGCGTGCCCAAGCAGTGGGCCACCGAGGAGCAGCTGGCCAAGGGCGAGGAGTACCAGCGCTCGCGCGCCGACGGCACCACGACCGCGCCCGCCCCGCACACGGCCAACCGCTCGGGCGCCACGCTCTCGCTCGGCACGCCCGAGGGCGCCGACGAGTCCCACCCGGCCGTGAAGCACCGCGAGGAGCTGCAGGCGATCGTGCGCGGCATGGTCGACGTCGTGCCCGCCGACTGGACCCGCGCCCGGCTCGTCGCCGTCATGCTCGGCACCCGCGGGGAGATCCGCGCCGGCGCGACGACGGCGGACGGCACCGAGGTCACCCTCCAGGGCCTGGGCAAGGAGGTCGCGCAGGCGGTGGCGAAGCTGCGCGCGGACTCGGCGGACAACGGCGGCAAGGGCGCCTGGCTGACTGCGGTCATCAGCGTGGAGCCCGCCGGGTCGGTCAAGCTCGCCACCGACCACGACATCCAGCCCACGTGGCGCAAGAAGCCGGCCGAGAAGGACTACACCGTCGAGCTCCAGCGGCACCCGCGCGCGCCGGAGAACATCCCGGACTGGTGGCGCGAGCACCTGACGACCGACTGAGCGGGCCGGGCCGGCCGCGGTGCGGCATATCACCCCCTGGGGGTATCGCCGTGATACCCCCAGGGGGTAGAGTCGCGTCGTGAGCACGCACCACCAGGAGGCCGATGTGCACGGATACGCCAAGGACAAGGAGGCGATCGCCCGGCGCCTGCGCCGCATCGAGGGCCAGGTCCGCGGCATCGCCCGCATGGTCGACGAGGACACGTACTGCATCGACGTCCTCACCCAGATCTCCGCGGTGACCAAGGCCCTCCAGACCGTCGGCCTCACGCTGGTCGAGGACCACGTCGGCCACTGCGTCGTGCAGGCCGCCCAGTCCTCCCCCGAGGAGGGCGAGGCCAAGGTCGCCGAGGCCACCACCGCCGCCGCCCGCCTGCTGCGCGTCTGACCGCACCGGCACCCGAGCCGCCCGAAGCACCACCTCAGCCACCACGAAGGAGCACCCATGACCACCACCGTCCTCGACGTCACCGGCATGACCTGCGGCCACTGCGCGCAGGCCGTCACCTCCGAGCTCTCCGCCATCGCCGGCGTCACCGACGTCGACGTCGCGCTCGACGCCGGCGGCACCTCGCCGGTCACCGTGACCTCCGACGCCCCGCTCGAGGAGTCGGCGCTCCGCGCGGCGATCGACGAGGCCGGCTACGAGGTCGCCGCGATCCGCGCCTGACGCGGCCCCGACGACGCCGCACGGCCTCCCCGGGCACCGTCACCGCACGACCCGCCCCGCGCACGCAGCGTCACCGCACAACCTGCACGACCCGTACGACCGCTCGGCGCGACGTCGTCGTCCCGCGACCCGATCGCGCCACGCGACGCACCCACCCCCGCGGCCCCACCGATCCGGAAGAAGGGCCCACGATGACCACCTCCGCACGACCCGACGACAAGAACTCCCGGCGCGCCCCCACGGACCTGATCGACGCCACCGACCTGCTCGGCGAGGCCGAGCTCGAGGTCGAGGGCATGACCTGCGCCAGCTGCGTGCGCCGCGTGGAGAAGAAGCTCAACGCGGTAGAGGGCGTCGCCGCGACCGTCAACCTCGCCACCGACTCCGCGCACGTCGAGCTGAGCGCCGACGTCGACGACGACACCCTGGTCGCCGCCCTGCGGGCCGCCGGGTACGACGGGCAGGTCACCTCCCGTACCCGCCTCGGCGCGCCCGAGCCGGTCCGGGACTCGGGTGAGCACGCGCACCACGACGCGAGCGGCCACGCGGAGCACGACGCCGCGGGTCACGGCGGGCACGACCACTCCCCGCTCGGCGACGACTCCGACACCTACGACACCTCGACGCCCACCCAGCGCCGCGCCGCGGACCTGCGCCGCCGGCTCCTCGTCGCGCTCGTGCTCGGTGTCCCCGTCGGCGTGCTGTCGATGGTCCCGCCGCTGCAGTTCGCGGGCTGGCAGTGGGTCGTGATGGTGCTCGCCCTGCCGATCGCCACGTGGTGCGCCTGGCCGTTCCACACCGCCGCCGTCCGCGCGGCCCGGCACGGCGCGTCGACGATGGACACCCTCGTCTCGCTCGGCGTCGTGGCCTCGACCCTCTGGTCGCTGTGGGCGATCACGCTGGGCGGCGCCGGCGAGATCGGCATGCGGATGGAGATGACGCTGTGGCCGGCCGCCGGCGGCCACGACGGCGGCCACGCGCCCCCGCACCTGTACTTCGAGACTGCGGTGCTCATCGTCGTCTTCCTCCTGCTCGGCCGCTACCTCGAGGCCCGCTCCCGCCACCGGGCCGGGGACTCCCTGCGATCCCTGCTCGAGCTGGGTGCGAAGGACGTGGCGCGCGTGCACATCGCCGACGACGGCACGCGCACCGAGGAGCGCGTCCCGGTTGAGCGGCTCGCCGTGGACGAGCTGTTCGTCGTCCGCCCGGGCGAGAAGATCGCGACCGACGGCGTCGTCGTCGAGGGGGCCTCCGCCGTCGACGCCGCGCTGCTGACCGGGGAATCCCTCCCCGTCGAGGTCGGCCCCGGCGACGCGGTCACCGGCGCGACGATCAGCACCTCCGGCTCGCTGCTCGTGCGCGCCACCCGGGTCGGCGAGGAGACGACGCTCGCCCAGATCGGCCGGCTCGTCACGCGCGCGCAGACCGGCAAGGCACCCGTCCAGCGGCTCGCCGACCGCGTCTCGGCGGTGTTCGTCCCCGTCGTCATCGGCATCGCGATCGCCGTCCTCGCGGGCTGGCTGCTCGCGGGCGGGAGCGTCGAGCAGGCGTTCACCGCCGCCGTGGCGGTCCTCGTCATCGCGTGCCCGTGCGCGCTCGGCCTGGCCACCCCGACCGCGCTGCTCGTCGGGACCGGGCGCGCCGCGAACCTCGGCGTGCTCATCAAGGGGCCGGAGATCCTCGAGTCGACGCGCCGCATCGACACCGTGGTGCTGGACAAGACGGGCACCGTGACGGCCGGGCGCATCGCGCTGGTCGACGTCTCCGGCGAGCCGGACGCGCTCGCCGTGGCCGCCGCCGTCGAGGCCGGCTCCGAGCACCCCGTGGCGCGCGCGATCACCGAGGCCGCCGCCGAGCAGGGGGCGGCGCTGCCCGCGGTCGAGGACTTCGAGAACCACGCGGGCCGCGGAGTCAGCGCCCGCGTCGCCCCCGCGTCCCCGGGCACCTCCGCTGATTCGTCGAGCGTGCGGTTCCCGGACCTCGAGAGTGCGGCTCCGGCGGACGCCGGCCGCGCCACCGCGCCGGACGCCGACGTCGTCACCGCGCTCGTCGGTCGGCCTAGCTGGCTCGCCGAGCAGGGCGTCGACCTCGGCGAGCACGCCGCCGCCCACGCGGCTGCCGAGGAGACCGGGGCGACCGCCGTCGTCGTGGCCTGGGACGGGTCCGCCAGGGGCGTGCTGTCCGTACGGGACACCGTGCGCCCCGACGCCGCCGAGGCGGTCGCCAAGCTGCGCGGGCTCGGCCTGACGGCCCACCTGCTGACCGGGGACAACGACGCGGCGGCACGCCAGGCGGCCGCCACGGTCGGCATCGCCACCGAGAACGTCACCGCCGGGGTACTGCCCGCGGACAAGGTCACGGTCGTCGAGCGGCTGCAGGCGGGCGGGCGCGTCGTCGCGATGGTCGGCGACGGCGTGAACGACGCCGCCGCCCTCGCCCAGGCGGACCTCGGGCTCGCGATGGGCACCGGGACCGACATCGCCATCGAGGCCGCGGACCTCACGCTCGTGCGCACCGAGCTGGACGCCGTCCCCACCTCCGTGCGCATCTCGCGCGCCACGCTGCGGGTCATCAAGCAGAACCTGTTCTGGGCGTTCGCCTACAACGTGGCGGCGATCCCGCTCGCGGCCGCCGGCCTGCTCAACCCAGGGATCGCCGCGGCCGCGATGGCGGCGAGCTCGGTCATCGTCGTGCTCAACTCGCTGCGCCTGCGCTCGGCGGGCTGACGGACAGGCCGCCCGCACGCTCGAGGTCCGAGAACCGCACGCTCGACGACCGGGGGCCGCTCCGCACGCTCGACGACCGGGGGCCGCTCCGCACGCTCGAGGTCCGAGAACCGCACGCTCGACGAATCGGGCGTGCTCGGGGCCGGGGAGGGCTCAACTCCCCGCCGGGAACTTCTCCGTGTCGCCCGTCACCTGGGACACTGGCCGCGCGGTCGCCGACGTCTCGGCCGCCACTCCCCCATCGAGAGGTACCCCATGTCACAGGACACCGGCTGGGTCGGGCGTGCCCGAGGCCTGGCCCAGAAGGCCCAGCAGGGTCTCGAGACGATCGACGACCTGCGCGGCGGGTCGGTCGGCGACGGCTCGGACGCGTTCAGGGTGGACGTGGCGGCGTTCAGCACGGCGAAGAGCACGGGCGGTGTCGGCACCCGCATCGTCGCCCAGCGCTCCTCGCTGAGCGACGCCGGCCAGAAGCTCAACCGCTCCGAGTACGAGAACGGCTCCGACGGCCCGGTCCACGTGATCACGCCGATGGTCATGCCGAGCGGCGGCCGCGTCCGTGCGCTGATCCCCGTCGTGATCCTCGCGATCGTCGGCGCCGTCGGCTACTGGATCCTCTCGGCGACCAACGTCGTCGACGTCACCCGGATCGCCGGCGACGGCGGCCTCACCGGCGGCCTGGCCACCGCCCTGTTCGGCGTGCACTACTGGGTGCTGCTGCTCGTGCTCGCCGGCTTCCTGTGGTGGCGGGCCGGGATGGTCATGGTCCCGGACGGCTGCCAGGCGCTGATCTCGAGGTTCGGGAAGGTCGAGCGCGTCGTCGGGCCCGGCCTCGTCACGCTGCTCAACCCGTGGCGCCGGGTCTCCTACATCGTCAACACCACGCGCGAGTACCCGTTCAACGCGCCCATCCACGAGGCGCCCACACGCTCCGGCGTCCAGGCCTCGGTCGACCTGTTCCTCCAGTTCCGCATCGACGACCCGCGCGAGTTCATCTTCGTCCTCGGCGCCGTCCAGGGCTTCCAGGACAAGCTGAACAACGCCATCTCTGAGACCACCCGCTCGCTCATCTACGAGCAGGAGGCGGCGGACATCTACGACCTCGTCGGCGAGTCCACGCAGGTCCTGCTCGACCAGCTGAACGAGCAGTTCCGGCCCGCGGTGGAGCTCACGCACGCGAACATCACCCATGCCGAGCCCTCCAGCGACGAGTACCGCGCGGACCTCGGCGCGCCCGAGATGATCCGCGTGGCCAAGGAGGCCTACACCTACGAGTACGAGCTCCAGCTGAAGAAGGAGCAGAACGAGGGTGACCTCAACAAGGACCTCGCCTCGCTGCGCGAGACGCTGAGCTCGATCCAGGCGGACATCGCCAAGTACCAGGCGCAGATGGACACCGCCCTGGAGCGCGAGACGAACCGGGCCGACGCCATGGCCCGCCAGCGCTTCGTCGAGTCGGAGTCCACGGCGCACGCCAACGCCGCCCTGCTCGAGGCCCAGGCGCTGGACATCCGGGCGCTCTCGGCCGCCAACGCCCCCGAGATCCTCTCGTTCCGCTATCAGCAGGACCTCCTCGACCGGCTCGAGCAGGTCGCCGAGTCGCTGCCCCAGATCGTGCAGGTCGGCGAGCAGGGCGGCGGCGTCGACTTCCTGCGCATCGCCTCCGAGCTGGTCGGCGGGACCGACCTCGAGCTGTTCTCCGAGTCCGAGCTCAGCCAGATCCGCGAGCGCGCCGCGGCCATCGAGACCCGGGTCGCCGAGCGGCAGGACCGCATCGCCGAGCTGCTCGAGCCGCCCGAGGAGACCGAGGTCGCGATCGTGGCGCCGTCGGACGAGGACGAGCTCCCCGGCGCCGACCGACTCGAGGAGATCCGCCGCTCCGTGGCCCAGGAGATCGACGACGACGCCGGAACCACGCCCGGCGCGCACGCCGCACCCTCGGCCCCCGCGGAGCCCGCCGCACCCGCTGACCCCGCCGCGCCCGCGGCCCGGGGGGCACACACCGCACCGGCCGAGCCGGCGCCGACCGCACCCGGCGAGCCGACCACCGAGCCGACCGCACCCGCCGAACCGGCCGACGCCCCGGCGGACCCGCCGCCGGACATGACCCACCTCCCGCCGCACCCGACCACCGAGGAGAACCGCGATGTCTGAGGCACCCATCGCCCGGTCGATGTCGTCGATCAAGGAGTCCCTGGCCTCGTGGAGCGACGTCGCACAGCTGCTGCGCGGCGGCGACGGCGGGTCGCTCGTGCCCGTCGTCATCCCCCGGGACCAGCGCGGCCTGCGCTGGCTGTTCCTGGCCGGGATCGGCCTGTGGCTGATCGTCGGCGGCGTGCTCACCGCTGCCGACGGCCACGGCACGCGCGCGATGTGGCTGTGGATCGTCGGGGGCCTCGTCGTCGCGCTGTCCGCCGTGTGGTGGTGGCGGACCTCGATCATCGAGATCGAGGAGGGCACCGTCGGTGTCCGCTCGAGGTTCGGTGCCATCACGTCCGCACCGCTCAAGCCCGGGCGCCACTACCTGTGGCACCCGTGGACCCGCGTGGACTACGTCGTCGACGTCAGCACCGAGATCCCCTACACGGCGCCGGTGCTCGCCTGCCCGACCGCCGAGTCGGTCCCGCTGCGCTCGATCGAGTTCTTCCTCAAGTTCCGCATCCACGACGCCGTGCAGTTCGTCCGCACGATCGGCGCCGGCAACTTCGACCTCGTGCTGTCCAACGCGGTCCAGGACGCGATCCGGCAGCGCTCGCGGCTCGTGCGCACGGAGCGGGCGCACGACCTGCGCGGCTCCGACGTCGCCGACATGCAGGCGCTGCTCAACCGTCAGCTCGCCCGCTACGGCGTGCAGATCATGGGCTGCAACATCCCCGACGTCCGGCTGCCCGAGCAGTACCAGCAGCACATCGCCACCCGCGAGCGGGTCTCCAAGGAGCTGCAGGCGTACGAGAAGGAGTGGGACCTGACGCGCAAGCGGCGGATCGACACCCTGCTGATGGACATCGAGCGGTCGAAGAAGGTCCGCGACGCGAAGGTCGTCGAGGTCAACGCCTCCCTCAACGAGGCCCGCAAGAACGTGGCCCAGAAGCTCGAGGAGCAGGAGACCGAGGCGCAGAAGGTCAAGTGGGAGATCGAGACCAAGGGCCGGACGAACCTCGTGGCCGCGCAGGGTGAGGCCCGCGCGCAGGAGCAACTCGCCACGTCCTACCGCGACAACCGTGCCGTCCTCGGCTACGAGCTGGCCCGGCGTCGCCTCGAGGTCGGCTCCGAGCTCACCTCGCACGCGCCGCGGCCGGTCATCGTGCGCACGGACGGGGCCTCGACGGACACCTCCGCGCTCTCGACGCTGCTCCTCGCGCAGATCCTGCCGGGCATGGACGACGGCGGACGGCGGGCCGCGCGCACCGACCGGGCGACCGGCCGGACCGCCCCCGACCGGGGCGATCTGGACGACATGGCCGCCGTCGCGCAGTCCGTGCTGTCCGGCCGGTCCGGGGACGAGCGGCAGGCGGACGAGCGCAGGGTCGGGGTGGACATCGACGACGTGCGCTCCACGGGTGAGAACGGTCGCGGTCGGTCGTCGTGACCGGCCGGGCCGGACCGTCGTGGCAGGTGAGCCCTAGACTCCCCGCATGACCGGACGGGCCGACGAGCCGGGCACCCCTGTGCCCGAGGAGGCGGCCCGTCCCACCCCCGCCGGGACCGGCACCTCCGCCGGCACCTCGGGTCCCGACCCCGCCGAGGTCGTGCTCCCCGGCCCCGCGGACGGCGGACGCGACCGCACCGCGATCACCGCGGTCACGCCCGAGGAGGCGGACGACGGTCCGCAGGTCGACCCGGTCAGCGGCCGCACGATCTACCCGCGCACGCCCCTGCCGCTCCCCGCGGCGCGCGCGCCTCGCCGCGAGGTACTCCTCGTCGACGCCCTCGAGAAGCGGGTCCGCCGACCGGTCGACCTCGTCCGGCTCCTCACCGCCGTCCTGGGCCTGGCCCTCGTGCTGCTGCTCGCCGTCTACGCGCGGGGCACGACCCTCGCCGTCACCGAGGACGTCCAGGACGCCGTCACGGGATTCTTCCGCCAGCTGTTCCAGCTCCCCGTCACAGCGCTGGGCAGCCTGCTCACGTTCGTCGTCCCGATCGCCGTGCTCGTCGAGCGGGCCTGGCAGCGACGATGGCGCTCCGCGTCGCAGGGCCTGGCCGCCGGCGCGCTCGGGGTGGGCCTCGCCCTCGGCTCGCTGGAGGCGCTCGACGCGCTGACGGGCTCCGAGCTGTTCACCTCGCTGACGATCACCAGCGTCGGTCGGGCCACGGTCGTCATGTCCCCGTTCATCGCGGGCCTCGCCGGCGTGCTCACGGCCGTCGGGCCCGCGACGGCCAACCGGGTGGCCCGCTGGTCGTGGAACCTGCTGTGGGTGGTCCTCGCCCTCGAGATCATCCAGGGCGCCCAGACGCTGCCCGGCGCGATCATCGCGGTCCTGCTCGGCGCGATCGCCGGCTACGCGGTGCGGTACGTGGACGGCGTCGTGCACGACCGCGCGGACGGCACCTCGCTCGTGCGCGGGCTGCGGCGCGCCGGGATCGACGCCGTCTCGGTGGTGCGCATGGACCGGCCCAACCGCTCCGCCGTGGTGGCCTACACCGTGACCACCGAGGCGCCGCTGGGATACATCGAGCCTGCCGGCCCGCGCCGCACCGGCGTGGACCTGCCCCCGGCGTCGCGAGGTGACGACGACCCGTCCGCGGCCACGGGCAGCATGCTCGACGCAGACGAGCCGCCCAGCGCCGAGTCGCTCATGGCCGCGGTCGACGCGGCCGGGAGCGACACGATCCGGCCCGACCCGGTGACCGACGTCCCCGCCCTGCTGGCCCGCGTGGGCTCGGCCGCGCACCCCGACGACCCCGGCGAGGCCGCGCCCGGGCGCCTGTACGCCGTGTGGGACGCGGCGGGCGAGCGCCGCGACCTCAGGCTCCTCGACGGCGACCGGCAGGTCGTCGGCCTGCTCTCCTCGATCTGGGAGGCCATCCGCCTGCGCGGGATCGACCGCCGCCCGGTGACCTCGCTGAAGGACGCGGCGGCCCGCACGTCGCTCATGTCGCTGGCCGCCACGGCCGCGGGCGTACGCACGCCGGCCATGTCCTCGGTGA
The DNA here is from genome assembly GCF_057652395.1 of Georgenia sp. Z1491. Lineage (NCBI taxonomy): Bacteria > Bacillati > Actinomycetota > Actinomycetes > Allobogoriellales > Allobogoriellaceae > Georgenia > Georgenia sp. Z1491. Next base: position 150,293 of record NZ_CM172729.1, read on the forward strand.
CGACGGCGCGCGCCTCCGTGCTCGTCGTCGAGGACCACGTCGACGACCTCGTCCCGATCGACGAGGTGCCGGCGGAGGACCTCCAGGACGACGTGCTCGACGACGTGTGGCGCCAGCTCCGTCGTGCCCACGCCGCCGGTCTCACGCACCGCGACCTCACCACCGCCAACGTCCTCGTCGACGGGTCCGGAGCGGTGTGGCTCGTCGGCTGGGAGAGCGGCGAGGTCGCCGCCACCGAGCTCTCGCGGCGGATGGACCTCGCCCAGACGCTCGCGCTGCTCGGTGTCGTCGCCGGCGCGGAGCGCTCGCTCGCGTCGGCCGGTCGGGCGCTCACCCGCGAGCAGATGGCGGCGATCGCACCCGTCCTCCAGCGGGTGGCGCTGCCGGTGTCCACCCGGCAGGCCGTCCGACGCAGCCCCCAGCTCCTCGGGTCGCTGCGGGACACGCTCGTCGCCCTCGTCCCGACGGCGGACGTCCCCCCGATCCCCCTCGCCCGGTTCTCGGTCTCGCGCGTGGTGATGACGACGCTGCTCCTCGTCGTCGTCTACGTCCTCATCACCTCGCTCAACTTCCAGGAGGTCTGGACCACCCTGACCTCGGCGGACCCGACGCTCATGGCGATCGCCTACGTGTTCGGGCTCGCCACCTACATCGGCGCCGCGATGTCGCTCATGGCGTTCTCCCCGGCGCGCCTGCCGTTCGGGCAGACCGTGCTCGCCCAGGCTGCGGGGGCGATCGTCGCGCTCGTCGCACCCGCCGGCATCGGCCCGGCCGCCGTCAACATGCGGTTCCTGGCCAAGCACAAGGTGGCCACCCCGCTCGCGGTCGCCTCCGTCGCCCTCGTCCAGGTCTTCCAGTTCGTCGCGACGATCCTGCTGCTGGTCATCGTCGGCCTGACCACCGGGTCCGTCGGCTCGCTGAGCCTGCCCAGCGGGACGGTCATGTGGGTGGCGGCCGCCGTGGTCGTCGTCGTGGCGGTCGCGCTCGCCGTGCGGCCCGTGCGCCGCTGGGTGTGGTCCAAGGCCGCGCCGACCCTCAGGCAGATCGGGCCGCGCATCATGTGGCTCGTCTCGAGCCCGCAGCGACTGATCGTCGGCGTCTCCGGCAACCTGCTGCTCACCGCGTTCTACGTCGCGACCTTCGGGCTCTGCCTCGCCGCGTACGGAGAGTCCCTGCCGCTGACGACGCTCGCGCTGACCTACCTCGTGTCGAACTCCGTGGGCGCGCTCGTCCCCTCGCCCGGCGGTATCGGCCCGGTCGAGGCGGCCCTCACCGGCGGCCTGACGGTCGCGGGCGTCTCGCCGGCCACCGCGCTGTCCGTCGCGCTGCTCTACCGGCTGCTGACGATGTGGGGCCGCGTACCGATCGGCTGGGCGGCTCTGACCTACCTGCGCCGGAAGAACCTCGTGTGACGAGGCCGGACCCTCGGCCGCGCGTCGAGGTCGTGCCCGACGCGTCGAGGTCGTGCGTGCGAGGCACGATCTCGCCATCCGAGGCACGACCTCGACGCGCAAGGCGGCGGCGCACAGGGACGGGTCGCCCGCGCCGCTGGGACGACCTGCTCGTGCCGTGGCTCGTGGCGGCCGTCGCCGGGATCGCGTACGTCGCGCTCGCCTGGCCGGGCTGGCGGGACGTCGCGACGCCGTCGTGGGACCTGGGCATCTTCACCCAGCTCGCCCGCGCGTACAGCGAGGGCGGGCCACCGGTCGTCGACATCAAGGGGCCCGGGTTCAACCTGCTCGGCGACCACTTCCATCCGATCCTCGTCGCCCTCGGGCCGCTGTACCGGCTGCACCCGTCGGGCTGGACGCTGCTCGTCACGCAGGCGGTGCTGCTCGCGCTCAGCGCGGTGCCGATCACGTCGGTCGCCCGGCAGATGATCGGGCGGGCCGCCGGGACGGTCCTCGGCGTCGGCTACGCGTTCTCGTGGGGCCTGCAGGGCGCGGTGCTCGCCCAGTTCCACGAGATCGCGTTCGCCGTGCCGCTGCTCGCCCTGTCGCTCGCCGCGTTCCTGCGCGACCGCCCGCTGGCGGCCGCGCTGTGGGCGGCGCCCCTCGTCCTCGTCAAGGAGGACCTGGGGCTCACCGTCGCGGCGCTCGGGGTGGTCATGGTCTGGCGCGCCGCGCCGGCACGCACCAGGACACCGGCCCGGGCCACCGCCGGCAACCACGCGCCCGCAGGTGGCCTGGCGCCCGCGGAGACCCTCCCGACCGGACCCCTGTGGCGAGAGGCGCTCGCCACGAGGGCGGGCCGGATCGGGGCCGCGCTGGCCGCGTGGGGCGTGGTGTGGGTCTTCCTCGCCGTCGTGGTCATCCTGCCGCTGCTCAACCCGGGCGGCTCCTACGACTACGTCGACCGCATCGGCGAGGAGCACGCCGACTGGTTCGCCACCGCGGTGACGATCCTGTGGCCGCCCGTCAAGGTCGTCACACTCGCCCTGCTCGCGCTCACCGCCGGGCTCCTGGGCGTCCGCTCCCCGCTGATGTGGCTCCTGCTGCCCACGCTGGCCTGGCGGTTCGTCGGGAACGTCCCCTACTACTGGGGGTGGGAGTGGCACTACTCGGCGATCCTCATGCCGGTGGTGGTGGCCGCGCTCGTCGACGTCGTGCGGTCGCCCGCGCGTCCCCGGCTCGCCCGGGCCGTCGCCGTCGGGGTCTCGGTCACGAGCACGCTCGCCGTGTGGCCCACCCTGCCGCTGGTGACGACCTTCGCCGACGGCGCACCCCGGCCGAGCCCGCGCATCGAGGCTGCGCACGACGCCGTCGCGGCCGCGAGCGCCGTCCGGCCCCGCGACGGCGACGAGCCGGTCGTCGCCGCCGACATCTTCCTGCTCGCCCAGCTGGTCCCGACCACGCGCGTGCACTGGATCGGCAACGACGGCAACCCGGTGCCCGACGCCGTCGTGCTCGACACGTGGCGTCGCGAGCCCGGCGACCAGGACGTCGAGGTCGTCGCCGAGCGCGAGTTCCCCGGGTGGGACTTCGAGGTGGTGCAGGACGAGGACGGGTACGCCGTCGCCGCGCTGGTCGGTCCTCGGGACTGAACGGCGCAGCCGCGCCCGCGCGCACCCGTCCTATGGTGGGTGGCACCGCCCGGAGGACCGGGCCCGGGTCGTCGAGGAGGTACCCCACCGATGTCACGCCTGATCGCCCGGACCGCACCGCGCGCCGGACGCCGGGACGCATCCGCCCGGCGGCCCGCCGTGCGCGCACGCGCCACGGCGGTGGCCGTGCTCGCCTCGCTCGGCCTCGCGCTCACCGCGACCCCGGCCCTGGCGCACGACACGCTCGTCGAGTCCGACCCCGCGGACGGGGACACCCTCGAGGAGGCACCGACGGAAGCGGTCCTCACGTACTCCGCCGAGCTCACGCCGAGCGGCGGCGTCGCCGTGCTGCAGGGCCCCGACGGCGAGGAGACCGAGCTCGACGAGCCCACCTACGACGGGCGCGACGCCATCTGGGAGCTTCCCGAGATCGAGGACGGCGAGCAGACCCTCGTCTGGTCGGTCATCTCCTCCGACGGCCACCGCATCGAGGGCGAGATCCCGTTCACGGTGACGACCTCCGGCGACGACGAGACGCAGAGCGACGACGCCGGGACGTCCGGTACCGACGACGACGCGACGACGGAGGACACCGCCGAGGGCGCCGCGACCGACGACGCCGGGGCCGCCGGCTCCGACGACGACGCGACGACGGACGACACCGCCGAGGGCGCCGGCGACGGGACGGACGCGTCCGACGAGGACGGCACGTCCGACGACGGGGCCGACGACGCCGCCGCGTCGGAGGACGACACCGGGTCCGACGATGACTCGTGGCTGCCCGGCAGCCGCAACGCATGGCTCATCGGCGGCATCGCCCTGGTCGTCGCGGCGGGCGCGGCCGTGTGGTTCGTCGCGGTCCGCAACCGCGGCGACGGCGCGGACGGCAAGGGCCGCGGCGAGGACGACGGCGACGCCACCGTCTGAGACGGGTCCAGGGACGCGGGACCCGTCGCACGTCGCGCGGTCCGGCCCGTGCGACGGGCCCACCTCGCCCCGCGCCGAGGCGTGTCGCACGGTCTGATCATCGGCCGCGGTGCGGATGCGGCGGTGCCACGATGGGGGGATGGAGACTCCCACCGCCACCGCGGTCAGCCGCGCCGCGCACCTGCTGCGGCCCGTCGTCCGCCGCACGCCGCTCGAGTCGAACCCCCGGCTGTCCGAGCGGGCCGACCACCGGGTGCTCCTCAAGCGCGAGGACCTGCAGCTCACGCGGTCCTACAAGGTCCGCGGCGCCTACACGGTGATGGCGGCCCTCGGCGAGGAGGAGCGCGGCGCGGGGGTCGTCTGCGCCTCGGCAGGCAACCACGCGCAGGGTGTCGCCCTGGCGTGCTCCCGCCTGTCCATCCACGGCACGGTCGTGCTGCCGGGGACGACGCCCCGTCAGAAGCGCGCCCGCATCGACGAGATCGGCGGACCCTGGGTGACCACCGTCGTCGTCGACGGCCCGTTCGAGGACGCCGACACGCGTGCCCGCGAGCTCGCCGCCGAGCAGGGCCTGACCTACGTGCACCCGTTCGACCACCCGCTGACGATCGCCGGCCAGGGCAGCGTGGGGGTCGAGATCGCCGAGCAGAGTGCCGAGCACGGCGAGAAGCCGGGAGTCGTCGTCGTGCCCGTGGGGGGTGGCGGTCTGCTCGCCGGCGTCGCCCTCGCCCTGAAGAACCGGGTACCCGGGGTGCGGATCGTCGGCGTCGAGCCCGAGGGCGCCGCCTCGATGCAGGCCGCCCTCGCGGCCGGCGGTCCCGTGCGGCTGCCCGAGGTCGACGCGTTCGTCGACGGCGCCGCGGTCGCACGGGCGGGGCGCGTCCCCTTCGAGATCGTCCGGGACCTCGTCGACGAGGTGGTCTCCGTCCCCACCGGCGCGGTGTGCACCGAGATGCTCGCCATGTACCAGACCGACGGGATCATCGCCGAGCCCGCCGGCGCCCTCGCGACGGCCGCGGTCTCCTCCGGAGTGGTCGAGATCGGCGACGGCGGGCCGGCCGTCTGCCTCGTCTCGGGCGGGAACAACGACGTCTCGAGGTACGCCGAGATCGTCGAGCGCTCCGCGATCCACGAGGGTCTGCGCCACTACTTCCTCGTCACGTTCCCTCAGGAGCCCGGCGCGCTGCGCAGCTTCCTCGAGGACACCCTGTCCGGGGACGAGGACATCATCCACTTCGAGTACACGAAGAAGAACAACCGGGAGACCGGCCCGGCGCTCGTCGGGATCGACCTCGCCCGCGCCTCCGACCGAGCCGGGCTGGAGGACCGGATGGAGCGCTCGCCGATGCGCATCGAACGCCTCACGCTCGGCAGCGGCGTGCTGGGGATGCTGCTGTGACCGGGGCGGACGGGACCGCGGGCGGCGCCGGGGCCACCGGAGACGCCGGCCCGACCGACGACGGCCTGGGCCCCACCACCCGGCTCGTCCTCGCCGCCGCGCGGGCGTACGCGGCGCTGCCGGGGGTGGTCGGGGTCGCCGCGGGCGGCTCGCTGGCCACGGGCCAGGAGGACGCCCGTTCCGACGTCGACCTCTACGTCCTGTCCGACGGCGCACCCCCGCCCGTGCCCACCCGGGCCGCCGTCGTCGACGCGCTGGGCGGCGCGCGACGGCTCGACCTCGACCAGCGGTACTGGGACACCACCGACATGTGGACCCACGCCTCCGGGCTGGACCTCGACGTCATGTACTGGGACACGGCCTGGGTCGCCGACCGGCTCGACGCCGTCCTCACGCGCCACGAGCCGTCCGTCGGCTACTCCACGGCGCACTGGCACACGGTGCGGCACTGGCTGCCGGTGGCCGACCCGGCCGGCCACGTCACTCGCCTCCGGGGCCGGGCCCAGGCGGACTACCCCGAGGAGCTGCGCGCGGCGATCGTCGCCCACGGGTGGCCGTTGCTGCGCGGCACGATCACGAGCTTCCCGGCCCAGATCGCCACCGCCGCGGCCCGGGGCGACCTCGTGGCCCTCAACCACCGCGTCGCCGAGCTCCTCGCGATGGTCCACGACCTGGTGCTCGCGGTCAACCGCCGCACCCACCCCGGCGAGAAGCGGCTCGGCACCCTCGTGCCGGCGCTGTGCGGGTCGCTGCCGGCCGGCTTCGCCGAGCGGACGGGCGCGGTGCTCACCGCCGCGGCCGACCCCGGCTCCGTCACGGGCGCCGTGGACGCCCTCGTCGACGCGGTCGGGGCCTGGCTGCGCGCGGAGATCCCGGACGCGCTGACGCCGTAGCCCGGCGCCCGCCGGTCAGCGGGTGTGCCGCCCGGAGCCCGACGACGTCGGCTGCTCCTCGTGCACCGGCTCGCCCGCGGCGTGCCTGCCGCCGGTCGACCCTCCACCGGCCGGCGCGGGCTGCTGCTCGACGAGCGCGGCACCCTCGACGTCGACGTTCGGGACGACCTTGTCGAGCCACCTCGGCAGCCACCAGGCCGACCGGCCGAGCAGGTGCAGGGTCGCGGGGACGATGAGCATGCGCACGACGAACGCGTCGAACAGGACGCCGACCGCGAGCCCCACGCCGAAGGACTTGATCATCACCGAGTCCGAGCTGATGAAGCCGGCGAAGACCGCGATCATGATGAGCGCGGCGGCCGTGACGACGCGGCGCCCGGCGCGGAACCCCTCGGCGACGGCGACCCGCGCGGACGCGCCGTGGACGTACGCCTCCCGCATGCCCGTGGTGAGGAAGAGCTGGTAGTCCATCGCCAGGCCGAACAGCACGCCGACCACTATCACCGGCAGGAAGCTGAGGATCGGCCCCGTCGAGTGGACGCCGATGAGCTCGGCGAGCCAGCCCCACTGGAACACCGCGGTGGCCACGCCGTAGGTGGCGAACAGCGACAGGACGAACCCGGCCGTGGCCACGAGCGGCACGAGGATCGACCGGAAGACGGTGACCATGATGAGGAACGACAGCCCGACGACGACGGCGAGGTAGACCGGCAGCGCGTCGGACAGGCCCTCGGAGATGTCGATGTTGATGGCGGACTGCCCGGCGACGCCGAGCTCGTACTCGCCGTTCACGGGCGGCAGGGAGCGCAGGTCGTGGACGAGGTCGGCCGTCGACTCGCCGTTGGGGTCCTCCTCCGGCAGGACCTGGAACGAGGCGAGCGTGCCGTCCTCGGAGACCGCGATCGGTGCGACGGCGACGACCGCCTCCTGGTCCGCGATCTCGCGCACGACCTCGAGCTGCGCCTGGAGCAGCTCGGTCTCGTCCAGGTCGCCCGGCAGGTCCGCGGTGACGAGCAGCGGCCCGTTCGCCCCCTCGCCGAACTCCTCGGAGACGATCTGGTGCGCGCGGTAGGCGTCGGACTCCTGCGGCTCGTTCTCGCCGGTGGGCAGGCCGAGGCGCATGTCGAGCGCCGGGATCGCGACGACGAGCAGCGCGACGACTCCGACCAGCACCCGCGCGATCGCGGAGCCCGTCGACATCGGGCGCGCGGGCTCCTGCCCGGGCGTGGTCGAGGCCGGGGAGGCGCCGGCCGCGGTGTCGGCCGCCGCCGCGAGCGCCGCCTCGCGGCGCTCGCGACCCTTGCGGCCGAGCATGCGGGTGCCGGCCAGCGAGAGGAGCGCCGGCGTCGCGGTGACGGCGAGCAGCACGGCGACGACGATGCTCACCGCGCCGGCGGTGCCCATGACGCCGAGGAACGGGATCCCGACGACGTTGAGGGCGAGCAGCGCGAGCACGACCGTCGACCCGGCGAAGACGACCGCGGTGCCGGCGGTGCCGGTCGCGAGCGCGATGGACCGGCGCACCTCGGTGCCCTCGAGCAGCTGGGTGCGGTGCCGGTTGATGAGGAACAGCGCGTAGTCGATGCCGACCGCGAGGCCGAGCATCACGCCGAAGACCGGCGTCACCGACGACATCTGGATGACGCCGGAGAAGGCGAGGGTGGTGAGGGAGCCGATCCCGACCCCGGTGATCGCGGTGACGATGGGGAAGGCGGCGGCCAGCGCGGAGGCCAGCACCACGACGAGCACGATCGCGGCGATGACGACGCCGATCACCTCGCCGACGCCGAGGACCTCGGGGACGGTCATCGACAGGTCGGAGGCCGGGACGATCTCCACGCCCTCGATCTCGGCGGCCTCGACCACGTCGACCACCGCCTCGCGGGAGGCGTCGTCGAGCTCGAGCATCGGCTCGGTGAAGGACACGGTCAGGCGCGCGGTGGAGGCGTCGTCCGAGACGACGCCGATGCCCTCGGCGTGCTGGAGGAGCTCGGTGCCCAGCTCGAGCTCGGTGCGGCCGGCGTCGAGCTCGGCCTGGCCGGACTCGAGCTCGGCCCGGCCCTCGTCGATCCGCTCCTGCTCGGCGTCCAGCTCGGCGCGACCGGCGTCGATCTCGGCCTGGCCCGCCTCGATCTCCTCGGTCGGTGCGCCGGCCGCCTCGGCCTGCTCGCGCGCCTCGTCGAGGCTCGCCTGCTCCTGGTCCAGGGCGGCGCGGCCCTCGTCCAGGAGCGCCTGCCCCTCCTCGAGCTCGGCCGCACCGGCGTCCAGCTCGGCCTGTCCCGTCTCGAGGTCCGTGGCGCCGGTCTCGAGCTCGGCCGCCTGCCCCTCGAGCTCGCCCTGGGTGACGAACGGGTCGACGACGGCGGCGACGTCGTCCTGCTCCTCGATGTCGGCGCCGAGGTCGGCGACGGCCGCGATCTGCTCGTCGGTGAAGGAGCCGTCCTCGGAGCGGAGGACGACCGTCCCGGTCGCGCCGCTCTGGTCGGGCAGCTCCTCCTCGAGCTCGGCGATCACCTCGGACGACGCGGTGTCGGGGATGTCGAAGGAGCCGGTGAGGGTGCCGGCGAAGGCGGCGAACGCCCCTCCGGCGAGCACGAGCACGGCCAGCCAGGCGCCGAGCACCGCCTTGGCGTGCCGTGCGGCGAACGTCCCTACCCCGTACAGCCATCCGGCCATGTGCGCCCTGCTCCTCCGTGTCGACATGCGAAAGCCCGCTGCACGCGGGCGACCTCGGCTAGGCTAAGACGAGACGTTTCGTCTCGTCAACGCTCGGCCGCCTATGGTGACGGCCGGAACACGCACGAAAGGACCCCCGACGACATGACCTCGACCCGCAGCGGGCCCGTGCGCTCCGAGACGGCCCGGCTGGCGATCCTCCAGGCCACGGCGCGGCTGTTCGGCGAGCAGGGCTACGACGCCATGACGATCGCCGGGATCGCGGCCGAGGCCGGGGTGGGCAAGCAGACGATCTACCGGTGGTGGCGCTCGAAGGCCGACCTGGTGGCCGAGTGCCTCGTCGAGGGCATGCTTCTGCCCGAGAGCGTGACCGCGCCGGACACCGGCGACCTGCGCCGGGACCTCACGGACTGGGTCCTCGTCGTCTTCCGCACGATCGGACGGCCGGAGGGCGAGGGCATCCTGCGCTCGCTGGTCTCCGCGAGCATCGAGAGCGCGGACATCGGCCTGCGCGTCCGCCAGAGCCTGACCGGTGAGGAGTCGATGGTCGGGCGCCTGCGAGCCGCGACCGGCACGGGCGCCAACCTCTACCCCGGCGCGCCGCTCGACGAGATCGCCGAGGCGCTCGTCGGGTCGGTCGTCCTGCGCGTCCTCAGCCGCACCCCGCCGGACCGCGCCGAGGCCGGCCGGATGGTCGATGCCGTCATCGGCCCGCCCACCCCCGCCTGACGACCGCCTACCCCGCGGTCGGGCACGCCACCTACCCTGGGGCCATGAGTCCCCGCCCGACGCCCGGACGATGGGTGCCGAGCGCGCGACGCCGACGCAACCGCACCACCGGCCTCGTCCTCTCGGGAGGCGGCTCCCGCGCCGACTTCCACCTCGGCGCGCTCCGCTACCTCTACGACGAGGTCGGCATCGCGCCCCGCGTGATGGCGGGGGCCTCCGCCGGCGCGATCGTGGCGGCGATCATCGCTCAGGGATCGACGCGGGACGAGCAGCGCGCCTGGCTCGACCACCTCGACACGCTGTGGCGGGCGATGGACTCCCCCGATGCGATGTTCGTGCCCCAGCCGTGGTGGAAGACGCTCAGCGAGCGTGGGCCCAGCTACCTCCAGCTCCTCGACCCCATCAACCGGGGCACCGGCCAGCGCACCACCACGCCCGCGGGCACGGTGCCGGAGACCGCGGCGGAGGCCCGCGCCGGCCGGTCGACCGCCGCCGAGGAGCCCGGCGGCTGGACCGCCGCCCAGATCGTGCAGATGATCGGCAACCTGCCGGCGCTCGGCCGGGCCGGCGGCGAGCTCGCCTCGATCCTGCGCGGCGCCGCGCAGGCCGGCTCGATGTACACGCCCGGACCCGTGGTCGACTCCCTCATCGACGCCGAGACCTTCGACCCCGCGCGGGTCCGGGCCTCCGGCGTCGTCCTGCGCATCGCGATGGTCGGCCTGCAGTCCGGCGAGCTGCGGTTCGCCGACCAGGACGGCGTGCTGCGCGACCGGGGCGACGTCCCGGTGCTCGGCGACGACGGCGAGCCGGTCACCGCCACCGACCTCACCCTCGCCGTGTGGGCCTCGTGCGCGATCCCCGCGGTCTTCGAGCCCATCCCGATCGCCGGCGAGCACTACATCGACGGCGGCGTGCGCGAGAACCTGCCGGCCGACGTCGTCATCGACAAGCTCGGCGTCTCCGACGTCTGGGCCGTCGTCTGCCACCCGCCCGGCGCCGACGCCGGCGAGGCCCGGGTGGGCACCGACATCGTCTCGGTGATGATGCGCACGGGCACCTCGATCATGTCCGACGAGCAGCTGCGCGACGAGGTCGTCTTCGCCCGCAAGTCCGGCGCGAAGGTCGTCCACGCGACCGTCGACGTCCACGACACCATGACGGTCGACCGGGGCCTCACCGCACTCATGGCCGACCACGGGTGGATCCGCGCCGCCCAGACCCACCTGTCGGCCACCGAGGGCGACGAGGACGCCGGTTCCGCCCTCATCCGCGCGCGGCGCCGGGCCTGGGAGATCGAGGAGCTGCTGCTCGCCCCGGACGGTTCCGGACGCGTCCAGCAGTCCGACGGCGCCTCCGGGCTCGCCGGCCTGGCCCGCCCCGGCACCGCGGCGGGACCGCCGGCACGGCCGGGCGCGGGACCGGCGACGTCCCGCCCGTCGGCTCCCGGGGCCGCACCGGCCACGCCGGACCCGGGCGGGCGTCACCCCGCGCAGCGGACCGACCTGCGCGCCGAGCTGCGCCGCCTGCTCCACCGCGGGCCGGCGAGCGAGCCCCGCACCGCCCTCGTCGACGAGCTCACCGAGGTGAAGAACGAGGTCCGCGACCTGCTCGAGGTGCTGCCGGCCGGCCACGTCCCGGCGCACGCGGACACGTGGTGGCGCACGTGGGAGACGCACGGCGAGCACATCGACGCCCCGCCGATGTGGCGGATGGACGACTCCACCGAGCTCGGGGGCGCCTGACCGCGCTCGCGCGGCCGCGCCCTCCGGTGGGACGCTGGGCTCATGCGAGCCACCGTCCTTGCCGCCGCCCACGACGTCCGGGTCGAGGAGCGACCCGACCCCGCCCTGCTGGCCCCGACGGACGCGGTGGTCCGCATCGCCGCGGCGTGCGTCTGCGGCTCCGACCTGTGGCACTACCGGGGTGTCGTCCCCGTGAAGGCGCCGCGCACCATCGGCCACGAGGCGGTCGGCATCGTCGACGAGGTCGGCGCCGAGGTGCGCACCGTGCGCGCCGGCGATCTCGTCGTCGTGCCCTTCGCGTACTCGTGCGGCGTGTGCTTCGCCTGCCGCCACGGCATCCAGACCTCGTGCGAGAGGGGCGGGTTCTGGGGCGCCGAGGACGGCGACGGGCTGCCCACCGGCCACCTCCAGGCCGAGGCCGTGCGCGTCCCGCTCGCCGACGGCACCCTGGTGGCCGCCGGCCTGGACGCCGCCGACGTCGACGATCACCTCCTCGCCCACCTCCTCACGCTGTCCGACGTCATGGCGACGGGCCTGCACGCCGCCCGCTCGGCCGGCCTGCGCGAGGGTGCGACGGTCGCCGTGGTGGGCGACGGCGCCGTGGGGCTGTCGGCCGTCCTCGCGGCGGCCTACCTCGGCGCGTCCCGGGTCGTCGCGTTCTCCCGCTACCCCGACCGCCAGGAGCTCGCGCGGCGGTTCGGCGCGACCGACATCCTCACCACGCGCGGCGACGACGCCGTCCACGAGCTCACCGACCTGCTCGGCGTGCCGGGCGCCGACGTCGTGCTCGAGGCCGTCGGGACCGACGAGTCCATGGACCAGGCCATCGCGTGCGCACGGCCGGGCGGCACGGTCGGGTACGTCGGCGTGCCCCACGGCGTCACCCGCGGGATCCGGCCACGCTCCCTGTTCAGCCGCAACGTGGCACTCGCCGGGGGCGTCGCGCCCGCCCGCGCCTACGTCCCCGAGCTGCTGGCGGACGTGCGGGCCGGGCGCATCGAGCCCGGAGCCGTCTTCACCGCGACCGAGCCGCTCGACCGGGTGGCCGAGGCCTACGCCGCGATGGACGAGCGCCGCGAGATCAAGGTGATGGTCCGGCCGTAGCGGGACGGACGGGGGCGTCGGGGCCGGGCGGGACCGGCCCGGATCACCCCTGGCTGGGCAGCCGGTTCCGGCCGAACTCCTGGGAGAAGGCGGGGCCGGTGACGGCGAGCTCGCGCTCGAAGGCCGCCCGCCACGTGCCGTACGGCTCGACCGCCAGGTGCTCGTTGCCGAACCTCGGGTCCTCGGTCACCTCGGTCACGCAGAAGTCGGGCACCACCAGGTCGACGACGGGGCCGCCGCGCTCGCACTCGGCGACGACCAGCGGCGCGTTGGCGCCGGCGAACTCGTCGATCACCCAGCCGTCGTCACCGAGCCAGACCGAGTGCCGGAGCTTGACCACGTGGTGCCGCCCGCGTCGGACGAGCTCGACGGCGACGCCCGGGTCCAGCTCGCGCTCCGCCTCGTAGCGCGTGCCGCCCACGTGCGGTCCCTTGGCGGTGAGCGCGGCGAACTCCACGCGCGGCGCCAGCTCGTCGAGCACCTCCTCGGTCCCGTCGAGGTCGGCGGGGTGCAAGCCGGCGCCCGGCCCCTGGACGCGCACCCGCACCGCGTACCCCTCGTCGGCGAGCAGGTAGGCCTGGACGATGAGCACCGGGTCCGCCTCGGCGGCCACGATCTGCGGGAGGCCCGCGCAGACGAACTTGCGCTCGAACTCGAAGTCCCCGTAGCCGGTGTCGCTCATGACCCGAACCTACTGCCCCGACCACCGGGCGCGGCCACGACCCAGCGGATAGCGTGTGGACGTGCCCTCCCTCCGCCCCCTGCGTCGCGCCCTCGGCAAGGCTCTGCTCGCCGCCGCGCGGTACCGCCTCGTGGCCACCGACGTCACCGAGCCACGGGCGATCTTCATCGGGGCGCCGCACACGGCCCAGCTGGACTTCGTCCTCATGCTCGGCATCGCGTGGTCGCGCGATCTCACGCCGAAGGTGCTGATGAAGAAGGAGTATTTCGACGGCGTGGCGGGCCCGTTCTTCCGTGCGCTCGGCGGGATCCCCGTGGACCGGGGCAACCCGGAGGGCCTGGTGGCGGATCTGGTGGCCCGCTCCGCTCGCGGCGAGGCGTTCCACCTCGTCATCACCCCGGAGGGCACGCGCGGACGCCGGGAGCACTGGAAGTCCGGCTTCTACCGGATCGCGCGCGCGGCCGACCTGCCGGTCATCCTCGGCTTCCTCGACTCGGTCACCCGCACCACCGGGCTCGGCCCCAGGCTTCGCCTCACCGGCGACGTCCGTGCCGACATGGACGTGATCCGCGCCTTCTACGCCGACAAGGTGGGCGTCCACCCCGACCTCGGCACGCCGCCGTCCCTCGCGGACGAGGAGACGGCGACGTACGCGACGACCGCGCCGTCCGACTGACCAGCCGGCCCCGGAGGGTCCCCATGCGCACCATCGTCCTCACCGGCGCCAGCGACGGGATCGGCGCGGCCGCCGCGGAACGGCTCGCCGGAGACTCCGTGCGGCTCGTCGTCGTGGGCCGCTCCCCCGAGAAGACCTGTGCCGTGGCCGAGCGCGTCGGCGCCGAGCACCACGTCGCCAACTTCACCAGCCTCGACGAGGTCCGCGCCCTGGCCGAGGACCTCGACCGCAGCCTCGACCGGATCGACGTGCTCGCCAACAACGCGGGCGGCTTCTTCGACGGGCCCGTCCGGACCGCCGACGGGTTCGAGAAGACGTTCCAGGTCAACCACCTCGCCCCGTACCTGCTGACGAACCTGCTGCGGACGAAGCTGGTCGCGAGCAGCGCGAGCGTGGTGGCGACCGCCAGTGTCGCGAACGTCGTCTACGCCCGCCTCGACCTCGACGACCTCGAGAGCACGGCCGACTTCCGTGCCGACCGCGCGTACGGCAACGCGAAGCTCGCCAACATCTTGTTCACGCGGGGGCTGCACGCCGCACTTCACCGCCAAGGGATCTCGTCGGTCGCCTTCCACCCCGGAGTCGTCGCGACGAGCTTCGGCGCCGAGACCGTGGGCTACATGCGCCGGATGTACCACGGTGCGCTCCGGCCGCTGCTCACCCGGCCCGAGCGCGGTGGCGCGACGCTGGCGCACTTCGTCGACGGCACGCCGGGCACCACCTGGCGCTCGGGCCGCTACTACAACGACCGGCGCCGGCCCGGCCTCCTCAACCGAGCGGCGAAGGACCCCGCGATCGTCCGCCGGCACTGGGAGCTGTCCGCCGAGATGCTCGACGTCGACTGGTCGCTCGCGTAGGCCCGGCGCCGGCCGGCCCGGCTACCGCAGCCGGTAGCGGGCCACGAGCAACGAGTCGGACCGCAGCAGCGAGACCAGCTCAGCGCCGCGCGTGGCCTCGGGCGCGCCGAGCACCATCCGCCGCCCCGTGCCGCCGGCGACGACCGGTGCGTAGCTGACGAGCATCTCGTCCAGGGCGTCCGCCGCGACGAGGGCCCCCAGCAGGGTGGGCCCGCCCTCGGTGAGGATCCGCGTGTGCCCCCGCTCGCGCAGGGCGTCGACGACGGCGCGGCCGTGGACGCCGCCTCCCTCGCCCGGCGGCAGCAGCACGACCTCGGCAGCCTCCTCGAGCGCCGCCACGCCCTCCGGCTCGGCGCCGGTGACCGTGAGGACGAGGGGCCGTTCGGGCGCCTCGCGGAGCATGGCGGAGCTCGGGTCGAGGTCGAGGCTCGTCGACACGACCGCGAGACGGGGGTGGTCGCTCTGGCCGGCAGCCCGGCGTCGTGCGACGCCGACCTCGTCGGTGCGCACCGGGCCGTACCCCTCGGTGCGGACGGTGCCCGCCCCGACGAGCAGGACGTCGGCGGCGCTGCGGGCCAGGTGCAGGTGGGCCTGGTCGACGGGGTCGGACAGACCGCCCGCCCGGCCGTCCATGGTCAGCGACCCGTCGATCGACGTCACCATGTTCGACCGCACCCCGGGCTCGAGGTAGGTCGCCGCGAGGTCGTCGGCCGTCACCGTGGCGGGCTCGGGCCACATCCGCTCGAAGAGTGCGCCGGGGACCGTCTCGCGGGGCTCGTCGTCCATACCGACGAGGCTAGCCGCGCCACCACCACCGGCCGTGACCGCCGGACGTGGCCGCTGCCGGCCGGCCGGAGACGGACCGACCGGAGGACGGGCACCGGCACGACGCGCGCCGGGGGCGACTACGGTGGCGGCATCGCCCCCGCGCCCGGGAGACCCACGCCCGGGAGACCCACGTCAGGGAGACCCATGTCCGACGCCTTCCGCACCACGCTGGCCGACGCCGACCGCCCGCTCGTCCTCTCGGTCGACATCGGGTCGACGGCCAGCCGGGCAGGGCTGTACGACGCGGCGGGCCGCCCGCTGCGCGACGCACGACAGAAGGTGTCGCACACCTTCACGACCGACGTCGACGGCACCTCGACGATCGACGCCGACCAGGTGGTCGCCGAGGTCTCCGAGGTCGTGGGCGCGGTCACCGACGCCGTCCCCGAGGGTGGGATCGCGGGCGTCGGTCTGGACTCGTTCGCCGCGTCGCTCGTCGGTGTCGACGCCACCGGCAAGGCCGTCACGCCGTGCTACACGTACGCCGACTCCCGCTGCGCGCCCCGGGTCGCCGAGCTGCGCACCAAGCTGGGCGAGTCCGAGCTCCAGCAGCGCACCGGCACGCGCCTGCACACGAGCTACCTCGCGCCGCGCCTGCGCTGGCTGCGGGACACCGAGCCGGAGCTGTTCGCCGCCGTCGACCGGTGGATGTCGCTGCCCGAGTACGTCCACCTGCGGCTGCTCGGCGTCGCCGTCGCGAGCACACCGGCGGCCTCGTGGACGGGGCTGCTCAACCGGCGCACCGGCGAGTGGGACACGCAGCTGCTGCGGCTGTCGGGGATCCGGCGCGCCCAGCTCTCCCCCGTCCAGGACCCGGCCGTGGCGATCACCCCCACGCCCGGGGCCGCGTCGTCGGTCGCCCGGACCTGGCCCGCGCTGGCCGACGCGCAGTGGTTCCCCGGCATCCCTGACGGTCTCGGCTCCAGCCTCGGCGCCGGCGGCACGGGCAGCTCGACGGCCGTCCTCTCGGCCTCCACGACCGGCGCGATGCGACTGCTCGTCGAGACGATCCCCGCGACGCTCCCCCCGGGCCTGTGGGGCTACCGGGTCGACGACGGGCACTCCCTGCTCGGCGGTGCGCTCAGCGACGTGGGTAGCGCCGTGACCTGGCTGCGCGAGAACATCCGGGTCGACGACGACCTCGACGACGTGCTCGGGCCCGAGCCGGTGTCCTCGACCCCGCTGGTACTGCCCTTCCTGTCGGGCGAGCGGTCGACCGGCTGGTCGGCGGGCGCGCTCGGCACCGTGCTCGGCATCTCGGCGGCGCACACGCCGACGGACCTCGCGCGCGGGCTGCTCGAGGGCGTCGCGCTGAGCTACGCGCGCGTCGCGAAGCAGCTGCGCGAGGTGGCCGGCATGCCGTCGGAGATTCGCGTGAGCGGCGGAGTGATCGGTGGGGTGCCCGGCTTCGCCCAGCTCCTCGCCGACGTCCTCGGCGCTCCCGTGACCCCCGTGACCTACAAGCGCACGACCATGCGCGGGACGGCGCTCCTCGCGCTCCGGGAGCTCGCGCCCGACGTCGACCGCGCCGTGGGGCCGCTCGGCGAGCGGTGCGAGCCGGTCCCGGCCCGCACCGCGCACTACGCCCGCCGCCTCGCCCAGCTCGAGGACGCCTACGCCGCGGTCACGCCGCTCTGACCGCTAGAGGCCCGGCTGGCCCTGCGGCGCCCCCGGCTGCCACTGGCCCGGCTGACCCTGCGGCGCCCCCGGCTGCCACTGACCAGGCTCCCCCTGCCGGCCGCCCTGCGGCTGCGCCTGCCCGCCACCGGCGCGCTGGATCCGGCCGAGGATCTGCTGCTCGATGGCCTGGTAGGCCGGCAGCTCCTTCTTGGCGACGGTGAACTCCCAGTGGTTGCCGTCGCGCATCGTCACGTGGACGGCGTAGAACGAGCGGCCGGCCTGCTCGTGCCAGATCCGGTCGAGGGCGGAGTAGTCGAACGACGCGAAGACCCGCTCCGGGATCCACCTGCCGAACCCGGCCCGCGCGACGATGCAGACCGCCGCCGTCGGCGTCAGCGCCCACACCACCGGCCCCTCGGGCGGGAACGGCATGCCCAGGACGTGCCCCCCGGGCCGGACCTCGGTCTTGATGACCGCGTCCGCGACCAGCGAGCCCACGGAGAACTTCTTCGGCCCCTTGTCCATGCTCTGCGCGACCCAGTTCTGACCGTCCCTGGGGAGCATGGGCACGGCGTCCTCGGGCGCGTACCCGAGCACCTCCGCGACCTTGGCGACGAGCTTGGCGTTCGACATGGGTTCTCCTCGACGGTGGGCGTACGACGGGCCGGGGTGCTCCGGCCACCGGAAACCTAGCGCGGTCGGCGCCGCCGCGAGCGTGGTGGGAGGCGCGTGGACGGACCGCGGACCGTCGCCGCCGAGGATTCGCAGACGATTGTGCGGCCATTCCCAGGGTCCGTCCAGGTTCGCCCGGTGTGGTCTACACATGAACAGCTTCCCGGAGGACACCGACCCGAACTGGCGCGTTCAGGGCGCGTGCACCGACCTGCCCACCGACGACTTCTTCCCCGAGGGTCAGGGCAAGGCCGTGGACGCACAGGTGGCCCGGGCCAAGGCCGTCTGCGCGAGCTGCCCGGTGGCGCAGACGTGCCTCGAGTTCTCGCTCCGGACGAATCAGCCCTTCGGCATCTTCGGCGGCACGACGCCGTCGGAGCGTCGGGCGATCCGGAAGGAGCGTCGCATCGTCGCTGCGTAGGGCGGGTGGGCCGCCCCGCAGGGGACGGGGGATGAGAGCCACAGGGACGCTTGGTACACGGACCCACGGCTCTCACGAAGAAGGGGATCCATCACCCCGGGGGGAGTGGTGAGATCACCGGGGCCGGTGGCGGTCGACAGACCGCCACCGGCCCTTTCGTGCGTCCTGAGGACCGGGACCCCTGCCGACGTGGGGCGGCTACACCTCGCCGAGCCGCGTTCCGTCGACCACGCGGCCGTCGACGTCGTCGGCGCGCACCACGACGTCGCCGGTGACGACGACGTCCGCACCGAACGTCACGTCCCCCTCGACGGCGAAGGACCGGGCGCCGCGCAGCGACGGCGGGCCGGCCGGGAACCGCTCCTCGAGCGCGGCGACGAGCGCGTAGACGTCGCGGTCGAGGTCGATGTCGGGAGCCGGGTCGGCGCGGGCGACCAGCCGTGCGTCGTCGTCGAGGTCGTAGGCGTCGGAGCGCACCAGCAGCAGGTCGTCGGTCGTCTTCACCGGCAGGAAGCGGTCGCGGCCCACCTCCAGGGCGACGGCGCCGTCGAACAGCTCGATCGCGGCACCCATCGCGGTCTCGACCTGGACGACCCGGGTCGAGGTCTTGTCGGCCGGGTCGACGGACTTGACGTTGCGGATGAGCGGCAGGGCGAGCACGCCGTCGCGCTCGGTGAGCGCCGCGTCGAGCGCCTCGAGGTCGAACCACAGCGAGTTCGTGTTGAAGTACCGGTGCCGGTCGACGTCGCGGAAGGCCGCCAGGTCCTCCTCGTCGGTCTGGGCGATCTCGCGCAGGACCAGCCGGTCGTCGTCGGTACGGACGGCCAGGTGCCCGCCCTTGCGGTCGGCCCGCGTGCGGCGGCACACCTCCATGGCGAACGGGGCGCCGCTCGCGGCGAACCAGCCCGCGAGGCGGCCGTCCGGCGTCGCCCCGAGGTTGTCGATGTTGGACACCGACAGGTAGCGGTACCCGGCGTCGAGGAGCGTGCGTGGCAGCCCGACGTCGTGCAGCACGGTGTAGAGGTCGCCGTGGCCGGGTGGCGCCCACTCCAGGTCCGGGTCCTCCGGCCACTCGACGGGCGCGAGGTCGTCCTCCCGCAGGCGCGGCACCCGGTTCTGCACGAAGTCGGCCGGGAGCCCCTCGACGGCGACGTCCGGATGGGCGGCGAGCGCCTCGCGCGTCGGCTCCTGGGTCCGGAAGGACTGCATGAGGATGAGCGGGAGCGTGGCGCCGGAGGAGGCTCGGGCGCTGCGGACCTGCTCGATCACGAGGTCGAGGAACGAGCGCCCGTCCCGGACCGGCAGCAGCGACTTCGGCCCCGTCATCCCCATCGACGTGCCGAGCCCCCCGTTGAGCCGCACGAGCGCGGTGGCCCGCAGCGCGGCGTCGGCCGCCTCCTCGTCGACCTCGACGTCCGCGAGGCGCGGGACGTCGTCGAGCGGGCTGAGCGTCGACTCGGGCACCGTGCCCGACGCCCCCCGCCCGAGATCCTCGTAGTGGGCGGCGAAGACACGACGGGCGGTGGCGGAGGTGCCGGCGTCGGCCATCTTCCGGAGCGCGGCGTCGAGACCGGAGTCAGTCATCCCCGCACGCTACCGCCGCACCCTGCCCCCCGCCCGGCGGCACGACCGCCGCCCCGGCCTGGCAGGATGTGCCTCGCCCGCCGACCACCGCGGCGACGGGCGAGTGCATCCGTGGAGGATCGATGAGCACCAGCGACATGAGCGACCACCGCCGGTCCTTCCCCGTAGGGCTGGTGATGCTCGGCGTCGCCGCCGTCACGGTCATCGCGATGGCCGGTGTCCAGACGATCAGCTCGATCATCGCGCCGGCGTTCTTCGGCCTGACGATGATCGTCACCGCGCGCCCGCTGATCGTGTGGCTGCGCAAGTACCTCCACCTGCCCGGGTGGCTGGCGACGCTGATCATGCTCCTGGCGATCTACCTCATCCTGCTCTCGATCATCGGTGGCATCGCCTACGGGGTGGCGGAGACGGGCCAGCTGCTGGCTCGGCAGGAGTACCGCGAGACGTACCAGCAGATGTACGAGGACTCCTTCGCCTGGCTGACGAGCCTCGGCCTGGACGTCTCGAACTTCGAGCAGTACCTCTCCGGCATCGACTTCAACCAGATCCTCGGCGTGGTCAGCGGCGCCGCCAACATGCTCACCTCCGGCACCTCGCAGGCGGTGCTGTTCGTCGTCGTCACGGCGTTCATGGCGTTCGACACGATCAACGTCCGCGGTCGCACCGAGTCCCTGCGGGAGGCGGCCCCCTACCTCACCGACGCCCTGACCGGCTTCTCCTCGCAGGTGCGCAAGTACTGGATCGTCTCCACGGTTTTCGGCGCGATCGTCGCGATCGGCGACGGCATCGCGCTGACCGTCATGGACGTGCCGCTGGCCTGGACGTTCGCGCTGTTCGCGTTCGTCACCAACTACATCCCCAACATCGGGTTCTTCATCGGCCTGATCCCGCCGGCCCTCGTCGGGCTCCTCGACGGCGGGGTGAGCACGATGATCTGGATCATCGTCATCTACACCGTCATCAACAACGGCTTCCAGACGTTCATCCAGCCGAAGGTGACGGGCGACGCCGTCGGGCTCAACTCCGCGGTCACGTTCCTCTCGCTGGTCTTCTGGACCTCGATCGTGGGCCCGCTCGGCTCGATCCTCGCCGTCCCGCTCACCCTGTTCGCCAAGGCCGTCCTCATCGACTCCGACCCGCGCACCAAGGTGTTCGCCGTGTTCCTGCAGTCCGGGGACAAGAAGGTCACCGGCACCCAGACCGAGCTCGACGCCTCCGAGAGGCTCCGGGCGGAGCGGCGCGGGCGCAACGCCCGGCGCGAGGAGGCCAACGGTGGCGCCGGGGACCGGGTGCGGTCCAAGTCCGACGAGATCACCGTCGGCGAGCTGCGGCGCGCCCGTGCCGGCTCCGGCTCCGGCTCCGGCGGGCACCCGCTCACCCCGACGACGCCGGCCGTCCCGGGAGCGACCCGGGCCGCGACCTCCGACGGTGCGACGGCCTGGGCCCCCGACGGCGAGCGCGAGGGCGGCAGCGGCGAGCGCGCGGCCGGCGGCGGGCGGCGCGCGGCCGGCGGCGGCCGCTCCCCCGCCCCGACCGACACGCGGCCCGTCCGCCAGGCACCGCGGTCGGGCGGCCCGGACGACCGGCCCGCGGCGCCCGGACCGGCCGGGCAGCAGCCTCGCCCGGACGCGCAGGCCGGCGGCCAGGCGCCGCCACGACGGACGGGGACCACCGGTCCGGCGCGACCCGACGACGCCGGGACTGCGGCGCCCGGACCGGACGATCCCCGGTAGCGGACCGGACGATCCCCGGTAGCGAGGCACCGGGATCGTCCCGAGAGGTGGTCCCAGGTCGCCGTCGACGCGCCGGGCCCGTCACACTTGTCGCATGACACCTGCTGACGACCACCACGTCACACTGGCCTCCGGCGTGACCATCCCGCAGGTCGGGTTCGGCACGTTCCAGATCCCGCCGGAGGAGACCCAGTCCGCCGTCGAGCACGCGCTCGGGTACGGCTACCGGCACATCGACACGGCCGCCGCCTACAACAACGAGGCCGGCGTCGGGGCGGCGCTGCGCGGCTCCGGGCTCGCACGCGACGACATCTTCGTCACCACCAAGCTGCGCAACGGCGAGCAGGGGCGGGACTCCGCGCTGCGCGCCTTCGACGACAGCCTCCAGCGCCTGGGCGTCGACGTCATCGACCTCTACCTCATCCACTGGCCGGTCCCGAGCAAGGACCTCTACGTCGAGACCTGGCGGGCCCTCGCGGAGATCCTCTCGAGCGGAGCCGTCCGATCCATCGGCGTGTCCAACTTCCTGCCCGAGCACCTCGAGCGGCTCGCCGAGGAGACCGGGGTCCTGCCCGACGTCAACCAGATCGAGGTCCACCCGACCTACCAGCAGCACGCCACGCTCGAGGCCACCCGGTCGGCCGGCATCGCCGTCGAGGCCTACTCGCCGCTCGGCCAGGGCGCCGACCTGCAGTCCGAGGAGGTCGCCGAGCTCGCGGACGCCCACGGCGTCACCCCCGGCCAGGTCGTGCTCCGGTGGCACGTCCAGCACGGCCACATCGTCATCCCGAAGTCCGTCAACCCGGCGCGCATCGAGGCGAACCTCGACCTGTTCCGGTTCGAGCTGAGCGCCGACGAGATGGCCGTGCTCGACCGCATGGACGGCGAGGGGCGCGTGGGTCAGGACCCGTACACCTTCGACCGGTCCCAGATCCGGGCCTGACGCCCGGCAGGACCCCGACGACGGCGGGGGCGCGGTCACACCCGACCGCGCCCCCGCCGTCGTCCGTGTCCGCCTCTGCCGCCGTCGTCCGTCCCTGCCGCGGCATCAGCATCCCGGATCGTGGTCCGCGCGCGGTGGGCGATGACGGAAGGCCCGGTGCGGCGTATTCTCGGCTGCCAAGCACGGCACCGACCGGTGCCGGTACTCACCGTCCCGGAGGGTTTCCCCACGTGTCTGTCCCCCTCGCATACGTCGTCGCCGGCTCCGAGGCGACCGGCGGCGCCGGCATCCAGGTCGACCTCAAGACGTTCCAGCAGCTCGGCGTCTACGGCGTCGGGACCCTGACCTGCATCGTCAGCTTCGACCCGAACAACGGCTGGGGCCACCGGTTCGTCCCGGTCGAGCCCCAGGTCATCGCCGACCAGATGGAGGCCGCGACCTCCGCGCACGATCTGCGCACGGTGAAGATCGGCATGCTCGGCACGCCCGCGACGATCGACACCGTCGCCGCCGGCCTCGGCGCGCAGGAGTGGGACAACGTCGTGCTCGACCCGGTCCTCATCTGCAAGGGGCAGGAGCCGGGCGCGGCGCTCGACACCGACAACGCGCTGCGCGAGCAGATCCTCCCGTTCGCCACGGTCATCACCCCGAACGTGTTCGAGTCGACGATCCTGTCCGGCGCCGACTCGATCGGCACCGTCGACGAGCTCGTCGAGGCGGCCAAGGTCATCGGCGCGCACGGCCCGCAGTACGTCTACGCCAAGGGCGGGGCGGAGCTGCCCGGGGACGAGGCCGTCGACGTGCTGTGGGACGGCACCGACGTCCACGTCTTCTCCGCGCCGAAGATCGGCGAGCACCGCGTGTCCGGCGCCGGCTGCACGGTCGCCGCGGCGATCACGGCCGAGCTCGCGCGGGGGACCGAGATCCACGACGCCGTGCAGGTCGCCAAGGACATGGTCACCACCGGCATCCGCGCACGCGTGTCGGCCGCCACCCCGTTCGACACCGTGTGGCAGGGCGCCTACACCCGCTGACCCTCGGGTGCCGCGCCGGGTCGCGCGGAGCCCCCCGGCCGGCCCGTCACGGCCGGTCCGTCACGGTCGAGGTCACCGGCCCGTCACGACTCGGGGCGACCCGGGCCGCGCGCGTCAGCGGCGGTTGTTGCGGGTCGACCACCAGCCGATGAGCACCCACATGAGGGCGATGATCGGCGCGCCGATCCACAGGTAGAGCTGCTCGGCACCGGTGCCGCCCACCCAGATCCAGCCGATGCCCCACGCCATCGTGAGGACGACCGCCACGACGGAGACGAGGCGAATGGTGTCCTGCGGCTGCTCGGCGGCCGTGCTGCTGGGTTCCGTGGTCATGAGCTCGCTCCTGGTCTCGTGCGGAAGGGGGAGGGAATCGTCTCGGTGTCCGGCAGTACCGCGACCAGGACCCGCACCGATCGGACCTGGTCGCAGCTCAACGTGACCCGCGCCACGCGCGGACCGTCCCACGGGCCGCGCCCCGGCGCCATGGGGAGAGTTCCCCATGGCGCTCACGAGCAGACCACGAGTATGGCGTCGCCCCGTGCACCGGTACCGGAGAGGCCGCGGTGACCCGGGTGTCGGCCCCGCGACCTAGAGTGTCGGGGTGCCTCAGGACGTCGTGCTCGAGTGGGTCTCGGAGCTGACCGACGGCGAGATCGAGGCGGCCCTGGGTGCCGCCGCCCTCGAACGGGCCCGCGGGCTGGCCGGTGCCGGCCACGTCGGCGACCCGACGACGAACCCCGAGGGCACCGTCATCATCGCGCCCGTCGTCGGCAGCCGCGGGGACCGCTACACGGTCGTGGTGCGCGCGGACCCCGCCCCGGGGACCGTCGTGTGGCACGGGTCGTGCACGTGCCCCGTGGGCAGCTCGTGCAAGCACGTCGGCGCCGTCCTCATCGAGCTCCGCGAGCGCGCCCGCCGCACGCCCGACGGCCGCGGGTGGGAGTCCATCTTCGACCCCATCGTCGCCGACGGTCACGCCGCCTCCCCCGACCTCGCTCCCCTGGGCCTGCAGGTCAGCGAGGTCCAGCGCTCGTCCGGCCTGCGCACGCAGCGCCTGGCGATCGGCTCGCCGCGGGGTGCCGTCCCGCGGCTCCGGCTCCGTCCGGTCGTGCGCGGGCGCACCGGGCGGTGGCTCACCGGCGGCCGGTCCTGGGCCTCGGTGACCACCGGCTACACGGCGCAGGACTACGTGCCCGACCACGTCCGCGCCCTGTCCCTGCTCAAGGCCGCCGCTCACGGGACGCGTCCCGAGTGGCAGCGGGCCGAGGAGGTCTACCTCGACGAGCTCGACGGCAACGGGTGGCACGCGCTGGTCCAGGCGTACGTGGCGGGCGTCGATCTCGTCGGGGGCTCCGGCGTCGAGCAGCTGCGCCTCGCCCCCGGGGCCGCGCTCGGCGTGGACCTCACCGCCGCCGGCGACGGCATCCGCGTCACCCCCTACGTCGAGCTCGACCTCAACGGCGGGCACACCTCCCTCGTCGGCCCCTTCGCGCCGGCCGACCGCCCGGGGAGCCGCGTCACGCTCGAGGGCGACCCGGCCCACGGGGTGTCGGTGCGCGACCCCGACGGCAGCTACGTGCTCGCCCCGTTCGACCATCCCGTCGACCCCCACCTGCGGGACCTCACCATCGCGTCGGTCGTCGTCCCCGCGGCGGACCGCGTGCGGTTCACCCACGGCTACCTGCCCCGACTGCGCCAGCGGATCGACGTGCGCTCGTCGGACGGTTCGGTCGACGTGCCCGACGCCCTCGTGCCCGGCGTCCTGATCACCGTGACGATGGGGCCGGCCCACCGCAGCCGGGCCGAGCTGGGGTTCCGGTACGTGGGCGGGGAGCGGCACGTCGACGTCCCGCTGCGCGGGGGGGACCTCGACCTGCCGCGCGACGCCGCGACGGAGTCGGGCCTGCTCTCCGCGGTGGCGCGAGAGATCGCCATGGTGCCCGGGCTGCACCCGCCGGAGGTCGCCGTCGTCGACCTGGGTCCCGCCGAGACCGCGCTGCTCGTGGACCGGGTGCTGCCGCGGATGCGCGAGGCAGGCATCGCCGTCGAGGTCGTCGGGGACGCCGCCGACTTCCGGCGTGCCACCGAGGTGGCGACCGTCAGCGTGGCCTCCGCCGAGGGCCTCGACACGTCGACGGACTGGCTCGACCTGCGGGTCAGCGTCCACGTCGGCGACGAGGAGGTCCCCGTCGACGACCTCCTGCAGGCACTCGCCACCGGGGCCGACCTCGTCGTCCTGCCCTCGGGCACCTACCTCCCGCTCGACACCCCCGAGCTCACCGCGCTGCGCCGTCTCGTCACCGAGTCGCGCGCGCTCACGGACGCCCCGCCCGGCACGGTCCAGGTCTCCCGGTACCGCTCCGAGCAGCTCGAGGAGCTCGCCCACCTCGACCTCCTCGACGAGGACGTCGCCGCGTGGACCGACTCGCTGCGCGCGCTCGCGGACATCGCCGGCCGTCCCACCCCGGAGCCGCCCGCCGGCCTGGACGCGACCCTGCGGCCCTACCAGCGGGAGGGCTACTCGTGGCTCTCGCTGCTGTGGGACGCGCGCGCCGGCGGGATCCTCGCGGACGACATGGGGCTCGGCAAGACCCTGCAGACCCTCGCGACCGTCCAGCGCGGGAAGGAGCGCGGCGAGGTCGGCGGGCTGCGGGCAGGGGGCGGCGACCGGCGCGGCAGGACCGCGGACGGGGCGGGGGCCGCCACGGGTGACACATCGAGCGACGCGGGTGACACCACGGCCGACGCCGGACCCGTCCTCGTCGTGTGCCCCACCTCGGTCATCGGCACCTGGGTGCACGAGGCGGAACGGTTCGCGCCCGACCTCACGGTCGTCGCGCTGCGCGCGACCGGCGCCCGGCGCGAGGAGGACCTGCGGGACGTGGTCGCGCGCGCCGACATCGTCGTCACCTCCTACGCGATCGTCCGGCTCGACGCAGACGAGCTCGCCCCGATCCCGTGGGCGGCGCTCGTGCTCGACGAGGCCCAGTTCGTCAAGAACCCCCGCACGGCCACGCACCGGGCGGTCGCGCGCCTGCGCGCGCCGCGCCGGCTCGCGATGACGGGCACGCCGGTGGAGAACTCGGTGTCCGACCTGTGGTCGATCCTCGCCCTCGTCACCCCCGGGCTCCTCCCCAGGGCCGACGTCTTCACCACGACGTTCCGCCGCCCCATCGAGGCCGGCACCGACCCCGGGCCGCTGGAGGAGCTCCGACGTCGGGTGCGCCCGTTCGTGCTGCGGCGGACCAAGGAGCTCGTCGAGCGGGACCTGCCGCCCAAGCAGGAGCAGGTCGTCTACGTCGAGCTCTCGGCCGCGCACCGCCGCAGCTACGACCGCCACCTCCAGCGCGAGCGCCAGCGGATCCTCGGTCTGCTCGACGACATCGGGCGCAACCGGGTCAGCGTGCTGTCCTCGCTGACGACGCTCCGGCTCGCGGCCCTGGACCCCGCGCTGGCCGACCGCGACGGCACCGCCGGCGAGCGGTCGACGAAGATCGACACCCTGCTCGACCACCTGGGCGCCGTCCTCGCCGAGGGGCACCGGGTGCTCGTGTTCAGCCAGTTCACGTCGTTCCTGTCCGCGGTCCGCGGCCGGCTGGCGGACGCGGGCATCGAGCACCTCTACCTCGACGGCTCCACGCGCGACCGCGAGGGAGTCGTCCAGGCGTTCCGCGACGGCGAGGCCCCTGTCTTCCTCATCTCGCTCAAGGCCGGCGGGTTCGGTCTCACGCTCACCGAGGCCGACTACGTCTACCTGCTCGACCCCTGGTGGAACCCGGCGGCGGAGAACCAGGCCGTGGACCGGACGCACCGCATCGGCCAGGACCGCCGGGTCAACGTCTACCGGCTCGTCTCGGCGGGCACGATCGAGGAGAAGGTGCTCGCGCTGCAGGACCGCAAGCGCGACCTGGTCTCGCGCGTGGTCGGCGACGGGGGCGCCCTGTCCGCCCCGCTCTCGCCCGACGACGTGCGCGACCTCCTCGAGCACTGAGCAGGCCGTGCGCCCGGGCGCCCGGGCGCCCAGGCGCTCGTCAGGCCCGGACGGCCTGCGCCTCCGGCTCGGTCGCCCCCGGGCGGCTCCGGTCCAGGCGGATGCTCACCAGCGCGAGGACGCCACCGGCGAGGGCGAGCGCGACGCCGACCCAGCCGGGCGCGAGGTAGCCAAGGCCACCGGCGATGACGAGACCGCCGAGCCAGGCGCCCAGGGAGTTGCCCACGTTGAAGGCGGCGTGGTTGAGCGCGGCGCCGAGCAGCTCTGCCTCCCCGGCGATGTCGATGATGCGCGCCTGGATCGAGGGGATGAGCGAGGAGGAGGTGATGCCGATGGCGAACACGAGCGGGAACAGCAGCAGCCCGCTGCCGCCGAGGAGGGCGTAGAGCGCCATCGCCGTCGACATGCTCGTGAAACCGATGATCACGGTCCGGGCCAGGTCCCGGTCGCTGGCCCAGCCGCCGAGCACGTTCCCGATCACCATGCCGACGCCGAGCGTGGCGAGCACCCACGGCACGACGGGCTCGGACAGCCCCGCCGTCCGCGTCGCCACCTCGGCGATGTAGGAGTACACGGCGAAGAAGCCTCCGAAGCCGATCGCGCCGACGGCGAGCATGAGCCACAGCCGCGGGTTGCGGAACGCGGAGAGCTCCTTCATCGGGTGGCGGTCGGGATTGCCGGGGACGGCCGGGATCGTGCGCAGCGCGAGCACGAGGGTGACCACGAAGATGGCGGCGACGGCCGCGTAGGCCCAGCGCCAACCGGCCTCCTGGCCCAGCCAGGTCCCCAGCGGGACGCCCACGACGTTCGCCACGGTGAGGCCGGACAGGGCGATGGCGACGCCCGCACCCTGGCGGCCCGGCCCCATGAGGCGCGCGGCGAGCAACGAGGCCACGCCGAAGTACGCGCCGTGCGGGAGGCCCGCGACGAACCGGGCGAGCGCGGTGAGGGCGAAGTCCGGCATGAGGGCGCTGGCCAGGTTCGCCAGGGCGAGCGCGGCCGCGAGGATGAGCACGAGACGGCGCTGCGAGAGGCGTGCCGTGATCACCGCCGTGACCGGGGCGCCCACCACGACGCCCAGCGCGTAGGCCGTGACGAACCAGCCGGCCTGCGCGATCCCGCCCGTCGGGTCGGACCCGAACCCGGGGACGAGCTCCTCGGCGATCTGCGGGAGCAGGCCCATGGTGACGAACTCGGTCGTCCCGATGCCGAAGCCCCCCAGGGCGAGCGTGAAGAGGGCGAGGTTGCGGCGTGCGGTACTCGGCATCGACTGGTGCTCCGGGAGTCGGGACGGCCGGGACCCGCGGCGCGCTCGTGACGCGCCTGCGGTCGGGGCCGCGTGACCGGGGGTGGTCACCCGCCGTGCAACAGCGCGCCAGGTCCCGTTATGCCGGTTGTGACGGAGCGCTCGATCCCGTCAGCCCCCGAGCATGCGGGGCGGCTCGCGGTCCACCTCGAGGCGGTCGTCGATGTTCCTGATCCAGCGCCGCACGGAGAGGGCGACGACGATCTGCATGACCCCCCAGAGGAGCGCGGCGATCGCGACGGTCCAGGCGACGACGTCGAGGGAGACCCAGGGGCGCCAGACCACGAACGCCCCCACGACCACGAAGAACGTGCCGGCGACGACGAGGGGCCGCACACCGTGGACGTACCTGCGGGCGCGGAGGGCCGTGATGAGCTCCCACAGCCCCATGACGATCGCCCACACGCCGATGACGGTGATCATCAGCGTGGCGACGTTGCCGGGCCGGACGAGCCCGAAGATGCCCGCGGCGATCTCGACGACGCCGAGCACGATCGTGAGGATCTTCTGCGTGGGCCGGTCCGGCTCCTGGTTCCTGGCGTCGACCCCGAGCCCGATGCCGCCCAGGACGTTGAGCAGCCCGTCGACGAGCAGGAAGATCGAGAAGAGCTGGATGACGGCGTCGATCATCGTGCCCGGCCACAGGATGACGGCGACGCCCACGGCGACCGCGGCGATCCCGCGGCCCGCCGTGGTGAGCCACGAGGTCCGGAAGATCTGCCGGACGGGGTCGCGTCGGTCCACCACGGCGCCAGTCAACACCCTTCCGGGCCCGGGGTCACTGGGGCAGCAGGCCGAAGATGTCGGCGAACTGGTAGCCGGCGAGGAACACGACGACGGCGACGATGAGCCAGCCCAGCACGTTGGCCACGGGGCCGTTGCGGTACTTGCCCATGAGCTTGCGGTTGTTCATGACGCTCATGAGGAAGATCGCGACGATCGGCAGCAGCAGCCCGTTCGCGGCCTGGGCGATGACGATGATCTGGATCGGGTTGAACCCGGTGAGGGCGATGGCCCCGCCGACGACGAGGATCGCGACCCAGACGATGCGCGCCGGTGTCGAGCGAAGGTCGCTCGAGAGCCCGAGCACGCCGGTGATCGCGTAGGCGGCACCGAGCGG
This sequence comes from Georgenia sp. Z1491, assembly GCF_057652395.1. NCBI lineage: Bacteria > Bacillati > Actinomycetota > Actinomycetes > Allobogoriellales > Allobogoriellaceae > Georgenia > Georgenia sp. Z1491. The sequence goes on from NZ_CM172729.1 coordinate 180,276, forward strand.
GCCGGCGATCGCCGAGGTGAAGCCGGCGGCGAAGAGGCCGAGCGCGAACACCCACGGAGCGGCGTCGCCGAGCAGCGGGGTCAGCGCCTCGGCGAGGTCCGTGCCCTCCTCGGCGGCGATGCCGCGCACGAACATCGACCCGACGGCGGTGACCATGACGGCGAGCGTGATGAGGCCGCCGATGCCGATCGAGACGGCCGTGTCGGTCCGCGCCTCCTTCATCGCCCGGTCGACCGGGACCTGGCCCCAGTTCTCCTTGACGAGCTGGGCCTGCAGGAAAAGGTTGTAGGGCACCACGGTGGTGCCGATGAGCGCGATCGCCGTGAGGATCGCGCCCGGCGGGATCGAGGGGACGAACATGCCCCCGAGGAGGTCGCCGAGGTTCGGCCTCACGATGACCGCGGTGACGACGAAGATGACGACGAGGACCGCCACCATCGCCATCAGCACCTTCTCGATGAGCTTGTAGCTCCCGGTCCACAGCAGGGCGAAGATCAGGGCGATGAGGACGACGACGACGATGCGCGTGTCGACGTCGACGACGTTCGTCACGGCGAGGGCCGTGCCCGAGGTGTCGCCGCCCGCGTAGGAGGCCCCGCCGATGCCGATCGCGGCGACGACGAGGACCGCCATGAGCAGGCGGGCCACCGGGGAGTGGAAGACCTCGCGCATCGCCTCGCCGAGGCCGCGCCGGGTGCCCAGGCCGAGCCGGGCCGTCATCTCCTGGAGGATGATCGTCGCGACGATGGAGAAGACGATCGTCCAGGCCAGCGCGTGCCCGTAGTCGGCGCCCGTGACGATCGACGTGGTGATCGTGCCGGGACCGATGAACGATGCCGCGATGATGAGGCCGGGACCGAACCTCGAACCGGCACGGCGGCCGGACACCGAAGCGCCGGGCGACTGGGTGGCGGCCTCGCCGGCGGTCAGCGGCTCCGAGGCCGAGCCCTCCGGACGGGCGGCGTGGGATCCGGAGCCGTGGGGACTCGGCGCAGGCTTTCCGGCGGGCCCGCCGGGCCCGCCGGCACCGGCGGCGTGGGCTCCGCCTGCGTGCGTTCCGTCGTCGGTGGACATGGGGGGCTCCTCACGAGACTGCGTCACCGGGTACGGCCCGCGGCCGTCGGCGACGATCGGTCGGTATGCGCGAGACCCTATGCCCCGGGCACCACACTGTCATGACACCCCGCGGCGTGTCCCGGTCCTCGGACGGCGGGTGCTGCCGCCGGATCCGGACGGACCTAGTATCGATGGGGCGCCCCGGACTGTCCTTGGACCGTGCGGCAGGAGCGGGCGCCCACCGACACGAGGAGGTCTGCATGTTCATCCGGTCGATCGACGAGGTGCCCAAGGTCGAGTGGGGCCAGGGCACGAGCCAGCGGGTCCTGACGAAGAAGGACGGCATGGGCTTCGCCGTGGCGCACACGGTCGTCCGCAAGGGCACCGAGGCGGCGCTGCAGTACCGGAACCACCTCGAGGCCTGCTACTGCATCGGCGGCAAGGGGTACGTCGTCAGCGAGGACCGCCAGACGCGGTACGAGATCACGCCCGGCGTCATCTACGTGCTCGACGAGCACGACGCCCACTACCTCCAGGGCGGCGAGGAGGAGGACCTCATCCTCGTGTCGATCTTCAACCCGCCGATCAACGGCGACGAGGCGCACGAGCTCGTCGACGGCGGCTTCTCCTCGTACGCCGCGACGACGGACTGACCCCACGGCCGACGAGTGAGGGGAACCTTCGCGACGAGTGAGGGGACTTTCGCTCCGACCCGGGCGGATCTCCGCATGTCGGTCGACACGTCCCCTCACTCGTGCCGAAATATCCCCGCGCTCGTCAGGGGAGGCGGGCGTCGAGGTCGAGGACCACGCGCAGCAGCACCTCGGCGCCCACAAGCGCCCACTCCGGCGTGATCGCCTCCTCCTCCGCGTGCGACACGCCCCCGACGCACGGGATGAACAGCATCCCGGTCGGCACCCGCGAGGCGACCTGCACCGCGTCGTGCCCCGCGCCGGACACCAGCTCGCGCGGCGGGTGACCGAGCTCTGCCGCCGCACGCGCCACCGCTCCGGTGACGAGCGGGTCGAACGTGACGGGCTCCGCCCGGGAGATCTCGCGGACCTCGGCGACGACGCCGCCGCGGGTGGCCCGGTCGACCGCCTCCCGCACCTCGGCGACCATCGCCTCCAGCTCGGTCCGGTCCGGGTGGCGGAGCTCCACTGTCAGCGACGCGCTGCCGGGCACCACGTTCGGAGACCCCGGTCCGACGACGAGGCGCCCCACCGTCGCCCGCCCCACCCCGGGACGGGCGAGGCCGATCCGGTGGACGTCGGTGACGACCTGCGCCGCGGCCACGAGCGCGTCCCTGCGGGACTCCATGGGGAACGTCCCGGCGTGCGCCGGCGAGCCGGTGAGCTCGACCTCCAGCCAGCACATCGCCTGCACGCCGGTGACCGTCGCGACCCTGAGCCCCTCGGCCTCGAGGAGCGGGCCCTGCTCGATGTGCGCCTCGAGGTAGGCGGCGTGCTCGTCCGGGGTCACGACGTCGGACCCCGCCCAGCCCGTGACGGCGAGCGCCTCCGCCAGCGTCTGCCCCTCGGGCGCGCCGGGCACGTCCAGACCGTCGCGTGAACGGGACGCCAGCGCCGCGCCCGCGTCGAGACGCCCCGCGTACACCGAGCTGCCACCCATCATCGGCGCGAACCGGGCGCCCTCCTCGTTCGTCCAGTCGACGAGCTCGACCGGGTGCCGCGTCACGTGGCCGGCCCGCTCGAGCGCGTCGAGGACGGCCAGACCCGCGACGACGCCGTACACCCCGTCGTACCGCCCCGCGGACGGCTGCGAGTCCAGGTGGGAACCGACGAGGATCGCTCGGGGGTCCGCCACGTCACGTCCCGCTGCGGGCCCGGTCCCCGCGGTGGGGTCGCGTCCCGTGGTCGCGCCGACGTCGCTCCCACCGCCGGGGCGTCGGAGGAACATGTTGCCCACCCGGTCCACGCGCGCGCCGGCTCCGGCCTCGGACGCGCGCTCGCGGAGCCAGGCGCGGGCATCGGCGTCGTCGGGACCTGCAGCGAGCCGGTGGAGACCGCCGGCGGGGGTCGCCCCGAACGTGCTCACGCGCTCGAGGTCGGCCCACAGGCGCTCGCCGTCGATCATCACCTCGCGGTGGGGCGACGTGTCGTCGCCCGGGCGAGCACCGCCGTCGGGAGACGCCGCCTTCCCCGGGTGAGGGCCGCCGTCGGGGGACGCCGCTCTCCCCGGGTGAGCCCCGCCGTCGGGGGCGTTCACCGGTCCCGCTCCTCGGCGGCCACGTGGGCGACCTCGCCGGAGTCCTGGTGCGCGGCTCCGGTGTGGGCGTTCGGGGCGCCGGCGGGCCTGCGGTAGCGGAAGTCGCAGTGGGAGGCGCCGGACATGATCGTCTGCGTCCGCTCCAGGGTGATGCTCGGGTCGTAGCCGAAGGGGAACTCGAAGTCCCGCGTGCAGGACAGCAGCTCGCCGATGTCCCCCAGACCCATCTCGTGGTAGGTCTCGGCGTACCGGCAGCGGTGGACGTCGTAGGAGTAGACCTCCTCGGTGGCCTCCAGGGTCTCCGTCTGCAGGGCGTCGTCGGCCTTCCACAGGTCCTGGAGGTCGATGAACGTCCGCAGGTTCGAGCCGCCCGGCTCGCGCTGCGCGAGGCGGGCGCCCTGGGCGCGGGCGTCCTCGCGGATCGCCTCGGTGAGGATCTCCCTGGCCCGCTCCTCGCCCAGCTCGCGGACGAGGATCCGGTGCACGGGAGCGAGGATCGCCGCCTCGATCCGCCGGCGCGTGAGGATGGGGAGGTCGTCGTCGCTCGTCGGGGTGGTCATGGATCCAGTGTCCGCCACCCGGCCCACGCGCAACAGTCGTCGATCGTGGGGCGCGCTCACTGGCCGTTTCGGGGGCAGAAGTCCGCTCACTCGCCAGGGGTGGGACGGTCAGGCGAGCTGGAGGACCGCCACCGTCCACGGCTGCACGGCGTAGTCGCCCTCGACGACCTCCGCCACCGCGGTGGGCCACACGTTGCCCTGCTCCTCCGCCCACGGCGCGGTATCGACCACCCGGTGCCAGCGCAGGCCGTCGTGCTCCTGGCCGAGGGCGAAGTCGACCACGTCGGTCGTCATGTTGACGCACATGAGGTAGTCGTGGCCGCCGACCGGTGAACCGTCGATGTGCACACGCACCGCACGGTCGCCCGCCTGGGTGCCGCGCGACGCATCAGGGGAGCCGAAGAGGTAGCTGACGTCGCCGTCGTCGAGGTGGACGCCGCCCCACTCGCGCTGCCGGAGCGCGGGCTCCACACGACGCAGGTGGGCGAGCGCCTGCGCGAACGGCAGGAACGGGCTGGTGCCCTCGGGCGTCGCCGCCTCGCCCACGTTGTCGTGATAGGCGGCCTCGACCTGGCCGGTCGGGTCGACCGGCAGCTGCGTCGGGCGGTTGGAGGTGGCGAAACCGTAGTTCGTCCACATGCCCACCGAGTTGAGCGACCAGGGGTTGTTGTTGCCGTTCTGGGTGCGTCCGAGCTCGTCGCCGGCCACGATCATCGGCACGCCGCGCGCGAGGAACAGCACCGTGAGGAACGAGCGCAGCCGGGCCCGCCGCAGCGCCTGGTCGCCGCCGGAGTCCCACGACCTGTTGTCGTCGGAACCGCCGTCGGACGGACCGAACGGCGGTTCGCCGTCGTTGACCTTGTCGTTGTAGGAGACGAGGTCGAGCATGGTGAAGCCGTCGTGCGCCGTGACGAAGTTGATCGAGCGCGCGGGGCCGCCCTGGTCGTGGAAGTGCGGCCAGTCGCCGTTGACCTGCTCGACGAACGCCATCGTCGAGCCCTCGCCGCGCAGGAAGTCGCGCACCGCGTCCCGGAACCGGCCGTTCCACTCGCCCCAGCCGGCGGGGAAGTTGCCGACCTCGTAGCCCCACAGGTCCCACGCCTCGGCGATCACCTCGATCCGGCGGTCGGCCGCGAGGTCGCGGATCGAGGTGAGCAGCGGGTGCAGGGGGTAGAACTCCTTCTGCCCCTCCCAGTCCTCGCGGGCCGAGTCCTCGGGCGCGCGCCCCAGCACCGGTGCCAGGTCGAACCGGAACCCGTCGACGCCCATGACGTCCGTCCAGTAGGCCAGCGAGTCGAGCACGAGCCGCTGCGAGGCCTCCGAGGAGAAGTTCACCTGGTTGCCGGTGCCGGTCGCGCCGTCGACGAGAACGTGGTCGTCTGTCTGGACGTAGTACTCCGCCGTCGCGAACCCGCCGAGGGAGACGAAGGCCGACGTGGCGGGGTCGCCACCCCAGCTGCCGCCCTCGCCCGTGTGGTTGTAGACGACGTCGATGTACAGCTCGATCCCCTGCTCGTGCAGGGCGCGGGCCATCTCCTTGAACTCCCGGGTGGGGCCGCCGGGGCTCGTGTCGCAGGCCAGGTCGCGGTTCGGCGCGAAGAACGCCAGCGTCATGTAGCCCCAGTAGTTCGACGTGCCGTCGTCGCCCGGGCGGGCGGTCGTGTCCGTGGCCTGCACCGGGAGGAGCTCGAGGGTGGTGAGGCCGAGACCCTTGAGGTACGGCGCGAGCTGCCCGACCCCCTTGTACGTGCCGCGCGCCTCGTCGTCGACGTTGCGCACGCCGGAGAAACCACGGCGCCCGGCGAGGTCGTCGCCGAGCGTGGTCACCGACGGGTGCGCGGTCATCGCGTGCGTGTGCCCCTCGTAGATGCTCGTCCCCTCGGACAGCAGGTGCGGGTGCGTCCCGAAGGACGTCTCGTCGACGACGACGATCCCCTTCGGCGCGATCCGGCCAGTGTCGACCTCGCGTCGGGGCCTGCCGTGCTGCGCGTGGGTGTCCGGGCCGCCGGCGAAGTCCTCGGGGGTCCCGCCCTCGGCCTCGATGAGCGAGGAGGAGAGGTTGTGCGTGATCTCGCGGGCGTAGGGGTCCAGGAGGACCTTGTTCGGGTTGAAGCGGTTGCCGACCTCGTCGTGGTCCGCGGAGAAGCCTGCCGCCGAGCCGCCGCGGGACCAGTCCTCGTGGGGCTCGAAGCCTGGCCCCCAGACGCGATAGCCGTACAGGGTGCCGTGGCCGGCGCCCTCGACGCGGGCGCGCCAGATGCCGTCGTGCCCGCGGTGGGTGTCGACCTCGACGGAGGCGTCGGTGCCGGTGGCCGACGGGTAGATCTCGAGCAGCACGCGGGTGGCCGCCGGTGCGTGGACCGCGAAGGTGGTGGGGCTGGTGCGCGAGGTGCTGCTGCCCGACGTGCTGCTACCGGACGCGCTGGCGCCGGCGGCGCTGGAGCCGGACGCGCTGGTGCCGGCAGCGACGGCGTGGGCGCCGAGCGGGTAGGAGGCGGTGGCCCACTCACCCTCGTCGACGGGACGGATCGTGGCCGGAGCGTCGTCGCTCGCAGTCGGCCGGTCGTCTGCCGCGAGCCCGTTGTTGCCCCCCGGGGCCCGGCCGCTCCGCGGTGACGGGGCCGGGGACGACCCGGGCTGATCATCGGTCGGCGTTCCGGCCATGGGCACCTCCTGCTCGACGTCCGGGCCGGCGCTCCGACCGGACCCGATCTGCGCACGCTCCGGCCCCGGCCCGAGGACGCGCGGTCCACGCGGACGCCTGGCCCGGAGGTTCGTCAGGGGCCGCAACCTGCGCGCCGAGACGACCGTGACGACTCCCGCGCCGGCGGCGGCCAGGGCCACGAGCGCCTTGCCCACGCCGTCGGGGATCCCGTTGGTTCGTGCCATGCGTCCATTGTGGCGGCACAGGAGATCGTGTGCCCGGCGGCGCATGCGCAGCGCCTGCGCGACGGGCGCGGGAGAGTAAGGCTCGGTGAGACCGAGGGCCGTTCGTCATCGGATCAGGGCGAGCCGCCCGGCTCTCCCACCAGATCAGAGGTAATCGGCGAGATCAGAGGAAACAACCCCTGCACTCGCACAGTTTCCTCTGATCTCGTCCAGGGAAGGGACGCGAGTCAGCCCTGATCGGTCGCCGGACGGGTCGCGCGGCGCGGACCTCGACGGCCCGAGCCCGAGCTCGATGCACCGGACGAGCCAGGACGGTGCGCAGCCGCGCCACCCTTCTGCCCGCCGGCGCCACCGCCGGGGCGACCACCGCGCTCACCACCGGGCGCACCGCCCGAGCGTCCGCCGGGCTGACCGCCCTGACCGCCGGAGGACCGGACGCCGTGCTCGACGAACGGCGCGCCTCCGCCCGAACGACCTCGTCCGCGGCCGCGCCCACCGCGTCGGCGCCCGGAGCCGCCACCCGCCGGCGAGCCTCCGCCCCGACCGTCACGACGCGCGTCGCCAGATCCGGCGCCACCACGCTCGCCGCCGTTGCCGGAGCCGCCACCCGGACGACCACCGGAACGCGCGCCACCACCACGCCCACCGGCTGCGGGCTCTGCTGCGACCGGGTTCTCCTTCGCGCTGCCGTCGGCGATGTCGGCGAGGACGCCGTCCCCGGGGCGGACGCGGTGCAGCGTGGGCCGGATGCCGGCGGCGCGCATGAGGCTGCGCACGTCGGACGTCTGGGCATCGGTCGACAGCGTGACGACCGTGCCGGAGGCGCCGGCGCGCGCGGTCCGCCCGGACCGGTGCAGGTAGGCCTTGTGCTCGGTGGGCGGGTCGGCGTGCACGACGAGCGCGACGTCGTCGACGTGGATGCCGCGGGCCGCGATGTCGGTGGCGACCAGCGTGGGCGCCGAGCCCGAGTGGAACGCCTCGAGGTTGCGCTGCCGGGCGCCCTGCCCGAGGTTGCCGTGGAGCTCGACGGCCTGGTGACCGCGCGATCCGAGCTGCTTGGTCAGCCGCTTGGCCCCGTGCTTCGTGCGAGTGAACACGATGGCGCGCTCGGCCTTGCCGGCGAGCTCGGCGACCACGTCGATCCGCTCGTCGTCGCGGACCTGCAGCACGTGGTGCGCAGAGGTCGGCGGCGGCGCGGTGGCGGAGTCGGCCTCGTGCACGACCGGGTCGGTGAGGTACTTCTTCACGACGACGTCGACACCGGCGTCGAGCGTGGCGGAGAACAGCTGGTGCTGGGCCGAGCGCGGGACGGTGTCGAGGATGCGGCGGACCATCGGCAGGAAGCCCATGTCGGCCATGTGGTCGGCCTCGTCGAGGACGACGATCTCGATCCCGTCGAGGCGCGCCTCGCCCTGGCCCATGAGGTCGAGCAAGCGGCCCGGGCACGCGACGAGGATGTCGACGCCGGAACGCAGCGCGGTGACCTGCGGGTTCTGTCCGACGCCGCCGAACACGGTGCGGGTGGTCAGGCCCGCGGCGCGTGCCAGCGGGTCGAGGGTCTCGGTGATCTGCAGGACGAGCTCGCGGGTCGGGGCGAGGATCAACGCACGAGGGCGACCGCCGGAGGTGCGCCGCGGGCGCTCCGCAGCCGCGAGCCGCCCGACGAGCGGCAGGCAGAACGCGTAGGTCTTGCCCGAACCGGTGCGGCCGCGGCCGAGCACGTCGCGGCCGGCGAAGGAGTCGGCCAGCGTGGCGGACTGGATCGGGGTGGGGGTGGTGATCCCGGCGCGCTCGAGCACGGGGAGCAGGGTCGGGGGCACGCCCAGGCGTGCGAAGGCAGTGGTCATGGCGGGGTGAAGTCCGTCCGTCGTCGACCTCGTCCGGGCGCTCGGCCCGCGCGGGTCGCGGCGGGGGCGCTGGTGGCGGGTTCTCCCGCGGCACCGGCAGCCCGGGACGAGGAACGTGCGGACTGCCTGGTCAGAGTACGCCACACCCGGTCCACCGCGCCGTCAGGGAGACCGAGGTCTCCCTGACGGGCGATGCGCGCAGGCGCCCGACGGCGTCGCGCACGCCGGGCGCGCAGGCGCCCGTCAGTCGGAGGTCGGGCCCATGAGGTGGAAGACGCCGCCCTGGTCGTCGGCCACGGCGGCGAGCCGCCCGTGCGGGGTGTCCCGCGGCTCCGACACCACGGCGCCCCCGATCTCGACGACCCGCCGGACCGAGGCGTCGGTGTCCGGGGTGCCGAAGTACACCGACCAGTGCGAGCGGTCCTCGGACCCGGTGGGAAGGCCCGTGATGCCGGCTCCGCCGTCGGGCGCGTCGCCGAGCACGGTGTACGTGCCGTCGCCGTCCCCGGCCTCGTCCCGCTCGAGCTCGCGGCACTCCCAGTCGAGCACGTCGGTGTAGAAGTCGACCGCCGCGTCGTGGTCCGCGGACGCGAGCTCGAACCACACCGGCGTCCCGTTCCCGGGCGCGGCCTGGACGCCCTTGAGGATCTCCGCCTCCCAGAGGCCCACCTCGCCGTCGGTCGGGTCCGACACGATCGCGAGACGCCCCCACGACGACGCCGACCGCGGGGCCACGAGCACCGTGGCCCCGGCCGACTCGGCGGCCGTCACGGTGCCCTCGAGGTCCTGGGTCGCGAGGTAGACCGACCACCTGGCCGAGCCACGGTCGTCGTCGGACATGGGGCGGAACCCCGCCACGCGCTCGCCCTCGAGGACGCCGAAGGACATCCGCTCACCGGCCGGGCGGTTGTGCTCCCATCCGAACAGCCGCCGGTAGAAGCCGGCCGCGCGCTCCGTGTCCCGGACCGACAGCTCGATCCAGGCGGGCTCGCCGCGCCCGTAGCTGCGCGGACGCGCAGGGGTCGCTCGTTCCTTCTCGTCGGGCGTCGTTCCGGTCGTACGTGACGTGGCCAAGACGTACCTCCTGACGGCGCGCCCACGGGTGGGCGCGAGCGGTCGCGGTCACTACCAGCGTACGACTCCCCCGCCCCGGCCCATGGGGCGCCCCGGGTGCCTCAGAGCCAGGACGGCAGCTCGGCGACCCGCTGGCGCACGGTGTTGGTGAGGACGCCGACGCCCTCGATCTCGACCTCGACGACGTCGCCGTCCTCGAGCAGTCCCTGGGGCTCCATGAAGAACCCGACGCCGCCAGGCGTGCCGGAGACGATGACGTCGCCCGGGTTGAGCGGGGTGACGGTCGAGATGTGGGCGATGAGCTCGGGGATGTCGAACGTCAGCTGGGCGATCTTCGCCTGCTGCCGGACGTCGCCGTTGACCCGGGTCGTCAGCGTGGACTCCAGCAGGTTCGGCACCTCGTCCGGGGTGACCATGGTCGGGCCGAACCCACCGGTGCCCACGAAGTTCTTGCCGGCCGTCCACTGCGGCGTGGCGCGCTGCCAGTCGCGGGCCGTGAAGTCGTTGTACGGCGCGTAGCCGGCGACGTGGTCCAGCGCGTTCTCGGTGCCGACCCGGTAGGCCTGGGTGCCGATGATGACCGCCAGCTCGCCCTCGTAGTCGAACTTGGAGCTCTCGGTCGGATAGATCGCGTCGGCGCGCGCACCGATCTGGGACTCGATCGTTCGGATGAACAGGGTCGGGGCAGGCGGGCGCTCGCGGCCGGCCTCCTTGGCGTGCGCCTCGTAGTTGACGCCGACGCAGATGATCTTGCCGGGGGCGGGGATCACCGGCAGGTAGGTGACGTCGGCGAGCGCCACGCGCGGGGCGCCGGCGGGCAGGGCCGCGGCATCGGCCGGCAGGGTGCCCGCGGTGATGGCGTCGGCAAGGCTCGTGGCGACGTCGGCTCCCCCAGGACCGAGGACGACGACGTCGTCACCGTCGACCGCGCCCCACGTCGGGGCGAGCTCGGCGGTGGTGAAGGTGGTAAATCGCATGCAGTGCCTCCAGGGAAGGTTCGAACGTCTACAGGAAGGATCGTGCCAGGTCAGGCGCGCGGGGTGGCGGGGAGCCCATGGCTGCGGAAGTTGTCGCCACGGTAGGTGCCCCACCGGTTGATCCAGCTGTCGTCGCCGTCCTCCCACACGATCGGCGGACGGAAGTCGTCGTAGATCTGGTCCATGTCGGTGTAGACCTCGACGACGTCGCCCGGCGGCTCGACGTAGTAGCCGGCGATGTTACGGCCCGCGCCGTGCCGGACCGGCCCCCACACGGCGCGCTGCTCCCCGAGCCGGTCGAGGCGGTCGAGGACCTCAGTGATGTCCCCGACCCCGCGCATCTCCCACGCGTGGTGGTGGAGCTTGCCCGGCCCGGCCAGGAGCGCGATCCCGTGGTGCTCGGAGTTGCACCGCAGGAAGTAGCCCATGTTCCCGATGACGTCTGACGTCATGAACCCGAGGTCGTCGGCGAAGAAGGCGCGGGCGTCGGCGAGGTCGGTGACGTGGAGATTGACGTGACCGAACCGCTTGGTGACCGCCGGCGCGTGACGGGTCGCCTCGCCGGACATCGAGAGGTACAGGGAGAACACGAACCCGTCCGGCCCGACGACGGCGAAGCCGCCCTCGACGCCCGGCGTCAGCGGCCCCTCGGCGACGATCTCGCGACCGGCCGCCGTCAGGGACGCGCGCAGCTCGGCGAGCGCGGCGGCGTCGCGGACCTTCAGCCCGATGTGGTCGACCGCGTTGTGGTCGGCGGCGATGTAGACGATCTCGTGGCTCACCGGCGCGGCAGCCAGATAGACGCGATCCACCTCTCGTGCGGTGACATGCAGGCCGAGAACCTCGACCGCGATCTGCACGCTGTACTCGAGGTCGGTGGTGCGGATGGCGAGGTAGCCCATCTCGCTGACGGCGCGCGTGAGGTTCACAGGTGGTCCTTCTCCTGGTCGGTTCTGGTGAGGGGCAAGACGGCGGCCGGGATCGGCATCGGGCCCGAGGAAAGACAGCGGCTGTCAAGGCGGCCGAGCGCACGCGGACGTGACGGAACAGCTTGGTGACGGCAGCCGCGAGCCCGCGCGGGTCGAGAGCGCCTGCGACGTACAGCTCGGGCCGGGCCAGCGGCAGGACGCGCAACTGTAAGGGGCCCGCGGATGCGGCCCGCTCGGACCCCACGGCGGGGCGGCCGGAGCACTGCGGGCGGCTACCGACTACGCGTGGGGGCCGTGCAGGTCCCACTCCAGCCAGACCTGCGGCGGGAGGTGGGCGACGTTGTGCCACTGCCCGCGGTAGAACACGAGGGAGTCCTTGTTCTCGGAGTGACCGAAGTCGACGACCTCGCCGAGGAAGAGGACGTGGTCGCCGCCGTCGTACTCGCGCCAGGGTGTGCATGAGAAGTGCGCCAGGCTGCCCGCGATGCGCGGCGAGCCGAACTGGAAGTCCCACTCGATCTCGTGGCCCTCCTGCGGGCTCCCGGCAAACTGCAGCGCCGTGGACTTCTGGTCACCCGCCAGAACATTGATCGTGAATGGTTGATCCATGAGCCGTTGCGCGGCCTGGCTCTTGCGCGTGAACGACACGAGGAGGAGTGGCGGATCGATCGACACCGAGGTGAACGAGTTGACGGTCGCGCCGAAGTACTCCCCGTCGACCTCGTAGGTCACGACGGTGACACCCGTTGCGAACTGCCCAAAGGTGTGGCGGAGCGCACGTGGGTCGTCGAACTTTTCTCCCCGCCGCTCGACCGACGCCAGCGCCTTCGTCGCAATGGCCTCCCCCGGTGCCCCCTCACGGAGGTCGTCGCCCTTCTCGAAATGCACACCGACATCGGCATCCTCCACATCGGTGCGTCTGTCGATCTGTCTGGTCTGCTGACTCATCACGGTCTCCTTCGTCTGGTCGGTGGACCTGGCCGCCGCGCTCGCACGTGTCGGAGCTCGCTGGGCCGACGGGTGGGCGTCGTCTCTCGCATGGCGCACGAGCCGTCAGACCATGGCGAGGTCGGTCTCGGTCGTGCCCGTCATGAGTTCGCCATAGCCGACGTAGAGGCGGTCCCACGAGAGGCTGAAGTGGTGCGATGCGGCGATCCCGTCGCGGTAAGCCTGGTCGAGTGCGTCGCCGCGGAAGAGCGAGCGGGCTCCGGAGATCTCGTAGATGCTCGAGAGCGCACCCGCCGCCGTCTGGCCTGCCCAGGCGATGTCACGGCGCCACCGGACGCGCTGCTCGTGCGAGAACCCGCCCTCGATGTCGACCGTGTCGATGGCGGTCTGGAGCGTGTCCCGGACGACCGTGTGCGCGGCGCCGATGTCGGCCGACGCCTTGCCGAGGACGAGGTGCACCTCGGGCCGGCTCGAGCGCTTGACGCCGCCGAGCCCTCCGATGACGTTGGCCGTCCCGCCCGTGAAGGCATCGACCGCAGCGAACGCAGCGCCGACCACGGTGGCGATGACACCCGTGCCGAAGAGCTGCGCCAGCGGGACGCGCAGGGTCTCCGTGCCATACGCGCGCGAACCGTGCGAGTCGCCGTCGCTGGACTCGCCCATGTTGATGGTCCGACGCTCCGGGACGAAGAGCTCGTCGATGTGAACGTCGTGACTGCCGGTGCCGCGAAGGCCGTTCGTGTTCCAGTTGTCGAGCACCTGGACCTCGCTCGTGGGCACGAGGTGGGCGATGGGGCCACGCTCGCCGAGGGCCTGGAGGACCACCCAGTCCGAGTGGTTGATCCCACTGGAGAAGTCCCAGTCACCGCTGAGGACGGTGCCGCCGTCGGCCGCCTTCGTCTTGCCCCTCCACGGGCTGAACCCCGTCGCGATCGTCGGCAGCCCGTCGCCGAACAGCTCCTCGTGTGTCTCGACCGGGAACATCGCCCCGAGCGTGCCGTGCACGGTCCAGTTGCCCGCGACCCACGCGGCCGAGGCGTTCCCCCTGGCCAGCTCGACGCACGCGTCGAAGACGGCGACCGGTCCGAGGTCGCTCCCACCGAGCTGGGTGGGGACCATCGCCCCGATGATCCCGAGGTCACGGATCTCCTGCGCGGTCTCGGGGGTGAGCCGGCGGAGCTCGTCGAAGGTCTGGGCGCGCTCGGCGAGCTTCGGGGCGAGAGCGCGAGCGCCCTCGGCGAGGCCCTCGGCGGTGACGGCCCGGGGGGTAGTGGTCTGTGCCATCGGGTGGTCCTTTCGGATGTGGTCGGTCTGGGTGCTCGTCACCTACCGCGGGCGAGCGTCGGGTCGTAGACGTGAGCGCGTCGGGACGTGGATCCTTATGCACGCGTCGTCCATCTATGCGGAGAGCACGGTCTGCAGCTCCTTGACCGGCTCGGCGGCGGCACGGCGTCCGGCAATCGCTCCGAAGGTCAGGGCGGGCGCGAGCGTCGCCCCCGCCGCGAAGTACCCCTTGCCGCTCCCGGAGGCGACGCAGTTGCCCGCGCCGTAGAGGCCGGGGATCGGGAGGCCCATCGCGTCCAGCACCTGGGAGTCTGTGTTCGTCAGCGGACCGCCCTTGGTGTCGAGCGTGCCGGCCGTCGCGATGGTGGCGTAGAACGGGCCGGTGTCGCTGATGGGGTGGAGCTGCTTCGACGGCAGGTCGCTCTCGCGCAGAGCCGGGGTGTTGTGCATCTGGAGCACGATCTCGATCGGGTTGTCGCCCCGGCCGAAGTCGTCGTCGCGGCCCTGGCGGGCCAGCTTGTTGAACCGCTCGACCGTCGCGGCGAGCGTCTCCTCGAAGTGGTCGTCTAGCTCGTATCCGCCGGTCTGCTCAGCGAGCGAGCCGAACCGCTCGCGAATGTTCGCGACAAGCTCGGGCCAGGTGGCGCCCTTGATGACGTGGGAGTCGTCCTCGCCTGCCGGAGGGATCGGGTTGTCGTTCCGGTTCGGGTAGCCGTTGAAGATCCGCTGGCAGTCGTCGTCCCAGATCATCAGCTGGAACAGGTTGGGGAACTCTGAGCGCGCACCGTCCCACCCGAAGAATCCCTGGGCGAGCTCGTTGTACACCGCATGCTCGTTCATCACCCGTCGGCCGTACCTGTTGACGAAGACCATGCTGTCGCCGGGCGGGGCGAACAGGCTCGCGTAGTCCGGGTCGTCCTGGCAATTGATCCACTTCTCGAAGGTGGTCGGCGCGAACCACGCGTTGTTCATGTTGCGCAGCTGGGCACCTAGGCTCGTCGCGAGCGGGATGAAGTCGCCCGTGTTGGTGACCGCCGCGCATGACCCGAACGTGGGGTGGGCGAGGAAGTTGCTGAGGTACTCCTCGTTCCGACCGAACCCGCCAGTTCCGAAGACCACCGCCTGGCGGGCGCGGAATGACCTGAGCCCCTCGGAGGTTCTGGCAGTCACACCCGTGACGGCCCGCGCGTCGTTCACGAGTAGTTGGACCACCTCGTGCTCGGTGTGCAACGGGATGCCGGCCTCCTCGCCCGCGCGGACGAGCTGCGCCACGAGCTCGTCGCCGTATCCGAGCTCGCCGTCCTCCGTCGACATCATCATCACGCGGCCGCGCGGCGCCTTGTCCTCGGGGAGGTTGGCGAAGTAGTCGGGCACCTCGGCGCCGTGCATCACGCGGAGCGCGCCACGCTCGACGAGGTTGTCGAGCACACCGCCGGCCTCGTCGTAGAAGGTCGCCAGCCAGTCGTACTCCCACCGGTCCAGTCCCAACGTCGGCGCATCGGGCTGATAGCGGTGGGGACGGGCGAGCTTCGCCATGTACCGGAGGGCGTCCGTCCTCTCGTCGGTCAGTCCGGCGGATCGGAGGTAGCTGTTGTTGGGCCACCAGGTCCACCCGTGCGACTTGAAGGTGGTCCCGCCCACACGCGACCCCTTCTCGAGCATGAGGACGTCCGCGCCCTCCCACGAGGCGTTCAGAGCCGCAGCGAAGGCCGCACCCCCCGATCCGACGACGATGACGTCGGCCTCGGCGGCGAACACCTCGTTCGGCGTCACGGCACGGCTCGGCTGAAGAGGTCTGCTCGAAGTCTCGATCGGGACCACGTTGTCACCTTTCTCATTTATCGCGGCATTAGCGCCTATATCTGATCTAAGCGCACACAGTTGGTCCAGTCAACAGGCACTCCGCTTGCTAG
This sequence comes from Georgenia sp. Z1491, assembly GCF_057652395.1. Lineage (NCBI taxonomy): Bacteria > Bacillati > Actinomycetota > Actinomycetes > Allobogoriellales > Allobogoriellaceae > Georgenia > Georgenia sp. Z1491. Next base: position 195,982 of record NZ_CM172729.1, read on the forward strand.
CGTCAAGGCGCGGGGAGCGGGTCAGTTCCCTGTTGACACATGCATGACAGGTCGCGCCGACCGGGAGGTGGTGGGATGCAAGGGCAGCACCGGACTCGTCGACACGACGAGCACGTGTCGAGACCCGCTGTTGCGCCGGCCGTCGCGGTCACGTCGGCGATGGACTCCGGTGAACTGTCAGCGATCACGGCGGCGCTCGACGGCATCGCTGACGTTGCCCCACTCGCCGAGGTCGGTGAGCAGGAGCGCGCGGGGGCCTTCGAGCGCGCGTCCGCGTTGATCAGCTGGCATCCCGATCGGGAGGTGACAGAGGAGGACTGGCACTCCGCTGTGCACGTCCGGCTCCTGCAGACCGTATCGGCCGGCCTGGATCACGTCAGCGCCCGTCGGATACCGCCTGGCGTCACGGTGGCCACGAACGCCGGCGCCTACGCCGAACCCATGGCCGAGCACGCCATCGCAATGATCCTCGCGCTGGCCAAGCGCCTGCTCGGCGCTCACAGTGAACTGGCGACGGGTGTCTTCGACCAGACCACGACCGGACGCAGCCTAGTCGGGCAGACAGCCGTCATCCTCGGGTACGGCGGGATCGGCCGGGCCGTCGCCAAGCTGCTCCGGCCGTTCGGAGTGCGGGTGATCGGGATCAGCCGGAGCGGGACGAACGACGGGACCGCCGACGACGTGGTCGACGTCCACGAGCTCGCCCGGACGCTCCCGCATGCCGACATCCTTGTGTTGACGCTGCCGCTCACGCGCCGGACCGCAGGCCTGATAGATGCGGAAGCGCTGGCGTCGATGCGCGACGACGCGATCCGTGTCAACGTTGCACGAGGCGAGATCGTCGACCAGCAGGCGCTCTATGCGCGCCTGGTCGCCGAACCCCGGTTTCTTGCCGGCATCGACGCGTGGTGGGTCGAGCCGTTTCGCCACGGCCGCTTCGAGCTCGACCATCCGTTCTTCGAGCTACCCAACGTCCTCGGTTCGCCACACAACTCGGCGTCCGTGACGGGCGCCCGGCGGGCAGGTGCCCAGCGAGCCGCAACCAACGTGGCTCGCTACCTGCGCGGAGAACAACCACAGGGCGTGGCCACGGCCGACGACTGGTTCAGCGACCACTAGCAGGCGGCACCCACCGAAATTCTCATTTATTGACAGTTCCAGTACTATATCTACGTATACGCAACAGGCGTCGCCCTTCCTCCGCAGCACGGACCATGGGCACGGACTCTGGAGCAGCGGATAGTGAGGGGTCTTCACATGGCGACCGACAAGAATCGACCGGTACAGGGTTCACAGACTCTTGCACGTGGGCTGTCCGCGCTGCAGCTGATCTCCGACTCACCGGACGGTCTCACGGGGGCCGAGGTTGCTCGAGCGCTCGACGTCCATCAGTCGATCGCCTACCGGGTCCTGCAGACACTTGTGCAGTACCAGATCGTCCGCCGTGACCTCGACGGGCGGCACCGGGTCGGCCTCAGCGTGCTGCGGTTGGCGCAGTCGGCCCGGTCGGGCTTCCGGTCGTTGCTCCTTTCCACCCTCAAGCACCTGAGCGAGGCCACAACTTCGACCGTGGCGCTCTACGTCGAGGAGAACGATGAGGCGGTCGCCGCCCTCGTCGTCGAACCCGGCACCTTCGCCTACGTCAACCGGTTGGGCGAGGGCAGTCGCCACCCGCTCGACCGCGGGGCGAGCGGGTACGCGCTTCTCTCGCTCCGCCAGCCACACCCTGACGAACCCACCAAGGTCACCGAGGCACGCGATCAGGGCTACGCCCTCACCCACGCCGAGGTCCAGCACGGCTTCTGGGCGCTAGCGGCCCCGCTCGACCCGACGCTCGTCGCCGCACGCGTCTGCCTCAACATCTCCAGCCCGAACGAGGACGCCATCAGGGCTGCCGTCCCGCTGCTCCTCCAGGCGGTGCAGGACATCAAGGACCTCGTCGAACGCAGGCCTGACCCGGCCGGGAGCTGAGGTCGGCCGCCTGCGAAGACCACCTAAAGTGTCGCATCGTCGGCTCGTTCGACAGTCGGCCCCGGAGCATCTGGCGATGCTCCGGGGCCGGCCGCTCGATGAGGTCAAGCGCCCTCAGGGGCCGGCGGTGTCGGGAGGTTCGGCCGGACCTCCTCGGCGAGGAGCCGCATCGACTCGAGCGAGCGCCCCTCGGCGTCCCACTCGTGACCGGCCACCGCGAGGACGCCGAAGCCGCCCGTGAAGTCGTACAGGTCACGCAGCTTCTGGGTGACGGTCTCGGGGCTGCCGACGATCCAGATGTTGTCGAGGAAGAACTGCTCGTCAATGACGTCGTCGGGGATCGAGGGGTCGTCCTTGAAGTTGATCATCTCGCCCAGCATCTTGAACAGTGGCACGAGGTAGCTCATCCAGTCGCGCCCGAGCGCGCTGTTCAGTGCGAGCTCCTGGGCCTCCTCATCGGTTCGTGCGACGACGACCTCTCGGCTGACCCGCCACTGACGCCGGTCGGCCACGCGGCCCGCCTCCTTCGCCGCGGCCTCGTACACCTCCCACTGCTTCTTCACCGTATCGGCAACGACGAAGTTGACGCTCATGGGGATCCAGCCGTTCGCCCCTGCGTACCCGAGCATGTCCGACTTGGGGCCCGAACCCGCGGCTGCGATGGGCGGATGCGGCTTGGTGAACGGCCGCATGTGCAGACGCACGCCGGCAGCCTCGTTCGGCTCCGGGACCGTGTAGCGGAAGAACTCGCTCTCGTGGAGTCCGGGCTTCGGGTCGTCCCAGAGGTCGAGGACGGCTGAGAGCACCTCGCGTGAGCCGGTGCGCTGCTCCTTCTTGAAGAAGTCGACGTCGAACAGTGCGCCGTCGGTCGGTAGTGCGCCGTTCCCGACACCCCACATGAACCGGCCCTGTGCCATGTGGTCGAGGAGCGCGATACGGCTGGCCAGATGGACCGGGTGGTGGTAGCTGAGGGAGTTGACGCCGGTGCCGAGGCGGATCCGATCGGTGCGGCCCAGCGCATTGGCGATGAACAGTTCGGGCGAGACGAGCGGCTCCCACTCGTTGGAGAAGTGCTCGCCGAACCACGCCTCCTCGAAGCCGAGCCGGTCGAGCTGCACGACCTGGTCGAGGTCGCCGTGCAGCCAGTCTTCGACCGGCGTGCCCGGGGGGTGAAGCGGCATGAGGAAGTATCCGAGGTCCATGTGGTGACTCCTTCGTCGTTGATCGTGCGTAGGTGGTGCGAGTGCCAGTCGGTGGGTCAGGAAGCTCTTGCCGGGTCAGCCGGTGAGGATGCCGGACGACCGTCCGCCACCTCACGCCAGAAGTCGCGGACGACGGACACGACCTCGTCTGGTCGATCGAGGTTCGGCGCATGCAGATGGTCGACCTCGACGATGCGCGCGTCGACGAGTGCCTCTGCCACACGGTCCGCCCACTCGGGGAACAGCAGGACGTCACGTGCGCAGCGCACGAGGAGCGTCGGCGTCGTGATGCCCCGGAGCTGGTCCGGCCACGAGTCCTCGACCTTGGACCGGAGATGGTGAGGGATCTTGATCGCCGGTGCGAGTACCGATCGTGCATGACCCGACTGGGACGCCCAGTGGAGTCGCCGATCCAGGTAGGACTCGAAGTGGGCGGTATCCGTGTCGACCAGCAGGGCCGCAATCCGCGCCAGGTCCTCGCGGGTGCCGTCCCACTCGCCGAGCTCACCCAGCGACTTCTCCGTCCGCCAACCACCACCCGTACCGGCGATACTGACCAGCGAACGGATCGGGAACGTGTCGGGCCCGGCCAGCGCACGTAGCCCCGTGGCGCCGCCGAAGGAGTTGCCTACCACGTCCACTGGAGCGCGCACCCCGAGCTCGGCAAGAACGCTCGCGATGTGCTTGATCCGGAAGGAGTGCGGCGAGCGGTCGAGGAACACGATCTTGTCGCTTCCCCCGAACCCGAGCAGGTCAGGGGCGATGACACGCCGGTCGCGGGCGAGCTCGGGGATGACGTACTCCCAAGACACGTCCGCGCTCCCGCCCCAGGCCCCGTCATGCAGGAGGAGGACCGGCTCGGCGTCGGCCGGGCCGGCGAGCAGGATGCGTGTCGAGTACCCGCCGCATTCCAGTTGCGTCTCGGTGATGGACTCGTGCAGCTCAACGGAATGAGCACTCACGGCGCAACTCCTTCGCTCGTGCGGATGGACAGCGACAGCACGTGCTCGAGCGCGGCCGTCAGCGCGTGCCGCGCCGCGTCGCGGTCGTCGGGTGAGACCGCGTGTCGCCAGGCGATGTACCCGTCCGGGCGTACTAGGAGGGCGCCGGCCTCATCGATCTGCCGGGCCTCCTGCCAGCTGCGGTAGAGGTCCGCGACCTCGGGACCGTCGACGACGACGCAGCGAAGGTAGGGAAGATCCAGTTCGCCGACCACCTCGGGCCAGTCGGTCCCCGAGCAGCCGGTGACGAGCGTGAAGCACCCGGCGCCGACGACGTCCAGGGTCGACACGCGGCGACCGTCGGGGCCCACCAGCCATGTGTGCGGGAGCTTGGCACCCGGTCGGGTGGTCGGTGTGGCGTACAGCTCCGGGTCCTCGGACCACTGCTCGTCGTCGTTGCCGTCGCTGATGACGGCAGCGGACGAGTAGCGCTGGTTGTGCTCGACTCCGAGAGCGTTGAACTCGTATTGCTTGACGGCGAGCGCCTGACCGAGCGCGTCCCGGGCCCGAACCCCCTCATCGGACGGGTCGGACACGCGTCGGAGCACCGAGTCCTTGGCGCTGCCGGGCACCTGCCCGAGTGCCGCGTGGAGCTCTACGTAGTCGCGTCGGGACTGATTGGCACGGCCGACGACATGGCGCCCGACAGGCACTCGCTCCGCCTCGTACGTCTCCAGCAGCTCGGGCCCCGCCCAGCCCTTGAGGACGTAAGCCAGCTTCCAGGCGAGGTTTGCCGAGTCCTGGACGCTCGTGTTCGACCCGAGACCGCCGGACGGCGGGTGGCGGTGCACGGCGTCTCCGGCACAGAAGACGCGCCCCTTGCCGAATGTCGTCGCGTAGGCCTCGTTGACCTGCCAGACGGAGGTACCGAGCACCTCGACGTCGATGTCCGGGTCGCCGATGAACTCGCGGATCCTGCGGGTGACGGTCTCGGTCGACAGGTCCGCTTCGCCGTCCGCGGGGTCGAACCCCCACCCGGCGATCCACTCCCCCCACTGGCGCACCGCGCGCAGCAGACCGAGACCGATCTCGCCGTAAGCACCTCCGTCCGAGACGATCCAGTAGAGGATGCTCGGCCGATGAGCGACGAGGTGCGTGAGGTCGGCCTCGAAGCGGACGTAGACCGTGGAACCCCGGCCCATGTCGCCCTCGAACTCGAGGTTGATGTCTCGAGCTACGGCCGAGCGCGCGCCGTCGGCCCCCACGAGGTACTTCGCCCGCACGACGGACTCGGTGCCGCTGAGCGTCTCGCGCACCCGCACATCGACGCCGCCGCTGTGCTGTGTGTGCCCGAGGTACTCCGTGTTGAAACGCACGCGCGCACCGCGCTCGCCCGCGTTCCGAACGAGCACGGACTCGAGGTAGGGCTGTGGGACGTCGACCATCTCGGAGGGGCTCGAGCGTACGTACCGTCCGTGCTCGTCGTCGCCGCTGCCCCAAGCGCGGATGCGCGCGATCTCGGGCCCCGCCAGGGAGGTGGTGAACAGCGTGTCCCCCATCTGATCCCACGGGGACCCGTACGTCATCACCTCGTCGTCGACGCCGAGGTCCCGCAGGACCTCCATCGTCCGCTGGTTCGTGATGTGCGCCCGCGGCGAGTTGGCGAGCCACGGGAATTGCGTGAGCGCGTGCACCCGCAGCCCGTAGGAGGCCAGCGTGAGTGCGGCGGTCAGCCCGGCAGGACCGGCACCGACGACGAGCACGTCGATCTCCGGCTCCGCAGCCGGCGGAGCAGCGGGCGGGCGAAGTCCAAAGAACATCAGATCGCCCCTACGGTGTCCCGGTCGTGCAGCTGATTGCGGACAGACAGCTGGCCGCGAACGGTGTCGACAATTCGCCGGGGGTCCCCGGGCACCTCGGAGGCGCTCCAGGCGACGTGTCCGTCCGGTCGGACGAGCACCAGGGAGCGGCCGTAGACCGACGCGACCTCGTCGCCATCGAGGTCCACGACCTCGACCGGCATGCCGACCGCCGCTGCGGCCTCCACCAGGGAGCCGCCGTCGTCCGCCGGTGCGCCGACGCGGAGGAGCACGAACGACTCACCGAACAGATCGAGCGTGGACCGGCCCTCGGAGAGCCACACGTGCGGAGCGCGGGCGCCCGGGGTCACCTTCGGCTCGTAGTCCTGGGCATCGAACTCGGGGTAGGTGCCCGGCGTGGTGCAAACGATGCCGGACGAGGCGTAGCTGTAACCAAGGTGGATGCCGAGCGGCCGCCAGGCCTTGAGACTGCCCTCGACGAGGCGGTCGCCGATCTCGCGGCGCTTCCGGCCGGCCTCGTCCGTATCGGCCGCGATGTCGGCGTATGCGGTGCTGCCGACGAGCCGGTCGTAGTCGCGCAGCGACTCCGCGAGGGTGATCTGCGCGATGGGGCGTCGCTCGGCGCCGTAGGAGTCCAGCAGGTCCTCGCCGGCCCACCCGGCCAGGGCGGCCTCGATCTTCCAGCCGAGGTTCATGACGTCGGCGATGCCGGTGTTCATGCCGAAGCCGCCGTTCGGGGGGCTGCAGTGCGCCGCGTCGCCGGCGATCAGGACGCGACCGCGTCCGAAGGTCGCCGCCATCGCCGCCCGCCGCTTCCAGCGCCCCTGCCGCACGACCTCGTAGGTGAAGTCGTGTCCGATCGCGCGCCGGATGGCGGGGTGCGGGTCGAACGTGTTCGCGGCCTCCCGGCCGACAGCGTACACCGACAGACGCCAGCGGCGTACGCCGTCGACGGCGACGATCGTTGCCCAGGTCCCCTGCGGGCCCACCAGCGAATAGCGGACCGCCGGACCCAAGGCGTGCTCGGCCAACAGGTCGTCGCACTCGAACTCGATGTCGACGGAGTAGTCCACGGTGAGCTCGTCGACCGGGATGTTTAGGGCTTCACCGACCTTGCCGCCGAACCCCTCGCAGGAGATGAGGTAGTCGGCGCGGATGGTCTGCTGCTCACCGGTCTTGAGGTCGGTCACCAGCGAGGTCACGCCGTCCGCCGACTCGGTCAAGCTCTCGAACTCATGCCGCCGCAGGATCGTCACGCTGTCCTTCGACTGTGCGGCACCCTCGATGATCGGCTCAAGCCAGGGCTGCGGGCAATGCACCTGGAACTCGGGGCTGAGCTCGGTGTAACCGGGAGAGCCCGGCTGCCCCATCGGCGCCCCGGGCGCGCGACCGAGCTCGTAGCCGTCCAACGAGGTGACGAACAGGTTGTGCAGCGGGTAGTCCTCAGGGAAGCCCCAGGTGCTCATGGCCTTGGCGATGCCCAGCTGGCGCGCGAACTCCAGCGTCCGGACGCTGACCTGCATGACCTTGGCCTGGTCGCTGCCACGCTCCTCGCGATCCACCACGACGGTGCGGACCCCTCGCCTGCCCAGGTCCGCGGCGAGGAACATCCCAACGGGACCGCCGCCGACGATCAGCACGCTCACGTCGCTCGATGTGGTCACAGGTCAACCTTTCTTTCGTGGGTGGTTCGGCGGTAGAGCGGCGTTCGGTGGGCCGCACGTCAGCGCGCCTAGGAGATGCGGAAGTTTTCCGGGTCGAAGTCGTGCGTCCCGCGCCAGTACTCGAGCGTCGATCCGGCCCAGTTCTGCGAATTGCGGCCGAACCGGTTCTTGTACCAGGTGTTGACTGTGGAGACGCCGATCGCGAGGCCCTGGCTGTCGCGGTCGATCTTCTCGTTGAGCTCGCGGAAAGGCTCCTCACGCACCTCGATGCTCGACGCCTCCCGGACGAGAAGTTGGCGAATGCACTGCGAGACGAGCTCCGCGCCGGCCTCGGAGAAGAGCACGACGCTGGAGTTGACGTTGAGGTTGGTGTTTGGGCCGTACAGCATGAAGAAGTTCGGGAAGGTCGGCACCATCACTCCGTAGAAGGCACGAGAGTCACCGGCCCAGAAGTCCTCGAGCGTGACCCCGTCGGAGTTCTCGACCGCGATGCTCGCGAGGAACTCCGAGGCGCGGAAGCCCGTGCCGTAGATGACGACATCGGCCGGGTGCTCGGCGCCGTCCTTCGTATGCACCGCGTGCTCGCTGATGCGTGCGATGCCGGCGGACGTGAGCGTGACGTTGTCTCGCTGGAGCGCGGAGGACCACGTACCGTCGTCCCGGACCGTGCGCTTGGCGTACGGCGGGTAGGTCGGGATCAGCTGCTCGACGAGATCGGGACGACCTTCGAACGCCGCTCGGAACCCATCGGCGAGCGCCTCCCTCATGCGGGCGTTCTCCGCCGAGACGGAGCCGTCGATGTCCCAGTCCGGATCGACCTCCGCGAGCCGACGGATGCCGTCCACGTTCGTCCAGAACTGGTTGAAGCGATACCAGCGGCCGGAGGTCGGGATCTGCTCGAAGAGCCAACGGGCCGCCGGCGCCAGGGGCGCATTGTAGTCCGCGGTGGGGATGACCCAGGCCGGGGTGCGTTGGAAGACTGTCAGGTGGCTCGCGACCTTCGCGACCGGAGGGACCACCTGGAACGCGCTCGCCCCGGTACCGATGAGCGCCACGTTGCGCCCCTCGAGATCGACGTCATGCCGCCACTCAGCCGTGTGAAACGCCGGCCCGGCAAACGTCTCGGCGCCGGCGATCGGCGGGATGTTCGGCTCGCTCAGCTGCCCCACCGCACTGACGAACACGTTCGACGTCAGGATCTCGGGCCCGCCGGGCCCCACAACCTCAATGGTCCATGTGCCGCTCTCGCGGTCGAACGATGCCTTCTCGACGCGCACGCCGAACCGCATGTGTCGGCGCAGGTCGAACTGGTCCGCCACGTGTCGGAGGTAGTTCAACACCTCGTCGCGGCTGGAGTACTGGTCGGCCCAGTCAGCTCGCTGGGCGAACGAGTAGCTGTAGGTGAAGTTCGACGTGTCCAGCTTGGCGCCGGGGTAGTCGTTTGCGAGCCACACGCCCCCGACGTCGTCCGCCCGCTCGAGAACCAGGACGTCCACGCCGGCCCGCACCAGCTCGTGCACCATGGCGATCCCCGACATGCCTGCCCCGACGACGATCACACGGAAGTCGCGGTTCGCTGCGGTTCCCGCTTTGGTCCACGTCGCCTCCGGACGCTCCGGGGAGATCCCGAGCTCATGCAGGATGACGTCGCGGTAGGCCGGGTCGTCGGAGCCGGTGAGGAACGTGAAGATCTCACTGAGGTCATCCGTCACCGTGTCGGCGACCGACTCGGCCAGCCGCTCACGGTGCGCGAGGATCGTCTCGACGACCAGCTCGATGGCGCGGTCCCGAGCCGCGGCGTCGAGCCCACCCGTCTGGTCCATCGCGAGCGTCTCGGACGCGAGGCGCGGACGCACACCGGGCTCGAGGATCGACGTATCGCCGGTGACGTGCGCGAGCGCCGCGAGCAGCGAGGGCAGGTGGGCGCCGCGCACGATGCGTTCGAGCAGGTGCCGGTCGATCGTGGCCAGCGTTACGTCGTCGAGCTCGTCGGCATTCACTGCGGTCTGGCCATCGGTCTGCACTGTCATGGATTACTCCCGGATGAGCGCGTCGAGATCGGGGTCGTCGGCGATGACGTCGTACTCGACCATCAGCCGGGCGTAGGTCTCCAGGCCGCCGCGGTCGAGCTCGGCAGATACAACCTCGAGCGGGAGGTCCTCGGCGATCTCCGGCTCCATGCCGATGAACTCCGGCAAGCGTTCCCGGACGAGGTCCGGGTTCTCCCGTGCGTGGTCGAGCGTCTCGGCCCACGCCTCCAGGAACCGGTCGACCAGCTCGGCGTCCTCATCCACCCACTCGTCCGAGGCGAACGTCACCAAGATCGTCGACTCAGTTCCCGATTCATTCTGACTGTCCAGGACGATCTCTCCCCCGTTTGCGAGGATCGACCCCATGAACGGCTGACCCACGGTGACTGCATCGACGTCACCGTTCTCGAGCACGGACGGCATGTCGGGGAACCCGACCTCGACGAACTCCACGTTGTCCGGGTCCCCGCCGTCGAGCCTGATCGACTCCCGGATGCCTAGCTCGAGCGCCCCGTTGAGCGAGTTCACCGCGACGGACATCCCCTCAAGATCGCTCGCTGACTCGATGCCGGCATCCGGCATGGCGACGACCGATGTCGTGTCATCTTCACCTGGGCCGTCTGCGGCATAACCGGAGATGAGGGTGATCGGCAGGCCCTGATGGTGCGCCTGAATGACGGAGACCGGGTTACCCACGGCAACGTCGAGCGAACCCGATGTCAGCGCCGGGAGTAGCTCCGCGCCGCCCTGACCCATGTTGAGCTCAAGCTCGATGCCGCGGTCGGCGAAGGAGCCCTCGTCGATGCCCATCTCCACGGATGCGAAGGTCGCGCCCGGGAAGATTCCCAGGCGCACGACGTCGAGTCCCTCGCCGGACGCCGACTCGCCGCCGCCGTCGGTCTCCCCGCCGCCGGCACCGCAGGCTGTGACGAGCAGCGCGACGCCGACCGCCACGGCTCCTGCTCGAAAGACTCGACTCGCCATCGTTGGCCTCCTTGCCAATGGTTACGGCCTCTTCGTACGGCCGCTGGTGCAAAACGCTACTCACCCCGGCGCCCCTCGTCAACCATATGCCGACACATCCTCTTCACTATCTGCGATACATCTGCGGCGAAGACGGATTCGCGTGCTTGCCCACGAGGAGCGCCCGGGTCCCGATCAAGGTCGCGTTGCTCCTCTGTACGCAGCCAGGTGGGGAACGCCCCGAGGGTGAATGCAGCGCGGTAGGCATCGCCGAACTCCTGGTATCGCGTAGGCGGGCCGCACCACTTCTTGGCCTAGCCGAGGAGCCGTTCGACGGCGTTGCGACTCTTGCCAGCGACGGGGTGTGTGCGCCTGACAGTGATGGCGCTCCCGGGGTGGCGTCGTTGACACACGGTGATCGGAAAGTTCCTTGCCGTGCATACCGTCCTGACCCCACGGCGGCGGAGTTCGGTGCGGATCACGCCGGTGGTGCAGGTCTCGTCGGGGACAACGGCATCGGGCCGAATGCAAGGACGTGCCGGCCTCAGCCGCGGCACGTGGATGTCGGCGAGGCCCTCGGCCAGCGTCACGCCGCAGTTGCGCCGCCCGTCGGCGAGCACCTTTCGCCACCGGTGCTCCCAACCGTCGACCGCTGGGTGAATCTCGGTCGTCAGACCACCGCGAGAGCGTGGAGACTCGTGACTGCGTGTTCGCGTCGTCGGACGCGAGAGCCGGGGGGTCGCCGTACTCGCACTTCCCAGCGGTTCAGGATTCCGCGAGGGCGACCTTGAATCTCGACGAGTACACGCGGCCGGCCCTCTCGCGGCGTGCCCGCTAGTCCCCGGCGTCAGGCGGTCTCGGACGCGGTCCCCCACATGGTAGCGGGCCGCTCGGCGACCTGCCCGGTCACGTCGGTGACGTACCGGTCGGCCGCGCCGACCAGCGCCCGCAGGCCCTCGTGAAACACGGCGAAGGCCGCCGTGCCGTGCCAGGTGGCGGGGAGCAGCTCGCCGGGCAGGTCGGGATCGTCGAACGGGAACTTCCGAAAGGTGCTGACGAGGTCGACGAGCTCGGCCAGCGCTGCGGGTCCGTCCGGTGCATGAGCTCTCTGGGTGGCGACCCGCGGCCGCCACTCCCGCAGCCACTCCCGATATCCGTCGTTGAGACGCTCGAGGTCCCAGCACTGCCGGGCGATCTGCCGGTCGAGCGCGACCGAGTCGGTGCGCGACATCATCTGGATGAGCCGCACGTCGTCGGAGGAGTCGATGCCGAGGTCGATGGCCATCGCGTCCACCTCGGCGCGGCGGTCCGTGGTCGACATCCAGGTCGACGGGGCGGGCGAGCCGAAGCCCTGGAAGCTCAGGCGCTTGCGCAGCGACTCACGAACCGCCCGCTTCGACTCCGGGACGACGAACAGCACCATGTGCCACTCTCCGTCCCACGGCCCCGAACGGCGCGAGAAGATGCGCTCGCGCCCCTCGTCGACGATCGCGTACAGGTGCGGTGTCATCGAGTAGGTGACCTGCCGCCCCTCCTTCGCGGAGGTGAACCACCCCTCGGCGCGGAGCCTGGTCATCGTGGCGCGGACGGCGTCGCCCTGGATGCCGAGTGCCCCCAGGAGCTCGGAGAGCGGAGTGAGTCCGATCGAGCCTCCGGAGAACCGCACGTAGTAGCCGACGACGTCGAGGATGGCGGAGCGGACACTCATCGCTCGATCCTAGAATCTCCCGACCGGCCGTTCGCGCGCTCGACCGTGCGGACGGCACGGGACACGCTCCGAGGAGCCGGTCGGCCCCGGACGCCCGGGGTCGACCGGCTCACTCACGCGCTCCCCGGGGTCACGACGCGAGCGTCCCACCGATGAGGATGAAGTAGACGACCGCACGCCCCGCCGACCGGTTCGACCAGGCGTGGTTCGTCCCCCGCTGGACGAGGACGTCGCCGGCCTTCATGAGGACCTCGTTCCCGTCCATGACGGACCACACCTCGCCCTCGGTGACGATCGCGTAGTCGAGCGACGGCGTCGCGTGCGTCATCCGCTCCTTGTAGCCCTCCTGGTGGTCCCAGTCGGAGTCCGGCGGAATCTCGAGGACGCGGAAGACCGAGCCGCCAGCAGGCGGCGTGATCGCGATCGGGCTCGACACCTTGTCGTCGGGCGCCCCGGAGTTGTCCACCGGGACCTCGTCATGGCGCCAGAACTCGGTCTGGACGAACGACGGGACGCCGGCCACCGTCTGCCGGTGCGGGCTGGGGCCGTCCTCGAGGACGACGGAGCGCCCCTGCTCGTCGAGGCCCGTGACGAGCCGGCGGAACCGGATCGTGCCGGGACCCGGCTCGACGGGTACGTCGCCGTAGGGGACGTCCTCGGTCTCGACGCGGCTCACCAGTTCGCTCCACGGCCGTCGGCGGGCAGGCCGAGGATCTCGCGCGCCTCGGTCGGCGTGGCCGGCTCGTGACCGAGCTCACGGATGATGCGCACCGCGCGCTCGACGAGCTGCAGGTTGGTCGCCTTGACCCCGCGGCTGTAGTAGAGGTTGTCCTCGAGGCCGACGCGGGCGTGGCCACCGAGGATCAGCGAGTGGGCCAGCGACGGCAGCTGGCTCGGGCCGATGCCGGAGACGCAGAGCTCGTGGCCCTCGGGAAGCAGGTCGACCATCTGGTTGAGGGCGGTGGGCGTGTAGGGCATCGCGCTCTGGAAGCCCTTGTCGCCGCCGGTCACGATGTTGATCCAGAAGGGCTCGGCGTCGAAGCCCGACCGGATGAGCCGCATCGTGTCGCCCAGGATCTGCCCGTGGTTGAAGACCTCCCACTCGGGCTTGATCCCGCGGTCCTTCATCCGCGAGGCGAGCTCGTCGTTCTGCGAGGCCGAGGTGTGGGAGAGGTACTCGTTTCCGCCGGACTGGGCGATCATCGTCCACGCGTCGAAGGTGGCCATCTCGACGCCCTGCGCCTCGAGCCCCCGGTAGCGCTCCTCGAGGTCGAGGCGGTACATGCCGGTGTCGGACCAGATCGGCATGTCGCCCGAGATCCCGCCGCCGGTGGAGTTGTTGATGATGATGTCCGACCCGCGCTCACGGATCTTGGCGTTGATCGTGCTGTAGATGTCCGGGTTGCAGGTGGCGAGCCCGTCCTCCCGGCGCGCGTGGACCGCGACGATCGAGGCGCCCGCCTCGGTGCACGCCGCGACGTCGTCCGCGATCTCGTCGGGAGTGATGGGCAGATGCTCGCTCTGCTCCTTGCCGGCCATCCCGCCGGTCGGCGCGACCGTGAGGATGATCTTCCGGGGCTTGAAATCGCCCTTCATCGTCGTTGCCATGGTTCCGGGTCCTCCTACGTGGGACGTCGATGTCCGCTGCTGGTGCGGCAGTCGCGCGGCCCGCAACGATGGCGGCTCCGCCCACTCGTCATCGTGTACCACGTGGAAGTGCTGCGTCAAGTCAACGTCACACGCCACATCCTCGCGACCACGTCCCGCCCCCATCGACGTACAGCCGTGCCTCCATCACTGATATGCGCGGCGCGGCGCGTGGGCGGTCCGAGCCGCCGAAGGGGCACGTCGGACGAACACCTGTGACAGATGCTTGACGCACTTCTGTCAACTTGCACATACTGTCTCCACGCGCGTGCCGACGACGGCGCGCAGTCCCCCAAGGAGGACCACATGCGCAGGCACCTGAGCGTCATCTCTCTCGCGGCAGTCACCGCGGCCGTACTCGCCGCGTGCGGTGGCGACGGCGAGGCCAGCTCCACCAGCGAGTCACCCACCGAGGGCGCCGACGGACTCACGGACATCACCGTCCAGGTCATGCCCATCGTCGACACCGCGCCCTTCCACCTCGGGCTCGAGCAGGGCATCTTCGAGGAGCACGGGCTCGACATCACGTTCGACTCCACCAACCAGGGCGGCGCCGTGACGATCCCCGGCGTGACGAGCGGCGACTACGACTTCGGCTTCTCGAACTCCCCCGCACTCATCACGGGCGTCTCGAACGGGCTCCCGCTGACGATCGTCGCGAACGCGTCCAGCTCCAACGGCGACCCGGACGGCGACACCGCCGGCATCATCGTGCCCCCGGACAGCGACATCACCTCGCCGGCGGACCTCGCGGGCCGCAGCGTCGCCGTCAACACCCTCAACTCGATCGGCGACACCTCGGTCCGCGCGACGGTCAACGGCGACGGCGGGGACGGATCGACCATCGAGTTCGTCGAGCTCGCGTTCCCCGACGCGCCGAACGCCGTGCTCAACGGTGACGTCGACGCGGCGTGGGTCGTCGAACCGTTCGTGACGATCGCCCGCAACGCCGGCCTCACCTACCTCACGTCGCCGTACGTGGGCGCCGACCCGAACCTCAACATCGCCGTCTACTTCACGTCCCAGCAGCTCGCGGACGAGAACCCGGAGCTCGTCCAGGCCTTCGCCGACGCGATGCACGAGGCGCAGGCCTACGCCCAGGACAACCCGGACGAGGTCCGGGACGTCATGGGGACGTACACGGAGATCGACGAGGACGTACGAGCGGAGGTCACGCTCCCCGCGTTCCACGACGACGTGACCGCCGAGGAGATCCAGACCGTCATCGACATGCTCGCCGAGCAGGGGGTCGTGCCCGAGTCCTTCCCGGCGGAGGACATGATGTTCACGGCGGAGTAGCTCGGCTGCCGCCAACGGGTCGTTCGACCGGACGACCCCACGTGCGTGGTCGGGACCCTCGTCCCTCGCGCGCGAAACCGATAACCTGACAACCGGTTCACCTTTTCCGGCAGCCGCGCCACATCTCGTCGGACCGGGAAGGCGCGCCCGGCCGACGACGATGACGAAGGAGTCTTTTCATGACGGTGACGTCTGCTCCCGGGACAGCCCGGGGTCTGGACAAGGTGGTGGGTTCTGCCGCGGAAGCGGTAGCGGACATCCCCTCGGGTGCGCTGCTGGCGGTGGGTGGTTTCGGCCTGTCGGGCAATCCGGTGGCGTTGATCGATGCGCTGCTGGAGCAGGGTGCGGACGACCTGACGGTGGCGTCGAACAACTGCGGTGTGGACGACTTCGGCCTGGGCGTGCTGCTGGGTGCGGGTCGGCTGCGGAAGATGATCGCGAGCTACGTGGGGGAGAACAAGTCCTTCGAGCGCCAGTACCTGTCCGGTGAGCTGGAGGTCGAGCTCAACCCGCAGGGCACGCTCGCGGAGCGGCTGCGTGCCGGCGGGTCCGGGATCGCGGCCTTCTACACCCCCACCGGGGTGGGGACGCAGTTCGCGCTGGGCGGTCTGCCGCAGGTGTACAACCCGGACGGGACGGTCGCGAAGGCCTCTGCCCCGAAGGAGACGCGGACGTTCGTCGTGGACGGCGAGCCGCGCTCGTACGTGCTGGAGGAGGCGATCCGGGCGGACTTCGCTCTGGTGCACGCGATCGCGGGCGATCGGCACGGGAACCTGGTGTTCAACAAGTCGGCGCGGAACTTCAACCCGTTGGCCGCGATGTCGGCGAAGGTCGCGATCGTGGAGGTCGAGGAGCTGGTCGAGCCGGGCGACATCGACCCGGACGAGGTCGACCTGCCGGGCGTGTTCGTGCACCGCCTGGTGCACGCCCCGGCGACCGAGGCGTCGAAGCCGATCGAGAAGCGCACCGTGCGTACCGAGAACGAGGAGGCCTGAGCGAGATGGCGTGGACCAAGGAGCAGATGGCCGCGCGCGCGGCCAGCGAGCTGAGCGACGGCGACTACGTCAACCTGGGGATCGGGCTGCCGACGCTGGTGCCGAACTACCTGCCGGGTGGGGTGGAGCTGAGCTTCCAGTCCGAGAACGGGATCCTAGGGGTGGGCCCGTTCCCCTACGAGCACCAGGTGGACCCGGACCTGATCAACGCCGGCAAGCAGACGGTGACCACGCTGCCGGGTGCGGCGTTCTTCGACTCGGCGATGTCGTTCTCGATGATCCGCGGGGAGAAGATCGACGTCGCGATCCTGGGCGGCATGCAGGTCTCTGCCGGCGGTGACCTGGCGAACTGGATGATCCCGGGCAAGATGGTCAAGGGCCCCGGCGGCGGGATGGACCTGGTCCAGGGCGCGAAGCGGGTCGTGGTGCTCATGCAGCACACGAACAAGGCCGGGGAGCCGAAGATTCTGGACACCTGCGACCTGCCGCTGACCGGCACGGCCGTGGTGGACCGGGTGATCACCGACCTGGGCGTCATCGACGTCATCGACGACGGTCTGGTCCTGGTCGAGGTCGCCGCCGGCGTCACCCCGGACGAGGTCGTCGCCGCCACCGGCGCGAATCTCACGGTCGCCGAGACGCTCGCCGGGGCCGGGTCATGACGGCCGACGCCGCGACGGGGCCCGCGACCGCGGTGGGTGCCGACGACGTGGTCGTCGTCGGGGCCGCTCGCACCCCGTTCGTCCGGTTCAACGGTCAGCTCGCGACCCTGTCCGCGGTCGAGCTCGGTGCTCACGCGATCGGCGCCGCGCTGGAGCGGTCCGGCGTGTGCGGCGAGGCCGTCGACGTGGTCCTCATGGGGCAGGTCCTGCAGGCCGGAGCGGGTCAGAACCCGGCCCGGCAGGCCGCGCTCGCGGCCGGTGTCCACCCCGGTGCGCACGCGACGACGATCAACAAGGTCTGCCTGTCCTCACTGGCGGCGATCATCGACGGTGCCCGCCTCATCCGCCTGGGCGAGGCCGAGGTCGTCGTCGCCGGCGGTCAGGAGTCCATGTCCCAGGCCCCCCACCTGCTGGGCGGGACCCGGAAGGGGTGGGCGTACGGGGACCGCACCGCGGTCGACCATCTCGCGCACGACGGCCTGACCGACGCCACCTCCGGCCACGCGATGGGCCTGGACACCGACAACTACACCACCGCCGACCACCCCGGCATCACCCGCGATCAGCAGGACGCCGTGGCCGCGGCCTCCCACCAGCGGGCCGCCGCCGCACAGGGGGCCGGCCGGTTCGACGCCGAGATCGCACCGGTGACCGTCAAGAGCCGCAAGGGCGAGACGGTCGTCGATGCCGATGACGGGCTCCGGACCGACACCACGCCCGAGTCCCTGGCCAAGCTGCGTCCCGCGTTCCGCAAGGACGGGTCGGTCACCGCGGGCAACGCCTCCCAGATCAGCGACGGCGCCGCCGCCCTGGTCCTGACCCGCCGGTCCGTGGCCGAGGAGAACGGGTGGGAGGTGCTCGCCACCGTCCGAGCCTCCGGACAGGTCGCCGGCCCCGACACCTCCCTGCACAACCAGCCCGGCAACGCCATCGCCGCGGCCCTGGTCCGGCAGGGGTGGAACGTCGGCGAGCTCGCGCACATCGAGATCAACGAGGCCTTCGCCGCCGTGAGCATCGCCAGCGCAGCCGTCCTGGGGATCGACCCGGGCGACGAACGACTCAACCCCAGTGGCGGCGCCATCGCCCTCGGACACCCCATCGGTGCCTCCGGCGCACGCCTGGCCACCCACGCCATCCACCAGCTCCGCGCGGCCGGCACCGGCCGTGCCGCCGTCGCGCTGTGCGGAGGCGGCGGACAAGGCGACGCCCTCCTCATCGAGACCTGACCACACCCCCGGGCACGACGCAGCGGCCCCCGGTCCTCACGGTCCGGGGGCCACTGCGCGGTCGGCTCAGTCCTGGGTGACACCCACTGTGGCGGCCTCGAGACCGGCACGCAGGGTCTCCGGCAGGGGGGCAGGACGTCCGGACTCGTCCACGTAGATCGCGACGTGGTTGCCCTCGATCGCCGGCTGGTCGTCGGCGACGACCGTCCACTCGTAGCCGATCGAGGAGCGTCCCAGGCGCACGACCCTCAGCTCGACCTCGATCGCGTCGCGGAACACGAGCGCGCGGTGGTAGGTGGCCGCCACGGTGCGACGAGGGAAGGGGGTCGCGCCGAGCTCCGGGCAGACGATCTCGTAGAGGGAATGCTCGGCGGCCTCGGCCCAGCGGAAGGCGGCCGTGTTGTGGATCCGGCCGCTGGCGTCCGTGTCGACCCACTTCACGGCGGTGCGGTACCTGTGCGTGCGCATGATTCTCCCGGAGCGTTGGATGGTGGGCGCCTGGTCAGGCGACGGTCATGGCGACCGCGTCGGCGCGGCCGGCCAGGACGTGGGTGAGGGCGGCGTCCTCGTCGGGGACGTCCGCGACGAGGACGGGAACCGCGCCGTCGAACCGAAGGTCCTCTGCGACCAGCCGTACCGGCAGCGTCGCCTCCCCCCGGACGACGACGGCCGCCGGCCCGTTCGATCCGTCCGCGCGCACCGCTTGCCGCGCCTCGGCGACGACGGCGGGCACGGCCGCCTCCTCGGTGGGCGCGTCCACCGCCAGCACCCAGACCGCGTCGGCCGAGCCGTCCGCCGTCGGAGGTGTCGTCAGCACCGGGACCGTGTGATCACCGGACCGGAGGGCGCCGCCGTCTGCGGACATCTCCAGGGTGCGCCCCGGCAGGACCGTCGTCCCGATCCGCAGGGGGGTCTCGAGCGGGTCGGTCCCGTCGTGCCTGGCGCGCCAGTCGGCGAGCGTGTCCTCCACGAACGTGTCCGCGCGCCTGCGCATCCGCTGGGCCGACATCGCTCGAGCCATGAAGTGGAACGTCAGCTGAGCCGGCTCGAGCTGGTCGTGGTACATCCCGAACCGCTCCCACCAGGACAACGACGGACGGGCGGACGCCTGGATCTTCTCGACCGGCGGTCTCGCGACGTCCTCGTACGCGGCGAAGGCCGCGCTGACGTCGTCGGGGTGCTCGTCGAGCGCGTCCACGAGTGCGATGGCGTCCTCCATCGCCATCTTCGTCCCGGAGCCGACGGAGAAGTGCGCGGTGTGCACGGCGTCGCCGATCAGCGCGACGTTGCCGGACGACCACCTGCGGGCGCGCCGGGTGCGGAAGCTGGACCAGCGCGAGTTGTTGACGACGAGCGGGTGGCCGTCGATCTGCTTCGCGAAGAGCTGCTCGAGGAACTCCCGCGACTTCTCGTCGCTCGGCCCGGGCGGGCTGGTGGTGTCGAACTCGTCCAGGCCTGCCCGGCGCCAGGTCTCGCCGTCGGTCTCGACGAGGAAGGTCGAGAGGTTGTCCCCGACGGGGTAGGCGTGCACCGCGAACAGCCCGTGCTCGGTGGGTTCGTGGACGAACGTCAGTCCGTTGAACTCGTACGTGGTGCCGAACCAGATGAACTTCGCGGTGGCCTCCTCGTACGTCGGACCGATCTCGTCCTCGAGCTCCGTACGCAGCCGGGAGTTGGCGCCGTCGGCCGCGACGACGACGTCGTAGTCCGAGAGCTCGGAGAGCGAGCCGACCGGCGACTCGAAGCGGAGGTCGGCGCCGGCGGCACGCGCCCGCTCCTGCAGGGTGAGCAGCAGCTGGCGACGCGCGATCGCCGACATCCCGTTGCCCGGGACATGGTGCCGTTCACCCTTGGCCCGGACCTCGATCCGGTCCCACCGCCTCCCGTGGGCGTCAAGCGCGTCCTGGAGCACCGGGTCGACGGCGTTGATCCCACGGAGCGTCGCGTCGGAGAAGACGACCCCGAACCCGAAGGTGTCGTCCGCGCGGTTGCGCTCGTGCACGACGACGGTGTCCTCGGGGTGGCGGCGCCGATGGAGCAGCGCGAACAGGAGGCCACCCGGGCCTCCGCCCACGACGGCGATCTTCCGTGGCATCTGCCTGCTCCTTCATGACGAGTTCTCCTCCGCACAGTATGTGGCATTTCAACGTCGGTCGTCAATCGGATGACACATGTCAAGCAACAGCCTCGTCCGTTGCTCACTGAAGAAGCGCATGATCTGGCCGCGAACCCGTGATACTTCGCAGTGTCGTCGTCGACATCAGGTCCCGCACGTCGCGCCGTCCGTGCGTCACCCGTCCAGGCCGGCAACGACGCCAGCCCAGCCGAGCCGCCGCGAGATCGCGAGCGCCGTCGTCGCGACGGCCGGCACCGACGTGCGCAGGGCCGGGGTGCCGGCCCGGACGACCACCGACACGGCCGCCACCACCTCGCCGGTGCCGTCGACCACCCGCGCGGCGACCGACGAGGCGCGCTCGTTGACCTCCTCGCGCACCACCGCGAGCCCGGTGCGCCGGCACCGCGCCAGCTCGGCCCGCAACCTCTCGGGCTCAGTCACGGTCCGCGGAGTCAGGCGCTCGAGCGGGCCGGCGAGCACCTCCTCGACCAGGACGGTCGGGGCGTGCGCGAGCAGGACCTTCCCGGCCGCCGACGCGTGCAGCGGGAGGTCCCCACCGACGTCGGAGACCACGACCACCGCCTCCGGCGCCGAGATCCGGTCGACGATCACCGCCTCGCGCGTGCCGAGGACGGCGAGCTGGACGTGCTCCCGCAGAGCCGCGTGCAGGTCGTGCATGTAGGGCAGCGCCACGGCGCGCACGCTCGCCGACGAGGGCACGAGCAGTGCCAGGTCCCTGGTCCGGGCGCCGATCGCGTAGCGGCCATCCGGACCGCGCGCGAGGAGCCGAGCGCGGACGAGGTCGGTCGCGATGCGGCTCGTCGTCGCGTGGGCGAGCCCCGAACGGGCGACGAGCTCGCCGAGACCGAGCGTGAGGTGGTCCGCGTCGAACGCATCGAGGATCCGCACGGCCCGCTCGAGCACGCCGGCGCCGGGCTCGTTCGTTCGTGGCATCGGCTTCTCCTCCCGTCCACGCCGAACGTATCCGTTGATCGGACCTCGGGGTACCTCAGCTGCCCCGCCCTCGCGCACGATCCGGGTCGGCGGACACCACGACCGGCCCGCCCAGGCGCCGACGCCCGCACCCCGGAGGACCCATGACGACGCCCACGTCCCGCACCCAGCCACGGATCACCGTCGTCGGCGGGGGGATCGGTGGCCTCGCCACCGCCGCGTTCCTCGCGCGTCACGGCCTGACCGCCCACGTGCTCGAGCAGGCGGCGGAGCTCAGGGAGGTCGGTGCGGGCGTGGTCGCCGCACCGAACATCGTCCGGCTCCTGCGCCGCCTGGGTCGCTACGAGGACTTCTCCCGTTCGGCCGTCCCGCTGCGCGCGGCCTGGCAGTTCCAGCGCTGGGAGGACGGCCGCGTGCTCTCCACCGAGCGGCTCGACCCGGCGTGCGAGCAGCTGTACGGCGAGCGGACGTACACGGCGCACCGGGCCGACCTGCTGGCGACCGTGCGCGGCGCGGTCCCCGCCGAGCAGGTCTCGCTCGGCGTGCGGGCGGTCGGGGTGACTGAGGTCGGCGACCACTACCGCATCGACCTCGCCGACGGCTCGAGCCACGAGGCGGACGTGGTGGTCGCCGCCGACGGCGTGCACAGCGTGCTCCGTCAGCAGCTCGCTGCCCCGGAGGAGCCCGAGCCGTCCGGGATCGTCGCCTACCGCGCCCTGGTCCCCGCGGAGCACGCCCCGCCCGGCGCGAGGGAGCCGGTCCACACGCTCTGGCTCGGTCCGGACCATCACCTCGTCCACTACCCCGTGAGCGCGGGACGGCTGGTCAACGTCGTCGCGTTCGGCCCGGCCGGCGACGACCGGGACGACTCGTGGACGGCCGAGACGACCGTGGAGCAGTTCCGCGCCGAGTTCGCCGGCTGGGACCGCCGGGTCACCGACCTCGTCGCGGCCTCCGGGCGGGTCGGCCGCTGGGCGCTCCTCGACCGACCGCCGCTGCCACGCTGGACCTTCGGCGGCGTCACCCTGCTCGGCGACGCCGCGCACCCCCAGTTCCCGTTCTACGCCCAGGGGGCGGCGCAGGCGGTCGAGGACGCCGCCACGCTGGCCGTCACGCTGTCGACCACCCCCGACGACCCGCACGCCGCACTGCTCCGCTACGAGGAGCTGCGACGTGCGCGCACGGCCGAGATCCAGCGCATCAGCCACGGTCGCGTGCACGCCAACCACCTGCCCGACGGCGCGGCCCAGCGCGAGCGCGACGCCCGCCTCGCGGACGGGGACCCGTTGGTCGCCAACGGATGGATCTACGGCCACGACGCCGAGGCCGTCGCCCTCGCTGCCGAAGGGCGCACATGACCGCTGCCGAGGGCCACCGCCCGGTCGCCCGCCCGGTCGCCCGCCCGCAGGGAGGGACGCTCACCGGGCAGGTGCTCGGCGGCGACTCACGGGAGCAGATGCGCGGCGAGCGCGCGTGCCGTGCCCACCGGGTCCTCGGCGGGCGCCTGGTGCGCCACGCCCTCGAGGACGACGGCCGTACCGGCCTGCACGGCACCGACGATCTCCTCCCCGCGCGGGGGCGGGCACACGGCGTCGTCGGCGCCGTGGACGGTGAGCAGCGGGGTGGCGACCTCGCCGAGCCGGTCGCGGACGTCGAACTCCGCGAGCGCCTCGCAGAGCCGGGCGTAGGCGTGGCGGTCGGCGTCCTGGAGGGTGTGCAGCAGTGCGGCGGCCCGGTCGGGGTGACGCTCGATGAAGCCCGGGGCGAACCAGCGCTCGGCGGAGCCGGTCACCTGGGACGGCGTGCCCGACGCCGCGACGAACGCCGCCCGCTCGCGCCAGGCGTCCGGCTCGCCGATCCGGGCCGCCGAGCAGACCACGGCGATACCGTCGAACAGCCGCGGGTGGTCCAGGGCGAGCTGCAGGGCGACGGCGCCGCCGAGGGACACCCCGGCGTACGCGATCCGCGCGCCCTCCGTCGCGACGCCGGACTCCCGCAGGTCCCCGACGAGGGCGGCGAGGGCGTCGGCCAGGTCCGCGACCGACGTCGGCTCGTCCCGTGCCGGGGAGCTGCCGTGCCCGGGCATGTCCCAGCCGACGACGACGAACCTGTCGGCGAGCTCGGCGGCGCACCCGGCCCACAGGGCCTGCACGCCGGTGCCGAGGCCCGCGCCGACGACGAGCACGTCCGCACCGGGCGGCGCCTCGGTGCCCGGGGTCAGCCGGGTCGCCGTGACGGTGGGGGCGCTCACGTGACCGCCGGGTACTCGATGCCGGGGAACTGGAGGAACACCGTCTCGTCGGCCGCGTGCTCGCCCAGGCCCTGGAGCCGGACGTCGAAGTGCAGCGATCCGTCCGGCAGGCGGTCGGCGACGAGCGTGTGCCGGCGCGACTCCTCCACCGACGACAGCAGCGGGTCCGCGGCCAGCGCCTCCGTGTCCTCGGGCAGGTAGATCCGGGTGTGCAGCTTGTTCGGCAGGCCGCGGGCGAACACCACCATGTGGATGAAGGCGGCCGCACCCGGCTCGACGGGTCCCGGCTCCACGGTGGAGAACGTGAAGGTGCCGACGTTGTCCACGGCCGCGCGCCCCCAGCCGGTGAAGGTCCAGCCGTCACGCACGAGCGACCCCGTCTCCTGGACGATGCGGCCCTCCTCGTCGGCCTGCCAGATCTCGATCAGTGCGTCGGGGACCGGGGTGCCGTTCCCGTCGTAGACGGTGCCCGTCAGGCGCACCGCACGCGGGCTGCCCGGCGCGACGAGGTGCTGGCCGTCGGGGAAGGGCAGGTAGACCGGCCCGTAGGCGTCGACGTAGCCGAAGAACGGTCCGATCGTCTGCCCCGGCGTGGGCGCAAGTCGCTCGCGCCCCTCCTGGGCCGCGCGCAGCTGCTCGGCGTCAATGCGCATCGGGGTCCTCCTCCATCCAGGTCCGGTTGCTGCCGGTGAGCACGATGTCGAACGTGTACCCGGTGTTCCACTCGTGGCTGGACACGTCGTGGTCGTACGTGGCGACCAGGCGGTCGCGGGCGGCCTGGTCGGTGATCGACTGGAAGATCGGGTCCAGCGCGAACAGCGGGTCGCCCGGGAAGTACATCTGGGTGATCATCCGCTGCGTGAAGTCGGTCCCGAACAGGGAGAAGTGGATGTGCGCCGGCCGCCAGGCGTTGTGGTGGTTCTTCCACGGGTAGGGGGCGGGCTTGATGGTGGTGAACGAGTACGTACCGGAGTCGTCGGTGATCGTGCGGCCGATGCCGTTGAAGTTCGGGTCCAGGGGCGCCGGGTGCTGGTCCCGCTTGTGCACGTAGCGCCCCGAGGCGTTCGCCTGCCAGATCTCGACGAGCTGGCCGCGCACGGGGCGGCCGTCGCCGTCGAGGATCCGGCCGCGCACGACGATGCGCTCGCCGAGCGGCTCCCCCGAGCCCTGGATCGTCAGGTCGGACTCCACGGCATGCACGTCGCGGTGGCCGAAGGCCGGCGACCACAGCTCGATGGTCTCCGGGTCGGCGTGCTGCATCGCCTTCGTCGGGTGGCGCAGCAGGGAGCTGCGGTACGGCGGGAAGTCGACGCGCGGCTGCGTCTCGCCCGAGGCACCGGCGTGGATCGAGCTGATCTCCGCGCTGATGGTCGCCTGGGAGTCCTGCGTCGCGGCGGGGTCGAGGACGTGGGCGCTGTCGAACGTCTCGTCGTCGTCAGCGGCGTCGGCCCGCCTGGGAGCCTGGGTGCTCACGGGACCCTCCTTTCGTGTGTCGTGTGCCGGTCGTGTCGTGTCTCGTGTGCCGGTCATGCGTGCGGCCAGCCGGTGTAGGACTCGGCGAGGTACTGCTGGCCGTAGCGCGAGGACGTCACGGTGTCCAGCTCGCCCAGCGCACGCTTCGTCTCGAACGGGTCCGCGTCGGGGTGGGTGTGCAGCATCGACGTCATCCAGTACGAGAAGTTCTGCGCCTTCCACACCCGCCGCAGCGCGGTGTCGCTGTAGGCGTTGAGCAGGTCGCGCGAGCCGGTGCCGAAGTAGGAGTCGAGCGCCTCGAAGAGGACCTTGACGTCGGCGAAGGCCAGGTTGAGTCCCTTGGCGCCGGTCGGCGGGACGGTGTGCGCGGCGTCGCCGGCGAGGAAGACGTTGCCGTGGCTCATGGGCTCGCGGACGAAGGAGCGGAAGCCGAGCACCGTGCGGTCGAAGATGGGGCCGGTCCGCAGCTCGAACCCGTCCGGGCCGGCGACGCGCCGCTGGAGCTCGGACCAGATCCGGTCGTCGGACCAGTCCTCGACCCGCTCGTCGGGGTCGCACTGGAAGTACATGCGCTGCACGGTCTCCGAGCGCTGCGAGATGAGCGCGAAGCCGTGCGGGGAGTTGGCGTAGATGAGCTCGGGCGACGACTTCGGCGCCTCGGTGAGGATCCCGAACCAGGCGAACGGGTACTCGACCCGGTGGTCGCGATGCTCCGCGTCGTCGCCGAGGGCACGCCGGCAGAAGGACCGCGAGCCGTCCGCCCCGACGACGACGTCGCACCTGAGCTCGTGGATCGCGTCCGGGTCGGCACCGGGGGAGGTGTCCCGGTACCGGACCGTCGGGGTGTCCGACGTCGCGCCGTCCAGGCCGACGACCTCGCGGAGGTAGCGGACGTCCCCGCCGTCGCGGGCGCGGGCCGCGGCGAGGTCGACGAACACCTCGTTCTGCGCGTAGAGGGTGACGGTGGCCCCCACCAGGTCCGGGAAGTTCAGCGGGTGCGACTCGCCGTTGAAGCGCAGGGCGATCCCGGCGTGCTCGTCCCCGTGGGTGAGGACTCGCCCGTCGACGCCGGAGCCGGTGAGCATCTCCACGGCCTGCTGCTCGAGGATGCCGGCGCGATGGGTGTGGGAGATGGTCTCGTGGTCGCGGGACTCGAGCACCACGTTGTCGATGCCCTGCTGCGCCAGCAGGTGCGAGAGCAGAAGCCCGGCCGGCCCGCCGCCGACGATGCCGACCTTCGTGCGGGTCACGGGTGCGGGGTCTGCCACTCCAGCTCCTTCGTCGCGAGGGCGCGTCCGCCGTGACGCCGCCCGGTGCCGGTCAGTCTGGAGGAGATGACGGGTCGCCAGAACGTCCATTCTCACTGGGTGAGAACGTCACGGCGCAGGTACGTGGGGAGGCGAAGCGCCCTGCGACGCCACCTGCCGCTCCCCCACCGCACGGCTGATGCCCCGCGCCGCCGCCATGAGCATCGGGGCCAGCCCCGGGCGCAGCTCGGAGGACCTCGGCACGACGACGCCGAGGGCGGCCAGGACCCGGCCCCGGGCCGTGAGCACCGGGACCGCCACCCCGGTGGCCTCGGAGTCGACCTGGCCGTCCACCGCCGCCCAACCCTGGCTGCGTACCGCCGCCAGCTGCCGCCGCAGCTCGATCTCGGTGGGGTTGACGACGCCCCGGGCGGTGCCGCGGACCGGCGTCCGTCCGGCGGCGAGGTCCGCGGGCACCTGCGGGGCACCGAGCTCCTCGGCGTGCCGGGCGAGAAAATCCTCGGTGACGCCGGACGGGGAGTACGCGAGCAGCACCAGACCCAGCGAGGTCGTCGACGTCGGCAGCCGGCCGGCGACCGTGGCCTGGTTGGGCACCGCGCCGCGGGCGGAGAGCCGCTCGAGCACCAGGACGCCGGCCTCGTCGAGCACCGCGATCTGCGTGTGCTGGCGCAGCACCGCCTGGACGTCGTCCATGAACGGCATCGCCGCGTTGCGCAGCGAGGTGCTCGGGGCGGACCGTGACGCCAGCTCCCACAGCTTCATGCCGGGGCCGACGGCGCCGCCGGTCCCCCGTTCGAGCAGGCCGGCCGCCGTCAGCCGTTCGACCCAGCGGTAGGCGGTCGGGAGCGGGATCGCGGCTCGCCTCGCGAGCGCGGCCACGGTCAGCGTGGTCCGGCCGGCGTCGAAGGCGTCGAGGATGCGGATCAGTCGGTCCAGCGTGGTGTCCCCGGCGGGACGCCCCCCACCCGCAGCTCCTCCCGCCCCGCGCGCACCCATCGCTCGAGAGTAGGTCGCGCCGGGCTCGCAGCGATTGACCGAGCCTGCCGACCTCGATAGCGTAGTTCGACAAGCGAATCTTATTCGTATATCGAACTCGACGAAGAGAGGTGATGCGCCGTGACGGACCTCAGCGTGGCGGTCGTCGGCGCGGGGATCGGCGGCCTGGCTGCCGCCAACGCTCTACGCGCGAAAGGGATCGCGGTCGACGTGCTCGAGCAGGCGCCGGCGATCGGGGAGATCGGGGCGGGCGTCCAGCTGGCACCGAACGGGCTGCGCCAGCTCGACCGGATCGGTGTCGGGCCTGCCGTACGAGAGGTCGTCGTGCCCTTCGGGCCCGGATCGACGTACCGGCGCGAGGACGGTTCACCCGTCACGTCCGTCGTCGTCGGCTCGAGCGACGGCGCCTACCCGGTGGCGGGCGTCCACCGCGCCGACCTCCTCGACGCGCTGCTCGCCCCGCTCCCCTCGGACAGTCTCCACACGGGGCACACGGTCGCCGACGTCGTCACGCTCGAGCACGGCGCGGAGATCCGACTCACGGACGGCCGTGTGCGCCGTGCCGACGTCGTCGTCGGCGCCGACGGCATCCATTCCCGGGTGCGCGAGGCGGTCACCGCCCCCTCTGCACCGCAGTTCTCCGGGCAGGTGGCGTACCGCGGCCTGGTCCCACGGAGCCGCGTACCGGACTGGCCGGCCGACGCGTTCGAGGTCTGGATGGGCGGCGGGCGGCACCTCCTCGTCTTCCCTGTCCGCGGCGGCGACCTCATCAACGTCGTGGGCTTCGTCCCCGCCGACGACGAGATGCGCGAGTCGTGGTCCGCCCCGGGCGACCCACGCCAGCTGATCGCCGAGTTCTCCGGCTGGGACGAGCGCACCACGCGCCTCCTGTCGCAGATCGACTCGACGAACCGGTGGGGCATGTACGACCGCGAGCCGCTCTCACGCTGGACCACGGGGCACGTGACCCTCCTCGGCGACGCCGCGCACCCGATGCTGCCGCACGTCGGGCAGGGAGCGAACCAGGCGATCGAGGACGCTGCGGTCCTCGCCGAGCTGCTCGCTGGAGCGGACGCGGAGTCCGCGCCGGCCGCGCTCCAGCGCTACTCGGACATCCGCCTCGGCCGCACGTCGTCCGTCCAGGCCGGGTCGCGGCGTTCCGGCCGCCGGTACGACTCGCAGTTCTCCGACCTCGACCGGCGCGACGCCGAGCTCGAGGAGTCCAAGGAGTTCCGTCGCTGGCTCTACGACATCGACGTCGTGGCAGATCTCGTGGCCACGAGCCACCCATCCACCCAGGGGAGCACCACATGACCACCACCCACCTGCGCGCCGCCGTCGCCGGCACCGCCGCCGTCCTCGTCCTCACCGCCTGCGGCTCCGGGGAGGAGGAGGCGAGCACCGACGAGGAGAGCGCTCCATCGATCGTCGTCGGCACGATGCCGCTCGCCGACCTGGCCCCCTTCCATCACGCGCTGGACACGGGGCTCTTCGAGGAGGCGGGCCTCGACGTCGAGTTCGTCTCGTCGTCGGCGGGAGCGGCTCAGATCGCAGCGATGATGTCCGGCGACGTCCACATCACCTACTCGAACTTCGTCTCGGTGCTCCAGGGCGCCCAGGAGGGTCTGCCGCTGCGGATCGTTCGGGAGAACAACCGGTCCGGCCCGCAGGGCATCTACGTACCGGCGGACTCCCCCATCGAGGATCCGGCAGACCTGTCCGGGGCCTCGGTGGCCATCAACAGCCTGGGCAACATCCAGGAGCTCACGTCGCGTGCCGTGCTGGAGTCGCACGGCGTGGACCTTGCGACCGTGGAGTTCGTCGAGATGCCGCCGCCCGACATGGGCGCCGCCCTCGAGCAGGGGCACGTCGACGCCGCCTGGCTCGTCGAACCGTTCCTCACGCGCGGCGTTCAGGCCGGTCATCGCGAGGTCGCCTCCGCGTTCGAGGGGCCGACCGAGAATCTGCCGGTCGCCGGCTGGCTGACGACCGAGGAGTACCTCGCCGAGAACGCCGATGTCGTCGACTCCTTCATCGCCGTCATGGACCAGGCGATGGCCGAGGCGGAGGACGACCCCGGCGTCATCGCCGAGGCCATACCCGGGTACACGGAGATCGACCCCCAGCTGGCCTCCGAGCTGTCTCCCCCGGCCCTGACACCAACGTCGGACCTCACCGACTTCGACGTGCTGCGCGACCTCATGCTCGAGTACGGACTCCTGGACGAGGAGCTCGATGTCGACGCGCTGATGTACACGCCCTGACACCGACCATCGCCGGTTCCGCACTATCCCGCTGCCGGCTTCGCGCAACCCCGCCGTCGGTGGTGGTCCGAGCCCCGGTTGCCCCTTCACGACCAGCGACGGGACCATGAGGCATGCCCCAGACGAGTCCGGACGACGGCGGCGCCGCGCCGTCCGCCCCGGTCCTCCCGACGCCGCACGCTCCCGCCGCCGGAAGCCGGGCCGCGGCGCCGCGGCGGGAGACGATGGGCGGGCTCGCGAAGGGGCTGGCGATCCTGGAGCTCTTCGGCCCGGACCTGCCGCGAGTGACGGTGGCCGAGGCCGCTCGCGGGGCTCAGCTGAGCCCCGCGAGCGCCAGGCGCTGCCTCATCACCCTCGAGGAGTCCGGATACGTCTCCTTCGACGGAAAGTTCTATCGGCCGACCCCGCGGATCGTCCGGCTCGGGTCCTCCTACATCGAGACCTCGCCCCTGGCGTCGCTGGCCACACCGTGCGTCGATCGCGCGCGCGACGAGCTGGAGGAGTCGGTGTCCGTCGCCCTGCGGGACGACACCTACGTCGTGTTCGTCGCGCGAGCAGAGGTCCGCCGGATCGTCTCGGCCGGAGTGCGCCTCGGCGCCCGCCTCCCCGTCCTCGCCTCGGCCTCGGGACGGGTCCTGCTCGCGGCGGAGCCGGACTCCGTCACCGACGACCTGCTCTCCCGGTGGTCTCCGCACCCCACCACGCCGCGCACGCTCCGCACGCCCGAACAGGTCCGGGAACGAGTCTCGGAGGCACGACGTGACGGTTACGCGATCACGGACGAAGAGCTCGAGGCCGGCATGCGAACGATGTCGGTGCCGGTCGTCGACTCCACCGGTGCCACCCGCGCAGCCATGAGCGTGGCCGTGTTCGCCTCGCGCGCGACCGTCGAGGAGCTTCGCACCCGGCACCTGCCCGTGCTGCAGGAGGAGGCCGCGCGGCTGGGCCGGGCGCTCTGAACCCTGACCCGCCGAGCGATCCGACCACCCGCGGGGCGCCCCCTCGCTGGGGTCGTACTTGCACAAGCGGGATTAAGTGGACAACCTGGTGAATCCTCATCGCCGGTAACGAACGGAGCAGACGTGACCACGAACGAGCATGGGCCGACCACCTCGGAGGGCGGGTCGGCTCCGCCACCGTCCACCGGGCCCGAAGATGCGACGTCGACCGGCGAGTCGCGCTCCCGACCCATGACGCAGGTCAAGGTCCCCGGTCTCCCCGCCGATCTCCCGGAGACGATGCGTCTCCCCCGCAACTTCCAGATCGAGGACTCCGACTCCGACGCGCAGATCGCCGACAAGCTGCGTGCTCACGGCGTGCGTCTCGGCAAGGGCCTCATCGCCCCACGGGTGTTCTGGCCCGCGCTGAGCATCATCCTGGCCGTGTGCGTCGTCGCGATCGCCTTCCCCGACTTCACGGACGACATGTTCCTGGGCGCTCAGGGATGGATCAACTCCAACCTCGACTGGTACTACATGTTCGTCGTCGGCGCGTTCGTGGTCGTCGCCATCGGTATCGGACTCTCGAAGTACGGTCGCATCACGCTCGGCCGCGACGGCGAGGAACCGGAGTTCGGTGTCCTGTCCTGGTTCGCGATGCTCTTCGCCGCCGGCATGGGCATCGGGCTCGTCTTCTACGGCGTCGGTGAGCCGTTGACGTTCGCCACGACGGAGCCGAAGCCGTCCTGGGGCGGCAACGAGGCGGAGATGTCCGCCCTGGCGATGGCCCAGACGTTCCTGCACTGGGGGCTGCACCCGTGGTCGGTATACGCGGTCATCGGACTCGCCCTGGCCTACGCGATCCACCGTCGCGGGCGGCCGGTCTCGATCCGCTGGGCGCTCGAACCGATCCTCGGTGAGCGCGTCAAGGGCTGGGTCGGCGATGTCATCGACGTCCTCGCGGTCGTGGGCACCATCGCAGGCGTCGCCACCTCGCTCGGGCTCGGCGTCGGCCAGATCTCCGCCGGCATGGCGGAGATCGGTATCGTCGACGAGGTCGACAACGTCCTGCTGGTCGGCCTCATCATCGGCATCACGCTGCTGGCCACGATCTCGGTGGTCAGTGGGCTCGGCGCAGGCATCAAGATCCTGTCCAACGTCAACCTCTCGCTCGCCGGCATCCTCCTCATCAGCCTGCTGCTGCTCGGTCCGACCGTCTTCCTCCTGCAGAACTTCGTCGAGTCGCTGGGGGCCTACCTCGCGGGTGTCGTCGGCATGACGTTCGACGTCGGCGCCTACTACCGCGGGGAGGGCGCGTCCACGTGGTTCGGCGACTGGACGCTGTTCTACTGGGGCTGGTGGATCGCGTGGTCGCCGTTCGTCGGTGTGTTCATCGCCCGCATCTCCCGCGGCCGCACCGTCCGTCAGTTCATCGCCGGTGTGCTGCTCGTCCCGACAGTCGTCGGCTTCCTCTGGTTCTCGGTCCTCGGCGGCACGGGGCTGTTCCGACAGTTCTTCGGGGAGGGCGATCTCGTGGAGGACGGCGACGTCAACGTCGAGGCGGCACTCTTCCAGGTCCTGGGCGACCTGCCGCTCGGGGAGATCTTCTCGATCGCCGGCATCATCCTCATCGCCATCTTCTTCATCACGTCGTCCGACTCCGGCTCTCTCGTCGTCGACATGCTCTCGTCCGGCGGGCACCCGAACCCGCCGGTGTGGTCGAGGGTGCTGTGGGCCGTCCTCGAGGGCGTCATCGCAGCGGCGCTGCTGGTCGCCGGCGGACTGAACGCGGTACAGGCCGGGTCCCTGATCACGGCCCTGCCGTTCAGCGTCGTCCTGCTGCTCATGGCGTGGGCGAACATCCGCGCCCTGCGGATCGACTCCATGATCCTCGAGCGGGAGGAGCTCCTCCAGCGGATGAAGGTCGCCGGCGAGATGACGGCCTCGTCCCTCGAGCGGTACCCGGAGGTCGAGCAGTACGTCGACACCCGGATCGACTACCGGCTCTCCCGCAGCCGCGGGCTGTTCAGCCGCTCGGAGAACCGCGCGGAGCGCGCCCGACGGAACAAGGACGACGACTCGTAGCGCCCTGCGACCCGGGACGTCCCGCCCGAGGTGGTCGGCCTCCTCGGGCGGGACGTGCCGGTGCCGCGCACGAGCGGGCAGGCCGGGCGCCCCCTGCGGGCCGCACCCGGCCGCCGGGAGCCGTGCCTGTGCCGGGTGCGGCCCCCTCCTCCGGTCCCGGACGATGTGACTCAGGTGAGCTCGCGCACGAGCGCGAACAGGGCGACGACGACGATGACCCCGCGCAGCACCACGGACGGCAGCCGCTTGGCGATGTCCGCGCCGAGATACCCGCCGACGACCGCGCCGAGCCCGATCGCCGCCGACGCCACCCACACGACGTCGGCGTGCCCGAGGAAGAACGCGACCGTGTAGAACACCGCCGCGACGAGGTTGACGATCGCGCTCAGCAGGTTCTTCGGCCCGTTGACCTCGCCGAGCGGACGCCCGGTGAACGACCCGAGGACCCCCATGTAGAGGATGCCCTGGGCGGCCGTGAAGTAGCCCCCGTAGATCGACGCGCCGAACATCGAGGCCTGCAGACCCCGTGAGCCGTACGGCCCGCGGTCGGCCCCCGGCCGGGTCTCGCCCACGGCGGCGCGCCGCTCGCGCCGTCGGGCCAGCGCGCGCACGATCATCGGCTGCAGCACCACGAGCAGGATCGCCAGCACGATGAGGAACGGGACGACGACCTGCAGCGCTCCGGGCGGGGAGACGAGCAGGGCCGAGGCCCCGACGGCCGCGCCCAGGCCCGACATCACCATGAGCGACCGTAGGGCCGTGCCCTCGGCGGCGAGGTCCTCCCGGTAGCGCAGGGTCCCGCCGACCGCCGAGAACAGGATCCCGATCGTGTTCGTCACGAGGGCCGACGCCGGCGAGAAACCGAGCGAGAGCAGGGCGGGCAGGGTGATGAGGGAGCCCGAGCCCACGGCGCCGTTGACGGCTCCGGCCGCCACCGCCACCACGGCGAGCAGCGCCAGCTCGGTCAGCTCCATCGATCCTCCGGGTCGTCGTCGACCGACACCGTAGCCGCGTCAGTGCCCACGGAAGGCCTCCTGCAGCCACCAGGCCCCGCCGTCGGACACGATCTTCGCGTCGATCACGATCGGCCGGTCGCGCTCACCGGCCACCCACTCGCGCACCGCCTCGAGGTCCGCCTCGCCCCGCACGACGACGCCCTCGGCCCCGAAGCCGCGGGCGATCGCCGCGACGTCGACGTCGGGGAAGGTCACCGTCGACAGGTCGGCCCCGGTCGACCGGCCGTCCGCGCCGACGCCGAAGTGGTGGACCTCGGCGCCGTAGGCGGCGTCGTCGTAGACCACGACGACGAGCGGGATCCGCAGCCGCACGGCGGTCTCCAGCTCGGCGACCGCCATGAGGAGCCCTCCGTCCCCGGTGCCGAGGACCGGGAGTCGATCGGGCCGGGCGAGCGCGGCGCCGATCGCGGTGCCGAGGCCGAGGCCGATCGACTGGAAGGCCTGGGTGAAGCAGAAGCCGTTCTCGTCGGGCACGGCGAGGTACTGGCTCGGGTAGCCCATGAAGTTCCCGGAGTCGATCGACACGATCCGTTCGGCGGGGAGCAGGTCGTCGAGGGCGCGGGTCAGGGTCCGCGGATCGATCCGGACGCCGCTCGAGGCGTCCTCGAACGGCACGTCCCTCCACCGCGAGCCGAACGCGATCCGGGCGCGCACCTCGTCCGTGCGGTACCCGGTGCGGGCGACCCCGCGGCGCTCGAGCTCGTCGGTCACGGCCGTCGCGGTCTCGGCGCTGTCGCCCAGCACCCCGAGATCGATCGGCCGGTTGGCGCCCAGCGCCTCGTCCTCGAGGTCGACCTGGACCACCGTGGTCCCCTCCGAGATCAGCCGCCCGTGGCGCATCGTCCACATGTTGAGGGTGCAGCCCACGCCGACGACGAGGTCGGCGCCCGCGATCAGCTCCGCCGTCGTCGGGGAGGAGAAGCCGCCGGAGATCCCCAGGTCGAACGGGTCGCCCTCGAACAGGCCCTTCGCGACGGCCGAGGTGGCCAGGAGCGCACCCACCCGTTCGGCGAGCCGCCGCAGCTCGCGGCCGGCCGCACGGGCGCCGCGGCCGGCGACGAGCACGGGCCGCTCCGCACCGGCGAGGAGGTCGGCCAGCCGCTCGACGGCGTCGCTGCCCGGGCGGACGGCCTGCGGCGGGGCGAGATCGAGCGCCGCGGGGTCCGCCCGCGGGGCGGGCATGGCCTGGACGTCGAGGGGCAGGTTGAGCACCACGGTGCGGCGCTGGTTCTTCGCGGTGCGGAAGGCACGGACGACGTCGGTCAGCGCGCTCGCGGCGGAGTGGACGCGCTCGGCCACGGCACCGCCGCAGCGGGCGAGACCGGGCTGGTCCATGGCGAAGTTCGAGCGCACGGCCGCGGGCGCGGTCTCGGCGGCCAGGACGATCATCGGCGTGCGGGACTTCGCCGCCTCGACGATGCCGGTCACCGCGTTGGTCAGCCCGCAGCCCTGGTGGACCGAGACGAGCGAGACCGTGCCGGACATGCGCGCGTACGCGTCGGCCATGACCGCGGCGCCGCCCTCGTGGCGGGTGGCGGTGAACGGCACCCCGTGGGCGCGCAGGGCGTTCGTCACCCGGAAGTTTCCCGAGCCGACGACGCCGAAGCAGTGCCCGGCGCCCAGCCGCGCGAGCGCCCAGCCGACGAGGTCGGCCACCGTGGCGACTGCCGGAAGCGTGCCGTCGGGCCCCGCGTCGGGCAGCGGGGGGTCGTGGCGCGCAGCTGCGGCCACGTCCGTCGCGGTCGGTGCGTCCGGTGTACCGGGGGCGTCCATCGCGTGCCGCCTCTCGTCGTCGAGGTGGCTCGGTGTCCTGGGCTGCGGCCGGAGGACCCGGCCGCTGAGACGAGGGAGCCACGGGCCCCGTCCACCTCTATGGTGACGTGTGCCGCACAGTGCCGTGCCCGCGTCTGCGGGGCGGACTCACCTCACCCCCCGGAGGCGTCCCATGTCCGAGCAGCGCGAGCTCGTCAGTCCGACCGAGCTCCATCCCACCCCCGGCTTCAGCCACGTGACCGTCGCGCCCGCCGGCCGCACCGTCCATGTGGCCGGTCAGGGCGCCCTGGCGCCCGACTTCTCGATCCTCGGCGGCGACGACCTGCGCGAGCAGACGGTGGCCGCGATGCGCAACCTCGAGATCGCCCTCGCCTCCGTCGGTGGCGGCTTCGAGCACGTCGTCCGACGCACCGTCTACACGACCCGGCCCACGGAGTTCGCCACGATCACCGAGGCCGTCGAGGAGGTCCAGGGCTCCACCGAGCATCCGGCCCAGTCGATCGTGGGGGTGACGGGGCTGGCCGTCCCGGGCATGCTCATCGAGATCGAGGCCACCGCCGTCGTGCCGTGACGTCCGTCGTCGCGGCCACGGCCCCCGACGGCGCCGTCGCCCGGGGACCCGCAGCTCTCCCAGACCCACCACCCGCCCGACCGACCGTCAAGGAGCTCGACACATGACCGCACCGTCCCGTCCCTCCGTCCTGACCGCGCTCACCGAGGCGCTGACCTCCGGCGCGGTGGAGATCGTCGACCTCACCGCGCCGCTGGCCGACACGACGCCGATCCTCGAGCTGCCCGAGCAGTTCGGGCAGACGGCGCGCTTCGAGCTCGAGGAGATCAGCCGGTACGACGACCGCGGGCCCGCCTGGTACTGGAACAACTTCCGCACGGGCGAGCACACGGGCACGCACTTCGACGCCCCGAACCACTGGGCGAGCGGCAGGGACGGGCAGGACATCGCCTCCGTGCCCGTCGGCGCGCTCGTGGCCCCGGCGGTCGTCCTCGACGTCACCGCCGAGGTCGCGGACGAGCCCGGTTACATCGTCGAGCGCGAGCGGGTCGAGGCGTTCGCCGAGGAGATCGGCGGCCTGCCCCGCGGTGGCTGGCTGCTCGTGCGCTCCGGCTGGTCCTCGCGCACCACCCAGGAGGAGATGATCAACCGCACGGCGGACGGCCCCACCTCGCCGGGGCTGTCCGTCGAGGCGGCCCGGTGGGTGGCCGAGGACACCGAGCTCCAGGGGCTCGGCGTCGAGACGGTCGGCACGGACGCGGGGGCGGCCGGAGGCTTCGACCCGCTGTTCCCGTGCCACCACTTCTTCCTGGGCAACGGGAAGTACGGGCTCTCCCAGCTCCGCAACCTCGACCGGCTCCCGGAGACCGGCGCCGTCGTCCTCACCTCGCCGCTGAAGATCGTGGGCGGTTCCGGGTCCCCGACGCGGGCGCTCGCCCTCGTCGAGCACTGACCGCCACCGGGGAGCCGCAGCCGCTCGTGGAGCCGGGGGACCCTGGGCCGACCCCTGGGCCGCCCGCGCCCAGGGGTCGGCGGCCCGGTGACCCGGACACCCCCGGGACTACGGTGGAGCCATGACCGCCGGGCACCTGCTCTACGACCCCGACTGCGGGGCCTGCACGCGGGCGGCCGGCTGGCTCGGCCGGCGCGAGATGGGTTGCTCGATCGAACCCATCACCCCGGGACGGCTCGCCGAGCTCGGCGTGGACGCCGACCGGGCGACCCGCGAGATCCCGTTCGTGCTGCCGGGCGGCGAGGTGCGCTACGGCGCTCGCGGGATCGCCGCCGCACTGAGGACCGGTCCCGCCTGGCTGCGCGTCGCGGGCGCCCTGCTCGACGCACGTCCGCTTCGCCCGCTCGCCGCCCGCGCGTACGGCGTCGTCGCCCGGAACCGCTTCGCGCTGCCGGGCGGCTCGGCCGCGTGCGCGCTGCCCGCCGCGACGCACGGGTCACCCGCTCGACGCACGTACGAAACGTGATCGACCCGGCGAATTTACCGACCCCCGTCCCGGTGACCCGGTTCACGGCCCCATGGTGCCCTGGGTCCTTACCCCGGACGGCAGGACCCGGGACACTGGAGCCATGAACACGCCCCACCTGCCCTCGTTCGACGAGCTCAAGCCCGTCGACAGCTGGCTCACCGACATGGACGGCGTTCTCGTTCACGAGGAGAGCGCCCTGCCCGGCGCTGTCGACTTCATCGACGCACTGAAGAGTGCCGACCTGCCCTTCGCGGTCCTCACCAACAACTCGATCTACACGCCGCGCGACCTGCGCGCCCGGCTTCTCGCCTCCGGCATCGACATCCCGGAGGAGTCCATCTGGACCTCCGCCCTGGCCACCGCCGAGTTCCTGCGCACCCAGCGCCCCGGCGGCAGCGCCTACGTCATCGGCGAGGCCGGCCTGACCACCGCCCTGCACGAGGCCGGGTACACGATCACCGAGCGCGACCCGGACTACGTGGTCCTCGGCGAGACCCGCACCTACTCCTTCTCCGCCATCACGCGCGGCATCCGCCTCATCGAGAACGGTGCCCGCTTCATCGCGACGAACCCGGACGTCTCGGGCCCCTCGCCGTCGGGCACCCTGCCGGCCACCGGCTCCGTCGCTGCCCTCGTCACCGCCGCCACCGGCCAGGTGCCGTACTTCATCGGGAAGCCGAACGCCCTGATGATGCGCAGCGCGCTCAACCGGCTCGACGCCCACTCCGAGACCTCGGTGATGGTCGGCGACCGCATGGACACCGACGTGAAGTCGGGCCTCGAGGCGGGCATGCGCACGATCCTCGTCCTCACCGGTTCGACGAAGCCGAACATGGTCGACCGCTTCCCCTACCAGGCGACCCGGGTGCTCGACTCGATCGCCGACGTGGTCCCCCTGGTCAAGGAGCACGCCCGCCTGGCGGCCGAGTCCGCCCCGCGCCCGGCCTCGCTCACCGACCGCCTGCGCAGGAACCGCACCGCCGACGAGCAGACCGCCGACTGAGGCGAGCGCCTCCGATCGCACGGCGCACCGGCCGCCCCCGCCGGAGACCCCAGGAGGGCACGTGAGCGAGGTCCCGACCGGAGGCGCGCTCGACGGCGAAGCAGGCGACGCGAGCAACCCGGGCCGGCACGAGACGGCGCCGGAGCGCTTCGACCGCAACTGGGCCGAGCTCCTGCAGGAGATCCGCGTGTCCCAGATGGGCACCCAGATCATGACGGGCTTCCTCCTGGCAGCGGCGTTCCAGGACCGCATCGCCGACCTCACGGACTTCCAGCGCACCGTCTACCTGTCCCTGGTGCTCCTCGGCGTGACCACTACCGCGCTGGGGCTGGCGCCTGTCGCCCTCCATCGCACTCTCTTCCGTCGTCGGATGAAGGAGCAGACCGTGGCGCTGGGGCACACGATCCTGCGCGTGGTGCTCGCAGGTGTGGTGCTCATGCTCGCCGGGACCGCCGTGCTCATCTTCGATCTCGTGCTGGGCACGATCCCGGCGGTCGCGGCGGGGGCGACCGTGCTCGTGGCCGCGGCGGTGTTCGTCGTCATGACGCACCGGCTCGCGGGGCCGAACCCCCGCCGCTCCGCGCGCACCGGAACCTGAGCCTCGTCCGGCACGGTCGCCCTCTTGAGCCGACGGCCCCATGGTCATAGGTTCGACACCATGAAGATCTCCGAGTCGCTGATGCCCGCGTTCGACGACCAGATCACGCTCGAGTTCGCCTCGTCCCAGGCCTACCGCCAGCTCGCGATCGAGATGGACGTCCAGGACCTGCCGGGCATGGCGCTCTGGCTGAGGCACCAGGCGGACGAGGAGATCGTCCACGCCAACAAGTTCATCGACCACGTGATCGACCGGGGCAACAGCCCCTCGATCGGGGCCGTCGACGCGCCGGCGGTGAAGACGGGCCTCTCCCCCGCCGAGGCGTTCGCCGCCGCGCTCGAGCACGAGCAGATCGTCTCCGAGTCGATCCGCAACCTGTACCGCGCCGCCGACGCCGAGGGCGACATCGACGCC
This sequence comes from Georgenia sp. Z1491, assembly GCF_057652395.1. Lineage (NCBI taxonomy): Bacteria > Bacillati > Actinomycetota > Actinomycetes > Allobogoriellales > Allobogoriellaceae > Georgenia > Georgenia sp. Z1491. The sequence goes on from NZ_CM172729.1 coordinate 235,251, forward strand.
CGCCCGCTGCTGAACTGGTTCGTCGACGAGCAGATCGAGGAGGAGTCGACCGTGGGCGAGATCCTCGCCCGGATCGAGCTCGTCGGCGACGACGGGCCCGGACTGTTGCGCCTCGACGACGAGCTGAGCCGTCGCCAGGGCGGCGGCACGGAGAACGTGGACTGACGGCACGCTCGCTGCTCGTCGGGCCGGCCTGGACCGGTCGGTCCGGGCGCATGCCTCAGAGCTGCTCGGTGAAGTGCTCCGCCATCGCCGGGTGGTACTCGGAGAAGTCGACGGCCGTGGGGTCCCCGCCGCTCTCCGCGGCGAGCAGCCGGTCCATGTAGAACTCCCAGCCCGGTCCGACGTCGCCGACGATCGCCGGGTCCACGTCCAGGTGGGTGAGCGTGGCGAAGCACGCCTCGACGTCGGGCTGCAGGTCGACGGCGAGGTCCCAGGCCCCCTCGCCCACCGACCGCACGACGAGCCGCTCGGGCGCCCGGCACTCGACGACGTCGATCGGCATCGTCGGGTGGCCCTCCTCGGCGAGCATCGTGACGTCGACGCGGCCGGAACGGGGGTCGCCGTCGAAGGGCCCGAACCAGCGGGCCAGGCCGGCGCTGGTCGCCAGGTTGTACCAGGCCACGGACTGCGGGACCGGGAGCCGGCGAGTGATGACGACGTGGACCCGGCCCGGCGTCGTACCCGGGGTGACCGTGCCCGTGGCACGCGGCGCCGGCAGGCCCGAGGGCCGCACGGCGGCGCGCGCCTCGTCCAGGCGCTGCTGGACCCGGAGCAGCCGGGGGTCGTCGGGCGCGAGCGGGGCGCCGTGCGCGTGCCCCTCGTGACCGTGACCGTCGGCGTGGGCGTGCTCGTCGTCGTGCGCGTGCTGACCGTGGCCGCTCGCGGGGCCCTCGCCCTCGGCGTCGTGGGACATGACCTCACGCTAGCGACGAACGCGCGTCCTGCGCTTGCGCAGCCGCATACGCTCGACCCATGGAGCACCGCTACCTCGGCCGATCCGGCCTGAAGATCTCCGAGATCACCTACGGCAACTGGCTCACCCACGGCTCGCAGGTCGAGAACGACGTGGCCACCGCCTGCGTCCGCGCCGCGCTGGACGCAGGCATCACGAGCTTCGACACCTCCGACAGCTACGCGAACACCGCGGCGGAGTCGGTCCTGGGCGACGCCCTGGCCGGGGAGCGGCGCGAGTCGCTGGAGATCTTCACCAAGGTCTACAACGCCACCGGCCCCAAGGGGCCCAACGACTCCGGGCTGTCCCGCAAGCACATCATGGAGTCGATCGACGCCTCGCTGCGGCGCCTGCGCACCGACCACGTCGACCTCTACCAGGCGCACCGCTTCGACGTGGAGACGCCGCTCGAGGAGACGATGCAGGCGTTCGCCGACGTCGTGCGGCAGGGCAAGGCTCTCTACATCGGTGTCAGCGAGTGGACGGCCGAGCAGATCCGCGACGGCGTCTCGCTGGCCCACCAGCTCGGCTTCCAGCTCATCTCCTCGCAGCCCGAGTACTCGATGCTCTGGCGGGTCATCGAGGGCGAGGTCGTTCCCACGTCTGCGGAGCTCGGCGTCTCGCAGATCGTGTGGAGCCCGATGGCCCAGGGCGTCCTGTCGGGCAAGTACCTGCCCGACGCCGACGCGCCGGCGGGCTCCCGCGCGGCGCACGAGTCGACGAGGAACGCCATCTCGCGGTGGATGACCCCCGAGCTGCTCGGCCGCGTCCAGGAGCTGCGCCCGGTCGCCGACGCGGTCGGACTGACGATGTCGCAGCTGGCGCTGGCCTGGGTCCTGCAGAACGAGAACGTGGCGGCCGCGATCGTCGGCGCCTCCCGGCCCGAGCAGGTCACGGAGAACGTCCGCGCGTCCGGCGTGCGGCTCGAGCCGGAGCACATGGCTCGCATCGACGAGGCGCTCGGCGACGTCGTCGAGCGGGACCCCGCACGGACCGCCGAGAGGATGCCGGCCCAGCGGCCCAGCTGAGCCGGGTGTTCGTCAGGCGGGCTCGTCGGGCCCAGCCGAGCCGCTGGGCTCGCCGGGCTCGTCGGGCACGTGCTCGAGGATGTCTCCCGGCTGGCACTCGAGCACCCGGCAGATGGCCTCGAGGGTGCTGAACCGGATCGCCCGCGCCCGCCCGTTCTTCAGCACCGCGACGTTCGCGGGCGTGAGCCCGACGAGGTCCGCGAACTCACCCACGCCGAGCTTGCGGCGCGCGAGCTCGACGTCGAGGCGCACGACGATCGCCATCAGATCACCTCGGCGAGCTCTGCCCGGTAGTCCGAGGCCTGCCTGAGCAGGCCGCGCATGACGACCATGAGCAGGACCGGGAGCGCGGAGAGCACGACCACGCCGGTCATCAGCATCGGGAACCCCGGGTCGCGCTCGGGACCGAGATAGACGAGCACGCAGAGGTAGAGCGCGAGCGAGGCGACGAGCACCCATGCCACCGCGAGCGCGACGACGACGGCATCGACCCAGCGGCGGGACTCGTGGCCGAAGATCTGGTCCCGGCGGACGAGCGTGAGCAGTCGCCAGATGCACACGACGACGACCTGGATGCACACCAGGACGACGACGGCGACCACCTGTGCGGGGATCCGCACGTGCGCGTCCTCCGGGCCCGCGTCGTGCGCGAACCAGCCCGGCAGGGAGAACACCTGGAGGACGGTGAGCCAGACGGTGGCGGCGACGAGGCCGACCCGGAGGAGGGTGACGATCCACGGGGTGCGCAGCATGCACCGAGTATCGATCGCGATCTATCGATAAGCAATATTTCTGGGGCGCGGATCCGATCGAACGTGGGGCACCTCTCACCACAGCACGGCATAACGTCATCAGGATCGATATCGTGGAGGTCCCTTATGAGGCCATCGACATCGACGATCGACATCCCACCCTCGACGGGGCCCGTCGAGATTCTCCGCCCGGCCCGCGCGCACGGCGCAGGCATGTGGCGCGTGGCGCGCGACTCCGGCGCCCTCGAGCTCAACACCTCCTACGCGTACCTGCTCTGGGCGCGCGACTTCGCTGCGACCACCCGCGTGGCCGTCACCGGTGGTGACGTGGCCGGATTCGTGTCCGGCTACCTCCGTCCGGACGCGCCGGAGCGGCTCTTCGTCTGGCAGGTCGCCGTGGACGAGCGTCTGCGCGGGCAGGGCGTCGCCGCGAGGCTCCTCGACGACCTGCTCGCCGGGAACCCCGGGGTCACGACCCTCGAGACCACCATCACCGAGGACAACGCCGCCTCCCGGCGCCTGTTCGCCTCCTTCGCGGAGCGGCACGGCGCGGGCCTGGCCACCGAGCCGGGCTTCGAGGCCGGCGACTTCCCCGACGGGCACGACGCCGAGGTGCTCCACGTGATCACCCCGCTGCACCCCGCCGAGAGCTGATCCCTCCCCACTCCCCCGCCGAGGGCCGCCGCGCACGCGTCGACGACCACCGGCACCCCGCGTCCGAGCGCGTCCGACGCGCGAGCACGACCGCACCGCCTGCACGCCCACCAGATGTACTCGACACCGACACAGGAGCGATGATGACGACCATGACGCCCCCCACCACCGAGCTCGAGTCCGAGGTCCGCAGCTACTCCCGCAGCTGGCCGACGACGTTCACGACGGCGACCGGCAGCACGATGACCGACGACACGGGCCGCGAGTACCTCGACTTCTTCGCCGGCGCCGGCGCCCTCAACTACGGGCACAACAACCCCGCGCTCAAGCAGGTGCTCATCGACCACCTCACCGCGGACAAGGTCGTCCACGGTCTGGACATGTTCACCGACGTGCGCAACGACTTCCTGCAGACGTTCCACGACAAGATCCTCGAGCCGCGCGGCCTGGACCACCGGCTCGTCTTCCCCGGCCCGGGCGGGGCCAACGCGGTCGAGGCGGCGCTCAAGCTCGCCCGCAAGGTCACCGGACGGGAGTCGGTCGTCAACTTCACCAACGGCTTCCACGGCATGACGCTCGGCGCCCTGTCGGTCACCGGCAACTCGATGAAGCGCGGCGGCGCGGGTATCCCCCTCGTCCACGCCACCCCGATGCCGTACGACGACTACTTCGACGACGAGTACCCCGACTTCCTCTACTTCGAGCGCCTGCTCCAGGACCTCGGCAGCGGGCTCAACGAGCCGGCCGCCGTCATCGTCGAGAGCGTCCAGGGCGAGGGCGGCATGAACGCCGCGCGCGCCGAGTGGCTCCGCAAGCTCGCCGACCTGTGCAAGGAGCACGGCATCCTGCTCATCCTCGACGACATCCAGATGGGCTGCGGTCGCACCGGCGGCTTCTTCAGCTTCGAGGAGGCCGGGATCGTCCCGGACATCATCACCCTGTCGAAGTCGATCAGCGGCTACGGCCTGCCGATGGCGCTCACGCTCATCCGTCCCGAGCTCGACATCTGGGAGCCCGGCGAGCACAACGGCACCTTCCGCGGCATCGGCCCGGCCTTCGCCACCGCCACCAAGGCCATCGAGGAGTACTGGAGCGACGACACCCTCGAGAAGGCCACGACGGCCAAGGGCATGTACATGGAGAGCCGCCTCAACCAGATCGCCGCCAAGCACGAGGCCCACGGCCTCACGCCGAAGGGCCGCGGCCTGGCGCGCGGCCTGCAGTTCGCCGACGCCGACAAGGCCGGCGAGGCGTGCACCCTGGCGTTCGAGCGCGGCCTGCTCGTCGAGACCTCGGGCCCGCTCAGCGAGGTCATGAAGTTCCTGCCCGCCCTGACGATCACCGAGGACGAGCTCGCCCGCGGCCTCGACATCATCGAGTCGGCCGTGGACTCCGTCCTCTCCGCCTGATCGCGGCGCCCGGCGCGCCACCGTCCATCTGACATCTGCTCACGGGAGGTCCCCATGCTCGTCCGCACGCTCGACCAGATCACCGACACCGACGCCGACATCAAGACGCCGAACTGGCGCAGCAAGCGCATCATCCTCGCCAAGGAGGGGGTCGGCTTCTCGGTGCACGAGACCACGCTGTACGCGGGGACCGTCAACGAGTTCTGGTACGCGAACCACATCGAGGCCGTGTTCATCACCTCCGGCGAGGGCGAGATCGAGGACCTCGCCACGGGTGAGGTCCACCAGCTCGCACCGGGCTCGCTCTACCTGCTCAACGACCACGACAAGCACATCGTGCGCCCGCGCACGGAGATGAAGACCGTGTGCGTGTTCAACCCGCCGGTCACCGGACGCGAGGTCCACGACGAGCACGGCGTCTACCCCCTGATCGTCGAGGACGCCGGCTGACCGAGCCGCACCCGTAGCAGCGCCGACGCCGGTCCCACCGCACGGTGGGGCCGGCGTCGGCGTGTCCGCCCCCGCGCGCCAGCACGCCGCGCGCCCACCCACCGCGCGATTTATCTTGACGTCGAGATAGTTGTGGTGGTGTGCTGACGGTCCACCGACCGGAGGCACCGATGACGCACACCTGGGACCCCGAGCTCTACGACGTCTACGCCGACGAACGGTCCCGGCCGTTCGTCGACCTCCTCGCGCGCGTGCGCACGGCCGGCCCGGACGCCGAGGTGCGCTCCGTCGTCGACCTGGGGTGCGGCCCCGGCGAGCTGACGCACGGGCTCACACGTCGATGGCCGTCCGCACAGGTGGTGGGGGTGGACTCGAGCGCGGCCATGCTCGTCACGGCCGCGCGCCACGCGGGCCCCGCGCTGCGCTTCGAGCAGGCCGACCTGCGCGACTGGCTCGCGACCGCCGACCCGGTCGACGTCCTCGTCTCCAACGCCACCCTCCAGTGGGTCCCGGACCACCTCGACCTGCTGCCGAGCCTGGTCGCGGCCGTCCGGCCCGGCGGGTGCCTGGCCTTCCAGGTGCCCGCCAACCTCGACACCGCGATGCACACGATCAGGCGCGAGCTGGCCGCACGGGTGCCCTACGCGGAGCACACGGCCGGCATAGCCGGCCCTGCGTCCCGCGAGCCGGTCGAGTACCTGCGGGCACTGACGGACCTGGGTTGCGTCGTCGACGCGTGGTCGACCACCTACCTGCACGTGCTCACCGGCGAGGACCCGGTGCTGACCTGGGCGAGCGGGACCGGGGCGCGACCCACGCTGCAGGCGCTCCCTCAGCCGCTGCGCGACAGGTTCGTGGGTGAGTACCGCGAGCGCCTGCGCCAGGCCTACCCGCCCACCGACATCGGCGTGGTCATGCCTTTTCGTCGGGCCTTCGTCGTCGCGCACCGGCCCACCGGGTCGTGACCGCCCCGATCCCGTCCGGCGGACCGGGTCACGGCTCTCAGGCGAGACGTGCCTCGTCCTCGACGTCGAAGAACTCGCCCCGGATCGCCCGGGGGACGAGGTCGAGACGGCGCTCCCGCTCGGCGTCGATGATCCCGCGGACGACCGGGCAGTACGGGAGCACACGCAGATCGCGCGCACGGACGTCGTCCAGCGCCCCGTCGACGAGCAGCTCCGTCAGGCCCGGGGTCTCGCGGTCCGGGTGCACCTCGGTGCGGACCATCGCCATCATGCGGCCGTGGAGGTGGTAGTCGATCCGGCCGATCCGCACGTGGCTGACCTCGACCACGTACCTGCCGTGGTCCGGGTCGTCCCGCACGGTCGGCACCTGGCCGGCCACCAGCACGTGGTTCGTCATCGCTGACCCCTTCCCTCGCCCACCTCGACCGTAGCGGACATCACACCCCACCGCGACGGCCCCCACGGCGCCGGGGCGGTCCGCCCGCGGCTACCCGAGGTCGAACTCCCCGCGCCGGTCCTCGGGCACGAGGTCGATGTACTCGGCGCGGTTCTCGTCGATCAGCTTCTTCACGTACGGGCAGTACGGCAGCACGCCGGCGCCGCGGGATCGCAGGTCGGCGAGCACCTCGTCGACGAGCCTGCGCGCGAGACCCGGGACCGACCGGGCCTGGTCGACCTCGGTGTGCGTGAGCGCGACGTCCGTGCCGCGCACCCGGTAGTCGATCCGGCCCAGCACGTCGCCGTCGACCTCGATGACGTACCTGTGGTTGTCGGCGTCGTTGCGGATCGTGGGCACCTGCCCGTCCACCAGCACCTCGTCGCTCATCGCTCGCTCCTCTCGTCGGTCCTGCGGTCGGTCCCGCCGTTCCTCGCCGGTCCGGCGGCCGCCTCGTCACGCGGTGGCAGCGCGTCGTGGCCGGACATGACGGAGATCCGGTTGAACGCCCCGATCGTGATCGCCACCCAGACGATCGCCGCGACCTGCTCCTCGGTGAGGCCCCCGCGACGGCCGGCGCCCCCGGTCGCCGCGAGCGCCGCGCCGTGCGGGAGGGCGGTCGTCAGCTCGGCGATCTCGAGCGCGGCCCGCTCGACGCGCGTGAAGACCGAGGCCTCCCGCCAGGTGGTCAGCAGGTCGAGGCGGTGCTGAGTCACGCCTGCCCGCCTCGCCCTGGGGACATGCACGCTCAGGCAGCGCGCGCACCCGTTGATCTGCGAGACCCGGACGTCGACCAGCTCGACGACGTCGGAGCCGATCCCGGCCGCCTCCGCCGCCTCCCGGGCGGCCGTCGCCAGCCCGTTGGCGGCGCGGTACGCCGGGCGGTGCGCCTCCGTGATGTCGACGGCCGCCGGGATCTCGGGCACGGTCATCGCTCCTCGCCCTCGTACGTCGCGACGACGTCCGTCACGGCGTTCGGGTTCCGCCGCGGCCGGAGCCGGACGTGCGGGAGGTCGGGCGCCGGCAGCCAGGCGCGTTCGCCCACGTACCCCTCGACGCGGCCGAAGCGCTCGCTCCCGGCGTACGCGCCCGCGGGGTCGCCGCCGGCGTTCCAGGCGTCGCGGGCCGCGACGACCTCCTCGTGGTCGGACCCGATGAAGTTCCACCACATGACGATCTCCTCGCGGAACGGCTCGCCGCCCAGGAGGATGACGCGCGCCGGGCCCTCCCCCGTGCTCGCGATCCGCAGCGTCTCGCCGCACGGCGCCCGGAAGGCCAGCTCCGCCCGGTCGATCGCCACGTCGTCGACCTCGACCGTGCCGGTGTCCAGCAGGACCCCGTGCTCGAAGTCCGGCCGGACCGGGAGATCGACGACGCCGCCCGGCTCGAGCGTGATCTCGGCGCCGAGCAGCGGGGTGGCGGTGCCGACCGGCGAGGTCTCGCCCAGCAGCTCGCCGATGAACACGGACGCCGTCCCCGCGCCGCCGGGCAGCTCCACGGGCGCCGGGGCGTGGTGCTGGAAGCCGCGCGGCCCGCCCCGCGCCTCGCGCGGCAGGACGAGCCACAGCTGCACGCCGTGCAGGACCGTGGTCTGCGGGGTCGACACCTCGGAGTGGCAGATCCCCACGCCGGAGGACATGAGGTTGAGCTCGCCGGGCCGCACCATGGCGTGGACGCCGGCCGAGTCGCGGTGCTCGACCTCCCCGGTGAACAACCACGACACGGTCTGCAGGCCGGTGTGCGGGTGGGGGGCGACGTCCATGCCGCCGGTGGCGGCCACGTCGTCGGGGCCGTAGTGGTCGGCGAAGCACCAGGCGCCGACGAAGCTGCGCTCCCGGCTGGGCAGCGTGCGCCGGACGGGCATCGCGCGCGGCCCGCCGAGCGGGACCACGCGCGAGGTGACGACCTCGATGCCCGGCCCGTCCTCGTCCGGGCAGGACAGCACCATCTCCGCCGGTCGGGTCTCCAGGTTGCTCACGGCGCGCCTCCCGTCCCGCCGCGACGGCGGGTCGCCGCGGTGTCTGTCGTGGTGACCATCGTGGACGCCGGGCGATGGCCCGGCAACCGTCCCGGTCGGCACCCGGCCTACGCTCGGCCGGTGACCCGACCGACCGGGACGCGCGACGGCGCCGTGTCCGACCTCCCCGACGATCCGCCCTGGAAGGCCCTGTGGGCCCTCGTGCTCGGGTTCTTCATGATCCTCGTCGACACGACGATCGTGTCCGTGGCGACGCCCGCGCTCGTGGAGGCGTTCGACTCCGACGTCACCACCGTCATGTGGGTGACGAGCGCCTACCTGCTCGCCTACGCGGTCCCGCTGCTGGTCACCGGGCGGCTCGGCGACCTGGTCGGGCCCAAGAACGTCTACATGACCGGGCTCGCGGTCTTCACCGGCGCCTCGCTGTGGTGCGCGCTGGCCGGCACGGTCGAGATGCTCGTGGCGGCGCGGGTCGCGCAGGGGCTCGGCGCGGCCCTGATGACGCCGCAGACGATGACCGTCGTCACCCGCACGTTCGCGCCCGAGGTCCGCGGCGTCGCGATGTCGCTGTGGGGCGCGACGGCGGGCGTGGCCATGCTCGTGGGGCCGGTGCTCGGCGGGGTCCTGCTCGACACGGCCGGCTGGCGATGGATCTTCCTCATCAACGTACCGGTCGGCCTCGTCGGGCTCGTTCTCGCCGCTCGGCTCGTGCCCCGGCTGCGACCGCACGCCCGCACGTTCGACCCGATCGGCGTCGCCCTGTCGGCGCTCGGGACGTTCTGCGCGGTGTTCGCCATCCAGGAGGGCGAGCGCTTCGGGTGGGGGCAGGTGTGGGGGTGGGTGTCGATCCCGCTGCTGCTCGGCGTCGGCGTCGCGGTCCTCCTCGCGTTCGTCGCGTGGCAGGCATGGGGCGCCTCCGCACCGCTCGTCCCGCTGGGGCTGTTCCGGGACCGGAACTTCACGGCGTCGTCGATCGGGGTCTCGGCCATCGGGTTCTCGATGTCCTCGGCGATGTTCCCGCTCGTCATCTACGCGCAGACGGTGCGCGGCTGGTCCCCGACGGAGTCCGCCCTGCTGCTCGTCCCCCAGGCACTGGTGTCGATCCTGCTCGCCCGGTGGGTGGGCCGGCGCATCAACCTCGTGCAGAACCGGCTGCTGGCCGGTCCGGGCTTCGTCCTCGTCGCCTGCTCGCTCGTGGCGTTCTGGTTCGTCATGGGTCCGACGACGCCGGTCTGGCTCCTGGTGGTCCCGTCGTTCCTGTACGGACTGGGGTCGGTCCACGTGTGGGGGCCGATGTCGACGTCGGCGACGCGCCGGCTCCCGCTCCAGCGGGCGGGGGCGGGCTCCGGCGTCTACAACACGATGCGTCAGGTCGGCTCCGTGCTCGGCAGCGCGGGGATCGCCTGGGCCATGGACTGGCGGGTCTCGGTCCACCTGCCGGGCGGGCTCGACCGGACGACCGACGGCACCCTCACCGGCGCCTCCGCCGACGCGTACACCCGCGCCCTGGGGGAGGCGATGCTGCTGCCCGCCGCCGTGTCCGTGGTCGGGATGGTCGCCGCCTTCCTGCTCGTCGGCCCGGACAGCGCGGGGCGCGGCCTGCTCGGCCGGGGCGCCGGCGCGGCGTCCGGGCCGAGACAGCGCGGGGCGAGGTAGCGCGGGCCGGGGCGCGCCGCCGGGTCAGGCCGCCGCGTCAGACGAACGAGCCGCCGGGTCAGACCGACGGGACCGATCTCCGTGCAGCCGGGGCCTCGACGACGAACAGCTCGCACTCCGTGTCGTAGTAGGCCGTCGTCCGGCCCGCGTGCCGCATGCCGATCCGCCGTGCCACGGCCTGCGAGGCCACGTTGTCGGGGTGGGTCACCGCGAGCACCCTCTCGACCCCGTGGGACCAGGCGTGGGCGAGCACCGCCCGGGCGGCCTCGGTCGCATAGCCGCGCCCCCACCGGTCCGGGTGCAGGTGCCAGCCGATCTCGAGATCCCCCGAGGGAGGCCGGGACCCGTCCGGCGAGCTGGCGGGCAGGTCGACGAGCAGGACGTCACCGACGACCACGGGGCGTGACTCCTCACCCGCGCCCGAGGAGTCGGTGCCGCCGGCCCGCACCGCCGGGTCGGAGCGCCCTGCCGGGTCGGTGGGGGCGGCCGGGTCGGTGGGGGCGGCCGGGTCGGTGACGAGCCAGATCCCGCGCGGTCCCCCGCGCGCGGCTCGCACCTCCCAGCGCGCCAGGCGCTCGAGCGCGTCGGCACGCGTGGCGAGCTCGGTCCCCGGCCCGCCGGACCACCGGACGGTCTCCGGGCGCGAGTAGAGGGCCAGCACGTCGTCCGCGTCCGCGGCCTCCCACGCCCGCAGCACGAGCCGATCGGTGGCGAGGGTGGGTGGCGAGTCGCTCATCCGGTCACGGTAGGCGGCGCGGTCAACGTGAAATCCCCTCTCACCCCCGCGCGCGCCCCGCGTAGGCTCGGGACATGCCAACCGATCCGACGCCGGACGGCCGTGCTCGTCAGGCGTCGGGCCGGCCGGACTGGGCGACGATCCCCAACGTCGTCACGCTCCTGCGCTTCCTCCTGCTGGGCCCCGCCTGCTGGGTGATCGTCGACGACCCCGAGGGGAGCTGGCTGCCGCCGGTCCTCGTGGGGGTGTGGGCCGTGACGGACTGGGTGGACGGCCTTCTCGCCCGGGCGCTGAACCAGCAGTCGCGCACCGGCGAGATCCTCGACCCCGTGGCGGACCGCATCGGTATCGCGCTCGTCGTCGTCGCCCTCGGCCTGGCGGACGCCCTGCGCTGGGAGCCCGTCGCCGTCATCGTGCTCGTCGACCTCCTCGTGGTCCTCCTTGCCGGCCGCGCCGCCCAGGAGGGCCGCATGCGCGTCACCCACGTGGGCAAGGCCCGCACCGCGGTGCTCTTCTTCGGCATCTGCGCCATCGTCCTCGGCATCTCGGTATGGCCGCAGGTGCTCGACGTCGGTCGCGTGCTCGTCTGGGTCGGCGCCGCGCTGCACATCTACTCCGCGACCCTCTACATCCGGGCGGCCCGGCTGGGGACCGGCCCCGCCGTGCGCCGACCGACGGACGGCGAAGGGCAGGCGTGACCGGCCCGGGCGCGCCCGGCGGTGCCCCCGGGGACGAGAGGTACCCGGGGCGAGCCCCCGGCGCTCAAGGCCGCGCTCCCGGCGGCGTCGACGACCTACGGGCCGGCGAGCTGGCGATGGCCTCCGCCGAGCGCATGCGCCTCGTGCCCAGCGGTGGGGGCGACCGGCCCGACGCCGTGCGACTCACCTGGCGGCGCGGCACCGAGCACGCCACCACCGAGCCGCTCGTCCTCGACGAGCTGCCCGAGGCGGCGCACGCCACCCTCGCGAAGGTCGGGCTCGATCCGCACGGGACGGAGCGCCTCCGACGCCGGGGCCTGTCCCTCTCGCGCGAGGACCTGCAGGTCCTCGTCAACGGGCCGGACGCGCTCGCCGGGCCGGTGGGGATCTTCCTGCTCGACGTCGGCCGCCGCGAGCACGCGGCCCGCGCGGCCGAGGAGGAGGTGGCCGCGCACGAGGCAGCCGCACGGCAGTCGAACGCCCCGGCCCCGGAGGGTGCCGATCGTCGACGCGCCGGGCCCGGGCGCCGCTCCGCCCGCCTCGGTCCGCTGGACCGGCTCCCCGGCCTGACCGGGCTCGTCGCCGTCGGCCTGCTCGTGGGGATGATGTTCACCGGGCCGGGCACGACGGCGACCGCGGTGCTCGCCGGCTGTCTCGGCCTCGCGGTGGTGGTGACCGCGGTGCTGGCCTGGCTCGGGATGCGCTCGCGGTGGCGCGCCCTCGCGGCGGCCCAGCTGCGCACCCCGAACCGCGCCGTGGTCGAGGCGGCCTCCGCCGCGGCGAGCCGGTACCGGATCGGCGGCCGGCTCCAGGTGGGGATCTACGGGGCCGTCGGGGCGTTCCTCCTGTTCGCGCTCACGCAGGACCGGTCCGGATGGTGGGTGCTGCTGCCCTCGGCGGTGCTTCTCGTCGTCGGGGCCGTCGTCATCGGTCTCGCCGTGCGTCGCGACGGGCAGATTCACGACCGCGAGCGCGGCGAGGTCGAGCGCAGGGGCGTCCGCGGGGCACCCGGTGGGGTCCAGCTCGAGGTGCGTGAGCGGATCGAACCCGACCTGCGGCACCTCCCGTAGCGCGTTCCGCGGGCGATCCGGCCGAGACTCCCGCCGGGACCTGGAAGACTTCCGCCATGGCGAGATCGACGAACCGGGGCTCGGCCCGCGCGCTGCCCCACCCGGTGGCGGCGGCGCTGCGCCAGCTCCTCGCGGCGGCCGTTGTGTCGGCGCTGCTCGCGATCCTGCTCGTCGTCGGCATCACGATGGGCGTGCGCCGCACCTTCTCAGTGGACCCCGGCGACCTGCCGTCGGTCGCGCTCTGGGTCGGCGGCGTGCTCGGTGCCCTCGTGCTGCTCGTCGCGGCCGTCGGGATCTACCGCTCCGCGCGGCTGCACCTCTACCTGCGCCGGCGCGTACGGCCGCCGCGGCGCGAGGGGGCGACGCGCCGGCCCAGGCCCCACATGACCGAGCGCCTGCTGAACGAGATCGACGCGTCGGACCTGGGGACGGGCGACGCGCGGTTCCGCATGGTCGTCGTCGACCGCGGCTCGTTCGCCGTGGCCTACATGACGCCCGACTACCGGATCGAGGCGACGCCGCCGATCGCGCCGCTCCGTCTCGGCGACGAGGGCAGGACCGCGCTCGGGCACGTCGGCTGGTTGGAGCCGGAACGGCGCACGATCGGGGCCGACGGCGACTGGCGGTACTCCGGCACCGAGTACACCGGTCCGGGCGCCGGCCTCGCCGACAACCCCGGGATCCCGCTCGACGCCGGCAGGATGGCGGTCCTCGTCACCAGCGGGGACGAGCAGCTCGCCGGGCCCGTCCGGGACCTGCTCGCCCGGGCGCGCGGAGGGCGCTGAGCCTCAGCAGCCCGCGGGGCCGCAGGCAGGTCCCGTGCCGAGATCGACGCCGGGCAGGTCGAGTCCCGCGAGCGGCATCAGCAGGGTCGGCCGGGCGGTCGGCGGAACCTCGGACGTCGGTGCGTCGGCGGCAACCCCGTCCACGGCGGGTGCGTCGGCGGCGCGGATGTCGTGGGCGCTCATGCGCCGACCCGGGCCGTCCCGGTCTGCCGGCGCTCGGCGGCGACCTGGGCGAGGGCCTGAGCGAACGCCGCGGACTCCTGTGCGCCGGAGATGCCGTACCGCTCGTCCAGGACGAAGAACGGCACTCCCTGGATCCCGTAGGCGCGAGCCTGGGCGATGTCCTGCTGGACGTCGTCGGCCCAGCGGTCCGCGCGCAGGTCGGTGGCGACCTGCTCGGCGTCGAGCCCGATCTCGGCGGCCAGCCCCGCGAGGACGTCGACGTCGGAGAGGTTCTTCCCCTCGACGAAGTAGGCCCGCAGGAGGCGCTCCTTGGCCTCGGCCTGCCGGCCGTGGGCCCTGGCGTGGTGGATGACCTGGTGCGCGCGCAGCGTGTTGACGTGCTGCACGGCGTCGAAGTCGTAGTCGAGGCCGACCGATCCGGCGATCCCGGTGACGCGGTCGAGCATCTCCTCGACCTGGTCGGCCGGCATGCCCTTGCGCTCGGCGAGGAACTCGACGGTCGAGCCCGCGAAGTCGACCGGCGTGTCCGGGGAGAGCTCGAACGAGTGGTACGTGACCTCGACCGCGGGGGCGTCGGGGTGCTCCTCGCGGAACGTCGCGAGGCCTGCCTCGAACTTGCGCTTGCCGATGTAGCACCAGGGGCAGGCGATGTCCGACCAGACGTCGACGGCGATGGGGGTCTCGGTGGTCACGTTGCTCCTCGGGGTGGGGGTCCTGCGAGGTGCAAGGCGCGCCGCGGCCCGGACATTCCCGGGGCGCGGCGCGGGGGGTACGGGGGGTACGGGGACTCGGCGCGCAGGCGCGGGGGCGTCAGCCGATCCCGACGGCGATCCCGACGGCGGCGGCGATCCCGGTGACGATCGCGCCGACGGCGACGGCACGGTCGGCGCCGGACACCGCCTCGGTGTCACGACGCCGGGCGAGGTCGAGGACGGCCACGCGCCCCGGGGGGATGCTGTGGCGATCGGGCCGGGTGGCCGGGTCCGCGGGCGTCGTGGGGGCGACGATGTCGAGGGCGGTCACGCGTCCGGGGGCGATGGCGTAGCGGTCGATCCGGGCGTCCATCTCGGCGCGGGTCGCGGGACCGGTGAGCCCGGCGTCGCGGCTGCGGACGGCACGGGTGTCGCCGGTGAGGGGGGTGGCGGTCATGCTGGTCTCTCTTCTCGGCGCTGGACGGGCGCCGCTCCTGGCCGCGCCTCACGCGCGGCCGCGTCGTCAGGGCCGTCGATGCACCGGTGAGGCACGGCGCCGTCTCCCCCGCCCGCACGTGAACGAGAGGACCACACCGTTCGACGCCGAACGCTTCGACGTAAAAGAGTCTAGCGGGACGCGGTTCGCTCGTCAAACTTTTCGAGATTGAACTATTGTTGGTCGATGCGTGACCGAGTGAGCGACTACCTCGAGCAGTGGCGCGAGCAGCGCCCCGAGCTCCCGCGGGCCCCGATGAGCGTGACGGGCCGGGTCTCGCGCGCCTCCGACCTCATCGGGCAGGGGATGCGCGGGTTCTTCGCCGAGCACGACCTCCAGCCGGGCGAGCACGACGTGCTCGCGGCCCTGCGGCGCGCCGGAGCGCCGTACACGTTGACGCCCGGTGCCCTCACCGCCTCCATGATGGTGACGGCGGCGGCCATGACGAACCGGCTCGGCCGCCTCGAGGACAAGGGGCTCGTCGCCCGCACCACGGACCCGAACAACCGGCGAAGCGTCCTCGTCAGCCTCACCGACGACGGCCTGTCGGTGATCGAGCACGTGGCCCCCCTGCACGCCGCGGCGGAGGGGGAGCTGCTCGGCGCCCTGGACGACACGGAGCTGGCAGAGCTCGCCGGCCTGCTCGAGAAGCTCCTCGCCGGACTGGGGGACGCGTCGCAGCGCGAGGACGGTGCGGGGGACGCCCGGGACCGCTGAGCGGCCCGACCGCAGACTCCGCCGGTGCGCCGGCCGCTCGCCGGCTACGGCACCGGGCCGACCGGCTACGGCACCGGGCCGTCCGGCGTCGGGGCGTCCACCCAGACCGGGTCGCCCGGCCCGAGGACGTCGTACACGACCGAGACGAAGTCACCGGTCCGCACGACGGAGCGCAGGCCGAGCGCCAGCCGGCGCGGGAGCAGCGGCCGACCGGCGCCGAGGGTCGCGGCGGCGACCGAGAGCCGCAGCTCGTCGAGGAGACCGGCGTCGGCCAGCTGACCGGCGAGGTCGCCCCCGCCGACGACCCAGACGTCCTTTCCCCGCGCGGCGCTGACGAGATCGCGGTGGATCTGCCGCACGTCGCCGCGGGCGAACCGCACGTCCGCCCCGGCCGGCGCCGTGAGATCCGCGTGCGTGGCGACGACGGTCGGGAGGTCGTACGGCCAGGCCGCGCCGTCGCCGAGCTCGCGCAGCACCCACTCGTAGGTGGTGCGTCCCATGAGGATCGCTCCGACGTCGCCGACGAAGTCCTCGTAGTCCGACGTCACCGCCGGGTCCTGCCGCTGCGCGAACAGCCACGCGAGCGAGTCGTCCTCGTCCGCGAGGTAGCCGTCCAGCGTCGTCGCCGTGTAGTAGATCGTGCGCGTCATGCCGTGAGGGTGGCACCGACCGCCGACACCGGTCGCGGACCCGGTCAGGGATCGACGCGGTCGAGGATCTCGCGCAGCCCCTCGGTCGTGGCGCCGAGCTCGTCGACCGGCTCCTCCAGCAGGCGGTCGGCCGAGGCCCGGTCGACGTGACCGTCCGTACCGGTGCCGCCCTCCAGGTGGAAGCGGATCTCGTCGAGGTCGGCGATCGTCGCGAGCAGCAGCACGCCGCGCT
This sequence comes from Georgenia sp. Z1491, assembly GCF_057652395.1. Taxonomy (NCBI): domain Bacteria; kingdom Bacillati; phylum Actinomycetota; class Actinomycetes; order Allobogoriellales; family Allobogoriellaceae; genus Georgenia; species Georgenia sp. Z1491. Next base: position 251,793 of record NZ_CM172729.1, read on the forward strand.
CCTCCACCGTGTCCGGCCACCGCGCGGCGGACGGCGCGGGCTCGTCCCAGCCGATCTCGAGCACGACCGGAGAGGCCCCGGGGTCGACGGATACGCTGTACTCGCCCAGGTCGTCCAGGCCGACCGCGTCGAGGAGGGCGCGGAGCGCGCCGGCGTCCTCGACGGTGTCCGTGCGGGCGGCGTCGAGCGCCTCGAGGTCGACCGGTGCGCTCGCGTCCGCGCCGGGGTCCCCGGCGTCACCGTCCGTGCCGGACGCCGCGGCGCCGGTCGCGGGCTCGCTGGTGGAGGTCGGCTCCTGCGGCCAGGCCACGACCATCGACGGGACGGATCGCTGGTCCCCCGAGCAGCCCGAGGCACCGAGGGCGACGAGCAGGCATCCGACGGCGGCGGCCGACCTGGTCGGAACGATCATCTCCTCATGCTGGCACGCGACGCCCGCGCGCACAGATCGCCCCGGCGCGTCGCGGTGGACCGGGGCGGAGGCGCTCCGCGCCGGCCCCCGCCCCGGTCGCCGTGCGTCGATCAGTGGGCCGCGAGGAACCCGTCGATCTGGTTCATCGCGTCCCGCGTGCCCTCCTCGACCCCCATCTCGACGACCGTGCGGATCCCCTCCTCCGACTCGAAGGTCGAGGTCGCGACGAGTGTCGTCCCCTCGCCGTCGGGCCCGAACCGGTACACGTTGTGCGAGACGGGCATGGTCGTCGTCGGGTTGAGGTCGGCGTCGGCGAACCCGTCGTCGAACTCCAGGGTGTGCGGCTCGTCCACGGCGGTGATCTGCCACCAGCCGCCGTAGCGCTCGCCGTCGGGCCCGGTCATGTAGTAGCTGCTGCGTCCGCCCACCCGGACGTCGTGCTCGACGAACGTGGCCGGGTAGCCGGGCGGGCCCCAGACCTGCTCGAGCTGGCGCGGATCCGTGTACAGCGCCCAGATCCGCTCGACGGGCGCGTCGAACCGCGCCGTGATGGTGATGGTCCTGCCGGGAACGTCGGTGGTGAAGTCGATGACGGGCATGTCAGTCCTCCTCGGGTGTCAGCTCGCGCGCGAGCAGCGCGTCGATCCGTTCGACGCGGCCCCTCCAGACGCCCTCCAGCTCGCCGAGCAGGGAGGCCACCGAACGGACCGCCGAGACGTCCCCCGAGGCCAGCTGCTCGCGACCGCTGCGCCGCTTGGTGAGCAGGCCGGCCGTCTCGAGGACGCGGACGTGCTTCTGCACCGCGGCGAAGCTCATGTCGTAGCTCGCCGCGAGCGCCGAGACCGAGTGCTCCCCGGCCAGGACCCGGCGCAGGATGTCTCGCCGGGTCCGGTCGGCGAGGGCGTGGAACAGGGCGTCCGCCCGGTCCTCGTCCCCCGCCTCGATCACACCACCAACGTACAACCATCGGGTTGTATGTTGCAAGGGGGACGGCTCCGCCTCGCCGGATGTACGCCGGTCGCGCTCCGACCGCGCGCCCGCTCACGCGCCGGTCAGGGCAGCCTCGACGGCGCGCAGCTCCGCGGTGAGCTCCGCCGCGGGCCGCCGCTCGGTCACCCGTCGGCCGAGCGTGAGCGCCAGGCGCTCGCGCGCGCGGACGAACCGCTCCCGGCGCCCCCACAGGTGCTGGTGCCACGCGGCACCGAGGACGAGGTAGCCCACGTCGGACAGGACGCGCTCCATGTCCCGGAAGGGCGCGACCTGACGCGGAGCGTCGGCGAGCGCCCGCCGCGCGACGGTGTCCGACTCGAGGAGCTCGACGTAGAGGTGCTGCCTGCGCCGGACGACGTCGGGCGTGTCGTCCTCGCCCGCGACGAGGTCGGCGAGCACGGCGTCGAGGGCGATCGCCACGCGGCAGGCGTGCGCGCGCAGGACGACCTCCTTCCCGCCCAGGCCGCTGAGGACGAGCACGAGAACCGCCGTGCCGACGCCGATGACCGTGTCAAGGGCGCGGTCCCCGACCACCGTCTCCGTGCTCATGCCGGTCACCGTCACCGAGATGGTCATCGCCAGCGGCGTGATGACGGCGACCGCGAGCATGTAGTTCCGGGTCACGAGCAGCTCGACCGTGCCCTGCAGGAGGATGACCGTGGCCACGAGCCACCACGACCGCGGGTCGGCAGCGAGCACGACGGCGAAGACCCCGAGCCCGAGCGCGGTGCCCAGCACCCGCTGCAGCGCCTTGGTGGCCTGGGCGTAGCGCGTGCCGCCCGTCTGCACGACGAGGGCGGCGAACACCACCGCCCAGTAGACGTGGTCGTTGCCGATGAGGGTGGCGATCGTGCCTGCGACGCCGGTGGCGAGCAGCACGCGCAGGGCCACGAGCATGCTCTCCGAGGGCCACCAGGCGGCCTGCCGCAGGAGGTTCCGGCGCCCGGCCGACCGAGCGAGGAGTAGCGGACCTGGGTGCGCTCGATGTGCCGCTGCTCGGCGTCCGACCGCCCGAGGTCGGCGCCGGCGAGCTCCGTGGTGTCCCGGGCGGGCTCGTCGGCGCGGTCCACCGCGTTCTCCCACGGTCGCGGGTCGACGCCGGTCAGCCGCCCGGACACGTGGGCCGACGTCGCGGCGTAGCGCTCGTGGACCAGCTGGAGGCGCGACTCGAAGCCTGCGGCGGACCCGCCGTCGGTGACGGCGGTCCAGGCGGCGTGCAGCGCGGTCGACGCCTCGGGACGCAGCCGGTCCAGGTCCCCCGGGTCACCGGACCGGGCGGCCTGCTCGAAGCGCGCGACGGTGCGCTCGGCGTGGGCGACGGCCGCCTCCTCGATGCCGTGCCGGCGCAGCCAGATGTCGGAGGTGCCGACGACGACGGCACTCACGGCTCCTACCGCAGCCGCCGAGAGGATGAGCCACGGGTCGGTGCCACCGGTCGCGCCGAGGCTCGCGAGGAAACCCACCGATGTCTGGTCGAACGCGGTCGCCACCACCAGCGGCAGACCGATCGCCACGGGCGCCCGCAGGGCGACGGCGAGCCTCGGCGGGCTCGGCGCAATCGTCACCAGGCTGCGCAGATCGACGGACGACGGGGCCCTCACGCCCCCGATGGTAGGTCCACGCGTCGGGCCCGCCGCCGCTAGTGTCGCGGGCATGGCGACGAGGCACGACGTCCGGGCGGCCGCGGTCGCGCAGGTCATGCGCGCCCACGCTGAGGAAGGTCCCGCGCCCGGCGCCGTGTGGGGCATCGCCTCCGGGCCGCGGCACGGCCGACGCGTGACCGTGGCGGCCGCCGGCGGTCTCGCCGAGGACGCCCTGGTGCGCGTGGCGTCGCTGACCAAGCCCGCGACGTCCGCGCTGGTGCTCGCCCTGACCGAGGACGAGGTCCTCTCCCTCGAGGACCCGCTGTCCCGGTGGGTGCCGGCGTGGCGCGACCGCGCCGTGCTGCGCGAGCGCCACGGGGGGCTCGACGACACGGTCCCGGCCGCGCGCGAGCTCACGGTGCGGGACCTGCTGCTCATGGGGCTCGGTCTCGGCTACGACCTCGACGCCGCCGCGGACGAGCCGCTGACCGCTGCGTCGCAGGACGGCGGGATCCTCTCGGGCTGGACCGGTCCGGCGATCGCACCCGAGGAGTGGTCCGAGCAGGTCGCCGGGCTGCCGATGGCGCACCAGCCCGGGCAGGGGTGGCTGTACCAGTCGTCGTTCGACGCGCTGACGGTGATCGTCGAGGCAGCCACCGGCCGAGGGTTCGACGACATCCTGCGCGACCGGCTGCTCGCACCCCTGGGCATGACGGAGACGGGGTACACGGTGCCGGCCGCGGCGCTGCACCGCGTGCCGGCGTTCGCGTGGGTCGGCGAGGACGGCACCTCCTCCGAGCTCGCGCCCGCCGCGGCCCCGGCGTTGACCCGGCGGCCCGTCTTCTGCTCGGGCGCCGCCGGTCTGGTCTCCACTGCGGCGGACCTCCTGCGGCTCGGCCAGATGCTCCTCGACGAGGGCCTGGCGCCGCCCGAGAAGCAGCACGGTGCGGATGCGGGAGCGCGCCTGCTCGGCGCCGACTCGGTGCGCGCGATGCGGACCGACTCCCTGACCGACGCCACGCGGCCCTGGGCCGAGGGGTTCCTCGAGACCGGCTGGGCCTGGGGCCTCGGCGTCGGCATCGACGACCAGGGCGGGTTCGGCTGGGACGGCGGGACCGGCACGAGCCTGTGGGTCTACCCGGAGCGGGACGTCACCGCCGTGCTGCTCACCTGGCGGGGCATGGGCTCGTCCGACCGACCCGCGTACATGGCCGACTTCTGGGACGCGGTGCTCGCCGAGCCCTGGGGCTGAGCGCGCGCCCGACGTCATCCGCGGGCCCGCCGACCCGGGCGCGGTCACATCGCGGAGGCGATGTCCGTCGCGGAGAAGTAGTCACCGACGTACAGCAAGGGCTCCCCGGAGGTCGCCGCGAGCGCGTACGAGAAGCAGTCACCCAGGTTGAGCATCGCCTGCGATCCCGACCCTCGTCCGAACCGCCGGTAGGCGAGCCGGGCCACCTGGGCGTCCCGCACGCTGAGCGGGACGAGCTCGATCCCGAGGGCGTCGACGAGGTCGTCGAGTCGCTCCCCGCCCCCCGGAGCACGCTGGTCCGCCACGACGGACGCCTCGAGCCAGGTGGCTGTCGACATCCGGCAGCTGCCGTCGACAGCCACCTGGGCGACCTGCTCCCAGCCCGGCTCGCCGCGGAGGACGGCGATGAGCGCCGACGAGTCGACGATCACCGCGGCAGTCCCGTGACCTCGTCGTACAGGTCGTCGACCTCGGTCACGCGTCCCTCCCGAGCCGGCGCCACCGGGAGCTCGGCGTACTCGGCGACGATCGACCGGACCCGACGCATGCGCTCCTGCGCGCGAGCGCGGGCCGGGTCCTCGCCGTGCGCGGTCAACAGGCGTTCGAGCGCCTCCTCGATCGCGCTCGTCTGCGTCTTGCCCGTCACGCGCGCCGCCTCGCGTGCGAGCGCGTGCACCCGCTCGTTCTTGATGTTGAGCCCCATGGGTAGAATCTACCTCTCCCGCCATCTACCCGTCTACCCTGGCGCCGTGGGCCCGGCCGCCGGCCCCTACTGCTCGGCGAGGAGCCCGACGCCGGCGCCGACGATCGTCGTGGCCCGCATCTGGTCGATCGCCTGGTCGCTGCGCGTCTGGACGACGAGCACCCGGCCGGCCCCCTCGTCGTCGCCGTCCGCCTCGAGGTAGAAGGAGAAGGCGAGCACACCCGGGGCCGAGCCCCCCTTGAACCCCTGGTACGTGGCGGCGTCGGGCACGCCCACGCCGGGGTTCTCGGAGAGGATGTCGCGGACCGGCCCGCCGGCCTCGGACCCGGCCTGCTCCTGGAGCAGCGCGTGCACCGAACAGATCTCTGCCCCGGTGAGATTCCAGCCCACCCCCTCCTGCCAGCGCGGCTCGGTGACGGCCGCGGGGTCGATGTCGAGCTCGACCGGCAGGGCGTCGAGGACGGCCTGACGCTCCTCGGGGGACGTGGCTGCCTCGAACTCCGCGCGCACGGAGTCGTCGACCTGCCAGCCGAGCTGGAAGAAGTCGCGCGTGCTCGCCAGCGGCAGGAGGCGGTCGGTGTCGAGGCCCGCGGCCTCGGCGGCGCCGGCGACCCGGTCCTGCCCGACGGCGTCGAGCAGGAGGTCGGTGGCCGTGTTGTCGCTGATCGAGATCATCAGCTCGGCCGCCTCGGTCACGGTGACCGTGGACCCGGCCTCGCGCTCCTGGAGGATGCCGGACGGCAGGGAGCGCAGCTCGTCGGTGATCGTCAGCTCGTCCTCCCAGGCGATCTCGCCGGCCTCGACGGCGTCGACCAGCGCGGCGAGCACGACGAGCTTGAACACCGACCCGCTGGGCGCCGGGACTCCGCCGTCCTCGACGCCCTCGGTCGTGTACTCGATCGTGCACTCCCCGCCGGAGACGCTGCCCACCACGACCTGGCTCTCGCCGCCGACCTCCGTCAGGCTCTCGTCGAGGTCCTCCCAGGCACCGAGATCGGGAGCCTCGCCGGCGGTGTCGGGCACGAAGGACAGCCCGCCGAGCCGTCCGTCGTCGCCCATGACCGCCGTCATGATCAGCGGCTGCGCGTCGGAGTCCAGGCGCAGCTCGGCGGTAGGCATGGCTTCGCGCGACTCGGCGACGGCGGTGACGGTGTAGGGGGCGCCGGAGCGCAGCTGGGCGAAGACCTGGGTGAACTGCTCGGCGGGGATCTGGGCGAGCATCTCGTCGGAGAAGCGCTCCTCGACGTCTGCGGCCTCCGGCCCCTCCGCGTCCTCCTCGAGGTTGGCGAGCGCCCACTCGACCTGCTCGAGGAGCTCGGGGTCGGTGAGGTGGTCCGCGGGATCGACCGCCTCGGCGGTGCCGTCGGAGGGGGCCTCGCCGTCCGTGGCCGTCTCGCCGCCGGACGGGGTCTCGCCGGACGAGGACTCGGGCCCGTCCGTGGCGGAGCCGTTCTGAGAGGAGGAGTCGGTCTGCTCGCCGCCGGTCTCGTCGTCCCCGGCGCCGGAGCACCCGGCCAGGACGAGGGCGAGCGCCGCCACGGCGGTGGGCGCGGTGCGGCGGGCGGAGAGCGGGCGGCTGGTCCGGCGGGTGCGGCTCACGGAGGTCATCGCCGCTCAGTCTGTCAGGGTCGGCCGCGCGGAACCCCGGGGGCGCACCGGGCACGGGGCCGTCGGTGTGCTCGCGGTCGTGCTGCGGCGGACCGCGGTCTCGCGGCGCACGTCCACGTGTGCGCCGGGAATCGCCCCGGGGCCCTCCGGGGGCCTACCGGGGGTCGCGTGCGGGGGGCGGCAGGCACTACCCCGGTAGGGGGGACGAATGGCTCCAGCGGGTGACGCGGAGCCCCGAAGCGCGTTCCTAGCGTTCCCGGCATGACGACGACACCGCTCCACTACGGACCTCGCACGGTCGACGGCCACCAGCTCCTCGCGATCGACCCTCCGGGCGGCCCGCGGGTCGTCGAGGTGTTCGGCGACCTCGCCACCGCCGACCACGTCGTGGTGATGGTCCCGGGCAACGGCCACCACCAGGGCAACTACTTCCGCGCCCGGGGCCCGCTCGCCCTGCGCTCGCGGGCCCGGCTCATGCTCGCGACCATGGCCGGCATCGACCCCGCGGCCCGCACCGCGGTGGTCGCGTGGGTCGGCTACCGCACCGCGCCGGACCTGCGCGCCTCCTTCTCGATCCGGTACGCCCGAGACGGTGCGAGGGACCTCGCCCGGTTCACCCACTACCTGCCGCGCTCGGCGCACCTCACCGTGGTCGGCCACTCCTACGGCACCACGGTCACCGGGCTCGCCCTGGCCGACGCCAGGATCGACGACGTCGTGGCGCTCGGCAGCCCCGGCATGGGTGTGCTGCGCCGAGCGGACGCCGCCCGGGGCGCTCGCATCTGGGCCGCGCAGGCGCCGACGGACTGGATCCGCCACTTCCCGCGCGTCCGGCTCGGCCCGCTCGGGCTGGGGCGCTCGCCGCTGCACCCCGCGTTCGGGGCCGTGCGCATCGGCACGGGCGACATCACCGGCCACCTCGCCTACTACGACGAGGGCAGCGAGTCGCTGCTCAACACCGCGCGCATCGCCCTGGGCAGGTTCGCCGAGGTGACCGTGCACAGCGGCGGCCACGGCCGGGTCCCGGCCGCCGCGCTGCCCGTCGTCGGGGCACCCGCCGCGCCGCCGGCGGGTTCCACCGCCCACATGGGGAGGGCCGTCGTCCCGACCCCCTCCGCCGAGGCGTTCACCCTCGTGAGGGCCGCATGAGCGCGGCCGGGGGCACCGAGACGCCCGCCGTCCTCGCCGTCGGTCTGCGCACGTCCTACCCGGGTCGGCCGCCCGTCCTCGACGGGCTCGACCTCGCCGTCGCCCCGGGCACCGTGCACGGGCTGCTCGGCCCGAACGGCGCGGGCAAGACCACCACGGTGCGCATCCTCGCCACGCTCCAGCGCTTCGACTCGGGGCAGGTCCGGGTGGCGGGGCACGACGTCGCGCGCGACCCGGCGGCCGTCCGGGAGCGCATCGGGGTCGCCGGCCAGCACGCCGCCCTCGACCAGGTCCTCACCGGCCGCGAGAACCTGCGGATGTTCGCCCGCCTGCACCGGCTGCGGCCCCGCGCGGCACGCGCCCGCGCGGACGAGCTGCTCGACCGGTTCGACCTCGCGGGCGCCGCGGACCGGCCCGTCGGGCACTACTCGGGAGGCATGCGACGGCGGCTCGACCTCGCGGTCAGCCTCATCCGCAGCCCGCTCGTCCTGTTCCTCGACGAGCCGACCACCGGCCTCGACCCACGCAGCCGCAGCGAGGTCTGGGACGCCGTGCGCGAGCTCGCCGCCGGCGGGACCACGGTGCTGCTCACCACCCAGTACCTGGAGGAGGCCGACCGCCTCTGCCACCGGATCTCGCTCGTGCGCGGGGGGCGGATCGCGGTCGAGGGCTCGCCCGAGGAGCTCAAGGCGTCGACCGGCGGCAGCCGGCTCGAGGTCATGGTCCCGCCGGGGGCGCCCCTGGCGCCGGTCGTGGCCGCGCTCGCCGCGGCGCTCGGCGCCGTGCCGGACGTCGACCCCGGCAGCCGCCGGGTCACGGTCCCCCTGACGGGGACGACCGACGCCCTGGCCCGCGCCGCACGCGCTCTCGCCGACGTCGGCGTGCCCGCGGAGGACCTCGCGCTGCGCAGGCCCGACCTCGACGACGTCTTCCTCCAGCTGACCGCGCCCGACGCCACGGAAGGACCGCGCCCATGACCGCGCACCTCGTCTCCTCGCCCGCCCTCCCGTCCCCGACGGCGTCCCTCACCCGCCGGGGCCCCGCGCCGGCGCGGCAGCTCACCGCCGACGCCGTCAGCGCGTCGGCCCCGCCGACCCGCCGCGGCCTCGGCGGTGCCGCGTCGCCGGCGCTCGTGCGGCTCGGAAAGGCGGCCTCGGACACGTGGGTGATCGCCGGCCGTCACCTGCGCCGGCTCCACCGCCGCCCCGACGAGCTGCTCAGCACGCTGCTCCTGCCCGTCATGGCGATGGCGATGTTCGGGCTCGTCCTCGGCGACGCGTTCGGCGCGGCGATGTCCGCCCCGGGCGGGGACTACCGGGAGTTCCTCCTGCCCGGGGTCCTCGTCCTCACGATGGCCTTCGGCATCGGGGCCACCACCGTGTCGGTCGCCGCCGACGTGCGGGACAGCGTCGTGGACCGGATGCGGTCGATGCCGACGTCGCCCACCGCGATCCTCGCCGGGCGGGCGCTCGCGGACCTGGCGACCGCCGTCGTCGAGCTGACGATCCTGCTCGGGATGGGTGCCCTGCTCGGCTGGCAGTGGCACGCGGGGCCGGCGGCCGCGGTCGGCGCGCTCGGCCTGCTCCTGCTGCTGCGGCTCGCGTTCTCGTGGATCGGGGTCGTGCTCGGGCTGCTCGTCAGCGGGCCGGAGGCGGCGATGAAGTACTTTGCGCTCGTGTTCCCGTTGGCGATGGTGGCCGAGACGATCGTGCCGACCACCCTCATGCCGGGCTGGCTGGCGGGGGTCGCGGCGTGGAACCCGCTGTCGTCCACGGTGGTGGCCGCGCGCGAGCTGTTCGGCGCGGGCGGTGGGCCGGCGTCGTCGTGGGTGGCCGAGAACGGCCAGCTCATGGCGGTGGCGTGGCCGCTGGCGATCATCGCCGTCTGCGTCCCGCTCGCCCTGGTCCTGCTGCGCCGCCTGGGCCGGTAGGGCGGTGTCCCGGAGTGCGGGCACGCATCGGGGCGCGGACCCGCACCGGGTTCGGGGCCGCGCCCCGGTGCGTGCCCGCACCGGGTTCGCCGGGCCGCTACCCGCCGGCCGGACCGGACAGCTCGGCGAGCGCAGCGTCCGAGGCGGCGAGCGCCGTGCGGTCGGCGGTGGACGAGAACGCCACGACCTCGCTCGCCCCCGTGCGCGCCACGAGGTCCGCCAGCCGGGCGGCGACCTCGTCCCGGGTCCCGGAGATCCCCAGGTCGAGGTGCTGCTGGACGGCAGCCTCCTGCTTGTCGGTCAACCGCGCGTGCGGCGCCGTCCGCAGGGGTGGGAACGCGCCAAGGGCGGTGGACTCGACCATCGCCCACGCCTCGTGCAGCGCGAGCGCCCGGGCGCGGTCGGCGGTCTCGGCGATCAGCACGTCGACGCTGACGAGGAGCCGCGGCTCGGGGTTCGCGGGCGAGGGGCGGAAGTCGCGACGGTAGCCGTCCAGGGCAGCGAGGTCGCCCCACAGGATCGGGCCCCCGACGACGACGGGCAGCCCGCGCTCGGCCGCCACCGCGAGGCCCGACCGGCCGGCGAGCACGTAGACGGGCGGCGGGGCGACTCCGCGGGGCATCGCGGTGACCGGGCCGTCGTCGGCGAAGAACGCGGCGAGGGCTTCGATGTCGGCGGAGAACTCGGCCGGCGGGTACCGCGTGACGCCGAGGGCCTCGCGCACCGGCGCGGTGAAGCCGAGCGAGCGGCCCACACCGAGGTCGATCCGGCCCGGGTGCAGGGCCTCGAGCATCCGGGCCTGCTCGGCGACGACGAGCGGCGCGTGGTTGGGCAGCATGACGCCCGCGGAGGCGACGCGGATGCGCTCGGTGCGGGCGGCGATCGCGGCCATGAGCAGGGGCGGCGCGCCGCTCGCGATGCCCGGCACCGCGTGGTGCTCGGCGACCCAGACGCGGCCCAGGCCGAGCCGTTCCGCGCGGACGGCGCGCTCGACCGTGCTGGCGAGGGCGGCGCCTGCCGGCTCGCCCTCCCGGGTGCGGGAGCGGTCGAGCAGCGAGATCGGGACCTGAAGCCGGGTGGGGGCATCGGCGGTCGGCGTGGCCATGGTGCTCCTGACAGTAGCCCGGGCCGGGGTCGCGACGGGCACCGGCAGCGGCGCGACCGGCCGCCGGACCGTCGGGCCGGCAGCGACGACGGCGACGGGTCCCGGAGCGGCCGCGACGAATCTCGGGACGCCGCTGCGTATCCACCGGTGGGGCCGGCGACCGCCGTCCCGCATCGACAGGAGAGCTCCCATGACACCGACCTTCGACATCCTGGTCACCGAGCGCACCCGGCTGGCCGACCTCCTCGCCGAGCTGACGGCGCAGCAGTGGCGGGCGAGCAGCCTGTGCGAGCACTGGACGGTCCGGGAGGTGGTGGCCCACATGACCGCGCACCTCACCCACGCCGACGAGGAGTACGGCTCGGCCGAGATCAGCTCGATCGAGGACATGAACGCCATGCTCGACCGCTGGGCCCGCGAGGACGCGGCCGCCCGCACCGACGCCGAGCTGCTCGACCTCTACCGGTCCGGCATCGAGAGTCGGTGGTCCCCCGACGGCGACGGCTTCGAGGGCGCTCTCGCACACGACGTCATCCACGGCCTCGACATCACCGTGCCGCTCGGGCTGCCGGGCCCACCGGCCGGGACCGTCGCCCGCGCGATCTCCGGCGGCGGGCCGGAGAACTGGGGGTTCTTCGGCGTCGGGCTCAAGAACTACCGGCTCGTCGCGACGGACGCAAACGTGAGCGTCGGCGGGGGCGACCGCATCGTCGAGGCGCCGGCCACCGAGCTCCTGGCCATGCTCACGGCCAGGCGGCCACTGCCCGGAGCGGTCGCGCCGTAGCGTCATGGGCGTGGTGACGAGCGAGGCGCACCCCGCACCCGCGGTGAGCGCGGAGGAGCTGGACGGACTGCGCCAGGGGCTGACGGGGCTCTGCTACCGGATGCTGGGCGACGCGCACGAGGCGGAGGACGCGGTCCAGGAGACCCTCGTCCGGCTGTGGCGGTCCGCCGGCAGCTTCGACCCGGCCCGGGGCTCGCTGCGCAGCTGGGCCTATGCCGCGGCGTCGCGCGTGTGCATCGACCTGCACCGCCGCGTCCAGCGGCGCGCGCTGCCGATGGACCTCACCGGGCCGAGCTCGCCGGAGACGCCGCTCGCCGAGCCGGAGCCCGAGCGCTGGGTGACCCCGATCGCCGACTCGCGCAGCGTGGACCCCGCCGAGCGCGCTGTGGGCCGGGAAAGCCTCCGGGTGGCGTTCGTGCTCGCCCTGCAGCGACTCTCCGCCCAGCAGCGTGCCGTCCTCCTGCTGCGGGACGTGTACCGGATGAGCGCGGCGGAGACCGGGGAGGCGCTCGGGCTCTCGGCGAGCGCCACGCACTCCACCCTCCGGCGGGCACGGCAGGCGCTCCGGGCCGACGCCGGGGCCGAGGCGGGCGACGGGGCGGGCGCCGACGCCGGCCCGGGCGACGGGGCGGGCGCCGCACCGGGAACTGGGGCGGGCCACGCACCGGGAACTGGGGCGGGCCACGCACCGGGAGTTGGGGCGGGCGCCGCACCGGGAGCCGCAGCACGTCTCCCGTCGGGAGCCGGAGCGGACGCCGCTCCCGTCGACGAGGCGCTGCTCGCCCGCTACCAGGCGGCGTTCGAGGCGCACGACGTCGACCTCATGCGCGCGGTCCTCCACGAGGACGTGCGTACGTCGATGCCCCCGTTCTCCTGGTGGCTCGACGGGCGCGCGCACGTGCTCGAGGCGTTCGCGACGCCGGGAGGATGTCAGGGGCACCGGCTCGTGCCGTTCGCGGCGAACGGCACGACGATGTTCGGCCAGTACCGGCCCGAGGGCGCCGGCTGGGTGCCGTTCGCCGTCCTCGGTCTGGAGACGGACGCGGGCCGGGTCCGGCGCGCCACCACCTGGCTGGACGCCGCGGACCGGTTCGCCGAGCTGGGCCTGCCGGAGCGGCTCGGGCCTCGGTCCTGAGGTCGGCCGGCGTCGGTGGGCTGCCGACGTGACGTCGACGGCAGCGACAGACACCTGCGGGTGCTCCTGCGTCGGCCGGCCGACGCCGAGGACACGGTCAGCGTACCGAACGGACGCCCAGCGGCCTCCCACTCGGCGAGAACCCGCGCCCTCGGCGACATACCGCGCCCTCGGCGCCGTTTCGATCCCGCGCACACGCATGGGCAGTGGATCAGGCGGAGCCGTCGATCACCACGGACGGGAACCGGACCGGATCCGTGCCGCGAGTCCCGCGATGTCCTCCTGCGCACCCTCGGCGACCGTCATCACCTGGTGGTACGCCTCATCGTTGGTGAGGGTGAGTCGCCGCCCGTTGACCCCGAGGAAGGCGATCGTCGCACCCAGCGCGAGGCGCTCGTTGCCATCGACCAGCGCATGGTTGCAGGCCAGTGAGTGCAGGAGCGCGGCAACCTTGTCCTCGAGCTCCTGATAGGCGTCGGCTCCGAAGGCCGTCGCCTGCGGCCGGGCTGACGCGGAAGCCAGGAGCCCGTGGTCGCGGACCACCGGCACCGCGCCGATCGCCCTCTCGGCGACGTGCAGGAGATCAGCCGGACTCAGATAGATCACCGACTGAGCCGATCCAGCGCCTCCCGGTACCTCGGCAGCTCGTGGTCCAGCACCCGGTCCAGCAGCTCCGCCCGACTGTGGTTGTCCACGTACTCACGGACGGCCTGCCGTGCAACGTCCTGCATCGAACGCGACTCGAGCTCGGCACGACGGCGCAGTGCGTCGGTCTCTGCATCGGTGAGGCGCAAGGCCATGGCCATGGCCATGGCTCCGAAGGTATCAACCGCGATACCACGCCAGGGCGAACCATCGACCGCCACGGGCTCCTGCGCTGTCATCACCCCATGGCGACCGAGCCGAACACGCGAACATTGCTTCCTCCGGCAGCCGCCACCGTCCGACGCACGTCGTCCCGGACCGCACGCAGTCTGCGACCGAGAGGGCTGCCGGAGTGGAACCGCAGCAGCCTCGACACCTCCGGCTGGCTCCGGCCGATCTCGCGCGCGACAGTGCGCTGCGACATGCCCCGGGCGGCCGCCCGGCGGACACCTGCCACGAGTACCCGCCGCGCTCGAGCGACAGCCTCGTCGCTGGACCTCGCCAGCGCGGCCAGATCGTCCATGGCGCGACGACGGCATCTGCTGTCACGGGGGCGCGGCTGCGATCACCGATCACCGATCAACGTGCCGACGCCCCGCGCCGGCAACGACAGCGGCTCCGCCGATTTCCGGTCGACCCACCCATTCGCCGTGCGCTGTGATCACCACATGACGATCACGCTGTCCACGCCGACCGTGGAAGAACTGCCCGGCGTCGTCGGGAGCCTGCGACCGTGGCAGCTCGACGGGGCGCCGACCCAGCTGCACCCCGGCGACGTCGCGTGGCACTGGCGCCTCGGCGCCGAGACCGCCGCGACCGCCCTGCGGACGTGGCACCGCGACGGTCGGCTGGTCGCCGTCGGCTTCCTCGACGGTCCCGGGCTCGTGCGGATGGGGATCGACCCCGCTCTCGCGTCGGACGGGGCCCTGGCACGGGCCGTCGCCGACGACGTCGCCGACCCCGCCCGAGGCCTCCTCGCCGACGGCGCGGCCGCCGTCGAGGTACCGGCCGGGACGGCCCTGTCGGACGCGCTGCTCGGCTCTGGCTGGCGCGCGGGCGAGACCTGGGCTGCGCTGCGCCGTGACCTCACGGAACCGGTCGAGGACCCCGGGGTCCGGGTCGAGGTGGTCGACGCGGCCACCGCGACGGAGCGCGTCGGGCTCCAGCACGCCGCGTTCGACTCCTCGCGGTTCACGATCGACCAGTGGCGCACGCTCGCCGCGTCCCCGCCCTACGCCGACGCCGCCTGCCTGCTGGTCCGCGACGACGCCGGCACCGCGGTCGCCGCGGCGAGCGTGTGGTCGGCGGGGCCCGGCCGGCCCGGGCTCATCGAGCCGCTCGGCGCGCACCGGGACCACCGCGGCCGTGGGTACGGGCGCGCGATCACGCTCGCCGCCGCGGCGCACCTCCGCGGGATGGGCGCCTCGAGCGTCCTGGTGAAGACGGAAGGGCACAACGCGGCCGGGATCGGCGCCTACCGCTCCGCCGGGCTCACGCTCGACCCGCCCGCGCCGGACCTCGTGCGGGGGTAGGGCGGCGGAGCGTGGCTGTGGCTTCGTTCGCTTGGTGGCGGGGTTTTTGCAGCGCTCCGTGGCGGTCTTGTTGCCGCGATCACGCAGGACTGGCTGCAGGTAGGTGTCGCGGTCTGAACCGAGAGGGGTGCGCCCGGTCGGGGCCGTTTGGATCGCTGCCGCTACGTCAGAGTCCGAAGGCTCCGCCGCTGACGAGGATCACGATGCCGAGGCCGATGAGAACGATGGGGAAGAGGATGTGCTCCCAGCGTTCGAGCACTTCGGCGATCGGGGGGCGGGTGGCGACGAACTTTGCCAGGGCCACCAGGACCGCGACGAGCGCGAGGAAGACGATGCAGTAGGCGACTACTGCGAGAGGTTCCACGCTGAGGAAGACAGGGGTGTAGACGCCGATGTTGTCGCCGCCGTTGGCAAGGGTGACGCCTGCGACTGTCCACACGCCGACCTTCTTGCCGGCAACCTTGGCCTCGTCGTCATCGTCGTCATCGTCTCCGCGCCAGGCCTGCCATGCGGCCCAGAGGCCGAGGCCCAGAGGGATGAGACCGAAGTACGGGATGGCTGCCGAGGGCAGGAATGTTCCGGCGCCGATGGTCACCAGGACCGCGGCACCGAGGATGCCGGCGAATCCGAGGTACTGGCCGGCCAGAATGCGGGCGGTAGTGCCGCGCTGGCCTGCCCCTCGCGCGAAGAAGAGGGAGAGCACGATGATGTCGTCGATGTTGGTCGCTGCGAACAGGCCCATCGCCTGCAAGACCGAGGTGAGGATCATGCGCCCTCCCCAGCTGCGTCGCATCCGGGAAGCGAGCAGGCGGGATCGATGCACGGGGCGTCTTCGTCCACTGCCAGGGTGGCATCGACCAGTGCCGTCAGCGCCTGCGCCAGGTGCGAATCGGCGATCTCATATCGTGTCCGACGACCCTCGGGCTCGGAGGCGACGATCCCGCAATCGCGCAGGCATGCCAGGTGGTTGGACACGTTCGGGCGTGTCAGGTCCAGATCTCGGGCCAGTTCCGCCGGGTAAGCGGGATGGTCGAGCAGGGTCAAGATGATCCGGGATCGAGTGGGGTCGGCCAGTGCACGACCCAGGCGGTTCATCACGTCGAGACGCGAAGCAATAGTCAGCATGGACTGAACTGTACAGCGCGAACTGAATACTCGGTCACAGGCGTCAGCCCAGATCGCATGCCCGCATGGGGAACCCTCACCGGACACCACCGCTACTGATCGAGAGGAACGGCGGCACGCCTGGCGGGTTGTCCCGTAAGACCCGTCCGGTGAACTGTCCGGTGAAGGGAGGCTATATGACACACTGGGGAGCATGTCCCCCTTGAAGGTCGGCTATGCCCGAGTCTCCACCGACGAGCAGGACCTGACCGCGCAGCGTGACGGACTCGCGGCGTTCGGCGTCGATCCCAAGCGCATCTACGTCGATCACGGGCTCACGGGCCGCAACGCCGACCGTGAGGGCCTGCGGCAGGCGCTGGCTGCCTGTCGGGACGGCGATACGTTCGTGGTCACCAAGCTCGATCGGCTGGCGCGTTCAGTCCGTGATGCCCACCAGATCGCCGACGACCTCGCGGCGCGGGAAGTGAAGCTGAGCATCGCCGGATCGGTGTACGACCCGACCGACCCGATGGGGAAACTGTTGTTCAACGTGCTGGCGATGGTCGCCGAGTTCGAAGCCGACCTCATCCGTGCCCGCACCCGCGAGGGGATGAAGGTCGCCAAGGCCAAGGGCCGGCTGCGCGGGAAGTCACCGAAACTCACCCCCCGGCAAGAAGCTCACCTCGTCCAGCTACATGCTGCCGACGAGCACACCGTGGGCGAGCTGGCCGAGCTGTTCAGCGTGGGCCGCTCCACGGTCTACCGCGCCCTTCAGCGCGCCGAGCGCGGGCGCGAGAACGTCGTGCAGTAGGTGCGTCGTGGACGCTCGAGCGCGGTGGCGAATCCTCAGGCTCCACGTCGAGGACCAGGTGCCCCTCGCGCGCTTAGCTCGCGAGACCGATGTAGGGCTGCGGACCCTGGAGCGCTGGCACGCCCGCTACCGCGCCGACGGCTACGCCGGACTGGAGACGGCCTCACGGGCGGACGCCGGCTCCCGCCGCCTTCCGCCCGACCTCGTCGACCTGATCGAGGGCCTGGCACTGAGCAAGCCGCGGCCGGCCATCGCCACGATCCATCGCAAAGTCACGGGCATCTGCGCCGCCCGGAGGTGGCCGGTCCCCTCCTACTCGGTGGTGTGGGACATCGTGCGGACCCTGGATCCCGGCATGGTCACCCTCGCCCTGGAGGGCGCAGCGTCCTACCGCGACAAGCACGAGCTGGTGCTACGCCGGCAAGCAGAGCTGCCCAACGCGATGTGGCAATCCGATCACACCATGCTCGACATCCTGGTGGTGGGCACCGACGGCAAGCCCGCACGGCCATGGCTGACAACGATCCTCGACGACTGCTCGCGGGCGGTCTGCGGCTACACAGTCTTCCTGGGCGCACCGTCGGCGATGAACACCGCCCTGGCGCTGCGCCAAGCGATCTGGCACAAGACCGACCC
This sequence comes from Georgenia sp. Z1491, assembly GCF_057652395.1. Lineage (NCBI taxonomy): Bacteria > Bacillati > Actinomycetota > Actinomycetes > Allobogoriellales > Allobogoriellaceae > Georgenia > Georgenia sp. Z1491. The sequence continues at coordinate 269,172 of NZ_CM172729.1, forward strand.
GGCCTGGCCGATGTGCGGCCTGCCCGACGTGCTCTACGTCGACCACGGCAGCGACTTCACCAGTGACCAGCTCGCCCACACCGCCGTCGACCTCCACATCCGACTGATCCACTCCACCGTCGCCCGACCCCAGGGACGGGGCAAGATCGAGCGGTTCTTCGGCACCATCAACACCGAGCTACTCGCCACCCTGCCCGGACTCATCACCGAAGGGCACCCCTGGCCGACACCGAAACTGTCCCTGGCCGCCCTCGATAGCGCCCTGGAGGCGTTCGTGGCCACCTACAACGACCGCACGCACAGCGAGCTCGGAACCTCCCCGCGCAGCGCGTGGATCGCCGATGGCTGGCTGCCCCGAATGCCCGAGAGCCTGGAAGACCTCGACAGACTGCTGTTAACCGTCGCCAAGACCCGCGTCGTGCGCCGCGATGGCATCCGCTTCCAGGGCCTGCGCTACGTCTCGCCAACTCTGGCCGGCTACGTCGGACGCTCGGTCGTGATCCGCTACGACCCCCGCGACATCACCGAGATCCGCGTCTTCGATCACGACGAATTCGTCTGCAAGGCCGTCAACCAAGAGCACCACGACCAGAAGGTCAGCCTCAAGGAGATCCAGGCCGCGCGCAACGCCCGCCGCCGGGCGCTGCGAGCCGGCATCAACGAACGCATCGCCCTCGTGGCCGCACCTACCGAGACGCCACGGATCACCGAAGCACCGGCTCCGGCGCCGAGGTCGGCGTTGAAGATCTACAAGGAGGACCTCAGGTGAGCCAGCGCTTCATCGTCACCAAGGAGCACCGCCGCTTCACCGAGTTCGCCGACGCCGTGCGCCGCGGGCACACCATCGGTTTGTGCTTCGGATCAGCCGGCGTAGGAAAGACACTCTCCGCACGCCGCTACGCACACTACGAGAAGGCTCATGACCTGCTGACCTACTGGGGGCCGCGCTCCGACAACGACGCCAAGATCTACGCCGCCTTGAACCGGAGCCGCACCGTGCTCTACACCCCCAGCGTGCTGACCACCCCGCGGACCCTGAAGGACGAGCTGACCCAAGCCATCACCCGCACCAACATGTGCATCGAGCAGCACCTCGTACCTCCCGGCACGGCCACTCCCGAGGCCTGGGGATGGCGACACGGCAGGAACTACGTGGAGCTGATCATCGTCGACGAGGCCGAACGACTGCGTCCCGCCGCGCTGGAACTGCTGCGCGATCGCTACGACCGCGACGGCATCGCCCTGATCCTGATCGGCATGCCCGGCCTGGAGAAGCAGTTCAGCCACTACCCCCAGTTCTACAGCCGAGTCGGCTTCGCCCACCAGTACCGGCCCCTGGGACAAGACGAACTGCTGTTCGTCCTCGAGCGACACTGGCGATCCCTCGGCAAGACCCTCGACCCCGACGACTTCACCGACGCCCAAGCCATCGCAGCCATCGCACGGATCACCCGCGGCAACTTCCGGCTCCTCGAACGCCTCTTCCCCCAGATCCAGCGGGTCCTGAAGATCAACGAACTCGACACCATCACCAACGACGTCATCGAAGCCGCACAGAGCACCCTGGTCATCGGTGTCACCTGACCCCGCCACGAAGCGACCGAAGAACCCCGCCATTCAGCAGACGAAGTCACAGCGTGGCCGTGCCGGCCGGGCGGCCCCGCCGTCCCGTCAGAGGGTGGCGGCCTGCCGGTCCGCACCCTCGGCGAGGGTCGCGAGCAGCTCGGGCATGATCGCCTGGTTCCAGAAGTAGCCGCAGTAGTGCGCCACCCCGAAGTCCGGCAGGTACGTGCGCGCCGCGGCCATCCGCCGGTCCATCGCCTCGATGCCGTCGTTGCACTCGAGGCCGAGGTAGATCGTGGCCCCGCCGGCGTCGAGATCCGCGAGCGGGGCGAAGTAGGCATCGCCGGAGTCGACGAGCGCCGGCAGGTGGAAGAAGTCGATCACGCCGCCCGAGGCGCGCTGGATGGCGTTGGACAGCCGCACCGGGAGCCCGATGTCCGCCAGGTCCTGGACCGGGAAGCTGGGCGAGGTGCCGCAACAGACGTGGATGCCGATCCGGACGTCGTCGGGCAGCCCGGCCAGGTGGCCCCGGATGTAGTCCTGAGACGTGTAGGTCTCGAACAGGCTCTCGGCCGGCTCGTCCGGCACCCAGGCGAACAGCTGCGCCCATGTGCCGCCGATGTGGATCATCTCGGTGCAGTAGTCGACCTGGACGCACAGCTCCTCGGCCGGGACGACCTCGAGGATGCGGCGGTACTCCTCCTGCAGCGCCTCCTGCCAGGCGGCGACGACGACCGGCCACTCCTCGACGTCGGGGAAGGTGATCGACACGACGTCGTGCGCGCCCGGGACCGACACCTGGAACCGCGTGCCGTCCGGGATCCGTCCCTCGCCCTTGAGGCGCGTGAAGGTGCGGTAGGAGTCGATGGCGTCGCGCGCGTAGGGCAGGTGCCCGCGCAGGTCCACGGTCGCACCCGGGCGGATCCGGAGCGTCCGGAAGACCTGGTACGCGTGGTCGCCGGGCTGCCCGAGGTCGGCGTCGACCTCCTCGAAGCACGGGGCGGTGGCGAGCACCTCGTTGTTGACCGCACCGATCCAGCCGCGCCGCTGCGGGGTGGTCTCGCCGTCGGGCCAGCTCAGGGCGCGGTCCCCGATCGTGTCGGCCAGGAGGGTGAACACGCCCTCCGCCCCGTCCGCCGGGATCCCTCCCGAGAACATCACGTTCTGTGCCATCCGGTCTTGTCCCCTCGTCGTGTGTGGTCCGGTGCTCGCGGGGACGATGTCGACGCCCGTCCGCGCCGTGCGGACGCTACCGGCTACCGGGGCTGCGGTGCCGGGCATCCGCCGGTCGTCTCACGTCCGACACGCAGGAACGCCCGCGCGGTGCCCTCAGGCGGCGAAGGCGTCGATCAGACGCCGGACCTCGGCCCGGTTCCCGGAGACGTCCATCTTCTCGAGCGGGACGCCGTCGTAGAGGACGGCCACCCAGGTGGAGGAGTCGCCGGCCACCAGGGCGCGCGCGGTCGGGACGGGCTCACGCACGATCTCGAGCGTCTGCCCCCAGGAGAGCCGGTAGTCGTAGGGGCGGGCCGTGGAGCTCCGGGCGTCGTGCAGGCGCAGCCCGATCTCCACCCCCGGCGTCGGGGCGGCAGCCGGCGCCATCGTGAGCATCGACTGCACGGCCCCGTCCGGCGTGAGGCCGCCGGAGTCGTCCCGGACCGGGGACCTCATCGCCCACCGGCCCAGAGCGTCGAGGACGGGACGCAGCTCCCGGCCCCAGTCGGTCACCCGGTAGGCGGTGGCGCGTGCAGGCGCCGGGAGCTCGACGCGCTCTACGAGACCCACCTCCCGCATGGTCCGCAGCCGCGTGGTCAGCACCGCGGGGGTGACGCCGTGCAGGCCCTCGGCGAGCTCGACGAACCGCTTCGGTCCGAGCATGAGCTCCCGCAGGATCGGATACGTCCACCGGTCGCCGAGGAGCTCCGTGGCGTGGGCGGTGGCGCAGGCATCCCCGTGGTCCGCGTAGGAACGCTTGATCGGCATGGCACCATCGTCCCACGTCCGCTATGGACACGATAGTGTTCGCTCTGTTAAACATATCGCCATGGACCTCGCCGACAGCGCTGTCGACCGCACCGCCTGGGAACGCGCCCAGGCCGAGCACCTCGTGGCCGAGAAGGCCCACACCCGTGCCGGCGACGCTCTCGCCGCGGCCCGGCGCCGGCTCCCCGTCACCCGGGTCGGGCCGGTCCGGCTCGTCGGTGCCGAGGGCGAGGGGTCCCTCGCCCGGGCGTTCGAGGGACGCCGCCAGCTCGTCACCTACTCGTTCATGTGGCACCACGGGGAGCCCCTCCACCGGCAGTGCGAGGGCTGCACCTTCTCCATGAGCCAGGTCTCCGAGGCGACCCGCGCCTACCTGGCCGAGCGCGACGTCACCTTCGCGGTCCTCAGCGAGGGCGCGTGGCCAGAGCTCGCCGCGTACCGCGACTTCATGGGGTGGACGATGCCCTGGTACTCGGTCGAGCTCGCGCTGGACGACCCGGCCGTGGCAGGCGGCGGGCAGCTGCGGACGTTCGTCCGCGACGGGGCGGTCGTCTACCTCGCGTGGCAGACGATCGCGCGCGGCACCGAGCTGCTCGACATGGCCAACCTCGTGCTCGACCGGACGCTGCTCGGTCGCCAGGAGAAGTGGGAGGACTCGCCGGACGGCTGGCCCCAGACCCCCGCCGGCACGTGGTGGCGCCGCGACGGCCGGCCCGTCGCGCAGTGGCTGCGCACCGACGCGCCCGTGCCGGGTCCTGCCACGGACCGCGCCGCCCGCACCCAACCGCCCCGCCGCGAACCGCACGCACCGCACGACCTGACGAAGGAGCCATCGTGACCACCTCCGGCCCGACCGAGACCGGCCTCGGCGATACCCGCCCGACCACCGCGCACCCGTCCGACGCCGCACCCACCGACCACGGCACCGTCACCTCGGCGGACGGGACCGAGCTCGCCTGGAGCCGCACCGGCTCGGGGCCCGACCTCGTGATGGTCCACTGCGTGGCCACGTCCCGGACAGCCACCCCGCAGCCCGGCCTTCCCGCCGCGCTCGCCGAGCACTTCACGGTGTGGACGTACGACCGCCGCGGCACGGGCGAGAGCGGGACCACCGAGCCGTACACGTTCGAGCGTGAGCTGGAGGACCTCGCGGCGGTCGTCGGCCTCGCCGAGGGCCGGCCCGTCACCGCCTACGGATTCTCCTCCGGCGCCACCCTGCTCCTGCTGGCGGCCGAGGCCGGCGCCCCGGTCGCCCGCCTCGCCCTGCTCGAGCCGCCGCTCATGCCCGAGGACCCGGGGCTCGCCGCGCGGGAGCACGCGCGACGACTCATCGACGAGGACCTGGCCGCGGCCCGGCGCTGGTTCGACGTCGAGGTCGTCGGCGTCCCGGCCGAGATCCTCGACGAGATGCCGCCCCCGAGCGAGCAGGACCTGGAGAACACCCGGACGATCGTGCACGAGCTGACGTTCCTCCCGGGGACCCCGGCGGAGCGGTTCGCGTCGGTCACGACACCCACGCTGGTCATCGCCTCGGACGCCACGGACCCCGGCATGCTCGACGGCGTGCGGGAGCTCGACGAGAAGGTCCCCGCCGTGACGGCCGCGATCCTGCCCGGCGAGTGGCACGGCGTCGAGGACGCGCGACTCGCGACGGCGATCCACGAGTTCGTCTCCGGCGGCGCCTGAGGACGCGGCAGCGCCTGAGGACGCGGCAGCGCCTGAGGACGCGGCGGCGCCTGAGGACGCGCCGCACGGGCCCTCCCCAGGGGCGCCGATCACCGCTACATTCGCGGTGGATCCACGCCGACGTCGTCCCTGCACTGATCGGAGCGCCCGTGCGCCACGTCGCCCGCCCGTCCCTGCCGCTCCCCGCCAGGTCGGGGCCGGGCGTCCGGCGCCTGGTCGCCACGCTCGGCGCCGCGTTCCTGGGCGTCACCGCCCTCGGTCCGCCCGCCGGAGCCGCCCCGGTCCCGGACGGGGAGGACACCACCGACGGCTCCCCGCCCGTGGTCCTGCCGGACTCCGCGAGCGCCGACGCGGGCCCCGCGCCCGACCAGGGCGGCACGATCGGGTCGGTCGGCGGCTCGCCGACGTTCCACCTGTCCGACTCCCCCACGGGCGCCACCTCCCGGCAGGTGATCTTCGGCCGCGCCGGCGACGAGGTGTACATCGCGGACACCGACGGCAACGGGACCGACGAGATGATCGTGCGCCGCGGCGCCGAGTTCCACGTCTCCGGGTCCGGCGGGTCGGCCGTGACCGCGCACCGGTTCGTCTACGGTCGCGCCGGCGACGAGGTCTTCTTCGGGGACTGGGACGGCGACGGGGGCGACACCCCCGCCGTGCGTCGCGGCAACACGTTCCTCGTGCGCAACTCGAACTCGGCCGGGTTCGCGACGTTGTCGTTCGACTACGGCAGGGTGGGCGACGAGGTCCACGTGGGCGACTACGACGCCGACGGCCTCGACACGATCGCCATCCGCCGCGGGATCCAGATCCACGTCCGCAACACGCTGACCAGCGGCCCCGCGAGCGTCCAGTGGCCGTACGGACGGGCCACCGACAGCGTCCTCGTGGGCGACACCGACGGCGACGGCACCGACACCTTCCAGGTGCGACGGGGCAGCACCGTGCACGTGAGCGACAGCCACGGCCAGGTCCACGCCGACCGGTCGTTCACCTACGCGGCCGCCTACGACGTGACGTTCCTCGGTGACTGGGACGGGAACGGCACCGACACCGTCGGGGCGCGCTCGGCCGACCGGTCCACCTGGGGACGCTGCGCCCCGCTCTCCCTGGGTCAGTCCCGCTACGACACGGGACTGACCGGGCGCGTGTCGATGGCCGTCGCGGAGACCTGGTCGACCTCGTGGGCGACCTTCACCGTGTGCGAGCGGGTCCCCGGGTCGGAGGCCTACCGCGAGCGCTGGTCGACGTCCGCACGCATCGGCGCGAACGGCACCGCCCGCCCCGGTCAGCCGGCCGCCTGGCACACCTACCGCACGCCGACCGGCGCGTACTCGGTGACGGAGTCCTTCGGTCTCTACGACCCGGGCACGGCGCTCGACCACAGGATCCTCACGCCGTACTCGCGGTGGGGCGGGACGCCGGGCGTCAACTACAACCGGTACTACGACGCAGCGACGCCGAGCCTCGCGAACACCATGCCGGACGAGAACATGTGGCGGCTCGCCCACACCCGGGGCGGCGACTACCGCCAGGGCGCCGTCGTCAACTACAACCGCCCGCCGGACAGTGCCGTCCGGGAAGGCATGGGCTACGCGATCTTCCTGCACGCCAACCCGGTGGCCACGGCCGGCTGCATCGCGATCCCCGAGCACCTGGTCTCGCGGTACCTGCGCGAGACCGAGCCCGGGGACACGATGCTGCTGGGCGTGCGCGGCCACCTGTTCGGCTAGCCCGCGGGGCCGCCGGACCTCGTCGAGGCGCGCGCGACGAGCACGGGGGCGGGCACCTGCGCGGGGGGCCCCGGCGCCGTCTCGCCGAGCTCGAGCAGCAGCAGGTCCACCGCCGCACGGGAGACCTCCGCGAGGTGCAGGTCGACCGCCGTGAGCTGGGGCCGTGCCGCCCGCGCACGGACACCGTCGTAACGGGTCGCCACCAGGAGGTCCTTCCCCACCCGGCGCCCGGCCTCGGATGCGGCACGGGCGGCCCCGGAGGCGAACGCGTCGATCGGGACGCACAGCGCATCCAGCTCGGGGTGCGCCTCGAGGAGGCCCCGGGTCGCCGCGTATCCCGCGTCCTCCCCGAGGCGCTCGTCGGCCGTCACGACCACCGGGGTCACGCCGTCTGCCTCGGCGAGCTCTCGGTGCACCGCCCGGAAGGTCTCCTGCGACTGTCGTCCGCTGGAGCCGAGGACGAGGCCGACGCGCCGTGCCCCCTGTGCCCGCAGGTGGGTGAGCAGCAGCTCGGCGACGTCACGGTGGCGCAGGTCGACCGACGGGCGCGCGTGCGCGCCGCCGAGGTCCTCCCCGATCGTCACGAACGGGACCCCTCGCTGCGTGAGCTCGGCCGCGAGCGGGTCCTGACCCGGCGGCTCGAGGAGGATCGCCCCGTCGATGTCCAGCACGGCCAGGGCGGCGGGATCCTCCGACGGCGGGACCAGGACGAGGCTGTAGCCCCGCGTCAGCGCGTTCTCGGCGCACCCGACCGCGAGCTCGGTGAAGAATCCGAGACGCGAGGGCCCGCCGGAGACCGCGGCCGGCATCGCCGAGAGGAGGGCGACGGTGCGGGAACGCCCGGTCCGCAGACGCTGGGCCCGGACGCTGGGTCGGTAGCCGAGGCGGGCCGCGACCTCCTTCACGTGGTCGCGGGTGCCGACATGCACCTGGCCCCGGTCGTTGAGGGCGTGCGACACCGTGGTGCGGGAGACCCCCGCCTCGCGTGCGACGTCGGCGATCGTCGGGCGCTTGGCGGCGGGAGGAGGAGTCACGGTCCTGGCAGCGTACTCGTCCGTCACCGTGCTGGTGACGCGGCTAGAGGAGGACGACGATCCCCGAGATGATGGCGAATCCCAGCACCAGCATCCGCAGGAGGGGGCCGTCGAGGCGGTGGTGCACCCACCGGCTGACGAACGCACCGACGACGACGAACGGCACGAGCACGGCGCTCAGGCCCAGGGTGCGAAGCTCGATCTGCCCGCTCACGCCGAGGACCACCAGCGAGATCACCTCGCCCACGAGGAAGCAGACCGCCACGGTCGCCCGGAGGGTCGGGCCGCTCTTGTGCTGGTAGGCCAGCGCGAGCGGCGGGCCACCCACGCCGGTGGAGGTCTCGGTGACGCCGGTGATGAGCCCGACGACCACGAGGCCCGTCCGGTTGGGGTCGAACGCGGGCGCGAGCAGCGCCGCGACGGCCGCGATGATCGTCGACCAGCCGATGAGCAGCGCGAGCTGGTCGAGGTTCACCAGGATCAGGATCCAGAGCCCGGCGAAGGTGCCGGCGAACCGGCCCACGCTGATCCAGCGGACCCCCCGCCAGTCCAGGTGCTCCCGCTCGCGCCACGCGACGTACCCGTTGAGGGGCAGCATGAGCACGAGCAGGAGCACCGGCAGCAGCCGGGGGTCGATCAGGGTGACCACGGGCGCGGCGATGAGCGCGAACCCCATCCCCGTCGAGCCCTGGACGAACGCCGCGACCAGGACGGTCACGGCGACCAGCGCGAAGGCCGCCTCGGTCATGCGTGCACGCCGCGGAGGCGTTCCCGGTGCTCGGCGGAGAACGGGTGGACCATGTGGATGGGGGCGTCCTCGACGGCCCGGTGCGCGATCGCGCGCGCCCGGTCCAGCAGCGCGTCGCCGTCGAGGTCCACCGGACGGCCCGCCGACAGGCGGAGCCGGCCACCGACCACCACGGACTCGATCTGGTCCTTGCCGGCGAGCCGGACGAGCTCCCACGGCAGGTCCCAGGAGGGCACGAGCTCGGGGACGTCGACGTCGAGGACCAGGAGGTCCGCGTGGGCCCCCGGGCCGATCGTGCCGACCTCGCCACCGAGTCCGACGGCGTCCGCCCCACCGGTCAGGCCCTGCTCCAGCCACGGCCAGCCGCCGCCGACCGAGGAGTCGCCGGACGCCAGGCCGTAGGTGAGGCGCTGGGCGGTCTCGGCCGCGTCCAGCAGCCGGAACGCGTCCCCGCGGGTGCCGTCGGTGCCCAGGCCGAGCCGCACGCCGAGCTCGTGCATGAGCAGCGCCTGCGCCACCGCGTTGCCCTTCCACGAGCTGGCCACCGGGTTGTAGGAGACCGCACCGCCGCTGTCGCGCAGCAGTGTGATCTCCCGTGGTGTGAGCAGGGTGGCATGCGCGGCCAGGAGCTCGGGCCCGAGCGCGTCGAGCTGGGCGAGCCGCTCCAGCGGGCGCAGCCCCGTGGCCTCCAACGACCGCTCGACGGCAGCGAGGTGCTCGTTGAGATGGGTCTGGAAAGTCACGCCCGCACGGCGGGCGAGCGAGGTGACGGCCCCGAGCATCTCGTCCGAGGCGACCTCCGGCAGCGACACCGCCAGGGACGGGTGCACGAGCGCGTCCTCCGACCATCGGTCGAGGTGCCGCTCGGCGGACGCCAGGACGTCGTCGACCTCGGCGACGCGTTCTCCGGCGACCATGTCGTTGCAGATGACGCCGAGGACGCACCGCACCCCGAGCGCGGTCGTGGCGGCGGCGAGGGTGTCCACCCCGCCGTCGACGGTGGCCCGCGTGCCGGCGTCGGCGACGGTGGTGAACCCGCCGCGCAGCGACTCCCACGCGGCGAGCCGGGTGGCGACGTCGATGGCCTCCTCGTCCAGGTGCGCCTCCATCGGGACCCAGACGCGGCGGAAGATCTCCGACGGCTCGCCGAACACGAGCGACTTGCCGAACGACTGGGTGAGGTGGTGGTGCGCGTCGACGAAGCCGGGCATGAGCAGCCGCCGGGGCAGCTCGATCGTCGCCGCCTCCGGGTGGCGGAGCCGCATCTCGTCGGCCGGTCCGACGTCGGACACCCGACCGTCGTCGACGAGCACCGCGCGGTCGGTGCGCACCCCCTCGGGCAGCAGCGTCAGCTCGGGGATCAGCAGCGTGGGGCGCTCGTGCAGAGCGGCGAGGTCGCTCATCGTTCTCCTTCACGGTTCTCGGCGCTCGGGCGCCGGCGCTCGAGGGTTTCGTCGTCGTGCGACCGGGCGTCGACGGTGGCCCCGACCGACCGGTCGGCGTCAGCCTCTGCCCCGATGGCCCCGCCGTCGTCCTCCGAGTCGTCGGCGGGCGCAGCGGCGTCCGTGGAACGGCGTCCGATGTGGTTGAACAGGATGTTCACGAGCACCGCGACCAGGGCGCCCATGGCGACCCCGCTCGAGAGGATGCTTCCGAGGGTGGACTGGAGGCCGTCGTAGGCGCCGGGCACCACGATCGGGAGCAGGCCGAAGCTCAGGCCCGCGGCGACGACGAGCATGTTCCGCTGGTCGCCCAGGTCGGAGCGGCCCAGCATCTGCAGGCCGATGACGGTGAGGATCGCGAACACGACGACGCCGGTCCCGCCGACCACGGGGGCCGGGATCGCGTAGATGATCCGGGCGACCGGGGTGATCAGTCCGATGACGATGAGGATGACACCCGCCGCCGCCGTGACGAAGCGGCTCTTGACGTTGCTCACCCGCACGATGCCGATGTTCTCGCCGCTCGTCACCATGAGCGAGGTGCCGAACATGCCGGCGAAGAGCGAGACGAGCGCGTCGGCGCGGATGGTGCGGGGTGCCGCCCTGGTGATGTCGATCCTCTTGCCGACGATCTCCGCGTTGATCGCGGTCTGGCCGGTGGCCTCCGCCATCGAGGCGAGGCAGAAGATCAGCAGCGGGATCGAGGCGAGGATGTCGAACTGCGGCGTGCCGAACGGGAACAGCTCGGGCACCGTGGCGACCGGTCCCGACAGGTCGGGGACGTCCACCCGTCCGAGCAGCGCCGCGATGCCGGTCGCCGCGACCAGGCCGATCATCACCGCGAGCTGGCGCACCATGCCGCGCAGCACCCGGAAGAGCAGGACGATGAGGACCATCGTCATGATGCCGAGCGCGACGCCGACCGGATCGCCGAAGGTCTCCTCCTCGGGACGTCCCGTCACGAGCAGCACGTTGATGCGGATGAGGTTGACGCCGACGACGACGATCATCGTGCCGATCACCAGGGACGGGAAGAACTTGATGATGCGGCTGAACACCGGTAGCACGATGAAGTAGAAGACCGCGGTGAGCAGCACCGCTCCGGACGCCGTCGCCGGGCCGTGCTCGGAGGCGATGGCGATGAACATGACCACCGGCGCGCCGCCGGGAAGCATCATGAACGGCAGCCGCACGCCGATGCCCCAGCGCCCCATCGACTGGATGATCGAGCCGATCCCCGAGAAGACGAACGTGATGCTGAGCAGCTGGACGATGAGGTCCGGCTCGAGCTGGAGACTCGCTCCCACGAGGAAGACGGACGAGATGGGCGCGGCCGACATCACGAGCACGTGCTGCAGGCCGAACGGGACGATCTTGCGGACGGGCGGGATCTCGTCGACGGGGTGCGGTCGACGTTCGTCGGTCGATGTGGTCATGCGGTTCTCCTTCGGACCGGACCTGATGGACATTCCCAAATCGATTCGGGCCTGAATCGATTTGGGAAGGGTATTGGCTCGCCGCGGCGTCGTCAACAGCCCAGGTGGCAGGGGGCGTCGCGAGTGTCGGCCGGCCGACGGGGTGTCGCCCCGACCCACCGAGGTCGTGCCCTGGCTGGCGAGGTCGTGCGTGCGAGGCACAACCTCGCCAGGCGCGGCACGTCGTCGCCACGCAGGGACGCGCTGGGGGGTGGTCGATCACCGATCAAGGCTGCCGACCCGTGCTTGACTCGTGGGCGTGACCGATGCGCCGTCAGGCCGAGCAGCGCGGCGCCACCACTCCGGGGCGCGGACCCGACGGAACGGCCGAGGCGCAATCGGGCGCCGGCGCTGGGCCACCTGGGCCGTGGTGGTGCTCCTCGCGGTGGCTCTCGTCGTCGTCGGGCCTCGGGTCGTCGAGCTCGTGCGCGAGGAGGGGCTGCCCGTCCCGGGGAGCGAGCCCGAGTGCGAGGTGGCCGGCCCGGACGGTCCGGTCGGGCTCACGCGCGACCAGGCGCGACGGGCGACGACGGCGGTCGCCGCCGACACCCGGGACGGCTCGGCGGTCACGGCGCCCGACACCTCCGACGTCGACGACGCCGTGCTGCGCGTGCTGGCGGACGGCCCGCCGGAGGGCGCCGGACCGAGCCTGTCCTGCCGCGGTTCCGCCGCGGACGACCTGGCTGAGGAGCAGATCACCGGCTCCGGCCTCACCCCGCGGGCGCAGGCGGTGCTCGAGCAGATGACGGTGGTGTTCGGCGATCAGGTCCTCGGCGGGTTCGCACCCGGTGGCGTGCAGCGCGCGGGCGAGTCGACGCACAACGACGGGCGGGCGATCGACATCTTCTACCAGCCCGTCACCGAGGAGAACCGACGTCGTGGCTGGCTGCTGGCGCACTGGCTCGTCGCCCACGAGGACACCCTCGACATCCAGTACGTGATCTTCGACGACCGCATCTGGAGCGCGCACAGCCGGAGCGGTCGGTGGCAGCCCTACGACGCGCCCGAGCCGGGCGGCGAGATCCTGCGGCACCTCGACCACGTGCACGTCGACGTCCTGCGCGGCGGGAGCCCCTGACCTGGTCCGCCTCGGTCGAGCCCGCAGCGGCGGCCGTCACCGTCCGGCCGGCAGGAGCTGCTTGTTCGGGACGTCGGGCATCGTCGAGATCCGCCAGATGCCGACCGCGAGCGCGACGATGACGAGCACGCACACGATCGTGCCGACGTTGAGGCCGACCCCGAAGATCCACATGTAGGCGATCGATCCCGCGGCCAGGCAGTAGTAGGTCATCGGGATGATCGTCTTGCGGATGAGGTCGCCCTCCCGGCCCAGCAGGCCCACGGTGGCCGCCGCTGCGACGACGTTGTGCACCGTGACCATGTTGCCCGCGGCGCCGCCCACGGCCTGGGCGGCGACGACCGTCTCCGGACCGTTCGCGCCGATGTTCTCGCCGGTCGAGTACTGGAACAGGGAGAACATCAGGTTCGACACCGTGTTCGAGCCGGCGGCGAAGGCACCGAGCGCGCCGATGAACGGAGCGAGGACCGGCCAGCCCTCTCCGGTCGCGTTCGCCGCCACCTCGGCGAGCGTGATCGGCATGGACTCCAGTCCCGCCTGGTTGAACTCGCTGCCGGAGTTGATGAAGATGCGCACGAGCGGCAGCGCGCAGAGCAGTGCGACGGCGGCAGCGGCGATCTGCCCGCCCGCCACCTTCCACGACGCCGCGATCTGGTGGACGTTCATCCTGTGCAGGACGTAGGTGATGAGCACCGCGAGCAGGAACACGGCGCCGGGCGAGTACAGCAGGTCCATGTTCTGGGAGATCCCGGTGCCGAAGATGTCGTTGACCTGGAGGACCGCCGGTCCGGTGAGGAACTCCGTGATCGCCGGCACGTTGCGGGTGACGAGCAGGACCGCGGCCACGACGACGTACGGCATCCAGGCCATGGCGATCGGCATCTTCTTCTTCAGCACGGTGGCCCCGGCCTCCGGGTCCACGGTGCCGATCCACCGGTCGCTCCAGCGCTCCTTCGGCGGGAAGTCCCACGTGTCCGTGGGCATGAGGAAGCCCTTCGACGACGTGAACATCACGACGGCGAGCCCGACGAAGCCACCGATCATGGCCGGGAACTCGGGGCCGAGCAGGTAGGCGACGGCGAGGTACGGCAGGATCATGGCGAGCGCGGCGTAGAGGGCGAACGGCGCGACCGCCAGCCCCGCCCGGAAGCTGCGCTTCTCCCCGAAGAACCCGGTCATCAGGCAGACCAGGAACAGCGGGACGAGGACACCGACGATCGCGTGGATCGTGGCCACCTGGGTCGCCGTGTGGGCGACGAACTCCGAGTGACTCATGCCGAGCTCGTCCGCGCGTCCCGCGACCGCCGGGACGAAGCTCCCGTCCGTGCCTGACAGGCCATTGCCGATCCCCACGAGCATCGGGGTGCCGACCGCGCCGAAGCTGACCGGCGTGGACTGGATGATCAGGCCCGCCATGACCGCCGCCATCGCCGGGAAGCCCAGCGCGAGCAGCAGCGGCGCGACGACCGCCGCCGGCGTGCCGAAGCCGGCGGCACCCTCGATGAAGGACCCGAACAGCCAGGCGATGATGACCACCTGGACACGCCGGTCGGCGCTGATGGTGGTGAAGCCCGCGCGGATCGAGTGCAGCGCCCCGCTCTTGGTGATCGTCTCGAGCAGCAGCAGCGCGCCGAACACGATCCACAGCAGGCCGATGGCGACGAGGAGGCCCTGGACGACGGACGCGCCGATCGTGGTCCACGACATCTCCCACACGGCGGCGGCGATGACGACGATGACGACGAGTCCGACCGGCATCGCGTACTTCGCCGGCCAGCGCAGGCCGACGAGCAGGACACCGATGACGAGGATGGGAAGGATGGCGAAGAGAGCGAGTACGACGAGGTTGTCCATCTGGACCTCCGGGCTCGGCACCGTTGCCGATTCGTGGGATGTCGAGGGGTGAAGCTCTGTATCCAGTTGCCGGTCGTGCGGACAACCTAACGCCTCGCGCCTCGTCGAGCGGACATTTCGACCGACGACGTCGCGTCGATGCCGACCGGCCGGCCGTCAGGGACCGGCGCGCCGCCTCGCGTCAGCCGCCGCAGCCGCCGGTTTTTCCGCAGGCGCAGCCGCCGGCCCGTTCGGGGGTGTCGGGGGCGCGCACGGTCGTCGGCGCCTCGTCGACGAGGGTGCCGACGTCCTTGCCGAGCAGGGAGGCATCGAGGACCTGGATCATGTGCGCGGTCGACATGTGCTTGCCCTGGCGGGACAGGGCGTCGGTGATCTGCAGCAGGCAGCCGGGGTTGGAGGTCACGAGCAGCTCGGCCTCGGTCGCCGCCACGTTCGTCGCCTTCTTGTCCCCCAGCTCGCGCGCCGGTTCGGGGTTGACGAGGTTGTAGATTCCCGCGGAGCCGCAGCACAGGTCGCCGTCGGCGATCTCCTTGATCGTCACGCCGGGGATGTCGCCCAGCAGCCGGCGGGGCTGGGACCGCACCTTCTGCGCGTGCGAGAGGTGGCAGGCGTCGTGGTAGGCGATCGTCATCGGCAGGGGGTGCCGGGGCGCGACGGGGCCGAGCTCGACGAGGATCTCGGAGACGTCCCGGACCTTCTCCGAGAACTCCCGGGCGCGGTCGGCGTAGTCGGGGTCGTCGGCCAGCAGGTGGGCGTACTCCTTCATGGTGGACCCGCAGCCGGCGGAGTTGACGATGATCCGCTCGACGCCGGCCTCGCTGAAGGTGTCGATGAGTCGGCGCGCGTAGGTCAGGCCCTCGGCCTCGCGGCCGGCGTGCACGGACAGGGCGCCGCAGCAGCCCTGGGACGGCGGCGTGACGACGTCGCAGCCCTCCATGTTGAGCACGCGCACCGTGGCGGCGTTGACGCCGGGGTAGAACTCGCGCTGGACGCAGCCGAGCAGCAGGCCCACCGTCATCCGGCGCTCGCTCCTGGCGGGCATGTGGGCGGGGATGCGCACCCGGCGCCCGATCGGCGGGGCGACGGCCTCCATCGTGGCCAGGGTCGGGGAGATCTTCTCCAGGACCTTCGAGCCGCGCACGAGCCTGCTCAGCCCGCTCCTCTGGTACAGCGCGAGGGGTCCGCGGACGAGTCGCAGGCGCTCGGGCCGGGGGAACAGCGCGAAGATGCCCTGCCGCAGGGCGCGCTGCGCCACGGTCCGGTGCTGCCTGCCGCGCCGTTCGACCTGCTGGCGGGTGGCCTCGATGAGCTTGTCGTACTGGACGCCCGACGGGCAGGCGGTCACGCACGCCATGCAGCCCAGGCAGGCGTCCATGTGCTGGACCATGGCCGGGCTCATCGGCTGGTCCTCCAGGCCCTGCTGCATGAGGTAGATGCGCCCGCGCGGGGAGTCCATCTCCTCGCCCCACAGCTCGTAGGTGGGGCAGGCGGGCAGGCAGAAGCCGCAGTGCACGCAGTCGTCGATGAGCTCGCGCGAGGGCGGGTGGTGGTCGTCGAAGGCCGCCAGGCCCAGGACGTCGGTCTGCGCGTGGCCCGACCGGGCCGCCGTGTCCGTCATGTCGAGCCGGTGCATGTCCGTGCTCATCAGATTCCTCCCACGAAGCGTCCGGGCGCGAGGTTCCGGCCCGGGTCCAGGCGTTCCTTGATGCTGCGCATGAGCTCGATCCCGCCGACCGGTCCCCACGCGTCGAGGCCCTCGCGGATCGCGGCCGGTGCGCGCAGGACGACGACGGTGCCCTCCCGCGGGTCGGGGGCCGCGGCCCGCAGCCGATCGACGGTGCCGGCCACGTCCGCGCCGTCGATACCGACGTCCAGCACGCCCGCCGCCGAGCCGCGCACGGCGACGCCGGTCCCGTGCGCCTGCTCCGCCGCGCGGGCCGCGAGCAGCACCTCGCGCACCCCGACCAGGGTCGCGGTGGCCCGCGCGCTCACCGCGCCGTCGGGCGCACGGTCCCACCACGCGGGCTCCTCGGCGAGGCGACCACCGATCAGGTCGGCGACCTCGGCGGCCCGGGCGGCGACGCCGTCGGTCCCACCCTCGAGCAGCACGGCGAGGGTCGCCTCGTCGCTGCCGGCCGGGCGGTCGATCTCGACGGCGGCGGGGGCCACCTGGGAGCCGAGCACCGCCCGGGCGAGGTCGGCGACCTCGTCGAGCGCGCCGCTGCGCACGACGAAGCGCCGGTCGACCGGGACGGGGTGCAGCCGGAACGCCGCCCGCACGATGATCCCCAGGGTGCCGTAGGAGCCCGTCATCAGCTTGGCCAGGTCGTAGCCGGCGACGTTCTTGACGACCTTGCCGCCCGAGGCGGCAACGGTCCCGTCCGCCAGGACCACGGTCGTGCCGAGCACGAGGTCGCGCAGCGCGTGGCGCAGGACCCGCCGCGGACCCGACGCGCCCGTCGCGAGGGCGCCGCCGACGGTCGACCCACCCTCGAACCGCTCCCGCCCGACCTCGGCCACGAGCTCCTGGCCGGCGCCGGTCAGCTGCGCCTGCAGGTCGCGCAGCCGCAGCCCGGCCTCGGCGACGACGACGAGGTCGCCGGCCCCGTGCTCGACCAGCCGGTCCAGCCCGGTGGTGTCGAGGACGACGTCGACACGCTCGGGGGGCGCCGCCCGGTCGAGCGCGGTCGCGCCGCCGCGCGCGACGGTGACGAGCCCCTGGCCGGTGGCCTCCCGGACCACACGGGAGACGCCGTCGATCGACGTCGGCCGGGCGACGACGGCCGCCGGCACACCGTCGACGACGTCGCCCGGGCCCGCCTCGCGGACCTCGCCCTCGCCGCCGAGGCTCCTGGCCAGGGCCGCGAGATCGGGGCCGCCCGGCCTTGCCGGTCCACCGCGCGTGGCCGCACCCGTCGCCGACATCAGAACACCTCCGCCAGGCCGGCCTCCTGGAGCGGGTGCGCCCCCTGGTGCCGGCCCGGCCGCTCGCCGCACAGGCGCGGGGTCGGGAAGATCTTTCCGGGGTTGGAGATGTTCTCGGGGTCGAACGCGCACCGCACCGCCTGCATCGTGTCGAGGTCGGCGGCGGTGAACATCCGCGGCATGTGCTTCGCCTTGTCGGACCCGACGCCGTGCTCGCCGGTGATCGACCCGCCGCCCTCGATGCACAGGTCGAGGATCCCGCCGGCCACCTCCTCGGCGCGCTCGGCGGCACCCTCCTCGGCGTCGTCGAAGAGGACGAGCGGGTGCAGGTTGCCGTCGCCCGCGTGGAACACGTTGGCCACCCGCACGCCCTTCTCCTCGGACAGGTCGGCGATCCGGCGCAGCACGTCGGGCAGTGCGGTCCTCGGGATGACGCCGTCCTGAACGATGTAGTCCGGGCTGATCCGACCGACGGCCGCGAACGCAGACTTGCGGCCCTTCCAGATGAGGGCGCGCTCGACGTCGTCCGCCGCCAGCCGCGTCTCGAACGACCCGTTCGCGTCGCAGTGGTGCAGCACCTCGGCCAGCTCTCCTGCGACGTCGGCCGACGAGCCGTCGACCTCGATGACCAGCACCGCCCCCGCGCCGTCGGGATAGCCGCAGGCGACCGCCTCCTCCGCCGCCTCGATGGCGAGCGCGTCCATCATCTCGATGGCCGCCGGGATCACGCCGGCAGCGATGATCGCCGAGGTCGCGGCCCCCGCGTCGTCGACCGACCGGAACCCTGCGAGGACGGTCTGGACCTCCTGCGGCAGCCGGGTGAGGCGCACCGTCACCTCGGTGACGATGCCGAGCGTGCCCTCCGAGCCGACGAGGGCGCCCAGCAGGTCGTAGCCCGGAGGGTCGGGGGCCTTCCCGCCGATCTCGACCCGCTCACCGCCCGGGGTGACGAGGTCGACGCCGGTGACGTGGTTGACGGTGAAGCCGTACTTCAGGCAGTGCGCGCCGCCCGAGTTCTCGGCGACGTTGCCTCCGATCGAGCAGATCGTCTGGCTCGAGGGGTCCGGCGCGAAGTAGTAGCCGTCGGGCGTCGCCGCACGGGACAGGGCGAGGTTGATGACGCCCGGGTCGACCACCGCGCGCTGGTTCGCGGCATCGATCTCCTTGATGCTGCGCATCTGGGACATGACGACGAGGACGCCCTCCGCGTGCGGGAGCGCACCGCCCGACAGACCCGTACCCGAGCCGCGTGCGACGAACGGGACCCGGTGGGCGGCGCACACGCGGACGGCCCGCGCGACGTCGTCCGCATCGCGTGCGAGCACGACGAGACCCGGCACCGTCCGGTACTGGGCCAGACCATCGCACTCGTAGGTCTGAAGACGCTGCCGGTCGGTGATGATCCGATCGACGTCGAACGTGCGGGCGAGCTCGGCCGTGACGCGGCCGAGCGGGCTGGTCGAGCTCCGGTCGGCGGGCGCGGTGGGGCCGTCCGGGGCGACGGCGGTGTCGGTGGACGTCATGGCGGCAGCCTCCTCGGTGACGTCGGCGTCGTGACGAGCGTGCTGTGGGGATGTCCACACCGAGCGTACCGGTCGGAGGTGGACGGGGCACCGACAGAGCCTCTGCCAGGGCGTCGACAAGGGCGTCGCGACGATCCCGAGCGACCAGCGCCTCCCCTACAGCGACAGCCGGGCCACGGCCTCGCCGTCGTCGTACGCGCCGGTGAGCACGAAGCCCATCCCCAGGTAGAACGGCTCGGGGCCGCCCGGGGCCTGGACCCAGCTGGTCTCGACCGCCGAGTGGCCGGCGGCGCGCAGGTCCGCGGTCCACAGCTCCAGCGCACGTCGGCCGATGCCCCGCCCCTGGTGCCGCCGGTCGACGAGGAACCGCCAGAGGTACGGATCCGGTGTGCCGGCGTTGACGGCGTCCGCCCACATGAGGAAGCCGGCCGGCTCGCCGTCGGCCTCGATGCCCCGCAGCACGGGGACGACGGGGTGGCCGTCCTCGGGCTCGGGGAACAGCGCGTCCGTGTAGGAATGGTCGACGCTCGCGACGAACAGCTCCTGCGACCGGTGCGAGCGCAGCCGCCGGTAGGCCCAGGCGTTCTCGTGGTCCAGCTCGACGAGCCGGACCTCCTGCGGCGCGCTGCGCGGGCGGTCGCGCCAGGCACGGCGTTCGTCGGCGGTCATCGCGTAGCGGAGGTTGTCGTCCCACGTCCCCCGCCACCGGTAGGACTTCTCCGCGAGGAGCTCGAAGGTCATGCCGAGGCGCTCGAGGAGTCGTGCGGAGGCGCGGTTGTCCGGCGAGAGCTCGGCGACGACACGGTGCACGCCGAGGCGGTCGACGAGGTCGTCGACGACCGCGGAGGCCGCCTCGAGGGCGTATCCCTGGCCCTGGTGCGCGGCCGCGAGCGTGAAGCCGATCTCGGCGATGCCCGAGTGGTCGTCGAGGCCGACGTACAGGTCGCCGACCAGCCGGCCGTCGGCCTCGACGGCCAGCTGGGTGCCGGTGCCCGGCACGACGTCGTCCCGGTCCGCGTGGGCGGCGGCGAGCCGTTCGGCGCGCTCGCGGGGGTAGGGCAGGTCCCAGTCCTGCAGGGCGTTGACGGCCGGGTCGTTGCGGTACTCCGTGAGCACGTCGACGTCCTCGCCGTTCACCATGCGCACGGTCAGCCGGTCGGTGGTCAGGGGGTAGGGGCTCGTGCTCACCTGCTGATCGTGGCCTCGGCGGAGGGCGGACGCCAGCGATTTCAGGTCCGACCGACTGAATCCCGATCCGGGATTCAGTTTGGTACTGTTGTCGCGTGAGCACGCAGATCACACTTCGACTTCCCGACAGTCTCGTGACATTCCTCGACGACGTCGTCGGTCAGGGTGCTGCCACCAGCCGCGCCGAGGTCGTGACCTCGGCGCTCGAGCGCGAGCTGCGGCATCGCCTCGCCGAGAGGGACGCACAGATCCTGCGCGACCAGGGCGCGGGCGACGATCTCGACGCGCTGGTCGAGTGGAGCGTCGTGCACCACTCGGCCCAGGACTGACGTGCGGGAGATCTGCCTCGTTCGGCTCGACAAGACTCGGCCGGCGGTCGTACTCACGCGCCCGGCCGCCCGGACCGCGATGACCAAGGTGACGATCGCTCCGATCACCACGACCGCCAAGGGTCTGTCCAGCGAAGTACCGCTCGGCCCGGAGAACGGCCTGGATCACCCCTGCGTCGCCGCGATCGACAACGTGACCACCGTGCCCACGGCACACCTGGGGCGCACGATCGGCTTCGTGACACCGGCGCAGGAGGAGCAGCTGGTCAGGGCGATCGTCCTGGCCTACGACCTCGAGGTCCCGCTACCGCGCTGAGCCGTGTCGGCTCAGCGAGCCTTGCGGCCACGGGCGACCTCGGCGTCGATCCCGTCCAGCAGGAACTGCAGGCCGAGCTCGAAGGAGTCGGCCCAGCCGGCATCGAAGACGTCCCAGTCCAGAGCGGCCATCGCGGGGTAGCTCCCCGACTCCATGGCACGGGTCAGCACCGGGATCTGGTTGTCCCAGAACTCGTCCTCCGTCATGCCGCTCTCCTCGGCGGCGCGCTCGTAGAGGATCTCCTCGCGGACCGAGCCGACGACGTAGGCGTCGAGCAGGGAGACCACCATCATCATCTTCTGATCGCCGAAGGGCAGGTCGGTCAGGCCCGCGACCGTCTCCTCCATCTGGGAGACGCTGCCGGGACCGAGCACCGGGCGCGACCAGTTGACCTGGAGGAGCCACCGGTGGCTGAGGTACATTTCCCTGCCGCGTCGCGCGACCGAGGTCAGCGTGGCGCGCCAGTCGCCGTCCGGGTCGACGCGGCCGAGCTGGGCACCGCTGACGTGGTCGAGCATGAGGTTGAGGAGCTCGGCCTTGCTGGGCACGTACCGGTAGAGCGACATCGTGCCCATCCCGAGCTCCGTGGCGAGCCGGCGCATGGAGAGTGCGTCGATGCCCTCCGAGTCGGCGATCCCGATGCCCGCGGTGACGATCTGGTCGAGGGTCAGCGTGGGTCTCGGACCCTTCGTCGCGGGCGGCAGGCCCTCCCAGAGCAGCTGATGACTGCGCGCGAGCGGGTTCTCCTCGGACATCTCCACCCCTTGCACCGAAAGCTGTTGTGTTCTGCGGACAGCGTACGCTATCGTCCTGCGTGCAATGTACTCAGAACGCCTGGGAGCGACGATGAACGAGTCAGGATTCGCGGTCCGCACCGTGGGCCTCAGCAAGCGCTACGGGCAGAAGGTGGCCCTGGACGGGGTGGATCTCGCCGTGCTGCGCGGCTCCGTCCACGGCCTGCTCGGCCCGAACGGTGCGGGCAAGACGACGACGGTCCGCATCCTCGCGACGCTCACCCGGGCCGACGCCGGCCAGGCGTCCGTGGCCGGGCACGACGTGCGCAGCCGTCCGCGCGAGGTCCGCGCGAGCATCGGGCTGGTCGGCCAGCAGACCGCTGTCGACGACATCCTCAGCGCCCGGCAGAACCTCACCATCTTCGGCAGGCTGTTCCGGCTGGAGAAGGCGGCGGCGCGTCGTCGGGCGGACGAGCTGCTAGAGCTCTTCGGGCTGCAGGACGCCGCGAAGCGCTCACCCAAGACCTTCTCGGGAGGCATGCGGCGACGGCTGGACCTGGCCGCGAGCATGATCCTCGCCCCGAAGGTGCTCTTCCTCGACGAGCCGACGACCGGCCTGGACCCCGCCGGGCGGCGCGAGGTCTGGCAGGCGGTGCGCGACCTCGCCTCCCGGGGCACCACGGTGCTGCTGACGACCCACTACCTCGACGAGGCCGACAAGCTCTGCGACCGGATCAGCGTGATCGACCAGGGGCGGAACTTCGTCGACGACACACCGGCCGGGCTCAAGCGGCGCATGGGCGACGAGCGGCTCGAGGTCGCCGCGGCCGACCCCGACACGATGTCGCGCGTCGCCGAGGTCGTCCGCCGGGTCACCGACGCCGAGGTGACGGTGACCGACGGCAGCGTCAGCGCCCCCGTCACGGCGGGCGTCCGCGCCCTGACCGCGGTGGCGGCCGAGATCGACCGGCTCGGCCTGGAGATCGACGACATCGGGCTGCGCCGGCCCACGCTCGACGAGGCATTCCTGCACCTGACCGCCCGGACCACCACGGAGGCCGCCTCATGAGCACCACCGACCGGGCCGCGACCGGCCCGTCCGTCCCCACCGCACCGGTCCACTCGAGCGACCCCCTGTCCCGCCTGAGGTGGGCGGTCAAGGACTGCTGGACGATCGTCGTGCAGGAGCTCACCCACCTGGTGCGCCAGCCGTCCACGTTCGCCTGGCAGCTCGGCATGCCCGTGGTGATGGTGCTGATGTTCGTCTACGTCTTCGGTTCGGCCATGGACGTCACCGGGCAGGGCGCCGGCGAGGGCTACATCGACTACGCCATGCCCGGGATGTTCGCGATGACCATGGCCTTCGGGTTCATGAACACGGCCTTCGCCGTGACGCTCAACAAGGAGAAGGGGTTCATGGACCGCTTCCGGTCCATGCCGATGTCCCCGTCGGCGGTGGTGACCGGACGCGGGGTCTCCGACCTCATCCAGGCGGCCGTCGACCTCGCCACCATCGCTGTCCTCGCGCTGATCATCGGGTGGCGGGCCGCCGGGACCGTGGGTGAGGCCCTGTTCGCGTTCGCGCTGCTGCTCTGGCTGCGGCTGGCCCTCATCTTCGTCGGCGTCTACCTGGGCCTGCGGATCAAGAACACCGAGGTGGCCGGTTCGCTGTTCGCCGTCGCCTTCCCGGTGGGGTTCATCTCCTCGGTGTTCACCCCGCCGGAGATGATGCCGGGCTGGCTCGGTGCGGTCGCGGCGTGGAACCCGGTGTCCTCGACTGCGAGCGCGATCCGCGAGCTGTTCGCGACCCCCGGCGCCGGCACGGGCGAGGCGAGCTACTGGATCGACGGGCACGCGATCGGTGGCGCGATCCTCTGGCCGATCGTCATCATGGCGATCTTCGTCCCGCTCGCGGTGCGGGAGTTCCGCAACCTCAGCAGGTAGCGGGCAGGCCACGCGCTCAGCCCTGCTTGGTCGCTCCGACCTCGGCCTGCGGGAACATCGGTACCGCGACCTGGATCCCCTCGGCGTCGAATCGGCCCTTGAGGTGCGCGCGGGCGGCGCGGCCGACGGCCCACTGCGAGCCGGGCCGGGTCCTGATGATCATGCGCATCGTCACGGCGCCGTTCCCGATGCCGGTCACACCGCTCACCTCGGGCTTGTCGAGGATCTCGGTGGCGAGCTCCGGGTCCGCGGCGAACTCCTCCAGGCCGCTCTCGATCACCTGCTTCGCCCTGGCCAGGTCGACCGAGTAGTCCAGCGGAATCTCGATCACCGCGTTGGCCCAGTCCTGGTTCATGTTGGCGACCCGCCGGATCTCACCGTTGCGCACGTACCAGAGGTTGCCGTCGAGGTCGCGGATCTTCGTGATCCTCATCGTCATCTCCTCGACCGTGCCGACCGCGTCACCGACGTCGACCACGTCGCCCACGCCGATCTGGTCCTCCGACATCATGAACAGGCCGGCGATGAAGTCCTGCACGAGGCTCTGCGCGCCGAAGCCGATAGCCAGACCCAGCACGCCGGCGCTGGCCAGGACCGGGCCGAGATTGATCCCGAACTCGCCCAGGATCATCATGAACGCCACGCCGAAGATGACGAACGAGGCGATGCTGCGCAGCACCGAGCCGATCGTCTGCGCCCGCTGCTCCTGGCGGCGCACGCGAGCGGCCTCGTCGGGGATCGACTTGGTGACCTTGCGCCGGGCGTTGGACGCGGCCCGGTCCAGCTGTTGCCGCGACTGGACGATCCTCTGGGCGAGCCGGAGGATCACCCGCCCCAGGACTGCGCGCGCGATGATCGCCACCAGGACGATGATGACGACGTTGATCAGGCTGGAGATCAGCTCCCCGGTGTTCGAGGCGAACCACTCGCCGATCACGCCGGCCTGCGCGGGTACGTCTGTCACGGGTCGACCCCTCCGTTCTCCAGGTCACGGGGCCCGCATCTCGAGCCCGCCGGATGCCGAGAACCATCGTCTCAGCGGCCGATCCGGATCGCGATGCGCGGCCGCCGGGCACCGCTGTGAGAAATCCGGCCCTCAGCGCCCCATGTCGACGAATCGCGAGTAGTGCCCCTGGAACGCCACCGTCACCGTGCCGGTGGGTCCGTTCCTCTGCTTGGCGATGATGATGTCCGCCTCGCCGGCCCGCGGGTGCTCCTTCTCGTAGGCGTCCTCGCGGTGCAGCAGCATGACGACGTCGGCGTCCTGCTCGAGCGAGCCCGACTCGCGCAGGTCGGACATCATCGGCTTCTTGTCGCCGCGCTGCTCGGGACCACGGTTGAGCTGGGCGACGGCGATGACCGGCACCTCGAGCTCCTTCGCGAGCAGCTTGAGGGCACGGGAGAACTCCGAGACCTCCTGCTGGCGCGACTCCACGCGCTTGCCCGAGCTCATGAGCTGGAGGTAGTCCACGGCGATGAGCTTGAGGTCGTGGTTCTGCTTGAGCCGCCGGCACTTCGCCCGGATCTCCATGAGCGACATGTTGGGGCTGTCGTCGACGAACAGCGGGGCCCCCGACGACCGGCTCGCCGCCCCCGCGACCCGCTCCCACTCGTCCTGCCGCATCGAGCCCTCGCGCATGTGCTTGAGGGAGACCCCGGCCTCCGCGGACAGCAGTCGCATGGTGATCTCGGTGCGCCCCATCTCGAGGCTGAAGATCACCGAGGCATGGTTATGGCGGATCGACGCGGTGCGGCAGATGTCGAGCGCGAGCGTGGACTTGCCGATGGCGGGACGCGCCGCGATGATGACCATCTGCCCCGGGTGCAGACCGTTCGTCAGGCTGTCGAGGTCCGCGAAGCCGGTCGGGACGGCGCCGTCGTCGCCGGTCTTGGACTCGATGCGCTGCAGCTCGGTGAGGGTGGGGTCCACCAGCTCGCGCAGCGGCCGGTAGTCCTCCGCGTTGCGCTGGTCGGCGACGGCGTACACCTCGGCCTGGGCGGAGTTGACGATCTCCTCGACGTCGCCGCCGTCGGTCGCGTAGCCGAGCTGCACGATGCGGGTGCCGGCCTGGACGAGCCGGCGCAGGACGGCCTGCTCGCGCACGATGCGCGCGTAGTAGCCGGCGTTCGCCGCCGTCGGGACCGACGAGACGAGGGTGTGCAGGTAGGGCGCGCCGCCGACGCGGGCCATCTCCCCGCGCCGGGTGAGCTCGGCGGCGACCGTCACCGGGTCGGCGGGCTCGCCGCGACCGAACAGGTCGATGACCGCCTCGTAGACGAGGGCGTGGGCGGGCTTGTAGAAGTCGACGCCGCGGACCTCCTCGACCACGTCCGCGATCGCGTCCTTGCTCAGCAGCATGCCGCCGAGCACCGACTGCTCGGCGGCCACGTCCTGCGGAGGGGTCCGGTCGAAGTCGGCCCGCGAAACGCCCGGATCCTCTGCCACGCTCACTCCTGTTCGGTGCCCGCACGCACGTCGGGCCAGGCGACGGTACGGCCGTCCCGCCCCGGTGCCAAACCCCCACTGTGCACGAAGGCGCCGACACCCGTGGACGCCCTGTGGACCAACACCGTGAGGGTGTGCACAGATGTGGACAAAGGTGTGGGTAGGAAGCCGGTCGGATGCGCACCGGGCCTACGACGACGTCGGAGGACGCCCCACAGGGTGTGGACGAAGATTGCTGGGCGTGTCGTGTGGACTCCCGCCGGGGCGGCCATGTCGCGTCCCGCTCTCCCCGGGGGGTCATCGCGCCGACCCGACCCTCGGGCGGTCCCCGCGCCGACCCGTTCCTCGGGCTGTGGTCGCCCCTCGGGCCGTGGTCGCCCACTCCCGGGCCCCGGCCTACCGTGACCCCGGTACCGGCCGACAAGCACCTGAGGAGGAGAGATGTCCACGGACCCGGGTGCCGACGTCGGGCCGGAGCTCTCGCCCCGTGAGGTCGACCGGCAGATCCTGCGTCTCGCGGTGCCCGCGCTCGGCGCGCTCGTCGCCGAGCCGCTGCTGCTCATCATCGACTCCGCGATGGTCGGCCACCTGGGGACGTCCTCGCTCGCGGGGCTCGCGATCGCCCAGGCCGTGCTGACGACGATCGTCGGGGTGTGCGTCTTCCTCGCCTATGCGACGACGGCCGCGACCGCCCGGCTCGTGGGCGCCGGCCAGCGGGCGCGCGGCATCCGGGCGGGCGTCGACGGCATGTGGCTCGCCGTCGGCCTCGGGCTCCTGCTCGCCGTGGCCCTCCTGCTCGGCGGGCCCTGGCTCGTGGGCGCCCTGGGCGGGAGCGGCGAGGTCGCCGACGAGGCGGTGACCTACCTACGGGCATCCGCCTTCGGGCTGCCCGGGATGCTCGTCGTACTTGCGGCGACCGGGACGCTGCGCGGCCTGCTCGACACGCGCACGCCTCTGTACGTCGCCGGCGGTGGTGCCGCAGCCAACGCCGTGCTCAACGCGATCCTCATCTACGGCCTGGGCCTGGGGATCCTCGGCTCCGGGCTCGGCACGGCGATCGCGCAGATCGGCATGGGTGCGGTGCTCGCCGGCGTCGTCGTCCGTGGGGCACGCCGGTACAAGGTCTCGCTCGCCCCCTCCGGTCTCGGGGTCCTCGCCTCCGCCCGCGCGGGCCTCCCGCTGTTCGTGCGCACCCTCTCGCTGCGCGCGGCGATCCTCGTGACGGTCGCCGTGGCCACGGCGCTCGGCCCCGCCCGGCTCGCGGCCTACCAGGTGACGAGCTCGATCTGGTCGCTGTGCGCGTTCGCGCTCGACGCCGTCGCGATCGCCGCGCAGGCCCTGGTCGGTCAGGGGCTCGGCAGGGGCGACCCCGGCGCCGTCCGGCGCCTCGTCGGGCGGTGCCTGCGCTGGGGGATCCTCGGCGGGCTGGTCCTCGGCGTCGCGGTCGCCGCCGGCTCACCGCTGCTGGTCCGGATCTTCACGTCCGACCCCGAGGTGCGGTCGGCCGCCGTGTGGTGCCTCGTCGTCGTCGGGGTCCTCATGGCGCTGGCCGGCCTGGTCTACGTCCTCGACGGGATCCTCATGGGCGCCGGCGACGGGCCGTTCCTCGCCGTGTCCGGCGTCATCACGCTCGTCGTCTATCTCCCCGCGGCATGGGCGGTCGCCGAGCTCGGGCCCGGCGGCACCTGGGGCCTGGTGTGGCTGTGGATCGCGTTCGCCGGCGTCTTCATGGGGGCGCGCGCCGTGACGACCTACGTGCGCTCGCGCGGCACGCGGTGGATGGTGCTCGGGGAGGGGCGCTGAGCCCGGCACGACGACGCGGAGCGGAGGGGGACTCGTCCGGTACCGCCCGCTCCACCGCTGCCGCCCGGTCCGCCGGTACCGGCCGGTCCGCCGCTTCCGCCCGGCCCTCCGTGCCACCCGCCGCAGGACTGGGGCACCCTGGCCCTATGTCCCTCGCACCCCGCATCAGGATCGAGCGCCC
Source organism: Georgenia sp. Z1491 (assembly GCF_057652395.1). Lineage (NCBI taxonomy): Bacteria > Bacillati > Actinomycetota > Actinomycetes > Allobogoriellales > Allobogoriellaceae > Georgenia > Georgenia sp. Z1491. Next base: position 297,157 of record NZ_CM172729.1, read on the forward strand.
CGACCTGCGCGCGGTCCTCCTCGTGGCGATCGCGTCGGCCTGCGGCTTCGGCACCTTCTACGGCCTGTACACCTCGGCCCCGGTCGCCCTCGCCGGCGGCAGCGTCTCCGCGGGCACCCGTACCGCCGTGTTCATGGTCTGCGTCGTCGCGGTCCAGCCGCTCGTCACGATCTTCGGTCGGTGGCTGCGGGTGCGTTCGCGGTCGGTCGGGGGCGGCCTGGCGGCGATGGCGGTGGGCTTCGCCGTGCTCCCGTTCGCCGACGGCTGGCCGGGTCTCGTGCTCACGGGGCTCGGGTTCGGGGTCTTCGTCGTCACGAGCGCGGCCTGGACGCGTGAGCTGGCCGACGCGAGCACGGCCGGACGTGCGCTGGGGATCTACGGCCTGGCGTCGGCGATCGGCGGGACGCTCGCCGCCCCGGGGGCTCTCGCGCTGGCGAACAGCGTCGGGGTCGTCGGCGTCGCGATCGCCGGTGCCGTGGTCACGGCCCTCGGGCTCATCCCCGTCGCCGCGGCCCGGCGCGTCGGCGAGCGCGGCCACGCCGGCCTGACCGACGCCCCCACGGACCACGTCCCCACGGTGGCCCGGTCCGGCAGCGCCCAGACCGCGGCCACGGGCCCCGACGGCGCGGGGAGCTCGGGGAGCGCGATGGTCGCCGTCGCCGCACCGACCATCCTCGTCCATACCCTCGCGGTGATCGCGTACGGGCTCATGCTCACGTCCGCCGGCGCGCTCTCCGACTCGGACGCGGGATCGGTCGCGCTCGTGGCGGCGTTCAGCGTCCAGGGTGCCGTGGCCCTCGGGCGGCCGGTCGCGGGGTGGCTCGCGGACCGCTGGTCCGGCCCCGGCACGATGCTCGTCGCGTCGGTCGTGGTCGCTCTCGCGCTGACGTGGGCGGTGGTCGACGACGACCCGCTCCGGTTCGTCGTCGCCGCCACGGCCGTCGGCGCGGCGTCGGGCGCCGTGCAGACCGCGGCGCTGACCGTGATGATGCGCCGGGCGGTCACGCAGGGCCAGGCGGAACGCGTGAGCATGGCCTGGAACGTCGCGTTCGACGTCGCGCTCGGTCTGGCCGCCGCGCTGGCCACCCGGCTCGCCCTCGTCTGAGGCTCGGGTCCTGCCGATCCCACACCTGCCGGCCGAACCCACACGATCCCTGCCGATCCCACACCCGCCGGGGGCAGGTTCGGCGAACACACTGTGGGTTCGACGTCGACGTGTCCGCTCGGCACGCACCGTGTGGTCTCGCGCAGGGCGCCGCGGTCGGCAACCAGACGTGGGGCCGAGGAGCACTTCACCTGTCTGCGACGCAGGCACCACTCCGGACAGCACGACGCCCCCGGACCTGGGGCCCGGGGGTGTCGGTCGACCGTGACGCGGTGGTCTCCGCTCATTCGTCGAGGACCCGGGCGTCAACGCGTGAGCGCCCTCCCACCCGGATCGGGCAGAAGGGCGCTCACTCGTCGAGCGGAACCACGCTCACCGGTCGAGCAGAATCGCGCTCACTGGTCAGAGAGGCGCGTCAGGCCTCCGGGACCACGTTGACGACGAGGCTCGCCGTGACGTCCTCGTGCAGGCGGACCTGCACGCGGTGCTCGCCGAGCGACTTGATCGGGGCCGGGATCTCGATCTTGCGGCGGTCGAGCTGCGGCCCGCCGTCGGCCGCGACGGCCTCGGCGATGTCGACGGTCGACACGGCGCCGAACAGGCGGCCGGCCTCGCCGGCGCGGACGGCCACGGTGACCGGGACCGACTGGAGGCGGTCGCGGGTGGCCTGGGCCTCCTCGACCGTGGCGATCGCGCGCGTGCGGCGGGCGGACGTCATCTGGTCGACCTGCTTCTGGCCGCCCTTGGTCCACCGGTCAGCCAGACCGCGCGGGACCAGGTAGTTGCGGGCGTACCCGTCCTTGACCTCGACGACGTCTCCCGCGGCACCGAGACCGGTGACCTCGTGGGTGAGGATCAGCTTTGCCATCTCGATCCCCTTCCTCAGCGTCCGGCGCCGGTGTAGGGCAGCAGAGCCATCTCGCGGGCGTTCTTCACGGCCTTCGCGATGAGGCGCTGCTCCTGGACGGAGACGCCGGTGACCCGGCGCGAGCGGATCTTGCCGCGATCCGAGATGAACTTCCGCAGCGTGGCGGTGTCCTTGTAGTCGATCGTGCCGACCTTGACGGCCTTGACCGGACCGACCTTCTTCTTGGGCTTGCGAAGTACGGGCTTCGCCATGGGGTTCTCCTTGGGTTCTCAGTACCGGCCCTCGCGCGCGTGCGTCGCGCGTCCGGGCCCTTCGTGGATGTCGTTGTCGCCGCGCAGGGCGGCAGGTTCGTCGAGCGTGCCGACGGGAAGGCTCAGAACGGCGGGTCGTTCGGGAAGGCGGTGCCGCCACCCTGCGTGGCCCACGGGTCGTCGGGGCTGCCGCCGGCCGGGCCGTTGAAGCCACCCTGGCCGCCCTGGTTACCGCCGTAGCCGCCACCCTGGTTGCCGCCGCCGTAGCCGCCACCACCCTGGTTGCCGCCACCGAAGCCGCCACCCTGGTTGCCGCCGAAGCCGCCGCCACCGCGCTGGGTGCGCGTGACCTTGGCGGTCGCGTAGCGCAGCGAGGGAGCGACCTCGTCGGCCTGCATCTCGACGACCGTGCGCTTCTCGCCCTGCTGGGTCTCGAAGGAACGCTGGACCAGACGGCCCTGGACCATGACGCGCATGCCCTTGGTCAGGGACTCGGCCACGTTCTCCGCAGCGTCACGCCAGACCGAGCAGCGCATGAACAGCGTCTCGCCGTCCTTCCACTCGTTCGACTGACGGTCGAACTGGCGGGGGGTCGACGCGACGGTGAAGTTCGCGACCGCAGCCCCCGACGGGGTGAACCGCAGCTCGGGGTCGGCGGTGAGGTTGCCGACCACGGTGATGATGGTGTCGCCTGCCATGAGAGCTCCTGACGGTGGCTGTCGGTCGGGTCAGTGGGCGTCGGGACGCAGGAGCTTCGTGCGCAGGACGGCCTCGTTGAGACCGAGCTGACGGTCGAGCTCGCGGGCCACCTCGGGGGTCGTCGTCATGTCGATGACCGCGTAGATGCCCTCGGCGCGCTTGTCGATCTCGTAGGCGAGCCGGCGCTTGCCCCAGATGTCGACCTTGTCCACGGTGCCGCCACCGGTCGTGACGACCGAGAGCAGCTTGTCGAGCGACGGGGCGACGGTGCGCTCGTCGACCTCCGGCTCGAGGATGATCATCAGTTCGTACTGCCGCATGGGTATCCCCACCTCCTTCGGACTGGGCGGTCACGGTCTCTCCGTGACAGGAGGGTCATGCGTGGCACCGGACGATTCCGGGGCCGACCGTCAACGGTACCCGGTCCCGGGGTCGCACGGAGCGCCCGGTCCCGTGCCGCCGGTCACCCCGGCGGAGCAGCGCCCGACGGCGCCCCGCCGCCTCCGCCGAACCGGGCCCGACCGCGCCCGGTCGCCCGGGCGCGCGCGTCACGACGCGCGGGACGCGTCACCACCCGCGGGGAGCCGAGCGGGATCAGCCTCCGTCGCCCTGCCCGGGACCGCGACCGTTGCCGGCCCCACCCTGGCCGGGACCACCGTTCCCGCCGCCCTGGCCACCCTGGCCGGGCGGTGGCGTCGACGGCGGCGCCTCGGTCGTCGGCTCCTCGGTGGGGTCCGGCGTCGTCGGGTCCTCGGTCGTCGGCTCCTCGGTGGGTTCCGGCGTCGTCTCCTCCTCCGTGGTCTCCTCCTCGGTGGTCTCCTCCTCGGTCGTCTCCTCCTCCGTGGTCTCCTCCTCGGTCGTCTCCTCCTCCGTCGTCGGCTCCTCGGTGGGCACCGGCGCCTGGGTCGGGATCTGGGTCTGCCGGTCCGGGGACCCGGGCAGGTCCTCGGGGTCCGGGCGCTCGGGGAGCTCGACGACTGGCATGCCCTCCGTCGCCACCTGCATGTAGTCGCGCCAGATCTCCGCGGGGAAGGTGCCGCCCGCGACGAGGTCGACGCCGCCGAACCCGGTGAGCTCCTCCTCGGTACCGTCCTCGCCGACCTGGTACATGCTCACCACGGTCGTCAGCTGCGGCACCCACCCCGCGAACCAGGCCGAGCGGTAGGCGTTGGACGAGCCGGTCTTGCCCGCCGCCGGGCGACCGATCTCGCCGGCAGTGGCCCCGGTGCCGCCGGGCTCGAGGACCGCCTCCATCGCGTAGGTGGCCTCGTCGATGACGGCCTCCTCGAAGGCGCGCACGCCCTCGTCGCCGCCGGTGTAGATCCGGTTGTCGTCCCGGTCGAGCACCTCCTCGACGATGTACGGCTCGTGCCGCACGCCCCGGGAGGCGAACGTGTTGTACGCCTGCGCGCTGTCGAGCACCGTCGGGGACGCCGGTCCGAGGACGTTCGACGCGCTCGCCACCAGGCCCGGCGTCTCCTCGGACCACCCGGCCCTGGTCGCGACGTCGACCATGGTCTCCGGGCCGACCTGCTGGTTGACGAGCGCGTAGGTGGTGTTGACCGACTGGGCGGTCGCCTCCCGCAGCGTGATGGGGCCGCGGTTGTGCTGGTCGTAGTTGTTGACCGGGACGTCGTAGCCCTCGATCTCCATCGGCGTGTAGGACGGGAACCGCTCCGCCATGGAGACGCCGTCCTCGATGGCCGCCACCAGCGTGAAGGGCTTCGCCGTCGAGCCGGCCTGCGCCCGGTCCTGCGTGGCGTTGTTCCGGGCGTCGGTGACGTAGTCCGGGCCGCCGTACAGCGCGACGATCGCGCCCGACTCCGGCCGCAGCGACACCAGACCCACGTTGTTGTTCTCGGGACGGTCCTCGGGCAGGTTGCCCACGGCGTCGACCGCGGCCTGCTGGCTGCGCTGGTCGATGGTCGTGACGATGTCGTACCCGCCGGTGTCGATCTCCTCGAGCGTGAGATCGCCCTGGGCCACGACCTCGTCGCGGACCATCGCGAGGAGGTAGCCGTTCGGCCCGGCGTAGGTCTCGTTCTCCTCGGGCTCGATCACCTCCGGGAACTCTGCGTCCGCGCGCTCCTCCGCCGTGATCCACCCGTCCTCGAGCATGAGGTCCAGGACGCGCTCGAAGCGCTGCTCGGCGCGCTCGGGATCCACCCCCGGGTCCCACGCCGACGGGCTGGGGATGATGCCTGCGAGCAGCGCCGACTCCGAGAGCGTCATCTCCGACGCGCCGTGCCCGAAGTACGCCATCGAGGCCTCCTGCACGCCGTACGTACCGCGGCCGAAGTAGATGGTGTTCATGTAGTTCTCGAGGATCTCGTCCTTCGACTGCTCCTGGTCGATCCGCAGCGCGAGGATCGTCTCCCGGAACTTGCCCACGTAGGAGGTCGTGGTGCCGGTGTAGTACCGCTCGACGTACTGCTGCGTGAGCGAGGAGCCGCCCTGACGGGCCTCGCCCTGGACGTTGTTCCACAGGGCACGGGCGATGCCGCGCCAGTCGACCCCGGGGTTCTCGTAGAACCGCCGGTCCTCGGAGGCGATGACGGCCTGGCTCACGTGGTCCGGGACGTCGTCGAGCGAGATCGAGCTCCGGTCGTACTCGGCGAACCGGCCCATCACCGTCTCGCCGTCCGCGAAGTAGACGGTGGTGCCCTCCGCGAGGGCGAAGTCGTCGGGTGCCGGCACGTCGATCGAGGCGTACGCGGCGACGAACAGGCCCGCGGCGCCGGCCACGCCGGCGACGAACAGGCCGACCATCCAGAACAGCAGGCGTCGCCAGAGAGGCACGCGCCCCTTCGTCCCGGGGTCGGTGGTCCCGGTGCCCGTGGAGTCCTTGGCCATCCGCGTCAACCTTTCGTCGCGACGTGAGCTCCACAGTATGGAGCTCGGGCTCGTGGCGCCGCTCGCGGCTGTGCCCGATCACACGCCCGGCGCCGGGCGGAAAGAGGCGCGGTGCCGCTGCCCGCGCCGGTTACGGTGGCGGTCGGAGACGAGCGACGGAGGAGGCGAGACGTGGTGCGGGTAGCAGTCGTCGGGGTGGGCAACTGCGCCTCCTCACTCATCCAGGGCGTGCGGTACTACGCGGACGCCGACCCCCGGGACACCGTGCCCGGCCTCATGCACGTCGAGCTCGGCGGGATCCATGTGCGCGACGTCGAGATCGTCGCCGCGTTCGACGTCGACTCCCGCAAGGTCGGTGCCGACCTCGCCGAGGCGATCGGCGCCTCGGAGAACAACACGCTGCGCCTCACCGACGTCCCGCCCACGGGCGTGGAGGTGCTGCGCGGGCCCACGCTCGACGGCCTGGGCCGGTACTACCGGGAGACGATCAAGGAGTCCGACGCCGCCCCGGTCGACGTGGCGGCCGCCCTGCGCGAGAGCGGTGCCGAGGTCCTCGTCTGCTACCTGCCGGTGGGCTCCGAGGAGGCGGCCCGCCACTACGCGCAGGCCGCGCTCGAGGCGGGCTGCGCGGTCGTCAACGCCCTGCCGGTGTTCCTCGCCTCGGACCCCGACTGGGCGCAGCAGTTCGTCGACGCAGGTCTGCCGATCGTCGGTGACGACGTGAAGTCCCAGGTGGGTGCCACGATCACGCACCGCGTGCTGGCCCGGCTCCTCGAGGAGCGGGGCGTCCGGCTCGACCGCACGTTCCAGCTCAACGTGGGCGGGAACATGGACTTCCGCAACATGCTCGAGCGCGAGCGCCTCGAGTCCAAGCGGGTGTCCAAGACCCAGGCGGTGACGTCGAACATCGCGGGGCACCTGCCGGCCCGCGACATCCACATCGGCCCCTCGGACCACGTGGCGTGGCTGGACGACCGCAAGTGGGCCTACGTGCGCCTCGAGGGCCGCGGCTTCGGCGACGCCCCGATGTCGCTGGAGTACAAGCTCGAGGTGTGGGACTCCCCCAACTCGGCGGGCATCGTCATCGACGCCGTGCGCCTCGCGAAGCTGGGCCTGGACCGGGGCGTCGGCGGCCCGCTGCTCGCGGCGAGCGCCTACCTCATGAAGTCCCCGCCCGAGCAGCGCGAGGACACCGCCGCCCGGGCCGACGTCGAGGCGTTCATCCGCGGCGAGATCGAGCGGTAGGGGCGCGACGCCCACCCGGCCCCGCAGCTGGTGCCGGCCACCGTCGACGAGCGGTTCGGCGACGCCGCCGCCCCGCTGCCGTGACGAGCCCTCAGGCCGAGGACTCGGGCTGCTCGGCCCACCAGGCCAGCAGCTCGGCCTCGGCCCGCTCGTCGCCGAGCGGCCCCTCCTCCATCCGCAGCGCGAGCAGGTGCTGGTAGGCCCGGCCCACCAGCGGACCCGGTGAGATCCCCAGCAGCTCCATGATCCGCGAGCCGTCGAGGTCCGGACGGATCGCCGCCAGCTCCTCGGCCTCGGCGAGCTCCTCGATGCGTCGCTCGAGATCGTCGTAGGCCGCCGACAGGCGCGCGGCCTTGCGCCGGTTGCGGGTCGTGGAGTCCGCCCGGGTGAGGCGGTGGAGCCGCTCGAGCAGCGGACCGGCGTCGGTGACGTACCGGCGCACGGCCGAGTCCGTCCAGGCGCCGTCGCCGTACCCGTGGAACCGCAGGTGCAGCTCCACGAGGCGGGCGACGTCCTTCGTCGTCTGCTTGTCGAACGTCAGCGCCCGCATCCGCTTCGCCGTCAGCTTCGCCCCGACGAGCTCGTGGTGGTGGAAGCTCACCCCGCCGCCGGGCTCGAAGCGCCGCGTGGCCGGCTTGCCGACATCGTGCATCACCGCCGCGAGCCGCAGCACGAGGTCCGGTCCGGGCACGGGGCCGTCCGGTCCGGTCTCGAGGTCGACGGCCTGGTCGAGGACGGTGAGCGTGTGCTCGTAGACGTCCTTGTGCCGCCCGTGCTCGTCGACGGTCTCGCGCAGCAGGGCCAGCTCGGGGAGCACGACCTCGGCCACGCCGGTGTCGACGAGCAGCCGGAGACCGGCCCGCGGGTGGTCGCCGACCAGCAGGCGCTCGAGCTCGGCGCGCACGCGCTCGGCCGAGACGATCTCCAGCCGGGAGGCCATCGCCGTCATCGCCTCGCGCACGTCGCCGACGACGTCGAACCCCAGCTGCGCGGCGAACCGGGCGGCCCGCATGATCCGCAGCGGGTCGTCGTCGAAGGACTGCTCCGCGGTGACCGGGGTGCGCAGCACGCCGCGGGCCAGGTCGCCCAGGCCGTCGTGCGGGTCGACGAGCTCGAGCCCGGGCAGTCGCACGGCCATGGCGTTGACCGTGAAGTCCCGGCGGGACAGGTCGCCCTCGAGGGAGTCCCCGAACGCGACGGCGGGCTTGCGCGACCCCACCTCGTACTCGTCGGTGCGGTAGGTCGTCACCTCGACCTCGAGGCCGGCGCGCGCGCCGCCGATCGTGCCGAACTCGCGGCCCATGTCCCACGTGCGCGCACCCCAGGCGCGCAGCAGGCGCTCGGTGTCCTCCGGCGTCGCCGAGGTGGTGAGGTCGATATCCTTCGGCGGCACCTCGAGGAACGCGTCCCGCACGGGGCCGCCGACGAGCGCGATCTCCTCGCCGGCGTCGACGAACGCCGCGGCGAGGTCGAGCACGGGCCGCGGGAGGTCAGCGAGCACCTTCATGGCGCGCACCTTCAGGGCGAGGTCGTCAGGCAGGTCGTCCGGCACCGACCAAGGGTGCCACGGCGGCCGTTCCGGACCCGAGCGGTCCTGCCGGCTCGGCCCGCCCTCCTTCGGTCCGGCACGGAGTCTCTTACAGTGGACTGCATGCCTGCCGCCCCGATACCCCAGCCACGGGCCCCGCGCCCGTTGCGGGTGCGGACCCCGGGCTCGCGCTCCTCGCGCCTGCCCGTGGTCGACGAGACCTCCGCCGGGGGCATCGTCGTCAAGGTCGCCGACGGCGTCGCGTACGTCGCCGTCATCGCCCGCCGCAACCGGGGCGGCCGCCTCGAGTGGTGCCTGCCGAAGGGCCACCTCGAGGGCGTCGAGACCGCCGAGCAGGCCGCCGTGCGGGAGATCGCCGAGGAGACCGGCATCGACGGCCGCGTCCTGCGCCACCTGGGCACCATCGACTACTGGTTCGCCGGCACGGACCGGCGCGTCCACAAGGTGGTGCACCACTTCCTCCTCGAGGCCACCGGCGGCACCCTGACCATCGAGAACGACCCCGACCAGGAGGCGGAGCAGGTGGCGTGGGTGCGTCTGGACAAGGTCGCGGCACGCCTGGCCTACCCCAACGAGCGGCGCGTGGTCGCCACAGCCCGGGACGTGCTGGCCGGCCGGGCATGATCTCGAGAGCCACGCGGGGGCGGGCCGCGGCGGCACTTCTCACCTCGGCGCTGACGGCGCTGTGCCTCTCCGGGACCCCCGCGGCAGGTGGCCTCCCGGCCGCGCACGGACCCCGGCCGGCCGCGACCGCTCCCCCGGCTGCCGGCCCGCCGCCCGCGCCGGCCGTGGCCGCACCCTCGACGACGGCCCGCACCAACCCTGTCGACGCCGAGGAGCCGGCCGAGCCGCTCGCCCTGGACGACGTGGCCCCGGCGGTCCTCGATCCCGAGGACGACCTCACGGTCACCGTCACGCTCACCCCGACCACCGACGTCGAGGACGGCACGCTCGCGCTGGCGCTCGACCCGACGATCCCTCTGTCGCGGTCCGTGCTCGCGGCCTGGCAGTCCGGCGAGGGGCCCTCGGGGTACGCGAGCCGGACGGAGGTCGAGCTCGACGGGACCGTGGCCGCGGGCGAGAGCAGGACGGTCGAGCTCGAGGTCCCCGCCGAGGAGCTCGGTCTCGTCGCCGGCCGCGACGAGTGGGGCCCGCGCGGCCTGGAGGTCGTCCTCACCGACGCCGGCGAGGTCGAGGAGGTGGTGCGCTCCGTCGTGGTGTGGGGCGCGCCCGCCGAGTCCCTCGAGCCGCTGCCGGTCGGCCTCCTCGTCCCGGCGACGTCCGGCTCCGTCGCCGACCCCGCGCTCGTGCCCGGGCTCGGCCCTGGTACGGCCGGCGCACCGGACGACCCGGCGCCGACGGGCTCAGAGGCGCCACCGGCCTCCGAGGCGCCGACGGGCGGCGGGTCGGAGCCGCCCACCGACGGGCCGCCGGCCACGGAGACCCCGTCCGACCGGGCGGCGCCCGGTGAGGTGCCGTCCGGGGAGCCGCCGAGCGACGCCTCGACGACCACCGCTCCGGACGCCGCCTCCGGCTCCGGCTCGACCACCGATCCGGGCGCCGCCTCCGCGCAGGACGCGCCGTCGGCGGTGCTCACGCTCGCCCAGGCCGTCGCCGGCACCGGGGCGAGCCTCGCGCTGGACCCGGTCCTCCTCGACGGGGCCGGGTCGCCGTCGGGCACGGCACTCACGGAGCTCGCCGAGGACGACCGGCTGCTCGCGCTGCCCGCCGGCGACGCCGACCTCGCCGCCCTCGCCCACCTCGAGCGACCGGACCTCGCCCAGCGGCTCACGAACGACGGGGTCGACCGCATCGGGATGCTCACCGGCCACGTCGTCCCCTCCCTCGCCTGGCCCGCCGGGGAGGAGGTCGACGCCTCCACCGTCGAGCTGGCGCACGACGGCTCGACGAGCGTCACCGTCCTGCCCGGCCCCGTCCTCGCGCCCGTAGCCGACCTCACGTACACCGTCTCCGGCCGGGCCGACGTCGAGCTCGGGGGCGCGCGCGGCCTCACCGCCCCCGCACTGGTCGCCGAGGAGAGGGCCAGCTCGCTGCTCGCCGGCACCCTCATGCCGTGGTCGACCGGGTCGCCGGTCGAGCTGTCCGCCGTGCAGTCGCGCCAGCTCCTGCTCGCCGACCTCGCCGTCGTCTTCCGCGAGCGCCCCAGCGACCCGCGCCCGCTCCTGCTCACCTACGACCGCTCCTCGCCGGCCGACCCGGCCGTCGTCGGCGACGTCGCCCGCGCGCTCGCCGACGCACCGTGGGTCGATCTCCTCGCCCTCGGCGACCTCATGGACACCCCACCGGCGTCGGACGAGGCCCTCTCCCTGCCCGACCGGACCGTCGGGCCGGGCGAGATCGACGCCGCCGGGCTCGCGCGCGCCGAGGAGACGGAGCGGCTCGCCGCCGCGGTGGCCACGATGACCGACACGCCGCCCCCCGCGGTGGCCGGCGCCACGCTCGCCGTGCGCACCGCCGTCTCGGCCGGCTGGCGCGACGACGCCGCCGGGCGGGAAGCACTCGTCACCGGCTGGCGCGACTCCCTGTCCGCGGCCACGCACGCCGTCCGGCCGACCCCCACCTCCCCGATCAACCTCATCGCCTCGACGGCGGACCTGCCGGTGCGGGTGGAGAACGAGGGCGACTTCGACGCGCGGGTGACCGTCGTCGTCGATCCGGACGACCCCAGGCTCGAGGCACCCGAGGGCGTCGAGATCGTCGTCCCGGCCGGCGGGCAGGAGACCGCGCTCGTCCCCGTCTCGGCCATCGGGTCCGGCGACCTTCCGGTGCGGATCCGGCTGGTGACGCCCGACGGCGAGCAGATCGGCTCGGCCGCCACGATCGTCGTCCGCGTCCGCGCGGGCTGGGAGGGCACCGCGGTGACGATCGCGGGCGTCGTGCTCGCCCTGCTCGTCGTCGTCGGGCTCGCGCGCCGGATCCGGCGCGGTGTCCGGGTCCCGACCGGCGACGCCACGCCCGTCATCGCCGGCGATCCCGGCGCGCCGACCGTCCACGTCACGGGGGAGCAGCCCGCCGTCGTCGACGATGGCCCTCGCGCCGGCGACGGTGCGGACCGCCCGGAGCACCCGCCCCGGGCCACCTCCGAGGACGACGACGAGAGGAACGACGAGCGATGAGCGGCAGGAGGGGGCTCGCCGGGTCCTCGGTGACGATGTTCGCCGGCACCCTCGTCTCCCGCGTGCTCGGCCTGGTCAAGGGGCCCGTGCTCCTGGTCGCGGTGCTCGGAGCGAACACGGGCGCGTCGAACGCGTTCGACGTGGCCAACCGGCTCCCCAACCTCATCTACCTCCTCGTCGCCGGCGGCGTCCTCAACGCGGTCCTCGTCCCCCAGATCGTCCGGGCGATGACCAAGGACGAGGACGGCGGCGACGACTACGTCTCCCGCCTGCTCACGGCGATCACGCTGGGCCTGGCCGGACTGACGGTCGCGCTCACGCTCGCCGCACCGCTGCTCGTGCGGCTGTTCGCCTTCGGGATGGAGGACCCCTGGTACTCGCTGTCCGTGACGTTCGCGTACTGGTGCATCCCCCAGCTGTTCTTCTACGGGATGTACACGCTGCTCGGACAGGTGCTCAACGCGCGCGGCATCTTCGGCCCGTACACGTGGGCACCGGTGCTCAACAACGTCGTGGCCATCGCGGGTCTGCTCGTGTTCCTCGGGCTGCACGGGTCGGTCGCCGACCTCACCGCGGCCGGCGCCGAGGGGTGGACGCAGGACCGCACGATCCTGCTCGCGGGCGTGGCGACCGCCGGGGTCGCGGCCCAGGCGCTCGTCCTGATGTGGCCGCTGCGCCGTGCCGGGGTGAAGCTGCGGCCGAAGTTCGGGTTCCGTGGCCGCGGGCTGGGCTCCGCGACGTCGACGGCGATGTGGGTCTTCGCCGCCCTCCTGGTGGGTCAGCTCGCGACGCTCGCGATCTCCAACGTGGCCGCCGCTGCCTCCGCGGCGGGCGACTACGCCATCGACGTGGCCGGCAACGCCGCGTACACCAACGCCTACTTCCTGTACTCGCTGCCGACCTCGCTCATCGTCGTCTCGCTCATCACCGCGCTGTTCACCCGCATGTCCACCTCCGCGGCGCACCAGGACCTCGACGCCGTGCGCGCCGACCTCTCCCTCGGCCTGCGCGTCGTCGGGCTGTTCACCCTGTTCTGCTCGGGCGGGCTCATGGTGCTCGCGCTGCCGGTCGTCCGGGTCATCACGCCGGCCGCCGCGTTCGTCGAGGTGGAGTCGATCGCCAGGGTGCTCGTCGCCATGCTGCTCGGCCTCGTGGGGGTGGGCGCGTTCACCGTCATCCAGCGGGTGTACTACGCGTTCGAGGACGCCCGGCGGCTGTTCTTCCTCCAGCTCCCGCTCACCGTCATCGTGGTCGGCGGCGCGTTCGCGTCGCTGCTGCTGACCCCCCGGTGGGTCCTCGTCGGCGCCTGCGTCGCGATGGCGGTGTCGAACATCGTCGGCGCCGCGCTGTCCTTCCTCGGCCTGCGGCCCCGGCTGGGCCGCACCGACGGGGGCCGCGTGCTGCGCTCGCACGTGCGGATGACGGTGGCCGCCGCCGGCCCGCTCCTGCTCGGCTGGGGCCTGCTCACCCTGCTCGGCACGGACGAGTCCGACCTCGACGTCGCCGGCGCGCTCCTGCGCGTCGTGATCGTCGGGCTCCTCATGATGGTGGGCTACTTCGTCGCCCTGCGCGCGCTGGGTGTCGGCGAGCTCGAGGTGGTGGCCCGTCCGCTCGGCACCATGGTCGCGTCTCTCGCGCGCAGGCTCCCCGGGCCGCTGCGCGTGGTCGTCCTGTGGCTGGCCCGGGTGCTCAATCCCGGCCTGCGGGCGGGCACGCCGGGCGACGGTCCTCGGCACGGTGGTCCTGACGACGGGCCCGACGGCGGTGACGCCGGACCCGGCGAGGGTCCCGACGACGGGCCCGGTGACGATCCCGGCGACGGTGCCGACGGCGACAGGCCCGTGGGCGGCGAGCCCGTGGGTGGGGGACCCACCGGTCCGGTCCCCACCGACGACGGTGCGGGCCCCCTGTGGGGCGGGCCGGCCGCCGAGGAGGTGCGCGAGGCCGACGCGGCCGTCGACGCCTCGAGGGACCTGCCGTGGGCCCCGCACATCGAGTCCGCGTGGGAGCCGGTCTGGAACCCCGGGCGCCGCAGCCGTCCGGAGGTGGCTCAACCGCCTCCCACCGAGGGCTCGAGCGAGGCCGGCACCGCGCCCGGCACGGCCCGTGCGCGCCCAGCGAGCCCGCCGGAGAGTCGGGACGCCGTGCGCCGAACCGGCAGGCACGCACCTCCCGCCCCCACCGCGGCCGAGCTCGACCCGCTCACGCACCTCGACGCGCTCGACGGCCCGCCCGACCAGACCGTGGTCCGCCCCGTCCGGCCGGTGACCGAGCGCCCCCAGCGCCCCGACCCTGCCGACCGCGCCGAGCCTCCCGAGCGCCCTCAACCCGCCGAGCGGGCCGACGGGGACGACCTGCCCGACCGGGACCCCGCGCACGCGCCACGCCACGCCCGCCACGCGCGGCCGCGACAGGAGGAGGTCGCGGGTCGGACGCCGCCGCCCCCTCCCCCGCCACCGTCCGGCACACCGGACTCGGCCGACGGTCACACGGAGCCACCGCGCCGGTGAGCCGACCCGATCGGCGCACCCCGGGCAACTAGACTCGCGCACGACCACGCACCGCGGCACCGCCGTACCGCCGTCCACGACCGAGGGGGACACCTGGACACGCACCGGGGCTCCGCACCCGGTCCGCTCCTCGCGGGCCGCTACGCGCTTGGCCATGCCCTCGAGACCGCCTCCGCGGGCGCCACCAGGTACGCGGCTCACGACACGGTGCTCGACCGCCAGGTCGAGGTGCTGCTGCTGGACCCCGCGCAGCCCACCACGGACGAGGTGCTCGACGCCGCCCGCCGGGCGTCCCTGGTCGAGGACGACCGGCTGCGCAGCATCTACGAGGTCGCGACGGACGACGGCACCGCGTACGTCGTCGGCGAGCCGGCGCGCGGCACGACCCTCGCCGACTACGCCGGGAACGGCCCGATCCCGGCCGAGCAGGCCCGGGCCATCATCGGGGAGGCGGCCGCAGCGCTCGACGCCGCCCGGCGGCACGGGGTCCGGCACCTCGCCCTCGACGCGCGGTCCGTGCACGTCACCGACGACGGCGAGGTCCTCGTCGCGGGGGCGGGAGTCGCCAACGCGCTCGGCGAGAACCTCGTCCTGACCCCTGCCCGCGCGTCCCGGAAGGACGCGAGCGACCTCGTCGAGCTCCTCTACCTCGCCCTGACCGGCCGACCGGCGACCACCGACGACGGCTCGGCCCCGCCCGCGCCCGGCGTGCTGATCGACCGCGTCCCGCACGACCTCGACGACCTCTGCGTGCGCACGCTCGACGAGGGGGCAGGACCCTCCAGCGCCGGCGACCTGTTCCACACCCTGGCCCCGTGGGGCGACATCGAGCCGCCGCCGCGGGAGGTCCGACGCTCGGCAGGGGGACACTCCGCCCCCCCGCCTCCGCCTCCGCCTCCGCCTCCCGCGCCGAGCGACTCCACCGAGGAGATCTCCGCCGTCGACGACGAACGTCCCGCCCAGACCGCGGAGCCGCGCCCGCGGTCGACGCTCGGCGGGCGGCTTCGTCGTCAGATCCCACCGCCGTCGATCCCGCCCGCCGACGGCACCGCCGAGGCGGTGGCGTCCGGCACGTCCTCCGCCACTGCCGCGTCCGCCGGCGCGGTGGGGCTGGGCGCGGCCGCGGCCGGGACGCTCGCGGCCGGTGCCTACGGGGCCGAGGCCCGGACCGGGGACGCCGTCTCGGCCGGACGCGCCACGGCATCGTCGAGCACCACCGGCTCCGGCGACCAGGAGCGCGGTCGAGACAGCTCCGGGACGGCCGGTCGCGCCGCGGAGGGGTCGAGCAGCGCCGCGCGACCGGCGCGCGACGAGACGGCGACCGACGCTCCCACCGAGGCGGCACGCACCTCGGCGCCGAGCCCCACCGAGCCGGGTGGCTCGGATGAGCGTCCGACGGCCGAGGACACACCCTCCGACGGGTCGACCGACACCGACCCGCTGGCGGGCATCGTCCCCACCAGGGCCTCCGCCCGGTTCGACGCCGTCACGCGCCGCGTGGTCGGCGGCGCTCGCCCGCCCGTACGTCATGCCCGCGTGGCGGTGGCGCACCTCCCCGTCCCGGACCCCCACGGCCCTACGTCCGACGAGGGCGCCGGTGCCGGGACGGCCCCGGACGGACGCGGTCGCGCTCGCCGTGCCGCCGGCAGCGACACCGCCGTCGCCGGCAGCTCGTCCCTCGGAGCGGCGGCCGGCCCCTCCACCGGTGGCCCGGCAGCGCGCGGTCAGCACACGGGCGGCCCCGGTCGTCCGGGCGCACCCGACGGTGCCGCGGCGGGCACCGGCGGAGCCACGGGACGTGCCTCGTCGATCGGTTCGAGGGCCTCGGCCGCGGCCGCGGCAGCCGCGGCGGGGATCGGGGGTGCGTCGTCGTCGATCGGACGCTCGGTCGGGCGCGCACGCACCTCGATCCAGGAACGCCTGTCCAACCCCGGGCGCCTGACCGAGGAGGAGGCCGGCGAGCAGCCGCTCGACGTCCCCTACGGCACGTCCGGCTCGGGTTCGCAGCCCGCGATCGACGAGCCCGTCCGCCGGGTACCGGTCGACGCCCGAGGCCGGTCGTCGGCCGCGGGTGCCGACCAGCGCACGGGGCAGGCGCCGCCCGTGGGCTACCGCCCCACCGGCAGCCTGGACGCCCGGGACGACCGCTCGCTCATGGACGACCGCGTTCCCGGGCGCGAGGTCAGCCGCCACACGATCGACCCGATGCCGTGGGTCGTCGTCCTGTTCCTCGTCGTCGTCGTGATCTGCGCCTGGCTGGCCGTCCGGACGCTGCTCACGCCGACCACTGCCGTCGAGCTGCCCAGCGAGGACCCGCCCGTGGTGACGCCCGACCCGGTCGAGGAGAGCACGACGGACGAGCCGACCGCCGAGGCCTCCGACCTGCCGGCCCCCGTGCTCTCGCGCACCGAGCTCGTCGACCCCGAGGGCGGCGGCACGGACAACGCCGACACCGCCGAGCTGGCCGCCGACGGCGACGTCGACACCTACTGGCGCTCGCTGTCCTACCAGTCGCCCGACTTCGGTGTGAAGTCCGGCACGGGGCTGCTCGTGTGGCTCGAGGAGATCAGTACCGTCGGCGGACTGACGATCGACACCTTCGCCGACGGCGAGGGCGGCAACGTGGAGATCCGCATCTCCGACCCGGCCACGCCCGGCGAGGGCGAGCTGCTCGCCGAGGGCCCCCTCGAGGCCGGGGAGACCACGTTCACGTGGGACTCGCCGGTCACGACCGCCCACCTCATCGTCTGGATCACCGAGCTGCCGACCGCGGGCACCGACGGCGCCAACCGGGCGGAGATCGCCGAGATCACCGTCCAGTAGCAGGGCACACCGCCGAGGTGGCCCGGAACAACCCGCCGCGGCCCGCTGTTCACCCGGCAGCACCCACCGAATACGTCCGAGGAGAGTCCATGACCGACACCACCGCCGCCGAGAAGATCCACGACGTCGTGGTGGTGGGCTCCGGCCCCGCCGGCTGGACGGCCGCGATCTACGCCGCGCGCGCCGACCTCAGCCCCCTCGTCATCGCCGGGCAGATCGACGCCGGCGGTGCGCTGATGACGACCACCGAGGTCGAGAACTTCCCCGGGTTCCCCGAGGGCGTCATGGGTCCCGACCTCATGGAGAAGATGCAGGCGCAGGCCGAGCGGTTCGGCGCCGAGGTCCTCTACGAGGACGTCGTCTCCGCCGACCTCACCGGCGACATCAAGGTCCTCACCACCGACGACGCGACCTACCGGGCGCGGTCGGTGATCCTTGCGCTCGGCAGTGCGTACAAGCACATCGGTCTCGACAAGGAGGACGAGATGTCGGGCCGAGGGGTGTCCTACTGCGCCACCTGCGACGGCTTCTTCTTCAAGCAGCAGCACATCGCCGTGGTCGGCGGCGGCGACTCGGCCGCGACCGAGGCCCTGTTCCTCACCAAGTTCGCCGACAAGGTGACGATGATCCACCGCCGCGACGAGCTGCGGGCCTCGAAGGTCATGGCCGACCGCGTGCTCGCCGACCCGAAGATCCAGATGGCCTGGAGCTCGGAGGTGGCCGCCATCAACGGCGAGCAGCGCCTGGAGTCCCTCACGCTGCGCGACACCGTGAGCGGCGAGGAGCGCGAGCTGCCGGTGACCGGCATGTTCGTCGCGATCGGCCACCTGCCGCGCACCGGCGTCGTCGCCGGGCAGGTCGAGCTCGACAAGGACGGCTACATCGTCGTCGAGCACCCGACGACCGCCACCAACCTGCCGGGTGTCTTCGCCTGCGGCGACGCCGTCGACCACGTCTACCGCCAGGCGATCACGGCCGCAGGCACCGGTTGCTCGGCCGCCCTGGACGCCGAGCGGTACCTCGCGGACCTCGCCCACGGCACCGTGTCTCCGGGCGCACCCGAGGTCGAGGCGGCCGTCGTCACGGACGCGGAGCCGGCCGCGCAGGCGGTCGGGTCGCCCACGCCCGTCGCCGGCTGAGACCGTGCACGTCACGCCCGTCGACGCCGAGGGCCTCGAGGAGGTCCTCGGCTCCGGCGGGCTCGTCGTCGTCGACTTCTGGGCCGAGTGGTGCGGCCCGTGCCGTCTGATGGCACCCGTCCTCGAGGAGGTCGCCGGCATGCGCCCCGACGTCACGGTGGTGTCGGTCGACACCGCCGAGCATCCGGGCATCGCCGAGCGCTGGGGCGTGCGTACGATCCCGACCTACCACCTGCGGATCCGCGAGGAGGGCGCGGGCGTCCTCGTCGGCGCCCAGACCAAGCCGCGCCTGCTCGCCGCGATCGACGAGGCGCTGGGCTCGATACCCGGCTGACCACGCCCGGCTCCTCCCGGGGCGGCGGGTGCGCGGTGGCAGACTGGCCTCTCCGCGCACCAGCGCACCGAGCCACGAGGAGCAGGCGATGAGCACCACGGACAGCCAGGACGGCCAGGTCGAGCAGCAGGAGCCGCGCGCGGCCGCCCCCGCTGCCGCGGCCGCCGGCACCCGGCTCGACCCGTGGCTGAAGAACTACGCGGGACGCGCCCACCACCTGCGTGCCTCGGAGGTCCGGTCGCTGTTCGCCGTCGCGAACCGTCCGGAGGTCGTCTCCCTCGCCGGCGGCATGCCCAACATCGCGGACCTGCCCCTGGGGCGGCTCGGCGACATGATCGGGTCGATGGTGGCCGAGGCCGGTACGCGTGCACTGCAGTACGGCGGCGGCCAGGGCGAGGAGGAGCTGCGCGAGCAGATCGTCGAGGTCATGCGCTACTCCGCGATGCACGCGCACCCGGACGACGTGGTGGTGACGACCGGCTCCCAGCAGGCGCTCGACCTCGTCACCGGCATCTTCATCGACCCGGGCGACGTCATCGTCGCCGAGGCGCCCAGCTACGTCGGCGCCCTCGGGGTCTTCCGGAGCTACCAGGCCGACGTCGTGCACGTTCCGATGGACGACCACGGCCTGATCCCCGAGGAGCTCGAGCGCATCCTCGGCGAGCTCGCCCGGGCCGGTCGCACCGTCAAGCTGCTGTACACGGTGCCGAACTTCCACAACCCCGCCGGCGTCACGCTGTCCCTCGAGCGGCGCCCCCGCATCGTCGAGATCGCCCGCAGTTACGGGGTGCTCATCATGGAGGACGACCCGTACGGGCTGCTCGGCTTCGACTCCGACCCGCTGCCGGCGCTGAAGTCCTACGACGAGGACGCCGTCGTCCACCTGGGCTCCTTCTCGAAGACCTTCGCTCCCGGCCTGCGGGTCGGCTGGGCGTACGCGCCGCTCGCCGTGCGGGAGAAGCTCGTGCTGGCCGCGGAGTCCGCGATCCTCTCGCCGTCGGTCATCAACGAGATGATCGTCACCCGCTACCTCCAGGAGTTCGACTGGTACGGGCAGGTGAAGTCGTTCCGCGAGATGTACCGCGAGCGTCGGGACGCGATGCTCGGCGCCCTGAGCGAGCACCTTCCCCACCTGTCCTGGACGGTCCCGACGGGCGGCTTCTACACGTGGCTCACGCTGCCGCCCGGGCTCGACGCCAAGGCGATGCTGCCGCGGGCGGTGACCAACCGGGTCGCCTACACCTCCGGCACGGCCTTCTTCGCGGACGGCACCGGCCAGGACCACGTCCGACTGTCCTACTGCTTCCCGACGCCGGACCGCATCCGCGAGGGGGTGCGCCGACTGGCGGAGGTCGTCCGCGCGGAGGCGGAGCTCGTCGAGATGTTCGGCACGGCGAACGACATCCCTGCCGGCGGCACGGGCACGGTCGACGTGCCCGGCCCCGACGCCAGCTGACCAGGTCCGGGCCAGCCCGGGCACCCACCACCCGACACCGATGCCGGTCCCAGTGACCACATGACGACGAGGAGCAGCAGATGGACGACGCGGCCGCCGGAGAATCGCCCCGCACCTCCGGCAGGGAGGACCTCACCGTCGCCGTGGTGAGCGGAGGCCTCACCCACGAGCGCGACGTCTCGATCCGTTCCGGGCGTCGCGTGGGCGGGGCGCTGCGCTCGGCCGGCGCCACGGTCGAGATCCTCGACCTCGACGCCTCGCTCATCGACCGGCTCGGCCGGCTCGAGCCCGACGTCGTGTGGCCGGTGGTCCACGGCGCCGAGGGCGAGGACGGCTCCCTGCAGGACCTGCTCGTGCTGCTCGGCCTGCCGTTCGTCGGCTCCCCCTCGGCCGGCGCGCGCCTCGCCTCGGACAAGCCCGTGTCCAAGGCCGTCGTCGGCGCCGCCGGCGTCGCCACGCCGTCCTACGTCGCGCTCCCCCAGTCCCTCTTCCGCGAGGTGGGCCCCCGCCGCGTCCTCGACGACGTGGTCCACCGGCTCGGCCTGCCGCTCGTCGTCAAGCCCGTCGACGGCGGCTCCGCCCTGGGTGTCACCCTCGTGGAGGATCGCGCCCAGCTCCCGGGCGCGATGGTGGCCTGCTTCGCCTACGGACCGGAGGCGCTCATCGAGCGCGCCGTGGACGGGACGGAGGTCGCCGTCTCGGTCGTCGACCTCGGGGACGGGCCCATCGCGCTCCCGCCGGTGGAGATCGCCACCTCCGACGGGCCGTACGACTTCGACGCCCGGTACAACCCGGGACGTGCCGA
This sequence comes from Georgenia sp. Z1491, assembly GCF_057652395.1. NCBI lineage: Bacteria > Bacillati > Actinomycetota > Actinomycetes > Allobogoriellales > Allobogoriellaceae > Georgenia > Georgenia sp. Z1491. The sequence goes on from NZ_CM172729.1 coordinate 317,931, forward strand.
GTTCTTCACCCCCGCGCGGCTCTCCGCCGACGTCGCGGCCGAGGTCGCCCGCACCGCCACCACCGTGCACACGGCCCTGGGGCTGCGCGACCTGTCGCGGGTCGACATGATCGTCGACGGCGACGGCCGCCCCTGGGTCATCGACATCAACGTGGCCCCCGGGCTCACCGAGACGTCCCTGTTCCCGCAGGCGGCGGCGCAGGGGCCGACCACCCCCGAGGAGCTCTACCTCGCCCTCGCCCGCCGCGCCGTCGAACGCGGGCCGGAGGCGTAGTACCGCCCCGGTGGGCAGGGGGCAGCGCGTCAGTCCGCGTTGATCTGCTCGCCCGGCACGAGACTCGTGAGGATGCGGTCGAGGTCCTCCACGGAGGCGAAGTCCACCGTGATGCGCCCCTTGCGCTGCCCCATCACCACCTTGACCCGCGTGTCGAACCGGTCCGACAGCCGGTCGGCCAGCCTGTCGAGCTGCTCGGAGTGCGCGGAGGGCGCACGCCGGCGACGCAGCTCGGGACGGGCCGCGCCCTCCCCCATGGTCACGGCCTCCTCGGTCGCGCGCACCGACAGGCCCTCGGCGACGATCCGCTGGGCGAGGCGCTCCATCGCCGCGCCGTCCTCGAGGCCGAGCAGGGCCCGCGCGTGCCCGGCGGACAGCACGCCCGCCGCCACACGGCGCTGCACCAGCGCCGGGAGCTTGAGCAGCCGCAGCGTGTTGGAGATCTGCGGGCGGGAGCGCGCGATGCGGCGTGCGAGCTCGTCGTGGGTGCCGCCGAAGTCGTCGAGCAGCTGCTGGTAGGCGGCCGCCTCCTCGAGCGGATTGAGCTGTGCGCGGTGCAGGTTCTCCAGGAGCGCGTCACGCAGAAGGTCCGTGTCGTCCGTGGACCGGACGACGGCCGGGATCTCCGTGAGGTCCGCCTGGATCGAGGCCCGGAGCCGGCGCTCTCCCATGACCAGCTCGTACCGGACGGTGTCGCTGCGCCGAGGGTCGGACTCGGGGATCGGCCGGACGACGACCGGCTGCAGGACCCCGAGCTCGCGGATGGAGGCCGACAGCTCGTCGAGGTCCTCCTCGTCGAACACCTGCCGTGGCTGCCGCGAGTTGGGGACGATCGAGGCGACGGGAACCTCGGCGTAGGTCGCGCCGGGCACCGGGCGAAGTCCACCGTCGTGGGCGGCCGGCACCTCCGGAGGATCCTCGTCACCGGTGGTGGGCGCCTGGTTCCACGAACCTTCGTGTCCCTCGGCGTCGGGCGTCACGGCTGAAGCTCCCGCGCTGTCGACACCGGCCGTGGTCGAGGTCGCATCGGACGCGGCGTCCCCCTGTACCGCACCGGCAGGTCTGGTGCTTCCACCCTGTGTCTGCTCAACCGCACCGGCTTCCGCAACAGGTGCCGAACCGTCCACTTCAGTCTCAGGCGAGGTCGTGACCTGCGTCTTCCTTCGATCGGACTCGTTCGATGAACTGTCGAAGAAGATATCCGCCGGACGAGCACTCCGGGCACCTGCCGGTGGTCCGCTCGGGATCAACGCACCGATCCCCCGACCAAGACCACGCCGCTTCTCCGCCATGTCCTACTCCTTCGGTGCTGCGCCACGCACAGCGATCTCGAGCGCAGCCTCACGGTAGGTGAGCGCCCCCGACGACGTCGGGTCGTACGTGATGATCGTCTGGCCGAAGCTCGGAGCCTCAGAGATCCGCACGGACCGTGGCACCGCCGTCTTCAGGACCTGGTCCGGGAAGTGGGTACGCACCTCGTGCGCCACCTCGCGCGAGAGGTTCGTGCGCTTGTCGTACATCGTCAGCAGGATCGTCGAGACCACGAGCTCGGGGTTGAGGTGCTCGGTGATCAGACCGATGCTGCGCACGAGCTGGGTGAGGCCCTCCAGCGCGTAGTACTCGCACTGGATGGGGATGAGGACCTCCCGAGCCGCGACGAACGCGTTGATCGTCAGCAGGCCGAGGCTCGGTGGGCAGTCGACCAAAATGTAGTCAACGGGCTCCTGACCTGCAGTTTCGCGGTGACGAACATACTCCGCCAAGGCGTCCGCCAATCGCCTCTCGCGGTTCTCCTCGGAGACCAGCTCGATCTCCGCCCCCGAGAGGTCGATGGTCGACGGCACCACCTCCACACCCGGCAACAGCTCGGCAGGAACGACGACGTCCGCGATCGTCAGATCCCCCATGAGGACGTCGTACAACGACTGTGTACCCGGTGCATGTTCCGCGCCGAGCGCCGTGGAGGCGTTGCCCTGCGGGTCGTTGTCCACCAGAAGTACTCGCAGCCCCCCCTCGGACAGCGCTGCGGCGAGGTTGACGGCGCTTGTGGTCTTCCCGACTCCGCCCTTCTGATTAGCGACGGTTATAGTCCGCATTTGTGTGGGCTTGGGCATGTCTTTGCCGAACAGTCTCCGGCGGCGCGCGGCTTGCTCTGCCAGTTCCTGAGCGAGCGGCGTCGTCTCGTCGTCGTCGAACGCCGTGTGGGACAGCGCGTCGTCCTGATCGTCCTCCGGCACCGCGGAACTGTGGTCAGCGACCTCGGCGGCCTTGTCTGTCGTGCGATCGCCCATGCGTCGGGTCTCCAGCTCGTGGGAAATACGTCGGAGCGAGTCTAAGCCGAGCATGACCGGTGCGGGTCCCCGTCCGCGCGCTCCTGGCAGGTGTTCAACGCTGGCCGACCGACCTGTCCCGCCAGCTCGTCGCTCTCCAGGTTTCACGTGGAACGAGATGTTCTGTGACATGCGGCGTTTCCCGCCTTCCCGCACGCGTTGTAGGCCGGGACGGAGATGTCGATGGCAGTAGTGGCACCGCCGCTGGGACTCGGGCCGCGTGGTTCAACACCTATATGGGCACCCACCTCACACCTGACAGAGCACTTTTCGCTCGTCGCACGATCCGTTGCGCTTTCCTAGCCGTCCGCTTGCTCCGCGGAGCGCGCGCAACGGCACAGCTCCCTCCTTGTGCGCGTGGGACTGGGGCGGGCGATGTCAGAATCACCGTGGGCCGGCCGTCGTTGCTCATGGGGTATGTCCGCGGTCGGTGCGGCCATGTTGTTTCACGTGGAACCTCGGGTGCGAGCCCGTGACACGTCCACCTGTATTGCTCACGGGAAGCGATGTGCCGTTCACACTGTCGCCGCACCTGCATGAGACGGACTCTGCACGTCTTGGTCCTCACGAATGTTGGACTCCCGCATGCGCGGCTGTTGTCGGTTGCACGTGAAACGTGCTCGGCGTCGTCACCGCTTCATGTATGCGGGCCCGTGCAGCGTGGTGTCGGAAGCTCCTCAGTCCGCTATGGCCACGGGAACGCGAACGCACTCCGGGCCGTCACGCACATGACACCTCGACGAGTACACGGTTCCACGTGAAACGCAGGTCCTTCTCGAAGCGCCCGTGCACGCTCAGCTTCCATCCACCTGACACTCTCGGCACCAGCGGGGATCGGACGTGATCTATCCCTGCGCCTCCATGGATGGCCAAGAGGACAGCCAACGGAAGCAACACCCGGTAGGCGCCACATGCATCACCGCGCTGGAACGCTTCCCAGACCGACACCTTCACAGGGACATCCGGCACTCAGAGGTTCCACGTGAAACAACGGACCGCAGGCTCAACGACGCCAATGCGAGCGACTGGTGCAGGTATTTGCAGGGAAGTCACCACCTCGAGCGATCCCATCGCGGAGGCCTTCTCACGCCCCAACGATCCTGCCCCTCAACCCCGCGGCCGTTCCGCGATGATCATCATCTGCACCGAGCTCGAGTAGCGCCGACGACTCGACGGGCACAGCGGCCCAGAACTGTCGGTCCAGGCGAAGCCCGAAGCCGCCGGATACCCGGCAACGTGCCGTCCAGGCGCTGGCGTCCAGGAGCCGACGCCCGACCGGCAGCCCACGCGACCGGCCGCCGTCCATCGCCGCTCTTCAGGCCCACCGGCCACCAACGACCAGCCACCGCGCCCGGCCACCGGCCTCGACCACGGGGGATCTACGGGATGGCTAGATCGCGAAGCCACTCAGCCTTCACGAGAGAGCGCGAACGACAGTTTTGATGCTTATGCATCTATAGGGAGTCCTCGATCAACGCCTCCCGCGGGAGATCCGCACGTCACCGGGCCGCTCACCTGCTGTGCGTCCCGGCACCGAACCCGGAAACAACCGAGCCACCGGTGCTGTCCTCGACCGCGCGAGCGACGATCGACCGCCACCACACTCACGTCGAGGTCCTCGGTCGCAGCGACCACCGCACAACCCGCCCGCGGACGACGCCCACGGGCGCCGGAGCGGCGCGCAGGGTAGAGGAGCAGCCCGGTCGCTCGCCCTTCGACGACGGCGGGGGACGAACCTAACTCAACGCTTGTTGACCAGCACCAGGGTGGCCGTCTCGCCACCGGGAACCGGCACCACCGTCTCCACAGTGGTGCTCGTGGCGCCCAGCTTGCGCAGGACCTTGTTGGCCTTCGCGACCTCGGCGCTCGCCCGTTCACCCTTGAGTGCGACGAGCCGACCCCCGCCGGTCACGAGGGGCATCGTCCATCGCGCGAGCTTGTCCAGAGCGGCGACCGCCCGTGCGGTCACGACCGAGGCCTTGAGGACGCCGTGGAGCTCGTCGGCGCGCGCACGATGGATGTCCACGTTGTCCAGGCCGAGCTCGTCGACGACGTCGTGGAGCCAGTCCACGCGACGCTCCATGGGCTCGACCAGGTGCACCGTCGCGCCGGGCCTGAGCAGCGCGACGACGATCCCCGGGAACCCGGCACCCGAGCCCACGTCGACCACCGAGTCCTCGTCCCGGACGTAGAACGCCACCGCCGCCGAGTTCACGATGTGCCGGCGCCACAGGCGGGGGAGCTCGCGGGGGCCGATCAGTCCGCGCAGCTCACCCTCCTCCGCGAGCATCCGGGCGAAGTGCTGCGCCGGCGACCATGCGAGATCGAAGAGCTCGGCGACGCCTGAGCCGGGCACCTCGAGCATCTCCACGCCGCGGCTCACCTCCTCCGCGGAGCCGACGGGGGAGTGGTCCGGGCGCGGCTCTGTGCCCGCCTCCCGGCCGTTCTCCTCACCTGGCCGGTCCATGTCAGGCGGGACGGATGACCACGTGCCTGCGCGGCTCGACGCCCTCGGAGTCCGAGACGAGACCGGCGGCCGACACGGCGTCGTGCACGATCTTTCGCTCGAACGGGTTCATCGGGTCGAGCGACACGTCCTCGCTGCTGGCGCGGACCTTCTCGATCGCCTCCTCGGCCAGGGCCGTGAGGGTCGCGCGCCGCCCCTCGCGGTAGCCGGCGATGTCCACCATGATCCGGGAGCGCTCGCCGAGCTTGGCCTGGACCGCGAGCCGGGTGAGCTCCTGCACGGCGTCGAGGACACCGCCGTCGTCACCGACGAGGCGCGACAGGTACCGGTCACCGTCCTCCTCGGACACGATCGACACGGACGCGCGGCCGTGGTCCACCTCGATGTCGATGTCCCCGTCGAGGTCCGCGATGTCGAGCAGCTCCTCGAGGTAGTCGGCTGCGACGTCGCCCTCCTCCTCGAGACGGCTCACGCGTGCGGACGGTGCGGCCTCGTGCTGACCGTCGCCGGCCGCGGACGTCGAGTCCCGCCCTGCCGCGTCGACCGCCTCGGCGGGCTTCGGCGGCTCCTGAGCCGCGCCGTCCTCCCGGGGCTCCTGGTCGGCGACGGTGCCGGCAGCGTTGTTCTCGGTGGTGAGGTCGTTGGTCACGGTGTGCTCCTTCGTCCGACGCCCGATCCGGGCGCGTGCCAGGTGGTGCGTCCGCGGCGGGAGCGACTCCCTCGCGGTCGCGAGATATCAATTCTTCTTGGACCCGCCGGCGGATCCGCCCTCGCGCTTCCTGCGCTTCTCCGCGGCGAGCCGGCGCTCCGCCTGCCGCCGCTCGTACCGCTTCTGTGCGCGTTCCGCCGCGGTCAGGCCGTCCTTGCCGCGGACCTCGAACTCGTCCTCGTCGGAGTCCGCGGTGGTCTCCGCCGTCGTGCCGGCAGCCTCGCTCCCGCGCTTGGGCTGCGGCTGGCGCTGGCCGGCCGTGGGGCTGCGCCGCAGCGTCGGCGTCTCCTCCTCGAGCGGTGGGAGACCCTTCTTCGCACGCTTGGCGTTCTTCTTCTCGAGCATGGCCTTGTGCGCGTCGGACCCCGGCGTGGGCTGACGCTTGATCGTGTAGAACTGCTGACCCATCGACCACAGGTTCGAGATGAACCAGTAGATGAGGACACCGATCGGGAAGTTGACGCCCGTGACGGCGAAGACGACGGGGAGGATGTACAGCAGGATCTGCTGCTGCCGGAACATCGGGCTCTCCATCGCCGCGGGCGGCATGTTCTTCATCGTCAGCTGGCGCTGCGTGAAGAACGTGGAGAGCGACATCGCGATGATGAGGATGACCGTGACGATCCGGACCGCGGTGACGTCCGCATCGAGGTTCGCGGCGCCGTCCCCGAACGTCTGCATGAACGTCGAGGAGATCGGCGCGCCGAACAGGAGCGAGTTCTCGGCCTCGACCGCGCGTTCCTGGGTGAGCGGGCCGATCGCGTCCGAGGTGCCGGCGGCGATGTTGTCGAGCGAGTTGAGCACCGAGAACAGGCCGAAGAAGATCGGCATCTGCAGCAGCAGGGGGAGACAGGACGCGAACGGGGACGTGCCGGCGTCCTTGTAGAGCGCCTGCATCTCCTCCTGGAAGCGCTGCCGCGACGCCGGGTCCTTCTTGTTCTTATACTTGTCCTGCAGCTTCTTCAGCTCCGGCTGCACGAGCTGCATCGCCCGCGAGGCGCGGATCTGCCGGAAGAACAGCGGGATGATGAGAATGCGGACCACGACCGTGAGGCCGACGATCGAGATGATCCAGGCCCACCCGGGGCCCTCGGGCAGACCGATGGCGACGGCGCCGTCGTGGATGAGCACCATCACCCAGGCAACCGCCCACCTGATCGGCGCGAGAATGGTGTCGAAGAAGCCCATCAGCTCGGTTGCTCCCTGTGGTCCTGCGGCGAGCTGTCGCCCGCCCCTCGTTCGGTCTCCCTGAGGGTAGACGCACCGGCGGTGCCGGTCGTCATCGGGTGCTCGGGGGCACCCTCCGGGGTGTGGTGAGTCTCCTCACCCGCACTCGCCGGACCGGGCTGCGTCGGACCTGGCTCCGTCGGATCAGGCAGGGGGACCCGCCGTCCCACCCAGGCCCCGCGCTCCGGCACGTGGTCCACCCCGCCCTTCGACCAGGGATTGCACCGCAGCACACGCCACACCGCGAGCAGCAGTCCTTTGCCCGCTCCGTGCGTGCGCAGGGCCCCGACGGCGAACGCCGAGCACGAGGGGTAGTACCGGCACGTGGGCGGAAACCAGGGGGACACGACCAGCTGATAACCCCGCACCAGCTTGAGCAGCAGCCAGGTCAGCGGTCCGATCCGCCGCCCGGCGGACTCATCCATCGGTCGCCGGCGACGGCGCCGCGGACGCGCGCGGCGCAGACGACTCGGACCCGCGCGACGCTGCCGGGGGACGCCGCCGCTCCAGCTTGCGTGCGGTCGACCTGAGCGCCCGGTCCAGGTCGGCGCCGAGCTGCGCGGAGGTCGCCTGCGCGGCCCGCGGGAGCGCCCGCACGACCACGTGCGTGCCGCGCTCGATCGAGGCCAGACGCTCCGACATCAGGTGGCGCAGCCTCCTCTTGACCCTGGTGCGCACGACCGCGCCGCCCACACCCTTGGAGACGACGAAGCCGACGAGGACTGCGTCCTCGTCGGCGGTCGGCCGTCTATGGACGACGAGCCGGTCGGTGCCGGCCCGCACGCCCTTCCGGACGGTCGCGGTGAAGTCCTGCCCGCGGCGCATCCGGTGGTGCGCCGGGAGCACGGCTCAGGCGGAGAGCTTCGCGCGACCCTTGGAACGGCGCGCCGAGAGGATGGCGCGGCCCGCGCGGGTGCGCATCCGCAGACGGAAGCCGTGCACCTTCGACCGGCGGCGGTTGTTCGGCTGGAAAGTCCGCTTGCTCACGGCTCTACCCCTGACGTTGCTCGAGAAACTGACTGGCCCTGGAGGATCCGACCCCCGCGCACAGGCCTGGGACAGGCGCGCGCACGGGCCCGACCACGGGCCCAGGAATGAGTGGTGTCCACAGCAGTGGACGCCTCAGGTTACGGGCGTCGCCGCATCGTGGTCAACGGCGGACGGGCGTGACCTGTGGAACGTCGTCATCCACCGATGCGTCCGAGCGGCAGGTGGCCGGAGCGCACGAACCGCACGAGAGTGCGGCCGCCGGGCCGGGGGCAGATGCGCACAACTGTGGACAAGTATGTGGATGTGGCCGTTCCGTGACACAGTAAGGGACCCGCCCGGCACCGGTCGGGCGACAGGCGCGCAAGGAGTGGGGTGGGCGTGGCGACATCCATCGCCGAGGCATGGCAGCTCGCGGTCTCTCAGCTCTCGGACAGCGGGGACATCCGCCCGGCCCAGCTGGCCTTCGTCCGTCAGGCGCGCGCGCTGGGGATCATCGACGACACGCTGCTGCTCGCCGTCGGGTCCGACCTCGCCAAGGACTACCTCGAGATGCAGGCGCGCGAGCAGATCGTCGCCGCGATGTCCCGGGTCCACGGCAGCAAGGTGCGGTTCGCGGTGACCGTCGACCCCTCCTTGCTCGACGAGCCGACGCCGCAACGCCCCGTGGTCACCGAGCTCCCCGTCCCACCGAGCGCGGCGACCCCTGCTCGCCCGCCGTCCACCGGGACGGCCCCGGCGCCCGAGGAGACGCCCGCCCGCAGCGCGCCCGACCGTTCGTCGCAGAGCCGCGGCACGTCGTCGGTCGAGGACAACGGTGACCAGGCCTCCCGGCTCAACCCGAAGTTCACCTTCGAGACGTTCGTGTCCGGGTCGTCCAACCGGTTCGCCCACGCCGCGGCGACCGCCGTCGCGGAGTCGCCGGCGAAGGCCTACAACCCGCTGTTCATCTACGGCGGCTCGGGCCTGGGCAAGACCCACCTCCTGCACTCGATCGGCCACTACGCGCGCAACCTCTACCCGGGGATCCGGGTGAGGTACGTGAACTCCGAGGAGTTCACCAACGACTTCATCAACTCCATCCGGGACGACAAGGCGGAGTCGTTCCAGCGCCGGTACCGCAACGTCGACGTCCTGCTCATCGACGACATCCAGTTCCTCGGCGGCAAGGAGCAGACGGTCGAGGAGTTCTTCCACACGTTCAACACGCTGCACAACGACTCCAAGCAGGTGGTCATCACCTCGGACGTCGCTCCGAAGCAGCTGAGCGGCTTCGAGCAGCGGCTCGTGTCCCGCTTCGAGTGGGGTCTGCTCACCGACGTCCAGCCGCCCGACCTCGAGACCCGGATCGCCATCCTTCGCAAGAAGGCCGAGAACGACCGGCTCGACGCCGCGCCGGAGGTCCTGGAGTACATCGCCTCGCGCATCTCGACCAACATCCGCGAGCTCGAGGGCGCGCTCATCCGGGTGACGGCCTTCGCCAACCTCAACCGGCAGCACGTCGACCGGCCGCTCGCCGAGATGGTCCTCAAGGACATCATCACGGACCCGGAGAGCGAGGAGATCACGCCGAGCCTGATCATGGCGCAGACGGCGGACTACTTCTCGATCTCGCTGGACGCCCTCACGTCGGCGGACCGCTCCCGCGTCCTGGTCACCGCCCGCCAGATCGCCATGTACCTCTGCCGCGAGCTCACCCCGCTGTCGCTGCCGAAGATCGGGCAGCTGTTCGGCGGCCGCGACCACACGACGGTCATGCACGCGAACCGCAAGATCAAGGACCTCATGGCGGAGAAGCGCCAGGTCTACAACCAGGTCTCCGAGCTCACGGCCCGCATCAAGAACCGGGCGCGCGAAGGGTGACCTCGGCCTCGGTCGTGCGCTCACGGACGGTGTGGACCGGTCTGTGGTTCGTCGGTGGACGACCGCGGTCACGATCGTGGACGAGCTGGGGACGACCGACCGCGCTCCGTGGACGGACGAATGACATCCACGGACCGTGTCATTCGTCCACGACGTCCTCCGCAGGACGATCCACATGAATGACAAGCCTCTGACCTGGCCCGACGACGAGAATCCCCAGGATCCACAGGTGCTATGACGATGACGAACCCTAGATCTCGGACTTTGTGGTTCATCAGCCCATGCCCAGGTGCCCCTGCCCGACCCACGACGACCGTCCCGTTCCCGGAGAGCTCCTCCCGCCGACCGCTGCACGCGCTCGAGCACGTAAGGTGTGCCGTGCGCCGCACCCCGTCCATGGAGAGCGCGGAAGTCTTGAGAGAAAGTGATCTACCGTGAAGTTCAGGGTTGACCGCGACGTCCTGGCCGAGGCCGTGTCCTGGACGGCGCGCTCGCTGCCGGCGCGTCCTCCCGTCCCCGTCCTGGCCGGCGTGCGCATCGAGGCCGCCGACGGCCAGCTGACGCTTGCGACGTTCGACTACGAGATCTCGGCGCGCTCCGTCGTCGAGGCCGAGGTCGAGACGGCGGGCACGGTGCTGGTCGTCGGACGCCTGCTCGCGGACATCTGCCGCGCCCTTCCCGCGCGGCCGGTCGACGTCGAGGTCGACGGCACCCGGGTGACCCTGACCTGCGGCGCCTCGCGCTTCACGCTGACCTCCATGCCCGTCGAGGAGTACCCGGCGCTCCCGGCCATGCCGGACAAGGCCGGCACCATCGACGCCGACGTCCTCGCGCAGGCCGTCGCCCAGGTGACCACCGCCGCCTCCCGCGACGAGACGCTGCCGCTGCTGACCGGCGTGCGTGTCGAGATCGAGGGCGACTCCATCACCCTGCTCGCCACCGACCGGTACCGGCTCGCGATGCGTGAGCTGCCGTGGCACCCGGCCGGCGACGACGTCTCCGCCGTCGCGCTGGTGCGGGCCCGCACGCTCTCCGACGTCGCGAAGTCCCTCACCTCGGCCGGTGCGGTCGAGGTCGACCTGGACACCTCCGGCGCCGGCTCGCTGATCGGGTTCGAGGCCGGCGGCAGGCGGACCACCTCGCTGCTGGTCGACGGTGACTACCCGCCCGTGCGCCGCCTGTTCCCCGACGAGACGCCCACCCACGCCGTGGTCGACGCGGCCGAGCTCATCGCCGCCGCGAAGCGCGTGAGCCTCGTCGCGGAGCGCAACACCCCGATCCGGCTCTCGTTCACCGAGGGACAGGTCGTGCTCGAGGCCGGTCAGGGCGACGACGCGCAGGCGTCCGAGGCGCTCGAGGCGACGCTGGTCGGCGAACCGATCACCACGGCGTTCAACCCGGTCTACCTGCTGGACGGGCTGGGCGCGCTCACGCGACCGCTGGCCCGACTGTCCTTCACGCATCCGTCGAAGCCGGCCACGCTCACGGGCCAGGACGAGCCCGACGGCGAGGACTCGAGCGAGTTCCGCTACCTGCTGATGCCCATCCGCTTCGCCGGCTGAGCAGCCGGCCGGTCAAGGAGTAGCCATGCACCTCGGGATGATCGGCATGGGCCGCATGGGCGGCAACATGGCCGAGCGGCTCCGCGCGGCGGGGCACACCGTCATCGGGTACGACCAGGACCCGGCGCTGTCCGACGTCGACTCGCTCGCCGCGCTCGTCGATGCGCTGCCGGCCCCTCGGGCCGTGTGGGTGATGGTCCCCGCGGGCGACCCGACGCGGGCGACCCTCGACGAGCTGTCCGAGGTGCTGTCCGAGGGTGATCTCGTCGTCGAGGGCGGCAACTCCCACTTCGAGGAGGACCGTGCGAACGCCGCGAGGCTGGCCGAGCGCGGCATCCACTACGTCGACACCGGCGTCTCGGGCGGCGTCTGGGGCAAGGACGTCGGCTACGGACTCATGGTGGGCGGCTCGACGGAGGACGTCGAGCGGCTCATGCCGATCTACGAGGCGCTGCGCCCCGAGGGTCCGCGTGAGGAGGGCTTCGTGCACGCCGGACCGGTCGGCGCCGGCCACTTCACGAAGATGGTGCACAACGGCATCGAGTACGGCCTCATGCAGGCCTACGCCGAGGGCTACGAGCTCATGCACGCCCACGAGGACCTCGTCGACGACCCCGGTGCGGTGCTCAACGCCTGGCGCCGCGGCACCGTGGTGCGTTCCTGGCTGCTGGATCTCATGGTGCTCGCCCTGGAGGACGACCCCGACCTCGACGCCATCCGCGGATACGTGGAGGACTCCGGCGAGGGGCGGTGGACGATCGACGCGGCCATCGACGCCGCGGTCCCGGTCCCGGCGATCTCGGCGTCGCTGTTCGCCCGGTTCACCTCGCGCCAGGAGGATTCCCCGGCGATGCGGATGGTCGCGGCCATGCGCAACCAGTTCGGTGCGCACGCCACCAGGCCCGCCGAGGACCCTGCCGGTGAGCCCCCGGTGGGTCCCGCGGCGAGCTAGGTGCGGGTCACGGACCTCGCGCTGAGCGACTTCCGCTCCTACCGCGAGCTCGTGCTCACCCTTCAGCCGGGTGTCACTGCGTTCGTCGGCCCGAACGGCCAGGGCAAGACGAACATCGTCGAGGCGGTGGGCTACCTGGCCACGTTCAGCTCCCACCGGGTCGCCGCGGACACGGCGCTCGTGCGCCGCGGGACGCCCGGCGCCGTGGTCCGTGCCAAGGTGCGCGACGACGAACGGGACACGCTCCTCGAGGTCGAGATCATCGCGGGCCGGGCCAACCGCGCCCGGCTCGATCGTCACCCCGCCCGGCCGCGCGACCTGCTCGGGCACCTGCGCCTCGTCGTCTTCGCCCCGGAGGACCTCGAGCTCGTGCGCGGCGACCCGTCCGGTCGGCGCCGGTTCCTCGACGACCTCCTCGTCCAGCTGCGGCCCCGCCTGTCGGAGGTGCGCCAGCGCTACGAGCGCGTCCTGCGGCAGCGGGTCGCGCTGCTGAAGTCGGCCGGCGCCGCGGCGCGCGCGGGGAGGAGCGTCGACCTGTCGACCCTGGACGTGTGGGACGCCCAGCTCGCGGAAGCGGGGGCGGAGATCGTCGCGGCTCGTGCCGATCTCGTCGCGCGCCTGCGACCGCACGTGGCCGCTGCCTACGGGGACGTCTCCGGTGGACAGGGCGAGGCCCGCATCGACGGCCGGTACTCGCTCGTCGGCGCCGAGGGCGGGCCGGAGCCGGACGCCGCCGTGCTCGCCGGTGTCACGGGACCCGAGACGATCGACGACGACGCCGGACGCCTGGCGCGGCGCGGCGCCGAGGACGTCGAGGAGGGCCTCACGGACCGGACGGCCGTCGCCGACCGGCTGCTCGCCGCGCTGGAGGAGGCCCGCCCGAAGGAGGTCGAGCGGGGCGTGTGTCTCGTCGGTCCGCACCGGGACGACCTCGCGCTGGCCCTGGGCCCGTTGCCGGCACGCGGGTATGCCAGCCACGGCGAGTCGTGGTCCTACGCCCTCGCGCTGCGGCTCGGCGCCTGGCGGGTGCTGCGCGACGCCGCCCGGGAGAGTGGTGGGGGAGACCCGGTCCTCGTCCTCGACGACGTCTTCGCCGAGCTCGACTCGCGCCGGCGCAGCCGCCTCGCCGGCATGGTCGCCGAGGCCGAGCAGGTGCTGCTCACGGTTGCCGTCGACGAGGACGTGCCGGGGGAGCTGGGGGGTACGCGGATCGACGTCGCGGACGGGACCGCGACCGTGCGAGGGGCCCGATGACGAACGACGACGAGCTCGACGACGACCCGCCCGCCTCGCCGGACGCGCTCGCCCACGCGGTGCTCGCCCGTGCGCGCGCCGCCGCCTGGGACAAGGGGCTGCGCACCACGCCGGCGCCCCGGCACATCAGGAGCCGGGAGGACACGGACGCGCTCGACGACGCCGGGGAGGACATCGTCCCCGGGGGCAGCGCAGTCAGCGGCGCAGGGGGCCAGGACGACGCCGCGGACGGGACCCCCGGACGGCGCCGCTCGCCGTGGCGGCCGGGCCCGGGCCTCGGCTGGGCCGGGTCGGGCTCGTCGCCGTCGAGGCGAGACCCGCAGCCGTTGGGCCGGATCGGTGCGCAGCTCGTGCGGCGGCGGGGCTGGGGCCGCGAGCTGTCCCTGGCCTCGGTGGTCTCGCGCTGGCGCGAGATCGTCGGTGACCAGGTCGCCGACCACTGCGCCGTCGAGACCTTCGCCGACGGCGAGCTCGTGCTGCGCACCTCCTCGACGGCGTGGGCGACCCAGGTGCGGCTCCTGCTTCCCCAGCTCGAGCGCCGCATCGAGGAGGAGACGGGCGCCGGCACCGTCTCCTCGATCACCGTCCTGGGCCCCGGCGGACCCAGCTGGAAGCACGGGCGGTTCGCCGTCCGCGGGGGTCGAGGGCCCCGGGACACCTACGGCTGACGTCGGGCAGCACGCCGCGGATCGCACGTGGGTGACACCACCCCACAGGCTGTGGACACAGCCTGTGGATGATTGGGCGGGAAGGGCTGTCCACGGTAGAATCTCACGACCCGTCCGGCGCAGTCCGGGGCATCGCGCCCCGGGGCCGGACACGTGGCGACGAGGGGGCGGTCAGCCTCCCCGTCGTCGCCCGAGAGCCGAGGAGAACCGTCGACCGTGGCAGCAGATCGCAGCGCAACCTCCCCCGAGCACGCCTTAGACGGGACGGACGCAGCTGCACCAGGCGCCCCGTCGACGCCCGGCCCCGCACCGGACGCGAGCACCGGTGCCACGGGCTCCGGCGGGCAGTACGGGGCCCAGAACATCCAGGTCCTCGAGGGTCTGGAGGCCGTCCGCAAGCGACCGGGTATGTACATCGGCTCCACCGGGCCCCGCGGGCTGCACCATCTCGTCTACGAGGTCGTCGACAACTCGGTGGACGAGGCCCTGGCCGGTCACGCCGGCAACATCGCCGTCACCCTGGGTGGCGACGGGTCGGTGACGGTGGTCGACGACGGGCGAGGCATCCCGGTCGACCTGCACCCGACCGAGGGCAAGCCCGCCGTCGAGGTCGTCCTGACGGTGCTGCACGCCGGCGGCAAGTTCGGCGGCGGCGGGTACGCCGTCTCGGGCGGGCTGCACGGCGTCGGCGTCTCGGTCGTCAACGCGCTCTCCCACCGGCTCGAGGTCGAGGTGCGCAGGGACGGTTCCGTCTGGCGGATGTCGTTCGTCGACGGGGTGCCGACCGGCCCGCTCGAGAAGGGCGAGGCGACCGACGCCAGCGGGACCACCGTCAGGTACTGGCCCAACGCCGACATCTTCGAGACCGTCGACCACGAC
This sequence comes from Georgenia sp. Z1491, assembly GCF_057652395.1. NCBI lineage: Bacteria > Bacillati > Actinomycetota > Actinomycetes > Allobogoriellales > Allobogoriellaceae > Georgenia > Georgenia sp. Z1491. Next base: position 333,103 of record NZ_CM172729.1, read on the forward strand.
TACGAGACGCTGCGCTCGCGGCTCCAGCAGTACGCCTTCCTCAACAAGGGCCTGCAGCTCACCCTGACCGACGAGCGCCCCGAGGCGGTCGACTCCGGGGACGAGGTCACGGGCGACGACGAGGGCACGGCCGACGACCCGGTCCCCGGCTTCCGCACGATCACGTACCGGTACGACGACGGCCTGGTCGACTACGTCAAGCACCTCAACTCGGCCAAGCGGGTCGACGTCGTGCATCCCGAGGTCATCGCCTTCGAGTCCGAGGACCGCGAGAAGCGGATCTCCCTCGAGCTCGCGATGCAGTGGACGAGCGGCTACAGCGAGTCCGTCCACACCTACGCCAACACGATCAACACCACCGAGGGCGGTACCCACGAGGAGGGCTTCCGGTCCGCGATGACGTCGGTCGTCAACAAGTATGCGCGCGACCACGGGCTGCTGAAGGACAAGGACGACAACCTCACGGGCGACGACGTACGGGAGGGGCTGACCGCCGTCATCTCGATCAAGCTCGGCGAGCCCCAGTTCGAGGGGCAGACGAAGACCAAGCTCGGCAACACCGAGGCCCGCACCTACGTGCAGTCCCAGGTGTACTCCCAGGTCACGGACTGGCTCGACCAGCACCCCAACGAGGGCCGGGACGTCATCCGCAAGGCCCAGTCGGCCGCGGCCGCACGCGTCGCCGCGCGCAAGGCGCGGGAGGCCACCCGCCGCAAGACGGTCCTGGAGTCGGCCTCCATGCCGGGCAAGCTGAAGGACTGCTCGAGCAAGGACCCGCGCGAGTGCGAGATCTTCATCGTCGAGGGTGACTCGGCGGGCGGGTCCGCGGTCGGCGGCCGGGACCCCAGGATACAGGCGATCATGCCGATCCGCGGCAAGATCCTCAACGTCGAGAAGGCGCGCCTCGACCGGGCCCTGGGCTCGGAGACGATCCGCAACCTCATCACCGCGTTCGGGGTCGGGGTCGGCGAGGAGTTCGACCTCGACAAGCTGCGGTACCACAAGATCGTCCTCATGGCCGACGCCGACGTCGACGGCCAGCACATCGCGACCCTCCTGCTCACCCTCGTGTTCCGCTACATGCGCCCCCTGCTCGAGGGCGGGCACATCTACCTCGCGCAGCCGCCCCTGTTCCGCATCAAGTGGACGAACGCCGCGCACGAGTACGTGTACTCGGACAAGGAGCGCGACGCCGTGGTGGCCGACGGCCTGGCCAACGGCAAGCGCCTGCCCAAGGAGAAGGACGGGCCGATCCAGAGGTACAAGGGTCTCGGCGAGATGAACGACTCCGAGCTGTGGGAGACCACGATGAACCCGGACACCCGCACCCTCAAGCAGATCACCCTGGGGGAGGCCGCGGCCGCCGACGAGATCTTCGCGATCCTCATGGGGGAGGACGTGGAGCAGCGCCGCGGGTTCATCCAGCGCAACGCCCACGACGTCCGCTTCCTCGACATCTGAACCGCCGCGGGCCCGCCCACCACCGGGCGGGCCCCGGCACACGGCCGCGCACCGCCGTCGCGGCCCGCCACCCTCTGGCACACCAGCCGACCGAAGGACACCAGTGAGCGAGACACCCGAGCATTCCGGCGTGACGCAGGTCGACCTGCAGGACGAGATGCAGCGCTCGTACCTCGACTACGCGATGAGCGTCATCGTCGGGCGCGCCCTGCCCGACGTGCGCGACGGCCTCAAGCCGGTCCACCGCCGGGTGATCTACGCCATGTACAACGGCGGCTACCGTCCCGAGTCCGCGTTCAGCAAGTCCACGCGCGTCGTCGGAGACGTCATGGGGACGTTCCACCCGCACGGTGACGGCGCCATCTACGACACGCTCGTCCGCCTCGTCCAGTCGTGGACCATGCGCTACCCGCTCGCCGCCGGCCAGGGGAACTTCGGCTCGCCCGGTGACCAGGGTGCGGCCGCCCACCGGTACACCGAGGTGCGCATGGCGCCGCTGGCCATGGAGATGGTCCGCGACATCACCTCGGACACCGTCGACTTCCAGGCGAACTACGACGGCCGGGACTCCGAACCGGTCGTCCTGCCGGCCCGGTACCCCAACCTGCTCGTCAACGGCTCCGAGGGCATCGCCGTCGGCATGGCCACCCGCATCCCGCCGCACAACATGCGCGAGGTCGCGGCCGGCATCCAGTGGTACCTGGAGAACCCGGAGGCCTCCAAGGAGCAGCTCCTCGGCGAGCTCATGCAGCGCATCAAGGGCCCGGACTTCCCGACCGGCGCCACGATCCTCGGCACGCGCGGCATCGAGGAGGCCTACCGCACGGGCCGCGGCTCGATCGTCCAGCGTGCCGTCGTCGAGGTCGAGGAGCTCGACGGCCGCACGTGCCTCGTCGCCACCGAGCTGCCCTACCAGGTCAACCCCGACCGGCTGCTGGAGAAGATCGCCGAGTCGGTCAGCGACGGCCGCGCCCCCGGCATCGCCGACGTGCGCGACGAGACCTCCTCGCGCACCGGCACGCGGCTCGTCGTGGTCCTCAAGCGCGACGCCGTCGCGAAGGTCGTCCTCAACAACCTCTACAAGCACACGCAGCTGCAGACGAACTTCCCGGCGAACATGCTCGCCCTCGTCGACGGCGTGCCCCGCACGCTGTCCCTCGACGGGTTCGTGCGCCACTGGGTGACCCACCAGCTGGAGGTCGTGCGGCGTCGCGCGCAGTACGAGCTCGGCGAGGCGCAGAAGCGCATGCACATCCTCACCGGCTACCTCAAGGCGCTCGACGCGCTCGACGAGGTCATCGCGCTCATCCGTCGCTCGCCAACCGCGGACGACGCGCGCACCGGCCTGATGGAGCTGCTCGAGATCGACACCGATCAGGCGGATGCGATCCTCGCCCTCCAGCTGCGCCGGCTCGCAGCCCTCGAGCGCCAGAAGATCCTCGACGAGCACGCCGCGCTGGCCGCGAAGATCGAGGACCTGCAGGACGTCATCGCGCGACCCGAGCGGCAGCGGACGATCGTCTCCGAGGAGCTGGCGGCCACGGTCGAGCGCTACGGCGACGAACGCCGCACGACGATCCTCCCGTTCGACGGCGAGATGACGGTCGAGGACCTCATCCCCCGGGAGGACGTGGTCGTGACGATCACGCGGGGCGGGTACGTCAAGCGCACCCGCACCGACTCCTACCGGGCACAGCGACGCGGCGGCAAGGGCGTGCGCGGGGCGCAGCTGCGGGAGGACGACGTCGTCGAGCACTTCGGGGTGACGTCCACGCACAACTGGCAGCTGTTCTTCACCACGCTCGGGCGGGTCTACCGCGCCAAGGGCTACGAGCTGCCCGAGGGCGGACGGGACTCCAAGGGTCAGCACGTCGCCAACCTGCTGGCGTTCCAGCCGGGGGAGTCGATCGCGTCGGTGGTCGACATCGCCGACTACCAGGCTGCCGACTACCTCGTCCTCGCCACCGAGCGCGGCCTGGTGAAGAAGACCCGACTGTCCGACTACGAGTCGGCCCGCCAGGGCGGCCTCATCGCCATCAACCTGCGGGAGGACGGCGACGGCGAGCCCGACCGGGTGATCGCCGCGCGCCTGGTGAACGAGGGCGACGACGTGCTGCTCGTGTCCAAGAAGGGCCAGTCGCTGCGCTTCACAGCCACCGACGAGGCGCTGCGGGCGACCGGCCGCGCGACGTCCGGAGTCACGGGCATGAAATTCCGCGACGGCGACCACCTGCTGTCGATGGAGGTCGTCCACCCGGGCGACCAGGCCTTCGTCGTCACCGAGGGCGGCTACGCCAAGCGCACCGAGGTCGACGAGTACCGCGTCCAGGGCCGTGGCGGGCTGGGCATCAAGGTGGCCAACCTCGTCGAGGCGCGCGGCGACCTGGTGGCCACGCTCACCGTCACCGACGAGGACGAGGTGCTCGTCATCATGGCCGGCGGCAAGGTGGTGCGCTCCCGGGTGGACGAGGTCCGCCTGACCGGACGCAACACCCAGGGCGTCTCGTTCGCCCGCGTCGACGACGGGGACCGGATCATCGCAGTGGCGAAGAACGCCGAGCGGGAGGTCGCCGAGGAGGTCGAGCGTATCGAGGAGGCCGCGGGCGAGAGCGCCGGCGCCGGCACACCGTCCCCGGACGCGGCCGACGAGCGGGTAGCGTCTGGCGAGCAGGTGCCGGGGGACGGCGCCGACGACGACGGAGGTAACGCGTGAGCGAGGCATCGACCCGCGACGGAGGCCGGTCCCGCACCACTCCACCACCTCCGCCCGAGGACCAGGCGTCCGCCCGGTCGGGTGGTGGCGCCGCCCGGGCCTCCGGAGGGGGAGGACGGCCTGCCGGGCGGTTCGCCGGGGCGCGCACCGCGCGTCTCACGCTGGCCCGGATCGACCCGTGGTCGGCGATGCGCCTGTCGTTCCTGCTGTCGATCGCCGCGGGCATCATGCTCGTGGTCGCCGTGGCCACCGTGTGGTTCGTGCTCGACCAGATGTACGTCTTCTCGGAGATCGAGGAGCTCCTGGCCACGATCGGATCGGCCAGCTTCCTCGAGCTCATGCAGCTGCTCGAGTTCGACCGCGTGATGTCTCTCGCCGCGATCATCGCGGTGCTCGACGTCCTCCTGCTCACCGTGCTCGGTGCGCTGGCGGCGTTCCTCTACAACCTCGTGGCGGCGCTGGTCGGCGGCCTGTCGGTCACCTTCACAGACGACTGACGCCCCCGGTCGCCGAGCGTGCGGGAACTCACCACGTGCGCGTCCCTCACGAGTTGGGTAGCGGCCGGGGAGTGGGCTAAACTCGCACGTCGGCGCGCCGTGCGTGTCGAGCCCGCTCAGCCGGGCACGGGCCTGTAGCTCAGTCGGTTAGAGCGCTTCCCTGATAAGGAAGAGGTCGATGGTTCGAGTCCATTCAGGCCCACTGTCCCACCCACGCTCGAGGCACCGGAGGACGTCCATGAAGAAGGTTCTGATCGTTCTTGCGGCCGCGGTGGCCGGGTACGCCGTCTGGATCAAGGTGCAGCAGGACCGCGAGGAGCGGGCCATCTGGGCCGAGGTCACGGACGACCCCCACCCCGCCGAGGGCCCCGGCCCCAACCCGCAGTCCGGGGCGACCGAGGGCTGACCGAGCACCATCCGCCGGTTCCGACCGGCGGCATCCGCGACGAGTAGTCTCGTCGCACGGCCCGACGACGAGTCGGCCGGCCGGTTCCACCGGCCACGAGGGGCCATGGCGCAACTGGTAGCGCACCTGCTTTGCAAGCAGGGGGTTCGGGGTTCGAGTCCCCGTGGCTCCACCACGTCCCGCCGGCAGAGCAGCCGGTGACCGGACGGTCCGCTCACCAGCCTGTCCCTCGGGGATGACACCATGCACCGATGACCGCGCTGCGGGGCGAGAGGGACGCCGTCGTCGACGCGCTGCGCACCGCCGGCTCCGTGTTCGCCGAGGAGGAGGCCGAGATCCTGCGGGGCAGCGCGGAGCACCCGGCAGAGCTCGATCGCATGCTGGCCCGACGCCTCGTCGGTGAACCGCTCGAGCACGTGGTCGGCCACGTGCGGTTCGGCGGTCTGCGACTCTCGGTCGGCCCTGGTGTCTTCGTCCCCCGCCGCCGCACGCGCCGCCTCGTCGCGGCAGCCCTGCACGCTGCCCGAGAGGTCCTGTCCACCCGGGCCTGTGCCCGTCCACCCGTGATCGTCGAGGCCTTCTCCGGGGTGGCACCGGTGGCCAGCGCCGTACGGGAGGCTCTGCCGTCCGCAGAGATCCATGCCGTGGACTCTTCGCCCGTCGCGCTCGAGCACGCCCGGACCAACCTCGGACCCGACGCCGGTATCCAACGCGGTGACGTCCTGCAGGGCCTCCCGGCGACTCTGCGCGGCCGGGTCGATGTCGTCGCCGCGGTCCCGCCCTACGTCCCCGACGACGCGATCGACCTCCTTCCGCACGAGGCGCGCGACCACGAGCCGCACGCGGCGCTGCTGGGTGGCCCCGACGGCCTCGACCACGTGCGAGCACTCGTCACGCAGGCCGCGCAGTGGCTCGGCCCCGGCGGCGTGCTTCTCGTCGAGCTCCACCGCGACCAGGAAGAACCGGCCGCCGAGCACGGCCGCTCGCACGGCCTGCTCCCCGAGCGTGCTCCCTGCGCCGGGCTCGCGCCCGACGACGCGGACGACGCGGACGACGATCCATGGTCCGACGACGAGCAGACCGTCGTCCTCGTGCTGCGCGCGCCGGGGGCCTGACCGCGGTGGTGTGCACGACCGTTCCGCCCACGTCCGGTCGTGACGGGCGCTGCGGTTACCGGTGGGGCCAGGCGGAGAGCGCAGCGTCGACGGACTTCCTCGTGCGCGCCGGGACGCGCTCGACCAGCTCCACGACCGGCGCGGCGGGGCGCGACCCGCGCGACGCAGGGATCCGCCACGTGCCCACGACCACGCCGTCGACGAGGATCGTGGGTCGGAAGACCCCGTTGCGGCCGGGGACCACGGCGTCGAGCATGGCCGGGCTCGCGACGAGCGAGCGGTCCTGGTATCCCAGCAGCCACTCGTCGAACGCGGGGACGAGCGTGACGTCTCCGGTGGGGCCCGTCGGCCGGGCGGTCCGAGCGTCGCCGTCGCGGTCGCCGTCGAGCATCTCGGCCAGGACCCAGGCCGTCGCGCCCGCGACGTCGACCTCGACGAGATCGTCCACCAGCGTGGCTGCCCGCAGGACGTGGGTCTTGGGGAGCTTCGTCCACCAGGCGAGGTCGGCCGCGGTGACGGGTCCGCGGGCCGCCACGTAGCCGCGCAGGATCCGGGCGAGCGTTCGGTCGGGATCGGCGCGGTCGGCGGGCCCGTCGAGCGCGGACGAAGACGTGACCGCACTCCCGGTGGAGGGAGCGGTGGAGGAGTGCGTGAACAGCTGCTCCGCACCGTCGTCCGTGAACGCGCCCCAGTGCGCGTGTCCGTCGATCGCGAGGTGGGCGATGAGGTGGTACCCGCGTCCCGACTCGGTGGCGATCCCCGCGGCGTTCCACATCTCGAGGACCTCCGCGCGGGTGTGCGGACGTTCCGCCAGGGCGTCGAGGAGGACCTCCCGCGCCGCGCTCATCACGTGCGCGTCGAGGCCGAGCGCCTCCCGGCGGGGACCGTCCGCCCGCTGGATCCGTTCGGCCGTGAGCGACAGGAGGGTGGCCAGGTGCTCCGGCGTCGTCGCGAAGAGCGTCCCGCGCATGGGCCAGGAGCGGACGATCGCACCCGCGTCGAACGCGGCCCGCACGTCGTCGAGCGTGGTGCCCGGACGGGACCGGATCGCGATCGCCCGGAGCACGGCGGGCAGGTCCTGACCCTGCAGGGCGACGGCCCGGTCGACGACCTCGGTGGGGCTCAGCGTGGAGCCCCCCAGCAGGTGGGCGTCGAACCGGATCCGGCGAGCTCGGTCCCGGGCGACGCGTGTCGTCATGGCGCGCACGCTACCGCCCGGTGCCGACCCGGGCGGCTCCGGCCGGTGTCGGCCGGCGCTCTCACGCGTCGTCCCGGCCCGAGCCTCCCGGGTCGTCGTCCCCTTCCCGGTGCGCACGCTGCCGCTCCTCGGCCTCCCGCACCTCGGCGATGAGGCGGCTGACGACGGCGACGTCGTGCGAGCGCGGCGGCTGCACGCGGGCGGTTCCGTCGGAGGTCCCCGATCCCCACGGATCCATCAGCCGGGACAGTCCCTCGCGCAGGACCGCGGGATCGATGCTGATACCACCGAGATCGAGGACCGCCGCGCCCTGGTCGAGCGCCGTGAGCAGCGTGGCGACCTCCTCGGTGGTGAGCTCCTCCTGCGGCGGGCGCCGGTCGGCGACGTACCGATCGAAGATGGTCACCATGAGGTCCAGCCGCTCGGAGATGGCCCCTCGCATCGCGGGGTCGCGGGCCGTCGCGCCGATGAACTCCAGGGTGGCCAGCCCGAACGCCCGCACCGCCTCGGCCGCCGCCGGCTCGTCCGGTCGGCGCCGGCCTGCCGGGTCCGCGGGAGAGGGCGGGTCCTCGAGGCCGTGCCGGCCGGGGTGCTCGAGCGGGTCCCACGCGGCCTCGTCGGCGAAGGCGATGTTGTGGTCCATGACCGCGAGGAACAGCTCGGCCTTGCCGGCGAAGTTCGAGTAGACCGCGCCCTTGGAGTAGCCGGCGTCGGCGGCGATCTTGTCCAGGCTCGCCCCGTGGTAACCGTCCTCGGTGAAGTTCGCGAGCGCCGAGAGGACCAGGTTGTGCCGCGTGGCCTCCTGCTGCGCCGCGCGCGTCCTGCGTCCCGCGGAGCCCGCCGCTTCCTCGCTCGTCATGCGCCCAACCTAATTGACGTACCGACGGTACGTAGATACCGTAAGTATCGCAATACTGACGGTATGTGAATGTGTTCGACCCATGGAGGAAGCCATGAGCGACGCCGTGCTCGAGCTCGACAACCTCACGAGGCGATTCGGGAAGGTGGTGGCGAACGACGCCGTCAGCCTGCGCGTCCGTCCCGGCGAGGTCGTCGGCCTCCTCGGCCACAACGGTGCGGGCAAGACGACCCTCGTCTCCCAGGTGGTCGGGCTCCTGCGGCCCGACGCAGGAACGATCCGCGTGGCGGGCGTCGACGCCGTCGCGCAACCCGCGACGGCCCGCCGCGCCGTCGCGCTCCAGGGCCAGGGTCAGGCGCCGCTCGACGGCCTGAGCCCGCGCTCCGCCATCGAGATCGCCGGACGCCTGCGGGGGATGGCGCCGCGGGAGGCGCGGGCCGCGGCCGACGCCCTCGCCGACGAGCTCGACCTCCACGAGTGGTACACCCGGCGCACCGCGACCGACGGCACCGGGCTGTCCGGAGGCGTGCGTCGACTGACGGCCTTCGCGATGGCCGCCGTCGCGCCGGTCCCGCTGCTCATCCTCGACGAGCCCACCAACGACGTCGACGCCTCCCGCCGTCGACGTCTCTGGGAGACGGTCCGGCGGTTCGGCGACCAGGGGGTCGGCGTCCTGCTCGTCACCCACAACGTGGTCGAGGCCGAGCGGGTGGTCGACGAGCTCGTCGTGCTCGACCGCGGGCGCGTGGTCGGGAGCGGGACGCCGGCACGGATCCGCGGGAGCGAGGACTCCAGCCTGCGTCTCGAGCTCGCGCTCGTCCCGGGCGGTGCGGACCCGACAGGATCCGCTCCCGCGATCCCCTACACGCGGCGGGTCCTCGTCGGACGTCGGCTCCTGCTGACGATCCGGGCGAGCGACGCCGAGCGTGCGGTGGCCTGGGCGACCGGGCTGCGCGACGAGGACCGGATCGACGGCTACTCGCTCGCACCGGTCACGCTCGAGGACGCCTACCTCGCCCTCACGTCCGACGCCGCGACCACCACGGAGGACCACCATGTCTGACACCGCCCTCACCGAGCGTCCCGCCGGCAGGCCTGCCGAGATCCCGCCGCGCACCGGCAGCTGGACCGTCCTCACCACCCTGCTGCGCTGGACCTTGGCACAGATGGGGCCGATGCTGCCGCTCATCGTCGTCGTCCAGGCGCTCCTCGCGGCCGGCATCATCATCGGGTTCGGTCTGCTGATCCCCGACGTCGACGGCGGTGCCGCGGCGTTCCTCTCGACCGGGGCACCGACCGTCCTGCTGCTGACCGTCGGGCTCGTCATCGTGCCGCAGGGCGTGGCGCAGGCGAAGTCGAACGGCACATTCACCTACCAGCGGGCGCTGCCGGTGCCACGCGTGCTCGTCCTCCTGGCCGACCTGGTCGTGTGGCTGCTCGTGGCGCTGCCGGGCGTCGCCGTCGCCGTCGTCGTCGCGCAGCTGCGCTTCGACCTCGACTACTCGATCGCCTGGCCCGTGCTGGTCCTGGCCTCGATGCTCACCGCGCTGACGGCGACGGCCGTGGGATACGCGGTCGCCGTGGTGCTCCCACCGATGCTCGCCCAGGTGATCAGCCAGGTGCTCGTGTTCTTCGTCCTGCTCTTCTCACCGATCACGTTCCCCGCGGAGCGCCTGCCCGGGTGGTTCCAGGACGTGCACGCCGTGCTCCCGGTCCAGCCGGCCGGGGACCTCGTCCGGGCCGGCCTGCTCTCCGAGTCCTACGACGCGAGCGGCCGCGACCTCCTGGTGCTGCTCGTGTGGTGCGTGGTCGGGCTGGCGGTCACCGTCCGGGCGCTGGTCCGACGCGACTGACCCGGCTCAGTGCTGGTTGTAGTCCGTGTCGGCCACGAGCGCGCCCCACATGGTCTCCGCCCCCTCCTCGGGTCCGTCGGTGACGGCGATGTGGCTCATGAACGTGTGCCGGCCGGCGCCGTGCCAGTGCCACAGCCCGCCGTGGAACCGGACCACGTCGCCCTCGCGGAACACCTGGACCTGGCCCTGGGCCACCTGGACGAGACACAGGCCCTCGGTGATGTAGATCGTCTGCCCCACCGGGTGCATGTGCCACGCGGTGCGTGCGCCGGGCGCGAACCGCACGACGGCGGAGTGCACCTTCGACGGCGTGTCACCGGTGGTGATGGGGGTCAGCCACACGTCGCCGGTGAAGCGGTCCTCGGGCCCGCGGACCGCCGCGGCGTTCGAGCGGATGTCCATGGTCGTGCCCTCTCGTCGGCTCCCCGGGGCCGCCGGTGCGCCCCACCGTCAGGACCAGGCTAGCGAGGTGCTGCTCGTCGCGGGAGGGGTGTCATCGACGGGTGGAGGAGCGACGCGCCCAGGGGGTGGCGCCCCCAGGCCCGGAGCCGCCACACTTCCCCCGGCGGCGTCCGCCGTCAGCGGCCCGATCGACGGAGATCACCCATGGTCACGAGCATCGCCACCTACATCGCGTTCCGGGGACAGACCCGCGAGGCGTTCGAGCACTACCGCGACCTGTTCGGCGGTGAGCTCGAGATCATCACCTACGGGGACATGCCGATGCCGGGCATGGACATGCCCCCCGACGCCGTCGCGCACGCCGTCCTCACCACGGACGCGGGCGTCCTGGCGGGCTCGGACGCCGTCGACGACGACGAGTACCCGATCCGGGGCTCCGCCTACTCGTTCCTCCTGACGTTCGCCACGGTCGAGGAGGCGCAGCGCGTGGGTGCGGCGATGCTCGAGGCCGGCGGGGAGGTCCAGATGCCCTTCGAGCTCGCCCCGTGGGGCGACCACTACGGGCAGATGTTCGACCGGTTCGGCGTGATGTGGGCGCTCAACGTGCCGGGGGAGCCGACACCGTAGGAGCGCGTCCCGGGCGCGCGGAGGCTACTGGTATCCGTCGGTCCCGATCACCTGCGGCCACTCACCGTTCTTGAGGGGCTCGGACGGGGTGATGGTGTGCGTGTCGACGTCCTCAAGATCCTGCTTGGCACCTGCGCCGAGGGACTCCGCCGTCCGGACGATCTCGATCGCGGTGGGAACCGCACTGAGGATGCCCGCCGCGGACATGACGAATCCGCCGAGCGCAGCCACGAGCCCGATGATCGAGGCGGCCAGGCTCAGTCCACCGGTCGGGGCCGCCGCGACGACTCCGACGATGGCGCCCGCCACGCCGATGAGGGCAACGACCACGCCACCGGCGGTCAGTCCGAGCGAGATGACGAGGGTGAGAATCTGCAGGTGGAGGTCGTCGATGTCCTCCGCGATCGCGTCGAGGACCTCCTGGATCTTGTGGCCGGTGTCCTTGAGCGTGGTCCCGACAGCGTTCCGATTGGTCTCGGTCGCGGCACGGTAGGGGATCCCGCCCTCTCCCCAGGACAGTGTGGTCGGAAGCGAGTCGGCCTCGAGGACGTCCGAGTTCGTCCCCATGTCTGTGCCCCACTGCTGCCAGTCGGTGGCAAGGTCGCGGATCGCGTCAGGATCGCCGAGCATCTCCATGAGCTCCTCGATCTTCCGGAAGAGCTCTTCGATCTGTTCCTTCGTCGGTGCGATTGGCCGCTCCGGGTACGGGCGGTACTCGAAGGGGCACGAGTCGATGGTCGGCTGGCAGCGGTCGCGGGCCTCCCTGAGCGTCTCGCTCGCACTCGTCCAGGCTGCCCTGACCTCAGCTGCTGTTGTCATATGTGTCCTGGTCCTCTCGCAGATCGTCGTCGGTGGTCGTCGGCCGTCACACGTCGACGTCGACGTGCTCGAACTGGATGTGCATCTCCCGGTCCGTCTCGTCGTACATGTCGGCGGCGTCGTCGAGCGTGTCGGCCATCTCCGTGAACGACTTCTTGCCCTCGGCGGTCAGGTCCTTGACGCGCTGTCGCAGCGTCTCGTAGGCGGCCGGCACGCCGGCACGGACGCCGATCTCCGTGAAGGCCGAGTCCGGGATCGTGAATCCGTCGACCTCGGAGGCGGTGGTGCCGAACGGGTCGTCGGCGAACCCTCGCCAGATCTTGGCGTCCTTCCGGAGGTCGTCGGTGTTGACCATGACGTTCATGAGGGGTCCTTCCCGTCGTCGGCGGTGGTCCGGCCGAGGTCGGCGGACCGTTCCTGGTTCTGCGAGAGCTCGAGCAGGCGGTGGGTCGCCGGGAACTCGGCCGCGAGGTGCTGCATCTCGGCCTCCTGCGCGGCCCGGGCCGTCTCGATGAGGCCGTACAGCGCCCGTGCGCACCATGTGGCGTCCCGCCCCTCGCCCCAGCGGTCGTGCACGTGGACGGCCAGCGGCAGACCGTCCCGGGTCTCCACGGTCAGTCGACCGTCCGTGGTGGTGTGGCTGCGGACCTCCGTCTTCAGCTGGGTGAGTCGTTCGGCATAGCCGGCCCTCTCCGCGGCCGACTCCCGTAGCGTCCTCAGCGCCTCGTGCCGTTCGTCCTCGCTCATCGGGGTCAGGCTCGTGCCCGAGCGTGCGCCGGCGAGGTTCTCCTCGAAAGCGTCGAACATCTGGGACGACCGGGCGAGCACCACGTCGGTCAGCTCCGTCATCGCTGCGCCGTACGCCTCGACGAACGAGTGCTCGAGCCCTGCAGGACCGATGTCGACGCGCCAGTTGCGGTCCAGCTCGAGACCGACGATGTGGCCGCCGTCGGCGACCGTCACCGCGACGTACTGGTCATGGTCCGTGCCGGTGATGGGATCGATGTCGGCGTCGATGCCGACCGAGGATCCGAGTGTCATGGAAGTACCTTGCTGCTCGTCGACCCGGACGCGGTGTGCGTCCGATGAGCGGGGCGTCGTCAGCCTCGCCGTACCGCGTACGAGGCTAGGGCGCCTGCGGCCGGCACGAGACGGTGACGGTGGGGAGTACGCCCCTCGCGGACCGGCCCGTTCTCGTGCGAGTGCACCTGAGGCAGACCGTCCTGTTCCGAGCGCAGCCGTGCCGCCGGCCTCCCCGGCTCCTGCCGGGTCCTCAGCTCCGCGTCGGGCCGAGCCCGAGCGGCGGCTTGCGGTCGTGGACGGTGAGGTAACGGAGGCCTCCCTCGCCGGCCACCACTCCACGCTCGGTGCCGCGGGGGAGGTGCACGACGTCGCCGGGCCCGATCCTGAGCCCGTCGCCGTCGCCGTCGCCGTCGGTGAGCAGCCTGCCGGCACCGGCGACGACGTGCCACAGCACGTCGAGCGCCGGACCGGCGTGCCGGTCGATCCGACCGCCCGGCGGCAGCTGGACGACGTTCGCGTCGAGCCCCCGCTCGTCGCCCGTCAGGTGCCAGAGCGCCCCGGTGGCCCCCGGGTCACCGACCTCGGGGCCGAGCGCTGACGTCGACGCGACGATCCGTGGACGTTCCGATCCGCCTGTCGACATGCCTCGAGAGTATCCGTCGGCCTCACTAGGGTCGTCGGATGACGTACGTGATCGCCCAGCCGTGCATCGACGTGCTCGACCGCGGGTGCGTCGACGAGTGCCCGGTGGACTGCATCTACGAGGGCGACCGGATGCTCTACATCCACCCCGAGGAGTGCATCGACTGCGGCGCGTGCGAGCCGGTCTGCCCGGTCATGGCCATCTACTACGAGGACGACCTGCCCCGGTCCCTGCAACCCTTTCTCGTGGAGAACGCCGGCTTCTTCGACGACACGCTGCCCGGCCGCGACGAGCCGATCGGCGCGCCCGGCGGGGCCCAGTGGGTCGGCAGGCTGGGCGTCGACACCGAGCTCGTGGCGAGCGCCCCGCCCGGCGCCGGACGCAGGGGTCTGTGACAACCCCGCCGGAGTCCACCACCACCACAGCTCCCCGACGCCGGGGGCGCCCACAGGTCCCCGACGTCGGGGACACCGACACCAGGGAGACGAGATGGACCGCATCGACCTCGACGCACTGATCGACGAGCAGCTGGAGCTCGCCCGCGAGGCACGGGCGCGCCGCTCGTCGACCGCCGTCGTCGGGGACCGGACCTCCCGGCTGCGTCAGCACCTCATGGTCCTCCTCGAGGGCACGGAGCTCCAGGAGCACGACAGTCCGGGGGAGGCGACCCTCCACGTGCTGCGCGGACGCGTGGTGCTCCATGCCGGGCAGGACGAGGTTGAGCTGGCGGCCGGCGCTATGGCCGAGATCCCACCGGTCCGGCACGGCGTGCGGGCGCTCGAGGACTCCGCCTGCCTGCTGACGGTCGCTCGCGAACGGGACTGACCGGCGAGGTCCGCCATCGGGCAATGCCCGGGACCAGCAGCGGCCGGTGGGTACCTCGGCCCGTGCAGGGACCGGTGCTGCCGCTTACGGTGGGACCCACCGGAGGTGATCGACGATGAGGACGAACCACAGAGTGCTCGCCGTGGCGGCGGCCGCGCTCCTGACGCTCGGTGCGTGCAGTGACGGCGGGAGCGAGGACACGGACGAGCCGACGACCCAGGCACCGGCGCCAGAACAGCCGTCGGACGAGACCGAGAGCGACGAGACCCCGGGTGACGAGGCACCGACCGGCGAGGCACCGACGGACAACGATGCGGACGAGACGCCGTCGGACAGCGTCGACCCGGGCGGATCGGGTGACGCCGGAGGTTCGGACGGCTCGGCCCAGGATCCCGACGTCGAGGCCGCGATCGAGGACCTCGCGACCGACACCGACAGCGAGCCCGCCGACATCGAGGTGATCTCGTTCGAGGAGGTCACCTGGTCGGACGGCTCGATCGGCTGCCCGACCCCGGGTCAGGCCTACACGCAGGCACTCGTCGAGGGGCGGTTGCTGATCCTGGGTGTCGGCGGCGAGGAGCACCACTTCCACGGCCAGGGTGACGGCCCGCTCTCCTACTGCGCGGACCCGATCGACCCGGCCGAGACCGGCGCCGCCGTCCAGTAGCGAGGGCCCGCCGTCCGGGCTCAGGCGAGCATGTCGCGCACCATGGGCGCGACCTTCGTGCCGTACAGCTCGATGCTCGCCATGATCTTCTCGTGGGGCAGCCGGCCGGTGCTCACCTTGAGGTCGAACCGGTCCGCACCCAGGGCACGCACGCCCTCGGCGATCTTGCGGGCCACGGTCTCCGGCGAGCCGACCGCCATCGCGCCGTGCTCGGCCTCGTGCTCGAACGACGCGCGCGAGGGCGGGCTCCAGCCCCGCTCGCGACCGATGCGCGCGACCTGCTCGACGTAGTGCGGGTAGATCTCCTCGCGGGCCTGCTCGTCCGTCTCGGCGACGTGCCCGTAGGAGTGGTAGCCGACCGGCTGCGGACCGCGGCCGAGCTGGTCGAGCGCGCGCCGGTAGAGGTCGGCGAACGGCGCGAAGCGGGGGACCGGCCCGCCGATGATCGCCAGCATGAGCGGCAGGTCGTGCTGCGCCGCGCGGACCACCGACTGCGGGCTCCCGCCGACCGCCACCCACGCCCGCAGCATCCCGTTCTCCACGGGCGGGTAGACGGTGACCTGGTCGAGGTTCTGGACGTGGGTCCCGCGCCAGGTCACGGGCTGCGAGGTCCGCAGCCGCGAGAAGACCTCGAGCTTCTCCTCGAACAGGGCCTCGTAGTCCTCGAGCCTGAACCCGAACAGCGGGAAGGACTCGGTGAAGGACCCTCGACCGAGGACGACCTCCGCCCGTCCGGAGCTGAGCGCGTCGAGGGTGGCGAACCGTTCGTGCACGCGCACCGGGTCGTCCGAGCTGAGCACCGTCACGGCGGACGCCAGCTGGATGCGCGTCGTGCGGGCGGCGATCGCGGCGAGCACCATCTCGGGCGACGACACGGCGAAGTCATCGCGATGGTGCTCACCGATGCCGATGGCGTCCAGCCCGACCTCGTCGGCGAGCACACCCTCCTCGACGACGTTGCGGACGGTCTGCGCGTGGCTCAGCAGCGTCCCGTCCTCGCGGGAGGTCACGTCGCCGAAGGTGTCGATGCCGAGCTCGATGGTCATGACCCGCGCAACCCGGCCCGGACGCCGACTATTCCGCACCCTGGTGCCGCTCGGCGGGCCCCGGCGGCACAGCGTGCGGAATAGCGCGCGGGCCGCGGGACGTTCCCGCAGCATGACTGAGACCATCGGCATCGTCGGAGCGGGCCGGCTCGGCACGGCGATCGGCCGGCTGCTCGCGGACGCGGGCTATCACCTGCTCGTCACCGACCGGCCCGACGCCCCGCACGTGGCGCTCGTCGTCGGCAGCGTCCTGCCGGAGGCGGAGCTCGTCGAGCTCGAGGAGGTGGCGCGCCGGGCCGACGTCGTCGTGCTCGCGCTACCGATGGCGTCGGCGCGCGACCTGGATGTCGAGGCGTTCCGCGGTGTGGTCGTGGACGCGACGAACTCCTGGTACGACACGGACGCGGCCACGGCGCACGAGGTCGACACGACCGCCGCGCTCGCCGCCGCGCACCCGGGGGCTCGGATCGTCAAGACCTTCAACCATGCGGCCTACGCGGACCTGCTGGCCGACGCCCGTCCGACCGGCGCGCCTGGTCGGCGGGCCTTCGCCGTCGCCGGGGACGACGCCGATGCCGTGCGGCGGGTCACGGACGTCGTCGACCGCGCGGGGTTCGACCCGCTGCCGATCGCCGCGGCCGACGCCCATCTGCTCGAGCCCTCCGGCCCGGTGTTCGGGCGACGCCTCGAGCGCGCAGACCTCAGGGACGTCATCGCAGGGGCACGCGCGGCCTGAGGCCTCGCCCGCCCGGGCGCCGAGGTCCTACCGGAGGACGGCCGACGGCCGACGACGGCTGCATGACCACGGTCGCGCGGCAGGCACGACGACGGGGGCCGACCGCACGGTCGGCCCCCGTCGTCGGTGGCGCGATGAGACCGGGATCAGGCCTGGGGCTTGCCCGCCTGCGGGTCTGCCGTGTCGTTGTAGACCGGGGTGTCCTCCGGGGAGACACCCGTGCCGGCGGCCTCGACCGGGACGTCGGCCGCGGCCGCGTCGTCCGGCGCTGCCGTGGCGTCGCTGACCTGGGCGTCGTCGCCGCTGCGGTCGGCGAGGTCGGCCGCCTTGTCCTTCACGGTGCCGGCCGCCGACGACGCGGCGTCCTTGGCCTTGCCCGCGAGGTCGGCCGCCTTGTCCTTGGCCGCGTTCGCCTTGTCGCCGAGCGAGCCCGAGGAGTCGGCCGGGCGCGACACCGTGGTGTCGTCCCAGTACTCCTCCGCCCACGGGTCGTCGACCGGCTGGGTGCGGCGCCACACGAGGTAGCCGGCGCCCGCGACGGCGGTGCCCACGAGCACCCAGCCGAGCGCCTTGCCTGCGCCGCCCTTCTTCTTGGCGGGCTTCTCGGTGAGCGAGGTGCGTGCCGCCTTCGTCGCGTCCTTCGCCCGGTCGGTGAGCGGTGCGTCCGACCTCGCCGCCTCGGCGGCGTCGTGCATGGCCTTCTGGACCCGCGGGACGTAGTCGTCCTTCACCTTGTCGCGGGCCGTGGCGTAGCCGGACTCGGCCTTGCTCCGGGCCTGCTCGAGCGAGGGACCCGCGGTGGTCCGTGCGTCGTCGAGGGCCTTCTGGACGCGCGGGGCCGCCCAGTCGACGCCGTCCTGCGCGAGCTCGGCCGCACGGGCGCCCTTGATCTTGGCCTGCTCGGAGAGCGCGGTGCCCAGGTCGGCGAGCCTCGCGCCGACATCGGCCTGCCCGTTCTCCGCCGTCGTGGACGTGCGCTTGTTCTTGCGCGACATGTGCGTTTCTCCATTCGTAGCGGTCGTGCGGTCGGGACCCGACCTGCTCGTCGTTCGCGGCGGGTGCCGTTCCGCCCCACCCCCCATAGTTCCGTATCAGGCCGTGGGCTGCCAGTAGAACGCCGGAGACGGGGGACGGACCCGGCCCGCATGGTGCGTCCCACCACGTGAGCGGCGGCGCACGGCGCGGGCCGGGGCCGTCCCACCACGTGAGCGGCGGCGCACGGCACGGGCCGGGCGTCCCACCAGGTGAACGGCGACCCGCCGGGACCGGGAGGTGCCGGGGGCCCCACGCGTGCGAAGATCGGGGTATGGACGCCATCCTGCACACCAACCACGGCGACGTGTCGATCCGGCTCTTCCCGAACCACGCGCCGAAGACGGTCAAGAACTTCGTCGAGCTCGCGCGCGGCACCAAGGAGTTCTCGGACCCCGAGACCGGCGAGAAGGTCACCCGTCCGTTCTACGACGGCCTGACGTTCCACCGGGTCATCCCGAACTTCATGATCCAGGGCGGTTGCCCCGAGGGCACCGGCAGCGGCGGCCCGGGCTACACGTTCGACGACGAGATCCACCCCGAGCTGGGCTTCACCGAGCCGTACGTGCTCGCGATGGCGAACGCCGGAAAGCGCGGCGGCCAGGGGACCAACGGGTCCCAGTTCTTCATCACCACCCAGCCCACCACCTGGCTCCAGGGCAAGCACACGATCTTCGGCACGGTGACCGACGAGGCCTCGCGCGGCGTCGTCGACGCGATCGGCGCGGTGCCCACCGGCGCGGCCGACCGTCCCGTCGAGCCCGTCGTCATCGAGTCCGTCGAGATCGTCGAGTGACCACCCCGCCCGGGCCCGAGGACATGCGCGACCCGCGCGTGCCGGACGGCCCGGGCGGGACCGGCGAACCCTCCGGGACCTCCCCGGGGCCCGCCGGGAACCCACCCGCCGGGGCCGGGAGCCCCGCCGGGCACGACCCCTACGGGGGCGGGAGCCCTCCCGGGGCCAGTGGCGGACAGCGCGGCGGCGAGTACGCGCCGGCGCCCCGCTACGGCGCGTACGTCGCGCCCGGGCAGCAGCCGCCGCCGCACCTCGTGCCCGGGCCGCCGCACCCGGACAACCGCCCGAGGCCCGGTGCCGCCCGCGGGGCCGGGCCCGTCGGGATACGCGTGCGCGCCGGATCCCCCTACCTGACCTTCGCGGTCATGGGCGTGCTCGGCGTCGTCTACCTCCTGCAGCGGGCGACGGGCCTCCAGGGCGACCTCATCTACTGGCCGGCGGTCACCGAGCACGAGCCGTGGCGGATGCTCACCACCGTCGTGCTGCACGGCGGGCTGGCCCACCTGATGTTCAACATGTACGCGCTGTGGATCGCCGGCCAGGCGCTCGAACCGGTCGTCGGCCGCTGGCGCCTGGCCGTGCTCATGGTGCTCACCGCGCTGGGCGGGTCCACCGCGGTGCTGCTTCTGTCCGGCGGTCCCGACTCCGCCGGCTGGGTCACCGGTGTGGTCGGCTTCTCCGGTGCCGTCATGGGTCTGTTCGGCGCCGTCCTCGCGATCCAGCGCAGCCTGGGTCAGCAGACGAACCAGCTGCTCGTGCTGCTCGTCATCAACCTCGCCATCGGCTTCGTCCCCGGCTGGAACATCTCCTGGGAGGCGCACCTGGGCGGCATGGTGGTCGGCATCGTGCTCGGCCTGGCCTGGTCCACGTGGCGCAGGCGGCCCGCGGCGGTTGCGATCGGTTCCTCGACAGGCGTCGCCGTCGCGCTCGTCGCGACGTGCGCGGTGTACCTGTCCGGCGCGGGCTGACCCCGGACCCTCTCGAGCCCGGGCCGACCGCGGACCCTCTCGAGCCCGGGCCGACCGCGGACCCTCTCGAGCCCGTGACCGACCGTGAAGGTCCACCGAGCCCGGGCCGGTCGCGAGGACCGTCCATCCGCGGGGCGATCGCGGCACACGTGGCGCAGCCGTGTCCACACCCATGCTCACAGCTGTGGAACTACACGGCTGTCATTCGTCCCCAGGTGTGGGGAAACCTGTGGGAATCACATGGCTGTGGTTCTCGTCGTCGTCCGCCCGCGAGGCCGGCGAACGACACCCGTGTCATTCCTCCCCACCTGTGGGTATCCCTGTGGAGAGACGGCGGCCCGGGCAGGTCGCCGTCGCGTGGTCGGGGACCGCCTCTCAGCGCCAGCGCAGCGTCATGAGGAACCCCAGCATCGCGATCCCGAAGCCGATCGCGAGGTTCCAGTTGCCGATCCCGGGCACCGGGTAGGCGGCGGAGGTCAGGTAGGTGACGAGCAGGACCACGAGGCCGAGGAGCATGAGCGTGACCATCGTCGGTGCCCACCACGTGGGGCTGGGCTCGGCGGCGGCCGCTGCGGCGAGCTCCTCCTCGTGCTCCTTGGTGCGGGTGACCGGGGTGCCGTCCTTGCGCTTGCGCCTCTTCGATACGGGCACGTCGTCCTCCAGGTGGTGGTCCGCCGTCGGGGCGGTGCGGAAAGTGGGTGCGCGCGCACGGGGCGCGACCTCGGCCTAGCGTAGTCTTCGAGCGCAGCGGCGATGTCGGGAGGTGGCGAGATGGCCGGGTTCCGGGTCCCGCCGGCCTCCCTGCGCGTGGCGGCGGTCGGGGTGCTCGCCGGGCTCGTCATCGCCGTCAACGCCCGCGACGCGGGGGACGACCCGGAGCGTGCCGCGACCGACCTCGTCTCGCTCGCCCGCGCGCAGACCTCACGCCTGGAGACCCTCGAGGACGAGAACTCCGAGCTCCGCGAGCAGATCGAGCCCTACCTCGAGCCGCACGAGGAGGATCCCGGAGCCGCCCCGGACGAGGTGCGCGTCGCGGCCGGTACCGCTGCCGTGAGCGGTCCCGGCATCGAGGTCGCGCTCGACGACGCCGACGTGCCCGACTCCGGCATGCCTGCGGACCGGGTCGCCGACGACTACGTGGTCCACCAGCAGGACGTGGAGGGCGTCATCAACGCACTGCGTGCGGGTGGCGCCGAGGCCCTGACCGTCCAGGGGCAGCGCGTCCTGCCCACGACGACCGTGCGGTGCGTCGGCAACGTGCTCTACGTCGGTGCGCGCGTCTACTCGCCGCCGTTCGTCGTCGGAGCCGTCGGGGATACCGACGAGCTGCTCGCCG
This sequence comes from Georgenia sp. Z1491, assembly GCF_057652395.1. Classification (NCBI taxonomy): domain Bacteria; kingdom Bacillati; phylum Actinomycetota; class Actinomycetes; order Allobogoriellales; family Allobogoriellaceae; genus Georgenia; species Georgenia sp. Z1491. The sequence goes on from NZ_CM172729.1 coordinate 354,125, forward strand.
CGCTGGAGAGCTCCGAGGCGGTCGACATCTACCGGCAGTGGGTCGACCTCATCGGCCTCGGCTATGCGGTCACGGTCCACGACCGGCTGGACGTCCCGCCGTCGTCGTCGGTGACGACGCGGTTCGCCGAGCCGATCGGGGCCGGCGGGCCCGAGGGCGACGAGGCGTCCTCGTGACGGCCCTGGCCGACGGCCGGCAGCACCCGACGCCCCCGGAGGACACCGAGGCGCGCTCGTCCCGTCGCCCGGGGCGCCGACGCTCACCCGTCTGGGGCGCCGTCGGCGTGATCGGCGAGCTGCTGCTCACGGCCGGCGTGCTCCTCGGCCTGTACGTCGTGTGGCAGCTGTGGTGGACCGACCTCGAGGGGCACGCACGCCAGGAGCAGTCCGTCGCTGCCATCGCCGACGCCATCGGGGAGGCCCCGACCGCGGTCGGGGCCCCGCGGACCGACGAGCCGCCCCCGTTCTCGCCCGCCGCGCTCACCCTGCCCGACGGGATGGAGGCGCTCGGGATCGTCCACGTGCCGTCGTGGGGGAGCGACCACGGCCTGCCCCTGATCGAGGGCGTCGGCATGGACGTGATGGACTTCGGCGCCCTCGGTCACTACCCGGGAACGGCCATGCCCGGGGAGGTGGGGAACTTCGCGGCCGCCGGGCACCGGCAGACCCACGGCTCGCCGCTCGGGCGGGTCGCCGACCTCGACGCGGGCGACCCGATCGTCGTCGAGACGGCGGACACCTACTACGTCTACCGCGTGACGGGCTCCGAGATCGTGCGCCCCTGGGACGTCGAGGTCGTCGCGCCCGTGCCGGGGGACCCCGGTGCCGAGCCCACCGAGCGCCTGATGACCCTGACGACCTGCCACCCGTTCAACTACTCCACCCACCGGTGGATCACCTACACCGAGCTCGACCACTGGGTCGACCGCGCCGACGGGCTGCCCGCCGAGCTCCTCGAGGAGGACTGATGTACTCGGCGTTGTTCCGTGCCCTGCCCGGCCCACGGTGGTTCCGGGCGGTGCTCATGACGGCCCTGCTCCTCCTCGCCGTGGTCGCCCTCTTCCTGTGGGTCTTCCCGTGGGTAGAGTCGCAGCTCCCCAGCGCCGACCTGACAGTGGAGTGACACGTGGCCCGCATCCTCGTCGTGGACAACTACGACAGCTTCGTGCACACGATCGTCGGGTACCTCCAGCACCTCGGTGCCCGGACCGCCGTGCGGCGCAACGACGACGCCGAGCTCGACGTCGCGGGGTACGACGGCGTCCTCGTCTCGCCCGGGCCCGGCGTCCCGAAGGAGGCCGGCCGCTCCGGCGAGATCGTCGAGGACTGTGCTCGCACGGGCGTGCCGATGCTCGGGGTCTGCCTCGGGCACCAGGTCCTCGCCGAGCTCTACGGCGGGGTCGTCATGCACGCGCCGGAGCTCATGCACGGCCGCACCTCCGAGGTCGAGCACGACGGCACCGGGGTCCACGCCGGGCTCGCCAGCCCGTTCACCGCGGCGAGGTACCACTCGTTGGCGGTCGTGCCGGAGTCGGTGCCGGACGAGCTGGTCGTCACGGCGCGCACGCCCGGCGGCGTGGTGATGGGGCTCGCCCACCGGGAGCTGCCGCTGCACGGCGTGCAGTACCACCCCGAGTCGGTGATGACCCGAGGCGGCCACCGCCTGCTGGCCAACTGGCTCGAGCTCGCCGGCCAGACCGGCGCGGTCGCCGCGGCCGAGGGGCTCGCCCCGCTCGTCCGGGCCTGACGACGGCGGGCCGCGCGGGCGCGGCCCGCGGCCTCCGGGTATCGACCGCACACTCGGCGGCCCCCACCCGCGCGCTCTGCGCGAGCGGGGAGGCTGCGGGTCAGTCCCCGTCGGTGGGGGGCTCCGGCGGCGGCTCGGTGGTCGTGGGTTCCTCGGTCTCCTCGGGCCCGCGGGAGATCGTCACGTCGACCCGCGTGTCCTGGGGGATCAGCCCACTGTGCGACTGCGTGATGACGTCGCCCTCCGGCACGTCGTCCGAGAACTCCTCCGTGAAGTTCGAGCTCAGTTCGAGGGAGTCGAGGATCGACTCGGCCTCCTCGCGCGGCAGGCCGGTGAGGTCCTGCAGATCGACGTTGCCGGATGCGAGGAACAGCGTCACCTCGGTGTCGCGCGGCACCGAGGTGCCGGTCGCGGGGTCGGTCCGCAGGGCCTGGTCGGCGCCCGCCCCGGGCTCGTCGACCGTGTTGGTGTTGCCCACGCTGAGACCGGCGTCCTGGAGGATCTGCCGGGCCTCCTCCTGGCTGCGGCCGGCGACGTCGGGAACGAGGACGTCGCCGGGCCCGGCGGACAGGATGATCTCGACGGAGCTGCCGCGCGGGGCGGACTCACCCGGTGCGGGGGTCGAGCGGAGGAACAGGTCCTCCTCGATCGTGTCGTCGTTCTCGGGCTCACCGAACGTCGCCTCGAGCTCGACCTCCTCGAGCTCGTCGACGATCTCGGCCCGGTCCATTCCCTCGAGGTCCGGGACGGTCACCTCGGCGGGCCCGGAGGACAGGACGACGTCGACGGAGCTCCCCGTCTCCACGGACGTGCCGGGCTCCGGCGTCGAGCTGAGGAACAGGCCCTCCTCGACGTCGTCCGAGCTCTCGGGGTCGAGGAAGTTGGGGACGAGCTCGGCCTCGTCGAGCTCGGCCGTGATGGCCGCCTCGTCGAGCCCCTCGAGCTCGGGCACGTCGACCGTCGTCACTGCCGGGGTGGTCTCCTCGTCGCCGCGACCGTCGCCGGTGACGAGCAGGTAGGTGACGACGCCGCCGACGACGAGCAGGGCGGCGAGCAGGATCCACAGCCAGGCCCACGACCGCTTCGGCTCGTCCTCGACGGGCTGGGGTGTACGGCGGTAGGGCTCGGGGTCGCCGGCGCCGGGAGCGGCGGCCGGGACCGACGCCTTGGGGACGACCCGGGTGGCGGAGCCCGCGGCGGCGGCCGCCGCGGCGCCCGCTCCGGCAGCCGCCCACGCGGTGGTCGGCGGCGCGCTGACCTCGCTGCCGCGGGAGGCGGCGAGCAGGTCGCTGCGGAAGTGGGCGGCGTCGGCGTAGCGCTCGTCGCGGTTCTTGGCGAGCGACTGCATGACGACGCGGTCGAGGTTCTCGGGGATGTCGGAGGCGATCGAGGACGGCGTCGGCGGGGTCTCGCGGACGTGCTGGTAGGCCACCGCCACGGCGGAGTCGCCGGAGAACGGGGGACGGCCCGTGAGGAGCTCGAACAGCAGACAGCCCGTGGAGTAGAGGTCCGACCGGGTGTCGACGACCTCGCCGCGCGCCTGCTCGGGGGAGAGGTACTGGGCGGTGCCGACCACGGAGTGCGGCTGGGTCATCGTCGCAGAGTTGTCCGACAGCGCGCGGGCGATGCCGAAGTCCATCACCTTCACGTCACCGGTCGGCGTGATCATGATGTTGCCGGGCTTGATGTCGCGGTGGACGATGCCCTCGCGGTGGCTGTACTCGAGCGCGTTGAGCACGCCGACGACGATGTCGACGGCCTCGCTGATCGGCACCGGGTCGCCGTCGCCGAGCAGGTCGCGCACCGTGTGGCCCTCGACGTACTCCATGACGATGAACGGGATGCGACGCTCGCCGGGCGTGCCGGCCGCCTCGACGTGCTCGCCCGTGTCGTAGACGGAGACGATCGCCGGGTGATTGAGACCGGCTGAGGACTGGGCCTCCCGCCGGAACCTGGTGAGGAACGAGGGGTCGCGCGCGAGGTCGGCGCGCAGCATCTTGACCGCCACCGTGCGCGAGAGCCGGGTGTCCCGCCCGACGTGCACCTCGGCCATCCCGCCGCGTCCGATGAGGCCGCCGAGCTCGTACCGATCCGCCAGGACGAGGGGTTCGTCGGTCACGTCGTCACTCACGTCCGTCCTCCTTCGCGGTCTCCGCCCGGTCTCCCGCGGCGGGCGCGGTGCCGTCCACTCTACCGACGGGATCGCCGCCGGGCCGTCGTGGTCTGCGGATACTTTCCAGCGCGTCGCGCAACCGGTCCGCCGCGGCCGAGGCCGACGCCGGTCGGCCGGCCGGGTCCTTGGCCAGCAGGTCGCGCACGACGGCGGCCAGCTCGGGCGGTGCCCCGGACACCTCCGGCACGGGGTCGTTGACGTGGGCCAGCAGAACGTCGAGCGGCCGCGCCCCGCCGAACGGCCGTTCGCCGGTCAGCGCCTCGACGGCGATGACACCGACCGCGTACAGGTCGGCCGCCGGCCCCGCCGTGGCGCCGCGGGCCAGCTCGGGCGCCAGGTACTCGGGGGTCCCCATGACCATCCCGGCGGACGTCATCGTCTCCTGGCCCACGGCCCGGGAGATGCCGAAGTCGGTGATCTTCACGGTGCCGCGCGCGGAGACGAGCACGTTGGCGGGCTTGACGTCCCGGTGCACGACGCCGGCGGCGTGGGCGGCCTGCAGCCCGTCGAGGACCTGGACGAGGATCCGGATCAGCGTCGTCGGCGGGAGGGTGCCCTCTCGGGTGAGGAGGTCGGCGAGGTCGTCGCCGACGACGAGCTCGTGCGTGAGGTACGCGCCGCCGTCGTCGGCGCGGCCGTGGTCCAGCAGCGCGGCGATGTTGACGTGCCGCAGCCGCGCCGTGTTCTGGGACTCCTTGCGGAAGCGCTCGAGGAAGTGCGGCTGCGCGGCGAGGTCCGGGTGCAGGCACTTGATGGCGACCTGCCGTCCGAGCCGCTGGTCACGGGCCACCCACACCTCGCCCGAGCCGCCGGTGTTGAGGTGCACGGTCAGCTCGTACCGGCCGACGACGAGGTCGCCCGCAGCCAGGCGCCCGGCCGGCTCCTCCGGCGGGGTGCCGGGCGGCCGGGACGCCTGCGCGCCCGGCAGCGCGCCCGTGCGGGCGACGTCGTCGGGCCCGGGCGAGGGCGGGTGCCCGCGGGGGGTGGTCATGGCAGCGCCGCCTCCATCACGGACGCCGCGATCGGTGCGGCCAGCTGGGCCCCGCCGACGCCCCAGCCGACGTTCCCGCCGTTCTCGACGATGACGGCCACCGCGACCTGCGGGTCGTCCGCCGGCGCGAAGCCGGTGTACCAGGCGTGGGGCGGGGTGTTCGCGTCGATCTCGGCGGAGCCGGTCTTGCCGGCCACGCTCACCCCCGGGATCGCGCCCGGGGTGTCGTAGCCCTGCTCGACGACGTCGATCATCATCGACGTCATCTCCTCGGCCGTGCGGGAGGAGATCGGCTCGGAGAAGACCTCCGGGTCGTGGGTGCCGACCTCCTCGAGGTCCGCGGTGAGGGTGCGCTCGACCAGGTACGGGGTCATGAGGACGCCGTCGTTGGCGATCGCGGACGCCACCATCGCCATCTGGAGCGGGTGCGTGCGCACCGAGAACTGTCCGATCGCCGACTGGGCGAGCTCGGGCGGGGTCGCGTCCGCGGGGAAGCGCGACGGCGTGACCGGCAGCGGGACCTCGAGCGCGCGGCCGAAGCCGAACTCCTCGGCCTGCTCGTTGATCTCGTCGGTGCCGAGGTCGACCGCGCCGATCGCGAACGGGGTGTTGCAGCTCTCGATGAGCGCCTGGCGCAGGGTGGCGCTGCCCGAGCCGTCGCCGCACGCGCGCTCGCCGGGGTTGTGCATGAACGTCTGCGTCTGCGGCAGCTGGTACTCGGTGGGGGCCTCGACGACCGAGTCCGCCGTCAGGCCGTTCTCCACCATGGCGGCCGCGGTGACGAGCTTGAAGGTCGAGCCGGGTGCGTACTGGTCGCCCCCGATCGCGCGGTTGAGCAGCGGGCGGTCGGGGTCGTTCGACAGCTCGTCGTAGGCGCTGGTGGCCTCCTCGCGCACGTGGGACGCGAGGGGGTTCGGGTCGAAGGACGGCGAGGAGTACATGGCGAGGATCGCGCCGGTGCGTGGGTCGATCGCGACGACGGCGCCGCGCTGGTCCCCGAGCCCCTCGATCGCGGCTGCCTGGACCGCGGGATCGATCGTCAGGTCGAGGGCCCCGCCGCGCGGCTGGTTACCGGTGATCAGGGCCTGGAGCCGGGCGACGAGCAGGCCGGGGTCGTTGCCGTTGAGGACCTCGTTGCCCGACCGCTCCAGCCCCGTCATCGACGAGTGCACCACCGAGAAGTACCCGGTCAGGTGGGCGTACGCCGGCCCCTGCTGGTAGCGGCGCAGGTAGTTGTAGGCGTCGTCGACGGGTTCCGACGTGACGATGGGCGTGCCCTCGACGACGATCGGCCCGCGGTCCTGGCCGAACTCCCGGTAGAAGGTGCGCACGTTGCGGCCGTCCGCGTTGAGGTCGCCCGCCTGGGCGAACTGGACGGTGGTCGCCGAGACCATGAGCGCGAGGAACATCAGCGCGATCACCACGGTGAGGCGTCGGATCTGGGGGTTCATCGCCTGCCCTCCTGCTCGCCGCGGCCGGGTCGGTCGTCGTGCGCGTCGTGCGCGCCGTACCCGTCGTGCTCCTCGTCGGGGAGCAGGGTGGCACCGGGGTCCGCGTCCGTGGCCGCCGTGGCGTCCCGGGCGGCCGTGGCCGCCGTCGGGCGCTGCTCGCCGGGCACGGGCCGGTAGCCCGAGCGCGGGGCGTCGCCCAGGGTCTTTCCGTCCTCCTCGTCCCACGCGTCACCCGTGGCGGTCCAGCCGGACGGCGCGTCCGCGTCGCGGTGCCGGTCCGGGGCCGGCGACCGTCCGTGGGCCCCCGGGGCGGCGTCGGGCACCGGCGTGCCGCCCACGCTCGTCGGCGCGTCGTCGGTGGGGCGGCCGGCACCCGCCCCTGCGTGGTCCGCGGCACCGCCCCTCGAGGCGGTCGCACCCGAGGCGCCGACGACTGCGGGCGCGCGGGCCACGTCGGGGGAAGGTGCGGTGGTGCCGGTGCCGAGCGCCGCCACGGACGACGGGTCGACGACGGGCGCGGGCCGCCGTCCGGCGTCGGAGACGCGCAGCAGGAGCGCGACGATCACCCAGTTCGCCACGAGGGAGGACCCGCCGAGGGCGAGGAACGGGGTGGTCAGGCCGGTGAGCGGGATGAGCCGGGTCACGCCGCCGACGACGACGAACACCTGAAGCGCCATCGTGAACGCGAGACCGGCCGCGAGGAGCTTGCCGAACCCGTCGCGCACGGCGATCGACGCGCGCATGCCGCGCTGCACGACGACGAGGTAGACGAGCAGGATGGCGACGAGCCCGGTGAGGCCGAGCTCCTCGCCGAGCGAGGCCATGATGAAGTCGGACTCGGCGTAGGGCACGAGCTGCGGGTAGCCCAGTCCCCAGCCCGAGCCCATGAGCCCGCCCGACGCGAGACCGAAGAGGCCTTGGACGAGCTGGCCGGAGCCGCCCGGGTTCCGGGAGTACACCTCCGGGTCCAGGGCGTGGAGCCAGACGTCCACGCGCGCCCCGACGTGCGGGAAGAGCGAGGCGGCCAGCACCGCCCCGCCGATCGCGAGCAGCGCGCCGAGGATCACCCAGCTGATGCGCTCCGTCGCCAGGTACATGAGCGCCACGAACATCCCGAAGAACAGCACCGCGGTGCCGAGGTCGCGCTGCAGGACGAGGACGGCCATCCCGACGCCCCAGGCGATGAGGATCGGGCCGAGGTCCCGGGCCCTGGGCAGGTGCATGCCGAGGAACCTCGGGCCCGCGAACGCGAGGTTGTCCCGGTTCGCCACGAGGTAGCCGGCGAAGAACACGGCCAGCGCGATCTTGGCGACCTCGGCGGGCTGGAAGCTCAGGGGCCCCACGCCGATCCAGATGCGCGCGCCGTTGATCGTGCGGCCGAGACCGGGCACGAGCGGCAGGAGGAGCAGGACGATGCCGACGACCATCGAGGTGTAGGTCATGCCGCGCAGCCCGCGGTGGTCGCGGACGAGGAGCAGCACCGCGAGGGCCAGTGCGACGCCGATGGCGGTCCACATGAGCTGCCGGTCGACCGACGCCGTCCCGTCGGCGATGTCGATGCGGTGGATCATCGTCAGGCCGATGCCGTTGAGGAGGATGACCGACGGCAGGATCACGGGGTCGGCGTACGGTGCACGCCACCGGACGACGAGGTGGGCGACGAGCGCCATGCCCGCGAAGGCTCCACCCCGCTGGAGGAGGTCGGTCGGGAGCGCCTCGGTCGTGTTGAGGGCGACCTGGACGTAGCCGAACAGGACGATCGCGACGGCCAGCGCCAGCAGCCCGAGCTCCGGCCACCGGCCCGACCGGGCGGACTGCTGACGGACGACCGCCATCAGACGGCCCCCCTCACGCGGCCCCGCTCTGCGACTCGCTGGGCGACTCGCTCCCGGACTCGCTCGGGGACTCGCTGGGCGACTCCTCGGGTACGACGGAACCACGCAGGTTCTCGACGACGTCGCGAGCCCCGGACAGCGAGCCGCGCGTGATGGGCGAGTCGAGACGCTGCTGGGCCAGCGGAGTGAGCTCGTCGATGCGCAGGTCGGTGCGCTCGTGGAGGTCGGAGAGGCCCAGCGGGCCGACGTGCTGGGGGATGCCGCGGTAGATCGCCACGTGGTCGCCCGAGGGCGCGACGTAGTACTGCTGCTGCGTCCAGGTCCAGCCCGCGAACGCGCCGGCGGCGAGCAGGACGAGACCGGCGACGACGCCGAGCAGGACCCGTGGCAGGCGGCGCCTGCGGGTCGTGTCCTGCTCGCCGGACTCCGCGCCCAGGAGTGCGGCCGCACGCTCGGCGGAGGACGCGCGCGCCGCGGCCCCGGTGGCGCCGCCGGCGGAGGCGTCCGACCGGCCTGCCCCGTCCGGGCGCTGCGTGGGGCGCTCGGCGGCGGAACCGACGATCTGGGGGTCGGCGGTCGGGAGCCCGGGGGAGTCGCCGGAGGAGAGGAAGTCGGCGACGACGCACGTGACGTTGTCGGGCGCGCCCGCGCGCAGGGAGAGGTCGACGAGTGCCTGGGCGGCCGCGCCCGGGTCGTCGGTGTCCCGCAGGGTCTCGGCGATCGTGTCCTTGGAGACCACGCCGAACAGCCCGTCGGAGCACAGCAGCCAGCGGTCGCCGACCTTGGCCTCCCGCATGGACTCGTCGAGGTCGACCTCGCCGTCCGTGTCCCCCAGGGCGCGGAGGATCATGTTGCGCTGCGGATGGCGCTCGGCCTCCTCCAGCGTGAGACGGCCCGTGGAGACCAGGTACTGGACGAACGTGTGGTCCGTCGTGATCTGGGTGAGCTCGCCGCCGCGCAGGAGGTACGCCCGGGAGTCCCCGATGTGCACCATCGCGAGCTTGCTGCCCGTGCGGAGCATGGCGATGCACGTGGTGCCCAGTCCCGCGAGGTCGGGATCCGCAGTCGAGCGGGCCACGAGGTCGGCGTGGGCGTCGGCGACGGCGCCGCGCAGTAGGCCGAGCAGCTCGTCGGCGCCGTGCTCGTCGTCGAGCGGGGCGAGGTGCGCGACGGCGACCGAGCTGGCGATGTCGCCGCCCGCGGGCCCGCCCATGCCGTCCGCGAGGACGAGCAGGTGCTCGCCGGCGTACCCGGAGTCCTGGTTGCTCGACCGCAGCAGGCCGACGTCGGACCGGGCGGCGAATCGCGTGACGATGGGCATCCGCTACCGCCTCAGCTCGATGACGGTCTGGCCGATGCGGACGGGGAGGCCGGCGGGGACCTGGATGGCGGTGCCGATCCGTTGGCCGGCGACGGTCGTCCCGTTGGTCGAGCCGAGGTCCTCGAGGAACCACTTGCCGTCGCGCGGGAAGAAGCGGGCGTGCCGGGAGGAGGCGTAGTCGTCCTCGAGCACGAGCGTGCACGACTCGGCGCGTCCCACGAGGATCGCGGAGCGCGTGAGCGGCACCGAGGTGCCGGTCAGCGGGCCCTCCGTCACGACGAGCCGGGTCGGGGCGTCACGACCGGGGGCCGGTCGGGCGGGGGCGCCCGTGGACCGACCGCCGCGCGCGGGTCGGCCGCGCGTGGGACGGGGCGAGACGCGGGTGCCGAAGATGTCGTTGCGCAGGACGAGGACGGCGAGCAGGACGAACAGCCACAGACCGGCCAGGTAGCCCACGCGCAGGAGCGTGACGACGAGCTCGTTCACGCGATCAGGCCTCGTCCTCGCCGGTCCAGAACATGATCCGCGAGCGGCCCATCGTGATCGTGTTGCCGTCCACGAGGGTGGCCGCGGTGATGCGGTGCCCCTCGACGAACGTGCCGTTGGTCGTCCCCAGGTCGGTGGCGATGACGGCCTGCGGCGACACGGTGATCTCGAGGTGCCGGCGGGACACGCCGGAGTCGTCGAGGACGATGTCGGACTCCGAGCCGCGGCCGAGCACGGTCGTCGGGCCGGTGAGGAGGTAGCGGCGTCCGTCGATGTCGAGGATCGGGTGCGCGGCGGAGGCGGTCGCGGCGGCCGCGGGCGCCACGGCGCCGCGCCGCGTGGCGGAGCGGACCTGGATGCGCCCGGTGCTCAACGAGTCGTTGACGACGAAGTCGATGTCCACGGGTCCGACGAAGCTGTAGGACTGCGAGGTGGCGTGCGCGGTCGCGGCCGCCGTCATCTCTCCGGCCAGCGCGTCGTGCCCCCACTCCTGGACGCGAGCGAGGTCGTTCGGGGCGAGCTCGACGTGGAACTCGTTCGGGGCGACCGTGCGGTCGCGGGTCAGCGTGGCCGCGCGCTCGTCCATCTCCCGCCGCACCGCGGAGGCGATCTCGACGGGCTTGACCTCCGAGCGGAAGGCCTTGGAGAAGACCGTGGACACCACGTTCTCCACACCCTTCTCGAAGCGGTCGAGGATGCCCATCCGTGCGGTGCTCCTTGCTGTCGGCCGGTCCGCCCGGTCCCGACCGGACGGTGTGCGCTCGCTGTACCTGACGCAGATGGTAACGACCCGTGGCTCGGGAGCGGGACGCCGCCCCGTCCCACGACTCGGCGTGACGTGGCGAGACGCGATGCGGGTCGCGATGCGGGACGGTGTCATGCGCCGGGACGGTTGCGGCTAGGGTATTGCGGTGCCGCCTCGAGTCCCGACACCGTAGATCGAGCCCGCGGGCGTTGTGGCGGCCTTGTCCTGGTCCCACGCGGCGGTCGCTCTGACCGGTCCGCGGGGGAGCGGCAAGTCCTCCGCGCTGGCGGCCTGGGCGCAGGGGCGCGGCGACGTCCACTGGGTCGAGGACGGGGTGATCCCCGATGTCACGGAAGGCTTTCTCGCCGTCGACGACCTCCAGGATCTCGGGCCCGAGGCACGGTCGCGGATCTCGGCGACGCTCCGGCGCCATCACGGCCTCTCGGTCCGCGGCGCCGTGCGGTCGGTGCCCCGGCGGGCGCTGGACTGGGACGTCGAGCTCGCCCCCGACCTCTACCTCGGCCTCGCCGGCACCGAGCGGATGCTCAACGCCTTCGGCTCCGCCGCCGACCCCGCCGTGGGGCTGGGGACGACGATCGTGCTCGGCACGGCCGCAGCACGGGTGATGCTGGCCAGGGGCGACGCCGGGCCGGCAGGTCGGCTCCCGGGGTCCCTCGCCCCGGACGACCCGGTGGACCGCATGACGACGGGCGCACTCACGGCGGTGGCCCTGCGCGCGGGGGGCCATGTCGATGAGGCGCGCACGGTGGCCGAGCGCGCCGCGGTGGTGAGCCGCGTGCACGGGCTCCGCTCGCCGTTCATGCTGCTGCCGACCCGCTCCCTCGACGAGTTCGGCGACGCGGCCGACGGCGTCCGGCCGATCCTCCCGCCGGCGAGCGACCAGCCGGACCTCACCGTGCGGGAGCTCGTCGTGCTGCGCGAGCTCTCGCGGACATCGAGCCTGGCGTGCATCGCGGAGACGCTCAGCGTGTCCCTGAACACGGTGAAGTCGCAGCGCAGCTCGCTCTGCCGGAAGCTGGGCGTCTCCTCGCGCGAGGAGACCCTGGCACGGGCGCTGGTGGCCGGCCTGCTGGCGGGCTGATCCTGCCGGCGGGCTGAGCCCGGACCCGGTCCCGCCGAGGAAGCAGGTCGGAACACCCCGTTGGGTGAGGTCGAGACACTCCCCGGGGGGGTGACACGGGGGACGTTCCGGCTCACCCCGCACCGAAGCCGATGCAGATCGAAACGATGAGCAACTGGTGTCCCCGTGCCGTCGTCCCCAGCTGCACGCCCCCGCCCCCCTGAGAAGCGTTCGCCCCCCATTCCGTCGAGCTCGTCCCCCCCGGCAGCCCGACGTCGCCCCGCCGCGCCGGCACGTCCGCGCGCGGGGACACGGCATGCGCTTCCTGCCTGCTAGGAGCGTGCATGTCCGCTGCGCGCCGCCTGCCTGCCGCCCACGTCACAGAAGCACCGGGCACGGTGCACGCCGGAGGAGGCGGGCCCGGTTCGGGGCGTTCCTCGGCCTGCCCACGTCGGTGCTCATGCTCGTCCCGTCGGCGGTCAGCTCGGCCCCGGAGGGCGGAGACGACGCGCCCGCGCCCACGGCGACGGTCCAGTACCTCACCGTCAGCACGTTGGTGAGCACGTCCGAGCTCACCCCCGGCGAGCCCTTCAGCGACACGATCGTCATGGGCTGCGACAAGGCAGCCTGCGTCGACGCGCAGCTGGTCGACCAACTGCCCGCGGAGCTCGCCGGCCTCCCGATCACCGATGCGGCCATCTCGCCCGGCGAGGCGTCGATCCCGCGGGCGGTCACGTGGCGCGAGGGCGGCAGCGACCTGCCGTGCGGCGCGGTCGGCATGGTCGAGGGCCAGAACTTCACCATCGTCCTCAGCCTCCAGGTGCCGGTGGACCTGGCGCCGGGCACGGACATCACCGCGCTCGCGACCGGCGTGAGCGAGGCCGACGTCGCCGGCCTGCGGCTGACCTGCACCGGCGAGATCGAGCCCGGCGCGAGCGCGGGCATCACCCTCGACGTCGAGCAGCGCGCCACCGAGCGGGACACCTCTGCCGGACCCGTCGTCGAGCTCACCCTCGCGGACACGCAGACCAGCGCCGCCTTCACGATCGGGACCACCGACGAGGCAGCCGGCTCCGCGACGAGCAGCATCACGGTGAACAACACGATGACCACGACCGTCACGGCCGCCAACGGCCGTACGGCCGAGGCCGGTGCCGGCGACACCCTCGTCGTCATCGCCCCGGGCATCGAGGTCACGCTCCCAAGGACGTCCGACCCGGCGGGGCCGTCGAGCCGGGCGACCGGGTCGTCTCCCGCCTTCAGGCGTGCGCCACCTGCACACCGAACCTCACCGCGGCCCCCGGCCTCGGCGCGGCAGCCGACGGAAGCTACTTCCGCAGCCCCTGCGTCGCGAACTCCGTCATCGACGGCGAGGACGACTGGGTCCTGCGGGCGGTCAACGCCGGCACCAGGCGCATCGACGAGCTCGTGATCGTCGAGCAGCTGCCCTCCCCGGAGGAGGCCATGCTGGTCTCGGGCACGCCGCGAGGCACGCAGTACCGCCCGCAGCTCGTCGAGGCCCCGGTCGTCCACGCACCCGAGGGCGCGACGACGACGATCGAGGTCACCATCGACGCCGGCGCCTGCGTCGGCACCTGGGACAAGCGCTCCCCGTCCGTGGCCGGCGCGCACCTGCCGACCGGCTCGATCCAGATCGACAAGGAGATCTCCGGCCCGGCCGCGGCCTACGCACCGGAAGAGATCCTCGCCGACGTCGAGTGCACGATCTCCGGCGTCGACGTGCACATGGGTGACTTCGGCACCGTGTCGCTCTCCGAGGACGGCGGGTGGATCGTCCGCGTCGACGGCTTCCCGCTGGGTTCCGCCGGCACGGTCAGCGAGCAGGGCGAGACCGGCGAGTTCGGTGAGACGTCGCGCACCGGCAGCCCGACCGACCTCCAGGTCGAGTCGGTGGTCGGCGCCGACGACCAACGGGTCGTCCTCGGCCCGGACAACGACTACGTCGCGACGGTGGGTGACCTGCCGCAGGGCGCCGCGTGCGTCGTGGCGGAGACGCTCAACGGCGGGGCCGACGCGTCGTCGATCTCGCCGGAGGACGGCACCGTCGTCATCGGTGAGGGCGACGAGGTCGCGGAGGTCGTCATCACGAACACCTTCGAGGCCACCTCGCTCGTGGTCACCAAGGCCGTCGAGGGCCCGGCGCCACAGGGCTCGACCTTCGAGGTCGACCTGCAGTGCGTCCGGGTGGTCGACGGTGCGGAGCAGGAGGTGACGATCCCGGGCGGCTCCACGCGCGAGCTCACCCTGGACAACCTGTCCGCCGTCTACGACGACCTCCCGCTCGGCGCGACCTGCGTGGTCACCGAGACCGGCACCGGCGGCGCGGACGACACGTCCGTGGCGGTCACCGGCGCCGACGGCGCACCCCTGGCGCTCATCGCGGCCCTGCTCATCGGCATCGGCGCCACCGCCGTGCTGGTGCACGGCAGGTAGGTGTCGCAGGACGGCTGGCGGGAGGCAGCCCTGACCCGGTGGGCACGGGAAGGCGCCGACCGGGGCGGCGGGGGCCGACCACCTCAGGGTGGTCGGCCCCCGTTCGTCGTCGTCGGGCAACACCGGGACCGGGACCTTCGGGGGTGGCGGAACCGCGCCCGGAGCACCAGGCTGGGTGACATGGAGCTCCACGCCGCAACGGCCGGGACAGACTCGAACGAGACCGAGAGCTACCGCCTCGACGACGCGACGGTCGAGGCCGTCGACGCGTGGTGGCGGGCAGCGAACTACCTGGCCGTCGGCCAGATCTACCTCATGGGCAACGCCCTGCTGCGCCGGCCGCTGCAGGACGCGGACATCAAGCCGCGGCTGCTCGGCCACTGGGGCACCTCGCCGGGCCAGAACTTCCTCTACGCCCACCTCAACCACCAGATCATCGAGCGCGACCTCGATGCGATCTACCTCAGCGGCCCGGGGCACGGCGGCCCGTCGCTGGTGGCGGCCGCCTGGCTCGAGGGCACGTACTCCGAGGTCTACTCGCACGTCGGACCCGACGAGCGCGGCGTCAACGAGTTGTTCCGTCAGTTCTCCTTCCCCGGCGGCGTCCCCAGCCATGTCGCGCCCGAGACACCCGGGTCGATCCACGAGGGCGGAGAGCTCGGGTACGTCCTGTCCCACGCCTACGGGGCTGCGTTCGACAACCCGGGCACGATCGCCGTCGCGGTCGTCGGCGACGGCGAGGCCGAGACCGGCCCGCTCGCCACCGCCTGGCACAGCAACAAGTTCCTCGACCCCACGGTCGACGGCACGGTCCTGCCGATCCTCCACCTCAACGGCTACAAGATCGCCAACCCCACCCTCTTCGACCGCATCCCGCGCGAGGAGCTCGAGGCGCTGATGATCGGCTACGGTCACCGCCCGCACTTCTTCGAGGGCGGGTTCGACGACGAGGACCCCGCCGAGACGCACCGCCGTTTCGCCGCGCTGCTGGCCCGGGTGCTCGACGAGATCGCGAACATCCGCTCGGCCGCGGCCGCCGGGACGCTCGAGGGTCGCCCGCGCTGGCCGATGATCGTCTTCCGCACCCCGAAGGGGTGGACCGGGCCGAAGGAGATCGACGGACTGCCCGTCGAGGGGACCTGGCGCAGCCACCAGGTGCCGATGAACCACGTGCGCGGCAACGCCGAGTACACGCGGCTCCTCGAGGACTGGATGCGCAGCTACCGGCCCGCGGACCTGTTCGACGAGGACGGGCGGGTCACCTCCGCCGTGGCCCGCAACAACCCCGCCGGCGAGCGGCGCATGAGCGCCAACCCGCACGCGAACGGCGGCAGCCTGACGCGGGACCTCGACCTGCCCGACTACCGCGAGCACGCCGTCGACGTGCCCTCGCCCGGCGGGACCATGGGCGAGGCCACGCGCACGCTGGGGAGCTGGCTCGCCGGCGTCGTCGACCGCAACCGCACGAACTTCCGGGTCTTCGGGCCGGACGAGACGGCGTCGAACCGGCTCTCGGCCACCGTCGACGTCGCCGGGAAGGCCTGGCAGGGCGAGATCGTGGACACCGACGTCGACCTCTCCCGCCGCGGGCGCGTGATGGAGGTGCTCTCCGAGCACCAGGTGCAGGGCTGGCTCGAGGGCTACCTGCTCACCGGTCGCCACGGCATGCTCAACAGCTACGAGGCGTTCGTCCACATCGTCGACTCGATGTTCAACCAGCACGCCAAGTGGCTCGACGCGAGCCTGGAGATCCCCTGGCGCGTGCCGATCCCGTCGCTCAACTACCTGCTGTCGAGCCACGTGTGGCGCCAGGACCACAACGGGTTCTCCCACCAGGACCCGGGGTTCCTCGACGTCGTCATGAACAAGACCGCCGACGTCACGCGGATCTACCTGCCGCCGGACGCCAACACGCTGCTGTCGACCTTCAACCACGTGCTGCGCAGCAAGGGGTACGTCAACGTCGTCGTCGCCGGCAAGCAGCCGAACCCGCAGTGGCTGACGATGGACGAGGCCGAGCTGCACTGCGCCCGCGGCATCGGCATCTGGGACTGGGCCGGCACCGAGGTGACCGGCGAGAAGCCCGACGTCGTCATCGGGTGCGCGGGCGACATCCCCACGATGGAGGCCATCGCGGCCGCCGGCCTGCTCGCGCGGGCGCTGCCGAACCTGAGGATCCGCGTGGTCAACGTCGTCGACCTCATGCGGCTGCAGGACGAGCGGGAGCACCCGCACGGCTTGAGCCACAAGGACTTCGATGCGCTGTTCACCACCGACCGGCCGGTGATCTTCGCGTTCCACGGATACCCGGCGCTCGTCCATCGCCTGACCTACCGCCGCACCAACCACGGCAACATCCACGTGCGCGGGTTCAAGGAGGAGGGCAGCACGACGACGCCCTTCGACATGCTCATGCTCAACGACCTGGACCGGTACCGCCTCGCGGCCGACGTCATCGACCGCGTCCCCGGCCTCGCCGAGCGCGCCGCCGGGCTGCGTCAGGAGCTCCTCGACACCAGGACCCGTGCCCGCATGCACGCCCGCCGGCACGGCGAGGACCTCCCGGAGGTCGCGGAGTGGACGTTCACGGACAGCCGCGGCGAGGAGGTGCGGCTCGGGTCGACCGACGACACGGGCGGCGACAACGACTGACCCTTCCCGGCGGGTGGGCGCAGTTCTGCCGGGCGCAGCGGCCCCCACCTGGCGAGTGAGCGGGATTCGGCCCGGCCGGTGAGCTCGGTTCTGCTGGGCGTCCCTCCTGCGGCGTCTCGCGGTGAGCCAGCGGGGTACACATCGAGTCAGTGCCCCGCGTCGACTGACTCGGCACGTACCCAGTTGCCTCGGTGACTCGGCACGCCTCGCACCGGCTCGGTGGGCGCCGGTGTGCCGGTCACTGCTGCGCGTCGACCGGCGCCGCCGGTGTGCGGGATCACCACCGGGGTGCCCGGATCCGCGGGCGTCACGCGGATCGCAGGTGATAGCCTGCTCTACGCTGTTTGCCGCAGTACAACGGCTCGCGCGAGTGGCGGAATTGGCAGACGCGCACGGTTCAGGTCCGTGTGCCCGAAAGGGCGTGGGGGTTCAAGTCCCCCTTCGCGCACAGTGTGATGTCCCAGGACATCGTGAACGGCTGAACCCCTGGTCTCGGGGGTTCAGCCGTTTTTCGTTGACGGTCTCTTGACGACGACGGTGCGCGCGCAGCCCTGTGTGACGATCGGTGCATGGCCGTGGAGCAGTCGAGAAAGCTGGACGGCAGCGCCGGGGATGCTGATTACGGTGTCATCGGGAAGTCGTACAGTGACTATCGCCGTCCCGACCCGCGGATCGCGCAGGCCGTGTGGGATGCGCTCGGCGGTGCACGGACGGTGCTCAACGTCGGCGCAGGGGCCGGGAACTATGAGCCCGTCGACCGGGACGTGACGGCGATCGAACCGTCAGCGAGCATGCGCGCCCAGCGAGCGGACCAGCTCAGCACTGCGATCGACGCGGTAGCCGAGTCGTTGCCGTTTCCAGACGATGCTTTCGACGCGGCGATGACGACGTTCTCGGTCCATCAGTGGGGCGATCTCGCCGCGGGACTCGCGGAGATCCGCCGCGTCACCCGCGGCCTTGTCGTCATCCTGACCTGCGACCCTGACCTGCTCGACCGCTTCTGGCTCGCCGAGTACGCGCCGGACGTCATCTCGACGGAACGTCGTCGCTACCCTGCGATGTCCGAGCTCGCCGAGGGGCTCGGCGGCGCGGTCGCCGTCGACCTGGTGCCGATTCCGCTCGATTGCACGGACGGGTTCAACGAGGCGTACTACGGGCGTCCCGAGGAGCTGCTCGGTGCCGGGGCGCGCGCGGCATGCTCGGCCTGGAGCTTCGTCGATCCTGCGCAGGCCGAGAAGTACGTGGCAGCCCTGGGTGCGGCGATCGATTCGGGCGCGTGGGACACCAAGTACGGCGCACTGCGGCGGCAACCGACGTTCGACGGCTCGCTGGTCATCGTCCGCGCCACGCCATAGGCACCCGCTCGGAGGCATGCGGCGCCCCCGCGCGGGTGCGTGAGTCGACGAGGGCAGGAGTTCAGGCCCTCCTGCGCGCCCATTGTCACCCGTTGTCACGGGGCCTCCGGACCTTCTAGGTTCGGAGGCCCCGTCACACCTGCATGAGAGGCGTAGTGGACCACCATGGCGTACGTCGGGATCGACCTCGCGTGGAACGATCGAGCGAGGACCGGCCTGGCGGTGCTCGATGCCGACGGCGCGTTGACGGCATCCGGGTCGGTCGGTTCCGATGCCGAGATCGACGACTGGCTCGCCCGGCACGTTGCTCACGGGCGGGAAATCATCGCCGTCGACGCACCTCTGGTCGTGACGAACGAGACCGGCCAGCGCGACTGCGAGCGTCTCGTGACCTCGGTCTACGGCCGGTACGACGCCGGCTGCCACTCGAGCAACCGCTCGATGAGCTACATGAACCCGCCCCGCGCTGAACGTCTGGCGCAGCGCCACGGCTGGGAGGTGGATCCGGGGTCGACGGCGCGGCCGCTCTGCCTCGAGGTCTACCCGCACGCGGCGATGGTGGGGCTCTTCGAGCTCGGTCGGACGCTGAAGTACAAGAAGGGTTCCATCGAGACCCGACGACCAGCCCTTGCCGAGGTCGTTGACCGTATTGAAGGGCTCGACAACCTCAAGCTCCGCGAGAGCCGGCGTTGGCAGGAGATCGTCGAGATCGTGACAGCAGCCTCTCGGCCGGCCGACATCAACAGGGTCGAGGACGAGGTCGACGCGATCCTGTGCGCACACCTGGCGTGGCTGTGGGACATCGATGCGGCTGCGCTCCATGTCTACGGCAGTGCCGCCGCCGGCTACATCGTCGCGCCGCCACCTCCGACGCACGCACCAGCTCCCCGACCTCGAACGACGCGGCCGCCGGCGACTCACGCAGCCGCGGTGATGCCGGGCGGGAACAAGGAACCGATAAGCGAGGAGTCGATCGGCTTCACGGTGGACGGGACCCCCGTCTCCTTCGCGACCTCGGGAGAAGCCGCGTGGCGGGCGGCGGTCGGACAAGCAGCCCGGCCGGCGCGTGACGGTCGCTCGCCGATCCTTGGTCGCACCGATCTCCTGCCACCGGCCTGACCCGCCCGGCCGGCCGCGGTCCGACCCGAGACGCAGGCCCGATCGCACTCCGCGACGCGGCTTGACCCCGGCCGGCGCTATCGTCCTGCCATGTCATGGAACTGCGCGATCGCCGTCGTCGAGGGTGCCGCACCGGCCGAGCTCGCCGGCGCCGGACTGCGACCTGTCGACGGCACCGTCCTCGCGGACTTCGTCCTCACGGCGGACACCTCGGCAGTCGGCTATCCGGGTGCGGTCTTCGCCGCCGCGGTTCCGAGCGGGACGGTGCTCCTCGGCGACATGCTCGACGTTCTCGGGCTTGCCCCCGTCCTGGCCCCGGTCCTTGGCCGCACCGTTCGACTCGCCGTCTTCGGCGGCACCTCGGACAGCTACCTCTGGCAGGTCACGGCGCCCGGCGGACCTCTCCGCGAGCTGCGCTCGCAGGAAGGACAGATCGAGCTCGACGACGGCGAGCCGGACACGGCGGAAGCGGCTGCAGGGATCGGGCCGCTGACCGAGGACTCGCTGATGGAGCTGCTCCAGCGCACGACGGGCGTGGCGCTCGACGACGCGCTGATATCGACCGAGACCACCCCGTACGTCCGCGACGGCGACGTATCGGGACCGGGTGACCCGGTGTCCGGGCAGGCCGTACCGGCTCCGCGCAGGCGCTCGTTGATGGACCGGCTCCGCCGCCGACGCTGAACGCAGGTTCTCGTCGGCGGGCGGGCCGGCGCCGCGGCTACGCTCGGTCGATGGCCACGGACGACCCGCGCGACGCCGACGAACCGACCTCGCAGCACCGACCCGTTCAGCACGAGCAGCCGGCTCAGCAGGACGAGCACGACGACCCCGACGAGCAGGACCGCGCGGCGCAGCTGGCCCACGAGTTGTTCGACATGGCGCGCCGCGGCGAGGCCGAGCGGCTCGCCGCGTACGTCGACGCCGGGGCCCCGGTCGACCTCGCCGATCCGGCAGGCAACACCATGCTCATGCTCGCCGCGTATCACGGGCACGCAGACGCCGTCCGGGCGCTCGCCGATCGTGGCGCCGGCGTCGACCGGCTCAACGACCGGGGCCAGTCCCCGCTGGCAGGCGCGGTCTTCAAGGGCGAGGAGGACGTTGTCGCCGCCCTTCTCGAGCACGGCGCCGATCCGGACCACGGCACTCCCACGGCGCGCGCCACCGCCGAGATGTTCGGACGAACGGACCTGCTCCCGCCCGCCTGACACCCCGCGTCTGCCCCCGTCCGACGCCTGCCGGCCCGTCTCCCATCGTGGTCGACGCGCCGTTCGCCGACAACGCGCGTCCCGCACGGTGCCAGACTCAGCCGGTGTCCACAGTCCCCACGAGCTCCGTTGCCACGACCTCCTCCGCCCCCACGACAAGCGCCGACGTCGCCGTCGTGGGCCTCGGTGCCTGGGGCTCCCAGGCGCTGTGGCGGCTCGCCGCCCGCGGCATCGACGTGGTCGGTGTCGAGCAGCACGCCGTCGGCCACGCGCTCGGCTCGACCCACGGCACCACGCGCCTCTTCCGCGAGCTCTGCCTCGAGCACCCCGGCCTCACGCCGATCGCCGGCCGCGCCCGCGAGCTGTGGCGCGACCTCGAGGCCGCCACCGGCACCGAGCTGCTCACGCTCACCGGCGGCGTGATGGCGGGACCGTCGGCCGGCCGCGTCGTCTCCGGGGTCCTCGACGCCGCCCGGGCCGCCGGCACGGCGGTGGAGACGATCGGCGCCCCCGACGCCCGCGACCGGTTCCCCGTCCTGCACGCCCTGCCCGAGGACCACGTGGCCGTCCTCGACCCGGCCGCCGGCCTCGCACGGCCCGAGGCCGGGGTCCGTGCCTCCGTCGACGCCGCACGCACCGCCGGAGCAAGGGTCGTCCGCGCTCGGGTGGAGGCCATCGACGAGGCGAGAGCCGGCGTCGTCGTGCGCCTCGGCGGCGGAGGCACCCTCACCGTCCGCCAGGTGGTCGTCGCGGCCGGCGCCTGGACCGACCGGCTCGTCGACCTGCCGCTGCGGCCGCGCCGCGTCCCCATGTTCTGGTTCACCGGGCGCGACCCCGCGGCGCTCGCACCGGGCGGGATCCTCGACGTCGGGAGGTTCCCGGTGATCATCCGCGAGCTCGACGACGGGCGCTGCGTCTGGGGGCACGGCGCCCAGCTCCCCGGCACCGACGGCGGGTTCGCCGTCAAGCTCGGCCTCGACGACGACGGCACCGACGCACTCGGTTTCTCCGACGCCGATCCCGACCGGCTCGACCGGTCGATCGACCTGGGCCGCGACGCCGCTGCGCTCGCCGACGCGGTCGCGCACGCCTACCCGGACGTCGACCCGAGCCCGGTGTCCGGCGTCGCCTGCATGTACACGCGCTCGGCGGACCAGCAGTTCCACGTGGGCCGCCTGCCCGGCCGGGAGCGGCTGGTCGTCGCCGCGGGGGACTCCGGGCACGGCCACAAGCACGCGCCGGCGATCGGCGAGCTCCTCGCCCAGGAGGTGGCGGGGGCGAGCCCCTTCGCGGACACGACCTTCATGCGAGCGGACCGGTAGGCCGGGCCCGCTGCGCGGGCGGGGCCCTCGCTACCGGGCCCGCCGCGGGGGTGCGGACTTCGCTCCGGACCAGCCGCGCGTCGGGGCCGGGTGACACCGAGCACCACGCGTCCGCCACACTGTCCGACATGCAGTCCCTGCTCGGGTACCTCCTCGTCGCCGCGACGGCGCTGGTCAACGCGATCGTCGTCGCCGTGGTGGCCCGGCGCCTGCTCGGGGCGCCGGTCGGCTGGCCGCGCACGATCATCGTCGCGCTGATCGGTAACACGGCGGCGGTGGCGCTGCTCGACCGGGTGCTCGAGGGCCTGCACATCGGCACCGACCAGATCTGGACCAGCACGGCGGACCCGCTCCCGCTCGGGATCATCCTCGTGCTCGGCACCGCATGGGTCCTCGTCCTGGAGATCATGGTCCTCGCCGTGCTCGAGGCCGTCGTCCCCACCGGCGCGCTCCCCTCGCCGATCGCGTTCGTCCGCGGCACGCCCGCCCGCTTCCGGCGGGCACGTCGGTACGCGGAGGTCGTCCAGATCGCGGCCCGGCACGGTTTGGTGGCCTGGCTCCGGCCACGCATGCCCAGGCGGCGCGACGCCGACGCCGCTCCCCACACGTCGGCCCGCGCGCTGCGGCGGGCGCTGGAGGACGCCGGCGTCACGTTCGTCAAGCTCGGGCAGACGCTCTCCACCCGGCCGGACCTGCTGCCGGCGACCGTCGTCGAGGAGCTGTCCCGCCTGCACTCCGACGTCCCCGCCCTCTCCTGGGAGGAGGTCCGCCCCGTCGTCGACGCCTCGCTCGGCCGCCCCCTGGAGGAGGTCTTCGCGCACGTCGACACCGCGCCGCTCGCGGCCGCCTCGGTCGCCCAGGTCCACACGGCGCGCCTGCACGACGGTTCCGAGGTCGTCCTCAAGATCCAGCGCCCCGGCGCGCGCCAGCAGGTGACCGGCGACATGGACATCGTCATGCGGCTCGCGGACCGGCTCGACCGCACGACCTCCTGGGGCCGCAGCCTCGGACTGCGCTCGCTCGCCCGCGGGTTCGCCGACTCCCTCGACGAGGAGCT
The DNA here is from genome assembly GCF_057652395.1 of Georgenia sp. Z1491. Classification (NCBI taxonomy): domain Bacteria; kingdom Bacillati; phylum Actinomycetota; class Actinomycetes; order Allobogoriellales; family Allobogoriellaceae; genus Georgenia; species Georgenia sp. Z1491. The sequence goes on from NZ_CM172729.1 coordinate 377,121, forward strand.
GGACTACACGGTCGAGCTCTCCAACATGCAGGCGATGGCCGCGTCGACCACGTCGGACCTGGTCCACGTGCCGCGCGCCTACCCGGAGATCAGCTCGCGGACCCTGCTGGTGATGGAACGCATCGAGGGGTCGCCCCTGTCGTCGCCGCGCGCCGACGTCGAACGGCTCCGGCTCGACCGGCGCGACGCGCTCAGCCAGGCGCTGGTCGGCACGATCCTGCGCCAGGTGCTCGTCACCGGGGTCTTCCACGCCGACCTGCACCCCGGCAACATCATGCTGCGCCCCGACGACACCGTCGCGCTCCTCGACCTCGGCTCGGTGGGACGCCTGGACTCGGGGTCGCGCGGATCGCTCGGGCTCGTGCTCGGCGCCGTCGAGCGGGGCGACGCGATCGCCACGACCGACGCCCTCGTCGACCTCCTCGACCGGCCCGACCACCTCGACGACCGGGCGCTCGAGCGCGAGATCGGTCAGCTGCTCACCCGGCTGGCGGTGCTCGACGCGGGGGGCACCTCGGCCGTGTTCGGCGACCTGCTGAGCATCGTCCTGCGTCACCGGTTCACCGTGCCGCCTCAGCTCGCCGGTGCCTTCCGCGCGCTCGGCTCGCTCGAGGGCACCCTCGCCCTCCTGCGCAGCGACGTCGACCTCGTCACCGCCGCCCGCGCCGAGGGGCGCTCGCTGTCCCGCGAGAAGCTCGGCCCGCAGGCGGTCAAGGACGCCCTGCTCGGGCAGGCGGCCGCGGTCCTGCCGATGCTCCAGCGCCTGCCCCGACGCCTCAACCGGCTCACGGAGGACCTCGAGGCAGGCCGCTTCACCGTCAACACCCGCGTGCTCGGCCACGAGGACGACCGCGCGTTCGTCACGGGCATCGTCCAGCAGCTCATCGTCGCCGTGCTCGCCGCCTCCCTGGGACTGGCGGGCGCCCTCCTGATCAGTACGCCGGGCGGCCCGGACCTCGCCGAGGGCATCCGCATCCTCCCGGTCGTGGGAGCGGCGCTCCTGCTGTTCGCGTTCACGCTCGGCGCACGGGTGCTCGTGCAGGTCTTCCTCGGGGACCAGGACCAGGCACGACGTCGGAGCGAACGGCGATAGCCGGTCACCCATCTGCGCCGGAGGGGGCGGCTGCGGGAGAATGTCCCATGCCGTCGCTGCCGAAGCTGCCCACCTACGCCGACCTCGACCGGAGCCTGAGATCGACGTTCGCGCTGAAGTGGGTGATGAACGCCTGGCCGCCGATGCTGTTCGCGGGCATCCGGATCACCCATCTCTCCCCGGACGCGCGGACGGCGCGGGTCCGGCTCTCGAAGAATCCGCTGACCTCGAACTACGTCGGCACCCAGTTCGGCGGCTCGCTGTACGCGATGACCGACCCGTTCTGGATGCTGCTCGTGGGCCGCGCGCTCGGCCCCGACTACACGGTGTGGGACAAGCGCGGCGAGATCGACTACCTCCGTCCCGGCCGCACGGCCGTCGAGGCCGAGTTCCGCGTGACCGACGACCTGCTCGACGAGATCCGCGCCGGCGCCGCCGACGGCGGGGCGCACCTCCACTGGCTGACCACCGATGTCGTCGCGACCGACGGGACCGTGGTGGCGCGTGTGCGCAAGCAGCTGCACGTCCGGCTCAGGCCGTCGTCGACCCTGTCCGAGGCGGAGGAGGCGGCCGCCGTCCGGCGCTGACCGAGTGGCGCTGACCGGGCGGCGCTGACCGGAAGGCGCTGACCGGGAAGGGCGGGCGGCGCGGGGCCGACGCGGTGGTTGCGACCAGGCCGGATGCGTATCCGCACTACGCTGGTCGCCACCCGTGCGGGTGCCCGCGCCCGGCGGGAGCCGAGCACGGCCGTGAGACGGAGGTGAGCATGCGGATCGGTGTCCCGACCGAGGTCCTCGACCACGAGGGGCGGGTCGGACTGACGCCGGCCAGCGTGCAGGAGCTCGTCGGGGACGGCGCCGCGGTCGTCGTCCAGGCCGGCGCCGGCGTGGCCTCCGGACTCACCGACGACGACTACGCCGCGGCCGGGGCGACGCTCACCGACGACCCCGCCGAGGCCTGGGCGGCGGACCTCGTCGTCAAGGTCAAGGAGCCGGTCGGCTCCGAGTACGGGTTCCTGCGCAGCGATCAGGTGCTGTTCACCTACCTCCACCTGGCGGCCGACCGCCCCCTCACCGAGCGGCTCCTCGAGGCGGGCACCACGGCGATCGCCTACGAGACCGTGCAGAGTGACGACGGCCGCCTTCCGCTGCTCGCCCCCATGTCCCAGATCGCCGGCCGCATGGCAGGGATCGTCGGAGCCAACCTGCTCGACGCGACCCGTGGCGGCACCGGGGTGCTCATGGGCGGCATCGCCGGGGTGGCCCCGGCCGAGGTGGTCGTCCTGGGCGCCGGCGTCGCGGGGACCGGTGCGGCCACGTTCGCGCACGGGCTGCACGCGTCCGTGACGGTGTTCGACAAGCACATCCCCGCGCTGCGTCGGCTCGACGACGCGTTCGGCCCGGGCGTGCGGACCCTCGCCGCCACCGGCCAGGCGATCGAGGAGGCCGTCCTGCGCGCGGACCTCGTGGTCGGCACCGTGCTCGTCCCTGGCGCCCACGCGCCGCAGCTCGTCAGCCGCGAGCTCGTCGAGGCGATGCGTCCCGGGGCGGCCCTCGTCGACATCTCCATCGACCAGGGTGGCTGCTTCGAGGTCTCCCGGCCCACGACGCACTCCGACCCGACCTTCACGGCCGGCGGATCGACCGTCTACGCCGTGGCGAACATGCCGGCCGCGTTCCCGCGCACGTCGACGTTCGCGCTCACCTCGCTCACGCTGCCCTACGTGCGCGCGCTCGCCGGTGACGGCGGGTGGCGCGCGGCGTGCGCCGCGGACCCGGTCCTGGCCGAGGGGCTCAACACCCACGACGGCGCGGTCCTGCACGCGGGCGTGGCCGAGGCGCACGACCTGCCGCCGGCCGAGGACCACGACCGGTACCGGAGGGGGCCGCAGTAGCGGACCTCCCCGCCCTCAGCCGCGGGCGCGGATGGCCTCCAGCAGGGCGGGGACGATCTCGTGCAGGTCGCCCAGCACGCCGAGGTCGGCGAGCTCGAAGAGCGGGGAGTCCTCGTCCTCGTTGACGACGATGGTCGTCCCCGAGCGCTGCATGCCCGACGTGTGCTGGATGGCGCCGGAGATCCCGAGCCCGATGTAGACGCGCGGGGAGATCACCTCACCGGTCTGCCCGATCTGCGCGGCGAACGGCACCCAGCCCTCGTCCACGGCCGACCGCGTCGCGCCCACCGCCGCGCCGAGCGCGTCCGCGAGCTCCTCGACGACCGGCCACTGCTCGCCCGAGCCCACGCCGAGACCGCCGGCCACGACGACGTCGGCCTCCGTGATGGAGGGCCGGCCGCCCTCGGTCGTGGCCACCTCGCGCTCGTGGACCTGCGCGCCAGGTGAGGTCGGGGCGGGCAGCTCGAGGCGCCGGCCGGCACCGGGCGTCGCCGCGGGCGGGTCGGTCGTGGGGTCGACGACGATGATCGCCACCTCGCCGGTGGACTCGGCGGTGACGGTCCACTGGTTCCACAGGACCGGCTGCCTGGTGGTGAGCGTGCCGCCGGGGGCGGTGAGGCGGTCGGCGCCCCACAGGGGAGCGACGCCGAGCCGCACGCCGAGCCGGCCGGCCGCCTCACGGGCGTCCGACGTCGCCGGGACGAGGACGACCGAGACGTCGCCGAGCAGCTCGGCGGCACCGGCGAGGGCGTCGACGAGCGGGGAGACGAGCACCTCGGCGCCGGGCACCGGTGCGAGGGCGACGACGTCGGCCCCGGCGGCCGTGGCCGCGGCAGCGATCGCGTCGTGGTCCGCGGCGGGGGCAGAACCGACGGCGACGACCTCGCCGGCGTCGAGGGTGCGGGCGAGCGGGAGGAGCGCCAGGGAGTCGGCGGTAGCCGCCGCCTCGGCGGTCTCGAGGAGGACGAGGACGGTCACGTGGCGGCTCCGATCGTGCCGGTGGAGGTGAGGAGGTCGACGATGCGCTCGACCGCCTCGTCGGTGTCGGTGACGAGCTCGGCGCGCGTGCGCTCGGCCGCGGGCTCGGCGCCGGTCACGCGCCACGCCGCCCGCGGCACGTCGAGGCCGAGGTCGTCCAGGCCGAGGACCTCGACGAGCTTGGTGCGGGCGGACCGCAGCCCCATGAAGTTCGGGATCCGCGGCTCGGCCGCCTGCTCGACCACCGACGCGACGAGGGGGACGGGTGCGCTGACGGTCCGCGCGACCGGGCCGGACACGCGCCGCGCGCTCAGTACGTCGGCGTCGAGGGAGACGTCCTCGACGTGCGTGACGTGCGGGAGCCCGAGCAGCTCGGCGAGCATCGCCGGCACCATGCCGCCCATGCCGTCGGTGGCGAGGTTGCCGGCGAGCACGAGGTCCGCGTCCAGGCGGGTGACGGCGGCGGCCAGGACGCGCGCGGTCGTCAGCGCGTCGGCCCCGGCGAGACGGTCGTCGAGCACGTGCACCGCGTCGTCGGCGCCGGCGGCCAGCGCCTTGCGCAGGGAGGGCTCCGCGAGCGCGGGCCCCATCGTCAGGGCGGTCACCGTGTCGCCGTCGCCCCGCAGCTCCTCGGCCACCGCGATCGCGCGCGAGTCGGTCTCCGAGAGCACCCCGCCCTCGCGGACGATCCGGCGATCCTCGCCGGCGAGCACCGCCGGCTCCTCCGGATCCGGGACGTGCTTGACGAGCACGACGATCTTCACGGGGTCACTCCTCACGGTCGGGGCGCTCCCGGCCGACCGCACCGCGTGGGGCGCGTGCCCGGCCGGGCGCATCCCGCCCATCCTCCCTCACACCGCGCCTCCGTCGGGAGGTCGTGCGGCGTCGGAGCAGTGCCCGGTCGCCGTGGGAGGTGCTCCAGGGGCCACGGTCGTGGGCGGGGAAGGGACGAACGTCCCGCCGTCGAGAACGTCCTCCACGCCCGTCCCCACCTGCGTGCACAGGTCGTGCACGACCTCTCCTGCGCGCCGCTTCCAGGACACCTCGGGTCCACCCGTGCGACAGGTTCGGTCCACCCGGTGGCGGTGGGATGGCCCCACCCCTTCCCGGTTCTCCCAAAGGACGGTTATGTCAGCTGTGCCCGGACGACGGCGCTCCCGCGTCGCCGCCACCCTCATCGGTCTGCTCGCCTCGACGAGCGTGACCGCGACCCTGCTCGCCCCCGCCGGTGCCACGCCCCTGCCGGGCCCCGACCAGCCCACGCCGGGCGACACCGCGGAGCTCGACGCGGGCGCCGAGACCGACTCCGCGGCGCCCGAGGCGCCCGCCGCGCCCGAGGCTCCCGACGACGGCGGGGCGACCGCCACGGACGGCCCGGGCCCCGACGAGCCCGAGGAGGTCGCCGACGACTACCTGGACGTCACCAACGACGGCACCGCGATCGTCAGCGAGCAGACCGCGACCCGGATCGCCCCGGGTGCGGTGCTCACCGAGCTCGAGCGGCTCGAGTCGGCCGGCTGGCTGCGCGGTGCGATCCTCGACATCGACCTGACGAACCCGGCGATCTCTCTGGACTACATGGACGCCGGCGAGGTCGCCGGTACCTCGACGATCTCGGACATGATCGACGAGGCCGACGCCGTGGCCGGCATCAACGGGTCCGGTTTCGACATCAACAACTCCGGGTCGGCCAACGGCATCGGTGTCGACCCCGAGGCGGGCATCGTGACCTCGCCGAACCCGGGTGACAACGCCGCGCTCGTCATCGACTCCCAGGGCCTGGGCCTCATCACCGAGGTCTTCATGGCGGGCGTCGCCGTGGCGCCCGACGCCGGCTGGCAGGTTCCCGTGCACGGCGTGAACGCCTCGACGTGGGACACCTCGGGCCTCGCGGTGTTCACCGACCGGTGGGGAACATACGCCCGCGCGAACTCCCTGGCCGACCGCGACGGAGCCGTCGAGGTGTGGATCGACCGTGAGTCGCGCGTGACCCAGGCTGCTGCCCCGGTCGGCGAGGGCGAGATCCCCGAGGGGATGCGCGTCGTCGTCGCCCCCGCCGGCGAGCTGGCCGACCGGCTGAGCACCCTCGCCGTCGGCGACCGTCTCCAGGCGACGTACTCGGTCCGCTCCGACGCGGACGAGGTCGTCCTGGCCCTCGGCGGTCACGGCGGCTCCAACGCCATCATCCTCCAGGGTGGCGTGCGGCAGGAGGCGACCGACCAGACCGTGCACCCGCGCACGGCAGTGGGCCTGGACCGGGCCGGTGAACACCTCTACCTCGTCGTCATCGACGGGCGCCAGGCGGTGTCGCGGGGCCTGAGCCTCGACGAGCTCGGCCTGTTCATGCAGCAGATCGGCTCGTACAACGCCCTCAACCTCGACGGCGGCGGCTCGACCCAGATGAACGCCCAGCGCCCGGGCGAGGCCGACGACGAGATCGTCAACACCCCCTCCGACGGCGAGGAGCGCGAGGACGGCAACGGCATCGGGGTCGTCGTCGGCCCGAGCTCCGGGATCGTGCACGACTACACCGTGCGTGCCGAGCAGCGCCCAGCCAATGCGAACCGGGTCTTCCCCGGTCTGCACCGTCAGCTCGTGGCGCTCGGCTACGACGAGGTGATGCGCCCGGTTGACACCCCGCCGGACGCGTGGGCCTCCGCCGACGAGGCGGTGGCCTCCGTCGACCAGGACGGCCTGCTGACCGCGGCGGCCGGCGGTTCCACGACCGTCTCGGTGTCGACCGAGACCGAGCTCGGCAGCGCCACCGGCGAGACCGACATCGAGGTTCTCGGTGAGCTCGTCCGGCTCGAGGTGTCGTCGAACGTGGTCTCGCTGCCCGACCCCGACGCGACGGCGGCACTGACGGTCTACGGGTACGACGCCCAGGGCTACATCGCTCCGATCGAGCCGGCCGACCTCACTGTCGAGGGCACGAACGAGGTCGTCGAGCTGACCCCCGCGACCGACAGCACGTTCGACATCAGCGCCCTCGTGGACTCGGGTTCGGCGAACATCACGCTCGCAGTCGGAGACATCACGGTCGAGGTCGCCGTGCTCGTCGGGCTCGACGACCTCGAGATCACGAGCTTCGACGAGGAGGGCGGCTGGTACAACTACGGTGCCCGCAACGACGGCTCCTCGATGACCATGGTCGACGAGGGCCGGACCGAGGGGGATACCGCCGCCATCCAGGGCGAGGCTGTGTTCAGCGACTCGACCGCGACACGCACGATGAACTTCGCGCCCAACGACCACGACTTCGAGCCGATCGACGGCCAGCTCCAGTCCGTCTCGGGTTGGTTCCGGGGCGACGGGCGCGGAGAGCCTGAGACCTACTTCTACTTCGTCGACGCCAACGGGGTGGGCCGGGCCATCTACGGCCCGTCCGTCACCGGCACGGAGTGGCAGGAGATCACCGTCCAGGTGCCCACCGACTGGGCGCAGCCGCTCACGTTCAGCCACGTCGCGGTCTACGAGGCCTCCGCGACCACCTACGACACGACTGTCTGGGTGGACGACATCACTGCCACGGCCGCACCGATCGCCGATGCGCCCGAGGTCCCGGTCTGGGAGGACCCGTCGCTCTCGCTCGCGAACGCGGCCGACGACGCCGGCCTGCGGGTCGCCGTGATGTCGGACGCGCAGTTCGTGGCGCGTGCGCCGGAGTCGCCGCAGGTGGAGAACGCGCGTCGTGGTCTGCAGGAGATCGTGGCGGCGGACCCGGACCTGCTGGTCATCAACGGTGACTTCACGGACGAGGCGGCGCCGGAGGACTTCGACCTGGCGCGTCGGATCCTGACCGAGGAGCTGGGCGAGGATCCGGTGGTGCCGTGGATCTATGTGCCGGGCAACCACGAGATCATGGGTGGCCCGATCAGCAACTTCGTCGACGAGTTCGGTGAGACGTCGACGGTGCGGGACGTGGCGGGGACGCGGATCATCACGCTGAACTCGGCGACCGGTCGTCTGGGTGACGACTTCGGTCAGATGGTGATGCTGCGTCAGCAGCTGCTGCTGGCCCAGCTCGACCCGGAGATCACGGGCGTGCTGGTGTTCTCGCACTACCCCCCGCGGGACTTCCTGCCCGGCTCGCCGTCGGCGATGGCCGACCGACTCGAGGCCGCCACGCTCGAGACGTGGCTCGGTGAGGTCGAGGCCTCGGGCCGGTCGGCGATGTTCGTCGGCGCGGGCGTGGGCGCGTTCGACATGGCCACGCGTGACGGCGTGGAGTACCTGACCAACGGCAACGTCGGGAAGTCGCCGAACTCGACCCCGGACCGCGGCGGGTTCTCCGGCTGGTCGATGATCGGGCTGGACCCGGCCGCCGGGATGCACGACACCGACGGCGAGTGGTCCGAGGTCGAGATCCGGCCGCTGGTGGACTCCCTGGAGATCTCGGGCGGCACGGCCGTCGAGGCCGGCTCGCCGCTGGACCTGGACGGCACGATCGTCCAGGACGAGCGCCGGGTCCCCGCCGACTGGCCCGTGTCCGTGCGGTGGTCCGGCGACGACGAGACCGCTGTCGACGCCGGTGCGGAGGTCCCCGAGACCGCCGTCGCCACCGTCGACCCGGCCTCCGGCGTCGTCACCGCGATCCCGGGTCGCGCCGTCGTCGACGGTGAGCTCGTCACCGTCGAGGAGGGGGAGACTCCGGGCTACGCCACCGGCGAGACGGACGTGCCGGTGACGGTCTCCCTCGCCGTCAACGACGCGGTCGCCGAGCACGAGGTGGACGTCCACCTGCCGGCGTACTCGTCGACCCCGGCGTTGGAGAACGGGTTCTTCCTGGATGACGACTGGGGTGGGATGCATGAGCACGTGTTCCGGTTCGGTCGGCCCGGGGACGAGGTCTTCGTCGGCGACTGGGACGGGGACGGGACCGACACCCTCGCTCTGCGCCGGGGCAACGTGTTCTTCGTGCGCAACAGCCTGGGTTCCGGGTCCGCGGACGAGGTCGTGGTCTACGGCCGGTCGGGGGACACGATCCTGGTCGGTGACTGGGACGGCGACGGCGCGGACACCTTCGCGGTGCGTCGCGGCGCGGCCTATCACGTGCGCAACACGATGACCCCGGGCCCGGCGGACACGATCGTGACCTACGGCCGTGAGGGGGACACCGTGCTGGTCGGGGACTGGGACGGCAACGGGACCGACACCCTGGCGGTACGGCGCGGGAAGACGTACTACGTGCGCAACACGCTGACCGACGGCGTGGCGGACACGGTGTTCAACTACGGCCGGACCCAGGACACGATCCTGGTCGGTGACTGGGACGGTGACGGGCTGGACACGTTCGCGGTGCGTCGGGGCAACGAGTACCTGCTGCGCAACGACCTGGTCGACGGGAACGCCGAGATCACCCACCTCTACGGCGAGCCCGACGACGAGATCCTCGTCGGTGACTGGGACGGCGACGGGACCGACACCCCCGGCATCCAGCGCTGATCCACCCCGCACCACCCCCGACGGCGGGGCTCACCACCCCGGGCGAGCCCCGCCGTCGGACACGTCCGCGTTCGACGAGCGAGCGGACGTCCTCCTCACGAGTGAGCGGACGTTCGCACGACGCGTGCACGGACAGGGACGCCCGAGCGCGCTGGGCGTGCCACCCTCGTGCACGGATCAGAACCGGGCAATGCCGAGTAGTAGAAGGAGCACCGATGTACTTCATCGTCGTCAGGTACGAGGTCAGGCCGGAGAGCATCGACGCCTGGCCCGAGATCGTCCGGGAGTTCACCGAGCGGACGCGGCAGGAGCCCGGCAACCTCTTCTTCGAGTGGTCGCGCAGCATCGACCGTCCGTCGGAGTACGTGCTCGTCGAGGGATTCACCGACGACGGCGCGGCCCCGCACGTCAGCAGCGCCCACTTCGCCGCCGGGCTCGAGGCCATGCGCCCGCACCTGGTGAGCACGCCGCAGATCATCTCCCGTCAGGTCGACGGCGAGGGCTGGGACGAGATGGGCGAGCTCCAGATCCCCTGACACGGCACGCTGCGGGCGACGACCGGGATGCGGGGGCTGATGCCGGTGCGCGCCGGCACCGAACGCGCCCGGCCCTCCCACCCCGGCACCGACCGCACCGGGCCCGCCTGCTCCGGCGGGTAGCGTCGAGCCATGCCCGACGCTCCCGCCAGCCGCCCCCTTCCCCCGCAGTGGTCCCAGCTGATCATCTCGATCGTCGTCGGCGCGATCCTCGGCCTGCTCTGGGGGCTGTGGCGCGGCGACCTCGGACGGTGGGTGATCCTCGGAGCGATCGTCGGCGCGGTCAGCGGGCTCTGGGCCGAGATGCGGCTCGCGAGGGAGCGCCGGGAGCGCGACGGCTGACGGCTGGACCGCGAGAGCCCGGTCGTCCGAGCGCGCCAGCCGTGCGCGCGGGAACCTCTCCCCGACCGGTCGCGTGGAGAGTGCGGTGCCGCGCTCTAGTCTTCCGCCATGATCATCTGGGGATCGCGCACGAAGCGGCGACACGTCCTGACCACCAACCTCGTCTGCAGCCGGTGCCACAACCCGGCCGCCAACCACCTCTTCCTGCTCATCACGAAGTTCACGCTGTTCTTCATCCCGCTGTTCCCGGTCTCGAGAAAGCGGTTCCTGGAGTGCACCTTCTGCGGCACCCAGACGTCGCTGAGCAAGGAGCAGTTCGAGCAGCTCGAGCAGGCGGCCGAGCAGGGCGGCGGCGCCACGCAGGGGTACGGCGGGCCGGCGCAGTCCGTGCCCGACGGCTACGGCCAGCAGGGCTACCAGCAGCAGGGGCAGTACGGCGGCCAGCAGGGCTACCAGCAGCAGCCGGGGCAGTACGGCGGCCAGCAGCCCGGCATGCAGCAGTACCCCGGCGCGAACTACCACCCCCAGGGCTGACGCGTCGCACTGCTCGGTCTGCACACTCGACGACCAGGAACCTCACGCTCGACGACCGGGAACCGCACACTCGACGACCGGGAACCGCACACTCGACGACCAGGAACCGCACGCTCGACGACCGGAAACCGCACGCTCGATGAATCGGGGGGTGGGTAGCCTCGGGCGGTGAGCACCGCCGCCGATCTCCCGCAGCCGCCCGCCCCGAAGCGCGTCGAGCACCATCGCACCCACCACGGTCACGACTTCGTGGACCCCTTCGACTGGATGCGCGACAAGGAGTCCCCGGAGGTCGTCGCCCACCTCGAGGCCGAGAACGCCTACGCGGACGCGCGCACGGCCCACCTCGCCGACCTTCAGGAACGGATCGTCGCCGAGATCAGGGAGCGCACCCAGGAGACCGACACCGACGTGCCGGTGCTCCAGCGTGGCTGGTGGTACTACACGCGCACCCACGAGGGGCTCCAGTACCCCACCTGGCACAGGGTGGCCGACACCGGGGCCGGCCGCCCGGACCCCGCCGGCGAGGTCGAGGGCGAGCAGCTCGTCCTCGACGGCAACGCCGAGGCCGAGGGGCGGGCCTTCTTCAAGGTCTCCGAGATCGTCGTCGCCCCCGACGCCCGGCACGCCGCGATCGGTATCGACCTCGACGGCGGCGAGCTCTTCGACGTCCGGGTCGTCGACCTCGACACGGGGGAGACCGTCGACTCCGCCGTCCGGGGCGTCGGCTACGGGCTGGCCTGGACGACGGACTCCGCGCGCCTGGTCTACGTGCGCACCGACGACGCCTGGCGGCCCCACGAGGTCTGGAGCCACGTCGTCGGGTCCGACCCCGCGTCGGACGAACGCCTCCTGCGCGAGGACGACGAGAAGTACTGGACGTGGATCGAGACCTCGCGGGACGCCCGCTGGCTCGTGGTCCACCACGCCTCGACCACGGCGGCCGAGGCGGTCCTCGTCCCGCTCGACGGCGGTGCGCTCCGCCCGCAGGTCGTCTCGCCGCGACGACCGGGCCTGGAGTACCAGGTGGAGGTCGCGGGTGACCACCTCCTCGTGGTCCACAACCTCCACCAGAAGGACTTCACCCTCTCGACGGCGCCCGTCGGCCCCTCGTCCCCCGAGGACTGGACCGACCTGCTCCGCTCCGCGGACGGCGAGCGCATCCTCCTCGCGCACGCGTTCGCCGACCACGCCGTCGTCGAGCTCCGCTCCGGAGGGCTGCCCGCCCTGCGCGTCCTGCCCCGCACGGACGGCCGCGATGCCGAGGCCGGCCCGACCTCAGCATCCGGCCCCGCCGGCGGCGCACCGACCTACGGGGCCGCGCGGGACGTCGTCGTCGACGGCGAGCTCACCGCCGTGGCGCTGGGCGACGTGCGCGAGTGGCGCACCGACGAGCTCCTCCTCGAGACCCAGTCGTTCCTCACCCCGCCCACGGTCTCCGCCTACTCGATGCGGGACGGCACGTCCGAGGTGGTCAAGCGGAAGGCCGTGCCCGGGTACGAGCCCGGCCGCTACGTCGAGCGCCGCGAATGGGCGATCGCGCAGGACGGCACCCGGATCCCGCTCTCGGTCGTGCACCGGGCCGACGTCCCGGCCGACGGCACCGCGCCCGGGCTGCTCTACGGGTACGGCTCCTACGAGGTGTCGGTGGACCCCGCCTTCAGCGCCGAGCGCCTGCCGCTGCTCGACCGGGGCGTGGTGTTCGCCGTCGCGCACGTCAGAGGCGGCGGCGAGCTCGGCCGCTCCTGGTACGAGGACGGCAAGCTCGACCGCAAGCGCAACACCTTCACCGACTTCGTCGACGCCGCCCACCACCTGCTCGACTCCGGGGTCGTCGCGCGCGGCCGGCTCGCCGCCCAGGGCCGCTCGGCCGGCGGGCTGCTCATGGGCGCCGTGGCGAACCTCGCCCCGGAGACGTTCCGCGTCATCCACGCCGGGGTGCCGTTCGTCGACGCGCTGACGACGATCCTCGACCCCTCGCTCCCGCTGACCACGGGGGAGTGGGAGGAGTGGGGCGACCCGCTGCACGACCCGGCGTTCTACGACTACATGGCCACGTACGCGCCGTACGACAACCTGCGCGCGGCGGCGTACCCGGCGATCCTCGCCACCACCTCGCTCAACGACATCCGGGTGATGTACGTCGAGCCCGCGAAGTGGGTGGCGCGGCTGCGCGAGGTGACGACCTCGGACCCCGCCGAGCGACCGGTGCTCCTGCGCTGCGAGATGGTCGCCGGGCACGGCGGGCGGTCGGGTCGGTACGACCGGTGGACCGAGCGGGCCCAGGAGTGGGCGTTCGTCCTCGACCAGCTGGGGGCCACCGCACGGCCCTGAGCGCTCGGCCGCCGGCCGGGCTCGTCCGGCCCTCCCGCCGGGCCCGCTCGCCGAGAACCTGAGGGCGGTCCGACGGCCCGACGTCCCGGCTGCGAGCCCGCTCCTGAGCCACGCTGAGCACATGAGGACGGGAGCGGGCGCGCACCGGGTGCCGGAACCCGCCGACGGCACGCCGTCGACCTGGTGGTACGTCGCCCGCCGGACGGTCGCCGAGTTCATCGACGACCAGCTGATCGACCGGGCGGCGGCGCTGACGTTCTTCGCGGTCCTGTCGGTGTTCCCGGCACTCGTCGCCCTCGTCTCGGTCCTGGGGATCTTCGGCCAGGGCGTGACGACGACGAACGCCATCCTCACGATGCTCGAGGAGCCGCTGCCCGCCGAGCTGGTCGCCCAGCTGCGCGGACCGGTCGCGTCGATCACGGAGAACCAGGGCGCCGGGCTCGGGCTGGTCGTCGGCATCCTCGTCTCGATGTGGACGGCGTCGAACTACGTGTACGCCTTCAGCCGGGCGATGAACATCGTCTACGGCATGGAGGAGGGACGCCCGCTGTGGAAGCACCGCCCGGCGATGTACGTCCTGACGATCGTGCTCGTGGTCCTCGTCGGGGTGGCGGCCCTGCTGCTGGTCGTCAGCGGTCCCGTCGCGCGCTGGATCGGGGACCTCGTCGGGCTCGGTTCCACGGCCGTGATGGTCTGGAACGTCGTGCGATGGCCGGTGCTGCTGCTCGTGGTGATCGTGGTCATCGCGCTGCTCTACTACCTCACGCCGAACGCCCGTCTCGCACGGATGGGCTGGATGAGCCCGGGCGCGGCCCTGGCGATCCTCGTCGCCGGCATCGCCACCGTGGGCTTCGGCTCCTACGTGACCAGCTTCGGGCGCTTCAACGCCACGTACGGGGCTCTGGCCGGGGTCATCATCTTCCTGCTGTGGCTGTGGGTGATGAACCTGGTCATCCTCCTCGGCGCCGTCCTGGACTCCGAGATCGCCCGCGTGCGGCAGCTCCGGCGCGGGGTGGTGGCCGAGGTCGCCCTCCAGCTCCCGTTGCGGGACGACACCAAGCTGCGCAAGGTTCATGCCCGGCGGGAGCGGCTCGTGGCAGAGGGGAGGCGGCTGCGCCTCGCGCACAGCGGCCGGACCGAGGAGGCCCACCCGCCGGCCGCGGTGTCGGACCGGGCGGGGGAGCAGGCGCACCTGCCGGCCACGGCTGCGGACCGGCCCGGCGAGCTCTCAGATCGGGCCGGCGGGCAGTCAGGCGGGGCCGGCGGGCCCGTCGTCGGGGGTGAACAGGTCCTCGATCGCGCACCCGAAGACCCGCGCGAGCCGGAAGGCGAGCGGTAACGACGGATCGAACCTGCCCTTCTCGATGGAGATGACCGTCTGCCGGGACACGCCGAGCTCCCTGGCGAGCTCGGCCTGGGACATCCCCCGCTCGGCCCGGCGCTCGGCGACCGAGCTGCGCACCGTCAGCCGCCCCTGCGCGACAGGATCGCGTAGCGGGCCACCGTCGACCCCATGAGCAGGGCGACCACCCCGCTCAGCGCCCAGACCACGGGGAAGTCGACCGACGTGAAGACCACGGCGACGGTGCCGATGCCCGCCGCGAGGAGCGTGTCCATGGCGGCCCCCGAGGTCGCGCGCTCGAGCCACCGGGACTCGACGCTCTCCTCCGCGTGCGGGTCGGTCTCGAGGGTGGGTCCGATCAGCCACAGGTAGTAGATCGCGCCGATCGGGACGATCTGGCACGCCATGAAGACCAGGGCCACCAGCCAGGGCCGACCGGTGTCCGCGAAGGCCGGGATGAACGTCGCCGCGTAGGCGAGGGCTCCGGACGTGGCCACGGTAAGGGCGACGACGGCGGCCCAGCGGGCGAACCCGGCCCGAGGGCGCGGCTCGGCGGCGGGCGACGGCGCGTCCGGGGCCCCGGTCGCGGCGGCGTCCTGCCCCCCGGCGTCGGTGACATCGTTCTCGGTCATGGCGTCGGCTCCTTCACGGCTCGGGACCAGGACGGGCTCCGAGGTCGGGCGACGCGTCGTCCGACCCTCCGGTGTCAAGTGACCTTGACGCATACAGTCAAACGTCCTTGACGTCGTGTGTCAAGCGTCCTTGACGCGCGTTCCTGGTGGCGCGTCGTCCGATGCGATGGGTCGAGCCGGCCGTGCTCAGTCGGCGGAGGTGGTCGAGGCCGTCGCGTCGTCCGGTGCCTCGTCGCTCGACGTCGCGGACCCGGATGGGGCGGGCTCGGTCCCCTGGTGCACGGCGGTCGCGGACACGGCGGCCTCGTCGCGCGGCCCGAGGCCGATGACGGTGCGCGCGACGACGACGGCGAGCGCGAGCACGCCCACGACGACGAGGATCCAGGTCCAGTCCGGCATGTCTCTCCTTGGTCGCGGTGGCTCGATCGTAGGGCCGGGAGCGTGCGGGGTGGTCGTGGCGCCCGGGTCCGATCAGTCGGCGAGCATGCCGAGCACCACCCGGGCGCTGAGCCCGGCCACGTGGTCGACCTCGAGGTGGAAGTCCTGGTCGGCCGCCGGTCCGCACAGGTCGGAGATGCCGCGCACCGAGATGACGGGCACGCCGGCATCGGTGGCGACCTGCGCGATCGCCGTCGACTCCATGTCCGTGCTGAGCGCCTCGGGGAAGGCGGAGCGGTAGGAGTCGACGTTGGCGGCGGTGACGAAGGCGTCCCCGCTGAGCACGAGCCCCTCGCGGACCGGCTGGCCCATGCTGCGTCCGGCGGCGAGCCCCGCCTCGACGAGCGCGGGGAGCACGGAGAACGTCGGGGGCTGGCCCGGGACCTGGCCGCGGGCGTAGCCGAAGGCCGTGGCGTCGGCCTGGCCGTAGACGAGCTCGGTGGCCACGACGACGTCGCCCACCTCGACGTCCGGGTGCAGCCCGCCGGCCGCACCGGCGGAGACGACGACGCGCGGCGC
The DNA here is from genome assembly GCF_057652395.1 of Georgenia sp. Z1491. NCBI lineage: Bacteria > Bacillati > Actinomycetota > Actinomycetes > Allobogoriellales > Allobogoriellaceae > Georgenia > Georgenia sp. Z1491. The sequence continues at coordinate 393,208 of NZ_CM172729.1, forward strand.
GTAGCCGAGCAGCGCCCACGTGGTGGCGGTGGCCGCGTTGACGAGACCGACCCGGGTGCGGACGAGCACCAGGTCGAGCCCACGGACGGTCGCCCGCAGGGCGCGGGCGTCGCCCGGCGCGTCGAGCTCCACGGGGTCGGTGGCGTCCTCGAGGAACGGGGCGAGCTCCTCGCCCATCGCGCACAGGACGACGGCGTCGACGGTGTCGATCGAGCTCTTCGCGGCGCGAGCCTCGCGGGCGGCGGCGCGCCCCTCGAGGATGCGGTCGATGGGGGACATCAGCGGCGTCCTTCGTCGTCGGTCCCGGCGGCGGTGGCACCGGTGGCGGTGGCCCCGGCCGGTCCGCCGGCGGCGAGATCGTCGGCGGGGTCGGCGTAGACCTGGCCCCACTGCGCGCGGGCGGCGAGCATCGTGGCCGCGGCCTCCCGCGCCCCCTCGAGGCTGTGGCTCGCGCCCCAGCCGCACTGGACCTCGTTGGCGGCCGGCACGGCGTCGAGCTCGGTGACGGCCCGCAGGGTCGCAGCGAGGACGTCCATCGTCCCGGGGAGGTCGGGCGCGGCCGCGCGCAGCAGGTAGAAGCCGGTCTGGCAGCCCATCGGGGAGAAGTCGACGACGTCGTCCGCGTGGTCACGGACCGTCTCGGCGACCGAGTGCTCGAGCGAGTGCACCACCGGCATCTCGAGGTGACCGACGTTGGGCTGGGTGAGACGGACGTCGTACTTGGTCAGGACGGCGCCGCCGGGCAGCTCCTTGACGTCGGCGACGCGCACGTACGGGGCCGACACGGCGCGGTGGTCGAGGTTGAAGCTCTCGACGTTCATCTGGGGCACAGCGCGATCCTCTCGTCCAGGGGAGACGCGGCCATCATCCCAGGAGACCGACGACCGGGGCCGCCGCCCCGGGGTCGGGCATCCCACACGGACGACGGGTCGAGGCCCCCGCACCGGGTAGCCATCCCGGTGCGGGGGCCTCGTGGTCGTCGTCGACGACCCGCGCGGTGTGCCGTCCCCCAGGACTCCGCACCGCGCGTGAATGGTGCCGCCGACCGCACGACCCCTGGGGACGCCGGTCGGCGCCGTTCCCGGCCCGCCGCGGCGGGCCGGGAGCGAAGGTGCACCGGAGCCCGGCCCGCGGGGTGCGCTCCACGGGTCGGGCTCCGGGCGGGGCGCCGACGGGTGGTCCCGGTCAGGCGCCGTGTCCGGCACGGTCGTGCCGGTCCGTGCGGTGCGCAGCCCCCCGGCGACGCACCGCACGTGGATCAGGCGGCCTCGCGGCGCACCGTGCGGTACCAGCCGGCGACCATCGGGGCGACCACCCAGATGGCGGTGGTCGACGCGATCCGCGCCCACTCGCCGGCCGTCGGTCCGCCGTCCTCGAACAGTGCGCTCCAGGCCCACTGGAAGTCGATCCAGCTGAAGAAGCCCTCGAGGTTCGGCAGGAGCAGCGGCAGGACCGAGAAGACCTGCGGCAGGAACAGGAAGGTGACGATCGCGATCGCCGGTGCGTGCAGCAGCAGACCGAACGCGACACCCATGAGGGTGACGAGCGTGAGCATGAGGAGCATGCCCAGGGCGATCTGCGGGTCGATGCCCCAGCCCTCGGTCGTGTTGCCGGTGGCCTGCGAGACCGCGTGGCCCGCGGCGGCGAGTACGACCGTGCCGATGGTGATGAGCACCATGAGGGCGAGCGCGGCGGCAACCTTGGCCGCGATCACCCGCGAGCGCCGGGGCTCCAGCGCGAAGGTCTGCAGCGTGGTGCGCTGGGACCACTCGCCCGCCGCGGCGATGACGCCGACGATCGGCAGGAGCAGGAACTGCACGTTCATGAGGATCGCGAGGTAGCCCTCGAAGCCGAACTCGGAGGTCGCGTCCGCGAACGTGAGGATCGCGACGGCGACGAGGTCGATGAGGAGGATCGCCGCGAGGAGGCCGATGCCCGAGCGGGTGTCGACCGCCTTGCGGAGCTCGACCCGCACGAGGCGGCCGAGCGAGATCCCGGGGGTGTCGGTGGGACGGGGCGCCGCATCAGGTGCGGCGGGCGCAGTCTGGACGGTGGTGGTCATGCGGCACGCTCCGAACGGTCGTCGTTGGCGGTGGTCGAGAAGAAGAGCTCTTCGATGTCGGTGGTGGCGAGCAGCTCGTCCTTGGCGCCGGCGGCCAGCAGCCGTCCGTTGCCGATGACGAGGAGGTCGTCGGCGGCCTGCGCGACCTCGCTGAGCAGGTGCGAGGACAGCAGCACCGTGCCGCCGGCCTCGGCGTGGCTGCGCAGGAGGTTGCGCATCCAGCGGATGCCCTGCGGGTCCAGGCCGTTGACGGGCTCGTCGAGGATGAGCACCTCCGGGTCGCCGAGCAGCGCGTAGGCGATGCCCAGGCGCTGGCGCATCCCGAGCGAGTAGCCCTTGACGCGGCGCCTGGCCTCCTTGGCCGTGAGGCCGACGGTCTCGAGCACCTCGTCGACGCGGGTCCTCGGCAGTCCCATCGTCAGGGCGCCGAGCGCGAGCACCTCGCGGCCGGACCGGCCGTTGTGCTGGGCCGAGGCGTCCAGCAGGACGCCGACGTGCCGGCCCGGGTTGCGCAGCTCGGTGTAGGGGCGGCCGAGGATCGTCGCGGTGCCGGCGGTCGGTGTCGCGAGACCGACGAGCATCCGCATGGTGGTGGACTTGCCCGACCCGTTGGGGCCGAGGAAGCCGGTGACGCGCCCGGGGCGCGCGGTGAACGTGAGGTCGTCGACGGCGGTGGTCGGTCCGTAGCGCTTCGTCAGCGAGTCGGTGGTGATCATGGCGCCAGGTTCGCCTGGCGGAGGGGGTCGGCGGATCGACCGAACGGGTCGCTTCCCGGCGCCGGGAGGCTGGTCCTGCACGACCGTCGGCGTACGTCGGGGGAGGGACCGGGTCCACCCTTGGGTGGATGCCGGCAGACCGACGGCGGATCGAGCCCGGCCGCAGGCGGGACGCCGCGGGTGCCCGCGGAACCTACTGTGGCGCCATGACCTCGTCCCCGGCCGACTTCTCCGGCGCGCGCGGTGTCCCGCGCGACGGCGGCGCGGACGGCGCGGATGCCGACGCGGGCCGCGACGACCCGGGCGTCGGCGGGGCTGGCGTCCCCCGGCCCGACCCTCTCCCAGCCGCTCCTCCCGTGGCCGACACCGCCCGCGCTGAGGTCCGGCAGAAGTGGTGGCGCCGGGCGGCGCCGTACGTGTTCGCCGGGGGATGGACGATCCTCGGGATCCTCGGGTCGCTGTTCGTCTGGATCGCGCTGGCCCCGAGCACGGGCGCCTCCCGGACAGCGTTCGTCGTGGAGCTCGGCGTGGGTCTTCTCTGCTTCGGGCTGCTCTACGTGCGCAAGCGGTGGCCGCGCACGGTGACCCTCACGGTGACGGTCCTCGCCTCGACGCTGTCCTTCTCGTCCATGGGCGCCCTGATCGTCGTGCTCGTCAGCTACGCGGCACGCCCGATCGAGCAGGGGAGGCGGCTGAGGCGGTACGTCTTCTTCGGCGTCGTCCTGCTCGTCGTGGTCGTGGGCGGGATGTTCTACGACTACGTCACGCAGACCTACGTGACGGCCCCCGCGCAGAGCGAGCCCGGCTCGATGATCGCGGGCACGCAGGACGCCGAGCCGATCATCGCCTCGACCACCGGCGTGGTCTCGTCGATCGTCGTCTCGGCCCTCCTGGTGGGCTTCTGCCTCGCGGTCGGGTCCTACATCGGCGCCCGGCGGGCCCTGCTCGCCGAGCTGCAGACCCGCGCCCGCCGGGCGGAGGCCGTCGTCGAGGCGTCGACCGAGCGGGCGCGCACGGCCGAGCGGAACCGCATCGCGCGGGAGATGCACGACGTCCTCGCGCACCGCATCTCGCTCGTCGCCCTGCACTCCGGTGCGCTCAGCCACCGCACCGACCTGCCGCCGGAGGCCGTGCGCGAGGCCGCCGACGTCATCAGCTCCAACGCCCAGCTCGCCCTGACCGAGCTGCGGCAGGTCCTCGGCGTGCTGCGCGCCGACAACGGGAGAACGGGCCGGGAGGGGGCGGGCCACCGGGAGCCGCCCCAGCCGACCATGACCGCGGTCGACGGACTGTTCACGGACGCGCGGCAGGTGGGCATGCGCGTCCGGGTGTCCGTCATCGGCATCGGCGCGGTGCCGTTGCCCCCGGCGCAGGCTCTCATCTCGGGGACCGGCGTCGACGACGTCCTGGCCACCCTGTCGCCCACCGTCTCGCGCACGGCCTACCGGATCCTGCAGGAGGCGTTGACCAACGCCCGCAAGCACGCTCCCGACGGCGTGGTCGACGTCGAGCTGTCCGGTCGCCTCGGCAAGGTGCTCACCGTGGCGGTGACGAACCCGATGCCGTTCCCCGGGCAGGTCGACCCCGGGCGCGCCGACGGCGAGTCCCTCGGGGGCGTCGTCGGATCGGGCAGCGGGCTCGCCGGTCTCGCCGAGCGCACCGACCTCGCGGGCGGGACGCTCGACCACGGGGTCGAGCCCGACGGGTTCGGCCGGACGATCTTCGCCGTGCGTGCGTGGCTGCCGTGGGACGAGAGCGTCGGCGGCTGGCGCGGGCGCGGTGGAGGATAGGGCCATGAGCGAGCAAGGGACCCCGCCCGCCGGAGCGCCCGTGAAGGTGATCCTCATCGACGACGATCCGCTCGTGCGCGCCGGCCTGCGCATGCTGCTGCACGGCGGGGAGATCGAGATCGTCGCCGAGGGCGACGACGGGCGTGTGGCGCAGCGCCTCGTCGAGGAGCACCGTCCCGACGTCGTGCTCATGGACGTGCGCATGCCCGTCATGGACGGCGTGACGGCCACGCAGCGGCTCACCGACGCCGGTGCGCCGACCCGGGTCATCGTGCTGACCACCTTCGACTCCGACGACATGGTGATCAGCGCGCTGCGGGCCGGCGCCCAGGGGTTCCTTCTCAAGGACACCCCGCCCGCGGACCTCGTGGCCGCCGTGCGCCGGGCCGCCCGCGGGGAGCCCGCGCTCTCGCCGTCGGTGGCCGCCCAGCTCATGGCCCGCGTGGCAGCGCCCGAGGAGGTCGACGACGGGGAGAGCGCCGCCGAGGAGGCCCGTGCCGCGTTCGCCGAGCTCACCGAGCGCGAGCAGGACGTGGCCCGCGCCGTGGCCCGCGGCCTGTCCAACGCCGAGATCGCGTCCGAGCTCTTCCTCGGTGTGGCCACGGTCAAGACCCACGTCGGGCGCGTGTTCAACAAGCTCGGCGTGGCCAACCGCGTCCACGTGGCGCGCATGGTCCAGGACGCCGGCGAGGCGCACTGACGCCAGATCCGTCGAGAGTGCGGTCGGTGACCGCCGAGAGTGCGGTCGGTGACCGCCGAGAGTGCGGTCGGCGACCGCTGGCGGGGCGCGGGCCCGCCCCGGCGGTGCGACGGCGGCGATGTCCCGCCCCGGGTCGGAGCGACACGCCCGGGATGTCCGACGCCGGACGACGCGCACCCTGTGGACGACACGCCGACACGGGTGCGACACGCCGTGAGGTTCACGCTCGGCGGCGGTGGACATCCGCCCCGGGTGCGCGTCCGTCCCCAGGCCCGGGGCCGCCGTCGCCCGCTCCGTCCACGGGCCCGCGCCCCGATGTCAGTGGTGCGCGGCAGGCTGTGGGGACCGCGAGAACTCGCGGTCCGGGTGCCCCCGGGGGTGGTCGGCGAGGCGACCCCGGCCGTCCACCGCCGCTCCACAGGTACCCGGTTGGGACGCACAGGGCAGAGGGACGGGTTGTGGACAGAGCAGGTTGTGGATGACACGCCACCACAAGACCTAGTGGTCGTCGCGGGGAGCGACCCCCAGGTGTAGTGTCGATGGTCCGAGGTCGCACACGGCCTCGTCCGAACCACACGCTTGTAGTTACACGCGCGGAAGTCCGCGCAGTCCCGGACAGGCCCCACGGAAGGAGACCGGCTCGCCATGAGCATCACCGTCTACTCGAAGCCGTCGTGCGTGCAGTGCGATGCCACCTACCGCGCGCTCACGAAGCAGGGCCTGGAGTTCGACGTCGTCGACGTCACCGAGGACGCCGAGGCGCTCGCCTCCGTCCAGGCCCTCGGCTACCAGCAGGCGCCCGTGGTCATGGCCGACGGCGACCACTGGTCGGGCTTCCGTCCGGACCGCATCAAGGCCCTCGCCGCCGCGCGCGCCGCGGCGGTGGCCTGACCGGGCCGAGAAGGGGGTCGGCGTGGCTCGCGTCGTCTACTTCTCGTCCGTCACCAACACCACCCACCGGTTCGTCGACAAGCTCGGCGTGCCGGCGGAGCGGATCCCGCTGCGCCGGACCGAGCCCCACCTGCGCGTCGACGAGGAGTACGTGCTCGTGGTCCCCACCTACGGGGGCGGGAACGGGAAGGGTGCGGTGCCCAAGCAGGTCATCCACTTCCTCAACGACGAGCACAACCGCTCCCTCATCCGCGGGGTCGTCTCCGCGGGCAACCTCAACTTCGGGTCGGCGTACGGACTGGCGGGGGACATCGTCTCCGCCAAGTGTCGCGTCCCGCACATGTACCGATTCGAGCTCCTGGGCACGCCGCACGACGTCGCCCGGGTCAAGGAAGGACTGAACGCCCTGTGGCCACCACGCTGACCGACACCGGGTTGGAGGCTCTGTCGTCGCCGGAGCTCGACTACCACGCGCTCAACGCGATGCTCAACCTCTACGACGCCGACGGCAAGATCCAGTTCGACGCCGACCGCCAGGCGGCGCGCCAGTACTTCCTGCAGCACGTCAACAAGAACACGGTCTTCTTCCACGACCTGCGCGAGAAGCTCGACCACCTCGTCACCGAGGGCTACTACGAGGGCGAGGTGCTCGCGCAGTACAGCCACGAGTTCCTCGAGAGCCTGTGGGACCAGGCGTGGTCGCGGAAGTTCCGGTTCGAGACGTTCCTCGGCGCGTTCAAGTACTACACGTCCTACACGCTCAAGACGTTCGACGGCAGCCGCTACCTCGAGCGGTTCGAGGACCGGGTCGTCATGGTCGCCCTCACCCTGGCGGCCGGCAAGGAGCAGACGGCCCGCGACATGGTCGACGAGATGCTCGCCGGCCGGTTCCAGCCCGCCACGCCGACGTTCCTCAACGCCGGCAAGGCGCAGCGCGGCGAGCTCGTCTCGTGCTTCCTCCTGCGGGTGGAGGACAACATGGAGTCGATCGCCCGCGGCATCAACTCCTCGCTGCAGCTGTCCAAGCGCGGCGGCGGCGTGGCGCTGTCCCTGACGAACATCCGCGAGTCGGGCGCGCCGATCAAGAAGATCCAGAACCAGTCCTCGGGCGTCATCCCGGTGATGAAGCTCCTCGAGGACTCCTTCTCGTACGCGAACCAGCTCGGTGCGCGTCAGGGAGCCGGCGCGGTGTACCTCAACGCCCACCACCCGGACATCCTCAGGTTCCTCGACACCAAGCGGGAGAACGCGGACGAGAAGATCCGCATCAAGACGCTGTCCCTCGGCGTCGTCGTCCCGGACATCACGTTCGATCTGGCCAAGACGAACGAGGACATGTACCTGTTCTCGCCGTACGACGTCGAGCGGGTCTACGGGGTGCCGTTCTCCGAGATCTCGGTCTCGGAGAAGTACCGCGAGATGGTCGAGGACGGCAGGATCCGCAAGACGAAGATCAACGCGCGCCAGTTCTTCACCACGCTCGCGGAGATCCAGTTCGAGTCGGGCTACCCGTACATCGTGTTCGAGGACACGGTCAACCGCGCCAACCCGATCGACGGCCGGATCAGCATGTCGAACCTGTGCTCGGAGATCCTCCAGGTCTCCTCGCCGTCGACCTTCAACGAGGACCTCTCGTACGACGAGGTGGGCAAGGACATCTCCTGCAACCTCGGGTCGCTCAACATCGCGAAGACGATGGACTCGCCGGACTTCGGCAAGACGATCAGCACCGCGATCCGGGCGCTGACCGCGGTCTCCGACGCGTCGAACATCTCCTCGGTCCCCTCGATCGAGCGCGGCAACGACATGTCGCACGCGATCGGCCTGGGGCAGATGAACCTGCACGGCTTCCTCGCCCGCGAGCGGATCCACTACGGGTCCGAGGAGGGGCTGGACTTCACCAACATCTACTTCCTCACGGTGACGTACCACGCCGTGCGGGCGTCGAACGCGATCGCTCGTGAGCGGGGCGTGACGTTCGACGGCTTCGAGCGCTCCGACTACGCCACGGGTAAGTACTTCGACAAGTACACCGACCAGGTGTGGGAGCCGCGCACGCAGCGCGTCCGCGAGCTGTTCGAGGAGGCCGGCGTCGCGATCCCCACGCAGGCGGACTGGACGGCGCTCAAGGAGTCGGTCCAGCAGCACGGGATGTACAACCAGAACCTCCAGGCCGTGCCGCCGACCGGGTCGATCTCCTACATCAACAACTCGACGTCGTCGATCCACCCGATCGTCTCCAAGGTCGAGATCCGCAAGGAGGGCAAGATCGGGCGCGTCTACTACCCGGCGCCCTACATGACGAACGACAACCTCGAGTTCTACGAGGACGCGTACGAGATCGGCCCCGAGAAGATCATCGACACCTACGCCGAGGCGACTCAGCACGTCGACCAGGGCCTGTCGCTGACGCTGTTCTTCAAGGACACGGTCACCACTCGCGACCTCAACCGGGCGCAGATCTACGCGTGGCGCAAGGGCATCAAGACGCTCTACTACATCCGCCTGCGGCAGCTCGCGCTCGAGGGCACCGAGGTCGAGGGCTGCGTGTCCTGCATGCTCTGACCTGCTCCGACGCCGCAGCCACGCGGTGAGAGCGAGGCCCGACGGCGTCGCTCGCCCCCCGTACCCGGCCCCGGTCCGCGCATGCGGACCGGGGCCGATCCACGCCCCCACGGGCGCGGGCACGCGGGAGTCGGAGCGGGGAGGTGACCCCGGGACGGGTGGTCGGACGGTGTTACCGATTCCGGCGACATCCCTCACTTACGCGCGCAAGGTCTCGACCGGGTAACGGCAACCGTCCTAGGGTTCGCGGGCCCGCGGTTCCGACCGGTCGCGCGCAGGTCCCCCCGGACCTGCGACGGGACGTCGGCGGCGCGCCTCGCGCCGGGCGGGCAGCCCCTGTCCCCCCAGCATCGAGGTTCACATGACCACCAGGACCCTGCCGACGCTCGCGCTCGCAGCCGCCGCGGCCGTCACGGCCCCCGCTGCCGCCGGAGCCGCCTTCGCTGCCCCGGCCGCCCAGGCAGCGCCCGCCGCGGCCGTCGCGGGCGTTCCGACGGCGACCACGCTCCCCATGCACGGCGGACCGATCGGGGACGACGGCACGCAGTTCTACTTCCGGACCTCCGCCGGCGACCGGTCCGCCCGCTACGGCAGCGTCGCCGACGCGGCCTACGTCGGCGACTGGGACGGCGACGGCGTGGACACCCTCGCCGTGCGCCGAGGCACGACCTTCCACATCTCGAACTCGACGAACCCGACCACGGCCGACTACCAGGTCACCTTCGGCCGGCCGGGCGACGACTACCTCGTGGGCGACTGGGACGGCGACGGGATCGACACCCTCGCGGTGCACCGCGGTTCGCAGGTGCTCATGTCCAACGACGTCCGGCCGCGCCACGCCCAGGTCTCGCTGTCCTACGGGCGGGCGTCCGACGACTACCTGGTCGGCGACTGGGACGGCGACGGCATCGACACCCTCGCCATCTACCGCGGCGTCGAGCTGCACGTCCGCAACAGCAACACCTCCGGGTGGGCCGACCAGGTCGTCCGCTACGGCTCCGCGGGGGACACCGCGATCTCCGGGGACTGGGACGGGGACGGCGTCGACTCCTTCGGGGTCCACCGCCCGTCCACCGCGTCCTTCTACCTGCGCAACGCCGTGAGCTCGGGGCCGGCCGACCAGATCGTGCGGTGGGGACGGTCGACCGACCAGCCGTTCGTCGGGCGCTGGGAGGCCGGCCGGGCGGCCGACTCCCTCGGCCTGCGTCGGCCCGCGCCGACGCCCACGCCGGCGCCGGCACCCACGCCTGCGCCGGACCCGGAGCCGACCGGTACACCGCGCGAGATCGGCCGGGCGATGGCCGCCGAACGCGGCTGGACCGGCTCGCAGTGGACCTGCCTGGACCAGGTCTACACGTACGAGTCCCGGTGGGACCCCAGCGCGCACAACCCCTCCAGCGGCGCGTACGGCATCCCGCAGGCGCTGCCCGGGTCGAAGATGGCGGCCTTCGGCGCCGACTGGCGCACGAACCCGGCCACCCAGATCGCCTGGGGCAACGACTACATCGCCGGCCGCTACGGCACCCCGTGCGGAGCCTGGTCGCACATCCAGTCGCGCGGCTGGTACTGACCGCGCTCGGCGATCGGTACGGACCTCCTTCGGCGGCCGGGCAGAACTCCGCTCACTCGTGAGGCAGGAGCCCGCTCACTCGTGGGCGGAACCGCCCACCCGTCGCGCGGTTGGACGGGCAGAACCGCGCTCACTCGTGGGCGGCGGGGGCCGGGGCCGCGCATCGCGGACCCGGCCCCCGCCGTCGTGCCAGGGTGGGGGTATGACGCACCTGGCGCTCGGGGCGATGGGCGGGACCATCGCGATGTCCACATCCGTGCCGGGGCAGGGCGCGACCGTCGCGCTCACCGGCGCCGACCTGGTCGCGGCGACCCCCGGGCTCGCCGAGGTCGCCGACGTGTCGGCCGAGCAGCTGACGAACGTCCCGTCCGCCTCGCTCACGCTCGAAGACGTCCTGCGCGTCCACGCCTGGGCCGACGCGCAGGTCCGTGACGGCGCCGACGGGGTTGTGCTCACCCACGGCACCGACACGCTCGAGGAGACCGCCTACCTCCTCGACCTGCTGTGGGCCCACGACACGCCCCTGGTCGTCACCGGCGCGATGCGGTCGGCCGCGATGGCCGGTGCCGAGGGTCCCGCCAACCTGCTCGCGGCCGCGGTCACCGCCGGCTCGCCAGATGCCCGCGGCCTCGGTGTCCTCGTCTGCCTCAACGACACCGTCCACCTCGCCGCACGCGTGACCAAGACGTCGTCCACGGCGCTTGAGACGTTCGAGTCGCCGGGGACCGGGCCGGTCGGCGTGATCGTGGAGGAACGGTTCTGGCCGAGCTGGTCGCCGTTCGAGCGGCACCCGGCGCTCGCGGCCCCGCCGTCGGGGCGGGTGGCCGTCCCACTGATCGAGTCCCCCTTCGACGACGACGGTTCCGTCCTGCAGGCCGTCCTCGGTACCGGGGTGCGCGGCATCGTCGTCGCGGGCACCGGGGTGGGCCACGTGTCGGAGCCCGCGGCGGAGCTCGTCTCGCAGGCCGTCGCCGACGGGGTGACCGTCGTCGTGGCCTCCCGGACCCTGCGCGGCGGGACGACGACGCGGCTGTACGGGTTCCCCGGCTCCGAGCAGGACCTCATCGCCCGCGGCGCCCTCATGGCGGGTCGGCTGTCGGCCCGCAAGGCCCGGCTGCTGCTGCACGTGCTCCTCGCGTCGGGCGCCGGAGCGGACACGATCACCGAGGAGATCGCCGCGCGCGGACGGTGAACCCGCACCGTCAGAGCGTGACGCCCACCGCGGTCAGCAGCTCACGCATGGCCGCGCCGAAGTCGCGCTGCTGACCGATCTCCCCGCCGGCCAGCGACTTGATCCCGCCGGAGTAGCTGCCATCGACCTTGCCGGCGGTGCCGACATAGAGCGCCCGCCCGGCCATCAACGACTGCGTCGTCGGGTCCGCCGCGATCGCCTGCCGCGAGTCCTGCAGCTCCTGGAGCTGCTCGGGGCTGAACGGCCCGCCCTTGGCGCTACCCACTCCGGCGACGATGTGCCTGGTGCCGTCGACCTCGAGCGTGACGTGCCCGACCGTCCTGCTGACCTTCGCGCTGATCTGCTCGGCGGCCGTGTCGAAGAAGACACCGCCCTGCCCGGTGAGCCACACCCGCCCCGGCAGCACCCCCAGGATGGCGGGCTCCGACCTGGAGGTGAGCATCTTCGGGTAGCGGTATACGCCCATGAGGATCGGTGTCGGTCCGCTCATGGCGGTCACGCTAACAAGACCGACCCGGCCGACGCGTGGCTCAGCCCCGGCCGCCCGCCAGCCGCACCGCGATCGCCACCTTCACGCGGTTGTCCACGCCGAGCTTGCCGAAGATGTGCGTGACGTGGGACTTCACGGTCGTCTCCGACATGTGCAGCGCGGTGGCGATCTCGGCGTTCGACGCACCCTCCGCGACGACGTCGGCCACCTCCCGCTCTCGCGGCGTGAGCATCGCGAGCGACCGGCGGGCGTCGGCGACCTGGGCGGAGTCGTCGCTCGGGGCGTAGGCGTCGATGAGCGAGCGCGTGGCCGCGGGGGAGAGGATCGCCTCGCCGCCCGCGATCGCACGGACCGCGTCGAGGATCTGTCGCGGACCGGCGTCCTTGAGGAGGAAGCCGGCCGCGCCGGCGCGCAGCGCTCCGAACACGTACTCGTCGAGCTGGAAGGTCGTCAGCACGCACACCTGCGCGGAGGGGACGGCCCGGCGGATCTCCGCCGTCGCCGCGATGCCGTCGAGCACGGGCATCCGCACGTCCATGAGCACGACGTCGGGGCGGTGCGCGATCGCGGCCTCGACCCCCGCGCGCCCATCGGCGGCCTCGGCGACGACGTCGATGTCGTCGGCCGAGGCGAGGATCATCGCCAGGCTCGAGCGGACGAGCGCATCGTCGTCGACGACGAGGACCCGGATCATGACGACTCCTCCGTCGGTGTCGGTGTCGGTGTCGGTGTCGGTGTCGGTGTTGATTCCTGTCCGGGTCCGGGTCCGGGTCCGGGTCCGGGTCCGGGTCCGGGTGCGGGTGCGTGTGGCGGAACGGCTGCGGTGTCCGTCCGACCTGCGTCGGCGCCGACCTCGCCCGCCTCCCGCCACGGCAGGTGGGCGTGCACGACCCAGAGCTGTGCGCCGTCGGGTGCGGTCCGCCGGCCCGCGTCCAGCGTGCCGCCGACACTGCGGGCGCGTTCGACCAGGCCGCGCAGCCCGAGCCCGGCGCGCACCGGGCCCGGGATGCTGGACCCAGCGGCCGCATCGTCGCCGTCGGGGCCTGCCTGCCCGGCGACCACGTTGGAGATCGTGGCACGCACGCCGGCACCGGGGTCCGCGCCGACCTCGACGTCGATCGGGGCCCCCGGTGCGTGCCGCAGCGCGTTCGTCACGGACTCCTGCACGATCCGGTAGGCCGCGCGGGCGGTCGTGGGCGCGAGTCCCGCATCCGCCTCGCGCGTGCTGCCGTCGTCGCCCGTCTCGCGCGCGGTAGCCCCAGCGCCTGGACCGACCGCGATCCGTCGACGCACCGTCGCGCCGGCTCGTGCCGCGTCGTCGAGGAGTGCGTCGAGGTCGCCGAGACCGGGCTGAGGGCCGAGCGCCGCCGGCGCGTCGTCGGCCCCCAGCACGTCGAGGATCGCGCGCAGGTCGCGCGCGGCCGACGACGCGGCACCACGGATGGCCGCGGCGTGACGCTCGATCACCTGCTCCCCGGCACCGGGCGCGATCTCGAGCGCGCCGGCCTGCAGGTTGATGAGGGCGAGCTGGTGGCCGACGGCGTCGTGCATCTCCGCCGCGATGCGGCGCCGCTCGGCGAGGACCGCCTCCTGCTCGCGCGCCGCGCGTGCCTGCTCGGCCAGCTCGGCGCGTGCGGCCTCCTCGACCGTCAGCCGTCGCCGGGTCGCGAGGTAGGCGCCGACCAGGGCGGGCACGAGGACCTCGAGACCCACCGTGGCGCTCAGGTCGACGAGGTGGTCGGTGGACCCGAGCGTCGTCTCCGCGCGTTCGTCGGGCGAGAGGGCCCAGGGGGAGGCGACCGAGGCCGCCGCGAGCACGAGGACCACCGCGGTGAGCGCGTCCCGGCGGCGCAGCACGAGAGACATCACCGCCAGAGGCAGCACCGAGGACCCGGTGAGCACCTTCCCGACGATCGCGAGCGCGGGCAGCAGGACCGGCCATCGGCGGCGCGCGAGCACGGCGAGCACGACGGCGGGCAGCAGCACCCAGGCGGTGACGTCCTGCCAGGGCGCCCGGTCACCCTCGACGAGGCCCGCCACGTGGTCGACGGTGACGAACAGCAGGTAGGCGGCCGTGCGCCGGTGGACGCGGGCGGGTGCCCGGTCGGGGACCCTGCGGGACGGGGCGGACACGGCTCCAGCCTAGGGAGCCCGGCCGGTCCGACCCTCCGACCTTCGGTCGCGCCCGACCGCATCGACCCCCGACCTTCGTCGGAGACGGTCCCGACCGCACGACCGAGGCGACCGCCCGCCGTGCTCGCGAGGCTGACGCCATGATCACCACCGAGCACCTGACCAAGACCTACGGGTCCCGCCGCGTCGTCGACGACCTCACGTTCACCGCCCCGCCCGGCTCCGTCACGGCCTTCCTCGGACCGAACGGTGCGGGCAAGTCCACCACCATGCGCATGATCTGTGCGCTCGCCCGACCCACGGGCGGCTCTGCCAGAGTCGGCGGGGAGCCCTTCACGGCGCTCGCCAACCCTGGCCGCGTCGTCGGGCAGCTGCTCGACTCCGGCGCCCTGCACCGCGGTCGGACCGGCGCCGAGATCCTGCGGCTCGCCCTCCTCACGGTCGATCGCCCGACCGGTCTCGCGGGAGAGCTCCTCGAGCGGGTCGGGCTGACCGGAGCCGCGGACCGGCGCGTGCGCGCGTACTCCCTCGGCATGCGCCAGCGCCTCGGCCTCGCGGTGGCGCTGGCCGGCGACCCCGGGATCCTCGTCCTCGACGAGCCCTTCAACGGCCTCGACCCCGAGGGCATCCGCTGGTTCCGGGGCGTCCTGCGCGACTTCGCCGACGACGGCGGAACCGTCCTGCTGTCCTCCCACCTGCTGGCCGAGGTGCAGACGGTGGCCGATCGCTACGTCGTCATCGGCGCGGGCCGGCTGCGCGCGGAGGGGACGGCCGCCGAGCTCCTCGGGTCCGGATCGGTCCGGGTCGACGCCGCCGACCGGGCTGCACTCGTCGCCGCGCTGGGCGACGCCGGGCTCGAGACGCTCGGCGCCGAGACGCCGAGCACGAGTGCGGGCGTCGAGGTCCGCGCCGGCGCCGACGAGGTCGGCCGCGCCGCGCAGGCCGCCGGCATCCCCCTCACCCTGCTCGCCCCCGCGAGCTCCGCCCTCGAGGACGCGTTCCTCTCCCTCACCGCGGCCTGAGCGCCGCCCCACCCGGAAGGACCCGACATGAGCTCCATCGCCCCGACCACCGTCTCCCCGGGCCACCGCCTGTCGATGCGCCGGCGCCTGCACATCGAGCTGCGCAGGTCGATCGACACCGTCTCCGGTGCAGCGCTGACCGCCGTCACCCTCGGCGCGGCGCCGATCCTCGTCGTCGTCGGCCTCCTCGCGGAGGGCGCGCAGGGGACCACGATCAGCCTCGTCCTCGGGGCCGGCTCCCTCGCGGCCGCATTCCTCCTGCCCGTGCTCACGAGCCTGCTCATCACCTCGGAGTGGGGCCAGGGGTCGATCGTCTCCACCTTCGCCATGGACCACCGCCGGGGCCGGGTGCTGGCGGCGAAGGTGCTCGCCGGGCTCGTCGTCTCCCTCGCCGTGGCCGCCCTGTGCCTGGCGGTCGCGATCGTGGTCGCGGCCGTCGCCGGGGTCGACCTCGGGTCGGGCGCCGACCTCGCGCGGACGTGCGCCGGGGTCACGGCCGCGCTCGTCATCTACGCGCTGCTCGGTTCCGCGTGGGGCGCGGCCACACTGAGCACCCCGCTCGCCGTCGTCGTGGCGCTCGCCGGACCGCAGGTCGTCAACACGGTGGAGATGCTGCTCGGCGAGCGCATGGCGGACATCGGTCCGTGGGTGATGTTCAGCCATGCCGTCGGCGACCTCACCCAGGGCGAGGTGGCGAGCTGGCCGCACCTGCTGAGCAACGTCGGGCTGTGGATCGTCCTCCCGATGGTCGTCGGCCTCTGGCGGGTGCGCAGCGCGGACGTCACCTGAGGCGCCTGTCCGTGACCGCCCCACCGCACGCTCGACGAAGGATGGGGGATCGCGCCTATGCTGTGGACAACCTCGACCCAGGCAGACAGGGACCCGCGTCATCCCGAGCCGCCCCCGGGCGGCACCTGATCGAGGTGGGCACGGGTGACGCGGAACCGGGTCGGGCGGCCCTGGCCGACCGACGGCCGCCTGTCCCCGTGATCCCGACCGAGAGCACCCGCCATGACGGCACAGGCCGCCCCCCAGCCGACCCGACCGACGACCGGCGCGGGTGCGTCCGCGGCGGCGCTCACGCTCGCCGGCGTCGGCAAGACCTTCGCCACCGGCACCGAGGCCCTGACCGGGGTCGACCTCAGCGTCTCGCCCGGCGAGCTCGTCACGGTCGTCGGCCCGTCGGGCTGCGGGAAGTCCACGCTCCTGCGCCTCGCCGCCGGGCTCGAGCAGCCCACCGCCGGGACGCTGACCGCCCGCACGGACGCGATCAGCTACGTCTTCCAGGACCCCACGCTGCTGGAGTGGCGCACCGCGCTCGGCAACGTCGAGCTCGCGGGCCGGCTCACCGGTGTGCCCCGGGCCGAACGACGCCGTCAGGCCCTGGCCGCGCTCGAGCTCGTCGGCCTCGCGGGCGCCGAGCAGCGCTTCCCCCGCGAGCTCTCCGGCGGCATGCGGATGCGAGTCTCCCTGGCCCGCGCGCTCGTGCGCGACCCGGACCTCGCGCTGTTCGACGAGCCCTTCGGCGCCCTGGACGAGATCACCCGCCTGACGATGCAGACCGAGCTCCTGCGCCTCTTCACCGACGCGGGGTTCGCCGCCCTGTTCATCACCCACTCCGTGTCCGAGGCCGTCTACCTCTCGACCCGCGTCGTCGTCATGAGCGGCCGTCCCGGCCGGATCGTCGCCGACCTCCCGGTGCCGTGGGGCTACCCGCGCCCCCCGGAGATCCGGTACGACGCCGAGTTCGCCGCATTCGCCGGCCGCGTCTCCGCCGCGCTGGAGGCGAACGCGTGAGCACCCACGTCGTACGGGAGGCCCCCGACACCCTGGATCCCCGCGCGGACGAGGCCGACGTCGTCCGGCCGACGCCCGGGTCCGGCGGCGGGGGAGCGGACACGCTGCCGGGCCGCAGGCGCGGCGCGGGACCTGGCGCCTGGCTCTCCGCCGTCTGGCCGGTCGCGGTCGCTCTCGCCGGGATCGTCGCGATCTGGTACCTCGTCTCCTACCTGGTGCTGCCCGAGGACCAGCGCTTCCTGCTCCCGCCGCCGCACGAGGTCTACGCGGGGGCGCTCGCCGACGAGCGCGTCATGGGCCCGATGCTCGACGCCCTGTGGAACACGGTGGTCGTCGCGATGGCGGGCCTGGCGTTCGCCGTCGTCGTGGGGGTGGCGTGGGCCGTGCTCATGTCGCTCGCGGGATGGGTGGAGAAGGTCCTCTACCCGTACGCGGTCATCCTCCAGACGATCCCGATCCTCGCGCTCGTGCCGCTCATCGGCATCTGGTTCGGGTACGGGTTTCCGGCGCGCGTCATCGTCTGCGTGATCATCGCGCTGTTCCCGATGATCTCCACGACCCTGTTCGGCCTGCGCTCGGCGGGCAGCGCCGCCCACGACCTGTTCACCCTGCACCGCGCGAACCGCTGGCAGCGGCTGCGCCACCTCACCCTGCCGGCCGCGGTCCCGTCGATGTTCACGGGCCTGCGCACCGCCGCGGGACTGTCGGTCATCGGCGCGCTGGTCGGCGACTACTTCTTCCAGCAGGGACCGGCCGGCATCGGCGGACTCCTGCGCACCTACACGCTGCGCCTGCAGATGGACGCCCTGTTCACGGCCATCACGCTCACGGCGCTGTTCGGCGTCGTCGTCTTCGCGCTCTTCGCGATCCTCGACTCCCTCGTCATCAGCCGCTGGTACGGACCGCGCGCATGAGCCGCAGAACCGGAGCCCCCATGTCCCCTCATCACCGCACCGTCGCCCGTACTTCCGACGACCGGGGTACGACCTCGACGTCGGACGCCCCCCGACCGGGGCGAGCACGCCGACGGTGGGCGAGTCCCGTGGTCGCCGTCGTCGGCACCGCGCTGCTCCTGGCCGCCTGCGGCGGCGGCTCCACCGACGACGACGCGGCCGCCGGCCCGGCCCCCGGCGCCACCGCGGCCGAGGCGGGCAGCGCCCTGGACCTGGCCGAGGTCTGCCCCGCGACCGTGGTCATGCAGCAGGACTGGCAGCCCCAGGCGGAGCACGGAGCGATGTACCAGCTCGTCGGCGACGACCACGAGATCGACACCGAGGCCAAGTCGGTCACCGGCTCGCTGGTGGCGGGCGGCGTCGACACCGGCGTGCAGATCGAGGTGCGACCGGGCGGACCGAACGTCGGCTTCCAGTCGGTCGCCGCGCTCATGTACCTCGACGACGACATCACCGTCGGGGCGGTCAACACCGACTCCGCGATCATCAACCACGAGGCGCAGCCGACGGTCGCGGTCACCTCCCAGCTCACCGTCTCCCCGCAGATCCTCATGTGGGACCCGGAGACCTACCCCGAGGCGGAGACGATCGAGGACATCGTCGCGACCGACGCCACGGTGGTCACGAGCGGCACCGTGCTGCCCGCGCTCATCGCCTCGACCACCGGCTTCGACCTCGCTCGATCGGACACGAGCTACGAGGGCACGCCCGCCCGCTTCGTCTCGGACCCGAGCATCGTCCAGCAGGGGCTGCTCACCAACGAGCCCTACGTCTACGAGCACGAGGTCGAGCCCTGGTCGCGCCCCGTGGCGAGCGCCCTGCTCGCCGAGGTGGGGCACTCGACCTACCCCGGGCCCGTCGCGGTGCGCGCCGACCGCCTCGAGGAGCTCTCCCCCTGCCTCGAGCGCCTCGTACCCGTGCTCCAGCAGGCCCAGATCGACTTCCTCGCGGACCCGGGGCCGGCGACCGACCTCATCCTCGAGCTCGTCGACGCCTACCAGCTCTCGTGGACCTACTCGGCGGGCGTCGCCGAGTACTCGGTGGACACGCAGCTGGATGCGGACCTCGTGCACGACGACCCGGCGTCGGGGACGTTCGGCGCCTTCGACCCGGCGCGGATGCAGGAGATCGTCGACACCTACCTGCCGGTGCTCGTGGCCGAGGGGGCGGTCACGTTCGACGAGCTGGACCCGAACGTCCTCTACACGAACGAGTTCCTCGACGACTCGATCTCCCTGGCCGACACCCCGATCGAGTGAGCAGAACCACCGGAGCCGGGCGTCCGGTCACAATGGGTTAACGATGCCCCGGCCGCGCGAAGGGCGCTGTTTCCGCACGATCCCGCGGATTTCGTGGCTTCCCCGCAGCGTCTGGGGGCATCCCGGTGTTTGCAAAGATCCCCGGGCACCCCCACTCTTGTGTGGTCACAGCGCTGCTCGGCCGCGCCCGGAAACGGGACGACCGGGCCTGGACAGGGCTCCCCGCCCGCGGGGAGCCGGCGTCTGCCAGGTGCGTGCTCGTGACGACGACAGGCCTGGTGCGCACCGAGCGGACCACCGCGTGCCGCCCCCCAGGTACCGCGGACAGGCTCGGATCACGGAGGACAGATGGTCGCACTCAGTGCACGCAACGTCTACAAGGTCTTCGGACGACAGGGTCGTCGCGCGGTCGAGCGCCTCGAGAACGGCGCCAGCCGGGACGAGATCAAGCACCTCGGCACCGCCGCCGTCATCGACGCCAGCTTCGACGTCGACCCCGGCGAGATCTTCGTCGTCATGGGCCTGTCCGGATCGGGCAAGTCGACGCTCATCCGCACGCTCAACGGGCTGCACCCCGCGACCACGGGCAGCATCGAGATCGGCGGCACCGACATCGCGAAGGCCTCGGGCTCCGAGCTGCGGGCGATCCGCCGCAAGAAGGTGTCGATGGTGTTCCAGCACTTCGCGCTCCTCCCGCACCGCACCGTGCTCGACAACGCCGCGTACGGCCTGGAGATCCAGGGCGTCGGTCGGTCCGAGCGGCTCGAGCGCGCCCGCGAGGTCGTCGAGCTCACCGGCCTCGGCGGCTGGCAGGACTCCGTGCCCGCCCAGCTCTCCGGCGGCATGCAGCAGCGCGTCGGCCTGGCGCGCGCCCTCGCCTCGGACACCGAGATCCTCCTGATGGACGAGGCGTTCTCGGCGCTCGACCCGCTCATCCGGCGCGAGATGCAGGACCAGCTCGTCGAGCTCCAGACCCGGCTGGGCAAGACGATCGTCTTCATCACCCACGACCTCAACGAGGCCGTCCGCCTGGGCGACCGCATCGCCGTCATGCGCGACGGCCGCATCGTCCAGATCGACACCGGCGAGAAGATCCTGTCGGACCCCGCGGACGAGTACGTCGCCCGCTTCATCGCCGACGTCGACCGGTCCCGCGTCATCACCGCCGGCTCGGTCATGACCAGGCCGGCGACCACGGTCTGGGAGAACTACGGGCCCGGCGAGGCGCTGCGCACCCTGCGGGACAGCCAGGTCTCCGCGGCCTACGTCATCGACCGCCGTCAGCGGCTCGTCGGGTCGGTCTACGACGAGGAGCTCCTCGAGGCGCAGCGGCGCAGGGAGGACAGGATCGGGCCGTACATCCACCCGGACACCAGCGCGGTCAACGTCGACACCCCGATCTCGGAGGTGTTCGCACCGGCCGCCGAGGCGCGTCTCGCCGTCCCCGTGACGGACGACGAGGACCGGCTCCTCGGCGTCGTCCCCCGCGTGGCGCTCCTGGAGGCGATGGTTCCCAGCGAGCTGGAGGACGCCGGCGGGTCGGTGGAGGACCTCTCCCCACCGGACGAGGCGGGTGACGACGCCGGCGGTGCCCACGCCGCGACGGGCGGCGCCCACGCGGCCACGACCGACGCCGCCACGACCACCACGACCGAGACGGAGACGCGATGAACGACGACGATCTGCTCTTCCGCGTCCCGGTCGGCGAGTGGGCCAACTCCGCCGTCGACTGGCTGACCAGCACGCTCAGTGCCGTCTTCAGCTTCATCGGGACCGTCTTCGGCGGCGCCTACGACCTCTTGATGACCGCCCTCAGCAGCCCGCCGTTCTGGCTGATCATGGCGATCCTCGTCGCCGCCGCCTTCCTGGCGAAGGGCTGGAAGCTTGCGCTGGGCTCCCTGATCGGCCTCCTGCTGATCTACGGCATGGACCAGTGGACGAATGCCATGATGTCGCTCGCCCTCGTCCTGGTGGCCAGCATCATCGCCGTGCTCATCGGTATCCCCCTCGGCATCTGGGCAGGTCTCAGTGCACGAGCGTCCGCGGCGATCCGGCCGTTCCTCGACGTCATGCAGACCCTGCCGGCGTTCGTCTACCTCATCCCGGCCGTGGTGCTCTTCCGCGTCGGCGAGGTCCCGGGCATCGTCGCGACGATCATCTTCTCGCTGCCGCCCGCCGTGCGCATGACCGAGCTCGGCATCCGGCAGGTCGACAGCGAGGTCGTCGAGGCGGGCCAGGCGTTCGGCTCCACCCCGGGCCGGATCCTCCGCCAGATCCAGCTGCCCCTCGCGCAGCCCACCATCATGGCCGGCGTCAACCAGGTGATCATGCTCGCCCTGTCGATGGTGGTCATCTCCGGCATGGTCGGGGCCCCCGGCCTCGGGCAGCAGGTCTACCAGGCGCTGACGCGCATCGACATCGGTCTCGGCTTCGAGGCCGGGCTCGGCGTGGTCATCCTGGCCATGTACCTCGACCGGCTCACGGCATCGCTGGCCCAGCACGGCGCGGTCAACCGCGCCAAGCGGATGGCCGGTAGCTGACGCTCCGGACGAGCACGCGCCCCCGCGCAGGAACGACCCTACGAAGAACACAAGGAGAGACATGCGTACCAAGCGATTCATGACGACAGCGGCCACCGTGTCGGCCCTCGCACTGACCCTCGCCGCCTGCGGCGGCGGGGACGACGAGGGTGACAACGGCGGCGACAACGGCGACACCGGCACGTCCGAGGGCGACGGCGGCGACGCCGGCGGTGAGGGCGACAGCGGTGAGGGTGACGGCGGCGACGCCGGCTCGGCCGGCGGCGAGATCACCATCGGCGTCCACTCCGGCTGGGAGGAGGGCATCGCCGTCTCCCACCTGTGGCAGGCCATCCTCGAGGAGCAGGGCTACGACGTCACGCTCGAGACCGCCGAGGCCGGCGTCGTCTTCACGGGCCTCGCCCAGGGCGACTACGACCTCAACTTCGACACGTGGCTGCCGAACACCCACTCGGACTACATCGAGCAGTACGGCGACGACCTCGAAGAGCTCGGCATGTGGTACGAGAACGCGCCGCTGACGATGGCCGTGAACGAGGACGCCCCGATCGAGTCCCTCGACGAGCTCGCGGACAACGCGGACGAGTTCGGCAACCGCATCGTCGGCATCGAGCCCGGCGCCGGCCTCACCCGCATCACCACGGACGAGGTCATCCCGACCTACGGCCTGGAGGACATGGAGTACGTCATCTCCTCGACCACGGCGATGCTCTCCGAGCTGAGCGCCGCGATCGACTCCGGTGACAACGTGGTCGTCACCCTGTGGCGCCCGCACTGGGCCTACGACGCCTTCCCGATCCGCGACCTCGAGGACCCCGAGGGCGCCTTCGGCGAGCCGGACGACATCTACACGTACGGCAACGCCGAGTTCTCCTCGGAGTTCCCGGAGGTCGCCGAGTGGATCGCCGGCTTCACGTTCAGCGACGAGGACCTCGCCGAGCTCGAGAACATCATGTTCAACGAGATGGGCGGCAACTCCAACGACGAGGCCGTCGAGCAGTGGCTCGCGGACAACCCCGACTTCATCGACTCCGTCGTCAGCGGCGGCGGCGAGGCCGGCGGCGAGACCGACACCGAGGGCGGCGAGTCCGGCACCGAGGGCGCCGGTTCCGAGACCGACTCCGAGGACGCCGAGACCGAGAGCTGACCGGGCGCCGCTCCTCGAGCGGCCCCGCCGGGCGCGACCCGGCATGCACGATCACGACGCGCGGCCCGCCCCGGCCACCGGGGCGGGCCGCGCGCCCGTCCAGCCACCGCCCACCGAGCCGACACCATTCACGAGGAGCACGCGCCGGCACGAGCCATCACCTGAGCCAGACGCAGATTCGATCAGCACTCGTCGTCGACGACGACACACGAGGAGAAGGACCGACATGCGAACTACTCGGACATGGCTGACGGCCGGCGCCGTCACGACGGCGGCCGCACCGGCGCTCGCCGCCTGCGGCGGCGGGGACGACCCGGACGAGGGGGCCGGCAGCGACGGTGGCGACGGCTCCGGGGAGACGATCACGATCGGCGTCTTCCACGGCTGGGAGGAGGGCATCGCCGCCTCCTACATCTGGAAGCACATCCTCGAGGAGCAGGGCTACGCGGTCGAGACGGAGCACGCCGACGTCGGCGTCGTCTTCACCGGCCTCGCCGCCGGGGACTACGACCTCAACTTCAACGTGGCGCTCCCGCACAACCACGAGGACTATCTCGAGCAGTACGGCGACGACATCGAGGACCTCGGCGTCTGGTTCGAGGACTACCCGAACACGATGGTCGTCAACGACGACGCCCCGATCACCTCCTTGACCGAGCTCGCCGACCACGCCGACGAGTTCGACAACCGCATCGTCGGCATCGAGCCCGGCGCCGGCCTCACCCGCTACGTGCAGGACTCGGTAATCCCCACCTATGGGCTGGAGGACATGGAGTTCGTCGTCTCCTCCACGCCGTCGATGCTCGCGGACCTGCAGGGTGCGATCGAGTCGGGGGAGAACGTGGTCGCCACGCTGTGGCGCCCGCACTGGGCCTACGACGCGTTCCCGATCCGGGACCTCGAGGACCCCGAGGGCGCCCTCGGCCCGCCGAACGACATCCACACGTTCAGCAGTCCCGGGTTCGCCGAGGAGCATCCCGAGGTGGCCGAGTGGAGCGGCCGGTTCGCGATGGACGACGAGCAGGTCTCCTCGCTGGAGACCATCATGTTCAACGAGCTGAACGGTGAGGAGAACGACGAGGCCGTGGACCGGTGGGTGGAGGAGAACCCGGACTTCGTGCCCGAGATCGTCGGGGAATGACCCCCACCGACGGAGCGTGCGGCCCCGCCGCTCCCGGCCGATCACCAGTCGAAGGAGACACATGCGAACGACGACCCGCCGGACCGCCACCACGGCCGTAGCACTGGCCCTCACCCTGTCCGCCTGCGGCGGCGAAGATGACGACGGCGCGTCCGGCGGCGGGTCGGCCGATGCGGCGGAGCCCATCGTCATCGGCATCCCGGCGGGCTGGGAGGAGGCGCTGGCGACCGGCCACCTGTGGCAGCGCATCCTCGAGGACCAGGACTACGAGGTCGAGCTGGAGATCGTCGACATGGCCGTGCTGTGGACGGGCCTGGCCGAGGGCCAGTACGACCTCAACTTCGACGTCTGGCTCCCGGAGGCCAACTCCCCGCACATGGCGGAGTACGGCGACCGGGTCGAGGAGATCGGCATGTGGTACGAGGAGGCGCCGATGACCATCGCCGTCAACGAGGACGCCCCGATCACCTCGCTCGCCGAGCTCGCGGAGAACGCCGACGAGTTCGACAACCGGATCGTCGGCATCGAGTCCGGCGCGGTGCTCACGTCGCTGACCGAGAACGAGGTCATCCCGACCTACGGCCTGGAGGACATGGAGTACGTGACCTCCTCGACGACGGCGATGCTCGCCGAGGTGGAGGCGGCCACCTCGAGCGGGGACAACATCGTCGTCACGCTGTGGCGACCGCACTGGGCCTACGACGCGTTCCCCATCCGGGACCTCGAGGACCCCGAAGGCGCACTCGGCGTGCCCGACGACATCTACGTCTACGGGCACCTGGGGTTCGCGGAGGAGTACCCGGAGGTCGCCGAGTGGCTCAGCGGCTTCTACATGACCAGCGAGGAGCTGCACTCGCTGGAGAACATCATGTTCAACGAGATGGGCGGCGAGTCCAACGACGACGCCGTCGACCAGTGGCTCGAGGACAACCCGGACTACGTCGACGCCGTCCTCTCCGGAGAGGTCGCCGACGGTGCGGGCGCGGAGTCCGGTTCGGAGTCCGGTTCGGAGTCCGCGTCCGAGGACGGGGCGGAGACAGAGAGCTGACCGTGTCGCGCCGGAGGCGTCGGTGCGGTCAGGCGGCGCTGTGGTCTGGCGGGGCCGTGGTCAGGCATCGCCGCGGCCCCTGGCCGTTGGGGGCTGCGGTGTGCGCAGCCGCCACCACCAGAAGAGGCTGACCGGTGGCACGAGCACGGCCACCACGATGGCGCCCGCGTAGATGAACTCGGTGTCGTCGAACGCCAGCAGCCCGAGCAGCGGGCCGACGGGGGCCGTCAGCCAGGCGAGGCCGATCCGGGCGATCTTCGAGCCGCGGCACCGGTCGGTCAACGGACGCGGGTCGCCCGGTCGGGCCGTTGCCTCGCCCGCCCAGTTGTGCGCCGTGACGGCTCGCGTCGCGAGCAGTCCCGTGGCCACCGCGACCGCGGTCAGGCCGACCTCCCGGTGC
Source organism: Georgenia sp. Z1491 (assembly GCF_057652395.1). Taxonomy (NCBI): domain Bacteria; kingdom Bacillati; phylum Actinomycetota; class Actinomycetes; order Allobogoriellales; family Allobogoriellaceae; genus Georgenia; species Georgenia sp. Z1491. The sequence continues at coordinate 418,624 of NZ_CM172729.1, forward strand.
AGGTACACGTCCACAGCCAGCAGGACCACGGCGGGCGGGAGAGTGAGCAACGCGGCCTGGACGAGGTCGACGAGCAGGACGGACCCGGTACTCATCGACCGTGCGTCGCCGCGGCCCTCGTACCAGGTGCGACCGTTGCGCCACCGGCGGTACGGCCACAGCACCGCTGCGCCGACCACGAGCCCGAGGGTGCCGCCCGTCGTCGCTGCACCCGAGGTGCCGTCGGGCCCGCGGTTCGGTTCGAACCGGAGGTTGCCGGCGTCGTCGATGAGCAGGTCGGCCAGGAAGGCGGCGACCAGGACGGCGACGGCGGCCACCGCCGTCGTCGCCGCGACGTCCCACAGGGCCGAGGCCCACGGACGGCGCGCCGGCCAGGGTTCCTCGTTCGGGTGGTGAGGACGGCTGGGCCAGGTCGCGCCGGGCCACGGTGCGAAAGGTTCCGGCCGATGCGCCTCGGCCCGCGGGGGGTGGGCGGGCCACTGCGCGGCCGGCCCCGACCGGTGCGCAGCCCTGTGGTCACCGTGCCGTCGACCGAACGGGCCCCTGCCACCGGGCGAGCTCATCGGCGCCCCTGCCGGCGGAGCTGCTCGTGCTCGTGCCGCATACGGGTGTCGGGCCCCTGCCGCATACGGGTGTGGAGCTCCTGGTCGCGTCGCCTCGGCCCTCGCAGCTTGGGCCGGCCATAGACCAGGACGCCCACCCCGTTGGCGAGACCGACCAGCGCCATGAGGGTGACTGTCATGACGAGCCCCGGGCGGGGCTCGGTCACGAGCAGGACGGTGACCGCCCCGGCGAGTCCGAGCGGGACCCCGACGGGGAGACGCAGGAGGCGCGCCCCCACCGACCTGCGCACGAACTCCGGGTCCGGCGCATAGGGCCTGTAGCGCCACGAAGTCTGCTGCAGGCCCGTGTAGGGCAACGGATAGCGAACGGACCAGCTCGTGGTGAGCACCCCGAGGATGATCGCGCAGATCGCGCCCGTCAGCGCGAGGGTGCGGTCGCCGAGCTCGGCGGCCAGCACCGTGAGTGTCACGGGCGGGGCGTAGAGCAGGACGTTCTGGACGAGGTCGACACCGATCGCGGCCGTCAGCCCCATCGATCGGCGGTCGCTGCGCGCGACGTACCAGGACCGCTTGTCCATGCGGGCGTCCTGCACCACCCGGACCACCCCGTACGCGATCCCGGCGATGCCGGCGGACACCGCCGCGTTCGCCCCGGGCGCGGTCGCGTCGCCGTACGTGGTCACCAGGAACAGCACGCCCACGGAGGCGGCGGCCATGAGGAGGGAGCCGAGCGTCGTCGCCACGACGTCGGACCTGCTCGAGCGGCCACCGTCGACGGCTGTGCTGGTCGGCGGTCCGGCCCGGCCGATCGGTAGTCCGGCCGAGCCGCTCGGCCGTTCGGGCCACCCATGTGGCTGGTCACCCCACCCGCGAGGTTCCGCGTTCTCGAAGGACGGGATGCCCGGCCCCGCGCCGTGAGCGGGACGGTGCGCGTCCCCCCGCGGCGCCTCCCACATCACCACGGTGGCACGTGCCCGGAGGGCGGGTCGGGGAGGACAGGACCGCCCGTGCGGCGATCGCGGTCCTGCTCCAGGCGCTCGGGATCGCCGCGCTCGGGCTCCGGACGCTCGGGCTCCGTGCGCGCACGCGGTTCGCGCCCCGCGGGCTTCGACACGCGCCGGTCGAGGTTGTCCCACCAGGCCTGCACGCCGAAGAAGATCCACCCGGCCACCGCCCCGATGACGAGGAGGCCCACCATCGTCCCGACCTCCGGGGCGGGGGCGGGCACGAGCACGCCCGTCGCGGCCGCGGCCACGCCCATGACGACGCCGAGCAGGAACCGGCTCCAGCGGGCGGCCCGGCCTCGTCGGGTGAACCCGACGATCTCCTCGTGGATCCACTCGTGGCTGCGGTTGCGCCGGTTCCCGTCGCCACGCAGCGGCTCGCGCGAGACCCAGACGGCGAGCGTGAGCCCGACGAGCATCGCGCACGCGAAACCCGTCAGCGAGAGCAGGCGCTCGCCGGCGCCGGCGGCCCCGACCGTCAGCGCCACCGCAGGCACGTAACCGAGGAACGCCTGCAGCACGTCGAGCCCGATCGCCGCTCCGGAGCCCATGGACCGGGCGTCGCTGCGGGCGACGTACCAGGAGCGGTCGTCCATGCGGAAGCGCTGGACGAGGATCACCACGCCACCGAGGACGAGGCCCGCGCCGGCCGACAGCGTCGCGACGAGCCCCGGCGCCATGCCCTGCCCGGAGCCGTCGATGAGCACGGCCGTGATCGCCGCCGCCGCGACCAGCAGGATCGAGGCGATCGTCGTCGTCGAGAGGTCGGACCGGGTCGATCGCCCGGCGTCGAGGCGAGGCCGCGCCGCGTCTCGTGCGCGCTGCCGGAGCTGGTCGGGCGACGGCCCGCCCGGCCCGCCGGGTGGGAGCTCCCAGAAGCTGCCGTTCCACACGCTGCCGTCGGGGGCGCGCCGGCCCGGCGCGGGTGGGTGCTGTGCAGAGGTGTACTGCGAGTGCGGGTCGACGTTCACGGGGACATTCTGGTGTCCCGGCCGTGCGTCCGCCGGTCGGCGGATGGGGACCTCGTCGGCAGGTCGTGCCCCATGCGCACGCCGTCGGGGGCGTGCGCAGGGCGGCCATACGGACTTTCGGTCACAGCGCCAGTGTCCTCGCCCGCGAATCCCGGCTACACCCGGGGAGCGGGTACCTCGGTGACCGGCGTGTCGGCGTCGGGCGCGTATCGGCTGCCCACCGTGCGGTGCACGTGGGGGAGGCGCCTCGACGGCGTACCTCACCTTGTCGGTCGGCGACGTCGTCGGTGCTTCGTGGCAGCATGGACGCACCGCCCGAGACGTCCCTCGCGAGGCGACGACCCCACGCGCGACGCACGCGCGACGCATGACAAGGAGCACCGTGTCCGAGAAGCTCAAGCTCGTCTCCTCGGTCCAGGCCATCAACTGGAACCGCATCGACGACGACAAGGACCAGGAGGTCTGGGACCGCCTGACCTCGAACTTCTGGCTGCCGGAGAAGGTGCCGCTGTCGAACGACATCCAGTCGTGGGCGACCCTGAGCGACCACGAGAAGCTGATGACGACCCGCGTGTTCACCGGCCTCACGCTGCTGGACACCGTGCAGGGCACCGTCGGCGCGGTCAGCCTCATCCCCGACGCCGTCACACAGCACGAGGAGGCCGTCTACACGAACATCGCGTTCATGGAGTCGGTGCACGCGAAGTCGTACTCGTCGATCTTCTCCACGCTCATCTCGACGGCGGAGATCGACGACGCCTTCCGCTGGTCGGAGGAGAACGAGAACCTCCAGCGCAAGGCGCAGATCATCATGGACTACTACCGCGGCGACGACCCGGAGAAGCGCAAGGTCGCGTCCGTGATGCTCGAGTCCTTCCTCTTCTACTCGGGCTTCTACGCTCCGATGTACTGGTCGAGCCGCGCCAAGCTGACGAACACCGCGGACCTCATCCGCCTCATCATCCGCGACGAGGCCGTGCACGGGTACTACATCGGCTACAAGTACCAGAAGGCGCTCGAGCGCTCCTCGGCCGAGCGTCGCCAGGAGCTCAAGGACTACACCTTCGAGCTCCTCCTCGAGCTCTACGAGAACGAGGAGCAGTACACCGAGGACCTCTACGACCCGCTCGGGCTCACGGAGGACGTCAAGGCGTTCCTCAAGTACAACGCCAACAAGGCCCTCAACAACCTCGGCTACGAGGGCCTGTTCACGGCCGACCAGACGGCCGTGAACCCGGCGATCCTCTCCTCGCTGAGCCCCAACGCGGACGAGAACCACGACTTCTTCTCCGGATCCGGCTCCTCCTACGTCATGGGCAAGGCGGAGAACACCGAGGACGAGGACTGGGACTTCTGAGTCTCCCGACGGCGCCGCCACGCCCGAGCGCGCGGCGGCGCCGGCGACGACCGCACGCCGGGAGGACCCGATGACGGATGACGCACAGGTTCCGGCAGGCCGGGACGAGCTCGCCGCCCTCGCCGCCGCCCACGGGCTCGACATCGACCCGGCCTCGCTACGGATCGAGGAGGTCGGGCTGGACTACCGGGTGGCCATCGGGAGCACGGCTGCCGGTGAGTCGTGGGTGCTGCGCGTGCCCCGCCGGCCGGACGTCGCCGAGGGCATCGCGGCGGAGGCGGCGATCCTCGACGTCGTGCGGCCGCGCCTGTCGGTCGCGGTCCCGGACTGGCGCATCCGGTCGACCCGGCTCGTGGCCTACCCGCTGCTGCCAGGGTCGCCCGGGCTGACGGTCGATCCCGCCACCGGTGAGCCGGTCTGGCACGTCGACCCGACGTCGCGTACCTATGCACGTGCCTTCGGCGAGCTGCTCGCCGAGCTGCACGGCATCGACGTCGACGCGGCGGCGGCCGGTGGTGCGGTGGTCGAGACCCCGGACGAGGTGCGCACCCGTCGGGCCGGGGAGGTCGAGCGGGTCGCCGGATCCTTCCGCGTCGCGCCGCAGCTGCTCGAGCGATGGCGCACGTGGATCGGCGAGGACTCGTTCTGGCCGGACCGGTCCGTGCTCACCCACGGCGAGCTCTATCCCGCGCACGTGCTCGTCGACGAGGCCGACCGGCCGACCGCCGTGCTCGACTGGACGACGGCGAAGGTCTCCGACCCGGGCGCGGATCTCGCTCTGCACCACGCGACGGCGGGCCGGGAGGCGTTCGCCGTCACGCTCGAGGCCTACGAGGATGCCGGCGGCCGGACGTGGCCCCGGCTCGCGGACCACTGCGCCGAGCACATGGCCGCGAGCCCGGTCGGCTACGGGATCTACGCGCTCATCACCGGCAGGCCCGAGCACCGAGCCGCGGCGCAGGAGCTGCTCGACCCGGCCTGACGGCTACGCGTCGTCGCGACGGCGTCGGGGCCAGAACGTGGCGGCCACGGCGAGGACGACGCCGACCATGCCGCCGACGACAGCGCCGCGCGCGAAGCTGTTCCCGATCCCGTCGGCCTGCGGCCCCACGACATCGAGGTCGGGCGGCGTGACGAGCCCGGAGCCGGTGACGATCGTCCAGCACATCGCCCCGAGCGCCAGCAGCATCCCGGTGCCGATGACGGCCCAGACCGAGACCCGCACGCCGAGCCGGGCGCGCCCTGCGACGTCGGTGAGGTCGACGTGGCGCCGCCGGGCCCACAGCATCGCCGACCAGGTCGGCACGCCGGTGAGGAGGATGAGCACGAGCGGGACGATCAGCGACCCGAGGACCGCGGCGACCACGGCGACCGCGAGCCCCGCGTAGATGCCGGCCCGCATGCCGACGGCCGAGGCCTCGTTGGCGATCGACCGCTCGCGCTCGTCGACCGGCTCGGGCCGGCGTGTCCCGGTCCCCCTCGTGGGGGTGTGCTCCGAGGTCATGAGGTCTCTCCCAGCTGGTCGGTGGCCGCCTCGGGGTGTGCGCCGAAGAGGTCCTCGACGGTCGACCCGAGGGTGCGCGCGATGCGCAGGGCCAGGAAGACCGAGGGGGCGTAGTCGCCCTGCTCGATCGCGATGACGGTGTGGCGGCTGACCCCCACGAGCGCGCCCAGCTCCGCCTGCGTGAGCCGGTGCTGCTTGCGGCGCTCGCGGACCGGGCTGACGGCGCCCGGGTCGGTGCGTGCCGGTGGGGTCATGCCGAGATGTTAAGGATCATCGACATTCAATGTCAAGGATCCTCTACACGCGGTGTCAACGATCCTCGACATCTCTCCCGAGCTCGACTCGGATCCGTCGAGTATGACCTCAGCGTGGTCCAGCTGGGCGGTCGGTGGTCCAGCTGGGCGGTCAGTGGTCCAGCTGGGCGGTCGGTGGTCCAGCTGGGCGGTCGGTGGTCCAGCTGGGCGGTCAGTGGTCCAGCTGGGCGGTCAGTGGTCCGGCTGGGCGGTGAGGTGGTGGGCGCCGGGGTCAGTCCTCGGGCACGGTGACGAGGTAGTCGCCCGCGTCGTCGTCCCAGTCGAGATCGACGTGGCCCTCCGTCTCCGCGGCGCGGCAGAACTGCAGGAAGCTGCGGAAGCCGAAGGCCTTCTCGCTGAAGTCGGGGCGCCGCTTGCGCAGCCGGTTCTTCAGGCCGGACAGGGCGAAGGCACCGTCGTCGTTGCCGTCGCCCTCGGCCACGATCTCGACCAGCAGGGCGAACGTCTGCTCGAGGTCCCCCTGCTGGGGCAGCGAGACCTCGGGGTCGCCGGTCGCGGGTCCCGTCGACAGCTCGACGACGCCGCGGTCCGCCAGGTGCTTGAGGACTTCGCCGAACGAGCGGAACCCGAGGTCGGACTCGCTGAACGTCGGGTCCTTGCGCAGGAGCGCCCGCTTGAGCACGGACGCCGTCACGGAGTCGGACGTGGTCGCGAGCCCGGCGAGGGTCTGCGCCACGCGCACCTCGATCGGCTCGGTCTCGGCCGACTCGTCGGGCGAGCCGATCTCGTCGTCGACCGAGCCGTCGATCGAGCCGTCGATCGCCGGGGCGGCGTCGAGGTCCTGGTCGGCTGCGGCGCCGCCGGCGGCAACCGACCCGGTCGCACCGCCCCGGGCCGACCCGGCCGCGCCCGACGAACCCGCGCCCGACGACCCCGCACCCGACGAACCGGCACCGCCCCCTGTGCCCGACGGCAGCACCACCTGGGCGTCGTGCCGCTCCTGGCCGGTTCCGCCGCGGGCGTGCGCGCCCCGTCGTCGGGGGGCCTCCTCCCCGGGCTCCACGCCCTCGAGGCGGTCGTAGAAGAGGAACTCGTCGCACGCCGGCGGGAGGAGGCGGGAGGTCGAGAGCTCGACCCCGACGCCGATCACCCGCTTGTCCAGCTCCCGCAGCTTGTGGACGAGCGGCGAGAAGTCGCTGTCGCCGGTGCACAGGACGAAGGTCGAGACGTAGTCACGCTCGAACGCCATCTCGATCGCGTCGACCACCATCTTGATGTCGGCGGCGTTCTTCCGCGACGCGCCCATGCGCTGCGGCATCTCGATGAGCTCGAACTGGTGGCGGGTGAGCATGCGGCGGTCCTCGTCGAAGAACGACCAGTCCGCGTAGGCACGGCGCGTGAGGCTGCGGCCGCGCACCGCGAGCGCGTCGGCGATGGGACCGAAGTCGAACGCCATCCCGCCCAGGTGGTCGCGGGCGCCCAGCGCCAGGTTCTCGTAGTCGAGGAACACGGCCATCCGTGCGTCGTCGTCCATCCGGCCAGCCTATGGGGAGGTGAGCGCAAAGAATTCCGGCGACGACGACGGAGCCGGCGACCTAGCGTGACGGCTCGGCCCACGGTGCGGGCGGACGTGCGGAGCAGGCGCACCCGAGATGCACCACGGGCGGGCGGGCGTGGCCCCGCCGTCATGCACCCGCGCGGGATCGGAGGTGCTCGCCGTGGACATCCTCACCGACCTGGGGGGCGCCGCCGACGCGCTCGCCGCGTCGCCGTGGCTGCTCGTGCTGGTCGCGGGACTCGCCCTCGTCGACGGCCTGGTCCCGCCGGTGCCGAGCGAGACGATCCTGGTCAGTGCCACCGTGCTGGCCCTGTCCGGCGGTGGCGTCCACGTCGTCCTCATCGTGCTCGCGGCGGCTGCCGGCGCGTTCGTCGGCGACACCATCGCCTACCTGCTCGGCCGTCTCGTCCCGATCCACCGCCTGCCAGGGCTCCGGGGTGAGCGGGGGCGCCGGGCGGTGGGCTCCGCGGGACGCGCGCTCGAGCGCCGTGGCGTGCCCGTGATCGTCGCCGCGCGGTTCGTCCCGGTCGGCCGGGTGGCGGTCAACGTCGGGGCGGGGGTCCTCGACCTCGCCCCGCGCCGCTACCTGCCTGCCGCGGGCGCGGCGGCCCTCCTGTGGGCGGGCGTGACGGCGGCGCTGGGCGCGGGCGCGCACGCCGTGGTCGGCGGTCACCCGCTCGTGTCGGTGGCGATCGGGGTGTCCGCGGGGGTACTGCTCGGGCTCGGTCTGGACGCCCTCCTGCGGCGCAGGAGTGCCCGAGGTGGATGGCACCGGGCTTCGCGTCGGACGGCGAGGACGAGCGGTAACGCCGAGCGGTGACGCCGACCTACCTGCGGACGGCGCCCCAGAGCGCTGCCCACTGCTCGGGCCCGAGGTCGCGTGGCAGGGCTCGCTCCGCCACACCGGCACGGCCCAGCGCGCGTCGTGCGGTGCGCTGGTCCGTGCGCCCCGCACGTTCGACGACCCGAGCGAGCCCCCCGCCGGGACCCGTGAAGACTCCCCGGACGAACGCCTCGTAGCGGCGGCGCTCGCGGTGCGGGACGAGCGGCCGCGCACGGCGGACGACGCCGAGCACGCCGCCGTCCACGCTCGGCCTCGGTGCGAAGTGCGCCGCGGGGACACGGAACTCCAGGGTGAAGGCGAACCATGGCGCCGACGCGGCGGTGAGCATGGTTCCGCCGCCCACGCCGGCCCGTTTGCGCGCGACCTCCCACTGCGTGAGCAGGACGGCGCGCTGCCACCTCCCGGCACCGAGCAGACGCCGCAGCACCGGGGTGGTGAGGTGGAAGGGGATGTTGCCCGCGACGACCGGAGCGTCGAGGGCGATCCGGGTCGCGTCCGCGTGCTCGACGCGGACCCCCGGGACGCTGCGGCGCAGACGCCGGACCCGGTGCTCGTCGATCTCGACGGCCGTGAGCGGCCGACCCAGGCGTGCCAGCGCCCGGGTCAGTGCGCCGTCGCCGGCGCCGAGCTCGAGGATCGGCCCGTCCGTGTCGGCGACGAGGTCGGCGATCCGGTCGATCGTGGGTCGGTGGTGCAGGAAGTTCTGGCCGAGCTCGTGCCGGCCGCCGGCGGACGAGCGAGGGGAGGGGGTGCGAGGCATGGGTGCGCTCCACGAGGGTCGGTGGTGGAGCACCTCGGGGCGGCGCAGCAGGCGCGCGGGAGTGCCGGCGGTGGCGTGGCTCGGCCGAGGTGCGGCTGACTCTCGGACGGCGCGCGGACGCACCCGGCCTGGCCGGGCGGGGCCCTGGAGGTGGACCGCGGCGCCGTCAGGCGCGGCGGTCGCGGTGCACGCGGGCGAGCGCCGTCGTCGGCGCGCTGCACACGATGCTGCTCATGACCTCACGGTAGACACGGCGACGGGCCGACGGCGAGGGATTTTCGTCGTCGGCCCGTCGATCGCGGGTGCGGGGCACGCCGCGGCTGGAGCGCTCAGAGCACCGCCTGCAGAAACGCCCGGGTGCGCTCCTGGGACGGGTTCGAGAACATCACGTCGGGCGGTCCCTCCTCGACGATGTGCCCGCCGTCGAACATCATCACGCGGTCGGACACGTCCTGGGCGAACTGCATCTCGTGCGTGACGATGAGCATCGTGATGTCTGTGTTGTTCGCGACCTCGCGCAGGACCCACAGGACGTCCTTGACGATCTCGGGGTCCAGGGCGGAGGTCACCTCGTCGAGGAGCAGGATCTCGGGGTCCATGGCCAGGGCGCGTGCGATCGCGACGCGCTGCTGCTGACCGCCCGAGAGCCTCGTGGGGTGCTCGTTCGCCTTGTCCGAGAGCCCGACCTGCTCGAGGAGCTCCAGGCCGCGGGTCCGGGCCTCGTCTTTCGAGCGCCCGAGCACGTGGATCGGCGCCTCGGTGATGTTCTCGATCACCGACATGTTGGGGAACAGGTGGAAGTGCTGGAAGACCATCCCGATCTTCGTCGTCATGCGCGCGACGTCCTTCGGCTTCCGCTCGACCCGTCGGTCCCCGCGCTGCTCGTGGGTCAGCGGCTTCCCGTCGACGTAGATGAACCCGCCGGTGAGGTGCTCGAGCGTCATGACCAGGCGCAGGATCGTCGTCTTGCCCGACCCGGACGGGCCGATGAGCGTGACCCGCTCCCCGCGGTTGACGGAGAAGTTGAGGTTCTCCAGCACCGTGTGGTCGCCGAACTTCTTCAGCACGTTCTCGAACCGGAGCTTCGGCTCGCCGGTGGCGTGCGCGTCGCCGCCCCCGGCTCCCGCGGAGGACGACCGGCCGTCACCGATGGGGTCGTAGCTGTCAGTAGGTGGCAAGGCGCTTCTCCATCTTGCGTAGCAGGACCGACGTCCCGTAGCTGGCGACCAGGAAGATCAGGCCGGCGAGCACGAGCGCCTCGGTGTAGGTGAACGTCCGGGAGCCGTACCGCTCCGCCTCGCGGACCATCTCGCCCACGAAGATGACAGTGAGGAAGGGGGTGTCCTTGAACATCGAGATCACCCAGGTACCCAGGGCGGGCAGGGTCGTGCGGACCGCCTGCGGGATGATCACCTTGACCCACGTGCGGGTGCGGGACATCGACAGGGCCGTCGAGGCCTCCCACTGGCCCTTCGGGATCGCGTCGATCCCGGACCGGTAGACCTCTGCCATGTAGGTCGCGTAGTGAACGCCGAGGACCACCACGCCGATCGTCATGCCGCTGAGGTTGTTGAACGTGTAGAAGACGAACAGCAGCTGGATGACCACCGGCGTCATGCGGATGAACTCCATCACCGCGTGGATCGGCATGGAGATCCACTTCGGCATGACCCTGCGGATGATGGCGACGACCAGGCCGAGCACGGCGGCGATGAGCGATCCCAGCACCGTCGCGACGAGTGTGACCTGCAGGAAGGCCATGAGGAGGTCGGGGAAGACCTCGGCGGCGCGGTCCCAGCTCCAGATGTCACTCACCGGACACCACCGGGTTCGGCTTGGCGACCTGCACGTCGAACATCTCCTTCATCGGCGCGCCCTGACCCAGCTTGCGCTTCGCCTGCCGCTCGAGGAGCTGTGCGAGCAGGACGATGACCAGCGAGATGAGGAAGTAGATGACCATCCCGACGCCGTAGGAGAAGAACGTGCTCCCGGTCTGCGAACGCAGGATGTCCGTCTGCCACGTGAGGTCGTGCATGAGGATGATGTAGGCGACCGCGGTGCCCTTGAGAAGCATGACCGCGAGGTTGCTCAGCGAGGGCAGCATGATGGCCCACGCCTGCGGCCAGATCACCCGGCGCATGTGGTGCAACGGGCTGATGCTCAGCGCGGTGCCGACCTCCCACTGTCCCTTGGGCACGTTGTTGATCGCTCCGCGCACCACCTCGGCGCCGTAGGCCCCGTAGTTGAACGAGAGCGCGAAGATGCCGCAGAACAGTCCGGTGAACGTCACGCCGAACAGCGGGAGCACGTAGAAGAGCACGTAGAGCAGGACGAGCAGCGAGATCCCGCGGAAGAACTCGATGAGCAGACGCGCCGGCACCCGCAGGTACCAGCGCTCGCTCCTGACCACCAGCCCGAGGACGATGGCGATGACGAAGGCGCCGATGATGCCGCCGACGGTGAGCTGGAGGGTGATGAGGACGCCCTCCCACAGCTGGGGAAGCGCCCCGACGACTGCGTCGAGGTTGTCGCTCACCGGATCAGATGTCTCCGGCGCACAGTTGCTCGGTGGTCAGGTCGCCCGTCGGACGCTCCTCGGCCGTGAAGCCGAAGTCCCCGACGATCTCGAGGTAGCGCTCCTCGTCACCGACGATCTCCGCGAGGACCTCGTTGTAGGCGTCCCGCAGCTCGGTGTCGGCGTTGCGGAAGACGGTGCCGCCGGCACCGACCTGCTCGACGCCGTCGATCTCGGCCACGAACGACTCGGTGACCTCGATCGGGGCGTCCGGGTTGTTGTCGGCCATCCAGTTGAGCGAGATGCCCGTGAGGGCGAAGACGTCGGCTCGACCGTTGACGACGGCGTCCATCCCGTCCTGCGGGGTGCCGACCTCCATGGCGTCGATGCCGAGGTCGGCGGCGTAGGTGGCCTCGATGGCGCCGGTCATGGCCGCCATCTGGACGTCGGACTCCTCGACGGACTGCATGGACGGCTCGAGCCCGTCCGGGTTCCCCTCGGGAACCATGAGCGCGGTCGTGTACTGGAACTCCGGGTCGGAGAAGATGGCCTGCTCGCAGCGCTCGGGCAGGATCGACATGCCTGCGGCGACGACGTCGAAGCGCTCGGCCGTCAGCGCCTGGATGAGCTGCCCGAACTCGGCCTGCTGGCCCTCGACGGTGTCGACGCCGAGCTCGGCCCACACGGCCTCGTGCAGCGCGACGGTGGCGCCGGTGAGCTCGCCGTCCTCCATGAAGCTGTAGGGGGCCTCGCCGGCGAAGCCGACCGTGATGCTGCCGGCCTCCTGGAGATCCTCGAGCGTGAGCGTGGCACCGCTGCCACCGGAGGCGTCGCCGTCGTCGCCACCGCCCCCGCGGTCGGCGGACTCACCCTCGTCCGCGCAGGCGGCGAGGGTGAGGGCCAGGGCGGCGATCGTGGCGAGCGGGGCGATGCGACGGGCGCGACGCTGTGCTGTGGTGGTCAAGGGGTTCCTCCCGGTGGCGCGCACGATGCCCTGGGGGGCGGGCGCTCGAAGTGGCTGGCGGCGCCCGCGGTGCTGCGGGCCCTTGAACTCGACCACCGTATGGAGGGACGGCGCGGTGAACAACCGGTCGATCTGTGATCGTCCGATGCTCGATCCGGCCCGCCCCGGGGTGTCCGGGCGTGGCGCGACAGCCATCTTTCCGTGTCCTGGCAACGATCGGGGCGGCAGCGCGTGCGGGAGTCAGGGGCAGCCCCCGGGGCGCTCGCGGCGCGCCGGCATTGTTACGAGCTTGTGATTAACCAGCGCGATCGTGCCCCGTTCGTGTGGCACGTCTGACGTCGTCGTCGGTTACGGAGCGGTGACGTCCTGCGGCTCGTCGAGCTCGCTGATCACGGTCGTGGTCGTGGCGGTGCCCGCCGACGTCGTCACGTCGTTGACCGCACGGAGCGCGACGTACTCCCTCGTGACGAAGTACTCCACCGCGATCTCCTCGCCGCTCGAGCCCTCACCCGTGCCGGTGAGGACGGCGACCTCGGTACCGTCGATCGTCGCCGAGCCGGTGACGGCGACGTCGATGGGCTCGGTGGACGCGGCGGCCACCTGCGGGTCGTGGAGCTGCTGCAGCGAGACGGCCGCCTCGCCGGCGCCCGACAGCCGGGGGATCTCGGCCGCCTCGCCGGGCTCGAGCCAGTCACCGTCGGTCGTGGCCCACCAGTCGGCCCCGACGACGAGGATCCGCGCGACGCCGAGGTCCGCCTCGACGGCGAGCCCGTCCTCGGTGGAGACGCGCAGCTCGGTCCGGGCGTCCTGGCCGGCGTCGGTGGTCTGGACGTAGCCGACCACATCCCGCAGGGACTCCGCCTGGCAGGCCGCGAGGTCCGTCGTCGCCAGCTCGGTGCCTCCCGTGGCGAAGACGTCCGTGCACAGCAGCGACTCCGACTCCCGCGGCTCGCCGGTCTCCGAGAGCCAGGTGGGCGGTTCCTCGCTCTGGTCGGTGACGGGGACGAGGTCGTCGACCGACGCCGGGGCGTCCTCGTCGCCGGCATCGGAGGTGGTGTCGTCGCCCGAGTCGTCGCCCGACCCGCAGGCGGAGAGGAGGAGCGCGAGGGCGAGGACGAGGCCGGTGCGCGTGGTGCGGGTTGTGCGGGAGGCGGGGCGGACGTGGTGCACGCGCCCAGAGTCCCACGCGAAGGGGCGGCCGTGGAGTCGGGCGCGTGCGGCGGTGCCGGTGCCGCCGGGCTGCGGGGCAGTCGAGCCGCGCGGGTGCGGGGCAGTCGAGCCGCGCGGGTGCGGGGGCTCCCGTGGTCGCGCACCGCCTGACAGACTGGAGCCATGCGTCTCCCGGTGTCGCGGCCCGTCAGGATCCTCGTCGTGTGCACGGGAAACATCTGCCGCTCGCCGATGGGCGCGCTCGTGCTGGCCGACGCGCTCGAGCGGGCCGACGTCGATGCCGAGGTCGTCTCCGGCGGTACGTCCGACTACGAGGCCGGCAACCCGATCGACCCGCGCGCGGCGAGCACGTTGGCGCGGCGCGGGGTGGAGGTCGGTGCGCACACCGCGCGGCAGGTCACCGCCGAGGAGCTCGGCGCCGCCGACCTCGTGCTCGCCATGACCGAGGAGCACGCGGTGTGGCTTCGACGGCTCGCGGAGCGTTCGGGCAGCGACCCCGGCCGCATCATGCTGTGGCGGGCCGCCGACGGGCCCGACGCGCCGGGTGCTGGTGACGCCCGCGACGTCGGCACTCTCGACGTGCCGGACCCGTGGTGGGGCGACGACTCCGACTTCGAGGAGACCTACGAGATGCTCGCGCCGGGCGCTCAGGCACTGGCCGCGGCGCTCGCCGCCGGGCGGTCCGAGCTGTACCCGTGAGCCGCGGACGGTGCGAGCTGCCCCCCTGAGTCGCGGGCGGGACGACGCAAGTAGCCCGGCCAGGACATGGACGGCGTGCCGAGGACGCGGGCTACGCGTCGAGGACGCGGGGAACGCGCCGACTGGACATCCGCCGTCGGTACTCTCGGCGCAGACTCCGTGCCCTCGGCGACAAGCCGTGTCCTCGGCACCGACGCCGTGTCGTCGACAGTCCGAGGGCGCCCGACTCCGCTGCCTCGGGTCGTGCGGCTCAGCTGTCGGCCACGTCCAGGTGCTGCTCGATGCGCTCGACCTTCGCGGCGAGCTGGCCCGTGTAGCCCGGTCGCAGGTCGGCCTTGAGTACCAGGCTCACGCGCGGGCTGACCTCGGCGACGGCGTCGCACGCCCGCTTGATCACCGGCATGACCTCGTCCCACTCACCCTCGAGCGTGGTGTGGGTGGTCGTTGTTCGAGCGCCGCTGCGAGGAACCTTAGCCAGGACGAACCGCTGCTCGATGCGGGCAACACGGTCGTCGCCGCGGAGCTGGACATGCGCGTTGTCGCGGTGGCCGATCACGTGATCGATCTTGAACCCGGCGCGGGCGACGCCGGCGGGACCGTGGTTGCAGCTGGTACGCCCGCCTACGTCGCGGACAAGGGCGTCGGTGCTTCCGCGGGCTACCGTGCCGCCGCACTGCAGGCAGCCACCAACGTGACCCCAGTGTGACGAGTGTGTCGCTGTGCGATCTGGACATCGCACAGCGACACACTCGGCAGTTTGCCGGCCAGAATCGCGGGTCACCCCCGCGATTGGGGGACACGCCCTAGCTCTGGGCCTCGCCGAGGCGCGCTTCGGGCGTGAGCTCGGCGCGGAGACCGCCGCCGGTCGCAGCCCGGGCAAGAGCGCGACCCAGCGCAGGTGCCTGCTTGAACAAATTGTGACCGGCCACAAGAAAGACAGAGCCTGCCTCCCACACGGCCACGCCGTCCTCACTCCACGGGAGGTCGGTCACCCAGCAGTGAAGGAAGTCGCGCGGCTCTGGGTGGAGACCGGGCAGCGCCCGTGTCACGTATTCGCGTGCGCGTTCGTCCAGCGATCGAATCGCCGCCGGGTCGATGAAAGTTCCGTCGTCGCGGACGCCGACGGTGTCGCTGAGTCCGACCGAATAGCTGCTGTTGCCCGGTAGCGGCGTCGCGTAGACGCCGACTTCGCCGAAGACGCCGCTGCTGTCCTGCAAGCACGCGACTCGCGCCGGGGCGGCGTCTTTCACATCGAAGGTCAGCCGGACGTGTGCGGCAAGGCGAACCGGCAGCGACAGGCCGACGCTGCGTGCCAGGCGGGCGGTTTCGCGGCCGGCGCACACGACCACCTTGGAGTAGACAGCCCGGTCGGTGACGCTGCGGACCTCGACCGTCCCGTCGGCGCGGGGATCGATGGAGATGACCTCACCGGTGGTGACCGCATCTGCCAGGGCACCCGTGAGTGCCGTGATCGCGGCGCGAGTGCGGATCGCGCCGCCCGACTCGTCGAGCACCGCCGGCCCCGAGTACCCAGCGAGCAGCGGCATCCGCTGGGCGACCCCGGCCGCGTCGATCTCGCGCGCTTCCACGCCGCCGACCTGGTCGAGCACCCGCAGCCGCGCCAGGGCGCTGTCTCCGATCGCCAGGACACCGTCTGATGAGACCAGCTCGACGTCGAAGTGTTCGGCCCACTCGTCCCATACGCCCCGGCTTTCGCGCGCGAAAGCAACGAGTCGCGGGTCGTCGTGGGCATGCCGGAAGATCCGAGACTCGCCTGCGGACTGACCCGTCCCGGGCAGACCAGCCTCGTACAAGCGCACCGGCACGTCCTGCTCCCGGAGCGCGTACGCCGTCGACAGACCAACGATCCCGCCCCCGATGACTGCTACCTCGGGTGAACGCGTCGTGGCAACGCCGTCGTCAGTTCCTGGCATCGCGGTTCCTCGATCTGTTGGTGATGAGCGATAGGCCGCAGGAGAAGGGGCCGCTGCCACGACGTCAGCGGGCTGTGTAAGCCCGAAGTCACCACTCGCGGCGACCCCTCCTCTCTGGGCTAGTACTCCCGGTCTGTGGTGTCAGGCGGGAAGTTTGGAGCCCAGTACGTCGAGCTTCTCGATCGTCGGTTCGGAGAACAACGTGCCGGTCTGCTCGCCGAGAGCCACCGCAACAGGGCCGGAGAGGTGGGCGTCACGTCCGGCGTCATCGGGGAACACGTCGAAGATCCCGAACGAGGTCGGGCCGAGGCGGATCGCGAACCACGCGGTGGTCGCCTGCTCGCCCTCAACTAGCGCACGGCCGCTGTCAAGGAACTCCTTCACGTCGTCCTCCTTCCCGGGCAACGCGTCAAACCTGACCAGCAGTCCCTTGGTCACGCTCATGACTTCTCCTCTTCCTTTGTCGGGGTGCCCGCGAGTTGGGACACTATCGCCTCGGAGAACGCCGGCAGGTCGTCGGGTGAGCGGCTGGTGATGAGATTCTTGTCGACCACCACGTCCTGGTCGACGACGTCGGCACCGGCGTTGCGCAGGTCGGTGCGAATGCTCGGGAACGACGTCAGGGTGCGACCGGCGGCCACGCCAGCCTCGATCAACGTCCACGGCCCGTGGCAGATCGCCGCGACTGGCTTCCCGCTCTCGACGAAGTCGCGGACGAAGGAAACGGCGTCCGTGTCGACCCGGAGCTGGTCGGGGTTCACCGTGCCGCCGGGAAGCAGCAGGGCGTCGTAGTCGCCCACCGAGGCGTCGGCGACCAGCCCGTCGACGGTGAACGTGCCCGCTTCATCCAGGTCGTTCTTACGGGCCTTGATCTCGCCGTCGTGGATCGAAAGGACCTCCGTCTGAGCGCCCGCGCGGTCCAGTGCTTCGCGGGGTTGCTTGAGCTCAACGCGTTCGACTCCGTCGGCGGCGAGGATCGCGACCCTCTTGCCCTGGAGATCAGCTGCCATGTCAGTTTGCCTTCTTTCCGTTTGACATGCCGGGCTTGATGAGGACCTTGGTCCAACCCTTGGCCCTGGAGTCGAAGTTCTTGTAGGCATCGGCAGCTTGGTCCAGCGAGATCTCGTGGGAGACGATCCACGACGGCTTCGCCTTGCCGGCCGCGATCAAGTCTCGCAGCTGGCGGTTGTACCGCTTGACCGGGGCCTGACCGTTACCCATGGTCTGCCCCTTGAACCAATGTGTGCCGAAGTCGATGGCCGCCTTGCCCTGCTTGGCCAATTCGCCCTTGGCCCCCGGGTCCTGGGGCACGAACACGCCAACGGTGCCGATCCCGCCGGTGAAGCGGACCGCGTTGATGAGCATGTTCAAGGTGGCAGCCGGATCTTCGTTGCCCTGGGGATCGTGGGCCTGGTATCCGACGCACTCGCAGCCGCGGTCGGCTCCGAGCCCCATGGTCTCGTCCAGCACAGCCTGCACGGGGTCGACCTTGGAGTCGTCGATGGCGATCGCTCCGATCTGCTCGGCCAGCGCGAGCCGGTCGGGATGACGATCAACCACCATCACCTTTGCGGCGCCCTTGATCGTCGCGGACAGGGCGGCCATCAGTCCCACGGGGCCGGCCCCGGCGATCACGACGCTGTCGCCCGGGATCACGCCGGCCATCTCGGTGGCGTGGTAGCCGGTGGGGAAGATGTCGGAGAGCATGACGTAGTCATTCTCCTTGTCCTGCGCGTCTTCACCCAGGCGCAGCGCGTTGTGGTCGCCGAAGGGCACCCGGAGCAGTTCTGCCTGCCCGCCGCCGTACGGGCCCATGTCGGCGAACCCGTAGGCCGCTCCGGCGAATGATGGTTCGGGCTGGGTGGTGAGACAGTAGTTGGTCAGGCCGCGTTCGCAGTTCTTACAGAATCCGCACGAGATGTTGAACGGGAGCACGACCCGGTCTCCGACCCTGACCTTCTCCACGCCACTACCGACTTCGATGACCTCCCCCATGTTCTCGTGACCGAACGTCCGGCCTACTTCGAAGGAGGTCCGCCCCTCGTACATGTGGAGGTCCGAGCCGCAGATGTTCGTCGTCGTTACCCTGACCAGGACATCGGTGGGTCGCTCGATCTTCGCGTCCGGGACGTCCTTCGTGCTGACCTGACGGGGTCCCTCGTACACCACTGCTTTCATGACTACTCCGATCCGATTGTGTTGCTCGACGTCCTTCTGGCAAGGCCTCTCCGACGCCGGCCCAGTCGCTATCGACTCAACGCCCCCAGGAACCACGTGTCAAGGGGCTCGCCTTGAGTTGATGTGTAGCGATCGAGCCGGGATAATGCGGCTCTTCGGACATTGGGGGCTCTTCGGACATTGGGTGGGGATCAAGGGCTGAGGCCGCCTGCGGCGAGGAGCATTCTGAGGCGGTAGTTGCCTTGGTTGCGGTAGCCGCGGGCGAGGCGGTGGAGCTCGATGATGCCGTTGATGGCCTCGGTGCCGCCGTTGTTGGTCCGGCCGGTGGTGAAGTAGGCCAGGAACGCCGCTCGCCAGCGGCGCAGGGTGCGTCCCAGGCGAGCGATCTCGGGCACGGGGCAGGACCGCAGCGTGTCGAGGACCTTCAGCGCGAGGTTCCTGCCCTCGACGAGATTCTCTGTTCGGTAGGCGGCCCGCAGGTCCTGGGCGCAGCGCCAAGCGAGATAGACACCCTGGTGGGCCTGGTCTGCGGTGATCGCGGCGGTGAGTCGATCGAGCTGACGATCGGTGAGGTTCTCGGCCCCGGCCCGCAGCAGTTTCTGGATGCCGTACAGCGGGTCGCCCTTGCGTCCGCGATGGCCCAGAGTTTCCTGCTGGACGCGACGACGTGCCTCGTCCACGGCTTGCGTGCCGAGCTTGACGACGTGGAATGCGTCCAGGACGGCCACGGCGTCTTCGAGACGGTCATCGCGGCCTTGTAGCCGGCGAAAGGGTCCAGGGCGGCGACCTGCACGCCGGAGCGGAAGTGCTCGCCGCGTTCGGTGAGCCAGTTCCTGTAGGCCGTCCCTGACCGGCCGGGGACGAGGTCGAGCAGCCGGGCACGCACTCGCCAGTTGCCCTTCGCATCGCGGTGACGGGTCAGGTCGACCATCCCGGTCAGCTCTTTCGGGCCGCGCCTACGGGTGTCGACGTGGTGCCAGATGTGCTCGTCGACCCCCAGGGACCGCACGCCGCCGAACCGGTCCTCGTCGTCGGCCATCGCTTCCAGGCGGGGCCGGATCGCGCGCCACAACGTCTTCCACGCCGTCCCGAGCCGACGGGCGAGGCCCTGGATCGTGGCGTGCTCGCGACGCAGCTGACCTATTGCCCGCTCGATCGCCCGGCAGGTGATCGATCCGCGCGGAGCGACCAGACCGGGATGCTGCTCGACGACCATCCCGACCGGGCAGTGCGGGTCGGGGCACCGCCAGGTCCGTTGACGCCACAGGATCTGCACCGGCACCACCGACGGCACGTCGCGCAGGACCCGCCGTCGTCGGCCACGGCTGGGCGCGATGACACCGCAGGCCGGGCAGCCCATCAGCTGCCACGGCGTAGAAACAGTGACCCTCACGACCGCGTCCGTCCGCTCGACGGCCTCGACATGCAGCCCGGGGATTCCGACCAGCTCGTCACAGCGGTCGCAGGGATCAGTAGAAGGCGCGTCCGGGCACCACGTAGCGTTGGGCATCGTCGAGGTCCTCGAGCAGAGCAGTTGCTTGGTCGCTACTGATCATCGAGGACCTCGACCCCTACCCCCGGATGCTCACCCCCGCGCGTCACCCTCCCCACCCAATGTCCGAAGAGCCCCCAATCCGAGCCGCTCGGCCACGGCCTTCGACGCGGCCGTCACCGACGGGTAGTCCTGCTGGTGCTCACGCACCATCCGCACCGCGCGCTCACGCAGCTCGGGATCGATCTTCTTCGGCATGGTGCTCATCCTCCTGGACTCAGAAGGGAGCGGCATCAAAGCTGGGGCGCTTCACAACCGTGGTACACGAGAGCACGCATGGTGCGGCTCCTTCGGTGGGTGGGCTGCCGGCCGGGGGCCGGGTTCGGTGCGGGTCGGTCTCAGAAGGCGCTGGCGGCGGCTTCGGCGACGGCCTGGTCTTGGTCACCGGTTCCTCCGCTGACGCCGACGGCGCCGACGACCTGGCCGTCGCGCTCGAGCGGGATGCCACCGGCGAAGATCATCACCCGACCGTCGTTGGAGGCGTGGATGCCGTAGAACTGCTCACCGGGTTGGGCGAGGTCGCCGAGGTCTTTGGTGGCTGTGTCGAACGCGCGGGCCGTGAAGGCTTTGTTGATCGAGATGTCGATGCTGCCCAGCCACGCTCCGTCCATCCGTACGTGAGCGACGAGATTGCCGCCGGCATCGACGACGGCGATGTTACTGGGCTGACCCTGCGTGCTGGATTCAGCTTCTGCTGCCGCGATGACACGTTTGGCGTCGTCCAACGACAATGTAGGAATAGATAGCATCAATTGGGCTCATCGCAGTTGAGGGTGTAGGTGGGGTCTGAATCCTCCTGCTTCGAGCAGGCTGCGGGCGGTGTAGTGGGTCAGGTTCCGGAAGCCCAGTGCGGAGCCGCGCAGGTGCTCGAGCCGCCCGTTGATCGCTTCGGTCGGGCCGTTCGACGTGCCGGGTCGATCGAAGAACGCGAGCACGTCGTTGGCTCGCTGCTTGAGGGTGCGGCCGAGGCTGCGGATCTCGACGAGCGCGGCAGGGACGCCGCCGCGCAGGGCGTCGATCACGGCCCGCATCGCCAGTTTCGCCTTGTTCTTGTCGGGCTCGCGGTAGGCGGCCACGATGCGCTGGTAGATGCCCCATGTCGCCTCGACCGCGACGTGCTCGTCGCTGGCGAACAGCGCCTCGAGACGGGCGTACTGCTTCTCGGTGAGCAGACTGGCGCCGGTGTGGAGCGCGCGGCGCGCCTTGTAGAGCGGATCGCCGGCGCGGCCGCGATGCCCGAGCGTGTCCTGCTGCACCCGCTGCCGGCACCGGTCCAGCGTATTGCCGGCGAGACGGACGACATGGAACGGGTCCATCACCGGTACCGCGTCAGGGAGCTCTTCCGCGCTAGCGGTCTTGAACCCGCTGAACCCATCCATCGCGACCACCTCGACCCCGTCCCGCCACTGCTTCGGGCGACCCGCGAGCCACTGCTTGAAGACGGCCTTCGAGCGGCCCTGGACCATGTCCAGCAGCCGGGCGGGACCAGACTTCTCGCGGACGGGGGTGAGATCGATGATCACGGTGACGTACGTGTCGCCCAATCGCGTGTGGCGCCAGACGTGCTCGTCGACACCGATCGTGGTCACCCCGTCGAATCGGGCGGCGTCGTCGATCAGACGCCGCCTGCCCTCGGCGATGATCGCGCTGTTCGCGGTATGCCACGACACCCCGAGACCGGCCGCGGCCCGCGAGACAGTGAGATGGTCGACGACGATCGCCCCCAGCGCCCAGTCCAGCCCGCCGCGAGAGATCTTCGCCCGCGGGGCTGCTGCCGCCGTGGTGTCCTGCCGCCACGTCTTCCGGCAGTGCTCGCATCGGTAACGGCGCACCCGCACATGCAGGACCGTGGGCCGTCGTCCGAACGGCTCATGCGCAAGCCGACGAACCACCGTGTCCCGCGGCACGCCCTGCGCCCCGCACGCCCGGCACCACGGATCGTCCTCGACGACGCGGCACTCGATCACCGCCCGACCCGTCTCAAGACGTTGTCCCACAGCTTCGAGACCAAGTTCATCGAGGCGGCAGAACGTGGTGAGGCACGGCGCGGCATAGGTAGCGTTGAACACGTCGAGGTCTTCCGGATGGCGAGCGTAGGAACTTCCATCATCGGGGGACCTCGACCCCTACCCGGCTACCGCCACACGCACCCTCTCTACACCCTCAACTGCGAAGAGCCCTGTAGGCCCTTCGCAATCGACGGTGTAGCGGCGCGGTGAGAGCGTGGCGTCGACATCGCCATCACCTTCGTATCGATGAGGAGAGACGGTCCAGCGGTCTACCGCTACAGACCGATCGGGCCCATCAGGACCGCTCGAAGGAGAGGAGCACGGCCGTCGGCGGCTCGGACTCGGCGTCGGTGACTCGGAACGTGATGTCGCCGGCGTCGAACCATCCGTCGCTTACGCGTGTGATCCCCATGTCGTCCGCGGTGGTGCTGCCCTCGAGCGTGAGGGTCAGGATCTCGTCCGCCCAGGTGTAGGGGATCCCGGCCTGAGGAGTGCCCTCGTCGTAGATATATACCGACCCTTCCGAGAGTCCGGTCGCCACGACAAGCTCGCCGCCGTCGGGTTGGATAACTGGCTGGTCTTCCAGCACGTACGTGACGCCGTCCTCGACAAGCCCGGCCCCGAGCTGTCCCCGTGTGAGCTCGACCGACTCCTCCTCCGCCCCCTCAGTGGGTGACACGCTCGCCGACTCGGAGGGCACCTCGCCGCGGCCTGGCACATCCGTTGTCGATTCCTCCTCGTCTGCGCCGCCGCAGGCGGTCAGCACCACAGCCGCCGCCAGCGGGACCGAGAAAATCCACAATCGGCGCAATGCGCGCATCACCATCACCTCGTATCGATCAGCAGAGTCTGGCCAGCTGTGGCTTGGTAATGCTTGTGGACATACGAGATCGGCGTGAAGTACGAATATCCCCGGGAGTTGTTATTTCCGCCAGAAAGTGCGGGGCATGACCTTGCACTACCTTTGTGCAGGCCAACAGCGACGTATTCGCCGTTCGCCGCTCCCCACTGGTGCGTCCAGGCACCGCCGGAGTCGCCATCGCACGCGTCGTAGTCATTAACGTAGACAAATCCGTCGAACGTTGCCGAGGAAATCGTCCCGCACATGTCACCCGCGCGAGTTGCACGCGCGAAAAGGCAGACCGTGTCGCCGCTCTGCAGCCCTACCGAGCCTGCTGTGTACCAGTCGAGCGGAATCGGATCGTTGTTGAGCCGGATGGGACCCGCGAGGGTAGGGGACGGGTGCGGTAGGCGATCCTGCATCGGACTGGTCAGCCAGCCACGCGATCCCTGCAACCAATAGGAACTCTCAATACGCACTCGAGCAAAGTCATACTGGGGAGTTCCATTCGAGTTCTCGAAACTCTCACGCACGCGGCCGATGTTCTGTTCCCCATGCCATACCATGCGATTGCGAATCTCTGTGTCCCCGCCGCCATCGCGATGAAAACTCGTGAGAAGCCAGCGGCTTCCGTCAGCGGCGGTCATGGTGTATCCAGCAGAAAAAACACCAACTCCATTATCGGGAGGAAGCGTCGTTCTGATGTCGATGCCCCCACGGAGTGGTTGCCCGCATGCGTCGGTCGCCGTGCACACATCCTCCTCCGAGCCTAAGATCGGGTCCTCCTGGATGAGGACGGTGCAGTCCGGGCACGGATTGTCGGTAGTGATCACCGTGTCGGAGGTGATCGCGTCGTCGATCGTCGGCTGCGTGGCGGTCGTCTGCACGTCCGCCGCGGACGACACGTAGATGAGCACGCTGTTGGTCTCGAGCCCGACGTATGCGCCCGTGAAGGACGGCACCTCCGGAGGTGGGGAGGCATTCAGGAAATCGGCGAACTCCTCCAGGTCACTGCCCGAGTGATCGACCCGCACCGTGTCCATCTCGAACGGCACATCGACCGCGGCCTCCTCGACGTGCGCGTCGCACTCCTCGGTGGTCGTAAAGACCGACATCACCCCGGTCGCCGCATCGTGGGAGAACCCGCCGATGCAGTCCGCGTGCGCCTCGTACAGGTCGTCCCGGAAGAACATCCGGTCCATCGTCTGATCGACGTGGACAATAGCCTCCTCCTCGGTCAGACCCAGGTCACGCATGGTGACGTTGACCTGCTCCGCCCACATCGGATCCGCGTCCGGCATCGTGTCCAGCCTCGTCATCTCCTCCAGCGACGCCCCCGCGGGCATCTCAGCCACCGAGGTGGTTGTTGCCCCCGCCGCGGCTGAACCAGCCACTGCCACCAGCGCAGCTGCACTCACCACGCCCGTTCGTCTCGTCCGTTTCACGCCCGCCCCGATCGTCATTGGCTCAGAACTTGCCTGCCCAGAGCACGCTGCCCCATGCGGTCCGTCGAATCAATTGACGTAATGACTTTGTTATCAAGCATTCGCTGGCCGGACACCGCTTAGTTGGGCGGGTTCAATCGGTCGTTGCAACAACTGAGGTTTTCTCACCGGAAGGGCTGATGGTGCGGCCGGACACGCGACGCGACATGGTCAGAAGTCACATACAAACGGCTTGCACCAATCACTGGCGCCCGCTCCCGTGGAGAGGACCTGGGCACCAGGACCGTCGTAGTACCAGACCGCACGCTCTCAGCGGTCTTGCGCATCGCTCCCCCTGACCGTTCCGCGCCGGCGATGCGCGCGGCGTGCGGCGTGCGGCGTGCGGCAACAACCCATCCGACGGTGTACAGCACGATGACCGCAAGCAGAGCCAGAAGTTCAAACCACATCTCCTCTCCGCCGACGAGGGCGACCACGACGAAGACGACGAACACGATGAGCGCCAAAATGAGGGTGGTACGAAGGCCACCGGTGCGGAACCTCTCTGCCTTGTCGCTCTCGGGCTCCTGCGGCGCCTCGACTCCAGGCAGGACGTCGGCGATGGACCCACTGTCCCTCACCTCTTCGGCAATGTAGCGCCGGATGGCGTCTGCGGTCTCGGCGGTCAGCGTCGTCTCCGTGCCCACGACGCTACCCAGTTCGTCGACCCGAGGCTCGGTTCCAGTGATTGCACCCGGCCCGTCGCCATACGTGAGAGTGTCCCGCGTCAAGTAGTTGGCAGGGATTTGATGGTTTGAAAGGTCGGGACGGTGGGGTCGGCCAGGCCGAGGTGGACTTCCTGTGGCCGGTTCCAGGCGAGGGCCTCGTGGGGTCGGATCGTGTTGTACTCGATCCGGTAGTCCTCGGCGTGCTTGGCGAGCATGACCGCGTCGTCGATCTCGTCGAGGTAGAGCCGCTCGTACTTCAGCGTCCCGAATCCGCGTTCGCGTGAGCCGTTCTGCCCCGGCGATCGGACGCGGGTGCGGACGTGTCGCAGTTCGGGGTGGGAGGCGATGAACGCCTCGAACCGGAACGAGCGGAAAGGGCCGCCGTTGTCGGTCACGATCGTGACCACCGGCAGCACCTCACCGGTCTCGGTGTCGACCCCGCAGCGCTCGACCAGCGGGTGCCCGAACAGGGTCTCGTAGTCGGCCAGGGCGAGCTCGACGGCCTCGATCGCGTCGAACTGGTTCGCCGTCGGTGACAGGTGCCAGCGATGCTCGAACTTCGACCAGTAGTCCCGGCACCCCGCGATCCGCCAGGTTCCACCGGCGGTGGTCTCGAACTCGGAGAAGTCGAGCTGCCAGACCTGGTTCGGGCCGGTCGGCTCCTCGGCGAACGCGGCCTTGCGACGCTCGGCGAGCTTGCGTCTCTCCCGCTGGTACTGGCCGGGCAGGATGAGCCCCTGGTCGCGCAGCCGGCGCAGCACGGTCGCCTCGGAGACGACGTGACCGTCGTGACGGACCATCGCCCAGATCTTGCGATGACCCCACACCGGGTGCTTCGCGGCATGCATGTCGATCAACGTGGCCGCGGCGTCCCGGGCCGGGCGCGGATGCGGCCGACGGGCTGGCTCGCCGACGCGGGCGCGTGACTGCCAACGCCGCCAGGTGCGTTCGGGGATGTCGAAGATCCTGCACCACCTCGCGGTCGACATCCCGGCCTCTTCCCGGATCACCTCGAGGTCCTCGAAGGGCCCAACCGGCCCTCCGCGCTCTTCTTCCAGACCCGGATCTCGACAGCGGCCTCACCGAGGGCCTGGGTCAGCTCGACGACCTCGGCCTCGAGCTGCTCCTCGCGGGACGTCGGCCCGTTGCGGCCGGTCGCCAGCGCGGTCTTGCCGGCCTCGAGGAACTCGGCCTTCCACCGGCCGATCGATTGCTCGCTGACCTTCTCGCGGCGCGCGGCCTCGGCGATCGTGAGCTCACCAGCGAGCACGCTCAACACGATCCGAGTCTTCTTCTCGACCGGAATCGAAGGGGGTCTTCCCATGGTTCTGATTCTCCTTCAGGACTGACTCAACAGCCCTGCCAAGAATCTTGACGCGCGACAAGAGTGCCGACGAGCCCAGCGACCAGCATTCGTGCTTCCTCAAGGGGAATGCCGTGCGTCTCGGATAGCTCGGTGCCCAGATCGGTGATATTGGGCTCTTCCGGATTGAGGGTGTAGACGGCCTGGCGCGGTGGTGAGCGAGGTGCCGGCGTGTCAGCGTCCAGATAGGGGTCGAGGTCTTCCGATGATGGGGGTTCTCACGCCACCCACCGGGAAGACCTCGACGTGCCTGACGCTACCTTCGCCCGCCCTGATCTGACCACGTTCGCTCGTCTGGACGAGCTCGGCTTGGAGGTCGTCGGCCAGCGCATCGAGCCTGGTCGGGCGGTCCTGGCCTGCCGGGTCGTCGAACCGGACAGCTGGTGCCGGCGGTGCGGGTGCGAGGGCGTCGCGCGGGACACCGTCACGCGCGAGCTCGCTCACGAGCCGCTGGGGTGGCGTCCCACGACGCTGGAGGTGAGGGTGCGTCGGTACCGGTGCACGGGCTGCGGGCACGTGTGGCGTCAGGACACGACCGCCGCGGCCGAGCCGCGCGCGCGGCTCTCCCGCCGCGGGTTGCGGTGGGCGCTGGAAGGGATCGTGTGCCAGCACTTGAGTGTCGCTCGTGTCGCCGAGGGGCTGGGGGTCTCGTGGAACACCGCCAACGCCGCGGTCCTGACCGAAGGACGCCGCGTCCTCATCGATGATCCGACCCGGTTCGACGGCGTCAGCGCCATCGGTGTCGACGAGCATGTCTGGCGCCACACCCGCCGCGGCGACAGGTTCGTGACCGTGATCATCGACCTCACCGCTGTTCGCGAGGGGACCGGCCCGTCCCGGCTGCTGGACATGGTGGCTCTTCGCAGTTGAGGGTGTAGAGAGGGTGCGTGTGGCGGTAGCCGGGTAGGGGTCGAGGTCCCCCGATGATGGAAGTTCCTACGCTCGCCATCCGGAAGACCTCGACGTGTTCAACGCTACCTATGCCGCGCCGTGCCTCACCACGTTCTGCCGCCTCGATGAACTTGGTCTCGAAGCTGTGGGACAACGTCTTGAGACGGGTCGGGCGGTGATCGAGTGCCGCGTCGTCGAGGACGATCCGTGGTGCCGGGCGTGCGGGGCGCAGGGCGTGCCGCGGGACACGGTGGTTCGTCGGCTTGCGCATGAGCCGTTCGGACGACGGCCCACGGTCCTGCATGTGCGGGTGCGCCGTTACCGATGCGAGCACTGCCGGAAGACGTGGCGGCAGGACACCACGGCGGCAGCAGCCCCGCGGGCGAAGATCTCTCGCGGCGGGCTGGACTGGGCGCTGGGGGCGATCGTCGTCGACCATCTCACTGTCTCGCGGGCCGCGGCCGGTCTCGGGGTGTCGTGGCATACCGCGAACAGCGCGATCATCGCCGAGGGCAGGCGGCGTCTGATCGACGACGCCGCCCGATTCGACGGGGTGACCACGATCGGTGTCGACGAGCACGTCTGGCGCCACACGCGATTGGGCGACACGTACGTCACCGTGATCATCGATCTCACCCCCGTCCGCGAGAAGTCTGGTCCCGCCCGGCTGCTGGACATGGTCCAGGGCCGCTCGAAGGCCGTCTTCAAGCAGTGGCTCGCGGGTCGCCCGAAGCAGTGGCGGGACGGGGTCGAGGTGGTCGCGATGGATGGGTTCAGCGGGTTCAAGACCGCTAGCGCGGAAGAGCTCCCTGACGCGGTACCGGTGATGGACCCGTTCCATGTCGTCCGTCTCGCCGGCAATACGCTGGACCGGTGCCGGCAGCGGGTGCAGCAGGACACGCTCGGGCATCGCGGCCGCGCCGGCGATCCGCTCTACAAGGCGCGCCGCGCGCTCCACACCGGCGCCAGTCTGCTCACCGAGAAGCAGTACGCCCGTCTCGAGGCGCTGTTCGCCAGCGACGAGCACGTCGCGGTCGAGGCGACATGGGGCATCTACCAGCGCATCGTGGCCGCCTACCGCGAGCCCGACAAGAACAAGGCGAAACTGGCGATGCGGGCCGTGATCGACGCCCTGCGCGGCGGCGTCCCTGCCGCGCTCGTCGAGATCCGCAGCCTCGGCCGCACCCTCAAGCAGCGAGCCAACGACGTGCTCGCGTTCTTCGATCGACCCGGCACGTCGAACGGCCCGACCGAAGCGATCAACGGGCGGCTCGAGCACCTGCGCGGCTCCGCACTGGGCTTCCGGAACCTGACCCACTACACCGCCCGCAGCCTGCTCGAAGCAGGAGGATTCAGACCCCACCTACACCCTCAACTGCGATGAGCCGACATGGTCCAGGGCCGCTCGAAACACGCCTTCAAGCAGTGGCTCGCGGGCCGGCCGCAGGACTGGCGCGACGGGGTCGAGATCGTCGCGATGGACGGCTTCACCGGGTTCAAGACCGCCGCCGCCGAAGAGCTGCCCGACGCGGTCGCCATCATGGATCCTTTTCACCTGGTCCGCCTCGCTGGCGACGCGCTCGATGACTGCCGGCGCCGTGTCCAGCAGGACACCTGCGGGCACCGGGGCCGCAAGGGCGATCCGCTCTACGCCGCCCGCCGGACCCTGCACACCGGCGCCGACCTGCTCACCGAGAAGCAGTCCCAGCGCCTGGAGGGCCTGTTCGACGGCGACACCCACGTAGCGGTCGAGGCCGCCTGGGCCGTCTACCAGCGCATGATCGCCGCCTACCGCGTCCCCGACCGCGCACATGGTCGCCAGCTCATGGCCCAGCTCATCGACTCCGTCAGCTCCACCGTGCCAGCCGCCCTGACCGAGCTGCGCAAGCTGGGCAGGACCCTGAAGCGCCGCGCCGCCGACGTGCTCGCCTACTTCGACCGGCCCGGCACGTCCAACGGCCCCACCGAGGCCATGAACGGCAGGCTCGAGCACCTGCGCGGCTCGGCCCTCGGCTTCCGCAACCTGACCAACTACATCGCCCGATCACTACTCGAGACGGGCGGATTCCGACCCCAACTACACCCTCGAATGTGAAGAGCCGGTTTCGGCCGCCTTGACCTGAGCGCCTTCGCGTCTCATCCCAATCGACCCTGATCGAGTCTGCTGACCCCCTCGACGAGAACGCAGCGACACATCACAGCCACCCGACCCCGACCGTCCGGGAAGCCGGGGCACGTCACATGGCCTGTGCTGCGGGCGTGTCGAGTGGGTCGTCCAGGGGCGACGCAGTAGCGTCGACGCGACGTGCTGAGAGGTGGTTCCAGTCGAGCACTAGGACACCGGCTACAGGCATGGCGATAGGTCAGGAACGGCGTCGCTCCCTGCGCAGGAGGGAGCGCAGAGTCTCGGCGTTCGCGTAGCCGACCCGTAGCGCGATCTCGGCGGAGGTGAGATCCGTGGTTGCTGAGAGGTGCCGAGCTCGTTCGGTGCGAAGCCGTTGGACGAACCCGAGCGGAGTGAGGTTGAGCGCCGCACGGACTCGTCGTTCGAGGGTGCGCCGGCTGGTGCCGAGCGACTGCGCGACGAAGGCGACGTTGAACGGTTCGTCCAGGCGGGCGCGCACGAAGCGTTCGAACTCGACGACGATCGGGTCCTCGTGCCGGAGATGGTCGTAGGCGACGAAGGTCGCCTGCGACGGACGCTCGTCGATGATGAGGAGCTTGGCGACATGTTGGGCCAGGTCGGGGCTGATCGATCGCACGAGTGAGAGCGCGAGGTCGATGTGGGCGAACGCGGCGCCGGCGGTGACGAGGTTCCCGTCGACCACGACCATGGTGTCGAGATCGAGGGCGACGGTCGGATAGCGCTTCAGGAACTCCGGCCCCAGGAACCAGCTGGTCGTCGCCCGCCGATGATGCATCCGTCCGGTCTCGGCGACGGCGAACACGCCGGTGCACGCCGCGGCGATCCGGGTGGTCGCCTCGTCGAGGCGCCCGAGCGAGGCGATGACCGAACGAGCATCTCGGCTCTGGAGGGCGTCGTGGGTAGCGGCGGCCGTGAGGGTTCCAAGCGCAGGGACGACGACCACGTCGAACTCTGCGGACTCCGACAGCGGGTGGTCCACCGACAGGGTCATCGATGTTGTCGTGGTCACTCGCCGTTTCGGTCCGAGGATGGCGAGTTCGATCGGGTCGATCCGCGGGTCGACATCGCTGCGGGCTCCGTCGGCCACCCGCACGATGTCGATGATCGACGCGACAGCCGAACCGAAGCAGCCGTCGATCGCGATCAGTCCAATACGCATGGCGTGAACAATAGCAACACTGTCGTATACGCCACTTCTCACATGCCCTTGCTCGTCATACGCTGAACTCGCTTCACCAAGAAACCTCGACACCTAGGAGAACCCCTCATGTCCACACCCGCATCACTTCCGTATGCCTTCGTCGCCAAGATCGTCGCGGCCGATGGACAGCACGACGCGCTCGCCGATCTGCTCGCCGGCGCTGTCGCCCTCGCCAACGAAGAAGTAGGAACGATTGTCTGGTTCGCGGTCAGGACCCACGCCGACACCTTCTGGATCTTCGATGCATTCCCCGACGAGGCCGCTCGCGACGCCCACGCCAACGGCGCCATCGTCGCAGCCCTGACGGCCAACCAGCACCTCCTCGGCGCAGCACCCGAGATCCTGCCGGCCGACGTCCTCGCGTCCAAGCTCCCGTAGTCCGCCCACGCACGTTCGCAACGCGAAGCACAACACGAGCGCTGTCGGTCACAAACTCAACAGGCAAACCAACGGGCGGCTCTGGAGCGGCTCGAGCCACAAAGCGCACGCCACATTCGAAGGAGCAATTGATGGCTCTTCGCAGTTGAGGGTGTAGAGAGGGTGCGTGTGGCGGTAGCCGGGTAGGGGTCGAGGTCCCCCGATGATGGAAGTTCCTACGCTCGCCATCCGGAAGACCTCGACGTGTTCAACGCTACCTATGCCGCGCCGTGCCTCACCACATTCTGCCGCCTCGATGAACTTGGTCTCGAAGCTGTGGGACAACGTCTTGAGACGGGTCGGGCGGTGATCGAGTGCCGCGTCGTCGAGGACGATCCGTGGTGCCGGGCGTGCGGGGCGCAGGGCGTGCCGCGGGACACGGTGGTTCGTCGGCTTGCGCATGAGCCGTTCGGACGACGGCCCACGGTCCTGCATGTGCGGGTGCGCCGTTACCGATGCGAGCACTGCCGGAAGACGTGGCGGCAGGACACCACGGCGGCAGCAGCCCCGCGGGCGAAGATCTCTCGCGGCGGGCTGGACTGGGCGCTGGGGGCGATCGTCGTCGACCATCTCACTGTCTCGCGGGCCGCGGCCGGTCTCGGGGTGTCGTGGCATACCGCGAACAGCGCGATCATCGCCGAGGGCAGGCGGCGTCTGATCGACGACGCCGCCCGATTCGACGGGGTGACCACGATCGGTGTCGACGAGCACGTCTGGCGCCACACGCGATTGGGCGACACGTACGTCACCGTGATCATCGATCTCACCCCCGTCCGCGAGAAGTCTGGTCCCGCCCGGCTGCTGGACATGGTCCAGGGCCGCTCGAAGGCCGTCTTCAAGCAGTGGCTCGCGGGTCGCCCGAAGCAGTGGCGGGACGGGGTCGAGGTGGTCGCGATGGATGGGTTCAGCGGGTTCAAGACCGCTAGGGCGTGTCTCCTAACCGTTTGAGCCAGAGGGTGATGGCCCGCAGGACGGCGCCGCCGCGGTAGGTCAGGGCGAGCTTGTCGTAGCGGGTGGCCAGGCCACGCCATTGCTTGTCCTCGTTGAAGGCGCGTTCGACGACGTTGCGGCCCTTGTAGTCCTCGATGTCGTAGGTGACGGGCCGCCCGCCCTTGCGGCCACGGCGTTTGCGGTGTCCTTGCTGGTCGGACGGTTCAGGGATGACAGCGCCGATCCCGCGCCGGCGTAGGTGGTGACGGATCGCTCGGGAGGAGTAGGCCTTGTCCCCGCGGACCCGCTCTGGTCGGGTCCTGGGCCGGCCCGACTCGCAGCGAGCGACGCGCAGGTGGCCCATGAGCACCGGGAACATCGGCGCATCACCGCCCTGGCCCGGGCCCACCAGCACGACCAGCGGAAGCCCGCGGCCATCGACGAGGTGGTGGATCTTGGTGCTCAACCCTCCACGGGAGCGTCCGACTGCGTGGTTAGCGGGCTCGATGAGCAGATTCGTGTAGTTCGACGGTGCCCCCTGTGTCCCGCGGGAGGTTCGTGGCGTGCTGATGGGCGCGATTGACCGTGGCGTCCACGCTCACCGCCCAGTCGATCTCCCCGACCGCGTCGGCCTCGGCCAGCAGCACCGCATGGATCTGGTCCCACGTGCCGTCGCTACTGAACCGGCGGTGCCGCTTCCACACCGTCTGCCACGGTCCGAAGCACTCGGGCAGGTCCCGCCACGGAGAGCCCGTGCGGAACCGCCAAGCGATCCCTTCCACGACCTGGCGGTGGTCCTGGAACGGACGACCTCCCTTGCGAGACGGGGCCGGCATCAGCGGTTCGATCCGAGCCCACGCAGCATCCGACAACACACGAGTCCGCGACATGACCCCCACCCTGCCGCCCGCAACCCCAACCAGTTAGGAGACACGCCCTAGCGCGGAAGAGCTCCCTGACGCGGTACCGGTGATGGACCCGTTCCATGTCGTCCGTCTCGCCGGCAATACGCTGGACCGGTGCCGGCAGCGGGTGCAGCAGGACACGCTCGGGCATCGCGGCCGCGCCGGCGATCCGCTCTACAAGGCGCGCCGCGCGCTCCACACCGGCGCCAGTCTGCTCACCGAGAAGCAGTACGCCCGTCTCGAGGCGCTGTTCGCCAGCGACGAGCACGTCGCGGTCGAGGCGACATGGGGCATCTACCAGCGCATCGTGGCCGCCTACCGCGAGCCCGACAAGAACAAGGCGAAACTGGCGATGCGGGCCGTGATCGACGCCCTGCGCGGCGGCGTCCCTGCCGCGCTCGTCGAGATCCGCAGCCTCGGCCGCACCCTCAAGCAGCGAGCCAACGACGTGCTCGCGTTCTTCGATCGACCCGGCACGTCGAACGGCCCGACCGAAGCGATCAACGGGCGGCTCGAGCACCTGCGCGGCTCCGCACTGGGCTTCCGGAACCTGACCCACTACACCGCCCGCAGCCTGCTCGAAGCAGGAGGATTCAGACCCCACCTACACCCTCAACTGCGATGAGCCAGATACAGGCCAATCTGGTGGCGCTCCATCGCTCGGGTCGAGGGGGCCAACGGCACCGTGCCAGTGTAAAGAAGCCCGCACCGGCGACTCGTACCTGGGTACGGGTTCACGCTCGGCGGTCAACGCTGTTCAGGCGCAGCAGCTGGTGGGCATGGTCGAACGGAACAGGCCGGCCGCTATGCGGAGGGCTTCGCTCATCGTGAGGTAGGGCGCCCAGGTGTCCGCCAGGTCCTCGACGGTCAGCCCGAACTTGATGGCGTACGTCGCGGCGAGCATGAGCTCTCCGGCGCCGTCAAGTGCAGCGTGCACACCCAGGACCTTGCGGGTCTGGGCGTCGATGACGAGTTTGAGGACCCCCCGAGTGTCCTGGTTGACCAGTGCGCGCGGGATGTCCTGCGCCCCCAGGATTCGGCAGTCGCAGTCGTGGCCGAGCTCGAGGGCGCGGGCTTCGGTCAGTCCGGCGCTGGCGATCTGCGGAGTCGTGAAGGTGACCCCGGGCAGGCCGCGGTAGTCCACCGTGGAGGGCTCACCCAGCGCACCGGCGGCGGCGACCCGGCCAGTCTTCGCGGCGACGTAAACGTACTGCGGGGCACCGGAGACATCCCCGGCGGCGTGCACGCGGTGGTTGGTCGTGCGCAGGTTCTCATCCACGCGGATGAATCCGCGGGCGTCGGTGCCGATTCCGGCGGCGTCCAGCCGAAGACCGCTGGTGCTGGCGCGGCGACCGGTGGCGATCAACAACCGCTGGCCATGGACGTGAACGCCGCTGTCGGTGGTGACGATGGCCCCTCCGGCGTGAGGCGCTACTTCCCGCCCGTGTTCCTCGATCACCGCGATGCCCTCCTCCTGGAAGGCGGTGCGGAGCACGTCAGCGACCTCGGGTTCAGCGTAGGGGGCGACTCGGCCCACGAGGGTGACGTTCACGCCCAGCTGGGCCCACAGCTGGGCCTGCTCCAAGCCGACGTACCCACCACCGAGCACGACCAGGGAGGTGGGCAGGTTCTGTTGCTCCATGGCGGTGGTCGAAGTCAGGTAGTCGACCGCACCGATACCGGGCAGGTCGGGGATGTGCGGGGTTGCTCCGGTTGCGATGACGTATGCCCCAGCGTGCAACGTCCGGTTCCCGACCTGGATGCTCTGCTCGTCGAGGAACTGCGCGTGCCCGTACATGATGGGAAACCCGTGGGCCTCGGCGACGTCGGCGTACTTCGCCTGGCGCAGGTCCTCGATGAGTCCCTGCTTCTGGGTCATCAGTTCGCCCACCACCGCGCCCTCAGCGCTGGTGGGCACACCACGAAACGGGCTGGCCAAGGCGCGGTGGCGCTGACCGGCGGCGGCTAGCAGGTTCTTGCTCGGGATGCAGCCCACGTTCAGGCAGGTACCGCCGAGCGGACCGTGCTCGATGAGCAGCACGCTCTTGCCCCGGGAGCGCGCCTCGATCCCGGCGGCCATGGCCCCACCTCCGGTGCCGATGACGATCAAGTCGTACTCCATGGACTATCTCTCCTTCGGTCCGCACCCGGTCGCTTCGACCGTAAACCTTCCAGCACACTGGAAGGTCAAGGGCGTACGGTCGAGGCATGCGTATCGGAGAGCTGGCCGCGCAGACCGGTGTGCGTCCCAAGACCATCCGGTTCTACGAGACGGCCGGTGTATTGCCGGCGCCCGCTCGGACCACATCGGGCTACCGGGTCTATGACTCCAGTGCGGTCGACCGTCTCGCGTTCGTCAAGGCAGCCCAGGCCGCCGGTCTGACCCTCGCTCAGGTCCGCGATGTCATCTCGGCGCGGGAGGCGAGCGGAGCACCCTGCCAGCACGTCGCTGCCATGCTGGAGAACCACGCCACCGCCCTCCAAGCGCGCATCACCGCCCTCAGTGACCTGCTCGAGCATGTGCGCCGGCTCAGCCAGCGGGCGACCACACTGGATCCCGGCCAGTGCCTCCCCCAGCACGTCTGCCACGCCATCCCGACCAGCCAACTGACCGACCGCTCCTCCAGCAGCTGAACACCTAAATCCGGTGTCGATCCGCGGATTACTCCGCGCAGGGTCTACCCCAACAAGACGAAGGTAGGCGGCTGCGGTGGGGCTACTAGTTGTGCTGCTCGGGGACGTTGATCAATCGCGTGAAGGGCGGCTTCCGCACGCCGAGCGCGGTCGGTGCTGGTTGTGGTGGTCGATCCGTGCCTCGAGGGCATCACGCCACTCATGCACGCCGCTGAGCGCCCTTCGCGTCCTACCCATGACTGCCTCCTCAGGACTTCACGAGGCGAGTGATGGCCGCGGAGGCTTCCTTGATCTTCTCGTCGGCTTCGGAGCCACCGGTCCTGGCGGCATCCACCACGCAGTGCTTGAGGTGGTCGTCCAAGAGGGCCAGAGCGACGTTCTCCAACGCCGAGGTGACGGCGCTGATCTGAGTGAGGATGTCGATGCAGTAGGTGTCCTCATCGATCATGCGGTGGATGCCGCGTGCTTGTCCCTCGATGCGCTTGAGACGGGCAAGGTAGCGGTCCTTGTCACTGATGTAGCCATGGTCGACTTCGGCTGATGGCGTGGTGATGGTGCCCATCGTGTCTTCTCCTGAGGTGTGCGGTACTCGATCCGGCACCGCCGGGGCGATCACTTGGAGGTGTCCTGGTCAAGGATCTTGGCCGCGCTGGCCTCGGGCGTGAGGTCGAGGCGGCGGAGCAGCTGAGCGTTGAGCGCGACGACGACGGTCGAGACCGACATCAGGATCGCGCCGATGCTCATCGGCAGCACGAACCCGATCGGTGCGAGCACGCCAGCGGCCAGGGGCACCGAGATCAGGTTGTAGCCGGCGGCCCACCACAGGTTCTGCTTCATCTTCCGGTAGCTGGCGCGGGAGAGCTCGATGACGGAGAGCACCGAGCGCGGGTCGGAGGAAGCCAGGATGACCCCGGCGGAACCGATCGCGACATCGGTGCCGGCACCAATGGCGATACCGACATCGGCCTGGGCCAGAGCAGGGGCGTCGTTGACGCCGTCGCCCACCATGGCGACCTTCCTGCCTTCGTCCTGGAGCTCGGCGACCTTGGCAGCCTTGTCCTCGGGCCGCACTCCGGCGAAGACCCGGTCAATGCCCAGCTCCTTCGCGACGGTGTCGGCAACGGCCTGCGCGTCACCGGTGATCATTACCACCTGGGCGCCGGCAGCGTGCAGGGCGTCGACGGCCTCACGGGATTCGGAGCGGATCTCATCGGCCAGCCGCAGCGCCCCGATGACCTCACCGTCGGCCAGGACGTGGAGGATGATCGCGCCCTCGTCCCGCCACTCGTCGGCGACCGACAGTTCCTCCAATCCGTGCTGGTCGAGCAGGTACGGGCCGCCGACCTCGATCACGGAGCTGTCCACTGTTGCCTTGACCCCGACTGCCGGGGAGGAGGAGAAGTCCCGCGCCTTCGCGACTGGAAGCTCGCGGGCACCGGCTGCGCCGATGATGGCCTTGGCCAGGGGGTGCTCGCTGTCGGATTCCGCCGCCGCGGCCAGTGCCAGTACCTCCTCGGCGCTGCGGTTCCCGACCGGTTCGATGGCGGTGACGGTGGGCTCACCCTTGGTCAGCGTGCCGGTCTTGTCGAACAGCACGGCATCGACGGTGCGCATCGATTCCAGGGCGAGCCGGTCCTTGATCAGCACGCCGCCGCGGGCAGCACGCTCGGTGGCGATGGAGACCACGAGCGGGATTGCCAGTCCCAGCGCGTGAGGGCAGGCGATCACGAGCACGGTGACGGTGCGCACGACCGCGGATTCCGGCAGGCCGATAAGACTCCAGACGACTGCGGTGATCAATGCGGCGCCGAGGGCGAACCAGAACAACCAGGCAGCGGCGGTGTCGGCGATCCGCTGCGCGCGCGAGGACGAGGCCTGCGCGTCGGCGACGAGCTTCTGGATGCCCGCCAGGGCGGTGTCGTCACCGGTGGCAGTGACCTCGACGCGCAGCCCGGAGTCGGTGGCGACAGTGCCAGCGACGACCTGCTCACCGGTCTCGCGACGTACCGTCTTCGACTCTCCGGTGACCATGGACTCGTCCATGCTCGCCGACCCGTCGACGATCTTTCCATCGGCGGGCACCGCGGCGCCCGGGCGGACGATGACCACGTCGCCGACGATGAGGTCGGCGGGGGCAACCTTCACGACCTGATCGCCGTCGACCTTCTCGGCCTCATCCGGGAGCAGCGCTGCCAGGGAGTCGAGGGCGGACGTGGTTTGGGCCAGGGACCGCATCTCGATCCAGTGGCCCAGCAGCATGATGACCACCAGCAGGGCCAGTTCCCACCAGAAGTTCAGCTCATGGTCCAGCAGGCGCAGGCTCGCGCCCCAGGACGCGATGAACGCCACCGTGATGGCCAGGCCGATGAGCAGCATCATGCCGGGCTTGCGGGAGCGGATCTCCGAGATTGCGCCGGTCAGGAACGGCCAGCCGCCCCAGAAGTAGATGACCGTGCCCAGGATCGGCGAGACCCACCAGACCCATTCGGCCTCGGGCAGCTGGTAGCCGATGAGGTCGGCGAACATGTCGTTGAACCCAACGACGGGCACGGCGAGAACGAGCATGATCCAGAACAGGCGACGGAACTGACCGACGTGGTCACCATGCCCGGCATGCCCGGCGTGACCACCGGGGGCTTCGTGATCCGCGTGGTCGTGGTGGCCTGCATGACTGTCATGCATGCCCTGGTCGTGTGCATCGTGCGTGCTGTGGTCGTCGTGCGTCGCGGTCTGTGACGCGGTCGGATGGTCGTGGCTCATGCTGTTTTCTCCTTCCTGCGCCCCTGACCGTTCCTGGTTCACCGGGGCGGCGGTCCCGCTCACCCCGGACTGGGGTCGGGGCGAGCGGGACCGGTCGAATGTGCTTATGCGGCGACGTAGCGTTCGGGGTCGGCGTCGAAGAGCGGCCCGCAGGAGGCGCAGCACAGCCAGTACCGCTGCCCGTTGTAGTCGCGGGCGAGTCCGGCTTCTTCGGCCTCGGACTTGATCACCGCGGTGCCGACCATCACGGGGCACTCGGTGATCTCGTCGGCCCCGACACTGGCCAGGCTCTCCGTCGTGGGCTGGTGGCTGTGGCACCCTCCGCCCTGCGGTGTTTCGTGGTGGTTGTGGTCCTCATGTGCGGTCATCGTGTGTTCCTTTCCTGTGGTGTTGATGCCGGTGTCAGACGTGGACGGGTTCACGCTCAGCCGGTGCTCGTGTGGGAGCTGGCGCACTGTCATCGGCCCGGGCGGTGAAGGTCCGCAGGCGCAGGCTGTTGCTGACGACGAACACGCTGGACAGGGCCATGGCCGCCCCGGCGAGCATCGGGTTGAGCAGACCGAAGGCCGCCAGCGGGATGGCAGCGGTGTTGTAGGCGAAGGCCCAGAACAGGTTGGTCTTGATCGTGCCCAGCGTGCGCCGGGAAAGGCGGATCGCGTCCGCCGCGGCTCGGAGGTCACCGCGGACGAGGGTGATGTCGGCGGCCTCGATCGCGACGTCGGTGCCGGTGCCCATCGCCAGGCCGAGGTCGGCCTGGGCCAGGGCGGGAGCGTCGTTGACGCCGTCGCCGACCATCGCGACGACCTTGCCTTCGTCTTGGAGGCGGGCCACGACATCGACCTTGTCCTTGGGCAGGACTTCGGCGATGACCGACTCGATGCCGACCTCCGAGGCGACCTGCTCGGCCACGCTCTGGTTGTCCCCGGTGAGCAGCACCGGCGTGAGACCGAGTTCTTTGAACTGGGCGATCGCTTCGGCACTGGTGGGCTTGACCTGATCGGCCACGACCAGCACGCCGCGTGCCCGACCATCCCAGCCGACCGCGATCGCGGTCTTGCCCTGCGCCTCGGCGGCCTGCTTGGCCGACCGCAGATTCTCGTCGAGGTGCTGCGACCAGTCGCGCAGCAAGACCTCGCGGCCGGCGAGGACGGTGCGCCCATCGACGACACCCTGGACACCGAGGCCCTCGACGTTCTCGAAGGACTCCGGCGTGGGAAGGGCGCCGACCTCGGCGGTAGCTCCAGCGGCGATCGCCTGAGCGATGGGATGCTCCGAGGCATCCTCCAGACCGCCGGCCAGTCGCAACAGCTCGGTACGATCCACTCCCTCGGCGACGATCACATCGCCCAGGGTCATCTTGCCGGTGGTGACGGTGCCGGTCTTGTCCAGCACGATCGTGTCGACCCGGCGCGTGGATTCCAAAGTCTCGGGACCCTTGATCAGCACACCCATCTGCGCCCCCCGCCCGGTGCCGACCAGCAGGGCGGTCGGGGTGGCCAGCCCCAGGGCGCAGGGGCAGGCGATGATCAGCACCGCCACCGCGGCGGTGAAGCCCGCACTGACGGGGAAACCGGCGCCGATCCAGGCCCCGAGCGTGGCGACGGCGATCGCGATCGCGATCGGGACGAACACCCCCGAGACCCGATCGGCCAGCCGCTGGATCTCGGCCTTACCGGACTGGGCATCCTCGACCATCTTCGCCATCTGCGCCAGCTGGGTATCGGAGCCGACACGGGTTGTCCGCACGACCAGTCGGCCCCCGGCGTTGACCGTCGCACCGGTGACCGAATCGCCCTCGGTCACTTCGACCGGTACGGATTCTCCGGTGAGCATGGAGGCATCGATGGCGCTGTTGCCCGAGGTGATGACCCCGTCGGTGGCGATCTTCTCCCCGGGCCGGACGATGAACTCGTCACCGACGGAGAGCTCCTCGATCGGCACCCGCTGTTCCCGACCCTCGCGCAGGACCGAGACCTCCTTCGCGCCGAGTTCCAGCAGCGCCCGCAGGGCGGCACCGGCGCGGCGCTTGGACCGCTTCTCGAAGTAGCGCCCCAGCAGGATGAACGTGATCACCCCGGCTGCGACCTCCAGGTAGATGTGCCCGAGACCATCACCGCGGGAGATGGTCAACTCGAACGGATGGACCACCCCGGGTTGGCCTGCGGTGCCAAAGAACAGCGCGATGATCGACCACACCAGGGCTGCGGTCGTGCCCACCGAGATCAGGGTGTCCATCGTCGCCGCACCATGGCGCAGGTTGGTCCAGGCTGCCTTGTGGAAGGGCCAGCCGGCCCACACCACCACCGGGGCGGCCAGCACGAGCGAGGCGAAGCCCCAGTAGTCGAACTGGAGTGCCGGGATCATCGCCATCGCGATCACCGGGACAGCCAGGACCGCCGAACCGATGAGCCGTTGGCGCAGCGAGCGCAGTTCGGCGTCCTCGGCCGATTCGGCCTCGCTGCCCGGTGCGTCACCGGCCCTTTTCGCGGGGGTGGGGAGGGCGGCGGTGTAGCCGGTCTTCTCCACCTCGGCGATCAGCGTCTGCGGGTCCAGGCCCTCCGGTCCACTCACGCTGGCCTTCTCGGTGGCGTAGTTGACGCTGGCGGTGATCCCGTCGAGCTTGTTGAGTTTCTTCTCGATCCGGTTCGCACACGAGGCGCAGGTCATGCCACCGATCTGCAGTTCGACGCTGCTGGCGCCGGTGGTGTTCTCAGTCGTGGTCATGGCCGCCTCCCTCCTCGTGCTCATCGGTGTGGTCCGACTCTTCGGCCTCGCCGTGGTCTGTCCCGGCGTCGCCGGTGGTATCCAGCACCAGCGGTGCGGTGTGGACCTGACCCTCGACCTGGAAGTCGAGGTAGAGCAGGTACCGTCCCGGGGTCGGCGCGGTGGCCTCGAACACGATCTCCGGTCCCGATGTCTGGCCCGGCTGGGGCTCCTCGCCGTGCGGGTGGACGTGCAGGTAGGCCAGATCGCCCGCACGCAGCGCCACCAAGTGCCCGAAGGCCCCCAGGTACGGCTCCAGCTCGGTGACCGGCTGCCCGTCACGGGTGATGGCCATCGTCAGCCGGGTCGATGCACCTGCCACCAGGTCGCCGGTCACGCTGACCTCGTAGCCATCCACCGTGGTCGTGGTGGCAGGCTCAGCCGGTGCTGGGGCGTAGTTGCCGGCGACCTGTACCGAGGTCGACAGAGTGATGCCCTCACCGGCCTCGGCGGGCACGAAGTCGGCAAACACGCGGTAGGAGCCGGCTGCATCCCACTGCCAGGGGATCGACCAGGTGCCATCCGCGTTCATCTCGGGGTGGACGTGGTGGAAGTGCTGCCCATCAGTGCGGACCGCGATCAGGTGCAACTCCCTCTCGTGCTCCAGCTCGAAGTCGGTGACCGGGTCCCCGGCGGGTCCCGTGACGATCAGTGACAGGTCGCCGTCGGTGCCGGTCTCCGCGGGAGCGGTGACCCCGGTGAGCCGGTAGCCGTCCTGCGCGACGCCGAGACCCAGTGAGGACGCATCGTCGGTGTGTGTCTCGTGGCCGCCGGTGCCCATGTCTTGTTCCCCTGCGTGATCGGTTTGTTCCGTCTCTTCTGTCCAGCTCTGCACGGTCTGCTCGGGGATGACCGCGCCCGCCGTGACGAATGCCACGGCGAACACGGACACGAGGAGCAGCCCGTACAAACCGAGCCGTGCCGGGGCTCGCATATCAGCTGGGGGTGGCCTGGTAGCCGGCCTCGTCGACCGCGGCGATCACC
Source organism: Georgenia sp. Z1491 (assembly GCF_057652395.1). Taxonomy (NCBI): domain Bacteria; kingdom Bacillati; phylum Actinomycetota; class Actinomycetes; order Allobogoriellales; family Allobogoriellaceae; genus Georgenia; species Georgenia sp. Z1491. The sequence continues at coordinate 460,447 of NZ_CM172729.1, forward strand.
GCGGCATCGTCCGCCGGGTCGTTCGTTGTGACGGCTAAGCGGCCCGTGGCCGCGCTGACCTCGATGTCCTGGACTCCGGCGATCTGCGATACCTCGGCGCGGATCGCGCCCTCGCAGTGGCCGCAGCTCATGCCGGTCACGGTGTATGTGGACGTAGTGGTCATGTCCTTCTCCTTCAGAGATACCTCAGGGGGGGTATCACCACTTATACCTGGTAGGGGTATCTGATGCAAGTGGTGAGCCCACAGGGGTGAGGCTCGCGGCTTAGGTGCGAGCGGGTTGCCGCGGAATCGCGATCGTTGAGATCACGGCGGCAACCACTGCGGCGATGGCGGCGGCCGTGAAGGCCTGTTGGAAGCCTGCGGTGCCACCATCGGTGGCGAGGCTGAGGGCTGCGATGCTGGAGACCGTGGCGACGCCGACCGAGGCGCCGAACTCGTGGAAGGTGCTCAGCAGGCCCGAGGCGATGCCGGCCTCCGCCGGCCCGATCTGTCCCAGCGCCGTGGCCGCGGCGACGACGAACAGTGCGCCGATACCGAAGGCTCCGAAGCTGATGCCGATCGTGGTCGCCACGGTTGTGGGCCACAAGGCGGGCACCATCAGGCCGATGGCTGCGATGAGCATGCCGACAGCTCCCAGGGCGCGCGCTCCCAGGCGGGCGATCAGGCGTCCGCCGAGATTGGCACCTGTCATCGTGGCCAGTGCGATCGGCAGGAACAGCAAGCCGGTTGCCAGAGGGCCATGTCCGGCGAACTGCTGGAAGTAGAAGGTGCCCAGGAAGAACACCGCGACCATCAGCGCGGTGGCGATCAGGATCACGAACACCCCGGCACCCACAGATCGTCGGCCCAGCAGGCTGAGATTCATCAGCGGGGATGCAGCGGTCTTCTGTCGCCACCCGAACAGCAGATAGAGCACAACGGCCGCCCCCGCAGCGATAAGAGTCTGCGGACTGGTCCAACCGAGCTCACCAGCCACGGTCAGGGCGTAGATCGCGGAGCCCGTCGCTGCGGTGACCAGCAGCGCGCCGAGGATGTCGAGTGATGGCCGCGGGCCGGCGCCAGGTGGCAGTGGTGGGAGCACCCACAGCAGGCCTGCCAGCACGATGAGACCGACGGGGATGTTGATGAAGAACACCCATGGCCAGCCCGGCCCCGCGGTGATCAGGCCGCCGAGCAACACGCCGACCGCCGCGCCGCCACCGCCGAGGGCGGACCAGATACCCAGGGCGCGGTTGCGCTCGTCGCCGGTGAACAGTCGCACCACCACGGACAGGGCGGCGGGTGAGAGCAGCGCTGCACCCAGGCCCTGCGCGACTCGCCCGCCGAGCAGGACGCCGCCGCTCTCGGACAGCCCGGCCAGCAGCGACCCGGCGGTGAAGATGAACAGCCCGGTATAGACGATCGGTTTGGAGCCGAACAGATCGGCGCTGCGCCCACCCAGGAGCATCAGACTGCCGAAGGTCACTGTGTACGCGGCCACCACCCAGGTCATCGCCTCGCGTGACAGGTTCAGGTCCAGTCCCATCTGCGGCAGGGCGATCGCCACGACCGTGACGTCGAGGATCAACATGAATTGGGCCGTGCCCAACAGGCCCAGCGCCAGCCAGCGCTTGGGGTGGGCCCCTTCGCCTACTTGCTCGTGTTGTGTCGCAGTCATCATCGATCTCCTTCTACTCGACGGTGCCCATGGGTTCTGCGCTTCGCCCACGCAACTCAATCATGTGTGTACGAGATACAGCGGTTAGACTATCTCATACATTCCCGTACGAGTACTGAGGTGGAGCATGGCGGCCAAGAAGCCCCTGACGAACGACGGGCCCCAGCAAGCGCCCGCAGCAGGTGACCGCCGCGCGGCCAACCAGCGGGCCGACGCGCAACGCAACCGAGCGAAGATCCTGGCGGCGGTCGTCACTGCGATCCGCGAGCACCCCGACGCCTCGGTGGCCGACATCGCTGCCGAGGCGGGGGTGGGCCGCATGACGCTGTACGGGCACTTCGCGACCCGTACCGAACTCATCGAGGCTGCACTCATCGACAGCCTCGAACGCGGTGAGGAGGTCCTGCGCGAGGTGTCACTGGACGGTGACGCCCGTAAGGCGTTCCAGCGGCTCGTCGCCTCCAGCTGGGTCCTCGTGGACCAGGCGAGGGCCGTGCTGGCTGCGGCGCAGAAGGAACTGCCTGCAGCCCGCATCCGCGAACACCACGAGAAGGCCGAAGCCCGCATGCGCGACCTGCTCGAGCGTGGTCAGCACGAAGGCGCCTTTCGCGCTGACCTTCCGGTCAGCTGGCTCCTGGCCACTACCCACGTCGTGATCAACGGGGCGGCCGAGGAAGTGCGAGCCGGGCGGCTCAACGCCGAGGACGCCCCCTGGTTCATCGACGCCATCCTGCTGCCGGCTTTTGCGAACGCTGCGCAGCCCGGAAGCACATGATGAACGCTCACGGGTGGGCATCATCGGCGCGGGCGCGGGCGCGGGCTTCTCGACGAAGTCACTGAGCAGCACCGCTGATCCCAGCGAACGAAGATCAACGTCCCACAGTCGTACGTATCCGGCCCGACCGGACGATGAGTTGCCCTCTGTACCGCTCAGTGCCGCGCACTGTCGAGCCGTCTGAACGTTTCCCACTGTGCCCTACGCGGGCTGAGGGTGGTTCATAGGCAGGTCGATGGTGAACAGGGCGCCCGGGCCGGGGTTGGTCACGGTCACGGTGCCGCTATGGGCTTCGACGATGGATCGGACGATGGCGAGCCCGATCCCTGATCCGCCGTGTGCGCGGTCGCGGGCGGCGTCGGCCCGGTAGAAGCGTTCGAAGATGTGCGGCAGGTGCTCAGCGGTGATTCCGTCGCCGTTGTCCTTGACCCACAACCGGAGGACGGGCACGTCGCGTTGGACGCCCAGCTCCACCCGCCCGTGACCGGGTGTGTGTCGTAACGCGTTGTCGAGGAGGTTCGTCAGCACCTGTCCGAGCCGGTCACGGTCGGCCACGATGGTGGTGCGTCGGTCGCTGTCGGTGCCGCTGAGGTGCAGGTGGACACCTTTGTCCGCATACCCTGCCCGCGCCTGGGCCCAGGCATCGTCGAGGAGGTCCCCGACGACCAGTAGTTCCTGTCGCATGCTCAACCGTCCCTCGCCGGCCGCGGTGACCAGGGTGATGTCATGTGCCAGGCGGGAGAGCCGACCGGCCTGCTCGCGCAGCATGCCCAAGGTCGGTTCGTCCACCTGGACAACGCCGTCGATCATGCCCTCGAGATAGCCGTCCAGCGTTGCCACAGGGGTGCGCATCTCGTGGGCCAGATCCCCGAGCATCCGCGTGCGTGTCTGTTCGATCTGCCCCAGATCGGTGGCCATGGTGTTGAAAGCCGCCGCGAGATCGTCGAACTCGGACCCCATGTGCACCTCGGGGACACGGGCCTCGTAGTCCCCGTTCGCTACCTTGGCTGCCGCGTGCCGCACCCGTTCCAACGACCTGGCGATCCGCCGGGTGACGAGGACGCTCACCACGACCGATGTCAGGAGGCCGGCGAGCAGAGCAAGGGAGAGGGCCAGCGTCGACGCAGTGGTGAAGGCCTGCTCGGCGTGGGCGACGACATCCGATTCCGCCGGCTCGGCCATGAGCATGTGGTCGTGGAAGATCACCGGCCCGATGGCCGCGGCGACAACCCACGCAGTGCCCGCTGCCACGAGGATGACCGCCACGATCGCCGCAAGCAGCCGAGCACCCAACCCCCATGACCTCGGCCGGCCGCTGCTCACCATCCCGGCCCCATCCGGTAACCGATCCCACGAACTGTCCGGATGAACTTCGGCGCGGACGCCTTGTCACCGAGCTTCTGCCGGAGATGTCCGACATGTACGTCGACGAGGTGCTCGTCGCCGCCCCAGCCCGGCCCCCACACCGCCTCGATCAGTTCGCGCCGGGAAAAAGCCATGTGTGGGCGTGTCGCGAGCGCGGACAGGACGTCGAACTCCGTGCGGGTCAGTTCCACCGGATGCTCGGCGAGGAACACCTCCCGGCCTACGACGTCCACCGTCAGCGGCCCGAACGACGCCGAGCGACGGGTGTCGCCCGAGTCTAGGCGCGGGCGGCGCAGCATCGCCCGCACCCGGGCGACGAGCTCCCGCGGGCTGAACGGCTTGGTCATGTAGTCATCGGCCCCCACCGACAGACCGAGGAGCTTGTCGATCTCTTCCACGCGGGCGGTGAGCATGATGATGTAACAGTCGGAGAAGGTGCGCACGATCCCGCAGATCTCGATGCCGTCGATGCCCGGGAGGCCCAGGTCGAGGACGATCACGCCGGGGTGCCATCGCCGCGCGAGCTCGACCGCGTCGTTCCCGTCGCCGGTGACCTCGACCTCGAAGCCGTCACGTTCCAGGTAGCTCGCTACCAGTCGCGCCAATGGCGCCTCGTCGTCCACGACGAGAACTCGCGGCAGATTCGCGTCAGGGGAAGCGTGCGGAGCCACGGCGTCATCGTGAAGCAAGAGCATCGCCTCCCGGTGGCTCACCCGTCCGCGATCGTGCGAATCGCCGGGTAGCACCCCGTCGATCAGATCGACCGACGTCGTTCACGCGGCTGGCTGGTCCGGGCCGGACGGCGACGGGGTCACCGGTCCAGGGTGGGACCGGTGACCCCGTCGGGTCGTGCTGATGCAGCCGGGGGGGCCGGGTCAGCGGGTCTGCTCGATGCGGACGACGCCGAGGCTGTCCGAACCGTCGCCGTCGAAGTCGCCGAAGACGGCGGTGTCGCCGTCGCGGCCGTACCGGGTCTCCTCGACCTCGGCGCCGTCCGCGTTCTCGTTGCTGACGAAGAAGTCGGCGCCGCGCTGGAGGGCGAGGCTGTCCGCGCCGTCACCGTCCCAGTCGCCCACGAGGACGAGGTCGGTCGCCTCGCCGAGGGAGAACTCGCCGTCGACGCTCGCGCCGGTCGGGTCGTTCGTGTAGACGACGTCGGTGCCTCGGCGGACGCCGAACGTGTCGGTGCCGTCGCCGTCCCAGTCGCCGACGAGGAGCGTGTCGCCGTCGGCGCCGAAGGCGGCCAGCTCGATCTCGCCCGGGTTGTCGAGGTCGTTGATGATGTGCAGGACGTTGCCGTGACGCACCGCGAACGTGTCGGTGCCGTCGCCGTCGAAATCGCCCTGAACGATCTCGTGGCCCTCGCCAGCCCCGAGCTCGACGACGCGCTCCGCCGGGCCGGTACCCAGGGTGTCCGAGACGTGCAGCTCGTTGCCGCGGCGCACCGTGATCGTGTCGGTGCCGTCGCCGTCCCAGTCGCCGACGAAGATCTCGTCGCCCTCGACGCCGTAGAGGAAGTTGTGCACGGCGTCGCCGGCGAGCTCGTCCGACAGCAGGAAGCGCGGGGTCCCGGGCGGGCGGACCGGCTCGGGCTCCGGCTCCGTGCGGGCGGTGTCGCGCGAGGCTGCGTCGTCGGTCCGTGCGGCCTGGGCCTCGGCCTGCGCCTGGGCCTCGGCCTGTGCATCCGGCTGCGGCTCGGCCTGCGGCTCCGGCTCCGGCTCGGGAGCAGGCTCCGCCGGCGCGGGCTCGGCGGGAGCGGGCGTGGAGCCGCCCGGGCCGCCGCCCGGGTAGGTCGCGAAGTTCTGCGTCGCGAAGACGCGACCGTCGGCCGAGACGGCCACGCCGACGCCGAAGTGCGTGTACGAACCGGTGAGCAGGATGCTGTTGTGCACCGGCGAGTTGCGCCACTGGCTCATGAAGTAGTCCGCCCCGTGGTCGGGGTACATGCCCCAGGACAGGATCTCGGAGGTGCCGGAGGAGCCGCCGGGGACGGCCGAGGCTCCGTAGTCGCCGCGGTGGACCATCGAGCCGATGCTCGCCTGGTGGTTGGACCACGACTGGGCGACCGAGTCGATCGAGCCGCTGCGCGTGAGCTGGGACAGCCCGTTGGCCGCGCGGTAGGCGTTGGTCTGGGCGGCGATCGCGTTGGCCACCTGGTTCTGCCAGCCGACGTCGGTGCGGATGCTCGGGGTGACGGTGCGTACTGCGCCGGAGGTGTCGGTGGCCTGGGCACTCGTGGCGACCGACGTCGCCGCGGCGACCGTCAGGAGCGCGGTGGCGACCCGGGGGGCAAGGGTGCGGTGCCGTGCGTGGCGGCCGCGCGGGGGTGCAAACACGTCGGGAGGACTCCTCGTTATCGGAACGTAACCTGAGCGATAGTAAAGCGTGACCTTCTAGGGGTCGAGGACATGTGCGCAGGCTCACGTCCCGCGGTTGACATCCGGCGCACTGCAGAACTTCCCCTGACGCCGCGAGGCGGCCCCGTACCAGGTGGGGGAATCGTGTGGCGGGGCTCTCGGCGCGTGGCCGTGCGGCTGGGTCTCAGCCTCGAGCGAGCCCTCATGAGTGCTGCCCCGGGTCCGTTGGGCATCAACGACTCTCGAGCATGTCTTCCATCTCGGTGATCTCCGCTTGCTGGTCGTCGATCATCGTCTGGGCGAGGGCGAGCGCTTCGGGGTTCTCACCGTCGTCCAGTTCGGTCTCGGCCATGTCCACCGCGCCGCGATGGTGCGCGATCATCAGTTCCAGGAAGCGGAGTTCGAACTCGGCGTCCGGCACCGACTCCAGCTCGACCATGGCTTCCTCCTGGGTCAGCCCTTCCATCTCCATGCCGCCGTGGTCCATGCCGCCGTCACCGGCCGGAGAGGTCTCCTCGCCCCAGGCCTCCAGCCAGGAGGTCATCTGTGTGATCTCCGGCCCCTGGGCTGCGGAGATCCCTTCAGCGAGCGTGCGCACCTCCTGACTACCGGCACGTTCCACCGCTACGTCAGCCATCTCGATGGCGCCCTCGTGATGGACGATCATCATCTGGGCAAAGTTCACGTCGGCTTCGTTGTGCATGTCGGATACCTCCGGCTGCAGCGTGCTCTCTGTTGTCGTCTCCGAGCTCTCCTCCTCGGCCGCAGCGGAAGTCGCTGCATCTTGGTCACCGTTGCCGCACGCGGCGAGCGTCAATGCCAGAACGGTTCCGCCCGCAACCGTGGTAAGCAGGGTCCTCAATTTCATGGTTCCTTTTTCTCCAGATCATTCGAGTTGGGGCGCCGGGCTAGCAGGACGGGCGGCAAGAAAAGCATCATCGGCCGGCCCGCTCATTAGGTTTGCTGGCAGAGTTGCCCACCCGCGTGCTCGGCGCCGCGTCGACGCTAGCCGTGCGCGACCAGAGGTGAGGGATCGATGCCAGTGTTTGCGGCGAATCTTCATCAACTCTTCATGGAGTCTCACCGGGCGGGCGGTGCAGGTCACCAACGTTTGGACCGGGCTTATGGTGTGGCGTTGGAAGCGCGGGTCCAATTGGCAACTTTCGCGCACACCGGATGGGATCCAGCCCCCATCGGCATCCATGCGCGAAAAAGACTTCTGAGTAACGCACGTAGGAGAAGTTGTAGAACTACGAGGTCGGACGGTCTGACGACCGGCCCCGTGTAGGCAGCGGCACGTGAGCCCCCAAGGGCTCTTGAAGGGTGAAAGGCGTGAAGTCCAACAACAGGCGTCGAGGCTCGGTGGACCGGTGGCTTGTTGCGGCCGGCGTGGCATCGGTGATGGCACTGGCAGGCTGCGCCTCGGCACCCGGTGCCAACTCGGACCTCAGCATTGATACGGGTTACGTCTCGGGTGACGGGTCGCTGGAGCTATGGGAGCCCGAGCAGCGTCAGGCCTCCATCGACCTGGTCGGGGTGACGTACGACGGTGCGGAGGTCGACGTGAACGACATGCGCGGTGAGGTGGTGGTGGTGAATTTCTGGTATGCGGCCTGCCCGCCGTGCCGGGCTGAAGCCGACGATCTGGCGGCGATCCACCAGGACTATGCCCCCCAGGGTGTAGAGATGCTGGGAGTCAATCCGCGCGACGACGTCGCGACCGCTCAAGCCTTTGAGCGGACCTTCGAGGTCCCCTACCCCTCTGTGCACGACAGCGGAGCTGCCGCAGTCGCCGCCTTCCAGGGGCTTGTGCCGCTCCAGGCCATGCCCACCACCGTGGTCCTGGACCGGCAGGGGTGGGTGGCCGCGCGCGTCATGGGACAGATCGATCCGACCGTTCTGCGCGGCCTCATCGACGACACCCTCGCCGAGGAGGCCTGACAGCGATGCTCTGGGACCAGCTCGGGTCTACCTTTGCCAGCACGGTTCTCACCGGGCCGATGCTCGCCGCACTCCCGGTCGCGCTGATCGCCGGCTTCATCTCCTTCGCCTCTCCCTGCGTGCTGCCCCTACTGCCTGGCTACGTCGGCTATCTCAGCGGAATGGCCGGAGCGACGGCGCCTGGCGGGCACGGCGGAGGGACGCAACGCACGAAGGTGCGCGACGGGCGGCTGCTCGCCGGTGCGCTGCTGTTCGTTGCCGGCTTCACCGCTGTGTTCGTGCTGCTCGGCGTGGTGTTCGCCTGGCTCGGGATCCTGCTGGCCCCGTGGGTGGAGACGATCACGCGAATCCTTGGCGCGCTCGTCGTGCTCATGGGGCTGGCATTCATGGGGTACATCCCCATGCTGCAGAGCGACCGACGCTTGCGCCTGGCCCCGCGTCAAGGGATCTGGGGAGCCCCACTGCTCGGCGTCGTCTTCGGGCTGGGATGGGCGCCGTGCATGGGACCGACCTTGGCCGCCGTCCTGAGCCTGGCGTTCAGCGAAGCCGACCCCGCCCGCGGCGGCGTCCTCGTGCTGGCCTACAGCCTCGGCCTCGGTATCCCGTTCGTCGCTGGGGCGATGCTGCTGTCCCGCTCGCGCCGGGCGCTGGATCTCCTGCGCCGCCACCGTCTCCTCTTCCAACGACTTGGCGGAGGCTTGCTCGTGCTCCTCGGACTCGCCATGGTCACCGGGGTGTGGAGCTGGCTCTCGGGGTACCTCCAGGGCCTGGTCGCCAACTTTCAGACCCTGGTATGACCGGGCACCGCTTGTGCTGACGCAGATCCTTCGGCACTCCCGGATGAGACATGCTCGAGCCCGGGACGAAATACCCAGATCCACCTGGGCAACGGTTGCCTACCATGTGCCGGCCCCCCAGGACATGAAGCCGTCCGGTCCTGGCAGCCAGCACCGTCGGACAGGAGAAGAAGCGTGAAGAGACTTGCCGCAACGATCCCGGCGTTGGTACTGATCCTGGCTGGCTGCTCGACCGCAGACACCAGCGACGAGCAGTCCGTGGAGGGCGCTGAAGAAGGGTTTCTCGCCGCCCACGGCCTGGACGGGATGGAAGTCCCGGAGATGATCGACCATCTTGACCGCCTGGGCGGTCAAGAACGCCCCACCAGCTACATGGCATCCATCCGGTCGGAGGAACTGCTGTTCTCCGACGGGCAGCAGGACTTCGCCCTGGACATGCCTGACGACCTGTTCTACCTCTCCGTGGCCCCGTACGTGAACCAGACGCACGACTGCTACTACCACAGCCTGACCACCTGCCAGGGGGAGCTCACCGGCCAGGACATCCAGGTGCGGATCCTGGACCAGGCAAGCGGTGAAGAGCTCGTAAACGACGAGATGACCACCTTCGACAACGGCTTCGCAGGCTTCTGGTTACCGCGCGACGTCGAAGGAACCATCGAGATCACCTATGACGGCTTGACGGGAACGGCGGACTTCTCCACCACCGACGACGGGGCCACGTGCCTCACAGACCTTCAGCTCGCCTGACCCCACCGCATGCATGTGATTGACGGTGCTGCTGTGTGGCCGCGATGGGCCGCGTTGGAGATAGCCCAGCCGGCTGGGGGGCCAGCCGAGCATCCAGGAAATGGTGCGTCCAGGGGGGAGGGCGGCATTTCCAGCCGCTCCCGCCCGGGCTGCTCGGTCCGGGCCCTCTTTCATCGACCTACCAGGGACGATCGGTGGTTCGATCGAGAAACGGGTGTCGTGAGCGGTGGTGTCGCCCGTGTTGCCGATGTAGAGCTTGAAGGCCGTCGGCTCGTCCTTGTTGCCCGGGATATCCACCCACAGACGAGGGAGGCGTGCCTCGTGGGCAGCATCCGCTGCGAGCTGTGTCTGTGTCTGTGTCTCTGCAGAGTTCGCGGAGCGTTCGGCACTCCGGGAGGACCGCCCGGCGATGACGAGTGAGCCGATGGCGATTCAGGCCGAGGGTGTTCATGGGTGATTCCTGGCTCTTCACATTCGAGGGTGTAGTTGGGGTCGGAATCCGCCCGTCTCGAGTAGTGATCGGGCGATGTAGTTGGTCAGGTTGCGGAAGCCGAGGGCCGAGCCGCGCAGGTGCTCGAGCCTGCCGTTCATGGCCTCGGTGGGGCCGTTGGACGTGCCGGGCCGGTCGAAGTAGGCGAGCACGTCGGCGGCGCGGCGCTTCAGGGTCCTGCCCAGCTTGCGCAGCTCGGTCAGGGCGGCTGGCACGGTGGAGCTGACGGAGTCGATGAGCTGGGCCATGAGCTGGCGACCATGTGCGCGGTCGGGGACGCGGTAGGCGGCGATCATGCGCTGGTAGACGGCCCAGGCGGCCTCGACCGCTACGTGGGTGTCGCCGTCGAACAGGCCCTCCAGGCGCTGGGACTGCTTCTCGGTGAGCAGGTCGGCGCCGGTGTGCAGGGTCCGGCGGGCGGCGTAGAGCGGATCGCCCTTGCGGCCCCGGTGCCCGCAGGTGTCCTGCTGGACACGGCGCCGGCAGTCATCGAGCGCGTCGCCAGCGAGGCGGACCAGGTGAAAAGGATCCATGATGGCGACCGCGTCGGGCAGCTCTTCGGCGGCGGCGGTCTTGAACCCGGTGAAGCCGTCCATCGCGACGATCTCGACCCCGTCGCGCCAGTCCTGCGGCCGGCCCGCGAGCCACTGCTTGAAGGCGTGTTTCGAGCGGCCCTGGACCATGTCCAGCAGCCGGGACGGGCCGGTCCCCTCGCGAACAGCGGTGAGGTCGATGATCACGGTCACGAACCTGTCGCCGCGGCGGGTGTGGCGCCAGACATGCTCGTCGACACCGATGGCGCTGACGCCGTCGAACCGGGTCGGATCATCGATGAGGACGCGGCGTCCTTCGGTCAGGACCGCGGCGTTGGCGGTGTTCCACGAGACCCCCAGCCCCTCGGCGACACGAGCGACACTCAAGTGCTGGCACACGATCCCTTCCAGCGCCCACCGCAACCCGCGGCGGGAGAGCCGCGCGCGCGGCTCGGCCGCGGCGGTCGTGTCCTGACGCCACACGTGCCCGCAGCCCGTGCACCGGTACCGACGCACCCTCACCTCCAGCGTCGTGGGACGCCACCCCAGCGGCTCGTGAGCGAGCTCGCGCGTGACGGTGTCCCGCGCGACGCCCTCGCACCCGCACCGCCGGCACCAGCTGTCCGGTTCGACGACCCGGCAGGCCAGGACCGCCCGACCAGGCTCGATGCGCTGGCCGACGACCTCCAAGCCGAGCTCGTCCAGACGAGCGAACGTGGTCAGATCAGGGCGGGCGAAGGTAGCGTCAGGCACGTCGAGGTCTTCCCGGTGGGTGGCGTGAGAACCCCCATCATCGGAAGACCTCGACCCCTATCTGGACGCTGACACGCCGGCACCTCGCTCACCACCGCGCCAGGCCGTCTACACCCTCAATCCGGAAGAGCCCCGAAACCGGCCGGCGGGGTAGCGTCGGTCACGTCGAGGTCTTTCGGATGGATGGCGTAGGAACCTCCATCGTCGGGAGACCTCGACGTCTACCTGCGGACCGACGCGCCCGGCCGACCTACACCCTCATCTGGGAAGAGCCAGGAAAGCTTCCTGGATCGCAAGCACTGGCGGACCCGAGAAGAGCTCCGGACCGCCATCATCACCTGGATCGAGAGGACCTACCACCGACGCCGCCGACAGGCCCGCCTGAGCCGATTGACCCCCATCGAATACGAAACCATCATGAACCCGGCCGCCCTCGCGGCCTGACACCCCAACTGTCGCCTATCCGTGCGGCAGTCCCTTATCAGCGTTGCGGGTATGGCTATGGTGATCGCTTCTATGTCGTACCAAAAACGAAAGTAGTAGCTCGTTGAGGGATCCCTCAGCGGGAATTCATTCGGGCAGGGCTTACGTACGCCAAGAACTTGAGCCCCACCATCCGCCAACGACCTATTGGCTCCTCAGTGGTCCGGGCCTGCATCGGAGTCCTCTGCACGAGATGTGTCGTCGTTCTGCGCCGCGTCGTGGACCGCGCTGTCGTTGTTCTCTGCGCTGCGTGAGCGGCGCAGCGCCTCGCGCCGTGCGCGCTCCCGGTAGCTATAGGCGGCCTCGTGCACCGACTCTTCACTTTCGAAGCCAGACCCAATCGCACCCGCGATCGTCGCAGCGGCGGTCGCGAACAGGGTCACCAGTAGATACTCGCCCAGTCCGTATTCGTCTCCGGCGTACTGGCTGAACACCTCCGGAGTGAAAACGATCAGCGCGGCAGTCAGGTTCAGGACGAACAGCCCCGCATAGCCGCACGTCAGCCCAATAGCGAGGGTCAAGACAGTCGACGCGTTGAACAGCACCGTTCGCTCACGTTCCTGCGGCGGCAGATCTTTGGCTCGTTCCCAGAGGCGGTGATAGACGATGAGCCAAGTGATCATCGCCGTAATCGAGGCAACGACGACGGCGACCAGCTGCCACGCTGCCATGGTGAGTGCGAGTTCCCACAGCGTGGTGTTCAACAGATAGAACGCGCTGAACGCGAACGCTCCCACCAACGCCCCTCGGAGACCGGAGACCAGCCGCCACGGACGATTATCCCGGACCATTCCCACGAGCAGCCGCAGACGCCCGCGGTTCGCGAAGATACGGACGTCGACCCCGTCTTGGTCTGGGGTCGTCCGCTCGAAGGCGCCGCCCAGAGCCGGGACCCGTGACCGCCGATGCGCCTGGGACCCGTCCTTCGGAGTGGTCCCGCCGCGCATGTCCCCAATGAGCTGTGTCACCACCTCTGAAACTCGCCTTCGTAGGCTCATGGCCCCGAAGGCCGGCAGTGAAACCACCGCCACGTTCCGACTGTGGTCGGCGTCAGCGACGACGGGGCGCCGGTCGATCATCAGTGGGAGGTCGGTCACGCATACCGCGAGGTCCCAGCCATGTTCCCGCTTACGCTCGACTGCCAGGTCCATCATCTCGAACCGCTTCTCGTCACTGGGAGGCAACCTCTCTCGGTGCACCTCCACTCTCCAGTGACCGTCAGAGAGCTGCTCGGCGAGTAGGCCAGGCAGTTCCCGTTCGAGATGCTTCGCGACTGTCAGGGTGGTGGCGACCGGATCGGCCACCACCCCGACCACTATCTCCCCCGTCGGGCTTTGCGTCGCCCCGATGGGTTCACTCTTGTGAGTCATCAAAAGTCGACTCCTTCTGCGTTGTCAGTTCGCGTGCTCCTACCGGCTTCTCAGAGTCTCGATTCCTCACCCCAGAGTGCTTCAGCTGATTTCAGGCACCAGGGAAGCGACCCCGGTTCATGTCAGGCGAGAGCACACGTCGACCGGCGGCCTTGAAGTTCTCTTGCTGTCCCACTCCTCGAGTGGACACTCAAGCTTCCACGTCCCGCGTCAGTCTATAGGAGGAGGTGGGGTTGAGCACCACTTAGGTCCACCCGTCCTCGCGGGCGTCGAAGTGTGCGTAGAAGTCCGGGGCGGGAGATTGTGGGACACGATCCACGAGGGCGTGACCTTATCGGCGGCGATGAGATCGCGAAGGTGCCGGTTATAACGCTTGACCGGGGCCTGTCCACATCCCATCTGCTGGCCTTTGAACCAGAAATTGCCGAAGTCGAACCGCGCTTTCCCCTCCTGAGCAAGCTCATCTGGGGCTCCTGGAGCCTCCGGGATAAACACCCCGACGGTGCCGATTCCTCCTGTGAACCGCACGGAGGAGACCAGGGCATTCAAGGTCGCCGCGTTATCCTCATTGCCCTGGACATCGTGGGCCCGGTAGCCGACACACTCAGCCCCTCGGTCAGCCCCCACACCCTTGGTGTGCTCCATCACCTGTACGACAGGGTCACCCTTGGAGTCATCGATCTCGGTGGCCCCGATCTGTTCGGCCAGGCGCAGCCGATCAGGATGACGATCAACGACCATCACCTTCCGGGCTCCCTTGACGGTCGCCGAGAGAGCCGCCATCAGCCCCACCGGGCCGGCTCCATAGATGAGGACGCTCTCTCCGGGCGTGAGGCCTGACATCTCCACGGCGTGCCAACCTGTGGGGAAGACATCGGAGAGCATCACGTAGTCGTTCTACTTCTCACGGGCATCCTCGGGGAGCCGCAGGCGCTGGAAATCACCCCAGGGCACCCGCAGGTACTCAGCTTGACCTCCGACCCAGCCGCCCATATCGGCGAACCCATACGCCACCAGTGCTGTCGATGACGTCCGTCGGCGTATCCAGCAGCAGACACCCGGACATCGGGGTCGGGAGGGTGATCCGCTCTCCGGCATCCGCAACCTGCTGCGGGCCAGACGGGAACGCCCCACCGAGAGACAGCCGGCCCGTCTGCAGTTGGCGTTCGTCGCGCACGAGGATCACATCAGTGTCGAGGTCGCCTACCAACGCGCCCAAGACGTGCGTGACATGTTCCTCCGAGACTCTCTCGCCCGGGGGAAGCGGCTCGCCGCCCGGGTGATCGAGGCCTTGCCGACGTGCCCGATCCCGGAGATCGCCCGGCTGGGCAGGACGCTGCGGAAGTGGCAGAAGACGATCTTGGCGTACTTCGATACCGGTGGTGCCAGCAACGGTGGCACCGAGACCATCAACGGGATCATCGAACTTGGCCGCCGCATCGCCCGCGGGTTCCGCAACTTCGAGCACCATCGACTCCGCATGCTGCTCATCGCTGGAGGCCTGGATGCCTCACCCCACACTCAGCTCTGAAGAGCCGGAAAGGCGGGGGCCTCCTCGTCATGAGGGACGAGGAGGCCCATCGCATCGAGAGCACGTCCAGTTGAGGATCACCGTCTCGGACGGCTGCGGGCGCGGTTACTACTCATCCGACTCCGAGATCGCCTGTTCGAGCCGTTCGACCTTGGCGTCCAGCTCGCCCTCGTAGCCCGGACGAATGTCAGCCTTGATGACGAGAGAGACCCGCGAGCCGAATGGCTCAACGGCTTCTGTAGCACGCTTCAGCACGCCGAAGACCTCGTCCCAGGTACCTTCAACCTCGGTAAACATGCTCGACGTCCTATTGGGCAAACCGGAGTCGCGGACGACCTTCACTGCGGCAGCGACAGCATCGTGGACTGATCCATCTTCGCGGCCAGTTCCGGACGGGGCAACGGAGAATGCAAGCAACATGGCGGTTCCCTCCTCAGATTCCTGCGGGCCTGATGAAAGACCCATGTCCTAGATCGACGATCCTTGTGAACATGGCACTGGTCTCGTTGGGCAGACCCGAGTCGCGGACGATGCCGACGGCGCGTGCCACGGCCTCGCCGACGGAGCCGTCCGGGGCGTCGGACACCGTGGGAGCCACGGAGAAGGCGAAGAGCATGTCGGCCATGCTAGGAGGTGCCCTGAGGCGGTGCTGGAACGGCACAGGAGCAGGACCCGTGCCGCACCGGCGCCCGAGGGCTGCGCCGGACCGCTCAGCTCGCGCGGACCGCTCAGCCCGTCCGGACCCCTGCCCGCCAGACCGCGTGCGTCGCGGGCATGCCGGGGCGGTAGGCCAGGTGGATCGCCGCCGGGTGGGTGAGGACGTGCAGGTCGGCACGGTGCCCGACGGCGATCGAGCCGACCGGGCCGATCCCGTCCGGCCCCTCGCCGGTCTCGCGGCGCAGCGCCCGCGCTCCGCCCCACGTCGCCGCCCGCACCGCCTCCTCGATGGACAGCCCCATCTGCAGCACGGCGGTGCTCACGCAGAACGCCATCGACGAGGTGTAGCTCGTCCCCGGGTTGCAGTTCGAGGCGATGGCCAGCGTGGCTCCGGCGTCGAGGATCTCGCGCGCCGGTGCCAGCGGCATGCGGGTGGACAGGTCGCAGGCGGGCAGCACGGTCGCCACGGTGTCCGAGGAGCCGAGCGCCTCGAGGTCGTCGTCGTCGAGGAAGGCGCAGTGGTCGACGCTCGCCGCCCCGAGCTCGACCGCGAGCTGCACGCCGGGGCCGTGGCCGAGCTGGTTGCCGTGGACACGCAGGCCGAGACCTCGCTCCTGGCAGGCCTCGAGCACGCGCCGCGACTGCTCGGCGTCGAACGCCCCCGTCTCGCAGAAGACGTCGGCCCACCGCACGTGGGGCGCCACGGCGTCGAGCATGTCGCCGACGACGAGGTCGACGTAGTCCTCGGCCGCCCACCCCGACGGCACGAGGTGGGCGCCGAGGAAGGTGACCTCGTCCACGAGGGCGGAGGCCACCCGCGCCGACCGCTCCTCGTCGTCGACGGTGAGGCCGTAGCCGGTCTTCGTCTCGATCGTCGTGGTCCCGCCGGCCACCGCCTCGGCGACCCGGTGCGCGACCAGCGTGGCGAGGCGTTCGTCGTCGGCGGACCGGGTGGCGTCGGTCGTCACCTGGATGCCGCCCGCGGCGTAGCTCTCGCCGGCCATCCGGGCCTGGAACTCCGCCGAGCGGTCGCCGTCGAACACGAGGTGCGTGTGGGAGTCGACCCAGCCGGGCAGCGCGGCTCGGCCCCCGACGTCGGTGCTCCGGTCCGCAGCCGGCGCACCCGAGGCGGGCCCGACCCAGGCGAACCGGCCGTGCTCGACGACGACCGCCGCGTCCCGGATCGTGCCGAGCGCCGGATCGACGGTCGTCAGCTCGGAGATCCCGGTGATGAGCTCGCTCACGGGTGGTCCGCCATGGGGATGCGGACCCCGCGCTCCCGGGCGACGTCGGCGGCGCGCTCGTAGCCCGCGTCGACGTGCCGGATGACACCCATGCCGGGGTCGTTGGTCAGCAGCCGCTCGAGCTTCTCCGCGGCCAGCTCGGTCCCGTCGGCCACGCCGACCTGACCGGCGTGGATCGAGCGGCCGATGCCGACCCCGCCGCCGTGGTGGATGGACACCCAGGTGGCGCCGGAGCTCGTCGCCGTCAGCGCGTTGAGCAGCGGCCAGTCGGCGACGGCGTCCGAGCCGTCGAGCATGGACTCGGTCTCCCGGTAGGGGGAGGCGACCGAACCGGAGTCGAGGTGGTCGCGGCCGATGACGATGGGCGCGGACACCGCGCCCTCGGCGACGAGCCGGTTGAACAGCAGGCCGGCCTGCTGCCGCTCGCCGTACCCGAGCCAGCAGATCCGGGCCGGCAGCCCCTCGAACTCCACGTACTCGCCGGCGGCGTCGATCCAGCGGTGCAGGTGCTCGTTGTCGGGGAAGAGCTCCTTGATCGCGGCGTCGGTCACGGCGATGTCGGCCGGGTCCCCTGACAGCGCCACCCACCGGAACGGCCCGAGCCCCTCGCAGAACAGCGGGCGGATGTAGGCGGGCACGAAGCCCGGGAACTCGAAGGCCCGCTCGTACCCGGCCTTGCGCGCCTCGTCGCGGATCGAGTTGCCGTAGTCGAAGACCTCGGCGCCGGCGTCCTGGAACCCCACCATCGCCTCGACCTGCGCGGCCATCGACTCGCGTGACTTCTTGGTGAATCCGGCAGGGTCGGCCTCGGCCTCCGCGGTCCACGTCTCGACGTCGACCTCGCGCGGGAGGTAGCTCAGCGGGTCGTGCGCCGAGGTCTGGTCGGTGACGACATCGACCGTCAGCTCGCCGGCGACATGGCGGCGGAGGATCTCGGGGAACACGTCCGCGGCGTTCCCGACGAGGCCGACGGACAGGGCGCGGCGCTCCTCCTTGGCAGCGACCACCTTCGCGAGCGCGACGTCGAGGTCGGTCTCCACCTCGTCGAGGTACCGCTTCGCGCGGCGGCGCTCGAGGCGCGTGGTGTCGACGTCGACGATGAGCACCGCCCCTCCGTTGAGCGTGACGGACAGGGGCTGCGCGCCGCCCATGCCGCCGCAGCCGCCGGTGAGGGTGAGCGTGCCGGTGAGGGTGCCGCCGAAGCGCTTGTTCGCGACCGCCGCGAAGGTCTCGTACGTGCCCTGAAGGATGCCCTGGGTGGCGATGTAGATCCACGACCCCGCGGTCATCTGCCCGTACATCATCAGGCCCTCGGCCTCGAGCTCGCGGAACGTCTCCCAGTCCGCCCAGTCGCCCACGAGGTTGGAGTTGGCGAGCAGGACGCGCGGCGCCCACCGGTTGGTGCGGAAGATGCCGACGGGCTTGCCGGACTGGACGAGCAGCGTCTCGTCGTCGGCGAGGTCGGTCAGGGCGGCGACGATCGCGTCGTAGGCCTCCCAGGAGCGGGCCGCGCGGCCGGTGCCGCCGTAGACGACGAGGTCCTCGGGACGCTCGGCGACCTCCGGGTCGAGGTTGTTCATCAGCATTCGCAGCGGGGCCTCGGTCTGCCAGCTCCGCGCGGTCAGCTCGGTCCCGCGGGGGGCGCGGACCTGCCGGGAGGGGTCGTGCCGGGTGAACGCCGGCCGGTCGGTGGTGGTCACTGGTGGTCCTTTCGCGGAGCCGTGGGTGGCTGGTAGGTCGGGGTGGGCGGTCAGCCCTGGTCGTGCAGGTACGCCGTGAGGAGCTCGCCGGGGTCGCCAAGCGTGGTGTGGGCACCGTCGCGGGCGATCTCACGCCCCCCGACGACGACGCTCGCCACGTCGGCGGCGCTCGCCGTCAGGGGGAGCTGCTCGGGCAGGGAGCCCGCGGTGCGGGCGGTGGTCGTGCGGACGAGGACGTGGTCCTCGTCGTGGTTCCGGTGCCCGGTGCCCTCCCGACCCCGGTGGGAGCCCGCGCCGATCGGCAGTGCGAGGCTGCGGCGCCCCCCGTCGGTGGCGGCGGCCAGCAGCTCCGCGGGGGAGAAGCGGCCTCGGGAGACGGACGCGAGTCGCTCGCCGTGCTCGAGGGCGCGCATCTCGAGGAAGGGGTCGACGACGGCGTGCTGGTCCGAACCGAGCGCGAGGTGCGCCCCGGCGTCGGCCAGTGCCCGGGCGGGACCGATGCCGTCACCCAGGTCGGCCTCCGTCGTCGGGCACATGACGACCGTGGAGCCCGCGCCGCCCAGGAGCGCGATGTCGTCGTCGCTCAGGTGCGTGGCGTGCACGGCGGACAGGCGCGGGCCGAGCAGGCCGAGGGAGTCGAGCAGCCCGGTCGGGGTCAGGCCGTGGGCGGCGAGACAGTCTGCGTTCTCGGCGGGCTGCTCGGACAGGTGGATGTGCAGCGGGAGGTCGGGGTCCAGCCCGTCGGCGACGACGGCGAGCTCGTCCACGGGCACGGCGCGCACCGAGTGCACCGCGCCGCCGACGGTGACCAGGTCGTCGGACTCGTCGGCCAGGGCTCGTCGCAGGGCGTCCAGCCGGTCGAGCCAGCGGCGGGCGTCGCCGTCGCCGAACCGCGTCTGCTCCGGGGCGAGCGGCTGGCCGATGCCGCCGGCGAGGTAGAGCGTGTCCAGGAGGACGAGTCGGATGCCGACGGCCTGCGCGGCGCGGGCGAGGGCCCGCTCCATCGCGTGGTCGTCGTAGGGGGTGCCGTCCGGTGCGTGGTGGACATAGTGGAACTCCCCGACCGCGGTCCAGCCGGCAGCGGCCATCTCGGCGAACACGGCGGTGGCCAGGCGTTCGTAGCGCGTGGGGGTCAGGGCGGCCGCCGCGGCGTACATCTGCTCGCGCCAGGTCCAGAAGCTGCCCGATCCCGCGTGCGTCCGGCCGCGGAGCACGCGGTGGAAGGCGTGGCTGTGGGCGTTGACGGGACCGGGCAGGCGGACGAGGCCGGGGGCGACGACGGAAGCCTCGCCGGGGGCGGGGACGGTCACGCTCCCGGCTCCAGGCCGACCAGGACGTCGGCGAGGGCCAGGCCGCCGCGCTCGGCGTCGTCGTCGGAGGCGTGCTCCTGCGGAGCGTGCGAGATCCCGGACGGATTGCGCACGAACAGCATCCCGGACGGGACGTGCGCGGCCAGCACGCCCGCGTCGTGACCCGCGCCGGTCGCGAGCCGTGCCGCGCCCGGCAGGAGCCCCGCCAGCTCGCGCCCCAGGGCGGGGTCCAGGTCGACCGTCGCGCTGAGGGACTCCTCGACGACGTCGACGGTGCACCCCTCCTCGGCCGCCGCGGCGTGCGCGGCCGCTGAGATCGCGGCGACGACCTCGGCGGTGATGGCGTCGTCGGGGTGCCGCACGTCGAGCCACATGTCGACGCGCGACGCGATGACGTTCGTGCCGCCGGGTACCGGGACGACGCGACCGATCGTGGCGCGGGCGTCAGGGCGTGCGGCGGCTGCCTCGCGGGCGGCGAGCACGACGCGCGCCGCGGCGACCATGGGGTCGTGCCGGTCGGCCATGAGCGTGGTGCCCGCGTGGTTGCCCTGGCCGGCGATCGACAGCCGCCAGCGGCCGTGCCCGAGGATCGACGTCGCGACCGCGATCGCAGGTCCGAGCGGGTCGTCGCCCAGCCCGCGGCCCTGCTCGACGTGCAGCTCGACGAACGTGCCGATCCGGGCCAGCGCCTCCGGGTCGGGACCCAGGTGGTCCGGGTCGATGCCGGCGGCGGCGCTCGCCTCGGCGAAGGAGATCCCGTCGGCGTCGGTGAGTCCGCGCGCCCGGTCCGGCTCGATCGCCCCGGTGAGGAGCCGCGAGCCGAGGCAGGCCACGCCGAAACGGGAGCCTTCTTCCTCGGGAAACACGGCGACGGCGAGGCCCCGGCCCGGGGTGTGACCGCGTCGTCGCAGCTCGTCGATCGCCGCGAGCGCCGAGGCGACGCCGAGCGGCCCGTCGAACGCTCCCCCTCCGGGGACCGAGTCGAGGTGGGACCCGGTGACGATCGCCCCGTCCCGCGGCTCGCCCCACCACGCCCAGATGATCCCGTTGCGGTCCGTGCTCACGTCGAGCCCGCGCGCACTCGCCTCGCCGACGAACCATGACCGCAGGTCGCGCTCCGCGGTGGAGTAGACCGGTCGCGAGTAGCCGCCGCGGGACGGGTCACGACCGATCTCGGCGATGTCGCCGAGCAGGCGGGCCACGGACGTCATGGGATCTCCTTCGGTGGTGGGGCGGGGGCCGAGGTGCGGGTGCGGGCGATGCGGACCGGGGTGCGTCGGCCTGTCCGTCAGCGGGAGCTGCCGTAGAAGGCGTCCCAGTCGGGCGTGTCGGACATCGCGCCGTAGCTCACGGCGGCCTCGGCGAGCGCCTCGACGCCGTCCCTGTTGATCTCCGGCAGGAACTGCGGCATGGCGATCTCCGCCGCGACGTCCGGGTCCATGCCGGTGAACTCGACGATGGCGTCACGGGTGGCGTCCTCGTCCTCCATCGCCAGCTCGAACGCCTCGTGCATCGCGGCGACGAACCGCTCGACCAGGTCTGGGTCCTCCGCGGCGAGCTCGGTGGAGGCGAAGTAGAACGCCGAGTCGAAGTTCTCGGACATGTCGGTCATCGGGCTGGCGACGATGTGGCCGCCGTTCTGGAGGATCTCCGTGCGGAACGGTTCCGTGGTCCACGCGGCGTCGACGTCGCCGGCCTCCAGGGCCGCCGGCATGCTCGGGTAGGGCAGCTCGACGAACTCCACCGTGTCGGGATCGGCTCCCGCCGCCTCCATCGAGGCGCGGATCGTGATGTCGGCGAAGTTGTTGAGCGCGTTGACGGCGACGGTGCTGCCCTCGAGGTCCTCGATCGACTGCAGCGACTCGTCCAGCGACGCCACCTCGGTGACGTCGTTGCCGGGCTCGTTCGTCGACGTCGAGCCGTTGGACACGACCTCGATGCCGATCCCGGTGTCGTGCGCGATGAGCAGCGACGCCACGTTGGAGTAGCCGAACTGGAACTCGCCGGAGATGACGGCCGGGATGATGGCCGCGCCGCCCTGGGCGGCGACGAGCTCGACGTCGAGGCCGTGCTCCTCGAAGATGCCCTCCTCGACGGCCATGTTGAGGGGGACCACGTCGGCGATGGGGATCATCCCGACGGTGATCTGGTCGAGACCGCCGCCGGATCCGTTCGATCCGGACTCGTCGCCGGTGTCGTCCGAGTCCTCCGACGAGCCGCAGGCCGCGAGGAGGAGGGCGAGCGTGGCGACGCCGGCGACTCCGGCGTGCCGACGAGTGGGTGCTGTGGTGCGCATGAGGTGGGTCCTTTGCTGGTCGATGGGGCGGGGCGGGGCGTGGTCGGGTGGCGCGTCGGGTGCGACGTCGGTGTGGTGTGCGGTCGGTCCGGCGCTCAGCCGTCGGGCTCGTGGGTCTGGCCGGAGGACAAGGTGGCGGAGAGCTCGCCGGTGGCGCTGACGAGCTGCCGGCCGGCACGGCGGACCGCTGCGTCGTCGAGGCGTGCGCTGGGCGCGACGATGCTCATCGACGCGATGGACCGGCCGCCGGCGCGCACGGGAGCGGCGATCGCGGTGACGTCGCCCTCCACGCCGGCGTCGACGACCGCGTATCCGCCGGTCAGGCCGCGGCCGGTGAGCGCACGGCCCGCGGCGCTCGTGGCCAGCGGGATCGTCTGCCCCACCCAGCCCGAGTACTGGAGCAGGTGCGGGCCGCGGACGGCGTCGAGGTACTGAGCGGTGCCGGACCTGCCGCGGACCGCGAGGTAGACGGACTCGCCGACCTGCTCACCGAGGCGCTCCATCGTGGGACGCGCGAGCGCGACGAGCGGATCGCCGGACAGGACGCGGGCAGCGAGCTCGATGGCCTTCGCGCCCGGTGCCCACAGCCCGTCGGCGGATCGGTACGCGAGCCCGGTCGACTCCAGCGTGCGCAGGTGGCGCAGCGCGGTGGAGACGGGCAGGTCGCAGGCCGACGCCGCGCCCGAGACGGTGGCGCGCGAGGAGCGGCACAGGTGCTCGTAGAGAGCGAGCACGCGCTCGGCGCTGCGCGCTCCGCCCGACGGTGCGACGCCCATGGCCCCTCCTCGCAGTGATGCCGCGTCGTCGCGGCGAGGTGCGGGTCACGCTACGAGCGAGCGCACCACTGCGTGAAGGAGCGTTTTCACCAGGTGGTGGGTGGCGGGGGGCCGGCGAGTGGAGCTGTGGTGGCCGCGCCGACGGGCTACTCGATGCCCATCTCCGCGTTGCCGTCCTCCTGCGCCTGGGCGAGCGCCTCCTCGACCGGGATGGCACCGAGGAACATGTCCTGGAAGATCGGCGTGATGACATTGGCGCCGGCGTTGATCTGCGCCCCGACCGGGGACGGCGCGGTCGGCTCCTGGGCGGCGTCGACGAAGACCGAAACGTCCACCCCCTGCTCGGACCAGTAGTCGATGTAGGACTGCTGGGCGTCGACGGCGCCGGGGAACGCCGCGCCGGTCTCACCGAGCGGCGCCTGCCCCTCGGCCGAGCCGATCCAGCGCAGCACCTCGGTGGTCGCCTCGAGGTTCTCGGACTCCGCGTTGCCGACCGCGGCGACGCCGTGCACCACGCCGATGCGCCCCTCGGGTCCGGCGACCATGGGCGCGAGGCCCCACTCGAACTCCGCGTTCTCCGCGACGTGCGGGAGCGAGTACGGGCCGGACTGGAACAGGCCGAGGTCGCCCTGGACGAACAGGTCGCGTGAGAAGTCGCCGTTGACGTTGGTGTCGGCCGCCGACGGCGCCACCTGGTGCGTGTTGACGAGGTCCACGAGGTACTGGAACGCCTCGACGCCCTCGGGGGAGTCGAACGCGAAGCCGTCGGTCTCGGGGTCCTGGAACTGCGCGCCGTTCTGCGCGAGGAAGTCGACGTAGATCGCCTGCAGGTCGGCCTGGCTGTTGAAGCCGTACGTCTCGCGGGCGTCGGCGTCGAAGCCGTCGTCCCCGGGGTGGCGGCCCTCGGCGTCGGTGGTCAGGGCGGTGGCGGCCTCGAGGAGGGTGTCACCGTCGGCGGCGTCCGGACGCCACTGGAGGTCGGCGACGTCGATGCCCGCCTCCTCGACGAGGTCCGCGTTGTAGAACAGGGCGATCGAGTCCCACAGCTGTGGCACCCCGTAGTTGACGCCGTCCCGCGTGTAGAGGTCGACGACGGACTGCTCCCACTCGTCGTGGTCCTCGCCGAGGGTCTCGTCGATGTCGAGCAGTGTCCCGTTGTCGGCGTAGGTGCCGAAGTTGGAGGTGTTCGTCCAGAAGATGTCCGCCATGTCGCCGGACTGGACGTCGAGCGGGAGCTGGGTCCAGTAGTCGCCCCACGGGATGACCTCGACCTCGACCGTGATGTCGGGGTGCTGCGCGCTGAACTCCTCGAAGGAGGTCTCGTACGCCTCGGCGGCGACCTCGTCCCACAGGCGGAACGTGACGGTCGTGCCGTCACCGTCGGTCCCGGACTCGCCGCCCGGGTCGTCGGCCCCGGGGGAGCACGCCGCCAGGGTCAGGGCCGTCGCCGCGAGCAGTGCGGCGGTGGTCAGCGGGCGGCGAGCACGGATCATCGGATCCTCCATCGGGTCTCCGGGCGCGGAAAGTTGAAGATTACATGAGTCGCGTGCTCGGCGTTCGGTCATCCGGTGGCCGGACAGCGGGCCGGCCCGTGCCGCGCGCCGTGCGCATCGAGCTGGACCTTGCCGTGTGCGCTCCGCGCCGAGCTGGACCTGTGTCCGCCGAGCTGGACCTTGCTGAGGTCAGGTTCGACGGCGCAGGGTCCAGGTCGGCAGGAGTGGGCGGAGGCGGGCGAGAGCTGGCGCAGGTGGGCGCGAGTGCTCGACGGGACGCGACCTCAGCGGCCCGCGCCCACGCCGATCGCGCGCGTGATGTGCCGCTGGAAGATGAGGAACAGGACGATGAGCGGGGACATGGCCACCACCGCGGCGGCCATGACGAGCACGACCCGGTCGTCGTACTGGGTCTGCATCGCCGACGTCGCGGTGGTGAGCACGTGCCACTCCGGGCGCGGTGCGATGATCGAGGGCCACAGGAAGCTGTTCCACTGGGTGACCACGGTGATGAGCAGCAGCGTGACGACGATCGGCCGGTTCATCGGCAGCACCACCGACCACAGCCGCCGGAGCACGCCTGCGCCGTCCAGGGTGGCGGCGTCGAGGAGCTCGCGCGGCATGGAGCGGAAGTTCTGCCGCAGCAGGAAGACGGCGTAGGGCGAGCCGAGCACGAACGGGACGACGAGCCCGGCGAACGTGTTCTTGAGGTCGGCGAGCGTCATCATCGTGTAGAGCGGGATGATCGTCACGACCGCCGGCACCATGAGCGTGGCCAGGTAGCACCAGAAGAGCGTCTCGCGCCCCCGGAACTCCAGCGTGGCGAACGCGTACGCGGCCAGGATCGAGGCCACGAGCTGGCCGGCGACGAGGACCGCCACCATCTGCACCGTCACCGCGATCGGTACCCAGAAGTTCGCGCCGTCGCCGAACAGGGCGCGGAAGTTCTCCAGCGTCAGGGGGTCGGGCAGGGCGAGCGGGCTCTCGGTGGCGAACTGGCGGTTCGTCTTCAGCGCGGTCATCACCGGCAGCAGGAGCGGGGCGAGCGTGACCACCGCGCCCGCCAGGAGCAGCAGGTAGGTCAGCGCGTGGGCGGACCCGCGGCCGACCGACACCGGGCGGCGGCGCCTGCGGAGGCGGGGTGCGTCGTCCTCGGGGGCGTCCGTCGGCGGCGGTGGTGGGCCCGCCGCCGAGAGCTGGGTGTCCGGCTGGTTGGTGCTCATGACATGTCGTAGGTCGTGCGGGACGCGAAGTACCGCTGCTGGACGAGCGTGATCGCGACGAGGACGACGAACAGCACGACCGCCATCGCCGACGCGCTGCCGAGGTCGAGAGCGACGAACGCCTCCTGGTAGATCCGGGCGGCGATGACGTCGGTGCTGCCCGACGGGTAGCCGGGGCTGCCGCCCGTGAGCCCGTACACGAGGTCGTAGACCTGGAAGCTGGAGATGACGGTGGTGACGAGGACGAAGAACATCGTCGGTCGCAGCAGCGGGATCGTCATCGAGGTGAGCATCCGGAAGGGGCCGGCGCCGTCGAGCCGGGCCGCCTCGTAGATGCTCGGCGGGATCTGCTGGAGGCCCGCGAGGAAGAACAGCGAGACGTAGCCGATCGAGGACCATGCGGACACGAGCGCGACGGCGGGCAGCGCGAGCGTGGGGTCGCTCATCCACTCGACGCGCTGGCCGAGGATTGCGTTGATCGCCCCGTTGCTGGGGGCGAGCATCCACTGCCAGACGACGCCCAGCGCGAGCGGCGAGCACACCCACGGGAGCACGTAGATCACGCGCAGGATCCCGGAGCCGGGCAGGTGGCGGTTGAGCAGGACGGCGAGGAGGAGCCCGGCGCCGACCGTCAGCGGGATCGCCATGAGCACGTACCCGGCGGTGACGAGCAGGGCGCCGCGGAACTGGCGGTCGCCGGCGAGGTCGGTGTAGTTCGTCAGGCCCGCCCAGGTCGGATCCCCGAGCAGGTCGTAGTGCGTGAGGCTCATGCCGAGCACGAGGAGCACCGGCAGCCCGAGGAAGAGGATCAGCCCGACGAGCGAGGGCGCGAGAAGCGCGTAGGCCGCGGCGGTCTCGCGGCGTCGGCGGGCGCGGGCCGACGCCGGGACGCCCTCGCGACCGGAACCGCGGGGTGGTCCGGAGGGCGGTGGCGTGTCGCCGGGACCCGCCGGGGTGCCGGGTACCGCGGCGCCCGGCGGCGGTGGCGTGCCGGTCGGTGCCTCTCGCCTCATGCCGCACCCCGGACGTGGGTCCACTCGATGACGGCGCTCCGGCGCAGGGCGGGCGGGCACCGGCGGCACAGGTAGGTCGCGCGCGGGCGCTGGTAGCGCTGGTGGAGGTGGCCGGCCGGGCAGCGCCCGGACCACGGGGCAGGGACGCTCGGGCTGTCGGGAGCGGTCGTGCGGCGGGGGGAGCCCCCGATGCGCACGACGGCGGCACGCCACCGCGGGCCGTGACCGACCCGCGGTCCGACCAGGGCGTGGGCGATCTCGTGCAGGACGACGTCGCGCACCTCGTCCTCCGTGTAGAGCTCGACGAGGTGGCGGGACAGGGTGATGCGGCGGTCGTGGAAGTGCGTCGCGCCGGCGCGACGGACGGCCCGGTCGAGCGCGACCGTCCACCCGCGCAGCCCGTGCTCGGCCACGAGGGATCGTGCAAGGCGCAGCGCGCCGGGTCCGTCCACGGTGCTACGCCCGGTTCCCGTCGCGGCCGGGGCAGGGGCCGGTGTCGGTGCCGGGGTCGGCGTTGCCGTCGGCGTCGGTGGTTCTGACGTCGGCGGCGTCGTCCCTGCTCGAGCGGGCGCGGATGCGGGCGGAGCGCCACGCGCTGAGGGCGGCCACGAGGACCACGGCGAGCATGAGCCACCGGACGGGACCGCGGGTGGTGGACGCGACGATGACGATGAGGACCGCGAACGCCAGCACCGACACCGTGGGGATCCGGTGCAGCGGGGAGCGCCCGAGACGGACGGGCTCGAAGGGCCGCGGACCGTCGTCGGAGGGGCGCCCGTGCCGGCGTGCGCCGTCGCGCTCCGGCGAGTCGTCCATGGTCACCGGGCCACGGTACGTTCCCGCGGCGTCGGGGGTCCCGCACCCGGCCGACGGCGTGTGGATCACCACGTGGCACGGCCGCCTGTGGGTACCGTGGCGGGCCGCACGTGGTGGCCGGGGGCGAGCGTGAGTGACCAGGTGGGCCCGGGTCCGGCCGGGTACCGTCGCGGCATGGACAGCGCGGCGACCGGCCCCGACCGCCGTGCGTCGCCCCGACGGACCCGAGAGGCTGCCGGGCACGACGACATCGATACCGACACCGACGCCGAGCTGCGCGACGACGGCGGCGAGCCCTGGGGCGAGTACGTCGAGACCCGACGACCGGTGCCGGGCCCGACCGGGTGGGTCCCGGTGCTCTCGCCCAGCGGTGACCCCGACGGCGAACGGCTCACCGTGCGCCCCCGCCGCCTGCCCGGGGACTCGACCGCCGCTCGGGCCGGCGACGCCCCCGTGGACCGGGGCGCGGGCGCACGTGAGGTGGATGTCGTCGTCGTCGGAGCCGGCCAGGCCGGACTCGCCACCGCATACCGGCTGCAGCGGCGCGGACTCGTCGGGTACGCGGGCGACCCGGTGGAGCAGACCGGGGCGACGCGGCACCGCGGGCACGTGCCGGACTTCGTCGTGCTCGACGCCGAGGACGGGCCCGGCGGCGCCTGGCGGCACAGGTGGCACACGCTGACGATGGCGACGGTCAACGGGATCCACGACCTGCCCGGCGCGGGGTTCCCGGAGCCGGACCCGGTCGAGCCCGCGTCCACCGCGCTGCCGAGGTACTTCACGACGTACGAGGACATGTTCGACCTGCCGGTGCTGCGGCCGGTCGTGGTCATGGCCGTCGAGCGCGCCGACGACGACCCGCGCGGTCGGCTCCTCGTCCACACCGACCAGGGGAGCTGGGCGGCGCGCGCCGTCGTCTCCGCGACCGGCACGTGGTCCCGACCGTTCTGGCCGACCGTCCCGGGCGTCGACCGGTTCCGCGGCCGGCAGCTCCACACCCACGACTACGCCGGCCCGGAGGAGCACGAGGGTGATCGCGTGGCGGTCGTCGGCGGCGGGATCTCCGGCGTAGGGCACGTGCTCGAGCTCTCGCACGCGGCGGAGGCGCTCTGGTACACCCGCACACCGCCGCGGTGGTCGACCGGACGGTTCGACCACGAGGCCGGGCGCGGCGTCGAGGAACGGGTGACCGCACGGGTCGAGCAGGGGCTGCGGCCGCTGCCGGTGGTCGCCGAGACCGGGCTGTTCCTCGGGCCGGCCACGAGACGCGCCATGGACGCCGGCGTCCTCGCCCGGCGTCCCATGTTCACGGAGATGACCGAGCACTCTGTGCGGGAGGCCGACGGCACGCTCACGCCGGTCGACACGATCCTCTGGGCCACCGGGTTCCGGCACGAGCTGCGGCACCTCAAGCCCATGCGGATCCGCACCCGCGACGGTGGGGTGCTCGTGCGCGGGACGGAGGTCGTCGACGAGCCGCGCCTGCACCTCGTGGGGTACGGCGCGGGCGCCTCGACGGTGGGGGCGACCCGGGCGGGGCGGCGCGCGGTGGCGGCGATCATCGACCTGCTGGGGTGAGGGCGGCTCACCGCCGCACCGCGTCACAGGTCGTCGACGTAGGGGCCGTGGGGGAGCGGGCGCTGATCGTCCGCGAGGTACGCCCACGCGCAGGGCCGGTAGCCGTTGGAGCTCGCGAGCGCCTCGGGCTGCGCGTCGTAGACCTGGTGCACGAGGATCCAGTTCGGCCGCCACAGGAACTCGTGCCGGGAGACGTCGACCTCGAGCCACCAGTCCGGCCGTGGCTCGCCGAGCGGCGCGCTGCCGTCGACCGGTGCGGCGTGCAGCTCGACGTCGCCGACCGGCCACATGTCGTCGGTGGCGTACTGGAACTGCGGGCAGATCCCGCCCTCACCGCTCAGGCCGCCGGTGAGCACGGGCCACCCGGACTCCAACGTGACGTGGCGGGTGTGCACGATCGGGCCGTCGGTCGCGCAGTCGCCGGAGGTGTCGTCCTGGTAGCGCAGCGCCTCGGTCACGGCGAACGCCCCGTCGACCGCGGCGACCTCGTGCACGGTGTCCCCGCAGCGGGCGGTCCGCGCCACCGGGCTCTCGACCTGCACGGCAGCCTCGGCCTCCGGGTCCCACGTCCAGATGTACCAGGTCTCCTCCACGGCGTTGCCGTCGACCACCTCGAGCACGGCGAGGGCGTCCTCGTGGCCGTCCCCGTCGACGTCCGCGAACTCGATCTGCTCGCCCACCGTGTAGATCCGCCCGTACTCGTCGCCCTCGACGGGGACGACGGATTCCCCCGTGAGCGCCTGCCGCCACGGGAGGGTCGACAGGTCGACGTCGCGGATGGTCGGGCCCGCCTCCTGGGCCTCCTCCCCGACCTCTTCCCCGACGACGCCGTAACCCCCGCCCGCGGCGCCGTCGGACAGGGTCTCGGCGCCGGTCTGGTCGGCGTCGACCTCCACGGCGTCGTCCGAGCCGGACTCGACGGGGGCGAGCTCGGGCGTCCCGTCCGCGGCGTCGTCGACCTCGACGTGGACCTCGTGCTCGGTCGTCCCCTCGTCGTCGGAGCCTCCGCAGGCGGTGAGAGCCAGGAGGAGCGCGATGAGCGCGGCGCCCGCCGCGGGGCGGGCGGGGGAGGTGTCGATCGGACCGGCCGCGGGTTGGCTGCCGTCGGGCCCGGTACTGGTGGGCCTCGTTCTCTCGGGCCCGGTGTCGGTGGGCCTGGTGTCGGCCGCGCGGGGGTCGTCGGCACGGTCGAGCGGCGGGCGTCGGTGAGCGGGAGCTGACATCGGCGCGGCCTTCCAGGTCCAGGTCCCCCTGCGTCGGCGCGTCCGTGCGCCTGCGACGATCCTGGCCGGACCGGACCGACGGCACAAGCCCCTGCCGCGACTGCGCAGTCGCGCCCCCCCGACGCGTCGTCGGCAGGGCGCAGCGTGTGGTCGCGCGGGTCCGCGAGCTGGACCTTCGAGTGTCGAGGTGGACCGTGCTGAGGTCCTGGTCGGGCGGCTTCGGTCCAGCTCGGCGGAGTGGGTCGGCGAGCCGGACCCGTCGACCGGCCCCGCAGCCGTCAGGCGCGGATGTCGGCGAACTCCGGGTGGGCGTCCATGTAGTCGACGACGAACGGGCACACCGGCCGGACCATCCCGCCGCGCTCGCGCACGTCGGTCAGCGCGAACTCGACGAGCCGGCCCGCGAGCCCCTGCCCGCGCTGCTTCGGATCGGTGAACGTGTGGTCGAAGACGTGCATGTCGCCCTCGAGGACGTAGGTGGCCTCGCCGGCCTCGACACCGTCGACCGTGGTGACGTAGCGGCTCCTGGCGGGCTCGTGCGTGAACTCGGTGCTCATGGGCACGACGCTACGGCCCCCGGCGCCGGAGCGCTCGGGGGCCGTGGTACGCGGTCGGGGTTGGCGGTGCGGCTCAGCTGGCCACGCGGGTCAGCCGGCCGCCCGGGTCGGCCGGCCACGCGGGTTAGCTGGCGGACGGCTGCAGCGTCGCGTCGATCGCGTCGACCATCTCGGTGCTGTCTCCGTTCACGGTGACGGTGAGCTGCATGAGCTCGCCGGTCGAGGCGTTCTCCACGATCCAGTGGACCTCGCCCGGCTCCAGGCCGAGCGTCTCGAAGCGGTAGACGCGCAGACCCTCGGCCGCATCGACCTCGCCGTCCTCCCAGTTCACGTCCTCCGGGAGGCCCTCGACCATCATCTGCTCGAAGGCCGCGATCTCCTCGTCGAAGGTGCCGGTCATCTGGTGGTTCTCCGGGCCCTGGACGACGAGCAGCTCGGCCGGCTGAGGGTCGGATTCCGGCGTGGCCGGGAGGGACCACTGCCACAGTCCGGGCTCCTGGCGATCCTCCACGGCGTTCTCGGGCAGCTCGAACGACACGAAGCCGGCCTCGGCGCGCGGGGGGACCGAGGCGTTCGGGTCCTCGGCAGCCGGATCCTCTGCGCCCGGGTCCTCGACGGGAGGCTCCCCGGCGCCGGGGTCCTCAGCGCCAGGCTCCTCGTCACCCGGTACGACGGAGTCGTCGACGCTGCCGTCGTCGGACGGCACGGTGGCGGGATCCTCGTCGGCCGGGGGCCGGTCGTCGCTCGGAGCCTCGGCCCCGCCGTCCTGCTCGCCGTCGGTGGCCGGCGGCTCGATGTTGGCGTCGCCGTCACCCTGGGGCGACGCCTCGTCGTCGGAGCTGCAGGCGACCGCTCCGCCGGCCAGGAGCAGGACCGCGGTCGTGGATGCTGCGTATCGGCGGATGGTGGACATGTCGTCCTCCTCTCGGGGCCGGTGGCAGGCCCGTCGCGGACCCGGTCGACCCTCGTCGGTGCCGACCGGACGGTGGGGGAGATCCGAAGCCCTCCCCGTCGTGCACCCTCGACGCTACGAGCGCCCGGGACGGTCCTGCAGGCCCGTGACCTGGGTAGTTGGACCCAGGAAGGCCCGGCCCGCCCGACGGCCGGCGACCCTGTCGGTCGCGGGGCCCTAGCCCCCGAGCGCCGCCGCGATGGCCTTGCGCACCCGCGTGGTCGAGACCTTGACCGGCGTGCCGAGCTGCTGGGCGAACAGGGAGACCCGCAGCTCCTCGATCAGCCAGCGCACCTCGCGGAGCCGGGCCTGGGCGTCGGGGTCGTCCCCGGCGCGGGCCCGGGCCGCCTCGAGGGCGTCGACCATCTCCTGCACCTGCCAGGCGGCCGCGTCGTCGGCGTGCACGTTCTGCGCGGCCCGCTCGAGGCGGCGCTGGGCCGCCTTGAGGTAGCGCGGCAGGTGGACGAGGTGGTCCGGGCCGGTCACGGCCACGAACCCGTCGAAGACCAGGTCACCGACCGCGGCGCGCACGTCGGTGACCGCTCCGAGCAGGTGGATTGAGCTGGAGGCCTTGACCGTGGCCTGCAGCTCGCGCCAGGCGTTCATCACGTTGACCACCGTGCCGGCCAGCTCGAAGACCCGGTCCTCGAGCCGGGTGCGCACGTGCGCGACGAGCTCCTCGAACCGTTCCTTGTCCCGCAGCATCCCGGCTCCGCCGCTCACGTGCTCGGCGCACCAGTCGTCGACGATCTCGGTGACCGCGGCCAGCTGGAGGTCGGACACGAGCGCGCCCGTGCTCGGGTAGGGCGAGGAGGCCAGCGCGAGCGCGTCCTGCCCGCCCCACCGGGTGCTCACCCGCTGCTCGGGCAGCGCGGTGGCGGCCAGCGCCAGCCGACGCACGCCGAGACGGTGCGCGCGGACCTGGGAACCGGCGTCGGGCAGGACCCGCAGGGCCACCGAGGTGGCCTCCTCGACGAGCGCGGGATAGCCGCGCACGACCAGCCCGGCCGGCCCGATCGTCTCCACGCTGGCCGGGATCGCCCCGCCCGGCACGTCCGGCCAGGTGGTCAGGCCCTCCTGCTCGACGGCGGTCGCGGCCCCGGGAGCGGTCCCGCCGGCCGCGGGGTCGGAGGCTTCCACAGCGGCCTCGCTCCCGCCCGCGCCGCGGCCGCCGGAGGAGCGGCCCCCGCGCGCACCGGCACCGGACTTGGCGGCACCGGACCCACGGGCGCCCCCGGCCCCCTCCCCGGCGGCGGACCGCGCCTCGGCCATGGCCACCGCGACGGCGCCGCGCACCGCCGAGGCGACCGCGCTCTCGACGGCCGGCGCCAGCTCGCGCTGCAGGGCGAGCAGCGAGTCGCCCTCGCCGAGCACCGCGCCCTTGGCGGAGACGACCCGGAACTTCATCCGCAGGTGCCCGGGCAGCTCGGCGGACTCGCCCCAGGCGGCCTCGTCGATCTCCACCCCGCGCACCTCGCGCACGGCGGCGGCGAAGGCGTCCTGCCAGGCGGGCACGTCTGCGGGGTCGACCCGGCCGCCCTGCCGGCCCGCGTCCCCGGGGGCGGCGGCGACGGCGTCGTGCCAGTCGGGCATGGCCGCCACGACGGCGCGCGCGACGTCCGGGGCGGGCACGAGCTCGCGCCGCACCCGCTTGGGCAGCGCGCGGATCGTCGCGACGGCGAGCTCGTCGACGTAGCTGGGCACGAGCCAGTCGAACCCCTCGGGACGCAGCCGGCCGAGGACCTCCACCGGGACCGTCGCGGTGATGCCGTCCGCCCACGCGCCGGGTGTGAAGTCGTAGGACAGGGGGAGGGTGAGGTCGCCCTGCTGCCAGGTCGAGGGCTGGTCCGCCTCGGACACCGGGTTCTCCGGCACGAGCTCCTCGAGCGTGAGGGTGAGCAGGTCCGGGGTCTCGCGCCGGGCCTTCTTCCACCACGTGTCGAAGTGGCGGGCGGAGACGGCCTCGGCGCCGACGCGTTCGTCGTAGAAGGCGAACAGCGTGTCCTCGTCCCCGACGACGCCGTGGCGCCGCAGCCGTGCCTCGACCTCTCTGGCCTCCTCGAGCACCGCCGCGTTGTCCTTCACGAACCGGTGGTGCGTGCGCCACTGGCCCTCCACGAGCGCGTGGCGGACGAACATCTCCCGCGCGAGCTCGGCGGCCGTGGCGTCGCCGATCGGCTGGTCGCCGAGGCGACCCAGCAGTACGGGACGGTCGGCAGCCAGCGTCATGCCGTACAGCAGGACGCGCTCCTTGACCATGGCGGCGCCGTTGCGGGTGGACCAGTAGGGCTCGGAGTACGTGCGGCGCAGGAGGTGCCCGGCGGCCCGCTCCACCCAGTCCGGGTTCACCCGCGCGACCGTGCGGGCGAACAGTCGCGAGGTCTCGACGAGCTCGGCCGCCATCACCCACGGGTACGTCTTCCGCGAGAGCCCCGAGCCGGGCCAGATGACGAACCGGGTCCCGCGGGCGCCCGCGTAGTCGCGCTTGCGCTCGTCGTAGCTCCCCAGGTTGGACAGCAGGCCGGTGAGCAGGGCCTGGTGGACGGAGTCCGCGGACGCGGCGTCCGACCCGCGTCCGAGCGCGACCACGGTGGAGGCCACGAGGTCGGTGTCCGGCGTGTCCACCTCGGCCGCCGGCGGCAGGGCGAGGGGGCGCAGGTGCAGGCCGAGGGGCTTGGCCAGCTGGCGGAGCTGGGTGACGACGTCCTGCCACTCCCGGATGCGCAGGTAGTTGAGGTACTCCCCGCGCACGGTGCGGCGGAACGCGGAGCCGGACAGGTCCCGCTGGAGCGTGCGCAGGTAGCGCCACAGGTTGAGGTAGGCGAGGAAGTCCGAGGTCTCGTCGACGAACCGGCGGTGCTTCTGGTCGGCCTGGGTCTGCTTCTCCACGGGCCGCTCGCGCACGTCCTGCACGGACAGGGCCGCGACGACGACCATCACCTCGGCCGCGCACCCGAGCCGCTCGGCCTCCAGCAGCATCCGTCCCAGGCGCGGGTCCACGGGCAGGCGGGCCAGGTCCCGGCCCACGCGGGTCAGCTCGGTCGACCCGGGCTCGAGGGCACCGATCTCCTCGAGCTGCTGGACGCCGTCGCGCACGGCCCGCGTGTCCGGGGGGTCGACGAACGGGAACTGCGCGACGTCGCCGAGCCCGAGCGAGGCCATCTGCAGGATGACCGAGGCGAGGGAGGTCCGCAGGATCTCGGGCTCGGTGAACTCCGGACGGTTGTCGAAGTCCCGGCGCGAGTAGAGCCGGATGGCGACCCCGTCGGCGACGCGGCCCGAGCGCCCCGACCGCTGGGCGGCGCTCGCCCGCGAGACCGGCTCGATCGGCAGCCGCTGCACCTTGGTCCGCGTGGAGTACCGCGAGATGCGGGCCGTGCCCGGGTCGATGACGTAATGGATGCCGGGCACGGTCAGGGACGTCTCGGCGACGTTCGTGGCCAGCACGACGCGACGGGTGCTGTGCGGGGCGAAGACCCGGTGCTGCTCGGCGGCGGTGAGCCGCGCGTACAGGGGGAGGATCTCGACGGCGCCCGGCACCGTCGACCGGCCCCCGGGCGCCAGGTACCGCTCGCCCAGGTGCTCGGCGAACGCCACGTGGGTGTCGCGGATCTCGCGCTCGCCCGAGAGGAACACGAGGATGTCGCCGGGCCCCTCGGCGGCGAGCTCGTCGTAGGCCCGGAGGATGCCGGTGACCTGGTCGATCGGCTCCTCGGGGTCGGCGGGTGAGCCGCCCGCCGGGCCGCTCCCCGGGCCGTCGGCGCGCCGGGCGGAGGCCGCGGTGCGGGTGCGTCCGTCGTCGTCGGGGGACTCGTCCTCGTCGGTCTCGTCGTCGACGTCGGGGACGAGCGGACGGTAGCGGACGTCGACCGGGTAGGTGCGGCCCGTGACCTGGACGACCGGGGCCGGGCCGTCCATCCCTGCGGCCTTCCCGAAGTGCTCGGCGAAGCGCTCGGAGTCGATCGTGGCGGACGTGATGACGAGCTTGAGGTCGGGACGGCGCGGGAGCAGCTGGGCGAGGTACCCGAGCAGGAAGTCGATGTTCAGGGACCGCTCGTGGGCCTCGTCGACGATGATCGTGTCGTAGCGCCGCAGCAGCGGGTCGCGCTGGATCTCCGCGAGGAGGATGCCGTCGGTCATCAGCTTGACCAGCGTGGTGGCGGACACCTCGTCGGTGAACCTGACCTGGTAGCCGACCTGTTTGCCGAGGTCGACGTCCAGCTCGGAGGCGATGCGCTCGGCGACGGACCGGGCGGCGAGGCGACGCGGCTGGGTGTGCCCGATCATGCCCTCGACGCCGCGGCCGAGGTCGAGGCAGATCTTCGGCAGCTGGGTGGTCTTGCCGGACCCGGTCTCGCCCGCGACGACGACGACCTGGTGGCTCGCGATCGCCGCCGCGATCTCGAAGCGCCGCTCGGCGACCGGGAGCTCCTCGGGGTAGCTGATGACGGGGACCGCGGCACGGCGGGCCTCGACCTGCTCCGGCGTCGGGGGGCGAGGTCCGCGCGCCACCCGGTCCGCGCCGCGCGCCGCGCCACGACCCCTGCGGCGTCCCCCACGACGACTCGCCGTCGTGTCCGTGCCGGTACCGTCGTTGGGGATGCCGGCCCCGTTGCCGTGACCACCGGTGGGGCGTCGGTTCGCGCGCCGACGCGGCTCACCCTGGTCGGGGCGGCGGGGATCGTGGTCGGCGGAGGTCACGGGCATCCATTGTTCGGCATGTCCGCCCCAGGATGCACCGGGAATCGGGAGATTCGGGGCGCACGCGTCCCTGGAGGAAGCGAGATGTGCGTCGACGGCCGTGTTCGTGTGCGTCGGCGGCGCGGGTCGGGTGTCGGCGCTGCGCGCGCCGTGCCGAGAGCGCGGGTTCCGTGTCGAGGGCGCGGGTTCCGTGTCGAGGCCGCGGGTTCCGTGTCGAGTGGACCCCCGGCGGCCATCCACTCGGCGTCTTGACCGCGCCTTCGGTGGGAAACCGCGCTCTCGGCGACACCTCGCGCTCTCGGCCATATTCCGCGCCCTCGGTCGGAAACCGCGCTCTCGGCGACACCTCGCGCTCTCGGCAGGGAACCCCGCACCAGGCGTGCACCCATTGTGGGGAGCGCTGACCTGGGTCGGACTCCCCACCGTGGGGTGGCCCGACGTCGGTGACGTGGCCGACGATGGAGCGTATGCGCAGGGGAGCGGGGGTGGCGGGCGCCGTGGCGGCGGTGCTCCTTGCCCTCGCGAGCCTCTACACGCTGCGTCCCCTGTGGTTCAGCGAGCGGATGCCGGTGGCGCAGGTCCTCGCCCTCAAGGGCACGCTCGCGGCGACGCTCCTGGTCCTCGGCCTGCTCCTCGTGTTCGCCGGTCGCCTCGTGCTCCTCGCCCGGCAGCGACGGGCCCGTGTGGGAGGCCCGGGCGATCACCGGGCCGACGACCCGGTCGAGCGGGAGGGAAGCAGGGACTCGCGCGCGGACAGGAGCCGCGCCCCGGCTCGCCCGGTGCGGGGCGGAGCGCCCGCCGTGGTCGTGCTGGCCGGGGGAGTCGTCGCGGCGCTCGCCGGGGTGGCGCACGGCGTCGAGCTGCTCGATCGCGGCGTCTCGGGCGAGGGCGTCACCGCCTCGGACGAGCCGCCCACGCCGGAGAGGTTCACCGTTCTCACGCTCAACACCCTCGGTGGTGCGGCGACGCCGACGGACGTCGTCGACCATGCCGTGAGCGTCGGGGCCGACGTCCTCGCCCTGCCCGAGACCTCCGCCGACCTCGCCGAGCAGATCGTCCGGGTGCTCGAGGAACGCACCGGTCAGGGCTTCACCGGCTACACCGAGGGCACGGGCGCGGTCGGGGCGACCTCGATGGTCGTGGCCGACGCCCTCGGCCCCTATGAGCAGCGCACCGACGCGGTGACCGGCGGCTTCGGCCGCGTGCACCTCCGGCCGACCGGCGACGACCCGGACCAGCCCGTGCTCGTCGCCGCGCACCCGATCCCCCCGGTCGCCGGGAACATGGCGGCCTGGCGGGCGGAGAACCGCGCGATCATGGGCACGTGCGAGCGCGCGATGCGGCCCACCGTCATCGCCGGCGACCTCAACATGACGCTCGACCACGCCTCGCTGACCGGCGTCGCGGCCGCGGGCGGGCGGTGCCACGACGCGGGCGTCGACGCCGGCATCGGCGGCCTGGCCACGTGGCCCGCCTCGTGGCCGGTGTGGGCGGGCGCCACGATCGACCACGTCCTCGTCGCCGGCGGCCTGCGGGGGACGTCCGGGCAGGTCGAGGAGGTCGGGGGCTCCGACCACCGCGCCGTGGCCGTCGAGCTCCGGCTCACCGCACCGAGCGACTGACCGACGGTCGACCGTCGCTCTCGACGACCGGGACCCGCACTCTCGCCGACCGGGACCCGCACACTCGACGACCGGGAGCCGCACTCTCGACGACCGGGAGCCGCACTCTCGCCGACCGGGGGCGTGACCGGTTCGAGACCCCCGGCCTGCGGGCCCGCCGACGCACGTGCGGGACACTGGATCCGTGCGCATCGTCATCTGGGTCGTCGTCGCCGTCGTGGGGCTGCTCGCCGCCCTCACGCTCGATCCCGAGCTCCCGGGTGCGATCGTCCCGCCCCTGGACGGGATCTCCGGCGTCACGCCGGTGGCTCAGGTCGTGGCCCTCAAGGGCTGGCTCGTGCTCACCCTCGCCGTGCTCGGCATCGTCTTCCTCGTCATCGGCCTCGTCCGCCGGCAGCTCATCCGGGCCGGCGCGGCGATCATGGTGCTCGGCGGCGTCTTCCTGCTCGTGGCGGTCGGTCACCTCGCCATCATGTTCGACCGCGGCACGTCGGCCGCGACCTCGATCAGCCGCACCGACGACACGGCCGCGGCGCCCGACGCCGCGCTGACGATCCTCACCGTCAACATGGAGGAGGGCGACGTCGCGGGGTCCGATCTCGCCACACCGATCGTCGAGCAGGGCGTCGACGTCGTCGTCCTGCCCGAGATGCTCGACGCGGACGCGACGGCGCTCGCGACCGAGCTCACCGGGTCCGGCCACCCGTTCACGGCCTACGGCGCGGGCTCCGCCACCGAGGACCGTGGGGCGACGGCGGTGCTCCTCGCCGACTCCCTCGGCGGCTACGTGCCGGTCGACGCCGAGCCCACCGCCGAGGCGTTCGCCCTGCGACCCGTCTCCGGCGTGGGGCCGACGATCGTCGCCGTGCACCCCACGGCGCCGAGGCCCGACGCGATGGACGTCTGGCGCCGCGAGGTCGGGGAGGCGCTCACGTGGTGCCGCACGGGCTCGGGACCGGTCGTGGTCGCGGGCGGCCTCAACGCCACCGTCGACCACGCGCCCGCGCGCGACCTCGGCCGCTGCGTCGACGGCGCGACCGAGGCCGGCCTCGGCGGTGTCGCCACGTGGCCCGCGGACATCCCCTGGTTCTTCGGCTCGCCGATCGACCGCATCCTCGTCGACGAGGCCAGCTACCGGGTGGCCGAGGGCGCGGTCTTCGACGTCGGACAGGCCACGCACCGCGCGCTGGTCGTCCGGGTCGAGCCCGTCGGCTGAGCCGGGCACTCCCACGCCGCACCGGCAAGCGGCACCCGCGCCGCACCCGCCTCCCCTGCGGGCGAACGTCGGAAAAGCCGGTGCGCCGTAGCCGGTGCGCTGCCACGCTTGCCCGCATGACGACCACCGACGAGGGGACGACCCGTCCCGCCACGACGGCGCCGACGGTGCGCCCGGACGGGCTGCCTGCCGGCGTCCACCTGCTCCACCTCGTCGCGCCCGCGGCCGAGGAGATCGCCGCCGGGGCCACGCCGTCGGCCGCCTTCCGGGCCCTGACCGACATCGACGCCGAGTACCTGCTCGAGCGGCTCGGCGACACCGACCTGCTCGGCGACCCCGCCACCCGGCTGGGCGCCTACGCCGACCAGTCCTCGGTGCGCCGGGTGGTGATCGTCGCCGCCACCGGGCCGGTCGCCGAGCGGCTGGCCGCGGGCGGGACCGCGGCGCCGGCCGCGGTCGCCTCCGGCGCAGACGACCCCGGCCCCGAGGCGCACGACGTCCTCGGGTACCTCGCGATGGACCTCGAGCTGCGCGACAACACCCGGACCTGCGGGGTCGAGCTGTTCACCCGGGTCGCGCACCGCGGGCAGGGCATCGGCGACGCGCTGTGGCGCGCGGCCACGGACGTCGCCCGCGCGGAGGGGCGCAGCGTGGTCCAGGCCTGGGTCGACCACGAGCCGCCCGCCGGGGACGCGGAGCCGATCCGGCCCACCCGGAGCGAGGGGGCGATCGCGCGCGACGCCGCCGCCCGGTTCTGCACCGACCGGGGCCTCGTCCTCGAGCAGGTCGAACGGCACTCGGTCCTCCACGTTGCCGGTCGGGAGCGCGCGTGGCGCGGCGCGCTGGACCAGGCCCGCGGCTGGACGGCGCCCACGGACGAGATCGTCACCTGGGTGGGCGCGACGCCGGAGGCCGAGCTCGCCCACATCGCCGAGCTCATGCGCCGGATGAGCACCGACGTGCCGCTCGGCGGCCTGGACTGGGAGGAGGAGGCCTGGGACGCGGAGCGCGTCCGGACCACCGAGGCCGCCCGCCTGGCGTCCGGCCACCGCACCTACCTCGTCTCGGCGGTGCGGGACACCACCACCAGGGCGCTCGTCGCGTTCTCCAAGCTGACGGTCCCGCTCGGCCGCCCCGCCGCCTGGCAGGACGAGACGCTCGTGATGAAGGAGCACCGCGGCCGCCGGCTCGGCACGGTCGTCAAGCTCGTCAACCAGCTCGCCCTGCTCGAGCGCTTCCCCGACGTGGAGCGGATCCACACGTGGAACGCGGCCGAGAACCGGCACATGCTCGACGTCAACCATGCCGTCGGGTTCGAGCTGGCGTCGCTCTCCGGCGCCTGGCAGGGGCCGCTGCGCTGACGGAGCGCGCCGCCCCGGTCGCGGCCGGGACCTCGCCCACGGGCCGGGTCCCGGCCGCGCCTCACATCAGGTCCCGGGCCGGCCCTCCGGTCGGGTCCCTGTCCGGCCCTCCGGTCGGGTCCCTCGCCGGTCGCTGACCGGTGAGCGGACCGGCCCTCGGGTCAGCTCTCGGAGAGCAGGTCGGCGAGCGTGGCGAACGCCTTCTTCCACGACGCCTTGAGCTCGGGGATCCGCTCCCCGGAGGTGAGCCCGGTGTGCTGGACGGCGAGGCGCACCTTGTGCCGGCC
The DNA here is from genome assembly GCF_057652395.1 of Georgenia sp. Z1491. Taxonomy (NCBI): domain Bacteria; kingdom Bacillati; phylum Actinomycetota; class Actinomycetes; order Allobogoriellales; family Allobogoriellaceae; genus Georgenia; species Georgenia sp. Z1491. The sequence goes on from NZ_CM172729.1 coordinate 501,276, forward strand.
GTCGGCGCCGGGCTCGAGCGGGTCGATGCGCAGCGTGATGCGCTCGTCGCCGTCGCGCAGCCGCACCGAGGTCGGTTCGGTCTGCCCGGTGACGTCGAGGCGCTTACCGATCCAGTCCGACCGGTGCGACCGCTCGGCCAGGTACGGCCACAGGTTCTGCGCCGTCACGTAGAGGGTCTTCGACGCCGAGGCCTCCCAGCCACCGTCGCGCCGCTGGCCGGGCTCCCGCAGACCGCGGGCCTGCTCGTAGGCGACGGTCACGCCCTGCGCCCACCAGCCGTCGACGCCGTGCTCCTCGCGCAGCCAGGTCGCGGTGCGGGTGTGGTCCCAGTCGGTGGCGCCGGCGTCGTCGAGGAGGGCGAACCACTCCTCGCGCGCGCGACCCGTCGCCTCGCGCACCTTCTCGTCGCTGACCGAGCTGTCGATGGACCGCGCTCCCGAGGACATGTGAGCCAACCTACAACCGGGGCACGACGGCGGAGAACCCCCGCCCGACGTCGGAACCCCTGCTCGGTGCCGGAGCCCCGTGTCCGCCGGACGCGGAGGACCGCCGATGTTGCGGGCGACGGGCGCTCTGCCCGCTACCAGCCGCGGGACTCCCACGCGTCGACCTCGGGGGCCTCGGTGCCCACCGTGGTCGGGTCACCGTGACCCGGCCCGACCGTCCAGGCCGGGTCGAGGGTCACGAGGCGCTCGCGGATCGAGGAGATGACCTGGTCGAAGTCGCTGTAGTCCCAGCGGGTGGCGCCGGGGCCGCCCGGGAACAGGGTGTCGCCCGTGAGCACCGTGGCGGCGTCCGGGACGAGGAACGAGCAGGCGCCGGGGGTGTGCCCGGGCGTGTGCGCCACGGTCACCTCGGCGCCGGCCACCTCGATGACCTGGCCGTCGGCGAGATCTCCGGTGGGGACGCCGGGGTGCGTCTGCTCCCACAGGAACCGGTCGGCGGGGTGCAGCAGCGGGACGACACCCCACCCCGCGGCGAGCTCGGCGGCGGGACCGACGTGGTCCCAGTGCCCGTGCGTGAGGACCAGGCCCACCACGGTGCGCCCGGCCACGCAGGAGCGCACGGCGTCGGCGTCGTGCGCCGGGTCGACGACGAGGACCTCTCGCTCGTCGCCCACCAGGTAGGTGTTGTTGGGGAAGGGCCCGCCGTCCGGCGCCCGTCCGACGATCTCGTGACGCTCGACGGTCACCGGCACGGCGGTCCCTCCCTCAGCTGGTGGTCGGCTCAGAGCGAGTCGACGGCGGTGACCGTCACGGGCACGTTGCCGCGCGTGGCCTTCGAGTAGGGGCACAGCTCGTGGGTGCGGTCCACGATGGTCTGGGCCTCGTCAATGCCCAGGCCCGGGATGTGGACCTCGTGCTCGACCGTGAGGGCGAACGACTCGCCCTCGGGGCCGAAGCCGACCTTGGTGCGGACGGTGGCCTCGGAGACGTCGACGTCCTTCTCCTTGCCGGCCAGGCCGAGGGCGCCCGTGAAGCAGGCGCCGTAGCCGAGGGCGAAGAGCTGCTCGGGGTTGGTGCCCTCGCCGGAACCTCCCATGTCCTTCGGGGAGGTGAACGTGAGCTCGAGGTGGGGGTCCTCGGAGACGCCGGAACCCGTGCGGCCCCCGGTGCTGGTGGCGGTGGCGGTGTACACGATCTTGTCAGGTGTGTTGGCCATGTGAGCCAGCCCATCACCCTTCGTGCGGACCCGCAACAGGTGTCCGGCGCGTCGGGAGCACAATGGGTGATCGTGATGACCATGTCCCGTCCCGACGTGCCCGCGCGGGCGCCGGATCCCGCACGGATCCGCCGCTGGCGCCGCAACCTCGCCGAGGAGCGTGCGGAGGGCGCGGTCTACCGGAACCTCGCCCAGCGCAAGTCGGGCGAGGAGCGCGAGATCCTCCTCGGTCTCGCCGAGGCGGAGAAGCGCCACGAGCAGCACTGGATCGACCTGCTCGGTCCCCATGCCGAGCGGCCCGGCCGGGCCACGCTGCGCAGCCGCCTCATGGCGTGGCTCGCCCGCAGCTTCGGGTCGGTGTTCGTCCTCGCGCTCGCCCAGCGCGCCGAGCTGCGGGCGAACTATGACGACGACGCCGACGCCACCGAGCAGATGGCGGCCGACGAGCGCGTCCACGGCGAGGTGGTGCGGGCGCTCGCCGCCCGCGGACGCGCCCGCATGTCCGGGACCTTCCGGGCCGCCGTGTTCGGCGCGAACGACGGACTGGTCTCCAACCTCGCGCTCGTCCTGGGGATCGGTGCGACCGGCGTCGGCACGTCGGTCGTGCTCGCCACCGGCATCTCCGGTCTGCTCGCGGGCGCCCTGTCGATGGGCGCCGGGGAGTACGTCTCGGTGCGCAGCCAGCGCGAGCTGCTCGAGTCCTCCACCCCGAGCACGCGCAGCGCGCAGGTGGTGCCGGCGCTCGACGTCGACGCCAACGAGCTGTCCCTGCTCTACCGGGCGCGGGGCATGTCCGTCGAGGACGCCGACGCCCACGCCCGCGCCGTCATCGCCGCCCACGCGGGGGAACGGGTCGCCGGCGGCGAGGAGGCGCCCCGCGCGGACGAGGCCGCGTACGAGGAGATCGGCACCGCCTGGCAGGCGGCGTCGTCGAGCTTCCTGTTCTTCGCCTCGGGCGCGATCATCCCCGTGCTGCCCTACCTCTTCGGCCTCACCGGCCTCGCCGCCGTGGCCGTGGCCGCCGCGCTCGTCGGCATCGCGCTGCTGATGACGGGCGCCGTCGTCGGCGTGCTGTCCGGCTCGGCACCGCTGCCGCGCGCGCTGCGCCAGCTGGCGATCGGTTACGGCGCGGCCGCGGTGACGTACGTCCTCGGTCTGCTGTTCGGCGGCGCCGTAGGCTGACCCCGGTCGGGAGGCGCCCGGCCAGGACGAAGGAGTTCGTGCATGCTCGTGATCCTCGCCCCCGACTCGTTCAAGGAGTCGATTGACGCCGCCGATGCAGCAGCCGCCATGGCCGCCGGCGTCCGGGACGCCGTGCCCGACGCCGAGGTGCGCGAGCTCCCCGTGTCCGACGGCGGGGAGGGCTTCACGGAGTCCGTCGCCGTCGCGCTCGGCGCCCGCACGCTCGAGGTCCCCGTCCGTGACGCCCTCGGTCGCGAGGCCACCGGGCAGGTCGCCGTCGCCGGGCGGCGGGCCGTGCTCGAGGTGGCCTCCGCCGTCGGGCTCGGCATGATCGCCTCCGACGAGCGGGACGTCATGGGCGCCGACTCCACCGGCGTCGGCGAGCTGATCCGGGCGGCCCTCGACGAGGGCGCGGACGAGATCGTCGTGGGGCTCGGCGGGTCCGCGACCAACGACGCCGGCGCCGGCATGCTCCGCGTCCTCGGCGCACGGTTCCTCGACGCGTCCGGGGCGGAGATCGGCACGACCCCCCGCGAGCTCGCGCACCTCGCCGAGATCGACGTGTCCGGGCTCGACCCGCGCATGGCCGGCGTCGAGGTCCAGGCGGCCTGCGACGTGTCGAACCCCCTGCTGGGGGAGTCCGGCGCGAGCGCGGTCTTCGGCCCGCAGAAGGGTGCGACCCCGGAGCTCGTGACGGAGCTGGACGCGATCCTGGCCCGCGTGGCCGAGGTCGCCGGGCACGACGGCGATGGCGGGGCCGCGCACGAGCCTGGTGCCGGCGCCGCGGGCGGCCTGGGCTACGCGCTCATCGGGTTCCTCGGGGCGCGGATGCGGCCCGGGGTGGAGCTGGTGGTCGAGACGGTCGGGCTCGAGGAGGCAGTGGCGGGGGCCGACCTCGTCCTCACCGGCGAGGGCTCGGTCGACGCGCAGACGCTGTCCGGCAAGACGCCCGCCGGGGTGGCGGCCGTCGCCGCGCGGGCGGGGGTGCCGTGCGTGGTGCTCGCCGGGCGGGTCGCCGACGACGCCGCCGTGCTGCTCGACCACGGGGTCACCGCGCTCGTGCCGATCGTGCCCGGCGTGACGGACCTGCCCACGGCGCTCGCCGAGGGCGGCGCGAACCTCCGGCGGGCCGCATCGACGGTGACGCGGATCTTCGCGGCTGGCCGCTCCGGGAGCGCCTCCTTCTGACGAGTGAGGGGACTTTTCCCCGACGAGTGAGGGGACTTTTCCCCGACGAGCGAGCGGACTCCAGCTGGTCCGCCGGTGGGAGGGCGCTGGCGCGTCGACACCGGGGTGCCCGACGTCGGGATCGTGCCGTAGTGGTGGGCGCTCTCGTGCGTGGCACGCATGCCGAGGTCGTGCCTGGGGTGGTGGCCGCTCCGCTTGGAACGCAGTCTCGACGCGACCGGCCCATCCGCTCGTGCCGGCTGCTCGTGACGGAGGCTCTCGATGCGGCCCGGCCGCAGGGGAGAGGGTTGTTCGTTTCTGCGCAGGGCTGTCGATATCGGTGTGATCGGTAACAGAGCTGCAAATATCGGTGTGATCGTCAGGTCTCTCCCGGGAGGAAACTCTTCCGCGGTGCCGGGCCGGTTCGCGCGTGTACGCGAGGCCAAACCGTCCTCACCAGTGAGCAAGAATCCCCTCACTCGTCGGACGGATAGCCGCTCACTCGTCGAGGTCGTCGTCGTCCCAGTCCCACTCCTCGATGACGACGACCTCCCACTCCTCGTCGTCCTCGTCATCGTCGTCCCACTCCGCCGCCATGAGCGCCGCGCGGTCGAGGACCTCGGCGGCCTGGGCGAGCGGGTCGTCGACGAGGACGATCACGGGCGGGGTGAGGTGGACCGCGGCGAGCGAGCCCGAGAAGTGCTGGCCGCTGCCGAAGGTGATCGCCCGCGCCTCGACGGTCGCCTGGTACAGCGCCATGGCGTCGGGGTCGACCGTCCAGGTGTTGATGTCGGCGGGGGGCTCGCGGTCGGGGGGCGTGGGGGAGGAACCGGGTTCGTGCACGGGTCCATCATGCGCACGCTCGCCGACATCGGTCGACGGGAGTCCCGGGTGTCGGCGGCCACGCCGGGCGGGTTCCGGGCCTACGTCCCCTCCATTGCCGCGCCTCGTCGTCCAGCCCGTCCGCCGTCGTCCGGTCCCACGCGGCCGCGCCGTCCTCCGTCTCAGTCGACCGAGAGCCGGACCTCCCCGCCGTCGGCGGTGACGCCGTCGAGCACGCCCGAGGGGATCCGGAACGTCCGCCCGGGCGCCGCCGGCCACGGGAGCCGCCGACGCGCGAGCACCCGTCCGCCCTGCCGCACGGTGACCACGGGCCGCGTGACGAGCCGGTCCATCCAGCACACGAGCCGGTTCCGGGCGGGGGCCGGCCCGCCGGGTGCCCACCTCGACGGCGAGACCCACCGGATCGGGTCCTCCGCCATGAGGCGGACGCTCGCCTCGGGCGCCGGCCGCCCGGCCAGGTGCTCGAGGATCCGTTCGCCCGCGTGGGTGCCGGCGAGCGCGACGACGTCGGCGGTGTCGACGGGGTGGTTGAGGTTCCCGACGGCGAACACGCGCTCCTTGGAGGTGCGCATCGCCGCGTCCACCACCGGCGCTCCGCTGGCCGGGTCGATCTCGACGCCGGCCGACCGGAGGAGCTCGTGGTCCGGGATCCAGTCGCCGGTGAACACGACCGTGTCGCAGTCGATCGTCCGGCGGTTCCCGGTGCGGGTGTCCTCGATCTCGACACCCGTCACGCGCGTCCGCCCGTGGATGGCCACGACCCTCGACGTCGTCTCGACCCGGGTGCGGAACAGGGCCTTCCCCGGGACGCGGAACAGGGCGTACGACTCGCCGACGGGGTGCTCGGAGACCAGCGCCTCGGTCGCGCAGCCGGCCTCGGCGAGGGTCATCACTGCCGACCAGCTGACGAGCCCGGCACCGACGACGACGGCCCGCCGGCCCACTTCCTGGTGGTGGACGTGGACGAGGTTCTGCAGCTGACCGGTCGTCAGCACGCCGGCGGGCCGCGTGCCCGGGACGAGCCGCGCCGTGCGGGGGCGCTCGCGGGCGCCGGTGGCGAAACAGAACGCGTCGGGACGCACGTGGAGGAGGCCGCGGGGGGTGGTGACCGCGAGGGTGTCCTCGTCCGCCCAGCCCGTGACGGTCCAGCCGGTGAGGATCTGGGCGCCGGCCGCGCGGGCGTCGGCCTCGAGCGCCCGGGCGTACGCCGGGCCGGACATGAACCGCTTCCGGTCGCGGATGCCGTAGCCGGGGTGGTCGGAGTGGCGGGGGATGCCGCCGGCCTGCTGCTCGCGTTCCAGGACGAGGACCTGGTCGAGCTCGGGGGCCAGCCGGGCGGCCGCGGAGAGGCCGCCCGGGCCGCCGCCGATCACGGCGACCGTCGGGGTGAGGAGCTCAGGCATCGTCGGCCTCCGTGTGGTGCTCTGACCGGGTCTCGCACGGATGGTCGCCCCGGGCCCCCCGGTCGGTGCCGCACGCGTGGTCGGTGCCGCTCCCGCGGTCGGTGCCGCACGCATGGTGGGTGTCGAACAGTCGCTGGACCTCGGCGCCGCAGTAGAAGCCCTGGCAGCGCCCGTTCATCGCCCGCGTGCGCCGGCGCAGCCCCTGGAGGCTGCACGGCGGGACGCCGGACGTCATGGCGTCGCGGATCTCGCCGCGGGTCACGCGCTCGCAGAAGCAGACGACCGTGCCGTAGTCCGGGTCGCGGGCGATCCGCTCCTCGTCGGCGAAGGGGCGCAGCTGGTGCTCGCCCAGCGGCGGCATCACCGGCGGCTCCGGCAGGCCGGCCCGTTCCTCGAGGTCGAGGTCCGCCCCCGCGTCCGTGAGGAGCTCGACCACGTGCTCGGCGACGGCCGGTGCGGAGGTCAGCCCGGTCGACCGGATCGCTGCGGCGATCACGTAGCGCTGCTCGGCGTCGACGTCGATCAGGTAGTCCGACTGGTTGTTCGCCGCCCGCAGGCCGGCGTAGGAGGCGGTGACCTCCTCCTCGAGCAGGGCGGGCATGATCCGCCGGCCCTTGTCCAGGAGGAACTCGAACCCGTCCTCGCTGGTGGAGGTGTCGGCCTTGTCCGTCATGTCCTCGGCGGTGGGGCCGAGCATGACGTTGCCGAAGATCGTCGGGCTGACGAGCACGCCCTTGCCGGCCTTCGACGGGGCCGCGAGCACGATCGTGTCCACCAGCGGCGCGGCGAGCTTGTCGTAGACGAGCAGCTCGCCCTTGCGGGGGTGGACGTCGAGGCGGTCGTGCCCGAGCATCGCGTCGACGGCGTCCGCGCCGAGACCGGCGGCGTTGACGACCCATCGCGCGGTGACGTCGCCGCGGTCGGTGCGGATCGTCGTCGTGGCGGGACCGACCTCGACCGAGGCCACGCGGTGCTCGCGCAGGAACGTCGCGCCGCGGGCGAGGGCCTCGGTGGCGAACGCGAGGGGGACGGACCAGGCGTCGATGACCGCCTCGTCGGGCACGGTGAGCCCGCCGGTGACGCCCGGGCCGAGGCTCGGGATGCGGGCGTAGACCTCGTCCGCGCCGATGATCTCGGTGGCGTGGTAGCCGTTGGCCTCCGCCTTCGCCTGGAGGCCGGTCAGGGACTCGGCCTGCTCCTCGTCCCAGGCCACGAGCACCGCGCCGGTCCTCCGCAGCCCGATGTTCGCCCGGGCGCAGTAGTCGGTGAGGAGCGCGTAGCCGCGGGCGACGAGGCGGGCCTCGAGGGTGCCGGGCGTGGCGTCGAATCCCGTGTGCAGCAGGGCGGTGTTGGCCTTGGTGGTGCCCTCGCCGACGTCGTCACGGGCGTCGATGATCACGACCGAACCGGTCGTGCCGGCGAGCCGGCGGGCGATCGCGGCACCGACGACGCCGGCTCCGATCACCGCGACGTCGTACACGGTCTCGCTCACGGTTCAGAGCCCCATCGTGGTCTCGACGGCGGTGCGCCACGCGGCGCGGAACTCGGTGACGTCCTCGGCGCTGCGCTGCGGGACGTAGGAGGCCTCGGCCTCCCAGGCGAACGGGGCGTCCTCGACGGCGAGGTCGGGGTCCAGCGCGAGCCGCATGCAGGCCGCCGTGCCGAGCGCGGTGGCGTGCGCGGAGGGGTAGGTGTCGACCGGCGCCTGGAGCATGTCGGCCTGCGCCTGCATGAGCCGCACGGACCTCGTCAGTCCGCCGTCGACGCGGAGCCGGGTCAGTGGTGCACCGAGCTCGGTGTGCGTGAGGTCGGCGAGCTCCGCGATCTGGGCGGCGATGCCGTCGAGGACGGCGCGCACAATCTGGGGCTTCCCGGTGGACAGCGTCATCCCGACGACGAACGCCCCCGCCTCGGGCTTCCACCACGGTGCGGCCAGGCCGGCGAAGGAGGGCGCGCAGAGGACCCCGCCCGCGTCGTCGGCGGCGATCTCGTCCATCTCCTCGGGGCCGGTGATGACGCCGAGCTCCTCCATCCAGCGCACCGCGGAGGCGGCGGTGTAGACCTGGCCGTCGGAGCAGTAGGTGGTGCGGCCGCGCAGGCGCCAGGCCACCGAGGTGGTGAGCCCGTTGTCGAAGCGGGGCGCGGTCTCGCCCATGTTGACGAGGATGAAGGCGCCGGTGCCGTACGTGCACTTGGCCTGCCCGCGCTCGAGGCAGCCCTCGGCGAGCAGGGCCGCCTGCTGGTCGACGATGAGGCCGCCGACGGGGACCTCGCCGCCGAAGACGGTGGTGGTGCCGACGATCTCGTCGCAGGCGGCGATGCGGGGGAGGCGCTCGCCCGTCAGGCCGAAGATATTGACGAGGTGGGGATCCCACTCGCCGGTGTCGACGTCGACGAGGAGCGAGCGCGACGCGGTGGAGACGTCGGTGACGAACTCGCCGGTCAGGCGGTGGAGCATCCACGTGTCGGTGGTGGTGACGACGCCGTCGCGGGTGAGGTTCTCCCGGACCCACGTGAGCTTGGGCGCGGTGAAGTAGCAGTCGAGCACGAGGCCGGTGCGGGCGTGGATGTCCTCGGCGTGCTCGCGCAGGCGGTCGACGACCACCTCGGCGCGGCGGTCCTGCCACACGACGCACGTGGTGAGCGGGTCCCCGGTCTCGGGGTCCCAGGCGAGGACGGTCTCGCCCTGGTTGGCCAGGGAGACGCCGTCGATGGTCTTCCCGGCCTGCTCCACGGCCTGCCTGCCGGCTTCGACGACCGAGGCGTAGAGCTCCTCGGGGTCCTGCTCGACGGCGCCGCCGGGGAGGTAGGCCGGGTGGATGGGGATCTCGACGACGGCGTGGATGCCGTCGGCGTCGACGACGATCGCCTTCGATCCTGAGGTGCCCTGGTCCAGGGCCAGAATTGCCACGATGCAACCCTTCGTGTCGTTGCGGTCCGGACGGTGCCGTCCGGTTCGTCCCGTGCGCCCGGGAGCGGGCACTGCTGAGAGCCTCGCCCGATGTGGACCTGCGGGCAACCGGTGTGGAATGTTGTGGGTTTGGGATGGAGGTGGGCGTGCTCGTCCAGCAGCGGTACCGGCACATCTTGCGGGCGCTCCGGTCGCAGGCGTCCGTGTCGACCCTCGAGCTCTCGCGTGCGCTGCGGGTCTCGGTTGAGACGGTGCGCAGGGACCTCGTGCACCTCGAGCGGGAGGGGTTGCTCCGGCGGGTGTACGGCGGCGCCGTGACGGTGACGCGGCAGCGGAGCAGCGAGCCGTCGTTCGACCAGCGCTCCGCGATCCGCGAGGAGGAGAAGCGGGTGGTGGGGGAGCTGGTGCGCGGGCTGGTGCGGCCGGGACAGTCGCTGTTCCTCGACGTCGGGACGACCGCTCAGGCGGTCGCCGCGGCGCTCGCGCCGTCTTTCGAGGGCACGATCGTCACCCACTCCCTGCTCGTGGCCAACGAGATCGCGCGCGGGACCGGAGCGGAGCTCGTGCTCGCGCCGGGGCGGCTGCGGCGCGGGGAGTGGTCGCTGTCCGGGACGGCGACGCACACGTTCATCCGGCAGATGCACTTCGACCTTGCGCTCATCTCCTGCGGCGGCGTGGACGCCGCGGCGGGACCGACGGACTTCGACTTCGACGACGTGGAGGTCAAGCGGACGGTGGCCCGCAACAGCGAGCGGTCCTACATCCTGGCGGACTCCTCCAAGCACGGCGTGGTCGGCCGGTACGCGATCGGGGAGTGGTTCGACGTCAACGGCCTCGTCACCGACCAGCCGCCGCCGGACGGGCTGGCCGCCGCGATGCGGGCCGGCGGGGGTGAGGTCGTCGCGCCCGGGGTGTGACGAGCGGTCGGAGGCTGTCCACCACTCGTGACGCGCGCCGCGCAAGGATGTGAGGCAGGGCCGCCACCCGGCGCCCGAGGACGAGGGAGGGTGCTGTGGCGGTCGGACGGATCATCGACAACGCGTCGGTCATGGACATGGCTGAGATGGACGAGAACTGGGGCCGGATCCTCGCCCACGGCGAGAAGTTCGAGCTCGGGTACAAGACCATCCGTGACCGGTTCATGTTCACCAACTACCGGGTGATCCTCATCGACGTGCAGGGCGTGACGGGCTCGAAGGTCGACTACCACTCGGTGCCCTACCGGGCGATCACCCAGTTCTCCCTCGAGACCGCCGGCACGGCGGACCTCGACGGCGAGCTGAAGTTCTGGGTGAGCAGCCAGGCGGACCCCTACGTGCGCAAGCTGGGGCGCGGGGTGGACCTGTTCGTCATCCAGGCGCTGCTGGCGGGGTACATCGCGCACGTGTGAGGGCGACGAGTCAACTCGCCGCCACGGTGGTCGACGCGAACATGTCCGCAGGCATAGGAACTTCGAGGCGCCAGGTTATTGCGATAGGTCGGTCGCCAGAATGTGAAACATAGGTTGCAGGGCCCAGGTACATGTATGGACTCGTTCCGAACTCGTCCTGACCCTCCTCGCGAACGAATAGAAGCACAGTGCTCGAGCCAGAGATGTATCTGGTGCCGGTTGGTGAATTGACGCTCGTGGTCGACTGGCTTTCCCAGTGGAACAACTCGCGACTAATTGGAAAATCGCGATACATCGTTGTAGGTGAGTATCGTTCTTCAGTCTTGTTGAGCGTAACAAAAAACGCATCAATGTTGCGGTTGGGCTCGTAAAGCACGCCTTCGCGGAATGAGTTAGGCTTGCGTGCAAGAGACGAGTACCCTAGCGCCACAAGAACTTCCTCGCGTTGATAGCGAGCATGGACGTGAAGGGGAAGCGTAGCTAGATCACCAGGTGCACGTTCCACGGGACGGCGCGCAGCTTCGTAGGCGAGCTCGATTACGGTGCTTAGCTCGTTGACCAGCTCGGGCTCGGCTTCGAGCGTGCGGAGCCCGTTCTGAGCGCTTGAGTACCCGCCTCCACCGGGCCATATTGAGAAGAAGAGCATCTCGGCGAGAGTGTCGTCAACGGGGGCCGATTCGCCGGTAATTATTGCGCGGAGGATTCTCAAATAGCCATCATGTCGAATCGGATCATCGATGTGCGCGAATGCCCGGATTCGCCTGGCGAGCGAGGATTCGTGCTCAGTTGGTTCTACCTCAAGGTGACCGGCTTCTCTGCGCAGTTCAGTCCACGAGCGCGTCCCCTTTCGGAGAACACTTGCCAAGCTGTACCCAGTGCGATCCAAAAATTCGGGAAGGTCAACCGTTGAATCCAGCGCTCGTAGTTGCGCGACGAGATGTGGCCAACGAGCATTGATCTGAGATTTAAGGCTCTGGAGCACAATTTCCTGAGCTTGGTGATCGAGTACTATTTGACTCCCGGCAGGGAGGAAGGGGAACCCGTCCTCGAGGTCTCGCTCAAGCCGACGCTGCGAACGGCCTGTTAATGCCTGCAGTTTCAGGTCAAATCTGAACTCGTCGCGCTGATTGCCGACAAAGTCGAGGACCGTGAGAACTGGCTTTTCAGGTCGCTGGCGAAGCCCCCGGCCGAGCTGTTGGAGGAAAATGGTTGCACTGCTCGTAGGCCGAAGAAACAGAATCGTGTCGACGTCCGGTATGTCAATGCCTTCATTGAACAAGTCGGCCGTGAAGATGATGTTCAAGTCACCGTTACGCAGGCCCTTTATGGCGTTCTTGCGCTCGTTGTCGGGCGTGCTGCCATCTAATGCCACCGCATTGATCCCCTGATCGGAGAATACTCGTGCCATATAGTGGGCGTGGTGTACGCCCACACAAAACCCAAGAGCGCGCATCGAATGGACGTCGAGAATTTTGTCGTAGAGTTCCCGCAGGATTACCCGGCTTCTTGAGTCGTTGCCGGTGAGCAGGTTCTCGAGCTGTGTTTGATCGTAGTGGCCGCGGGTCCACGGAACTTCGCGCAAGTCGGTGCCATCAAAGCACATGAAGTAATGAAACGGCGAAAGTATGCCGGCGTCTAACGCTTCCCATAGCCTCAATTCGGCTGCTGTTCGACCGTCAAAGAACGCACGAACGTCGAACCCGTCTGCGCGTTCAGGTGTGGCGGTGAGCCCTAGGAGTTCCCGTGGTTCGAGGTGTTCCAGAAGTGCCGTGTAGCTTTTCGCTGCAGCGTGGTGGAACTCGTCGATGACGACAATGTCGAATGCGTCGCGTGGAATCGTCTGGATGTCAGCCGAGCGAAGTGACTGAACGCTCGCGAAGACATGTCTCCATCGTCCGGGGCGATTTCCTGCAACGTACAGTTCTCCAAACTTCGGATCCGAGAGCACCTCTTGGTATGTGCGACGTGACTGTTCGAGGATTTCCTGTCGATGGGCGACAAAGAGAAGGCTCGGATACTCTCGTGTTGTCGTGTTGGCTAAACGACGATAATCGAGGGCGGCGACTACAGTCTTGCCTGTTCCCGTCGCCGCGACCACGAGGTTTCGGTGCCGGTTATGTAGTCCACGTTCGGCCGCCAGGGCGTCGAGCATGTGTTGCTGAAAAGCGTAGGGCCTGACATCGAGGCCCGACAGGTCAATGTGTTGGTCGCGGGAGCCGGAACGGCCTCCTGCGACTGCAAGTGCGTGATCGAGTTGGTCTCGTTGAGATTCATCGTCGGGGTCGTAGGGTCTAAATGTCGGGTCGTTCCAATAGGTTTCGAATGTGCCACTAAACTTCTGTAGAAGGTGTGGTGTGGCAACGTTGGAAAGTCGGACGTTCCACTCCAGACCGTCGAGTAGCGCGCTGCGAGATAGATTTGACGACCCGACGTATGCAGTGTCGAACTTTGACTTTCGATGGAACATCCACGCTTTCGCGTGGAGCCGGGTCTTTGCTTCGTCAAAGTGGATTCGGACCTCGGCGCCGAAGTGTTCCACGAGACGATCGATCGCTCGTCGTTCGGTGGCCCCCATATAGGTCGTTGTGATGACTCGAAACCTCACCCCCCGGTCCCGTAGTTCACGGAGGTGGTCCTCGATGACGCGGAGTCCGTGCCATTTGACGAATGCGCAGAGCAGGTCGACTTGATCGGCCGAAGCCAGCTCAGCTCGCAACTCCGCGCCGAGGCTCGGCTCGCCGCGCACATTAGTGAGAAGTGCGGCATCGCTGAGCGGTGTCGTCGGGCGAGATGGGGTGGCGGGACTCGTGTGAGCCTGGAACCGCTGGAGGTAATGGAGTTGGCGCGGAGGATCGTCCACGATTTCGCTCGGGTCAATCGCCTCAATGAGTCGGTTGGCCAGCTTGTTGCGCTCGTCACCCCTCGCAGACCGTAGGGCGTGCTCGACCAGCGCACCGAGGTGTCGAGCAAGTACCTGCGGCCGTTCCGCTTCCTCAACGTCCTCCCACGTGACATGCGCTGCGTCCAGGTGCGCAATTTCGTCGCGAAGTCGACGGGTACCGAGCGATTCGTAGAGTCCGTCCTCCATGTCAAGAGTCTGACATTCCGCGTGCGTGCGATGTTCCGTTCGCTCAGATGTGGACTGTGCGATCTTGGTTGGTTGGTCATACACCGGCCTCGTGCGGTCCTCCACCTGCTGGTGTGTAGCCTCATCGATCCGCGGTCACTGAATGATCAAGTGGACTGCAGATGGACCGCACAGGTTGCAGCAGTGGCTGAGTTGAGAGTTCACGCCATCAATTCTGTGGCTGGTCACCCCGTCGCCTCATACAGATGCTGCGGCCGCCCGGACCCACCGAACCTCGGTCGTACCTCGGCCTGCTCCGTCGCCACGAGGTGCTCGAGGTACCTGCGCGCCGACACCCGGGACATCCCGACCCGGTCGGCCAGCTCCTCGGCGGACAGCGGCTCGTCGCTCGCCCGCAGGGCCTCGGTGACCATCTCCATCGTCCGTGCGGCGAGGCCCTTCGGCAGGACCGCCCGATCACCCGCGCGCGTCCGCGCGGACCGCGTCCCGCCCAGCAACCGGTCGACCTGCTCCTGGCTCAGCGGTTCCGAGGGCTGCTCGCTGACCATGCGGCGTCGGCGGAGGTAGTCGTCGAGCCGAGCCGCGAGGTCCGCCCGCGTGAATGGCTTGATGAGGTAGTGCAGCACCCCGCCGGACATCGCCGACCGCACGGTTTCGACCTCGCGCGCCGCCGTGATGACCACGACGTCGACCTCCTGCTGAGCCCGCAGCCGCCGCAGCACCTCGAGCCCGGTGATGTCCGGCAGGTAGATGTCGAGCAGCACGAGATCGGGTGCCAGCCGCTCGGCCTCCATCAGCGCCTCGGCGCCGGTGGCCGCCACGCCGGCGACCTCGAAGCCGGGCGTCGACTCGACGAAGCTGCGGTGCAGGCCGGCGACGGCGAAGTCGTCATCCACCACGAGCACGCGCACGTTCTCCACGTTCACCTGGCGGCTCCTGCCTCGGCCCGGCCCGCCATCGTTGCGGACTGCGTCTCAGAGACTGCCACCCCGGCCAGGTGCGTGCTGGTGCCAGGGAGCTTCTCCGCAGACTGCACGCCCGGCGATTCCTCGGCCGAGAACCGCGCCGCGGGAAGCTCCACCTCGACAGATGCGCCCCCGGTCTCGGAGTCGCCCACCTGGATCGTCCCGCCGCGCCGGTCGACGACCTGCCGCACGAGCGTGAGGCCAATACCGCGCGAGCGTGCCCCGTCCTTGGTCGAGACCCCGGCCTCGAACACGTGCTGGCGTCGCTCGACCGGGATGCCCGGCCCGTCGTCGCCAACCGTCAGCACGGCCCGCCCGTCCACGCGGCGTGCAGAGACCTCGACGGTCCCGCCGCTGCCTGCGGCGTCGATCGCGTTGTCGATGAGGTTGCCGAGGATGGTGACGACGTCCGTGGTGCCGTCCGGCTCGATCCGCGCCTCGGGATCGGTCCGCACGCTCACCCCTCGTTCGTGGGCGATCGCGGTCTTGGCCAGGAGGAGCGCCCCGACCGCCGGGTCCGTGACGCCGGGCAGCGAGCCGAACATGCCGACGACGCCCGAGCGGCCGGTCCGAGCGATGAACTCGACCGCCTCGTCCTCGCGCCCGAGCTCGATGAGGCCGGAGACCACGTGCATGTGGTTGGCGAACTCGTGGGCCTGCGCCCGCAGTGCCTGCGTGAGGTCCCGCGCGCCGTCGAGGTCCCGAACGAGCGCGTAGATCTCCGTCCGGTCGCGCAGGAGCAGCACCGAGCCCACCTGCCGGTCATCTACCTCCGCGCGGTCCACCCGGACGAACAGGATCTGCTCGCCCACCAGCACGAGCGTGTCCCGCACCTCGTCAGGCCCGGCGAGGATCTCCGTCAGCGCCGGTGCGAGCACGTCGCCCGCCGGCTTCCCGATGCAGTCCTCGGGCAGGTCGAGCATCCGCCGCGCCTGGTCGTTGGCCAGCGCGATCCGGTCATGCTCGTCGACCGCGACCATGCCCTCGCCCAGGCCGTGGAGCATGGCCTCGCGGACATCGCGCAGGGAGGCGATCTCCTCGGGCTCCATCCGGTAGATGCGCCGCCACACCAACCGGGAGATGTAGACCGCCCCCAGCGTGCCGACGAGTCCCGCGCCGAGCAGCCAGCCGAACAGGGGCGGCAGGTCGTCCATGAGCTCGGCGCGCAGCGTCTCCTCCAGGGTGCCGACGGACACCGAGCCGATGACCTCGCCACCGGCCCAGATCGGGACCTTCACCCGCCACGACTCGCCCATCGTGCCGGTCTGCGTGCCCACGTACACGCGGCCGGACAAAGGCTCGCTCGGGTCGGTGGACACCATCTGCCCGATGTTCTCGACGTTGGGATGCGAGTACCGGATGCCCTCGGCGTCGGTGACGACCACGTACGTCACGCCCGACGCCTCACGGATGAGCTCCGCGATCGGCTGGATGACCGCCGACGGGTCCGGGTCCTCGTAGGCCTCGACGACGGACGGCAGCGTCGCGACCGACTGGGCCACGCCGACCATCCGTTGCTCGTAGGAGTCCCGGATCTGGGACTCCTGCATGCGCATCGCGACCAGCCCCACGGTGCCGATCGTGATCACCACGATCGCCGCCTGGAGCAGGAGGAGCTGTCGCCGCAGCGACATCGGCCGGCGCATGCGCCCAGCGTGCCACGCCCGCCGCGCCGCACCCCCCGCCATGAGCGTGACCGAAACGACCGGAACGACCGCAACGACCTCTGCGACCACTACGGCCGAAGACTTCTCCGGCCCGGGACCAAGGTCCTAACTTCGCGGCACCTGATCAGCTCAAGGAGGAGCCTCATGTCCGCACGCCCCACCGCGCGTCGATCCGCGCGACGTACGACCACCGCCCTGGCCGTCGGCGCCGCCGCCGCGCTCGTTCTCACCGCCTGCTCGGACAGCGAGGGCTCCGAGGACGGGGAGGTCTCGATCGACAGCGTCGAGATCATCGTCCCCGCCGACCCGGGTGGTGGCTGGGACCAGACCGGCCGCACCATGCAGTCCGAGCTGCAGGACAACGACATCGTCGGCGACGCCCAGGTCGTCAACGTCGGCGGTGCCGGCGGGACCGTCGGCCTCGCCCAGCTCGCCACCGCCACGAACCCGGACACCCTCATGGTGATGGGCTACGTCATGGTCGGCGCGATCGAGACCAACCAGTCACAGACCACCCTCGACGACGTCACCCCGATCGCGCGGTTGACCGAGGAGCCGCTCGTCGTCGTGGTCCCGGCGGAGTCCGAGTACGAGACGATCCAGGACCTCACCGACGACATCATCGCCAACGGCCAGGACGTGTCGGTGACCGGCGGGTCCGCCGGCGGTGTCGACCACATCCTCGCGGCCCAGCTGCTCACCGAGGCTGGGATGGACCCCGCCGACGTGGCGAGCTCGCTCAACTACATCCCCTACTCCGGCGGCGGGGAGTCCCTCGCGGCGCTGCTCGGCAACAACGTCGACGCCGGCATCTCCGGGGTCGCCGAGTACGCCGAGCAGGTCAACGCCGGCACCCTGAGGGCGCTCGCGGTCTCCAGCGAGGAACCCTCGCCCGCCCTGCCGGACACGCCCACCCTCACCGACCAGGACGTCGACCTCGTGCTGACCAACTGGCGCGGCGTGGTCGCGCCCGGCAACATCGAGGACGACCAGGCCGAGGCGCTCACCCAGCTCGTCACCGAGATGCACGGCTCCGAGTCGTGGGCCTCGGCGCTCGAGGCCAACAACTGGGACGACGCCTTCCTCGCCGGCGACGAGTTCGCCGCCTTCCTCGAGGAGGACATCGAGTCGGTCCGGCAGACGCTCGAGGACATCGGGCTCGTCTGACATGACGGCGCCCACCACACCCGCCGCCGCCGGCACGAAGCCGGCGGCGGCCCGGCGTGCGCCCGTCGGCGAGCTCGTCTTCGCCGTCGCGGTCGTGGCCCTGGGCGGGTACGTCCTGCTCGACGCCGGCAACATCAACGTCCCGATCACCTCGGGCGCCATGGGGCCGCGGACCATGCCCTACCTCGTGGGCGGGCTGCTCGTCCTGGCCGGCCTCGGCGTCCTGGCGACCCTCCTGCGCGGCAGGCGCGGCGACACCGAGGACAGCGAGGACATCGACCCCACGTCCGGCACCGACTGGCTGACGGTCGGCATCCTCGTGGCCGTCGTCGTCGTGCACATCCTGCTCATCTCGCCGCTCGGCTGGCCGATCGCCGCGACCATGCTGTTCGCCGGCACGGCCATCACGCTCGGCAGCCGGCCGATCTGGCGGGCCATCCTCACCGGCCTCGCGATGGCGCTCATCATCCAGATCGCCATGGCCGGCGGGCTGGGCATCTCGCTGCCCGCGGGCCCGCTCCTGGAGGAGGTGGCGATCTTCCGTGGATAACCTCGCGCTGCTCATCGAGGGCTTCGGGGCTGCGATGCAGCCCATCTTCCTGCTCTACGCGCTGCTCGGCGTGTTCGTCGGGACCGCCGTCGGCGTCCTGCCGGGCATCGGCCCCGCGATGACCGTCGCGCTGCTGCTCCCGCTCACCTACACGCTCGAGCCGACCGCCGCGTTCATCATGTTCGCCGGCATCTACTACGGCGGCATGTACGGCGGGTCGACCACGTCGATCCTGCTCAACACACCGGGGGAGTCGGCCTCGATCGTCACCGCCCTGGAGGGCCACAAGATGGCCAGGGCCGGCCGGGGCGCCGCCGCCCTCGCGACGGCCGCCATCGGCTCCTTCATCGCGGGAACCGTCGCCACCGTCGGCCTCACTTTCGTCGCGCCCGTCGCGGCCCGCTTCGCGGTCAAGCTCTCCTCCGCGGACTACGTCGCGCTCATGGTGCTCGCCTTCCTCACCGTCGGCGCGCTGCTGGGCTCCTCGGTCACGCGCGGCATGGTCTCGCTCGGCCTGGGCCTGTTCATCGGGCTCATCGGCGTCGACGCGATCTCCGCGCAGCAGCGGTACACGCTCGGCATCCCCGAGCTCGTCGACGGCATCGACGTCGTGCTCGTCGCCGTCGGGCTCTTCGCCGTCGGCGAGGCCTTCCACGTGGCCTCCCGCCTGCGGAAGGGCCCGGTCGAGGTCATCCCCGTGACCGGTGGCTGGCGCAGCTGGATGTCGAGGGGCGACTGGCGCAGATCCTGGAAGCCCTGGCTGCGGGGCACCGCCATCGGGTTCCCCATCGGGACCATCCCCGCGGGCGGCGCCGACGTCGCGACGTTCCTCTCCTACGCGAGCGAGCGCCGCCTGGCCAAGGGGGAGCGGAAGAAGGCCTTCGGCACGGGCGCCATCGAGGGCGTCGCCGGCCCGGAGTCCGCGAACAACGCCGCCGCCGCGGGCGTGCTCGTCCCGCTGCTCACCCTCGGGCTCCCGACGACGGCGACCGCCGCCATCATCCTCGCCGCCTTCCAGCGCTACCAGATCCAGCCCGGCCCGCTGCTGTTCGAGAACCAGTCGGCTCTGGTGTGGACGCTCATCGCGTCGCTGTACATCGGCAACCTCATGCTGCTCGTGCTCAACCTGCCGCTCGTGGGCATGTGGGTGAAGATCCTGCAGATCCCCAGGCCCTACCTGTACGCCGGGATCATCACGTTCGCCGGGCTCGGCGCCTTCGCCGTGAACTTCACGCCCGCCGACGTGCTCCTGCTGCTCATCATCGGCCTGCTCGGGTTCTTCATGCGGCGCTACGGCTACCCCGTGGCACCCATGGTCGTCGGGCTCATCCTCGGCCCGATGTTCGAGGCACACCTGCGCCGCGCGCTGTCGATCTCCCAGGGCGACCCGGTCGCGCTCGTCCAGTCCGGGTTCGCGCTGTTCGTGTACGTGGCGCTGCTGGTGATCTTCGCGCTGTCGTTCTGGCTCAAGAGACGCCAGCAGCGCCTCGAGGCGGTGGTCGAGGCGGAGGCGATGTCCGGCGAGACTGCGCCGGTCGCCGCCGACCAGGCGGCTCCTGCCGCCGGCGAGTCGGCACCCGTTGCCGAACCCTCCGAAGGAGAGAACCGATGACCGTCGTGCTCGGGTACATCCCCACGCCGCCGGGGGAGGCAGCGCTCGCCGCCGCCCTGGAGGAGGCGCGGCTGCGCGGCGAGCGCCTCGTGGTCCTCAACACCACTCGAGGCGACCGCCTCTCCGACCCGCGCTACGCGCACGACGCCGACATGACCCGCCTGACGGAGGCGCTCGCGAGCTCCGGGGTCGAGCACGAGGTGCGGCACGGCACCTCGGACGGGCTCGCGGGCGACGACCTGGTGAAGCTCGCGGTTGAGCTTGAGGCCACGATGATCGTCATCGGGCTGCGCCCCCGGTCCCCGGTCGGCAAGCTCGTGCTCGGCTCGGCGGCCCACGCCGTCCTCCACGACGCCCCGTGCCCCGTCCTCGCGGTCAAGGCCGCGGCGGACTGAGCGCGGTCGGGCTCGGACGGTCGAGCCCGACCTGGGGCGTTGGCCGACCGACCCCGACCTGGGGGCCACCGACAGGAGCCGATCCCGAACGGACCCGCTCACCCGCCCGACGCCACGAACCGCGCGTCCACCTTCGCGGTGATCTCGATGTCCTCGGGGACGAGCCTGAGGTCGGGCTCGCCCGCGCTGCCGAGCGCGGCGGCGCGGGCGAAGGGTACGGCATCCTCGTTCTCGGCGCGGCGGTCGTCGCCGAGCATCCCCGCGTCGGCGACCTCGAGCGGCGTGACGGTGGCCAGGCCGAGGGCGGCGGCGTAGGCGCCCGCCTTGTCCCGGGCGTTCGTCACGGCCCCCACCCGGGCCTCGCGCACGAGCTCCGCCTTGCGCACCTCGGTGAGGGACCAGGCCACGCGGTCGACGACGAACCCCGTCACCGTCGACATCTCTCGGAGCCAGGCGCTCAGCCGGTCGAAGTCGCGGAACTTCACCTGGAGGTCCGCCCGCGCGTGGACGGTGCCGCGCTCGGCGGGGTGGAACCGGCGGTGCGACCCGCGCACGGTGATCTCGACGTCGCTCACGGCGCCCACGCTAGTGGGCGACCCCGCCCCAGACCCCGCGCTTCGCCGCGTCCGAGGCGTAGTCCTCGAACGCCAGGGCCGGCCTCCCGAGCACCCGCTCGACCGTGCCCGTCGGCGTCGTGTCCCCCGCGGCCCGCAGGGGCGCGAGCTGCGCCACGATCCCGTCGACCACCGGCTCCGGCAGGCCGGCCACCGCCATCGCCTCGCGGTACTCGGCCGGCTCCCCGACGTACGTCACGTTCCGACCGGTCGCGCGCCCGATCGCCGCCGCGGCCTCGCCGAACGAGAGCGCCTCCGGCCCGGTCAGCTCGAGCACCTCGCCGAGGTGGTCGTCGGTGACCAGCGCGCGGACCGCGACCGCCGCGATGTCCTCCGCGTCGACGAAGCCCTGGCGGCCGTCACCGACCGGGAGCGCCACCCGGCCCGCGAGCACGTCGTCCCGGAGGAACGTCTCGAAGTTCTGGTCGAACCAGTCCGGACGCAGGATCGTCCATTCCAGGCCCGAGCCCCGTACCGCGGCCTCCGCACGCTGCAGCCGCTCGACGGACATCACGTCGACGCCGCGGTCGGAGTGCAGGACCACCCGCCGCACGCCGGCGGCCGACGCGCGCTCGAGGAATCCGCCGGGGAGCTCGCCGTCGTCGGGCAGGAGGAGGTAGAGCCGGTGCACCCCGTCCAGCGCCGCGTCCCACGTCCCCGGGTCGCCCCAGTCGAACGGCGGGTCGGTTCCGCGCGTCACCGGCCGCGCCACCACGCCCGTGGCACGCAGCTGTTCGACGACGCGCGCACCGACCGTGCCGGTGCCGCCGAGGACGAGGATCGGACGGTCGCTCGCGATGCCCATGCCGCATGGTCCCGCGCACCACCGACACGTCCGGTCGGCCTGGCGTTGGACATCGCTACGGATGGATGCACAATGGATGTATGTCATCCATACTGATTCAGGTGCGTGGGGTCGACCCCCGGGCGCGCGACGAGCTGGCGGCGCGCGCTGCACGGAGCGGTCAGAGCCTGTCGGCCTATCTCCGAGACCTCATCGAGCGCGAGGCAGCGACGCCCGAGCTCGCGGATGTGCTCGCCCGTGTCGACGCCAGGTCGGAGTCGAGCACCGTCTCGACCGTGGATCTCGTCCGGGACGACCGCGACCGTCGATGATCGTCGTCGACACGTCCGTCATCGCCGACGCCCTCGTTCAGCAACCACTCGCTGACCTGCGCCGGCGCCTGGCCGGCGAGGTCCTCCACGCCCCGGACCTCATCGACCACGAGATCGTCGGTGCACTTCGCGGACTTGCCCTCGGCCGCCACATCAGCGCGGCTCGCGCCCAGGACGCGCTCACGGACTATGACGACCTGGCGATCCGGCGGCACGCCAGCACACCCGGACTGCGGGCGAGCGTCTGGATGCTCCGGGACACCATGACGAGCTACGACGCGGCGTTCGTCGTCGTCGCCGATCGGCTCGGCTGCCCGCTCTGGACCCGGGATCGACGGCTCGCGTCGGCTGCCCGCCGGCACGTCGATGTCGAGGTCGTCTGACCGACCTCGGCCCCGACCGGCGGCCCGCGTCGCTCAGTGCCCGCGCGCGATCCACTCCTCGAGCTGCGGCGCCTCGGCACCGATCGTCGTGGAGTCCCCGTGCCCGGTGAGTACCCGCGTCTCGGCCGGCAGCGTGAGCAGCCGGTCCCGGATCGAGTCGATGATCGTGGGGAAGTCGGAGTAGCTGCGGCCGGTCGCTCCCGGCCCGCCCTGGAACAGGGTGTCCCCGGTGAGCACCACGCCGAGCTCGGGCACGTGGAAGCAGCACGAGCCGGGGGAGTGGCCCGGCGTGTGGATCACGGTGACCCGGGCGCGATCGGGGCCACCTGCTCCACCGGCGCCGGCCGAGCCGGCACCCGAGCTCGAACCCGAGCCGGAGCCTGCCCCGCCAACCCCCAGCTCCATGCCGTCGACGAGCTGCTCGTCCGGCGGGAGGTCCGGGTTCGTCACGTCCCACAGCATCCGGTCCGCCGGGTGCAGGTAGGTGGGCGCCGCCGTCGCCTCGCGCAGGGCGGCGACCGCGTGCAGGTGGTCGTCGTGCCCGTGGGTGAGCAGGATCGCCGTCACCTTCCGGCCGGCGACCGCCGCGATCACCGGCGCCGCGTCGTGCGCGGCGTCGATGATCACGCACGAGGCGTCGTCGCCGATGACGTACACGTTGTTGTCGACGTCGAACGTCTCGCCGTCGAGGGTGAACGTCCCCGACGTCACCACCGTCTCGATCCGCAGCTCGCTCATGCCGTGACCTCCTCGTTCGTCGAACCGGCCCCGCCGAGGACCACCACCGACCGGAGGACGTCCCCGGCAGCCATCGTGTCGAACGCCGCCCCGACGTCGTCGATGCCGATCGTCTCCGTGACGAACGCGTCGAGGTCGAACCGCCCCTGCAGGTACAGGTCGATGAGCATCGGGAAGTCCCGCTCCGGCAAGCAGTCGCCGTACCAGGCGGACATCAGCGACCCGCCCCGGCCGAACACCTGGTCCAGCGGCAGCGTGATCTCCGTACCCGGGTCGGGCACGCCCACGAGCACCACGCGGCCCGCCAGGTCGCGGGCCTCGAACGCCTGCCGGTAGGTCGCGGCCACGCCCGCGGCGTCGACGACGAGGTCCGCGCCGAACCCGCCGGTCAGCTCCCGGATGCGCTCGACGACGTCCTCGCTGCCGGCGTCGATCGTGTGGGTCGCACCCAGCTCGCTCGCCCACCTCAGCTTCTTCTCCTGGAGGTCGACGGCGATGATCGTCGTCGCCCCCGCCAGCCTCGCGGCCGCCACCGCGGCCGCCCCGACGCCACCGCAGCCGATGACGGCGACCGACTCGCCCCGCCGCAGCTTCCCCGTGTTGAGCACGGCGCCGGCGCCGGCCATGACGCCGCAGCCCACGAGCCCGGCGGCCTCCGGCCGGGCGGCGGGGTCGACCTTGGTGCACTGGCCCTGCGCCACGAGCGTCTTGTCCGCGAACGCCCCGATGCCGAGCGCCGGGGTGAGCTCGGTGCCGTCCTCGAGCGTCATCTTCGTCGTGGCGTTGTGGGTGGCGAAGCAGTACCAGGGCTCGCCCCGGTCGCACGCGCGGCAGTCCCCGCACACGGCCCGCCAGTTGAGGACGACATAGTCGCCGACCTCGACGTGCGTGACGCCCTCGCCGACCTGCGAGACCGTCCCGGCGGCCTCGTGGCCGAGGAGGAAGGGGAAGTCGTCGGACACGCCGCCGACCACGTAGTGGTGGTCGGTCTGGCACACCCCGCAGGCGGCGACGTCGACGACCACCTCGCCCGGCCCCGGGTCGGGCACGACGATCGTCACCACCTCGACGGGAGCGTCCTTCGAACGGGAGACGACGGCCTGGACCTTGTGCGGCATGGATGGACCTCCGGCAGCGGTGACGAGGGGACCCCACCAGCCTGGCTCACGACGGCCGCGGCGGCAACGCGGTCCGTCACCGCCGGCCGTCATTCCCAGACGCGGCCCACGAGCTCCTCGCCGATGGGGATGGCCGCCGTCGCGGCGGGGGAGGGCGCGTTGAGCATGTGCACCTGGCGCGGGGTCGAGGCGATCTCGAAGTCGTCCACGAGCGTGCCGTCCGGCCGGAGGGCCTGCGCCCGCACGCCCGTCCGGTAGCCCACGAGGTCGGTCGAGCGCAGCGACGGGCAGTACTTCGACACCTCGGACAGGTAGCCGTCCGGGACGAGCGAGTTCCACAGCTCCTTCGCGCCGGTGCGCCAGTGCTTCTGGCCGAGCTTCCACAGCCCGCCGAAGCTCACGGCGTCCCGCACGTCGTCGGCGTCGAACCCGAAGCGCGTGTTCTTCTCCCGCGACATCGCGAGCACGGCGTTCGGGCCGAGCAGGATCCGCCCGTCGACCGTCGGCGTGATGTGCACGCCGAGGAACGGCAGCCCCTCGCCGGGCACGGGGTAGATGAGCCGCTCGACGAGCCCTTCCCGGTGGCCCGGCAGCGTGTAGTACTCGCCCTTGAACGGCACGATCCTCACGTCCGTCCGCACGTGCGCGCTTGCCGCGACCCGGTCCGCCTGCAGCCCGGCGCACGCGACGAGCCGCAGCGCCCGCAGCCGCTCCCCGTGCTCGAGCGACACGTCGACGCCGGTCTCGGACTCGGCGATCCGGTCGACCTCGGATCGCACGCGCACCTCGCCGCCGAGCTCGGTCACCTCGTCGGCCAAGGCCCGGGCGACCTCCCCGAAGTCGACGACGGCCGAGCGTGGCGAGTGCAGCGCCGCCACCCCCGTGACGTTCGGTTCCATCTCGCGCAGCTCGGCGACGTCGATGTCGCGCACGTCGATGCCGTTCTCGCGCGCGCCGGCAGCCAGCGCGTCCAGCCGCGCCCTCTCGTCGTGGTCGGTGGCCACGACCAGCTTGCCGATCTCCTTGACCTCGATGCCGTGCTCGCGGCAGAACTCCTTGGTGGCCCGCTCGCCGGCGCGGCACAGGCGCGCCTTGAGCGACCCGGGCCGGTAGTACAGGCCCGCGTGGATCACCCCGGAGTTGTGGCCGGTCTGCCCGACGCCGACGTCGTCGGCCTTCTCGAGCACCACCACGCGCGAGCCGGGTCGCGCACGGAGCAGCGCGCGGGCGGTCGCGAGCCCGACGATGCCCCCTCCCACGACGACGACGTCGTACGAGTCCTGGCCTGCGGCGTCGGGCATGGTCCTACCCCTTGATCCTCTGATAAGTCTCGATGAAGGTCCGCGGCGGCGTGGCCGCGACGGTCTCGGCGAGCAGCTTCTCGTCGACCTGCTCGTCCTTCTTCAGCCGCAGGCACGACTTGCCCATGTCGAGGTGCCCGGTCGAGTCCGCCCACGCCCGTCGGAACGCCTCGGCCTCCTCGGCTCGGGAGTACACGCCCATGAGGTAGACGCTCACGTAGCCCTTCTGGCCCTTGAGGGCGACGTACTGGAGCGGCTCGCCGTTGTACGTGTCCGGGTACACCGACAGCGGGATCGACCAGGTGACGAACCCGCGGTCGACCGAGCGCTCGTAGCCGTCCGGCATGGCCCCCTCGAGGATCCGGTACAGCCGCTCGGTCAGCCCCTGGAAGCGGGCCGGGGCGGCGTCGATCGCGTCGGCCACGTCGGGTGGAAGATCCTGCCGGGCGTCGGGGGAAAGGCCCGCCCCGACGTCGGGACCCGGGCCGCTCATGCCGGCCCGCCAAACGTCGCGGCGGCGTGGTCCGTGCCGGGTGTGTCTGCGACGGCCGCGCCGGCCGCAGCCTGGTCCGGGGAGGTGCCGGCCTCGACCTGCTCCCGCCGCTCGCGCCGCCGGCGCTGGGAGGTGAGCACGTCGGGCAGCTCGTCCGCCAGCGCGTAGCCGTCGTTGCCGTGGACGGTCGGCACGCCGTGCTCGGTCGCCGCCGATCGCCCCCGGATCGGCAGCTCGGCGGACTCCATCGTGCCGTGCGCGAGGACCTGCTCGGTGGGGGTCAGGCGGCGGATGGCGATCGCCCACACGTTGCGGGGGTGCTCACGGGCCACGTCGTCGTAGATCATCGGATCGTGCTGCCCGTCGTCGCCGACGAGCAGCCAGGAGATCTGGGGGAACGTGATCATGAGGTTCCGCAGCTGGACCCGCTTGTGCTCCTTGCCGGAGCGGAACAGCCCGGTCGGAGTCGGCCCCCAGTCCGTCATGAGCATCGGCCCCACCGGCAGCCCGTGGCGGAGCATGAACCGCTTGAGGGTCGGCACCACGTTCCACGCGCCCGTGGACAGGTAGAACATCGGCGCGTCGGGGTGGACGTCGAGGACCTTGGCATAGAGCTCGGCCATCCCCGGCACCGGCTTGCGCGTGTTCGTGTGCCGGACGAACGAGTTCCACGCGGCCAGAGCGGCGCGCGGCAGCATCGTCACCATCACCGTGTCGTCGATGTCGGAGACGATCCCGACCCTCGTGGTAGGGGCGACGACGAGCGCGTCCGTGACGACCGGCTCCGCCGCCTTCGCCTCGAGCGTCACCGGGTGCCACCCCGGCGCCAGCCCGTGGTCGGAGACCATGACGTCGATGTAGCCGGAGCGGTCCGTGGTGGTCGCGAACTCCCGGCCGTCGACCCGCACCGTCACCGGGAGGTGGCCGACCTGCGCCGTGAAGAACTGCCGCCACCCGCGGCGCGCCTCCTGCGCGGTCCGGGCGAGGAACTCACCGGCGTTGTCGCTGAGCGCGGGGTACCGCGCGGGGCGCGAGCCGGGGCCCTCGCCGTGCACGTCGACCCACGGGTCGGACTCCGGGGTGGCGTCGGGGTCGCCCATGATGACGCGGCCCATGACGTGCAGGGAGTGCACGGAGCCGTACCCGGTCAGACCGATGGTCCGCGGGCGCCAGCCCCGTCGCTTGAGCATGTCGACCGACCGCTTGTTGATGCCGTCCTCGAACGCCATGCCGAGGTTCGCGAGGGACATACCGCCAGCCTATGCGCACGAGCGGCCGCGGTCGTCGGGCGACGGCAGGCGGGCGCCCCCGACGCCGGGTGTGCGCCCGCTCGCCGGCGCTGCGGTCGTCAGACGCGCGGGTCCCGGGGATCGCGCGGGTCGCGGACCTCGACGTCCGGCGGGCCCGTGCGCTCGACCCGGGTGACGTGCTCCGTGCGACGCCGCGACACGATCTGGATGATCCCGATGATGACGGCGACGACGCCGACGCCCATGAGGATGTAGCCGACCATCGTGAGGTCGACCTCCGCGATCGAGTCCTGGACCGCGAAGGACAGGATCGCACCGACCGCGATGAGGATGATGCCGAGGGCAGCCATCGCGCCTCCTCGTTCGTCGGGGGCCCGCCGGTCGGGCCCCGGTGGCCCCAGGATGGCAGGACATCGGTGATCGCGCGCGGGGTGGGCGGCGCGCGTCGACCGGGACCGCGCGGAAGGCTAGGCGCCGAGCGCGCTCCCGACGACGGCGCGCGCCTCCTCCTGTACGCGGGCGAGGTGCTCCTCGCCGAGGAAGGACTCGGCGTAGATCTTGTACACGTCCTCGGTGCCCGAGGGGCGCGCGGCGAACCAGGCGTTCTCGGTGGTCACCTTGAGCCCGCCGATGGCCTCGCCGTTGCCGGGCGCGTCGACCAGGCGGGACGTGATCGCCTCGCCCGCGAGCTCGGTGGCGGTGACGTCGTCGGGGGCGAGCTTCCTCAGGCGGTCCTTCTGCTCGGGCGTCGCGGGGGCGTCGATGCGCGCGTAGGCGCTCGCGCCGAACCGCTCGACGAGCTCGGCGTGCCGCCGGCTCGGCGAGGAGCCGGTGACGGCCGTGATCTCCGAGGCGAGCAGCGCGAGGAGGATGCCGTCCTTGTCGGTCGTCCACACGGTGCCGTCGGTCCGCAGGAACGAGGCGCCCGCGGACTCCTCGCCGCCGAAGCCGACCGAGCCGTCGAGCAGGCCCGGGACGAAGTGCTTGAACCCGACCGGCACCTCGATGAGCCGACGGCCCAGCGAGTCGGCCACGCGGTCGATGAGCGAGGACGAGACGAGGGTCTTTCCGATCGCCGCGTCGGCCCGCCAGCTCTCGCGGTGGGAGAAGAGGTAGTCGATCGCGACGGCGAGGAAGTGGTTGGGGTTCATCAGGCCGCCGTCGGGGGTGACGATGCCGTGCCGGTCGGCGTCGGCGTCGTTCCCGGTGGCGATGTCGAAGGGTGCCGCGGCGCCGCCGGTGGTCGCCATGGCCTCGCGCAGGGACGCCATGGCCGACGGCGAGGAGCAGTCCATCCGGATCTTGCCGTCCCAGTCCAGGGTCATGAACCGCCAGGTCGGGTCGACGTCGGGGTTGACCACCGTGAGGTCGAGGCCGTATCGCTCACCGATCTCGCCCCAGTACGCGACCGCCGCACCGCCGAGCGGGTCCGCGCCGATGCGTACGCCGGCCGCCCGGATCGCGTCGAGGTCGAGGACGTTGGCCAGGTCGTCCACGTAGGCGGACATGAAGTCGTGGGTCCGGGTGGACTCGGCCGCGAGCGCCCGCTCCACCGGGAGGCGCTCGATCTGGCCGACCCCGCTCCCGAGCAGCTCGTTGGCGCGGTCCGCGATGGCCGACGTCGCCGCCGAGTCCGCCGGGCCGCCGTGCGGGGGGTTGTACTTGAAGCCCCCGTCGCGCGGCGGGTTGTGGCTGGGGGTGATGACGATGCCGTCGGCCAGACCGGGCCCGTCGAGGCGGAGCCCGCCGGTGGTGCCCGCGCCGTTGGCCCGCAGGATCGCGTGGGACAGCGCCGGTGTGGGGGTGTACCCGTCGCGGGCGTCGACCCGCAGCTCGACGCCGGCCGCCGCCAGGACCTCGACCGCGGTGGTCCACGCCGGGTCGGACAGTGCGTGCGTGTCCCTGGCGAGGTACAGCGGGCCGTCGACCCCGGCCGACCGGCGGTGCTCGACGATCGCCTGCGTGATGGCGACGATGTGCGCCTCGTTGAACGCGGTGTCCAGGCTCGAGCCGCGGTGGCCGGAGGTCCCGAACGCTACGCGCTGCGCCGGATCCTCGGGGTCGGGCGTGCGGTCGTAGTAGGCGCCGCGCACCTCGTCGACGTCGATGAGGTCGTCAGGCTGTGCAGGCGTGCCGGCGCGGGGGTCCATGGACTGATCCTGCCAGCAGCGGGCCCGTTCTTCGAGGGGGTGGTCACAAGCGTCGCCCGCCGACGACGGACGGGCAGAGGTACCGATGGGCGTCCGGTCTCCCGCCTGCCAGGATCGGCCCGTGACCGTTCCCCACCCGAGCAACCCGTACGCGTCGCCGCCCACCGGTGGCCACCCGGCACCGCGCCGTCCGGGTTGGATCGTCGCAGCCTCGATCCTCGTGTGGGTCATCGCCCCGTGGCCGCTCCTCTACGGCCTGTTCGCCACGTTCATCGGCGGGCTCGGACGGATGCTCGACGCCGGCGGTTCCCGCGTGTTCGGTACGCCCGGGCCCGCGACGGAGACGCTGATCATCGGGATTGCCTGCGTGGCCGTCTCGAGCCTCGCGATCGTGCTTGCCGCCCTGCTCTGGCAGGGCCGCAACGGCGCACGTATCGGGCTCACGGCGACCGCCCTGGTCGCGGCCGTCGCGCTCGTCGTGCGACTCCCGGAGGCCGAGGGCAGCCCGATCCTCGGGCTCGCGCTCGCGGTGTTCGTCGTCGTCGCGATGTGGCTCCCGGCCAGCTCTCGGTACATCCGGATGCGCCGCGCGCTGCGGCCGTGAGCCGGTCCGCGGGGACGCGTACGACGAGGGCGGACCCGGTCGGCCGACCGGGACGGACGCGCGGCGTCGTCCGGGGCACGTCTGCCCGGTGGGCGCTCGTCACACTTCGGTCCCGACGGGCGGGAAACTGCCAGACTTGACGCATGTCGAACAGCTACGGGCAGGACGGGTGGGGCCCGGCGCCCCAGCAGGGTGACCCCTGGGGCCAGAACCAGCAGGGCGGCTTCGGCCAGCAGACCCCGTACGGGCAGAGCCCGGCGGACCCGGGCGTGCCCGAGGCCCCGCGCTATGGCGCCTACGCCCAGCCCGGCGAGCCGCAGTTCGGCGCCTACGCCCAGCCAGGGGACCCGCAGTACGGGCAGAACGCTCAGTACGGCCAGAACGCTCAGTACGGGCAGCAGCAGGGTGGCCTGCCCGCCTACCAGGGCCAGGACACCAATCCCTTCGCCGCGCCGCAGCCCTACGGCGCGACGCCGATGCACGGGGGGCCCGTGCGCCGACCGGGCATGCTCAGCGCCGCCTGCATCATCCTGTGGGTGATCTCCGGGTTCGCGCTGCTCGGCGGGATCGGGGTGATGGCCATGCAGCCGTCGGAGCTCGGGTTGAGCAGCCAGGACAGCGGCGTCCAACAGACCGTCGGCGTCGTCATCATGGTCATGGCCGCGCTCTACGCACTTCTCACCGTGTTCGTCTGGAAGGGCTCCAACGTCGCCCGCATCATCCTCACCGTGCTCCTCGGTCTCTCGCTCCTCGGCAGCCTCGCCCAGCTCGGCCAGGGCGTCGATGCCGGGGCCACCGTCATCGGACTGATCCTCGTCATCCTCGTACTCGTCTTCATGTGGCAGCGCACGAGCACGGACTACATGAAGTACCGCGCGGCTACCAAGAGGTAGTCGCGCCTGCGCCGCCGCGCACGGGTCAGGCGCGTGCGTCGGCACGTCCCGGCGGGGCCCCGGTGTCCGCTCCGGCGTCGTCCGGTGACCTGCCTGTGCCGTCCGCCGATGGCGGACCCCCGTCGCCTCCCGGTGCCCGGCCTCCGGCGTCGCCGGCCGTCGCCGACCGGGGATCCCGCAGTCTGACGAGGGCGAGCGCGGCGATCGCCGGGAGGGCGATCATCGGCAGCAGCGCCTGCTGAAGGCCGACCCGGTCCGCGAGGGCGCCGATCGCGGGGGAGGCGAGCCCGCCGATCGACACGGCCAGCCCGAGCGTGACCCCATTGGCCGTCCCCATGTGGCGGGGCAGGTAGTCCTGACCGAGGCTCACGTGCAGGGAGAACGGCACGTACAGCGCCACGGACACGAGCGGGACGAGCAGGAACGCTGCCGGGCCCGGGACGAGGAGCAGCCCGGCGAGCAGGGGCACGGCCGCGAGGTACGCCCCGCGCAGGATCGAGGTGCGTGGCCATCGGCGGGCGAGGTGGCCGCCGATGGCTGTCCCGAACGCACCGCCGGCGTAGAACACGAACAACGACGCCGCCGCGGCCGCCTCACCCACCCCCTCGTGCCGCCCCATGAACAGCACGAGGAACGAGCCGAGCCCGACGAACACGATCGAGCGGCAGACGATGGCGACCGACAGGCGTCCGAACGCCGACCAGTCGTCCCGCCCACGGGGCCGCGTGGACGCCGCACCGCCGACCGCGGACGGCCGGGCGCGTCGTCGCCCGGCGAGCGCGACCGCCACGACGCCGGTGAGCGCAGGGACCACCAGGAGCGGGCTCGCGGCCAGGCCGAGGAGCCCGATCGTCGGAGCCACGACCAGCGGCCCCGCGGCGAAGCCGATGTTCCCGCCGAGCGAGAACCACGCCATCACCACGTGGTCGTCCCGCGCCAGCTCCCGGGCCCGCCCGGCAGCCGCCGGGTGGAAGGCGGCCACCCCGACGCCGGACACCCCCACCACGGTCGCCGTGACCCAGAAGTACTCCGAGACCGACACGGCCCCGATGCCCAGGCCGGCCAGCAGGATGCTCACCGGGATCAGCCACGGCATCCGCCACCGGTCGCCCAGCGCCCCGAAGATCGGCTGCACCACGGAGGAGGACAGCGAGAAGGCGAGCACGATGCCGGCCGACGCCGCGTAGCTGTAGCCGCGCTCGAGCACGAGGAAGGGCACCAGGGCGGCGACGGCCCCCTGGTAGAGGTCGACCGTCGCGTGGGAGTAGGCGAGGAGGCGGGCCGAGCGGCGCGCCCGGGTCGGGACGACGGAGGTCATGCCCCCACCCTGAGGCGCGTACGGCATTGCGCACCTTCGCTAGTGTGCCAACTTGTGTCGAGAATCCGCCATCACCCGGAGGCGCCCACCGAGGTGCGGCACCTGCCCGGCGGCGCGGGCGTCGACCTCCACCGCCACGACGGCCCGCAGCTCATCAGCGCGAGCACCGGCGTGCTGGAGGTGCTCACCGCAGAGGGCACGTGGTTCACGCCGCCCACCCGCGCCGTCCTGGTCCCCGGCGGGACCGCGCACACCTGGCGGGTCCACGGGGCCACCACCGTGCGGATGGTCGGCATGCCGACGCCGACGCAGACGTCCGTGAACCACCCCGACGACCCCGCCCCGTCCCTCGTGGTCGTCACGCCGCTCGTGCGCGAGCTCCTCGTCGCCTGCTCGGAGCAGGGGCGCGCCGAGACACCGGCCGAGCGCCGGCTGCTGTCCGTCCTCGCGGACCAGGTCCTGCCGGCCCGGGAGGCCCCCACCGTGGTCCCAGTCCTCCGCGACGAGCGGCTCCGGCGGGTCGCGCAGGTCGTCGAGGAGCGGCTGGCGGAGGGCCCGAGCCTGTCCGACGTCGCGCGAGAGGTCGGTGCCGGCGAGCGCACGCTCTCGAGGCTCTTTAGCAGCGAGCTCGGGATGAGCTTCACGACCTGGCGCCACCAGGTGCGCCTGCACCGGGCGAACCTCCTGCTCGCCCAGGGGCGCTCCGTCACCCGGGTGGCGGCCGACTGCGGCTACGCGACGCCGAGCGCGTTCATCACGGTCTTCCGGGCCGCTCTTGGCCGCACCCCGGGATCGGTCTACCGGTAGGTGCGCCCCCGCCGGCCGGTTCACCTCCGCGCGGACAGCACTGGACGGACGGCGCAGGGCCAGGAAGGCTGGAGACATGCCCATCCCCGACGCACCCAGCACCATCACGATCGCCGACCTTCCCGGCCAGACCATCCCGGAGGGCTACACGCTCCTCGACGTCCGGGAGGACGACGAGTGGGAGGCCGGCCACGCCCCCGGCGCGGTCCACATCCCGCTCGGCGAGCTCACCGAGCGGGCGGACGAGCTCGGCGACGACGACATCCTCGTCATCTGCCGCACCGGCGGACGCTCAGCCCGCGCCGCGCAGTGGCTCAACCAGTCCGGCTACGACGCCTGGAACGTCGACGGCGGGATGACCGGTTGGGCCGCCGCCGGCCGTGAGATCGTCGCCTCCGACGGCTCCGTGCCCGAGATCATGTGACGCTGCGCCGCGGCCCGGGCGCACCCCTGGCCGCGGCGCAACTAGGCTTGCCTGTCATGGGTAAGGCATCGAGGCGCCGCGCGCGCCAGCAGGAGCGGCCGACGCGGGTGCGCCCGCCGAAGGCGGAGTACGTCGAGCGGCCCTTCGAGGGGCTGGCCGCGGAGACCGACCTCGTGGCGATGCGCGAGATCGTCCCCGCCGCGACGATCCCCGTCCGCACGACCGCCGACCACGGCGGGGCGGACGTCCTCATCGCCAGCCTGCTGCCGGACCTCGCCCCGGCCCTGCGCCGCGAGGACGGCACGATCCTCGTCGGCATGCAGACCGCGAGCAGCTCCGGGGACGCCTCCCGGGACGTGGCGCACGCGCTCCTGCGGGCCCTCGAGCTCGAGCCCGGCCAGCCCCTGCCCGTCGGCGGACTGCCGGAGCCCGGCCCGCGCCTGCAGGACATCCTCGACCCGGGCGTCGAGCCCGTGGTCACCGTCCACGAGGACTTCGCGTACTGGCTCTCCGACGAGCAGCGCGGCGAGGCCGACGTGGCCCAGGCCGTCAAGGACAGCGCCGAGCAGATCGTGCCCACCGTGCACATCGACTCCGCGGGCTCGGCCTACTGGTGCCGGATGGGCCGCGAGTTCGTCCGGTGGGTCCGCCCCGAGGACCCCGAGGCCGTCTTCGACGCCCTCGCCCGCCTGCACGCCGCGCGCGAGTCCGCGATCGAGGAGGGCACCCGGTTCGTCGGCGCCTTCCGCACGTGCGGGCTGCTCGTGCCCGTGTGGGAGCTCGCCGAGGGCACCGAGGCGGACCAGATCGCCCGCCCGCTGGCCGACCTCGGCGCGCGCCTCGACGCCGCGCTCGCGATCGAGGAGCCGCTCGACCCCGACGCGCGTCGCGCCCGGGCCGGCCTCGTCAGCCGCCAGGTCTCCCTGCGCTGACGCACCGCCGGGGACACCGCCGACCGGTCACCTGCACGACGAGCAGACATACCGTCGGCGCCCCTTGCGCGGGGGCCCCGCCTCCCCGCACGGCTCGCCGGGCCGCCCGTTCGCGGACAGGTCACGGACCGTGGCGTGCAACCTGGTTAGGCTAAGGCTGTGGCGCAGGACTCCAGGCGGGTGGCGGTGGTCGTCCCTGCCAAGGACGAGGGCACACACATCGCTGCCACCATCCGTGCCTGCCGGGCGATCCCGCACGTCGATCTCGTCCTCGTCGTCGACGACGGGTCGACGGACGACACCCAGCACGTGGCACGCGCGGCCGGCGCCGTCGTGGTCCGCCACTCCGTCAACCGCGGCAAGGCGTCCGCGATGGAGACGGGTGCATCGGTCGTGTCGATGCGGGACCTGCCCGACGCCCCGGCCCGGGCGCTGCTCTTCGTCGATGCCGACCTGCAGGACTCCGCCGTCGGGCTGTCCCCGCTCGTCGAGGCCGTCCTCGCCGGCGAGACGGACCTGGCGGTCGCCGTCCTGCCGCCCCAGAAAGGCTCCGGCGGCCGCGGTCGCGTGGTGCGGATGGCGCGCGCCGCCATCGAGTCCGCCACCGGGTTCGTCAGCGCCCAGCCGCTGTCCGGGCAGCGGTGCCTCACCCGCCGCGCCTACGAGACCGCGCAGCCGCTCGCGCGCGGCTGGGGCGTCGAGGTGGGCATGACGATCGACCTGCTCGTCGCCGGGCTCACCGTCCAGGAGATCCCCTGCGACGTCAGCCACCGCCCCACCGGGCGGGACATCGCCGGGCGCATGCACCGCATGCGCCAGTACCGCGACGTCGCGATGGCCGTCGCCGGTCGCGTCTCCCGGAGGCACAACGTGCCGATGAGCCGGCGCAGCGCCGAGGCGGACGACCAGCAGCCCGGCGAGCCCTACCGCGCGTGGGCACCCCGGCGTCCCGACGAGCCCCCCGACGACGCCACGCCCGTGGACGCGGGGCGGGTCGACGCCCGGGAGGCCGGCGGGAAGCGCGGCGACGCGGCGCTCACCGGACCGGCGGCGCAGGATCCGGCAGGCGAGCCCACGGCGGAGACCCCCGAGTCGCCCGACTCCGCGGGGTCGGCCCACTCGCCCGCGTGACCCCGGGCCGCGTTGTCTGCCGCGGCGGGGTCCGGTGCGGCGGGTCGCGCAGCGAGCTCCGCGGCCGCGCGGGTCGCGGCCGCGGGCCTCGCGCGACGCTCCGATAGGGGACGCCCGTGGAGACCCTCGTCCTCGCGGCGGCGATCGGTGTGCTCGTCGGCGTCGTCGTCGGCACGCTGGGGGCCGGCGGGGGAGTGCTCACGGTCCCGGCGCTGGTCTACCTCGTCGGGTTCGACCCGCACGCGGCGGCGACCGCCTCGCTCGTCATCGTCGGGGCCACCTCCCTGGTCACGCTCGTC
The DNA here is from genome assembly GCF_057652395.1 of Georgenia sp. Z1491. NCBI lineage: Bacteria > Bacillati > Actinomycetota > Actinomycetes > Allobogoriellales > Allobogoriellaceae > Georgenia > Georgenia sp. Z1491. The sequence continues at coordinate 536,850 of NZ_CM172729.1, forward strand.
CCGCACGCGCGGCGCGGCCACGTGCGGCTGCGCGGCGGGCTCGTCTTCGGGGCCGTCGGCGCGGTCGCGGCCGTGGGTGGTGCGTGGCTCGCCCACCTCGTCGACGGCCCCGTCCTCATGGCCGCGTTCTCGGTGCTGCTCCTCGGCGTCGCCGTCCTCATGGCCCGCCGCGCGACGACGGAGCGTCGTTCGGCATCCCCGGAGGAAGCCTCGGAGGCGGCCCCCGAGGCGGCTCCCGAGCTGGCCACCGAGGCGGCCACCGGGGCGGTCGCCGGGGCGGTCGCCGGGGCCGAGGGGGTGCGGCGAGGAGTCCTCGTGCTCGTCGGGCTCGCGGCGCTCGTCGGCCTGCTCACGGGGCTCTTCGGCGTCGGCGGGGGTTTTGCGGCGATCCCCGCCCTGGTGCTCGCTCTCGGCTATCCGGTGCGTGACGCCGTCGGGACCTCGCTGCTCGTCATCACCGTCAACTCGGCGGCCGGCCTGATCGCCCGCGTCCCGCAGGGCATCGAGCTCGACTGGCCGCCGGTCCTCGCGTTCGCCCTCGCCTCGACGATCGCCGGCCAGCTCGGCGCCCGGCTCTCGACCCGGGCCTCCACCACCGTGCTCACGGGGATCTTCGCGGCGCTGCTCGCCGTGGTCGCGGTGCTCACGGCCTCGCGCGCGCTGCCCGCGCTGCTCACCGGCTGACGCGAGCGGTCCGCCCGGGCAGGACCTCAGGCGGTGGCGCTCACCCGGGCAGGACCTCAGGTGGTGGCGCTCACCCGGGCCGGCTCCTCGGGCAGGGGGCCGTGCCGGGGCCGCTCGAGCAGCCAGGACGTGAGCAGCACGAGCGTGAGCGGCACGACGAGCGCGATGCCCAGTGCCGGGATGACGATCCCGGAGTCGTTGACGGCGAACCCGATCACCCACAGGATCACCAGCGACACCGCGGCCGGTCGCAGCACGAGGGCCGCCTCCGGCAGGGCGCGCGCGTCGGCCGCGGGGCGGTCGCCGACCGCGGGCTCGGCCGGGCGGCGCACGAGCCACCCGTAGTCCGAGGTCGCCGCCGTGTCCGGTCGCCGCAGCGGACGGGCCACGAGCACGACGACGACGATCGCCCCCACCGCGGCCATCACCGTGAAGGGCGAGGACACCAGGATCTCGAGGTTGCGGCCGAGCTTGCGCCAGATGACGTCGAACGCACCGCCGTCGAGGACGGTGGCGAAGAAGCGGCCCAGGTGCGAGCGCTCGTCCGGGGGGCGCAGCCAGTCCAGCAGCGAGACGCCCCCGACCACCACGACCGTCACCACACCGATGACCAGGATCCGCGGCCAGGTCAGCCGGACGCGCGCCACGAGCAGCGCGAGCACGACGAACGCGGGGATCATCGCGGGAGGCCCGCCGAAGTCGGCGCCGATCGCCGGCCAGCCGTCGATCACCGTGGCGACCGCGCCGATCACCAGCGCCGAGACGGCCGCGACCCGTATCCGCCCGCGGGCGACGAGCGCCTGCGCGAGGGTCGCCGCGAGCACGAGCGAGGCGGTCGCGAACAGGGTGAAGTAGTGGTTCGACATGCCGTAGTAGCGCGCGCCGATCTGCGGCTGGGTCCCCAGCACGGACCCGAGGAACAGGTGCGAGCCGCCGATGACGTCGGCGGCGATGACGACCGCCGTCGCCCCGGACACGACCGCCAGGGGGCCCACGATCGATCGCCGCCACGGCCCGGCGCCGGCGACCACGGCGAGCAGGACGGCGCCACCCAGGGTCGCGCCCGCGAGCGCCAGGCCCGGCTCGCCGGCGCGCCACCACGGCAGCACGGAGGAGGCGATGAGGGCGAACGGAAGGGAGGCCACGACCAGTGCCGCGCTGCGCAGGACCCGCAGGACCGTGCGCCTCGCCCGCTCCGTGCCACCCAGCGCTGCCAGGACCCGGCGGTTGAGCCCGACGAGGGCCGCCGCGCCCAGGGCGATGTTGAGCCCGACCAGCCACAGCACCGCCGGCGAGACCAGCGGCGCGACCGCGGCTGCCCGCAGTCCCACGTCGCGCAGGCCGTCCGCCCGCGCCTCCGGGTCGTCCTCGACCTGGCGGGTGACGATCGGGGAGCCCACGAGCCCGCCCGGTCGTTCGACGTCGAGCAGGGACAGGACGGTCGGCAGGAGGTCGGGGGCCTGGACCATGCCGTCGGTCCGGGTGGCCGGGGAGGTGGCGAGGCCGGAGCCGTCGTCCGCGCCGGCGATCGTCAGTGCCTGGAGACTGGAGCTGCGCGTGCCGTCGTAGAGGGAGGCGAGCAGGACCGTCGGGTCTGTGCCGCTCTCCTCGATCGCGTCGACGACGGCGCCCACGCGGCGGTCGAGCGCAGGGGTGGGGAGGCCGAAGTAGTCGCGTTCGCCGTCCGGGACGCGGCCGGTCGCCTCGGCGGGGTCGAGGTCGACGACGACGACGTCCGCGCCGTCCGCGAGAGCGGCGGCCACCTCCTCTGCGAGCGCGTCGTCGTCCTCGGGTGCGGGGCGCGCGTCGGCGACCGAGCCGTCCGGCTCGGCGAGGGCCACGGCAGCACCTGGGCCGATCGCGACCGGGCTGCGGCCCGCCTCGGCGAGGGCTGCGCCCAGCGTGCCGGGGACGGCGTCGAAGCGATCTGCCCGCGCGTTGTCCACGTAGTCCGACCAGCCGACCACGGACCAGTCCTGGCCGGAGCCGGCCGGGACCTCGGCCGGCGGGACGCAGTCGCCGCCGTCGCGCTCGCCGGACGCCCGCTGCCCCGCAGAGACGGCGAGCCAGCCGTCGGTCCGGCACGTCGTCGAGCCGACGGAGCGCACCACGAGGTTGGCCGAGTACCCCTCGGCGACGAGCTCGGCGATCCGCGGCGTGCCCTCGGCGTCGATGTTCCGCCAGGTGAGCCCGCCGGTGCCGAGGAGGACCACCGGGGCGTCGTCGTCGGGCCCGGCCGTGCGGGGGTCGCCGACCGCGGTCGTGGTCGCGGACCCGGCCGGAGCGCCGGTGGCGCCGTTGGCCAGCAGAGGCAGGATGAACGGGCTGACCATCGCGATCATCACGAGGACGCCGAGCACCAGCATGACCGTGCGGCGCCGGTCGGAGCGCCTCCGGTCGTCGCGCCTCACGCGAGGACCGGCCGTGGGTGGATCGGGCCGGAAGACATGCGTCCGAGGGTACGTGCCGTCGGCCGTCCGGCAGGTGCGGGACCCGTCACGCGGGGGTCGGTCGCGGATAGGCTCGGCCGGTGCGCTACACCTACCTGGGCCCCGAGGGCACGTTCACCGAGGAGGCCCTCAACCAGATCCTCGACCCGGCCGACGTCGCCGAGCCGAGCACCGACGTCCCCGGCGCGCTCACCGCGGTGCGCGAGGGCCGGTTCGACCGGGCGGTCGTGCCGATCGAGAACTCCGTCGAGGGCGGCGTGAACGCGACCATCGACTCGCTGGTGGCGGGCGAGGAGCCGCTCGTCGTCGTCGCGGAGATGCTCGTGCCGATCCAGTTCGACCTGATCGCGCGCGAGGGGACCGAGCTGGCCGACGTGCGCCGGATCGCCACCCACCCGCATGCGTGGGCGCAGTGCCGCGGCTGGGTCGCCGAGCACCTGCCCGGCGCGGTGCACGTCCCCGCGACCTCCACGGCTGCCGCCGCGGGGATGCTCGCGGACGAGGGCGAGCCCGGTTTCGACGCGGGCATCGTCTCCCCGCTGGCCGGCCGTCGGTACGAGGTGCCGGTGCTCGCCCACGACGTCGGGGACAACCGCCAGGCCGTCACCCGCTTCATCGCCGTCTCCCGCCTCGTCGCGCCGCCCCCGCCGACCGGCGCCGACAAGACGACCCTGCTCGTCCACCTGCCCGACGACGAGGCCGGCGCCCTGCTCACCATGCTCGAGCAGTTCGCCGCGCGCGGGGTCAACCTCTCCCGCATCGAGTCGCGCCCGATCCGGGACGCCATCGGCCGGTACGCCTTCTCCATCGACGCCGAGGGGCACGTGACCGACGAGCGGGTCAAGGCCGCGCTGCTCGGCCTGCGCCGCGTCTGCCCCGTGGTGCGCTTCCTCGGCTCCTACCCGCGCGCCGACCAGCGCCGCCCGGTGCTCGCCCGCGGCACGTCGGACCAGGAGTTCCACGAGGCGCGGGCCTGGGTGTCGGCCCTCGCGGACGGCACCGCCTTCTGACCCATTTGGCGAGTGAGCCGACTTCTGCCTGTCCGACGTGGCGAGTGAGCGGACTTCTGCCTGCCGGGTGAGCGTCTACTCGGCTTGCGGATGGGCGTCGATCAGCTGAGCGGCCAGCCGTGAGTAGTGCCGCGCGAGCTCGCTGTCCGCCTTCCAGATGCCGAACGGGCGCTGCCGGCTCGAGGGAGTCCCGTCCTCGGTCGGGAGCGCCGGGACGACGGGAGACAGCGCGAGCTCCGACCAGCCGGTGGCGGCCGCGAGGTCGGCGACCGTCGACGCGTCGGGTCCGGAGCCGCGAACCGGCGCGCCCACCACGACCCCACGCAGGCGCACCAGGTCCGGTCCGGCGTCGTCCCCGACGAGCGTCTGGTACCTGTCCACGCTCGTGAGGATGTCGCCGACCTCGGCAACGTCGCCGGGGGAGCCCGACGTCGTGACGATGACGTCCGTGGCAGCGTTCAGCGCCGCGACGAACCGCGCGCCCGACCGGATCCGGCCGCAGTCGATGACGACGACGTCGAACTCGTCGGCCGTCGTCAGGGCGTGGCGCAGCTGCGGACCGGCCCCGGCGCGGGGCTCCCTCGAGGGCCCCGACGACGCCGGGAGCAGCTTGAGCCCGGCGTGGTCGCGGGTGGGGACCGAGAGCGAGCGGGCCCACCCGAGCGGGTAGCGGTCGTCGAGGATCGCGCCGACGTCCTGTCCCTTCTCCCAGGGGGCGGCCTGGAGCCAGCGCGTGGCCTCGCCGTCGGGGGAGAGGTCCACGAGGAGGACGGTGAGGTCGGAGCGGGCGGCCTCGAGCGCGAGCGCGACCGCCGTCGTCGCGCCGAAGGAGGTCGTGCCCGAGTGAGACACGGCCAGGACCTGGCGGCCTGACCTGGGGGTCGTCGTCGCCGTCATGGAGTCACGCTATCGACCGCGCGGGCGGCGCGAGTCCCCCGGCGGGGGGACAGGAGCTCACCCATGGGGAGGAATCTCGGTCAGTCGTCGGGCAGGAGTCCGCTCACTCGTCGATGATGATCCCCGAAGTTTCCGCAGGTGCGCGAACTAGCATCTGCTCATGCCGCACATCCGGATCCGCGCCGTGGCCGATCTTCTCGGGGTCTCCGACGACACCGTGCGTCGCTGGGTCGACCAGGGTCGCCTCGAGGTCGTCGACGACGGCGGCAGGCGCTCCGTCGACGGCGCGTCGGTCGCCGCCCTTGCGCAGGAGCTCGCGAGCGAGAAGTCCGTGGACTCCCTCGACGACGGTATCGACCGCCGGTCGTCCCGGAACCACCTCACGGGCATCGTCACGCGCGTCGTCTCCGACCAGGTGATGAGCCAGGTCGAGCTTCAGTGCGGCGCCTACCGGGTCGTGTCCCTCCTCTCGACCGAGGCCGTCGATCAGCTCGGGCTCGTGGTGGGCTCCCCCGCGACCGCGGTCGTCAAGGCCACCAACGTCTCCATCGAGGGCACGGGCACCTGAGGCCTGAGCCGGGCAGGAACCCGCTCACTCGTCGAGCTTCTCGGGGTGTCGTTCGGCCGGCTCGCCCGGCACGTGCTCTCCCTCGCGCGTCTGCAGGCGGTCGGCCGGGACCGGGTAGCGCATCTGCAGCGCCCCCTGCTCGACCCGCACCTCGATCGCCCCCGAGGTGCTCAGCAGGTCGCCGTCGAGCTGGACGTGTGCGGTGTCCTGGGCCGCGACCCGGATGCGACGCGCGGGCTTGAACAGCAGCTCGCTGCCGGGCAGGTCGCCCGTCCGCCGCCGGCCGGCCCGCTGGGCGAGGACCGACAGGCCGAGGTTCGCCCAGCCGACGAGGCCGAAGCGCGTGTCGACCGTCACGACCTCGAGCACTCCGTCGTCGAAGCGCGAGTCCGGGGAGAGGACGAGGTTGCCGGGCAGCAGCCCGCAGTTGGCGAGCATGACGGTGCGGACCTTGAGGTCCTCGGGCGCGGCGTCGTCGACCGTGACCGAGACCTTCAGGCGCGACTTCACCATGTTCTTCACGCCGCCCACGAAGTAGGCGGCCCAGCCGATCCGCGACTTCAGCTCGTCGCCGGTCTCGCGGACCATGTCGGCGTCGAACCCGAGCCCCGCGATGACGGTGAACGCGTGCCAGCCGTCGCGGCCGGCGTCCGCCTCGTCTGCAAGGATCCCCTCGGCGTCGCCCGAGCGGTCCCGCCCCGCGTCCTCGACCCGCAGCCAGCCGACGTCGACCGGGCGCGGCTCCTCCGAGGTCGCGATCCGCACGAGCTGGTCGGTGTCCTCCAGCGGCAGGCCGAGGTTGCGGGCGAGCAGGTTGCCCGTGCCGAGCGGGATCACGCCCATCGGGGTGCCGGTGCCGGCGAGGATCTCCGCGACCGCCCGGACGGTCCCGTCACCGCCTGCGGCGACGATCGTGCTCGCCCCGGCGCGCAACGCCTCGGTGGCCTGGCCGCGTCCCGGGTCGTCGGCGGTCGTCTCGTACCAGAGAGGCTCGGCACGCCCCTCGCGCCGGGCGGCCTCCTGGAAGTGCCGGCGCAGCTCGTCGGGATCGACGTTCTTCGAGGGGTTGACGACGACGGCGACCGGCGGCGGGACGGGGCGGCCGGCCCTCGCCGCGGCCTCCTCCCGGGCGGCCCGCTCCTCGTCCAGCAGCCGAGCTGCCTCCGCGTTCGCGGCGGCCGACTCCCGCTCGAGCGCGCCGCGCCTGCGCGCGACGGAGACCGTGACGAGGAGGGTGGGCAGCGCGACGACGAGCGCGACGACCAGGACGATCAACCATTCCGAGGGCACACCTCACGGTAGCCCGGAGCGCACGGTGCGGCGCGGCGGTGGGCGCGTGCCTCCCGTCGCCCGACGAGGATCAGGCGATGCGCACGGCGGTCCCGGAGGCGGTCACCATCATCATCCCCTGGCCGACCGACTCGTAGTCGATGTCGACACCGACGACCCCGTTCGCGCCGAGCTCGATCGCACGCTGGACCATCTCCCCGAGCGCGGACTCGCGGGCGCCACCGATCTCGCGCTCGTAGCCCTCGGAGCGGCCGCCCACGAGGTTGCGGAACCCGGCCCCGATGTCCTTGAACATGTTGATGCCGACGACCGTCTCCCCGGCGACGACGCGGATGTACTCCGCGATGTTCGCGTTCTGGATGGTCGCTGTGGTGGTGACGATCATGGGACACCCCTCGTGCCTCGGTGGGACGGATGGACGGACGGGCCGCACGCGGTCCGCCGGACATCCTGGCACCGCTCGCGACACCACGGCAGGGTCCAGGGCGGGGAGGTGTTCCCGGTCCGGCATAGGCTCGGGGCATGATCGATGTGCGTGCCCTGCGCGAGGACCCCCAGACCGCGCGCGACAGCCAGGTGTCCCGAGGTGCGGATCCGGGTCTCGTCGACCGGATCCTCGAGGCGGACCAGGCGCGTCGCAGCACGCTCGGTGAGTTCGAGTCGATGCGCGCGGAGCACAAGGAGTTCTCCCGGGGCGTCGGGAAGGCCTCGCCCGAGGAGCGGCCCGCGATCCTGGCGCGCGCCAAGGAGATGGCCGCGGAGGTCTCCGCCGCGCAGGAGCGCGCCGACGCCGCCGCTGCCGCCGCGGACGAGCTCCTGTGGCAGATGCCGAACATCGTGGCGCCGGGCGTGCCCGCCGGCGGCGAGGACGACTACGAGGTCCTCGAGCACGTGGGCACCCCGCGGGACCTGGCCGCCGAGGGCGTGACCGTGCGCGACCACCTCGACATCGGGGAGTCGCTGCGCGCGATCGACGTGCGTCGCGGCACCAAGGTGTCCGGCGCGCGGTTCTACTACCTCACGGGCATCGGTGCGCGCCTCGAGCTCGCGCTCCTCACCCGCGCGGCGGACCGCGCCGAGGAGGCCGGCTTCACGCTCATGACCACGCCGACGCTGGTCGGCCCGCAGATCATGGCCGGCACCGGATTCCTCGGTGCCCACGCCGACGAGATCTACCACCTGCCCGCGGACGACCTGTACCTGACGGGCACCTCCGAGGTGGCGCTGGCCGGCTACCACGCGGACGAGATCGTCGACGTCTCCGCGGGCCCGCTGAGGTACGCGGGCTGGTCGACCTGCTACCGCCGGGAGGCCGGCTCCTACGGCAAGGACACCCGGGGCATCATCCGGGTCCACCAGTTCAACAAGCTCGAGATGTTCTCCTACGTCCACGCCGAGGACGCCGCCGAGGAGCACGCCGCGCTGCTCGAGCTCGAGCGGGAGATGCTCGACGCCGTGGAGCTGCCCTACCGGATCATCGACACCGCGGCCGGGGACCTCGGGCAGTCCGCTGCCCGCAAGTTCGACTGCGAGGCGTGGCTGCCCAGCCAGGAGCGCTGGATGGAGGTCACGTCGACGTCGAACTGCACGACCTTCCAGGCCCGCCGCCTGGGTACCCGCGAGCGCGGGGAGACGGGCACGACGCCGGTCGCCACCCTCAACGGCACCCTCGCCACGACCCGGTGGATCGTCGCTCTGCTGGAGAACCACCAGCAGGCCGACGGCTCGGTCCACGTGCCCGCGGCGCTGCGTCCCTACCTCGGGGGTCGCGAGGTCCTCACGCCGGTGGCTGCGTGACTCCCCGCGACGACGAGGCCCTCGTCGCCACGCCCGCCGGGGACCACGCGATCCTCGACGCCGGGGCGGACACGCTGCCGGTCGAGCAGGACCAGGCAGGAGGTACCCGGACCGACGGCGAGACCCGGGCCGACGGCGTCACCCGGGCCGACGGCGGGAGCGACCTCGGGCCGGCCGGCGCCACGGTGGTCGACGAGGAGGCCGACGCCGACCTCGTCGACGGCGAGGAGGACCTCGACGGCACGGACCTCGACGTCGACGAGGCCGACCTCGAGCCCGACGCGCACGAGGCCGGGCCCGCGGACCCCGACCTCGAGAACGGGACCGACGTCCCCGACGAGGCCCCCGACGACGATCCTGCCGTCGGTGGTGAGCGCCGTCCGGGAGGTCGGACCGCCCCCGCCGTCGGGGCCGCGCTGACCAGGGCCGCCTCCTGGGCGCGGTCGGTGGTGCGTCGACGCCCGCGCCCCCACCCGCTGGTCGAGGCCGTGTCCGCGCTGCCCGAGGCGGGGCCGGAGCTCCTCGTGGCGCTCGACATCGACGGGACGATCCTCCACCACGACACGACCCTGTCCCCGCGCGTCGCCGAGTCCGTCGCGGCGCTGCAGGACACCGGCACCCACGTCATGCTGGCGACCGGACGCTCGGTGTTCGCGACCGTCCCCGTGGCCCGCCAGCTGCGCCTCAACAGCCGGTACGCGATCTCCTCCAACGGCGCCGTCACGGTGCGGCTCGACGAGGACGCGCCCGACGGGTACGAGCTCGACCACGTCGTCACGTTCGACCCGGAGCCGGCCCTGCGCGCCCTGCACCGGGCGATCCCGGACGGGGTGTTCGCCGTCGAGGACGTCGGCACGGGCTTTCGCCTGTCCTCGCCCTTCCCACCCGGCGAGCTCGGCGGGGAGTGGGAGCTCGTCGACTTCGAGGACCTGTGCTCGCGCGAGGTCACCCGGCTCACGGTGCGGGCCGCGCACCTCGACGCGCAGACGTTCCAGGAGGCCGTCCACTCGGCCGGCATGCAGTCGGTGACCTACGCGATCGGCTGGTCGTCGTGGGTCGACGTCGCCCCGGAGGGCATCTCCAAGGCGACCGCTCTCGAACGCGTCCGCGACCTCCTCGAGGTCGAGACCACGGCGACGGTCGGCGCGGGGGACGGTTCGAACGACGTCGAGATGCTCTCCTGGGCCGGGCTCGGGGTCGCGATGGGCGGGGCCCGCGCCGAGGTCAAGTCCTACGCCCGGGCCGAGGTCGGCCCGGTCGAGGCCGACGGGCTCGCCGACCTGCTGGACCTCCTCGCCCGACCCCGCCGCTCCTCCCGCTGACGTCGGTCCGCCGGACCTGCGCACCGCCCGCTGACCTCGGTCCGTCGCCCCCGGCGCACCGCCCGCTGACTCCGGTCCCTCGGACCTGCCGGCGCCCCCTCGGGCGCTCCCCGCGACCTCCCCGGGCCGTGACTGGTTCGAGACATCGAGATGGCCTCCGATGCAGCGCCCGAGGCCTACGCTGACCGGGATCATGGTGTGCATCACCGGTTGGCCAAGGAGGGCGAACAATGGCACGAGGCATGGGGCGACGCCGCAGCATGGCGGTCGTCGCGGGTCTGACCGCGGCAGCGATGCTCGCGGCCTGCGGTGGCGGTGCGGACGACGACTCGGAGGACACCGGCGACGACGGGTCGTCCGAGAACGGCTCCGACGGCGGTGACAGCGGTGACGGCGGCGGCGCCGAGCTGCCCGAGCTCGAGGGCTACGCGGACCTCGGCGGCGAGACGCTCGTCGTGGCGTCGGACTGGTCCGGCGCGGAGCAGGAGAACTTCGAGATCGTCCTGGACGCCTTCGAGGAGGCGACCGGCGCCGAGGTCACCTACGAGTCCTACGGCAACAACGTGGCGACGACGATCGGCACCCGGGTCGAGGGCGGCAACCCGCCGAACCTCGCGCTCATCCCGCAGCCCGGGCTCATGGACCAGCTCGCTGCCGACGGCAACATCGTGCCGCTGTCGGAGGACACGCTCGCCGCCGTCGAGGAGAACTACGCGGAGACGTGGATCGACCTCGGCTCGGTCGACGGCGAGGTCTACGGCGTCTGGTTCAAGGCCGCCAACAAGTCGACCATCTGGTACAACACGCAGGTCTACGAGGATGCGGGCGCCGAGGTGCCCGAGACCTGGGAGGACTTCGTCTCCACCCTCCAGCTCGTGTCGGACTCCGGCGTGCCGGGCCTGTCCGTGGGCGCCGACGTCGGCTGGCCGCTGACCGACTGGTTCGAGAACGTCTACCTGCGCACCGCGGGCCCGGAGATGTACGACCAGCTCGCCGACCACGAGATCCCCTGGACGGACCCCAGCGTCGTCGAGGCGCTGGAGACCCTCGCCGAGGTGTGGAGCAACGACGCGCTCCTGCTCGAGGGCGGCGGCCAGCGGTCGTTCCCCGACTCGGTCACCTCGGTGTTCTCCGACCCGCCGGAGGCCGGCACCGTCTTCGAGGGAGACTTCGTGGCCGGCAACATCGCCGACCAGACCGAGGCCGTCGTCGGCGAGGACGCCCTGTTCTACCCCTGGCCGACGATGAACGACTCCGCCCCGTCCGTCATGGGCGCCGGCAACGTCGCGGTCGCGTTCGACGAGAACGAGGCCACGTCCGAGCTCATGCGCTACCTCGCCTCCCCGGAGGCCGCGAACATCTGGATCGAGCTCGGCGGCTTCACCTCGCCGAACCAGAACGCGGACCTCGACCTCTACCCGGACGAGATCTCCCTGGAGATCGCGCAGAACCTCGTCGACGCCGAGGTGTTCCGGTTCGACCTGTCCGACCTCGCGCCGTCCGCCTTCGGCGGTACCGAGGGCGAGGGCATGTGGCAGATCCTCATCGAGTTCTACACCGACCCGTCGGACCCGGAGGCCACGGCCCAGGCCCTCGAGGACGCAGCGGCCGCCGCGTACGGCGGCTGACGACGTGACCTCGGCCGAGACCACCGCGGCCGAACCTCGCGGGGGGCGCGCACGGCGCGCCCCCCGTTCGGGGTCCCGGCAGTGGCTGGTCCTTGTCATCCTGCTCGGGCCGGCGGTCCTCGTCCTGGGGGCCCTGGTCGCCTACCCCATCGTCTACTCGATCACCCGGGGCCTGTTCGACGCCTCCGGCGACACCTTCGTCGGCCTGGGCAACTACGTCGACATGTTCACCGACCCGCAGACCTTCCGGGCGCTGCGCAACAACGCGATCTGGGTGCTCGTCGCGCCGGCGGTGTGCACGGTGCTCGGCCTCGTCTTCGCGGTGCTCATGGAGCGCATCCGCTGGCAGACGGCGTTCAAGCTCATCATCTTCATGCCGATGGCGATCTCCATGCTCGCCGCCGGCGTCATCTTCCGCTCGGTCTTCCAGCAGAACCCGGACATCGGCCTGGCCAACGCCGTCATCGTCTCCGTGCAGGAGATGGTCGGCGCCGAGTCCACGTCCTACCCCGATGCGCGGCCGCGGCCCGAGGGCCCGGTCGCGCTCGAGGAGACCGGTGAGATGACCTCGACCGAGGAGATCGCCGCGGGGTCCGTCGTCGAGGTCCCACTTGTCGGCATCTCCGAGGAGAGCCGGCCCGACGACGCCGTCGACGCCGTGACGGCACCCGCCCCGGGCGCGGACCAGGTCACCGGAACGATCTGGTTCGACTTCATCGTCGGCGGCGGCGGGACGAACGGCGAGGTCGGCGACGGCAAGCCGGGCCTCGGCGGCATCGACGTGGTGCTCACCGACGCCTCCGGGGCCGAGGTCGGCACCGCGGTCACCCAGGACGACGGGACCTTCGTCGTCGAGGGCCTCGATCCCGGGGCTGAGTACACGCTCACGCTCCCGGCCACGAGCTTCGCCCCCGGCGCCGCCGGCATCGACTGGCTCGGTCCGGGCCTCATCACGCCGGTGACGATCCTCGCCTACGTGTGGATCTGGGCCGGGTTCGCCATGGTGATGATCGCGTCCGGGCTGTCCTCGGTCGACCGCTCCCTGCTCGAGGCCGCCCGCACCGACGGCGCCAACGAGTGGCAGGTCTTCCGCAAGATCACCGTGCCGCAGCTGGCGCCGGTGCTCATGGTCGTCATGGTCACGCTCGTCATCAACGTGCTGAAGATCTTCGACCTCGTCTACGTCATCCCGCCCGGGGTGTCGAAACCCGCAGCCGACGTCATCGCCACGCGCATGTGGACCGTGTCCTTCGGCGGCGGCAACAACCAGGGGCTCGGCTCGGCGCTCGCGATCTTCCTGCTGCTGCTCGTGCTGCCCGCGATCCTGCTCAACATCCGCAACTTCCGCCGAGGAGGTCAGGCATGACGGCCGTCGTCGGCACCACGCCGCCCGTGGACGGTCCGGACCGCGACGACCGTGCCGACGTGGGCGGACCCGGCAGCGGTTCCGGCGGAAGCGGCGGTGCCCCCGGGAGCGGCGGCGGCGCCCCGCTGCCGCCCGCCACCCCGCCCGGATCACGTCCCGGCGGGGGCTCGCGCGTCACGCGGTTCCTGGGCCGCGGCATCGTCAACGTGGTCCTCGTCGTCGTGGCGCTGGTCTGGCTCGTGCCGACCGTGGGCCTGTTCTTCTCCTCGCTGCGCAGCTCGCAGGCCAACGCCCAGTCCGGCTGGTGGGCGGGGTTCCTCGACCTGTCCCAGTTCTCGATCGACAACTACCGGGGCCTGCTCCAGGCCGACTGGATCATGTCGTCCCTGTGGAACACGGTGCTCATCGTGGTCCCGTCCACCCTGCTCGTGGTGGGCCTGGGCGCGATGGCGGGCTACGCGCTCGCGTGGGTGCGGTTCCCGGGGCGGGACTGGCTGCTCATCGTCATCATCGCGTTCATGGCGGTGCCGCTGCAGGTGGCGTTCATCCCGCTGGCCCGCCTGTTCGGCGACATCGGGATCTTCGGCTCCGTCACGGCCGTAGTCCTGTTCCACACCGCCTTCGGGCTGCCGTTCGCGGTGTTCCTGCTGCGCAACTTCTTCATGCAGATCCCCAACGAGATGCTCGAGGCCGCACGGATCGACGGGGCGAGCGAGATGCGGATCTTCGTGCGCATCGCCCTGCCGCTGGCGATGCCGTCGATCGCCTCGCTCGCGATCTTCCAGTTCCTGTGGTCCTGGAACGACATGCTCGTCGCCCTGCTGTTCGCCTCCCCGCAGAGCCAGCCCATCACCGTGGCCCTGCAGTCCCAGCTGCGGCAGTTCTCGTCGAACATGGACGTGCTCTCCGCGGGCGCTTTCCTGTCGATGATCGTGCCGCTCATCGTGTTCTTCGCCTTCCAGCGGTACTTCGTCAGCGCGCTCATGGCGGGGTCCCAGAAGTAGCGGCCGCTCCGGCTCCGTGCCCCGGGGGCGGCGGACGCGTCGTGACGTTCCGCGCCCCGGGGCGGTCGGACGCGTCGTCGGCCTCGTGCCCGGCTCGCCCTACGATGGCGTGGCGCTCCCGGGAGAGGGGGCGCGCGGAAGGGCGGACGATGGCACGGAGCACGAGGCGACGTCGAGGTGCGGCGCTCGCCGCGGGACTGGCCGCGGCGACGCTGCTGGCGGCGTGCGGCGGGAGTGCCGACGACGCCGAGGACACCTCCGAGGAGCAGGGCACCGCGGAGGACCCAGGCACGGCCGACGAGCCGGACGCGGCGGGCCCCGCCGAGGCCCCGTCGTCGGGCCCGCCGGAGGCCGGCTCGGACGGCCCGCCGGTCCCCGAGGACGTCGAGCTGCCCGAGCTCGAGGGGTACGCCGACCTGTCCGGACAGACCGTCGAGGTCGCGACCCCCTGGACCGGCCACGAGCGCGACCGCTTCGACGAGGTCGTCGTCGCGTTCGAGGAGGCCACCGGGGCCCGCGTCGACCAGCTGGGCCTCGGCGGCAACCCGGTTCTCGCGATCACCGAGAGCCTGGACAACGGCAGGCCGCCGAACATCTCGTTCGTCGGCGACCGGGGGCTCGTCGAGGCGCTGGCCGAGGACGGCAGCATCGTGCCGCTGCGCGAGGAGACGCTCGCGAGCGTCGAGGAGAGCTACGCGCAGACGTGGATCGACCTGGGCTCCGTCGACGACGAGGTCTACGCCGTCTGGCTCGAGGCCTCGACGAACTCCCTGTTCTGGTACGACACCGCCGCCTATGCCGAGGCCGGCGTCGAGGCTCCCGAGACGTGGGAGGAGCTCGGCGAGGCGCTGCGAACGGTCTCCGGGACGGGCGTCGCGGGGCTGGCGGTCGCCGTCGACCTCGGCTGGACGCTGACGGACTGGTTCGAGAACGCGTACCTCCGGGTGGCCGGCCCGGAGGCCTACGACCAGCTGGTGGCGCGGGAGATCCCGTGGACCGACCCGAGCGTGGTCGACACCCTCGAGCTCCTCGGCGAGCTGTGGAGCGACGAGGAGATCGTGCTCGAGGGCGGCGCCGACCGCACCTACCCGGACAGCGTGGAGAACGTCTTCGGCGACGAGCCGAGCGCCGCCACGCTGGTCGGCGGGGAGATCGTGGCCGACTCGATCGTCGGGCAGACCGACGCGGTGGTCGGCGAGGACGCCCGGTTCTACCCCTGGCCCGCGATCGAAGGCTCGGCCCCGTCGGTCGTGGGGGACGCGGCCGGTGCGGTCGCGTTCGACGAGGAGCAGGGGACGGCCGAGCTCATGCGCTACCTCGCCTCGCCCGAGGCGGCGAACACCTGGATCGAGCTCGGCGGTTCGCCCGCACCGAACCGGCAGGCAGACCTCGACCTCTACGACGACGACGTGTCGCGAGAGCTCGCCCAACAGATCGTCGACGCCGAGGTGTTCCGCCTCGACATGTCCGGCCTCATGGCGCCCGACTTCGGGTCGAACCAGCTCGAGGGGCTGTGGCCGATCCTGTCCGACTTCTACGACGACCCCTCCGACCCGGAGGCCACCGCACAGGCGCTGGAGGACGCGGCCCTCGACGTCTACGGGTACTGACGCGGGCGCGGGGGCGCCCAGACGCCGCCGTCCGTCGTCGTCGGGCCGTGCGTGTCCCGGTCCCGTGCGGCGTGGCGCCGTCCTACCGCCCGGTCAGACGGTGAGCAGGATCTTCCCGAACGCGCCGCCGGCCGCCATCACCTCGTGGGCGCGCCCGGCCTCGGCGAGCGGGATCCGCTCGGCGATCACGGGCACGACCCGGCCGTCGGCGACCCATGGCCACACGCGCTCGCGGACGTCGTCGATGAGTGCCGCCTTCGACGCGCGGGAGCGGGTGCGCAGCTTGAGGGCGCTGATCGTGCCGGACCGGGCGAGCAGCGCGCCGAGGTCGATGGGCCCGGTCGCGCCGTCGAGGACGCCGATGACCATGATGCGCCCGCGCTCGGCGAGGACCGAGATGTTGAGCTCGAGGCCGCCGGCACCCAGGACGTCGAGCACGACATCGACCCCGCGGCCGTCGGTCGCGCCCAGGATCTGGTCCGCCACGTCGTCGGAGCGGTGGTCGACGGCGACGTCCGCGCCGAGCTCAATGCAGCGGGCCGTCCGCTCCGGCCCGCCCGCGGTGGTGACGACGCGCGAGCCGTAGGTGTGGGCGAGCTGGATGGCGATCGTGCCGACGCCGCCCGACCCACCGTGCACGAGCACGGTCTGCGACGGCGCGAGGTGGCCCTGCTCGACCATGTTGGTCCAGGCCGTGCACACCGACTCGGGCAGCGCGGCCGCGTCGACGAGGTCGACGGAGTCGGGGACCCTGAGCAGCTGCCCCACCGGCAAGACCGCCTTCGTCCCGTAGCCGCCGCCGGCGAGCAGCGCGCACACCCGGTCCCCGACCTGCCAGCCCTCGACGTGGTCGCCGAGCACGCTGATCGTGCCCGAGCACTCGAGGCCGAGCACGTCGGACTCGCCCTCGGGCGGCTGGTGGCCGCCCCGCACCTGGAGGAGGTCGGCGCGGTTGACGCCGGCGGCGACGACGTCGACGAGGACCTCGCCCGCACCGGGGACCGGGTCGGGGGTGTCGACGAGCTCGAGCCGGCCGTCGTCGGTGACAGTGATGGCGTCCATCCGCCCATCGTGCCCCAGGCGCTCACGAGATGTGGCGGAACCGGATCGACCGGATCGTAGGATGGTCCGCGGCCCGCTCGGGGGCGGGCCGCAGGCCCGGCGGTGCCGGGCGAGGAGGGTTGACAGAGCGGCCGAATGTGACGGTCTTGAAAACCGTTGTGGGAAACCACCAAGGGTTCGAATCCCTTACCCTCCGCGGCGGTGGTGACGAGTCTCGCGCGTCCGGCGTGCCCTCTGCTTTGGAACGGTCGCGGGTGTCCGGGTACCCTGGACGCTGCATCTGGAGACGTCGCATAGTCAGGCCTAGTGCGCATCCCTGCTAAGGATGTAACGGGGTAACCCGTTCGTGGGTTCAAATCCCACCGTCTCCGCGTGTGTGATGTCCCAGGACATCGAGAACGGCTGAACCCCCGGTGTCGGGGGTTCAGCCGTTTTTTCGTTGGTGGCCGGTGGCCGGCCGCGGCTGAAGCCCGGGGGTGAGCTCTGCGAGGGCCGCGGCGCCCCGTTATTGCTGCGCGAGGCGTGTCGAGAGGGCGCCGAAGTGCATCCGGACGGCCTGTCAGATGAACAGTGGCGCCCTCTCGACGACTCGGCGCGCTCAGGTGCGTGGTCGGCGTGAGCGGGGCTGGTAGGCGGCCTCGCCCTCGGTGAGCCAGCGGTGGTGGAGTTTGTGGACGAGGGACTTCGACACCCCGTAGCGGGCAGCGACCTGCCCGTAGGAGAGCTTCTGGACGGTGACCGCTTTGATGAGGACCTCGTACTTCGCCACCGTTCACGATGTCGTGGGACATCCGATCCCGACAGGGGGCAGTCGTTCACGATGTCTGGGGACACCCGTTCACGATGTCCTGGAACCAGACACCACCGTCTCCGCGTGTGTGATGTCCCAGGACATCGTGAACGGCTGGACCCCCGGTGACCGGGGGTTCAGCCGTTCTTTCGTCGGTAGGTGTGTGCGGGATCCAGGGTGAACCCGCCTACCGTGCAGCCATGCAGGGAGAGCAGCGGGCCGCGGCCGACGACCTCGTGGTGGAGTTCGACCGTGATCCGGTCGCGGCGGGCGACGACGCCATGTCACACGGTCAGTCGTGGCGGATGGCGGCCGGCTCCGACTTCGAGGACGTCATCCGGGCCTGCGTGTCCCAGCTCGCCTCGGTCTTCGGCACCGTCGGGTGGCTGCTGACCTGCTGCTCGCGTGGTCGAGACGTGCCGTTCGCCTTCCTCCTGGTCAGCCCGCGCACAGGGGTCGTCGTGCACCGGCTCAGGGCGATGCAGCACAAGACGCCCGCCTGGCACGCCGGCCAGAACGGCGGGGTGCTGCGCGTCTACGCGCAGTACCACTCGGGCGCCGCGCCGACGCCGCTCGGATCCCGGCGATGACGGCAGCGCTCACGACGGCGAACCACACGGTGGCGAGGGCCGCCGGACCGGTGCCGATGATGCTGCGCGGCTCGGGGTCGGGCCCGGCGTGGCGCGTCGAGAGGGCGCCGAACTGCACGAACGGAGGCCGATTCGTGCACCTTCGCGCCCTCTCGACGAGAGGAGCGCCCCGGCCCGGTCAGCCGGCCGCGAAGAAGCGCGCCGTGTCCTGCTCGAAGTTGAACGACTCCTCGATGCGCCAGACGCCGCCCTCGATCGCATCCACCCGCACCATGGCGCAGGAGTTGCCGGTCACGGTGCCGCCCTCGTAGACCTCGCCGGCATCCATGAGCGGGCTCGGCACGACGCCGCAGTACCCGGAGTAGGTCACGGCGTCCGTCCCGACGAACTCGATGCTGAGGTCGAGCCAGGCGGTGCCGGACTCCGAGCCCAGGTAGGTCGCCGTGATCGGCACGACGACGAAGTTGTGGCCGTCGTCCGGCGGGTCGTTGAACATGTTCTCGTTGGCGATGGTCTGGTTCGCGTCGTCGACGGTCGACCCGACCTGGATCTCCCAGTCGCCTACGCGCACGGCCGTGTCGATCGGTGCGGGCGCGTCGCGCGAGACCCCGACGTCGTCCCCCTCGCCGCCGGAGGGTGCCGGTTCGCTGGTCGGTGCCGGTTCGGTGGTCGGTGCCGGTTCGGTGGTCGGGGCGGGTTCGGTGGTCGGCGCCGGCTCGGAGCTCGGGGCGGGCTCTGACGACGGCGCCGGGGGCTGCTCGGTGGACCGTTCGACCTCCGGGGTCTGCGGCGCGACGGCCGTCGGGATGTCGGGCCCGCCGCAGGCGGCGAGCGACGCCGCGGCAAGGGCGGGAAAGGCGAGGGCGGCGAGTCGGCGACGCACAGGGTCTCCTAGGGCGGGTTCTGCAGAGGATGGCCACATGGTCCCACCACCGCGCGGCCGGGGGGACGGGTTGAGATGGCGATCACGAGGCGGAGGCCCCGCACACGGTCGCCTGGCGCGCGCCTGCGCACTGCTAGCGTCGCGCCGGGAGCGGGCTCGCCCTGCGACCGCCCGGCGCGACCAGCGAGGCCGGCCCCACGAACAGGACGAACGGACGGACAGATGAGCAGCTACGGCGGTGGGTACGGCCCCCAGCAGGGCGGAGGTCCCGGCGGTGGCTACGAGGACCAGTTCAACCGGGCGTACGGCAACCCGCCGCAGGGCGGTCAGCCCCAGCGAGGCTACGGCGCTCCCCAGGGAGGCTACGGCGCTCCGCAGGGAGGCTACGGGTCTCCCCAGGGAGGCTACGGCCAGGCTCCGGGGAACCCCTACGCGCAGGGTGATGGAGTCATGCCGGGGCGGCAGCAGAAGAGCACCACGGGTCCCAAGGTCGTCACGTTCATCGGTATCGGGCTCATCGTCCTCGCGATCGCCGGGGTCGTCTTCGGCATCTCGCGCATCGGCAGCCTCGTCTCCGACGCCGACTTCGAGACCGTGGGTGCCGGCGGTGCACAGATCGAGGCCGAGGCGGGCGAGGAATGGGCCCTCTACGCCTCCGACGGCGGATCGCCCGAGGCGCGGACGCAGTCCTGCGAGGTCGTCGGGCCCGACGGCGCGAGCGTGCCCCTGTCGACCACCGGCACCGACATCTCGGTCAACGAGTACGAGCTCGGGCACCGCTTCACCACCCCGCAGGCCGGCACGTACTCGGTCACCTGCGACCAGAGCGCGTTCGTCGGGCACAACATCGGCGCCGGCGAGATCGCGGCGCCGATCGTCGGGCTCGTCGGCGGCATCCTCGGTGGCATCCTCGGCGTGGTGATGACGATCATCGGCGCCATCTGGTGGATCAGCCGGCGCACCTGACCTCTCCGTCGGCCGGAACGCGCGCCCGCACGGCCGCGCGCCGAGCTGCCGCGGCCGGGGTCGCCGTCACCCGGCGGCGACGTAGCGGACGATCTCCTCCTCGACCAGGTCCTCCGTCTCGGGGTCCTGGGTCCACCCGGTCGTGCGGACCTCCCAGTGCCCGGCGGCGCCCTCGTGCTCGCGCATCTCGAGGCACACGTCGTGGGTCACCGACCCCGCGGTGACCACCGCGAGCCCGGTGCCGAGATCCCAGGAGCACTGGGCGTGGGAGTCCCCGTACGCGGCGGGGTACCCGTCGTCGGGGATCCAGGCGAGGGTCACCTCGTCGAAGGCGCCGGCCGGCACCGAGGACGTGTTGGTGACGATCACGGTCGCCCCGAGCCGCGTCCGACCGCTGCGCAGGGGCTCCTCGTCGTCGACCGCGTGCCCCCGGATGCTCGCCGGACCGACCTCGACGACCCACAGTCCCGCCCGCACGGGCGTGCCGGCGGGCGCCGGCCGGTCCTCGTCGACTCCGTCCTCGGGGTCGACCACCGGGATCTCGAGGGGATCGAGCTCGGTCGCCGCGGCGTCGGTCGCGACGTAGCGGCGCGGGGCGGTGCTGTCGGGCCCGTAGCTCGTGACCTGCCAGGCGCCGCCGTCGACGACGTCCTCGCCGACCTCGACGCAGAGCACCCCCGAGGCGTGGCCCCGTGGGCTGCCGCCGCGCGAGCTCTCGAGATCGTCGACGTCGAACTCGTCGTCCGAGCCGTAGCTGCAGGGAGAACCGGTGGCCCGGTGCAGCCGGCCGTCGCGGTCGACGTAGGAGACGTCGAACGAGTACCGGTTCCAGGTGTCGATGACGCCGGAGGCGTCCTCGACGACCTCGATGTCGGCGAGGACGAAGACGTGCCCGTCCCGGGCCTCGCTCTCGCGGTCGTGGTCGCCGAACCCGATGACGTCGTCGGTCTCGGCCGGGCCGATGGTCACGGTCGTGTGCCCGACCTCGAGCGGTCTCCCGGCCGGCGCCGGCTGCTCCCGGGTGATCCCCTCGGTGCTCCCCGGCTCCGGCGCGGTCGACGCGGCCAGGAGCTCCGGCGTCGGCTCGACCCCGAGCTCGACGTACCGGTAGGAGCCCTCCCAGCCCACCGAGCCCTCGGCGAGCTGCCACCGCCCGCCGGCCACGATCTCGGTCGGGACGGACCGGCACAGGGAGATCTCCGCGGTGCCACCCGGCTGGATCGGGCCGAGGGGGTCCGTGGGCCGGCTCAGCGGCGTGCACTCGGGGACCTGCGGGTGGGCGAGCCCGGTCGAGTCGACGAACTCCAGGCCGCCCAGGGCGGGCCGCACCGGCTCGGTCCCCAGGTTGGTCACGGTCAGCGTCGTCCCGATGAACATGTCGCCGGGATGGGGGACCGGCTCGTCCCCGTCCTCGTCGGGCAGGAGCTCCGGCGCCAGGTCGGTGGGCCCGACCGCGACGGCGATGTCTCCCACCCGCATCGGCGTGCCGCTGGCGGCCGGCAGCTCGATGCTGCGGCCGGCCAGCGGGTCCACCACGGGCAGGGGGCCGAGCTGGCCCGGCGCCTCGGCGGCGAGGCGCACGTAGCGGCGCTCCTCGGCATCCTCGACGCCGTCGGCGACGGCCCACACCGCACCCTCGAGCCCGTCGATCGGTACGACCGTGCACCAGCGTGCGGTCAGGCGCTCGCCGGGCGCGACGGCGGGGGAGCCGACCACCGTCGCCTCGCCCTCGCAGGCGCTGCCCGGGTAGGAGGCGCCGGCCGCGGTGACGAGCTCGAGCCCGAACCGGGCGCCCGGATCCAGCGGGCCGTCCGCCTGGTTGACGGCGTCGACCACCACGGACACGATCCGTTGGTCGTCGCCGGGAGCCGCGACGAGGTCGACGCCGGCGACGGGCTGCCTGGTCGCGTCGTCCTCGGTCTCGCCGAGGGTGACGGCCCACCCGCCGACGGTGACGGTCGATCCCATCGGTGCGGCCTCCTGCCAGGAGGGGCCCGCCCGGGTGGGCGACGGCCGGAGGGCGACCTCGGGGGCGGCGGAGCACGCGGTCATCACGAGGGCGCCGACGAGCGCCAGGGCGGGGACGGCGGGGCGTTTCCTGGGCATGGTCTCCACGGCTCAACTCGGTCGGCTGCCGACATTGTGGCCGCGCGTCGGGGACGAGGAGCGGATTCCGACGGGGAGGTGGACCCGTACCGGCACGGTCGCGGACGACGTCCGCTCGCCGGTCCGGCCCCGACCGCGCCTCCCGGTGGTCCACATGGCGGGACCTGGCGGGGGCGGACCCACGAGGGCCCCGTTCCCACCTAGCGTCGACGGCGTGGAACTCGTGCTCGTGCGCCGGCTCTGGCTCGACCAGGGCCAGGCCCGCTCCCGCCGATGTCGCTGACAGCGCTTCTTCAGCGCTGCCGACCCGACACCCCCACCCACACCCAGGAGCGCCCATGACCACCACCGGCACCACCGACCCGACCTCGATCGCCCGACTCGTCTCCGCCACCGAGCTCGCCGAGCTGAAGGACCGGCCCGGCGTCGTCGTCCTCGACGCGACCTCGATCATCCACCACCCCGAGGGCGACGGCTTCTACGACGCCGAGACCGGCCGCGACGTGCACGAGAACGGCCACGTTCCCGGCGCCGTGTTCGTCGACCTGCTCGAGGAGTTCGCCGACCGTTCGAACCCCGAGTTCTGGACGGCCCTGGCGCCCGAGGAGTTCGCCGAGAAGATCGGCGCGCTCGGCATCGGTAACGACACCACCGTCGTCGTGTACGACCAGGGCCAGGGCATGTGGGCCACCCGCCTGTGGTGGAACCTGCGCTACGTCGGTCACGACGACATCTACGTCCTCGACGGCGGATTTCCCGCCTGGGAGGCCGCGGGCCTCGAGGTCGAGACCGGTCCGACCCCGGCACTGCCGCCGCAGAGCTTCGTCGCGCACCCACGCCCCGAGCTCTACGCCTCCGTGGACACCGTCGCCGCAGCGATCGACGACCCGACCAAGGTGCTCGTCAACGTCCTCGACCGGCGCACCTACACCGGCGAGCGGCAGACGTTCTCTCGCGCCGGTCGCATCCCCGGCTCGAAGCACGTGTTCTGGGGCGGGATCATCGGCGAGGACGGACTGGCCGCCGAGGTCGACCAGGTGCGTTCGACGGGCGACGCGGCAGAGGTCATCGACGGCGAGCCCTCGATCATCACCTACTGCGGCGGCGGCATCGCGGCGACCTACGCCGCCTTCCAGCTGGCACGCGCCGGCCGGGGCGACGTCGCCGTCTACGACGGGTCCATGACCGAGTGGGCCAACAACCCGGCGCTCCCGCTCGAGACGGGCGAGCCCGTCTCCTGACCCGGAGCGACGCCGGCACGCCCGCCGCCTGACCAGGAGCGATGCCGGCGGATCCCGCCCGGCCCGGACTGCGCCCGGCCGCGAGAACGACCGCGGCCGGGCACAGTCGTGCGATGCCGCCCAACCGTGACCGACCGGGCCTGTACCGGGCGATCCCGCGGGAGTACGTTCCTGAGATCGGACCGGCACGAGCCCGCCCGACCGCCCACCGGGGCCCGGTGACGTGCCTCGAGGATCACGCAGGAGTGAGCCATGGGGATGCATCGTGAGACCGGGACGAGTCCGCCGAGAAGGTCACTGAGGGCCGGGGCGGCGTCCGCGCTGACCCTGGGCCTGCTGGGGGTGGGCGCGCCGTCGGCCGTGGCCGCGGGCGAGGGCAACGACGACTTCGGGGAGATGTACTTCCTCAACGACGAGTGGACCGGCACCGCCAACCACGAGATCCCGTTCAGCCTGCCTGTCGAGATGGTGTTCATGGGCGACTGGGACGGCAACGGGACGGACACCTTCGCCCGGCAGCGCGGCAACGTCATCGACTACGTCAACATCCTCGGTCCCACCGAGTTCGACGGCTGGTTCACGTTCGGCCGCACGTTCGACACCCTGTACACGGGCGACTGGGACGGCAACGGCACCGAGACCTTCGCGGTCCGCCGCGGTAACCGGTACCTCATGCGCAACACCCTGACCCACGGCGTGGCCGACCGGGTGGTCCACTACGGCCGCGCGGACGACGTGGTGCTCGTGGGTGACTGGGACGGCGACGGCGTGGACACGTTCGGCGTGCGGCGGGGGAACACCTACTTCCTGCGCAACTCGCAGAGCTCGGGTCCGGCGGACATCGTCGTGGACTACGGCCGCTCGGGGGACGAGGTGCTCGTGGGTGACTGGGACGGCGACGGGCGCGACTCGCTCGGCGTGCGTCGAGGCAACACCTACTACCTCGACGACGAGATCGCGCCGGGCGCCGCCGAGATCGTCCTCGACTACGGGCGAGCCGGCGACAGCGTGCTGGTGGGCGACTGGGACGGCGACGGCGACGACACCCTCGGGGTGCGCCGGCCCGGCCCGATCGAGGACGTCGTGCTGCGGGCCGCGCGCGCCGCCTCCGCCGGGGACCGGCCCCTGCTCGACCACCTGAGCAGCGACAACGGCGAGCAGTGGCTCTGGTACGCGTTCCAGGAGTTCTCCGACCCGCCGCAGTGGCCGACCAGTGTGACGGGCTGCAGCCCCGAGCCCGGCGGTGTCTTCGTGTGCGCCGTCCGCTCCGACGACTACCCGGTCGCGATCGGTCACGCCTACGTGGCGCCCGACGGGCGGACCACCTGGCAGGTCATCGACTACGCCATCGTCGCGGACTGGTGAGGGCCGACGGGCTGCGGAGGTGAAGGTCACGATAAGGTCACGCATCCGTCAAGGGAGCGTACTCCTTCGGCCGGTCCCGCGCAGCCCCTACCGGTGGCCAGGTCAGGCGTTCCCGCGACCGAGCGTTGTCGCGCACCGGGTGGTCCGACACGGTCGTGGCGCTGGGCCGGCACCTGCCGGCCCGGCGCCACGACTCGGGGGGCCGGTCGGTGCTCCGAGGACGCCACACTGGAGGGACATCAGCAATGAGCACCCACCGCACACAGATCGCACCCGCACGACTGCGCCTCATCTGCGCGGGACTCGCGACGACCGGTCTCGTCGCCGCCGGTGCCATCGCGGCGCACGCGACCGGCGGCTCCAACGACGAGCTCGGCGAGGGCTACTACCCGAGCAACTCCTGGTCGGAGACGGCCGACACCCGGTTCACGTTCGGCGACGCCACCTCCTCGGTGTTCGTCGGCGACTGGGACGGCGACGGCGCCGACAGCTTCGGCGTCCGTCGCGGCAACGAGTACCACCTGCGCGACACGCTGAGCGCGGGGCCGGCGGACACGACGGTCGCCTACGGCCGCGCGGACGACACGGTCCTGGTCGGTGACTGGGACGGCGACGGGCACGACACGCTCGCCGTGCGCCGCGGCGCCGAGTACTTCCTGCACAACACGCTCGAGTCCGGTCCCGCGGACGAGCACGCGATCTACGGCCGGGCGGACGACACGGTCCTGGTCGGTGACTGGGACGGCGACGGCGCGGACACGCTCGGCGTGCGCCGCGGCATCAGCATCTACCTGCACGACGAGATCGCCACGGGGCCGGCCGAGACCGTCCTCGACTACGGGCGCCTCGACGACGGGCTCGTCGTGGGCGACTGGGACGGCGACGGCGTCGACTCGCCCATGGTGCGGCGTGCCGACTTCATCCGCGCGGCGGTCCGGGGCGCGACGCTCGCCGCAGCGGAGGGTGACGCCGCCGAGCTCGAGGCGTACACGGACGCCGCGGGCTACGACGAGCTCTGGTACGCGTTCCAGGGCTTCTACGACCCGCCGCTGACGCCGTCCAGCATCGAGAACTGCCACCAGTCGTTCGACACGGGTGTCATCACGTGCGACGTCTACTCGGACGACCACGAGCGGCCGATCGGGCGTGCCGAGGTGGCGCCGACCGACGTCGGGACGTTCGAGGTGGTCGGCTACGAGATCTACGCCGACTGGGAGGGCTCGGCCCCGTAAGGGCCGGCCCGCCCCGACGTGCGGCGCGGGCCCGGCACGATCACGGTGCCGGGCCTGCGACGCGCCGACGGAAGGCGATGACGCAGATCCTGTGACGCGCCTCTCCCGCTGGTAGGTTCGCGAGCGACCGGAACCACGCAGCGGTGCGTGGCGGGGGCCCGGCCCACGCCTGCCCCCTGCCGCCTGCGACGACGCAAGGAGCAGCTCGTGTCCACCCCAGAAGTCAAGGAGAGCACGTCGCGGGCCGCCGGCCTCGACGATCTCCCCGCCGACCCCAGGACCCGCAACCGACGATGGATCGGCCTCGCGCTCGGCGTCGTCGGCGCGTTCGTCATCTACTTCATCTTCCCGAAGGAGCTGTCGGCCGAGCTGGTGGCCACCCTGACGGAGAACGAGATCGAGCCGTCGGGCCACCACATCGCCATCACGGCGGCGGTCGCCGTCCTCATGGGCGTGTGGTGGATGACGGAGGCGATCCCCCTGGCGGCCACCGCGCTCGTGCCGCTCGTGGCCTTCCCGGGGCTGGGTGTCGTCAGCATCGGCGACACGGCCGCGCCCTACGCCTCGCCGACGATCTTCCTGTTCCTCGGCGGGTTCTTCCTCGCCCTGACGATGCAGCGGTGGAACCTGCACCGGCGCATCGCCCTCGGGGTGGTGCTGGCGGTCGGGACGAAGCCGAAGATGCTCGTCCTCGGTTTCATGGTCGCCACCGGGTTCCTCACCATGTGGGTGTCGAACACCGCCACCGCCGTGATGATGATGCCGATCGGGCTCTCCGTGCTGGCGCTGGTCGGCACCCTGAGGGGCGACGACACGAAGAGGTCGAACTTCGGTACCGCGCTCATGCTGGGCATCGCCTACTCGTCGTCGATCATGAGCGTCTCCACGCTCATCGGGACGCCCCCGAACGCGCTGCTCCGAGCGAACCTCGCGGACAACTACGACATCAACCTCAACTTCGGCACGTGGATGCTGTTCGCCACCCCGCTGGCGATCGTCTTCACGCTCCTGTGCTGGCTGCTGCTCGTCAACGTGGTGTTCAAGCCGGAGATGAAGGAGATCCCGGGCGGCCGTGAGGTCATCCAGGAGGAGTACCGCAAGCTCGGTCCGATGAGCCGCCAGGAGAAGATGACCCTCGTCATCTTCGCCGGAGTCGCCATCTCCTGGGTGACCGTGCCGCTGGTCTGGCCCGAGTCGAACTTCAGCGACGAGGTCATCGCGATGATCCTCGCGCTCGTGCTGTTCCTCGTCCCGGCAGACGTCAACAAGGGCGTCCAGCTCCTCGATTGGGACACCGCCAAGGAGGTCCCGTGGGACATCCTCCTGCTGTTCGGCGGCGGCCTGTCGCTGTCGGCCGCCTTCACCGCGACGGGGCTGTCCCAGTGGATCGGTGAAGCCGCGGGCGGGCTCGAGGGAGCGCCGGTGATCCTCATCGTGGCCGGCGTGACGGCCCTCGTCATCTTCCTCACGGAGATGACGTCCAACACGGCCACCGCCGCGGCGTTCCTGCCCATCATGGGCGGCGTCGCCACGGGCATGAACGTCGACGTCATGCTGCTCATGGTGCCCGTGGCGCTTGCCGCGACCTGCGCCTTCATGCTGCCGGTGGCCACGCCGCCGAACGCCATCGTCTACGGCTCCGGCTACATCAAGATCTCCCAGATGGTGAAGGCCGGCCTGTGGCTCAACCTCTCGGGGATCGTGCTCATCACCCTCACGGTGATGACCCTCGGCAACTGGGTCCTCGGCATCGCGATGTAGGCGGTCCGGGGGAGGGGGCCGGCACGCCGGCCCCCTCGCGCCGGCCACCCGGTCGTGGTGAGCACACTCACGGGGACGGGGGCGGCTGCGGTCCCCGGGCCGTTGTAACCTGGTCCCTGCCCTCGTGGCGTGCGCCCGTAGCTCAATGGATAGAGCATCTGACTACGGATCAGAAGGTTGGGGGTTCGAGTCCCTTCGGGCGCGCAGATGCCCCGGTCGCGTATGCGGCCGGGGCATTCGTCATTCCCGGGGACGTCCGGCCCCGCCACCAGTGTGGCCCGGCCGCTCCGATGGCCCCGCCGGCCCGTTCGATCGCCCTCCGGTCCCCGGCCTCGTCCGCTCCGGCGAGCCCGCCCGACCATGGCCGCGACCCGCCCGATGTGCCCCGGCTCACGACTAGTTGCATGTGGCAAACAAAAGCGTAATATCGGGACTGTGCCCGATACTTCGTCCGCCAGCTCCCGGACCCCCGACCCCGCGCCCCCCGGGCCCCCCGAGGACCGCGGAGCCGTCGTCGCCGATCTCGTCCTGGCCGTGCTCGAGGCGGGGCGGGTCACCCGCGGCCTGGGGGAGGCCGTCAACAAGCACACCGGCATCCACCGCGCCAACTACCTCACGCTGCTGCGGATCCAGGAGTTCGACCGCTCCCGGATCTCGGACATCGCGGCGGGCCTCGAGCTCGACGTGTCGGTGATCTCGCGGAAGATCGCCGCCCTCGACGAGCTCGGCCTCGTCTCCCGCAGCCCGCACCCCGACGACGGCCGCGCCCAGGTCGTGTCCGTCACCGAGCTCGGGCGCGCCACCATCGCGGAGAACCGCCGGATCTACACGGAGGCGGTCGGGCGGCTCACGGCCGACTGGGACACCGACGACCTCGCCACCCTCGCCGCCGGCCTCCACCGCCTCGGTTCGCACCGGCCCGAGGCCGCCGTCGCGGACACGGCGGAGGACGCCGGGGCGGACGCGGACGGCGGGGCGAGCACGAGCGAGACCGCCGACGCCACCGGCGCGAGTACCACGACGACCGACACGAAGGACCGGTGAGGGAGACGACGAGCTCCAGGACCCCCACGAATCCCGCGGCACCCGGCGCCCGGACGAGCGCGCGCCAGTCCGGGCGCAGGCCGAAGGACCTCACGCGGAAGAAGATCTACGCCGGCCTCACGCAGGCCGAGGCGGAGGCCGCGGAGGCGGAGCACCGCCGGATCATGGCCGTGCTCACCGGCCTGCTGCTCACGCAGTTCCTCGGGATGATGGCCAACACGATCGTCGGCAACGCGATGCCGGTCATCGCCGCCGAGGTCGGCGCGCGGCCGGACCAGTACGTCTGGATCATCACCTCGGCGATCCTCGCCAACACGGTGATGACGCCGATCGCGGGCAAGCTCGGCGACCTCTTCGACAAGCGCCTCATGCTCATCGCCTTCATCGGCGTCTTCGTGCTGGGCTCGCTGCTGAGCGGCCTCGCGGTGGACGCCGAGATGCTCATCGCCACCCGGATCCTGCAGGGGATCGGCATGGGTGGCCAGGTGATGATGTCGATCATCATCATGGCGACGATCATCCCGCCGAGGAAGCGCGGCAGGTACAACGGCTACCAGGGCGCCGTCATGGCGGTGGCCACGGTCTCCGGCCCGTTCGTCGGCGGCGTCATCGTCGACACCCCGTGGCTCGGCTGGCGCTGGTGCTTCTTCGTGATGATCCCGTTCATGCTGCTCGCCGCAGCGGTCGTCGGCTCGCGTCTCAAGCTCCCGCCGAACCCACGCACCGGCAGGGCCCGGATCGATTTCCTCGGCGCGGCCATCATCGCGGTCGGCTCCACGCTGCTCCTGGTGTGGATCTCGATCGGTGGCACCACCTTCGAGTGGGCGTCGTGGCCGTCCGCCCTCATGCTCGGCGGCGCGATCGTCCTCGCGGTGCTGTTCGTCGTCGTCGAGCGGCTCGTGCCCGAGCCGCTCATCCCCCTGCACATCCTGGGGTCGCGCACCACGGTGCTCGCGATCGTCGCCTCGCTCGGCGTCGGGGGGATGATGTTCGGCTCCAACGTCTTCCTCGGCCAGTACTTCCAGTACGGCCGCGACTACTCGGCCACCGTCGCCGGCTTCCTCGGGCTGCCCCTGATGTTCGGTCTGCTCATCGCGTCGACCTGGTCCGGCCGGGTCGTCACGGCCCGCGGCACCTGGAAGGGCGTCGTCATGTGGGGGATGGGTCTGATGACGCAGGGGACGTTCCTGTTCGGCACCCGCGTCCACCAGGACACCTCGCTCCTGCTGACGTCGCTGTTCCTGTTCGTCGCGGGCTGGGGCATGGGCATGTGCCTGCAGAACCTCGTGCTCGCCGTACAGAACACGGTCGGCCTCCGGCACATGGGTGCGGCCACCAGCTCGGTGACGTTCTTCCGCAACCTGGGCGGCGCGATCGCCATCCAGGTCTTCGGCATCCTCTACGCGCGGCAGGTCGCGAGCCACATGCGCGACGCCGGCGTCACCATGCCCGGCGGCGACGCCTCCGGGAGCACGCTCGACCTCGCCGGCCTGCCCGACGACGTCGAGGTGGTCGTGCGTGCCGCCTACGCCGAGGGCATCGGACCGGTGTTCCTCTCGATCTTCGCGCTCGCCCTGGTCGGCTTCGTCGCGACGATCTTCATGCGGGGCACCTCCCTGCGCGACACGGTCGACGTCGAACGGGCGACCGGTCCGGCGGGCCCCGTCGTCCCCACGTCCGGCGCGTCCGTGACCACGGCACCAGCGGGACTCACGCCGCCCGAGGCCGACGCGACCCTGCCCGACGGCGACGTGAACGACGTCGTCGGCCCCTCGGACCGCACCGACGATGAGCGGGTGCCGGCTCTCAGGGGGTCCACGGGCGCGAGCTCGCCCAGGCGATGACCTCCGAGGTGTAGAAGGAACGGGCCGGCTCCGGGGACAGCGCGAGATCGTGGATCCCGCCCGGGACCTCGAGGACGTCGACGCGGTCCCCCAGCAGGGAGACGCTGCGCCGCATCGTCGTCACGTCGAGCACCACGTCCGAGGACGACAGGTCCGCAGGGCCGGGATCGACGCGGGCGCCGGACCGTCGCGACATCGCCATCAGGACCGGCTCCGCGACCGTCGCGCGGCCCGCCTGCACGGCCCGCTGCGCGCGCCGCACGGCCCGGAAGAAGCCCGCGTGCACGGGCATCGTGTCGGTCGGCTTGAGCGACGGCGGGACCTTCCACCCGCCGCCGTCCGGGTCCGTCAGCCAGGCGCCGTACGTGCCGGTCAGCGAGGAGATCGGCAGCCGGGGTGCGAGGGGGGCGAGGCGGTCGATCACGGCGGTCGCGACGACGTCGGTGAGCGGGCCGCGGCCGAGGTCGAGCCAGGGCGAGTTGAGGATGACGCCGTCGACGGCGCCGGGGTGGTCGTGCGCGAAGAGCACGGCCTGCAGCCCGCCGGTCGAGTGGCCGAGCAGGACGACCTCCTGGGCGCCCTCGCTGCGGGCGAGGTCGACGGCGAGGCCCACCTCCTCGTGCCGGACCGACATCATGCGGATGTCGTCGCGCACCTGCCCGGGCCGCAGGGATCGGCCGGACCGTCGCATCTCCAGGGCGTAGAGGTCCCAGCCCGCCTCGTGCCAGGCGTGCTCGTGCTCGGCGTGGAAGAACGTGTCGATGAACCCGTGCAGGTAGACCACCGCGCGGCCGTGCCGGCCCGTGCCCTCGTGGTGCACGATCGTGGCGACGTCGCGCACCCGACGCGAGTGGCCGCCGTCGGTCAGGGAGAGTCCGACCGTGCGGGAGACGTACGGGTCGCCGAGGACGTCGGCGGTGG
The DNA here is from genome assembly GCF_057652395.1 of Georgenia sp. Z1491. NCBI lineage: Bacteria > Bacillati > Actinomycetota > Actinomycetes > Allobogoriellales > Allobogoriellaceae > Georgenia > Georgenia sp. Z1491. The sequence continues at coordinate 568,281 of NZ_CM172729.1, forward strand.
GGGCCGAGAGGTCCGCGGTGGTGGTCACCGGGGGAGTCGACACCATGGCGAGCGTCAGTCGACGATGCCGTACAGGCGGTCCCCGGCGTCCCCCAGACCGGGCACGATGTACGACCTGTCGTCGAGACCCTCGTCGATCGCGGCCGTGACGACCGAGACGTCCCCGCGGGCGCCGACGCTCTCCTCGACGTGCCGCAGCCCCTCCGGCGCGCACAGCAGCGTGATGCAGGTGACGTCGCGGGCGCCGAGGTCGAGCAGGTACTCGATCGCGGCGACGAGCGTGTGACCGGTGGCCAGCATCGGGTCCAGGACGAAGCACTGGCGGCCGGAGAGGTCGTCGGGCAGACGGTTGGCGTAGGTGATCGCCTCGAGCGTCTCCTCGTCGCGCTTCATCCCGAGGAAGCCGATCTCGGCGGTGGGGATGAGCCGGCTCATCCCCTCCAGCATGCCCAGGCCGGCGCGCAGGATCGGCACGACGAGCGGTCGGGGGCGGGCGATCCGTACGCCCGTCGTCGTCGTGACGGGTGTGGTGATCTCGTGCGGCTCGGTGCGCACGTCGCGCGTGGCCTCGTAGGCGAGGAGCATGACGAGCTCCTCGACGAGGAGCCGGAAGGTCGGCGACTCGGTGCGCTCGTCGCGCAGCGTGGTCAGCTTGTGGGCGACGAGCGGGTGCTCCGCGAGGTGGACGCGCATGGGACGAACTTACCCGGGGTAAGGGTCGGAGCGCGTGCGGTGGCGCGCGTGACCGGGCCCGGGTCCGCTCGGCCGTACGACGGCGAGGATCACCATGTCCACCCGCCGGCCGCCGATCTCCTCGTGGCTGCGGAGCACGCCCTCCCGGACGTAGCCGGCACGCTCGGCCACAGCCAGCGACCCGGTGTTGCCCGGTTCGATCCGCAGCTCGACGCGGTGCAGGGCGGGCACCGTCCAGGCGAAGGCGGTCAGCGCCAGGAGGGCGTCGGTCGCCAGCCCGCGCCCGCGCGCGGAGGGGACGAGCGAGTACCCGATGCTCGCGCGTCCGTCGGCCAGCTCGCGGAGCCAGAGGCCGCAGCTACCGACCGCCGCCCCGGTCGCCCGCTCGACGATGGTGAACGAGAACCCGGCGCCGTCGTCGTACCTGGCGCGCTGCCGCTCCACCCAGGCGATCGCCTCGTCGCTGCTCGCGTGCGCGGGGAGCGTGCCGATGAGCGGGACGTACGGGTCGGTCGCGAGCTCGCGGGCCATCTCCGCGTCTGCCGTCCGTGGCCTGCGGAGCACCGCACCGCCGTGCGCCGGGGCCGTGTCGGGCCAGGGCGGCAGGTCGGACCGGGCGGTCATGGACCGAGCGTAGGGGGCCCACGCCTCGTGGCTGGCACCATGGCGGCATGGTGAGCGTGCGGGCCGGCGGGGGAGCGTCGTCGCCGTGGGGCGCTCCGATGGACCGGGCGCTCGGGCTGGCGCGTCAGGCGGCGGGGCGCGGGGACGTGCCCGTTGGCGCCGTCGTGCTGGGTCCCGACGGGAGCGTGCTCGGTGAGGGGGCGAACCGGCGGGAGGCCGACGCCGACCCCACCGCCCACGCCGAGGTGCTCGCCCTGCGCGCGGCGGCTCGGGAAATAGGGGAGTGGCGGCTCGACGGCTGCACGCTCGTCGTCACCCTCGAGCCGTGCACGATGTGTGCCGGCGCGCTCGTGCTCGCCCGGGTCGAGCGGCTCGTGCTCGGCGCGTGGGACGCCAAGGCGGGGGCGACGGGGTCGGTGCGCGACGTCGTGCGCGACTCCCGGCTCAACCACCGGGTCGAGGTGGTCGCCGGCGTGCGTGGCGACGAGTGCGCCCAGGTGCTGGAGTCCTTCTTCCGCGCCCGCCGCTGACCCCCGGATTCGTCGAGTGTGCGGTTCGTGACCCTCGAGTGTGCGGGTGCGCGCATTCTCCGGCGAGCATCAGCCGCACACTCGACGACCGGCAACCGCACGCTCGACGACGTGGGGAGGGCTCAGCGCTGCCAGGCCGGGCGCGCGTCGCGGCGCCTGCGCAGGGCGCGCAGGAGGGCGGGCAGCGCCCGTGTGGTGGAGGCCGAGAGCGTGGCCGCCGCCTCGTCGTCGGACCGGGTCGGTCCCCGGTTGACGATCACCAGCGGGAACCCGTTGCGCACGGCCCGGCGGACGAGGCGGCGCACGCCGAACACGGACAGGGTCGAGCCGGTCACGAGGACGCCGGTGGACGCCTCGACCAGCTCGGCCGCCCGGCGTGACCGGTCGGGCTCGGCGCTCCCGCCGAAGAAGACGACGTCGGGCACGAGGATCCCGCCGCACACCTCGCAGTCGACGACGTGGAAGTCGGAGGTGTCGTCGAGGACGGCGTCGGCGTCGGGCGCCACCTCGACGTCCTGCAGCCGCAGCAGCCGCTCGCGCCAGCCCGGGTTCGCGGCGGTGAGGCGGTCGTCCTGCTCGGCCCGCGGGATCGTCCGGCCACAGCCCAGGCAGCGCACGCGGTCGTAGCGGCCGTGCAGGTGCACGACCGTCGGCTGGCCTGCCCGCGCGTGCAGGAGGTCGATGTTCTGGGTGACGACGCCGGTCGCGAATCGCGCCCGCTCCATCTCCGCGAGCGTGCGGTGGCCGAGGTTGGCCCGGCGGCCCGCCATGTAGCGCCAGCCCAGGTGGTTGCGCGCCCAGTAGTGCGCCCGGTGTGCGGGCGAGGTGAGGAACTGCTGGTAGGTGATCGGCCGTCGCACCGGCGAACCGGGGGAGCGGTAGTCCGGGATGCCGGAGTCGGTGGAGATGCCCGCGCCGGAGATCACGAGGAAGCGGCGGCCGTCGAGCGCGTCGGCCAGCGGCTCGACGGCGGCGTCGATGTCGCTCGGCTCCGGCGGCAGCGAGCCCGCCGGTGGGGGTGGGGGCGGCGGGATGAGGCGGAGCCTCGGCGTCGAGGGGGTCGTGGTCGGGGCCTCGTGAGTGCCCGCGCCCTGCCTGGCACCGTCCGCGGCGGAGACGCGCGCGTCGCCGGCGCCCACACCCGGGAAGAAGTCGCCCAGGGTGTGGCCGCTCCCGTTCGGCGTCGGCGGCTGAGTCACCAGGTCAGGGTATGGGCGACAGGTGACGGCGTCGTGTGCGACGCGTGAGCGTGACACGTCTCGCGTCGGATCGGTGCGAGGCGGGAGAGCCCCGCGGGTACAGTGGTGCGCCGAGGTAGCGTGTCCGAGCGGCCGAAGGTGCAGCACTCGAAATGCTGTGTGGTTAACAGCCACCGTGGGTTCAAATCCCACCGCTACCGCCATGTGATGTCCCAGGACATCGTGAACGGCTGAACCCCCGGCGACGGGGGTTCAGCCGTTTTTTCGTCGGTGGCGGACGTCGCGGCGGTGCGGGGCGCAGCCAAATCGGGCAGGACGTGGGAGGCGCCGGACGATAGCGTGGACGGTCACCGAGCGACTGGAGGAACGTATGGACCTCATGACCAGGCCCGAGTTCGAGGAGCTGGTGGGCGACGGTGGTGGGACGCGGGTGTCCCTGTACGTGCCCACCCACCGCGTGAGCGGCCCGCGGGAGAGCGACGCCGACCGGCTGCGTTGGAAGAAGCTGCTCACGGCCGTGGAGGCCACGCTGACCGAGGAGGGGCACGCGCGGCGCGACATCGACGAGCTGCTCGCCCCGGCCTGGGACCTGCACGGCGACTCAGTGGCCTGGAGCCATATGGCCGACGGCCTGGCGATGTTCCTCGCGCCCGGCTGGCAGGCGACGTACCGCGTGCCGCTCGACCTGCCCGAGCACGCGACGGTCGGGCCCGAGTTCGTCCTCACGCCCCTGCTGCCGCTGCTCACCGACCGCAACTTCGTGGTGCTCGCGCTCAGTCAGAAGAACGTGCGGGTCCTGCGCGGCGCCCGCGACCGGATCGTCGAGCTGGAGCTGGACGGGGTGCCGCGCGCCTTCTCCGACGTGTACGAGAAGGACGGGCCCCAGTCCGACAAGGTGCCGCGACCGAACGCGTCGGGCGCGATCGGCAACGGCGGGTCCGTCTACTACGGGGCGAGCGCCCTGGACAACGTGCACCAGCAGGACATGGTCGAATTCCTCCGGGAGGTCGCGCGCGGGGTGGAGAGCTCTTTCAACGGTCGCACCGTGCCGATGATCCTCGCCGGACTTCCCGAGTGGGTGACGATGTACCGCGACGTCAGCTCGTACCCGCACCTGGTCGAGGCGGCGATCGAGCGCAATCCCGACGACCTGAGCCAGGACGATCTTCGGCTTGCTGCGTGGGAGCTCGTCGAGGAGCGCCTGGGCCGTGAGAACGCGCGCCTGCTCGACCGCTTCCACGAGCAGCACGCACGTGGCGGTGCCGCGCTGGGCCTCGACGACGCCTTCCGCGCGGCTCACGAGGGGCGTGTCGACACGCTGCTCATGACGACGGAGACCGGGCACCCGGGCGGATCGGGCGGTCCGACCGTCGCCCCGTCGCGACCCGAGCCGTACGACATCTACGGGCGCGTGGGCGTCGCCGCCCGCGCCACGCTGCGCGCCGGGGGCGCGGTGCGCGTCCTCGAGGACCTGCCCGACGGCGCCCCGGTGGCGGCGATCCTCAGGTACTGACGCAGGTCACCGCGCCTCGGTGACGCGGCATCCAGGCCTGCCGCGGCGTCCGGACCTGCCGCGGCATCCGGGCCGCGCACGGGCCCGGTCGGCTCCGCGCCACGCCGGCACGCGAGTGTCGAAGCGTCACAGCGCGGCCGCCTTCGCCCGCAGCACCTCGGCCTCCCGGTGGTTGCGGGTGAGGTCGGCCGCGGCGAGCAGCTCGGCGCGCGCCTCGGAGCGACGCCCGAGCCGGCCGAGCAGCTCGCCCCGCACGCTCGGCAGCAGGTGGGAGCCGCGCAGCCCCTTCGCGCCCGCGAGGCCGTCGACGATCCGCAGCGCCTCTCCGGGTCCGGTGGCCATCGCCACGGCGACCGCCCGGTTGAGCTCGACGACAGGGCTGGGCGCCAGGCGACCGAGTGCCTCGTAGAGCAGCACGATGCGGTCCCAGTCCGTGTCCTCGAAGCGGCGCGCCACCGCGTGGCACTCCGCGATCGCCGCCTGGAGCGAGTAGCTGCCCCGGCCCCGGCCGACGGCGTCGGCGCGGGCGAGCGCGGCGCGTCCGCGCAGGGTCTGCGCCCGGTCCCATCGGGAGCGGTCCTGGTCGGCGAGGAGTACCGGGCTGCCGTCGGGCGCCGTGCGCGCGCCGAAGCGTGCGGCCTGGAGCTCCATGAGCGCGACCAGTCCGTGCGCCTCGGGCTCGCGCGGGAGCTGTCCGGCGAGGACCCGACCGAGGCGCAGCGCCTCCATCGCGAGGTCGGGGCGCATCCAGCGCTGACCGGCGGTGGCGGCGTAGCCCTCGGTGAAGAGCAGGTAGATCACGCCGAGGACCGCGCCGAGCCGCTCGCGCCACTCGCCGGGGTCGGGCGCCTCGAACGGCACCCGGGCGGCGGACAGGGTCCTCTTCGCCCGGACGATGCGCTGCTGCACCGTCGGCACCGGGACGAGCAGCAGCCGGGCGATCTCCTCGGTGGTCAGTCCCGCGACGACCCGGAGCGTGAGCGCGACCTGTGCCTCGCGCGAGAGGACCGGGTGGCAGGCGGTGAGCACGAGGCGCAGGACGTCGTCGCGGATCGGCTGCCACTCGTCGTCGTGGATCTCGGACAGGTCCCTGGCCATGTCCCGATACCGGGCGTCGAGCGCCGCCTGACGCCGCCACGCGTCGATCGCCCGCCGCCGGGCGACGGCCGTGAGCCAGGCACCCGCGTTGCGCGGGACGCCCGTCGTCGGCCACCGTTCCAGGGCCTCGGCGACGGCCTCCTGCGTGAGGTCCTCCGCGAGTGCGACGTCGCCGGTCACGCGCGCGAGCGTCGAGACGACCTGCGCGCCCTCGATCCGCCACACCGCCTCGACGGTTCGGCGCACGTCCGCAACAGACCTGTTCGACGACGACGACGCCGCCCCGCCGGACGACGACGCCGCCCCGCCGGACGACGACGCCGTCGCTCCGTCAGAGGTGCTCAGGCCCGCGCCCTCTTCTCCTGCTCCTCGCGCCAGCCCTTCTCCTTCTCGAGGTACTCGTTGCCCTCGAACTCGGCGAAGTCGGCCTCCTCGTGCACGCGGCGGACCTCGAGCTTGCTGCCGGGGCCCAGCGGGCAGCGGCTCGCCCACTGGGCGGCCTCCTCCTTGCCCGAGACCTCGAGGATCCAGAACCCGTTGAACAGCTCGTGGGTCTCCCCGTACGGGCCGTCGGTGACGATCGGCGTCTCGCCGTCGAAGTCGACGACGAACCCCTCCTCGGCTCCGGCCAGGCCCTCGCCGGCGAGCATGACGCCGGCCCCCATCAGCGACTCGTTGTACCGGCCCATGGCGTTGAGGATCTCCTCGAAGTCGATCTCCTTGGAGGCCTCGAGCGCGGCGTCGGTGCTGCGCATGATCAGCATGTACTTCATCGTGGTGCTCCCTCGTCGTGGAGGGGCCGTGTGCGCCCTCCTACCGTCCCGTCGAACGGGGAGGGGACGGATCGACATCGACGACAAGATCGGCTCCGGCCGGCGGGACGGCCACAGCATCGCAGCCGCGTGCGGCCCGGTCGAGAGGGGCCGCGGTAGATCCGGGCCCCACGGCGAACCGGAGGTCGGGCCGGCGTACCCGTGTGGGGCCGGCGTACCCGTGTGGGGCCGGCGCACCCGGGCCCGGAGCGCTGCTCGCCGTCGAGCACGACCGAGCCCCGGGCCGGATCGGCCGGGGGCTCGGGTGTGGTCGTCGGCGCGGCCGACGGCGGTGGGGCAGGCTCAGACGTTGCGCGGCTTGTCGTCGCCGAACCGCTCCTGAGCGCCCTCCTTGAGGTTGTCGACGCCCTCCTTGACGTCCTGCTTGGCCCTGGCGGCGTGCTTCTCTGCGGCGCCCTTCGCCTGGGTGGAGCGGTCGTCCGTGGCGTCGCCGAACTTCTCCTTGGCCGCGCCCTTCATCTCGTCGAACTTGTCACCGAGGCCCATCGGGCCACCTCCTCGTGTCGTCGAGCTCCCGGCGAGCGCCGGGCCTGCATTCCACTGTTCCGCGCCCGCCCCGGGTCCGCAACCGGACGGGGGCGTGGCCGCCGCTGTCGTTCGCTCTGCGCGAGCGCGCGCGGATGGGCCGACCACTGGCGCGCGGCAACCCGGGACGTTCACCTCGAGGTCATCGGACGGCCACCGCTCGCTCGTACGTTGGTGGCTCCCCAGTCCCACCGACGAAGGTGACACCTGATGAACCGCCAGCGCTTCCGCGCGTGCGGAGCCGCCGTCCTCGGCTCCGCCCTCCTCCTGCCACTTGCGGCCCCGGCGGTCGCCGGGCCGGGCTCCGTGCCCGGCCGCACCGCGATCGTCCCCGAGCCGATCACCGTCTCCGCGGACGACCCGTCGGTGTCGCTCGACCCGATCGGCACCTTCGAGTCGGGCGTGTTCGACGAGTCCGCCTCCGAGATCGTCGCCTTCCACGCCCCCACTCAGCGGACGTTCGTGGTCAACGCCCTCGACGGCGTCGTCCAGGTCATCGACTCCGGCGACCCCACGACCCCGGTCGAGTCCGGGCAGATCGCCGCGGCCGGCGTCGACGTCGACGGTGGCGGCACCATCCCCGAGGGCGCCATCGCCAACTCGATCGACGTGCGGGAGGACGGCCTCGCCGTCGTCGCGGTGGAGAACCCCACGAAGACCGACGACGGCTGGCTGATGTTCGTCGACGTCAGCGGTGAGCCGACGACCCTCGGCGCGGTCCAGGTCGGACCGCTGCCCGACTCCGTCGCGCTCTCCGAGGACGGTGGCCACGCCGTCGTCGCCAACGAGGGTGAGCCGGCGGACGACTTCTCGGTGGACCCGGAGGGGTCGATCTCCGTCGTCGCCCTCCCGGGCGGGATCGCCGCCGCCACGGCCGCCGACGTCGAGACCGTCACCTTCCACCAGTTCGACGAGGCCCCGGAGACCCTGCCCGAGGGCGTGCGCGTGTTCGGCCCGCAGCGGCCGAACACGAACGGCGAGCCCGAGCGTCGGATCTCGCAGAACCTCGAGCCGGAGTTCGTGACGATCGCCGGGTCGACCGCGTACGTGTCGGTCCAGGAGGCGAACGCGATCGCCGTCGTCGACATCGGGTCGGCCACGCTCACCGACCTGCTCCCGCTGGGCCGCCAGGACCACTCCGCCGAGGGCCAGGGCATCGACCCGTCCGACCGGGATCCTGAGGACGACCCGACCTTCGATATCCGCACCTACGACAACCTGTTCGGCATCTACATGCCCGACTCGGTCGGCGCCTACACGGTCGGCGACCAGGACTACATCGTCACCGCCAACGAGGGCGACGCGCGCGAGTGGGGCGAGGGCACCGAGAACGACTACCTCGAGTCCGTGCGGGTGAAGCACCTCGGGGCCGACCCCGAGGACGAGGACTACGTCGGCCACGGGCCGGTCGACCCGGAGTTCTTCCCCGCGGAGCTGCTCGAGGACGACGAGCTCGGTCGCCTCAACGTCAGCATCGAGGAGGGCTTCAACGAGGAGACGGGGATGTACGAGGAGCTCCACGCCTTCGGCTCGCGCTCCTTCTCGATCTTCGACACCGAGGGCAACCGGGTCTTCGACTCCGGCGAGGACTTCGAGCGCATCACCCACGAGGCGGCGCCCGAGTTCTTCAACTCCAACCACTCCGAGTCCAACCTCGAGGGACGCTCCGAGGACAAGGGCCCCGAGCCCGAGGGCCTCGTCCTCGGCGAGGTCGGCGACCGCACGTACGCCTTCATCGGGTTCGAGCGCGTCGGCGGCGTGGCCGTCTACGACATCACCGACCCGGCCGGCGCCACGTTCGTCACCTACGTCAACAACCGTGACTTCTCCATCTCGATGGAGGACGAGGCCGACGCCGGGAACACCGAGGAGGCGCTCCCGCAGGCGGGCGACCTCGGTCCCGAGGGTCTCGCGTTCGTGACGGCCGAGGAGTCGCCGAACGAGCAGCCGCTGCTCATCGTCGGCAACGAGGTCTCCGGCACCACGACGTTCTTCCAGGTCACCGACCTCGTCGAGGACCCGGAGGAGCCGGGCGAGCCCGGTGAGCCGGTGCCGCCGACGCCGGGGCGTGGGTTCTACCTCAACAACGGGTGGGACGCGAATGCCGAGCACGAGTTCAGCTTCGGCCGCCCGGGTGACGACGTCCTGGTCGGTGACTGGGACGGCGACGGCAGCGACACGCTGGCGGTCCGCCGCGGCAACGCCTACTTCCTTTCCAACTCCTTGTACGGCGGTGCTGCCGACGTGGAGCTGACCTACGGCCGCGCCGGGGACACGGTGCTGGTGGGCGACTGGGACGGCGACGGCAGTGATTCGTTCGCGGTGCGTCGCGGGAACAGCTACTTCCTGACCAACTCGCTGACCGGCGGCAATGCCGAGACCGAGCTGGACTACGGGCGGGCCACCGACGGCGTGTTCGTGGGTGACTACGACGGCGACGGCGTGGACTCCTTCGCGGTGCGTCGCGGGAGCGCCTACCTGGTGTCGAACTCGCTCGAGACCGGCTGGGCGGACGCGGAGTTCACCTACGGCCGGGTGCACGACGAGGTGCTGGTGGGAGACTTCGACGGCGACGGGGTGGACACGTTCGCCTCGCGCCGCGGGAACCTGTACCTGGTGTCCAACAGCCTGGAGTCAGGCTGGGCGGACATCGAGCAGCACTACGGCCGGTCCAGCGACACCGTGTTCGTCGGCGACTGGGACGGTGACGGCAGCGACACCCTTGGTGTGCGCCGCTGAACCAGGAGCTGATGCCGACGATCGGCGAGTGAGCGGACTTCCGCTCCACGAGTGAGCGGAGTTCGGCTTCACGACGGGCGGGTCCCGCATCCTGATGGGTGCGGGGCCCGCCCTTCGCCGTCGTCGTGCCCGGCGCCGGCTCGGTCTGGTCGGTGAGTCAGTGGGATACCCATCGAGGCAGTGCCCCGGGGGGACTGCCTCGGTGGTTACCCGATTGACTGGGCGACGGCGCCACACCGCGACACCCGCGACCCGCTCCCCAACCGGCAGAAGTCCGCTCACTCGTCAGCGGGTCAGCGGGTCAGTCGGTCAGTGGCGGGCGTAGAGGCGGGCGAAGTTCGTCAGCACCTTGTGGGCCGCAGACACGTCGACGTCCTCGACCGCCTGCTCCACCAGCGCCTGGTCCGTCGGGTCGAAGTAGCCGGCCAGCCGGTAGGCCTCGATGCGCTGGAGGATCCCCGGTACGTCGAGCTCGGGGTGGAACTGCGTGGCGAACAGGTTCTCCCGCACCTGGAACATCTGGACGGGGCAGCGCTCGGACGTGGCCAGCAGCGTCGCACCCCCGGGGAGCTGCCGCACCGCCTCCTTGTGCCCGACGAACGCCTGGAACCTCCGCGGCATCCCGGCGCACAGCTCGTGGTCGAGGCCCGCATCCGTCAGCTCGACCACCGGGGCCGAGATCGGCTCGGCGTACGTCCCGTCCACGACGGCCCCCTGATGGCGGGCGAGCGTGCCCACGCCGTAGCAGGCCCCGAGAAAGGGGAAGTCCTCGGCGACGACGACGTCGAGCAGGCCGGCGAGCTCGGCCTCCACCCGCAGCTGGGTGTCGGACTTCGTCTCCTCCGGGACGGACCCGGTGAACGGGCTGCCCCCGGCGACGATGCCCGACAGGTCCCCGAGGTCGATGTCCGGGAGCGGCCCCTGCTCGAGCCGCACGCGCACGAGCTCGTCCGGCGCGAGCCCGGTGTGCCGCAGCAGCTGCTCGTACTCCGCGTCGGCGACGGCGTTCTCCGGCCGGGTCGCCAGGAGAAGGAACGGCTTCATGGCCGCGATGCTAGGGCGGCGGCGGAGCCGTCGAGCGCGGGCTCAGAAGAATGAGCGCAACGTCTCGACGAACAGCTCGATGAGCACGTGCACGCCCACCGTCAGGTAACCGAGGACGGTGCCCGTCAGCGCGATGCCGCGACCCCCTGTGTAGGGCCGTTGCGCGAGCCGGTGGAGGGTGACGTGGCCGAGCGCGATCGCCCCGAGCCCGACCCAGGGGATGACGCCGAGCATGCCGACCACGAGGGTGAGCACGGCGAGGCCGTCGGTGCGCGGCGGCCGCCCCTCGTAGCCCTGCCCGCCGAGAGTGGCCTGCAGGTCGACGAACTCCGTGCCCGGGAACGGCTCGTGGGCGCGGCCCGGCGGCGTCGAGTCCGCTCGTTCGCTGCCGTTCCACGCCCAGGGCAGGTCGGCGACCCCGTACGGTGCCGTGGCGGGCCCGCCCGGCGTCGGCGCGGCCCCGTACGTCGCGAGCGCCTCGCCGGCCGGCGCGCGGGTCGCTGCGCTACCGGCCCCCGCGCCGCCGGCCCCGGCGAACCGGTCGCCCGCGCCGGCAGGGAGGTGCCACCCGTGCTCGCTCATCGCCCCTCCGTCCGCGCTGCCACAGCCAGGCCGGAGCCCGTGGCGCCGGCGGGTCCGGGCGCCGGCCCGGACGTTCGCAGCATCGCACAGGGCGGCCGACGACGTCGCGGTCCGCCGCGGGGAGCGGCCCCCGGCGCGGGGCTAGCATTGCGCGGGTCCCGCCCGGGGCCACGAACGCGCAGGTAGGCGAGGGAGTGCACATGGCGTCGGGTCGCACGGAACGCACGGAACACACGGGCCGCAAGGGTCTGTGGACCCTTCACGGGGACGGCAAGGTCGTGGGGTCCGGCGACGTCGTCGCCCCCGAGGAGCGGCTCTCGTGGCCGGCGACGATCGGCATCGGCGCCCAGCACGTCGTGGCCATGTTCGGCGCCACGTTCCTCGTTCCCCTCCTCACGGGGTTCCCGCCCGCGACGACGCTGTTCTTCTCCGCCGTCGGGACCCTGCTGTTCCTCGTCATCACCGGCGGGCGGCTGCCCAGCTACCTCGGCTCGAGCTTCGCGTTCATCGCGCCGATCACGGCACTGCAGGTCGTCCCCGGCGAGCCGACACCGGAGGAGATGGCCCTCGCCCTGGGCGGCGTGCTCGTCACGGGCGTGGCGCTGGCGCTGGTCGGGCTGCTCGTCCACGTCGCCGGATCCAGGTGGATCGACCTCGTCATGCCGCCGGTCGTCACGGGAACGATCGTCGCCCTCATCGGCTTCAACCTCGCGCCGGCCGCGTGGGGCAACGTGCAGCTGGCGCCGGTGACGGCCGTCGTGACCATCGTGTCGATCCTGCTGATCACCGTCCTGTTCAAGGGGCTGCTCGGGCGGCTCTCGATCCTCGTCGGCGTGCTCATCGGGTACGCCACGGCGCTCGTGCGCGGCGAGGTCGACCTCGACCCGGTGCGCGACGCCGCCTGGATCGGCCTGCCGGACCTGACCGCCCCGACGTTCGACATCAACGTGCTCGGCCTGTTCCTGCCCGTCGTCCTCGTCCTCGTCGCGGAGAACGTGGGCCACGTGAAGTCGGTGGCCGCGATGACGGGGCGCGACCTCGATCCGGTGACCGGGCGGGCGCTCATGGCCGACGGCCTGGCCACCGTCCTGGCCGGCAGCGGGGGCGGTTCCGGCACCACGACCTACGCGGAGAACATCGGAGTCATGGCCGCCACGCGCGTCTACTCGACGGCGGCCTACCTCGTGGCCGGCCTGTTCGGGCTCGCACTGTCGATGTCACCGAAGTTCGGGGAGCTCATCGCGACGATCCCCGCCGGCGTCCTCGGCGGTGCGGCGACCGTGCTCTACGGGATGATCGGCATGCTCGGTGCGCGCATCTGGGTGCAGCACCGCGTGGACTTCTCCGACCCGGCCAACCTCAACACCGCGGCCGTCGCGCTCGTCATCGGCATCGCCAACTTCACCCTCGTCATCGGGGACATGACGTTCGAGGGCATCGCGCTCGGCTCGTTCGCCACGCTGATCGTCTACCACGGCATGCGACTCATCGCCTGGCTGCGTGGGACGCACCAGGAGTCCGCTTCGCCGGCGTCGGCGCCGTCGGGCTCGGAGGTCGGTCGTGACCGGGGGAGCGCGGACTGAGGGTCGCGCGGGGGGCAGGCCGGTCATGACCGGGGGAGCGCGGACCGAGGGTCGCGCGGGGCGCAGGCCGGTCGTGACCGGGGGAGCGCGGACCGACCCTGCCGCGGGGCGTCCGCCCCGGCGGCTCAGCCGTCGGTCGGGACCTCCTCGACCGGCACGCACTCCTCGGGGGCGACGAGCGGCTCGGTCGGGTCGAGCGCGGTCATCTCCTCGGGCGGGAGCAGCGAGTCGTAGGCCTCGCCGAGGACGATGTCGACGGACTCGTCGGTGCGGTCGTCCATCGTGACCTCGGCGCTGGGGAACACGCGCGCCACGGAGTAGGCGGGCACCACGCCCGGTGCGCCGGCGATGATCCGGACCGCCCCCGTGATCGGGCTGCCCGCCCAGTTGCCCTGCTGGTTGACGACGATGCCCGCGGCCGCGAGCTCCTGCGCGGTGGTGCCCGCGAGCCCGCCGCGCTCGGTCGCGTTGAACACGTTCGCCGTGATCTCGTCGAGCGGCCGCGCGGTGGCGCCGGGCGGGGGGCACGGCTGGGACGCCTCGCCCGTGCCGCCGCCGTCGGTGGCGGACTCGGGGTCGGCGCTGAACTCCCGGTCGAACGGGCTGGGCAGGATCTGGGCCCAGATCGCGGCGGCGACGAGGGCGACGAGCAGGAGCACGGCCACGAGGCCGCCGATGACGGTCGTCTGCCGCTGCTGTATGGCGCGACGACGTCGGTCGTGCGGCGACAGCTTGGTACGGGCCGAGTTCACCGGGCCACCGTAATCGAGAAGGTCACGCGCGATCGGTAGGTGGGCGACGGCGGGAGAGCGGACGGCGGCGCACCTGGCGCTCCGGCCCGGCCGCGGACGTGGGCGGCGGTGGCGGCGGCGGAGGGGCGGTCGACGTGCGCGGAGGAGGCGGTGGGGCCGAGCCGAGCGGAGGGCGCGTGGAGCCGGCCCGGGACGAGCGGCGCAGCGGCGCGTCGATCGCGGTGTGCGTGCCGGTCGGGTTCGTCGGGTCGTCCAGGTCGAGCACCCGGGCGTGGATGACGGTCCGCTGCTGGAGCGCTGCGCGCAGCGCCCGATGCAGCCCGTCCTCGAGGTAGTGGGCGCCCTGCCACCGGACGACGTGGGCGAAGAGGTCCCCGAAGAACGTCGAGTCGGAGGAGAGCAACGAGTGCAGGTCCAGCTCGGCGCGCGTGGTGACGAGCTGGTCGAGGCGGACCTGGCGCGGCGCGACCGCGGACCATTCCTTGGGCGTGACCAGGCCGTGGTCGGGGTACGGGCGCCCCTCGCCGACGGCCTTGAAGATCATCGCTCGTTCGTCGCTCCTCGCCTGTTCCGGGGTGCGGGCCCCGTCCGGTGTCCTGGTGATGGCGCCGGCCGTGAGCCCGCGTACCGGCCGACGCGTTCGCTGCGCCCCGCTGCCGGGCGCAGCCGCGTCGTCCGTCCGATCGTAGGCGGCGGACCGCCCGCGTCGCCGATCCGTGCGGTGGCCCGAGGTTGCCGTTGTGTCACGGCGCACAGGAGCGGCAGTGGGTGGGGTGGACCGGGGGTCCGTGGATCGCAGGGACCGTGGAGCTCTGCCCGGCGGGCCCGGGGGTTCCGTTCAGTGCGCGGCGCCGGCGGCCTGCCCGAGCACGTGGCGCACGAGCGGCGCGACGACGGCGACCGTGTCCCGCACCCCGCCCGTCGATCCGGGCGCCGTGACCACCAGCGCGCCGCGCTCGCCCCGGTCCGTGAGGCCGACGACCCCGCGCGCGATGACGGAGTGCGGCGTCGAGGCCAGGCCGCGGGCGCGGACCTGCTCGGCCACGCCCGGCAGGTCGAGCGCCAGCAGCGGAGCGACGGCCTCCGGCGTGACGTCCCGCGGCCCGACCCCGGTCCCGCCGGTGGTGAGCACGAGGCGGGCGCCGGCCTCGAGGGCCGCGCGCACGGCCCCCTGGATGGCGTCGATCTCGTCGGGCACGACGACGGCCTCGTCCGCGACCATGCCCTCGGCGGCGAGCAGGTCGCGGGCCAGCGGGCCCGAGCGGTCCTCCTGCGTGCCGGCGTGGCAGCGGTCGGACACGGTGATGACGGCAGCGGGGACGTCCGGAGTCGTGTTCATGCTCACCACGGTAGGAGACGGGCCCGTGGGACGTTCGCCCGACGCCGACGCCGACGCCGACGCCGACGCGACCCTGCGAACATGAGACGTTCCGCATCCACGCTGACAACACGCGAACAGCGCCGCAGATGCGGTGCTAGGGTTCCATTCATGCCGAATCATCGGCATCACGACGGCGATCGAACGGACGGGTGACATGAGACGAGGCCCGGGACGGGTGGCGCTCGCCGCGAGCGCGGGAGTGCTCGCACTGGGGCTCGCCGCCTGCGGCACGAGCGACGACGAGAACGGGTCCGGGTCGGACGACGTCGGCGACGGCGCAGGCGGCGGTGACGGCGGCGACCTGACGATCTACGTGGCCGCCTCGCTCGCGGATGTGCTCACCGCGGCGGCCGAGGACTGGACAGAGACCTCCGGGGTCGAGGTCTCCGTCGTCGGGGGCGGTTCGAACGCGCTCGTCGACCAGCTGGTCGAGGGTGCGCCGGGGGACATGCTGGTCACCGCGAACCTCGAGACGATGGACCGCGCGGTCGAGGAGGGCGTCGCGGCCGACCCGACTGACCTCGCGACGAACACGCTCGTCGCCGCGATCGCGCCGGACAACCCCGGCGGCATCGAGAGCGGCGCCGACGCGTGGGCGTCCGGCCGGCTCGTCGTCTGCGCGCCCGAGGTGCCCTGCGGCACGGCGACGGAGGAGCTCGCCGAGCTGAGCGGCGTCGAGTACGACCCCGTCTCCCTCGAACCCAACGTCACCGACACGGTCGGCAAGGTCGAGACCGGTGAGGCCGACGTCGGCATCGTCTACCAGACCGACGTCGGCGACCTGGAGTTCGTGGAGCTCGACCAGTCCCAGGAGGTCATCGTCACCTCGGCGGTGGCGCTCACCGCCGACGCCGGCGACGACGCCGGGAGCCTCCTCGAGCACTTCCTGTCCGAGGACGTGCGCGCCACCCTCGACGAGGAGGGCTTCGGACGCCCGTGACACGTGAGCGGACCGGGCGTACAGCCGCCACCCCGCCGTCCGCCGCGGTGGGTGCGTCGGGGCGGCACCCGGCGGTGGTCGCCGTCGGGATCCTCGCCCTGGCCTACCTCGTCCTCCCCCTGGTCGGGCTCGTCTCGCGCGTCGACTGGGCCGGGCTGCCGGAGACCCTGTCCCGGCCCGACCTGCTCGACGCCCTGTGGCTCTCGCTGCGCACGTCTGCCGCGGCTGCCGTCGTCACGACGCTGCTCGGCGTGCCGCTCGGCCTGTGGCTGTCGGGTCAGGCGCGCCTGGCGCCGGTCGCGCGGCTCCTCGTGCTCCTGCCCCTCACACTGCCCCCGGTGGTCGCCGGCCTCGCGCTCGTGGCCACCCTCGGGCGCAACTCACCCCTCGGGCGTGTCCTCGGCGAGCTCGGACTCGACGTCGGGTTCACCACCCCCGCCGTCGTCCTCGCCCAGGTGTTCGTCGCGCTGCCGTACGTCGTCGTCACCGTCGAGTCGGCGTTGCGCGTGCTCGACCCCGCCCCCGCCGACGCCGCGCGCGCCCTCGGTGCGCGGCGCTGGACGGTCCTCGCGCGCGTGGTCCTCCCGGCGGTGGCACCCGCCGTCGTCACCGGTGCCGCTCTGGCCGGGGCGCGCGCCCTGGGCGAGTTCGGGGCGACCCTGACGTTCGCCGGCTCCCTGCCCGGTGTCACCCAGACGATGCCGACGGCGATCTACCTCTCGCGCGTCTCCGACCCCGAGGGCGCCTACGCGCTGGCGCTCGTCCTCATCCTCACCGCCGTGGTCCTCATCGGCGCCGGCCTGTGGCTCGCGGGCCGGCTCACCGCCGGCAGCGGCCGGGACCGGGGCGCACCTCCGGAGGAGGGGTCCGCAGAGGGCCCGGGTGACCGGTCCCCGCTCCGGTCCGGAGCCGGAACCACGCCCGACGACGCCGGACGCACCGACCGGGGGGCGGCCGTCGCTCTGCGGGCACGGGTCGTGCACCCTGCGCGGGGTGTCGACGTCCGCGTGACGCTGCGGCCCGGCCGCCTCACCGCGGTCGTCGGGCCGAACGGTGCGGGCAAGTCCACCCTCGTCGCCTCGCTCGCGGGCCTGCTCCCGGACGCCGAGACCGACGTGAGCGCGTACCGCGCCGACGCGGGGGCGGGAACCGGCGGCACCCAGGGTGCGCCGGCCGTCGGCAGCGCGCCCGCTCCCGATGCCGCCTCCGACGACCGCGCCCCCCGCACGGCCCTGCTCAGCCAGAACCCGGGACTCCTGCCGGGCCAGCGGGTGGTAGACGCGGTCGCCCTCGGCCCCCGGATCCGCGGCGCGCGCACCGCCTCGGCCCGCGAGCAGGCGCACGCGGCGCTGCGCCGGGTCGGCTCCGAGCACCTCGCGGGCCGACGCGTCGGCACCCTCAGCGGCGGCCAGCGCGCCCGCGTGGCGCTCGCCCGCGCGCTCACCGTCGACCCGGACGTGCTCCTGCTCGACGAGCCGTTCGCCGCCCTCGACGTCCGCGCGGCCGCCGAGGTGCGCGACGTCGTGCGCGAGGTGCTGGTCGGCCGCACGGGCATGCTCGTCACGCACAACCTGCTCGACGTCGCGAGCCTCGCCGACGACGTCGTCGTCCTCACCGACGGCGGCCTCGCCGAGTCGGTGCCCGTACAGACCTTCCTCGCCGCCCCCCGGTCGGACTTCGGGCGCCGGCTCACCGGGGTGACCACGCTCGACGGCGAACGGACCCCCTCGGGGAGCGTCGCCGTCGCGGGGACCGAGCTCGTCGGAACGGACGGCACGCCCGGCGGCCCCGCGCCGGCCGGCCGGCCCGGGCGGGGTGGCGGCGCGGCCACCCGGGCGGGTGACGGTACGCCCGGCGCGTGCCTCGTCCACGTCCGCGCGGCGGACGCCCGCGCCTCGCTCGACGAGCTGCCCGGGTCGCTCCCGGCCAGGCCGGTCGCCGTGACGGCCTCGGTCGGAGCGGTCCGCCTCGACGTCGAGCTCGGCGACGGTCAGACCCTCGACGTCGACGTCCCGCCGGGCTGGGAGGGCCTCGGGTCGGAGGTCGTGTGGGTGCGCATCGAACGGTTCGCCACGAGCGACCCGGAGCCTGTGGGGGCGGCGCTGCCCGCCCGGTAGCGCGGCCGGCCCGTCCGCGAGTGCTCAGTGGCCGGCGCGCGCCGCCCACCAGGAGGCCGTGTAGCGCAGCCCGCCGTACGGCGGAGGGGTCGTCCGGGGAGCCCCCGTGAACGCCGACTCGACGTCGGTGACGAGCTCGGCCGGCGGGAGCATCCAGGCGGTGTCCGGTGAGAGGGCCGACGGTACGCCGGTAAGGGGGGACGCCTCGGCCACCCGCTCAGGTCTCGTGGAGCCGACGGTCGTGGCGTCGTGGGACATCGCGGGTCTCCTTCCGAGGTCGTGCGGTATCCGGAACGGGTGGTCCCGGGTAGACGGGTGACCGTAGTGCATCACGCGGGCGGTCGATGACACACGGCGACACGTGGACACTTCTCCACCTCGGCGGGCTGTGGATCGGCGGCGAGCACCCCGCTTGCCGCCCCGCTTGGCGCCGAGCCCCGGCTGGGGGACGCTGGCCGGATGGAGACGGAGGCCCCCGCCGGTGGGACGTACGGGCTGCTGCTCGCCGCGGGCGCGGGCAGGCGCTACGGGCACCCGAAGATCCTCGTCCCGGGCTGGCTCGAGCACGCCGTCGACGCACTGGGTCGGGGCGGCTGCGATCGCGTGCTCGTCGTCACCGGCGCCGCCCGGCCCGAGATACCGCGCGGCGCGGAGGAGGTCCACTGCGCCGGGTGGGACCGGGGGATGGGAGTCTCGCTGCGGGCCGGGCTCGGCGCGGTCCCCGCGGGCGCCGGGCGCGTGGCCATCCACCTCGTCGACTACCCCGACATCGGGCACGACGTCGTCGCACGCATCCTCTCAGCCGCGGGCGACGACCTCGCCCGCGCCGCGTTCGACGGACGCCCGAGGCACCCCGTGGTCGTCCCGGCCGCCCACCTCGCCCCGCTGCTCGCCGCGCTCACCGACGACGACGGGGCGGCGCCCTACCTGCGCGGGCAGCGCGTGCGGCTCGTCGAGTGCGGCGACCTCGCCGGCGGGGAGGACGTCGACGTCCCGGGCTGACCCGTGACAGGGGTGTCCGGCCCGCGTCCGGTGTGGGTCGCTCCCGGTGGCGACGGCGCGGGCGAGGGGCGGTGGCCCGGCACACCGGCGGCGCGGTCCGCTGGCCGGGCCGACATGGACGGGGTCGGCGTCGAGGGTGAGAATGGCTGCCCGAACGTCCGGACCGGCGGTGCGTGCCGGTCGCGGACGAGGACACGAGGGAGACGAGGTCTGCGTGACGGGGAGCGGCACGCGAGCAGGCGCATCGGACCGGCCGCACCCGCTCCTCCTGATCCCTGCCGGACTCCTGGCCTCCGCCGCCGGCTGGGGGCTCACCGCCGCGGGCGCTGCGGCCGGGACGCTCGCCCGCTCGCACGGCACCACCCTCGTCACGATCGGCCTGCTGACGACCGTGTTCGCTGTCGCCTATGCGGCGCTCCAGATCCCCACCGGCGTCCTCGTCGACCGGTGGGGCGTGCGCCGGACCGCGTTCGCAGGACTGGGCCTGACGGTGCTGGCCTACGCGGCCGCCGTCGTGACCCCCTCGCTGCTCATCGCGTTCCCGGCGCGGCTGCTCGCCGGCGCGGGCTGCGCCGTCGGCTTCGTCGCGGGCGCCGAGCTGGCGCGTCGCTCGCGCACCGGCCCGACCGGGCTGGGCGTCTTCGGCGGCATGGCGATCGGCACCGGCGGCATCGCGGTCGCGGTGATCCCCGCCCTCGAGGACCTGCTCGGCTGGCGCTCGGCCTGGATCACCTGCATAGCCGTGGCCGTCCTGGCCGGGCTGCTCGTGCTCCTCCTGGTCGACGACGCGCCACAGGAAGGACCGCCGGCAGCCACCGCCTCGGGGGCGCGACCTCACCTGCTGCGCGACCCCGAGCTCCTCCGGCTCGCCGCCGTGCACGCCTCGACCTTCGGGATCGGAGTCGTCCTCGGCAACTGGACCGGGACGATCCTCACGGAGCGTTGGGGGATGGAGCCGCGCACCGCGTCCACCGTGGCCTCGCTCGTGCTGGCGACGACCCTGGTCAGCCGGCCCCTGGGCGGCTACCTCACCTCGCTGATCGGCCACCGCAGCCGCAGCCTCGTCGCGGTGTCGCTGGTCGCCTGCGCCGTCGGCACGCTGCTGCTCGCCGTCCCCTCGACGCCGGCCGTGGCCGTGGTCGCGACCCTGACGATCGGCGTGGCGAGCGGCCTGCCGTTCGCCTCGGCCCTCGCCGGCGCCCAGCGGCTGCGCGACGACCGGCCGGGGGCCGCGGTCGGCGTGCTCAACGCCGCAGCGAACTTCCTCGTCGTCATCGGCACACCGCTGCTCGCGTGGGCGATCGAGCGCGGCGCGACCGCCGGTGCGCTGGTGGTGGTCGCGGTCGCGTGGGCGGTGCCGCTCCTCGCGCTCCCGCGCACGCTGAACGACGGGCCTACGCGTCCAGGGTCAGCGCGACCTGGTCGGCCATGAGCGCCATCCCCACGTGGACGACGGCGTCCGTCCCGGACAGGGACAGGCCGAGGATCTCCTCGATGCGCCGCACGCGCAGGCCCACGGTGTTGGGGTGCACGTGCAGCTCGCGCGCCGTCGCCGCCGTGTTCTGGTCGTGCGCGAAGTACACGGACAACGTGTCGACCAGGCTTGAGCCGCGCCGCTCGTCGTGCGCGCGCAGCGGGCCGAGCAGGCGCTCGGCGTAGCGGACGAGCTCGGCGGGGTCCTCGATCTGGAGCAGGAGGGACATCGGACCGAGGTCGTCGAGGCGGATGGTGCCGTCCCGACGGCGCCTGACCCGTGCGAGCTCGGCCATGCCACGCCCGAGACGGAAGGCGCCCGCGTACTCGTGCATCGAGCGGCAGGTCGAGGAGACCGTCACGGACGCCGTCCCGGAGCGTCCACGGATCCGGCGGTAGGTGCGCCTGAGCTCGTCCGCGACAGCATCGATCGCCGACTCCTCGTCGTCGGGCCACAGCATGACGACGTAGGGACCGATCGCGGCCACGAGCGGGCGTGGACGAACCGACGACGCTGCGGAGCGAGCGGCGCCGAGCAGTGCGCTCTCCCCGGCGGTGCTCGCCGTGTCCGGCCGCGCGACGAGGACGACGTGCGGGTGGTCGAGGTCGTGGTCGAGGCGCTGCGCCCGGGAGGTCAGGTCGGCCGGCGTCGTCGGCCCACCGCGCACGAGCTCGTGGACGAGGTCGCTCGACGTGCGCCACTCGACCTCCTGCGCGGTCCGCCGCCGAAGGAGCTCGAGCGCGAGGACGGTCCCGGCGTAGTCCACCGCGCGCCGCTCGAGCCGGGACAGGTCCGCGCTGCGGCCCTCGAGCCACACGTGGGCGGCAACGTCCCCGCCGAGCCGGACCTGCAGGATCGTCAGGGGGCCGTCCGGACCGTCGACGTCGACCAGCTCTCCACCGGTCGATGTCTCCTCCGCGCGGCCGTCGCCCGGACCGTCGTCGGCCGGTGGCGCGGTGAGCGACTGCCCGTCCACCACGACGCGCGCGATCTCCCGGCCGCCAGGTTCCTCGACGACGACGGACCGATGGAGCAGCTCGCTCAGCGCCAGCGTGACGCCCTCGACGCCGCCTTGCTCGAGGGCGACCTGTGCGAGCCGCTGGTGGATCGCCTCGGCCTGCTGGGCGAGCGTGTGCTGCTCCTCGAGCGAGGAGTTCAGCTGCTCGAGGTTCTGAATCGTGCGGGCCTGGGCGGTACGCAACCGGGCGCTGGCGATGGCGATCGCCGCCTGGTTCGCGAGCGTGCCGGCGAGCTCGACAACGTGCTCGTCGAACGTCTGGCGCCTGCTCGTGTACCCGTTGAGGGTCCCGACGGTCGTGCCGGACACGATGAGCGGCACGGCGATCATGGAGCGGAACCCCTGCTCCCGGGCCCCCTCGCCCCACTGTGCGAACGCCGGGTCCGTCGCGGTGTCGAGCACCTGGACCGGCTCCTGCGTGAGGAACGCGCGCGTGGACGGGGCCTGCGTCGTACCTTCTTCGATCGTGATCGGGTGGAGGGCGTTGACCTCGGTGATGTACCGGGGCGAGAACCCGTAGGAGCCTTCGACCACGAGGACGCCCTTGGTGCGGTCGGGCAGGAACACGCCGCAGAAGTCGAATCCCATGAGCCGGCACGCGGTCTCCGCCACGAGGTTGAGGAGGGTCGGCACCGAGACCGGCTCGTTCACGGCCGACGAGATCTCGGCGACGCCGTGCAGGAGGTCGCGTAGGCCGACCGGTTCCGGTGACGAGGCGTCACGGCCGACGTCGATCGGCTCGTGCGAGGGGGGATGGGTGGGCGACATGGCGCGGTCCTTTCGGGGCGGAGCGTCGACGCTGCCATGCCCTCGTGGCCGACCGTACTGGATGTCGCCACAGTGGGAGCTCATCGAGCGGTGCAGCGGCCCATTGAGCGGGTGAGTGTGAGCCGGTGACACTCGGGCAGTTCTGTCCCCGTACCCGAAGGGTTCTCGATGGCTCGCGTGATGACGCGCAGGCGACGCTCGACCATGCGGCGTACCACGGCCGCCACCGTCGTGGCGGGTGCAGCGGCGCTGGCGGCCTGCTCGACCGGCGCGCCCACGACCGCCGAGGGCGGAGAGACGTTCACCCTGACGATCGGAGCCGGGGTCCCCCGGACCGCGCTGACCTCGGTCGGATCGGTGTCCGACGTCTTCGTGCCCGAGGTCGTACGCAGGGTCTCCGAGGAGACGATCCACGAGATCGAGTTCGACGAGTTCTTCGGCACCTACGTCGAGGTCGGCGAGGAGCTCGACGCGATGGAGTCCGGCCAGCTCGACATGGGGGCCTCGGTCTTCCCCTACAACCCGTCTGAGCTCCCCCTGCACAACCTCGGCTACTACGTGCCCTTCTCCTCGCCCGACGCAGAGATCGCGATCGCCGCGTTCCGGCAGGTCTACGAGGGGAACGAGGAGTTCCAGCAGGTCTACGCCGATCGCAACCAGACGGCGATCGCGTTCCTCGCGGTCGGCAACTACGGGCTCGGCACCAACTTCCCGGTCGAAGGGGTCGAGGACCTCACCGACCGGCAGGTCGCCGGCGTCGGATCGAACCTCGAATGGCTCGGGCCGATGGACGTCGTCCCGGTCCAGGCGCCCTCGACCGAGTGGTACTCGGCGTTCCAGACGGGTGTGTACGACGGCGTCGTCAACTTCGTCGAGGGATTCGACAACCTCCGGCTCTACGAGGTGCTCAGCCACTTCACCGCGATGGACTTCGGCGCGGTGCCGCTGGGGGCGCTCACCGTCAACCAGGACACCTGGGAGACGCTCCCGCCGGAGGTCCAGGACATCGTGCTCGAGGTCGCCCTCGAGTTCGAGCAGGTCTCCGCTCAGGCGGTCAACGAGGCCGTGGCGCACTCGGAGGAGACGATGGCGGCGGAGGGAATGACGGTGACGGAGCCCAGCGACGAGCTCCGCGAGCACTGGACCGAGGCGCTCGCCGACCTCCCGCAGCGGCGCGCCGACGAGATGGACGAGTCCGGGCGGCCCGGCTCCGAGCTCATCTCCGCCTACATCGCGGCGCAGGAGGAGCTCGGGCACGAGTACCCCGTGCCCTACGAACCGGGGGAGCAGCAGTGACCACGCGCGATGCGACCGGCGGCCCACGTCCTGGCGGTGCCGCCAGGTTCGTCGACGGAGCCGACCGTGTGATGCGGACCGTGTCCGGTGCCATGGCGGTGCTGGCGGGGGTGCTCCTCGTCGTGATGATCGGCTGGGTCCTCGCGAGCGTGGTGGGTCGGTTCGTCGACGGTGTCGTCGTGATCGGGAGCGCCGAGGTCGCCTCGAACGGGGTGGCCGCAGTGACACTGCTGTGCGTGCCCTACGTGATGCGGAGCGGCGGCCACATCCGGACCGGGATCCTCGTCGACCGCCTCCCGGTGCGAGCACAGCGCGTCGCCTGGATCGTCGCCTGCCTGCTCGGCGCCATCGTGTTCGCCGTCGTCGCGTGGTCGACCTGGGGGCCGATGCTCGAGTCCTGGGCCTCCGGCGAGTACTCGGGCGAGGGGTCTATTCGGATTCCGACCGGCCCGCTACGCACGATCGTCGTCCTGTTCGCCGTCTGCATGGCGGTGGAGTGCCTGCTTGCCGCGCACCGAGGGCCCCGGTCGTCCGCCGACCACGACGGTGCTGCCCCCGCGAGCGATGCCGGCCCCGGTCACGGTGCCGACACCGTGGCACCGGCCGGGGGGCACTCTTCCCGGAACGGCTCCGGCCGGACCGGCAGGAGGGAGGCGTGATGGCGGATCTTGCCGTCGGAGGCGTCGCCGTCGTGGCGCTCTTCGCCCTGGTGGTCCTCGGCGTTCCGATCGCCTTCTCGCTGTTCGTCGCGAGCCTGCTCGGGATGCTCCTGCTCACCGGGAGCGTCGAGCAGACGGCGGTGCTCGTGTCCAACACGGTGCTCGGCGGGGTACGCGACTACGTGTTCGCCGTCATCCCGCTGTTCATCCTCATGGGCGCCTTCATGAGCCACAGCCCCGCGGCGCGCTACCTGTTCGACGTCGCCAGGCTGGTGGCGCGACGGCTCATCGGCGGGCTCGCCTCCGCGACCGTCTTCGCCAACGGGATCTTCGGCGCCGTCACCGGCGTCAGCGTCGCCTCAGCCGCGATCTTCGCACGCATCGCCGTGCCCGAGATGGTCGCGCGCGGGTACGACAAGAAGCTGGCCCTGGGGACCGTCGCCGGAAGCTCGGTCCTGGGGATGCTCATCCCGCCCAGCCTGCTGATGATTCTCTACGGGGTCCTCGCCAACGTCTCGATCGGCACCCTCTTCATCGCCGGCATCGTGCCCGGAGTCCTTCTCGCGCTCGTGTACGTGCTGACGATCACCGCCATCGGTGTCGCACGCCCCGAGCGGGTCGGCCGCCCGGCCCGGCCCGGGCGGATCGCGACCGCGTCGCCCACCTCCTCCTCGTCCGCCGCCACGGAGCCGACCGGCACCGGGTGCTCCTCGCCGGCGCTGCCGACCGCGAGGACGACGGTCGAGGACGTCTCGGCCGCGCGGACGATGGTGCGCGCGCTCCCGATCGGCGCACTCATCGCCCTGGTCCTCGGCGGGATCTGGCTCGGATGGTTCACGCCCACCGAGGCGGCGGCCGTCGGTGCGTCCGGGGCGTTCGTCGTCGCGGTCGGCTACGGCATGCGGACGCGGGCCATCGTCAGCGCGTTCCGCGAGTCCGCGGTCAGCATCGGCTCCATCATGCTGCTGCTGATCGGTGCCCAGCTGTTCTCCCGGACCCTTGCCCGCAGCGGGCTGGTCACCGAGATGACGAACCGGATCACCGACTCGGCGCTCTCGGCGGGGATGGTCGTCCTGCTGTTCGTCGTCGTCCTCATCGTGCTGGGGGCGGTGCTCGACTCGAGCTCGATCCTGCTCATCATGGTCCCGCTCATGGCCCCGGTCGTGACCTCGCTCGGACTCGACCCGATCTGGTTCGCGATCATCGTCATCGTCGCGGTGGAGGTCGGGCTCCTCACCCCGCCGTTCGGGATGTCCCCGTTCGCCATGAGCGCCGTCCTCGGCGACCGCGCCACGGTCGGCGAGATCTTCGCCGGCGCGATGCCGTTCGTCCTCGCGATGCTGCTCACGCTCGGCCTGCTCGCCGCGTTCCCACCGTTGGTGACGTGGTTGCCGTCGCTGCTCGGATGAGCCCCGGTCCGCGTCCGGGCTCCGCCGTCGTTCCGCCGTCACGACACCCATCAGCACCAGGAGGAACAACATGACGATCGTCGTCGGATACTCACCGACCGATGCGGGGCGCGCAGCCGTCGACACGGCCGCCGCCGAGGCACGCCTGCGCGACGCACTGCTCGTGGTGGTGTCGGTGGGGCGGGCCGGAGAACCCCAGGGGGCGAGTGCCGCGGCTGCGTTCCGCGACGAGCTCGACGAGGCGCGCCGCGCGGTCGCGGGAGTGCTCGACGAGGTGGGCCGGCTGCTCGTCGACTCGCGGGTCGAGCACGAGCTGGTGCCGATCGTGTCGAGCGAGGACCCGAGCAGCGAGATCCTCCGCGTCGCCGACGAGCGGTCTGCCGAGCTCGTCGTCATCGGGATGCGACGACGCTCGCCGGTCGGCAAGCTCGTCTTCGGCTCCGACGCACAGCGAGTACTACTCGGTGCGCGCTGCCCTGTCATGGCGGTGCACGCGCAGCAGCACTGAAGTCGGCTGCCTCTCGCCGGTGGCGCACCAGCCGACGCGAGTCACCGCACCGTGGTGGCCTGCCGGGCGCCTGTCGCCGGCTGGTTCCTTGCCGGTTCGACGGCCGGCGGCGAGGACTGGGCCGTGACACAGCAAACTGCGCATCTTCTGTCGCTCCCGCCATGGAGGCGGCATCGAGGCCCCTCGATACTGAGGGCCGGGCGCGACGCGGGGAGACCGGCGTCGACCGGCCGCGAACCACTACGAAGGAGAAGTCGATGGTGACAACGTTCGACGGCGCGCGGGCCCTCGTGATCGGAGGATCGATCGGCGGACTCACGCAGGCGCTGCTGCTGCGCGACCTGGGGTTCGACGTCACCGTGTTCGAGCGGACCCCCAGCCTGCTGACCGACCGCGGGGGCGGCATCGTGCTGCAGCCCGACACGGTGCGATGGTTCGCCGAGCGCAGCGAGCGAACGCCCGAGGACGTGAGCTCGGCGACGAGCTACCTGCGCTACCTGGGCAAGGGTGACGCGATCCTCCACGAGGAGAGAATCGAGTGGCGATACTCCTCGTGGTCGACGATCTACCGCGCGCTCTACGAGGACTTCGACCCGCACAGGTACGTGCTCGGCGAGTATGCGGCGGGCTTCAGCCAGGACGAGGACGGCGTCGAGGTCCGGTTCGTCAGCGGTCGGGTCGAGCGCGCGGAGCTCGTCGTGTTCGCCGACGGCATTTCGTCGATCGGCCGGCAGCGGCTCAACCCCGGTGCGGGAGCGACCTACTCCGGCTACGTCGGCTGGCGCGGCACGGTCCCGGAGAGCCTGCTGTCCCCGGGGTCGCACGCGCTGCTGGGGGACGCGCTCGCCTACTCGGTGGCGCCCCACACCCAGATCTGCATGTACCCGATCCCGGCGTCGCAGGACGCTCTCGGACAGGGCGACCGGCTGATGAACTACGTCTGGTACCGCAACGTCACCGAGGGTCCCGAGCTTGACGAGATGATGCTTGACAAGCAGGGGATCCCCCGCCCGGTGTCGGTGCACCCGGGCCAGGTGCAGGACCGCTACGTGGCCGAGATGAAGGAGGCCGCGGGCGACCTGCTCGCCCCGGCCGCGGCCGAGCTCGTGCGCCTGACCGAGGAGCCGTACATCCAGGCCCTGTACGACATCCGCAGCGAGCGCGCGGCCGTCGGGCGGGTGGCCCTGGTCGGCGATGCGTCCTTCGCGTCCCGACCGCACGCGGCCGCAGGGAGCGCGAAGGCGGCGGCGGACGCGTGGGCGCTGGCCGAGACGCTGGGGTCCGGGGACGGGGACATCCCCGCCGCGCTGGCGGCGTGGGAGCCCGAGCAGCTCGCGCTGGGGCACGCCCTCGTCGACAGGGTCTCCGCGATGGGGGAGCGCTCGCAGTTCACGAACACGTGGGTGCCCGGAGACAAGGACCTGGAGTTCGGCCTCTACGGCGCCGGGGTGCTCACCCGCGAGGCGGCCCGGGCCACGGCGACGCCCTGATCAGCAGGCGCCGTCCGGCGCGGACGGAACAAGTACCGGGCCCGAGGGCCGGACCCGACAGGACGAGGAAGGTTGTGGTGAGAACGATGACGACGCCGAAGTTTCTTGCGGATTTCCCGCTGGCCGGAGAACTGGTGGGAGAGAACTTCGAGGGCTGGCCGGACGATGTGCGCAAGGAGTTCGAGGACCTTGCGTTCGACGGTCACGTCGGATCCCGGCTGCTCAGCGAGACCGACCGGGTGCGCGTGTGGGAGATCCGGCTGGCGCCGGGGGAGCGGTGGCACGCCCACCGGCACGTGCTGGACTACTTCTGGACCGCCGTGACGGCGGGGACGAGCAGACAGCACACCTTCGACGGCACCACGCGCGACGTGTCCTACGGGGCGGGCGAGACGCGGCACTTCCACTTCGGCCCCGGCGAGTACCTGCTGCACGACATCGAGAACATCGGCGACCAGGAGCTGATCTTCACCACCGTGGAGCACCTGGACAGCGACAACGACCCGCTTCCCGTCGACGCCGGCTGACCGGCGGCCGGTCCACGGTGCACCGTCGCCGTCCGGTCTTCCCCCCTGGGTGGAGGGCTCGCCAGGCCGCGACCGGTAAGGAGGCGCATCCGCTGTGACGGGGCACAGTCGACCACTGGCGGTCGGTGCGTTGCCACATGGATGACCTCGGCGGTGTGCGCGAGACTGGCGTCCACGCCGGTCGCGGGACGTCGTCCCGACCCCGGCAGCAGGCCTTTGCCCGAAGGAGAGCGATGGAGCCCCCCGCAGCAGCACGTTCCCACCCGTCAGGCGTCGTCGACGCCGACGCACAGACCACCAGAACGAAGGGAGCGCGATGAAGCCGTCGGCCTTCGCCTACCACGACCCCGAGACCATCGACGAGGCGGTGACGCTGAAGTCCGCCCACGGGTCGGACGCCACCGTGCTCGCGGGCGGCCTCAGCCTCATGCCCTTCATCTACGCACGCGTGCACCGGCCCGAGGTACTCGTGGACATCAATCGCGTCACCGAGATGCAGCAGGTCGTCGTCGCCGGCGACCACGTCGAGATCGGCGCGGGTGTCCGCCAACGGACCGCCGAGACCGACGGCGGGGTCCGCACGGCCGTCCCGATCCTCACCGAGGCGATCTCCTACATCGGTCACGCCGAGATCCGCCACCGCGGGACCGTCGGCGGCAGCATCGCGTTCGCCGACCCCGCGACCGAGCTCCCCACTGTCGCCGTCACCCTCGGCGCGCAGATGGTGGTTGCCGGCCCGTCCGGGGTCCGCACGCTGCCGGCCGAGGAGTTCTTCGTGGGGCAGAAGATCAACGCGCTCGAGCCCGACGAGGTCCTCGTCGCGACCCGGTGGCCGGTGCCCGGAGGGTCCCACGGATACGTGGAGGTCTCCCGACGCGTCGGCGACCGGCCGATGGCGGCCGCCGCCTGCCAGCTCGAGCTCGCCGACGACGGCACGGTGGCGGCCGCCGCGATCGGCGTCGGCAACATCGCCGACCGACCCCTGCGCGCCTCCGCGGCGGAGCAGCTGCTGGTCGGGAGCGAACCGACCGCTGAGCTCGTCACCGAGGCCGCGCGCACCGTCCGCGACCAGGTGACCAACGGCGACGACATCCACGCCACGCACGACTACCGCAAGCACGTCGCGGCGACCATCACCGCCCGCGCGATCACCGCTGCGCTCCACCGCGGGGCGAGAGGAGAGACGGCATGACGACACCGACGACGGACCGCACCCGGCGGCGTGAGATCACCGTGACCGTCAACGGCCGCGAGGTCGTGCGCGAGGTCGAGACGCGCATGACGCTCGCCGACTGGCTCCGCCAGGAGCTCGATCTCGTCAGCGTCCACCTCGGCTGCGAGCAGGGCGTCTGCGGGGCGTGCAACGTCCTCATGGACGGGCAGTCCGTGCGCTCGTGCCTCATGCTGGCGGTCCAGGTCGACGGCCACTCGATCGAGACGGTGGAGTCCCTGTCCGCCGACCAGAAGAACCTGCACCCGATCCAGGAGGCGTTCCACGAGGAGCACGGGCTCCAGTGCGGCTTCTGCACCCCCGCGATGGTCCTGCGGACCAAGGAGATGCTCGACGAGAGACGGGACCGGACCGACGACGAGGTGCGGGACGGCATCTCCGGGATCCTCTGCCGGTGCACCGGTTACCAGAACATCATCAACGCCGTCCAGTGCGCGGCACGCAAGCTTGACGCGGGCGGGTGCCCGCGTCGGGCCACGGCAGCGGCCGGCGGCAACGGAGCCGCGGACGAGGCAGGAGGCCACGAGTCATGACCAGCGCCAGCACCGAGCACCGCAGCGGCACGGAGTCCGTGCCGGCCCCGGAAGGAAGCAAGCACCGGTACATCGGCCGGAGCATGAAGCGGGTCGAGGACCCCCGGTTGCTCGTCGGTCGCGGCGGCTACATCGCCGACCTCAAGATCCCCGGGCTCAAGCACGCCGCCGTCTACCGCAGCCCGGTCGCGCACGGCCGGATCGTCTCCGTCGACGCCTCCGAGGCGCTGAAGATCCCCGGCGTCGTCGCCGTCGTCACCGGCGAGGACTGCAAGGCGAAGATGAACCCCTGCATGAACTTCGGGCCGGCGACGATCCCGCAGTACCCGCTCGCGGTGGACAAGGTGCGCTACTTCGGTGAGGCCGTCGTCGCGGTCATCGCGGACAGCCGCTACATCGCCGAGGACGGCATCGACGCACTGAAGGTCGAGATCGAGCCGCTGCCGCACGTCGTCGACCCCTTCGCAGCGCTCGAGCCCGACGCTCCCGTGCTGCACGAGGAGCACGGCTCCAACCTCGCCTACGAGCGGACCTTCGACTTCGGCGGCGCCGAGGAGGCGTTCGCCGAGGCAGACATCATCGTCTCCGACACGCTCCACTGGGGACGGTCCTCAGGCACGCCCATGGAGACGACCGGCGCCGTCGCCCGCCCCGGGCTCAACGGCGTGCTCGAGATCTTCTGCAACTCGATCAACTTCACCTACTTCGCCTTCCTCATCTCCACCGCCCTCAAGCTGCCGAGCAACCAGGTCACCCTGCAGCCCGTCCCGGCCGGCGGCAGCTTCGGTACCAAGTTCACCGCCCACAAGGTCCCCACCCTCGCCGGGTTCCTCGCGCTGCAGGTCGACCAGCCGGTCGCCTACATCGAGGACCGGCTCGACCACACGATGAACTCCGACCACCACGCGTCCGACCGGTACTACGAGGCCCGGCTCGCGCTCACCGCGGACGGGACGTTCACGGCGCTCGACGTCGATGTTCTCGACGACTACGGCGCCTACCTCCAGTTCGGCGTCGGCACCCACGGCAACGCACTCTCGCAGTCGGTGGGGCCGTACAACATCGGGAAGCTGAAGTACCACCTCCGTGCCGCGGTGACGAACAAGTGCCAGCAGGGCGCCTACCGGGGCTTCGGCTCCGAGGTGCAGAACTGGGTGCTCGAACGACTCGTCGACCTGGCCGCGAAGGAGACCGGCATGCGGCCGGAGGACATCCGCAGGAAGAACTTCATACGGCCCGAGCAGTTCCCCCACAAGATCCCGGGCGGCAACCTCTACGACTCCGGCGACTACGAGGCGGTCCTCGACGAGACTCTGGGGCTCGTCGACCTCGAGCACTGGCGCGCCGAGCAGGTCCGGCTACGCGAGGAGGAGGGCCGCTACGTCGGCATCGGCCTCGTCTCGACGCAGGAGCGCAGCGTCTTCAGCTCGACCGAGTTCTGGTACTGGTTCGACGAGCCGGGCTTCGCCCCGACCTCGAGCCCGGAGAGCGCGACGATCACCATCGACCCGACCGGCCAGTTCCACGTCGTCCTGCACTCGCAGGCGATGTGGGGCAACAGCCCGGAGACCGTGGCCGCGATGGTCGTCGCCGAGGAGTTCGGCACCGACCCGTCGACCGTCAACATCCGGTACCAGGACTCGGCGCACGCACTGCCGGGCACCGGGCCGGGCGGCAGCCGCTTCACGGTGATGGTGACCGGCGCGATCCGCGGCGCGGCGCGCAAGCTGCAGAAGAAGGTCATCGACATCGCGGCGCACACCCTCGAGGTGCCGGCCGAGGACCTGGAGATCGTCGACGAGCGCGTCCAGGTCAAGGGCGCCCCCGACGTCAGCCTCGGGCTCGCCGACGTCGCCGGGACGGCCTACTTCTTCGCCCTCAACCTCCCGCCGGGCGTGACGAGCGGGCTGGAGGAGCAGTTCACGTACGACCACCCGATGACCACGATGCCGTCCGCCGACCGCGCGGACCTCGGCGTCTTCTACCCGATCATGGGGCACAACTGCCACATCGCCGTCGTCGAGGTCGACCCGGACACCGGTCTGCTGAAGATCCTCGACTACACCGCCGTCCACGACGCCGGCACCGTCGTGAATCCCGTGACGCTCGGCGGCCACGTGGTCGGCGGCACGGCCCAGGGCATCGGCACCGCGCTGCTCGAGGAGCTCCCGTACGGGGAGGACGGGACGTTCGAGGCCATCTCGTTCCGTGACTACCTCGTGCCGACAGCGCACGAGGTCCCGTACGTCAAGCTCGGGCACGTCGAGACCCCGTCGCCGTACACGGAGTTCGGTATCAAGGGCGGCGGCGAGGGCGGCCGCATGGCGACCCCGGGCGTGCTGTCGGCGGCGATCGACGACGCGCTGAAGGAGTTCGGCATGCGCGTGCGCGAGCTGCCGGTCAAGCCGTCCGCCATCGTCGAGAGCGTCGCCAGGGCGCGCCGGTCAGGACTGAGCACATGACGACCGTGCCCGAGCACCACGGCTCGCCCGCCCAGGCCCGACCGGCCGACGCGGGCGAGCTGCGGGACGCCCTGCGCGGTGTCGGCTACGTCGCCGGCGACGACCTCGCGATGGCGGCGTTCCTCGCGCTGCGGCTGGGCCGTCCGCTGCTCCTGGAGGGGGAGAACGGCGTCGGCAAGACGGAGATCGCTCGGGCGCTCGCCGACGTGCTCGGTCGCGAGCTCGTCCGGCTCCAGGCATACGAGGGCATCGACGCGAGCCAGGCGCTCTACGACTGGCACTACCCGGCGCAGCTGCTGGCCGTGCGCGAGGGCGCCGGTCACGCCGATGTGTTCACCGAGGAGTTCCTGCTTGAGCGTCCCCTGCTCCGGGCGCTGCGGGCAGGCTCGGGTGCCGTGCTGCTCATCGACGAGCTCGACCGGGCCGACGACGAGTTCGAGGCGTTCCTGCTCGAGCTCCTGTCCGACTTCGCCGTGACGATCCCCGAGATCGGCCGGGTGAGCGCGGCCGAGCCGCCGCTGGTCGTCCTCACGTCGAACCGGACCCGCGAGCTGCACAACGCGGTCCGTCGCCGGTGCCTCTACAGCTGGGTCGAGCACCCCGGGCCGGAGCGTGAACGTGAGATCCTCGCCCTTCGGGCTCCCGAGGTGCCCGAGCAGCTGGCCAGGGAGGTGTGCGAGGCGGTGGCACGGGTGCGCGGCCTCGAGCTCTCCCACCGGCCCGGCGTCGGGGAGGCGCTCGACTGGGCAGGTGCCCTGCACATGCTGGGCGTGACGACGCTCGACGCGGACGTCGCGCGCGCCACGCTCTCGACCATGACGAAGGACGTCGACGACCAGCGGGCCGTGCTCGACGCCGTGGAGACGATCGTCCCCGACCGGGACTCGGGGCCGGCGTGACGAGGACGGCGACGGACACCCTCCGGCGCCCGGACCCGCCGGCCGGCACGACGACCTCCGGGCGGGAGGTCGAGACGCTGTGCGCGGAGTTCGCCGAGGTCCTGCGCGGACACGGCGTGCGCATCGGCACGTCGCAGGTCCTCACCCTCGTCCAGGCGCTCCATGCGCTCGGTGGCGTGCGGGCGGGCGAGCTCTTCTGGGCCGGTCGCGCCATCCTCGTCCAGGACCCTCGCCACTACGACGCCTACGCGCGGGCGTTCGCCGAGTTCTTCGCCGGTGCCGTGCCGGGTGAGGATCTCCCCGTCGTGGCACGCCCCCCGACGAGCCTCCTCGTCGAGGCTCCGGACGGTCAGGGGCAGCCGCCGTCCGACGGGAGTGTCGAGGAGGAGTACCGCGAACAGCCCGAGCCTGCCCGGGTTGTGGCCAGCGCAGAGGAGCGGCTCCGGGTCAAGTCGTTCACCGCGATGACCGACGAGGAGCGGCGCGAGGCGGCCCGGATGATCCGGGACCTGCGGCTGCGCCTGCGCCACAGGCTGAGCAGGCGGCGGCGCCCCGCCCGTTCCGGTCGGCACCTCGACATGCGGGGGACCATGCGGAGCCTCCTCGCCACCGACGGCGAGCCGCTGAGGCTCCGGCGGCTCCGGCGGCGCACGCGTCAGCGGCCGATCACCTTCCTCGTCGACGTCTCCGGCTCCATGTCGGCCTACGGCCGGACGATCCTGCGGTTCGCGCACATGCTCATGCGTGCCGGCGAACGGATCGAGGTGTTCACGATCGGCGTGCGTCCCCACCGCGTGACGGCCGACATGCGCACGCCCTCACCAGATCGTGCCCTCGAACGGGTCGGCGCCGCGGTGACGGACTGGGACGGTGGCACCCGGCTCGCGTCCTCCATCTCCACCCTCCTGCGGGGCGGACGGGGGCAGGACGCGCTGCGCGGCGCCGTCGTCGTCGTATGCTCGGACGGGCTGGACCACGACGAGCCCGCGGTCATGGCCGCGAGCATCGCCAGGCTGCAGCGCCTGGCCCACGAGCTGGTCTGGCTCAACCCGCTCAAGGCGGATCCCCGCTACGAACCGCTGGCGCGCGGAATGGCTGCTGCGCTGCCACACATCGACGACTTCCGCGCCGGTCACAGCATCGCCGGCCTCGAGGCGCTGGCACCGGTGCTGGCCGGGCGCGGACGTTCAGGGAGGCTGCGATGAGGGACATTCTCGACGACGTGCTGGCGTGGCACCGGGCAGGGACCCGGTTCGCACTGGCGACGGTGGTGCGGACGTGGAGCTCCTCCCCGCGCGGGCCCGGTGCGTCGATGGCGGTCGCGGAGTCGGGCGAGGTCGTCGGGAGCGTGTCCGGCGGGTGCGTCGAGGGGGCGGTGTACGACCTGGCCGAGCGCGTGATCGCGACCGGCGTGCCGGTGCGCGAGACCTACGGGGTCTCCGACGACGAGGCGTTCGGCGTCGGGCTGACGTGCGGCGGCACCATCGAGGTGTTCGTCGAGCTCGTCACGGCGGAGTCGTTCCCCGAGCTGCCCGCCGTGGCCGCGGCCGAGGCCGACCGCCGTGCGACGGCGGTCGCGACCGTCGTCGACGGCGAGGGCGAGCTCGGCGGCCGGATCGTCCTCGGGCCGGACGGTGCCTCCGGCACGGTGCGCGATCCCGACCTGGCATACAGCGTGGCGGAGCTCGCCGAGGGCCTGCTGGCGCACGGGCGCAACGGGGTGCTCCACCTCGGGGCCCACGGGGAGCACCGCATGGAGGACGTCACGGTGTTCGTCGAGTCGTTCGCGCCGTCGCCGGAGATGATCGTGTTCGGCGCGATCGACTTCGCCGCGGCCGTCGTGCGGGTGGGCAAGTTCCTCGGCTACCACGTCACGGTGTGCGACGCGCGGCCGGTGTTCGCCACCGCCCGGAGGTTCCCGGACGCGGACGAGATCGTCGTGCAGTGGCCGCACGACTATCTCGCCGGTCGCGAGGTCGACGAGCGGACCGTGATCTGCGTGCTCACGCACGACCCGAAGTTCGACGTGCCGCTGCTGGTCGAGGCCCTGGGGACCAGGGCCGGCTACATCGGGGCGATGGGCAGTCGGCGCACGCACGACGACCGGATGGCCCGGCTGCGCGAGGAGGGGGTCTCGGAGGCGAACCTGGCCCGGCTCTCCTCCCCGATCGGGCTGGACCTGGGCGGCCGCACCCCGGAGGAGACCGCGGTCGCGATCGCCGCCGAGATCGTCGCCGCGCACTGGGGCGGGAGCGGCCGGCGGCTGAGCGACACCACCTCGCCGATCCACGCCTGACCCAGAGCCCTCCGGCGGAGGGCAGCGTGAGTCTTCCGAACGCGCTCGATGGCGACCCTCTCGTCTCCCGTAGCTGACCAGCCGCGATGACGGCCTGGATCTCAGCGGACTTGACACCTTCTCAATGGTCCGACAAGGATGGTCCGAGTCGGACTACGTGAGTCGGGGCGCCGATCACGTTTGCACGACGAGCACCGTGGGTGCGTGTCCGGAGTGGTGCACGTTCAACGAGGAATCGAGCAGCTCATGAGTCGCAGACTGACAGTTGGGACCGTCTTGGTCGCCGGTGCTCTCGCGCTAGCCGCGTGCGGGGGCGACGCAGAGGGAGAGGCACCAGAGGGGGATGGTGGCCTGACGAGCATCACGGTCGGCGTGATCCCGATCGGTGATACCGCGCCCGCGTGGTTGGGGCTGCAGGAAGGAATCTTCGAGGAACACGGTCTGGACGTCGAGATCCAGGTGCTCCAGGGCGGCGCCGCCGTCATTCCTGGGGTGCTCAGTGGTGACATCCAGTTCGGCTTCTCCAACACGACATCACTACTTATCGCGGCGGACCAGGGGCTCGGGCTCAGCTGGGTGGCTCCGGCTGCCTCGACCACGGGTGATGTCGAGGAGGACTTCAGCGCCGTGATGACCATGCCTGGATCCGGCATCTCGTCTCCGTCGGACCTCGAGGGGCGCACGGTGGCTGTCAACACCCTCAACAACATCGGTGACACGGTGGTCAGGTCCGTCGTCGAGGCCGACGGAGGAGACCCGGACGCGGTCGAGTTCGTCGAGCTCGCCTTCCCGGACATGCCTGCGGCGCTGACCGAGGGCAGGGTGGAGGCCGCGTGGGTGCTCGACCCGTTCATGACGATGTTGAACGACGAGGGAGCGGAGTCCATCAGTCGTCCCTACGCGGAGGTGCACCCCGAGCTGATGGTTGCCGCGTACTTCACGTCGGAGCAGCTCGCGAGCTCGGACCCGGAGGTCATCGAGGCCTTCCAGGCCGCGATGCAGGAGTCGTTGACGTACGCGGAGGAGCACCCGGACGAGGCGCGTGCCGTTCTCTCCGAGTTCACGGAGATCGCTCCGGAGGTGCGTGAAGCGATCGTTCTGCCTCGGTGGCCCAGCGAGTTCGCGATCGAGTCGATCGAGACCCTCGCCGATCTGGCCTATCAGCACGGTCTGCTCGAGGAGGAAGTTGCCCCTGAGAGCCTCCTCTACTGATCCGGCCGACCGTCGACCACCTGAAAGGCGACAAATGACCAACGAACACGCAGGGCGCACCGTCCTGCTCACGGGTGTGGTGGGGGACATCGGCCAGGCGTATCTCCGCGCCCTCGTGGCAGCCGGTGCGAACGTGCTCGCGATGGACCTCGAGTCCACGGCTGATCAGGCGAGCGCTCTCGTCGAACGGGCAAGCTCCGCTGGTCCGGGTAGGGCGCAGTTCATGGGCGGCGACATCACCGATCGGGCGAGCGCTGACCGCGCGGTAGAGGCTGCCGTCGAGAGCTTCGGGCGCCTCGATGCCCTCGTCAACAACGCAGCTGTTTATCACGGGCTCGGTGCGAAGCGCTCGATGCTCGAGCTCACCGAGGCCGAGTGGGACCTCGTCCTGCGGGTCAACGTCGTTGGAACGTGGCAGATGATGCGCGCCGCTGCACCCGCACTCGCCGACGGCGGCGGGGGACGCGTCGTCAACATTGCCTCGACCGTGACGCGGATGGGGGCCGCAGGATTCGCGCACTATGTCGCGTCGAAGGCGGCGGTCGAGGGGCTCACCCGAGCTGCCGCGCGTGAGCTGGGCGCATCAGGCACCACGGTGAACGCCGTATCCCCGGGGCTCGTGGACGACACGGGGTCCCGCGCAGTCAACACCGACGAATACATGAGCAAGGTCGCCTCGACCCGGTCCGTCCAACGCTCGATGGTCCCGGAGGACCTCGTGGGAGCAGTCATGTGGCTGTCCGGACCGAGCGCAGGCTTTGTCTCAGGACAGACGATCGTCGTCGACGGCGGTGGGGTGTTCGTATGACTCACGTCCTTCTACCGGTCAGTCAGGACGAGCTCGAGGTCCCCGACGAGGCAAGCGACCAGGAGATCGACCGTGTCGTCTCCGCCTCGCTCGCCGCCTTCCGTGGATCGTGGCCCCGAGACCACAAGCGCCGGGCGGAGGTGCTGCTCGGGTGGGCGGAACGGATCGAGTCGGAGTTCGACAGCCTGGTCGACGAGATCGTCCTGGAGACCGGCAAGATCACGGCCGAGGCGCGGACGGAGCTCGTCGGAAGTATCGATGCGTTGCGGTTCAACGCCGGACTCGCGCGACTTCCGCTCGGTCGCGCAGGTTCGATGTCCGACGGCAGCGAGTCGCATCTCGTGCGTGAGCCCGTTGGTCCGACGGTATTCATCACACCATGGAACTGGCCCGTCCTTCTCCTGCTGCGGGACCTGGCGCCGGCCTTCGCTGCCGGGGTGACCGCGATCGTCAAGCCGAGTCCGCAGACCCACATGGTCACGGAGCACATCGTTCGACTGGGCCACGAGTCGGGGATCGAGGCGGGTGTGCTGCAGGTCGTCGCCGGTGGAGCCGTGGCCGGCTCTGCCCTCGTGCGTCACCCGGGGACGGCGGCCGTGGCTCTGACAGCGTCGACGGCAGCCGGACAGGCAGTCCTGCGCGACTCGGCGGAGACGATGACTCGGCCGCTGCTCGAGCTCGGGGGCAAGGCCTCGATGCTCGTCCTCCCGGACGGCGACCTCGACCAGGCACTCGCAGCAGCATCCCGCGCCGCGGTGACGACCTCCGGGCAGATGTGCATGGCCTGCACCCGTGTGCTGGTTCACGAGGATCAGCTCGGCGAGACCGCCGACCGACTGGGCGAGTCGATCGGCGCGCTCAAGGTCGGGGACCCGCGTGATCCGACGTCGGACCTCGGCCCGTTGATCTCCGAGGCAGCCTTCGAGAAGGTGTCGTCGTATGTCGACCTTGCCCGTCGGGACGCAACTGTCCGCGTCGGTGGCGAGCAGGTTCAACCGGCGGGCACCCGCGGATTCTTCATGACGCCGAGTGTCGTGACGGACGCTGAGCCGGGATCGGCACTCGTTCAGGACGACATCTTCGGTCCTGTGCTCTCGGTCGAGTCCTACCGGGACGAGGACGACGCGGTCGAGCTCGTCAATGCGAACTCGTTCGGTCTCGCCACCTCGGTGTGGAGTCGCGATCTCGGCCGCGCTCTGTCCGTGTCACGAGGAATCCGCTCCGGCACGGTCTGGATCAATGGTTACAACAGGTCCTACGCAGAAGCCCCCTCGGGTGGATATCGCATGTCAGGGCTGGGGCGCACCCGCGGGGTCGAGGGCATAGAGC
This sequence comes from Georgenia sp. Z1491, assembly GCF_057652395.1. NCBI lineage: Bacteria > Bacillati > Actinomycetota > Actinomycetes > Allobogoriellales > Allobogoriellaceae > Georgenia > Georgenia sp. Z1491. The sequence goes on from NZ_CM172729.1 coordinate 607,355, forward strand.
AGTTCACCGAGCTCAAGCACGTCCACTTCTCCCTGTAGATCCCGGATCCGTGCCCGCCATCCCTTCATGAAACCGAGCAGGAGAGTCAGAGATGAGTACGCGAGCGGCATCGACGGACGACCCGGACCACCGGGAGGAGCTTCCGCCTGGCAGTGACCTCCGAGGCTGGCTGGACCACCTGGCGGCGAGCAACCGCCTGTCCGTCATCCACCATGGGATCGATCTGCGGCACGGTGTCGCCGCGGTCGCCAACCGCTTGGACGGATCGACCGCATCGTTGTTCCCTCGACCGGGAACCCATAACGGCACGGTGATCTCCGGCCTGCTCTCTCAGAGGGCGTGGATGGCTGAGGCGGTCGGCGTCGGGGAAGACGAGTTGGTCAGCACGTTCGAGGCTGCCTGTCGCAATCCATTGCCGTGGACGGAGGTTCCCCACGCCCCGGTCCAGGAGGTCGAGCACGAAGAGGTCGACCTCGAGCGGATCCTTCCGATCCCGACGCACAACGAGCACGACAGCGGCAGCTACATCACGGCGGGGCTGCTCATCTCCCGTCAGCCCTCGACCGGCGCCCAGAACGTCTCCATCCACCGGCTCCAGGTGAGCGGGCCGGACCGCCTGGGGGCGCTCCTGCTGCCGCGGCACACGATGCGGTTCTTCGACGAGCTTGAGGCCGCCGACGAGGACCTCGAGATCGCCGTCGTGGTCGGTGTCGACCCGCTGACCCTCATGGCCTCCCAGGCGATCGTCCCGCTCGGGCAGGACGAGCTCGAGATCTCGGGTGCACTGCGTGGTGCGCCGCTTCGGGTGACGCGATGCCGTACCAACGACGTCCGGGTCCCGGCGGACGCAGAGATCGTCATCGAGGGTCGGTTGCTGGCCAACCGCCGAGAGCCCGAGGGGCCGTTCGGAGAGTTCCCCCAGTACTACGGCGAGCGCGCGGAGAGGCACGTCATCGAGGTCGACCGGGTCACGCATCGCAAGGACCCGCTGTTCCACACGATCGTCGGAGGCGGGCTCGAACACCTCCTGCTGGGGGGCATCCCGCGCGAGGCGTCGTTCCTCTCGCACCTGCGACGCACCTTTCCCTGCGTGAAGGACGTCCACCTCTCGCTCGGCGGAGTCGCTCGCTACCACCTCTATGTGCAGGTCGACCAGGCACAGCCGGGCGAGGCGAAGAACGTCATCCTCGGCGCACTCGCCACCCACTACGACATCAAGCACGTCACGGTGGTGGACACCGACGTCGACGTGCACGATCCGCGCGAGGTCGAGTGGGCCGTCGCGACGAGGTTCCAGGCGGATCGTGACCTCGTCGTCGTGGGACCGTCCCAGGGTTCCAAGCTCGATCCGTCCACGACCGAGGGTGTCGGTGCGAAGCTGGGCTTCGACGCGACCGTCCCGGCGGGCGCTCCCGACATGAAGTTCCTGAGGATCCGGGTGCCGGGCGAGGACGACGTCGACCTCGAGGCGGTCGTCGACGCCTCCGTGACAGACTGGCACGCAGCAGTCACCGCTCGATGAGGAGGATGGACGCATGGATCTCTCCGACATGACGCCGCGCCTGATCGTCGGCATCTCCGGCGCGTCCGGCGCTGCCTACGGCATCCGGATCCTCCAGGTGCTGCGGGACACTCCGGTGGAGACGCACCTGATCGTCAGCAAGGCCGGACGGCTCACGCTCGCCCAGGAGACCGGCCTGCGGACGGGCGACCTCGAGGACCTCGCCGACGTCGTCCACGCCAACCACGACATCGGCGCGAGCATCGCGAGCGGATCGTTCCGGACCATGGGCATGGTCGTGGCACCGTGCTCGGTCAAGACCATGTCCGAGATCGCCTCGGGAGTGACCTCCTCCCTCATGGCACGCGCAGCGGACGTGCAGCTCAAGGAGCGCAGGCGTCTCGTCCTCGGGATACGGGAGACACCCCTGCACCGCAACCATCTTCGAACCATGGCCGAGCTGAGTGAGCTGGGTGCCGTGATCGCCCCGCCCGTGCCGGCGTTCTATACGCACCCGGCGACGGTGCAGGACGTGGTCGACCACTCGGTCGGGCGGATGCTGGACCTGTTCGACATCGAGGTCGGGCTTGTCGAGCGCTGGCCCGGCGTCGCTGCGAGCCTCGACGGCCGCCCGGGCGCAGGGGGCCGCGCATGAACGCCGACCGCGCCCCCCGCACCCTCGCCCTGCCCGACGGCGCGACGCCCCAGCTCGCCGAGGACGCCTTCGTCGCCCCCGGCGCCACGGTCGTCGGACGCGTGAGGGCGGCCGAGCGATCGAGCATCTGGTACGGCGCCGTCCTGCGCGCGGACCTCGACGGTCAGGAGATCCGGCTCGGCGCACGGAGCAACATCCAGGACAACGTGAGCGTCCACGTCGAGGTCGGGCAGTCCGCCCGCATCGGGGAGGGGGTCTCCGTCGGGCACAACGCGGTGGTGCACGCCGCCGAGATCGAGGACGACGTCCTCATCGGCATGGGCGCCGTCGTGCTCACCGGCGCACGGATCGGCGCGGGCAGCCTGATCGCCGCCGGGACGGTCGTCCTCGAGGGGACCGAGATCCCACCGCGCTCGCTCGTGGCGGGCGTCCCGGGCAAGGTGCGCCGGCAGACCACGGACGAGGAGGTCGAGGCGATCCGCCGGAACGCCGAGACGTACCTCGAGCTGTCAGCCGTTCACGCGGACGCCCGCGGGGCCTGACCGGCGCCGGCGTCGCGCGCCTGGGCGCTGTCGGTCCGCCGCCAGAAGTCGTCGACCAGCGCGTCGAACGGCTCGCCCACCAGCGGCACCATGTGCTGTCGGCCCGGCAGCACCGCACGCTCGGCGTCCGTGGCGGAGGCGATCGTGTCCGCCACCGCCTCGAACCCGGCGTGGTGGCCGCCCGAGACGACGAGCACCGGGAACGGCGCCGCGCGGAGCGCTACGAGATCAGGCCGCGCCTCCCAGGGGCCGCGCGAGCCCATGAGCGCCCGCACGCCGTCCTCGAAGGCGGTGGGCAGGGGCTGCCGGGGCCACGGGCGCTCGCCGATCGTGCGCGCGAACCGGTCCCAGAACTCGAACGGGTCGTCCGGCCCCTGTTCCCAGAGCTCGATGAGCCGCTCGCGGGTGGCGACGGCCTCGGGCGCGTCGGTGACGCCGAAGGCGGGCGGCTCGACGAGGGTCAGGGACCTGACCAGGTGCGGTGCCAGCGCGGCGACGTGCATGGCGGCCACGCCACCGTTCGAGTGGCCCACCAGGTGCGCGCCTTCGCTCAGGAGGCCCGCGTGTGCGGGCGCCTCGGCCTCGAAGTCGACCCGGGCGCGCGGGCTGCGGCCGTAGCCCGGTCGGTCCGGGACCACGAGGGTCCAGCGCGAAGCCAGTCCGCGCTGCGCGCGCCACCCCGTGCTGCCGGTGGCGGCGTCGCAGTGCAGCAGGACCACCCGTGGGCCGTCGCCGGTCGTGGTGACGTGGAGGTCGCTGGTTCTCGTGGCGTGGAGCTCGCCGGTCATGCCCGGCGCCTCAGGTCCTCGGTGGCGGCCACCGTGTAGATGAGATCGCCCTCCGTCCCCACCTCGTCGGCCGGGTCGGTGCCGGTGCCTTCCTCGTCAGCCCGGCCGGCGCCGGTGCTCACCTCGTCGACGAGCTCGGTCCAGAACTCGAGCGCGGCGCGCTCGAGCCGCTGCCCGAGCCGTAGCGAGCGCAGACGTGGGGCCAGGCGCGGGGCGCCCTCGTAGCGGGCCGCCATGTCGTCGTACACGCCCAGCCGTGCGCCGTGCTGGCGGACCTGCTCCTCGGCGAGCGCGAGCAGGTCGTCCTCGGTGGCAAGCTCACCGAGGAAGAGCTTGAGCTCGGCGACGTCACGGATCTGCATGGGGTCCGTCACGGGCTCGGCGAGCCACCGCGACAGCTCGGTGCGGCCCTGCGACGTCAGCGAGAACGTCTGCCGGCGGCGCCCGTCCGACTCCGTCTCGACCTCCAGCAGTCCGGCGTCGGCGAGGCGGCGCGGCTCGGAGTACAGCTGGGCGTGCGGGAACGGCCAGAAGTAGCCGACTGAGCGGCCGACGGCGCGCTTGAGGTCGTACGAGGTGGACGGGCCACGCAGCCCGATGAGTCCGAGGACGACGTAGGACGTCGTCGAGAGCCGCACCGTTGACATGTCCCCGACCGTACTCTAGTTTCATCCTCCGGGACATACCGTCTGAAGCGGATGGTTATGTGACGATGTCGGCGGAGGATGCCATGACCGGGGATACGAACGGCCGCGAGAGGTTCGTGGGGCAGGGCCTCGCGCGCCTCGAGGACCCCGCGCTGCTCACGGGCCGTGGCCGCTTCCTCGACGATCTCGACCCCCTTCCGGGCACGCTGGTCGCCGCCGTCGTGCGCAGCCCGCACCCGCACGCCTACATCCGTTCGGTCGACCTCGACCGGGCCCGCGCCCACCCCGGCGTCGCCGCGGTCATCGGCCCCGAGGAGGTCCTCGAGGCGCTCAAGCCGTTCCCCCTCTCGCTGCGCGCACCGATGCCCTACTACCCCACGGGCACGGACAAGGTCCGCTTCGTCGGCGAGCCGGTCGCCGTCGTCGTCGCCACCGACCGGTACACCGCGGAGGACGCCGCCGAGCTCGTCCGTGTGGACTACGACCTGCTGCCCGCCGTCGTCGACACCGCAAAGGCGATCGAGCCGGACGCGCCCCTGCTGCACGACACGGCGGAGACCAACGTCGCGAGCGACCGCACGTTCACCTTCGGCGAGGTCGACGAGACGTTCGCCTCGGCAGCGCGCGTGGTCACCGGGGAGTACAGCTTCCCGCGGTACTCGTCCACACCGATGGAGTGCTACTCGGTCGTCGCCGAGTGGCGGGACGAGGCCGACGGCCCGCACGTGACCGCGTACTCCAACTTCCACGGACCGTTCTCGATGGTGCCGGTGCTGTCCGGCGCGCTGGGGATCGGGCCGGCGCAGCTGCGGCTGATCGTGCCGGAGGACAACGGGGGCAGCTTCGGCATCAAGGCGGGCATCTACCCCTACATCGCGCTCATGGCGCTCGCGAGCCGGCATGCGGGCCGCCCGGTGCGGTGGACCGAGGACCGCAACGAGCACCTGCTCGCGAGCTCGGCCGGGTCGGACCGGCTCATGCGCTTCACCGCCGCCGTCGATGCCGACGGGCTCGTCCAGGCCCTGGACGTCGACTTCACCGAGAACGTCGGTGCCTACCTGCGCCCGCCCGAGCCGGCGACGCTCTACCGGTGCTTCGGCAACATCACCGGCGCCTACCGGATCGACGCGGTGCGCCTGAGGTCCCGCGCGGTCGTCACGAACAAGACACCCACCGGGCTCAACCGCGGGTTCGGCGGCCAGCAGCTGTACTTCGGCCTCGAGCGCGTGATGGACAAGATCGCGCGCGAGCTCGGCGACGACCCCGTCGAGCTGCGGCAGCGCAACCTCGTACGCTCCGGATCGTTCCCCTACGCCACGCCCACCGGCGGCATCTACGACTCCGGGGACTACGAGAAGGCCGTCGAGCTGCTGCTGGAGTCGACCGACTACGCGCGGCTGCGCGCCGAGCAGGCCGAGGCCCGCGCGCGCGGCGAGCTCGTCGGCAGCGGCGTGGCGGTCGTCGTCGAGCCGTCGGCCACGAACATCGGCTACGTCGGCCTCGCGACCCCCTCGGAGGACCGCCCGCCCGGGCGGGACAAGTCCGGCTCGACGGAGCACGTGCGCGTGACGGTCGACCCGTTCGGCGTCGTCTCCGTGCTGCTCGGCACGGTCCCGCAGGGCCAGGGGCACGCGACGGTCGCCCGGCAGGTGGTCGCCGACCAGCTCGGGCTGCCGCTGGAGCAGGTCGTGCCCAAGGTGGACATGGACACCTCGACGACGCCGTGGACGGTCACCTCCGGCAGCTACTCCTCGCGCTTCTCACCGCTCCTGACCTCGGCCATCGTCGAGGCCACCGACCGGATCGCGGCGTCGATCAAGGTGGCGGCCGGGGTGCTGCTCCAGGCGGAGCCGGACGAGCTCGAGCTGGTCGACGGCCTCGTGCGGGTCGCCGCCGAGCCCGAGCGCTCGGTGAAGTTCCGGCACGCCGCGGGCGTCGTCCACTGGGACCCGGGCTCCCTGCCCGACGACGTCGAGGCCAGCCTCTACGCCGAGGCCGCGTTCGTCCCGCCGGAGGCGAAGGCGCCCTCGCGCACGGACCAGGTCAACTCCTCCCTGTGCTACGGCTTCGTCGCCGAGCTCGTCCAGGTCCGCATCGACCCCGAGACGTACGAGATCGCCGTCGAGAAGGTCACCGGCGTGCACGACGCCGGCACCGTCCTCAACCCGCTGCTCATCGAGGGCCAGGTGCACGGGGCGATCGTCCACGGCCTGGGCGGCGCGCTCTACGAGGAGATGGCCTACACGGACTCCGGGCAGCCGACCTCGACGTTCATGGACTACCTCGTGCCCACGGCCGCGGAGTCGATGTTCCCGCTGGTGGGGAACCGGCTGGTGACACCATCCCCCGTCACGAGGCTCGGCGCGAAGGGCTCCGGCGAGGGGAGCTCGATGAGCTTCCCCGTGGCCGTGGCCAACGCCGTCGAGGACGCCCTGTCCGCGCACGACGTCGAGATCACGCGCCTCCCGCTCCACGGCAACGTCATCCACGACCTGCTCACCACCTCCCGCTGACCCACGAAGGAAAGAGACGACATGCCCCTGACCGGCGGAGACATCCGACTCGAGCGCAGCCACGACGGCCGCGTCGCCAACCTCACGCTCGACCACGGGCGGTTCAACATCGTGACGATGGAGACCCGCGCGCTCATGGCCGAGCGGTTCGCCGAGATCGACGCCGACCCGCGCGTGGCGGTCGTCGTCATCCGCGGCGAGGGCGAGCACTTCACCTCGGGCGGCGACATCGCCGGCTTCATGGAGGTCGAGCCGTTCGATCTCACCGACCTCGGTCAGGACATCACGGCACCGGCCCGCTCGCCGAAGCCCGTCATCACCGCGGTCGACGGTTACTGCTTCGGCGTCGGCTTCGAGCTCGCCCTGTCCACCGACATCCGGCTCGCGACCGCGCGCTCGGAGTTCGCCCTGCCCGAGATGCGTCTCGGCATGATGCCCGGCAGCGGCGGGACCCAGCGCCTCGCCCGCCTCATCGGCCTCTCCCGAGCCAAGTACCACGTCCTCACCGCCGAGCGGATCCAGGCGCAGCAGGCGCTCGACTGGGGCCTGCTGGCGTCCGTCTCCGAGGACCGCGACGGCCTCGAGGCCGAGGTCGAGCGCGTCGTGTCGACGATGCTCGGCTACTCGCCCGTCGCCCTGCGCACCGCCAAGGAGGTCCTCGACCGCGGCGTCGACGGGCCCCTGTCCACCGGCGTCGAGCTCGAGCGCAAGTCCTACTCGATGCTGCGCGCGACGCACGACTTCGCCGAGGGCGTCGCCGCGTTCACCGAGAAGCGCGCGCCCGTCTTCGAGGGCCGTTGACGTGAAGGCCGCCCCCTTCGCCTACGTCCGACCGACCAGGCTCGCGGACGTCGTCGCCGAGCTCGTCGCCGCGGACGAGCAGGGCGGCGGCAAGGTCATCGCCGGCGGACAGTCGTTGGTGCCCGTCCTCGCGATGCGGCTCGGCCGGCCGGCCACGCTCGTCGACATCACCCGCGTCCCCGAGCTCGCCCAGGTCGGCATCTCCGACGGGTGCCTGCGCATCGGTGCCGCCGTCCGCCAGCGCCGCATCGAGCGGGAGCACCGCGGCACCGTGCCGCTGCTGAGCCAGGCGCTCCCGTGGATCGGCCACCGGGAGATCCGCAGCCGCGGCACCGTGTGCGGCTCGCTCGCACACGCGGACCCGTCCTCCGAGCTGCCCGCGGTCGCGCTCTGCCTGGGCGCCACGCTCGACGTCGCGGGGCCGGCCGGACGGCGACAGGTCACGGCCGAGGACTTCTTCGTCGGGGCCATGACGACGGCGCTGGGCCCCACCGACGTCGTCACCTCGGTGCGGATGCCCGTGCCCGAGGCCGGTGACGGGTACGGGTTCTCCGAGGTCGCTCGCCGCCACGGCGACTTCGCGCTCGCAGGCGTCGGCGTCCGGGTGCGCACCCGGGACGGCGAGATCCGCGACGCCCACGTCACCTCCTTCGGGGTCTCCGACCGGCCGCAGCGCCGCGACCTCGGTGGCGCGCTCGCCGAGGCTCTCGAGGGCTCCGACGGGTCGGCCGCCGACCTGGCCGCCCGGCTGACCGAAGCGACCGACGCGATGGCTGCCGACGTCGTGACGACCGGCGGCGACGCCGGCGGCTCTCCCGCCTACCGCCGCCGCCTGGTCCGCACGCTCGCCGCCCGCGAGCTCGCCCGCGCCTACACCTCGACCGTGAGGAGCGTCGCCGCATGAACCCCCCGCGCACCCTGTCCGCCACCCGCGACCTCCTCACGGGCCGCTCGGGCCGGCCCGGACGCTCCGGCCGCACGGCCGAGGACGCCCCGGAGACCCTGCGGGTCGAGGCCGGGGAGACCGTGCGCGTGTCCTTCACCGTCAACGGTCGGCCCGCCACCGTCGACGTGGCGCCCCGGGTCACGCTCTCCGACGCCCTGCGCGACCACCTCGGCCTCACGGGCACCCACATCGGCTGCGAGCACGGCGTGTGCGGGATGTGCACCGTGATCGTCGACGGCGACGCCGCCCGCGCCTGCCTCCTCCTGGCCTGCCAGCTCGAGGGGGCCGAGATCATGACGGTCGAGGGCCTGGGCCGGCCCGACGACCTCCACCCGCTGCAGGAGTCGTTCGGCCGGCACCACGGGCTCCAGTGCGGCTTCTGCACGCCCGGCCAGCTGATGAGCGCCTACGACCTCCTTGACCACGAGCCCGGGGTGTCGCGCGAGGAGCTGCCCGAGAAGATGTCCGGCGTCCTGTGCCGTTGCACCGGGTACCGGAACATCATGGACGCGGTCGCGGAGGTCTCCGAGGACCACCCGGACGGCGTCCCCGCCCCGCACAACTGCGCCACGGCCGCCCTTCTCCCGCGCGACAGCGTGGGCGGGCGGGCCTCGGCCGCCGGGCAGGACGAGGCCGAGGTCGACCAGGGCGTCGCCGAGATCCGCATGCCCGCCACCGAGCCGACCGTGGCGATCGAGGTCGACGACGAGGTGGCCGCCACCCCCGAGCAGATCTGGGCCGTCATGGCGGACACCGAACGCCTCGCCCGCTGCCTGCCGGGCGCCGAGCTCGTCTCCGACTTCGGCGACGACCGGTACAAGGGTCGCATCCGGGTCGCGCTCGGCCCCGTCAAGCTCGCGTTCGTCGGCGACATCCACGTGGTCGAGCGGGACGGGACCGACCGCCGGATCGTCGCGCTCGCCCAGGCCGAGGACGCCGGGGGCGGCAGCGTCCAGGCGAGGGTGCTTCTCACGGTGGCCCCGCACGGCGACGGCGCAGTGATCCACGCCGAGGCCGACCTGCACATGACGGGCCGCATCGCCCAGTTCGGCCGCTCGCTCGCGGGTGACGTCAGCCGCGAGATGTTCGGGCAGTTCACGCGTGCGATGGACGCGACCGCGCGCGGCGAGGAGCCCGTCACCACCGCACCGCCCAGCGCCATCGCCATGGTCACCCAGCTCACCGCCGCGCGCCTGCGTGGGGTTCTCAACCGCATCACGAGGAGGAACTGATCGATGGAGATCGGACGCACGCTCGCCTGGACGGCGGAGCGGTTCCCTGAGCGGCTCGGGTTCGTCGGCTCGCGACGCATGACGTATCGCGAGTGGGACGAGCGCACCAACCAGATCGCCAACGCCGTGCGCGGGCTGGGGGTGGCCCCGGGCGACCGGGTCGCCATGTTCCTGTCGAACTCGGAGGTCATGGCCTCCACGCACCTCGCGCTGCAGAAGCTCGGCGTGCTCTCGACCCCGTACAACATCCGGCTCTCGGGGCCGGAGCTCGCCTACTGCCTCGACGACGCCGAGCCGAAGGTCGTCGTCGTCGACGACCTCGCACGCGGGGTCGCCGAGGAGGCGCTGCGCATGGCGACGGTGAGCCCCGTCCTGCTGTACGCCGGTACCGACCCGCTGGACGGGGCGGAGGACTTCGCGAGCGTCGTCGCCGCCGCCGGCAACGCGGCGCCGGACGTCGTCGTCACCGAGGACGACCCCGCCGTCATGCTCTACACGTCGGGCACCACGGCCAAGCCCAAGGGCGTGCCGCGGACCCAGCGCAACGAGTTCGCGGCCTCGGCCGCGCACGTCATGCAGTGCAGCTACCAGTACGGCGAGTCCACGCTCGGCGCCATGCCGATGTACCACACGATGGGGCTGCGCTCGCTGCAGTCGATGCTCATCGTCGGCGGCACGTTCGTCGAGATGCCCGTCTACAACGCGCCGCAGGCCGTCGAGCTCATCGAGGCCGAGCAGGTCTCCGCCCTGTACCTCGTGCCGACCGCCTTCTGGGCACTCGCCCAGACCGGCGGGCTCGATCGCGTGGGGCGCTCGGTGCGCAAGCTCGCCTTCGCGGGCGCCGCGATGACCTCGACCCTGTGCGAGCAGCTCGAGAAGGCGATCGCCCCGGAGGTGTTCGTCAACCACTACGGGTCCAGCGAGGTCTACACCTTCGCGATCGAGGAGAACGCGGCCCGCAAGCCCGGCAGCGCCGGGCGCCCGGGCCTGTACTCCCGCCTCCGGGTCGTCGACCCCGGGTCGACGGACACCCACGAGCAGCTTCCGGTCGACGTCGTCGGGGAGATCGTCGCCTCGCTCGACTCCGACGAGGCCTTCCAGGGCTACTGGAACCGGCCCGACGCCGACGCGAAGTCCATCCGCGGCCGCTGGTACCACACGGGCGACCTCGGGCACATCGACGCCGACGGCGACCTCTGGGTCGACGGCCGGGTCGACGACATGATCATCACGGGCGGGGAGAACGTCCACCCCATCGAGGTCGAGGACGTCCTCTCGCGTCACCCCGGTGTGTCCGAGGTCGCCGTCGTCGGTCTCAAGGACGAGAAGTGGGGGCAGGCGGTCACGGCCTTCGTCGTCCCGGCCGACACGGGCGTCGACCCGACCGCCTTCGCTGCCGAGCTCCAGGAGTGGAGCCGCAACGAGGCCCCGCTCTCGCAGTACAAGCGGCCCAAGAAGATCCTCGTCATCTCCGCCATCCCGAAGAGCCCGGTCGGCAAGATCCTGCGCCGGAAGCTCGTCGCCGGCGACTACCAGCTGCGTTCCACCACGGAGGTCGGCGCGTCATGAGCGTCAGCGAGCAGCAGCAGGAGCACGAGCAGGAACCCACGCCCACGGTGGTCGACCGCAGGTTCGTCGAGGCGGGGTCCGGGTTCGCCGCGGGTGTACGGGACCTGCCGAAGCACCTCAACATCTCCACGGTCGGCGCGGGCCTCATCGCCGCCATCTTCGGGTGCACCGGCCCGGCCCTCATCGTCATCAACGGCGGCCAGGCCAACGGGTTGTCCGACGTCGTCATCTCCTCGTGGATCTTCGGGATCTACGTGTTCGGTGGCCTCATCTCGTTCGTCATGGCGCTGTACTACAAGCAGCCCATCACGGGGGCCTACAGCATCCCGGGCGCAGTCCTCGTCGTCGCGGCGCTCGCCGAGTACGAGTTCTCCCAGATGGTCGGGGCCTTCCTCGCCGCCGGTGTCATCGTGCTCGTCATCGGGCTCACGGGCCTGGTGCGGAAGGTGGCCACCTGGCTGCCGTTCCCGATCGTCATGGCGATGATCGCCGGAGCTCTCATCAGGTTCGGGACCGGGGTCGTCGACGCGGCCGTCGCCCTGCCGGTCGTCGTCGGCGCCGCCATCGCCGGGTATCTCATGCTCTCCCGGTTCATCAAGGCGGTGCCCGGAGTCGTCGGCGCGCTGGTGGCCGGTGCGATCGCCGCCGCGGTCACAGGGTCGTTCACACCGCTCGAGAGCAACCTCGCGCTCACGGCCCCCGAGCTGGTGATGCCGTCGTTCGACGTGAGCGCGATCCTCGCCGTCGGTGTTCCGCTCGCGTTCCTCGTCATCGGGGCGGAGAACGCCCAGGCGATGGGCGTGCTCATGGTCGAGCGGTACCGGCCGCCCTTCAACTCGATGACCGTCATCAGCGGCGTGGGCGGCATCCTCGCGCCCCTGTTCGGCGGGCACAACGCGAACATCGCCGGACCGATGACCGCGATCTGCTCGTCCGAGCAGGCGGGTGCGAACAAGGACGGCCGATACGCGGCGACCGCCGTCAACGGGGTCCTCTTCGCCGTCTTCGGGATCTTTGCCAGCGTCGCCGTCGCGATCGTCGGCACGCTCCCGCCGGAGCTGACGGCGGCACTCGCCGGACTCGCCATGATCGGCGTGCTGCTCCAGGCCTTCCAGTCCAGCTTCCGGGAGAGGCGATTCCAGGTCGGAGCGCTCGTCGCACTCGTCATCGCCATGAGCGGGGTGTCCATCCTCCACATCTCGGCACCGTTCTGGGCCCTCGTCGGAGGCGTGCTCACCTCCCTCGTGCTCGAGCAGAAGGACTTCTCGCGCCGCGAGGAGTCCTGACACACGGACGTGCGGCGGCGGGGCCCGCCGCCGCACGCCCGACCACACACAGCTGAGCGACCGCGCCGGTCCAGTGGACGTGCGACGGACCGCCTCGTCAGCCGGCTGACCCTCTCGGCCGACCGCAACCTCAGTCGGCCGGCCGCACCCAGTCCCCGGACCGCCCGCCGGACTTCGCGACGATCATCGCGTCGCGGATCGCGACCGTCCGGTCGATGCCCTTGAGCATGTCGACCACCGCCAGGGCGGCGACGGTGACCGCCGTCAGCGCCTCCATCTCGACCCCCGTGCGGTCGGCGGTCCGCACGGTCGCCCGCACCGACACGCGGTCCTCGAGGAGCTCGAGGTCGACGCTCGCCCCGTGCACGCCGATGACGTGGGCCAGCGGCAGCAGCTCCGGCGTCCGTTTGGCCGCCTGGATGCCGGCGATCCGCGCGACCGCGAGGACGTCGCCCTTGGGGACGTTCCGCTCGCGCAGGGCCGCCATCGTGTCCGGCGCGCACGTGACGGCGGCGCTCGCCGTCGCCTCTCGCACGGTGGGGGTCTTCGCGGTGACGTCGACCATGTAGGCGGTGCCGTCGGACCGCAGGTGGGTGAGCTCGCTCATGCGCCCCATCCTCGGACACCGAAGGCCTCGAGGCGGTCCCCGGCCGCCACGCGGTCGGCGTCGGCCGGCACGATCGCGAGCGCGTCCGCGAGCCCGAGGGTGGCCGCGAAGTGCGACTTCGCCCCGCTCGCGTGCGGCGGCTCGGCCACGAGCGCCCCGTCCTCGCGCCGGACGACCACGGGCGCGTACTGGCGGCGCCCCGGCGGGGTCGGCCAGTCGCGGCCGGCCACGACCTCGAACGTCGGACGGTCCGGGTCCGCGCCGGTGAGCACCGCGAGCAGCGGACGCACGAGCACGTGGAACGCGACGAACACGCTCACCGGGTTGCCGGGCAGCGCGACCACCGGCACGCGCCGTCCGGTGCCGTCGTCGAGCGTGCCGAAGCCCTGGGGCTTGCCCGGCTGCATCGCGACCCCCAGGAACTCGACGCCGCGGCCCTCGAGGCTCTGGCGCACGACCTCGTGGGCGCCGGCAGAGACCCCGCCGGCGGTGACCACCAGGTCGACCTCGGGCAGCGACTCGTCCAGCCGCGCGCGGAAGGCGTCGACGTCGTCGCGGCTGCGGCCGTGCACCGGCGTGCCGCCGGCCTCGGCGACCAGGCCCGCGAGGAGCGTCGAGTTGGAGTCGGGGATCAGGCCGACGGCGGCCGCGTCGCCCGGCTCGACCAGCTCGTCCCCGGTGGTGACGACGAGCACCCGGGGCATGCGGGCGACCGTGAGGCTGCCGTGGCCGACGGACGCCGCGGCCGCGACCTGTGCCGGGCCGAGGACGGTGCCGGCGGTGAGGACGGTGTCGCCCACGGCGACGTCCTCGCCCCGGTACCGGACGCACGCGCCGGGCTCGGCACGCCTGGCGATCCGCACCCGTGCGGGCGCGGGGCCGGGGCCGGGGGAGTGGTCGGTGTCCTCCACGGGGATGATCGCGTCGGCGCCGTCCGGCAGCGGCGCGCCGGTCATGATGCGCTGCGCCGTCCCGCTCGCGAGGGGCTCGGGGACGGCGCCGGCCGCGACGTCGCCGCACACGGGAAGCTCGATCGCGTCGTCGGGCAGGCCCGCGAGGTCGGCGGCCCGCACGGCGAACCCGTCCATCGCGGAGTTCGTGAACGGCGGGACGTCGGCGCGCGCCTCGACGTCCGCGGCGAGCACGCGGCCGCGGGCGGCGCCGAGGGGGACCCGCTCGACGGTGCGCTCCGGCTCGGCGGCCACGACGTCGCGGGCCGCGGCCAGGATGCGACCGAGGTGGGTCTCGACGTCGACCAGTCGGCTCATGCGTCGTCCCTGGGGGTCGAGTACTCGAGCTGGTCCATCTGCTGGGTCCGTGCGTCTCCGACGAGCACCCGGCCGAACAGCGGGGAGCCGGTGCCCACGATGAGCTTGACGGCCTCGACGGCCTGGGTGGAGGCGACCTGCCCGACGACGGGGCCGAGCACGCCGATCTCGTGAGAGGTCTGCACGGCGCCGGGCGCGGGGGGATCCGCGTGGAGGTCCCGCAGCGCGAGGGGGCGCCAGGGCGCCGGCGGGCTCGTCCAGAACACGGAGGCCTGCCAGATCATCGCCATGACGCTCGCCCACACCAGCGGCTTCCCGTTCGCTGCGCACCAGTCGCCGACCAGGTACTTCGTGGCGAAGACGTCGGAGCACTCCATCACGAGGTCGATGTCGTCGCGCAGCGCGTCGAGGGACTGAGGCGTGGCGGGGCCCATCGGCACGATCTCGATCTCGGAGTTCAGGGCACGCAGCGCCTGGGCGGCGGAGTCGGCCTTGAGCGTGCCGACGGTGGCCTCGGTGTGGATGAACTGCCGCTGGAGGTTGTTGAGCTCGACCTCGTCGGCGTCGGAGACGTAGATCGTGCCCACGCCCATGGCGGCCAGGTAGAAGAGCACGGGCGAGCCGAGCCCGCCGGTGCCGACGACGAGGATCCGCGCCGCCGCGAGGCGCTGCTGCCCGCGCTCCCCGTAGCCCTCGACGAGGAGCGACCGGCGGTGCCGGTCGTAGGCGCCCGGCGGCAGCGGCTCGAGCGGCCGGCCGAGCGGGATCTCGAGCGAGGGCAGGGGGGCGGGTGCGGGGCTCACGGGAGGGCGCTCCATTCGGTGGATCCGTCGGTGAAGGCCTGGTGCTTCCAGATCGGCACGCGGGACTTGATCTGCTCGATCAGCTCGGACAACGCCGCGAAGGTCTCCGCGCGGTGCTCGCCCGCCACGGCGGCGATGAGCGCGTGGTCCCCGATCGCCAGGTCGCCGACCCGGTGCTGGGCGCCGACCGCGTGCACGCCGGGCCGGTCGGTGAACTCGTCGACGACCTCCGCGAGGAACCGCGCGGCGTCGGGGTGGGAGCTGTAGGTGATGCCGGTGACGCCGCGGCCATCGTCGTGGTCGCGCACGACCCCGGCGAACGTGGCGACGGCGCCGCACCGGTCGTCGGCGCACGCCTCGGTCAGGGCCGCCGGGTCCAGAGGGGTCTCCAGGACGTCCGCGGCGACGCGTCGGGCCATGCTCAGCCGCCCGCGAAGGGCGGGAGGCAGTCGACCGTGGCTCCGGCCGGGACCGGGGCGGAGTCCTGCGTGCGGCGCCCGTCGAGGAGCCAGGTCGCGACGTCGAGGACCTTCGTCAGGCGCTCGTCGGCGTCCTCGCGCAGCGCGGCGACGACCGTACCG
Source organism: Georgenia sp. Z1491 (assembly GCF_057652395.1). Classification (NCBI taxonomy): domain Bacteria; kingdom Bacillati; phylum Actinomycetota; class Actinomycetes; order Allobogoriellales; family Allobogoriellaceae; genus Georgenia; species Georgenia sp. Z1491. Next base: position 623,094 of record NZ_CM172729.1, read on the forward strand.
ACGGTCGCGCCCGCGGGGACCTCGACCGTCCTGACGCCGGTGCCGGCCGCCTCGGCGGCGCCGGCGAAGAACCGGACGGTGACGGTGGTCGTGCCGGCCGTGGTGCTCGTACCGGCAGCGGTCGGGCCGGGCGTGGTGGTCGTCGTCGTGGGCGTGGCCTCTGTGGTCACGTCAGCCTCCAATGGCGGACATCGTGCGGGAAGGGGCGGCGAAGGAGTCGTCGGTGCCGAAGCCGTGGGCCCGGGGCTTGCCCCACATGGCCTCCTGCCAGCGGCGGGCGAGCGCGGCGTCGTCCGCGCCGTCGCGCAGCAGGCCGCGCAGGTCGGTCTCCGAGGTGGCGAACAGGCACGAGCGCACCTGTCCGTCGGCGGTGATGCGGGTCCGGGTGCAGGCCGCGCAGAACGGCTCGCTCACCGAGGCCACGAGGCCGACGCTACCGTCGGGCAGGCCGGGAGCGGTGACGTCCTCGACCTCGGCGGGCGCGGACCCACGGGGGCCGGGGCGCTGGGTGAGGGTGAACCCGGCGTCGGTCAGTGCGTCGCGGAGGTCCTGGGCGGTGACGACCTCGCCGCGCTTCCAGGACTCGCGCGGCCCGATCGGCATGTACTCGATGAACCGCAGCTGGTAGCCGCGTTCGAGGCAGAAGCGCAGGAGCTCGGGCGCGTCCTCGCGGTAGGAGGCGGCGATCGGGACGGCGTTGATCTTGACCGGGCGGATCCCGACCCGGTCGACGGCGTCGAGCGAGCGCAGCGCGTCGTGGAGCCGGTCCCGGCGAGCGGCCGCGGCGTACCGCTCGCGGTCCAGGGAGTCGATCGAGATGTTCACCCGGTCCAGGCCGGCCTCGACGAGGGAGTCGATGCGCTTGTCGAGGCCGAGGGCGTTGGTGGTCAGCGCGATGTCCGGCTTGTTCCCGTCGGGGTCCCGGAGCGCGGCCGTGCCGGCGATGATGTGCTCGAGGCCCCGGCGCAGCAGCGGCTCGCCGCCGGTGAACCGGACCGTGCGCACCCCGAGGTCCCGCACGGCGATGGCGACGAGGCGGACGACCTCGTCGTCCGTCAGCACGTCCGGCGTGGGGAGCCAGTCGAGGCCCTCGGCCGGCATGCAGTAGGTGCAGCGCAGGTTGCAGCGGTCAGTCAGCGAGACCCGAAGGTCGGTGGCGCGGCGGCCGAAGCGGTCGGGCAGGCCGCGGGCGTCGGTGGGCAGCGGGGTGCCGGAACCGGTACCGGTGGCTGCGTCCGTACCGGAGGGCGACGGGATGGTCGGGATCGGCATGAGGACGGGTGCCTGCGAGGGTTGTGTGGTCACTTCGCCTCCCCTCGACGACGACGGGCGATTCGCGGACCAATACGCAATCAATCTATCAACTAATGACCCCGCGGGAAGTGGGTGTTCTCACCGCGGACGGGCCCGCCGGGTGGGGCGGGCAACAGGAGTGCGGACGCGCGTGGCCGGCGTCGGCAGGACGGGAGTCAGGAGCTCTCGACGCCGTCCGGCACCTGGACATCGACGGGCTCGCCCCAGTCGCGCAGGATCCCGTCCCCACCATCCGGCCCGGTGTCGATGCGAAGGAGCCGGTCCTCGTCGTCGACCCACCACCGGTGGACCTGGTCGCCGAGGTCCACCTCGTACTCGACCGTCGTGGTGCCCTCGACGTCGGCCTCGCCGACCTCCTCCATGGACTCCGGATCCCCCCACGCCTCGGTGGCGCCCGCCCAGTCCCAGCCCTCGATGTGGTTAGCACGGGCCTCGTCGTCGAGGACCGCGTACTCACCGGCACCGCCGGTGCGCTCGTACATCGTCCCGTCGATCAGCCGCACCTCGAGGGTCACGGAGCCGTCGTGGTCCCGAGTGGTGAGCGAGAGGAGATCCACCTCCCCCTCGTCGTCGTATCGCACCACCCCGTCCGTGGTCGTGCCGGCGTCCGGGATGTCGGAGGTCCACTCGAAGGAGAAGGTCGGAGCCTCGCGCATCGCCGTGGCGACGCGCTCGACGGCGTCGTCCTCCGTCAACGCTTCGTCGCCGCCGCAGCCCGTGAGAACCAGGAGGCTCGAGGCCGCCACCAGCGCCGTCGTGCGAGCCCGTCGACGTCCCCGCCTCGTTGCGTCCATCGCACCAGGGTAATGGCGCGCGGCGTCGGCGCCCTCTCAACCTGTCGGGGTGGCGGCGTGCTGGCCCACGGCAGTGCCCCGCATCGCACGGCATCACGCAGGGAGGAAGTCCCGCAGCAGGTCGTTGAACGCCGGCCCGACCCGCGGCACCGCATGCCGGGCGCCTGCGACGACCTCGCGCCGGGCGGACAGCTCGCCGGCCAGGCGGTCGCACAGTAGCTCGAGCGCCTCGGCGTGGCCGCCGGAGACGACCATGACCGGGATCCCGGCCTCGCGGATGGTGGCGACGTCGATCTGTGCCTCCCACGGCACACGCTCGGCCATGAGCTGCCGGACGCCGTCCGCCATGGCCTCGGGCATCGGGGAGCGGGGCCACGCCCGCTCCCCGATGATCGCGGCAAACCTCGAGAAGAACCTCTCGGGATCGTCGGGCTCCTCCGCCCAGACCCGCTCCAGCGCCGACACCATCTCGCGCACCTCGGGAAGGTCCGGCGCGAGGGCGAACGCGGGCGGCTCGACCACGGTGAGCGACAGCACGGACGAGGGCCGTGCGGCAGCGGCCAGGAGGCTCACGACACCGCCGTAGGAGTGACCCACCAGGTGCGCCCCGCCGTCAAGGAGCGGGAGGACCGCCTCGACCTCCCGCTCGAAGTCGACGCGTCCCTGGGCCGTGCTCTGCCCGTATCCCGGGCGGTCGGGAATCACCAGCCGGTAGCTGTCGGCGAGCTCGAGCTGGCGCCGCCACGCCGAGGCCCCCGTGGCGACGTCCGCGTGGATGAGGACGACGCGGGGACCTGAGCCGTGGCCCTCGACGTGGAGGTGCATGCTGCCTACGTCAGCGAGGCGTACGGGTCGGCGAGACCGACGTACCGGGTCTCGAGATACTCCTCGATGCCTTCCGCACCGCCCTCGCGACCGAGACCGGACTGCTTGACCCCGCCGAAGGGAGCGGCTGCGTTCGACACGACGCCGACGTTGACGCCGAGCATGCCCACCTCGATCTCCTCGGTCAGACGGATCGACCGGGCCAGGTCCCGGGTGTACACGTAGGCGACCAGCCCGTACTCGGTGGAGTTCGCGAGGGTGACGGCCTCCTGCTCCGTGGAGAACGTGACGACCGGCGCGACCGGGCCGAACGCCTCCTCGTGGAGGATGCGCGCGTCCGGCGCGACGTCCGTGATGACGGTCGGCGGGAAGAAGTAGCCGGGACCATCCGCGGGCGCGCCGCCGGTGAGCACACGCCCGCCGCCGCTCTCGGCGTCGCGGACGAGCTCCTCGACCTTGTCCCGACTGCCCGAGTCGATCAGCGGACCGATGTCCGAGCCCTCCTCGGTGCCCCGGGCCAGCCGGAGCGCCCCGAAACGGTCGGCCAGGCGCGAGGCGAAGTCCTCGGCCACGGACTCGTGGACGATGAAGCGGTTCGCGGCGGTGCAGGCCTCGCCCATATTTCGGAGCTTGGCCAGCATGGCGCCGTCGACGGCCGCCTCCAGGTCGGCATCCTCGAACACGAGGAACGGCGCGTTGCCGCCCAGCTCCATCGAGGTGCGCAGCACCTGGTCGGCGCTGTCCTTGAGCAGGCGCCGCCCGACCTCGGTGGACCCCGTGAAGGAGAGCTTCCGCAGGCGCGGATCCTGGAGGAGCGGGCCGGTGACCGAGCTCGCGCTCGACGTGGTAACCACGTTGAGCACGCCGGCGGGAAGGCCCGCGTCGGCCAGCACCTGGGCGAGCAGCAGAGTGGTCAGCGGCGTGGCGCTCGCGGGCTTGACCACCATCGTGCAGCCAGCCGCGATCGCGGGACCGATCTTCCGCGTCGCCATGGCGAGGGGGAAGTTCCAGGGCGTGATGAACAGGCACGGGCCGACGGGCCTCTTGTGCACCAGCAGTCGCGTCCTCCCGTCCGGCGCGGTGGAGTACCGACCGTCGATGCGTACCGCCTCCTCCGAGAACCACCGGAGGAACTCCGCGCCGTAGGCGACCTCGCCCCGGGCCTCGGCGAGCGGCTTGCCCATCTCCAGGGTCATGAGCAGGGCGAAGTCGTCGGTGCGCGCGACCACGGCCTCGTAGGCGGCGCGCAGGATCTCTCCGCGGACGCGGGGCGCGGTGCGTCGCCACTCCTCCTGTGCGGCCGTCGCGGCGTCGAGGGCCGCGAGACCGTCCTCCGCCGTCGCGTCCGCGATGCTCAGGAGGACGTCGCCGGTGGCGGGATCCTCGACCGCGAACGTCTTTCCGGAGCCGGCGGCGCGCCACTCACCGCCGATGTACAGCTCGTTCCTCACCGTGGCGAGCAGGTCCTTCTCGTCGCGTGCAGCGATGGTGGTCATGCGGTGGCTCCGTCCTCGAACGAGATGATCTGGCGGATCGCGACGCCGTCGGCCAGCTGGTCCATCGCGACGTTGATGCCGTCGAGCGTGATGCGGGAGGAGATCAGCGACTCGACCGGCAGGCGACCCTCCCGCCACATCTGGGCGAAGACCGGGATGTCGCGGGCCGGGACGGCCGAGCCGAGATAGCTGCCGACGATGGTCCGCCCCTGGGCGACCAGCCCGAGCGGCTTGAGATCGACCGAGGCGTCGGGTGAGGGCAGGCCGACCGTGATGGTCGTCCCCCCCGGTGCGGTCGCGGCCAGCGCGCTGTCGAAGGCGCGGGCGTTGCCGGCCGCCTCGATGACGATCGAGGCCTTGACGCCCTTCTCGGCCAGCTCCGCCGGCGAGTACGTCTCGTGGGCGCCGAGCGCGCGTGCCGCCGCGAGCTTGTCGTCCACGCCGTCGACGCCGATCACCGTGACGCCCGCGTGCGCGAGCGCGGTGAGGAGTGCGGCCATCCCGACACCGCCCAGACCGACGACCATGACGACGTCGCCGTCCTTGGGATTCGCGGCGTTGACGACGGCACCGCCGCCTGTGAGCACGGCGCACCCGAGGACGGCGGCCACCTCCGGGGGCACGTCGTCGTCGACCGGGACCACCGAGTGGCGGTCGACGATCGCGTGGGTGGCGAAGGCGGAGACGCCCAGGTGGTGCTTGACCTCCTGACCGTCCCGCTCGAGCCGGTTCGTGCCTCGGAGCAGGGTGCCCTCGTTGTTCGTCAGACTCCCGCGGACGCAGGGCGCCCGGCCGTCCGTCGCGCATCCCTCGCAGTCCCCGCACCGGGGTAGGAAGGTGAGGACCACGCGCTGCCCGACCTGCAGGTCGTCGACGCCGTCGCCGACCTGCTCGATGCGCCCCGCGGCCTCGTGCCCGAGCAGCATCGGGACCGGGCGCACGCGGTTGCCGTCGATGACGGACAGGTCGGAGTGGCAGACACCGGCCGCCTCGATCCGGACCAGCAGCTCGTCCGGCCCGGGGCCGTCGAGCTCGAGCTCGGACACGGTGAGTGGACGGGTGCTCCGGTACGGCCTCTCGCGGCCGATCTCCTCCAGGACTGCTCCACGGATCTTCATCTGCTCGCCTCCATCTTCTGGGGAGTGCCGGAGTCCTTCGGGAGCTCCGGTCGGTTCTTGGTCAGCTGGAAACGCCGGATCTTCCCGGAGCCCGTGCGCGGGATCTCGTTGACCTCGATGAGCTCGGCCGGGACCTTGAAGTAGCTGAGGTCCTTGCGGCACGCGGAGAGGACCGCCTCGTGGTCCAGGGCGCTACCGTCCGGGGGGACGACGTAGGCGACGGGCACCTCACCGAGCATGGGGTGGGGTGCACCCACGACGGCCGCGTCGGCGACGCCGTCGCAGCGCTGCAGGACAGCCTCGACCTCGGCGGGGTAGATGTTCTCGCCGCCGCGGATGATGAGCTCCTTGACCCTGCCGCTGATGCGCAGGAACCCGTGCTCGTCGCGCTGGCCGAGATCGCCGGTGCGGTACCAGCCGTTCGTGAGGACGTCGGCGGTGGCGCCGTCCAGGTTGTGGTAGCCGAGCATGACGTTGGGGCCCTGCACCCAGATCTCCCCCTCGTCGCCCGGCGCGACGTCCTTGAGGCTCGCCGGATCGACGAGCCGCACCGTCAGCCCGGGGAGCGGCATCCCGCAGGAGCCGAGCACGCGGCTGGCGGTCGGAGAATTGAGGGTCACCATGGTCGACGTCTCGGTGATCCCGTACCCGTCGAGAAGACGGACCTGGGCGAACTCCTCGAACTCCGCGTTGAGGTCCGCCGACATGTTGGCGCCTGCGCTGACGCAGAGACGTAGATGTGGTGCTTCGATCCGGTCGGTCGGCGACCTGTCGATGAGGTACCGGAACATCGTGGGGACGCCCGGGAAGAAGGTCACCGGTTCGTTCGCCAGCAGGTCGAGGACCTTGCTGGGGGAGAACGACCTGAGGATCCGCTCGCTCGCTCCGGTCGCCACGATCGCGAGGACGCACAGCACGAGCGCGTAGGAGTGGAACAGGGGGAGCGGGGAGAGGACGAGGTCGTCCGGGCCGAGGTCGGCGATGGTGCTCCAGCAGGCCGCGACGACCCACAGGCAGCTGCGCTGCGTCAGCTTGACGCCCTTCGGACGGCCGGTGGTCCCCGACGTGTAGAGCATCCAGCACCACTCGTCGAGGCCGGTCGAGTCGGGGCTCTGGACGTCGGGCTCGACGGCCATCAGGTCGTCGTACCGACGGATCCGGACCGATCCGTCGACCGCACCGGCGTCCACCGGCGCCGCGCCGGTGACGATGACGAGGTCGACATCGGTCCCGGGGACGAGCTCGAGGACCGTGTCGAGATGCTCCTGGTCCGTGAGGACCGCCCGGGCTGCGCTGTCGGTGAGGATGTGGGCGAGCTCGGCTGCGGGTGCGGCCGGGTTCGCGCACACCGTGACGAGGCCCGAGCGTGGAGCGGCGAGGTATCCCTCGGCCACCTCGACGCTGTTGTCGAGGTACATGAGTACCCGCTCCTGCGGCTTCAGGCCGGCGGCGAGAAGGTGGCCGGCGAGCCGAGAGGTCCGCGTGTCCAGGTCGCCGTAGGTCACTGCCGTGACGTCGTCGACGAACGCCACTTTGTCCTGACCTGCATGAGCATGCTCCGCCAGCAGCTCGGGGACGGTGCGCACTGCGTCGATGTTCAGCATCGAACCTCCTTCGTTTACTAACGAGTATTCGTTAGCCTAGCGTGAGGAGGGCCCGAGGGGAAGCCTCGGGCGGGATCGAGGAGCTGGCGGTTGATTCGGATGGCACAGTCGGAGGCCGGTGGCCCCAGGGGCACGATCGACGCGGGGCGTGTGCGTGAGGCCGCTCTGACCACGTTCGCCCGTGTCGGCTTCCATGGTTCATCGATGGGGCAGGTCGCTGCGCTGCTGGGTGTCCGTGCGCCGTCCCTCTACAACCACATGGCGTCGAAGGATCTCCTGCTCGAGGAGATCGTGCTGGCGACCGCCGAGCAGGTGTGGCGCGACTTCGAGGATGCCGTGCGGACGGAGCGAACCCCGGAGCGCCGCCTGTGGGCGGCCGTGCGCGTCTACGCCCTGCGGCACGCCACGCACCCTCGCGAGGCGGTGATCGTCAACCGTGACGCCCGGAGCCTGGCGCCTCCGGCGCGCGATCGCGCGCTGGCCCTGCTGCGCCGGCACGAGCGCGGCGTGCGGGGGCTCATCGAGGCCGGGGTCGCGAACGGTCGGTTCGGGACGGAGCATCCGGCGCTCGTCTCGTTCGGCGTGCTCGAGATGTGCGTGTCCGTGGCCAAGTGGTTCGACGGCGGCGGCGATCGGAGTGCGGCCGAGGTTGCGGAGATCTACGCCGACTACGCCCTTCGTATGGCCGGTGCCCGCGATTGAGCAGCGGCGCGCACCTGTCCGTCGCCACTGGGTGAGCTCCGGTACCAGGCGTGCTGCTCGGCCCTTGACAGGCAGTGAGTGGTGTGCCTAACTAACTATCGCACGTTAGCCCGTCCGGGCTGCCACGCACGCACGACGAGAAACGAGACAACGATGTCGCAACACACCTCTTCGCCCGAGCAGAGGGAGAAGCAGAAGATCCTCGACGAGGTCGCGCGCAGCGAGCCGTTCCGGGAGCTCGTCCGGCGTCGGTCCAGGTTCGTCCGCGCCGCGCTGACGTTCTCGATCGCCTGGTTCGGTGGGTTTCTCCTGCTGATCGCGTTCGCCCCCGACCTCATGGCCACGATCCTCGTGCCGGGCCTTTCGCTCGCGTACCTGCTGGGCTTCTCCCAGTTCGCCCTGGTGTGGGTCGTGACCTGGCTCTACATCCGCATGTCCGACAGGGTGTTCGTGCCCCTGCAGGAGCGCGCGCTCCTCGTCGCCGAGGAGGTGGCTGCGCGATGAACATGACCCGCTTCATCTTCTTCGCCCTGATCATCGTGGTGACGATCGGTGTCACCGTATGGGCCTCGCGTCGCACGAGCACCCAGGCGGACTTCTACGCCGCAGGCCGCGGGATCAGTGCCCGCCAGAACGGCCTGGCGATCTCGGGCGACCTCATGTCGGCCGCGACCTTCCTCGGTTTCACCGGTCTGATCTACCTCAACGGGTTCGACGGTTGGGTCATGGCGATGGCGGCCCTGTGGTCCTTCATCCTCATCCTCCTGCTCCTCGCGGAGCGCATGCGCAACGCCGGCCAGTTCACGGTGGCAGACGTGCTGTCCTTCCGGATGTCGGCGCGGCCGGTGCGCGGGGCGACCGGCATCGCCACCCTGGTCATCGCCATCTTCTACCTCGTCGCCCAGCTGGTCGGCGCCGGCGTGCTCCTGCAGGCCCTCGTCGGCCTGCGCTTCGACGCCGCGGTCGTCATCACCGGCGTGGTCATGCTCTCCTACGTCGTGTTCGGCGGCATGCTCGCCACGACCTGGGTCCAGATCATCAAGGCTGTCCTGCTGCTCTCGGTCGGCATCGCACTGACGGTGGGGATCATCGCCCAGTCCGGCCTCAACCCGTTGGGCATCTTCGACGCCGCGGCCGACCGTCACCCTCTGGGTGAGGGCTACCTCGGCCCGGGCGGCACCGGCGAAAGCCCGTGGAACACCCTGTCCTCGGCAGCCGCCTACGGCATCGGCACCGCGGCGCTCCCGCACGTACTCATCCGGTTCTTCACCGTGCCCGACGCGAAGGCCGCGCGGAACTCGGTCGGTTGGGCGGTCGGCATCATCGGCGCCTTCTTCATCGGTACCTCGTTCTTCGGCTACGGCGCGCGTCACCTGCTGCCGGAGGGCTCGGAGGAGGCCACGGCCGGCGGCAACCTCACCGCACCTCTCCTGGCCGAGCACCTCGGTGGCGGCGCGGGAACCGTGGGCGGCGACATCTTCATCGCCGTCGTCACCGCCGTCGCATTCGCGACCATCCTGGCTGTCGTGGCCGGACTCCTCATCTCCGCCTCCGGAGCGGTCTCTCACGACCTGTGGTTCAACGTGCTCAAGCACGGTCAGCCGCGCGACGAGCGGCAGGGGACCCTTGTCGCACGCCTGGCCGCCCTCGTGGTCGGGGGGCTCGCGATCGTCGTCACGCTCATGGTGGGCGGCTCGACCAACGTCGCTGTGCTCGTGGGCCTGGCGCTCTCGGTCGCGGCGAGCGCGAACTTCCCGGCGCTGGTCCTCTCCCTCATCTGGAAGCGGTTCAACACGGCGGGTGCGGTCGTGGGCATCTTCGTGGGGCTCATCAGCTCTGTCGTCCTCATCCTCGTCGGGCCGCACGTGTGGCCCGGTGGGCCGGAGGAGGCGCTGTTCCCCATGGTGTTCCCGGTCCTGGTCTCCGTGCCGCTCGGCTTCCTGGGCTGCTTCGTGGGCACCCTGCTGGGTGCTCGGCGCGACACGGACGAGGACCGCTACACCGAGCTTCACGTCCGGTCCATGACCGGCCTCGGCGCCGAGGGCGCGAGCTCGCACTGATCCGGTCCGCCGGCGCTACGACTCCCGAGGAGGAACGATGCACGTCAACGTCTGGGGCTCGGCGGGGCCCGAGGCCCTGCTGGTCCACGGGAGCGGCGCGGGCGGCGAGCTCATGTGGCGCCGGCAGCGACCCCTCGCGGAGGGACGTCGCCTCCTCGTCGTCGACCGCCCGGGCCACGGTGGGACGCCCGCTCGGGCCCGGGTCGACTTCGACGACGAGGCGGACCTCCTCGAGGACGTGCTCCCGGACGGCGCGCACCTGGTCGGGCACTCCTACGGCGCCGTCGTCAGCCTGACCCTCGCCACCCGTCATCCGGAGCGCGTGCGGTCGGTCGTCGTCAGTGAGCCCCCGATATACGGGATCGCCGCGGACGACCCGGCCGCGCGCCGACTGATGGAGGACGCCGCCGACCTGTGGGACGACACCGGGCTCGACCCGCACACCTGGTTCGACCGCCTGGCCGACCTCATCGACGAGCGCAAGTACCCGGGAGGTCTGCCGCCGGCGGCGGTCAGGGGCGTGGAGCTGCTCCGGGGCGAACGTCGCCCGTGGACCGCCCGGCCGGAACTCGAGCGCCTGGCGGATGCGCGCGTGCCGGTGCTCGTCCTCTCGAGCGGGTCCGTCGCCGGGATGGAGGCGACGTGCGACGCGGTGGCCGCCCGGACGGGCGGCCACCGCGAGCTGGTGCCTGGGTCCGGCCACAGCGTCCCGCGCGAGGCGGAGCGCTACAACTCCCTCGTCGCGGACTTCTGGGACTCGGTCGAGGCTTGAACCACTAGCTCACGGCACCCGCGGATTCGCCGCCGTCCTCGACCCGGAGCTGCTCCAGGGCGTCGCGGACCGGGTCGGGAACCGAGACCGTGCTGCGGGACGCCTTGTCTACGTACACGTGGACCCACCTGCCGTACGCGGAGACGGTCCCGTCGGGCTCCCGGTCGTCGAACAGGCCCAGCTCGTAGACCACGCTGGAGCGCCCGACATTGGCGACCCGCAGCCCGGTCGAGACCGGATGGGGGAAGCCGACCTCACGGAAGAAGCGGCAGGTGGACTCGGCAACGACCGGCATCTCGGGCGACTCCTGAGGGTCGCGCCCGGTCTGCGCGGCCATCCATCCGTTGATCGCGCTGTCGAAGAGTCCGAAGTACACGGCGTTGTTCATGTGTCCGAACATGTCGTTGTCCGCCCACCGCGTCGTCTGGGGGATCAGAACGGGGAAGTTCGTGCGGGTCAGTGCCCGTGCATCGGTCGTCGTGCCCATGCGGTGCCTCCGAGGTTTGACAGGTCTGAGATGACCTCCGTACTGTAACGAACAAACGTTCATTAGTACAGGGAGTGGGTACCGATGGAGCTGACCAACGCCTTCACCGTCGACCTTCCGGTCGACGACACCTTCCGGACGCTCGAGCAGCTTGAACGGGTGATGCCGTGCGTGCCCGGCGGCGCGATCGAGCGCGTTGACGGCGAGGACTACCACGGGATCGTCAAGATCAAGGTGGGGCCGGTCTCGACGAAGTACTCGGGCGTCGCCCGCTTCGTGGAGAAGGACGCCGAGAACCACCGTGCGGTGATCAGGGCGGCCGGCACCGACGTCGGAGGCCAGGGGGGCGTCGAGGCGCTCTTCACGGTCACGCTCGAGGAGCACGGCGGCGGCACGCGCGTCCAGGTGGACACCGACCTCAACCTGTCGGGCCGCGTCGCCGGCTTCGGTCGGGGCATCGTCGCGGACGTCGCGGGCAAGATCCTCAGCCGATTCGCCAAGAACCTCCAGGAGGAGCTGGCGAGCGGGTCCCTGGCGGCGCCGTCCGATCCGGGCTCGGTGCAGCCCGGCGCAGGCGACGGTGCAGCCGCAGGCGCGAAGGATGGCACCCCCCAGGCGGCGTCGCGCCCGACCGCACGTTCGTCATCGGCGGACGACGTCGAACCCCTCGACGTCATGTCCATAGGACCGGCCGTCGCCAAGTACCTCCTCCCCGTCGCCGGGGCCCTGGCGGTGCTGGGGCTCGGCGCGGCGCTGCTGCGCCGCCGAGGGGGCTCCGGATCCGGGGCCGGCGGCTGGCCCGCAGGGGGCCTGCACATCCACGTCACGCTGCCGCAGGGTGCCTGGCAGGCGGTCCCCGTGCCGACGGACCACACATGGGGCGAGCAGTGACCGGGCGCTCGAGCGGACCGGTCATCGAGGTCGGCGACCTTCGCGTGCTCACGCTCGAGGACGGCCACGGGCGGGAGGTCGCCCGGGACGTTCTCACGCGGGAGGGGCACGCCGACGGCTGGTCGTGCCACGGAGACCTGCTCGACGAGCAAGGCGACCTCCACCTTGCCGTCGGGGGGTACCTCCTGCAGAGCGGCGACCGGACGATCGTCGTCGACACCGGTGCGGGCACGATCGACAACGGCCGGTACAAGGGCGGGCTTCTGCTCGAGAGCCTCCGCGTGCATGGCGTCGAGGTCGAGGACGTCACCGACGTTCTCCTCACGCACCTCCACTTCGACCACGTGGGCTGGGTCTCCAAGAAGGGCAGCCCCGTCTTCCCCAGGGCCACCTATCGCGTACACGAGGCGGACTGGAACCACTTCGTCGACGCCCCGGACGCCCAGCCCGGGGCCCTGCGCAAGCTCGAGCCGATCCGGGAGCAGCTGGAGACGTTCGACGCCAGTCGCACCATCGCTCCGGGCCTCGACGCCCGGCCCATGCCGGGGCACACCCCGGGCTCGACGTCGTTCGTCGTCTCGGACGGCAAGGACCGGCTCGTCCTCGTCGGGGACCTGGCGCACAGCCCGGTCGAGCTCGTGGAGACCGGCTGGAGGTTCCGGCACGACCACGACCAGGAGCTGGCGGCGCGCTCGCGCACCGAGCTCGTCGAGGAGTTCACCGACACCGGGGCGGTCATCGCGGCCGCCCACTTCCCCGACTTCCGGCCCGGCCGTCTCGTCGCCGGCCCCACTGGACCCCGCTGGTCCTCGATCTGAAGGAACGAAGATGGATCTCGATCTGCACGGCAAGAACGTCCTGGTCACCGGCGCCGGCAAGGGGCTCGGCAAGGAGATCGGCCTGGCGTTCGCGGCGGAGGGCGCGAACGTGGCCTTCCACTTCGGCTCGTCCTCCGCGGGCGCTGAGGAGGCCGCCGAGGAGGCGCGCTCCGCCGGCGTCCGCGCTCTCGCGGTCGGCTGCGACGTGCGGGACGGTGAGGCGGTCACCGAGGCGGTGGCGACCGTGCGACGCGAGCTCGGACCGATCGACATCCTCGTCAACAACGCCGCACTGGCCGTCTCGCAGCCCTTTCTCGAGTCGGACGAGGAGGACTGGCTACCGCAGATCGACATCACCGTGACGGGCACCCTCCGCATGACCCACGCGGTGGCGCGCCAGATGGTCGAGGACGGCACCGAGGGCTCGATCCTCACCATGACCGGCGACTCCGGTCGTGTGGGAGAGTCGCGGCTGCTGGTCACCGCCACGGCGCGTTCGACGGCGCTCGGGCTCACGAAGTCGCTCGCCAAGGAGCTCGCCCGGCACAAGATCCGCGCCAACGCCGTCTCCATCGCGCTCGTCCAGACGGGCAGCCTGGCCGAGCACACGGGCAACGCCGACGAGGCCAAAATGAAGAAGATCCTCTCGGCCTACCCGCTGCGCCGGTTCGGCCGCACGGAGGACATCACGCCCACGGTCCTCCTCCTGTCCTCACCTCGTTCGTCGTGGACCACGGGTCAGATCCTGTCGGTCAACGGCGGGTACTCCATGCCATGAGCGCCACCCACGAGCAGACCACGGACGCGCACGCGGAGCCCACGGAGGGCGCCATCGGCCGCAGCGTCACCCGCAAGGAGGACCGGCGGCTCCTCACGGGACACGGCAACTACGTCTCGGACCTCGTCCTGCCCCGGATGCGTCACGTCGCCTTCCTCCGTTCCCCTCACGGGCACGCGAGCATCCTCGACGTCGACACCTCGGCCGTGCGGGCCGACGCCGTCTTCACGGGGACGAGCAGTAGCTTCGCGACGACGGAGCTGCGCGCGAGGTCCGCCCTGAAGTCGTACGTGGAGACCGCGCAGCCGCCGCTGGCGCGGGACAAGGTGCGGTTCGTCGGGGAGCCGGTCGCCGCCGTCGTGGCGGGCGACCGCTACCGGGCCGAGGACGCCCTGGAGCAGATCCGCGTGGACTACGACCCGCTGCCGGCGACGACGCTCGCCTGGGAGCCGTCCGGTGTGCCGGTGCACGAGGAGGCGCCCGACAACGTCCTCCTCGAGCGCGAGTTCGACGCCGGCGATGTCGACCAGGCATTCGAACGTGCGACGGTCGTCGTCGAGCGGGAGTACATCACCAACCGGCACGCCGGTAACCCGATGGAGGGACGCGCGGGCGTCGCACTCTGGGACCGGTCGGAGGAGCGGCTCACCTACTGGTCCGGGACCCAGATCCCCCACCTCGTGCGCAACATGCTCGCCGAGCTGCTCGGCCTGCCGGAGGGCAACGTCCGGGTCATCGCCCCCGACGTGGGCGGCGGGTTCGGTACGAAGTCGATCCTCTACCCCGAGGACGTCGCGCTGTGCCTCATGGCGCGAGAGATGCGGGGTATCCCGCTCAAGTGGGTCGAGGACCGGGCAGAGCACCTCCAGGCGGCGGCCCATGCCCGCGACCACCGGTACCTGATGAAGGCCGGATTCACCGAGGACGGCGAGCTGATCGCTCTGCAGGCGGACATCACCTGCAACATCGGCGCCTACTCGGTGTACCCGTGGACCGCCGGCATCGAGCCGCTCATGGCCGGAGGCCTGCTCACGGGCCCCTACAAGCTCGCCAACTACCGGTGCACCACGCGAGGAGTCACGACGAACACCGGGTACGCCGGGCCGTACCGCGGCGTCGCGCGGCCGGCGACCGTGTTCGCGATGGAGTCCGTGATGAACGCCGCGGCGCTCGAGCTCGGGACGACCGCGATCGAGCTGCGTCGCCGGAACCTCATCGACTCCGTGCCCTACCGCATGCCCTCACGCCTCGTGGACGACTCCGGCTGGTACCGCGAGTGCCTGGACAAGGCGCTGACCCTCGTCGGGTACGAGGACTTCCGCACCGAGCAGGAGCGTCGTCGCGACGCGGGGGAGCACCCGATCGGCCTCGGGGTGGCCTGCTACAACGAGCTGACCGGTCTCGGTCGTGCCGCCGCGGCGGGCCCCCGGATGCCGTTCCGCACGGGGCACGACGCCTGCACCGTCCGGGTCGAGGCCGACGGGACGGTGACCGTGCTGTCCGGCGTGACGTCGCAGGGCCAGGGGCAGGAGACGACGATCGCCCAGATCGTCGCGGACGCCGTCGGGGTCCGGTACGAGGACGTCAACGTCCGGATCGGCGACACGAACGAGGCGCTGTGGGGCTTCGGCGCGTTCTCCTCGCGGCAGGCGGTCATCGGCGGAGGAGCGGCCCACCTGAGCGGGACCGCCGTCCAGGAGCAGATCCTTCAGCTGGTGGCGGCCCTCTTCGAGACCAAGGCGGACAGCCTCACCGTGAAGGACGGGACGATCTACGGGCTGGACGGAGACCCGGTCATGACGCTGGCCGAGGTGGCCCGGATCGCTTACCTGGAGTCCAACCGGCTGCCCAAGGAGATCGACCCCGGGTTGCAGGCCACGCGCTTCTTCGATCCCATCCTCGGAGCATTCTCGGCCGGCGCACAGGCCGCCGTCATCGAGTTCGACCGGGCCACCGGACAGATGAAGATCCTGGACTGGATCTGCGTGGAGGACGCGGGTCGCATCATCAACCCGCTGGTCGTGAACGGCCAGATCGCCGGATCCATCGCGCAAGGGATCGGCGGGGCGATGTACGAGCACCTCATATACGACCAGTCGGGCAACCTCGCGACCGGCAGTCTCATGGACTACCTCATGCCCACGACCTACGAGATCCCCGAGCTGACGATCGAGCACGTCTCGCACCACGCGGACAACCCGCTCGGCGTCCGCGGCGTCGGAGAGGGCGGGACGCTCGGACCCAACGCCGTGATCGCGGGCGCGGTCTCCGACGCCCTGGGACTCGAGATCACACAGCTGCCGGTCACGCCGGCGACCGTCTGGGAGGCGATGCAATGATCCGCACGACCGCACGCCGCTCCGTCACGCTCGTCGAGATGGACCGGCACAGCAAGCGCAACGCGCTCGACATCGAGCACCTGGCGGGCATCCGCGGCGCCGTCGAGAAGGCGGCCGACGACGGCACCCGCGTCGTCGTCATCACGGGACGCGGCACCAGCTTCAGCGGCGGTGCTGACCTCGACGGCGTCTACGGCGCGAACTTCCGCGACGCCCTCTACGGCACCCTCGGCGCGATCACCTCGTCGCCCGTGCCGGTGGTCGCCGCCGTCAACGGGCCGGCGATCGGCGCGGGGACCCAGCTCGCCATCGCCTGCGACCTACGGGTGGCGGCCCCGGACGCCGTGTTCGCCGTCCCCACCGGGCGGAACGGGCTGGCCGTCGACCCGTGGACGGTGCGCAGGCTCGCGCTCCTGGCCGGCGGCGGGCCGGCCAGGGCGCTCCTGCTGGGCGCGGCGTCGTTCACGGCGCAGCAGGCCGCGGCGTTCGGTCTCACCGAACGGCTCGGTGATCTCGACGACGCGATGGCCTGGGCCGAGGAGATGTCGAACCTGGCTCCGCTCACGCTCTCGTACTCGAAGCGGGCTCTCGAGGCGGCTTTCGAGCCCGCCGCGTGGCCCGCAGATATCGACGCGGAGTTCCTGCGGTGCTGGGACAGCGACGACGCCGCCGAGGCACGCCGGGCACGCACGGAGAAGCGCTCGCCCGTCTTCCAGGGACGTTGAGGGAGCCACCGTGAAACCTGCACCGTTCGACTACGTCCGGGCCTCCACCGTCGACGACGCCATCCGGACCCTCGACGAGGCCGACGGCGACGGCAAGATCATCGCCGGCGGACAGAGCCTCATGCCCGTCCTGGCCATGAGGATGTCCCGACCGAGCATCCTGGTGGACGTCAACCGGATCCCCGGGCTCAGCACCATCGACGTGCGCGGCGACTCGGTACGGATCGGAGCGCTCGTGCGGCACGTCGACCTCGTCCGGCAGGACGAGGTGCCGCTGCTGTCCGCCGCGGCGAAGTGGATCGGGCACCCGGCCATCCGGTCGCGCGGCACCTTCGGCGGCAGTCTCGCGCACGCCGACCCCTCCGCGGAGCTCCCGGTGGTCGTTGCGGCCCTCGACGGTGTCATCCACGTGACGGGCCCCGACGGGGCCCGGGACATCCCGGCGAGCGAGATGTTCGTGGGGACGATGGAGTCGTCCCTCGAGGAGCTTGAGATGGTGACCCGGGTGACGCTCCCGCTGCCGGAGCTCTGGGGCTTCACGGAGCTGTCCCGCCGGCACGGGGACTTCGGTCTCGTCACCGTCTGTGCCGCGACAGTCGATGGCTCGTGGCGCATCGCCGTCGGCGGAGTCGGCGGCGTGCCCCACCGCGCGACCGGAGCCGAGCGCGTCCTCGACGAGGGCACGGTGACCGATGAGCGGATCGACGAGGCCGCCCGCGCCGCCGCTGACGGGATCGCCATCCCGGACGAGGACGCGCCCGGAGCCCGCTACAGCAGGGCGATGACCGAGCAGTTCACCCGGAGGGCCGTGGCACGCGCCGTGGCCAGCGCCAGAACAGGAGGCTGAGGATGAAGGTCAGATTCACGGTCAACGGTGCCGCGGTCGAGGTCGACGTCGAGCCGCGGCGGACGCTCGCGGACGCGTTGCGCGAGGACCTCCACCTCACGGGCACGCACCTGGGCTGCGAGCACGGAGTGTGCGGTGCGTGCACCGTGCTGGTCGACGGCGAGCCCGCGCGCGCCTGCCTCATGCTCGCGGTCCAGGCCGACGGGATGTCTGTCTCGACCGTCGAGGGGATGGCCGGCGACGACGGCACCCTGCACCCGCTGCAGAAGGCGTTCGGCGAGTGCGGCGGCCTCCAGTGCGGATTCTGCACGCCGGGCATGCTCATGTCGGCGCTCGACCTCCTCCACCGCGAGGAGAACCCCTCCCGGGAGCACATCCGGGAGGAGCTGTCCGGGACCATCTGCCGGTGCACCGGATACATGGGGATCGTCGACGCGGTCGAGCAGGCCGCCGCCGAGCTGCGCGGGTTCCAGGAGGGCGCCGTCGTGGGCCCCGAGCAGTGAAGGACATCCTGGACGACCTCGTCGGCTGGTGGGAGTCCGACGTCCCGTTCGCCGTCGCGGTCGTCATCCGTACCTGGAGCTCGGCCCCTCGGCCCCCTGGTGCCGCGATGGCTGTGGTGGGCACGGGGGAGGTCGTCGGGAGCGTGTCGGGCGGGTGCGTCGAGGGCGCCGTGTACGAGGTCGCCCAGGAGGTCCTGCGCACCGGGCGGCCGGAGCTGGTGACCTACGGGGTGGGCGACGACGACGCCTTCGCGGTCGGCCTCACCTGTGGGGGCACCATCGAGCTCCTGGTGCAGCGCGTCGACCGCGAGTTGTTCCCGGAGCTCGGCGCGGTGGTGGACGACGTCCGGTCGCGCGAACCTGTCGCGCTGGTGAGCCTGGTCCCCGGTGTGAACCCCGGCTCCCGCGCTGACGCCGAGGACGATGCCGACGGTGGAGCCGGCGCGGGCCGCGACCCCGGTCCGACCGCCGGGGCCCGCGGCGGGTACGTGGTCGTCCGGCCGGACGGCGCGGTCGGTGGCCTCGGCAACGGCACGCTGGACGCCGCCGTGAAGGACGAGGCGAGGGCCCGCCTCATGCACGGCACCTCGGAGGTCGTCACCATCGGCGCCACGGGCCAGCGCCGCCTCGAGGACCTCGAGGTGTTCGTCCACTCCTTCGGCCCGCCCCCGAGGATGCTGGTCTTCGGTGCGATCGACTTCGCCGCCGCGGTGGTGCGGATCGGGAAGTTCCTGGGCTATCACGTCACGGTCTGCGACGCGCGGCCCGTCTTCGCCACGAGCAGTCGGTTCCCCGACGCGGACGAGATCGTGGTCGCGTGGCCGCACGATCACCTCGCCGAAATCTCCGTCGACGCTCGCACCGTCATCTGCGTCCTCACGCACGACCCGAAGTTCGACGTGCCGCTGCTCGAGCTCGCGCTGCGGAGTCCCGCCGGCTACGTCGGTGCCATGGGAAGTCGTCGCACGCACCTGGACCGGATCGATGAGCTGCGCAGGCGCGGTTTCTCGGACGACGAGCTCTCCCGGCTCTCGTCCCCGATCGGGCTCGACCTCGGTGGTCGCACCCCGCAGGAGACGGCGGTGTCGATCGCCGCTGAGATCATCGCGTCGAGCTGGGGTGGTTCCGGGAGGCCGTTGAGCGAGCTCGACCAGCCCATCCACCGCTAGGCGGCTACGCGGTCCGACGCACTCCGGCGATCCTCAGCGCGTACTCGCCATACTGCCGGGACAGCTCCTCGGGCGTCGTGTCGCCGCCGCCGACGCGGAACCAGCGCGAGACGCTCACGCACATCTCGCGGATAGCGAACGAGGCGAGCTTGGCGGACTCGACGTCGAACACGCCGGCGTCCACACCGTCGACGATGATCTGTCTGAACGCCCTCTCGTGCCAGCGACGCTTCTCGCGCACGAGGCTCCGGGCCGGGTCCTCGAGGTGGACGGCGTCCCCGTTGACGACCATGGTCTCCCGGCGGTGGACGGCATGCCGGAACGCGTACACCTCGGTCGCCCGGCGGAGGCGCTCGACCGGGTCGGTGACACCCTCGGTCGCCGCGGTGAACTCGTCGACCACAGCGGTGATGGTGCTGGTGGTGATGGCGTCGAGCAGCGAGGCCTTCGACGTCATGTGGTTGTAGAGACTCGGTGTCCTGATCCCGAGTGCCTCGGCGATCTGGCGGAGCGTGGTGCCGTGGTACCCGCGTTCCGCGAACAGCGTGAGAGCCATGTCGAGCACTGCCGCGCTCGACACCGCGGGAGCTCTCTCCGTGGGGGTGCTGGTGCCCTGAACCATCGATGACCCTCCCGGACCGTGTGCGATGCGCGACGTCCTGCTCGTCCAGAAGACTAACGCGCGTTCGCCACAGGCGCTGCTCTTGCCCGCGTAGTGAAAGCAAGAACCCCGGACCCTTGCGGATCCGGGGCTTCTCCCTGCGGAGGATGAGGGATTCGAACCCTCGAGGGCTTGCACCCAACACGCTTTCCAAGCGTGCGCCATAGGCCACTAGGCGAATCCTCCTGGGCCGCGTGCCGGGGCGCGCGGTACCGGGGATCGATCCTACCCGAGTCGGCCGGGCGCCTCACGCCCCGACGGCGAGTGACGGGCCACAGTCCTCGGCACCGGTCCCCACGACTTGTAGACTTGTCACCAGACCCCCCGTGCGGCGGCATCTCGCTGAACCCCCCCAGGGCCGGAAGGCAGCAAGGGTAGGCGGGCTCTACCGGGTGCGCGGGGGGTCCCTTCATGCCCTGTGGGGACGCGACGCACCGTGTCCCCTCGCCCGGTTAGGGTCGACCCCGTGACGACAGCCCTGTATCGCCGGTACCGCCCGGACACCTTCCAGGAGGTCGTGGGCCAGGAGCACGTCACCGAGCCGCTCATGGCCGCGCTGCGCACCGGCCGCATCACGCACGCCTACCTCTTCTCCGGTCCGCGCGGCTGCGGCAAGACCACGTCGGCCCGGATCCTCGCGCGCTGCCTCAACTGCACGCAGGGCCCCACCGACACCCCGTGCGGGACGTGCGACTCGTGCGTCGAGCTCGCGCGCGGGGGAAGTGGCTCGCTCGACGTCGTCGAGATCGACGCAGCCAGCCACAACGGCGTCGACGACGCCCGCGAGCTGCGCGAGCGCGCGTCCTACGCCCCCGTGCGCGACCGGTACAAGGTGTTCATCCTCGACGAGGCGCACATGGTCACGCCCCAGGGCTTCAACGCCCTGCTCAAGCTCGTCGAGGAGCCCCCGGAGCACGTGAAGTTCGTCTTCGCGACGACGGAGCCCGAGAAGGTCATCGGCACGATCCGCTCGCGCACGCACCACTACCCCTTCCGGCTGGTGGGGCCCCGGGTCCTCACCGGCTACCTGGGCTCGCTCGCCGAGGCCGAGGGGGTGCAGGTCGCCGAGGGCGTCCTGCCGATGGTCGTGCGGGCGGGCGGCGGGTCCGTCCGTGACTCGCTGTCGGTCCTCGACCAGCTCGTGGCGGGCTCGGCCGGCGGCACGCTCGCACTCGACCGCGCCTCCGCGCTGCTGGGGTTCACCGACTCGGCGCTGCTCGACTCGGTCGTCGACGCGCTCGTCGACCGGGACGGCGCAGCGCTGTTCGACGTCGTCGACGACATCGTGGCGACCGGCCACGACCCCCGACGGTTCGTCGAGGACCTCCTCGAGCGGCTCCGCGACCTCGTCGTCATCTCGGTCGCCGGGGAGCAGGCCGACTCCGTGCTCCGCGGGGTCCCGCAGGACCAGCTGACGCGCATGCAGGACCAGGCTCAGCGCATGGGCTCCGCCCGCCTGAGCCGGGCCGCCGACCTGACGAACGCCGCCCTGTCGGAGATGACCGGGGCCACGAGCCCGCGCCTGCACCTCGAGCTGCTGTGCGCACGGATCCTGCTGCCCGGCGTCGGGGACGCGGAGGCCGGCATCCTCGCGCGCGTCGAGACGGTCGAGCAGGCCCTCGCCTCGGGCGGGGCGATCGCCCACGACGGCGGCGCGTCGGCACCGCAGGCGCCGCCCGCCCGAGGGAGTGCACCCGGGCGCGCGACGACCGGCGGCGACGTCGGTCGGGAGATCGAGGGTGCCGGTCCGCTCGCCGCAGGCCGCCCTGCAGGGGATGCCCGCACGGAGGTCGACCCCGGCCCGGGCGTTTCGTCCGCGGGCGGGCAGGTGTCGGACGCGGGGGCCGCGCCCGCCGGGTCGGGGAGCGAGCCCGCGCAGGTGCCGCCGGAGCCCGTGGTCGCGCCGGACTGGCGCGACATGCTCTCGCCCCCCGTGGCGCCGTCGTCCGGCGGGTCGTCCGACGGGGGCGCGTCGCCGGCAGAGTCGGCGGACCGTCCGGGTGCCGTGAGCCGCTCGACCACGAGCCCGTCGACCGCGGGCAAGGCACCGGACGGAGTCGCCGCGGACGCGGCAGCGGCACCGCCGCCGGCCCCGTCCGCAGAGCCGGCGGCCGACCGGCAGGTGCCACCGCCGTCGGGCACCGCACAGGCGCGGGACGACGCCCCGACGCCAGCGGGGCCGCACCGCCCGGAGGGCCAGGGAGGCGCATCGCAGGGCGACATGCCCGCGGACGGCACCGCTGGCCCGAGCGCGGCCGACGGGACGGCGGACGGCATCGGCCCGGAGGCGGTCTCGAAACGCTGGAGCGAGGTCGTCGAGGTGCTGGCCGGGCTGCGCCGCGCCACCTGGGCGCTCGTGTCGCAGAACGCCGTCGTCGGCGACGTCTCCTCGGACGAGGTGCGCCTCGACTTCCCGAGTGCCGGACTCGCCGACGCCTTCCGCAACGGCGGGCACGCGGAGCCGGTCGAGGAGGCGCTGCGACGCACGTTCGGTGTGCGGCTCCGCACGACGTCGGCCGTGGCGGGCGCTCCTCCCGGCGGCGGTGCGGACGCCCAGACGTCCGGGGCGCGGGGACGCTCGCCCCGCCCGGGACGACCCGCGGGCGCGCGCGGCAGCGGCTCCGACGACGACCCCGGTCATCGAGCCCCCGAGCCCGAGCCCCCCGCGGACCCGTACGACGCACCGCCGCACGCCCCGAAGCCCGGCGCGGCCACCGGGGACGGCTCCGAGGTCGGAGCCCACCCGCCGGAGCAGGGCGCGCCGACGCCCGGCGTCCCCCTGACGCCCGAGGGCGAGCCTGCCGTCGACCCGGACGGCGGGCCGTCCTCGCACGCCCACGCGGAGCCGGAGACCGACCCGGGCCCGCCCGCCGACGGCCACCGCGCGCCGTCCGACGGCCACCGTCCGCCGGGCGCCCCCCTCGACCACGAGGCGACGGAGTCACGCACGCCCGCCCCGCCGCCGGTGAGCGCTGAGGCGACGGAGTCACGCCCGCCCGCCCCGCCGCCGGTGGGTCCGGACGGCTGGCCGGCCGTGGCCGTGCCCGGCCGAGCCCTGCGAGAGGCCGCGGCCGGGGACGAGGGCTCGGAACGGGCCGCCTCCGTGGCCCCGGCGTCCGTGGCACCCGTACCCACCACACCGATGTCGTCGACGTCGCCGGCCGCTCCGACGTCGTCGACCTCGCCCGGCGCAGCGACATCGCCCGGCTCACCCGGCGGTCCGGGCGCGGGGCCGGGCGTGAGCGCGAGTCCCGACGAGGACGATCTCGCCGACCTGCCCGGACCCGAGGTCGCGGACGAGGACGGCTGGTCCGCCCCGGCCGGGCCGCGCGGCCCGGTGGGCGAGGCCGTCGACGAGAGCTCCGTCGTCGGCCCGGACCAGGACGCGGCCGGTCCCGACGTGGACGGTTCCGACACGGAGGGTCCTGACGCGGCCGGCGCCGAGGCGTACGGGCCCGGCGCCGGGCGCGACGGCGCCGGCGCATACACCGCGGACCGGGGCGTGTACGGCGACCACCCGCCCCCGGACGAGCGCTACGCACCCGAGGACGACGGTCCGGAGCCGCCGCCCGTCGTGCTGCCCGGGCAGCGACCCCTCGACGGCGGCGAGGAGCCTGCGGGGAACGCCGGGCGGGGCGCCGGCACCGGACCGGGTGGCACCGGTCAGGAACGCCCGGCCCGGCCCCGGGTCGACCCGGCCGACGACCAGCCCTCCCCGGACGACGAGGACGCGGACCAGTCCGGCCTCATGGGGGTCGACCTGCTGATCTCCGCGTTCGGCGCGCGGATCCTCGAGAAACGGTCACCGGGCGCCGATGTCCCCCCGGGGACGTAGGCTTCCCGCGTGTACGACGGCGCGGTTCAGGACCTGATCGACGAGCTCGGGCAGCTGCCCGGGATCGGGCCGAAGTCTGCCCAGCGCATCGCGTTCCACGTGCTCGCCGCCGACCCGGAGGACGTGGCCCGCCTCGCCACGGCCCTCGTCGAGGTCAAGGCCAAGGTCCGGTTCTGCGACGAGTGCGGGAACGTGGCCGAGGCCGAGCTGTGCCGGATATGCGCCGACGAGCGCCGCACCTACGCGCTGCTGTGCGTCGTCGAGGAGCCCAAGGACGTCGTCGCCATCGAGCGCACGCGCGAGTTCCGCGGCCGGTACCACGTGCTCGGGGGAGTCATCGATCCGCTCCGGGGGGTCGGCCCGAACGACCTGCGGATCGCCGACCTGCTCACCCGCATCGGCAAGCACCCGGTCGAGGAGGTCATCCTCGCCATGGACCCCAACATCGAGGGCGAGGCCACGGCCACCTACCTCACCCGCCTGCTCGGACAGCTCGAGATCCCGGTCTCGCGCCTCGCCGTCGGGCTCCCCGCCGGCGGCGACCTCGACTACGCCGACGAGGTCACCCTCGGCCGGTCGTTCGAGGGCCGCACGCGCATCTCGTCCTGAGCCCCGGCCGTGCCCGAGATCGACCTCACGGTCCTCCTGCTGCTCGCCCTCGCGGGGCTGGCCGCCGGCTGGGTCGACGCCGTCGTGGGCGGCGGCGGCCTCATCCAGCTCCCCGCCCTCCTCCTCGTCCCCGGGATGAGCCCGCTCGCGGCCGTGGCCACCAACAAGGTCGGCTCGATCATGGGCACGACCGTCAGCTCGATCACCTACTACCGGCGCGTGCACGTCGACCTGCGCACCGCGCTCCCGATGGCGGGCGCCGCGCTGCTCGCGGCGGTCGGCGGCGCGGCGATCGCCTCCTCGATCCCCGAGCAGGCGTTCACCCCGATCATCCTCGGCGCCTGCGTGGCGGTCCTCGTCTACACGGTGGCCCGGCCCAGCGTCGGCCGCGACAACGCGCTGCGGCTCACCGGCCGGCGGCACCTCGCCGCGGCCTGCGCGATCGGCGCCGTCATCGGCATGTACGACGGCGTGCTCGGCCCCGGCACCGGATCCTTCCTCGTCATCAGCCTCGTCGGCCTGCTCGGGTACGCGTTCCTCCAGGCCTCCGGCATCGCCAAGATCGTCAACCTCGCGACCAACCTCGGCGCGCTGCTCTTCTTCGTCCCCGCGGGCCACGTGGTCTGGGCGGCGGGCCTCGCCGTCGGCGTCGGCAACCTCGCCGGCGGCTACCTGGGGGCCCGCACGGCGGTCGCCCGCGGGTCCGGGTTCGTGCGCGTGGTGTTCGTCGTCGTCGTCTCGGTCCTCGTCGTGCGGCTGGGCCGGCAGATGGGTGACGAGCTCGGCTGGTGGTGACCGGGCCCCGCGACGGTGGCCCCCGCTACGACGGGACCCCGTGTGAGGCGTCACTCGGGTCCGCGGATCGGGACCACCTGTCCGGCCCTCGGGCGGCCGCCCTATCCTTGTCGGCACGACGACGTCGGCGGTGGCCTGATCCGTCGGCACACCATCGACCAGCGGGAGGCACCGCAGTGGCACGTGTCGTGCAGAAGTTCGGCGGGTCCTCCGTCAGTGACGCCGAGGCGCTGCGGCGGGTCGCGCGCCGGATCGCCGCGACGAAGAAGGCCGGCCACGAGGTCGTGGTCGTCGTCTCCGCGATGGGTGACACGACGGACGACCTGCTCGACCTCGCCGCCCAGGTGATGCCCGACGACCCGCCGGCCCGCGAGCTCGACATCCTCCTGACCGCCGGCGAGCGCATCTCGATGTCGCTGCTCGCGATGGCGCTGACGGGCGAGGGTGTACGCGCCCGGTCCTACACCGGTCAGCAGGCCGGCCTCGTCACCGACATCAACTACGGGCGCGCGTCCATCGTCAAGATGGCGCCCGAGCGGATCCTGCAGACGCTGCAGGACGACCAGGTGGCCATCGTCGCCGGCTTCCAGGGTGTCAACGAGCGCAACGACGTCACCACGCTGGGCCGCGGCGGCTCCGACACGACCGCCGTCGCGCTCGCCGCGTCGCTGGACGCCGACGTCTGCGAGATCTTCTCCGACGTCGACGGCCTGTTCACCGCCGACCCGCGCATCGTGCCCAAGGCCCGGAAGATCGAACGGATCTCGTTCGAGGAGACGCTCGAGCTCGCCTCCCACGGGGCGAAGATCCTCCACCTGCGGGCCGTCGAGTTCGCCCGCCGCTACGGCGTGCCGCTGCACGTGCGCTCGTCGTTCTCGAACCTGGAGGGGACCCTGGTCACCTCCGAGGACACCTACGAGGGAGCCGACATGGAAGAACCGATCATCTCGGGCATCGCCCACGACGAGAGCCAGTCGAAGATCACCGTGGTCGACGTGCCGGACATCCCCGGCTCCGCCTCGAGGCTCTTCCGGGTCGTGGCCGCCGCCGAGGCGAACATCGACATGATCGTCCAGAACGTCTCCGCCAAGGCGACGGGGACGACCGACATCTCCTTCACGCTCCCCACCACGCAGGTCGCCGCCGCGCGGCGCGCGCTCGAGGCCGCCCGGGAGGAGATCGGGTACGGCGAGCTGCGCGCGGACGAGGAGGTCGGCCTCCTCTCTCTCGTGGGCGCCGGCATGCGCTCGAACCCGGGCGTCTCCGCGCGCCTCTTCGACGCCCTGTACAACGCGGGCATCAACATCGAGATGATCTCGACGTCGGAGATCCGCATCTCCGTCGTCACGCGGGGCGAGGACCTGACGGCGGCGGTGCGCGCGGTGCACACCGCCTTCGACCTCGACGCGCAGGACACCGAGGCCGTCGTGTACGGAGGGACCGGGCGATGAAGGGACTCAAGGTCGCGGTCGTCGGTGCGACCGGACAGGTCGGACGCGTGATGCGCGAGCTCCTCGCGCAGCGCGAGCTCTCCCCGGCGGACGTGCGCTTCGTCGCCACCGCCCGTTCGGCCGGCACGCGCCTGCCGTTCCGGGGCGAGGAGATCGTGGTCGAGGACATCGAGACCGCCGACCTCGCGGGCATCGACGTCGCGCTGTTCTCCGCGGGAGGCGGCACCTCGCGGGAGTGGGCGCCGCGGTTCGCCGAGGCCGGTGCGGTCGTCGTCGACAACTCCTCCGCGTTCCGCAAGGACCCCGAGGTCCCGCTCGTCGTCTCCGAGGTCAACCCGCACGCGGTGGCCGCCCGCCCCAAGGGGATCGTCGCCAACCCCAACTGCACGACGATGGCCGCGATGCCGGCCCTCAAGGCCCTGCACGAGGCCGCCGGGCTGGTCCGCCTCACCGTGACGAGCTACCAGGCGGTCTCCGGCTCCGGTCTCGCCGGCGTGCGCGAGCTCGCCGGCCAGGTCCGTGCGGGCGTCACGCAGGACATCGAGGCACTCGCCCTGGACGGCGGTGCCGTCGACCTGCCCGCCCCCGAGGTCTACGCCGAGCCGATCGCCTTCAACGTCGTCGCCCTCGCGGGGAGCATCGTGGACGACGGCTCGCGGGAGACCGACGAGGAGCAGAAGCTGCGCAACGAGTCCCGCAAGATCCTCGAGCTGCCGGAGCTGCGCGTGTCCGGCACGTGCGTGCGCGTCCCGACCTTCACGGGCCACGGCATGTCGGTCAACGCCGAGTTCGAGCGGGAGATCGGCCCCGAGCAGGCCCTCGAGGTGCTCGCCACGGCCCCCGGTGTGGCCCTCGACGACCTGCCGACCCCGCTCAAGGGAACGGGCCGGGACGAGACGCTCGTGGGCCGTGTCCGCGCCGACGGCGCCGCCCCGGACGGTCGCGGGATCGCGATGTTCGTCGTCGGCGACAACCTGCGCAAGGGTGCCGCCCTCAACACCGTCCAGATCGGGGAGCTGCTCGCGGCCGAGCTGGCCGGCTGACCTCCGGGACGCCCGCGCGGGGCCCGTGGACCTGTGGGTCCGCGGGCCCCGCGGCCGTTCCCCGACCGCCCGAACCGCGGCTGCGGCCGTGCGCGTCCGCCGGGTGGGGCCGTCCGTCGTGGCGGTGGGTCCCTCGGGCGGGTGCGCCCGCCGGGCCGGCGCGGGACGGCTGTGGCCCGCGTGTCTCCTGTGACTCGAGGGACTTGTGGTGTTCCATGGTGCCGCCGTCCCGACCGGGCGGGCACCAGCGGGAGGGAGCGCGCCGCATGTCGGTGGGTGGACGCATCAGGGGACTGGACGGCCTGCGCGCGCTCGGCTGCGCGCTCGTCCTCGTCTACCACCTGCTGCCCGGGCTCGCCCCGGCCGGCAACATCGGCGTCGACGTCTTCTTCGTCGTCTCCGGCTTCCTCATCACCTCGCTGCTCGTGCGCGAGATCGGACGCACCGGCTCGGTCGACGTCGTCGGGTTCGTCGTGCGCCGCTTCCGCCGGCTCGCCCCTGCCGTGGCCGTGTGCGCGCTCGTCGTCACGGCCCTCGCGGGGCTCGTCGGCGGCGACGTGCTGGTCCGGATCGGCCGCCAGCTCGCCGGGACGCTGACCTTCACCGCGAACTGGGTCCAGGTCGCCGACGGCCAGAGCTACTTCGACCAGCAGACGCCGGCCCTTCTCACGCACGCGTGGTCCCTCGGCGTCGAGCAGCAGTTCTACCTCCTGTGGCCCCTGGTGCTCCTCGTGATCTGGCGAGCCCCGCGCCGCGTCCGGCCCCTCCTGGCCCTCGGGATCGGCGCCGGATCCGTGGCGCTGGCCGCCGGCCTCGGCGGCTCGCGCGCCTACCTCGGCACGGACACCCACCTCTACGGCCTCATGCTCGGCGCCGCACTCGCCCTCGCGCTGGCCCCGGCCCCTGCGCGAGCCGGCGACGGACTCTGGTACCCCGCCGCCGGCCACCCCGCCCGTGGCGCCGCCCCGAGGGGCACGGAGCCGGCCCTGGGTGCGATCCGCGGCCTCGCCGGGTGGGCAGCGCTCGCGGGGCTGGTCGGCCTGGCGGTCCTCGGGACGGCGGCGAGCGACCTCGCCACCCCGTGGCTGCTCCTGGCCGCCTCGGTCCTCGCCGCGCTCGTGGTCCAGGCGATGACGCCGGCCGTCCTCTCCCGGTCGCCCGGCCGCTCCCTCGCCAGAGCGCTCGAGCTCCCGCCCGTGGTGTGGCTCGGGGAGCGCTCGTACTCGATCTACCTGTGGCACTGGCCGCTGCTGGTCCTCGCCCAGGCCCGTTGGCCGTACGCCGACCCGCGCCTCGTCGCGCTCGGGGTGCTCGCGGCGACGCTCCTCGCGGCGGAGGCGAGCTACCGCTGGGTCGAGACCCCGTTCCGGCGTCTCGGCCTGCGCGGGGCCGCGGCCTCGCTCCGACGCCGCGTCACCACCCTCGCGGTACCCGTGGCGGCCGTGTCCGCGCTCGTGCTCACGGGCACGGCCTGGGCCGTGGACGAGGCGCCCGACCGCACCTCGACCGAGGAGCTCTTCGCCTCCGCCCACGGAACCGGTGGCGTCGTGACCTACCCGGGGCCGGCGGAGGAGCCCGACGGCGCGGCCCCCGGGACGGCGGACCCGGGCGCCGACGACCCGGGCACACCCGGCGGCGGACCCGGCACGCCCGACGGGGACCAGGACCGCGCCGGCGCCCCGAGCTCGTCGGACGGCGCGGACGGGCCGGGCGGCGAGACCCCCTCCGACGCCGAGGCGAACCCCGGTGGGAGCACGGGCGCCGACCCGACCCCGGGCGCCGACCCGACCCCGGGCGAGGCAGTGAGCGTCGTCGGGGACTCAGTCACGCTGGCCGCCGGCCCGGCGCTCGGAGAGGCGCTGCCTGGCGTGACGGTCGATGCGGAGGTCTCCCGGTCGTTCCTCGCCGAGATCGGCATCGTCGAGCAGATGGCGCGGACCGGCTCGTTGCGCGAGCACCTGGTCGTGGCCGGCGCGACGAACGGCATCGTCCGGGCCGGCGAGATCGACGAGCTCGTCGAGGCCGCGGGGGAGCGGTGCGTCGTGCTGGTCACCGGGTCCGGACCGGGCAGCGCCACCTGGATCCCCGAGGCCAACGGCGCGATCCACGAGGCCGCGCAGCGGCACCCGAGCGTCGTCGTCGCCGACTGGGCCGCCGTCGTCGAGGCCGATCCCGAGCTGCTCGGGCCGGACCACATCCACCCCGGCACCGCGGGCGCGGGCCGGTACGCAGCGACGATCGACGAGGCGCTCGCCACCTGCCCGTGAAGACCGGTACCACATCGACGAGCCCCGCGCAGGCCGGGCACGTGGGTAGTGCTCTCTCCTCCTCGCGGTGGAGACATTCGCTCCGGAGTTCACCCTCGTGACGGTGAGCGGGAACGTGTCGAGGCGGCAGGATGGGTTGTGGGCGCGGGGGCGTCCGCAGCAGTACACCGTGGCGCGTCCCGGACGATCCGGGGGGACAGCCGGGACGTGCCACGGATCTGCCACCGCCGTCCGGACGGATCGCAGGGGGATTCGTCGGGTCAGCGCAGACATCACGAGGGGCCGCAGGCACACAGCCTGCGGCCCCTCGTCGTTGCTCGGGTGTGCGCGCGTGCCGCTCGTCCGGCGCGGCGACCCGCCGTCAGGTTCCTCGGTGTACGCGGGTCACGCTCGTCGTCGAGCCGTCCTCCGCCGTTGCCCCAAGTGTACGGCGGGTGGGGGATCTTGCCGCAAGGCCCCCCTCGTGGGGCAGTATCGCGGGCTCGTCGCCAGCCCGCGCCCCCGGAGGCCCCATGACCACGCCACGCATGTTCCACCTGCCGTACCACCTGGCAGCCAAGGACGACCCCGACCTGATCGGGCCGGACGAGGAGCACCTGGCTGCCGTCGCCGCCGCTGTCGAGGACCGGGTCCGGCACCTCACCCACCGCCTGGAGCGGGCACGCCGCGCACCCGCGGGGGGTGGGCAGCAGGCGCTCGAACGCGACCAGGAGGTCCACCGGCTCACCGCCCGGCTGCGGATGGCCCTGCGCTTCGGCGCGGACCTGTGCCTCGGCCGGCTCGTCCCGGGCGACGGCGACGAGCCCGTCTACGTCGGGCGCACCGGGCTGACGGACCGGGCGGGCCGCCGGCTCCTCGTCGACTGGCGGTCGCCGGCCGCCGAGCGGTTCTTCGCCGCCACGCACGCCGACCCGATGGGCCTGACCGCCCGCCGCCGCTACCGCTGGAGCCGCGGCCGTGTGAACGACTACTGGGACGAGGTGTTCTCCGGCGAGCTCGGGTCCCGCGCCTCGCTCGACGACCACTCCGCCTTCCTCGCCAGCCTCGGCGCCGACCGCTCGCCACGCATGCGCGACGTCCTCGGCACGATCCAGGCGGACCAGGACGCGATCATCCGCGACGCCGCGGACGGGGCGCTGGTGGTCGACGGCGGGCCCGGGACCGGGAAGACCGTGGTCGCGCTGCACCGGACGGCCTACCTCCTGCACTCCGAGCCCAGGCTCGGCCACCGACGCGGCGGCGTTCTGCTCGTCGGTCCGAACGACCGCTACCTGTCCTACGTCTCCGACGTGCTCCCGAACCTCGGCGAGGACGGGGTGCGCGCCTGCACCCTGCGCGACCTCGTCCCGGAAGGGGCGGGCGCGGCGCAGGAGCCGGACCCGGAGGTGGCCCGGCTCAAGTCCTCGGCGGACGTCGTCCGGGCCGTCGACGCCGCCGTCGGGATCTATGAGGAGCCCCCGACGGAGCCGCTCGTCGTCGGGACCCCGTGGGCCGACCTCGTGGTCTCCACGACGGACTGGGCCACCGCGTTCCGCTCGCCCGAGGTCGGCCTGCCGCACAACGAGGCGCGCGACCAGGTGTGGGACGTGCTGGTCGAGGGGCTGATCGACCAGATCGAGGAGGACGACGAGGTCACGCCCGTGCGCGTGCGTCGTGCCCTGCTGGGCAACGACGAGCTCGCCGGCGCGTTCGAGAGGGCCTGGCCCAGGCTGGACCCGAGCGACGTCGTCGCCGACCTCTGGGAGGTGCCGGCCTACCTGAGGCGCTGCGCGCCGTGGCTCACCGACGACGAGGTGCGTTCGCTCGGGCGTGCCGGTCGGTGGGCGTGGACGACCGCGGACCTCCCGGTGCTCGACGCCGCGCGGCGTCGCATCGGGGGCCCGGGCCGCAGCGCCGGGGACCGCTACGCCGAGCTCGAGTCCGAGGTCGAGCGAGAGCAGCTCGACCACGCCGTCGACCGCATCCTCGAGTCGATCGACGACCCGGACAGTCCGGTCGTCATGCTGCACGGGCAGGACCTGCGCGCCTCCCTCGACGCGGGGATCACCCGCCGGACGCCGCCGGTCGACGTGCTGGCCGGCCCGTTCGCCCACGTCGTCGTCGACGAGGCGCAGGAGCTGACCGACGCCGAGTGGCAGATGGTGCGGGCGCGCTGCCCCTCGGGGAGCCTGACGATCGTCGGCGACCGGGCGCAGGCGCGGTCCGGGTTCCCCGAGTCCTGGGAGGAGCGCCTCGCGCGGTGCGGCATCGGGAACGCCCGACGCGCGACCCTGAGCGTCAACTACCGCACCCCGAGTGAGGTGATGACGCGGGCCGAGCCGGTCATCCGGGAGGTGCTCCCGGACGCCGCCGTCCCGACGTCGGTGCGCAGCACGGGCGTCCCGGTGCGGTACGGCACGGTCGACGAGCTCGAGGCGGTGATCGACCAGTGGCTCGAGGACAGCGCGGACCGGACCGACGGCGTCGCGTGCGTCATCGGTGACGAGACGTTCCCCGAGCGGCCGCGGGTCGCGTCGCTGACCCCCGAGCGTGCCAAGGGGCTCGAGTTCGACCTCGTCGTCCTCGTCGAGCCGGCAGCCTGGGGCGACGGCGTCGAGGGGGCCGTGGATCGCTACGTCGCGATGACGCGCGCGACCCAGCAGCTCGTCGTCCTGACCGGCTGAGCGCGTGGGCCGATCGGGCACGCCGGGCGGCCCGGGACGGGGCCGAGAACGACGAAGGGCCACCTCCCTGCGTCTCCGCAGGTCAGCGGCCCTCCACGTGGTCGGGGTGACAGGATTTGAACCTGCGACCTCTTCGTCCCGAACGAAGCGCGCTACCAAGCTGCGCCACACCCCGTGGCAACCGGACCAGCCTACCCGTTCGGCCGGGGCGCACCGCTCCTCGACCAGGTGGTACGCCACACATGCGCGGGTGCGGAGGAGGCGCGGCCGCGACGCCGGTCGAACGTCGTGCCGTCCGGCCCGGTCAGCCCTCGCCGCGCGGTTGCACGAGCGTGAGCACGGTCGCCTCGGGCCGGCACGCGAACCGCACCTGCGCGTAGGGGCTGGTCCCGAGCCCGGCGGAGACGTGCAGCCAGGTCGAGACCTCGCCGCCCCTGCGGTCGGGGCGAGCACCGGGCCAGCCGTGCAGGCCGGACGCCCGGCCCGTGTCGAGGTCGGAGTTGGTCACGAGCGCCCCGTAGAGCGGCACGCGGACCTGCCCGCCGTGCGTGTGCCCGGCCAGGATGAGGTCGCACCCGTCGTCGGCCATCGCGTCGAGCACCCGCGTGTACGGCGCGTGCGTCACGCCGAGGTGCACGGTCGGCACGCGGTCCTCTGCCTCGGTCGCCGCGGCCCGGTCGGGGAAGCGGTCGCGATCGAGGTGGGCGTCGTCGACGCCGACGGCGGTCACCCGCACGCCGCGCACCTCGACCTCGTCCCGCCGGTTCGTCAGGTCGGTCCAGGAGCCCGACGTGAGCATGGCCCGCAGCTCGTCGGTCGGGAGCGGCGTCTCGTCGGTCTCCGCCTCGTCCTCGGACGAGGGGCCCGTGAGGTAGCGCAGCGGGTTGCGCCACCTCGGCGCGGTGTAGTCGTTGGAGCCGAGGACGAAGAACCCGGGGACGTCGAGGAAACCGCCGAGCGCCTGGCGCAGCGGCTCGATCGCGTCCGGCGAGGCGATGAGGTCGCCCGTGAGCACGACGAGATCGACCTCGACGTCCTTCAGGGAGCGCAGCCAGCGCAGCTTGGCGCGCTGGGTGGGCAGGAGATGCAGGTCGGACAGGTGCAGGACCCGCAGCGGCTCGTTGCCCGCCGCGAGCGTGGTCACGCGGTCGTGGCGCAGCGTGAACATCCGGGTCTCCGCCACCGACCAGGTCGCCACCCCCGCCGGCACGGCGGCCAGCGCGTACGGCCACGCGTTCCGGCCGATCCGGGCGGCGCTGCGCCCGACACTCCTGGCGACACCTCGCCAGGCCCCCGCCATCAGTCGTCCCCGCCGGACGGCGCCTCGGTCTCGTCGTCCGACGGTGGGTCGGACGGCGAGGGCTCCTCCGTGGTCGGAGGCTCGGAGGCCGGCTCCTCGCTCGGCGGGCCGGACGAGGGGTAGATGTTGACGACCGACCCGCGCGGAGCGGACGAGCCCGACGCGGGGCTGCTCGCAGCCACGCCGCCCGCGCGCCACTCCGAGGGGCGCTCGGCGCCCACGCTCACGGTGAAGCCGGCGCGCTCGAGCAGGGTCGTGGCGTCGTCGACCGAGTACCCGACGACATCGGGCACGTTGACGCCGGGTGCGTCGTCGTCATCGTCGTCGGCGGTCGAGGGCCGGTTCGTCGTCCGGTCGGGGAACTGGAGGACGGGCTCGCCCTCGAGCGCCCGGGCGGTGTACTCGGAGAACACCATCGCCGGGTACAGGCCGCCGTAGACCTCCTCGTGGAACTGCCCGTTGATCGTGGAGTCGAACATCGACTCGTTGGAGTCGATGTGCCCCATCCAGATCGCCGAGGCGAGCTGGGGGGTGTAGCCGGCGAACCACGCGGCGGCGTCGAGGTTGGCCGTGCCGGTCTTCCCGGCCGCCGGCCGCCCGTCGGGCAGGACGGCGTTCGAGCCGGTCGAGTTCGGCTGCACCACCGACTCGAGCGCGGTCGTCACCTCGGCCGCCACCTCGGGGGCGAGCGCCTCCTCGCAGCTCGCGGGCGGGAGGGGAACGTCGTTGCCGGCGCTGTCGGTGACCGCGAGGATCGCCACCGGGTCGCAGTGCACGCCCTCGGCGGCGAGCGTCGCGACGGCCTCGGCGATCTGGATCGGGGTGTTCTGGTTCGTGCCGAGCAGCATCGAGGGGCGCGGGACCATCGGGTCGCCGTTGGCCTGGGCGTCCACACCCATCGCGGCGGCGGTGTCGATGATGCCGCACAGGTCGAGCTGCGTGCCCATCTCGATGAACGGGGTGTTGATCGACCGTGCGGTCGCGTCGAGGACCGTCACGAGGCCGCGCGCCGCGCCCAGGCCGCTCTCGAGGTTGCCCGGATCGTAGTCGTCGGCCACCTCGGGCATGCAGGAGATGTTCCACTCCGCGCGCCGGAACTCGCGATCGGTGGCGTTGACCCGGTCGTTGATCGAGTGCCCCTCGTCCACCCACTCGGTGAGCGTGAAGACCTTGAAGAACGAGCCGGTGAGGAAGCCGTTGCCGCCACCGCGGTCCGTGCCGACGTTGAGGTTGATGAGCGTGGCGTCCTGGTCGGTCTCCGTCGGTGGTCCGTAGTTCGTGTTCTGGACCATCGCCTGGATCCGGCCCGTGCCGGGCTCGATCGACGTGAGGGCCATGCGGATGTCGGACGGGTCGGTGACGGGGACGTTCGCCGTCACGGTCTCGTAGGCCGCGGCCTGCCGGTCGAGGTCGAGCGTGGTGGTGATGGTCAGGCCGCCGCGGTAGAGCATCGCCTGACGGTCGGCCAGGGACTCGCCCCATTCCTCGTTCGCCAGGAGGTCCTTGACGACGTAGTCGCAGAAGTAGGCGGCGTTGCCGGCGGCCCCGCACCCGTTCTGGGTGTAGGTGACGTCGAGCATCTCCTCCACGGGGGTGGCGATCGCCTCGGCGTGCTGCTCCTCGGTGATGAACTCCAGGCGCAGCATGTTGTCGAGGACGAGGTCACGGCGGACCTGGGCGTTGTCCGGGTGCGCGACCGGGTCCCAGCGCGCGGGGGACTGCGTGATGCCCGCGAGGAGCGCGGACTCGGCCACGCTCATGTCCGCCGCCGAGTGGTTGAAGTAGTGCTGCGCCGCGGACTCCACGCCGTAGACCGACGGACCGAACTGCGCGATGTTGAGGTAGCCGGTGAGGATCTCGTCCTTCGACTGCTGCTGCTCGAGCGCGATGGCCAGCTGGGCCTCGCGGAGCTTGCGTCCCAGCGACGTCTCGGTCGCGCCCTCGATCGCCTCGGCGTCGCCCGAGCGCCGGCCCTGCTCGATGAGCAGGTTCTTCACGTACTGCTGCGTGAGGGTGGAGGCACCGGCGAGCGCGCCACCCGTGAGGTTGTTGACGGTGGCGCGCATGATGCCCTGGAGGTCGACGCCGTTGTGCTGGTAGAACCGCTCGTCCTCGATGGCGACCACGGCGTTGCGCATGTCGTTGTCGATGGCCTCCGACTCGACGATGATCCGGTTCTCCGCGTAGAACGTGCTCAGCACCGTGCCGTCGGAGGCCAGGATCGTCGACCGCTCCGAGGGCTCGGGGATGCCGAGCTCGGCCGGCAGGTCGCTGAACAGCTCCGTGCCGGCGCGCGTGACCTGGCCGGTCGTAGCCACGGCGGGCATGACGAGCGCGGCACCGAGCAGCCCCCCCATGATCGAGACCAGGAGGAACGCGAGAAGCGTGACGAGCGCCTGGTCCACGCGCAGCGCGCGGCGGGATCGTGAGGAGCTGCGACTCATGGGCGTCAGGGTACGCAGCGAGCCACCTGCAGCGGTGCAAGCCAGGTCACTCACGAGCGAGGTCTTCGTGGCGATTTCGTCTCACCTCAGCCCGAGGGTCTTCCCATAACCCAGGAATTCGGGCTAACTTCGGCGCGTCGCGTTTCGTTCCGGCAACGTCCGTCCCGGTGCGTCGCGACACGATGAGGCAAAGAAAGGTGTGACGCGTTGAGTGACGCAAGCTGGACGATGAGGGCAGCGTGCGCTGATCTGGACCCCGACGTCCTTTTCGCCGAGGGCCCCGCACAGCGGCAGGTCCGGTCCGTGTGCTTCGCCTGTCCCGTCCGACTCGAGTGCCTGGCCGACGCCCTCGAGGCGGGCCCGGTCCAGGGCGTCTGGGGCGGCCTGACCGAGCGCGAGCGTCGCGCGCTGCAGCGCCGGTACCCCGCCGTCACCTCGTGGAGCGAGGCGCTGCGCCGCGAGGACGACGCCGTCATCGCCCAGCTCCGGCAGGCCGAGGCCCCGCGCCTGCTCATGGCGCGTGCCACGACCTGACGCACCCCTCTAGGATCGGCGCATGACTACCTGGGAGTACGCGACCATCCCGCTCATCAGCCACCAGACCAAGGCGATCCTCGACCAGTGGGGGGCCGACGGCTGGGAGCTCGTCCAGATCGTCCCGGGCCCCGAGGGCACCACGAACCCGGTGGCCTACCTCAAGCGCCCCACGAGCGCCTGATGGGCGCGGAGGCCCGGCTCGTCGAGCTCGGGATCCAGCTCCCTGCCGTGGCGACCCCGGTCGCGGCCTACGTGCCCGCCGTCCGCACCGGAACGCACGTCCAGACCTCCGGCCAGCTGCCGGTCGTCGGCGGCGAGCCGACCCACCTCGGCCTGGTCGGCGCGGAGGTCTCCGCCGAGGACGCGTACGCCGCGGCACGGACCGCCACCCTCAACGCGCTCGCCGCCGTCCGCTCGCTCGCCGGCTCCCTCGACGCGGTCGCCCGCGTCGTCAAGGTGACCGGCTTCGTCGCCTCGGCGCCGGGCTTCACCGGCCAGCCGCAGGTCGTCAACGGCGCCTCCGAGCTGCTCGGCGAGATCTTCGGGGACCTCGGCCGGCACGCGCGCTCGGCCGTCGGCGTCGCCGTGCTGCCGCTCGGCGTCCCGGTGGAGGTCGAGCTCCTCGTCGAGCTCTCGCCCGAGGAGGACTGAGCCGGCCGGTCGGCGCACGGCCGGCCCCGACGAGGACGCGACCCGCCGCGCGCCGGGCGCGTCAGCTCAGGTCGAGGCCCAGCAGCGCGTTCTCGGTGACCTCCGGCAGGGCGGGGTGGATCCAGTACTGGTTCCGCGCGACCTCGCGCAGGTCGAGGTCGAACGCGAGGACCGTGATCATCTGCTGGACGAGGGTCGAGGCCTGCGGGCCCATGTAGTGGGCCCCCAGCAGCCGGCGGGTGCTGCGGTCCGCCACGAGCTTGACGATGCCGGTGGTGTCTTCCATGGCCCACCCGTAGGCCACGTCCCCGTAGCTCTGCACCTTGACCGTCACGTCGTGCCCCGCGGCCCTCGCCTGCTCCTCGGTCATGCCGACGGTGGCGATCTGCGGGTGCGTGAACGTGGCGGCGGGGACGTGGTCGTGTGGCAGGCGCCGCAGGTCGTCCGGGTGGAGCAGGTTGTGGTGGATCACCCGCGCCTCGGCGTTGGCCACGTGCTTGAGCATGTACGGCGAGGAGACGTCACCGAGCGCCCACACGCCCGGCGCGGTCGTCGATCGGCCGAACTCGTCGACCGCGAGCCGCCCGTCGTCGAGCGTCTCGATGCCGCCGGCCGCGAGGTCGAGGCGGTCGCCGTTCGGCGTGCGGCCGGTCGCCACGAGCAGGACCTGCGCGTCCGCCGTCGTGCCGTCGTCGAGGCGCAGGCTTACGCCGTCCGCCAACTGCTCGGCCCCGACGACGGTGCGCCCCTCGCGCAGGTCGAACCGGGCCCGCGCCAGGTCGTTGAAGCGTTCACCGAGGTCGGCGTCGAGGTGCCGCAGGAGCGGTGAGCGGGAGACGATCGTGACCCGCGACCCGAGGGCGTCGAAGACGTGGGCGAACTCCATGGCGATGAATCCGCCGCCGACGATGACGACGGAGCGCGGCAGGTCCGGCAGCCGCATGATGTCCTCGTTGGTGTGCAGGTGCACGCCCGAGGCCGCGATCGCGTCGGGGACCACCGGCCTCGAGCCCGCGGCGACCACGATCTGGTCGCCGGAGATGATCCTCTGCTCGGCCCCCTGCCCGGTGCGCAGCGTGCGCTCGCCGACGAAGACGGCGTGCTGGTCGTAGACGTCGATGTTCGGCGTGCGCGGTCCGCGGCGGTACTCCTCGCCGCCGGCGGCGATCGGGTCGATCCGCTGCTCGAACACGCGCGAGACGATGCCGGGCCAGTCGACGGAGGTAACCTCGGCGTCCAGGCCGAGCCGGCCGGCCCCGGCGGTCTCCAACGCGACGTCGGCGGCGTATACGTACATCTTCGTGGGGATGCAGCCGACGTTGAGGCAGGTGCCCCCGAACCGTCCCTCCTCGACGATGGCGATCGACCGGTCGTCGAGCTCGGGGGAGGGGATCGAGTTCCCGGAGCCGGCGCCGAGGACGACGAGGTCGTAGTGGGCGTCGACGCTGATGGCGTCGGCAGGCAGATTCACGTGAGCTCCTCGGCGGGTGTCGGCAGGCGTCCCCACGACGGCGCCCCGGGCCGTGGGACGCACGGACCGGGGCGGGGCCGTCGGGGTCAGCGGGCGCGGCGGCGCAGACGCTCGATGTCGAGGAGCAGGACGGCGCGGCCCTCGAGGCGGATCCAGCCGCGGGAGACGAAGTCGGCGAGCGACTTGTTGACCGTCTCGCGGGAGGCGCCGACCAGCTGGGCGAGCTCCTCCTGAGTGAGGTCGTGCGGGACGTGGACGCCCTCGGAGGTCGACTCGCCGAAGCGGTCGGCGAGGTCGAGCAGGGCCTTGGCCACGCGGCCGGGCACGTCGGAGAAGACGAGGTCGCCGAGCGCGGTGTTGGTGCGGCGCAGCCGCTGCGCGAGCGAGCGCAGGAGCCGCTTGCCCAGGCCGGGGCGGGTGTCGACGTACTCCATGAGGTCCCGGTGCTCGAGCACCAGCATGCGGGTCGGCGCGACGGCGGTCGCCGTCGTCGACCTCGGTCCCGGATCGAACAGGGTGAGCTCGCCGAGCAGCTCGCCCGGACCGAGCACGGCGAGCAGGTTCTCGCGGCCGTCGGCCGAACGGTGCCCCACCTTCACCTTGCCGTCGATCAGGATGTACAGGCGGTCGCCCGGCTCCCCCTCTCGGAACAGGATCTCGCCACGGCGCAGCTTGATCTGCCCCATGACCTGCAAGAGGGCGGCGCGGTCGGCCTCCTCGAGGTCCTCGAACAGGGGGACCGAGTCGATGACGTCACCATCCACGGCGCTTCTCCTTCTTCTCGCGGCGGGCAGTACCTCGGGGCACTACCTCCCTATCCTGCCATTCTCTGTGATCCAAGGCACCGAGCCTCGCCGCGACCTAGCATCGGGACGTGGTCCGGGGATCTGCGCAGACGGCCGGGGAGGCGCCCCGGGGCGACGGCGAGGGCGACGAGTACGGCCGGGAGGTCGACGCCGTGCTCGCCCGCGCCTACCCGGACGCCCGCTGCGCGCTCGACCACTCCGGTCCGTTCGAGCTGCTCGTCGCCACCGTCCTGTCGGCGCAGACCACCGACGAGCGGGTCAACACCGTCACCCCCGAGCTGTTCCGCCGCTGGCCCACGCCCGAGGACCTCGCGGGCGCGGACCCCGACGAGGTCCGGGAGGTGGTCCGCACGCTCGGCTTCCAGGCCCGCCGCGCCACCCAGCTCGTCGGGCTCGCCGCCGCGCTGGTCCACGACCACGCCGGCGAGGTCCCGCCGGACCGTGACGCCCTGGTCGCCCTGCCGGGCGTGGGCCGCAAGACCGCGCACGTCGTCCTCGGCAACGCCTTCGACGTCCCGGCGATCACCGTGGACACGCACGTCGGCCGGCTCGCCCGGCGGCTCGGCCTCAGCCGGGAGACGTCGTCGCCCGCCGTCGAGAAGGACCTCGCCCGGGCGCTGCCCGAGCGGGACTGGACGTTCGCGTGCCACCGGCTCATCGCCCACGGCCGGGCCGTGTGCACGTCGCGCGCCCCGGCGTGCGGGTCGTGCGTCCTGCGCGGGCTGTGCCCCCGGGTCGGGGTCGCGTAGCCCCGCGGTCAGTCCTGCTGCATCCCCCGGGTGATCTGGTCCATCACCGAGGTGTCGGCGAGCGTGGTCACGTCGCCGGCGTCGCGGCCCTCGGCGACGTCGCGCAGCAGGCGGCGCATGATCTTCCCCGAGCGGGTCTTCGGCAGCTCGGCGACCACGTGGAGCGTCCGCGGCCGGGCGATCGGTCCGATCTGGGCGGCGACGTGCGCGCGCAGCTCGCCGACGACGTCGGACCCCTCGCCGGGCTCGTCGGCCTCCTGGAGCGCGTCGCCGCGCAGGATGACGAACGCGACGACGGCCTGGCCGGTCGTGTCGTCCTTCGCTCCGACGACGGCGGCCTCGGCGACCTTCGGGTGCGAGACGAGGGAGGACTCGATCTCCGTGGTGGACAGGCGGTGGCCGGACACGTTCATCACGTCGTCGACGCGGCCGAGGAACCAGATGTCGCCCTCGTCGTCCTTGCGCGCGCCGTCGCCCGCGAAGTAGCTGCCCGGGAAGCGCGACCAGTACGTGTCGACGAACCGCTGCTCGTCGCCCCAGATGCCACGGGTCATCGCCGGCCACGGCGCGGTCAGCGCGAGGTAGCCCCCCTGGCCGTCGGTGACGGCCTTGCCGGCGTCGTCGAGGATCTCCGCGGAGATGCCCGGCAGGGGCTTCGTGGCCGAGCCGGGCTGCGTCGAGGTCACGCCCGGCAGCGGCGCGATCATGATCGCGCCGGTCTCGGTCTGCCACCACGTGTCGACCACGGGCGTGCGCTCGGCGCCGATGACGCGGCGGTACCACATCCACGCCTCGGGGTTGATGGGCTCACCGACGGTGCCGAGCAGCCTCAGGCTCGACAGGTCGAACTTCCCCGGGACGTCCTCGCCCCACTTCATGCACGTGCGGATCGCGGTCGGCGAGGTGTAGAGGAGGGTCACGCCGTACCGCTCGACGATCTCCCACCACCTGCCCTGGTGCGGGGTGTCCGGGGTGCCCTCGTACAGGACCTGCGTGACGCCGTCGGACAGCGGTCCGTAGACGACGTAGGAGTGCCCGGTGACCCACCCGACGTCGGCGGTGCACCAGAAGACGTCCTGCCCGGCCTTGTGGTCGAACACGTTGTGGAACGTGTACTGCGACTGGGTGAGGTATCCGCCGGTCGTGTGGAGGATGCCCTTGGGCTTCCCGGTCGTGCCGGACGTGTAGAGGAGGAACAGGGGGTGCTCGGCCTCGACGGCGACGGGCTCGTGCTCCGCCGGGGCCGCGGCCAGCGCCTCGGCCCACTCGACGTCGCGACCCTCGGTCCAGTCGGTCTCCTGGCCGGTACGGCGCACGACGAGGACGTGCTCGACGTTCGTGCCGCCCTTGGCGAGCGCGTCGTCGACCGCCCGCTTGAGGGGGAGCTGCTTGCCGCGGCGCCAGCCGCCGTCGGCGGTGACGACGAGCCGCGCGTCGCCGTCGATGATCCGGGAGTGGAGGGCGTCGGCGGAGAACCCGCCGAAGACCACGGAGTGGACGGCGCCGATGCGTGCGCAGGCGAGCATCGCGACCACGGCCTCGGGGATCATCGGCAGGTAGATCGCCACGCGGTCGCCGGTCGTGACGCCGAGGGCCTCCAGCGCTCCGGCGGCGCGCGATACCTGCTCGAGCAGCTCGGCGTACGTGAGGTCGTACCGGTCGCCCGGCTCGCCCTCGAAGTGGATGGCCACCCGGTCGCCGTGCCCGGCCGCGACGTGCCGGTCGACGGCGTTCTCGCACGCGTTGAGGGTGCCGTCCGCGAACCAGCGGGCCACCGGGGCGCCCGACCAGTCGAGGGACTGCGTGGGCTCGGTGCGCCAGGTGAGCAGGTCGCGCGCCTGGTCGAGCCAGAACGCGTCGGTGTCGGCGGCGGCAGTGTCGTAGAGGTCGGCCCCTGCGTTCGCCTGGGCGGCGAACTCCGGGTCGGGTGCGAACGTGCGCGTCTCGGTGAGCAGGTTGTCCACTCCGCCGGTCGTCTCGTCGGTCGTCATCGGGGCCCCTTCGCCGTTGCGGGCCCTGCGGGCCCGGTTCCGTGTCCGGGTACGAGCCTAGCCCCGGGGGCGGGTGGCGCGCCGCTCCTCCGCGACGAAGACGCCCTCCGCACGGCCCGCCCGGCGAGCCCCGTGGGTGGCGATGGCGACGCCGAGAAGCGCGAGCCCGTACATGAGAAGGCGCCCGGACGTGCCGTCCGTCACGAGGTGCGCGGCGATGTTCTCGCCCAGCGACTCGACGCCGGACAGGTTCGTCAGGCCGTCGAGGACCGGGTCGAGCAGGTCGGACAGGGGACCCGGGACGACGAGCCAGGCCGCGCCGAGCACGGTCCCGACGATGCCCCACACCCAGGCGCCGAGCGAGCTGACGCGGGCGAGGAGGACGAGGAGCAGGACGAGGACCGCACCGGCGCCGAGCTCGGCCACGTGCTCGGCGACGACGTCGCCGGTCACCCAGGCGGTGCTCTCGCCGTTGGAGAGGCGCGCCCCGGCGTCGGCGACGAGGTACCAGGCCACGGGGGCCAGGACGAGGGAGACGAGCAGGACCCAGACGTGCGTGCCCGCGCCCCGGCTCGGCGGGGCGTCCTGCGGGGCGTCGCCGTCCCAGGTGTCGGGCAGTCCCTGGTCCTTCCGGCCGGTGGTCGTCGAGCCCGCCGCGGTGCCGGCGGCGGTCGTACCCGCTGCGGTCGCACCCGCGGTGGACGCCGCCGCCCTCGACTCGGGCGTGCTGCCGCCGCGACCGCTGCGGGCGGCTCCGCCGGCGGCGAGCCTGGTCGTGGCCGTGCCGTCGGAGCCCGGGGCGTCAGGAGTGGTGGTCGTGGGCACGGCGGAGTCGGGCGCGTGCCCCTGCGCCGCGTCGGCCGAGCCGGCGCTGCGGGCGGCCGCCGCGCGCGAGGCGGCGAACAGCGGCGTCCAGGCCTCGTCGTCCTCGTCGTCCGCCGGAGCGGCGGTGGTGGTGGGTGCGGTGGTGGTCGTGGGCGCGCCGTCGGTGGTGGTGCCGGAGGAGGGCGCGCCGTCCGTGTCCGCGGAGTGCGCGTCCGCGTCGCGTGCGTCAGCGGTCTGCGGGTCCGTGTCGGGTGCGTCGGCGGGGTGCTCGGCCGCCGTCGGCACGCCGTCGCCGCCGGAGGCGAACGCGGCGTCCCAGGACTCGGCGTCGACCTCGTCCTCGGCGGTCTCCTCGCCGGTCGGGGGCGGCGGGGCCGTGACCGACGTGTCGTCCGGTCGGGCGGCCCGTGCGCCGCTGCCGGTGGCGCCGTGCGGCGCTGCCGGGTCTGCGTCGTCGGCGACCACGACGGTGTCGACGTCGTCGGCGTGGGCCCGGTCGGCGGGGTCGGGCTCCGCGGGTGCTGCCTCGGTCCGCTCGGGCTCGCGGCCGTCGGTACCGGCCGCGTGCTCGGCGGCGGCATCCCGCTCGGTGGTGGCATCCCGCTCGGTGGCATCCCGCTCGGTGGCATCCCGCTCGGTGGCATCCCGCTCGGTGGCGGCGTCGTCGTCGACCTCGGCCGCGGGCGCCCCGGTCTCCTCCGGACCCGGGCGAGGCTGGAACCGGTCGGGGGAGGAGGTGGGCAGCAGCGCGCGGCGACGCGCCGCGGCCAGCTCCTCGTCGGCCGACGTGCGCGACCCGTCCGTGGTCGGGTTGTCCGTCACCGTGACTGCCTCCTCGACATGACGTGGGCGTGGCGGGACGGCCTCCCACCTGTCTCCCGCCACGCTACGGCCGCATCTCGCGCGCGCCGCGGAGGCGCCCCGGCGCGTTGCGCGCGTCACACGGGGCGGCGAGGGGTGCGACGGGCGGCGGGACCGCCCGTGCGGGAGACCTGCGCGATGGCCATCTCGGTGCGTTCGTACCGCTTGCCCGACCGGCGCGCCCAGTGTGCGCCGGACGTCCCCATCGCCAGGGCGATACCGAGCGTGAGGAGCGTGCCGTCGGCGAGGGCGCTCGAGGACTGGCCCGGGTCGAGGTCCACGGGGACCGGCCCGGTGCCGAGCAACGACGTGTGCAGCAGGCACAGAACCACGAGGAGCCCGCCGGCGACCTGCCCCCCGATCGAGGAGATCCCCGACGTCGCGGCGCACGCCGCCAGGAGCACGGCGCCGAGGAGCAGCAGCCACGACCCCCAGCCGTCGCCCTCGGGACGCCCGGGCGAGGCGAGCGCG
The DNA here is from genome assembly GCF_057652395.1 of Georgenia sp. Z1491. Lineage (NCBI taxonomy): Bacteria > Bacillati > Actinomycetota > Actinomycetes > Allobogoriellales > Allobogoriellaceae > Georgenia > Georgenia sp. Z1491. The sequence goes on from NZ_CM172729.1 coordinate 667,766, forward strand.
ACGAACCACGCACCGGCGGCGCCGAGCACCACGGCGGGCGCGGTCGCCAGGACGTGGTCCCCGCGGCGGGAACGCTCGTGCCCGGTGGTGGCCTCGGCGCGCTCGTCGGAGCGACCGGCCCGGCGCGCGATCGAGGTGCCGATCGCGACACCGGCCACCAGGACGACCGCGACGGTGGCGGTCCCGTGCTCGGCGAGCACGTGCAACCCGTCGGCGGCCCGCCTGAACGCGGCGGGCGGGTCCGCCTCGGCGAGACGGTCGGCCGAGAGCGAGACGACCAGCCAGCCGCCGAGCGCGTAGAGCCAGGCCGTCACGGACGAGAACACGGCGGTCGCCCAGCCGACGAGCCAGCTGAGCACGAGGGCGGCCAGCGTGAGAGCCAGCAGCGCGGCCATGGGTCCGAGGGCACCGTCGGTGCCGGAGGTCGCCACCACCCGGGCCGAGGCCCACGGCAGCACGGCGAGGACGCCGAGCGTGCCGGGGACGAGAAGGACGGCGAACACGACGGCCCACGCGTGCTGGGGCAGCCGCGTGCGACGCCGGTAGGGCCGACGCCGCCGGGCACGACCCGCCGAGGTGGCCCCGGCCCTCGCGCGGGGCACGGAACCGTCCGTGGCCCCGGCGTCCTCGGGAGTCTCCGCGGACACCGGCGTGGGAGCGGGTCCGGACGGCGACGACATCGAGCTCTGGCCTCCGGTCGGGCGCCCGCGGGTCGGACGAGTCGGCACCAGGGTAGTCGGGCCGCCGCGGTCCCCGCGGGCGCCCACCCCCGGTCGCCACGGAGGCCGTCGCCGTTCCCCGCGGGCCCCGTCGCCGGTCCACAGGGCATGACGACGAGTCGTGGTCCACAGGTCCAGGGCGAGCGCCCGGTCGGGTGCGGCAGCGTCGGTTCCGACGGCGCATCCCGTGCCGCGGACGGAGGGTGACCATGGGTGGGACGACGGCGGTCGTGGCCGTGCGGGGAGGGGCGCCGGACTCGGCCGGCCGGGACGCGGTGCGGCGGCTCGGCGAGCTGGGTGGCGTGCGCGTGAGCGACGACTGGCGCGGCGCGGCGATCGTCCTCGACGACGTCGGCTCGGGCGAGCTGGTGGTGGTCGCGGGCCCGGAGGTAGGGGCCCGCCTGCAGGTCCCCAGGGATGAGGAACGGCTGCTGGACCTGCTGCTCGGCGCGGTGCCCGCACGGGCGACCCGCGTGGGGGTCGTGGGTGCCCACGGGGGCTCGGGGGCGACGATGCTCGCGGTGGCGCTCGCGAGCGTGCCGGTGCGCGCCGGGATCCCCGTCTCGCTCGTCGACCTCGACCCGGCCGGAGGCGTCGTCGAGCTCCTTACGGGCCTCGAGCGCGACCCGGGGACGCGGTGGGCGGACCTCCGGCGCCAGGAGGGCACGCTGCTGCCCGAGCGACTCGCCACCTCCCTTCCCGCGTTCGAGCACGTCCGCCTCCTCGGGGGCGACCTGCGCGGGGGTGCCGACGTCGACGAGCCCGTCGTGGCCCGGGCCGTGCGCGCCGTCGCCCAGGCCGCCGAGGTCGTCGTCCTCGACCTGCCGCGTACCGTCCTCTTCCGCGCTCAGGACTCCCGCCCGTCGCTGATCGACGACCTCGACCACCTGGTGCTGACGGCGAGCGCCGGGCTGCGCGGCGGTGCCGCCGCGGCAGCCGCGGCACGAGCGCTCGCGAGGTCCTCCGGCGGCCCGGAGATCTCGCTGGTCGTGCGCCGGCGCAGCGGTGAGGACGTCCTCGCGTCCGACGTGGCAGAGGCCTGCGGGCTGCCGCTGCGTGGCGTCGTACGCCACGTACGCACCCTCGACGCGGGCGTCGAGCACGGGGTCGTCCCCGGGGCGCGGCGCGGGCCGCTGCGCGCCGCCGCGGAGGAGGTCGCGGACGCGCTGGGGCTTCTCCCGTGAGGGCGCGACCCGCGTCGGTGTCCGGTGCCTCCTGGGTGCGCGCCGAGGTCGCCGCCGGGCGGAACGTCACCGAGGCTCTCGACGCCGGTACGGTCGGTGCCCTCGGCTCCGGCACGCTCCTGCGCCTCGAGCACGACCTGCGTGCCGAGCTGCTCGGTGCGGGCACCCTGCTCGCCCCCCTCCTGGCCGCTCCCGACGTCACCGACGTCCTCGTCAACGGCCCCTCGGGCGTGTGGGCGGACCGCGGCGAGGGGCTCGTCCCGGTGCCCGACCCGCGTCGGGTGCTCGGCGACGAGAGCGCCGTGCGGGGGCTCGCGACCCGGCTCGCGGCCGCGTGCGGCCGGCGGCTGGACGATGCCGCGCCCGTCGTCGACGGCACGCTGCCCGACGGGACGCGGCTGCACGCCGTCCTCCCGCCGCTCGCCGCGGACGGGACGACGATCTCCCTGCGCACCTTCCGGGACCGGACGCTGTCGCTGGCGGACCTCGTCGGCCTGGGCGCGGTGCCCGCGCACGTCGCACCCGTCCTGAAAGCCCTCGTGCGCAGCCGGGCCAACGTCGTGCTCTCCGGGGCCACCGGTACGGGCAAGACCACGATGCTCGCCGCGCTCCTCGGACTCGCCGACCACCGCGAGCGCATCGTCTGCCTCGAGGACTCGGTCGAGCTGCGCCCCGCGCACCCGCACGTCGTCCATCTCCAGGTCCGCCGACCCAACGTCCAGATGGCCGGCGAGGTCACGCTGGCCGACCTCGTGCGGGCCGCGATGCGGATGCGGCCGGACCGCATCGTGCTCGGCGAGTGCCGCGGAGCCGAGGTCCGTGACGTCCTCGGCGCGCTCAACACGGGCCACGAGGGCGGGTGGGCGACGGTGCACGCGAACACGGCGCAGGACGTGCCCAGCCGCCTCGTCGCGCTCGCGGCGCTCGCCGGGATGACCGAGTCCACGCTCGCCGCGCAGGCCGCCTCCGGGATCGACGCCGTGGTGCACCTGCGGCGGTCCGACGGACGCCGGCACGTCGCCCAGGTCGGCGTGCTCGTCCGGTCCGGAGCACAGCTGGACTGCGTCGACGCGCTGACGGTCGCGCCGGACGGACGGGTGACGGGTGGCCCCGGGGTCGACCGCCTCGCGCACCGGGTCGGCGACGACGTCGTGGCCGCCGCCCTCGCCGCGGTCTCGGCGGAGGACGACGGCCATGACCGGTCCCCGGTCGGCGCCGACGGTGGGCGGACCGGGCAGGCGCGGGCAGGACGGGCGCGGGCCCGGACCGCGGTGGGCGAGGACGCACGGACGGACGGGGCACGTGCGGAACCCGGTCGGCGCGCCGACCGGGCACGGGTGAGGACCGGGGCATGACGTCCGGTGTCCTGCTCGCCGGCGTGCTCGTGCTGCTCGCCGTCGCGCTCCTCGCGCCGCCGCCCAGGCGCGTGCGGCGACCTGCGCGTCGCGCCGTCGGTCCCGCGGCCCCGTTGACACGGCGCAGGCGGCGGCACCGGCCCGTGCAGCTCGATCCCGGCCTGCTGGTGTCCGAGGTCGCCATGCGGCTGCGTGCCGGTTCGGACCCGGGGCGGGCCTGGACCGCCGCGCTGCGCCGGTCCGGTCTCCCGCCCCGTGGCGAGCCCGCCGGGCGTGGGGGTGACGCGGGGGTCGTCGTGGCTCGTTCGTCCGACGGGGAGCTCTCTCGCGCCGGGGCCGCCGGTGCCGTCGAGGGTGTGGCGCCCGTCGGCGCGGCGCGTTCGGCCGGCGCTGCCGCGGGCGAGACCTTCGGGGCCGGCGCCGAGCTCGACGAGAGCGGCGTCCCCGTCGCGCTCCTCGACCTCGCCGGTCGGCTCGGCGGCGGTCCGCGGTCCGCGGGGCGGCCGGGCGCGGGCCGCCGGGCCGGGCCACGGCTCGGCAACCGGGCGGAGCGGGCCTCGGCCCGCGGCGCGCTGGCGGGGGTCGTCGCGGCCTGCCGCGTCACGCGTGCCACCGGTGCGCCGCTGGCGGAGATCCTCGACCGCAGCGCCGTCGGCATCGCCGAGTCGGCGCGCGCTGCCGGGGCGCGTACCGTCGCGCTCGCCGGGCCGCGAGCGACCGGCAGGTTGCTCGGCTGGCTCCCCCTCCTGGGGCTGCTTCTCGGTGCCGCGGTCGGGGCGGACCCGGTCGGGGTCCTGCTCGACGGCGGGCTCGGCACCGTGTGCCTCGTGGTCGGCACGGCGTTCCTCGTCGGCGGCTGGTGCTGGGTGCTCCGCGAGGAGCGCCGGGCCGAGACGGCCGACGCATGAGTGTCCATCTGCTCCTGCTCGCCGTCGCGGCCGTCGCCCCGTGGCTGCTGACCCGCCCGGTCGCCGTTCCTGAACGGCGACGCGGACCGAGCCTGCCCGGACTCGCCCTCGACCCCGCCGTCCTGCTCGACCTGTGCGGGGCGGCCCTCGCGGCCGGCAGCTCCGTGCCCGGCGCGCTGCGCGCCCTCGGCGGTGCCCTGACCGAGATCGGCGACGGGAGCACCGCCCGGGCGCTGCGCCCGGCCGGAGACCTCCTCCTGCTCGGTGCGTCGTGGGAGGAGGCGTGGGCCGGCGCGCCCGCCCACGCGCGGGCGCTGGCCGACTGCCTCGAGCCCGCCTGGAACGACGGCGCCGACCCGGGACCGCTGCTGACGATGCGGGCCGAGACGCTGCGGGCGGACCGGGCCCGGGCGGCCGAGGAGGCCGCGGCGCGACTAGGCGTCCGCCTCGTCCTCCCGCTCGGACTGTGCTTCCTGCCCGCCTTCGTCCTGCTCGGGATCCTGCCCGTGGTCCTCGGCGCGGGGCTCGACCTGCTCGGGCGATGAGGGCCGCGTGCCGCGCGGTGCAGAGCGCCGGCCACGGCGCCCCGAGCGCGGGACAGCTCGCGCGACGCGGGTTCCACAGGTATCCGTCGTGCGCATGGATGCACAGGCCCCGACCGTCCCGGAGCGGGCCGGCACACCGCCTCGGCAGCCTGGTCCCGCGAGCCCGGCACCGGGTCGGGCGCACACCGGGACGAACCGGGGAAGGACGACGACATGCACACGATCACCCAGGCGGCTCACCGCCTCACCACCACCCTTCGTGCACGGCACGGACGCGCGGCGGAGGATCCCGAGGCGGGGATGGCGACCGCCGAGTACGCCATCGGCACGGTCGCGGCGGCCGGCCTCGCCGCGGCGCTCATCGGGATCCTCAACGGCGACGCCGTCATCTCGATGGTGACCGGGCTCATCACGCGGGCGCTCGGGGTCTGATGACCACGCACGCACAGCCGGGGGCCGGGCACCATGCCCGGCCCCCGGCCGCGCCCCGCCGGACGGACGAGGCCGGGTTCCGTCGGACGGGCCGGTCCTCGCGTCACCGGGCGGCCGGCGCCGCGTCCCACCGGCCCGGACCGGACGAGCGCGGCATGGTCACGGCCGAGCTCGCGACCGTCCTGCCCGCCGTCGCCCTCGTCCTCCTGCTCGTCCTCTCGGCGATCGCCACTGGGGCCGCGCACATCCGCGCCACCGACGCGGCCCAGGCCGGCGCGCGGGCCGCCGCCGCCGGGGAGAGCTCCCAGGTGGTCGTCGACCACGCCCAGCGCCTGGCGCCCGACGACGCGAACGTCACGGTGGCGCAGGACGACGGCCTCGTCGTCGTCACGGTCGTGGCGCCGTACCCGGGTCCGCTCTCGCTCGTCGGTGGTCGGGTCATCGCCAGCGCGAGCGCGGTCCCGGAGGAGGCGCTCGTCGGAGAGGGCTCGCCGTGAGTGCCCCGGGTTCCGGGCCGCCTGCCGGGAGGGTCCGGGGCCGAGAGGCCGCGCGGGTCGTCGACCGGGACCGCGAGCACGGTGCGGCGACCGTCCTCGTCGCGGGCGTCGTCGCGTCCATGCTCCTCCTCCTGGTCGGTGTGCTCGCGCTGGCCCGCGTCCAGGTCGCCCGGCAGGAGGCCCAGGGCGCCGCCGACCTCGGCTCCCTGGCCGCCGCCGGTGCGCTCCAGCACGGCGCCGCACCGGCCGAGGCGTGCGCGCGGTCGACCGGGGTGGTGGGCCTCAACGAGGCCGCCACGGTGTCGTGCGAGGTGGAGGGCGAGGAGGTCGTCGTGTCGGCGACGGTGCTCGTGGAGCTCGGCGTGTTCGGGACCTACGACGCGGTGGCTCACGCCCGCGCCGGCCCCGTGCGGTGAGTGCGCCGGCCCCGTGCGGTGAGTGCGCCCGCCACGTGCGGTGGGCGCGCGGTGCCCGGGCGGAGGGAGCGCCAGTCAGAGGTCGCCGGTCGGGGGCGCGTAAGCCTCCGCCTCCGGGTGCCGCTCGGCGGCGCCTGCGAGGACGGTGAGGAGCGCGATCGCTCCCGCCTTGTCCAGCGGGGAGTTGCCGTTGCCGCACTTCGGCGACTGCACGCAGCGCGGGCACCCGGCGACGCACGGGCACGTCCGCACGGTCTCCAGGGTGGCGCGTACCCACTCCACCGATGCGTCGAAGCCGCGGCGCGCGAACCCTGCTCCGCCCGGGAAGCCGTCGTGCACGACCACGGTGGGCCGGCCGGTCTGGTCGTGGGCCTCGGTGGACAGGCCCCCGATGTCCCACCGGTCGCACGTCGCGAGCAGCGGGAGCATGCCGATCGATGCGTGCTCGGCCGCGTGCAGCGCCCCGCCGAGCCGGCCCGGGTCGACGCCCGCCGCCTCGAGGGCGGCCTCGTCGAGGGTCCACCACGTGCCGACCGTGCGGAACGTGCGCGCGTCGAGATCGAGCTGCTCGACCCCGATCTGCCGCTGGTCGGGCACGCGGTAGCGTACGAACGAGTCGACCTGCCCGGTGATCTCGACCTCGCCGGTCGACCAGCGCACTCCGCCGCGTTCGACCACGGCCTCCTCGGACAGGAACCGGACGCTCGAGCTGCTCCGGGCGCGCGTCCGGTACGGCAGGTGGGCGCCGTCGGTGACCATCGCGACGTCGTCGACCCGGGTCTCCACCAGCAGGACCCGGCCCTGGTGGACGTACACCGCGCCGGGGTGGACCGTGGTGTCGGCGTTGCCGGCGTCGACGGTCCCCAGCACGGTGCCCGTCGCGGACTCGACGATCTGGACCTGCCGCTCGGTGCTGCCGCGCAGCGAGGTGAGGTCCTGGGCACGCACGGTGTTCGCCACGTCCCAGTACCAGCCGGTGGGGCGGCGCCGCAGCAGCCCGAGCGTGTCGACGAGGTGGTCGAGGAGCGCGCGCCCGCGCTCGTCCTCGATGCCGAACAGCGCGAGGTCCTCGGCCGTCAGCGGCAGCTCGGCGGCCGCGGCGCACAGGTGGGGCGCGAGGACGTGGGGGTTGGACGGGTCGAACACCGTGGCCTCGACCGGCTCCCCGAGCACGGCCTCGGGGTGGTGGACGAGGAAGGAGTCCAGCGGGTCGGCCGAGGCCACGAGCACGGCCACGCCGTCGGCCCCCGCGCGCCCGGCGCGCCCCGCCTGCTGCCACATCGAGGCGCGCGAGCCGGGCCACCCGCACAGCAGGACCGCGTCGAGCCCCGAGACGTCGATGCCCAGCTCGAGCGCGTTGGTCGTCGCCATCGCGAGCACCTCGCCCGAGCGTAGCCGGGCCTCCAGCGCACGACGCTCCTCGGGGAGGTAGCCCCCGCGGTAGGCACGGACCGTGTCCACGAGGGCGGGCGAGACGAGCGCGAGGTGTCGGCGAGCCGACTCGGCCAGGGCCTCCGCGCCGCGACGGGACCGGACGAACGCCAGCGTCCGGGCACCGGCGGGCACGAGGTCGGCGACGAGCTCGGCGCACTCCGCGAGCGCCGACCTGCGCTCGACCTCGTCGACCTCGGCGCGGTCGAGCACCTCCTCCTCGGCCGCCACCGCGTCCGCGGGGAGTGCCCACGGGTCGTCGTCGCTGTCGCCGCGCGGCGCGTCGTCGACGAGGGGGACCGGCGGCCCGCCCGGGGACGTGGCCGCCGCCGCGGGCGCGGCGCCGACGCGCGAGGGCTCCGAGGACGCGGACCCGGACGAGGCGATTCCGGCCCCCCACCGGTCGGCCGGGGCCGGCTGCCACAGCGCGAGGTAGCGGTCGCCCGCCGGCGAGGCGTCGTCGTCGACCACGACGACCTCGTCGGTCGACGTGCCGATGATCCGGGCGGCGGCGACGCCGGGCTCCGCGCTGGTCGCGGACAGGCAGACGACCGCCGGATCGGCGCCGAGGTGCCGCGCGACCCGCAGGAGCCGCCGCACGACGAGCGCCACGTGAGCGCCGAGGACGCCCCGGTACGCGTGCGCCTCGTCGACCACCACGACCGACAGCCCGCGCAGGACCCGCTCCCAGCGGCGCCGCGACGGGAGCACGGAGTAGTGGACGAAGTCCGGGTTGGTGAGCACGACGTCGGCGTGCTCGCGCGCCCAGTCACGCTCGGTGTCCGGGGTGTCGCCGTCGCACGTGGCCACCCGCACCGAGGTCAGCGAGCTCGCCGCGAGCAGGCCCTCGAGCGCGGTGGCCTGGTCGTGCGCGAGGGCCTTGGTCGGCGCCAGGTACAGAGCCGTCGGCCGACGTGTGTGCCGCGCGATCGACCCCGCGTAAGGGCCCACGGCGGCGAGCGCGCCCGCGCGTACCGCGGACAGCACGGGAAGCCACACGGCCATCGACTTGCCGGAGCCGGTGCCGGTCGCCACCGCCGTGTGCCTTCCCTCGTGGACGGCCTGCGCGGCGGTCACCTGGTGGGTCCACGGCAGCGCCACGCCCAGCCGGCGGTAGCCGGCCACGAGATCGGGGTCGGCCCACGACGGCCAGTCGGCCGTGCGGGCGGGACGGGCCGGCAGGTGCTCGAGGTGGACCAGCCGGTCGTCCTCGGCGCCCACGCGGCGCAGGAGGTCGACGAGTGAGGTCACCGGGACATTCTGCGCCGTACCCGAGTCAGCTCGAGCCCCCCGAGCCCGTGACCGTGGTGGCGACGACAGCGGACATCACGGCGGCGTCGACGGCAGCGACGGCGTCCCTGACCGCCTTGGCGGCCCAGTCGCCCTCGGCCATCTCCTTCACGCGGCGGCGGACCTCCCGACCGCCGAGCCCCTCGACGGGCAGGACCTTGTGGGCGATGTCCATCGCCGAGAGCACGGAGAGCAGCGCGACGGCTCGCGCGTCCCCTCGGCCCTCGGCGATCGCCGCCGTCAGCGCGGCGCGCATCTCGCGCTCGTGCCTGGCGTCGTCCGTCGGCCACGTGGTGCTCGAGAACAGGCCGAGCACCCGCCCCTCCTCGCGCCGCAGGATGCCGCGCTCCGCGAGCGTCTCGAGCAGCGGCTCCCTGGCGGCGCGGCCGAGCCGCGTGACGAGCTCGCTCGCGGTGCGGTCCTTGGCCGTGACCTCCTCCAGAGCGTCGGCGAGAACGGGGTGCTCGGGGGGCGGCGCACCCGTCGGCTCCACGGTCGAGCGCCGGAACAGCCCGGACGGCTCCCCGATCTGGACCCAGCCGCCGAGGGCGAGCTCGGCCAGCAGTGCGCCGCCGAGCCCGGCGACGAGGTAGGAGTGGTGGGTGAAGCGCCCGGAGTCGTCGTCGAGCAGGAGCAGGGTGAGGTCTTCCGCGAGCAGCGTCACACCAGCACGGTAGCGGGCAGGGTGCCCGCAGGCGTGCCGGCCCCGCGCGGCGACCGACCGGTGGTGCCCAGGCGGCGGTGGCGGGAGCGTGATCAGTCCGCGGCGATCACCCCGTCCGCCACCTCGACGCGGATCGGCTCGGCCGCCCAGCTGATCGGCCGCTCGAACGCCGTGTTCGGCGAGGTGAGATGCCCCTCGATGACCAGCTCGTACTCCCCGTCGGGCAGAGGCGTGACGGCGACCGTCTCCCCCGTCTCGTGGTCCCCGCAGGGCATGGGGAACACGGTCGTGGTGGAGGTGGCCGGTGCGCCGATCTCGATCGGCTCCTCGAGGCCGGCGTACGTGACCGTCTCGTCGTCCCCGGCGAGAACGGCGACGACCTCGTCGCTGACGGGGTCGACGAGAACGACGAAGACGGTGTGTGCGAACAGGTCGGTGGAGGTGTAGCCCGGTCCGCCGAGCTCGACCTCCAGGCCGAGACGGGCCGGCGTCGAGCCGTCGAGCAGGCGGACCGCCACGTGGTCGACGGCGCTGGTGTCGCCCCGGGGTCGGTAGACGTCGTCGATCAGCGTCCCGCACACCTCCTGCGCTCGTTCCGAGTACGCGACCTCACCGGGGGCAGACGGCGGGTCGGACCCGTCCGGGTGGTCGGACCCGTCCGGGTGGTCGGACCGGTCCGGCGGGTAGGAGCCCGCCGGTGGGCCCGTGTCGCAGGCGCCCAGCACGAGCATCGATCCGAGCGCGAGCGCACGGACGACGGACCGAGATCGAACGGGGGGTGCAACGCCCGGGTCGGTGGGGGCGACGCGCCCTCGCGCGCGGCCGTGCCGTGCTGCTGCGGTCATCGGGAGCTCCTGTGCTAGTCGCTGTAGGCGTTCTCGCCGGAGTAGCCGATGCCCTCGACGACGGCGTCCGTGACGGTCACGGTGGTCTGCTCCTGTCCCCACATCGCATGCCCGGTGCGCTCGTCGTCCTCGGGGCCCTCGGCGAGCTGTGCGCTGCCGAAGACCGTCATCGTGTACGTCCCGTCCGCCAGGGGCTGCGCCGTGAACTCGGCGTCCTCCTCGACGTCCGTGGGGCATGCCACCGGCACCACCTGGACCCGCGTGCTCGTCCCGCCGGGGGACGGCGCGATCGGCTCGTCCAGCTGGATGGTGCGGGTCAGCTCCCCGTCGTGCGCGGAGAAGCCGACCCAGCGACGGTCGTCATCGGGCGTGAGGAACGAGACGCTGACCGCGTCCGTCAGGTACGGCTGCTCCTGCTCGGGGCCGGTGAGGGTGATCTCGAGCTCGAGGATCGGGTCGTCCGGGGCGGAGACGACCTCGACGCTCACCTCCTCGACGACGCCCTCGTCCGGCAGGATCAGAGTGCGCGGGGCGGGCGCTGTCGCAGCATGGGCCGTCGGTGCCTGGGCAGTTGCCGCATGAGCCGACGCCGCGTGGGCCGGACCGCTCGCGCGCACGCCGCCGTGGTCGTGCCAGAGGTCGGTCGGGTCGGGGCCGTTCACGTAGATGTCCTCGACCTGGTTCGTCGGGACGTGGCAGAGGCTCTCGGCGCTGCTCGAGAAGATCAGCGCGTCGCCGTAGGGGGCCGGGAGATCCTCGGTCAAGCTCGAGCCTCCCGTGCCCGGCCCCTGCGTGCCCGTGCCCTCGGTCCCCGTGCCCTCCGAGCCTCCGGTGCCCGGGCCCTCGGTCCCCGGCTCGGTGTCGGTCCCCGCGCACCCCGCGAGCAGGCCGACGCCGAGAGCGGCGACGAGCACCGTACGGCGGTGGCGGACGGTGCCGCGGGGAAGGCTCGGTGGTGCGCTGTCGCCGGGGACGGATGCGGTGCTCATGCCGGGAGGATGCCCCAGCGTGGGCGCGGCCACCACGCCGGCGGAGGGGAGCGCTCACCGGGGGAGCTCTGCCCGGGCCCCGCGGCGTGCCGCGCCCACCTGGGAGGACGCATCGCTCCGCGTCAGTTACCCTCCTGAGAAGATCAGCCGGCCCCGGGGGGCGGCCGCGACGTCGCCGCCGACGGCCCTCCGGTACCGGCCCTCGTCAGCGCCGTTCGCGGCGCTCCTCACCGTGGAGGACCCGTGCAGGATCTCTCGACCTCGTCCCTCGTCATCGCCGTGTGCGTCGGCGTCCTCGCGATCGGGGCGCTCGCGTTCGCCGTCGTGCTGCGGCGACAGGTGCTCGCCGAACGGTCCGGCAGCGAGAACATGGTCTCCATCGCCCGGGCGGTCCAGGAGGGCGCATCCGCCTACCTGGCCCGGCAGTTCCGCACCCTGGGGGTGTTCGTCGTCGTCATCACGGGGCTGCTCCTCCTGCTGCCGGGCGACATGGACGTCCGCATCGGCCGATCGGTCGCGTTCCTCGTGGGCGCGGCGTTCTCCGCGGCGATCGGGTACCTCGGCATGTGGCTCGCCGTGCGGGCCAACGTACGGGTGGCCGCGGCGGCGACCCGCGCCGACGGCCGCGCCGAGGGGGCGCGGATCGCGTTCCGCACCGGCGGCGCCGTCGGCATGAGCGTCGTCGGCCTCGGGCTGCTCGGGGCCGCGCTCACCGTCGTCGTCTACGGCACCGACGCGCCGGTCGTGCTCGAGGGCTTCGGCTTCGGCGCCGCCCTGCTCGCGATGTTCATGCGGGTCGGCGGCGGGATCTTCACCAAGGCCGCGGACGTCGGCGCCGACCTCGTCGGCAAGGTCGAGCAGGGCATCCCCGAGGACGACCCCCGCAACGCCGCCACGATCGCGGACAACGTGGGCGACAACGTGGGCGACTGCGCCGGCATGGCGGCCGACCTCTTCGAGTCCTACGCGGTCACGCTCGTCGCCTCCCTCATCCTGGGTCGCGCCGCCCTCGGCGAGCACGGCATGATCCTGCCGCTGCTCGTCACCGCGGTGGGCGCCGTCGTCGCCGTCCTCGGCGTCCTCACCACCCGGGTGCGCGGCACGGAGTCGGGCCTCAAGGCGATCTACCGCGGCTTCTACACGGCGGCCGTGGCCGGCGTCGTCCTCGCCGCGATCGCCGCGTTCGCCTACCTGCCCGCCTCCTTCGCCGACACCGTCGGCACCACCGGGACCATCACGGACGTCCCGATCGACGACCCCCGCGTGGTCGCCTCGCTCGCCGTGCTCATCGGCGTGGCGCTCGCCGGGGTCATCCTCTGGCTCACCGGCTTCTACACCGGTACCGGCACGAGCCCCACGAAGCGGGTCGCCGCCACCTCCCGCACCGGTGCGGCCACGGTCGTCCTCGCCGGCATCGGGGTGGGCTTCGAGTCCGCCGTCTACACCGCCGGCGTCATCGCCGCCGCGATCTGCGGGTGCTTCCTCCTCGCGGGCGGGTCGGTGTGGCTGGCCCTGTTCCTCGTGGCGCTCGCGGGCTGCGGCCTGCTCACCACGGTGGGTGTCATCGTGGCGATGGACACCTTCGGCCCGGTCTCGGACAACGCTCAGGGCATCGCCGAGATGTCCGGCGAGGTCGACGAGGAGGGTGCCCAGATCCTCACCGACCTCGACGCCGTGGGGAACACGACGAAGGCCATCACCAAGGGCATCGCGATCGCCACCGCGGTCCTCGCGGCCACCGCCCTGTTCGGCTCCTACGCCGACGTGGTGTCCACCGCCGTGGCCGGCCTCGCCGAGGAGGGCCGCGCCGAGGCGGGCGGCATCGTCGGCGCGATGATGAGCTACGAGCTCATCAGCCCGGTCACGCTGGTCGGCGTCATCCTCGGTGCCGCCACGGTCTTCCTCTTCTCCGGGCTGACGATCGACGCCGTGACCCGCTCCGCCGGGGCGATCGTGCGCGAGGTGCGCCGCCAGTTCCGCGACCTGCCCGGCATCATGACCGGGGAGCAGCGCCCCGAGTACGGCAAGGTCGTCGACATCTGCACCCGCGACTCGCTGCGTGAGCTCGCCACCCCGGGTCTGCTCGCCGCGCTCGCCCCGATCGCCGTGGGTTTCGGTCTCGGGGTCGGGCCGCTCGCGGGCTTCCTCGCCGGCACCATCGCCACCGGCGTCCTCATGGCCGTCTTCCTCGCGAACTCCGGCGGCAGCTGGGACAACGCGAAGAAGATCGTCGAGGACGGCCACCACGGCGGCAAGGGCAGCGCGCAGCATGAGGCCGTGGTCATCGGCGACACCGTGGGCGACCCGTTCAAGGACACCGCCGGCCCCGCGATCAACCCGCTCATCAAGGTGATGAACCTCGTCGCCCTGCTCATCGCGCCGTTGGTCGTCGAGTGGTCCGTCCCCGCCGACGCCAACCACGCGCTGCGGATCGGGCTCGCGACCGTGGCCGGGCTCGTCGCCGTCGGTGCCGTGCTCGTGTCCCGGAGGCGGGCGGTCCGCGCCGAGGAGCGCGAGCTGGCCGACGCCGGGATCTCCTGACCGCCGGCGCCACGACGCCGTCGGCGCCTCCTGACCGCCTGTGCCTCCTGACCGCCCGCGCCTGGTGACTGCCTGCGGCTCGTGCCCGCCTGCGCCACGTGCCCGCCTGGGGAAGCGGCTCGCCCTACGCTCGAGGGGTGCAGCCGCTTCCCGAGGAGACGCTCGCCGCCGCGTGGCGGCACGCCGGATTCACCCCCGACGGCGTCGCCCGGCTCCTCGGTCCGTTGGCCGAGACGCTGCTCGCGACCGGAAGCCGCGTGCCGGCGCGCGCCGCGCTCGACGCCGCCGGCACCGCGGACCAGGAGCTCGCAGTCTGGGTCCGGCTCTTCGTGCTCGGCGAGCGCGTCGACGCGGCCGACCTGACGTCGCGCGGACCGACGGGGGAGCCGGACGTCGTCGTCCTTCTCGTCGCCCTCGGCCTGACGGAGTCCGACGGGACGACGGTGACGCCGCTCGTTACCGTCGCCCCTGTCGACCTCGGGGACCGGACCGGCTGGGCGGTGTCCGACCGCCTGGTCCCCGGCGTCGCGCCCGGACCGGAGCACGTCGTCGGCGTCGGCGCCGCCACCCGCACCCTCGACACGCTCACCGTGCGGCCCCGCCCGGGGGACCGGCTGCTCGACGTCGGCACCGGCGGCGGCTACCTCGCGCTGCGGGCCGCCGCCGCGGGGGCCCGCGTCGTCGCCACCGACGTCAACCCGCGCGCGCTCGCCCTCACCGGCCTCGGCGCCGACCTCAGCGCCGTGAGCATCGACCTGTGGCGGGGATCCCTGTTCGAGCCCGTCCGCGGCCAGTTCGACCGGATCGTCTCCAACCCGCCGTTCGTCGTCTCCGGCCGCACCGGCGCCGAGCGCACCACCTACCGCGACGGCGGGGCCGCGGGCGACGCCCTGGTCGCCGAGCTCCTCCGCGGCGTCGGTGAGCACCTCGCGCCCGGCGGCACGGCCCAGCTGCTCGCGAACTGGGAGCACCTGGGCGGCGAGGACTGGCGCCAGCGGGTCGGCGGCTGGGTCGATACCGACCTCGACCTGTGGGTCGTCCAGCGCGACGCCGCGGACCCCGCGACCTACGTCGACACCTGGCTGCGCGACGGCGGTGCCCACCCCGCCGCCGGCCGGGAGGAGTTCGAGGCGCAGGCCGCGCGCTGGCTCGGTGACCTTGAGGACCGCGGCGTGAGCGCCATCGGCATGGGGCACGTCACCGTGCGCCGCCCGGGCGCGGACGAGCCGGCCGGCGCGCCGTGGCGCCGCCTCGAGGACGCGGACGGGCTGGGCAGCGGGCGGCTCGGCGACCACGTCGCCGCCGTGCTCGACGCCGTCGCCCTCCTGCGCCCCGCGCTCGTCGACGACGAGGCCCTGCTCGCGGCCACAGTCGTCGTCGCCGCGGACGTCACCGAGGTCCGTCATCATCGGCCCGGCGCGGGCCAGCCCGAGGTCATCGAGCTCGTCCAGGGCGGGGGATACGCGCGGACGGTGCGCGCCTCGACCGGTCTGTCCGCCGTCGTCGGGGCCTGCGACGGGGAGCTGCCGCTCGGTGTACTCGTCGACGCCGTGGCCGGGCTCCTGGACGTCGACGCGACCGGTCTGCGGACCGAGCTGGTCCCCCAGCTGCGCGAGCTGATCGAGACGGGGATGCTCGCCCCTGCCTGACCGGGCGGACGGGTGACGTACCCCCACCGGTGCGGGGGTCGACCGACGAGTGAGGGGACTGGATCCCTGCACTCGTGCTCGGGCCCCTCGCTCGTCGGGCTTCTCCGGTCGTCAGGGCTACGCGACCGTGGGTCAGCTGCGACGCGTGTAGCGGAGCAGGACGACGCCCGCGTCGAACGAGCGGGTCTCGGCGAGCTCCAAGTCACGCAGCTCGTGCGCGTCGGTGAACAGGCGACGACCGGTGCCGACGACGACCGGGTAGACGAACAGCCGCAGCTCGTCGACCGTGCCGCGGGCGAGCAGCTGCTGGGCGAGCGAGATGCTGCCTGTCAGCACGATGTCGGCGCCCTCGCGGGAGGTCAGCTCGCTGATCTGGGAGTCGAGGTCGTCACCGCCGCGCAGGACGGTCGTGCCGTCCCAGCCCGGGTTCTCGAGGCTCGCGGAGACGACGTACTTCTCCACACGGTCGAGGTGGTTCGTCACGCCGGTCGTATCGTCCACCCGCTGCGGCCAGAAGCCGCGCATCTCCTCGAACGTGATGCGCCCGACGAGGAAGCCGTCCGAGGCGGCCGCGTGCTCACGCGTGATCTCCGCGAGCTGCCGGCCCTGGGTCGAGTCGTCAGTCGGGTCGAACCACGACCCGTCGTTCTCGACGACCCCGTCCAGGGTGATGTTCTCCGTGATGACGATTCTGCGTGTCATGTCGCCGGCTCCCTTGTCGGTCCCTGCATGGACGTTCACTGAACGGGCATCTCCTGCATGGCCTGGCGATCTCGGAAGGCGCGGACCTTGGCGCGGTTTCCGCAGCGGGCCATCGAGCACCAGGTGCGCCGGCCGCCGCGCGAGAGGTCGAGGAAGACCATCGGGCAACCGTGGCCGTCGCAGTTCCGGAGGCGATCCGTGTCGTCACGGAGGTGGACGAGCGCGTCCCGGGCGATGGTCGCGAGCGCCTGGCAGGCGGCCGGGTCGGTGGGCGGTTCGTGGCCTGGGAACACCGGCGGCAGGTCGGGCTGGGCGGCCAGCTCGGCGAGGTGGGGGAGGTCGTCGTCGGGGGAGGCCGTGCCACTGCCGTTGCTGACCCCGGCGGCCGAACGGACGAGCCGGGTGAGGCGGTCGCGCAGGTCGAGGGCCGCGGCGAGCTCCTCGTCGGTCAGCGGCAGCAGCGGCCGCCCGAGGTGTTCGCCGAGCCAGCCGTCGAGCTCGTCGGCGGTGGAGATGATGCCGTCCCGCCACTGTCCGACCCCGAACTCGCCGGTGTAGACGTAGTCGAGGAACAGCGCGCCCGAGTCGAACGTCCACGACTGCCCGTCCCACGTGCGGATGCGTTCCGCCATGACCATCACCTCCGGTAACTGTCTAATGAGGTTACGGACGGTGCGCCGGGTCGTCAACGGTTCGGTCGGAGGTCCAGTGCCTGTCCCGCTCGACGAGACACAGGGGAGGCCGCGCGAGCGCGGGAACAACCACGCCGCCACGGAGTTGACCCAGCAGTGAAGCGCATCGGATTCCTCACCTTCGGGAACTGGCGGGACGTCGGCGGCAGCGCCGTGAGCACGGCCGCCGACGCCCACCTGCAGACCATCGAGCTCGCGGAGGCCGCCGAGGAGATCGGCATCGACGGCGCCTACCTGCGGGTGCACCACTTCGCGCCGCAGCTCGCGTCCCCGTTCCCGCTGCTCGCGGCGATCGCAGCGCGCACGTCCCGCATCGAGATGGGCACCGGCGTGATCGACATGCGCTACGAGAACCCGCTCTACCTCGCGGAGGAGGCCGCGGCCACGGACCTCATCGCCGGCGGCCGTCTCCAGCTCGGCATCTCGCGGGGCTCCCCGGAGCCCGCGCAGGACGGCGCCGCGGCCTTCGGCTACCGGGCGCCGGAGGGGCAGACCATGGCCGACGTCGCCCGCACCAAGGCCGACATCGCGCGTCAGGCGATCCGCGGCGCCGGCGTCGTCATGTCCGACCCCGGCCAGACCGGGCAGAGCGTGCCGCTCGCGGTCCAGTCCCTGTCCGACGGCCTCGACCGGCGCCTGTGGTGGGGCGCCGGCAGCCGGGCCACCGCGCGTTGGGCCGCCGAGGAGGGGTACAACCTCATGTCCTCCACGCTGCTCACCGAGGACACGGGCGTGCCGTTCGACGAGCTCCAGGCCGAGCAGATCCAGGTGTTTCGCGACGCCTGGGCCGAGGAGGGCCGCGACTGGGAGCCCCGCGTCTCCGTCTCCCGCTCGGTGTTCCCGATCGTCTCCGACCTCGACCGCCGCTACTTCGGCTCGCGCAGCGAGGACAGCGAGGACCAGGTCGGCGTCCTCGAGGGCGTGCGCTCCCGGTTCGGCCGCACGTATGCCGACGAGCCCGACGTCGTCGCCGCGGAGCTCGCCGCCGACGCCGCGGTCCAGGCGGCCGACACCCTGCTCGTCACCGTGCCCAACATGCTGGGCGTGGACTACAACGCGGCCCTTCTGGAGAGCATCGTGCGGCACGTCGCGCCAGCGCTCGGTCGGGACTGAGCGGCCGGCGAGATGCCCTGGCTCCCTTGGCTCTCCTGAACCCCATGTCGCCGAGTCAGTCAGCTATCCATCGAGTCGGTCGACGAGGGCGGTTGACTGGGCACGTTGCCGATTGCCTCGGCGAGACGGGCGGGGTGGGGGGCGGCCGGCGGGCGGGGCGGGGGCGCCGAGAAGTTGCGGGTGACCGGCCCCGAGCTGGACGCCGTCAGGACCGCGCGAGCAGCACCATGACCTCGTCGTGGGCGGTGTGCGGGAACATGTCGAACAGTCGCGCCGCGACGGGCGCCAGCGACGGCATCCGCCCCAGGTCCCGCGCGAGCGTCGTCGCGTTGCACGAGGAGTACAGGACGTGACCCGCGCCCGAGCCCTCGAGCCGTCCGGCGAGCTCCTCGGAGAGCCCGCGCCGCGGCGGGTTGACCACCACGAGGTCCGGGGCCCCCGACGACGACGCCAGCGCCCAGGCGGTCGCGTCACCGTCGGCGAAGGTCACCCGATCGGCGACGCCGCCACGCGCGGCGGCCGAGAACTACGAGACGACCGAGTAACTGCCCGTACGTGTCCGGGCAGGTCGGCCCAATGCCGGTCGCGGCACCGTTGTGTGCGTGCGTCTCTCCGACGGAGAGCACGGGCGGTTGCAGCGGGCGGTCACGGAGGCCAATCTCCCGGTCTCCTCCCTCATCCGGCTCTGAGCGCTCGATCGGCTGCACGCCGAGGACCAGGGGGTTGGCGGCACGGTCGCGAATCGGCTTGAGCGGGAGGTGTTCCTGCGTCCCGCCTGACACTAAGCTGCCTGCACCCTCGTCATCGTCGTCAGCTGGGGGCGACCACATAGCGCCGACACAATCAGACCGCCGGCATCGCGATCGCCGTGGTCGGCCCGCTCGCGTCCGGTGCCGGCCTGGGGGAGGACTGGAAGGACCGCGGGACATCGAGGCGGCTCTGCCCGCGCAGATGACAGTTCGCACCGCTCGACGCTCAGGGCGCGTCCACCCGAAGATGGCCCGCTCGGAGGGAGTCCATCAGTGCCGCCCAGGTTTCGGGCAGCTCGTAGTGCAGCTCGCGGGCGGATGCTGCCCGGTCGGGGTCTGCCGGGCAGTGCGTCGCGCCCCAGTTCCCGATCGTCGCCAGCACGGGGACCAGGTCCACGCCACGATCGGTGAGGCTGTAGATGGCCTTCTGCTTGTGCGTCGGATCGCCCGATCGGGTGAGGATCCCTGACTCGGTCAGGCGGTCGAGCCGGTCGGCGAGGACGCTGCTCGTGATCCTCTCGTCCGATCCGCGCAGGAGCTCACGGAAGTGGCGGCGGTCGTCGAAGACGATGTCGCGCAGGATGAGCAGCGTCCATCGGTCGCCGAACAACTCGACGGCGAGATTGATCGGGCAGCCGGATCGTCCGGTCGTCGCCACGCCTCAGCCCTGCGTCGTGTCGTAGTGGTGGATCTCCGCCTCGAGCAGGTCGACCGTGGCATCGAGGGCCGAGACCATCGGCCAGTGTCCGCTGACGATGTGTTTCCGTCGCCACTCTGAGGCGGTCTTCGCTACCGGAGGCGCCCCGTTCCATGCCTGTTCGAGGCCGCCGCTCGGCGTCAGGGCGACGTAGGTCGAGGGCTGGTGCTCGACCGGTGCAGACAGCTCGGCGGGGTCGAGGATTGTCCGCCCGGGATGAGGCGTGAACCTCGCGGCCAGGAAGTCGCGGTCGCTCGGTGCGAGGTCTGCCTCGTGGTCGAGCATCTCTCGAGCAGGGGCGAGCCACAGGCCACCCGCCGCTTCGATGTCCGCGCGCTCCCGGGCGCGCTCATTGTCGGAGCTACCCCAGTCATCGAGCAGCGAGCGCCTGGACGTCGGCACGAACGCGCCCACATGGATGAGTCCGAGCACCTGGTCACCGAGCCGGTCCGCGGCGGACGCAGTGACGATGCCGGAGTAGGAGTGCGAGACGAGGATGACAGGTCGGGAGCCCTTGGATTCGACGAGCTCGACGAGCTGCCGGACGTGGTCGTCGAGGCGAACGGCGGCGATGTCTGCGCTGGACTCGTGGGGCTGCAGGCCTCCGAGCGAGATCGTCTCGGCGTCGATACTTCGGTCGCGTAGGCGCTCCACGGTCGGCTCCCAGATCCACCCGCCCATCCATGCGCCTGGAACCAGGACGGTCGTCGCTGCCGATGCGATCATGTTCTCCTCCTTGCTGGTCGTGATTCACGAGCAGTTCTACGTTATTCGCAACTGGTAGCAAATCACAAGCAGTGCGCGGCGGCGCGACGCCTGAGTCTCGATCGGGAGCTGTCCGACGAGAAGTCGCTCTACCTCGCGGAGAAGCCCGCGCTCGACGACTTCGCCGAGTCAGTCAGCTATCCATCGAGTCGGTCGACCGGGGCACTGACTGGGCGCGTTGCCGACTGCCTCGGCGAGACAGGCGGGGGCGCCGAGAAGCTGCGGTGCCGGGGCCCCAGACAGGGTGACCTCAGACTCGCTCGAGCAGCACCATGACCTCGTCGTGGGCGGTGTGCGGGAACATGTCGAACAGTCGCGCCGCGACGGGCGCCAGCGACGGCATCCGCCCCAGGTCCCGCGCGAGCGTCGTCGCGTTGCACGAGGAGTACAGGACGTGACCCGCGCCCGAGCCCTCGAGCCGTCCGGCGAGCTCCTCGGAGAGCCCGCGCCGCGGCGGGTTGACCACCACGAGGTCCGGGGCCCCCGACGACGACGCCAGCGCCCAGGCGGTCGCGTCACCGTCGGCGAAGGTCACCCGATCGGCGACGCCGCCACGCGCGGCGGCCGCTCGGGCCCCGGCGACGGCGTCGGGAGAGGACTCGATGCCGACCACCCGTGGCGAGCGGGCCGCGCCGGCGCCGACTGTTGCGTCTGCCGTTGCACCCTCGCCGGCCCCCGTGCCGACCTTCGCGACGGCGAGGGCGAACCCGCCCACCCCGCAGTACAGGTCCCACGCGGTCCCCGGCCCGATCTCGGCCGCCCACGCCGCAGCCTGGCCGTACATGGCCTCGGCGATCGCCGTGTTCGTCTGGAAGAACGAGCGCGGCGGCAGCTCCAGATCGAGCGGCCCGCCGGGCAGCGAGAGCCGCATCGGCAACGCCGACCGCTCGGTGAGCACGATCTCCTCCTCGCCCTCGAGCAGCGCCACGTGGGCGGGCAGCAGGTTGACGGTGACCACGGCCAGGTTCGGCAGGTCGGACAGCAGCCGGGGCAGATGCCTGCGGATCCGGCCGAGCTGGTCGCGCGAGCGGAGCACGAACCGCATCATCAGCTCACCCGCCGGCGAGACGGTCACGAGGACGTGCTTGAGCTCGCCGCGGCGACCGGGCACGTCGTAGGGGACGAGCCCGGCCCGGGCGATCATGTCCGCGACCACGGGCAGCGCCTCGGTGATCGGCGGCGGGTAGAGGTGGCAGCCGCGCAGGTCCACGCCGGCGCCCGCCGGGTCGAGGATGCCGAGCGTCGGCGCGCCCGTCCGCCCGGCCACGACCATCTTCGCCTTGTTCCGGAAGCCCTCGTCGGCCGAGGCCACCGGCTCCAACCAGGCGCCTGCCGGCACCGAGGTGAGCAGCTCGCGCCGGGCGCGGACCTTGGTGGCAAGCTGCTCGGGGTAGGGGGTGCGCAGGAAGGTGCACGAGCGGCAGCGCCCGTCGTCGAAGTACTCGCACCTCACCCGCGCACGGTATCCCCGACGCCGACGCCGACGCCGACGCCGACGCCGACGCCGACGCCGACGCCGACGCCTCGGCGGCGTCACCCACGAGCGGCCGTCGTCCCCTCGCCGGGCCGCCGTCGCCTACCATCGGCCGGGCCGGCCCGCGTCGTCGCGGGAGGTCGCTGTTACGGTCGGGCCAGGCCGACCAGCCCGTGCCGGCACAGCCCGTCCCGGCACAGCCCCGCCCGCCCAGCCCCCATCGGTAAGGATCGCCCCGCGCATGCCCCGCAAGCTCGTCATCGTCGAGTCGCCCGCCAAGGCCCGCACCATCGGCGGCTATCTCGGCCCCGACTTCGAGGTCGAGGCCTCGATCGGGCACGTGCGCGACCTCCCGCAGCCCTCCGAGCTGCCCGCGGACATGAAGAAGGGGCCGTACGGGAAGTTCGCCGTCGACGTCGAGGGCGACTTCGAGCCGTACTACGTGGTCGACGCCGACAAGAAGAAGAAGGTCGCCGAGCTCAGGCGCAAGATGAAGGACGCCGACGAGCTCTACCTCGCCACTGATGAGGACCGGGAGGGCGAGGCCATCGCCTGGCACCTGCACCAGGTGCTCAACCCGAAGATCCCCGTCTACCGGATGGTCTTCCACGAGATCACCAACGACGCGATCAACCGCGCCCTGGAGAGCCCCCGCGAGATCGACGCCCCGCTCGTCGACGCGCAGGAGACCCGCCGGATCCTCGACCGCCTCGTCGGCTACGAGGTCTCGCCGCTGCTGTGGCGCAAGGTCCGCTCGGGGCTGTCCGCCGGCCGCGTGCAGTCCGTCGCCACCCGCCTGGTCGTCGAGCGCGAGCGCGAGCGCATGGCGTTCCGCGCCGCCTCCTACTGGTCCGTGCAGGGCACCTACACGGCGCCGGACGCGCCGGAGTCCTTCGACGCCCGCCTGGTCGAGCTCGACGGCGCCCGCGTGGCCACCGGCCGCGACTTCGGCGACGACGGCGTGCTCACCGAGAGGGCCCGCGGCGTCGTCGTGCTCGACGAGGCCTCGGCGACCGCGGTGGCGACCGCCCTGCGCGGGGCGACCAGTGCCGTCGAGGGCGTGGAGACCAAGCCCTACCGCCGGCGTCCCGCCGCACCGTTCACCACGTCGACGCTCCAGCAGGAGGCGTCCCGCAAGCTCCGCCTCGCCTCCCGCGAGGCGATGCGCGTGGCGCAGGGCCTGTACGAGAACGGTTTCATCACGTACATGCGGACGGACTCCACGAACCTGTCCTCCGAGGCGGTCGGCGCCGCGCGGCGCCGGGCCACCGAGCTGTACGGCCCCGCGAGCATCCCCGACAAGCCGCGGCTCTACGCGGGCAAGGCCAAGGGCGCCCAGGAGGCGCACGAGGCCATCCGCCCCGCCGGGGACCAGATGCGCACCCCGGACGAGCTGGCGTCCCAGCTCGACCCGGCCGCCCTGCGCCTGTACGACCTCATCTGGAAGCGCACGGTCGCCTCCCAGATGATCGACGCCACCGGCTCGACCGCCACCCTGCGGGTCGCCGCCGACCTCACGGGCAGCGAGGCCGACGCCGAGCGCGCGATCCTCACCGCCTCGGGCACCGTCATCACCGAGCGCGGGTTCCTCGCGGCCTACGAGGAGGGGCGCGACGACGAGCGGCACCGCGACAAGGACGGCGAGACCCGCCTGCCGGACGTGTCCTCGGGCGACGTGCTCGACGTCCTGGGTGCCGAGGCCTCGGGCCACGAGACCACGCCGCCGCCGCGGTACACGGAGGCCTCCCTGGTCAAGGCGCTCGAGGAGCGCGGCATCGGCCGCCCCTCGACGTATGCCGCGACCATCGGCGTGATCACGGACCGCGGCTACGTCACCCGCCGCGGGCAGGCGCTCGTCGCGAGCTGGCTCGCGTTCTCCGTGGTGCGCCTCCTGGAGGAGAACCTGCCGCGCCTCGTCGACTACGACTTCACCGCCGAGATGGAGTCCGACCTGGACCGGATCGCCACCGGCGAGCTCGACCGGACCGACTGGCTCGCCCACTTCTACCGGGGCGGCGAGGGCCGCGAGGGCCTGCGGGCCCTCGTCGAGGGGCTCGGCGACATCGACGCCCGCGCCGTCAACTCGATCGACATCGGCGAGGGGATCACGGTCCGCGTCGGCCGGTACGGCCCCTACGTCGAGGAGGCCCCGGCCGCGGACGCGAAGCCGGGCGAGGACGGTGCCGCGCCCGTGGGGCGCCGCGCGTCGATCCCCGACGACGTCGCCCCCGACGAGCTGAGCGTCGCCAGGGCGAAGGAGCTGCTCGAGGCCCAGGCCGACGACGGCCGCGAGCTGGGCGAGGACCCGGAGACCGGGCACACGATCATCGCGAAGAACGGCCGCTTCGGCCCCTACGTCACCGAGGTGCTGCCCGAGCCCGAGCGGACGGCGTCCGGACGGAAGAAGCCGGGCCAGCCCAAGCCGCGCACCGCCTCCCTGTTCAAGGACATGGACCTGGCGACCGTCGACATCGACGACGCCCTCAGGCTGCTGTCGCTGCCCCGCGTGATCGGTCAGGACCCCGCGAGCGGGGAGGACATCACGGCGCAGAACGGCCGCTACGGCCCCTACCTCAAGAAGGGCACCGACTCGAGGTCCCTCGAGACCGAGGACCAGATCTTCGGCCTCACGCTCGAGCAGGCCCTCGAGATCTACGCCCAGCCCAAGCGTCGCCGCGGCGCGACCGCCCGGCCCCCGCTCAAGGAGCTCGGCACCGACCCCGTCTCGGAGAAGCCGGTGATCGTGAAGGACGGCCGCTTCGGCCCCTACGTCACGGACGGCACGACCAACGCCACGCTGCGCAAGGACGATCCGATCGAGACGCTGACGAACGAGCGCGCCTACGAGCTGCTCGCGGAGAAACGAGCCAAGGGCCCCGCCAAGAAGCCCGCCCGGAAGGCTCCCGCCAAGAAGCCGGCCGCCAAGAAGCCCGCGGCGAGGAAGCCCGCGACGGGGAAGAAGTAGCCGCGTCCACAGGCCCCGGCGGGCGCGGCACAGGTGACGGCCGGCGTCGTTACGCTGGGCCGGTGAGCGCACCTGCCGGAGTCCTGATCTCCCTCGAGGGCGGCGACGGCGCCGGCAAGTCCACCCAGCAGCGGCTGCTCGTCGACTGGCTCGCCGCGCAGGGGCGCGAGGCCGTCGCCACCCGGGAGCCCGGCGGCACCGAGCTGGGGGCGCAGATCCGGCGGCTCATCCTGCACGGCGACCACGTCGACCCTCGCGCGGAGGCGCTCCTGTACGCCGCCGACCGCGCGCACCACGTGGCCACGCTCGTGCGTCCGGCGCTGGAGCGCGGCGCCGTCGTCGTCACCGACCGCTTCGTCGACTCCTCGGTCGCCTACCAGGGCGCCGCCCGCGACCTCGGGGCCGGCGACGTGCGCGAGCTCTCCCGGTGGGCGACCGACGGCCTGGTCCCGGACGTGACGATCCTGCTCGACGTCGATCCCGCCGCCGCGGCCGCGAGGCGGCCGGGGGAGCCGGACCGCCTCGAGCGCGCCGGGGAGTCGTTCCACGCCCGGGTGCGCGAGGAGTTCCTCCGCATCGCCCAGGCCGATCCGGCCCGCGTGGTCGTCGTCGACGCCGACGGGACGGTCGAGCAGGTGCACGCGCGCGTCCGCGCGGCCCTCGCCCCGGTGCTGGCCGTGAGTCGCGGGGACGCCGGGAGCAGTACGGACGCCGGGAGCAGCACGTATGCCGGGAACCGTACGGATGCCGCGGGCCGTACGGATGCCGCGGGCCGCGCGGAGGGGGCGTCGTGAGCGTGTGGGACGGCCTGGTGGGCCAGGACGCGGTCGTGGACACGCTGCGTGGCGCGGCCCGGGCGGCGCGGGGCGCCGACGGTGCGAGCGCCGCCGGGATGACCCACGCGTGGCTCGTCACCGGCCCGCCGGGCTCGGGGCGTTCCGTGGCGGCCCGCGCCTTCGCCGCGGCGCTCATGTGCACCGCCGAGGGGGAGCCCGGGTGCGGCGAGTGCGCGGCCTGCACGACGGCGCTCGCCGGCACGCACGCCGACGTCACCGTGCTCGCCACGGAGAAGGTGACGATCTCGATCGACGAGGTGCGCGAGCTCGTCACGCTCGCCCAGCGCGCGCCCGGGTCCTCCCCGTGGCGGGTCGTCGTGGTCGAGGACGCGGACCGCATGGTCGAGCGGACCTCCAACCTGCTGCTGAAGTCCATCGAGGAGCCGCCGCCGAGGACGGTGTGGCTGCTGTGCGCCCCGAGCCCGCGGGACGTCGTGACGACGATCCGTTCCCGCTGCCGGTCGATCCACCTGCGCATCCCCGACCCCCTGGCGGTCGCCGACCTTCTGGTACGGCGCGACGGCGCGGACCCCGATGTCGCCCTCGAGGCCGCGCGGGCCGCGCAGTCCCACATCGGCCTCGCCCGGCGCCTGGCCCTGCACGAGGACGCCCGCGAGCGGCGCAGCGCGCTGCTCCGGGTCCCGCTCGAGCTGCGCTCGGTGGGCGACGCGGTGCTCGCGGCCGCCCGGCTCGTGGAGATCGCGGCCGCCGACGCCGCGGCGAGCACGGAGGACCGCAACGCCGCCGAGCGCGCCGAGCTGCTCCGCACCCTCGGGGTCGAGGACGGCGCCCGGCTCCCGCCCGCGCTGCGCGCGCAGGTCCGCCAGCTCGAGGAGGACCAGAAGCGCCGCACCACCCGCGCGCAGCGCGACGTCCTCGACGGCTCGCTGCTCGCTCTGATGTCGCTCTACCGGGACGTGCTCCTGCGTCAGCTCGGCTCCGCGGTCGAGCCGGTCAACGCGTCGGCCGCCGACGCCGTCGCGGAGCTCGCCCGCGGGTCGACCGCCGAGACCACGCTGCGGCGCCTCGACGCCGTGGCGACCGCCCGCACCCGGCTCACCCTCAACGTGCCGCCGCTGCTGGCGACCGAGGCGCTCATGGTCGAGCTGTGGTCGGGCACCGACCTCGAGCGGGTCTGAGCGACGACGGACGCCCAGGTGGCCGGGGGAGCGCTCCCCGACGGGCCGCGCACCGCCGGCCGCCCGGCGTGCCTTAGGTTGGGCCGCATGCCGAGGTTGATCAGAATCGTTCCCGCGCTCGCCGCCGCAGCGCTCGTCCTCACCGCCTGCAGCGATGCGGAGGACGCGGAGTCGTCCGGTGCCGAGGCACCGGGCGAGACCGGCTCGGAGTCCGGGGCGGAGGGCAGCGACGCGGGTGAGGAGATGCCGCCCGCGCCCGAGGGCCTCGAGGAGTTCTACGAGCAGGAGGTCTCCTGGACCGACTGCGACGACTACGAGTGCGCGGACATCGAGGTGCCCCTCGACTACGACGCCCCCGACGGCGAGACGATCTCGCTGGCGATCAAGCGCCTGCCCGCCTCCGACGGCGAGCCGATCGGCTCCATGCTCATCAACCCGGGCGGTCCCGGAGGCTCGGGCGTGGAGTTCGTCGAGTACGCGACCTCCTCGATCTCTCCCGAGGTCACCTCCGTGTACGACGTCGTGGGCTTCGACCCGCGCGGGGTGCAGAACTCCACGCAGATCGACTGCGTGAGCGACTCCGAGCTCGACCGGCTGCTCGCGACCGACTATCCGGACACCCCCGAGGGCGAGGCCGACTGGGAGGCCGACGCCCAGCTCATCGGCGAGGGCTGCGCAGCGGAGTCCGGCGATCTGGCGGGCAACGTGGACACCGAGTCCGCCGCCCGCGACATGGACGTCATCCGCGCGGTGCTCGGCGAGTCGCAGCTGGACTACCTCGGCTACTCCTACGGCACCCTGCTCGGTTCGACCTACGCCGACCTCTTCCCGGACAACGTGGGGCGCATGGTGCTCGACGGCGCGCTCGACCCGACCTCGACCGGGTTCGACGTCACGCTCGGCCAGGCCGGTGGTTTCGAGGGCGCCCTGCGCGCCTACATCGAGGACTGCCAGTCAGGTTCGCTGTGCCCGCTGTCGGGAAGCGTCGACGACGGCGCAGAGCAGATCGTCGAGCTGCTGGAGTCGGCCGAGGCGAATCCGCTGCCGACCGGCGACCCCGACCGGCCGCTCACGCAGGCGCTCGCGCTGACCGGCATCATCCTGCCGATGTACGACGAGTCGTCCTGGCCGATGCTGACCGCGGCGCTCCAGGCCGCGATCAACCTCGACGAGGGCTCGGCGCTGCTCCAGTTCGCCGACCTCTACAACACGCGCAACCCCGACGGCACGTTCGCCGACAACTCGACCGAGGCGAACTGGGCGATCAACTGCCTCGACTACCCCGCGGTCGAGCACACGCAGGCCGAGCTCGACGAGCAGGTGGCCGAGCTCGAGGAGGTCGCGCCGACCTTCGGCCAGTTCTTCGGCGGCGAGAACGACGAGCTCTGCCTGAACTACCCCCACCAGTCCGAGCGCGAGCCGGGCCCCGTGTCGGCCGAGGGCTCGGGCCCCATCGTCGTCATCGGCACCACCGGCGACCCGGCGACACCGTACGAGTGGGCGGTCGGGCTGGCCGACCAGCTCGACGAGGGCGTCCTCGTCTCCTACGAGGGCGAGGGGCACACGGCCTACGGCCGGTCCAACGACTGCGTCCAGGGCGCCGTCGACGAGTTCTTCCTCGAGGGCACGCCGCCCGAGGACGAGCTCTCCTGCTGAGCCGGGATGCGGGCGGGCGCCATCCTCGGGTGGTGCCCGCCCGCTCCGCCACGGACCGGTGGCCGACTGTGACGCATGGCGCGCCCCACGGGTTCGTCGACTAGGCGGCCGGCCGCTAGCATGGACGGCGCTGCTCACGGGCGGCAGGCCGCCTTAGCTCAGTCGGTAGAGCGATTCACTCGTAATGAATAGGTCGGGAGTTCGATTCTCCCAGGCGGCTCCGCGCAACCCCTGACCGGGTCACATATCCGGTCAGGGGTTCTTTGTCCCCCGCGCACGCAGTGCATCCGGTCGCGCCCCGGAGGGCCGGCCGAATGAGGGATCGGGGCCTTGCGCAGATCGTCGTCGGACACCGTGTCCCCGGGAAGCCCCGAATCAGCGGCTCCGGTCGGGCGTGGACCCGAATCAGTGGCTCCGGTCGGGCGTGGACCCGAATCAGTGGCTCCGGTCGGGCGTGCACCTGAATCCACGACCGGCGAGAAACAGTGACGACCCCGCGAATCGCGGACGGTGGCCGCATCAGGGACCGTGCCCGAATCGGCGCCGGAACCCGAATGGGCGGCCGCGCCGATTCGGGCAGGGACGGGTGCGCGGGTGTCACGGGCGACGACCGCGGCCTATCCTGGACGCATGGACTACGTGATCGCCCTCGTGCCGCCCATCGGGCTCCTGGTCGCCCTCGTGGTCATCGTGCGCGCATTCCTCGGCGCCGACCGGTCGGAGCGGGAGGCGGAGAAGAAGTTCCGCGCCGAGCACCCCGACCTCGAGCTTCCTCCGCTGCCCCCGTCGCGGTCGAGCGTGGCCGGCGCCCTCGCGGCCGCGGAACGTGCCGAGGACACCGACACCGACACCGGCTCCGCGGGCGATCGCCGATAACGACACGCGCCCGATCGCGGCGCTTCGTCGTCGACCCAGGCGAAAGCACGGTCGCATTTCCGCCGATCATCAGGGCAATTGATGCGTCCGACGTCACGGGGATGCCCCGTGACGTCGATGTATGCCGTGCACGAGATGACAGGATGCGCCGAACGTGTCGCGACATCATGTGTGCGACACCACGAGAAGAAGTGCCGACGACCTCGACCCGGGGTGTGCGGAAATTCATTCGCACGGCGTGCAGAAGTGCGATTCCGTCGGTCGACGTGACAGCGGAGAGCAATTACTCGTACTCTTCACCCAGCCGATTGACATCCAGTGGTCGGTATGAATCCCGGGGAGGGCATCATGGTTCGACAGACCATTACCAAGCTCATCGACGATATCGACGGCACGCCCGCGGACAGCACGGTGACTTTCGCGCTGGACGGCGAGCGTTTCGAGATCGACCTCTCGGACGAGAACGCCGCGAAGCTGCGCGAGTCGTTCGCGCCGTGGGTCGCCGGCGCGCGCCCCGTGCGGGGCGCCGCCAAGCGCACCGGTGCCGGTCGCTCGACCGGTGCCCGCCGTTCGCGCAGCACCAGCGCCTCCGAGGCGCAGGCCATCCGTGAGTGGGCGCGCGAGAACAACATCGAGGTGAGCGACCGCGGCCGCATCAAGGCCGAGATCGTCGAGCAGTACAACAACCGCTGACCCCTCGTGGTCGGAGGAGGACGGCCCGCGGACCATCGGTCCGCGGGCCGTCCCGCATCTGAGGGCCCCGAGCAGCGCACGGGTGATCGGTGGAAGGATGGCGACCATGAGCTATCGACTGGTCCTGCTCCGCCACGGCGAGAGCGAATGGAACGCCAAGAACCTCTTCACCGGCTGGGTCGACGTGCCGCTCTCGGAGAAGGGCGTGCAGGAGGCCCGCCGTGGCGGCACGCTGCTCACCGACGCCGGCGTGCGGCCCGACGTGCTGCACACCTCGCTCCTGCGGCGCGCGATCATGACCGCGAACCTCGCCCTCGACGAGGCGGACCTGCACTGGATCCCCGTCACGCGGGACTGGCGCCTCAACGAGCGCCACTACGGGGCGCTCCAGGGGAAGAACAAGAAGGAGATCCGCGACGAGTACGGGGAGGAGCAGTTCATGCAGTGGCGCCGCTCCTACGACGTGCCGCCGCCGCCGATCGAGCTCGGCTCCGAGTTCAGCCAGGACGCCGACCCGCGCTACGCGGGTGAGCCGATCCCCGCCTCGGAGTGCCTCAAGGACGTCCTCGAGCGCGCCCTGCCGTACTGGGACGCCAAGATCGTCCCCGACCTGCGGGCCGGGAAGACGGTGCTCGTGGCGGCCCACGGCAACTCGCTGCGCGCCATCATCAAGCACCTCGACGGGATCGACGACGAGACCATCTCCGGGCTCAACGTGCCCACGGGGATCCCGCTGCTCTACGAGCTGGACGAGGACCTGCGCCCGCTGACCCCGGGCGGGCAGTACCTCGATCCCGACGCCGCCGCCGCGGCGATCGAGGCGGTCGCCAACCAGGGCAGGTAGCCCCGACGACGACGGCGCCGCTCACCTCCAGGTGAGCGGCGCCGTCGTGCGTGGTGCGGTCGTGGGGTCAGTGCCCCTCGCTGCCGTACTCGTCCGCGATGACGTTCGCGCTCACGCCGGGGTCGATCTCGTCCTCGCCGATCGTGGGCGAGGTGGCTCCGGTGACGAGGTAGTTGATGCGGTGCGCCGCCGAGACGCCGTGGTCGCCGAAGCGCTCGAGGTAGCGGGCGATGAGGATGATGTCGACGATCTCCTGGCGGCTGAGCTCGAGCGAGTCGTCGAGGACCGTGTCGAACGTCCGCAGGTGCAGGCTGTCGAGCACGTGGTCCTTCTCCTCGAGCTCGCGCGCCTTGTCGAGGTCCGCGCCGCGGACGAGCTCGACCACGTCGTCGGCCACCCGGACCGCCTCGTCGGCCATCTGGACGAGCAGCTCGTGCCCGGCGCCGCCCACGACCTGGTCGGGGAACCGGCCGCGCGCGACGAACGCGACGTGCTGAGCGAGGTCACCCATCCGCTCGATGGTCCCGGACAGGCGCAGCGCCGAGATCACCTGGCGCAGGTCCCGCGAGACGGGCGCCTGAAGCGCGAGGAGCGCGATGCCCTGCTCGTTGAGCTGGCGGTCGAGCTCGTCGATGCGCTCGTCGGCGTCGATGACCTGCTCGGCGAGCTGGAGGTTCGCCGTCCGCAGCGCCTCGGCCGCCTTGGTCATCGCCTGGCTGGTGGCCTCGGCCATCCGGACGAGGTTGTCCTGCAGCTGCTCCAGGTCGTGCGTGAAGATCTTGCGCATTGCTTGGCCTCCGCGGCGGTGATGATGGCGGCCGGGTCGCGGCCGCACGGTCCAAGGGTAGCCAAGACCTGTTCGATGAACGCGTGGTGGACGGAGGGTGGCGGTGGGGCGACATCGCGGGGCGGGGTCGGTGAACTCGGGTGGTTCGGCCTAACCTCGACCCGTGCACGACTCCTGGCAGCTCTGGGTGGTCGCCCTGCTCGGACTCGTCGCCGGGCTCGGGGCCGGTCTCGCCCTGCGCGCGTCCGACCGGGAGCGGGACGCCGAGCTCGAGCCCACCGGACCGGCCCCGGGCCTCGACGACGACGTCATCTCGGTGCTCACCGTCCTGCCCCAGTCGATCGTCGTCCTCGACGCCGACGACGACGTCGTGCGGGCCTCCTCCGCGGCGTACGGGTTCGGACTCGTCCGGCACGACCGCCTCGCGCACGGCCGGCTCGCCGAGATGGTCGCCCGGCTGCGCCGCGACGGGCAGATCCGCGACGCCGAGCTCGCGCTGCCCCGCGGCCCCGTCGACGGTGCCGGCACGGTCCACCTCCAGGTGCGCGTCGCGCCCCTCAAGGACGGGCGCGTCCTGCTGCTCGCCGAGGACCGCACCCGGGCCCGCCGCGTGGAGGACATGCGCCGCGACTTCGTCGCCAACGTCTCCCACGAGCTGAAGACCCCGGTCGGCGCGATCGCGCTGCTCGCCGAGACGATGGACGACGTCGCCGACGAGCCGGACAGCGTGCGGCACTTCGCGTCGAAGATGGAGACCGAGTCGCAGCGGCTCGCCGAGCTCGTCCAGGACATCATCGACCTGTCCCGCCTGCAGGAGCCCGACGCCCTCGTCGACCCGGTGGTCGTCGAGGTCGACGAGGTCGTGGCCGAGGCGGTGGACCGGGTCCGAGTCGAGGCCGGGTCCCGCGGGGTGGACATCCGCTCGGGCGGCGCGCAGGGGCTGCGGCTGTACGGCGACCAGGGCATGCTCACCACCGCGGTGCGCAACCTGCTCGACAACGCGGTGCGGTACTCGCCGTCCGGCTCGACAGCCTCGGTCGGCGTGTCCCGCGGCGACGGACTCATCCGCATCGCCGTGGTCGACCAGGGGCCCGGTATCCCCGCGGACGCCCGGGAGCGCGTCTTCGAGCGCTTCTTCCGCGGTGACCTCGCCCGGTCCCGCGAGACGGGAGGCTCGGGCCTGGGCCTGAGCATCGTCAAGCACGTCGCCGCCGACCACGGCGGGCGTGCCGAGCTGTGGTCCACCGAGGGGCGCGGCTCGACGTTCACGCTGGTCCTGCCCGAGGCCCAGGAGCCCGGGCCCCACCCCTCACCCGACGACGAGGTCGACGCCGACGGCGACGACCGCGACGGTCACCCATCCGACGAGGAGCGCTGATGACGAAGATCCTGCTGGTCGAGGACGAGCAGACCTACCGCGAGACCCTGACGTTCAAGCTCGAGCGCGACGGGTTCGCGGTCGAGGCCGTGGGCGACGGGACGGAGGCGGTCGCCGCGTTCGACCGCCACGGCGCGGACCTCGTGCTCCTCGACCTCATGCTGCCCGGACTGTCCGGCACCGAGGTGTGCCGGCAGCTGCGCCAGCGGTCCCAGGTGCCGGTCATCATGCTGACGGCGAAGGACTCGGAGATCGACAAGGTCGTGGGCCTCGAGCTCGGCGCCGACGACTACGTGACCAAGCCCTACTCCTACCGCGAGCTCGTCGCCCGCGTGCGGGCCGTCCTGCGCCGGGGGCCCGCCGTCGAGGAGGGGGAGTCGGCCGTGCTCACCGTCGGCCGCGTCCGGATGGACGTCGACCGCCACGAGATCACGGTCGACGGCGAGTCCGTGGCCATGCCGCTGCGCGAGTTCGAGCTCCTCGAGCTGTTCCTGCGCAACCCCGACCGCGTGCTCACCCGCGGCCAGCTCATCGACCGCATCTGGGGCCCGAACTACCACGGCGACACCAAGACGCTGGACGTCCACGTCAAGCGCGTGCGCGGCAAGATCGAGATCGACCCGGCGCACCCGCAGATGCTGCACACCGTGCGGGGGCTGGGTTACAAGCTCGTCACCGACGCCGACTGACGGACGACGCTCGCGGCGGGCCCCCGGCGCGGCGCCGCAGCGCGGGCGCCCGGACCGCCGACCCCCGTGGTGAGGGCGTCCCGTCAGGGGGCGGTCAGGAGGGGGACTCGGAGCCGGACTCGGGGGAGTCCGCCTGCTCGAGGAACTCCGCGTACTCGGGGAGCGTGCCGTCGAGGACGGGGATCTCGCGGACGTCGTTGAAGCCGTCGGGCCCCTGGATCGCGGTGGGCAGGGTGGCTCCCGGTGCGGCCTCGACGTTCTCCACCGTCACGTTGGCGTCGTGCAGCGCGATGTTGCCCCCCGCGGGCACCTCGAACGGGGACGGCGCCCCGGTCTCGCCGATGTCGAGCTGCACGGTCACGGTCTCGCCCGACCTGTTGACGATGCTCCCGACGACGTGGCCGACCTCGCCCTCGGCCTCGGTCAGCACGAGCAGGTTCTCCACCGCGACGCCGTCCGCGACCGCGATGCGGGTGCCGTCGGACGGGGCGTACTCGTTGAGC
The DNA here is from genome assembly GCF_057652395.1 of Georgenia sp. Z1491. Lineage (NCBI taxonomy): Bacteria > Bacillati > Actinomycetota > Actinomycetes > Allobogoriellales > Allobogoriellaceae > Georgenia > Georgenia sp. Z1491. Next base: position 701,789 of record NZ_CM172729.1, read on the forward strand.
GTGGTCACGGGCGAGGCCAGCATGCAGGACGACAGCAGCGAGGCGGACGCGACGGCGAGGCCTGCGCGGGACATGCGCCGGGCAACGGCCATGGTCGAGCTCCTTCGAGGGGGTGGACGGGACCTGCCGCGAGGGTACTAGACCCGCGGCGGCACAGGCCCCCGTACAGTGACCGGGCGCCGCCACGAGGCGCGGAATCACGCCGTTTCGCCGTGGTAGAATGGTCCGTCGCCGAACCTGAGGGAGCATTTCGCACATGACGTTCGCAGTGGGTGAGACGGTGGTCTACCCCCACCACGGAGCCGCCCTCATCGAGGACATCACGGTCCGCACGATCAAGGGCGAGGAGAAGACCTACCTGCACCTGCGGGTGGCCCAGGGGGACCTGAGCATCCAGGTCCCCGCGGAGAACGTCGACCTCGTCGGCGTGCGCGACGTCGTCGGCGAGGAGGGGCTCGAGCGGGTCCTCGACGTCCTGCGTGCGCCGCACACCGAGGAGCCGACCAACTGGTCGCGCCGGTACAAGGCCAACGTCGAGAAGATCGCGTCGGGCGACATCAACAAGGTCGCCGAGGTCGTGCGCGACCTGTCGCGCCGGGACACCGACCGGGGCCTGTCCGCCGGAGAGAAGCGCATGCTCGCCAAGGCCCGGCAGATCCTGTCCTCCGAGCTCGCGCTCGCCAAGGACGTCTCCGAGGAGGAGGCCGAGGGTCTGCTGGACGAGGTGCTCGCCGTCGGGGCCGCGGCCGCCGCCGAGGCGGAGCCCGTCGCCTCGGACGCGCCCGCCTCCTGACCCGCCGGCTGGGGAGCGACGTCGTGACCCGCGTCCACTGCGTCCTCGTGGCGGCCGGGTCCGGGACCCGGCTCGGCGCCCGCGGGCCGAAGGCGCTCGTCGCGCTCGCTGGTGAGCCGCTCGTCGTGCACGCGCTGCGAGGGCTGGCCCGCTCGGGCGTGCTCGACTCGATCGTCGTGGTCGCCCCCGAGGGGCGAACGTCTCACGTGCGGGACCTCGCCGCGGCCACCCTCGCCGAGCACGGGTACGCCGGTGCGCTCGACGTCGCCGCCGGAGGAGCCACCCGGCAGGGGTCCGTCGTCGCCGGGCTCGACGCCCTCGAGGCGTTGGCCGCGCCGGCGGACGACGACGTCGTCCTCGTCCACGACGCCGCCCGCTGCCTCACGCCGCCCGATCAGATCCGTACTGTCGTCGACGCCGTCCGCGCCGGGCACGGCGCCGTCGTCCCGGCGGTTCCCGTCACCGACACGCTCAAGCGGGTCGGGGCCGCCACCGGCACCACGGACGGGGCCGGCGCGGGCGGGGCGACGGCCGCCGGCTCGGCCACCGACGGGCCCCCCGCGGGCGGCGCCGAGCCGGTGCGCGCCACCGTCGACCGCGCCGAGCTGCGCGCCGTCCAGACGCCCCAGGGGTTCACCGCGCGCGTCCTGCGCTCCGCCCACGCCCAGGGGGCGCACCGGGCCGCGGACGAGGGCCTCGCGGCCTCCGACGACGCCGGGCTCGTCGAGGCGCTCGGCGGCGTCGTCGTCGTGGTCCCCGGGACCACCGCCGCGCTGAAGATCACCACCCCGTGGGACCTGCGGGTGGCCGGGCTCGTGCTCGCGGACCGCGCCGCGGGCCAGGACTGAGGCGGCTGGCGTGAACCTGCCCCGCACCGGAGTCGGCACCGACGTGCACGCCGTCTCGACCGATCCCGACCGGCCGATGATGCTCGCGTGCCTCAGCTGGCCCGGCGTCACGGGTCTCGCGGGCCACTCCGACGCCGACGTCGCCGCCCACGCCGCCTGCGACGCCGTCCTGTCCGCCGCCGGCATGGCCGACCTCGGCACCCAGATCGGCACGAGCGACCCACGGTGGAAGGGCGCCTCCGGCGCCGAGCTGCTCACGGAGATGGCGGGCCGCGTCCGCGCGGCCGGCTGGCTGATCGGCAACGTCGCCGTCCAGGTGGTCGGCGCCTTCCCGCGTGTCGGTCCGCGCCGCGAGGAGGCCGAGGCCGCGATGACGTCCGCGTTGGGCGCCCCGGTCTCGCTGTCCGCGACGACCACCGACGGGCTCGGTCTCACCGGTCGCCGCGAGGGCGTCGCCGCGATCGCGACCGCGCTCGTCGCCCGGGCTCCGGTCAGCGGGACGCCCCCGATCCCTCGGCGGGGGACGCCCGGTCCGACCGGACCGGGGTGACGTCCCGGGCGCTGACGGGCAGCACGAGGGCGAGCCCGGCGGCGAGGACGAGGACGATCCCGAGGATCCCCCAGTACTGGACGTCGTCGCCGGTCAGGCCGGTCACGGCCTCACCGATCGCGAGCGCGGCGGCGAACATGGCCGGCGCGAGGAACGAGACCGCGCGGCCCGTGGTGGCGTACAGGCCGAACACCTCGCCGTCCTTGCCCGGCGGGATGAGCCGCGCGAGGAAGGTCCGCGAGGCGGACTGCGCCGGGCCGACGAAGACGCACAGCACGAGGCCCAGGACCCAGAAGAGCGACGCTCCCAGGTCGTGCAGCGCGAAGATGCCGATGCCCGCGACGACCATCGACACCAGCGACAGCACGATGACCTTCTTGGGACCGAACCGGTCGTCGAGCAGGCCGAAGGAGATGGTCGCGATGCCGGCGACGACGTTCGCGGCGACCGCGAAGATGATGACCTCGCCGGCGCTGAACCCGAACGTGCCGGCGGCGATGATGCCGCCGAACGTGAAGACACCGGCGAGCCCGTCGCGGAACACGGCCGAGGCGAGGAGGAACCAGACGGTCCGCCGGTCGGTGCGCCACAGGCCGGCGATCGAGCCGAGGAGCCGGCGGTAGGACTGGGCGATCGACTCCTTGGGTGCCTCGGCCTCGGCGCCGGTGCGCCTGCGCAGCCGGGCGGCGTCGCGCAGGGAGGTGAGGACGAGCGGCAGCGAGAAGACCGCCGTCCAGACGGCTGCGACGAGCGTGGTCACCCGCACGTCCATGCCGCCCTCGCTCGTGACGCCGAACAGGCCGACGTCGGGGTTGATGAGCCCGAAGTAGACGATGAGCAGCAGCACGATGCCGCCGACGTAGCCCAGGCCCCAGCCGAACCCGGAGACCCGGCCCACGTTCTTCGGCGTGGAGATGTCGTTGAGCATGGCGTTGTAGTTGACGCCCGCCAGCTCGGAGGCGACGTTGCCGACCGCGAGCAGGATGAGCCCGAGCCACAGCCACTGGGCCTCGAAGGACCCGTCCGGCTGCACGGCCGGGGCGACGAAGAACATGCACGCGGTGACCACCGCGATGACGGCCGTGTAGAGCGCGAGGTTGAGCGAGCGGTTGCCGGACCGGTCCGCCCGCTGGCCGGTGACCGGGGCGATGAGCGCGACGACGACGCCCGAGACGGCGAGGACCGCGGCGAGGGTGCCGTCCGCCCCCTCGCCGAACAGGTCCTCGTTCGTCAGGTAGACCGTGAAGACGAAGGTCGTGATGACGGCGTTGAACGCGGCCGAGGCCCAGTCCCACAGCGCCCAGACGACGATCTTCGACGGGCGGGTGAGCCTGCGGGCCTCCGTGCGCAGCCACGCCGCCGCGGGGTCGGTGCCCGAGGTGGGGTCGGTGCCCGAGGTGGGGTCGGTGCCGGGTGCGGTGGAGCCGGGGCCCGGTTCGGTACCCGGTGCGGGAGAGCCGCCGGGCGCGGTGGCACCGCCGGGCTGGTCGGCGGTCGAGGGGGCGCGCTCCGTGGGGCGGTGGCGCTCGGGGGGCTCCGGGATGGTCACTCGCGCAACCTAGCCGCCCGTGGTGTCGGCGAGGTGACGTCGGCCGGTTCGCGGGTGTCGTCGTTACGCTGTCCCGGTGACCCTCCACCTGCACGACAGCGCCTCCCGTCGGGAGATCCCCCTCGACCCGGTGACCCCGGGCAAGGTCGGCATCTACCTGTGCGGCGCCACCGTGCAGGGCGCACCCCACGTCGGGCACCTGCGCTCCGGAATCGCGTTCGACGTGCTCGTGCGCTGGCTGCGCCGGTCGGGGCTCGACGTCACGCTCGTCCGCAACGTCACCGACATCGACGACAAGATCCTCACGAGGTCGGCCGAGGCGGGCGCCCCGTGGTGGGCGTGGGCCTACCGCTACGAGCGCGAGTTCACCGCCGCGTACGCCGCCCTCGGTGTCCTGCCGCCGACCTACGAGCCGCGCGCCACCGGGCACGTCACCGAGATGGTCGCCCTCATGCGGCGCCTCGAGGAGCGCGGGCACGCCTACGCCGGCGACCCGGGCAACGTCTACTTCTCCGTGCGCTCCTTCGAGGACTACGGGGCGCTGACGAACCAGCGCGCCGGGAGCTCCGCCGTCGACGAGACGGACCTGGCCCCGGACAAGCGCGACCCGCTCGACTTCGCCCTGTGGAAGGCCCCCCGGCCCGGCGAGCCCGCCTCCGCCGCCTGGGACACCCCCTACGGGCGCGGGCGGCCCGGGTGGCACCTCGAGTGCTCGGCGATGGCGCACCGCTACCTCGGTGAGGACTTCGACATCCACGGCGGCGGGATCGACCTGCGCTTCCCGCACCACGAGAACGAGCAGGCCCAGTCCCGCGCCGCGGGCTACGGGTTCGCGCGCATCTGGATGCACAACGCCTGGGTCGTCGTCGCGGGCGAGAAGATGGGCAAGTCCCTCGGCAACGCGCTGACCGTCGACGCCGTGCTCGGACGGGCAGCCGCCCCGGTGGTGCGGCTCGCGCTGGCCTCGGTCCACTACCGCGGCGCGGTCGAGTTCTCCGACGTCTCGCTCGCCGAGGCCGCCACCCAGTGGGAGAGGATCACCTCCTTCGTCCTGCGGTCCGCCGACGCGACCGGCGAGGCCACGGACGACGAGCTCGCCGCGCCCGACGCGCTCCCGGCGGCGTTCACCGCCGCGATGGACGACGACCTCGGGGTCTCGGCGGCGATGGCGGTCGTGCACGCCGAGCTGCGGGCCGCCAACACGGCGCTCGCCGAAGGCCGGTCGGCCGACGCGCACACCGGCCAGGTGCGGGTGCGCGCGATGCTCGACGTGCTGGGGCTCGACCCGCTCGCCGAGCCCTGGCGGGCGGGGACGACCGGGGCCGGCGGCGCCGCGGGCGGGGGCGCCGCGCACGACGCGCTGGCGGCCCTCGTCGAGGGTGCGCTCGAGGACCGTGCGCAGGCGCGGGCGGACAAGGACTGGGCGCGGGCGGACGCCGTGCGCGACAGGCTCACCTCGGCCGGGATCTCGGTCGAGGACGGCGCGGGCGGCGCCCGCTGGCATCTGGCAGGAGGTGCCTGATGGCGGGGAACTCCCAGCGCCGCGGCGCCGTACGCAAGGCAGGCTCGAAGAAGGCACCCACGAAGGGCTCCGGCGGGCAGCGCCGCCGCGGGCTCGAGGGCCGGGGCCCGACCCCGAAGGCCGAGGACCGCGAGTACCACCCGGCGGCCAAGCGGGCGGAGGCGAGCCGGCGGCGCGCCTCGAACGACCCCAAGGCCCAGGCCGCCCTCGCGGCCGACCGCGCGGCCCGGCTCCGCACGCGCATCGGCATCCCCGCGGACGCCGAGCTCGTCGTCGGGCGCAACCCGGTGGCCGAGGCGGTGCGGGCCGGCGTCACCATGTCCCACGTCCTCATCTCCGGGGCCGCCGCCTCGGACGAGCGCCTCGCCGAGCTCGTGCGTACCGCGACCGCGCTCGGCGCCCCGCTGGTGGAGTCCAGCCGCGTCGAGCTCGACCTCCTCACCGACGGAGGCGTGCACCAGGGGGTGGCCATCGCCGTCGCCCCGTACGCCTACGCCGACCTGGCGGACCTGCTCGACCGGGCCGAGCGCCGCGGGCACGCCCCCCTCGTCGTGGCGCTCGACTCCGTCACCGACCCGCACAACCTCGGGGCCGTGCTGCGCTCCGCGGCGGCGTTCGGCGCCGACGGCGTGCTCCTGCCCGAACGACGCTCCGCCGGCGTGACCTCGACCGTCTGGAAGGTCTCGGCCGGAGCCGCGGCCCGCGTGCCGGTGGCCCGCGAGACCAACCTGACCCGGGCGCTCACCGAGGCGAAGAAGGCCGGCTGCTTCGTCGTCGGGCTCGACGGCGAGGGGACCACCTCGGTCCGGGACCTCGAGCTCGCCACCGAGCCGCTCGTGCTCGTCACCGGTTCCGAGGGCAAGGGACTCTCCAGGCTCGTGCGGGAGACGTGCGACGTCGTCGCCTCGATCCCCATCGCCGAGGACGTGGAGTCGCTCAACGCCGCGGTCGCCACCGGCGTCGCGCTCTACGAGATCTCCCGTCGTCGCGCCGAGGCCGGGCCGGCGCCGGCCGGGCAGGGGGCGTGATGTCACGCGTCGACGAGTACCTCGACCGCGCCGCGGAGGCGGTCCTCGCGGGGGACGGCCTCGTCGTCGACGAGCGGGACCCTCAGATCCCGCTGCCGGTGCGCGACCTGTGGGGCTTCTACCGCAGCGTCGCCGTCGACCGCCCGTGGATCGCCCGCACCGTCGTGGCCGCGGAGGTCGGCGCCGCGATCCTCCTCGCACGCCGGGGCTCCGCACTCGGCAGGATCGGCAGCGTCCTGCTGGTCGTGGACGCCGTCGGCGAGCTGGTCACGCAGGCCTACGCCCGCCGGCACACCGACGCTGCCGGGCGCCTCGTCCTCCCGCCGCGGCCCCGCGGCGACCGGACGGACTGAACCGGCGACGTCCCCGGGGCGCGGATCATCGTCGAGGGGGCGCGAAGGTGCACGGATACCGGCACCACAGGTGCGTGGTCGCGCCCTCTCGACGTACCCCGCGCCGCCCGGTCGGCTACTCGTCGTCGGGCCCGACCGCGTCGATGACACGGCGTTCGTCCATCCGGTGCCGCAGCTCGGTCTCGATATAGGACTGCACGGCCTCCGCGGTGGGCACGTCCCGCCCCTGGGCCTGGGACATGTACCAGCGGTGCTCGAGGATCTCGTGGAAGATCTCCGCGGGCTCGAGCTTGCGGCGCAGCTCGCGCGGGACGGCCCGCACCGTCGGTTCGAACACCTCGGCGAGCCAGTGGTGGGCGACGACGACGAGGTCCTGGCCCGCCCCGCCCCGGGTGGCCCGGAACTGCTCGAGGTCGTTGAGCATCCGCCGGCCCTGCCCCTCCTGGACGTCGAGGCCGGTCAGCCGCATGACCTGGCGGTGGAAGTGGCCCGCGTCGACGACCTTCGGCTGGATCGAGACGTTGGTGCCCGTGACGTCGGTCGTGATGTCGATCTCGTCGACGTCGTAGCCCAGCTCGTTGAGCCGGTTCATCCGGGCCTCGACCCGCCACAGCTCGCCGGCCGCGAAGCTCTCCCTCCGCGTGAGCTCGGCCCACAGCGACTCGTAGCGGGAGACGATCCGGTCCCCGACGGCGATGGTGTCGATGTCCTCCGGCGCGATCTCGCCGGCCTGGAGGTCCATGAGCTCGCCGATGATGTTCGTCCGCGCCAGGTCGAGGTCGTAGGAGCGCTTCGCGTCGGACAGCGGCGGGTGCAGCTCGCCCGTCTCGGCGTCGACGAGGTAGGCCGCGAACGCGCCGGCGTCCCGGCGGAAGAGCGTGTTCGACAGCGAGACGTCGCCCCAGAAGAACCCGAGCAGGTGCAGGCGGACGAGCAGGACCGCCAGCGCGTCGATGAGCCGGCCGACCGTCTCGGGTCGCATGTGCTGGCTGAACAGCGCGCGGTAGGGCAGGGCGTACTCGAGGTGCCGGGTGACGAGGGCGGAGTTCAGCGGTTCGCCGTCGGCGCCCGTCCGTCCGGTGACCACGGCCAGCGGCGCGACGGCCGGCGCCTCGAGACGACCCAGGGCGCGCAGCACCTCGTACTCGCGGTAGGCCACCGACTCGCCGATCTCCTTGACGGCCACCAGCCCGCTGGACGTGCGCACGAACCGGACGACATGGCGGGACAGGCCGCGGGGGAGGGCCGCGAGGACGTCGTCGGGCCAGTCCTCCAGCGGGACGTCCCAGGGCAGGGCGAGCAGGCCGGCGTCGACGACGGCCGCGGTGATCTGCCGTTCCTGGGGCACTCGCGGACTCCTCGTCGTGCTGGTCGGGAACGGGCCGGCGGCGGAGCGGGAGACCCGCGCCGCCGCCGGTCGGCGTTCAGCGGGGCAGGCGTCGGCCGGTCGAGGGCGAGAAGTCGTGCTGCTCGTCGGGCCGGATCGCGACGTGGATGACGGACCCCTTGTCCGGCACGTCGCGCGGGTCGATCCGGATGACGACCTGGTCCGGGTCCTCGCCCGAGCCGACGTTCGCGGCGGCCTCGCGCCCCACGAGGGAGCCGTAGACGTAGGCGTCGGAGCCGAGCTCCTCGACCAGGTTGACCTCGACGGCCAGCGCACCGGGGGTCTCGGCGGAGACGCGCTCGGTGGACTCCGGGCGGAAGCCGATCGTCACCGTCGTGGCGCCCTCCTCGCGCAGGGCCGCGAGGCTCGCCGGGCTCAGCGGGATGCGGGCCGCGCCGAGCGTGGCGTGCTCGCCGTCGAGCGTGAACTCACCGAGGTTCATCGCGGGCGAGCCGATGAAGCCGGCCACGAACACGTTCTCGGGCCGGTCGTACATCTCGCGCGGCGTGCCGACCTGCTGGAGGAGGCCGAAGTTGAGGACCGCGATCCGGTCGCCCATCGTCAGCGCCTCGGTCTGGTCGTGCGTGACGTACACGGTGGTGACCCCGAGCCTCCGCTGCAGGGACGCGATCTGCGTGCGGGTCTGGACGCGGAGCTTGGCGTCGAGGTTCGACAGCGGCTCGTCCATGAGGAACACGCGCGGCTGGCGGACGATCGCCCGGCCCATCGCCACGCGCTGCCGCTGCCCGCCCGAGAGGGCCTTCGGCTTGCGCTGGAGGTAGTCCGAGAGGTCGAGGATCTTCGCGGCCTCGGCCACGCGGGACTCGATCTCGGACTTCGGCGTCCCGGCGATCTTCAGGGCGAAGCCCATGTTGTCGGCGACGCTCATGTGCGGATAGAGCGCGTAGTTCTGGAACACCATCGCGATGTCCCGGTCCTTGGGCTGGACGTCGGTGACGTCGCGGTCACCGATGAGGATGCGGCCGGCGTTGACGTCCTCGAGGCCCGCGAGCATCCGCAGGGAGGTGGACTTGCCGCAGCCGGAGGGGCCGACGAGGACGAGGAACTCGCCGTCGGCGACCTCGAGGTCGAGCGCGTCGACGGCCGGCCGGTCCGAGCCGGGGTACACGCGCGTGGCCTTGTCGAAGGTCACTGAAGCCATGGTGGTTGATTCCCTTCACCGGCAGGTACGTGCCGGACGATCCGTCGTGAAGAGCGGTGGTGTGTCTACACCGACACGCGCGGAAGCCACACGGGACCGCCGCAGGAGCATCATGGCACGCCGCGTCCGCCCCCGCGGGGCCGGAACCCTCGCGGGGCCGGACCCCTCGCTCAGGCGCGCAGCTGCGCGAGCCGGTCGAGGACGACCGCGAACTCGTCGGGGTCACCCACGCGGAAGCGGGCGGCCGTCTCGCCGTCGCCGACCTTGACCGAGAGGTCGTGCTCCCGCAGCACGGCGAACGCGTCCTCGTCGGTGCGGTCGTCGCCGGCGTAGAGCACGGCGTCCGCCCCGGTCTCGGCGCGCAGGTCGAGCACGCCGTCGCCCTTGGTCACGGTGAGTACCGCCATCTCCAGGACGTCGTGCCCGGAGATCACGCGTACGCCGGGCAGGCCTGCCGGGCCGGTGAGGAGCTCGGTGGTCGCGGCGCGCGCGGCGTCCTCGCTCATGCCGCGCGTGTGGAGGGTGATCGACGCCGGCTTGGCCTCCAGGTGGGTGCCCGGGTGCGCGGCGACGACCTCCTCGGTCCCCCGCAGCACCTCGGCACGCAGCGCGGCGAGCTCGTCGTCGAGGTCGATCGGCTCGCTCGTCAGGCCGGTCTCGGAGCCCGCGTCGATGCGACCCCGCTCGGCACCGTGGGAGGCGACGACGAGGGTCCCGTCCGGGAGGTCGGCGAGCGAGGCGAGGGTGCCCGCGTCCCGGCCCGAGACGACCGCGACCGTCACGTCCGGCAGCGCGGCCAGGCGGTCGACGGCCCACACCGCGGCGTCGGTCATGCGGGAGGTCGTGGGGTCGTCCACCAGCGGGGCGAGGACGCCGTCGAAGTCGAGCGCGACGAGCAGGTGCCCCCGGCGGGCGAACGCTGCCACCGCCTCGTCGAGCTCGTGCTCCAGGCGCGCGGTGAACATCGGGGCGTCGATCCCCGGTCCGGGGACGCCGCGGTCCGCCGAGGGGTCGGGCTGGTGGTCGTTCATTGCTTCTCCTCGGTGGTGGTGCCGGTCCCGGTGCCGGTCCCCGGCTCGCCGGCGCCGTTGTCCGTCGTCGTGTCCTGGGTCGTCTCCTCCTCCGCCGCGGGGGCCCGGCCCCGCGGGGTGGCCTGGGCGAGGTAGCCGAGGAAGTCGTCGGCCCAGCGCTGAACGTCGTGGCTCATCACCCGTCGGCGCATCGACCGCATCCGGCGTCGGCCCTCCCGGGCGTTGACGTGCGTGGCCTGGACGATCGCCGCCTTGAGCCCGTCGATGTGGTGGGGGTTGACGAGGAACGCCTGCGGGAGCTCGTCGGCCGCCCCGGTGAACTCCGACAGCACGAGCGCACCGCCCAGGTCCTCCCGGGCGGCGATGTACTCCTTGGCCACGAGGTTCATGCCGTCGCGCAGGGAGGTCACCAGGGCGACGTCGGCGGCGAGGAAGAGCGCGGCCATCTCCTCGGGCGGGAACGACTGGTGGAGGTAGCTGATCGGGGCGGACCCGATGTCGCCGTGGTCGCCGTTGATCCGGGCGACCGCGACCTCGACGTCGTCGCGCAGCACCTTGTACTGCTCGACCCGCTCGCGCGAGGGCGAGGCGACCTGGACGAGCACGGTCTCGTCGGCGTCGAGCAGGCCGTCGCGGACGAGCTCCCCGTAGGCCTTGATCCGGTGGAGGATCCCCTTGGTGTAGTCGAGTCGGTCGACGCCGAGGAGCATGGTCCGCGGGCTCCCGAGCTCCTTGCGGATCTCCTGCGCGCGCTTGCGCACCTCGGGCCGCGACGCGGTCGCCGCGAAACCCTGGGAGTCGATGGAGATGGGGAACGCGCGGGCGCGCACGGACCGCTCCTCGGGCAGGAGGCTGCTGGCCCGGACGCGCACCTGGTCGCGGCGGGTGGGGTGGTCGGTGAGACGGCGGACGGCCGCCAGGAAGTTGCCGGCGTCGGACTCGCGCTGGAAGCCGATGACGTCGGCGCCGAGGAGGCCGTCGACGACCTGCTGGCGCCACGGCAGCTGGGTGAAGATCTCCACCGGCGGGAACGGGATGTGGTTGAAGAAGCCGATCCGCACGTCGGGCCGGCGCGTGCGGATGAGCGCGGGCACGAGCTGCAGCTGGTAGTCGTGCACCCACACGGTGCCGCCCTCGGCGACCGTGGCGACCGCCGCGTCGGCGAACCGCTGGTTGACCCGCCGGTAGGCCTCCCACCACTCCCGGTGGAACTCGGGCTGGACGATGACGTCGTGGTACAGCGGCCACAGGGTCCCGTTGGACATGCCCTCGTAGTAGCGCTCGACCTCCTGGGCGCGCAGCGGGACCGGCACCAGGTGCATGCCGACGGCGTCGAACGGCTCCGGGGTGTCCGCCTCCTCGGCGGTGTCCCCGGTCCAGCCGATCCAGGCGCCGTCGACCGACTGCATGATCGGGGCCAGCGCGGTCACCAGGCCGCCGGGGGAGCGGCGCCACTCGCGCTCGCCGTCCTCCCCCTCCACGGCGTCCACGGCGAGCCGGTTGGCGACGACGACGAGGTCGTAGCCCTCGCCGGACGGTCCTGCGGCGTCGTCGTGCGCGTGGTCCGCCGCGTCCGCGCCGTCGTGCGCCCGGTCCCGGCCCGCGCCGTCCGCGTCCTGCTCGCCGTGGGTGCTGCTCGTCATCGGTCCGTCCTCCTCCGGCGCCGACCGGGCGCCCGTGTCCACCGTAGGCCTCCCCGTGACCTGGTGCATCTGCGTCGGAGCGCCCCGGGCGCCGGGCGGGCCACCCGGATAGCCTCGGGCCGTGGACAGTGCGACGGACCCCGGGCGGGCGGCCGGCGGGAGGGACGGTCACGAGGTGACCGCTGCCCGCGCCACCGCGCCGGCGGAGCCCCAGCGTGAGCTCGGCGGCTACCGGCTGCTGCGCAGGATCGGCTCCGGCGGCATGGGCGAGGTCCACGAGGCCGTCGACGGCGACGGGCACCGCGTGGCCCTCAAGCTGCTCCACCCGCACGTGGCCAGGGAGGCGGCTTCGCGGGCCCGGCTCGCCCGGGAGGTCCAGCTCCTCCACCGCGTCAGGGCGCCCGGCGTCGCCCGCGTCATCGATGCGGAGGTCGAGGACTCCGAGGCGTTCGTCGTCACCGAGCTCGTGGACGGGCCCACCCTCGAGGCCGACGTCGCGGAGCACGGCGCGTTCTCCGCCGAGGAGATCGTCATGCTCGCGCACGGGCTCGCGGACGCCCTGCGGGCCATCCACGCCGCCGACATCGTCCACCGGGACCTCAAGCCCGGCAACGTCATGCTCTCGCCGGACGGGCCGGTGCTCATCGACTTCGGCATCGCCCAGGTCGTCGACGACGAACGGCTCACCCAGACCGGCCTCGTCACCGGCACGCCGGGCTATCTCGACCCCGAGGTCCTGGCCGGCGCGGAGCCGTCGCCCGCGTGCGACTGGTGGGCATGGGCGGCCGTGCTCGTCCACGCCTCGACCGCCCGCCCGCCGTTCGGCCGGGGACCGACCGCCGCCGTCCTCGGACGGGTGGCGACCGGCCGGGTCGACCTCGAGGGCGTCGAGCCCCTGCTGGCCCGCGCCCTCGCGGCCGCGCTGAGCCCCGACCCGGCGCACCGGCTCGACCCGTCCGCCGTGCTCGACGTCATCGACGGGGAGATCGGGCGCGACGGTCTCGAGGAGCGGATCGCCGAGCGGCAGGCCAGGGAGCCGTCGTCGGCGGTGCACGGCGTGCTTCCCGCCGACCACGCGGCGACCGGCGTGCTGCCCGGCGGCGCCCCGGGCGCGCCGCACGCTCCGCACGATTCGCGCGGCGCGCACGGCGGCGCCGGGCACGGGGCCGAGGTGCAGGGTCCGGCCGGGTACCGAGCGGCCGGCCACGTCGCGTCGGGCCACGGACCGTCGGACCACCGGTCGTCGGACCACGGCGCGCCCACCTACCCGCCGGGCGGCGGCGCCGACGGGCGGACCCGCGTGGCCGACCCCGCGTGGGCCGAGGTCGCGGGGCACGGGGCCGCCGGCGGCTACGACGCCCACGGCTACGACTCCCACGGCGGAGCGCCGGCCGGCGCACCCCCCGGCGGCCAGGCCCCGCGCAGCTACCCGCCCGGGTCCGCCGAGCGGCAGGACGCGGAGCCCTGGGCCGACGGCGGCGGGCAGCGCGGCGCGCAGCGGTACGGATCGGGTCCGAGCGGGGGCCAGGGCCGTCCGATCGGCCCCCTCGGGCTCGATCGTCCGGACCCGGAGACGGGCCCCTACGGGCGCAACCCCGGCGGCCTGGCCGCCTACGGCAACGCCGGCACCGAGCCGCCCGACGGAGCGGGTGCGCGATCCTTCCTCGGCGAGGACGGGCGACCGCCCGCCTGGGCCCGCCCGCCGGCGAGACGGACGGGCGTCGCGGCCGCGGCCGGGCTCGCCATGGCCACGATCGCCCCGCACGCACCGGGCTGGTTCCTCGTCCTGCTCGTGATCTCCACCGTCCTGCTGGCGGCCTGGGGGCAGGCGGACCGCGCCCGGCGCAACGCGCGCCTCAGGCGGGGCGTCCGCGCGGGCGACACCGGTCGGATGCTCGCCGCGATGCCCTGGTACCTGGTCGTCGGCGCGCTCACCAGCGCCGTCGGCATGATCATCGGGCTCGTGCTGGCGGCGTCCGTCGTCCTGGGGGCCGAGCTGCTCAGCGGCGAGCCGGCGTCACCGCCGGTCCTGCTGCTCGCCGGGATCCTCGCGGTGTGCGGCGTGTGGCTCGCGCCCACCGGGAGCAACGCGCGCGAGGGGTTCCGGTCCGTCGTCGGCGCCCTGGCCCCGGGACGGCTCGGACGGATCGTGCTGCTCGCGGCGTTCCTGGCGCTCGCCGCCGTCGCGGGCGGGACCGTCGCCCTCGGTGCCGCGCCCGAGCCGACGTGGTGGCCGCTGCCGGACCTCGGCTCCCTCACGGCGGGCTGACCTGCAGCACGCGGGCGCCGTGGTCCACGGCGGACCGCGGCCCGCCCCGTCCGGCGCGGCGGACCGACGCCCGACGGCGCTGGGAGCCGACGCATCCCGTCCGTGAGACGCGCGAAGGAGCTGAGAGACCGGCCACGTTCGTCCGGTCGCGAGACAGACGCCGCCCCGCCGCGGTGCCGGCCCGTCGTAGTGTGGGCTCGCCTCCGGCCGGTCGCGGGAGGTGACGGTACGACGGAGGACTGGACCCATGGCCAAGAACGACCGACCCACCGCGAACGAGCGGCGCGAGGCCGCCCGCGAGCGAGCCCGCAAGGTCAAGGCGGAGCAGGCGCGCCGGGCCCGCCGCAACCGGATCCTCACGATCGTCGCCGTCGTCGCGGGAGCCGCGCTCGTCGTCGGCGTCATCGGCTACATCGTCTGGCAGGGGACGCGCTCCCCGCTGGACGAGTACGAGGGGCCGGTGCCGGAGAACGTCGAGGCCGACGGCGCGATCATGGTGGGTCAGGACGGCAGCGCCGGCAGCACGACCGACGGGGCGCCGGTCATCGACGTCTACGCCGACCACACGTGCAGCTACTGCGCGAACTTCGAGGAGGCCAACGGTGAGGGCCTGCAGATGCTGGTCTCCGAGGGCGAGGCCCAGGCCGCGCTGCGTCCCGTCGGCCTGCTCGACCGGTCGGGCGACTACTCCGGCTACTCGGGCCGCGGGGTCGAGGCCATGTACGTCGTCGCCGACGGCGCTCCCGAGCTGATCTTCGAGGCCAACGACGCGCTGTTCGACCTGTGGGTCGGCAACCTGGAGGTCATCCAGTCCACTGGGCAGGAGCCCAGCGACGAGGAGATCATCGCCGCCCTGGAGGGTGCCGGCGTGCCGTCCGAGGTCGCCTCGAGCATCACCGACGACGAGTACACGGAGTACGTCGAGGCCGTGACCGCGCAGGCCGTCGCCGACGGCGTGGAGGGCACGCCGACCATCCTCATCGACGGCGACGAGTTCACCGAGGGCCGGTACACCCCGGGCGGTCTCTACCTCGAGGTGACCGGCAACGAGCAGCCCGCCGCCGAGACGTCGAGCGACGCCCCGGCCGAGGCGCCGAGTGACGAGAGCCAGTCCGTCGCCCCCTGACACCTCGCGTACCCTCGGCGCAGGCCCGGCTCCGGCCGGGCCCGCGCCGACTTAGCTCAGCTGGTAGAGCACCCGCCTTGTAAGCGGACGGTCGCGGGTTCGAGTCCCGCAGTCGGCTCCGCGCCCAGGGGCGTCACGGGCGAGAGCTCGAGCCGCGGCCAGTGCGCGACGTCGCGGAGCATCTGCCGGTCGTGGCTGGCGATCACCACGGCAGCCTGGGTCGCCTCGAGCGCCTCGGTCAGCTCCTCCACGAGCGCGATCGACAGGTGGTTCGTCGGCTCGTCGAGCAGGAGGACGTGCGGCCTCGAGGCCAGGGCGAGGGCCAGGTCGAGCCGGCGCTGCTTGCCCATCGACAGCTCCCGCACCGGCCGGCGCTGCTCGTCCGGCCGCAGCAGGCCCAGACCGGACAGTCCGACGACCCGGCCCTGGGGCAGCACGCCCTCGGACACGAGCCGGCCCACGTGCCGCTCGTACACCTGGTGGGCGGTGAGCCGGCCCGGGGACGGCGACTCCTGGCCGAGCAGCTCGACCCGGGCCGTCCGGGCGACGCGAGCGGTCCCGGACGTCGGCTCGAGCCGCCCGGCGAGGAGCGCGAGCAGAGTCGACTTGCCCGCCCCGTTGGGACCGGTGACGAGCAGCCGCTCGCCGGCGGGGACGTCCACCGTGGTCGGCCGGTCCAGCCGACCGGCCACGGTGACCTCCTCGGCCGCCAGCATCGTCACGCCCGTGCGGGTCCGCAGCTCCGGCATCTGCAGGCGCAGCGGTGGGTGGGGCGTCGCAACCGACTGGGCCTCGAGCGCCTCCCGGCGCCGGTGGACGGACTTCACGAGTCCCGGCGCGCGGGACTGGCGCTGGTGCTTGCCGGTGCCCTTGTCCGGCCGCCAGCCGGTGACCAGCCGGTCCTGCGCGGAGGCGAGGTCATGCGTGAGGCGGGCGCGCTCGACCTGCTCGGCCTCGTGCTCGGCCACCCAGCGTTCGTACTGGGCCCGTCGGCCGGTCTGGTAGCCGGCGAACCCGTCGCCGTAGACCGTCGGGCGGCCGTCGGGGCTCGGGTCGAGATCGATGATCGAGGTCGCCACGTCCGTGAGCAGCGCCCGGTCGTGACTGACGAGCACGACTCCGCCGCCGTGCTCGCGCAGCGACGTGGTGAGGAAGTCCAGGCCCGTGGCGTCGAGGTGGTTCGTGGGTTCGTCGAGCAGCAGGAAGTCGTGGTCCGCGCCGAGGAGCGCCGCGAGCCGCACCCGGTAGCGCTGTCCCACGGAGAGCGTGGCGAGCAGGCGGGTCCGGTCGGTGACGGCGTCGAGCCGCTCGAGGGCGACGTCGACGCGGCGGTCGGCGTCCCAGGCGTCCAGCAGGGTGGCTGCCTCGAGGGCCGCCGCGTACCGGGCGTCCGCGCCGTCGGTGCCGTCCGCGAGCCCCCTCGCAGCCTCGTCGAGCCGGGCGAGCGCCCGGCGCGAGTCGGCCAGCTCGGCGTCGACGAGGTCGCCGACGGTGCGGCCGTCGCCGGCGGGCATCTGCTGCTCCGCGACCCCGATCGTCCCGGTGCGGTTCACCGTCCCGGAGTCGGGCGTGAGATCGCCGACGAGGACGTGGAGCAGGGTCGACTTGCCGCGGCCGTTCTCGCCGACGACGCCCCACCGCGAACGCGGGGAGACGGTGAGGTCGACGCCGGTGAGCACCGGGATGCCGCCCCTGGTGAGGTGGAGGTCGGTGGCGGAGAGCTGGGCGAGGGTGCGCGCGGGCACGGTGGGTGGGGTGATCGTCATGCGTTCCTCCTGACGGGCGCGCGCGGCGCGGCATCCGTCGGTCCGCGGGCGCCGTGCGTGCGGCGGCCCGCCGGTGTGCAGGGTCCGGTCGACCGACCCGCGGGCCGTCAGGCGGGCGGGTCGGGAGCGGGAGTCCTCAGAGGAACAGCAGCTGCTGGATCACGGGGGCCAGCCTAGGCGCGTCCGACCGGACTGTCCCGTGCATTTTCCGTGGCACCCGCTACGGCAGGCGCCAGTCGACGGGCTCCGCGCCGGCCGCGAGGAGCAGCTCGTTGGTCCGCGAGTAGGGCCGGGAGCCGAAGAAGCCCCGGTAGGCGGACAGCGGCGACGGGTGCGGCGACGCGACGACCGGGGTGTCGCCGAGCATCGGGCGCAGCGTGCCGGCGTCCTTGCCCCACAGGATCGCCACCAGGGGTGCGTCGCGCTCGACGAGGACCTTGATCGCGTGCTCGGTGACGGCCTCCCAGCCCCACCGGCGGTGCGAGGCTGCGGCGCCGGGCCGCACGGTGAGCACGCGGTTGAGGAGCATGACGCCGCGCTCGGCCCATGGCGTGAGGTCACCGTTCGAGGGCGGGGGAGCTCCGAGGTCGTCTGCGAGCTCGGTGAACATGTTCCGCAGCGACGGCGGCAGCGGGCGGACGTCAGGCGCGACCGAGAAGCTGAGGCCGATCGGGTGCCCGGGTGTGGGGTAGGGGTCCTGCCCGACGATCAGCACCCGAACGTCCGCCAGCGGGTAGGTGAACGCGCGCAGCACGTGATCGGCCGCCGGGAGGTAGGTGCGCCCCTGGTCGAGCTCGCCGCGCAGGCGCTCGCCGATCTCGGCGATCTGCGGGGCGACCGGCTCCATCGCGGCCGCCCAGCCGGCGTCCATGATCTCGGTCAGGGGGCGTGCGGGCATGTCGGCCAGGCTAGTCGGGGACCGGGCCGGGGTCCGGGGTGGCCGCGGGAGGGTGCGTGCCGCCCGGGCCGCCGAGGTGCCGGGCGAAGCGCACGAGCAGCGGCAGGGTCCACATGACGACGAGCAGGCGGACGAGGTGCATCCCGGCGACCACCGCGCTGTCGACCTCGAGCGAGATCGCCGCGGCGACCATCTCTCCGACGCCGCCGGGCACCATGCCGAGCACGGCCTCGGCCGGCGGGAGGAGGCCGAACCCGTACAGCGCGAATCCGAGTCCTACCCCGACGACGACGACGAGCACCACGGCGATGACGCCGGGCGTGAGGAAGCGCGCGAACTCCCGGAAGATGTCGGGCCCGATCGTGGCGCCGATCGCGGCGCCGACGAGGATCTGCGCGGTGGGCGAGAGGAACGGGGGCATCGTCGTCGTGCCGCCGATGACGAGATGGACGGCCGCGGCGCCGACGACGCCCCCGGTGATCGGCCACATGGGCACGCGCAGGAGCCGGAACACGGCGGCGACCGCGATGGCGCCGGCGATGATGGCGAGGACCTCGAGCCAGTTCATCGGGTCGAGAGATAGGCGACGAGGAGCGGGAGCGCGACGAGCACGATGACCATGACCCGCACCGTGTGTATGGCGACCACGAGCGACGTGCGCGCGCCCCAGTCCATCGACACCCCCACGATCTCGCTGAGCCCGCCGGGGGCCGTGGCGAGCACCGCGGTCATCGCGTCGACCCTGTACCTGCGTACGAGGACCAGCGCGAGCGCCACGTTGATGAGCAGGAGGATCGCCACCGAGCCGAGCACGGGAAGTGCGACGCGGGCGAGGATGCCGAGGGCGTGCGGCTCGAGCCGGACACCGGTCAGCGCACCGAGGAGGACGAACCCGACCACCCGCACGGCGCGCGGCATGTTCACGGCGGAGGTGCCCGGGACCGCCCGGTTGGCGAGCGCGCCGCCGATCACCGAGCCGAGCAGGATGCCCGCGGGCACCGACAGCAGGTGCAGGACGAGCGCGCCCACCGAGGCCCCGGCCAGGACCCGCGCGATCCCGAGGCCGGCCGCGAGCCGTCCGCGACCGTCCCCCGGCGTCACAGGCCGGCAGCCCCGGGGTTGAGCTCGTCCGGGGACAGGGTGCCGCCCAGGTAGGCCTCCAGCTGGTCGGCGGCCATCGTGGCGAACTCGTCGAGCACCTCGTCGACCGTCCAGCCGACGTGCGGGGTGAGCAGCGCGTTGGGCAGCGAGCGCAGCGGTGAGTCGGCAGCCAGGGGCTCGTGCGCGAACACGTCGAGCCCGGCGGCCGCGAGGGGCCCGGCGCGCAGCGCCTCGACCAGCGCGTGCTCGTCGACGATCGCGCCGCGCGAGGTGTTGACGAGGACGGAACCCTCGCGCATCGAGGCCAGCTCGCCGGCGCCGAGAAGCCCGTGGACCTCGTCCGAGAGCCGCAGGTGGATGCTGACGACGTCGCAGGTGGCGAGCAGCTCAGGCAGCGGCACCCGCGGGATCTCGGGGTTGGCCCCGGCCGAGCCCGGACGGGCCCAGGCGACGACGTCCATGCCGAAGGCCTGGGCGATGCGCGCGACGTTCGTCCCGTGCCGCCCCGTGCCCAGCAGCCCGAGCCGGCGTCCGGCGAGCGTGCGCCCCGTGAGCGCGGGCCAGGCGCCGGCATCCATCTCGCGCAGCGCGACCGGGAAGTGCCGCAGCGCCCCGATCATCAGCGCGAACGTCAGCTCGGGCACGGCCGCACGGGGGCCGTGCGCACGCCTCCCGTGCGTGACGACGATCCCGCGCTCGCGCGCGGCGGCGGCGTCGAGGTGGTAGGCGTGCCCGCCCGACTGGAGGACGACCCTGAGGGCCGGCAGGCGGTCGAACGTGGCGGCGTCGAACCGCGTCCTCTCGCGCACCGCCATGAGGTGCTCGACGTCGGCGAGATCGGCGTCGGGGACCTCGGCGAGGGGACGGTCGAGAACGGTGACGTCCGCGAGCTCGCGCATCCGGCGCACCCCCTCGGAGCGGGCGAGCCGGCCCTCCCAGTCGTCGAGGACGAGCAGGCGGGGCCTCACGCGCCGACCTCCGCCGCGGCGGGCGAGCCGGAGCGGGCGAGGGCCTCGGCGGCGGCGCCTGCGCCCCCGATGCGGCCCCATACGGCGCCGCGGGGGAGCCCGGAGCCGGCCGGGTAGTTGTGGTAGAAGAACCCGCCCGTGATCTCTCCCGTGGCGTACAGGCCCGGCATGACGCGGCCGGCGACGTCGAGCACCCGCCCCTCGGCGTCGATCCTCAGTCCGCCGTAGGTGAAGGTGATCCCGCAGGTGACCTGGTAGGCCACGAAGGGGCCCTGCTCGATGCGGGTCGACCAGTTCGACTTCACGGGCTGCCCGTGCGGGGCCGACCGCAGGCCGTCCATCCGGAAGGGGTCGAACTCCTGCTCCGGGCAGGCCGCGTTGTACGCCTCCACGGTGGCGAGGAATCCCTCGACGTCGAGGCCGAGCTTCTCGCCGAGCTCGGCGAGGGTGTCCGCGACGACCGGTGTGCCGGTGGAGTAGCGGGTCTCGAGGAGGTGGACGGTCTGCGCGTCGAAGATCTGCGCGGCCCAGGCGCCGGGCTGCTCGCGGATCTTCGAGCCCGTCTTGGCATAGGTCATCCACACGTGGTCCGACGCCTCGTCGACGAACCGCTCGGCGTCCCGGTTGACCATGATCGAGTAGGGGTAGGAGTACCGGCTCATCTTGTCCGTGTACCGCAGGTCGCCCACGGCGGGGGCGTCGAAGTCCAGGGGGGAGGCGTGGCAGCCGCCCCAGTGCCCGTGCGCCTGCGCGCCGCGCTCGAGCGCGTGCTCGAGGACGTGCCCCTGGTTGAACCGGGTGCCGCGGACCTTGGCGAGGTCCCAGCCCGGGCCGAGCCAGCGCTGGCGCATCTGCGGGTTGGCCTCGAAACCACCCGAGCCGAGCACGACGACGCCCTCGACCGGTCGCTCGCCGTCCGGCCCCTTGACGACGACGCCGGTGACCGCCGTGCCGTCCATCATCAGCTCGAGGACGGGGGAGTCGTACCAGACCTCGATCCCCTCGCGCTCGACGGCGGCGTACAGGTCGGCGATGAGGCCGACCCCCTCGTCGTGGGCGCGCAACGCGCCGCCCGGGGGCAGGACGTACTCCTGGTCCGGGTCGATGTTCTCCGGGTCGATGAGCTTGCCCACGGCGAGCTCCCAGCGCACACCCTTGCCGGCCATCCAGCGGATCGTGTCGAGCGCCTTGTCGACCAGCCCGTCCTGGAGGTCGGGGTCGATGCGGCCCTGCGTGGAGAGCTGGAGGTCGGCGACGTAGTCCGCACGGGTGTAGGGGTCGACGCGCACGCGGTCGGCCCAGGCGGCGGACTCCTCGACGAGCAGCGGCAGGAGGTCGTCCATCCCGCCGTGCGCGCAGCGGAACAGCCCGCCGGAGAACCGGCTGTTGCCCCCGCGCTCGGCGTGGGGCGCGGCCTCCAGCACGAGGACCCGGGCCCCGTTCTCGTGCGCCGAGAGCGCCGCGGTGAGCGCGGCGTTGCCGCCCCCCACCACGACGACGTCGACGGAGGTGATGGATCGAGCGTCGTCGGTCGTTCCCATGTGGTTCGGTGCTCCTGTCCGGGTCAGGCGGTGGCGGTGGCCTTGACGACCACGACGGGGCACTCGGCGGAGAGCAGCAGCCGCTGCGTGCTGGAGCCGAGCAGGAACTTGCCGACGGCGCTGCGGTGCCTGATGCCGACGATGATGATGTCCTCGGCCGGGTCCTGGACCTCCGCGGCCGTCGTGTCGTCGAGGTTGGCCCCAGGCGCGGCGGGGGCGGCCACGGAGAACTCGACGCCTGCGTCCGTGAGCAGGGTGGTGACGTCGTCGTAGGGGACCTCGCCCTTCTCGCCGCCGACGCTCGAGCGCCCTCCCGACCCGTCGACGACCCGCAGGCTCTGCCCGCGGTCACGCGCCGTGCGGACGGCGTGCTGCAGGGCGGCGTGCCCCTCGGGCGTGGGCACGTAGCTGACGATGACTGCCATGGAGCGATCTTGCATGCAACGTGTTCCGTGCGCAAGGTCATGTTGCATACTTTCCTCATGGACGGAGCGACGACGACCCTCGACCTCGCGGTGATCCGCGGTGACGGCATCGGACCGGAGCTGGTGGACAGCGCGCTGGCGGTCCTCGACGCGGTCGCGCAGGTCGACGGTTTCTCGGTCGCCGTCCACGACGAGCCCGGGGGAGCGGCCGTCTACCGCGAGCTCGGGGAGCCCGTCCGGGAGGGCGCGCTCGACCGTCTGCGTGCCGCCGACGCCGTCATCAAGGGACCGGTCGGGCTGCCCGACGTCCGGCGCCCGGACGGCACGGAGGGCGGGCTGCTCGGCGGCGTCCTGCGGGTCGGGCTCGACACCTACGCCAACGTCCGGCCCGTGCGGCTGCTCCCCGGTGTGGACGGCCCCACCCGGCACGGCGCCGGCGAGATCGACTACGTCATCGTGCGCGAGAACACCGAGGGCCTGTACCTCTCGCGCGGCAACGGGGTGGCGACGCCGCACGCGGCCTCGGACCAGATGCTCATCACCCGGTTCGGCACCGAGCGCGTGGTGCGCCACGCGTTCGAGCTCGCCCGCTCGCGTTCCGGCGCCCCGAGCGACGGCGTGCGTCGGGTGACCTGCGTCGACAAGAGCAACGTGCTGCGCAGCTTCGCGCTGTTCCGCGCCGTCTTCGACGAGGTGGCCGCCGAGTTCCCCGACGTCGCTGCCGACCACCTCTACGCCGACGCCGCCGCGCACGCGCTCGTCGCCCACCCCGAGCGCTTCGACGTGCTCGTCATGGAGAACTTCCTCGGCGACATCCTCTCGGACCTGGGGGCGGGGACCGTCGGCGGGCTGGGCATGTGCGGGTCGGGGAACATCGGCGCGGACGCCGCGTACTTCGAGCCCATCCACGGCAGCGCACCCGGCATCGCGGGGCAGGACCTGGCGAACCCGCTCTCGCAGCTGCTCAGCGTCGTCATGCTGCTCGACCACGTCGGCCGGCCCGGATCCGCCCGGCGCGTCGGGGCCGCGGTCACGGCCGCCCTCGCCGACGGGGCCGTGCGCATCGGACCGACCGGCTCCCCGGCAGGCGGGACCCGCGCGGTGACGGCTGCCGTCGTGGAGCGGATCGCGGGATGAGGGGGCGTCTCGGGGCGGGACCCGCCCGTGGCACGGTGCCGGGGTGCCCGCCGCTCGCCTACCGTGGGGCGCTATGACGACCTCCGAGGGCCCGGACGGGCTGAGCGCGTACCTCAAGCCGGGCACGGCGCGGGGGCGGACGACCGAGGCCGTCACCGATGCGATGCGGGAGGCGATCCTCGACGGCGTGCTCGCTCCCTCGACGTGGTTGCGGGAGGACGAGCTCGCCCAGTCCCTGGGCGTGAGCCGGACCCCGGTGCGCGAGGCGCTGCGCCGGCTCTCCGACGAGGGCCTCACGGTCAAGACGGCCCATCAGGGCACCGTCGTCGCGCCGATGACGCTCGAGGACCTGCTCGCCCTGTACGTCGTGCGGGAGAACCTCGAGGGGCTGGCCGCGCGTCTCGCGGCCGTGCGCGGGAACGACGTGCTGGCCGCGACGCTGCGGGAGATCAACGACCGGATCCGGACCGCGCACGAGGCCGGCGACGTGCCGGAGGTGCGGAAGGTCAACCTCGAGTTCCACCGGGTCCTGCGCGACGCCTCCTCCAACCCCTACCTCGGGCGCTTCCTCCAGCAGGTCGAGCACGCCGTGCGTCGCCTCAACGCGACGACGCTCGAGGCGCCGGGTCGGGTCGAGGAGGTGCTCGCCGAGCACGAGGGGATCATCACCGCGGTGGCCGCCCAGGACGCGGCGGCGGCGGAGTCCGCGGCGAAGGCGCACATGCGGCGCGCGCGCGAGCTGCGGCTGAACGCGGTCCTCGGCTCCTGACGACCGTCCGCCGTCGGACGGCGTCCCGGCCGGGTCGGTGCCCGTCCGGACGCCGGCGCCCGAGGTCGCGCCGAACGAGGTCGCGCCGAACGAGGTCGCGCCCCCGGCGCACCCGCGCGAGGCGGGGCGCCGGGAGCGCGACGTCGGATCCGGGTCAGACGATGCCGGGGATTCCGACCGGCGTGAGATAGCCGATGGGTAGCCCGATGTCGGCGAACTCGCGCAGCGCGACCATCACGGCGATGGTGACCGCCGTGTAGACGGCGATGTGCCACCACTTCATCTCGGCGACGACGCGGAGGAAGACCGGGATGAACACGACCGCGGCGAGCAGCATGCCGAGGACGTAGACGAGCACGATGAAGCTGATGAGCCAGCTGAAGGCCGAGAGGACCCACCTGAGCTCCTGGCGCCACTCCGCGCGGTCGACGTCGGCGTCGATCTTCCTGCGGTTGCGGAGCTCCATGACGAGCACGATCGCGGCGAGCACCGCCCCGAGCGCAGTGATGAGGCTCGGCACGAGCCGGGCTCGCTGGCTGAAGTCCTGGGCGAGGACGAACGCGCCGACGAACACCAGCAGGAACGCGGCGGCGATGACCACGCGCCAGATCGCGGGCGGCTCGGCGCTCTCGCCGCCCTCGGCGTCGTCGTCGTCGTCCGGCATGAGGCCCGGGACGTCCGGGTCGCGACGGGCACGGACCCGACGGTAGACCGCGAGGGCGACCGGGACGAGCAGGATGATGATCATGACGATCACCGCCGGCCGGACGAGCCACTCCGCGGGGGTGTACAGGTTCTCGGTGAGGTAGTAGTAGCGCTCGAGCGGTACCGCGAGGACGAAGCCGATGAGGAACGGCGCGCGTGGGATGTGCGCGATCTTCATCAGCCAGCCGATGATGCCGAGCGCGAGCATGACGAGCAGGAGCTGGATCTCCTTGGAGTCCTGGTAGCCCGCCATGAACAGGATGACGATGAGGCCGCCCGCGATCACCGGGAACCGCACGAAGCTGAGCTTGGCGAGCGGGGCGGCGAGGAAGAAGCACAGCGCGGCGCCGACGACGCTCGCGATCGCGAAGGACCAGACGATGACGTAGACGGTGTCGAGGTTGTCCTCGATGATCCGGGGGCCGGGCTCGATGCCGAAGATGAGCAGCGCGCCGAGGAGCAGCGCGGCCGGTGCGCCACCGGGGATGCCGAAGAGCAGGGTGGGGATGAGGTCTCCCGCCTCGACCGAGTTGTTGGCGCTCTCGGGGGCGATGATGCCGCGGGGGTCGCCCTTGCCGAACTTCTTGCGGTCCTTGCCCTTCATGGAGGCCTTGGCCTGGCCGTAGGCCATCCATGTGCCGGCCGTGGCGCCGAGGCCGGGCAGCACCCCCGCCCAGATGCCGACGAGAGCGCCGCGCAGGACGTGGCCGAAGTTCGAGAACACGTCCTTGATGCCGGTGCCCCAGCCCTGGCCGATCCCCATTCCGGTGGCGACGGAGGTCTTCTTGGCCACGCGGGAGATGACCTCGGCGATGCCGAAGATGCCCAGGGCGACCGCGACGAGGTCGAGCCCCTCGGTGAGGAACAGCGAGTCGAACGTGAAGCGGTAGTCGGGGGCCGCGGGGGCGCCGCCGATCTGACCGAGGAGCACACCGAACGCACCCGCCAGCAGCCCCTTCATCATGTTGCCCTTGGACAGCAGCGCCGTGATCGAGATGCCGAGCACCGTGAGCATGAAGAGCTCGGGAGACCCGAAGGAGAGCACGAGCGGCCGGGCGATCGGGATCGAGAGCGTGAGGCCGAGGGCGCCGAGCAGACCGCCGAACATCGACGACAGGAATGCGATGGCGAGCGCACGGGCCGCCATGCCCTGCTTCGCCATCTCGTGACCGTCGAGCATGAGGACGGTCGCCGACGCGGAGCCGGGTATGCCCATGAGGACGGAGGCGATGGTGTCGGAGGTATGGACGACCGCCACCGCCCCGATCATCAGGGCGAGGGCCTGGTTGGGCTCGAGGACGAAGATGAACGGCAGCAGGATCGCGACCGCGCCGGTGCCGCCGAGCCCGGGGATGATGCCGATGACGAGACCGGCGACGATGCCGGCGCCGAGGAAGACCAGGGTCGCCGGATCGAGGAGGGAGGACAGTGCGCTTGATGCGGCTTCGAGCATCGGATCGCCTTTCGCGTGAGGTCACGCGCGGGTGCCGGCCGGATCACCTGGCCGACGGGCACCCGCGCGATGATCAGAACGTCGTGTCGTGCTGCTCGGCGAGCATGTCGATCGTGTACTGCTGGACCTCGGGGTCGATGTTGAAGGCCTCGCGCAGGTCGTCCTCGGCGACCTCGCCCGGGTAGAGGGGGTAGCCGCCCAGCACGTCGGCGGCCGCCTCGTTGAACTCCTCGTCGTCGGTCAGGGCCCCCGCCGCGTCGCGGACGCTCTGGACGATCTCCTCGGAGGTGCCCTCGTTCGCCCAGATGCCCTTCTGGTAGACGAACCCGGGGATGAGGAACGCGCGGTAGGCCTCGTACGCCGGACCGGACGGGGCCTCACCGTGGATCGACTCGAACGCCTCCTCGACGGTGGGCAGGTCGGGGACGTTCGGGTCGCGGACGATCTCTCCGTCCTCGATGACGCCGAACGACATCAGCGGTACGGCGTCGCCGCTCTCGACCAGCGGGGCGACCTGCGTGAGGTAGGCCGACGTCGTCTGGTAGTCGAGGTTGACCTCGCCGCGCTCGAGGGCGAGCCGCGCGGGACCGCGTCCCTCGAAGCCGAAGGTCGCCTCGATGTCGACCTCGAGGACGTCCATCGCCTGCAGGAGGGAGAGGTCGAGCCCGGTGGCGCTGATTCCGCCGTAGGTGAGGGTCTCGGAGTAGTCGGCGAGGTCCTCCACGCTCTCGATGCCGGTCGAGGAGGACACGTAGATGACGCCGCCCGTGCCGTTGAGGACGAGGGGCTCCATGACGGAGAAGTCGAACTCGACCTCCGGCCGCCCGAGCAGCGCCTGGAAGTAGGTGGTGCCCGAGGTGACGAGGAGCTCGGAGCCGTCCGTGCTCCCGTCCTGGACGAACTGGTTGGAGCCGGTGATCGACTCTCCGCCGGGGCGGTTCTCGACGACGAACGACGAGCCGCTCTCGACGTTCTCCTCGAGGTAGGGCGTGAGGAACCGCGCCCAGGTGTCGGTGCCGCCGCCCTCCGAGTAGGGGACGACGAGGTTGACGCGCTCGGGCAGCTCGGAGGCGCCCTCCTCGCCCTCCTCGCCGCCGATGCCCTGCGGGTTGCCGCACGCGGCGAGCAGGAGAGCGACGGTGGCGGCGGAGCCGGCCAGGGCGGCACGGCGGTGGGTGAACTTCATGGTGTCTCCTTCGTGGTCCGCGGGCGTCGGTGCCCGTGGGGGACGTCGGTCATGGTCGGGGAGCAGGGGACGGCTCGATCAGTCGTGCAGGAGCTCGTCGGGGACGAGGACGGTGCCCTCCATGAGGCGACGTGCGGTGCGGTAGCCCGCCACGCTCGGCACCTGCCAGGAGCCGTCCTCGGCCTGGACGACCTCGGCGGAGAGCTCGAGGACGCCGGCAGTGTGGCCGATGAGGCAGGGGCCCGCCACGCCGCCGGACGCCTCGTGCACGACGGTGCCCGGGATCGCCGAGGCCACCGCCGTGGCGATGCCACCGGTGAGCGCGTAGCTGCGGTGCAGCCGGCCCATCGACATCATGGCGGCGCGGATCGTCGTGCCCGTGGCGGCCTGGGTCGTGCCGTCGCTCAGCGCGTAGTCGCGCGGTGCGCCGACGAACGCGATCTTCGGCACCGAGGGCACCTCCTTCGTGGCGATCTCCACCGTCTCGGTGATGCCGGACAGTACGGCGGCCTGCGCGCGGACGGACTCGATGCGCGCGAGCAGCTCCGGGTCGCCGTCGATCTGGTCGGGGTGCTCGAGGCCGGTCAGGCCGAGGTCCTCCCAGCGCACGAACACCAACGGGTTGGCGGCGTCGACGATGGACACCTGGGCGGTGCCGGTGCCGGTGCCGGGCAGGTCCACGGTGTCCGTGACGTTGCCCGTGGGCAGCGTGGCCCCCGTGACGGCGCCGCCCGGCTCGATGTAGTCGAGCTGGATGCGTGCGCCGGTCCCCGGGACGCCGGGCAGGTGGAAGTCGCCGACCGGGTCGAACCGGCCGTCCCTCGTAGGGACGTGGGCGACGATCACCTTGTCCGTGTTGGTGTTGAGGAACCGGACGATCGTCACGGGGTCCGTCGGGGTGACCAGGCCCTCGTCGACGGCGAACGGCCCGACCGCGGAGGAGATGTTCCCGCAGTTGCCTCTCCTGTCCACGAGCGGACGGTCGATCGCCACCTGACCGAAGTCGTAGAGGACGTCGACGCCGCGCTCGCGACCGTCGGAGATCACGGCGACCTTGCTCGTCGTCGACGTCGCGCCGCCCAGGCCGTCGATCTGACGGCCGTACCGGTCGGGGGAGCCGTAGGCGGCGAGGATGAAGGCGTCCCGCCCGGCGGGGTCGGTGGGCAGGTCCCTCTCGTGGAAGAACACGGCCTTGCTGGTCCCACCCCGCATGATCACACCGGCTGCTCGCATCGACCAGGTCTCGCTCTCGTCCTTGAGTTGCATGCACGCTGCACGCTGGCTCCGTGCATCTTGCATGGTCGGTGAGGTCAACGCAATCGATAGTTTCTCGAGCCACCCTTAAGCAGCCCTTAAGGTTTGTCGCATGAGCCCGGACATCCATCAGATCCGCGTCGTCTCCGAGGTGGCGCGCTCGGGCAGCATGACGGCGGCCGCCAGGTCGATGGGCTACACCCTGTCCGCCATCTCCCAGCAGGTCCGGCGCCTCGAGTCCGAGATCGGGCTCGCCGTGCTCGAGCGGCACGCACGGGGCGCCCGCCTGACCGATGCCGGGCGGGCGGTGGTCGAGGCCGGCGGGGCGGTCGAGTCGCAGCTGGCCGCGCTCGACGACCGGCTGGCGGACATCGCCGGCCTGCGAGCAGGGACGCTCCGGCTCGCGACCTTCCCGACCGCGGGAGCCGGTCTGCTCCCGGTCGCGATCACCCGCTTCGCCGCCCGGCACCCGGGCGTGACGCTGTCGCTGCGCAGCGCCCGCATCGGCGCGTTGCTCGACCTGCTGCGGGCGCGGGCCGTCGAGTCGGCCCTGCTGTGGGACTACGAGTGGACACGATTCGACGAGTCGGACCTGCACCTCGAGCTGCTCATGCGCGACCCGACCGACCTGCTCGTCGCCGTCGGTCACCCGCTCGCCGGGGCGCCGAGCCTGCGCATGGCCGACCTGGCGGGCGAGCGCTGGATCACCCGCGCCGAGGGGCACCCCGTGGCCGACGTCCTGCGGCGCAGCGCGGTCGCCGCCGGGTTCGAGCCCACCGTCGCGTTCGAGGCGCACGACTACCAGGAGGTGCAGGGGATGGTGGCGGTCGGTCTCGGTGTCGCCCTCGCGCCACGGCTCGCGACCGCGAACCTGCGCGCCGACGTCCGGGCGATCCCGCTGGGCGACGACGCCGCCCATCGGCGGATCCTGCTCGCGCGCGACGCGCGGCGGGTGCCGGCGCCGCCGGAGCTCGCGATGCTGGAGGTGCTCAGGGGCGTCTCGACGGAGGTGGCCGGCCAGCTGCGTCCGGGATCGCGCGAGTCGAGGGCGGGCTCCCGCTGAACGCACCCGGTGGCGCGCGCCCTGCTCGCCGACCTGCGACTCCGGTCGTCGAGGATCGGCGGCTCCGATCATCCGAACGGCCGCCCTTGCCGCCCGGACCCACGTTGCATACAATTTGCATCCGGCGGCTGCCGGGGCGACCCGCGTCGCTGTGCCCCGGCCCCACCGACACTCCCGAGGACGCCACCATGACTGCAGAGACCAGCTCGCCCGGAACGACCGACGTCGTCGTCGTCGGCGGAGGCAACGCCGCCTTCGTCGCGGCGCTCGCTGCCGCGGACCGCGGCCGGAGCGTCGTGCTCCTCGAGGCCGCCGTCGACGGCGAGGAGGGTGGCAACAGCTTCTACACCGCCGGCGCCACCCGCATCGTCCACGACGGTCTCGCCGACCTGACGAGCCTGGTCGAGCCGGACGAGCGGCACGCGACCACGGAGGTCCCGCCCTACACCGAGGCCGACTACGTG
Source organism: Georgenia sp. Z1491 (assembly GCF_057652395.1). NCBI lineage: Bacteria > Bacillati > Actinomycetota > Actinomycetes > Allobogoriellales > Allobogoriellaceae > Georgenia > Georgenia sp. Z1491. Next base: position 731,780 of record NZ_CM172729.1, read on the forward strand.
GGCGACCTGGAGAAGGTGACCGCCGGGCGCAACGACCCCGAGCTGAGCCGGGTGCTGGCCGCCGAGTCGCGCGAGGTCCTCCAGTGGCTCAAGGACTCCCACGGCGCGCGCTACCGCCTGATGTACGAGCGTCAGGCCTACGAGCGCGACGGCGGCGGCTACCTCTTCTGGGGCGGCCTCCACGTGGGCAACGTCGGCGGCGGGGTCGGACTGATCCGCGACCACCAGGCCGCCGCGGAGCGCGCGGGTATCGACGTCCGGTACGGCCACCGCGTGACCGAGCTCGTCAGCGGCGACGGTGCCGTTCGGGGCGTGGTCGCCGAGACCGCCGACGGCGGGCGCGTCGAGATCACCGCCGAGTCCGTCGTCATCGCGTCCGGCGGCTTCGAGGCGAACCCGGAGATGCGCGAGAAGCACCTCGGGCAGGGATGGGGCGGCGCGAAGCTGCGCGGCACCCCGCACAACACGGGCACCATGCTCGAGCGCGCCCTGGACCTCGGCGCAGGCACGAACGGTGACTGGGGCTCGTGCCACGCGGTCGCGTGGGACGCATGGGCCGAGGACAACGAGTCCAACCGCGAGCTCACCAACCGGCTCACCCGCGGCGGATACCCGCTGGGCATCGTCGTCAACATCGAGGGGCGCCGGTTCGTCGACGAGGGCGCGGACTTCCGCAACTACACCTACGCCAAGTACGGCGCGGAGATCCTCCGCCAGCCCGGCGCGATCGCCTTCCAGGTCTTCGACTCGACCCAGCGCCCGCTCCTGCGCACCGAGGAGTACGACATGCCGGGCGTCGGCGTCGTCGTCGCGGACACGCTCGAGGAGCTGGGCGAGGGGATGGGGGTCGACGTCGACGCGTTCGCCGCGACGGTGCGCGAGTTCAACGCGAGCATCGACCGCTCGATCCCGGCGGACCCGACCGTCAAGGACGGACGGCGGGCCGCGGTCGAGCCCCCGAAGAGCAACTGGGCGCTGCCGATCGAGGAGGGCCCGTTCTACGCCTTCCCGGTCACGTGCGGCATCACCTTCACGTTCGGCGGGCTCGCCACCGACACCCACGGCCGGGTGCTCGACGGTGCCGGCGAGCACATCGCAGGCCTGTACGCGTGCGGAGAGGCGCTCGGCGGTCTGTTCGCCGGGAACTACCCGGGCGGGTCGGGCCTGGCCGCGGGGGCGGTCTTCGGCCGTCGGGCAGGCACCCTGGCCTGAGCACGGTGGGCGAAGCGGACCAGGAGGTGCCGGTGGGCGAGCCGGGTGCGCGGTACGCACCGGGCGAGCTGGAGCGCGTGGCCGCCGGGATCCTCCGTGCGCTCGGCGTCCCCGGGGTCGACGCCGACCTCGTCGCGGACTCCCTCGTCCAGGCCGAGGTGTGGGGGCACAGCTCGCACGGGCTGCTGCGCCTGCCCTGGTACGTGGCCAGGCTGCGCAGCGGTGCCGTGCGTGCCGACGCCGCAGAGACCGTCCTGGTCGACACCGGGCCGCTGGTGCTCCTCGACGCCGCCGACGGCATCGGTCAGGTGATGGTCGAGCGGGCCCAACGGCTCGCGGTGGACCGGGCGCGCCGGTTCGGCATCGCCGGCGTCGGTGTGCGGCGTTCCAACCACTTCGGCACGGCCATGTACTTCACGCGCCGGGCAGCCGAGCGGGGCTGCGTGACCATCCTGTCGACCAACTCCTCGCCGGCCATGGCGCCGTGGGGCGGGAAGGAGAAGCGCGTCGGGTCGAACCCCTGGTCCGTCGCGGCGCCCTGGCGCGACGGCGTGATCTCGCTCGACGTCTCGAACACCGCCGTTGCGCGCGGCAAGCTCTACCTCGCGAAGCAGCGGGGGCACGACATCCCCCCGGACTGGGCGATCGCGGCCGACGGCTCGCCCACCACCGACCCGGGCGAGGGGATCGCGGGGACGATCCTGCCGATGGCCGGGCACAAGGGCTACGCCATCAGCTTCATGATGGATCTGCTCTCGGGCGCCCTGACCGGCAGCTCGGTGGGTACGTCCGTCGTCGGTCCCTACGTCCCCGACGGCGCCGGCGGAGTGGGGCACCTCGTCCTCGCGATCGACGTCGCGGCCATGGGGCCGGTGGAGGACTACGACGCCCGCGTGCAGCAGATGGTCGACGAGGTGCGCTCATCGCCGCTCGCGGCCGGGCACGCGCGGATCCACTACCCCGGCGAGATCGAGGACCTCGCGGCCGAGGCCGTGCGGGAGGCCGGCGGGCTCACCCTGCCGGCGCGGACCGTCGAGGAGCTGACCGGCCTCGCCGCGGAGCTCGGGGTGGCGGCCCCGAGGGCGACGGACGCGCCCGGCGCGGACTGACGCGGGATCCGTCCGGCGCGGAGGCCCGAGGAGTGTCGGCGGTGGGGTGGCGCCCGACGTGCCCGGGAGGCACGGGCACGTCCGGCCGCGAAGGACGGTCCGGGATCAGGCGAGTCGCTGCGTGTCCCGGTCGTCGCCGTCGCCCTCCTCGCCCTCCTCGGCGAGGGTCTCGAGCGATGCGAGCCCGCGCATGACGATGCTCCGGGACAGGGCGCGCGCCGTCGGCACGTCGTCCTCCTCGTAGGCGAGGATCAGCCGGCCGTGGTCGAAGTGCGACCGGCCGAGCCGGTCCGCGGTGAGGCCCCGTCGCCGCAGGATCATGGCGCGCAGCGCGATGACGTCGTGGAGCTCCTTGAGGAGCGCGTTGTCCGCGCCGTCCAGCTCGGTCTCACGGAACGCGACGTTGAGCCAGAGCGTCGTGGTCAGATCGCCCCGCTCGGCCGCCTCAGCCATGCGCGCGTGGATGCGGTGCATGGTCTCGACGTGCTCGGGCCGGGCGCGGTCGACGAAGTGCTGCGCGGCCGAGCCGTAGAGCAGCGCGCGCATCTCGTAGATCTCGCGGATCTCCTCGATGCTGCTGGTGCGGACCGTCGGCCGACGCCGAGGCGGGACCACGACGAGCCCGCTGCGCTCGAGCGCTCCGAGCGCGTCGCGCACCGGTGAGCGGCTCGTGCCGAACCGTTCGGCGATTCCGACGGAGTTCAGGTCCGTCGACGGCGGCAGGTCGCCCTCGATGATCTGGCGGGCGATGGTGACGGCGATGTCCTGCGCGGACGGGGAGGCCGAGACCTGCAGGCTGCGCGACAGGATGAAGGTCGAGAGCTGGGCGAGCGTGAGCTCGGTGCCGCCGAGCCGCACGACGAGGTCGTCGTCGGCCGCTCCCGTCCTCCCTGACATGCGCCCAGCATAGCGCAGTCATCACAGTCGCTGCCCCAAACTGTCGACAGAAGATGCCGAGGGTGTTGACAGACTGCCGGCCGATCCGTAACTTCCTTGCCACCCACCCGGCTAAGTGTCGACACAATGGCGTGACGTTGTCGCGGACCGTCGCCATGGGACCGGGTCCACCCCGTTCGACGACGAAAGAGGGAACGTGCGCGAGCACCTGGTCCACATCGACGGCGAGAGGCGTCCGTCCGCGAGCGGACGGACGCTCGAGGCCACCGACCCCTACACCGGAGAGGTCCTGGGGACGATCCCCGACTGCGACGCCGCCGACGTCGCCGACGCGATCGCCGCGGCCCGTGCCGCCTTCGACGGCGGTTGGCGCACGACGCCGGGCATCGAGCGGGCGCGGCTCCTGCACGTCCTGGCGGACGCGATCGACGCGCACGCCGAGGAGATCGGTGCGATCGAGACCCGGGACAACGGCAAGCTGCTCACCGAGACCGTCGGCCAGGCGCGTTTCGCCGCCCGGAACTACCGATTCTTCGCCGGCTACGCCGACAAGCTCTACGGCCGGACGATCCCGCTCGACCGCCCCGGGATGCTCGACTACACGCTCCGCGAGCCCGTCGGCGTGGCCGCCCTCATCACGGCCTGGAACTCGCCGATGCAGCTTCTCGCCAACAAGCTGGCTCCCGCGCTCGCCGCCGGGTGCACGGTGGTCGTCAAGCCCTCGGAGCACGCGAGCCTGTCGACCCTCCGGCTCGCCGAGCTCGTCGATGAGGTCGGCTTCCCGCCCGGGGTCGTCAACGTCGTCACCGGCGCGGCCGAGTGCGGACGGGCCCTGTCGGGCTCGACCGCGGTCGACACGGTGAGCTTCACCGGCTCGGTCGGCACCGGTGCCGCCATCGCGCAGACCTGCGCGGCCAACCACGTGCCCGTCACGCTCGAGCTCGGCGGCAAGTCGCCGAACATCGTCTTCGAGGACGCGGACGTCGACCGGGCGCTCGCGGGCGCGCTCGCCGGGATCTTCTCGGCCGGTGGGCAGACCTGCATCGCCGGCTCCCGGATCCTCGTCCAGGACTCCGTCCACGACGAGCTCGTCGAGCGCCTTGCCCGGCGCGCGTCCCGGATCCGCCTCGGCGACCCGCGCGACCCGGGCACCCAGATGGGCCCGGTCGCGAACGAGCCGCAGCGCGACCGCATCCTCGGCGCGATCGAGGCGGGCCGATCCTCGGGGGCCCGCGACCTCTCGGCCGAGCAGCCTGCCGCGGACCTGCCGGACAAGGGCCTGTTCGTCCGGCCCACGGTCTTCGCCGACGTCGACAACAGCTCGCCCCTCGCCAGGGAGGAGATCTTCGGGCCCGTCGCGTCGGTCATCCGGTTCCGGGACGAGGCCGAGGCGATCGCGCTGGCCAACGACTCCGAGTTCGGGCTCGCCTCGGGTATCTGGACCACCGACCTCTCCCGGGCGCACCGGGTCGCCGCGCGGCTCGTCGCGGGAACGGTCTGGGTCAACACCTACCGCGCGAGCGCCGCGCAGGCGCCGTTCGGCGGCGTGCGCCGCTCCGGCCACGGCCGCGAACGGGGCGAGGAGGCCCTCGACGAGTACCTGCGCGTGAAGAACGTCATGGTCGACCTGTCCGCCGACTACCACGACAGCTTCGAGGAGACGGGAGCGGGCGATGAGTGATCCGCGGATCGGGGTCGTCGGCCTCGGGAACATGGGCCTGGAGATCGCAACCCGCCTCGCAGGGAGCTGCGACGTCGTCGGGTACGACACGGACCCCGCGGCGCGGGACCGGGCCGCCGCCGCCGGCGTAGTCCCGGTGGACGACCTCTCGGGCCTCGCGGGCTGCGGGAGCGTCGTCCTCTCCCTGCCGCGGCCCGAGGTCACCCTCGAGGTGCTCGACCGGCTGGCCGGACACCTCGCCGATGGCGCCACGATCATCGAGACGTCGACGGTCAACGCCACCGACATGCACGCGGTCGGCCGGCTCTGTGCCTCGGCAGGACTGCGCTGCATCGACGCGGCCGTGCTCTCGGGAGTCGGCGCCATGCGATCCGGCGACTCCACGCTGCTCGTCGGCGGGGAACCCGAGGACGTCGACCGCGTCCGCCCCGTCCTCGAGGCTTTCAGCGGACGGATCCTCACGTTCGGCGAGCTCGGAGCAGGCATGGCGGCGAAGGTCGTCAACAACGCGGTCGCGCACGCGGTGATGGTCGTGCTCGTCGAGGCCGTCGCCCTGGCACGGTCGGCAGGTATCGCGCTCCAGGACATCGCCGACCTGCTCGCCGATAGCGAGGGCGGCGTGCTGCGGCCCCTGACCCACCGCATCCAGGAGCGAGTGGCCCGCGGCGAGTACGAGCCCGGCATGCCCACCGACGCCGCGCGGAAGGACTCGGTGCTCGCCCTGCAGTACGCCCACAGCCAGGGCGTGCCGCTGTTCGCGATCCAGGGTGCGCACTCGGTCTACGAGATCGCAGTCGCCGAGGGCCTGGGGCGGCTCGACTACGCCGCCGTCGCCACCCTCTGGGACCGCTGGCAGAGCGAGGACACCACGGCGGCGACCGCCGCTCCCGGTACGACGAAGGAGTAAGTCCGATGGACGTACGGATGACCGACCTCCAGCTGCACTACGGCGACTTCCACGCCGTCAAGGACGTCACGCTGTCCGTCGACGACGGCAGCGCGCTGGTCCTCCTGGGCCCGTCGGGGTGCGGGAAGACCTCGACCATGCGGACGATCGCCGGCCTGGAGACCCCGAGCGGCGGACGCATCACCATCGGTGGGCAGCCGATGTTCGACGCCTCGACGAGGACCAACGTCGCTCCGAACAAGCGCAACGTCGGCATGGTCTTCCAGTCCTACGCGGTCTGGCCGCACAGGACCGTGCGCGAGAACGTCGAGTTCCCCCTCCGGGTCCGCAGGACGGAGACCGCCGCGCGGAGGAGGAGGGGCGACGAGATCCTCGCCCTGACCGGACTGACCGAGTACGCGGACCGAGGCGCCAGCCGACTCTCTGGCGGGCAGATGCAGCGCGTGGCACTCGCTCGCAGCCTGGCCATGAACCCGTCGGTGCTGCTGCTCGACGAGCCCCTGTCCAACCTCGACGCACTCCTTCGCGAGAACCTGCGCAACGAGCTCCGACGCATCCAGCAGGAGGCGGGCATCACGTCGGTGTACGTCACGCACGACCAGGCCGAGGCGCTCGCCCTGGCCGACCGGATCGCCATGATGCGCGCCGGCCGGGTCGTCCAGACAGGTACGCCGGCGGAGCTCTTCGAGAACCCCGTCGACAAGGACGCTGCGCGATTCATGGGGTTCGAGAACATCCTCGAGATCGCCACCGGCGAGACCCCGGTCCGACTGGCCGGACGCTACGTCGTGCCGCACTCCGACCAGGTGGCCGACGCGGTGACCGACCACGAGACCGACGGCGAGGGCACGCCCGCGCAGGGCCGCGAGTACCTCTGCGTCCGGGCGGAGAACGTGACGCTCACGGCCGCTGACGACGGCGGGACCGGTGACACGGAGGCCGAGATCTCGGTCGTCACCTACCAGGGCCGCAGCGTCGAGTACGACTGCGTGATCGACGGCGATACCACGATCCGCGTGAAGGTCGGCGGGAGCGCCGCGAGGTTCTCGCGGGGTGACCGCGTGCGCCTGGCCGTCGATGTCGAGGCGGCCCGGATCCTCGGTGGTGGTGACGGTGCTTAGGCGGGCCGCGCGCCGGCAGTCGAGCGGCATGAGGATCGCGTTCGGCGTCACGGTCGCCGTCGTCGTCGTGCTGGTCGGAATCCCGATCCTGTTCGTCGTGTTCGCGGCTCTCTCGGACGTCATGCCGCGGCCGGGCAACATCTCGATGGGCAACCTCAGCATCGAGACGATCCGCCAGATCGTCAACGGGCAGACGTTGGACGCCGCGACGAACTCGCTGCTGCTCGCGTTCGGCGCCTCGCTGGTCGCGCTCGTGACCGGCACCGTCCTCGCGGTCCTGCTCGCCAGGACGAACATCCCCGGCCGGCGTTTCCTGCGCGTGGCCGGCATCGCCCCGATGTTCATCCCGGCATTCGTCGCGGCGCTGTCCTGGTCGATCCTCGCCAGCCCCCAGTCGGGCCTCATCAACGTCCTCCTGCGCGACCTCGGCATCGACCTGACGATCGACGCCTACTCGATGGGCGGGCTCGTCTTCGTCCTCGGCGTCTACTACGCGCCCTACGTCTTCCTCTTCGTCTCCAGCGCGCTCGCCCTGATGAACCCCGACCTGGAGGAGGCGGCTCTCGTCCACGGCGACTCGATGTTCGGCACCCTCAGGCGCGTCACGCTCAGCCTCATGACGCCGGCGATCGTCGGGTCGACGTTCCTGGTGTTCATCCTCGCGCTGGAGAACTTCCCCGTCGCCCAGTTCCTCGCGACGCCCGGTCGGATCGACACCCTGCCCACCTTCATCTACCGGTACATGAGCGAGTCCCCGCCGCGCGGCAACGAGGCGGCCGCGATCGCCGTCGTTCTCATCGTCATCGTGCTGGGCCTGACCTGGCTCCAACGGGTGATCGTCGGCGGCCGTGACTACACCACCGTCGCCGGCAAGGGCATGCGCGCCAGGGTCCTCGACCTCGGCCCGTTGCGGTGGGTCGCCGCCGTCGCCGTGGCGCTCTACTTCTTCGTCACCGTGGTCCTGCCCGTCGGGGCGCTCGTGGTCGTCTCGGCCTACTCCTCGCCGTACATAGCCTCGGTGACGAACATGCTCGACCGCGGCAGCTTCACCGGCGAGCGGCTGCTGGCGCCGCTCAGCGACTCCATGGTTCTCGACGCGATGGGCAACTCCGCGATCGTCTCCGTGGTCACCGCGGTGGCAGCGACGGCTCTCGCGTTCATCGTGGCCTACCTGGTGTACCGCACCCACCTCAGGGGGCGCGGGGTGCTCGAGGGCCTGTCCATGGCCCCGGTGGCGATCCCGGCGATCGTCATGGGCATGGGTCTGCTCTGGACGTGGCTCATCCTCCCGATCCCGATCTACGGGACGCTCGCGATCCTCGTCGTCGCCTTCGTGGCCGTCCAGCTCCCACAGGCGTTCCGCGGGATGTCGAGCTCCATGCTCCAGGTCAACAAGGAGCTCGAGGAGTCGGCGATGGTCCACGGGGCGAGCCGGTTCCGGTCGATCGTCACGGTGACCGCGCCCCTCATGCGCTCGGGCATCGGCTCGACCTTCGTCCTCATGCTCATGCTCTCCATGCGTGAGATGACCGTCCCGCTCTTCCTCTACAACACCAACACCCGGCTGCTGTCGATCGTCATCTTCGACCAGTACGAGAACGGCGCGATGCAGAACGCCGCTGCCCTGGGGGTCTGGTACGTGCTCATCATCGGTGCGCTCGCGGTGATCGCCGGTCGCCTCGGTGTCAAGAGCATCGCCTGACCCCGCCACACGTCCACGCACGACCCATGCACCACAGGAGGATCAGATGAAGAAGTCTCAGCGTCGAGGCACCCTCGCAGCGGCAACCGTCGTCGCACTCACGCTCGCCGCGTGCGGCGGGGGAGACGGAGGGGAGTCGGAGGCGGACGTCAACGAGGACGGCGACCTCGTGGTCGAGGGCCAGGTCATCGCCACGGCGGACCAGCTCGAGGAGGCGTCCGGTGAGAACGGGCTCGTCCTGTACACCGGCTCGGGCGAGACCGGCGAGCGCCAGCTACTCGAGCAGTTCACCGAGGACACGGGCCTGCCGGCCGACCTCGTCCGGCTCGTGCCCAACCGGCTGACCGAGCGCGTGCTGTCCGAGCACGCCTCCGGCCAGCTGGGCAGCGACGTCATCCGGATCGACGGCTGGGACCTCGTCGAGCAGCTCGTCGACGCCGAGGTCTTCGTCCCGCACACCCCGCCGGAGTCGATCGAGCTCCCCGAGGAGGCGATCCACGAGGACGGTGCCTACTTCATGTCCTACAACCGCCCGTACGTGTTCGCCTACAACAACCAGGTCGCGGAGAGCGAGCCGACGTCGTGGGCCGACCTCTCACCGGAGAGCTTCGACCCCGGGCAGATCGGGGTCACCCAGGTCAACGTCGCCGGCTCGACGCACCTGCTCCAGCGCTTCCATCTCGACGTCATGGGAGAGGAGTGGCTCGGCGGGCTCGCTGCGACCGAGCCACGGATCTTCGACTCCGCCTCCCCGCTCACCGACTCCCTGGCCCGCGGCGAGATCCACGCCGGCGCCGTGCCGCTGACGGTGGGGCAGGTCGCCTACAACGACGGGGCACCCATCACGCTCGTCGTGCCGGAGGAGGGGTTCCCCGTCAACGAGTACATCGTCGGCCTGTCCGACGGTGGCTCGAGCCCGGTGACCGCGGAGATCTTCCTCAACTGGACCCTCTCGACGGCTGGGCAGTCCGCAGCCACGGAGATCGGTGACTACCCGATCAACCCGGAGGTCGGTGCGCCCACGATCGGTGACAGTGAGATGCCGCCGCTCGACGACGAGGGTGTCTATCGCGTGACGATGGACGAGTACCTCGAGAACGTCGATGCCGACACCGAGATCTGGCTCTCGCTCTTCGAGTACACGAGCTGACCTCGGCTTCGCTCCGACGGTCCTCGGGCCCCGGCCGGCGCCGGGGCCCGAGGTGTGCCGTCGGTGGGGTGGCGCCAGCCGTGCCCGGGAGGCGCGGCGAGGAACCTGCGCGCTCCCACCGTCGGTGCACGCTCCGCGACGGCGGGGCGCACCCGCCCGGCCCCGGCGCGCGGGCGAATGACACCGGTGTCGTTCTGCCCCTACCATGGCGGCCGAGAAGTATCCCCGGCCGTCGACCGGCCGGGGCGACGAGGGACGGACGAGGAGCGTGACATGTCGGCAGCGACGCCCGAGGCGGGCGCGGCGCGGACCGGGGCGACCGGTGCGGCGGACGGCCTCACCGACGTCGAGGCGGGCGTGCTGGACGTCGAGCGGCGCTGGTGGCGCTACTCCGGTGTCAAGGAGACGGCCATCCGGGAACGCCTCGGCATGAGCGGCACCCGGTACTACCAGATCCTCAACCAGCTCCTGGACTCCGAGGCAGCGCTCGCCCAGGACCCCATGCTCGTCAAGCGGCTGCGCCGCCTGCGGTCCGAGCGGCACCGCGAGCGCAGCGTCCGTCGCCTCCAGCTCCCCTGAGGCCGGGCCCGTGTCCCCTGAGCGAGGGTCCGAGCACGGGCCGCGACGCCGGGTAGCGTGACCCGCGTGAGCGCTCCCGACCAGTACCCCGAGGACGAGTTCGACGAGGCCGCGCGCAGCCGCGCGGCCCACGGCTCGCACCGCGAGCGCGCGCGTCGCGCCTCGCTGCTCCCGCTCATCGCGGTCCTGGCCGCCCTCGTGGTGGTCGTCTGGGTGGCGGCGCTGCTGGTCGGCGGCGGCGGGGACGACGACGAGACCGCCACCGAGGGCCCCACGCCCACCGACGGTCCGGTGGAGTCGCCCACCGGCGAGGAGACGCCGTCCGGCGAGGCCGGGGAAGAGAGCCCGACCGACGGCTCGGCCGACGAGGAGTCGCCGAGCGAGGACGTCCCCGCCGGCGACGTCGACCTGGCGACCGACGTCGAGGTGCTCAACGGCGCACGGGTCGCCGGCATCGCGGGCCGCACGGCGGAGACGCTGGGCGCGGCCGGGTTCACGACCGTGACCACGGGCAACATCGGCGAGGGACCGCCAGAGGTGTCGACCGTGTACTACGCGGACCCCACGCTGGCGGCGACGGCGCAGGAGGTCGCCGACGCGCTGGGCATCGACGCCGTCGAGGAGGACGCGGAGCAGGCCGCGACGTCGTCGGTCGTCGTGGTGCTGCGCCCGGACTTCCAGGAGTAGCGCCCGCCTCCCCGGCGATCCGGCCCGGCCGGACGTCGGCGCACGCCGCGAATTGGCTGGCGGCGGGCGGGCGCCTGCCCCAGGATGGGGCGATCCGGTGCCGAGAGCCGGACCGGCGAGGTACGAAGGAGGCGCCATGTCGGACCAGGACTCCCAGCCGACCACCGAGGACGTCAAGGCGAAGATGCGCGAGGCCCTCGAGCGGAAGAAGGCCAGGGGCGGTGCCTCGCACGGCGACGGCGGGCACGGCGAGGGCAAGGCGCACGACGTCGCCGCACCCGACCTCAAGCGGACCTTCCGCCGCAAGTCGGGCTGACAGCCGGGCCGGACCCCGGCCCGCACCCACGCGCACCGCGTGCCCGCCCACGCCGGTGCATCATCGGACGGTCGGGGGTCGTCAGTCGGACGACGGCGACCCCTGGCCGGACGGGATCTGAGCGGGCAGCTGCCCGGACTCCTCGAGGGCGAGGACCGTGAGCACGACGTTGGCCGCGGACCACGCGAGCGGTGCGACCGCCGCCGGCGAGCCGTCCGCGAGCACCTTCTCGGGGATGGCCCCGGACTCCGTGCGGTGGGACTCGATCCAGGCGAGGCGGCGCACGGCATCGTCGGGCCGGCCGTTCTCCGCGGCCACCCACGCGTACAGCGAGGTCTGCGGCGTCCAGGAGATGCCGTCCCGCCGCCAGCTGCTCCCGGGCGCCAGCCCACCCGCGGGCCGGGACATCTCCCCGGACGACACGAGCCAGGCCGTCTCGGCGCCGGTCGGGCCGGCGTCGGTGAACGGCGGCAGGAGGAAGGCCGTGGAGGCGTCGCGGCCCGACACGCCCCGGACGGCCGCCGTGGGGTCCCAGGACGCGTACCGCGTCCAGCCGTGCACCCCGAAGGTGGCCTCGAGGGCCGCGCGGACCTCCTCCGAGCGCTCCCGGGCCAGGTCGGCGAGCTCGTCCTCGCCGAGCGCCTCGAGCAGGGCGGGCGCGGCGGCGAGGCCCGCCCACTGGGGCGCGACCGCACCGAGCGGCAACCGGTCCTCGGGGATCTCCCAGTAGTCCGACGTGGGCGCCGGCAGGCGGCTCGGCGTGTCCGTGGCCTGGAGCACGGCGTCCACCGATCGCACGACGACGGGGGCGAGATCGGCGAGCACGGCGTCGCAGTCCTCGGCGGGCCCGCGCGGCGGCGCGCCGGTGTCCGCGGCCGGTGCGGGGTCGACGGCCGGGTGGCCCGCCTGCTCGCGGCAGGCGGCGACCGTCTCGCCCGCACCCCACAGGATCCAGCCCGGGCCGTCGCCCTGGGGTGGCCGGTCGTCCGGCGTCCCGGACAGGTCGGGCAGGTGCCGGGGGGCGAGCAGGCCGTCCTCCGAACGGGCCTCGCCGACGGCGACGAGGGCGTCCGCCGCGTCGCGGACATGGCCGGTGCGGGCGAGCGCGACCGCGACGAACGCGGTGTCGCGCGGCCAGACGTACTGCCACCGGGGGTGCCACGCGGCGAGCACCGCGCGCGGGTCCGTGTCCGCGACGGGTCCCGACGTGCCCCGACCCCCCTGGAGGGCGTGCAGGTCGAGCAGGGCACCCGCGGTCATCTCCTCCCACTGCGTGCCGGCGCCCGGCACGACGCCGCTCGCGAGCCAGGCCCGCTCACGGCTCGCCTGCAGGCGGGCGGCGGGCAGGTCCGTGGCGCGCGTCGGCACGACGACCCGCGACCCGGCGAGGTAGTCGGCGTCCCGACCGGCGGGCAGCGAGCGGACGAGCCCGTCGGCCCCGGTCCCGAGCCCGTCCTGGTAGAGCGCGATGTGGGTCGAGGTCCCACCCCGCTGTCCCTGGACGACGTTGGCGCCGGTGACCAGGGCCAGCGAGGCGAAGGTGACAAGGAGCGCGACCGTGAGGCGCAACCTGCTCGGACGGCCGATGCCGGCGCGCCGCCGGCTCGACGCGGACGGGCGTTCGGCGGACACCGGGGCACCCTACGTGCGGGCGGCCCGTGGCCGCTGCCGGCCCGCCCCGGTCTCCTTGCACTCGACCACCGAGAGTGCCAGACTCGGGTTAGCACTCTCGACCCGAGAGTGACAATCCACCGGCCTCGGTGAGGCCGCCCGCCGACGCGGGACATGAACGCGTCGTGCGGCGGTCGTCCGTCGCGGGCACCTCGGCCGGAACGCCACCACACCGTGGAGGAACACACCAGCATGGCCAAGAGCATCGCTTTCGACGAGGAGGCCCGGCGCGGCATGGAGCGCGGGCTCAACGTCCTCGCCGACACCGTCAAGGTCACCCTCGGCCCCAAGGGCCGCAACGTCGTCCTCGAGAAGAAGTGGGGCGCCCCCACGATCACGAACGACGGCGTCTCGATCGCCAAGGAGATCGAGCTCGAGGAGCCGTACGAGAAGATCGGCGCCGAGCTCGTCAAGGAGGTCGCCAAGAAGACCGATGACGTCGCGGGTGACGGCACCACCACCGCCACCGTCCTGGCCCAGGCGCTCGTGCGCGAGGGCCTGCGCAACGTCGCCGCCGGCGCCAACCCGATCGCGCTGCGCCGCGGCATCGAGCAGGCCGTCGAGGTCGTCGTCGAGCGCCTGTTCGCCGACGCCAAGGAGATCGAGACCAAGGAGCAGATCGCCGCGACCGCCGCGATCTCGGCCGGCGACCCGGCCATCGGCGAGCTCATCGCCGAGGCCCTGGACAAGGTCGGCAAGGAGGGTGTCGTCACGGTCGAGGAGTCGAACACCTTCGGCCTCGAGCTCGAGCTCACCGAGGGCATGCGCTTCGACAAGGGCTTCCTCTCGCCGTACTTCGTCACCGACGCGGACCGCCAGGAGGTCGTCCTGGAGGACGCCTACGTGCTCCTCGTCGAGTCGAAGGTCTCCAACGTCAAGGACCTGCTCCCGCTGCTGGAGAAGGTCATCCAGTCGGGCAAGCCGCTGGCGATCATCGCCGAGGACGTCGAGGGCGAGGCGCTCACCACGCTCGTGCTCAACAAGATCCGCGGCACCTTCAAGTCCGCCGCCGTCAAGGCCCCGGGCTTCGGCGACCGCCGCAAGGCGATGCTGCAGGACATGGCCATCCTCACGGGCGGCCAGGTCATCTCCGAGACCGTCGGCCTCACGCTGGAGAACGCGGACCTCGACGTCCTCGGCCGCGCCCGCAAGGTCGTCATGACCAAGGACGAGACCACGATCGTCGAGGGCGCCGGCGAGGCGGACCTCATCGAGGGGCGCGTCCAGCAGATCCGTGGCGAGATCGACAACTCGGACTCGGACTACGACCGCGAGAAGCTCCAGGAGCGCCTCGCCAAGCTCGCCGGCGGCGTGGCCGTCATCAAGGCGGGAGCGGCCACCGAGGTCGAGCTCAAGGAGCGCAAGCACCGCATCGAGGACGCCGTCCGCAACGCGAAGGCCGCCGTCGAGGAGGGCATCGTCGCCGGTGGTGGCGTCGCGCTCATCCAGGCCGCCGTGGCGGCGTTCGAGAACCTCTCGCTCGAGGGCGACGAGGCGACCGGTGCGGCGATCGTCCGCACCGCTGTCGACGCCCCGCTCAAGCAGATCGCGATCAACGCCGGCCTCGAGGGCGGCGTCGTGGCGGAGAAGGTCCGCTCGCTGCCCGCCGGTCACGGCCTCAACGCCGCGACCGGTGCGTACGAGGACCTCCTCGCCGCGGGCGTCAACGACCCGGTGAAGGTCACGCGCTCGGCGCTGCAGAACGCCGCGTCGATCGCCGGTCTGTTCCTCACCACCGAGGCGATCGTCGCCGACAAGCCGGAGAAGGTGGCCCCGGCCGCCGGCGGCGGCGACGACATGGGTGGCATGGGCGGCTTCTGATCCGCTGACGTCCACCCCCGGACCACGACGGCGGGCCGTCTCCCACGCGGGAGGCGGCCCGCCGTCGTCGGTCCGTGGTGGTGGGCCGGCGGTCCGGCGACCTGGCGGCCCGGCGGTCCAGGGGTCAGGTGGCCCCCGGGAGCGCCTGCGCGGGCAGGACCTGCGCCGTGCTCGAGCAGAGCACGGTGATCGGCTCGGGCCGGTCCGTGATGGAGCCCAGCGTCTCGACGTCGAGCAGGACGAGCGGGAAGGAGCCCGAGCCGTCGTGGCTCGGCGCCGTGCCCAGGTCCCGGCCGCGTCCCGACGTCGTCGCTCCGCCGTGAGCCGCCGTGCCGTGCTCGATGCACACGCCCCACGACGACGGCGTGCGCGCGCCGTCGGCGAGCTCGAGAGGGAGCGGGGCGAACGCCCGGCTGACGTAGGTCTCGCCCGGCGCGAGCACGATGCCGCGCGCATTGAGGGGGATGACGGTCGCCGGCGCGGACCGGCTCGTCAGCCACGCCACGCCGCCGTCGACCTCGACGGCCGATTGGATCGAGGCCGGGTCGGCGGCCAGCTCCTCCGCGCCCGGGGCGGTGGCCCCGATGCCGCGCACGAGCAGCCGGTCCGTGTCGCCGGTGTTCGTCACCTCGTAGATCGCCTCGAGGGTGGTCTGCGCCGGGTCGGCGGCCGCACCCGTCGTGTCGAGCCGGACCGTCATGCTCAGGCCCTCCGCGGAGGTCGTGCGGGCGACCGCGTCGCCGTCGTCGGAGTCCGGGCGCTCCACGGGCACCTCGTCGCCCGGCGCCCCCGTCGGGCCGGCCGGCGCGTCGTCGGCGCAGGCGCCGAGCAGGAGCGCGAGCAGGCCCGCGGTGACGGCGGCGACGGGGCGGAGGCGCGGGTGCATGGCGCAAGGATGCCAACGATCCGTGGCCCGTGGACCGGTTCCGGGAGTCCCTGCGAGCGCGGGCCCGCGCCGGAACGCGCGCACCTGCTCGGACGTCCGTGCCGGTCTCAGCCCGCGGCGTCGCCCGCGAGTGCCGTCCGGGCGCGATCGGCCACGGCGACGACGGCCGTGGCGAGTCGCGCGGTGAGCTCGGGCGTGGCGCGCACGCTCGGCATCGACATGGTGAGGGCGACGTGCTGACCGGCGACCCGGCCGATCGAGGCGCCGATCGCCGTCACACCGGACTCGGACTCGTTCTCGTTGAGGCCGTAGCGCCGGTGGCGGATCCGGGCGACCTCCTGCTCGAGGTCCGCCACCCGTACCCGCGACCGCGGTCCGGCCCCGCCGTCAGGGCCGAGGAGGGCGCGGACGTCCTCGATATCCAGCTCGGCGAGCATCGCCTTGCCGCCCGACGTGGTCCAGGCCGGCATCGTCATCCCGGTGCGGGAGGTCACGCGCAGCCCCTGCGCTGACTCGACGCCGTCGACGAACGTCACCTCCGCGCCGCTGCGCACCAGCACGTGACAGGTCTCCCCGCACGTCTCGAGCAGCTGGTCGAGGAACGGCCGCACCACCTCGGCCACCGTGCCGCCGCGGCGGCTGATGCCGGGGGCGAGCAGCGCCGGTCCGGCGTCGTAGCGGCGGTCGGCGAGCTGGACCACGTAGTCGCGCGCGGCGAGCGTGGCGAGCAGCCGGTGGGTGGTCGACGGGGCGACCCCGATCCCCCGGGCGAGCTCGACCACGCCGAGCGGACCGTTCGTGCCCAGGGTGCCGAGCAGCCTGAGGGCACGGTCGACCGACTCGACGACGGCCGGCGCAGCCGACGCGTTGTTCCGTTCCATGGAATCACCCTAGACGGGTCTTGCGACTAATGGAATACGCGGTCTATGGTCCCCGTAGGCTGACGTTCGTCGGCGCAGATGTAGCGCGCACCCGTGCGTGCGACACGGCTTCAACGAGGAGGCGCGCATGAGCGACCACCGCAGTTCCGAGAACCCGCCCCGCACACGGGTCGTCGTCGTCGGGGGCGGGATCGGCGGCATGGCCACGGCACTCATGCTCGGCCGCGCCGGGGTGAGCGTGACGGTGCTCGAGCAGGCCCCGGAGTTCGGGGAGGTCGGCGCCGGGATCCAGCTCGCCCCCAACATCACGCGCATGCTCGACGAGGTCGGCGTGCTCGAGCACATCCTGCCCCTCGCCGTCGTGCCGAACCGGCTCGTCTTCCGCAACGCGGTCTCCGGCGCCGAGCTCACGCACCTCGACCTCGCCGACGCCCGCGCCCGGTACGGCGGGCCCTACATCGTCCTGCACCGCAGCGACCTGCACTTCGCGCTGGTGGACGCGGCACGTGCGCTCGACACCGTCGCCCTGCACACGAGCGCCGCGGTCGACCACGTCGAGCACGACGAGCACGGTGCGACGGCGGTGACGACCGACGGGCGCCGGTTCACCGGCGACGTGCTCGTGGGCGCCGACGGCGTGCGCTCTGTGGTGCGCGGTCTGCTCAGCGACGACGAGCCCGTCCCGTCGGGCTACGTCGCCTACCGCGGCGCCGTGCCCCTCGACGACGCCCCCGCGCACCTCGCGCTCGACGACGTCAACGTCTGGCTGGGCCCGGGGTGCCACCTCGTGCAGTACCCCGTGCGTGCCGGCGAGCTCTACAACCAGGTCGCGGTCTTCCGCAGCCAGGAGTACCTCGACGGCAAGGAGGACTGGGGGACGCCCGAGGAGCTCGACGCGACCTATGCCGACCTCGCGGAGCCCGTGAGCGGCGCGATCCCCTCGCTCGGCCGGGTCAACCGGTGGCCGATGTCGGACCGCGAGCCGTTACGACGGTGGACGACCGGACGCGTGACCCTCCTGGGCGACGCCGCCCACGCGATGCTGCAGTACCTCGCGCAGGGAGCCGGGCAGTCGCTCCTCGACGGCGCCTCGCTCACGCGTCACCTCGCCGCGATCGAGGGGGAGTGGACGGGCGACGCCGTGGCCGCCGCGCTCGCCGCCTACGAGTCCGACCGGGTCGCCGCTGCGGGGGCGACCCAGACGGTCGGCCGAGTGTGGGGCGACATCTGGCACGTCGAGGACCCGGTCGCCGTGCTCCTGCGCGACCACGCCTTCAGCAACCGCGAGATCACCGACTACTCGCTCGTCGACTGGCTGTACGGCCCCGTCGTCGGCGAGGACGACGTGCCGCCGCCGCCCCTGCCCGCCGCCTACCCGGACAGCGACACCGCGCCGACGGGCGCCTGAGAGACCGACCAGCGAAGGAGACCTGTCATGACCATCGAGCAGCAGGACCACGCCTCGACCGAGAACGCCATGGCCCCGGAGGACACGCCGGAGCTGCGTCAGCTGTACGCGGACTTCGAGAAGGAGAACCTCATCCCGCTGTGGACGCAGCTGGACGAGCTCATGCCGATGCACCCGGCCCCGAAGGCCGTGCCGCACGTGTGGCGGTGGAGCAACCTGCTCCCGCTCGCGCAGCGCTCGGGCGACCTCGTGCCCGTGGGGCGCGGCGGCGAGCGGCGCGCGATCGCCCTGTCCAACCCCGGCCTGCCGGGCAACGCCTACATCTCGCCGACCCTGTGGGCGGCGATCCAGTACCTCGGCCCCAAGGAGACGGCGCCCGAGCACCGGCACTCCCAGAACGCGTTCCGGTTCGTCGTCGAGGGCGAGGGGGTGTGGACCGTCGTCAACGGTGATCCCGTGCGCATGTCGCGCGGGGACTTCCTGCTCACCCCGGGCTGGAACTTCCACGGGCACCACAACGAGACCGACCAGCCGATGGCCTGGATCGACGGACTGGACATCCCGTTCTCGCACTACACCGACGTCGGCTTCTTCGAGTTCGGCTCCGAGCGGGTCACGGACTACGCGACGCCGAACTTCTCGCGCGGCGAGCGCCTGTGGACCCACCCGGGCCTGCGCCCGCTGTCGGGCCTGCAGGACACCGTGTCCTCCCCGATCGGCGCCTACCGCTGGGAGCACACCGACCGGGCGCTCACCGAGCAGCTCCTGCTGGAGTCCGAGGGGCAGCCGGCCACGGTCGAGCAGGGCCACGCGGCGATCCGCTACGTCAACCCGACCACCGGCGGCGACGTCATGCCGACCATCCGCGCCGAGTTCCACCGCCTCCGCGCGGGCGCGGTCACCCAGGGCCGCCGAGAGGTCGGCTCGACGGTGTTCCAGGTGTTCGAGGGCACCGGCCAGGTCGTGCTCGACGGCACGGAGCACTCCCTGGCCACGGGGGACATGTTCGTCGTCCCGTCCTGGGTGGAGTGGTCGCTGCAGGCGGAGTCGCGGTTCGACCTCTTCCGGTTCTCGGACGCGCCGATCATGGAGCGCCTGCACTTCGCCCGCACCAAGCTCGAGGGGGGTGCCCGATGAGGCTCGCCACGCTGCGCCGCGGGGGCGGGACGTTCGTCGCCCGGGTCGAGGGCGACGTCGGCATCGAGGTTCCCGGCTACGGGGACGTCGCCCACCTCCTGCGCGGGGGCGGGCTCGCCGAGGCCGCCACCGCCGACGGGGAGCGCCACGACCTCACCGGCGCCGACCTCGCCGCGGTCGTCACCACGCCGGGCAAGGTCGTGTGCGTCGGGCTGAACTACCGCAACCACATCCTCGAGATGGGTCGCGACCTCCCGGAGTACCCGACCCTGTTCACGAAGTACGCCGACGCGCTGATCGGCCCCTACGACGACATCGTCCTGCCGACCGAGTCGCCGGCGGTGGACTGGGAGGGCGAGCTCGCCGTCGTCGTCGGCACGCCCGTGCGGCGGGTCGACGAGGAGGAGGCGGCCGCGGCCATCGCCGGCTACACGGTGGCCAACGACATCACGATGCGCGACTGGCAGTACCGCACCACCCAGTGGTTCCAGGGCAAGGCCTGGGAGGCCTCGACGCCGGTGGGCCCGCACCTCGTCACGCCCGACGAGCTCACCGCGGGAGCCGAGCTGGTCACCCGCCTCGACGGCCGCGAGATGCAGCGCACCCCGGTCGACGACCTCGTGTTCGGCCCCGCCGCGCTGATCTCCTACATCTCGACGATCTTCACGCTGAACCCGGGCGACCTCGTCCTCACCGGCACCCCCGGCGGCGTCGGCCACGCCCGCAAGCCCGGTGTGTACATCGAGGCCGGCCAGCGGGTCACCGTGACGATCGACGGCGTCGGCGAGGTCGCCAACCAGGCGGTGCGTGCATGACCACCCCCTACGACGAGGCCGCCCTCCAGGAGCTCAGGGAGCGCCAGGGCTCCGGCGCCCGCTACGACGCCGAGGAGGCCCCGAAGCAGGAGCTGGGCTGGGCCAGGTCCGGCACCGCGTACTTCCTGCGCAAGCTGCGCGAGCTGACCGACGACGAGCTGGACGGCCCGAGCCTGCTCGGCTGGACCCGGCGCGAGCTGATCGCGCACGTGGGCTACAACGCGCGCGCCCTCACCCGGTTGACGGAGTGGGCCCGCACCGGCGTCGAGACGCCGATGTACGCCCCGGGGCAGCGCGACGCCGAGATCGAGCTCGGCGCCACCCTGCCGCCGGTCGCGCTGCGCCACCTCATCGACCACTCCGCCGTGCACCTGAACGTGGAGTGGCGCGACCTCACGGACGAGCAGTGGGACCACGAGGTCGTCACCGCCCAGGGCCGGACGGTCCCGGTGCGGGAGACCGCCTGGATGCGTACGCGCGAGGTCTGGATCCACGCCGTCGATCTCGACAACCACGGGTCCTACCGCGACTTCCCGCCGGAGCTGCTCGACCGCCTCTCCGGGGACGTCCTCGCGGTGTGGGATCGCAAGGGGACCACCCCCGACGTCGTGCTGGACCCGACCGACCGGCCCGGGCAGACCGTGGTCGGCGCGGGCGGCCGCCGGGTCGCCGGCGCCCAGGCCGACCTCGTGCGGTGGGTGACCGGACGCGGCGCGCTGCGCCTGGACGCCGAGGGCGACCAGGTCCCGGAGCTGCCCCCGTGGCTGTAGTGCACACGGCGCGTTCGTATGATGTGACGAGCCTCGGCGAAGTCGCCGGGCACAGGCCCCAGCGAGAGGAGTCCGCCCATGTCGATCGTCGTGGGATACGTACCGACCCCGGAGGGGCGCTCCGCCCTGCGACGTGCGGCTGCCGAGGCGAAGCTGCGTCAGTCCAAGCTCATCGTCGTCAACTCCCAGCACGGCGGGCGAACGTGGGACCCGGAGGAGTCCGTCCGGTTCGAGGACGACCTCGCCCGGGTGCGCACGGAGCTCGAGGCGGAGGGTGTGGACCACGAGCTGCGCACGCTCATCAGGGGACAGGACCCGGCCGACGACCTCGTCGAGGTCGCGAGCCAGGAGAACGCCGACTTCATCGTCATCGGCCTGCGCCGACGTTCGCAGGTGGGCAAGCTCCTGCTCGGGTCCAACGCCCAGCAGATCCTCATGAAGGCCGACGTCCCCGTGCTCGCGGTCAAGGGCGCGCCCACGGACTGACGCCCCCGGGCGGCCGGCGCGAGGGGGCGTACGACGGCATCCGGTCGGCGGGCGGGCGTGCGTGCCCGAACCGCTACAGTCGGCCGGGCCGATCACGCTCGGCAGTTCCACGAACGAAGGAGTTCATTCGCATGCGTGCCATCCCCTCGCGGAACGCCGGGGCCCTGACCGGCCCCGTGCGGCCCGTACGTCCCCCCGGTGGAAGGGGTGATCGATCATGACGGTCGTCGTCCCCGCCTCCGTGAAGCCGGCCCGACGACGCAAGGCGCGCGCGGCGCGCGAGAAGCGGATGCTCGGTGTTGCCGGGATCCTGCTGGTCATCGCCCTGGCCGAGCTCCTCCCGCGCACCGGGGTGGTCAACCCCCGGTTCCTGCCGCCGTTCTCGGAGTGGATCTCCTCGTTGGCCGAGCGCGTCCAGGGCGGCGAGTTCTGGTTCGCGCTGGGCGACACCCTGGTGACCTGGTTCCTCGGGCTGGCGATCGCGATGGTCGCGGGCACGGTGCTGGGGATGGTCATCGGCTCGATGCAGATCGTCAAGGACCTCACGCAGTCCACGATCGAGTTCCTCCGGCCGATCCCGTCCGTGGCGCTGATCCCGCTGGTCGTGCTCACGCTCGGCACGGACCGGCCCTCGACGCTGCTCCTGGTGGTCTACGCGTCGTTCTGGCAGGTGCTCCTGCAGGTGATGTACGGGGCCCAGGACGTCGACCCGGTCGCCCGTGACACGGCGCGGTCGTACAGGTTCCGGTGGTGGGTCCAGGCCTACCAGGTCGTGTGGCCCACCGCGCTGCCCTACGTCGTCACCGGATTCCGGCTGGCCGCGTCCGTGGCGCTGATCCTCACGATCACCGGTGAGCTGATCATCGGCACGCCGGGCCTGGGCAAGCTCATCTCGGTCGCGCAGCAGTCCGGGGCGGTGGCGTCGATGTACGGGCTGATCCTGGTCACCGGGCTCCTCGGGGTCTGCGTCAACCTGCTGGCCCGGGCGGTCGAGAAGCGGCTGCTCTTCTGGCACACCTCGGTCCGACGGGAGGCGAACGGCTGATGACCACGACACCTGACGTGAGCACCGGCGCCCCGATGGGGGCCTCGGCACCGACCCCGCCGGCCAGGCGGCGGAAGAAGAAGGGTCGGCCGCTGTGGCTGAAGATCGTCATCGCGCTCGCGCTGCCGATCGCTCTCATCGCCGCCTGGTGGTTCCTCTCCGCGGGCTCCACGAACCCGTTCTTCCCGTCCCTGGAACGCATCATCAGCGAGTTCCGGCCGACGTGGCTCGACGAGCGCGGCACCGGTCGGCGCATCTTCACCGACGTGATCCCCTCGGTCGAGCGACTGCTCATCGGCTACGGGTTCGCCGTCGTCGTGGGCATCCTGCTGGGCATGATGATCGGGTCCTCGCCGAGGCTGCGGGCGTTCCTCGAGCCCACGCTGGAGTTCTTCCGGGCTATCCCGCCGCCGGTGCTGGTCCCGGTCCTCATGCTGTTCCTGGGCATCCGGGACCCGATGAAGATCTTCGTCATCGCGATGGGCTGCATGTGGCCGATCCTGCTCAACACCATCGAGGGCGTGCGCGGCGTGGACGAGCTGCTGCGTGACACCTCCCGCGTCTACCGGCTGCGGCCGCAGACGCGGATCGCCACGCTGCTCCTGCGCGGTGCGAGCCCGCAGATCATGGCCGGGGCACGGCAGGCGCTGTCGATCGGGATCATCCTCATGGTGATCTCGGAGATGTTCGCCGCGAACAACGGCCTCGGCTTCACCATCGTGCAGTTCCAGCGGAGCTTCGCGATCCCCCAGATGTGGACCGGCATCATCCTGCTCGGAGTCGTCGGCGTCATCCTGTCCCTGATCTTCCGTGTCGTCGAGCACTTCGTGCTGTCCTGGTACACCGGCCTGCGCCGGGCCCAGCGAGGAGGTAACTGATGTCCACCCACCGCGCCGAACGCGGCACCGAGATCCTCACGGTGACCAACCTCAACAAGGTCTACGGCTCCGGCCCCGACGCCAACGAGGCGATCCGTGACATCTCCTTCTCGCTCAAGGCCGGCGAGATGGTCTGCATCGTCGGCCCGTCGGGCGCCGGCAAGACCACGCTCCTGCGGTCGATCGCAGGACTCCTGCCGCCCACCAGCGGGAACCTGGTCATGGAGGGCGACACGATCAACGCCCCGCCCAAGGGCATGGCGGTCGTCTTCCAGGAGTACGCGCGCTCGCTGTTCCCGTGGCTGACGGTCTACAAGAACGTCGAGCTGCCGCTCAAGGAGCGGGGGATGCCCAAGGCGGAGCGCAAGGAGAAGGTCACCGCGGCCCTGGAGGCGGTCGGCCTGTCCGACGTGCCCCACTCCTACCCGTGGCAGCTCTCCGGCGGCATGCAGCAGCGCGTCGCCATCGCGCGCGCCGTGGCCTACGAGCCGCACGTGCTGCTGATGGACGAGCCGTTCGCGGCCGTGGACGCGCAGACCCGCGCCGACCTGGAGGACCTGGTCCGCGAGCTGTGGAGCAGGCTGGGCATGTCGCTGCTGTTCGTCACGCACGACATCGACGAGTCGATCTACCTCGGCCAGCGTGTCCTGGTGCTCTCCCACCGGCCCACGATCATCCTCGAGGACGTCGTGGTCGACCTGCCCGACGAGCGTTCCCAGCTGGTCACCCGCAACGACCCGCGCTTCGCCGAGCTGCGCACGCACGTGCACACGCTCGTCCAGAAGGCCAAGAACGGGTACCGGGGCGAGGGGCAGGAGTACATCTACGCCGAGGGCCGCACCGCGGACCAGCAGGCCGCTGCCGACGCCGAGGCGCACGGGCACGGCACGACAGGGGGTCGTGGGGGCGCCCCGGCGAGCGTCCTCCCCGACGGTCCGGGCGCCACAGGGTTCTGACGGTATGGAACCCGCCACCGTGAACGTCGCCGGGTGAAGCCCCGGGACCGCTCCAGCCGCAGGCCCGCCCCCTCCGGGGCGGGCCTCGGTCTGTTCGTCGCCGCGGTCCTCGTCATCGGGCTCAACCAGCGCCCGGCGATCACGTCGATCCCGCCGGTCCAGGACCGGGTGGCGGCCGACCTCGGCATGGGACCTGCGCTCACCGGCGCCCTGACGTCCGTCCCGCTGGTGTGCTTCGCCCTTGTCGGGCTCGTCGTCCCGGCCCTCGTCCGCCGGTTCGGCACCGACCGGACGATGCTCGGCGGGCTGGTACTTCTCGCGGTCGCGGCTGCCGTCCGACCGTGGAGCGGCGTCGTGCTGCTGTTCGCCGGCACCGTCGCGGTCGGAGCCGCGATCACCGTGGCCAACGTGCTGCAGCCGGTGGTGGTCCGTCGCGACGCGTCCGCCCGGGTCGGCACGCTCATGCCGCTCTCGACCGCCTCGCTGTCGCTGGGCGCGGCACTCTCCTCGCTCGTGGCCGTCGACGCCGAGCAGCTGCTCGGGTGGCGGACCACGCTGGCCGTGGTGGCGGTGCCGGCGCTGCTGGCCACGGTGCTGTGGCTGCTGCGCATGCGTGCCGCACGGGCGGACCGCGGGGGAGGCGCGGACAGCGCGGGGGCAGCGCTCGACGTGCTGCCGCGTGCGGTGCCGGCGGCCGGCGCCCGGCGGCGAACGCCCTGGGCCGAGGGCTCCGCCTGGTGGCTCGCGGCGTACTTCGGGGCCCAGTCCGCGCTCTTCTACGTGGCGGCCGCGTGGCTGCCCGCGATCCTCGCCGACCGGGCGGGGGCCACCCGGGCCGAGGGCGGGGTCGCGCTCAGCATCTTCTTCCTGGTCGGGATCGTCGGGTCGCTCACCAGCCCGCTGATCGCCCGGGCGCTCGGGAGCTACCGGCGGGTCTCGCCCCTCCCGGGGGCGATGTGGATCCTCGCCTCGCTGGGGCTGCTGCTCGCGCCCCAGCTCTGGCCGCTGTGGGTGGTGATCGCCGGAACCGGCCAGGGGGTCGGCATCAGCACCGCGCTCACCCTCGTCGCGGTACGGCCGGTCGACGCCGACCACGGCCGGAGCGTGTCCGCCATGGTCCAGTCCGTCGCCTACGCGCTCGCTGCCCTCGGCCCGATCGCCCTGGGCGCGATCTTCGGACTCTCCGGCGACTGGCTCCCCGGCAGCCTGGTCATCCTCGGGATCGCCGTCGCCCTCGTGGCCATGGGCCTGCCGGCGGCCGCGCCGCACCCGTTGGGTCTGCCCCGCGGGCACCGGACGGACGACTCGGGTACCTAGGAGCGGCTACCTAGGTGCCGGGTCGCCGGCCGAGCCGGTCCAGCTCGGCGGCGACGTTGTGCCTGGCGCGCTCCTCCCACCGCGCACGTCCTTCCGGGGTCGCGAAGATCGTCCCGCGTCCGGTCAGCGCGGTGAGGACCGCCGACCGGCCGGAGGCGAACGCCTCGTCGGGGACGTGCGCGTACTCGGCGCGCACGTCGCGCGCGTACCGCTCGTAGCGCACGGGTGACGACGCGAGGATCGCCAGGTCCGCGTCGCCGAGCAGGGCGGCGTCGCGGTCGGTCCCGTCGTGCTCCGCCGTCGTGAGGACGAGGCGGGCGACCTCGTCGGCGAGGTCGCCCGAGCCGGTCGGGTCGATCGCGGGCGAGGCGAGCGCGGCCCGGGCGAGCTCGGCGGACGCGCGCTCGTCGTCGGGGGTGCGGCCCTCGTGCACGGCGTCGTGGAACCACGCGGCCAGCTCGACGGCCACGGTGATCTCGGCCCCGTCCGCGGCGAGCTCGTCGAGGTCGAGGAGGACGGCCTCCAGGTGCCGGAGGTCGTGATAGCGGCGGTGCGGCTCCTGCCAGCGCTCGAGGAGGTCGCTGCCGAGATCCCGCCACGCCGCGTCGGTGCCGGCGGCCGTCGATGAACCGTCGGTGGGCGCGGCGTCCTCGTCCTCGGTGGCCGACCGCCGCGCCAGGGCCGAGCCGAGCCGAGCCCACCGCGTGGCGAGCTCCTCGGCGCGCCGGGCGTGCCGCTCGTCCTCCCGGCGCACCCGGCGGACCCGCAGTCCGGACCGAGCGAGCCTCGTGACCAGTGTGCGACGGTCGACGTGCTTCGCCCCGGCGGCCACGAGCCGATCCAGCGCGCTCGCCGGCACGTCGTAGTGGTCGAGGTCGAAGGAGCGCGGCGGAAGGCCCTGGTTGCGTGCGAACTCGTGCAGCTCCTCGAGCGAGGTGTCCGAGACGAGGTGCGCCCAGGTCATCCCATGGGCGGGCCACAACGGGTCGTCCACGAGCAGCGCCATGGCCCGATGCTAGGTGCCCACGCCCGTCGGGCGGACTGGTGGGCCCGGCCGCCGGCCGGGCCCTGGCGCTGCGGCCGTGCTCTGCCGCGTCGGTCAGGGCGCGCGGGCCCTGACGCGCCGCGTCACACGGCGAACATGCCGTGAGCCGCCGACTCCGCCTCGTCGTATCCCCGGGCCGCCGAGTCGAGCGCGAGCGAGATCTGGTCGAGATTGGCCTCGACCTGCGACTGCACGGTGCGCCACTGGTCGGCGCACGTGCCGAACGCGACGGACGCCCCGCCGGTCCACGTGCTCTGCAGCGCCACCAGGTGCGCCATCATCGCCGCGACCTCTCCGCGCACCGAGCTCGCCGTCGTCCGTACCTGCGCGGCCGCCGTGGCGACCTCGCCGCTGTCGACCTGGAACCGTGCCATGACTACCCCCGTCCCGGCCCCGCCCGCTGCGGGACCACGCGGGCGACGCTACGAGCGCCGCGCGACGGCCGTGCCGGTCGGGCCGCGACCTGTGGGCAACGAGGGGCCGGACAGGCCTGTGGGGACGGCGCCGGGTCAGCGCCTGCGACGACCGGGGGCATCGTCGGGGCCGCGTTCCATCCCCGAGCGCGCGGCGAGGTCGTTCTCGTCCTCGTCCTCGTGCACACGGCGCGGGCCGGTCCCCGGCCCGGGACCGCCGCGGGTCCGGGGCCGGGCGAGGATCTCGTCCGGCCCCATCTCGAGGGTCGACGTCGGCGTCGGTCCGGTCGCATGCACCGGACCGGGCGGGGGCGTCGGTCCGGTCGCGTGCGCCGGGTCGGGTCCGGGCGCCGGCCCTGGCGTGGGCACCAGCTCGGGTCCGGACGCGGGACCGGCAGCGACCACGGGCGCAGAGCCCGGCGGGGGGACCGGAGCGTGATGGAACGTGCCCGGACGGTGCCGGACCGGGGGCACCGGCCCGGGGCCGCCTGCGGCGGCCTCCGCCGTGGACAGGTCTCCCTCGGGGCCCGAGCCGCCGAGTCCGTCGAGCTCGGCGCGCAGGATCGCGCGCTCGGAGGAGAGGTTCTCCCGTGCCGCGTCCTCCCAGTCGGCCGCCAGCGGGCTGCCGAAGATGCGGCGCCGGTCGAGCAGGGTCTCGACGATCGCCAGGCGTGCCTGGAGGTAGTGCCGGGCGGGGATGTGCGCGTACTCGGCCCGCACCGTCTGCCGGTAGGCCTTGTACTCCTGCGGCCGTTTCGCCAGCACCGCCAGGTGGGCGTCGGCCAGGGCGAGCTGGTCGATGTCCCGCCGGTCGACCTCGTGCCCGCGCAGGTGAGCCACGAGCTCGGCGACCCGGTCCGCCAGGTCGCGCGGCACGCCGAGGCGCACCAGCTCGGTCCGGGCCACCTCGGCGGACGCGACCTCGTCCTCGCCGGCCGCCCGTCGGTACGCGTGCTCCTCCGCGACCGAGAACACCACCCCGTGGTACCAGGCGGCGAGCCGCACGACGTCGGGGTGGTGCGTCTCCTCGGCGAGCTCGTCGACCATCTTGAGCACGAACGTGAGGTGGCGCAGGCCGTGGTGGTGTCGTCCGGGGGCCGCCCACCGCTGAAGCAGGTCCCGGGCGTGGGCCTCGAGGTCGGCGGGCCCGGCGGTCGCTCCCACGGCGGTGGCGCTGCGCACGAACGCGGCCGGGAGCCACTGGGGAGCGTCGGTGACGCCCATGGGTGCAGCCTTCTCTCCGGTCGGGTACCTCGTGCACGGACGGTGCGGTCCGCGCGGACGATGCTAGTCACGCCCGCACCCGGTGCGGGCCCGCGTTCGCTCCAGGTCGTGCGGACGGCGCGTCGGGCTGCCGCCTCGCGACGTCCGGGCGGCGCCGGGCGACGAGAGCCACCCGACGTCCCCTCGGCCCGACGGCACCGCCGGCGGCCAGTAGAGTGCCAGCGTGACTGAACCGTTGGACGGGGCCCACGTCCTCATCACCGGCGCGACCGGATTCGTCGGCCAGGCCGTGCTCGAGAGACTCCTCTCGGGGTACCCGACCACGCGTATGACGCTGCTCGTGCGCGCGCGCGGAGAGATCAGCGGGGCCGAGCGCATCCGCCGGCTCACCCGCAAGCCGGTGTTCGCCTCCTGGCGGGAGAGCGTGGGGGCCGAGGGCGTGGAGCAGGCGCTCGCCGAGCGGGTCGCCGTCGTCGAGGGTGACCTCGGCAGCGTCCCGGACCTGCCGGGCGACCTCGACGTCGTCGTGCACTCCGCCTCGACCGTCTCGTTCGACCTGCCGATCGACGAGGCGTTCGCCTCGAACGTCGCCGGCCCGGTCGCGCTCTACGACGCGATCGCCGCATCGGGCTCCGACCCGCACGTCGTGCACGTCTCCACCTCCTACGTCGCCGGCCTGCGCAAGGGGGTCTCGGAGGAGACGTCCCTCGAGCACGACGTCGACTGGCGGGCCGAGCTGGACGCCTCCCGCGTGGCCCGCACGCGCGCCGACCACGCCTCGCGCGACGCCGACCGGCTCGCCGAGGTCCTCAAGCGGGCGACCAGGGAGCACGGACGGGCCGGCGCGCAGGCGGTCTCGGCCGCCGCCGAGGAGGCGCGCGAGGACTCCGTGCGTGACGAGCTCGTCGCCGCGGGCCGGAACCGCGCCCTGACGCTCGGATGGCCGGACGTCTACACGTTCACCAAGGCGCTCGGGGAGCGGGTGGCCGAGACCCGGTGGGGCGCGGAGCACCGCCTGTCCGTCGTGCGCCCCACCATCATCGAGTCCGCCTTCCGGCACCCCTACCCGGGCTGGATCGACGGCTTCAAGGTCGCCGACCCGCTCATCGCCGCCTACGGGCGCGGGCTGCTGCCGGAGTTCCCGGCGCTCGCCGACACCGTCCTCGACGTCATCCCGGTGGACTTCGTCGTCGGGGCCATCCTCGCGGCGGCTGCGGCGCCCCCGGAGCGGGGCGCGCCCGCGTACTACCAGGTGGGCTCCGGCCTGACGAACCCCCTGCGGTTCGGCCGCCTGTACAGCCTGGTGCGCGAGTACTTCCAGGACCACCCGCTCTCCGACGCCGAGGGTGAGCAGGTCACGGTCCCCACCTGGTCGTTCCCGCACGGACGGGCCGTCGAGCGCGGCCTCGGCCGCCGCGAGCGCCTCGTCCAGCTCGCCGACCGCGCGGTCTCCGCGCTGCCCGGCTCCCCGCGGTCGCGCAGCTGGTCCTCGACCCTGTACAAGGCCGGCCGCGACCTGCGCACGTTGCGCAAGTTCACCGAGCTCTACCAGCCCTACACGCAGACCGAGGTGATCTTCGACGACCGCCGCACGCGCGAGCTGCACCACTCGCTGCCCGAGGAGCGGCGGGCCGAGCACGGGTTCGACGTCGCCGCGATCGACTGGCAGGTGTACCTCCAGGAGGTGCACATCCCGAACGTGCCCGGCCTCATGCGCGAGCGCCGCGCGGCGTCGCAGGGCGTGCGCCCGACCGCCGGTGCGGACCTCGCCCGGCGTGAGGACGTCGTCGCCGTGTTCGACCTGCAGCGGACGATCGCCCGCTCGACGCCGGTCGAGCACCTCCTGTGGGCCGAGCTCACCGCGAAGTCCCCGGGCTCCTGGCCCCGCTCGGTCCTCGAGGTGGTCTCGAAGGCCCCGGGCTTCCTCACCGCCGACCGGCACGACCGCGGCGAGTTCATCCGCTCGGTGATGCGCCGCTACGAGGGCGTGCCCGACGCGCGGATGCGGGCGCTCGTCCAGGAGCGACTCGCCCCGTCGCTGCGCGCCAACCTGCACTCCGAGGCGCTCGCCCGCATCGCCGAGCACCGCGCCGCGGGCCACCGCACCGTGCTGGTCACCGGCGAGATCGACGTGTTCGTCGAGCCCCTGCACGACCTGTTCGACCACATCGTCGCCGGTCGCATGGAGGTCGACGACGACGGACGCTGGACCGGGCACCTCGAGGTCTCTCCGCTCGTGGGCGAGACACGGGCCGCCTGGCTCCACCGCACGGCGCGCGAGCACGGCTGGGACCTGTCGGGCTCCTTCGCGTACGGCGACGCCTACGCCGACCGCCCGTGGCTCGAGGTCGTGGGCAACCCCACCGCGGTCAACCCCGACGCCGCGCTGTACGCGTTCGCGCGGGCCCGGCGCTGGCCGGTGGTCAGCTGGACCGGCACCGCCGAGTCCCGGCTCGCGCCGGTGTGGCGCGCCGTGCGGGGGACGCGGTCGTGACGGCCCGGCTCCGCGGGCGCGCGCTCGTCACCGGCGGAACGTCCGGCATCGGGCTCGCCTTCGCCCGCCGGCTCGCGCTGCGCGGCCTGGACCTCGTCCTCGTCGCCCGCGACGAGGGCCGCCTCGGGACCATCGCGGCGGAGCTCGGGGCGCTCGGCGTCGACGTCGAGACGATGGTCGCCGACCTGTCCACCCGCGAGGGCTCCGACGCCGTGTGCGGCCGCCTCGCCGACGAGGACCGACCGGTCGAGGTCTACGTCGCCAACGCCGGCCACGGCCTGTACACGCCGCTCGCGGCCGAGGACACGGCACCGCACCACGCCGCGATCGACCTCATGGTCCGGGCCGTCCTGGACACCGGTGCCGCCGCCGCACGCGCCATGACCGCGCGTGGCCACGGCGTGATCATCCCCATCGGCTCGATCTCCGGCATGATCGCCACCGGCCACTACTCCGCCATCAAGGCGTGGACCAACAGCTGGGCCGAGTCGCTGGCCACCGAGCTCGAGGGCACCGGCGTCACCGTCACGTGCGTGCTGCCCGGGTGGGTGCGCACCGAGTTCCACCAGCGGGCCGGGATGTCGACGGGGAAGATCCCGGACGCCCTGTGGCTCGACCCCGACCAGGTCGTCGTCGAGTCGCTCGACGCCGCCGAGCAGGGCGACTACCGCGTGGTGCCGTCGCTGCGCTACAAGGTCATCGCCTTCGCGGCGGAGCGCGGGCCCAAGGCCGCCGTGCGGGCGGTCTCCCGCATCATCCAGGGAGGCAGACGATGAGCGCAGCACCGATGCACCGCGCGGACGACGGGGACGCCGCCGCGCCGGCGCCGACCACCCGCCAGCACGCCCACCAGGCGGCGCTCGCCGCGCGCAAGGCCGCGAGCCGGCTCGTCGACGCCGCCGGCGAGAGCCTGCTGCAGTACACCTCGGGCTTCTGGCGCGCCGGCCGGGTCGTCGCCCAGAAGGGGCCGCTCAACGCGCTCCTGCACACGGTGACGCGCATCGACGTCGTCGGCCGCGAGAACCTGCAGGGCGTGCGGGGGCCGTTCGTCGTCGCCCCGAACCACAGCTCCCACCTCGACGCCGCCGTCATCCACGCGACCATGCCCTGGCAGCACGCGGGCCGGGTCGCCACCGCCGCCGCCGGCGACACGTTCTACACCAGGCGGCTCACCCGGGTCCTCACGGCACTGTTCTTCAACACCTACCCGGTGGACCGTTCCGGCAACCGCCGCAAGGCCGGCCTGTCCGCACGCCTCGTCGACGCCGGCGTCCCGCTGCTCATCTTCCCCGAGGGCACCCGGTCGCGGACCGGCGAGATGGCCCGGTTCAAGCCGGGCGTCGCCGCGCTGTGCGTCACGCGCCGCATCCCTTGCATACCGGTGGCGCTCATCGGCTTCCACGAGGCGATGCCCGTGGGGCAGTCCTTCGTCTCCCGCGGCCGGCCGCACCTCAAGGTCGTGATCGGCCGGCCGCTGCGTCCGCGCCGTGGCGAGCGCATCCGGGAGTTCAACGAGCGCATCCAGGCGCAGGTGGCCGCCATGTACCGGGCGCGGACCCCGGACGTCGTCGTCGCCCGCGGGACCGGAACCGTCGGCCGCAGGAACGGCCAGGAGGAGGCATCATGACCGAGGTCCAGCACCAGAAGTGGTGGGGATGGGGAGTCGAGGGTGTGACGTTCACCCACGACAACAAGCCGAACTTCGCCCCCTTCGTGCTGGACAAGGTCGGCCTCGACCTCTCCCTGGGCGGCACGCCGCCGCCCCGCTTCGAGGACCTCGAGGTGCCCGCCCCGCGCCTGCCGGACGCCCTCGCGGACGAGCTGCGCGCCGCCGTCGGGGAGACCCACGTCGTCACCGGCGACATGGAGCGGGTCGTCCACACCTATGGCAAGGGCATCTCGGACCTCGTCCGGGTCCGCGCGGGCGACCTCCCGCGGGTGCCCGACGTCGTCGTGTACCCCGGCGACGAGGACGAGGTGCGCGCCGTCGTCGACCTCGCTGACGCGGCCGACGCGGTGATCATCCCGTTCGGCGGCGGGTCCAACATCTCGGGCTCGCTCACGCCCGAGCCGGGCGAGACCCGGCCGGTCGTCTCGCTCGACATGGGGCGGATGAACAAGGTCCTCGAGATCGACGAGACCTCCGGCCTGGCCCGCGTCCAGGCCGGCGTCCTCGGCCCGGACCTGGAGGAGCAGCTCGGGGCCCGGGGCTGGACGTCCGGGCACCAGCCCGACTCGTTCCGCCACTCCACGCTCGGCGGGTGGGTCGCCACCCGCAGCTCCGGCATGCAGTCCGACCGGTACGGCGACATCGCCGACATCACCCGCGGGCTGCGCTCGGTGCTCCCGGGCCGGGTCGTCTCGCTGCGACCGCTGCCGTCGACGTCGACCGGCCCGTCGGTGCGCGAGATGATCATCGGCTCCGAGGGGCGGCTCGGCGTCATCACCGAGGTGTGGATCCACGTCCACCGGCTCCCCGAGAAGCGCCTGGTCGTCGCCTACCTGTACCAGAGCTGGGGCTCGGCGCTGGAGGCCATGCGCGAGATCTCGACCTCGGACGTGCACCCCTCGATCACCCGCGTCTCCGACCCGGCCGAGACCCAGTTCTCGCTGTCCACGCAGAAGGCGCAGACCGGGATCAAGGGCAAGATCTCCACCGGCATCTTCGACCTGCTGGCCAGGCGCGGCTGGGACCTCGACCAGGTCTGCCTCAGCTACGTCGGGTACGAGGGCTCCCCGAAGCACGTCGCCTACCAGCGCAGGGCCGTCGGGAGGATCGTCGGCCGGCACGGGGGCATCCCGCTCGGGACGGGCCCGGGGGCGCTGTATGACCAGAAGAAGTTCGACACCCCCTACATCCGCGACTTCCTCCTCGACATGGGGGCGCTCGCCGACGTCTCCGAGACCGCGGCGCCCTGGGCCAGGCTGCGCGGCATCTACGAGCGCACCGTCACCGCCGCGCGCGCGACCTACGACGCCCTCGGCGTGCGCGGATACATCATGTGCCACCTCTCGCACAGCTACCACTCGGGTGCGTGCCTGTACTTCACGTTCGCCTTCCCGGCCGACGACGCCGACGGCGCCGCGCCCCCGCTCGAGCAGTACTGGCAGCTGAAGTCCGCGATCCAGCAGTCGTTCATCGACGGCGGCGGCACCCTGTCCCACCACCACGGTGTGGGAACGGACCACGCGCCCTGGATGGAGGCCGACATCTCCGAGGCGGGCGTCGAGCTCATGGTGGGCCTGCTCGGGTCGGCCGACCCGCACCGCCGGCTCAACCCGGGCACGCTGCTCCCCGCGCACCGCGAGTGGTGACGGACGCCCCGGGCCGTGCGGGCCCGGGGCGGTCGCACGGAGCTAGACCGCGACGGGGGCCTGCTCGTCGCCGGTGAGCATCCCGCCCGACGGGCCCGCGACGGGCAGCGTGAGCTCGACCGTCGTACCTCCGCCGGGCGTCGGGAGCACCCGGGCGCTCCCACCGTGCGCACCAGCCACCGAGGCGACGATCGCCAGCCCCAGCCCGGAGCCCCCGCCGGCGGACCGGGCACGGGACCGGTCGATCCGGTAGAAGCGCGTGAACACGCGACCGGCCTCCTCCGCGGGGATGCCGGGCCCGTGGTCCTGCACGCGCAGCACGATCTCGTCCTGCTCCGGGGCGTGCTCGGGCAACGCGGCGGTCGGCACCGACGACGCCGAACGGCCGGCGAGCAGCCCGAGCAGCCGACGGTCGGGCACCCGGACGGCCGGCCGGTCGCCGCCGCGCCGGAGAGCCTGGCGCGGCACGGTGGGCTCGGGCTCCTCCGCGCGGGACGCCGCGCGTGCGTCGGTTCCACGGGGCGGTGCGTCGTCATCGGCCGAGGGGGCGTCGCCGGAGGGCCGGCCGGCCGCGGCCGGGTCGGCCGTCGGGGGGCCTGCTGCGTGTGGGCCGCCGGTGCCCGCGTCGGAGGAGCGTGCCCGTGCGGCGTCGTCGGTGGTCGTCCGTGCGGCGTCGCCACGACCGTCAGGCAGCGGACCGAGCTGACCGGTGGCGGCCCAGACGCCGGTCGGGGCCCCGCCGTCCGGTGAGTGTGCGCCGACCGGCGCGGCCCCGCCCGGCAGCGGGCCACCGGCCGGTGCGGGACTGCCGACCGGCGAGCCCACCGGGCCGCCGACCTCGCCGCCGATCGGGCCGCCGGACGGTGATCCTGAGGCCGGGGGAGCGGCCGACGCACCCGCGGGAGGAGCCGCCGACCCACCTACCGGGGGAGCGGCCGACGCACCGGCCGGGGGAGCGGCGGGATCGGCCCGTCGCAGCCCGACGAGGATCTCGACGTCGGTGCCCTCCGGCGTGTGCCGCACCGCGTTGCCGACGAGGTTGGCGAAGACCTGGCGCAGCTGGTCGGCGTCGGCCCGTGCGACCGTCGGTCCGGAGGCTCCCGGGAGCGGCAGGAGCGTGGCCCTGCGGGTCGGGTCGAGCGCACGCAGGTCGCGCACGGCGTCGCGGGCGAGGTCCGTGACGTCGACGTCGGACAGCGTGAGGCGCCGGTCCTCGTCGATCCGGGCGAGCGTGAGCAGATCCTCGACGAGGGTGCCCATGCGCCGCGCCTCCGCCTCGATCCGACCCATCGCCGCCGGCACCTCGCTCTCCGGCACGCCGCCCATCCGGTGGAGCTCGGCGTAGCCCCGGACCGTGGCAAGGGGGGTGCGCAGCTCGTGGGAGGCGTCGGCGACGAACCGGCGCATGCGTCGCTCGGACGCGGAGCGGGCCGCGAACGCCCGCTCGATCTGGGCGAGCATCGAGTTCAGGGACGAGGACAGGCTGCCGATCTCGGTGCCCGGCGCCCCGGGGGCCACGCGGCGTGTGAGGTCGCCCGCCGCGATCGCTCCCGCCGTCCGCTCGATGGCGCGCAGGTCGCGCAGCTCGTGCCGGATGAGCAGGTACCCGCCGGTCGCGCCCAGCACCACCAGCGAGACGGAGATGAGGACGACGTACTTGCCCGTCTGCTGCACGGTGGCGGACAGCTCGTCCATCGGGGTGGAGATCGTCAGCACCCCGACCTGGTCGCCGGCGGTGTTGACGAGCGGCAGGGCGAGCGCCCGCCAGGTGACGGCCGGATCGGTGCCGCGCAGCGACGTGGGGTGGGTCGTGGGCTCGTCGGGCAGGACGGGCAGACCCACCACCGACGACGTGCGGGGGTGGGCGACCGTCTGCGTGCTCTCGCCCTCGAGGGCGATGCTGACGACGTACCGGGTGGGGACCACCTGGTCGCCGCCCGAGCGGAGGTCCTCGAGATCCTGCTGGGCGATCGTGTCCACCGTGTCGTGCAGGTTGTCGTCGAGCTGGTCGACGAGCTGGCTGCGCAGCACCGCGATCACGGTGGCGCCGGCGAGGCCGAGCCCGAGCCCGAGCAGGAGGACCGTGGCCACGACGAGCCGTGCCGACAGGGACAGGCCCTCCCTGGGCGTGGGCGTGCCCCGGCGCCGTCCGAGCGCGTGCATCAGCCGGCCGGGCGGCGCAGCACGTAGCCGAAGTTGCGCCGGGTGTGGATGAGCGGCACGAGATCCTCGGCCGCCTCACCCTCGAGCCCGAGGAACTCGGCCGAGTCGATCTTCCGCCGCAGGTAGGAGATGTAGGACTCGACGATCGTCGCCTCCCCGTGCCAGTCGTACTCCCAGACGTGGTCGAGGATCTGCGCCTTGGACACCACCCGCTCGGCGTTGACGAGGAGGTAGCGCAGCAGCTTGAACTCGGTGGGCGCGAGGTTGACGAGCACCCCGGCCCGGCGGACCTCGTAGGCGTCCTGGTCGATCTCGAGGTCCGCGTAGCGCAGCATCGGGTCCTGCTCGGGGCCCGTGATGCCGACCCGGCGCAGGACCGTGCGGATCCGCGCGACGACCTCCTCGAGACTGAACGGCTTGGTGATGTAGTCGTCCCCGCCGACGGTCAGCCCGTGCACCTTGTCGGAGAGGTCGTCGCGAGCGGTGAGGAACAGCACGGGGAGGGACTCGTCGTGGGCGCGTAGCCGGCGCAGCACGGTGAACCCGTCCATGTCGGGGAGCATGACGTCGAGGACCACGAGGTCGGGCCGGTTCTCGCCCGCCCTGCGCAGCGCCTCGTTGCCGTCGGCAGCGGGAGTGACCTCGAAGCCGGCGAACCTCAGGGACGCCGTGAGGAGCTCGCGGATGTTCGGCTCGTCGTCGACGACGAGCAGGTGGGCCTCCGTCGGAGCGGGACCGGAGCCGGGCAGGGTGGGCATGCCACCCATGATCCCCCCTGAGCCTGGACGGCACCTGGGAACCCCGGCCCGCGGTGACGGGAGGAACTGCTGCGGTGCCTAGAGGAACTGGCTCGCGTCGAACGAGACGAGGGGGATGACACGGACCCGGGGCAGCGCCGTCGTGAAGGCCCGGACGTCGTCCTCGAGGTCGAAGATCTCCAGTCCGCGGCCCGTCAGCGCGGTGAGCTCGTGGTTGAGGAACTCGCGGAAGGCCAGCACACCGACCCGGTGCCCGGCGTCGAGCAGGTCCGCCATCTGCGGGAGGAAGTCGCCGTCGTGGGAGACGAGCAGCACGTTGCCGTGCCCCTGGGCGAGGATCGCCTCGAGCATCCGCTGCACGCCGATGTCGACGACCTTCTCGGTGGTCGTTCCCGACAGCGGGATCGGCCGGTAGTCCATGGCGAGCAGCGCCTGGATGAACGAGGTCGGGAGGTTGCCCGACGTCGCGTTGAGGAAGAACAGGCCCTTGGTCTCGGCGCCCCACGCGTCCGTGGCGTGGGTGAGCACGCGGTCCCAGCGCGGCCGCTCCTCCGGGCTCGGCCGGTGGCCGAGGATGCTCACCCCCAGTGTGGCGTCGATGTTCTCGCCGTCGATGACGAGGTACGTGGTGGGGGCGTCGCTCATGAGGACAGGTTAGGCGGCCGGCGCGGTGCCCGGTCGCCCGGCCCTGCCCGGCCCTTCCTGACTCCCGACGACGGCGAGGTCGTGCGTGAGGTGGCGAGGTCGTGCCTGCGAAGCACGACCTCGCCGCTCCAGGCACGACCTCGACGGTGGGTGACCCGGTGGGCGAGCGGGGGAGCGTCAGTGCACGAGCACGGAGCGGTCCTCGTCCCGTCGGCCGTGGTCGTCGCCACCCCGGCGGTCACCGGCGTCCGACGCCGGATCCGGGGCCGAGCCGTCCGCGGAGTCCGCCCCGCCCCGGTCCTCGTCGTCGCGGAAGAGGTCCTCCGCATCGGCGGCGTCGTACTGCGCGCGGTCGAGGATGCCCTCGCGGTGCGCGACGACGGTCGGGACGAGGGCCTGCCCGGCGACGTTGACGGCCGTGCGACCCATGTCGAGGATCGGGTCGACGGCGAGCAGCAGGCCGACGCCCTCGAGCGGCAGGCCCACCGTGGACAGGGTGAGCGTGAGCATGACCGTCGCGCCGGTCATGCCGGCCGTGGCGGCCGAACCGACGACCGAGACGAACACGATGAGCAGGTAGTCGGTGATCCCGAGCGAGAGACCGAAGAACTGGGCGACGAAGATCGCCGAGATCGCCGGGTAGATCGCTGCGCAACCGTCCATCTTCGTCGTCGCGCCCAGCGGGACGGCGAACGAGGAGTACGCGCGAGGGACACCGAGGTTGCGCTCGGTCACGCGCTGGGTGAGCGGCAGGGTACCGATCGACGAGCGGGAGACGAACGCCAGCTGGATCGCCGGCCAGGCCCCGCGGAAGTAGCGCGAGACCGACAGGCCGTGGGACTTCAGCACGACCGGGTAGACGACGAGCAGGACGAGCGCCAGCCCGATGTAGATCGCGAGCACGAAGGTGCCGAGCGAGGCGATCGAGCTCCAGCCGTACGTGGCGATCGCGTTGCCGATGAGGCCGACCGTGCCGATCGGGGCGAGGCGGATGACCCACCAGAGCACCTTCTGGACGACCGCGAGCACGGAGGCGGACACCGACAGGAACGGGTCGGCCTTCTCGCCGACCTTGAGCGCGGCGATCCCGACGACGAGCGCGACGACGATGATCTGCAGGACGTTGAAGCCCGGCGACGCGCTCACGCCCTCGACCGCGCCGTCGGCGGCCGTCTGGACGCCGGCGTTGATCTCGAGGCCGAGGAAGTTCGCCGGGACGATGCCCTCGAGGAAGCCGAGCCAGCTGCCCTGGCGGCCGGGGGCCTCCGCCTGCGAGGCGTCGACGCCGGCGTTGCTGCCGGGCTGGAGCGCGAGGCCGAGGCCGATGGCGATGAGCACCGAGACCAGGGCGGTGATCGCGAACCAGACGAGGGTCTGGGCGGCGAGCCGGGCGGCGTTGGCGATGCCGCGCAGGTTGGCGATCGACGTGATGATCGCGAGGAAGACCAGCGGCGGGACGATCGCGCGCAGCAGCCCGATGAAGACCGAGCCGATCGTGTCGAGCGTCGTCGTCAGCGCGTTGGGCTCCTCCTCGGCGCCCGTGCCGATCTCGAGGGCGATCCAGCCGAGCAGGACGCCGGCGACGAGGCCGATGAGGATCTGGGTGCCGAACGACGGCAGCCTGAGCCGGCGGCCGGGCGTGGTGGTGGAGGTGGTGGACACGGATGTGCCTTTCGTGGGGAGGTCAGGCGCGACGTCGCGCGGGCGCACGCCGCCGGGGCGCTGCGCTCGAGGTGAGGGGTGCCGGGGCAGGCCCGGGCCCAGGGGCCGGTCCGCGAGTGGCCGCGGACCGGCGGGTCGGCGCCGTCGTACGGCGCGGTGCGGTCAGCGGCGGGTCAGGCGACCGGCCGGGAGGGCACGGGCCGACACGAGCAGGTCGAGCGTCGCACGAGGTCGACGTCGAGCCGCGACGTGAGGTGCCAGAGGTTGCCCAACGCTGCTCCCGGATCGGGTCCGCGGCGCGGACCGAGAAAGTTGACGTTTCAATAGGAGCACACATCCGGGCACGTGGGAACCACCCGGCGTGGCGTCTCACATGATGGACGACTTGTGCGGTCCCGCGCTGCGCGGGGGCTCCGCCTCCGCATCGGGCTACGTGGTGGTCGGGTCCTCGCCACGCACATCGGGCTCGGTGGCACCAGGGTGTCCCGCGCCCCCGTCGCCGAGGTAGTAGGGGGAGAGCACCGAGGACCGCTCCTCGCGCAGCGCGGAGCAGCTCTCGGTCCGCACGATCCGGCCCCGATGCATGACGTGAGCGACCGACCCCACGCCGAGCGCGATCTCGACGAACTGCTCGACGAGCAGGATCCCCATGCCGGAGCCGGCGAGCTCGACGAGGGCGTCCACGAGCGTGCGCACTGCCTGCGGGGCCAGGCCGAGCGAGAGCTCGTCGACCATGAGGATCGTCGGGCGGGTCGCGAGGGCGCGCGCGACGACGAGCATCTGCTGCTCGCCGCCGGAGAGCAGGCCGGCCCGGACGTCGCGCCGGAGCGCGAGCCGGGGGAAGAGGTCGAACGCCCGATCGAGCGTGCGCCTCGAGCGGTCCGCGACGACCAGGTTCTGCGTCACCGTGAGCCGGGAGAACACGCTGCGGCCCTGCTCGACGTACGCGAGCCCGGCCGCCGCCCGGCGGTGGATCGGGAGCGCGTCGATCCGCCGGCCGCCGAGCGAGATCGTGCCGGAGGCCGAGGGGAGCACGCCGGCGATCCCGTCGAGCAGGGTGGACCGGCCGGCGCCGTTCGGGCCGAGCAGCACGGTGATCTCGCCGCGGGGGACGACGAGGTCGACGTCCCGGCAGATGGTGAGGTCGCCGCGGCGCACGGTGAGCGACTCCACCCTCAGCTCGTCGGTCATGTCGTCGTCCCCAGGTAGGCGGCGACCACCCGCGGGTCGTCCAGCACGTCGGCCACGGGGCCCGAGGCGATGAGGCGCCCGTCGTCGAGCGCGGTGGCGGTGCTCGCCGCCGCCCGCACGAACCCCATGTCGTGCTCGATGAGCAGCGTGGCGCAGCCGAGCTCGGCGGGGAGGCGTCGTACCCGCTCCGCGAGCGCGCGGCTCTCGGTCTCGCCGAGGCCGGCGGCGGGCTCGTCCAGGAGCAGCACGCGGGGGCCGGAGGCCAGGGCGCCGCCGATCTCGAGGATGCGGCGCGAGCCGGCGTCCATCAGCCGGATCGGCACCGCGGCGTCGGGGAGTCCGAGGAACTCCGCGACGGCGGAGACCCGGTCCGTGTCTCGCCCCCCGGCGGCGAGCCGCAGGTACTCGCCGACGGTGAGCCTGTCGATCGCGTGGCCGTGCTGGAACGTCCGTCGGATGCCGAGCCGGGCCCGGTCGCGGGCCGACGCGTCGTCGACCCGCTCGCCGTCGAGCCGGACCTCGCCCCGGTAGGCGGCCAGGAAGCCGGTGACCGCGTCGACGAGCGTGGACTTCCCCGCGCCGTTCGAGCCGATGAGCGCGTGCACGCCGGGGCCGGTCACCTCGAGGTCGACGTCGTCGAGGACCCGGGCGGTACCGAGGGTGACGGTGAGGCCCCGGACCGCGAGGCGGGGGAGGCCGTCGGAACCGGGGGTGCCGGCCGTGCGGGTCGTCGGGGCCGTGGCGTCGTCGGTCGGGTCCGCCACGTGTGCGGCACCGGTGGCGTCGGACGGCGCGCCACCACCGGGAGCAGGCGCGGGATCGTCTGCCGGCGGAAGGTCGCACGTGAGGCGCATGCCGCGCACGGCGCGGGCGCCGAGGCGGTCGTCCAGCTGCTCCATCAGGCCGCCGCCGCCCTTGCGCAGGATCTCGAAGGCGCCGAGCGCGAGGAGGGCGTCGGCGGTGTCGAGCGGGAGGCCCACGCGCCGCAGGAGCTCGGGGATGAACACCGAGAACACCCCCGCGAGCACCGCGCCGCCGAAGATCGACGCGCCGCAGAGCACCGCGGTCACCAGGTGGACCATCGAGGTCATCGGCGAGAAGACGGCCGTGGTCAGCAGCCCGTACTGCCCGGCGAGCAGCCCGCCCGCCAGGCCCGCGAGCAGGGCGGCCCACATGAAGGCGCTCGCCTTCGCAGCGCCGACCCGCACCCCGAGGGCCGCGGCCGCGCGCTCGCTCTCCCGGACCGCGGACCACCCGAGACCGTGGGCCGTGCGCCCCACCGCCGAGAGGGCCACCTGCGCGAGGACGAGCAGGGCCCAGCACAGGGCGTAGAACCAGATCGGGTCGTCGAAGGGTGCGGCGGGGAGCACGGGCGTGCCCGAGCCGACGCCGGGGAAGCTCCCCTGCCGCAGCACCAGGTCGAGCGCGGTGGCGAACCCGAGGGTGACGACCGCGAGCTCGACCCCGCGGATGCGGGTGGTGGCCAGCCCGACGACGAGCCCGACCGGCGCGGCGGTGAGGCCGCCGGTGAGCACGAGGAGCGGGAACGGGAGGCCGGGCCAGGACAGGGCGAGCCAGGACGTCACCCAGCCGCCGATCGCCGCGAACGACATCTGGCACAGCGTGAGGAGCCCCGCCTGGTTGGTGAGCACCCCGACGCTGCGCGCGACGAGCGCGGTGAGCGCAACGGTGCTCAGCAGGTAGACCCAGTACACGGGCAGGATCAGACCGAGCGTGATCAGCGTGAGGACGAAACCGATCACGGTGAGGGCCCGTGGTTCAGCGAGGCGCATCCCAGACCTCTCTCCTGCGCAGCCACACGAGCGCGACGGCGATGACGACGAACGGGATCGCGCCGCGGTACTCGGCGAGCGCGTCGATCCGGGCGCCGGCCCCCTCGACCGCCCCGACGGCGAGGCCGCCGGCGACGGCGACCCACACCCGGCTGAACGCGCCGAGCAGCGCCGCCGCCAGCGCGGGCACCACGAGGAACGACATCGACTCGAAGGTGGGGTTGCGGGTCGGGGCGACGAGCAGGAGCGCGAGGGTGGAGAGCACCCCGGTGGTGGCCCACACGATCACGGCGAGCCGGCGCGAGTTCACGCCGAGCAGCTGCACGGTCGTGGGGCGCTCGGACATGGCCTCGAGGCGCAGACCGATCTGCGAGTGGCGCAGCAGCAGGGACAGGGCCGCGGCGACGAGCACGGTGAGCGCCAGCGCGACCACCGTGGTGAGCGAGATCCGTACCCCGGCGACGTCGAACGTGCTGTCCGGGACGATGCTCGGCATCACGCGGGGCGAGTCGCCGAACATGCGGAAGCCCGCCGTGAGGAGCACGACGAGGAGCACGACGGTGACGACGGACCGCACCGTCTGGGACGGCTCGGCGAACCAGCGCGCCATCACCCAGCCGGCGAGACCGGCGACGACGCCGGAGACCGCGAGGCCGCCGAGCGCCGCGAGGGGGAGCGGCACCCCGGTGCCCAGGAGCCCGTAGCAGAGGTAGGCCCCGACGGCGCCGAGGGCCGCCTGACCGAAGTTCAGCACCCCGACCAGGCGATACAGCACCACCACGCAGACCGCGAGGATCGCGTAGGCGGAGCCGGACACGAGGCCCGAGACGACGCCGTCGAGCATCAGGTGGTCCGGACCGCCACGGTCTCCCGTGGCCGGGGCGCCGCTGTCACGGCAGGCGCACCCAGTCGCTGACGGTCTCCCACCCGTCCTCGGCGGCCTGGACCATCATGCTCGAGCGGTTGGGGTTGTGCGCGGTCGCGTCGCCGAACGTGAAGGGCATACCCATGAGCGGATGCTCCACCTCGTCGAGGTCGCGGAAGGCGGCCGTGACCGACTCGTTGGTGATGTCGCCGTCGATGCCCTCGAGCACCTCGACGAGGATCTCCGCGGCCACGTACCCGCCCATGGACAGGGACGTGAGGGGGACGTCGGCGTCGGTGAGCGTCGTA
The DNA here is from genome assembly GCF_057652395.1 of Georgenia sp. Z1491. Lineage (NCBI taxonomy): Bacteria > Bacillati > Actinomycetota > Actinomycetes > Allobogoriellales > Allobogoriellaceae > Georgenia > Georgenia sp. Z1491. The sequence goes on from NZ_CM172729.1 coordinate 775,088, forward strand.
CGCCAGTCCTCGAGCTCCGGGTCGTCGCTCGTGAACGGCAGGAACTCGGAGTTCGCGTAGAGGCCGAGCGTGCCCTGCTCCGCCAGTGCGTCGTGCACGTCCTCGCTGTAGGCCGAGGTCAGCGTCAGCCAGTCGATCTCGTCGAGCAGCCCCTGCTGGTCGACGGTGTTCATGAAGGCGACCGCGACGGGCTCGTTCGAGTTGAACACGACCGCCTCGCAGCCCGCGTCCCGCACGGCGAGGATCGCCGGCGTCGGGTCGTCGCCGAGCACCACCGAGGTGTCGATGTGGGGCGCCTCGGAGCCGGTCCCCTGCTCCCACCGGTCGATGAGCTCGAGGTAGGGCTCGGTCAGTCCGGCGCTCTCCTGGATGACCGGGCAGACGCTGTCGTGCCCGAGGTCCTCGGACGCGAAGTGGAGGAGCGCCTCGTAGCCGCGGATGGTGCCGTTGTTGACCGGCGCGATGTGGGACGACTCGAAGCACGAGGGCTCCACGCCGGTCCCCGAGAGGGCGACGACGTCGCGCTGCGCGTAGAACGCGGCGTTCGCGCTGCACTCGACGAGGCTCGCCGAGCCGGCGAAGGCCACGACCCCGCTCTCGTCGACGAGACGCCGCGCGGCCTGGCTCGCCTGGGCGGGGTCGGCGCCGTCGTCCTCCGAGACGAGCTCGATCATGCGTCCGTCGATGCCGCCCTCGGCGTTGACGCGCTCGAAGACGGCAGCGGCCGCTGCGGGCACCTCCGGGAACGGTGCGGGACCGGTGATCGAGCTGACCGCGCCGACCCGGATCGGGTCCGCCTCGTCGTCGCCGCCCGAGCAGCCGGCCAGCGTGAGCGTCACCGTCGCCGCGACCGTGAGGGCCTGGGTGAGTCGGGACGTGCGGGTCTTCATCGTGCGTCGATCTCCTCGTCGGTCGTCCGTGACTGCGACGGACGGGCCCGCCGCCGAGCGACCGCGCCGGACGGATGCGCACCCCGCGCGCCACTTACGGCGACAGTGTCACAAGAATGAGGACGGTCGACAACCGTTTCGACGATCGGGCGCTCCGGCGCCCTCGGATGCCGGAGCGCCCGTGACCATCGCGGTCACGGGCGCTCCGGGAGATCTCGGCCCGCGGTCGAGCGGGAGCAGGATCAGTAGGCCGTGCGGTCCTCGGCGTGCGGGTCCGCGGACGTCTGGCCCGGGACGTACTCGCCGGCGTCGTCGGACTCCGCCGTGATCGCCTGCGGCGACCGGCCGGCCTTGAGGGCGGCGAGGCGCGCGTCGATCTCCATGTCCTTGCTGTGGTCGGCCAGCTCGGCGAACTGGTCCTCCATCGAGCCGGCGGTGATCTCGGCCTGACCGGCGACGTACGCCTCCTCGCGGCGGACCTGGTCCTCGAAGCGGGAGATCTCGCTGGTCGGGTCGAGCACGTTGATCGAGGAGATCGCGCCCTGGACCTGCTTCTGCGCGGCCGCGGACTTCTGGCGCGCCACGAGCTGGTCGCGCTTGCCCTTGAGCTCGTCGAGCTTGCCGCGCATCTGGACCAGGCCGGCCTTGAGCTTCTCGACGACCTCGTTCTGCGAGTCGATCATCGGCTTCGCGGACTGGGCCTCGCCCTCGGCCGTGATCTGCTTGTTGAGCGCGATCTTGGCGAGGTTGTCGAACTTCGCCGCGCCCGCGGAGTCGCCGGAGGACCGCAGCTCCTCGGCCTTGTTCGACGCCGCCATGGCCTTCTGGCCCCAGTCGCGGGCGTCTCGCACGTCCTCGTCGTAGTCGCGCTCGGCGAGGCGCAGGTTGCCGATGGTCACGGCGACGGCGTCCTCGGCCTCCTTGATGGAGCTCGTGTAGTCGCGCACCATCTGGTCCAGCATCTTCTGCGGGTCCTCGGCGCGGTCCAGCAGCGCGTTGACGTTCGCGCGGGTGAGCTGGGCGATGCGCCCGAGGATGCTTTGCTTCTCAGCCATGTGAACTCCTCAGTTCCTGGTTCTCGCGGTTGTCGTCGTGCCACGCCGCGTGCGCGACGTCGTCTTTTCGGCCGGCCGGGTGCCCGGCTGGCCGTCCATGTGGTCCCGGCGGGTCGGCCACGCGCGGGTCAGAAGCGGCCGCCGAAGCTGCCGCCACCACCGCCGCCTCCGCCGAAGCCGCCACCGAAGCCTCCGCCGAAGCCGCCACCGCCCCAGCCGCCGTGGTGATCGTTGCCGCCGCCGAGCAGGCCGCCGATGATCCCGCCGATGACCAGCGAGCCGACGTCGACCCCGCCCCGCCGGGGGTGGTAGCCGCGGCCGTACGGGTTGTGCCCGCCGAGGCCGGAGCCCATCTGCAGCGACGCGAGGTCGCGCTCGACGTCCTGCTGCGCCTCGCGCAGCATCGACTGCGCGCGGGCGGCCGCCCGGACCGACTCGTCGGGCGCGGAGTCGAGCAGCGAGCGGGCGCGCGCGATCTCGTCCTCCGCGCCGTGCAGCTGGCTGCGGGCGTGCTGGCCGACGGCGCCGCGCCGGGTGCTGATCAGCTGGTCGACCGAGCGCCTCAGGTGCTCCGCGGCCTCGATCCGCCCCGCGGCGGTCGCACGGTTGCGGCGGACCACCTCGGCGCGCTCGCGCATCGGGGCGAGCACCTCGTCGATGGCGTTCTCGGCGGTCGAGAGCCGGTCGAGCGCCGCCAGCGGGTCGCCGCCCTGCCGGGCCGCCTCGCCCTGCGCGATCGCGGCGACCGCCTCCTCCCGGGCGGAGCGGACCCCGGGGTTGTCGGGGGCGAGACGGTCGGCGTCCTCGACGTCGGAGGAGATCGAGGACAGGGCCTTGGCGAGGTTCGCTGACGCGTGCTCGAGCTCCTTGCCGGCGCCGATCACGCGGTCGGCGAGCTCGGCGGCCTGGTGGACGGCCTCCTCGGCGACCCGGGCGTGCGTGACGGCCGCCCGGCGGTTGCGCGCGGCGGTCGCGAGCCCCTCGTCGACGCTGCGCAGCGCGGAGTCGATGAGCTGCTCGGCCTGCTCCGGGTCCTCCCTGACCGAGGCCAGGGCGCTCGCCGGGTACCGGTCGGTGAGCGCCCGCAGGTGGATGCGGGAGTTCTCGACGTCGGCCCTGACCTCCTCCGCACGCGTGCGGGTCTCCTCGAGGACCTGCTCGACCCGGGACTCGATGTTGCGCAGCCGTTCGAACTCCTCCTGCTGGGCGCTGAGCGTGGTGCGCACGAGGTCGGTGCGGTCGAGGATGCGCAGCAGCAGCCGACGCTCCTCGCTCTCGGTCTCCGGGTGCTCGTCGTCGAGGGTGCGCCGGGCCTGGAACGCCTGGTCGACGGCCTTCTGCGCGGCGGCGAGCGCCTCGGTGAACTCGTCGGTGCGGCGCAGGCCGAACTGGGCCTTGGCGAACTCGAGCTCCGCGGCGGACGAGCGCACGGCGTCGTCCGCGCCCACCAGCGCGGACCCGGCCTCGTTGCGCAGCTCGGGCAGGGGCAGGCGGGCCGGGTGGCCCTCGGGCAGGTTCTCGAGGGGGTCCTTGACGCCGCTCTTCCCGGTCTTCCGGCGCCAGGCGGCGAACCCGACCGCACCGACGGCCACGACGACGATGCCGCCGACGAGCACGGTCCCGATCCCGATCCCGCCCGTGGCGTCGCCGAGCCCCTCGCCCCAGGCGGTGCCGAGCTCGGACCACTGGCCGGCGTTGAAGTGGTCGGCGACGTCGCCGTCGACGACCTGCCGCGCGTCACCCTCGGAGACGGGAGCGTTCGGCCCGACGACGACCCCGTACGCGGACTCGTCGACGGCGACCGCGAGGAGGACCTCGTCGTCGCCCATGTTCGACATCTGCGCGGCCTCCTCCGCCCACCTCTGCGCCTCCAGCCCGCCGAAGTCGGACACGTAGGCGATGAACGGCTGGACGTCGTGCTCGGCCTCGATCTCCTGGTACAGCGCCTCGAGCTCGGCCTCCTCGCCGTCGCTGAGGACGTCCGCCTCGTCGAGCACGCCGTCGGGGAGGTTCGACGGGTCGGTCGCCCAGGCGGGGCTCGCGAGCAGCACGGGTCCGAGGGTGAGCGCGGCGACGCCGAGCGTGGCGGCGAGGGGACGGGGGCGACGAGAGGCAGGTCTCACCAGTCGATCTTGTCGTGCTGCGGCCGCCGTCGCAACGAGCGGACTCCCCGGTCCGCCGCGGGCGGACGGACCCGCGCCGTGACGCGTACCGCTCGGCGCGGCGAAAGGTCGGGAGCCACGGGTATCATCACCACGCCGGGCCGAGGCAGGCCCGACCCCCCGCACGCCGACGCGATCGGCCCCGAGCGACGAATGAGGTTCCGCGGTGCCCACCGGCAAGGTCAAGTTCTACGACCCCGACAAGGGGTTCGGCTTCATCGCCGGAGACGACGGCTCCGAGGTCTTCCTGCATGCCTCCGCCATGCCCGCCGGCGCCAGCCCGCGCGCGGGCGCGCGCGTCGACTACGGCGTGGCCGACGGACGGCGCGGCCCGCAGGCCCTGTCGGTGACGGTCCTCGAGGCGCCGCCGTCGGTCGCCAAGGCGCACCGCCGTCCGGCCGAGGACATGGCGACGATCGTCGAGGACCTCATCCGGACCCTCGACCGGGCCTCGAGCTCGCTCAACCGTGGCCGCTACCCGGACAACGGCGCGAAGCTCGCCGCGATGCTCCGCGCGGTGGCCGACCAGTTCGACGCCTGACGGCGCCGCTCCTGCTCGCCGCCGGACCGGGACCGCCCGGGCTCGCGGCGGCCCGCCCTCGGGCCGGGGGACTCGGCCCCGGCGCTCCGGGGTGACCGACCCCATGCCGGCCGGGCCCGGTCTGCCGGGCCGCGAACCGTGCGCGCACGGTACGACGCCTAGACTGTCGGGGTGTCTGCTGCCCGCGCGACCCGCGCCCCCGTGAAGGATCAGGTCCTCGCCGGAGCCGTCGAGGTCGCACGATCGGCGGCCGAGGACGTCGCCGTCGGCGGTCACGTGGGCGACCATCTGGGCTTCGAGCTGCTCGCCGACCGGGTGGGCACCCACTACTTCGCCTCCGCCGTCCCGGGCTACCTCGGTTGGCGCTGGTCCGTGACCGTCGCGCGCGTGCCGCGCGGTCGCACCCCGAGCGTGAGCGAGGTCGAGCTCGTGCCCGGCGAGGGCGCCCTGCTCGCCCCCGAGTGGGTGCCGTGGGCCGACCGGCTGCGCCCGGGGGACCTCGGGACGAACGACGTCCTGCCGTACGTGGCCGAGGACGACCGTCTCGTCCAGGGCTACGAGTTCACCGGTGACGAGGACGACGCCGACCGGCAGGCCGTCCACGAGCTGGGGCTGGGGCGGGCCAGGGTGCTGTCCCCGCGCGGCCGCGAGGAGGCCATGCAGCGCTGGTACGACGGCGCGTCCGGCCCGAACGCCGCCCCGGCGAAGAACGCCGCGGCGTCGTGCTCCTCGTGCGGGTTCTTCCTGCACCTCGCCGGCTCCGCCCGGACGATGTTCGGCGTCTGCGCGAACGAGTGGTCGCCCGACGACGGCCGGGTCGTCTCCCTCGACCACGGCTGCGGCGCCCACTCCGAGACCACCGAGCAGGCGCCCGCCGCGCTGTGGGACGCGACCCCGCCGGTGCGCGACGAGATGGACCTCATCGTCCTTCCGCCGCTCAACCCGCTCCCCGAGGAGTCGGCGGACGACGCCGAGCCGACGGGCGACGACGAGACGGATCCCGACGGCGGGCAGGCGGGGCCGGACCCCCGGTGACGGACTCCCAGGACTGGCAGGCCCAGGAGCAGGAGCGCCAGCGCCTCGCGCTGAAGAACGTCGCCGGCTGGGCCGGCGGCTTCATCCGGCACCGCTGGACCGCCACCGGGCACGAGATCCGCCTCGGCCTGCGCAACGTCGTCGACCGGGACGAGCCGGCGGTGGGCTCCGTACCCGTCGTCGTGTCGATGACCAGCTACGGCAAGCGCCTGCGCCGCACCGCCTACCTCGCCCTGGAGTCCATCGCCCGCGGCTCCGTGCGCCCCGCCCGACTCATCCTGTGGGTCGACGAGCCCGAGGTGCTCCAGGACCCGCCGCAGGCCCTGCGGCGCCTCGTGGCGCGCGGCGTCGAGCTCCTCCCGTGCGAGGACTACGGGCCGCACAAGAAGTACTACCCGTACGTCGCGAGCCGGGAGAGCCACGACCTCCCGCTCGTCACGGCCGACGACGACGTCATCTACCCCTACCGGTGGCTCGAGCAGATCTGGGGCGTCCACTCCCAGCACCCGGACGACGTCATCGCCATGCGCGCCCACCGCGTGCGTCTCCAGGGCCGCATCCTCACGCCGTACCTCACCTGGCACCCGGTGCGCTCCACCCAGGCCTCGCACCGCCACTTCGCCACGGGCGTCTCGGGGGTCCTGCACCCGCCGGCCATGCTGGCCGCGCTCAGGGCCTCGGGCACCGAGTTCACCGAGCGCTGCCCCAAGGCCGACGACATCTGGCTGCACTGGCACTCGCTGCGCACCGGTGTCCGAGTGCGGCAGGTTCACAACCGGCCCCGGGACTTCCGGGAGATCGAGCGGCCGTGGCAGACCGGGCTGTTCGAGTCCAACGGGTACGGCGGCGCCAACGACGCGCAGATCAACGAGCTGTACACGGCGGACGACATCGCCGTCATGGTCGACGACTTCCCGCGGTGAGCACGCCCGCGGCACCGGCCGCCGCGGACGGCCCGATGTTCCCGTTCCGCCCGATCGTCCTCGGCGCGATGGTGCCCACCTTCCTCCTCGAGGTGGGCGTGGGCGCCGCACTGCCGATCGTCGTCACGCGCGCCACCGACCTCGGCGCCTCGCTCGGCGTCGCGAGCCTGCTGGCCGCGCTCGTGCCGGTCGGGCAGATCCTCGCCGACCTGCCCGCCGGCGGGCTCACCGCCCGCGTCGGCGACCGGTGGGCGATGGTCGTCGCCGGGCTCGTCGCCGTCGTCGGGTTCGTCCTGGGGGTGGCCGCCGGGTCGGTGGTCGTCCTCGGCGCGGCGGCCCTCCTCCTCGGCGGGGCGCAGTCCGTGTTCGCGATCGCCCGCCACGCGTACCTCACGTCCACGACGGCGCCGCAGCGCCGGGCACGCGTCCTGTCCACCATCGCCGGGGTCTTCCGGGCCGGCCTGTTCGTCGGCCCGTTCGTCGGGGCCGCCGTGCTGCTGGCCGCCTCGACCCGCTGGGCGTTCGCGGTCGGTGCCGTGACGTCGCTGCTCGCCGTCGTCGTCGTCCTCGCCGCCGGCGGGAGCGCCGCCGACCGCCCGAGCCCGGCACCGCACGGCGCCGGACGGCAGTCGATGCGCGCGGTCGTCGGCCGGCACCGGGCGGTGCTGGTCCGCCTCGGCGCGGTCGCGGTGACCATCGCGGCGGTGCGCGGGGCACGGCAGACGGTCCTGCCGATCTGGGCGGAGCACATCGGCCTCGACGGCGCGACCACGTCGGTGATCTTCGGCGTCGCCGCCGGCATGGACATGCTGCTGTTCTACCCGTGCGGGCAGGTGATGGACCGCTTCGGGCGCCTGTGGGTCGGCGTGCCCGGCATGGCGATCATGGGGCTCGCGCTCGCGGCGATCCCGCTGACGGGCACGGCGGGCCAGCTCGGCGCGGCCGGTCTGGTGCTCGGCATCGGCAACGGGATCACATCGGGGATCCTCATGACCATCGGGTCCGACGCCGCGCCCGCCGACGGCCAGGCCCAGTTCCTCGCGGCGTGGCGGCTCCAGGGCGACCTCGGCGCGGCCGCCAGCCCGCTCGTGCTCGCCGCCGGCCCGGCGCTCGGCTCGCTCGCGGTCGCCGTGTGGGTCACCTCCGCCGTGGCCGCCGTGTCGATCGGTGTGCAGCGGCGGTGGCTGCCGCGCTACTCCGTGCACGCGAACCGGTCGACCCGGCGCGCGGCGGGCCTGCGCCCGGACGGCTCGCTGCCGACCCGCCTCGACGAGTGAGCGGGATTCTGCCGGACGAGTGAGCGGGATTCTGTCCGGCGAGTTCTGCCGGAGAGAGCTCTGCAGGACGAGTGAGCGGGAATCTGTCTCGACGTAGAGACAGATTCCCGCTCACTCGTCGAGGGCGGTGGGGGAGGTCAGCGCTCGACGAGGTTGCGCATCCCGCCGAGGTCACCGGCCAGCAGCGCGCCCAGATTGTGCTCGATGAGCTCCTTGCCGCCGTGCGCGCGGTACCCGGCCACGTGCGGCGTGTAGACGAGGTTCGGCGCGGTCCACAGCCGGGAGTCCGCGGGCAGGGGCTCCTCGGCGCTGACGTCGAGCCCGGCGCCGGCGAGCCTGCCGGCCTCGAGGGCATCGACGAGGGCGTCCTCGTCGAGCGTCGAGCCGCGGCCCACGTTGACGACGATCGCCCGGTCGGGCAGCTGGTCGATCCGACGCGCGTCGAGCGCGCGGTCCGTCGCGTCGGTCGAGGGCAGGATCATCACCAGGACGTCGGTCTCGGTCAGCGCCTCGTCCAGCCCGTCCTCGTCGACCACCGGGAACCCGGCGCGCACGCCCGCCGTGCGCGCCACGCCGCGCACCCGCGCCCCCAGCGCCGCGAGGATGCCGGCGAGGTGCTGACCGATCGACCCGAAGCCCCAGACGAGGACGCGCGCGTCGATGAGGGAGGCGACCCGCTCGGGCGGCTGGATCGCGCGCGGGCGCCTCAGCTCGTCCGCCCAGCGCGACTCCCGCTGGGCCGCGAGCAGCTGCGGCATCCGCCGGACCAGCGTGAGCGCGAGGGTGACGGCGTGCTCGGAGACGGTGGCGTCGTGCAGCCCGCGCCCGGAGGTGAGCGCGACGTCGTCGGGCAGCCCCGCGGCCTCGAACATGTCGGTGCCGGCCGCGAGCGACTGCACCCAGCGCAGCCGCGGCAGGTCGGCGGCGACCGAGGCGAGCAGCGTCGGCGTCCCCCAGGCGACGACCGCCTCGGCGTCCCGGTCCTCGGCCGGGACCTCGCGGCCCTCCCGCAGGGGGACCACGGTGACCCCGTCCGGGACCTTCAGGTCGAGGTCGGAACGGTTCGTGACCAGCATCTTCACGTCGACATCCTCCGTCGGGCTACGGGTGGCCGGGCACCGGACGGCGCCACTCCAGGCACCTACTGTGGGCATGGGCTATGGGGAACGGCCCGCGGCGTCCATAATGACCGACTGTGACCCCCGACGCAGACGCGACCGCCCCGGAGCCCACCTCCGGCCGCGCAGACCCAGTACCGGCGGACAACCTGCTCGAGCGCCTCTTCAGGATCCGGGAGCGCGGCTCGACCCCCTGGCGCGAGGTCCGCGGTGGCCTCGTCACCTTCTTCGCGATGTGCTACATCATCGTGCTCAACCCGATCATCCTGTCGACGCCGGACTCCACCGGCCAGTACCTCGGCGGCGGGACCGAGGGCGCGAACTTCGCCGCGATCGCGGCGGGCACCGCCCTGGTGGCCGGCGTGATGTCGATCCTCATGGGGTCGGTCGCGAACTTCCCGCTCGCCGTCGCCGCCGGGCTGGGCATCAACGCGCTGCTCGCCTACACGATCGTCGGCATGGAGGGCATGACCTGGGGCGATGCGATGGGCCTCATCGTCCTCGAGGGCATCGTCATCCTCATCCTCGTGCTCACCGGGCTGCGCGAGGCGATCTTCCGCGCCGTCCCGCCCTCGCTCAAGACCGGCATCTCGGTGGGTATCGGCCTGTTCATCGCGCTCATCGGCGTGGTCAACGCGGGCATCGTCCGACCCGGCGCCGGGACGCCCCTGGAGTTCGGCATCGGCGGCTCGATCGCCTCCTGGCCGTTGGTGGTCTTCGTCCTCGGGCTCGTCCTCATCCTCGTCCTCATGGCCCGCAAGGTGCGCGGCGCGCTCCTCATCGGCATCGTGGTCGCCACCGCGGTGGCAGCGATCGTCGAGGCGATCTCGAGCCAGGGCACGCAGACGCCCGACGGCGCCAACCCCGGCGGCTGGGGACTGACGGTCCCGTCGATCGAGGGCAGCATCGTCCAGGTCCCCGACTTCGCCACGCTCGGCGAGTTCTCCCTGTTCGGCGCCTTCGAGAAGATCGGCATCGTCGCCGTCCTCGTCCTCATCTTCTCGATCATGCTCGCCGACTTCTTCGACACGATGGGCACGATGGTCGCCGTCGCGGCCGAGGGCGACCTGCTCGACGAGCAGGGCAACCCGCCCGCCACGCGCCGGATCCTCGTCATCGACTCGATCGCCGCCGCGGCCGGCGGCGCGGGCGGCGTCTCCTCGAACACCTCGTTCGTCGAGTCCGCGGCGGGCGTCGGCGACGGTGCCCGCACCGGCCTGGCCTCGGTCGTCACGGGTGTGTGCTTCCTGCTGGCCACGTTCCTGTCGCCGCTCGCCGAGGCGGTCCCGTACGAAGCGGCCACCCCGGCGCTCGTCGTCGTCGGCTTCCTCATGATGCAGCAGGTCGTCGAGATCCCCTGGAAGAACCTGTCGCTCGCGATCCCGGCGTTCCTCACGATCATCTTCATGCCGTTCTCCTACTCGATCGCGGTCGGCATCGGCGTCGGCGTCGTCGCGTACGCGATCCTCATGACGACCACGGGGCAGGCGCGGAAGGTGCACCCGCTCATGTGGGGCGTCGTCGTCGCGTTCGCGATCTACTTCGCGCTCGAGCCATTCCAGGACCTGTTGGCCATGCTCGGTCTGATGGATAGATGACGGCAGCGTCCACGGGCCCGAGGCGCGGGTTCCTCGGCTCGACGTTCCACTCGCTGGGCTACTTCAACTACCGGCTGTGGTTCTTCGGGTCGATGGTCGCCAACACGGGCACGTGGGCGCAGCGCGTCGCGCAGGGCTGGCTCGTCCTCACCGAGCTGACCGACGACTCCGGCATCGCCATGGGCATCGTCACCGGGCTCCAGTTCCTCCCGGCGCTGCTGCTCAGCCCGATCGCGGGGGTGAACGCCGACCGGGTCGACCGGCGCCGCATGCTCATGGTCACGCAGGGCTCGATGGGCATCCTCGCGCTCTGTCTCGGCGCTCTCGTCCTCACCGGGGCGGTCGAGCTGTGGATGGTGTACGGGTTCGCGTTCGCGCTCGGCTGTGCCTCGGCGTTCGACGGCCCCGTGCGGCAGACGTTCGTCTCGGACATGGTCCAGCCGGCGGACCTGCCGAACGCGGTGGGCCTGAACTCGACGTCGTTCAACCTCGCCCGCATGGCCGGCCCCGCCCTCGCGGGACTCGCGATCGCGTGGGTCGGGACCGGCTGGGTGTTCATCGCGAACGGCGTGCTCTTCGGCGCGACCATCCTCGCGCTGACGTTCATGCGGGTCGACGAGCTCGTGCCGCGCGTGGTGGTGCCGCGGGCGCGCGGCCAGTTCCGCGAGGGCCTGGCCTACGTCCGGCACCGATCCGACCTCGTCATCGTGCTCGTCACCGTCGGCGTCGTGTCCAGCCTCGGCATGAACCAGGCGGTCACCCAGGGGGTGATGGCCCGGCAGATCTTCGGCCGGGGCCCCGAGGAGTTCGGCGTCCTCGGCTCGATCATGGCCGTGGGGTCCCTGCTGGGGGCCCTCATGGCCACGAGGCGCCGCAACCCCCGGGTGCGGACGGTCATCCTCGCCGCGTTCGCGTTCGGCGTCGCCTCGTTCCTCTCCGCGCTCGCGCCCACCTTCTGGTGGTTCGCCGCCTCGCTCGTGCCGGTCGGGTTCACGGTGCTGACGATGCTCACCTCGGCCAACGCCACGGTGCAGACGTCGACCGACCCCGCCTACCGGGGGCGCGTGATGAGCCTGTACATGATGGTGCTGCTCGGCACGGGGCCGTTCGGGGCGCCGCTCGTGGGATGGATCGCGGAGGTGCTCGGTGCCCGCGAGTCGATCCTCGTGGGCGCCGTGCCCTCGATCCTCGTGGCTGCGATCGCCGCGCTGTGGGTCCGGCGCGCGTGGGACGTGCGGGTGGGCTACGACCGTGCGGCGCCCCGCCATCTCACCTACGAGGGGCCGCGCGAGCGCGCGGCCCGGGCCGCCGAGGAGGGACGCGAGTCCAGCTAGCCCCCTGGTCACCGAGAGTGCGGTCGGTGGTCACCGAGAGTGCGGTCGGGGCCTTCCCGACCGCACTCTGGGCGGGCCCGAACCGCACTCTCGACGGGTTCGAACCGCACTCTCGGCGGGTTCGAACCGCACTCCGGGTGGGTCCGAACCGCACTCTCGGCGGGGAGAACCGGCGGGCTGCTCAGGCGAGGGCCTCGACCACGTGGTCGACGCAGGCCGTCAGCGCCTCGACGTCGGCGAGCGGCACCGCCGGGAAGAGCCCGAACCGCAGCTGGTTCCGACCGAGCTTCCGGTACGGCTCCACGTCGACCACGCCGTGCTCGCGCAGCACGCGCGCGACCTCGCCCGCGTCCACGCCCGCCAGGTCGATCGTCGCGACGACGGGGGAGCGGTAGGGCTCCTCGACGAACGGGGCCGCCCACTCCCGCTGCGCCGCCCACCCGTACACGTGCGTCGCGTTCTCGGCCGAGCGTCCGGCCGACCAGGCGAGGCCGCCGCGCTCGTTCAGCCACTCGATCTGCTCGGCGAGCAGGACGAGCGTGGCCACGGCGGGGGTGTTGACCGTCTGGTCCTTCCGGGAGCTCGCCAGGGCCGCTCCCAGGTCGAGGAAGGCGGGCACCCAGCGGTCTGCGGTCAGCTCCTCGATGCGATCGACCGCGGCGGGGGACAAGGTGGAGACCCACAGCCCGCCGTCGGCGCCGAACACCTTCTGCGGCGCGAAGTAGTAGGCGTCGGTCGCCGCGAGGTCCACCTCGACCGCGCCGGCCGCCGAGGTGGCGTCCACGAGGGTGAGCGCGTCCGGGCCGCCGATCCGCTCGACGGGTGACAGCGCGCCCGTGGAGGTCTCGTTGTGCGGGTACGCGTGGACGTCGGCGCCCTCGACGGCGGACAGGCGGGCGACCGAGCCGGGCTCCGCCTCCACCCGCAGGCTCGGCGCGAGGAACGGAGCCCGGTCGGTGACCGTGGCGAACTTGGCCGAGAACTCGCCGTGCACGGCGTGCTGGGCCCGCTCGCGCACCAGGCAGAAGGCGGCGGCGTCCCAGAACGCCGTGGAGCCGCCGTTGCCGAGGGCGACCTCGTAGCCGTCGGGCAGGTCGAACAGCTCGGCGGTCCCCGCGCGCACGCGCGAGACGAGGTGCTCGACGGGCGCCTGCCGGTGGGAGGTCCCCAGCACGCCGGCGCCGGCCGCGGTCAGCGCCGCCAGCTGGCCCGGCCGCACCCGCGTGGGACCCGAACCGAACCGTCCGTCGGCGGGCAGGAGGTGGGAGGGGATCGTCAGGTCGGCCACCGACCGATCATCGCACCGCCGCCGCGGCCGCCGGGAGGACGTCCGCACCCGCCGCCCGCCGCTCGGCGGCACGCCTCCCGCCTCCGGCCCAGCAGGTAGGCTCGACGTCGTGCCCGGACCGGGCACGCGGGGCAGCGTTCCGCCCCGTCCTCGTGCAGCGGAGAGACCATGAGCGACCTCATCGACACCACCGAGATGTACCTCAAGGCTGTCGTCGAGATGGAGGAGGAGGGCGTCCCGCCGCTCCGGGCGCGCATCGCCGAGCGCCTCGGCCACTCGGGGCCGACCGTCTCCCAGACCGTGGGCCGCATGGAGCGCGACGGTCTGCTCCACCTCAGCCCCTCCCGCGAGGTCGAGCTCACCGAGGTGGGCCGGGACGCCGCCGTGCAGGTCATGCGCCGGCACCGCCTCGCCGAGCGTCTCCTCGTCGACGTCGTCGGGCTCGACTGGGCCTTCGTCCACGAGGAGGCCTGCCGCTGGGAGCACGTGATGTCGGGCCGGGTCGAGGAGCGCCTCGTCGACCTCCTCGGCGACCCGACGACCGACCCGTACGGCAACCCGATCCCCGGGTCCGACGCCCCCGAGCCCCGGCACGGGATGACGTCGCTCGCCGAGGCCACGGCCGAACTCGCGGAGGGCCAGAGCAGCGAGCTCGAGATCGTGCGGATCGGGGAGCCGCTCCAGGTGCACACCGGTCTGCTCGCGGACATGCGCCGCGGCGGGCTCCTGCCCGGCGCACGGATCACCGTGACCCGGCGCGACGACGTGCTCGAGCTCGACGCCGGCCAGGAGCTGGTCCTCGAGATGTCCCCGGCCGACGGCCGGCACCTCGCCGTCGTCGCCTGACCTTTCCCGGCGCGCGCCGCGGCCGGCACGGCCCGGTGGCCGCGCGACGTGCGGACGTCAGGTCACGGGCCGTGCCCGGTTCGTGACCGAACGAGGATCGGCAACAGCAAGGTCACGACCGATGTGGTTCCGTGACCTTCCGGTCCACCCCAAGGGCGGGTCAAGTCCCGCGGCCACGGGCCTGTGGAGAACTCGTGCTCCCGTCGTCTGCCGCGAGATGCTGCGGGAGAGGCCGCCCCACGGCGCGGGGCGTGTCCCGGTCGTGACCTTCCACACAGAGTCGTTACCCAGGTGTGACTTTTGGTCTCGGAATGGTTACTGTCCTACGCGTGCCTCCCGCTGGGGGCGCACCCGGACGGACATCGAGCCCTGTCGCCGCCCCGGGTAGGTGCGAACCACCGCGACAGGGGCGGGGGAACCAGGTAGTACGGCCGGGAGACCGGCCTAGGGGTGAAGTGCGGCCGTCATGGTCGCGCCGGACGCTCTCCGTGTCCGAACCCGACAGCTCACCCCGTAGATGACACCGGAGAGGTCCCCCATCGTGCAGAGCTCCACCCGCCGCGGAACGCTCGCCGCCGTCTCGGCGTCGATCGTCGTCGCGGTCGCCGCGTCGTCGGCGTCAGCATCCCCCGCCCCGGACACCGCCACGGACAAGACCCAGGGCGGCATCGCCACGGTCTCCGACCGCGTGGCCCCGACGAACGCGGCCCTGACGGTCGCCGCCGACGCCGCGTACGACGTCGAGACCGCCAGCGTCTTCGGCACCGCCGAGGCCGCCCCGGCCCCCGAGCCGGAGCCGGCCCCCGAGCCCGAGCCCGAGCCCGTCGTCCGCGAGGACGAGGCCGCCGCCCGCGACACCGAGCGCGAGGCCGTGGCCGAGCAGCCCGCCGAGACCGCCCCGGCCGTCGAGCAGGCGCCCGCCGCCGAGCCGGCCCCGGAGGCCGCCGCCGAGCCCGCGCCGCGGCCCGAGGCCGCGCCGTCGGCCGCCGGCAGCTCGATCGTGGCGATCGCCCGCCAGTACACGGGCGTCCCCTACGTCTGGGGAGGCACCTCGCCGTCGGGCTGGGACTGCTCCGGCTTCACGTCCTACGTCTTCGCCCAGGCCGGTATCACGATCCCGCGCTCCTCGGCCGCCCAGCTCGGCGCCGGCCAGGTCGTCTCGGCCGCCGAGGCCCGCCCCGGCGACCTCGTCTGGTGGCCCGGCCACGTCGGTATCTACACCGGCGACGGCAACCACATCGCGGCCCGCAACCCGGGCACGCCGACCCACGAGTCGCCGATCTACCGCGCGAACCCCACCTACATCCGAGTGGCGGGCTGATCCATGACCACCACGTTCCAGGGTCTCCCCGCGCGCCGCACCGCCCTCGCGGCCGTCTCCGCCTCGATGATCGTCGCGGTCGCCGCGACCTCCGCCGCCGCCGACCCCGCGGTCGAGGCCGGCTCCAAGTCCACCGAGCGCATCTCGCAGGTCTCCGACCGCGTGGTCCCGACGAACGCCGCCCTGACGGTCGCCGCCGACGCCACGTACGACGTCGAGACCGCCAGCGTCTTCGGCACCGCCGACGCTGCCCCGGCCCCCGAGCCGGAGCCGGAGCCGGAGCCGGAGCCGGCCCCCGAGCCGGAGCCGGAGCCCGTCGAGCGCGAGGCGGCCGCGGCCTCCCGGACCGACGAGCGCGCGGAGGCGCCGGAGCCCGCCGTCGAGGAGGCGGCGCCGCAGGCCGAGACCCAGACCGAGGCGGCCACGCAGGCCGCCGCCGAGCCGGCCCCGGCCCCCGCGGCCAGCGCCTCGGGCAGCGCCGCGGTCTCGATCGCCCTCCAGTACCAGGGTGCCCCCTACGTCTGGGGCGGCACGAGCCCGTCCGGCTGGGACTGCATCGGTTTCGTCAGCTACGTCTACCGCCAGCTCGGCCACGAGGTCGGCAGCACGCCGGCCGCCGTGCTCTCCGCCGGCACCCGCGTGCCCGCCTCGCAGGCGCGTCCGGGCGACATCATCTACACGCCCGGCCACGTCGCCATCTACATCGGCGACGGACAGAACATCGGGGCCTGGAACGAGGGCATGGGTACCCGCATCGGGCCGAACTCCTGGCTCGGCGCTCCGACCTACATCCGCGTGGGCTGACGCCCGACGCGAGCCCGACGCTTCGCCCCGTCCCGCCTCGAGCGGGGCGGGGCGCCGTCGTTCCCGGCGTGGCCGCCGGATCGTGACCTTCGTCCGTCCCCCTCGGCCCCGCTGCGCGGCACAATGGGGCCACGCACGCGTCGAGGAAGGGTGAGCGTCATGACACAGGACGTCGTCGTCGGGGTCGACGGTTCGGAGATCAGCCTCGGGGCCCTCGAGTGGGCCGCCGCGGTGGCCAAGGTCCGCGGGCTCGGGCTGCACATCGTCTGCGCCTACCGCCTGCCCAGCTACATCGCGAGCGGCCGGGCAGGGACGGTCGTCATCGACGAGGCGACGGTGCGGGAGGGCGCGCAGGCCGTGGTCGAGGACGCCGCCGCCCGCGTGGCACACCACGGTGTCCCGGTGCGCACGACGGTGGACCCGGGCGACCCCTCGGGCGTGCTCATCGAGCTGTCCAAGGGCGCCCGGGCCGTCGTGTGCGGCACGCGCGGTGGTGGCGGGTTCACCGACCGGCTGCTCGGCGCGGTGCCGTCCGCCGTGCCGGCGCACGCCCACAGCCCGGCCGTGGTCGTCCCCTCGGCCCGGGACGAGCCGTTCGTCCCGATCCGGCGGATCGCCGTCGGGGTCGACGGCTCGCCCGCCGCCCGCCTCGCCGTGACGGTCGCCCTCAACCTGGCGGAGTCCTTCGGCGCCGAGGTGCACGCCGTCGCAGCGGTCCCGCTCACGGCGGGTGCCTCGGCGATGGCCTGGCTGCCCTCGACCGTGGACCACGAGGAGATCCTCGCGGACGTGCGGATGTCGATCGACGAGGTCGTCGACCCGCTGCTCGACGGCCGGGACATCACCGTGCACCGCCGCGCGGTGGACGGGAACCCCGGCGTGGTCCTCGCCGAGATCTCCGAGCAGGTCGACCTCCTCGCGGTCGGCAGCCGGGGCCGCGGCGGTCTCGCCGGTCTCGTGCTGGGCTCCACCTCGCAGGGGGTGCTCTCGCACGCGACCTGCCCGGTGATCGTCACCCCGGCCCGCGTCACGGACGCCGGGCTGACGGCGGACGCCACCTGACCCCGGGCCGCGGTCAGCCGGCGGCCAGCTCGGCGCGGGTCAGCCGGCGGCCAGCTCGCCCAGGGCGCTCTCGAGCGCGTCGAGCGCGGTCTCGAGGTCCGCCGCGTCGATCGTCAGCGGCGGCGAGAGACGCACGGTCCTGCCGTGCGTGTCCTTCGCCAGGACGCCGTGCCGGGCGAGCGCGACGCTCAGGTCGTGGCCGTCCGCCCCCAGGGCCTCCGGGACGTCGATCCCGGCCCACAGGCCGATGCGACGGGCGCCGGCCAGGAGGCCGGTGCCCACCATCGCGTCGAGCCGGGCGCCCATCACCTCGCCGAGCTCGGCCGCCCGCGCCTGGATGCTGCCGTCCTGCAGCAGGTCCACCACGGCGAGCCCCACCGCGCACGCCAACGGGTTGCCGCCGAACGTGGACCCGTGGCTCCCGGGCGTGAGCACGCCGAGCACGTCCGACCGCCCGACGACGGCGCTCACGGGCAGGATCCCGCCGCCGAGCGCCTTGCCGAGCGTGGTGAGGTCCGCCCGCACGCCCTCCAGGTCCTGGGCGAGCGTCGCGCCCGTGCGCCCGAGGCCGGACTGGATCTCGTCGAGCACGAGGAGGGCGCCCGCCCGCTCGGTGATCTCGCGCGCGGCGGTGAGGTAGCCGCGCGGCGGCACGATCACGCCGGCCTCGCCCTGGACGGGCTCGAGGAGCACCGCGACGGTGTCCTCGTCCACGGCGCCGGCCAGCGCGTCGGCGTCGCCGAACGGCACGTGCCGGAACCCCGGGGTCCACGGCCCGTACCCGTCGCGGGCGACCGGGTCCGTGGAGAAGGAGACGATCGTCGTCGTCCGACCGTGGAAGTTGTTCTCGGCGACGACGATGGTCGCGCGGTCCGGCGGCACGCCGCGTACGTGGGCGCCCCACCGCCGTGCCACCTTGATCGCCGACTCCACCGCCTCGGCGCCGGTGTTCATCGGCAGCATCATCTCGGTGCCGGTCAGCGCGGTCAGGGCCGCCGCGAACGGCTCGAGCAGGTCGTGGTCGAAGGCGCGCGAGACCAGCGTGGAGCGGTCGAGCTGCGCCTGTGCCGCGGCGACGAGCGCGGGGTGCCGGTGGCCGAAGTTGAGGGCCGAGTAGCCGGCGAGGAGGTCGAGGTAGCGGCGGCCGTCGTCGCCCTGGACCCACGCCCCCTCGGCCCGGACAAGGCGAACGTCGAGCGGGGCGTAGTTCCGCGCGAGCCGGGAGGCGTCACGGGACACGGCGATCAGCGCTCGGGCGGCCGAGCAGGCACCGGCGCGTCCGGCCGGGAGCCGGTGGCAAGCAGGGCGGCCTCCGGCCCGTCGTCGGGTGGGGGCGTGAGCGCGGCCTCGACCTCGAGCAGCTCGAGGCTGCGCTCGAGCACCTCGGCGGGGATGGCCGGCATCGGGGAGCCGATCGAGGCCAGGGCGTCGGGGTCGGCGTCGCCCCAGTGGTACGTCAGGCGCGTGAGCGTGCGCGACGACGCCGGACCCACGGCGGTGAGGTCGTAGCGCCAGCCCCAGCCCAGGGGTCGGTCCGGGGCGTTGACGATCCAGCCGATCGAACGGCCGGGCACGAAGTCGCTCACGGTGTTGACCGTGACGTAGTGGGGACCCTCCTGGCCCTGCTGCATGTCCATCGTGAACCGGTCGCCGAGTGCCTCGATCCGTCGCGGGGACCGCGCGCCCCGGAGCATGTCGCTCGCGTCCGCGGCCACGTGCAGGGCCGGGACCGACAGGATCCGCCAGATCGCGTCGATCGGCGCGTCCAGGACGCGTTCGACCGCGAGTGCGGTCGCCGTGGTGCGGACGGTTGCGCTCATCGGACCCCCCGATCGTCGTGGCGCGACGTTGCGCCTGTCGTGAACCCTGCCACACGGGTGCGGCTCCCGTCAGTCCGGGCCGCGATGTGGGCGGCACCGCGGCCGGCCGACGCGGGGCCGCAACGGACACCCGTGGCGGACCCCGGCGGCGCCGGGCCCGGACCGTCCCGGCGTCGTCCGACTCACAGGAGCGTCGCCGGGGGCGGCGCGGACCCGCGATAAACTGACCGCCACCTCCCCGCCTTCGTAGCTCAGGGGATAGAGCACCGCTCTCCTAAAGCGGGTGTCGGCGGTTCGAATCCGCCCGAGGGCACCGGCCCGGTACGCAGGTCCTGCGTGCGCCGGGCACGCTCATGTGCGCGCCACCGGAGGCGCCTGCCCGAGCGTGCGCGCCGCCGGCGTGCCGGCCTCGCCGGCCGACCCCGCGGTGGGCGTGCGGCCCGCACCCGTCCGCCGCCGGTCCGCAGCCGCTGACGTCGCGGCGCCGACGAGCACGAGGACCACGGTCGTCACGATCAGCCACCGGTAGTCGATCGCGCCGATGATCGCCGCACCGGCCATGGTGGCCAGGGTCTGCGGCAGGTTGAGCACGACGCCGGTCGCGACGGCGACACGCCCCTGCATGCGCGGCGGCGTGAGGCGCTGGCGCAGCGTGACGAAGGCGACGATCTGCCACGGGAGGTTGAGACCGACGACGATGAGACCCGCGCCGACGACGACGAGACCGAGGGCCTGCCCGAGGTGCTCGACGAGCGTGCCGGCGAACACGAGCGCCGACATGCCGACCGCCAGCGCGAGCATGCCGAGGGTGATGGTGCGGCGCTCGCCCAGGCGCTTGATGAGCAGCGCCGCGGTGGTTCCGCCGATGAGGGCGCCGACGCCCTGGATGCTGACGAGCGCGCCGAGCATCTCGGGGTCGACCCGCAGACCCTGCTCCATGACGGGGAAGACGACGACGTTGGACAGGCCGGTGGCCCCGATCGTGATCGCCATGGCGATGGTCAGTGGGCCGAGGGGAGCCGTCCGGGCCACGTGCCGGAAGCCCGCGGTCAGCTCGGCGACGTAGCTCTCCGTCGCCTGCTCGGCCGGCGTCTCGGTGACCTCGAGGCGGGCGAGGAGGACGGCGCTCACCGCGAACCCGGCCGCGGTGACGGCGACGACCGCCTGCGGTCCCGCCGCCACGTACAGCCCCGTGCCCAGGAGCGGCGAGATCAGGCGGAAGGCCTGGTCCACGGTGCTCAGCAGGGCGTTCCCGCCGGGCAGCTCCTCGTCGTCGAGGAGGTCGCGGACGAGGCCGGACTGCGCGGCTCCCGTGACGTAGCCGGTCGCCCCGTAGAGAAAGGTCACGACGTAGACGAGCCAGACGTCGCGCGGGCCGCCGACGAGCAGAAGACTGAGGATGATCGGGACCATGACGACGTTGGTGAACGCGAGGAGCCGTCTCCGTGAGAAGCGGTCGACGAGCTGGCCGAGCAGCGGTGCGACGAGGGCCGGCAGCCCGAGCGCGGCGAACACGGCGGCCGCCGCGCCGTCGGACCCGGTGAGCTCCTTCACCCAGACGGCGATCATGAGGTAGAGGGCGCTGTCGGCGAGGTTGGTGAACACCCACGCGACGCTCAGCCGGCGAAAGCCGCGGTGGGCCAGGGCGGCCGGCCCTCGGCCCGTGCGAGGTGCGGTGCGCGGCCCGGTCACGACGTCTCCCGGGGTGGGTCGGAGTGGATGGTGGTCGTCAGGTGCACGCGGCGCGCGCCCGCGGGGCGCGTCGCAGGGTCGGTCGTGCGCTCCTCGTACCGGTCGATCAGCGCCATGAGCTGCGTGCGGAGCTCGACCGTCTCCGCGGCGGTGAGCCACACGTCGGCGGTCGACAGGCTCGTCGCGTCGACCCACTCGTCCGGCTCGTGGGGGAGCCGCTCGATCACGGCGGCGAACTGACTGATCCGGCGCCGGAGATTCATGGTGGCCAGCTCGGTGGTGGCGTGCAGGGAGCCGGGGACGTCCGGGCTGGCCGCGGTGCTCAACGAGCGGTGGACGGCTCGCCACGGCTTCTCGCGGCCCCGGGGCTCGGCGCGCTCGACGTAGCCGTACTTCTCGAGCGTGCGCAGGTGGAAGGAGCAGCTCGCCACCGACTCGTCCACGCGTCGGGCGCACTCGGTGGCCGTCGCCTCGCCCAGCTCGTGCAGCACGTCGAGGAGCTCGAGGCGCAGCGGGTGCGCCATGCCTCGGATGCGCTCGGGGTCATGGATCCGCTCGTTGTTCGTGGAGGTCATGAGCCCGAACGTAGATGTTAAAGAACTATTGCGCAAGACATCTTGCGAAATATGTCTTGCGCATTCGTCGGAGGGGTGTGACGCCGGTCCTGCGAAGGGGTGTGACGCCGGTCCTGCAATGGAGGCTTGCGCGGAGCCGTCGGTATCGGCACAATGGGTGTCTGACGGAGCGTGACGCCTGCCCCCCCTGCGCGTCACGCTCCGTTCTTGTGTCCGCACCCGACGCCGTCGTCCGGCAGCCCGCGACACCACCACCTCCCGGCGCCCGTGCTGCGCTCCCCGCGGCGGTGCCCCGCCTACCCTGGAGGAATGACGCCTCCGCCGATCCCGCCCTTCCGCCGCGGCCGGGACAGCGACCGCTCGCGCACGCGGGACGCGGCCCGGGCCGGCGCCGACGACGCGTCCCGCGCGACCCCGGGTCCCGACCGCGTCGACGCGGGCCCGGACGGGGCCCCGGCGACCACCGAGCAGCGCTCCGCCGGCGCCCCGGCCGGTGGGGAGGGGACGGGGACCGGGCCCGGGTACGCGCAGGCCGGGACGCGCAGGTCGAGCAGGACCGCCACCGTGGCCCGCGCCGTCGAGCAGTGGGTCGCCGACCTCACCGCGCTCGGTGCCGAGGGGCTGGGCGACGACGACGACCTCGGCGAGGCCGTCCTCGATCTCACCCACGCGCACCCCGGAGGTACCGCGCAGCTCTACGCCGGCCGGCCCACGCGCCTGTCGAACCTCGTGCGGGAGCGACAGGCCTCCGCGGCGGCCCACCAGCACGCGCGGGGCGTGCGCGCCCGCGCGGAGGACCTCGCCCAGCGGTTCGGCGTGGCCCCGACCTACCTCGCCACCGGCGTCGCCACCTGGTCGGCGCTCCCGCCGCCGGTCGTCGACGGCGTTGAGCACGACGCCGACCTCGACCCGGCGGCGTCGCCGGCCGGTCGACGCCCCGACGAGAGCGTCGAGGCCCCCCTGGCCCGCACGATCCGCACGCCCGTCTTCCTTCGGGGCGTCCGCCTCCAGCCCGTCTCCGCCGACGGCGAGGTCGAGCTGACCCTCGAGCGCACCGTCGAGCTCAACCCGGTGCTCGCCCGCGCCCTGACCGAGGCCGGGCTGCCCGGCGACGTCGCCGACCACCTCGCGCCCCTCGGTCCGGCCTCCAGCCAGCGCGAGGCGCTCCCCGGCCTCGCCGAGCTCGCCGCGCAGTACCTGCCCGGTCTCGAGATCGAGGACCGCGTCGTCGTCGGGACGTTCCTGCATCCCGGGCAGGTCGCCGTCGAGGACCTCAAGGCGATGGTCCCCCACCTGGCGGCGTCCGACGTCGTGGCGGCCCTGGCGGGCGACCTCGAGGCGCGCGACCGGCTGGCGATCTTCCCACCGCCGGACGACGGCACCGACCCCGACCCGGACGAGGAGCGCGCCGTCGGCGACGTCGAGGTGGCGGGGGAGCGCGCCGTCCGGCTCGTCACGCAGGGCTACCAGCTCGTCGTCGATGCGCCCCCCGGGTCCGACGACGTCGGGGTGGTCGCCGCGATCCTCGCCGCCTCGGCGGCCGACGGCCGGACCGTCACCTACGTCCCGGGCGACCGCCGCACGGGCCGGTCGACCGTCGCCCATCTCCACGAGCTCGGCCTCGGCGAGCTCGTGCTCGACCTGCGTGCCGACGGGGGATGGCGGGAGGAGGCCTCCCGGTCGGTCCGGCGCGGGATGGAGGCGCCCGCGGTCGTCGTCGACGAGACGTCGGTCGCCCGGACCCGTGAGGAGCTGCGCGCCACGCGCGCGGTCGTGCGCGAGCAGCTCGACTCCCTGCACCGCCGCCACGAGGGCTGGGGCGTCTCCCTGTTCGACGCTCTGCAGGCGCTCGCCCGCCTCACCGCACGCACCCCGGGGCCGCGTACGGGTGCCCGCATCTCCGGCGAGGACCTGCGTGCCCTGCGCGGCGACGCCCGTTCCGGCGCCGCCGCCCGGCTCTCGAGGGCCGCGGCGCTGGGGGCGTTCACGCTGCGACCCTCGAGCACCCCCTGGTACGGCTCGCGGCTGACGACCAACAAGCAGGCGGCCGACGCCCTCGAGCGCGTTCAGCGTCTCACTCGTGTGGAGCTGCCCGCGGTGGACGACCTCGTCCAGAGCACCGCCGTGCAGACCGGGCTCAGGCAGGCCACCACCCTGCGGGAATGGCGCGAGCAGCTCGCGATGCTCGACGGCGTCGCCGACGCGCTCGACGTGTTCCTCCCGCAGATCTTCGAGCACTCGGCCGCCGACATGGTGGCGGCGACCGCGCCGCGGCAGGCGCGGCGCACCCAGGAGATCGAGATGTCGGCCGGGATGCGTCGCCGCCTCGCGCGGCAGGCGCGCGACCTCGTCCGGCCCGGTCGGTCGGTCGCGGACCTGCACGCCGAGCTGCTGCGCGTGCAGGAGCAGCGCGAGATCTGGCGCCGGCACTCCACCGGCGGCGGCTGGCCCCGGCTGCCGGACGGCCTCGCGGACGTCCGCGAGCTCGAGCGTGAGACGAGCGAGGACGTGGCCGCGCTCGGCTCGCTGCTCGCACGCCACGAGGAGGACGAGGCGCTCGAGGACCTGCCGCTGGCGGACCTGCGACGCCGCGTCGACGCGCTGGAGGCCGACACGACGGCGCTGCGCACCCTGCCGGAGCGGACCCGACTGATCGACGAGCTGCGGGCCGAGGGCCTCGGCGAGCTCGTCGACGACCTCGCCGAGCGTGCCGTGCCGGACGACCTCGTCGCCGACGAGCTCGACCTCGCCTGGTGGAGCTCCGTCCTCGAGCAGGTGCTCGCCGACGAGCCGGCGCTCGCGGGCCGGGACCCCGCCGCGCTCACGGCGGACCTCGCCGATCTCGAACGGCGCGAGGCCGAGCAGCGCGCCACGCTGGTGCCCGCCGTGCGCTCCGCCGCGGCCACGCGCCTGCGCCGCGCCGTGCGCACCCACCGCACCCAGGCCGCCCACCTGTGGGAGCAGCTCGCCGCGGACCGCGGCGCCACGCTCGGGCGCGCCCTCGCGGAGCACCCCGAGGTCGCGCCGACGATCCGTCCCGTCCGGGCCGCAGCTCCGCTCCTGGTCGCCCAGACCATCCCGCCGGGGCCCACGGCCGACCTCGTCGTCCTCCACGGCACCGAGCAGCTGCCGCTCGCCCAGGCCGTCTCCGTGGCCGGGCGCGCCCGGCAGGTCGTCGTCGTGGGCGACACCCGGCGCTACGAGGGCGGCGCCACGCACGCGCTGGCCGAGGTGCTGCCCGCCGTGGAGCTGCCCGCCGTGCGCGGCCCGCTGGTCCCCGGAGCGGCCCTGCTGCTCGCCGCCCACGGGTACGAGTCGGTGGTTGCCCCCGTCCCGTCCGTGCGCACGGACGGGGGTGTCCGGCTCGAGCTCGTCGAGGGGTACGGCACGCCCGCGCCCGGCTCCGAGGTGGTCGAGAGCGTCGACGCCGAGGTCCGTGGCGTCGTCGACGTCGTCCGGCGCGAGGTGCACGCCGCGCCGCTGGCATCGGTCGCGGTGGTCACGCCCTCCCCGCGCCACGCCTCCCGCCTGCGCGAGGCGCTCGCCCACGCCGCCGCCGACGACCCGGCGCTGGAGGCAGCCCTGGACCCGCGGCTCGTCGAGCCGCTCGTCGTCGCGGACCTGGCCGACGCGGGCGGGCTGCGCCGCGACGTCGTGGTGCTCTCGGTCGGGTTCGGTGCGAACGCGCACGGCCGGTTCATCCACCGCTTCGGCGACCTCTCGGGCGCGGACGGCCGCACCCGCATGGTGACCGCGCTCGCCGCGCCCCGCGAGTCCCTCGTGGTGGTGTCGACGATCGCTCCCGGAGCGATCGACCGCGCGCGCGTGCACCACGAGGGCGCGCACATGCTCGCCGAGCTCCTCGAGCTGGCGGGCGGCGAGGTCCAGGGGCCGGACCCTGCCGCGACGGGCGACGCCTCGGTAGGCGACGTCGCGGAGGTCGACGCCTCGTCGGGCGATGCCGCGGTGGACGACGCCGCGGTGGACGACGCCTCGGGGGGTGGCGACGACGAGATCCTCGGTGACCTGGTGCGCCGACTGGGCGCGCTCGGCATCGTCGTCGAGGAGGGCCTCCGCGGTGCGGTGGACGTCCCCGTCGCGCTCGGTCACCCGGACCTGCCCGGCCAGCGCCTCGTCGCCGTGCTCACCGACGCCGGCGAGGACGCGGGGGAGCACAGCCTGCGCCGCCGGCTCGACCGCGGGGCGGTGCTCGCACGCGCGGGGTGGCGGGTCGAGCGCGCGTTCACCGTGTCCGTCTTCCTCGACCCCCAGGCCGAGGCGGACCGGCTCCTTCGCGTCGTGCTCGACGAGGTCGAGGCTCGTCGCGGCGTGTCGGGCGTCCAGCCGCCGGTCCCCGACGACGCCCACCTCCCGCCCGCCACCGAGGCGGAGTCGGGACCGGTGGTCCGCCCGCACGAGGAGCCGGACGCGGCGACGGGCGAAGCAACAGGCGAGGCGCCGGACGGAGTGCCGGACGCCGCGCCGGACGGGACCGGGCGGTGAGCGGACGCCGGCGGCGCGTCATCGCGCTCTCGGCGGCGGACCGGCGGCGCCTGGAGTCCGGGGAGATCGCGCACGCGGAGGACGCGCTCGGCGCGCCCGAGCCGGACGTCGACGACGACGCGCCCTCCGCGGGTACGGCATCGCCGGGCCCGTCGCGCGCGGACGCCGATCTCCTGCGGGAGATCCCTCCGCACTTCGGCCGGATCTGAGCGCCGACGCGAACGGCCCACCAGCCCGGGCGGCGGGGCGGTGGGCCGTTCGTCGGTGCGGCCGGCGGGCGGCCGCGACCGAGCAGGTCAGGCGCTGCGGGTGCGCAGGAGGTCGCGGATCTCCTCGAGGACGAGCACGTCGTCGGCCTTCTCCTCCGGCTCCTCCTCGTCGGTCTTGCGGCGCTCGGCGAGCTTGTTCATCGGCATGACCACCGCGAAGTACAGCGCGGCGGCGATGAGCAGGAAGTTGACGAGCGCGGTGACGATCGTGCCGGGCGAGATGGTGGCGCCGTTGACGACGAACTGGCCGATGGTGTCGAAGTTCGGCTCGCCGAAGATCGCGCCGATGAGCGGCAGGAGCACGCTGTCGGTGATGGCCGTGACGATCGGCGTGAACGCACCGCCGATGATGATGCCGACCGCCATGTCGATGGCGTTGCCGCGGGAGATGAACTCCTTGAATCCGTTGAGCATGCTGACCTCCGAGGATCTGCGCTGATAGGGCTGGGGGGAACGCGAACGTGGCGGCGGGTGGCGCCAGGCCCACGCAGGCCCCCTGGTCAGCTCGGTCCGAGCACGACGCTCAACGGGGTCCACGCACTTGAGCCAACGAGGACAGTAGCGGTGTCAGGGCTTGCAGAAACATACATTCGGGTGATGTCGGTCTCGCCGGACGCCAGAAGACCGCTCTCCTCCTCCTCGACGGCGCCCAGGACGAGCACCTGCTCGGCGACGGTCCGTGCCGGTCCGCCGTCGGCGGGCGGGGCGAGGAGCGAGACGCGTAGCCCGGCCTCGGCGAGATGCGCGCTGCCGTCGTCGGCGATCCGGACCGCGACCACGACCTCGCCGGGCGCCGCCGAGACGCTCGCGCCGGCGAGCATGCCCTCCCCCAGGACGGTGCCTTCGGCCAGGCGCACGGCGAGCGGTCGGCCGACGACCACGTCGGGATCGTGCAGCGCGTCGGCCGGGATGTCCCCGTCGGGCAGGTCCAGGGCCTCGAGGTCGCCCGCCTCGACCACGTGACCGGCGGGCAGGTCGGTGCCCAGGGCGACCACGGAGGTAGTGGGGGGCGGCTCGGGCCTCAGCTCCCCGACGACGACGGAGACGGCGCCGGCCAGGCAGACGGCGGCGACGGCGTGGCGCCAGCGCCACGCACCCCGCCGCAGTCGGGCCTCGGCGCTGCGCGAGGGTGGGGAGGCGGCTCTCGGCATGCCCCGACGCTAGGAGCCGCCCGCCGCGCCGCGAGCGCGCACGATCAGGACCTGTGGACGGCCGGTCCTGGCGCGCGGCTGTGCGCCGGGGGAGTGGTCAGGCGGCGGAGCCCGACGAGGCCGAGCTCGTGGCGGACGCCTTGGCCCCCGAGCCGCTGCCGGCGGAGGTCGAGGCCGACGCGGCGGGCGCCGCCGTCGAGGGCGCGGACCCGGTGTCGGACGAGCCGGAGGTGGCCGCGGCCGACGAGGACGTCCCGGAGGCGGACGAGCCGGAGCCGGAACGGGAGTCGGTGCGGTAGAAGCCCGAGCCCTTGAACACGACGCCCACCGAGCTGAAGAGCTTGCGGAGGTTCCCGCCGCACTCGGGGCAGATGGTCAGGGCGTCGTCCGAGAAGGACTGCTTCGCCTCGAGCTCGTGGCTGCACATCGTGCAGCGGTAGGCGTACGTGGGCACCTGCTGGACCTCCGGTCTCGTGGGGCGTGGTTAGCAGTCCGCCCGATCGAGTGCCAATGCTAGCGCCGGGGGTCGACTCGCGCAGTGACCTGCGTCGCCGAAGGAGGGGCGCACCATACGCTCGTGCGGTGGCAGCACGATCCTCGACCTCCCGGTGGCGCACGGCGCTCGTCAGCATCCTCGTCGTCGCGCTCGTGGTGTCCGTGGCGCTGGTCGCGGTCGTGACGTTCCTCGTCCGTCGCCCGCTGCCGGACCACGGGGGCGAGCAGCGCGTACCCGGCCTGACCGGCGAGGTGGAGGTCCTACGCGACGA
Source organism: Georgenia sp. Z1491 (assembly GCF_057652395.1). Lineage (NCBI taxonomy): Bacteria > Bacillati > Actinomycetota > Actinomycetes > Allobogoriellales > Allobogoriellaceae > Georgenia > Georgenia sp. Z1491. The sequence continues at coordinate 803,119 of NZ_CM172729.1, forward strand.
GCGCGGTGTGCCGCACCTGTACGCCGAGACCGACGCCGACCTGATGGCCGGGCTCGGGTTCGTCCACGCCCAGGACCGGTTCTTCGAGATGGACTACCGACGGCACGTGACGTCGGGCCGCCTGGCGGAGCTCGTGGGGGACGTTCCCGCCGCCGTCGATGCCGACATGGTCGTTCGCACGATGGGCTGGCGCGACGTCGCGGAGCAGGAGTGGGAGCTCCTGAGCGAGGAGTCCCGCACCCTGTACACCGCTTACGCGGACGGCGTGAACGCGTACGTCGAGGACCGTGAGGCCTCTCGGCTCGGCCTGGAGTACACCGTGCTCTCCCTGAGCACCGACGTCGAGGACGTCGAGCCCTGGAGCGGCGTCGACTCGCTCGCCTGGCTCAAGGCCATGGCGTGGGACCTGCGTGGGAACTACGACGACGAGGTCGCCCGCGCCTCCGCCCTGCGCCCGATGTTCGGCGACGTCGAGGTGGTCGACGGACTCTTCCCGGACTACCCCGCCGACGAGCACGCGCCGATCCTCCCCGAGGGTGGCGACTCCGCCGGGTCCCCGTCCGACGCGCACGGGGAGGGCGAGAGCCCCTCCGACGCGCCCGCCGACGAGTCGCCCACCGACGACGCCGACGCGACCGACACCGATACCGACGCGTCCGGCCGGTCCGGCAGCGACCTCCCGCCCGGGACCGTCGGCGCGGACCCGCTGGCCGGCACGACCGGCCCTTCGACCCCGCTGACGGCCAACCGGGCCGGTGCCGCCGTCGTCAGCGCCGGGTCCGCCCTGGACGCGGTGCCCGTGCTGCTCGGGGAGGGCGACGGCATCGGGTCGAACTCGTTCGTCGTGTCCGGCGAGCACACGGCCACCGGCGAGCCGATCCTCGCCAACGACCCGCACCTGGGCCTCGAGCAGCCCAACCTCTGGTACCAGGTCGGCCTGCACTGCGTGGAGCTCACCGCCGACTGCACGTTCGACGTCACCGGCTTCTCGTTCGCCGGGATGCCCGGCGTCATCATCGGCCACAACGACCAGCTCGCCTGGGGCCTGACGAACCTCGGCGCCGACGTCATGGACCTCACCCTCGAGCGGACGTTCTCCGACGGCACGTACCTGCGCGGCGAGGATCGCCTGGCGCTGGAGCGGCGCACCGAGACGATCCTCGTCGACGGCGGAGACCCGGTGACCCTCGAGGTCCTGTCCACCGAGGCGGGCCCGATCGTCTCCGACGTGCTGGGCGAGGCACGTGCCGCCGCCGGGGTCCCCGTGCCCGAGGGCTCCCCCGAGGCGCACTTCGAGGGCTACTCGGTGGCCCTGCAGTGGACCGCGCTCACCCCGGGCCGGACGGGCGACGCGGTGTTCGCCCTCAACCGGGCGCAGGACGCCGAGGACGTGGCCGCGGCCGCCGAGCTGTTCGAGGTCCCGAGCCAGAACATCGTCTTCGCCACCGCCGACGGGGACATCGGCTACCAGGCGCCCGGACGGATCCCCGTGCGCGGAGAGGTTCCCGAGGGCGACCTGCCGGCCGACGGCTCCTGGCCGCGCCCCGGCTGGGACGAGCGCTACGACTGGCAGGGATACGTGGACCCGGCGGACATGCCGGCGGCCCTCAACCCCGAGGAGGGGTTCGTCGTCGCGGCGAACCAGGCCGTCCAGCCTCTCGAGGCGGACCCGTTCCTCACCGGCGACTACGACGCCGGCTACCGGTCCGAGCGCATCCGCACCCTCCTCGAGGAACGGATCGCGCAGGGGGAGCCGCTCACCGTGGACGGGGCGAACGAGATCATGCTCGACGACGCCAGCCCGTTCGGCGAGGTCGTCGTGCCCTACCTCCTCGAGGTCGACGTCACCGACCCGTTCGTGCTCGAGGCCATCGACCTCCTCGAGAGCTGGGCGGAGGAGGGGTACCCGAACGACGTCGACTCCGCCGGGGCGGCCTACTTCAACGCCGTGTGGGTCGAGATCCTGTCGATGACGCTCGGGGACGAGCTCCCCGACGCCCAGGCGCCGGACGGCGGAGCGCGGTGGCTCCTGGTGCTCGAGCAGATGCTCGCCGAGCCCTCCGCCCGGCACTGGGACGACCGCACGACCGTCAACGTCGTCGAGACCCGGGACGAGATCCTCGGCGAGGCGCTCGTCGAGGGCCGCCACCAGCTGACCGCGCGCCTCGGCAAGGACCCGACGACGTGGCGGTGGGGCGACCTGCACACGTTCGCCCCGCAGCACCCCGTGCTTGGCGGCGACGGCGTGCCCGGGCTCGTGCGCCGGTACGTCAACCCCGAACCGGTCGGCGTGCCGGGCGGCTCGGCGGTCGTCAACGCGACGAGCTACAGCGCCTCCGCGCGCGACGAGTACGGCCGCCCCAGCTACCAGGTGACCGCGGGGCCGTCCATGCGGATGGTCGTCGACATGGCCGACCTCGACGCCTCGACGTGGGTGACGACCTCCGGGACGAGCGGTCACCCGGCCTCGGGCCACTACACGGACCAGGCGCAGGCGTGGGCCGAGGGAGAGACGTTCCCGTGGGCGTTCAGCCGGGCCGCGGTCGAGGACGCCCAGGAGGAGCGCCTCGTCCTGACCCCGGGCGGCTGAGGGGCCCCGCGCGGGCAGCCGCCGCGGGGGTGGCGGCGATGGCCGGCGGCGTCAGGCGCCGCGGGCGGGAGCCGTGCCGCCGCTGGCCGTCGCCTCGTACGGGTCGTCGGGCGGCAGGAGGCTCGTCGTGCCGGACGGCTGGACCACGCCGGTCACGCGCACATCCTGCGGCCCGTGCGGCAGGGTCGTCTCGACCAGCTCGTCGTCGAAGAGGACCGCCCACACCGCCGTCTCGGGCCCGATGAGCTTGAGGACGCGGTCGTACCAGCCGCCGCCCTGACCAAGCCGGTTGCCGTGCCGGTCGACGGCCAGGGCGGGCACGATGACGATGTCGGCCTCCGCGATCGTCTCCGACGGCAGCGGGGCGCCCGACGGCTCGAGGGGGCGCCCGGGGGCGCGCTCGGCGAGGTCGTCGGTGCCGCGGTAGACGGCCCAGGCGCGGGCGAGCCCCGGACCGAGGGCGGGCAGCAGGATGCGCACGCCCGTCTCGTGGAGGGTCTCGATCGTCGGGAGCGAGGGGGGCTCGGAGGGCCGTGCGACGTGGTGCGCGACCGTCCGTGCGCCGTCGAGCAGGGGGAGGACGCGTCGGGCGATGTCGAGCCCCGCGCGTGCGCGCCCGGTGTCCGGCTGCCGACCACGGTGCTCCCGGACGGCCTCGCGAAGCAGCTGCTTCGCGTCGTCGACCTCGAGGTGGTCCACGCGCGGAAGGTCAAGGATGCGCCGGTGCATGGCCACCATGATGCCAAGGATCGGCTGGTCCGGCGCGGGCTGGGGACGGGAAGTTCGGTCCGTTTCGCCCCCGGCGGACGCGGTGGTGGACCGTGCGCGAAGGTGCCTGCGGAACCGGTGCCGCGGTCGGATCCCCGCACGCCCGGGCCTACGCTCGGTGCGTGCCCGATCCCGCCACCTGGCCCGTCCGGCTGGTCGACGACGACCTCGTGCTGCGCGGCCTGCGTCGTCGGGACCGCCGCCGGTGGCAGGCCCTGCTCGGTGCCAACCACGAGTGGCTGTCGCCGTGGATGGCCGGATCACCCGCGCCCGGGCGGACCATGGGCGTGGGTGAGCAGATCGTCGCCCACCGGCGGGCCGCGCGGGCCGGGGACGCGCTGCCGTTCGTCGTCGAGGTGGCGGGCGAGCTCGTCGGGGCCGTGACCGCCCAGCCGATCACGCGCGGGTCCTCCTGGTCGGCGTCGATCGGCTACTGGGTCTCGAGGCACGTCGCCGGTCGGGGGGTCGCGCCCCGCGCCGTCGCACTGGTCGCCGACCACCTCGTCGACGAGCTCGGCATGCACCGCGTGGAGATCGACGTGCGGCCCGAGAACGATGCGAGCCTGCGCGTCGTGGCCAAGCTCGGGTTCCCCGAGGAGGGGCGGCGCCGCGGACTGATGTTCGTCGACGGCGACTGGCGCGACCATCGCTCCTTCGCGCTCCTGGCGGGCGACCTCGGCCCGGGCCCGGGCGCCGTGCTGCGCCACGTGCACCGGGGCGGGTCCGGCCCCGCAACGGGTCCGGCCCCGCCCCGCGGGAGCGGGACGGGGCCGGAGGTGGTCGGCGCCTGACGGGCGCCGGGACCGACTACTCGACGGTGCCGGTGAGCTCGCCCTCGAAGTCCTCGCCGAGGCGCTCGCCGGCGTCGTCGCGGGGCTCGAAGGAGACCTCGATCGTGAAGGCCTCGCCGGGCTGGTAGAGCATGACCTCGCCGACCGAGTACTGCTCGCCGCTGCCGAGGGTGTAAACGTCCTCGCCGAGGGAGTCGCTGTTGACGCCGTTGTCGTTGACGCCGTTCTCCTCCAGGAGGTCGCTGTCCGCGACGGACGGCTGCTGCATGTAGGGCCAGGTGTCATAGGACAGGCCGGCGTCGACGAGGCCGTAGGTGAGGTTGATCGGGTCGCCGTTGTTCGTCACCACGTAGTTGAGGATGAGGACCTCGTCGCCCTCAGCCACGATGGGCTCCTCGGTGTCCGGGTCCGCCCACACGCTCGAGCGCGTCGCCTGGCCGGTGCCGACCTGGTAGACGTCGACGGTCACGTCGCCGGCCTCGATCGTGCCGAGCAGCTCGCCGTCCTCGGTGACCTCGTTGGCCCAGGGCGCCGCGGAACCGGCACCGCCGGACGCGTCGGCGCCGTCGGACGGGGCCTCGTCGCTCTCGGACTCGCTCGGGGACTCCGCGGCGGCGTCGTCGGACGGGGTCTCGTCGGACTCCGACTCCTCGTCCTCGGACGGGGCCTCCTCGGTGGTCTCCTCCTCGGGCGCCTCCTCGCTGGTGGGCTCCTCGACGGGGGTCGTCTCCTCGGCGTCGTCGCCGCCGCAGGCCGCGAGCGTGAGGGCCGTGGCCGCGGCGAGCGCGACGGTCGCGGTCATCCTCCTGGTGGTACTGCGCATGTGGGGGTGCTCCTCGGTTCGTCGATCGGGTCGGCGAGGGGCGGGGGCGCCTCGCTCGTCGCCCCATGAGGGGCCTTCGGCAGGATAGCGACGCGAGGTGGTGCATCCGGCGGAAATGAACGGATTGCGGTCCCCCTCACGTCCGCGCGCCTCCCCGGACTCCGGCGCGGCCCGACCTAGCGTGGGATCCGTGGATCTTCAGGGCTACGTCCTCGCTGCGGCGGTGATCATGCTCCTGGTCTACGCGCTGCCCGCGGTCGCGGACCGTCGGCGCCTCATGGCCGCGACGCGGCTGGAGGACCGGCACTCGGACCGGCTGCGGGTGCTGGCGACCGTCGGCGACGGCGGCCGTCGCGGCCGGGCCTCGCCCGGCCACCCCGGTCGGCTCGCGCGCAGCGCGACCGATCGCCCCACCGCCCCGCCACTGCTGCCCATCGGACCGGAGTCACGCGCCATGAGCACGATCAAGCCCCGCCTCTCGGAGCCGGCCCGGCGTGCACGCGACCTCGCGCACGCCAGGTCGCAGCGGGCCGCCCGGATGAGCAGGCGCGACGCCGCGCGCAACCGCCGCACGATGTACCAGGTGGTCCTCGGGCTGCTGACCGTCGCGGCCTGGGCCCTCGTGCACTACGCCGGTTGGAACCTCGCCGCCGCGATCGTGCCGAGCGTGCTGCTCGCCGGCGTCGTGGCGCTGTCCGTGCGCGCTGCGGGGGAGCGTCGGACGCTCAACTCGATCGACCGCGCGGAGATCCGACGCATCGACGGCGAGCTCAAGGAGCTGGCCCGCCGTCCGCGCGAGGTCGGGCTGCTCGAGCAGGCCGCCGCCGAGCCCGCCTCCGGGGATCGCCCGGGCGAGCTCACCGCGGCTCCGCTCGAGGACGAGGACGTCGCGGGCGTGCCGGGGAGCGTCACCGGCGGCGCGGCGGCGCACGCCGTCGGAGCACCGGCGCGTGCCGGCCAGGCTCCGGCGCCTGCCCGCCTCGACGACGTCGCCTCGCGGACCTGGGCGACCGTCGCCGCCGCCCGGCTCACCGCCGACAGCGACGAGCACACCGGCTCGGCCGACCGGGCCGAGGATGGGCCGGCAGGCGCGGATGCGAGGGACGACGCCGACGAGCCGACCGAGGCGCCCGAGGGCGACCAGCACCCGGCTCGCCCGTTCCTGGCGAACGAGGCGCCCGACGCCTGGACCCCGGTGCCGGTGCCCGCCTCGCGGTGGGCCGACGACGGCGCCGGGCTCCAGCGCCGCACCGCTCCCTCCTTCTCCCCGCCGGCGGCCCCGTCCGCCCGGGTGCCGCTGCGCCCGACCCGGCCGGCCTCGTCCGGGAGCGTCGTCGCCGGGTCCGGCGCCGACGCCCCTCCCGTGGGGACGCCGCGCGCACCCGTGCTCGACCTCGACGCGGCACTTGCACGCCGTCGCGCGAAGGGCGCCTGACCGCCGCGAGACGTGCGTCGGCCGGGCTCCGGTCGCTCCCGGGGAGTGTTCGGGCAGCGCCCGCGGCCGGGTGCCGGACCTGCCTCGACGGCCGTGCGGCCATGACGCAGGACACGGATCGAGGCGCTGGCCCGGGGTCCGCGCGATGCTAGACTTTTCTTCGCTCACCGGCCCGCCGGGGAGCATGGGGCTATGGCGCAGTTGGTAGCGCGTCTCGTTCGCAATGAGAAGGTCGGGGGTTCGAATCCCCCTAGCTCCACTCGTGTGATGTCCCAGGACATCGTGAACGGCTGAACCCCCGGTGACGGGGGTTCAGCCGTTTTTTCGTTGGTAGGTGTGTGCGGGGTTCAGGGTGTGTTCGCTGAGGATCTCGCCGGTGGAGGCGTCCAGCACGGTGGCGTGGTCGTTGTGGACCAGGCAGGTGATCTCGGTGCGGGCGTGGGCGCGGCCGATGCCGAGGTGCAGCATGCGGCCGCTGTGGCGCAGGCTGATCTTTCCGTCGCGGTCGACGGTGTCGTAGCGCACTCGCCACAGGTCGGGGTCGCCGGGCGGGGTGGGGGTCGCCGGGGGGATGAGCTGGTAGGCGTGGGCGGGGGTCTGTCGGCCGATGCCGCGATGAGGGCGGTCGTTGTTGTAGTAGTCGCGGAAGTCGTCGAGTTCGTCCTGGAGGTGGGCGAGGGTGTCGGCTGGCCGGGTGGCGAGGCGCTTGTTCAGGGTCTGCCAGAAGCGTTCGATCTTGCCCTGGGTGGTGGGTTTGAACGGTTTGCCGTTGCGTTGCTGGATGCCGTGCAGGGCGAGCAGGGTCTCGAACGCGTTGCCTGTTCCGTCGGGTCGTCCGCGGCCGCCGCGGGCGTAGCGGGTGGTGTAGACCATGCCGTTGTCGGTCAGGGTCGCGGTGGGGTATCCGTACTGGCTGGCTGCTGCGGTGAAGGTCTGGGTGACGGTGGTGCCGGTGACGCGGTGGTGGGCGGAGAGGTGGACCAGGAGTCGGGAGTGGTCGTCGAGCCAGCCGATGATCTCGACCTCGGTGCCGCCGGTGAGCGTGGTGTGGGTGAAGTCGGACTGCCACAGCTCGTTGGGGCGGTCGGCGGCGAAGCGGCGCCAGGAGGATCGGGGGCGTTTCTGAGGCTGGGGCGTGATCGTGCCATTGCTGGTCAGGATCCGCCAGATCGTGGTTCGGCCGATGGTGTGGCCTTGGCGGGTCAGGTGCCAGTCGATGGTGTCCGCGCCGGCGTCCAGGCCTTGGGCGGTGAGCTCGCCGCGGAGCTGGAGGACGCGTTCTCGGACCTGGTCCGGAGTGCGGGTGGGGACGGTCAGTGGTCGGCGTGAGCGGGGCTGGTAGGCGGCCTCGCCCTCGGTGAGCCAGCGGTGGTGGAGTTTGTGGACGAGGGACTTCGACACCCCGTAGCGGGCAGCGACCTGCCCGTAGGAGAGCTTCTGGACGGTGACCGCTTTGATGAGGACCTCGTACTTCGCCACCGTTCACGATGTCGTGGGACATCCGATCCCGACAGGGGGCAGTCGTTCACGATGTCTGGGGACACCCGTTCACGATGTCCTGGAACCAGACACCCCTAGCTCCACTCGAGGAACTCGTGAGACAGCGACTCGTGAACGGCTGGATCCCCGGATGCGGGGGTCCGGCCGTTTCTCCGTCGGTAGGAGTGCGCGGGCGTCAGGGCGGTTGAGCTCGGACATTGATCTCGCTCCCGTCCGGAGCCTGCCAGGCTGTCGCGCGTCTGGCAGAGGAGGTCGCGCCGATTCTGATCCGCATGGTCAATCGCTTCGGGCCGACCGGACTGCCCTGCCGGGTCCGTTCGCGGTCGAGAGGTGCGACTCAGACGTCCGGTTCGGCTTGCGCGCTGCTCCTCTTGAGTTGGGCCGCAACGGCGATGGTCACGAGTGCCACGGCCGTGGCTACCGTGTTGGGGATGACGAGCGGCCAGTCGTGCCGGGCCAGTCCGTAGAAGGCCCACAGCAGGAAGCCCGGGATGAGCAGGGCGAAATAGCCGAGTGATACATCGTCGGCGGACCGAGTTCGCAGCATCCTGTGAATCTGCAGAGTCGGGGCGATCGGAGCCTGTCAAGTTGTCTGTGTAAGGGGGCCGGGTCAGAGGTGGGGGTTGATTCGGTCGGGGTAGACCAGTGAGAGCTGTTGGAGGGCCGTCTTCCAGTTCGTGGTGACAGCGCCCTCGACGAGCCGGCCCGAGGCTCGTCGCTCGGCGGCGGGTCGTCCTCGTTCCTTGGCTCGCTCGCGCGCTCTTTTGTCCTCGATGTTGCAGATCGCCAGCCACAGCAGCTTCACTGCCGCGGCGTCGTTGGGGAAATGGCCCCGGTTCTTGGTGACCTTGCGGAGCTGGTAGTTCAGCGACTCGATCGCGTTGGTCGTGTAGATGACCCGCCTGAGTTCGGGCGGGAACGCCAGGAACGGGGTGAACCGCTCCCACGCGGCGCGGAACGTCTTGACCGCCGAGGGGTAGCGACGGCCGAGCTCGCTGGCCTCGAAGGCCTCCAGCACCTCCAGGGCGGCCTCAGCGCTGGGCGCCTGGTATATCGGCCGCAGCGCGGCCGTCAGAGCCTTACGGTCCTTGTAGTTCACGAACCTCGTCGCGGCCCGGATCAGGTGGACCACGCAGGTCTGCACGGTCGCCTGGGGCCAGGTCGCTTCGACGGCCTCGGGGAACCCCGTGAGCCCGTCGCAGCACACGATCAGCACGTCACGCACGCCCCTGTTGGCCAGCTCGGCGCAGACGCCGGCCCAGAACTTCGCTCCCTCGCTGGCCTGGACCCAGATACCCAGGACGTGCTTGATCCCGTCCATATCGACGCCGATGGCGAGATGGGCGGACCTGTTGCGCACGTGTCCGCCATCGCGGATCTTGACCACGATCGCGTCGAGGTAGATCACCGGATACAGCGCCTCCAACGGGCGGTGCTGCCAGGCCAGGACCTCCTCGCTGATCTGGTCCACGACCTTGGAGATCGTCTCGTAACTGATCTCGGTGCCGATCGTGGTCGCGAGGTGGTGCTCGACGTCCCGCAACGTCATCCCGCCTGCGTAGAGGCTGATGATCATGCCGTCCAGGCCATCGAGACGGCGCTGCCCCTTGGGCACCAGCATCGGCGTGAACGTCCCGTCCCGGTCCCGGGGGACGGCCAGATCGACGTCCCCGATCTGGGTCGCCACGGTCTTCGGGCTGGTCCCGTTACGCGAGTTCGGGTGCTCGGCAGCGTCCGCGTCGCCACGGTCGTAGCCCACGTGCTCGGTCAGCTCGGCACCCAGACCCCGCTCGAGCGCGGCCTTGAGCATCCCGCCGAGCAGGCCCTGCTCACCCGTGAGCGGCTCGCCGGCATCGATCTTGGCGAAGATGTCGTCCAACGCTCCAGAGCCCTTCAGACCGTCCGCGATCTCCTTCTGCCGCCGTCTGCGTTCCGCACGCTCCGGACTCTCCTTGGTCATGGTCACAGCATGTTCTCCTTCGAACGCTGACCCCACCCCTTACACAAACCATCTGACACGCCCGGCGATCGCCGTGACGACTCCCCACCCCGCCGCCGCCAGGCCAAGAACGTCGCTGAGCACCACGGGAGCCTCCTGCTGCTGACCCTGGCTCTGGTCCTCGTCCATAGTGCACGGGGGGCGACACGAAGATGCATCAAGACTATGTGAAGCAGCGCCCTCAACGTCGACATCGCCACCATCCTCCATCCGGCACTAACCGCATACACATACGCACATCTGATGACGAATCGTGTCTCGAGAAGTGACCGAGTATCACCACGCCTGCGTAGATTTGCAGCCAGCATCTCTTCGCCACGGCCGATGTTAGAAGGTCATGAGACGTGTGCATGCCCTGCGAAGGACACATTGCGCACAGTTGAGTCCCGGATAGTGGTGCAGTGCGGTGACCTCGTGGTCGTCTCAGATATGGGCGCGGTCGCCAGCGGCAAGATCAGTCTCAGGGGCACCACTTTGTCAGCATTGAGCTTCGGCTGTTTCCGCGCGAAACCGAGCCGCTCGAACCGCCGCCAGATGTTCGGTCCGAGTCCACCTGCGTCCATTCGAGGAAGTCGTGAGACAGCGACTCGTGAACGGCTGAACCCCCGGGCGCCGGGAGTTCAGCCGTATTTCGTTGGTGGGCGTGCGCAGGCTTCAGGGCGGTTCGTGTTGCCACATCACGCCCACCGGTACGGTCGCCGGCATATTCCGCAGGGCTCGCAGCTGGCGGCCACGGCTAGGAGTGACGACGCCGTAGGTTGGGCACCCCATCAGCTGCCGCGGCGAGGAGACTGTGACCGTCACCAGTTCCTCGGTGCACTCGGGAGCCTCGACGTGCGCCCCGGGCTGTCCCACGAGGTCGTCCCGCCGTTGGCGTAGTTCAGTCGTAGAAGGGTGCACCAGGGCACTGAGTAGCGTGGCACAACGTCGAGGTCCCCGAGGGTGATCAGCATGACTCGTCACTGCTGGTCATCCAGGGGACCCCGACGCCTACCCCCGCAACCTCAAGCCGGCGCGCCCCGCTCCCGACCGCTCACCCGAGCAGCCCCCGATGTCCGAAGAGCCTGTACTCGCCGCCGCGCTGTCGAACCTGTTATCTGATGGTCAGGTAACTCGCAGGGTGGTGATGCACGTCGGGTCATCCTCGTTCAGCGTGGTGATTGCCACTGTCCCTTCCTGTCCTTCATGCGCGATCGTGAGGGTTCCCTCGATGTCGCGAGGCACCCACAACCCGACGAAGCCGTTGTCGAACGTCTCGCGCGTCTCGTTGATGAGAACTTCACCGTCGGCGTCGGTGAGCACGACTTGAACGTCCGCATTGCCGAGTTCACCGATACAGGTGGTCAGGCTGTGGAAATAGCAGTCGTGCGTCTGCTCGCGATAGGGCGCGACGGAGACGTATACCTCGTCCTCGGGCATCGGCAGTTGTGCCTCGCGGCCCTGGTCATCGGTGAGCACGAGAGCGTCAGGCTGAACGGATGCGAGCAGATCAGATGGGCGATCGGCAACGGGCATCGTGTCGAGCCGCTCGATGACCTGCGCGGCGTCGAGTCCCGCCAGGTCGTGCGTGGAGAAGAACTCGCTGTCGGAAGCTTGGTTGCTGGATGGCGGCGTTGCTGATTCGGGGGTGGAGTTTGCGCAACCGGCGAGCACGAGGCCAGAGATGAGCGCCATGGTGGCTGCGGTGAGCAGACTCCCTCGTCGGGTCCTGGTGGGGTTGGTCATAGTTTGATCCTTTGAGACGTGGGGGCAAGCCGGTGTCGGAACGCTCGAGCGTTCCGACACCGGCCCGGACGGAGCGTTAGAGGGAGGCCAAGAGGTCTTCCATCTCCTGGATTTCTGCGGTCTGGTCGTCGATGATCGTTTGTGCGAGCTCGATCGCAGCCGGGTCGCTTCCGTCCTCGACCTGGGTCTGGGCCATCTCGACCGCTCCTTCGTGATGGACGATCATCTGCTCCAGGAACAGGCGCGACGCCTCGGTGCCACTGGCCGCTTCGAGGGCGGCGAGATCCTCCTCGGACATCATTCCGTCGCCGTGGTCCATCCCGTCAATCTCGCGTTCGTCCGGGTCGACGCCCCAGTCATCGAGCCAACCATTGAGCTGGTTGATCTCGGGGCCCTGGGCCGCCTTGATCTCCTCGGCCAACGTCGCCACCTCCGGGTCGACGTCGTCCTTGGCGAGGACGATGTTGCTCATCTCGATGGCCTGCTCGTGGTGGACGATCATCATCGATGCGAACATCACGTCCGCATCGTTGACGCCTGCTGCTTGCTCGGTCGAGTCGTCTTCCGTGACCGGCGTCGAGTCGTCCTCGCTCCCGGCGGAGCAGCCGGCCAGTACCAAGGCAGCGGCGAGGGCGAGCGCAGCGGTCGCCGCAGTTCGGGTAGTCATCAGTGTTCTCCAATATCAACAGTCGCTTGGATGGCACGCGAACCTCGATGGCATCGCGTGAGTGAGGTGGGGAACCCTGGGCGTTCTGGGACGCGCCGGGTTCACCGGCCCCTCACGTGCGACTGATGCAGAGAACGTGTAAGGACGGTGCCCTCAGTGGCACTCGGACGGTGAGGCGGACCTGGGGATGATCTGATCGTGGGTTGCTGTGCATCCATCCAGGGAGGAGACGCGGCGGCATCAGGACGAGCAGCGCGAGCAGAAGCGCGAGCACACACGCCATCGCCATCTCTAGATGGTCGCTGGCGCCGCAGTCCGCACACGCACCCTCGTGATTCTTGGCCGTGTCGCTGGATGTCTGCTGCCCTACTGCCGCGTGGTGGGCCTCTCCGGCCTCAGGGGCGGAAACTGAGATGGCTGCGGGCGCCTGGGCAGTCGGAGTGCCATGCAGGTTCAGCGTATGCATGGCGACCAGGCCCACGATGATCCCGGCAACAAGCAGACCACCCCAGAGGAGGCGCCGGAAGATGCCCCGAGGGGCTCTCTCGGATCGCGTCGCCGGCACGGACACCATCGGGCCAGGTTACCGACCGCCCCTGTGGTCGACCACAAGCCGCCCGGACACCTGACTCATGTGCAGGAGCACCACTGGCGGTGTCGGCCCCGGTCAGCGCAACCGTGGTATCGCCGAGGTGACGGACGGTGAACAGCGGGTCGATGGAGACAGGCCGGGTGTTGTTACCGGGCGTGCGGTGACCCTCGCCGGTGATCGCGATCGCGGAGCTGCTCACCGCGTTCCTTCCTGAGTCGCGGAGGCAGTGAACGCCGGCAACAGGATCGCCTAGATGAACCGCGGCGCGTCATCGGGGTCGAGGCAGAACGTGGCGGCTCCAACAATTGATTGATACCCGCTAGGGGTATAGGGTGACGGTCGTCGTACACAGATGAAGGAGTAGGAAGCCATGGCAACCACGACCGAGTACCAGGTGACTGGCATGAGCTGCGGACACTGCGAGAGCGCGGTCCGCGCCGAGGTAGGCGAGGTCCCCGGCGTCACCGGCATCGACGTCAGCGCGGCCACCGGCCACCTGGCTGTGACGGCCGATGGGCCGGTAGATGATGCCGCGGTGATCGCCGCAGTCGATGAGGCTGGTTACGCCGCCGTCAGGAGCTGACATGAAGGCGCCTGCGCGGCTCGGCCTGTACGGGCTGCTCCTGGTGGCTGTGTTCGCTGTGGCTGGATTCGTAGCGAACGCGGTGGTTTCCGAGGAGACCGTGCAGGGCTGGACGCACGACACCGACGACACCGCCCACCACGACGGAGAAGGTCTGATGAACGCCGTCGAGCAGGACGGTCGCGAGGCCGGAGTGTCGTCACTGGGCCTGAGCCTGGCCCAGGGGGGTTACCGGCTGGCCGCCGTGATCGCGCCGACCGACACGACCAGCGAGGGCGAGCTGTCCTTGACCGTGACCGGCCCGGACGGCATGGCGGTGACGGACTTCGAGGTGGAGCACGAGCAGGAGCTGCACCTGATCGCCGTCCGTGCTGACGGGCAGCACTTCCGCCACGTGCACCCCGAGATGGATGACGAGGGCACCTGGTCGATCCCCTGGCAGTGGGACGGAGCTGGCTCCTACCGGGTCTTCGCGGACTTTGTCCCCGCAGACACCGGAGAGGGCCTCACGCTCTCGACCTCGGTCCAGGTGGCCGGCGATTACAACCCGGGACCGGCGACCGAGCCGGTTACCGAGACGACCGTGGGCGGCTTCGACGTCAGCGTGGAGGGCAGCCTCACCGCAGGTGAGGCGTCCGAGCTGACCATGACCATCACTCGTGACGGCGAGCCGGTCACCGAACTGGAGCCCTACCTGGGCGCATTCGGTCACCTGGTTGCCCTTCGTAACGGGGACCTGGCCTACCTGCACGTCCACCCGCACGGGGACGAACCCCAGGCTGGGGAGACCTCCGGACCCGAGATCGTGTTCGAGGCCACCGCGCCCACGCCTGGGAGGTACCTGCTTTATCTCGACTTCCAGATCGACGGCGAGGTCCACACCGCGCCGCTGGTGATCGACACGACCACCGACCCAGGCGAAGGCCCCCGCGGCGGGGAGCGCTCCGAGGACGGGCGTCCCGGCCAGGAGCCGGGAAACGCTGACGAGAATGAGGGCGGAGACGGCCATGACCACTGAGAACACCAGCACGGGCATCGCCAGCATCGAGCTGCAGATCGGTGGCATGACCTGCGCCTCGTGCGCGAACCGGATCGAGAAGAAGCTCAACAAGCTCGACGGCGTCACCGCCAGCGTGAACTACGCGACCGAGAAGGCCAGCGTCACGGGCCCCGACGATCTCGATCCGATGCTGTTGGTCGCCGAAGTCGAGAAGACCGGGTACACGGCCGCACTCCCGACCCCTACCAAGGGTTCCGATCAGAGCCCGGGCGAGGAGGGTGAGTCTGCCGCGGACGCCGAGCTGCGTTCGCTGCGCCAGCGGCTCATCGGCTCTGCCATCCTCGCGGTGCCGGTGATCGCCATGGCGATGATTCCCGCCCTGCAGTTCGACTACTGGGGCTTCGCGTCACTGGTGCTCGCCGCTCCGGTCGTGGTGTGGGCCGGCTGGCCCTTCCACAAGGCGGCGTGGATGAACCTGCGCCATGGCGCGGCGACGATGGACACCCTCATCTCGGTGGGCACGACCGCGGCGATGCTCTGGTCGAGCGTGGCCCTGTTCTTCGGCACCGCCGGCCAGCCCGGCACGGTTCACCCCTTCGAGCTGACCATCTCTCGCTCCGACGGGCTCGGACACATCTATCTCGAGGTGGCAGCCGGGGTGATCACGTTCATCCTGCTCGGCCGCTACTTCGAGAAGCGCTCCAAGCGCCGCGCCGGTGCCGCCCTGCGCGCCCTGCTGGAGCTTGGGGCGAAAGAAGTATCGGTGCTGCGCGATGGAAGGGAGCAGCGGGTCTCCGTCGAGGAGCTGGCCGTAGGCGAGGAGTTTGTCGTCCGGCCCGGGGAGAAGATCGCCACCGACGGAACGATCAGCTCCGGCAAGTCCGCGATCGACGCCTCCATGCTCACCGGCGAATCCGTTCCCGTCGAGGTCGGCGAAGGCGACACCGTGGCCGGGGCGACCGTCAACGCCGGCGGCCGGCTCGTGGTGAAGGCCACTCGGGTGGGCTCGGACACGCAGCTGGCGCAGATGGCAAAGATGGTCGAGGACGCTCAATCGGGCAAGGCCGAGATCCAGCGCCTCGCCGACCGCGTCTCCGGGGTGTTCGTGCCGATCGCGATCGCGATCGCCGTTGCAGCCCTGGGCGCGTGGATCGGCGCCGGGTTCCCCCTGTCGGCAGGTTTCACCGCCGCCGTGGCGGTGCTCATCATCGCCTGCCCCTGCGCCCTGGGCCTCGCCACTCCGACGGCACTGCTGGTCGGCACCGGTCGCGGTGCGCAGATGGGGGTGCTCATCAAGGGCCCCGAGACCCTCGAATCGACCCGCAAGGTCGACACGATCGTGCTCGACAAGACCGGCACCGTCACGACCGGGAAGATGACCCTCACCGATGTCATCACCGCCGACGGGGGCGATCGAGCCGAGCTGCTGCGCCTGGCCGGTGGCTTGGAGGACTACTCCGAGCACCCGATCGCCCAAGCCATCGCGGCCGCCGCCACCAGCGAGGTCGGGGACCTGCCTGCGCCGGAGTCCTTCGACAATGTCGAGGGGCAAGGTGTGCAGGGCGTCATCGACGGCCACGCAGTGGTCGCTGGCCGGGAGTCGCTCCTGGCCGATTGGTCGATGCACGTGGACGAGAGCCTGCGTTCGGCCAAGCGGGCCGCCGAGGCCCAGGGCAAGACCGCGATCACGGTCGGATGGGACGGCGCCGCCCGTGGGGTCCTGGTCGTCTCCGATCAGATCAAGCCCACCAGTGCCCGGGCCGTCGCCCAGTTCAAGGAACTCGGACTGACGCCGGTGCTGCTGACCGGCGACAACCAGTCCGTGGCCGAGCAGGTCGCCTCCGAGGTCGGCATCGAGCAAGTCATCGCCGAAGTCCTACCCAAGGACAAGGTCGGTGTCGTCGCCCGGCTCCAGGACGAGGGCAAGGTTGTCGCGATGGTCGGCGACGGCGTCAACGATGCCCCCGCCCTGGCCCAGGCCGACCTGGGTCTAGCGATGGGCACCGGCACCGACGTGGCGATCGAGGCCGCCGACATCACCCTGGTGCGCGGGGACCTGCGCGCCGCTGCGGACGCCATCCGGCTGGCTAGGCGGACGCTGCGCACGATCAAGACCAACCTGTTCTGGGCCTTCGCCTACAACACCGCCGCGATCCCACTGGCCGCCTTCGGTCTGCTCAACCCGATGCTCGCCGGAGCGGCCATGGCCCTGTCGTCGGTGTTCGTCGTGTCGAACAGCCTGCGGCTGCGGACCTTCACGGCCCGCGCGGACGACGAGAGCGCGGCGGCTCCTGCTGGCACGGCACCGGCCCGTGAGCCGGTGAACGTCTGACCGTCGTCATCACGCAACAGGAAGGGACACCCGATGACTGCACACGAGAACCTGAACCTGACCGACGTTTCGTCGAGTGGAGGCAGCTGCTGTGGACACGCGCCGAGCGCCGACGCCGTCGCACAGACCTCCGCTGAGGAGATGGCCGAGTGCCCCGTGATGGCCGGCACCCCGGTCGTCAAGGCAGAAGCTGAGAACGCCGGTCTGGTCCGCGATCACAACGGCCAGCGGTACTGGCTGTGCTGCGCGTCCTGCGGCCCATTGTTCGACGCCGACCCCGATCGATACGCGACGGTGGGCTGAGGCCGCATCCGTTCCCGCGCTCCTTCGACGCACGTCCTCGCAGAGCGCGGGCCCTTCGCTCAGGCTCCATTCCCAGCCTGGAGGACACACGAAAGAGGCGACCATGAGCCACCACGACCACTCAACACGATCACCCTCGACGCCCGACGACACGCGGCACCACGGGTCCGATCCGCATGCTGGCCACCACTCCCACACCCAGGGACATGACGAGGCCTCGGATCACTCCGAGGCGCACGGGAACCACGGTGGACACGGCGATCACGGACATGGCGGGCACGCGGGTCACGGAGACCATGTCGCGCAGTTCCGACGCCTGTTCTGGATCATGCTGGTCCTCGCCGTGCCCGTGGTGGGGTTCAACGACATGTTCGCCGATCTCATCGGGTACCCGTTGCCCGAGGCAGGATGGGTCCGTTGGGTGTCGCCGGTCCTGGGAACCGTGATGTACGTCTGGGGCGGCCAGCCGTTCCTCACCGGCGCGGTCTCGGAGCTCCGCGCCCGCAAGCCCGGGATGATGCTGCTGATCGGCCTAGCCATCACCGTGGCGTTCCTCGCCTCTTGGGGTGCGAGCCTGGGCGTCCTGGACCATGAGCTGAACTTCTGGTGGGAACTGGCGCTGCTGGTGGACATCATGCTGCTCGGCCACTGGATCGAGATGCGTTCCCTGGCGCAGACCACCTCCGCCCTCGACTCCCTGGCAGCGCTCCTCCCGGACGAGGCCGAGAAGGTTGACGGCGACGAGGTCGTGACGGTCTCCCCCGGCGATCTCGTGGTCGGCGACGTCGTCGTCGTCCGTCCCGGCTCTTCGGTACCCGCCGATGGAAAGATCGTCGACGGGTCGGCCTCCATGGATGAGTCGATGGTCACCGGAGAATCGAAGACGGTACGCCGCGAGATCGGTGAGCAGGTCGTCGCCGGCACTGTCGCCACCGACTCCGGGCTGCGGGTCGAGGTCACTGCCACCGGTGACGACACCGCCCTGGCGGGCATCCAGAAACTTGTCTCCGACGCGCAGGCCTCGTCCTCGCGCGCACAGAGGATCGCCGACACCGCCGCTGCCTGGCTGTTCTGGTTCGCCCTCGGCGCCGCATTGATCACCGCGGTCATCTGGTCGCTGATCGGGCTGCCGGACGCCGCGGTGGTGCGCACCATCACCGTCCTGGTCATCGCCTGTCCGCACGCACTCGGTCTGGCGATCCCCCTCGTGGTGTCCATCGCCACCGAGCGCGCAGCCCGCGGGGGCGTGCTGGTCAAGGACAGGCTCGCCCTGGAATCGATGCGCACCGTCGATTCCGTGCTGTTCGACAAGACCGGAACGCTGACCAAGGGCGAGCCCACCGTCACCGCCATCGAACCGGTCGGGAACCGCAGTGCCGAGGACGTTCTGGCGCTGGCCGCGGCTGCGGAGTCCGACAGCGAGCACCCCCTGGCCAGGGCCATCGTCGGCGCAGCCAGTGCCCGCGAGGTTCCAGTCGCGAAGGCTCAGGATTTCTCCTCCTCGCCGGCGGTCGGGGTCAAGGCAACCGTCGACAGCTCCGTGGTCGAGGTCGGTGGCCCCTACCTGCTCGACCAGCACGGGCTGGACGAACTGCCGGTCGCCGACCAGTGGCGGAACGAGGGGGCGATCATCCTCCACGTCCTGGCCGACGGCGAGGTCATCGGGGCGCTACGTCTGGCCGATGAGATCCGCCCCGAATCCCACGATGCTGTCGACGCCCTTCACGCCGCCGGCGCCCAGGTCGTGATGATCACCGGGGACGCCCAGGCCGTCGCCGACACCGTCGCGCGCGAGCTGGGCATCGACCGGGTCTTCGCCGGCGTGCGGCCAGAGGACAAGGCTGCCAAGGTCGCCGAGCTCCAGGACGAAGGCAGGAAGGTCGCCATGGTCGGTGACGGCGTCAACGACGCCCCTGCGCTCGCCCAGGCCGATGTCGGCATCGCCATCGGTGCCGGTACCGACGTAGCCATCGGGTCCGCCGGAGTCATCCTGGCCTCCTCCGACCCGCGCTCGGTGCTGTCCGTCATCGACCTCTCCCGCGCCAGCTACCGCAAGATGAAGCAGAACCTGTGGTGGGCCGCCGGGTACAACCTGATGTCGGTACCCCTGGCCGCCGGTGTGCTCGCACCGATCGGGTTCGTACTGCCGATGAGCATCGGCGCAATCCTGATGTCGGCCTCCACCGTCGTCGTTGCACTCAATGCCCAGCTGCTGCGGCGCCTCGATCTCACCCCCGCGTCCAGCACGGCGAAGATCCTTGACCAGGCCACGACCGAATGAGCACCCGTCTGCTGTCGTAGCAGAGACCGCACGAATCCGGAGAAGACACGATGGACACCACCACCGCGACAGCAACCGAAGCTGACCACGGATACATCAGCGATAAGGACCGCTACCTGGCTCGTCTCAAGCGCATCGAGGGACAAGCCCGTGGAATCCACCGCATGATCGACGAGGACACCTACTGCATCGACATCCTCACCCAGATCAGCGCCGTCACCTCCGCGTTGGAGAACGTCGCCCTGGCCCTCCTCGACGACCACCTCAAGCACTGCGTCGTCCGGGCTGCCAAGGCCGGCGGCGCCGACGCTGACGAGAAGCTCAAGGAAGCCTCCGAAGCCATCAGTCGCCTCGTGAAGTCCTGAGGCGCGGCATGGATACGACCCGCGCGGTTGTGGGTGCACGGTCGTGGGGTCCTTCGCCGCTGCGTCATCGTGCTCATCACAACGCCGGGCTCCGGCACACCGACCACGCCCAACGCTCGTCTGCGCTCAGTTCTGGACGCCCGGGCAGACCTCGCTGCCCTGTCCCATGTCAACCGTGAAAGAGACGTTCCGGATAATGCCTGCCCCTCGTCCACACCCAGATCCCGACCAACAGGCTCGTCGCGGCCCGGGACGGCTGCGCGCTGTCGTAGCGACCGTGTTCGCCCTTGCCATCACGCTGGCCGGATGCGCACCCGGCAGCGGCGGCAGTCCCGCCGAGGTGGCCGGCGCAGGCTACGTGTCCGGTGACGGGTCCCTGTCGCTGTGGACGCCCGACGAGCGCGGTGCACCGGTCGAGATGACGGGCACGAGCTACACCGGGGAGAGCATCGACCTGACCGACTGGCGCGGGGAGGTGGCGGTGGTCAACTTCTGGTATGCCGCATGTCCGCCGTGCCGGGCCGAGGCGCCAGCCCTCGAGGCCATCGCCGAGGACTACCAGGACCAAGGGGTCCGCCTGCTCGGAGTCAACCCACGCGATGACACGGCCACCGCCCAGGCCTTCGAACGTACCTTCCAGATCCCCTACCCCTCCATCCATGACCAGAGCGCACGTGCCGTGGCCGCCTTCCAGGGCCTCGTGCCCCTGCAGGCCATGCCCACGACCGTGGTTCTGGACCGCCAGGGGCGGGTCGCGGCCCGCATCATGGGCGAGTTCGACCCCACCAGCCTGCGCGGCCTCATCGACGACACGCTCGCCGAGAGGGCCGAAGACGCATGAGCTGGGACCAGGTCGGCTCGTTCTTCGCCAGCACCGTGCTCACCGGCCCCATGCTCGCCGCGCTGCCCGTAGCCGCGCTGGCCGGATTCATCTCCTTCGCCTCCCCGTGCGTGCTGCCGCTGCTGCCCGGCTACGTCGGCTACCTCGGCGGCATGGCCGGAGCCACCACCCCGGGTGCGCAGCTGGCCGGCGGGCAGCAGACCAAGGTTCGTGACCGGCGCCTGCTGGCCGGGGTACTGCTGTTCGTCGCCGGCTTCACCGCCGTGTTCGTCCTGCTCGGCGTCATCTTCGCCTGGCTGGGGATCCTGCTCGCTCCCTGGCTGGACATGATCACCCGCATCCTGGGTGTCCTCGTGGTGCTCATGGGCCTGGCCTTCATGGGCTACGTCCCCCTCATGCAGCGCGAGCGGCGCCTGCACCTGACCCCCCGGCAGGGCCTCTGGGGCGCGCCGCTGCTCGGCGTCGTCTTCGGGCTGGGCTGGGCCCCCTGCATGGGACCGACCTTGGCCGCGGTGCTCAGCCTCGCCTTCAGCGAGGCCGATCCCGCCCGCGGCGGAATCCTCGTGTTCGCCTACAGTCTCGGGCTGGGGATCCCGTTCGTCGCCGGAGCGATGCTGCTGTCCCGTTCCACCCGGGCGCTGAAGTTCCTACGGCGCCACCGCCTCACCTTCCAGCGCCTCGGCGGCGGGCTCCTCGTCCTGCTCGGACTGGCGATGATCACCGGGCTCTGGAACTGGATCTCGGGCTACCTGCAGGGCCTCGCCGCCAACTTCCAGACCATCGTCTGACTGTCAGGAGTACCTTCACCGCCTGCTGAGGATGGGATAGGAGCGTCGACCACAGTCAGGCCCCTTCGCCTCACTGACCTCGTGCCCGTGACAGGACCTTTCTCTCCGTGCTCACCGGCCCTGCCCACGCCGCAGCAGCTGACCCACCGGCGCCACCCGCAGCGCTCGTGCCGACACCTGCCCGCGGCGCCGGGACGACTCAGTCCCGTCAACGACGACGGGGTCACCAGTCCGATGGACCGGTGACCCCGTCGGGTCCCGCTGCTAAGGAGCGCTGGGCGGACCGACAGAGGACGGCCCGCCCAGCGTGGATCAGCGGGTCTGCTCGATGCGGACGACCCCGAGGCTGTCCGCGCCGTCGCCGTCCCAGTCGCCGAACGCGGCGACGTCGCCGTCGCGCCCGTAGCGGGTCTCGATCACCTCGGCGTCGGAGGCCATCTCGTTCGTCACGAAGAAGTCGGCGCCACGCTGGAGGGCGAGGCTGTCCGCGCCGTCGCCGTCCCAGTCGCCCACGAGGACGAGGTCACCGTCGCGGCCGAGCGAGATCTCGCCGTCCACGCCTGCGCCGGTCGGATCGTTCGTCCAGATGACGTCGGAGCCGCGTCGGATGCCGAACGTGTCCGTGCCGTCGCCGTCGAAGTCGCCCACGAGGAGCGTGTCCCCGTCGGCACCGAAGGCGGCGAGCTCGATCTCGCCCGGGTTCTCGAGGTCGTTGATGATCTGCAGGACGTTGCCGTCACGGACCGCGAACGTGTCCGTGCCGTCGCCGTCGAAGTCGCCCTGGACGATCTCGTCGCCCGGCTCCCCGAGCCGGACGACCTGCTCGGCGGGGCCGGTGCCGAGGGTGTTCGTCAGGTGGATCTCGTTCCCGCGGCGCACGGCGATCGAGTCGGACCCGTCGCCGTCCCAGTCGCCGACGAAGATCTCGTCGCCCTCGACGCCGTAGAGGAAGCTGTGCGCGGCGTCGCCGGCGAGCTCGTCCGAGAGCAGGAAGCGCGGCGTGCCGGGCAGCTGCTCGGGTTCGGGCTCGGGGGCCGGCTCCGGCTCGGTGCGCGCGGCGTCGCGGGAGGCGGCGTCCGCCTCGCGCGCGGCATCGGTGTCCGGGGCCACCTGGTCGTTCTGCGCCTCGGTCTCGTCCTGCGGCTGTGCCTCGGGCTGGGGCGCGGTCTCGGGCTCCGGGGCCGGCTCCGCGGGCGCGGGCTCGGCCGGCGCGGGGGTCGAGCCGCCGGGGCCGCCGCCCGGGTAGGTGGCGAAGTTCTGGGTGGCGAACACGCGTCCGTCCCCCGAGACCGCCACGCCGACGCCGAAGTGCGTGTAGGACCCCGTGAGCAGGATGTTGTTGTGCACCGGCGAGTTGCGCCACTGGCTCATGAAGTAGTCGGCCTGGTGGTCCGGGTAGATGCCCCAGGACAGGATCTCCGAGGTGCCGGTCGATCCGGCGGGCACGGCCGACCGGCCGTAGTCGCCGCGGTGGACCATCGAGCCGATGCTCGCCTGGTGGTTGGACCAGGACTGCGCGACCGAGTCGATGGACCCGGTGCGCGTGAGCTGGGACAGGCCGTTGGCGGCGCGGTAGGCGTTGGTCTGGGCGGCGATCGCGTTGGCGACCTGGTTCTGCCAGCCGGCGTCGGTGCGGATGACGGGGCTGACGGTGCGGACGCCCGAGGGCGCCTCGGCCGCCTGGGCGGTCGTGACGGTCGCGCTCGCGGCGGCGACGGTCAGGAGTGCGGTGGCGACCCGGGGGGCGAGGGTGCGGCGCCGGGCGTGGCGGCCGCGCGGGGGTGCAAACACGTCGGTCGGTTCTCCTCGTTATCGGAACGTGACCGCGTGAGACTAAGTCGTTACCATCGGTCACGTCGAGAACCTGTGTGACATCTCACCTCTTCCGGGCGGGGGCTCACCGAAGGCGTCAAGTTGCCTCCGCGCCGCCGCCCGGACAGCTGCACAAGCTCAGTGCCAACCCATGGTGACCGGAGCCCGATCGGTCCTGCCTCTGGGTGACGTCGTTCTCGTCTCGTGCGGAGGCCGCTTCCCGCGCTGCTACCGGCCGAGCCCGAGCCCGTCGACGACGTCGGCCACCCGCGCCCGTTGAGCGCGGGTGAGGGCCCGGATCGGCAGCGGTAGGCACCAGCCCGGGACGAGGCCGAGGTGCTGGGCGATCGCCGCGGAGACCCGGGCGCTCCCGCCGAGCTCGGGGAGGAGCTCCCAGAGCGGTGCGAGGCGTGCCGACTCCGCGGCCGCCTCCTCCGGACGCCCGGCCTGCACGGCCCTGGTGATCGTGAGCATCGGAGCGGGAAGCGTGCCTCCGACCGCGGTGTACCAGGCGTCGCACCCGGCAACGAGCCCGGCGGCCCCCAGGGCGTCGCCGGAGACCCCGACGGTGACGTGATCGGGGACGGCCGTGCGGATCGCGTCGACGTGCCGACGGGCCTGAGCGGGATCCGCGGGCACGCCGGGGATCTTGATCGACGCGATACCGGGTAGTGCGGCGACGCGGGCGTAGAGCTCGGTGGTGAAGGTGAACCGTGTGGTCGTGGGGTTGTCGTACACGACCACCGGCAGGTCCGTGTGCTCGGTGACGGTGCGGAACAGCTCGAGCACGTCGTCGTCGGTCAGCGGCTGGTACGTCATCGGCGCCAGCAGCACTCCTGCCGCACCCGCCTGCTCGGCGCTGTCGACGTGCGCGAGCACCTGCGAGGTGCGCAGCGCCCCCACCCCCACGAGCACCGGGACGTCCCGGGCGTGCGCGACGGCGAGCCGGGCCACCCGCGCCCGCTCCTCGGGGTCGAGGTAGGCGTAGGAGCCGGTAGAGCCGAGGGCGGTGATCGAGTCCACGCCCGCGTCGACGAGGCGCTCGACGAGTCCGGCGAACGCGGCCTCGTCGAGGTGGTCGTCCGCGAGCGGCGTGAGGGGGAAGGCGCTCAGGCCCGTGAACATGCTCGACTGCCTCTTCTCGTCGTCGTGGTGGTCGTGGTCGTGATCGCGGCCGGATGCCACGCCGGGCCGAGCTCGACCCGGCCGTCGGCCACGCTAGACCGTGGGTGACCCGGCCGTGAGGCGGGCGAGGCGCTTGCGGGCCCTGCGCAGCGCCCGCTCGCCGTGCTCGATCTCGCCCGTGAGCAGCAGCCCGTACGCGAACGTGTCCTCGCCCTTCTTCCGTGCCCTGCGCGCGCAGTCGAGGAGGTGCTCCTGCAGCATGACGGAGTCCCGGTGCGTGCCCAGGCGTTTCTGGACGGCGTGCGCCTCGGCCACGAGGTCGGACAGCTCGGGATCGAGCTCGGTACCGTTCTCGTCCTGCACGGCCACGACGGCGTAGCGCAGCCGCTTGGCCTCCTTGCGCACGTCGTGCAGGAGCTCGAGGCGCCGGTCGTCGTCCGTCTCCGCGTCCGCCTGCTCGACCAGGTCGGTGATGACGTCGACCTGCGCCCGACCGAGCCCCGCCAGCGTGCTCGTCACCGCCCCCTGCGCCGCGTCGTCCGGGGAGGCGTCCCGCCGCGCGGGGACCTCGCGCGCGAACCGCTCGATCCGCTCGAGGTCGGCCCAGTGTGCGGGTCCGGCCATCGCCGAGAGAAGCGCGCGATGCGCCTTGTCATAGTTGGCCGCGCGGGTCCGGCGCAGCCGCCGCCGTGCCTTGCGGGGGACCAGGTCCGCCACGGCACCCTCCGCTCCTCCGGGCAGGTCGGCGAGCCGGGCGTCGAGCGACTCGCGCAGCACCTCCGCGTCGCGGGCGGACGCGAGCGCCCGGCCGAGGCCCTTGAGGATGGCCGAGACCTCCTTCGCGGCCCCCGGCTCGAGCAGCGGTGCGTAGACCTGGACGATCGAGCGCAGCGTCCGAGCGGCGACCCGCATGCGATGGACGGAGTCCGGCACGTCGCACCGCACGAACGGGTCCCAGCCGACGAGGATCGACACCTGGGCGGACAGCGCAGTCGACAGGGTCGCGGCCAGGTCGCCGGTCCGCCCCCCGGCCGCGGCCCCGTGCCGGACGGGCCGACCCCCGGCGGCCTGGATCTCGTCGTCGAGCGCCTCGAGCAGCTCGGCGTCGTCCGACGTCACCGACCACTCGCGGGACGACGTCGTCGTCGTGCCCTGCGTGGCGCTCCCGACCACGTCGTCGTCGAACGTCGCGAGGACCCGTCCGCCGGGGTCGAGGACGTCGACCGGTGAGCGTCGCACGGCGCGTGCCGCGACGACGTCCACCTCGCGCCCGCGCAGCAGCGCCTGCAGTGCGTCGGTGACCTCGTCGGTGACCTCCCCGTCCTGGTCCGGGTCGACCAGCACGAGGTGCCCCCCGCGGTGCGGGACCTCGACGGCGAGCGTCGTGGCGCCGTCGAAGGTCCGGCGCAGCGCCGCCCCGTGCGTCGCCAGGACCCCGTCCTCACCCGCCAGGGTCCCGTCGGGCGTGTCGAGGAGCTCCTCGTGGACGAGGACCGTCGGGCCCGCGCGCAGCCGGTCCACCCCTGGTACGCGAGGCCGCGCCGGGAGCGGGGTGTCCTCCGCGACGTCGTACCGCCTGATCCGTCCCGCGATCGTCAGGGCCATGGTCCAGGCTATGCGCCGCCCGGTCCGGTCGGTCCAGGTGCGGGGAGGAGGGCCACGCCTGGGCCCACGCGAGCGGCAGCATGCGGAAGTGCGGCAGGCACGGTGGATCCTGCGGGACGTGCTGGCAGGATCCCGCTAGCGTCGCCGTGAGGGCCCGCGGCGCGCGAGACGGCACCGCCGCCTGCGGTCGTTGCCGGCAGCGCTGACGGAGGACGGATGGCCAGGAGACGGACACCCCCGCCGGGCGACGCGCGCACGGGCGGCCACCTGCGCCTGGTCGGCGGGACCGACCTGGTGCCCCCGCCCGAGCTGTCCGTGCGCGGCCCGTACGGGCTGCCCACGGTGCTGCTCGGTCCCGGCCTGCCCGAGCTCCTCGACGACGTCGCGCTGCCGGACGAGGCCCGGACCTGGCCGAGCCCCGAGGAGGAGGCGGCGCTGCTCACCACCTCGAGGGCGGTCCGGTGGGCGCGGCAGCTGCTCGACCTGCTGGGGCAGGGCCGGCCGACCACGCGGACCGGGGCACTGCGACGTGGCGACACCGAGGAGGCCGCCGAGCTGCTCGGCATCAGGACGTGGAACGAACCCAGGAGCTCGATGTGGGACGTCCTCGAGCTGTCGGTCGTGTGGTCGGCGCTCGTGGGCTCGGGCGCCGTCACACTCGCCGCCACCCGCGCCCGCCCCGGCCTGCCGGTCCTCGTCCGTGGCCCCTCGATCGACGAGACGGTGCGCCGCTCCCGACTCTTCCACTCCAACGTCCTCGGTGCCTTCTTCGCCTGGCAGACCGACCCCGGGCGCGCGGCGGCCGCTCCGTCGACCGCCGTCACCCTCCTCGCGGCGGCCGGGCCGGACGGCCTGAGCGTGCCCGAGCCGCGCAGGACGACCGAGCCGAGCGACGACTGGTTCGTGTGGCTCGACCTGCTCGCGCTCGCCCGCCTCGACGTCGTCGAGCGCACGGGTGACGTCTTCCGACTGCCGCGCGCGCTCGTCCCCGCGGTGGCCGTGACCGCCGAGCGGCTCGCCGACCCGACCGGATCTCCGCTGCCGCTCGGCCGGCGGCCCTGAGCGCTGCGGCTGGGTCGGCCTGCCGGGTCTCGACGCGGGAGTGCGCCGGCGGGCGCGGGCGGCGCCACCGCTCAGAGCAGGCCGCGCCGGTAGCCCGCAGCAACGGCCGCCGCCCGGTCCGGCACCTCGAGCTTGGCGAGGATGTTCTGCACGTGCGTCTTGACGGTGGCCTCGCCGATGAACAGCGCGCGCCCGACGTCCCGGTTCGTCCGCCCCTCGGCGATCAGGGCGAGCACCTCGCTCTCGCGGGCCGAGAGCAGGGGCGGGCGCTCGGCCGCGCCGGTCCGGCCGATGACCGAGGGCGCGAGGACGGCCCGGCCGCGGACGACCTCGTGGATCGCGGCGACGATCTCCGCGCGGCTCGCGTCCTTGAGGAGGTAGCCGCGGGCGCCGGCGGCGAGGGCGGGTGCGACGTCGTCGTCGGTGTCGTACGTGGTGAGGACGAGCACCTCGGTCCCCTCGTGGTGGGCACGGACGTCCCGGACGAGGGCGACGCCGCCGCGGCCGGGCATGCGCAGGTCGGTGACGACGACGTCGACCGCGTGCCGCCGCAGCAGCGCGAGCGCCTCCTCCGCGCTCGCCGCCACGGCGACGACGCTCAGGTCGGGGGCGGCGTCGAGCTGGGCCCGCAGTCCGTCGCGGACGACCGGGTGGTCGTCGACGAGGAGCACCCGGACACGGTCCTGACCGGGGCACCCGCCCGGTGTCCGGTCGCCCGGGTCGCTCATGGGCGCGCCCCCGTCGATGCATCGGGCCACTCGGCCGCGTCCGGCCGATTCGGTGACTTCCGCGCGTCCGGTGCTGCGGGCACCGTGACGGTGATGACGGTGCCCTCGCCGGGCGTCGAGTCCACCGTCATCGTGCCCCCGGCGGTCTCGGCCCGGCCGCGCATGAACGCCAGTCCCTGGCCGGATCCCGAGCCGGAGCCGGGGCCGGTGACGTTGCCCGCGCCGGCCCCGCCGTCGGATCCCACGCCCGAGCCGGAGCCTCCGTCGTCGTCCGGTGCGGGCGTGGTGCCGGTGCCGTCGTCGGCGACGTCGAGCGCGACGGCGTCGTCGAGGTAGGACAGCGTGACCCGGACCTCGGTGGCCCGGGCGTGACGCACCACGTTGCTCAGCGCCTCGCGCGCGCTGCGGACGAGGACGTCCTCAACGTCGGCGGCCACCTCCCGCTCCTCGCCGGTGACGATCATCGTGACCGGCAGCCCGTGGGTCCGCTGCACCCGCGCTGCGGACTCGGCCAGGGCGGCCGGCAGTGCCTGATGGGCCAGCGGCCCGGGTCGCAGCGCCCGCACCGAGCGACGGGCCTCGGCCAGGCCGTCCCGCGCGAGCGTGACGCTGGTCCGGACGCGCCCGCGGGCCGGGTGGTCCTCACCGAGCTCCGCGTCGAGGGCCTCGAGCTGGGCGACGACGCCGGCGAGCCCCGCGGCGAGCGTGTCGTGGATCTCGCCCGCCAGGCGGGCCCGCTCACTGGCCACCCCGGAGGACCGGGCCTCCGTGAGGAGCCGGCCCTGCAGCGAGCGGTTCTCCTCGACGCTGCGGGCGAGGTCGTCGTTGGCCGCGGCCAGCGCGGTCACCGCGGCGCGTCGGCGGGCGGACTCGTGCTCGACGGTGCGGATCGACCAGCCGGCCAGACCGGCGACGAGGCCCGCGGCGAGCGTGACGACGGTGTTCTCCACGGTCGGGGTGACGTCGCCGGGTCCGGCGATGACGACCCCGGACGTGAGCGCGACCCCGACGTACGCCCAGCGGCCCGGCAGCGCGTCGAACGCGAGCGGGAAGCACACGACGTAGAGCGGGAAGAAGTTGAACGACTGGTGGAGCAGGACCGCGCACAGCGCGACCAGCCCCACGTAGTAGACGGCGGACGGGAGGAGGCGGGTGCCGAGGATTCCCGGGCGGAGGGAGAACCACCCGGTGTGCCAGGCCATCAGCGCCACGCTCCCGCCGACGAGCACGGGCAGGTCGGCCCGGCCGGTGCCGTCGGCCAGGAGCGTGAGTACCGCCGAGGCGACGAGGAGGACGTAGGGCAGCAGGATCCAGACCCGATCGGTCCAGCTGCTGCGCGGTGCGTCCGCCATGACGGTCACCGTACGGCGGACCGCGTCGGCTGCGAAGGGACGCCGTACGTGAGCCGGCGCAGCAGCGCCTCGGCAGGACCGCGTCGACCCCGCCGGGCGAGGGCGTCAGCGCCCAGCACGGTGAGCAGCCACGCGAGCAGGGCGAGCCCACTCGCCGCGGCGGTACCGAGGTCGCCCCCGAGCCCGAGCGTCCATGCCGGCAGCAGCGCGACGAAGATGACGGACTGGGCGAGGTAGCAGCTCAGCGAGCGCTCGCCCGTGGCCCGCAGCGCATCGATCACGCGCCTGCCCGCGCCGCCGTCGCGGTCCCTGCCCAGACGGCGGGCGAGCAGCGTGACCGCCGCCGCGTACCCGAGCCCGGCGAGGACGCCGGTGAGGATGTGCAGCCACGACCAGCCGACGAGGGCGATGTCCCCCGGGGTCCACACCCGGGCGGTCGCCAGCGCCGTGCCGACCCCGCCGAGCAGCCCGACCGTGATGCCGACGCCGGCCGTGCGGCGCAGCAGAGCCAGGTGCGCCCCGGGGCGTTCGAGGATCCGGCGCCGGCCCGCCCAGACACCGACGAGCATCGGCGCACCGACGGTGAGCAGGCCGACCGGACCCATCAGCCACTCGACCGGGCGCCACACGAGCGCCTCGATCGGGTCGCCGATGGCGAACGACCACATGTGGCCGCGCTGGGTCGTCACGGCCCCGTCGGCGTAGACGAGTCCCTGGATCGCGGAGGCGACCACGAGCCAGACCACGGCCGCGCGCAGCAGCGCCCGGTCCGAGATCTGCAGGACCCCGGCGAGGACGAGACCGAGAAGCCCGTACCAGCCGAGGATGTCCCCCGAGAACCCGAGGAGGGCGTGGCCGGCGCCGAACGCGACGAGCCAGAGCGAGCGGCGGCGCAGCAGGCGCCGCACGTCGTCCTCGCCGAGCCCGCGGTCGCGCTGCCGGTCGGCGATCCGCACGAGCCCGTAGCCGAACAGCGCGGCGAAGAGCGGGTAGGCGCGGGCGTCGACGGCCAGGGCGACGACGAGGGTGACGGCGCGGTCGAGCACGCCGTCCTCGACGATGTGCTGGCGTAGCCCGTAGGGGCGGTCGTGCAGGTAAATCGCCACGTTGGCGACCGCGATGAGGGCGAGCATGAGACCGCGGGCGAGATCGGGAGCGAGCGCGCGGGCCGGTCCCGGGTCCGTGGTGGTGGTTGATCGGTCCATGCTGTCGACGCTATGGACGCGGACGCACGGCCGGATCAGCCGATCGGCGGAGGGGGCGCGGGACCGCGGCACGGGCGCACGACGCCCGCGATGGCGCAACCTCGCCAGGATCGAGTCCGGCGGTCAGTCGGGCGGGCGGACGAGCTCGGCCGGCACGACGTCGATGTCGAACGGCGCGGTGAGGTGGGCGGCCGCGGCGCCGCTCGCACTCGCGACCTCCACGTACCGGCCGTCGACGAGGTCGAGGGCGAGGATGCCCGGCTCCTGCGGGTCCACGATCCAGTACGACTCGACGCCCGACTCCTCGTACTTCGAGCGCTTGAGCACCTGGTCCTTGCGGCGTGTCGACGGCGAGAGCACCTCGACGGCCAGCCGCAGCGGCGTCGTCACGTTCGCCGGGCCGGAGTCGCCGACCCCGATGACCAGCAGGTCCGGCTGCAGGGAGGTGCGGCGGTCCGGGCGCCAGTCGAACGGGGCGAGCAGCACCTCGCACCCGGGCGGACGGGCGGCGCTGAGCAGGAGGTGCAGGTTGCCGATGGCGCGCTGGTGGGCGAGGACCGGCGCCGGGGTCACGAGGAGGATCCCGTCGAGCAGCTCGTACTGCAGGCCGTCGTCGGGGATCCGGTCGAGGTCGTCGACCGTCCACCCGTCCGTGCGCGGCATCACCGTCATGACGCTCATGGTCCTCCACCTCCGCCGTCGTGTCACTGCCCGTCATGCCACGAGCGTGGCCCGGCGGCCGAGGGTGCGTCCGTGCGCGTCCACAGGTCGCGCGGCAGGGTGGGCCGGCACGGGCCTGTGGGCACAATGGCGTCCGGCCCGCCCCGGGTCCTGCGGGGCCCGGACCGGGAGGAGCTGCGGCGTCGTCGTGCCGAGGGAGGGAGAGCCGGTGTTCGTCAAGATCTGCGGGATGCGCACGGTCGAGGACGTGCGGGAGGCCCGCGGCGCCGGCGCCGACGCGGTCGGCATCGTCGTCAGCTCGACGAGCGTCCGCGCCGTGCCGCCCGAGGACATCCCCGGGCTCGTCCGCGCAGCGGGGGGCACGACCACCGTTCTCGTCGTCCACGACCTGCCGGTCGACGACGCCGTGGCTCTCGCGCGGGACGTCGGCGTCGACGTCCTCCAGCTCCACGGGTACGGCGAGGCCGACAACCTGCGCGGTGCCGCGACCTTCCCGCGCGTGTGGCGGGCCACCTCCGGGGCCGACGGATCGACCGAGGTCCGGGCGCACGACGAGGAGGTCCTCCTCCTGGACTCGGCGACCCCGGGATCCGGGGACACGTGGGACGTCGAGGAGCTGACCTCCCCGCACGGCCGGTGGATGCTCGCCGGCGGGCTCACGCCGGACAACGTGGCCGAGATGATCTCCCGTGTCCACCCGTGGGGCGTCGACGTCTCCAGCGGCGTCGAGGTCACTCGCGGCGTCAAGGACCCCGCGCTCATCCACCGGTTCGTCGCCGCCGCGCGCAGCGTGCACGACCGGTAGTCCCCCCCACGGCGTCGGGCCGGATCGACCGGGGTGACGATCCGGGCCCCGGCCGATCGTCATCACTGTGCGCGACCATCCTGGTTGCGTGAGACTGACGACGACGGACGGAGACGATCATGCGATTCGCACTGCTGCTGCACAACGGAGAGCCGGACCCGGGGCAGGTGTCGGACGAGGACATGGCGGACATGCAGCGCCTGTTCGGCGAGTACGCCGACGCGCTGACGCGGGCCGGCGTGCTCGTCGGCGCCGACATCCTCACCGCGCCCGGGGACGCGCGCACCGTCACGCGGCGGACGGGGGAGACACAGGTCCAGGACGGGCCGTTCGCCGAGACGAAGGAGGCGCTCGCCGGCGTGTTCGTCGTCGACGTGCCCGACGCGGACGCCGCACTGGCGTGGGCCGAGCGCTGCCCCGCCAGCTCCTACGGGACGATCGAGGTCCGCCCGGCCGCGACGTCGATCGTCGACGGGACATGGACCGCCTGAGCGCCGGCACCACCCAGGACGCGCGCGAGGTCGCGCACGACGCCGCGGCGCGCGCGGCCCGGGACGCCTACGGTCGGGTGGTCGCTCTGCTCGCCGCCGCCGACGGGGACCTCCAGGCCGCCCAGGACGCCGTCGGCGACGCCCTCGAGCGTGCCCTGCGCGCGTGGCCCGAGGGCGGGGTCCCGGACGACCCGGCAGCCTGGCTGCTCACCGTGGCCCGGAACCGGGCGCGCGACCGTTGGCGATCGGCCGAGACCCGCCTGACCGGCCCCCTCGACGACGACGTGGCGCGCCGCCTCGGCGTCGTCGAGGAGGTCGACCCCGACGCGGTCGGCGACCGGCGCCTGGAGCTCATGCTCGCGTGCGCGCACCCGGACATCGACCGGGCGGTTCGCACCCCCCTCATGCTCGACGTCGTCCTGGGGTTCACCGCCGCCCAGGTGGGCCGGGCGTTCGTGGTCCCGGGCCGGACCATGGCCACGCGGCTGACGCGGGCGAAGCGACGGCTCAAGGCCGCCGGCGTCCCGTTCGAGGTCCCCGACCGGCACGCCCTGCCCGAACGGATGGCCGCCGTGCTCGAGGCCGTGTACGGCGCCTACGTCATCGAGTGGTCCACCGGCGAGGAGCCGAGCAGGCTGCCGCCGGAGGCCCGGTACCTCGCCGAGATCGTCGCCGAGCTGGCCCCGACCGATCCCGAGGCGCGCGGGCTCGCCGCTCTCGTCCTGCTCTCCGCCGCGCGCGCGGGAGCGGGCAGCGGACCGGACGGTGAGTACGTCCCCCTCGATCAGCAGGACCCCGGGCGTTGGGACCGTTCGCTCATCGAGCGCGCGCACGAGCACCTGCGGGCCGCCCACGCACGCGGCGTCGTCGGACGGTTCCAGCTCGAGGCGGCGATCCAGGCGGTCCACTGCGCGCGCACACCGGGCGCGGCGACCGACTGGCCGACGCTCCGACGTCTGCACCGCGCGCTCGACGAGGTCGCACCGTCGCTCGGCGGGACGACGGCGTACGCCGCCGTGCTCGGCACGACGGACGGACCGGACGCGGGACTCGCCGTGCTCGAGCGGATCGCCGACCGGGCCGGCGGGTTCCAGCCCGCCTGGGTCGTGCGTGCCCACCTGCTCCGGCTGGCCGGCCGCACCGACGAGGCCGTGGTCGCGTACGAGCGGGCGATCGCGCTCACGCACGCGCCCGCGGAACGCCGCCACCTCCAGCGCCGCCTCGCCACGGCGACAACCTCGGACTGATCCCCTCCCTTCGCCGAGATCGCGTGCGACCTCGTGCGACAGACGGCGGGACTCCTCAGGTGCTCCCTGGGGGCAGGTCCGGGGACACCTGTCCCCATCCGCTCCGGCCGTCCGTACCCGACGGCAGCTAGCGTGTCGGCCCCGGCCGCCGAGCATCGGCGGCCCGACGGGGGAGGAGATCGAACGTGCGAGTGGAGCTGCAGCCGCGACATCGGTGGATCGGCATGATCGTCTTCGGGGTGATCTTCACGCTCCTGGGTCTGGTCGCGGCCGTCGCGGCGCTGGTGGTGATGAGCGAGACGAGTGATCGGCTCGCCGTCGGATTCATCGCCGTGCTGTTCCTCGTCGTGGGCGTGACCGCACTCGCCTTCGCGCCGCGCGCCAGGCGCGAGATGGGGGCCAAGGGTGCCGGCGACCTCAGGCCGGCGGCCCCGGACCCGGTCGTCCAGGAGCCCGACACGCCGTGGCCGCTCGCCGCGGTCGCTGCCGCGCTGGCCCACGAGCTGCGGGACACCCCGTACGTCGTCGCCCACAACGACGAGGTGATCCACGTGCGCTGGGAACTGCAGGACCGGTCCTGGTGGGTGCTCGCCCAGCGGAACGGGACGAACCGCGTCTTCGAGACCCGCCTGGTCATGGCCGGTCCTGGCAAGGTCACGCGTTCCGACCACTACTACGCCCTCGACTGGCAGGCGGGCGCGCCGGTCGTCGGCGCGCTCAGGGGCAGCAGCGGCGGCGGCCGGGTCTGGCGCTTCGAGAAGCGTGTCGAGCTCGGGACGAGCACCGACGGCGCGCCGACGCCCGTGGACTACACGTTGAACACCGCCGACCTCAACACCCCGCTGCAGGCGGTCCTCGACCGCGCAGGATGGACCAAGCCGAAGCTGGGTGCCGAGGCCAAGGGTGCACTCATCGTCGGCCTGATCGGCGCCTCCGCCGTCGTCATCGTGCCGATCGTGTTCCTCGTCCAGTGGTTGACGGGTCGGTAACCACCTCTGGCCGGTTCGGCGAGCGAGCGGTTCCGCGCCGTCGGGCCCACGCCTGCGGGCACGGCACGGCCGCCGGGCCCGCCCCGGTGGTGTGGATCCCCACCGGGGCTGGCCCGACGCCGTGCGCCGCGCTCGGACGCGAGGGCTGTCGGGTCAGACCTGCCCGAGCCTCCGCATCAGCAGCCCGACGACGATGAGCGCACCGGCGAGCCCGGTCAGCAGGAGCGTCGCTCCGGCGCCGGTCTCCGGCAGCTCGTGCACCGGCGCACCGGCGTCCGTAGGCCCAGGAGCCCCGGCGGGGGCGGGAGCCTGCGGCGCACCGAGCTCGACGACGACGGGCGTGGTGCCGTCGACACCCGGGTCAGTGCCCGGGTCCGTGCCCGGAACCGTCGGGTCCACCGGGTCGGTCGGGTCCACCGGGTCAGTGGGGTCCACCGGGTCAGTGGGGTCCACCGGGTCGGTCGGGTCCACCGGGTCGGTCGGGTCCACCGGCTCAGGCGTCGTGCCCTCGTCGACGATCTCGGTGTCGCCGATGATCGTCACGGTCGGGTCGCCGAGGTCGATCGGCACAGTGACCGGCAGCGTGATGACGTTCCCGGCCAGGATGTCCTCGAGCAGCGATCCGGTGGAGCCCTGCTCGGACGGCGTGGTCACGTCCACCTCGGAGACCGGGGCGGCCGGCGCAGCCGGGGCCTCGGTCCTATCGACGGTCGTGTCACCGATCAGCGTCAGCGTGATGTCGCCGACGTCGACGGGGATGGTCACCGGTGCGGTGACCGTGTTGTCCGCGGCCACGTCCTCGGCGACGCCGTCGCCGAGGAGGTCGCCCAGGAGGCCACCGTCGAGCAGTCCGTCCGAGCCGTCCGTCGGGGCGGTACCGGTCGCTGCGTCGGCCGTGTTCACCGTGGTGGTCGAGGTGGGTGCCTCGGTGGGTGCGGCGTCCTGGGTGGAGTCGATCGTCGTGTCGCCGAGGACGCTGGCGGTGATGTCGCCGACGTCGACGGGGATGGTCACCGGTGCGGTGACCGTGTTGTCCGCGACGACGTCCGTGACGGCCGCGTCGTCGGTCGAGCCCTGCCCGCCCGGGGCGTCCACGGTGGTGGTCGAGGTGGGTGCCTCGGTGGGTGCGGCGTCCTGGGTGGAGTCGATCGTCGTGTCGCCGAGGACGCTGGCGGTGATGTCGCCGACGTCGACGGGGATGGTCACCGGTGCGGTGACCGAGTTGTCCGCCGCCACGTCCTCGGCGACGCCGTCGCCGAGGAGCTCGTCGCCGACGATCTCCTCGACGATCCCGTCGTCACCGGTCGGCTCCTCGGGCGACGGAGCAGTGTCCTCGGCAACCGGGGCCGGGGACTCGGCGGGGGCGGACACCGAGGTCTGCGACGTCGGTGCCGCGACGGCCGTCTCGACGGCCATCGCCTCGTCGACATCGGTCGAGCCGCCGGCCGTGACTGTCGGGTCGCCGGCGGTGACCGGCGCCGTGATCGGCAGCGTGGCTGTGTTGTCCGCGACGACGTCGAGTGCGAGCGGCTCGTCCGGGTCGGCCGGCGGCGGCGAGGGATCGTCCGCGGGCGCCGGCGCAGTCGTGACGTCGACCGTCGAGGTCGGGGCCGGCTCGGGCGCCGGCACCTCCTGCGAGTCGACGTCCGTGTCGCCGAGGACGCTGGCGGTGATGTCGCCGACGTCGACGGGGATGGTCACCGGTGCGGTGACCGTGTTGTCGGCGACGACGTCCTCGACGAGGCCGTCGAGCGAGAGGTCGTCCGTCCGGCTGTCGTCGGCCTGGGCCGCTGCGGCCCCTGCGACGAGCAGCCCGCCCGAGAGCACCGTGGCTCTCAGCGCATGGCGAAGCAATGCATGCATGATGAGTCTCCTTGGGATCTGCCTGGGGTGCGCGGATGCGCGGGATGCGTCTGCCGGCACGCGTGTGCCGACCGGGCACCCCTCAGGCAGGGGAGACCGGGACCTCGTGGTCGACGTCGAGGAGGGCCCGATCGGCAGAGTCGCCGACGGCCCAGGTCAGGGCTGCGGTGTCGAGTACGAAGCGGCCCGCCGGCGCCGCGTCGGCGCCGCCGGCGCGGACCGGAGAGTCGGTGCCCTGCGTGAGGACCGCGAACGAGTGTCCGCCAGAGGCGGCGGCGTCGAGGAGGTGCGGGAGCTCCACCGTCTCCGTGGGCGACTCGTGGGTGTCCCGGTCGGCCGCGGCCCGCTCGGGGGTGATCTCGGTCGCGGTGACGGGAGCGTCCGAACGGGCGGGCTGGGGCGCGTCCGCGATGTCGGGGACGAGCGTGGCGGCCGCGGCGGCGGGCGCGTGGTGGTCGGCGCGGCTGGTCGTACCGACGCCAGGCTCGGCGGCCGGCTCCGCGGGGTCGGCCCCGGACGATCCGGGCTCCGCCGGCGCAGGTGGCACGACCGGTGGCGTGCCGGGCGGGTCGACGGCGGGTTCGTCGACCGTCGGAGCCGTCGGGCCCTCGAGGGAGGGAGCGAGCTCGCCGAGGTCGACGACCTCCTGGACGTCGACGGCAGGACGCACGGTCGACAGGACCTCGTCCACGGTCGGTGCGAGCGGCTCGAGGACAGGGTCGAGGGCCTGGGTGACCGGCGCGGCGACGTCGAGCACCGGCTCCACGACGTCGAGGACCGGTGCGGCGGCCCCGGTCACAGGCTGCACCACGTGGCCGACCGGCTCGAGGACGGGACGCAGCGAGTCGGTGAGCGGACCGGTGGTCTCGAGGACGGGGGTCACGACCTCGTCGACGACGGGGGGCAGGACCGCGTCCGTCACGGGGGTCACGGGCTCGACGACCTGTCCGACCACCTGGCCGAGGGGGGCGGTGAGCTCCTCGAGCGGAGCGGTCGCCTCCTCGAGCACGGCCGCCAGCGGGTCCGTCAGCAGGGCGAGCGGATCGGTGGTCCGGGTGGGGGACTCCGACGGCGGCTGCTCGGCCGGTGCCGGTGCGTCCGTGGCACCGGGCGCGTCGGCCGGGGGCGAGTCGGCCGGAGTCGGTGCCGGTGCCGGGGACTCGCTCGGTTCGGGTGCCTCGGTGGGGATGACCCCGTCGGTGGGCACGGAGTTCTCGGTCGGCACCGGTGCGTCGGTGGGGATGACCCCGTCGGCCGGTGCCGGATCCTCCGTGGTGGCGGGCGCTGCGGTCGGAACCTGTGCCTCGTCGGCCGACACGTCGGTCGCCGGAGGGATGACCGCCGGGTCCTCCGTCAGGACGGGCACCTCTGCGGTGCCCACGTCGTCGCCCGGCGCCCCCTCCTCGGTGCGCGCGGCGTCGTCGGCAGGTACGTCCTCGTCGTCCGGAGCGGCTCGGTCCGCATCCTCGACGTCCGGAGGCGTCGAGACGATCGGCTCGACCACGTGCTCGACGACCGGGTCGACGACGTGCTCGCCGAGACCGTCCAGCACGGATCCGAGGATCGAGTGCTGGTCGTCGACGGGCGTCGACGTGCCGTCCGCCGCAGCGGGCGAGGCCAGCGCGAAACCGAGCACGGCGAGCGCGCCGGTGCCGCCGATCGTCGTCAGGCCACGGGCTGCCCAGCGCGGCAGGCGTCCGCGCCTGCTCTGCACCTGGCCGTCGCCCGGTCCCATGGGCTCGCTCCCGTCGAGAACTATCGCCTGCGTCACAACCTATCGAGGTGTGTCGATCCTGCAACCCGAGCGCGCCCGGGACGGCCCGGTGAGGAGGCCGCGGCCCCTGGTTCGCCGACCGTCCCCGACGCCCACGTCGCGCGCCCCACCGCGGGGCCGGGTCCGTCGGCGCGGTCGGGCCTCGACCGTGGCGTCGCGTGACATCCTCGTGGCCGCACCGCCCACCGCACGAGGAGACCCATGGACCGGATCCCGCGGCTCGCGAGCGAGCTGTTCCGCGTCAACGTGGCGTCCGCCGTCGCGCTGGCCGTCACGATGGTGGCGTTCCTCCCGAGCATGTCGTCCCTGGTGAGGCGGCTCGACGAGTACGAGAGCGCGCGGGAATGGCTGCGGGTCTACTTCGGCGAGCTCACCGTGCCGATCGTCCTGGTGTTCTGGGTGATCTTCGCGATCGTCCACATCGTCCTCACCCACCGGGCGTTCTCCCGCATGACGCCGATCGACCTGCGGCGGGTCGCCGCCGTGCAGGTGCGCTCGCGCGGCCGGTGGTGGCGAGCCATGGTCGGTGACGTGAGCGCGGAGTCCTGGACGGTGCAGGGCGCCCTCGTCGCTGCGGTCGGCGTCCTCGCGATCGCGCAGACCGACCAGTTCCGCTCCTCGACCTGGATGCTGCTGCTCGGGCTCGCCTCGGTCGCCGGCTCCTGGGCGCTCATGATCTACGCGTACGCCACCCGGTACATGCGCCTCGACGTCGGTCGCAGGGTCCTCGAGTTCGACCTGCTCTCGGAGCCCCGTTACCGCGACTACCTCACCCTGTCGGTGCTCACCTCGACGATGCAGGGTGCCGGCGTGCGCTGCCGCACGAGCGAGTCCTGGTCGGTCATGCGGACCCACTCGATGCTCGCGTTCGCGTTCAACACGGTCATCGTCGCCATGACCGTCAGCCTGCTCGTCGGCGGCCTCGGCAGTATCGGGATCTGACGGCGACCGTCCCGCGGGAACCGTCGGCCCCGACCGCCGTGAACATGGCGGTCACGGCCCGCCCGGTGTGCTCATCCGACCGGGAGGGTGGCGGTGATCGCGAATCCGCCCTCCGGCGTCGGACCGATCTCGACGGTCCCGCCGAGCGCGCGGGTGCGGTCCCGGATCCCCGCGAGCCCCAGGCCGGCCCCCGGCCCGGACGGCGTCGCCTCCTCCGCGGCCGGCCCGTTGACGACCGCGACGCCGACCTCGTCCGAGCCGACGGCCACGGTGACGGCCACCTCGGCCCCCGGCGCGTGGCGCAGTGCGTTGCTCAGCCCCTCCTGGACGATCCGGTAGGCCGTCAGCCCGGTGGCCGGCGGCACGGAGGCGGGATCCTCGCCCTGGTGGTCGAACGTGATGGTCGCGCCCGAGCTGCGTGCCCCGTCGACGAGCTCGGGCACGTCGACGAGGGCGGGCTGCGGGGCCAGGTCGGCGTCCTCACGCCCGCGCAGCACGCTGAGCAGCCCGCGCATCTCCGTGAGCGCGGCGCGTGACGACGACGCGATCGACGCGAACTCCGCATCCACCTCGTGCGACGTCCCGTCGAGGCGGAACGGTGCGGTCGTCGCCTGGACGGAGATCACGGACATGGAGTGCGCGACGACGTCGTGCATCTCCTGCGCGATCCGGTTGCGCTCCTGGAGCTCGGTGCGCCGCTCGGACTCCGCGGCCCGGGCCTGCTGCTCGGCCTCCAGGGCGTGCCGGCTGCGCAGGAGGAGCCCCATGCCGCTGCCGGCCGCGAGGAGTCCGGCACCGATGCCCGCGCACACGATCGCGTTGGCGACCGCACCGCCGGTGTCCGGCCGGACCAGGATCGCGACGATCGAGACGAGCGCGCCACCCGCCCACAGGCCCGAGGCCCATCGCCACCCGTGCTGGAGCGCGAGGACGAGCAGCGTGAGGAGGAACGCGATCATCGTCGGGACCGGCCACGGCCACGGGGCCGCGGTCGAGGCCGCCGCCGCGGTGCCCGCGGCCGTCACGAGGGCGAGCGCGATCGCGACGGCCGGCCACCGCACGGCGAGGACGAGTGCCGTCGAGGTGGCGAACGCGAGGACCATGGCGATCGCGACCTGCACGCCGTGGACGTTTGCGAGGACGGGCCACCCGACGGCGACGAGGATGACGCCCGCGTAGATGCTGCCCAGCCAGGCCCAGCCGGTGCGCGGCGAACGGAGCGCGAGGAGGTCGGCCACGGGGTCGGTGGTGCCGGTGCTCGTCATCGCTGCTGCCCCCCGGTGGCCGTGGTCGCCGGCGGGGCCGCGAGCGCGACGGTGGTCGCGCCCGCGTCCATCAGCGCCATGAGACGCACCACCCACGGCGTGGTGAGGAGGAAGACCAGGCCGGCGAGCCCGGTGAGGATCGCGTCCGCGGCGAAGCTCTCCGCGAACGACTGCGAGACCCATCCGTCGGGCAGCTGGAGCAGCAGCCACTCGACGCCGGTCATTGCGTCGTCCTCGGGGAGGAACAGGCCCCAGAACCAGTAGGTGAGCCCGCCGAGGGCGGTGACCGGCCAGATGATGGCCACGAGCCCGGTGAACAGTCGCAGGGGGAAGGCGAGGAGTCCCTCGTAGAGCAGGTCGAGCCAGCGTCGCGGGTCGGCGAGCAGCCGGAACCAGCCGCCGAGCCCGCCGCGGTGCTCGCGGTAGCGCGGCGTGGTGACGTCGGCGCCCCAGACCCGCAGCCGCGCCCGGGAGATCTGCGCGAACCCGGTCGCGACGACGAGACAGAGCGGGAGGATCACCGCGCCGATCCAGACGACGAACGTGGCGACCCCGGTGACGAACAGCGCGAGCAGGACGGCGAACGCGACGATCGCGAGCACCGTGCCGGGCACGAGGTAGCCGAGGTCCCGGCCGAGCGTGCGCACGGCACGGCCGGCGCGGGAGGTGCGTGGTCCGGCGGCGGAGGCGGTGGTCATGTGGTCACGTCCGTATCTGGTGGGTGGGGACAGTGTGTCGGAGCGGTGGGGGACCGCGGCGGTCGTGTGCATGACAGGGACTGTCGTCCGGTGGTCGGTGCTCCCGCGTCACCCGTGGGTGTGAACCGGGCCCCTACGGCAGAGGGAGCCCCGGGACGGCAGGAGGTCGACCGACGTCGGGGAGGGCCGCCCGACTACGGTGTCCCGGTGAGCATCTCGCCGGGCACCTCGGTCGTGCGCGTGGCAGTCGTCGACGACCAGGCCATGGTGCGCCAGGGCTTCGGCGCGCTGCTGGACGCC
Source organism: Georgenia sp. Z1491 (assembly GCF_057652395.1). Classification (NCBI taxonomy): domain Bacteria; kingdom Bacillati; phylum Actinomycetota; class Actinomycetes; order Allobogoriellales; family Allobogoriellaceae; genus Georgenia; species Georgenia sp. Z1491. The sequence continues at coordinate 844,446 of NZ_CM172729.1, forward strand.
CAGGAGGACATGACGGTCGTCGGCAGCGCGTCGGACGGCTCCGAGGTCGTCGACCTCGTGCGCCGCACCCGCCCCGACGTCGTCCTCATGGACATCCGCATGCCGAAGGTCAACGGGCTCGACGCCACGCGGGCCGTGTTCGCCATGCCGGGCGACGAGCACCCGCGGGTCGTCATGCTCACCACCTTCGACGTCGACGAGTACGTCTTCGCCGCGCTGCAGGCCGGTGCGAGCGGCTTCCTGCTCAAGGACGCCACGGCCGACGAGCTCGCCGGCGCCGTCCGCGTGGTGGCGGCCGGGGAGGCGCTCCTCTCGCCGTCGATCACCCGCAAGGTGATCACGGACTACGCGGCCCGTCCCTCGGGACGACCCGACCCCACGGTGCTCTCCCCGCTGACCGAGCGCGAGCTCGAGGTCATGCGCCTCGTCGCCACCGGGCGGTCGAACGGCGAGATCGCCGGCGATCTCTTCCTCGGCGAGCAGACGGTGAAGACCCACGTCTCCCGGATCCTCACCAAGCTCGGCCTGCGCGACCGCACGCAGATCGTCGTGACGGCCTACGAGTCGGGGCTCGTCGCCGTCGGTAGGTGACCGGTGGGCCGGCCAGCCGGCTGGTCGGCCGTCCGGCCGGTCGGTGCGCCGGGCGCGAGGTGCTCGCGGAGCGTTCCGCCCCGGTAGTCGCGACGCAGGCGCCCGCGGCGCTGGAGCTCGGGGACGACCCCGTCGACGAACTCCGTCAGCGAGGACGGGTACAGCGCCGACATGACGACGAAACCGTCGGCGGCCTCGGCGTCGACGATCGCGCACAGCTCGTCCGCGACCGTCGCCGGGGAGCCGGTGGGCTGGGGCTTGAGCTGGCTGATCGCCTGCCGCTGCGCGAGCTCGCGCACGGTGAGGTCCTCCGCCCGGCTCGCGCGCAGCAGCATGTCCTCGAACCCCTCGCTCCCGGTCGCGCCCCGGTGGGCGGTGAGGAGGTCCGCCGCGCGGGCGTGCGGGTCGAGGTCGTCCGCGTGCAGCAGACGTCCGAGCATCGTGAGGATCGCGCGCTCGTCGAGCAGCGCGGCCATCTCCTCCAGGCGGGCACGGGCGGCGTCGTCGGTCGCGGCCACCACGGGCTGGACCGCGGCCAGCACCCGCAGGTCGTCCGGGTCCCGGCCCCACGCGGCGGCGCGGGCGCGCAGGTCGGTGCGCAGCGCGCGCATCGCGACCGCGTCCTCGGCGACGACGAACACCACCTCGGCCCATCGGGCGGCGAAGGTCCGGCCCCGCTCCGAGGCGCCCGCCTGCATGAGCACCGGTCGTCCCTGCGGGCTGCGCGGCAGCGTGACCGGTCCTCGGCTCACGGCGTCCGCGTCCGTACCTGCGCCTGCGCCCGCATCCGGGACCCGGTGCACGTGCGCCGGGTCCGCGAACATCCGGCGTTCCCGGTCGAGCACGAGGGCGTCCGGCCCCCACGAGTCCCACAGGTCCAGGACCGTGCGCACCACGCGGTCGGCCCGGTCGTAGCGGGCCGCCTTGTCGGGCATCGCGGACAGGCCCATGTTGCGGGCCTCGGCGTCGGTGGTCGAGGTGACGATGTTCCACGCCGTCCGACCGCCGGAGAGGTGGTCGAGGCTGAGCATCGTGCGAGCGATGGCGTAGGGCGGCAGGAAGGTGGTCGACATCGTCGCGCCCACGCCCAGGTGCGTCGTGGCCGACGCCGCCACCGTGGCCAGGGTGACGGGGTCGAGGTAGATCGCCCCCTTGCCGCCAGTGCGGACGGTGGTCGCGTAGTCGCCGGCCGCGTCCTCCGGGACGGCGAGGGCGTCCGGGAAGAAGATCATGTCGAACCGGCCGCGCTCGAGCGTGCGGGCGAGGTCGGCGTAGAACGGCGCGCTCAGCCAGTCCCCACGCGAGAGCGGGTGACGCCACGACTCCGCGTACTGGCTGGTGGGGGCGTTGACCAGGGCGACGAGGTGCATGGATCTCTCCGTCGGTGGTGGTGGTTCGTCGGTGGGTGCGGTCGTCCGGCTATCCGAAGAGGGCACCGGGGCCCCGCAGCGTCCCGGCGAGGTGGCTGACGACGAGGACGGCGGTCAGCACCGCGAGCACACCGGCCAGCAGCGCCCAGTCCGCGCCGCGCACCGGGGTGGGCCGCCACGTGGTGCGGGGCGCGAGACCCAGCCCCCGGGACTCCAGGGCCTGAGCCATCCGTTCGCCCTTGCGCAGCGACACCACGAGCAGGGTGAACACCACCCCGGCCAGGTGGCGCGCCCCTCGTGGGGGCCGGCCCCGCACGCCGGGGGAGCGCGCCGCGTGGGCGTGCCGGATCGTCGACCACTCGCGCGGCATCTCCTGCAGCATCCGGTACCCGGCGAGGACGGCGTAGGTCATCCGCGCGCCGAGCCGGGCGTTGTGGTGCAGGCTCGTCATCAGTGCCACGCCGTCGGTGGACAGCAGGAACCCGACGACGCACACCCCGATGACCAGCGAGCGGACGCCGAGCGCGGCGCCCACCTCGAACCCCTCGGCCGTCACGCGCAGCACGCCCCACTGCCACAGCACCTCCCCGGGACGGGTGAGGACGTTGACCGACAGCACCCCCAGGCCGAACACGAGGAACGGGAGCTGCGCCAGCGCCAGCGTGCGCGGCGCGGCCCGGGTGCCCACGGCCACGGCGGCCAGGGCCAGCACGTAGAGCACGAGCGGCGTGAGCGGGTCGAGCACGAACACGACCGCGAGCGAGACCGCGGTGAGCGAGGCGAGCTTGACCGTGGGGTTGCGGCGGCTCAGCGGGGCGTCGTCGAGCGGTGCCCGGGTGAGCGCGGTCATCGGCGCACCCGCTCGTCGAGCCTGCGCAGCACGTGCGCGACCGACGTGCCGGGCACGTGCGCGAGCAGCCAGGACACGAGCGGGGGCAGGCTGAGCCCCGCGCGCCGCACGAGGGCCGCGTCGCCCAGCACCTCGTGCGTCGGACCGTCGGCGATCATCTCGCCCTCGGTGAGCAGGACCACCCGGGTGGCGAGCGTGGCGACCGTGCGCAGGTCGTGGCTGGAGAGCACGATCGCACGTCCCGCGGCCGACTCCGCGCGCAGCGTCTCCATCGTCGCGACCGCGTCGCGCCGGTCGAGCCCGAGGGTGGGCTCGTCCGCGAGGAGGACGGGAGCGTCGTGGGCGAGGACGGCCGCGAGGCTGAGCCGGCGCTTCTCCCCGCCGGAGAGCCGGAACGGGTTCTGCCCGGACAGGTGCTCGAGCCGGTGACGCCGCAGGCGGTCCGCCACCGAGGCCTCGCCCGCCGCGCCGGTGAGCCCGTGCCCGATCTCGGCGGTCACGGTGTGCGTGAGGAACTGGTGCTCGGCGTTCTGGAACACCATGCCCGGAGCTGCCCCCGTGACGGTGCCGGCGAGCGGCGGCAGGAGTCCGGCGAGCGTGAGCAGCAGCGTGGACTTGCCGACCCCGTTGGGGCCGAGGACTGCCACGACCTCCCCGGCTCGGACCGTGAGGTCGATCCCGGTGAGCACCGGGTGGTCCTCGGGGGCCGGGCCGGCCCCCCGTCCGTCGTCCCGCCCACCGCGACGCCCCGCGCGCCGACGTCCGCCGCGCCAGGCCGCACGGCCGGCGCTCAGCCCGCGCGCGGACAGGAGGGGCGGTCCGGCAGTGGTCGGCGCCGACTCGGGCGCCGACACAGGCTCGGGCCCCGGTCCTGGATCGGTCTCCGGCTCGGTCCCCGGGCCCGACCCCGGTGCCACCTCGGCGGCGAGCCCGCGCAGGTAGTCGGTGCAGCGGGCAGACGACAGCCCGCCCGGTCCACCGCAGGCCGCCGCGAGCTCCGCCTCGAGCGGCAGCCAGCAGCCGGCCGCCACGAGCTGTTCGGCGTGCGCGAGCAGGATCTCGACGGTGTCGCCCGCGGCGAGCAGCGTGCCGTCGGGGCCGAGCACAACGGCGCGGGAGGGCAGCCCGGCGATGCCGGCCGGGCCCGCCCACTCGTCGAGCCGGTGCTCGACGAGCACGACCGCCGGGTGGTGGCGCCGCACCGCCGTGCCCAGTGCGTCGCGCACGGCGGCGATGCCGGCCGGGTCGAGCATCGAGGTGGGCTCGTCGAGGACGAGCACCTCCGGCTCCGTGACGAGCGCGGCCGCGAGCGCCACCCGCTGCGACTCGCCGCCGGAGAGGTCGGCGGAGGACCGGTCGCGCAGCGCGCCCGCGCCGACGGCGTCGAGCGCGGTGTCGATGCGGTCGTCGATCGCGGCCGGGTCGGTGCCGTGGTTCTCGAGCGGGAGCGCGAGCTCCTGCTCGACCACCGGCAGGCACACCGCGGCGCCCGGGTCCTGTGCGAGGGCGCCGATGCGGCGGGAGCGCTCGACCACGGGCGTGCCGAGGTCGTGCGCCCCGGCCACCGTCACCTCCCCCGTGACCCGTGCCGTCACCGTGTGGGGCACGACCCCGGTGATCACCTGCAGCACCGTCGACTTGCCCGAGCCCGAGGGCCCCAGGACCACCACGTGCTCGCCGGGCGCGACGCCGAGCGTGACACCGCTCAGCGCCGGCTCCGGCCGGCGCGGGAAGTGCACCGACACGTCGGTCAGCGCGACGGCCGACGCCGCCGCCGTGCCCACGGCCGGACGGTCGTGCCCGGTGGCGGCCCTGTCGTCGGGGGAGGTCCGGGCCGGCCGTGCCGACAGGCCCGTCATGCCTGACCGGCCCGGCCGATGGCGAAGTTGTCCACGACCCCGGTGCGCGCGAGCGCGTCGACGACCACCTTGGCGAGGAGCCCGCCCAGGACGACGCCGGACAGCGCCTGGATCGCCAGGCGCAGCGCGAAGATGTCCTGCCCGTACCAGCCCGAGCGGAACGCGGAGTAGAAGAACACCAGCGTTGCGCCGAGGAGCCCGGCCAGGGCGAAGATGCCCCACCCGAACCTCCGGTAGCGGGTGAGGAAGAACGGGAGCTCGCAGCCGACGCCCTGGAGCAGGGCCGCCACGAGGAGCAGCGGGCCGACCGGTGAACCGAGGAACGCGAACTCGATGGTCGCGGCGAGGACCTCGGCGAGCACGCCGGCGCCGGGACGCCGCACGATGGCCACCGCGATCGGGGCGACGATCAGCCAACCACCGAAGAGGACGTGCTCGGAGAGGTCGCCCGCGGGGCCCATGAGGACGCGCAGCCCGCTCCAGCCCTGGACGAGAGCCCAGTAGGCGAACCCGAAGACCGCGCCGAGCACCACCACGATCACGAGGTCCTTCAGCGCCCACGGGCCGTACCCGTGGCTCTGGTCCGCGCCGCTCATGACGCCACCTGCTCGCTCGGCGAACCCACCGAGACCGTGAGATGGGTGACGACGTGCGGGACGCTCGCGCCGACCCGCGCCCACGCGTCCGTCGCCGTGGCCAGGACCTCGGCGAGGTCGCCGGTGAGCATGGTCGCGTAGTGCGCGGCCTCGCTCGCCACGCCCCGCTCCCGCGCCTCGGCGATGGCCGCCATGATCGGCTCCATGTGCTCGCCGGCGCCGGACGAGCCGTCGAGCAGCGGGTAGAGCGACCACTGCGCTCGCGCGGCGATCCCGGTCGGTGCGAGCTCGACCGGCTCGCCGCCGCCGACGACGGCGCCCGGCTCGCAGGTCACCTCGCCGGGGCAGCCGCGGGAGAGCAGGATGTGGGCGACGACGTGGCCGCCGTCGGTGCGGCGCGAGGCCGCCTCGACCAGCCCGGCCGCGTAGGCGGCCAGGCGCTGCTCGGCCGGGGCACGGCGGGCGCCGACGTACGTGCTGACGGCGTCGGACTCGACGACCAGGCCGTCGAGCAGGCCGCGGTCGGCGACGTCGGCGAGCGAGCCGAGGATGACGTCGACGAAGTCGCTCGTGTGCGGGTGGATGCTCACGCGCATGCCGATCCCGCGCTGCTCGGTGGCGTCGGTCGAGACGGTGTCGGTGGCGATGCTCGTGCCGGTCGAGCGGGTGCCCGGGTCCGTCCGGGTGGTGTCGTGCTGGGTCACGGTGCCTTCCTCGGCCCGCGGGTACATCGAGACCTCCCGGCACGGCGGCCGACAGGCTCCCTGCTTCCTACGCCGGTACGAACCGGATCAGGTCGGCGGGTCTGCGGTCGTTCCGCACTCTCAGCGCCTGCAGGCGCTCCCCGGGGGTTGCCGGCACGCTACCCGGACGGGCCTGAAGCTGTCGAGGCCTGCCCGCAGGGTGGCGACCCAGGTCAGGCGCGCGACCCGAGGGCCGCGATGTGCTCCGGGAGCCGTTCGTGGCTGCCGTACATGAAGTGGTTCTCCATGCGCTCGGAGAACCGGCTCGCCTCCGTGGTCCGCCCGACCGCCTCGGCGACCTCGCGGATGTGGATCGGCGCCGCGCCGCAGCACACGCCCAGGTAGTTCACGCCGAGGTCGAGGGCCTCGCGGGCGAACGCGCCGATCTCGTAGCGGTTGGCGTACAGCGGGTCCAGCGCGGTCGGGAACGTCCGGCCGTGCGGCGCGGGGACGGAGGCGGCGACGTCGGAGAGGTTGAAGAACGTGGGCTCGGCCTCCGTCGTCCGGTAGGGGATCGGCAGGGCGCCCACGTGGCAGGAGACGGCGGCGCGGATCTCGCGCAGCCACGGCAGCATCGTGTCCGGGCCCCGGAAACAGTTGAGCCCGACGACGTCGGCCCCGCCCTGCTCGAGGCGCTGTGCGGTCTCGACGATCCCGAGTCCGTCGGCCATCTCCTGGAAGGCCATCGGCGCGAGGGTGAGCACCACCGGCAGGCCCGAGCCCTTGGCGATCTCGAGGGCGGCCAGCGCCTCTCCCGCGTAGTAGAAGGTCTCCCCGACGATGAGGTCGGCGCCCTCCTCGACGGCCCAGCCGACCATCTCCTCGAACATCGCACGCACCTCGTCCTGGCGCGCGGTGTCGGACGGGTCCCAGATGTTGGAGTTCGAGATGTTGCCGGCCACGAGGTTGCCGGGTACGCGGTCGGCGACCTCGCGCGCGATGCGCAGCGCGGAGCGGTTGAGCGGCTCGAGCAGATCCTCCTTGCCGATCACCCGCATCTTCTCGCGGTGGCCGTTGTACGTGAACGCCTCCACGATGTCCGACCCGGCTCGCTGGAAGTCGACGTGGAGCGCCGTGAGGGCCTCGGGGTGCTCGAGCGCGACCTCGGGCACGAACTCGCCGGCGGTGAGGTAGCCGCGCCGCTCGAGCTCGAAGAGGAATCCCTCGGCGCAGATCACCGGGCCGGCGTCGAGCCGTGCGGTGAAGGTCTGGTGGTCGGTCACGTGCTGCTCCTCGGGGTCGACGAGATGTCCAGCGTAGTGAACCGTGCCGGCCTGGGGTCGTGCGGCGCGGAACCGGCTGAGCCCACCAGGTGGGACGGCGGGGACTCCAGACATGAGCAGGTATGCACATGCTACGGTCTGCGCATGTCATTGCTCGAGCGGCGGCTCCAGGTCCTCGTCGACGCGCAGAGGTACGAGCGGTTGGAGTCCGAGGCGCGTGCCACGGGGCGCTCCGTCGGCGCCCTCGTGCGCTCGGCGATCGACGCCCACTTCGACGACGCGGCAGCGACCTCAGCAGCTGGAGCGGCCGCACGGCGCGTGCTTGAGGCCACCGCCGAACCCGGTGCCGCCGAGCCCGACTGGGCCGACTCGAAGGCGAGCCTTCTTGCGGGCCGCGATCCCGGTCCGGTCCTCGACGCCACGTCCACAGGCGCGGAGTGAGGGAGCGGATCTTCGTCGACACCGCGGTGCTGGCGCTCGCCGTGGGTGGCCACCATCCGCTGCGTGAGCCCTGCCGGGCACTGCTCCACGCCGCCGCGGCCGGTGACGTCGAGCTCAACATCAGCACCGAGGCGATCCAGGAGCTCCTGTTCCATCGCATGCGGCGGGGGGATCGGGGCGTGGCAGTCTCGCTCGTGCGAGACGTGCGGACCATGTGCCGCGTCCACGCGTTCGACGACACGATCGTCTCCCGCATGCTGGATCTCGTCGCCGCCGGCGGCGTGGGCGGTCGCGACGCCGTGCACGCAGCGACCGCACTCGAGCAGGGGTTCGACGCGATCGTCTCGCCGGACCGGGACCTCGACGGCGTACCGGGACTGCGCCGCCTGGACCCCGGCGCTGCTCCCTGACGAGGGCCGATCAGACGGCCGACCCCCACACCCCCGAGGTCCCGCGCCGGTGGCTACCCACCAGGTGCGTGTCGACGATCCCGACGGCCTCCATCAGGGCGAACATCGTCGTCGGGCCGACGTGGCGGAAGCCGGCGGTCTTGAGCGCCCGCGCCAGGGCCACGGACTCCGGCGACGAGCTCGGGACCTCGTCCACCGACCGCGGGGCAGGTGTGGCATCCGGCCGGTGGGACCACACGAGGTCCACCAGCCCGCCGGCCTCGCGCAGGGCCACGGTCGCCCGCGCGTTGTCGATCGTCGAGTCGATCTTGCGTCGGTTGCGGACGATCGCCGCATCCGCCATCAGCCGTTCGACGTCCGTCGCGTCGAACGCCGCCACCGCGTCCGGGTCGAACTGCGCGAACGCGGACCGGAACGCCGCCCGCTTGCGCAGGATCGTCACCCACGCGAGCCCGGACTGGAACACCTCGAGGCTGATCCGCTCGAACAGCCCCCGCTCGTCGGTGACCGGCATGCCCCACTCCGAGTCGTAGTACTCGCGCAGCAGCGGGTCGGTCGCCGCCCATCCCGGCCGGGCGAGACCGTCCTCCCCGACGACGAGGCCGTCCCCGGGTTCGGTCGCGGCGTCGCTGCTCGTCTGCGTCATAGGTGCATCGTGACGTCTCTCGGGCCGGCGGCGCACGCTGCGGCCGACCCGCTGTGGATGGCGAGGTCGCCGCGACACCTGTGGAGACGTCACCCGCACGTGGGTGCACCCGCACCCGCATCCGCGCCGGCGCCACCACCGCACCCTGCGGCACCCCACCCCGGCGGCTACGGTCGAGGACATGGCCGACCAGCATCCCCCGGTGCCCTCCGACGAGGCCCACGTCCCGGGCGTCGTCGCGCGCCTGCGGCGCACGTTCGAGGCCGGGGCCACCCTCCCGCGCGAGTCCCGGCGTGCCCACCTCGCGGACCTGCGGCGCCTCCTGACCGAGGGTGGCGACGAGCTTGGCGACGCCCTGGCCGCCGACCTCGGCCGGCACCCGACCGAGAGCTGGCTCGTCGAGATCGCCTTCACCGTCGGCGAGCTCGACCATGTCGCCCGGAACCTCAGGCGGTGGACCAGCAACCGCCGCGTGCCGGTGCCGGCGACACTCCTGCCGGCGTCGGCGACCGTCGTGCGCGAGCCGCTCGGCGTCGTCGGTGTCATCGCGCCGTGGAACTACCCGGTCCAGCTGGTCCTCGCACCGCTGGTGGGGGCGCTCGCCGCCGGGAACACCGTGGTCCTCAAGCCGAGCGAGGTCGCGCCCGCCACCTCGCGCGCGCTGGCGGGCCTCGCGGCCCGGCACCTCGACCCGGACGTCGTCGGCATCGTGCAGGGCGGGGCGGGGACGACGACCGCGCTGCTGGAGGAGCGCCTCGACCACATCTTCTACACCGGCGGCAGCCGGGTCGCCCGCATCGTCGCGACCGCCGCGGCGCAGAACCTCACCCCGGTCACGCTCGAGCTGGGCGGCTGCAGCCCCGTGTGGGTCGACCCGCGCCAGGACCTGAAGGCGGTCGCCGGTCGGATCGCCTGGGCGAAGTGGCTCAACGCGGGCCAGACCTGCGTGGCCCCCAACCACGTCCTCACCACGCCCGACGCCGCCGGCCCGCTCGCCGACCACCTCGCCGACGCCGTGCGCGCCATGTACGGGGCGGACCCGTCCGCGAGCCCCGACTACGGATGCCTGGTCAGCGAGCAGCACCACGCCCGCGTCGCGGCGCTGCTCGACGACTCCGTCGCCGCCGGAGCCCACCTCCACCACGGGGGACGTCGCGACACCGCCGCCCGCTACCTCGAGCCGACGATCCTCACGGGCGTCCGCCCCCACCACCGGGTGATGAGCGAGGAGATCTTCGGCCCCGTCCTGCCGATCGTCGAGGTCGACTCCCTCGGCTCGGCGATCGACCAGATCCGCGCCGGCGAGCACCCGCTCGCCGCCTACGCCTTCACCGACGACGACGCCGACCGTCGGCGCCTCGTGCGCGAGGTCCGCGCGGGCGGCATGGCGTTCGGCGCGCCCATGCTCCAGCTCTCCACCCCCGGTCTGCCCTTCGGGGGCGTGGGGGAGTCGGGGACCGGTGCCTACCACGGCGAGGCGTCGGTGCGGCTCTTCAGCCACGAGAAGTCGGTGTTCAGCAAGCCCCTGCGGCCCGACACGCTCGCGCTCGTGCGCGCCCCCTACGGTCGGCGCACCCGCGGCATGGTCCGGGCGATGTTCGGCATCGGCCCCCGGCGCTGAGGCCGCGCAACCGGGTCCGTGCCGGTCAGCCGCCCCAGACCCGCAGCTCCCACGCGGCCTCGGTGAGGTTCCACGCGGTCCACGCGGGGTAGTACCAGGCCGAGACGGCGATCACGGAGACGAGCACGACGCCCAGGGCGATCCACCCCGTGCGCCCCATCGAGGTCGAGGCGTCCTCCGAGACCGCGAGCGCGAGGAGCCCCGGGCGCGCGGCGGGCGGCCGGTCACCGGGGGTCCCGCGTTCGCCGTCGGGCCGGCGTCCGTCGTCGGGCACGTCGCTCCCGGTCCCGGGCCCGGCGGGCACCGCGCCGGAAACGTCCGGCACGGCGGGCCGCTGCGCGAACGGCACGACCCGGGCGAAGTGGCCGCGGAGCCACCGCCACCGCGCGACCTCGCTCTCGCGCGGCTCGCCGCGGGGGACCGGTGCGTCGGTCGGTGGCCGGAGGATCCCCAGCACCCAGCCGAGCGCGTAGGTCAGCGCGAGGACGACGAACGCCACGAACGCGATCGAGTAGAACTGGAAGATCGTGCGGTGCGAGTACAGCACCACCCACGGCAGCCACATCGACAGGTAGCCGGACAGGACCACCCACGCGCGCCAGTCCCGCAGCCGGAACGCCGCGTACAGGACGACCCCCAGGCCGACGACGGCGAGCCACCAGATCAGCGGGTTCCCCATCGAGGTCACGCCGGCGATGCACTGCTCGTCGCCGCACATCCCCAGCGTGGTCCGCTCCTCGCCGCCGGCCCGGTAGAACAGGGTGGGGCGCAGCTGGAGCAGCCACACCAGCGGGTGCCCCTGGGACTCGTGCGGGTTCACCAGCCCGGTGTGGAACTCCATCATCATCGCGTGGTAGTCCCACCAGGACACGAAGGAGTCCGGGAGCCACGACGGGTAACCCGTCGGGATGCCCGCCGCCCGCTGGTCGGCCGCCCACGTCCGGTGGAACGCCGACGACGAGGCGAACCACGACGCCCAGCTGGCCACGTACGCGAGCGCCGCCGTCGGGACGAGCGCGAAGAACGCGGGCGCCCCGCCGCGCCAGACCCCGTCGGAGAGCCAGGCGCGCGCACCCACGGCGCGCCTCGCAGCCGTGTCCCAGACGAAGATCATCAGGCCGAGCACCGCGACGGCGTAGGCGCCGGACCACTTGACCCCGCACGCGGCGCCGAGCACGACGCCGGCGGCCACCAGCCACCACCGCATGCCCACCGACGGGGCGCCGGAGCGGGGGAGCAGCCCCGTGCCGGAGCGGGCGATCGCCTCCGCGGAGCGACGGGCGAGGATCGCGCGCGTCGACTCGCGGTCCTTGACCACGAGCATCGTGCCGACGAGCACGAGGAGGGCGAGGAAGATGTCGAGCAGGCCGATGCGGCTGGCCGTGATACCGACGCCGTCGAGGGCGAGGAGCAGGCCGGCGACGCCGCCGAGCAGCGGCGAGCGGAACAGCCGGGCGCCCAGCCGGGCGACGAGGACGACCATGACGATCCCCGCGAGAGCCGAGGCGATCCGCCAGCTCTCCGGGTTCTCCGGGCCGAGGAGCCGCATCCCGAGGGCGATGATCCACTTCCCCAGCGGGGGGTGCACGACGTAGTCGGGATCGGAGGTCAGCGCGGAGAAGTCGGCGTCCGCGAACAGCGGGTTCGCGTCGTCCCCGACCCAGTCGCCCTCGTACCCGAGGGTGAGCAAGGAGTAGGCCTCCTTGACGTAGTAGGTCTCGTCGAACGCCAGCCGCTCGGGGATGCCGAGCCGGGGCAGGCGGATCACCGCGGCGACGAGCCCCACGAGCAGCGGGACCACCCAGCCGAGGACCCGGGCGCGGGGGTCGAGGACCTCGCCGAGGGGGCGCAGGCCGAGGCGGGCGCGCAGCGTGTGCTCGACCTCGTCGGCGCTCCCGTGCAGCGGACGGGGCGAGTCGTCCCGACGTCGGAGCAGCCCCGTGCGCCGGGACGGCCGCCCGTGCCGGGACGCGCCGGGGCCCGGGGTCGAGGAGGAGGACGAGATCGTCGCTGGGTCCGGTCCGGTCGGCGCGGGTGCGGCGGGGGAGGCCTCGGGGCGCTCGTCCGCGGGGTCGCTCGACGTCACCCGGAGAGTCTAGGTCGGTGCTCCCCGGCAGGCGGGCCGGCCGCCGGTAGCCGCGTTCACGCCTCGTCGGTCAGGGGCAGGCTGGAGCTCGCCGCGAGCCCCTTGGCCGCGGCGGCGACGCGGACCGCGTCGATGACGAGCTCGAGCGACGGGCGCAGCGGCGAGCCCGCCCGGGAGACGATCGAGACGGTGCGCATGACCGGTTCGTCGAGCGCGATGATGTCGACCCCGTCGGGCAGGAGGGTGAGCCCGAGGTCGGAGACGAGGGTGACGCCGAGCCCGCCGGCGACCATGGCCAACGCCGTGGACTGCTCCTCGACCGTGTGGACGATCCGCGGCTCGAACCCGTGCCGCTGACAGGCGATGCGCACGGCCCGGCCGAAGTGCGAGCGGGAGCCCGCCAGGATCCACGGCGAGTCGGCGAGCTGCGCGAGGGAGAGGGTGCCGCCGGGGAGCACGCCCGCCGGCGCGGCCACGTGCAGCCGCTCGACCGCGATCACCGTGCGGACGAGATTGCCCTCCCACGGCATCGGGTAGTCGGAGTAGTCGATGACGAACGAGAAGTCGAGCACGCCGTCGAGCACCGCCTCGGCCGTCGCCTCGGGCGGCAGCTCGGTGGTGCGGACCTCGATGCCCGGGTGGTCCACGGCGAGCCGGGCGAGGGCGGACGGGACGAGCCCGGTGGCCACCGACGCCCACACCCCGCCCGTGAGCCGTGCGCTGATGCCCTCCTGGGCGCCCTCGAGCGCGGCGGTCGCGCGCTCCACCGACGCGAGGATCTCGTCGGCGTGCTCGGAGAGCAGCACGCCGAGCTCGGTGAGCTGCACGCGGCGGCCGTGCCGCTCGACGAGCGGCATGCCGACCTCCCGCTCGAGCTGGACGAGCTGCTGGGAGACGCCGGACGGGCTGTAGTGCAGGGCGGCGGCGACCGCGGTCACGGTGCCGCGCCGATGGAGCTCGCGCAGCATGCGAAGTCGACGTAGCGACAGCTCCATGCGGTCAGCGTAGGGGCGGGACAGCACGCGCGGCCGGGGGCGAGCCGCGCCGCGCCGGTCGCTCGCTGTGCAGGAAACGTGCAGAGCACCGTGCACGAACTGTTGCTGGACGCCGTCATGGAGCCGCTCGCACGCTGGCGGGACACGAAGCATCGACGGAGGTGGTCCCCGTGACGATCATGCACGACCCGCACACCCGCACGACTCTCGCGCCGCCGGAGCACCTCCCGGCCTCCGCGGAGCCGGTGGACGCCCACCGCCTGGAGTGGACCGACCCGGTCACCGGCGTGCGCGGCTTCCTCGTGGTGCACAACCTCGTGGGCGGCCTGGCCACGGGCGGCACGCGGATGCGGGCGGGCTGCACGATCGACGAGGTCGCGGACCTCGCCCGCGGCATGTCGCTCAAGACCGCCGCGTTCGGGCTCCCGGTCGGGGGTGCCAAGGGCGGCATCGACCTCGACCCGCACGACCCGCGTGCGACCGACGTGCTCGAGCGGTTCTGCACGGCGATGCTCCCGTGGCTCGACGAGCACTGGGTGACCGCCGAGGACCTCGGTGTCACCCAGGCGACGATCGACGAGGCCTTCGCCCGCCTCGGGCTCGAGCAGTCCTACCACGCCGCCATCGGGCGCTCCGCTGCGCCGGACCGCGCGCTGCGCCGCGTCCAGGCCGGGCTCGCCGCCCGCACGCCCGACGGCCTGCTGCTCGGGGAGATCATCGGCGGCTACGGCGTGGCCCAGGCCTGCCTCGCGGCGCTGACCGCGGCAGGCACGGAGCCGACCGCAGCCACGGTCGCGGTCCAGGGCGTCGGCACGATGGGCGGCGGCGCCGCCTGGTACCTGCACCTCGCGGGCGCACGCGTCGTGGCCATGGCCGACGCCGCGGGCACGCTCTACCGCGCCGACGGCCTCGACGTACCCGCCCTGCTCGACCTGCGCGACGACTACGGGGAGATCGACCGGTCGCGGATCCCCGACGACGTCCTGCAGCTCGACCGCGACGTCGTGCTCGACGTGGCCGCCGACGTCCTCGTCCCCGCGGCCGTGTCCTACGCGATCCGCGCCGACAACGCCGACCGGGTCGCGGCCCGCGTGGTGGTGGAGGCCGCCAACGCGGGCCTCACGCCGGACGCCGAGGCGACGCTCACCGCCCGCGGGATCCCGGTGGTGCCCGACTTCGTGGCGAACGCCGGCGCCGCCGCGTGGGCGTGGTGGCTGCTGCAGGGCCAGGTCGGCACCGACCCCGCGGACTCCTTCGACCGCCTCGGCACGGAGATGCGGGCCAAGGTCGGCCAGCTGCTCGAGGAGTGGTTCGGTTCGGGCGTGCCGCCGAGGCGGACGGCCCTGGGGATCGCGGCCGCGAACCGGACGGCGCTCGCCGAGGTCCGGATGGTCATCCCCTAGCGGGACCGCGACGGTGCCGGCTGCTCGTCCCCGCGCTTGGTGACGAGGCGCGCGACGGCGTCGTCGAGGTGGGCGACGAGCAGCGCCTTGACGCTGTCGCCCGGCTGGTCGCGGATCGCCTCGCACAGCTCCTCGTGCTCCCGGACCTGGCCGCCCAGGTCCGGGTAGGTGGTCCCCAGCTCGCCCAGGCACATGCGGGTCTCGACGACGAGGGTCCGCATCGCCCGGATGAGCCGCGGACTGCCGGAGCAGGCGACGAGCACCTCGTGGAACTCCTGGTCCGCGTCCGCCACCGCGTCGGCGTCGTCGCGCGCCGCGGCCGTCCGCATCGCCCGCACGCTGCGCCCCAGCGCGCGGTGCGCCTTCTCGCGCCGCCCATCCAGCACGATCTCGACGGCCCCGCGCTCGATGACCGACCGGGTGCGGTAGACGTCGATCATCTCGTCCAGCGACAGCTCGTGGACGAACACGCCGCGGTTGACGACGGCGTCGAGGATCCCCTCGGACACCAGGCGCTGCATGGCTTCCCGGAGCGGGCCCCGGGAGACCTCGAACCGCTCGGCGAGCTCCACCTCGCCGAGCTGCGTGCCCGGCGTGAGCCGGCCCGACATGACGGCGGCGCGCAGCTCCTCGGCCACGTGCTCGACCGTGGAGCGGCGCCGCGCGGGCCGGAGCTCATCGATGGTCACGATCCTGCCTCCTGGGTGAACAGCTGTCCGAGATCCGTGGCCGTGGTGCGGGCCCCCGCGAGGCGCAGACCCTGCCAGACGGTCACCTGGTTGGCCGTGAGCACGGGCCGGCCGAGCAGCGACTCGAGCTCGGGCACGAGCGCGATCGTCCGCAGCGCGGTGTCCGGCACGAGGACCGCCCCGGCGTCGGAGCGCTCGTGGGCCAGGACGAGCTCGCGCACCCGGTCCGGCGCGAGCGTGCCCACCTCGGCCGCGGTGGTGATCCCCGCGCTGCGGGCGGCGACGATCTCGATCCCGGCGTCGCCGAGGAGGCCGGCGAACATCGCCGCGACGTCGTCCGGGTAGGTGGCCGCCACCGCGACCCGCGAGACGCCGAGGACCTCGAGCGCGGCGACGAACGCGAGGCTCGTGCTCGACGCCGGCACGCCCGCCGCCCGGGACAGCCGCTCGACCTGTCGCCGTGCGCCCTCGGGACCCCGGACGAAGCCGCCGGAGGTGCACGCCCACATCACCGACCCCGGCCGGTGGGGCGCGAGGCGTTGTGCTCCCTCGGCGAGGCGCTCCGGCGCCCCGAGGTCGAGCAGCTCGTCGGCCGCGTGCAGGTCGGTGCCGTAGACGTGGGCGAGCGGGAGCTGCGCGCCGAGCATCCCGGCGGCCAGGGCGTAGTCGTCCTCCGCCGCGTGCCCGGGGTAGATGATGCCGACGGTCGGTGCGTGCGCGCTCATGTGGCCTCCTCGACGGCGGCGCCGGCGGCGGTCGTGGTGCCCGCGGCGGTCGTGGTGGCGTCGGCAGTCGTGGTGGCGGCGTCGTCGAACACGCCGCGCAGCCGGCGCCCCGGGCCCACCATCGGCAGGCCCATACGTCCCAGGCAGGCCCAGACGGTGAGCTGGTTGGCCGTGAGGACCGGCTTCCCGAGCCGGTCTTCGAGCGGCGTGATGATGTCGTAGGTCGGCAGGTTCGTGCACGAGACGAACACGGCCTGCGAGCGCGAGTCGTCCGCCGCGAGGACGAGCTCGGCCACCGTGCGGTAGTTGACCTTCCAGATGCCGCCGCCGAGCCCGAGGTGGAGCGAGCGCACCACCTCCACGCCCAGCTCCGCGAGGAACGCGACCAGCCGGTCGGTGAGCGGCTCGTCGTAGGGCGTCATCACCGAGACACGTTCCAGGCCGAGCTCCCTGACCGCCTCGGCCAGGGCTCCGGACGTGGTCACCGCCGCGGGCGCTCCGGCGGTGAGGATCGCGGCGCGCAGCTTCTCCTCGTGGGCGAGGCCGTGGATGAAGCTGCCCGAGCTGCACAGGTAGGCCACGACCTCAGGCTCCACCCCGAGCACGTCCCGCGTGGCCGTGCGCAGGTGCTCGTGCCGGGAGACCAGCTCGGCCATCTCCAGGCTCACCGGCACCGGCTCGTAGGGGGTGCGTGCCAGGTGGAAGCTGACGTCCAGCGGCGCCCAGCGCCACAGCTCCCGCTCGAGGGCGAGGTCGAAGGGCGCGATGACGCCGATGCCGCGCTGGGTCGGCGGGCCGTCGAACTCGGCGCCCGTCAGAGCCATGGCCCCACCTCCGCGCCGCGCCAGATTGCCATATTGTTGACAATCTAGGAACGCCGCTCATACGTTGTCAACGTGCCCGAGAAGCCCGTCGTCGTCGTCCTCCACGACGGCCTCGTCCCGCCCGAGGACGCCCTGCGCCCCGTCGCCGAGCACGCCGAGATCCGTCTCGCCGAGGAGGGCGGCCTGGCCGACGCCCTGCGGGGCGCGGACGTGCTCTTCGCGTACGACTTCCTCTCCGGCGCCGTCCCCGGCGCATGGCACGCCGCCGACCGGCTCGGCTGGCTGCACGTGGCGGCGGCCGGCGTCAACAAGGTGATGACGCCCGAGGTGCGGGGGAGCGACGTGGTCGTCACCAACTCCCGCGGCCTGTACGAGGAGCCGATCGCGGAGTACGTCCTCACCCAGATCCTCTCCTTCGCCAAGGACGTCCCCGGCTCCCTGCGGCTGCAGCGGGACCACCGGTGGGTGCACCGCGAGTCCGAGCGCATCGCCGGGACGCGGGCGCTCGTCGTCGGCACGGGACCGATCGGACGGGCCACCGCCCGGCTGCTGCGGGCGGTCGGGATCGAGGTGACCGTCTCCGGGCGTCGCGCGCGCACGGGGGACCCCGACCTCGGCGACGTCACCGGACCGGACGAGCTGCACGCCGCCCTCGCGCGGGCGGACTGGGTCGTGGCGGTGGCGCCGCTGACCGACCAGACCCACGGCATGTTCGACGCCGCCGCGTTCGACGCGATGCCGGCCCACGCGCGGCTCGTCAACGTCGGCCGCGGCGAGCTCGTCCGCACGGACGACCTCGTGGCCGCGCTGCGCGCCGGGAGCATCGCGGGCGCCGCGCTCGACGTCGTCGACCCCGAGCCGCTGCCGCCGGGCCACGAGCTGTGGGACCTGGAGGGCGTGGTCGTCACCCCCCACAACGCCGGCGACTTCCACGGCTGGCGGGAGGCCCTCACCGACCTGTTCGTCGACAACTACCGGCGGTGGACGTCGGGCGCGGAGCTGCGCAACGTCGTCGACAAGGAGCTGGGATACGTGCCGAGTCCAGGGAGCGAGTCATGAACCCCGTCGAGATGTCCGCGGCCGAGCTCGTGGCGGCCTACGCCTCCGGCGATCTCTCCCCGGTCGAGGTCACCACCGCGGTGCTCGACCGCATCGAGGAGGTCGACGGCGAGCTCGGCGCGTTCTGCCTGCTCGACCGCGAGGCCGCGCTTACGCAGGCGAGGGCGTCCGAGGAGCGGTGGCTCGGCGGCCACGCCGCCGGCCTGCTCGACGGCGTCCCGATCTCCATCAAGGACATCTTCCTCACCAAGGGCTGGCCCACGCTGCGCGGCTCCCGCTCGGTGGACCCGGACCAGGCCTGGGACGTCGACTCGCCGGTCGCGGCGCGGCTGCGGGCCGACGGGATGGTGTTCGTCGGCAAGACCACCACGCCCGAGATCGCCTGGAAGGCGGTGACCGACAGTCCGCTGACCGGCGTCACCCGCAACCCCGTCGACCCCTCGCTCACCGCCGGCGGCTCCTCGGGCGGGGCGTCCGCCGCCGTCGCGGGCGGGATGGCGCCGGTCGCCGTCGGGACCGACGGCGGCGGGAGCATCCGCATCCCCGCCTCCTTCTGCGGGATCGTCGGCCTCAAGCCCACCCACGGGCGCGTCCCGATGTACCCGGCCAGCCCGTTCGGGCCCCTCGCGCACGCCGGCCCCATGACCCGCACCGTCGAGGATGCCGCGCTGCTCATGGACATCCTCGCCCTGCCCGACCACCGCGACCCCACCCAGATGCCGCCCCCGGCCCGGACGTTCCGCGGCGAGCTGGGCCGCAACGTCGAAGGCCTGCACGTCGCCTACTCCCGCGACCTCGGCTACGCCCGGGTCGACCCCGAGGTCGCCCGCGTGGTCGACGCCGCCGTCGCCCGCATCGACGCCGCAGGCCTGCACGTCGACGCCGCCGACCCCGGCTTCACGGACCCGATCGAGGCCTTCGAGCTGCTGTGGGCGAGCGGGGCCGCGACCCTGCTGCGCACCATGCCGGGCGCCCGCGACACGATCGACCCCGGCCTCGGCCGGGTCTGGGACCGCGGCGAGACCTTCTCCGCCGTCGAGTACCTCCAGGCCCGCGCGGTCGCGGCCCAGGTCGGCATCACGATGGGGACCTTCCACGAGCGCCACAACCTGCTGCTCACCCCCGCCGTGGCGGTCCCGCCCTTCGAGGCCGGCCACGAGGTGCCGCCGGGCTCGGGGCTGGAGCGCTGGCCGCAGTGGGCCACGCTCAGCTTCCCGTTCAACCTGTCCCAGCAGCCGGCGATCAGCGTCCCCGTGGGCACCACCGCCGCTGGGCTGCCCGTGGGGCTGCAGATCGTGGGGCCGCGGCACTCCGACGACCTCGTGCTCGCCGTCGCCCGGTTCGTCGAGCAGCTGCAGGACTGAGCGGGCCCGGTCGTCTCAGTCCGCGCGGGCGAACGCGAGCCGTTCGCCCGCGAACCCGGTGCGCCACACGTCGTTGCACGCCTCGGCCATCTCGGCCAGGCCCTCGACCACCGTGCCGAACACGCTGCCGGGCACCCAGCCGACGTCGCCGTTGACGAGCAGGTTGTTCCGGCCGTAGAAGATCGCCAGGTCCGTCGCCCCGCCGGCCGCGTGGGCGGCCGAGCCCGGCTCGTAGCCGAAGGCGGGGTTGCCGATCTCCCACGGCTCGAAGTCGAACAGGCACAGGTCGCCCGGGATCGGCGTCACCGTCGGGTTCTCGCGCCGCGGCGCATCCGTGATGCGGGGGAGCAGCGTGTAGACCTCGTTGCGCGCGAACTTCGCGTGCATCGCGGCGCCGGACAGGGGCAGCGCCCGCCATACCGCCTCGCTCGTCAGGGGGGCCTCGTCGTCGAGCAGGCGCGCTCGGCACGTGACCCCGCGGGACACGAGCGTGACGGTGAGGTGGCGGGCCACGGTGTCCCTCCCCGGTCCTGCGTCCCCGGCCGCGGTCAGACCGCGGCGAGGACCTCTTCCCAGATGGCCAGGCCGTCGTCGATCTCCTCGGCGGTGACGACGAGCGGCGGGATCATGCGCACCACGTTCATGTGCGCGCCGCAGGTCAGCATGAGCAGGCCGCGGCGCGCGGCCTCCTTCTGCGCGGCCTGGGCGCGGGCGTTGTCCGGCTCGCCGTCCGGGCCGGTGAACTCGCTGCCGACCATGAGGCCCAGCCCGCGGACGTCGCCGACCGCCTCGGTGGCGAGCCGGCGGGCACCGTCGAGGAGCTGCGTGCCGCGCTCGGCCGCGTTGGCGACGAGCCCCTCCTCCTCGATGACGCCGAGCGTGGCGACCGCCGCCGCGCAGGCCACCGCGTTGCCGCCGTAGGTCCCGCCCTGCGAGCCGGGCCAGGCCTTGCCCATGAGCTCGGTGGACGCGGCGATCCCGGAGAGCGGGAACCCCGAGGCGATGCCCTTGGCGATGGTGACGACGTCGGGCCGCACGTCGAAGTGCTCGTGGCCGAACATCCGTCCCGTGCGCCCGAAACCGGTCTGGATCTCGTCCATCACGAGCAGGATGCCGTGGCGGTCGGCGCGCTCGCGCAGGCCCTGGAAGAACCGGGTGTTGCCGGGGACGTACCCGCCCTCGCCGAGCACCGGCTCGACGACGAACGCGGCGACCTCCGCCGGCGAGCAGATCGTGGCGAAGAGGTAGTCCAGCTCGCGCAGCGCGAAGTCGGTCGCCTCCTCCTCGGACCACCCGTACCGGTAGGCCGTGGGGAACGGCGCCACGTGGACGCCGCTCATCAGCGGGCTGAAGCCCGCGGAGAACCGGGTGCCCGACGTCGTCATCGACGCCGCCGCGACCGTGCGGCCGTGGAACCCGCCGTGGAAGACGAGCACGTTCGGCCGGCCGGTCGCCTGGCGCACGAGCCGCAGGGCCGCCTCGACGGCCTCGCTGCCGGAGTTGGCGTAGAACACCGAGTCCAGCCCGGCGGGCAGCACGTCCGTGAGGCGCTCGGTGAGCTCGAGCAGGGGGCCGTGCATGACGGTCGTGTACTGGCCGTGGATCAGCTTCCCGACCTGCTCCTGGGCCGCGGCCACGACCTTGGGGTGGCAGTGCCCCGTGCTCACCACGCCGATGCCGGCGGTGAAGTCGAGGTACCGGCGCCCGTCGACGTCGAACACGTGGCTGCCGCGCGCGTGGTCGACCGTGACCGGCGTCGCCTGCAGGAGTCTGGGGGACAGCGTCGTCATGGAGACCTCCTCGAGTGGTTGTCTGATTGTCGACAATACTTCTACGATGGTCGGGACGGCAAGGGAGGCGGACATGCAGGAGAAGGAAGCGATCGCGACGGTCCCGTCGGGGCTGTTCATCGGCGGACGGTGGACGCCCGCGGCGAGGACGATGCCGGTGGAGGACCCGTCCACCGGCGAGGTGCTGTGCGAGGTGGCCGACGCGGACCCCGCGGAGGCCATGACCGCGCTCGACGCGGCGGCGGCGGCCCAGCCCGCGTGGGCGGCCACGCCGCCGCGCGAGCGCAGCGAGATCCTCACCCGCGCGCACGGCCTGCTCGTCGAGGAGACCGAGCGGCTGGCGCTGATCATGACCCTGGAGATGGGCAAGCCGCTCGCGGAGTCCCGCGGCGAGATCGCCTACGCGGCGGAGTTCTTCCGCTGGTTCGCCGAGGAGGCCGTCCGCATCGACGGCGGCTACATGACCGCCCCCGCGGGCGGCTCGCGGTTCCTCGTCAGCCGCCAGCCGGTGGGACCGAGCATCCTCATCACGCCGTGGAACTTCCCGATGGCGATGGGCACCCGCAAGATCGGACCGGCCATCGCCGCCGGGTGCACCTCGGTCATCAAGCCGGCCGCGCAGACCCCGCTGTCCACGCTCGCGCTCGCGGACATCCTCGTGCGGGCGGGCCTGCCCGACGGCGTCGTCAACGTCGTCACCACCAGCAGGTCCGGCGACGCGATGACGCCGCTCATCCTCGACCCACGCTCCCGCAAGCTCTCCTTCACCGGCTCCACCCCGGTGGGCAAGCACCTGCTCGAGCAGGCCGCGCAGACCGTCATGCGCACGTCCATGGAGCTCGGCGGCAACGCGCCGTTCCTCGTCTTCGACGACGCCGACCTCGACGCCGCCGTGGACGGGGCCATGCAGGCCAAGATGCGCAACATCGGCCAGGCCTGCACCGCGGCGAACCGCATCCTCGTCCACCGACCGCTCGCCGAGGAGTTCGCCGACCGGCTCGCGCGGCGGATGGGCGAGCTCGCGATGGGACGCGGCGTCGAGGACGGCGTCGTCGTCGGCCCGCTCGTCAACCAGGGCGCGGTGGACAAGGTCGACGAGCTCGTCACCGACGCCGTCGGGCGCGGCGCCCGGGCCCGGATCGGTGGGGATCCGGCGGACCGGCCCGGCTACTTCTACCCGGCGACCGTGCTCACCGACGTCCCGGCCGACGCCGAGATCTCCCGCACCGAGATCTTCGGCCCCGTCGCGGCGATCACGGCCTTCGACACCGAGGACGAGGCGGTGACGATGGCCAACGACACCCCGTTCGGCCTCATCTCCTACGTCTACACCCGCGACCTCACCCGGGCGCTGCGCGTGAGCGAGGCGCTCGAGGCCGGGATGGTGGGCCTCAACCAGGGCGTCATCTCGAACCCCGCGGCGCCGTTCGGCGGGATCAAGGAGTCGGGGCTCGGCCGCGAGGGCGGGCTCACCGGCATCGACGAGTTCCTCGAGACCAAGTACGTCGGGATCTCGATGAAGGGCTGAGAGCGGGCGCGCGCCCGGGGCCCTGCCGCGAGCACGGTCCGACGACGGGGGAGACTGGGCGCATGAGCGAGCAGTCCGGCGTCGTCCTCCTGGCCGCCACCCCCATCGGGAACGCCGGGGACGCCTCCCCGCGGCTGCGCGAGGCGCTCGCCTCCGCCGAGGTCGTCGCCGCCGAGGACACCCGCCGGCTGCGCGACCTCGCCCGCCGCCTCGAGGTCACCGTGACCGGTCGTGTCGTCAGCCTCTACGAGCACAACGAGGACGCCCGCTCCGCCGAGCTGCTCGCCGCCGTCGAGGAGGGGTCCACCGTGCTCGTGGTGACCGACGCCGGCATGCCGGCCGTCTCCGACCCCGGGTACCGCCTCGTGCGCCACGCGATCGACGCCGGCGCACGCGTCTCCGCGCTGCCCGGCCCGTCGGCCGTCCTCACGGCGCTCGCCCTGTCCGGCCTGCCCACCGACCGCTTCGCGTTCGAGGGCTTCCTCCCGCGCAAGGCCGGGGACCGGGCGCGGGCGCTGGCCGGCCTCGCCGCCGAGGCACGCACGCTGGTGTTCTTCGAGGCGCCCCACCGCCTGCTCGAGACGCTGGGCGCGATGGCGGGGGCGTTCGGGGCCGACCGCCCGGCGGCCGTCGCCCGCGAGCTGACCAAGACCTACGAGGAGGTCCGCCGCGGCACGCTCGGCGAGCTCGCCGCCTGGGAGGACGAGGTGCGCGGCGAGATCTGCGTCGTCGTCGGGGGTGCGCCGCCGACGGTGGCGACGGTGGCCGACCACGTGGACGAGGTGCTCGCCCTCGCCGCGGACGGGCTGCGCCTCAAGGACGCCGCCGGCGAGGTCGCGACGGCCACGGGCCTGAGGAAGAACGACCTCTACGCTGCGGCGCTGGAGGCCCGGGCGGCGCGGTAGCTGCGCCCGCTGCGCGCCGTGGTTGTCGATGGTGCTGGTCAGGGCGCCACGGTCCGATCGGCGACTCCACTGTCGTCCCAGGTAGCCGGATCGCAGGATCTACCTGAGCAGCACCAGGTTGCTCGGAAGCCTCGCCACGCGGAGGATCCGCCGCTAATGTCCGTGCATGACGCCCAGCGCCGAGCTGGCAGCACCCCTGTCCCGGACCATCAACCGGGTCAAGCGCCAGATCCTCACGCAGTTTCCTCCCGCACGGTGGGCCGCAGACGGGAGGCACGAGGAGCGTCGCCGTCACTGGGCGCCGTACCTGCCCGTGCTCGATGCGCAGCAGGCCGCCCTGGTGTCCACCCTGAACCGTGACGCCATCCGGATCGGTCTGCTCGAAGATCTCGCGATCCCCCGGACGGCCGAGCTGAAGAACGCACTCGACGCCCTGGTCGGCCGGCTGGCGGCGCAGTCGGCGGACGGCGCCAGCACGCTCCGCCCCTCGCTGGACGAGCTGCTGGACGACATGTCCCTCTGGCACTGGGGGCTCGAGCCCCGGCTGCTGGACGTCGTCGAGAACTACCTCGGGGTCCCGGCCCGGTACTACGGCGCGGACGTCCGCCGCGAGGTGGGCAACGGCCAGGTCGAGGGCGTGCGGCAGTGGCACCTCGATGTCGAGGACCGCAGGACCGTCAAGATCCTCGTCTGGCTCAACGACGTCGACGAACAGGGTGGCCCGTTCGCCTACCTACCCGTGGCGGAGTCCCTCCGGGCCGTCGGCCGGCTTCATTACGTGTCCGGGTTCGTGGCCGACGACCGGTTGGACAGCTTCGTGCCCGCGGACGCGGCCCGGACGGCCACGGGGCCGACCTGGACCACGATCGTGGCGGACAACTGCCGGCTGCTGCACCGCGCGACGCCCCCGGTCGCCCGGGACCGGTACTCCGTCACCTTCACCTGGTCCTCCCGGACGCCGATCAAGACCCAGCCCGCACCCGACTACTCCACCGCCCACCTCGAGCGGATCCGGACGGGTCTGTCAGCACGCCAGCTGGAGTGCCTGCCGCCCAGCATGGCCGGCTGACCTCCCGGGGGAGGCGTTCGGTCTCTCGGGAAGGCGTTCGGCCCGGGCCGCCCGGTCGCTGCACCCGCAGCGTCCGGTGGCGGTACCCGGGCCGCTGTCTCAGCGGACCGCCAGCGCCACCCGCTCGGACTCCACCAGCTCGACCCCGGCGGCCGTGAGCACCTCGTGGGCCATCTCGCCCAGCTCGGGCGAGACCGGAGCCGTCAGGTCGGTGAGCACGCGGACCGGCAGCCCGAGCCGGCGTGCGTCCAGCGCGGTGGCCTTGACGCAGTGCGACTCCGCGAGCCCCACGACGTCGACGCTGCCGATGCACAGCTGGTCGAGGATCTCGGCGAGGGTGCGCCCCTCGGCATCGATCCCGTCGAAGCCCGAGTACGCGGCCTCGTAGGCGCCCTTCTTCACGGCGGCGTCGGTCTCGAGGTCCGTCAGGGCGGGGTGCAGCTCGGCCTCGTCGGTGCCGGCCACGCCGTGCGGCGGCCAGCTGTCGATGAAGTCCGGGGTGTCGGAGAAGTGGTCCCCGGGGTCCACGTGCCAGTCCTGGGTGGTGACGACCGCGGCGTAGTCGTCGCTGTGGGACCCGGCGTAGGCGGCGATCCGACGCGCGATCTCGTTGCCGCCGGGGACCGGAAGTGCACCTCCCTCGCAGAAGGTGGGTTGAACATCGACCACCAGCAGTGCGCGCCGGTTCCGGCGCCTGCGGTCGCCCATCATCACGTTGCTCCGTTCGACTGACCGGTTTCGGGTGAACCCGGTGCCGCGCCATCCTGCCACCGGAAGGTGGCCGTGGCGCAAGGGGAGGTGAGACCTCCGGCACGCGTGGGCGCAACTACCCTGGGCGGTATGACCCACATCCTCTCCGCCGTGGCGTGGCCGTACGCGAACGGCCCCCGGCACATCGGGCACGTCGCCGGCTTCGGCGTGCCCTCCGACGTCTTCAGCAGGTACGCCCGGATGGCGGGTCACGACGTCCTCATGGTGTCCGGCTCCGACGAGCACGGCACGCCGATCCTCATCGCCGCCGACGAGGCCGGCGTGTCCGCCCAGGAGCTCGCCGACACGAACCACCGGCTCATCGCCGAGGACCTCGTCGCGCTCGGGCTGACCTACGACCTCTACACGCGTACGACGGCGGGCAACCACCACAAGGTGGTCCAGGAGATG
Source organism: Georgenia sp. Z1491 (assembly GCF_057652395.1). NCBI lineage: Bacteria > Bacillati > Actinomycetota > Actinomycetes > Allobogoriellales > Allobogoriellaceae > Georgenia > Georgenia sp. Z1491. The sequence continues at coordinate 870,394 of NZ_CM172729.1, forward strand.
TTCGAGGGCGTCCACGCCAACGGCTACTTCATCGAGCAGACCACGCACGGCGCGGTGTCGCCGTCGACCGGACGCACCCTGCCGGACCGGTACATCGAGGGCACGTGCCCGATCTGCGGCGCGGGCGGCGCGCGCGGCGACCAGTGCGACACGTGCGGCAACCAGCTCGACCCGGCCGACCTCATCGACCCCGTCTCCCGCATCAACGGCGAGACGCCGGAGTTCGTCGAGACCCAGCACTTCTTCCTCGACCTGCCGGCCCTCGCCGAGGAGCTCGGCCGCTGGCTGGACGAGCGCGAGGCCGCCGGCACGTGGCGGCCCAACGTCATCCGGTTCAGCCAGAACATCCTGGGGGACATCCGGCCGCGCGCGATGACCCGGGACATCGACTGGGGCATCTCCGTCCCGCTCGACGGCTGGCGCGAGAACCCCACGAAGAAGCTCTACGTCTGGTTCGACGCCGTCATCGGCTACCTCTCGGCGTCGGTGGAGTGGGCCCGCCGGTCCGGCGACCCGGACGCGTGGCGCGCCTGGTGGAACGACCCCGAGGCCCTGTCCTTCTACTTCATGGGCAAGGACAACATCACGTTCCACTCCCAGATCTGGCCCGCCGAGCTCCTCGCCTACTCGGGGCGCGGCGCCAGGGGCGGGACCGCCGGGCACCTGGGCGAGCTCAACCTGCCCACCGAGGTCGTCAGCTCGGAGTTCCTCACCATGGAGGGCCGCAAGCTCTCCAGCTCCAAGCGCGTCGTCATCTACGTGCGGGACATGCTTCAGCGGTACCAGGTCGACGCCTTCCGCTACTTCGTCGCGTCCGCCGGTCCCGAGGCCCACGACGTCGACTTCACCTGGGCGGAGTTCGTGCGCCGGACCAACGGCGAGCTCGTGGCCGGCTGGGGCAACCTCGTCAACCGCACGGCGTCGATGATCGCCAAGAACGTCGGCGAGGTGCCGGCGCCCGTCGAGGCCGAGATCACCGACCTCGAGCGCGAGCTGAGCGCCGCGGTGGCGGGCGGCTTCACGACCGTCGGTCAGCTCGTCGGCGCCCACCGCCAGCGCGCGGCGATCGCCGAGGCGATGCGTCTGGTGGGCGTCGCCAACACCTACGTCACGCAGACCGAGCCGTTCCGCCTCAAGAGCGAGGAGCAGCGGCCGCGCCTGCTCACGGTCCTGCACACGCTCGCGCAGGCCGTCTCGGACCTCAACGTCATGCTCTCGCCGTTCCTCCCGCACTCGAGCAACGCCGTCGACGCCGCGATCGGCGGGACGGGCGACATCCAGCCGATGCCCCGGCTCGAGGAGGTCGACGACCTGGAGAACGACCGCCGGTACCCGATCATCACCGGCGACTACTCCGACCCCACGCCGTGGGCCGCACGCCCCGTGCGCGTCGGTGCCCCGGTCGGGAAGCCGTCCCCGATCTTCACCAAGCTCGACGACTCGATCGTCACCGAGGAGCTCGGCCGGCTCGGCGTCGACGGAGCGCCCCCCGCGGCGTCCGCGGGCAGCGACTCGTGAGCGGCGGGAACGGGAAGAAGAAGGAGCGAGGTTTCCCGCCTACCGACGACGCGCTCCCGGGCGCCGTCGTCGACAACCACACCCACCTGCCGCTCCTGCGGGCGGACGGTTCACCGGTCGACCCGCGCGACGCCGGGCTGCCCGGCGGCGTCGACCCCCTCACCACCGAGGAGCAGCTCGCGCGCGCCCGGGAGGTCGGCGTCGTCGGCCTGCTCAGCGTGGCCTGCGACGTCCCCAGCCTGGCCGGCACGGTCGAGCTCGCCCGCTCCGAGCCGTCGATCGGTGCGGCCGTGGGCATCCATCCCAACGAGTCGGCGCTGCACGCCCGCGTGCACGACGTCGCCCCGGACGGCCTCGACCCGGCCGTGCGCGACCACCACGAGCTGACCTACGCGCAGGCCTTCGAGCGCGTCGTGGAGCTCGCGGGCGACGACCGGGTCGTCGCGGTGGGGGAGACCGGCCTCGACTTCTTCCGCACCGCCGCCGGGCGGGGCCACGACGCCCAGGTCGCCGCGTTCCGCGACCACCTCGCGCTCGCCCGCGAGCTCGGCAAGCCGGTCCAGATCCACGACCGCGAGGCCCACGACGAGGTCGCCGAGATCCTCCTGCGCGACGGCGCCCCCGAGCGGACGGTCTTCCACTGCTTCTCCGGCGGCGAGCGGCTCGCCCGCCTGTGCGCCGAGCACGGCTGGTACGTGTCCGTGGCCGGCCCGGTGACCTTCCGGAGCAACGACCAGCTGCGCGAGGCGGTCGCTCTCGTGCCGGACGACCTGCTGCTCGTGGAGACCGACGCGCCCTACCTCACGCCGGTGCCGTTCCGGGGCCGGCCCAACGCGAGCTACGTGCTCACGCGCACCGTGCGGGCGCTCGCCGAGCAGCGCGGGGTCGGCCTGGAGCGGCTGTGCGAGCGGCTCACCGCCACGACCCGCGAGGTCTACGGGGAGTTCTGGTCCGCCTCCGCGTGACCGGGAGGCCCGCGCCGGGTGACTGGTGAGGCTTGCTCCGCGTGACCGGTGGGGCTCGTGCCGCGTGATCGGCGACGGTCCTGGGTCACGGGACGGTCACGTCCCCAGGTCACGGTGCCGCGCGGAGGCCCGGCCGGCCGGGAGGAGACCCGGCGTCGGGAGGGTGCTTGTTAGCACAGGTTGTGGGCCAGGTCGCAGCGCCGTGCGCGCAGGCGTGTCGTGACCTTGACCTCACGCCCGGTCGCAGCCTTGTCGCTAGGTCACAGAACGGTTACGTTCATTGCCGCCCCCCGGACACCTGATGAATGGAACGACGTCCCCGTGACCGACACAGCCACGACCTCCCGCCGCGCCGACCGGTTCCGCCGGCACCAGCGCGCCGTCCTGGCGTCCGTGCTGGCCGGCGGCGCACTCGTCGTCACCGGTGGCGTGATCGCCGCCGACGCCGGCCTCGGTGCCGACTCCGGCACCGCCGCGAGCGCCGCCCTGGTGGAGCCCGTCGACCGCGGCGACGCCGCCGGCCGTTCCACCGCCGAGCGCATCGCCCTCGACACCGCCGAGGTCACCACGAGCTTCACGGTCACCGTCGACGGCGAGACCCTCGACTTCACCACCGCGGCGCAGACCCTCGACGAGGCCCTGCACGAGGCCGGTATCCAGATCGGCGCCGACGACCGCGTGTCCGCCCCGCTCGCCGGGCCCGTCACCGACGTCGAGATCGTCCGCGTGACCTCGGACTCGGTCACCGAGGAGGTCATCGACGAGCACGGCACGTCCGAGGTCGAGACCGACGAGCTCGAGGTCGGCCAGACCCAGGTCCGGACCGAGGGCGTCGACGGCCGCGTCGTCAACACCTACCGCGTGACCTCCGCCGAGGGCGAGGAGGACGAGCGCGAGCTCGTCGCCAGCGTCACGGTGGACGAGCGCGTCGACGAGGTCGTCCTCGTCGGCACGCGCGAGCCGGAGCCGGTCCAGGCCGCCCCCGAGCCGGAGCCCACCGAGGAGGCGCCCGCGGCCGCGCAGGAGTCCGCGCCCGCCGAGGAGGCCGCCCCGGCCGCGGAGACGCCCGCCTACAGCGGCGGTGACCCCCGGGCGATCGCCCAGAGCATGGCCGCCTCGCGCGGCTGGGGCGCCGACCAGTTCTCCTGCCTCAACTCCCTGTGGGAGCGCGAGTCCGGCTGGAACCCGACCGCGCAGAACCCGTCGTCCGGCGCCTACGGCATCCCGCAGTCGCTGCCCGGCTCCAAGATGGCCGCTGCCGGCGCCGACTGGCGCACGAACCCCGCGACGCAGATCGCCTGGGGCCTGGACTACATCGCCGGGCGCTACGGCACCCCGTGCGGCGCGTGGGGCCACTCGGAGAGCGTCGGCTGGTACTGATCCACGCCGCAGGGTCAACGGTTCCTCGCTGACCGCACACGTCTGCGCCGAAACCACCCTTCCGCGCCGAACCCACAGACCGCACGCCGAGCCGGACCACGCCGTGGTCCGGCTCGGCGTCTTCCCTGTGCGCCCGGTGGGATCGTGTGGGGCGGGCGCCGGTACCTCCCGCGTCACGCACGTAGGCTGTCCCCTTGTGAACGAACCGTCCGACGTCTCGCTGCTGGGCGCCTCGGACGTCCGCGCGCTGGCGGACCGGCTCGGCGTGCGGCCCACCAAGATGCTCGGCCAGAACTTCGTCCACGACGCCGGGACGGTCCGCCGCATCGTCCGTGCCGCCGGCGTCCGCCCCGGTGAGCGGGTCCTCGAGATCGGCCCCGGGCTCGGCTCCCTCACGCTCGCGCTGCTCGAGGCCGGGGCCGACGTCGTCGCCGTCGAGATCGACCCCGTCCTCGCCGCCGCCCTGCCGGCCACGGTCGCGGAGCGCGCACCGGCCGCCGCCGACCGGCTCCAGGTCGTGACCGCGGACGCCATGCGGCTCGCCGAGCCGGACCTCCTGCCCGGGACCCCGCCCGCCCGGCTCGTCGCCAACCTCCCGTACAACGTGGCCGTGCCCGTGCTGCTCACCGCGCTCGAGCACCTGCCCTCGGTCACCGACGTCCTCGTCATGGTGCAGGCCGAGGTGGCCGACCGCCTCGCGGCCCCGCCCGGATCGCGGACGTACGGCGTCCCCTCCGCCAAGGCCGCGTGGTGGACGCGGGCGGAGCGGGCCGGGACCATCGGGCGGCAGGTGTTCTGGCCGGTGCCCAACGTCGACTCGGCCCTCGTGCGCCTCGTGCGGCGCACCGAACCGGTCGTGGACGCGGACCGGCGCGAGGTCTTCGCCGTCGTCGACGCCGCGTTCGCCCAGCGGCGCAAGACCCTGCGGTCGGCGCTGGCGGGATGGGCGGGATCGCCCGCCGCCGCCGAGCGGGCCCTGCGCGGTGCCGGCGTCGACCCGTCCGCCCGAGGGGAGACGCTGACGATCACGCAGCTGGCCGCGATCGCCGCCGCCCGCGCCGCCCGCAGTCCCACCCACGACCCGGAGGAGTCCCGATGACGACCGGTCCCACCGCCGCCCCCGTCACCGTCCGGGCGCCCGGCAAGGTCAACCTCTCGCTGCGTGTCGGGCCGCCGCGCGAGGACGGCTTCCACCCGCTGGTCACCGTCTTCCAGGCGCTCGAGCTCGGCGAGCACGTCACCGCCGCCCCGGCACCGCGCGGCAGCACGACGGTCCGGCTCGCCCAGCACGTCGACGGCGTCCCGCTCGGCGCCTCCAACCTCGCCGCCCGCGCGGCCGAGGCGCTGCGCGCGGCGTCCGGCGTCGACGCCGGGGTCGAGCTGACCATCCACAAGAGCGTGCCCGCGGCCAGCGGCATGGCCGGCGGCAGCGCCGACGCGGCGGCCGCCCTGCTCGCGTGCGACGCCCTGTGGGGCACCGACCTCGGCGCCTTCGACCTGCACGCCCTCGCGGCCAACCTCGGGTCCGACGTCTCCTTCCCGCTGTTCGGCGGGAGCGCGCTGGGCACCGGCCGCGGGGAGCGGCTCGTCGTGATGCCGGACGTCGGCGAGTGGCACTGGGTGCTGGCCACCCAGGCCACGGGACTCTCGACGCCCGCCGTGTTCGGGGTCTACGACTCGATGCACGGCCATCCGCGCGGCGGCCCGCCGTCGGTGCCGAGCATGCTGCACGAGCCCTCCGCCCCTGGGACGCCGCATCCCGGCGACGGGAGGCCGACCACCGTGGGGCCGGGCACCGCAGGGCCGGGCAGCGGCGGGCTCGCCCCGGGCGCCCACGAGGCCGCGATCGGCGACGCCCTCGCCGACGGCGATCCCGATGCCCTCGGCCGCCTCCTGCTCAACGACCTGACCGAGCCTGCGCTCGAGCTGCGCCCCGAGCTCGGCGACGTCCTTGCCGCGTTCGAGCGTGCCGGCGCCCTGGGTGCCGTGCTCTCCGGCTCCGGGCCGACCGTGGCCGCCCTCGCGCTGGACGCCCGGCACGCGGCGTCCGTCGCCGCCGTCGTGAGGGGCGCCGAGGTCGCCGACCGGGTCCTCACGACGACGGCACCGGCCCGGGGTGCCCACGTGGTCGAGGCTGCGCCGGAGACCCCGGCGAACCACGGCGCCGGTGGAGCCGCCTGATGGCCCACCTCCTCGGCGCGGAGAACCTCCGACTCATGGCCGGCCCGCGGGTGCTGCTCGACGGCGTCGGGCTCGGTGTGGACGACGGGATGCGCATCGGCGTGCTCGGCCGCAACGGTGCCGGCAAGTCGAGCTTGCTGGCCGCGCTGGCAGGACGGCGCCCGCTCGACGGCGGCCGCGTCACCTCGCCGTCGGGCACGCGGATCGCCGTGCTCGACCAGCAGGACACCCTCCCCCCGGGCGCCCCGATCCTCGACGCGGTCCACGGCGGCCTCGCCGAGCACGAGTGGGCCGGCGACCGCACCGTCCGTGAGCTCCACGAGGGGCTGATCGCCGAGCTCGACCTGGACGCCGACGTCGACACGCTCTCCGGCGGTCAGCGTCGGCGCGTCGCCCTGGCGGCCGTCCTCGCGGCCCCGGCGGAGGTCCTCGTCCTCGACGAGCCGACGAACCACCTCGACGTCGAGGGCGTCGCCTTCCTCGCCGCCCACCTCACGGAGCGCTTCGCGTCCGGCAAGGGTGCGCTCCTCGTCGTCACCCACGACCGCTGGTTCCTCGACGCGGTGTGCACGCGGGTCTGGGACGTGGTCCCCGGGCACGACGGCGCGGGCGGGCGGTCCCCGGTGCCGGGCCACGTCGAGACCTACGACGGCGGGTACGCCGCCTACGTCCTCGCGCGCGCCGAGCGCGAGCGCAGCGCCGCCGTCGCCGCCCAGAAGCGCAACAACCTCCTGCGCAAGGAGCTGGCGTGGCTGCGCCGCGGTGCCCCCGCGCGCACGTCCAAGCCCAAGTTCCGGCTCGACGCCGCCGCCGCGCTCATCGCCGACGAGCCGCCGCCGCGCGACACGCTCGCGCTGACCGACGCCGCCGGCGCACGACTCGGCAAGGACGTCCTCGACCTCGAGGCCGTCACCGTGCAGTACGACGCACCGCCCCCGATCCTCGACGACGTCACCTGGCGGCTCGCGCCGGGCGAGCGCGTGGGGATCGTGGGGGCGAACGGCGCGGGGAAGTCGACCGCCCTGCGGCTGCTGGCCGGCCTGCAGGAACCGACGAGCGGCCGCGTCAAGCGGGGAAAGACGGTCGAGCTCGCGGTGCTCACGCAGGACACCGGCGAGCTCGACGACATCCCGCAGCTGCGGGTCGTCGAGGCCGTCGCCGACGTCGCCGAGCACGTGAGCGTGGGCGGGACGGACCTGTCGGCGAGCCAGCTCGTCGAGCGCCTCGGGTTCGCCCGCGAGCGCGCCTGGACGCGAGTGTCCGAGCTCTCCGGCGGCGAGCGGCGGCGCCTGCAGCTGCTCCGTCTCCTGGTCGCCGGCCCGAACGTGCTGCTCCTGGACGAGCCGACCAACGACCTCGACACCGACACCCTCGCCGCCGTGGAGGACCTGCTCGACTCGTGGCCCGGGACGCTGGTCGTGGTCAGCCACGACCGCTACCTGCTCGAGCGCGTCACCGACCACCAGGTCGCCGTCATCGGCGGCGACATCCGGGACCTGCCCGGCGGCGTCGAGGAGTACCTCGAGCTGCGCCGTGCCCAGCGCGAGTCCGCAGGTGGCGGGCGGACCCCGCTGGCCGCGGCCGGCCCGACTCCGGAGCCCGGCACGGACGGCGCGGTCACCACGGACCCGGCCGGGGGAGGGGCCGGCGCGTCCGGTACCGCGAGGACCCCGGATGCCGCGCGCGAGCGGGAGGCTCGCAAGAATCTTTCTCGCATCGAGCGGCGGATGACGAAGCTGAGCGGCCAGATCGAGCGGCTCGACGCGCAGATGGCCGAGGCGGCCGAGCAGCAGGACGTCGGGCGGATCACGTCGCTCGCCGCGCAGTCGGACCAGCTGCGCGCCGAGTCCGACGAGCTCGAGGAGGAGTGGCTGCACACCGCCGAGGAGCTCGAGGGCTGATCGCTCCGGCACCCCCGGGTGTTCATCGGACGGGTGCGCGCGCGTCGCGCCGGGGTCATCGCAGGTTCATACGCCCCTGCTTGGGTGACCGGCGTCGATCCCACGCACCCACGAGGAGCCCATCAGATGCGCCTGCCACGCCCCGGACGGGCGGCCGCCGTCGCCGTCACGGCGACCCTGCTCGCCACCCTTGCCCCCGCCGCGGCGGTCGCCGACGACGACGAGCGCACCAACGTCATCCTGCTCATCGCCGACGGCATGGGCTACAACCACATCGATGCCGCCAGCCTCTACGAGCACGGCACCGCGGCCTACCAGGACCAGGGCGACAACCCCTACCTCGCGGCGCACGGCTCGGACAGCGTGACGTCGGAGGAGTACCAGGAGTTCGAGACGCGGCTCTCGATGGACACGGGTTATGTCTTCAGCCCGGCCTACTCGACCATCGAGGCGTGGGGGCACCCGCAGAACGCCACCCGCGACCAGCGCGACGGCTCCTGGCTCAACGTCACCGACTCCGGGGCCGCGGCGACCGCCCTGTCGACCGGCGTGCGCACGCGGGGCGGCTACCTGGGCTGGGACCGCGACGAGGAGCCGCTGACCGACATGGTCGACGTCGCGAGCGAGGCTGGCCTGGCGACCGGGGTCGTCACGAGCGGCCAGTTCTGGGGGACACGCCGGCCGGGTTCGCCGTCCACGCCGACGACGGCGACGAGGACCTCATCATCGACCAGCTGCTGCGCCACGAGGACCTCGACGTCGTCATGGGCGGCGGCCACCCCGCGTTCAGCAACAACGGCGAGCCGCAGGCGCCGGGCTACCACAACATCCCGCGCGCGGACTGGGAGGCGATCGCGGCCGGTGACACGAGCACCGGGCTGGCGCCGTGGACCCTCGTCGAGGAGCGTGCCGACTTCCAGGCGCTCGCCACCGGCGAGACGCCGGACCGCGTGCTCGGCCTGGCCCAGACGAGCGGGGCCCTCACGCACGACCGGCCCGGCGACCGCGAGACCCCGTTCGCCGCGCCGATCGCGGACAACGTGGCCCGCCTCCCGGAGATGGCCGCGGCGACCCTCAACGTGCTCTCGAACGCCAGCGACGAGGGTTTCTTCACCGTGATCGAGCAGGCCAACGTGGACGGCGCCGGCCACCACGGTGAGCTCGGCCGCACGATCGAGAACATGATCGACTTCAACGCCACCGTCGACGCGGTGATCGAGTGGGTCGACTCGGAGTCCAGCTGGGACGAGACCACGGTCATCGTCACCTCCGACCACGAGACGGGGAACCTGTGGGGCTCGGGCACCGTCGTCGACGGCGGGGTCGAGTTCACCGGTGACTTCACGCCCCTGACCGGTAGCGCGGGCGAGCTGCCCGCGGCGGAGTTCACCGACTTCACCGATCTCAAGGAGAACGAGATCGAGGACACCCCGCACTACCACACGCACCAGATCGTGCCGTTCTTCGCCCGCGGCGCCGCCGCGTCCGACTTCGACGCGGTCGCCGACGAGAGTGACCCGGTGCGCGGGGACTACATCGAGAACACCGACGTCGCCGACGTGCTCCACGCGCACATCCGCGACCGCGCGACCGAACCGGAGCCCGAGCCCGAGCCGGAGCCGGAGCCCGAGCCGGGGCCGCCGGCGCACCAGGAGCACGGCTTCTTCCTGAGCAACGACTGGCAGGGCACCACCCACCACGCCTTCCAGTACGGACGGCACGCCGACGAGGTGCTGATCGGGGACTGGGACGGCGACGGGACGGACTCCATCGCGGTCCGCCGCGACAACCTCTACCTCGTCTCCAACGCCCCGCGCGGCGGCAACGCCGACCACGTCCTGTCCTACGGCCGTGCGGGCGACGTGGTGCTGGTCGGCGACTGGGACGGCGACGGTACCGACACCCTCGCCGTCCGCCGAGGGAACCGGTACTTCGTGGCGAACTCTCTGGACGGCGGCAACGCCGACCACGAGCTGAGCTACGGCCGTGCGGGCGACGAGGTGCTGGTCGGCGACTGGGACGGCGACGGCACCGACACCCTGGCCGTCCGCCGCGGTAACGCGTACTTCGTGGCGAACAGCCTCAGCGGGGGCAACGCGGACCGGGCGTTCGAGTACGGGCGCAGCGGTGACGCCGTGCTGGCCGGCGACTGGGACGGCGACGGGATCGACACGTTCGCGGTGCGCCGCGGCAACGCCTACTACGTGAAGAACTCCCTGGCCGGTGGCAACGAGGACGTCCTCGTGCACTTCGGACGAGCAGGTGACGAGGTGCTGGTCGGCGACTGGGACGGCGACGGCACCGACACCCTCGGGGTGCGGCGCACGCCCTGACGCCCCGATGTCCCGGCGGCCGAGGAGGTGCTGGTCCACCTCCTCGGCCGCCGGGGGTTCACCCCGTCCGCGGACATGCCCGGGACCACGCCCGGGTGGCAAGGGTGACAAACCTGGCTCGGAGGCGTGATCCGCGCGGGCCGGCGTCCAGATGACGCTCGCGCGGTCCGCACATATCTTCGTTAGAGCATCCCGTGCGCCCCGACGCGGTCGGGAGCGGACCCGAGCGGTGCGTGTGTGCCCCGATCGGTCGGGGACACGGCGCGAGGCGACGCCGCGCATGGACGCGCCGATGAGGACCGGGCGCTTCCGCCGGTGCTCGACGCCACCTCGACGCTGCCTGGACAGGTCGTCCGCGCCCACTCGGCGTCCCCCCTCGGCGGCCGGGTCCGGAGCGGACGGATGTCCGCGTCCGGAGACCCTCGGGCGTCGTCCCGGGTTAACGGACGCCGTCGGTGGTCACCGACGGTCAATGTCGCGTTGACACCGGTGGGTCTCGGAGGTTTCCTGTCGATGGCACCTCCGGCTGGTCGGAGTGGTCCGAGGACGATCGTCAGGCTGTCGACGACGACGCTCCCGGCGCCCGCCGTCCCGACGGACGGCGGAGCGACCGGGCGCCCGGCGGGAGCCCCCGGACCGCGAGCTTCCGACCCGTCGGAGGGCAGGATCGTCGGGTTCGGCGGTGGGCGTCCCTCGGGGGCTCGCACCGACCGGTCGTGCCGATGCTGCCGGCCGCGGACTCCCCCACCGCGGGTGCGTGCCTCCCCTCGGAGACGCAAGGAGCACATCGACATGAAGCTTTCATTCCTCCTCGCCCCTGACGTGCCGCCTCTGTCGCAGACCCTGCGGCGGATCGCGAGCCTGACACGTCGGCCGAGAGGCGAGGAGTCATGCCGCTCGCACATGCATGGCTGAATCCTGACTCGGACGGCATCTGGAGCGACGACCCGCGATCCGCGGTGGACGAGGTCCTGCGCGCGGTGCAGGTCGAGCGCGTCGGCGCGGTGCTCGTCGGCACGCCGGAGGACCGTCGGGCGGTGACGCAGGCGGCCGTCGACGAGCTGCGCGCCGAGCGCCCGGTCCATCACCTGCACGGCAGCGCGTTCGTCGCCGACCTGCCGTACGGGGCGCTGTCGATCCTCCAGGCGCGCTCGGGCGTGGGTCCGGAACCGACCTGGTACCGCATGGCCAAGGTGCTCGGCGAGTACCTGGCACCGGTCGGCGAGGAGCCGGCCGTGGTCATCCTCTCCCAGCCCCGCGAGATGGACCCGAGCTCCGTGACGGTGCTCGCTCAGCTGGCGCACCAGCGTCGGGTGGTCCTCCTGGTGCAGTGCGACCGGATGATCGACGTGCCGCCCGACCTCGCGGTCCTCGCGCGCTCGGGCGACCTCGCTCAGGTCGCCGTGCGTCCGCTCACGCCCGCCGGGACGCGGGCGCTGCTCGTGGACCACCTCGGCGGGGAGGTCTCGCGCGTGGCGGCGACCGTGCTGTGGCGCTACGGCGGGGGACATCTCGGCCGGCTGCGCAGCATCGCCGACGACTGCGTCGGGTCCGGCAGGCTCCGGGAGGTCGACGGTCGCTGGGTGCTGACCGACGGTCCGCTCCACGGCGGACGGGGCGTGCCCGGCGAGGACGTCGTCCTCAGGCGGATGCCCGACGAGCGCCGTGCGCTGCTGGAGCTGCTGGCGACGCGCGGCCCGGTCGAGACCGGCGAGCTCATCAGGAACGGTCACGGCTCTGACCTGGACTCGCTGCAGGCGCAGGGCATCGTCACGGTCCGGCGCACGCCCGCCGGGACGGTGGCGGCGGTCGAGCCCGTGTGGCGCGACCGTGTCGTCTCCGCACTGGACCCGGAGAGCAGGTCCCGGCTCGAGCGCGAGGCGTCGGAGCAGGACGGGCCGGCCCGGCTGCTCGAACGGGCCGAGGACCGGCTGGCCTCGGCCGATGCGGCGGGTGCCCTGCGCCTGCTGGACCGGGCACGGGTGCCGGGCCGCCCGCCGGGAGGGGCCGGCACGCCGGAGGGCGCCGGCACGCCGGGGGGAGCCCGCACGCCGGGGTCCGCCGCTGCGGCCGGGCCCGACGACGTGCACGGACACCTGGTCTGGGCCCGGGCGCGGGCGCTCCTGGCCCTCGGGGAGGTCGGCCGCGCGCAGGACGAGGTCGACGCCGCCGCGGACGACGACTCGCCGTGCCTGCTCGTCCTGTCCGCGACGATCGCGGCGCTGGTCGGGGACCGCTCGAGGACCGAGGACCGACTGCGGCGGACCGCGGACCCGCACCCCGGGGTCCGCCTCGATCCCGGTCGCCCGGGCCGCAACCAGGAGTCCGTGCGACTGCGTGGCGAGGCGACCCGCGCCGAGATCCTCTCGCTCACGGACGACCAGGACGGTGCGCGGGCGGCCGCGGCACGGGTCCACGCGGAGCTGTCCACCTACCGTCGCCGCGGGGTCCTCGACAGCGTGATGGGTCCCTACGACCGGGCGGCGATCGCCGCGTCGCTGCTCGAGACCGCGCTGAGGTGCGGCGACCTCGCGACCGCCCGGGGCCTGGCCGACGCGATCCTTCTCGCCCGGCACGGCAACCCCCAGGCGGTCCTCGACGCCGAGCTCGGGCTCGTGGTCCTCGACCTGCTCTCCGGCCGTCCGGACGAGGCCGAGGCGTCGGCCACCGGTCTCGTCGAGCAGGCAGCCGCGGTCCACGACCCGCAGGGCCGGGCGGTGGCCCAGGCCCTGGTCGACTGCTGCCGTTCACTCAACCCGCGCGCGGACCAGGGTCCCGCGCCTCGCCGGCCGGCCGGCCGCGCGACCGAGCCGCCGGACACGCACCGGGCGGTGCCGCTCACCTGGGGCCGGTTCGGCTGGTTCGCCGAGCTCGCGCGCGCGGTGGCGGGTACGCCTGCCCCGGGCGACGACGCCGCGCCCTCCCGTGTCGACGACGTCGCGTCCGCCCGGGTCGACGACGCGCCCGCGCGGCTGGGCCGGCTCGCCGACCGGGCGGGCCACGAGGGTCTCGCCGTGGTCGAGATGTACGCCCTGCTCTCCTCCGCGCTGCTCGGGGACGCCACGGTGGCCGGACGGCTGGGGAGCGCCGTCGCCCGCACCCGGGCGGTGGTGTCCGGTCCCGGCGCCGAGCTCGCCGTGGGGGTCCGCGAGAACGATCCGGGGCGCACCCGCGCCGCCCTGACCGCGATGGCCGCCATCGGGTACCTCGCCTGGAGCTACGGCGCGCCGACGTCGGTGGTCGCCACCCTGCCGGCGGCCGACGCCCGGCGGCTCGCCGAGGTCGTCGCCAGGACCCGCCCGTTTGGCGCCGAGCGCGGCGGGTCCGACGAGCCCGGATGGCTGCGGTCCCTCACGCCGCGCGAGCGCGAGATCGCCGTCATGGTCGTCGACGGGCTGTCGAACGCCTCGATCGCCCGACACCACCGCATCTCGGTCCGGACCGTCGAGGGGCACCTCGGTCAGGTCTACGCCAAGCTGCACGTCCGCGGCCGATGGGGCCTGAGCCGGCTCGCGACGGACCGGCCGGTCCTCGAGGAGGCCGGGGCACAGCGGACATGACGGCACTCGACCACACGCTGTGGGACGCCCACATCGGCGTGCTGCACGAACGGCTGAACGACGTCGACCGGGCCGGCGTCGTCGTCGTCGGCGCGCCCGGGTCCGGGACGACGTCCCTGGTGCAGGTGCTCCTGCGGGACGGGGGCGGACCGACCGCGCTGACCGTGCAGTGCGGTCCCGCGCTCGTGGACGTCCCCTACGGCGCGCTGTCCCCGTACCTCACCGACCTCGAGGTCGTGCAGGGACCGGTCGACGTGCTGGCGGCCGTGCAGCGGCACCTGGACGGGATCGCGTCCCCCGCGCAGGACGGGAGCCGGCTCCGACCCGTCATCGTCGTGGAGGACTGCCAGTTCCTGGACGCGGCCAGCGCGTTCGTCCTCGCGCTCCTGGCCCAGAACCGCGAGGCCGTCCTGCTCGCCACCAGCGTGGGCCTGCGCGGGGAGTCCGGCCTGGGCGCGCTGGTGGACACGGGCCTGCTCGCCGCCGTGACGATGCCCGCCCTGGGGCTCGCGGAGACCAGCGCGCTGTGTGCGTCCGTCGTCGGGGCCCGACCCACCGGCGGCGCGGCCGCGACGATCCTCGGCATGACGGGCGGGATGCCCGGGCTCGTCGTCGCGTTCCTGGCGTCGGCGGACGAGCAGGGCATCCTCGTGGGTGCCGACGGCGAGACCTGGACGAACGGGGGCCCGGACCGGTGGACGCTGCTCCGACCGGCCCCCTCGGTCGACGAACGGCTCGTCGGCGTCGTCGAGGGGATGCAGTCCGAGCTCACCGACCAGCAGCAGACGGCGGTGACCATGCTGGCGCTCGTCGGACGCATGCCGGCCGCCGAGCTGCGCGCGGCGGTGGGGGACCAGGTCCAGGACCTGTGGGACACGCACGTGGTCCGCGGCACCCCCGAGGGGGACGTGGAGCTGAGCGCGGAGCTGTACGGCGAGGTCATGCGCTCGATCACGCCGCCCGGACGGGGTGCCGAGCTCATGGCGCGGCGGCCGGCCTCGGTCGCGGGGCCCCCGCGACGGCAGCCCGCGCGATCCGTGGCCCGGGCCGTCGAGAGCGGGCTGCCCGTGCCCGACGAGGACCGCGTCGCGGCCGGCTACGAGCTCCTCGCGAGCCGGGACCTCGCCACCGCCTGGTTCCTGGCCGCGCGGCCGGCGGACGCCGCGCACGAGGAGAGCGTGGTGCTGCGTGCGGAGGTCATGCTCGCCGCCGGCCGAGCGATGTCCGGTCGGACCGACCTCGTCGAGGTGGCCGACCGCACGCAGGACGTGCACGTGTTGTCCGAGGTGCTGGCCGCGCTGGCGATGGACCGGGCCCAGGAGGGGGCGTCGACGACCCCGTGGGCCGCGCTGAGCGAGGTCTGGCTCGAGCGGCAGGACCGCGCGCTCCGGGCCGGGCGCACGGCGCCCGCCGCGACCGGCTCGCTCGCGGCGTGGTGGTCGGCGCTGGACCGCGTCGACGTCGCCGACGAGTCGGCCCGGCTTCTCGACCTGAGCTCCGCGGTCGCCACGGACCCTGAGGCCCCGACGGTGATGCGTTGCGTCGCGCACTGGGTACGAGGATGCCTGCTCACGCGGGCGGGGCGCCTCGTCGACGCCGCGGACGACGCCGCGCAGGCCGACGCGCTGGTGGCGGGGGACGCACGGGTGTCGGCGCTCCTGGGCGTGCACGCGGTCGTGCACCTGGTGGAGGCGCTGCTGCTCGTCGGGGACGTCGACGGTGCCGCCCGGGTCGTGGCCGACCGGCGCGGCGGGTCGGCGTACCGGAGCCACGCCTGGGCCGGCACCCTGCAGTCCCTCGACGGGTTCGTCGAGCTCGCTCGCGGCCGCGTGCGGCCGGGTGGCCACGTGCTCCGCGACGCGGCGTCGGACCTCGACCAGTGGGACCCGGTCCGCCTCCGGCCCCTGGTCACCGCCCTCGAGGGAGCCTCCGCCGCCCCGCCCGTCGGCGCACCCGCGGGCGGCACGTCGCTCGTGGACCGCGTCCGGGACGCGGGGCCCCACGGTCGGACCGAGCGCCGGCTGCTCGCGTCCGGCGTCGCCGAGGTCGTCGACGACGCCGGGCGGGAGCACGCGCCCGGGAAACCCCCGGCGTGGGCGCGGATCGTCGCTGACGCGGAGGTCGCCGCGCACCCCGCCGTCGCGCTGGAGATCCTGCTCGTCGCGTCCGCCGTCCGGGACCCCGACACCGCGGACGACGAGCTGGTCGCGGCCATCCACCGGGCGGGCCTCCTGCTCGACGGGCCACGGGCCGACCTCGTCGTGCGTGCCCACGACCCGGCGATCGCCGGGGACCCCGTGCGCCTGTCCCAGGTGGCTGAGCAGGCCATGACCGAGGGCTTCCCGGTGGTCGCGGCGGACGCGTGGGCACGCGTGGTCCGGCTCCACGACCGGGCGAACGACCTGCGGCGGCGCGGCGAGGCGTTGCGGCACCTGCACGGGGTCGTCGGAGAGCTCGGCGGGGTGCCCGGCCGGTACGTGCGGTCGGCGCTGGACCTGGGGGCGCTGACGCCCCGGGAGCTCGAGATCGTCCGGCTCACGCTCGAGGGACGTCGGAGCGGCGAGATCGCCAGGACCCTCGTGGTCTCGCCCCGGACCGTGGAGGGGCACCTCTACCGGGCCTTCGCCAAGCTGGGCATCAGCGACCGCACCGAGCTCCGGGACGTCTGGCCCTGACCCGTCCAGGTGGTCGGTGCGCATCGACCACGTGGTTCCACGTGGTCCCCGGGGGGGGCGAGCGAGTACCGCCCACCGATGTACGGGCGACCGGCCGTTCCTAGCGTCGAGGACGGACCGACGGACCCGCCGTCGGAGACCCGGCGCAGCGCCCCCCACGCGCGCCGGTGCTGCCACCCCCCGGAGGCCCCCGTGCACTCGCAGTCGACGACGACCCACGACCGACCGAGGTCGGCGCGCACCGGGACGCTCGGCGCCCTCGGCGCCCGCGTCCTCGAGGTACCCACGCCCGCCACCGTCCCGCACACGGACGCGGGACCCGCGCCCGAGGTCCTGAGCCCGGCCCCTGCGGCCATGAGCCCCCTGCGGCCCGACGTCGCACCGGACCCGCCCGACGTCCACCGCCGCGTCGACTGGTCGCGGCGCTACCGACGACGGGTGCACGCCACCGACCTCGGCGTCATCCTCCTGGCCGTCGCCTGGGGGACGTGGGCATCGGGCGACGTCGCCGCCGGGGCCACGGTCGCCCTCGGAGTCGGGCTCGTCCTGGTCTGGAGCCTGGCCCTGCAGCTGTTCCGCACGCGGTCCCCGCGCCGGATGGCGGTCGGGGCCGAGGAGTACAAGCGCGTCGTCGGTGCGACCGCCGCCACGGCCGGCATCGCCTGCTCGGTCACGGTCCTGCTCGGCGCGGACCTCTCCGCGCACGCGCGCCCGCACCTGACGCTCAGCCTGCCCGTCGGGCTGGCCGCCCTCGTGGTGGGCCGCTGGGTGTGGCGGACGTGGCTGCACCGGCTGCGCCTGCGCGGCGTCGCGCTGTCGGACGTCGTCGTCGTCGGTCAGCCGGCCGACGTGGCGTACGTGACCCGTCAGATCGCCCGCCGCTCCGCCGTCTGCTACCGCGTGGTCGGCGTCGTCCTCGACGTCCCCACCGACCCGCCGGCGGGGCCGGCACCCGAGGACGCCGGGACCGGCGACCCCGACCGGGACGGCCCGCCGGCGCCCCCGACCTTCTACGGCGTCGAGCGCGTCCCGCAGGCGGTGACCGAGCTGGGGGCCGACTCGGTGGTCGTCGCCGGCCCGCTGCGTGCAGGCACGAGCGCCATCCGCACGCTCGGCTGGTCCCTGGAGCGGACCCGGACCGAGCTCGTCCTCGTGTCCTCCCTGGTCAACGTCGCCGGTCCGCGCATCACCATGCGCCCCGTCGAGGGCCTGCCGCTCCTGCACGTGGACCAGCCCCGGTTCGAGGGCGGCCGCCACGTGGTCAAGCGGGGGCTCGACATCCTTGGTGCGGGCGCGGGCCTGCTGATCGCCTCGCCGCTGCTCCTCGCCGTCGCCCTGATGGTCAGGTGGGACTCGCCCGGCGGAGCGTTCTTCTCCCAGACGCGGACCGGCCGGTACGGGCGGCCGTTCCGGATGGGCAAGTTCCGCACCATGGTCGCCACCGCCGAGCAGGACAAGGCGGCGCTCGCGGCCCGGAACGAGGGCGCCGGCCCGCTGTTCAAGCTGAAGGACGACCCCCGGGTCACCCGCGTGGGTGCCGTGCTGCGCCGGCACTCGCTCGACGAGCTCCCGCAGCTGTGGAACGTCCTGCGCGGCGACATGTCGCTCGTCGGCCCCCGCCCCCCGCTGCCGGAGGAGGTGGCCACCTACGAGGGCCACACCGGCCGTCGGCTCTACATCAAGCCGGGCCTCACGGGGCTCTGGCAGATCAACGGCCGGTCGAACCTCGACTGGGAGGAGAGCGTCCGCCTGGACCTTTACTACGTCGAGAACTGGTCGGTCACCGGCGATCTCATGATCATGTGGCGCACCGTCAAGGTCATGGTCAGACCCGACGGCGCGTACTGATGAGCATCTCGGCAGACGGCGTCGGCGGCGACCGTCGGCGCACAGCACAGGGGGAGGGGTTCCGATGGAACAGACGGCGACGACGGTGGACCGGATCGGCGTGACCCGGCCGTGGCTGGGTGCCGAGGAGGTCGCGGCCGTCACCGACGTCCTGGCCTCCAGGTGGCTCGCCCAGGGGCCGCGGACGGCCGACTTCGAGGGCGCGTTCAGCCGGGCGCAGCGCGTGCCGCACGCGGTCGCGACGTCGTCGGGCACCGCGGCCCTGCACCTCGCCCTCACGGTGGCGGACGTGGGACACGGCGACGACGTCGTCGTCCCGTCGTTGTCGTTCATCGCCACCGCGAACGCCCCGACCTACGTGGGGGCCCGGCCGGTCTTCGCCGACGTCGACCCGACGACCGGCAACGTCACCGCGCGGACCGTGGAGGCGGCGCTGACCCCGGCGACGACCGCGGTGATCGTCGCCGACCAGGGCGGCGTCCCGGTCGACCTCGGCCCGCTGCGCGAGCTGTGCGACCGATACTCCCTCGTGCTGGTGGAGGACGCGGCCTGCGGGGCCGGCTCGACCTACGCCGGTGCGCCGGTGGGTGTCGGGGCCGACGTCACCACCTGGTCCTTCCACTCGCGAACGCTCGTCACGACCGGTGAGGGCGGGATGCTCACCACGTCCCATCCCGAGTGGGCGGCGCGGGCGCGCAGGCTGCGCGAGCACGCCATGGACGTCTCGGCCGCCGACCGGCACGCCGGCGTGCCGGCCGCCGACGCGAGCTATGCCGAGGTCGGCTTCAACTACCGCATGACGGACCTGCAGGCCGCCGTCGGTCTCGTCCAGCTCGAGCGCCTGCCGGAGATGGTGCGACGACGCCGGTCCCTGGCGGCCGACTACCGCAGCGTCCTCGACAGCCTGCCGGACCTGCGCTGCGTGGCCGACCCCCCGTACGGGACCACGAACTACCAGTCCTTCTGGGTCGAGGTGCTGCCCGGCTTCCCGATGGGGCGCGACGACCTGCTGGCATGGCTGGCCGCCGACGGCATCTCGGCCCGGCGCGGTGTCATGGCGACGCACCGCGAGCCGGCGTACGCGAGGCGCACGGTCCCCGCGCCCCCTCTGCCGGTCACGGAGCGGCTGACGGACTCGACCGTGGTCCTGCCGATGTTCCACACCATGACCGCGGGCGAGCTCGGGCGGGTGCTCGACAGCGTGGTGGCGGCGGCCAGGTCGGCGGGCCGGTCGTGGTCACCGGACGACCGGACGAACGGCGCGCTCTGATGTTCCGCGTCACGCGGGTCCGGGCCCTGCTCAGGCCGTGCGACCCTCGTTGGAACCCGATGCGGGGCCGGCGCCCGGGGCCGAGGAGGGGCCGGGTGCGGATCTCGAGTCGGCCGGGTACGACCCGGTGTAGGTCGCCGGTACTCCCGACCACAGGGCCGACCAGCGATAGGCCAGGATGTCGTCGAAGGCGGCTCGGTCGAAGGTTCCTGACGTGCTCGCCCGTCGGTAGCTGACCATGGCCACCCGGAGCGCCAGCAGGCTCCGCCGAATTTCGTCGTCCAGCCGGTTCTGCGCAGTGCCGCCGGGGGCGAGCGCGTGAAGATCGTCGTCCAGGTCTCCGGCGAGGAACCGGTCCAGCACGTGTCCTCTCGCCATGACCACCACCCCGACCGGGTAGTAGAAGACCGGGTCCAGGCGGATCCTGCCCAGGTCGATGAGTACGGGGGTCCGGTCGGACCGGATGATCAGGTTCTTCACGTTGGCATCGGTGGCGGAGGGGACGAGCGGCCAGGCGCGCGACCACGCCTCGATCCTGGATGAGGAGAGCAGCTCGGCCACCTCGCCCGGCGGGCTGCCCCGCGCGACGGCGGCCCGCGTCGTCGCGACGGGGTCACGCGAGTCGCCCTCTCCCTCGTGCGTGCCCAGCTCGGCGTACCGGCGCACCAGGTCGCGGACCACCCCGAGCTGATGGTCGGGCTCGAGATCGAGGAAGTGGTCGCCGTGGACGAACTCCTCGACGAGCAGACGGCCGCCGTCCCGCACCTCGAATGCGGGCGTCACCACGTGCGTCTCGAAGCGGCGTCGGAGGCTGACGTAGTCGTCGTCGATCCGGCGCGACCCGTAGGTGCGCGCGACCCGACCGTGCTCGGGCGCCAGGAGCACCAGGCCCCCGTCGTCGGCCGACACGACGATCGAGAAGCTCCCCCCGCGGCCCCGCCCCACCCGGAGGACAAGGGGCGGGAGGAGGCGGTGGGCCGCGTTGACGATCAGCGCGCGCGGCGTGCCGGAGCGTGCGTCGAGCTTGCTCTGTCGCAGGTGACGAGGCAGGACGGCGCGCCAGTGACGCCAGATGCTCTCACCCGCGCGGAGGTAGAGCCCGGGCCGCAGCAGGTGCTCCGCGGTCCGGGCCAGCTCACGGGTCCGTCGCCGCGCGCCGCGCGTACGAGAGAGCCGTTCCATCCTCGTGGCCCAGCCGGCACGCAGCATCATGGGGGACCCCTTCCTGCGTCTTTGCCCGACGATGGGCAGAGTCTGGCAGCATGGTGACATGAAGGGCCACACCGTCCCGGCCGCCTCGGTGATCGTCCCTGCTCACGACGAGGAACGGTCGATCGGGCGTCTGCTGACCGGGCTGACCGCGTCGGCTGACGGGCGCCGGCTCGAGGTCGTCGTGGTCTGCAACGGGTGCACCGACGCGACGGCGGAGCGGGCGGCTGACTTCCCGGGCGTGACGGTCGTCGAGATCCCGCAGCCGTCGAAGCACCTCGCGATGCGTGCGGGCAGCGAGGTCGCCTCGGTCTACCCCCGCGTCTACGTGGACGCCGACGTCGAGATCGGGGCCGACGCCGTGCTGCGGCTCGCCGACGCGGTACGCACGGGACCGCTCCTGGCGCGCGCCCCCGGGCGGCGCGTCCCGCTGGACGGCGTCGGCCTGCTGGCGCGCTCGTACTACGAGGTCTGGCAGGAGCTGCCCCAGGTGCGCGAGGGGCTCTTCGGACGCGGCGTCATCGCGCTGTCCGAGGAGGGGCACCGGCGATATGCGGAGCTCCCGCCCGCGATGTCGGACGACCTCGTGATCTCCGAGCTCTGCGCCCCGCACGAGCGTGGGGTGGACGAGTCCGTGACGGTGGTCGTCCGGCCGCCGAGAACGGTCCGGGACCTGCTGCGCCGCCGCATCCGGGTGCGCACGGGCAACGCGCAGGCCGACGCCGGTCGGCTCCGGCGCGCCGACTCGCGCACGCGGCCGGCCGAGCTCCTGCGCCTGGTCCGGCGCAGGCCGGCGCTCGCACCCAGGGTGCCGGTCTTCGTGGCCGTCACCGGGCTCGCCGCGTGGCGGGCGCGGGCCGCAGTCCGGCGGGGCGACTTCAACACGTGGTTGCGGGACGAGAGTAGCCGTGCCTAGCGACTCGCGGTCGGGGAGGACATCGCTGCCCGGAACCGCTCCGCGGGCATGGGCAGCGGGTGGCCGCTGGCCACGCCGTGGCGCCAGATCGCCCCGGCGACGCCCGTGAGCACGAACGTCATGACCGTCACCTGCTCGAAGCTGAACAGGTCGAAGAACGTGCCGGAGATGGCGATCGCGACGATCGACGCCAGCACGGCCTGGCCCCGCGAGGAGTACTCCGGGTGGGATGCGCGCCGTACGGCGCCCCGCGCACTCGCCATCGCGAGCAGGAAGAAGGCGATGGTGGCGGCCAGCAGGGGGACGCCCCCCTCGACGAGCGCCATCAGGTACTGGTTGTCGAGGAAGAAGTACTCCTCGGGCCGGAAGGTGCCCAGGCCGTGGCCGAGGACGGGTTGCTCCCTCCACAGCTCGTTGACGAGGGCGTAGTCCTCGGTCCGGCCGGTGATGCTGTCGTCGGTGGACGCGCCCCCGAAGATCGCCACCACGGTTCCGAGCAGCCCCGGCACGGCGGCCCGGAAGACGGCGAGCCCCGCGAGCGCCAGGACGAGCACGGTGAGCCGCTGCCGGTTGTCGAGGCTGACCGCGTAGATCCCGACGGCGAGGATCGCCACCAGTACTCCTGAGCGCGAGACGGACAGCGGGATGCTGACGACGAGGACGGCGACGGCGATCGCCGCGAGCACCCGGGCCTGACGGGTCGCCGCGAACCTGGCCATATGCATGCCGAGCGGCAGGGCGGCCCCGCTGATGACCCCGAGCTCGATCGCGTGGCCGGCGGCACCGCTGATCCGCGTGAACCCCCCTCGTGATCCGCCGCCGCTGGGATCGTCGCTCTGCAGAGGAGGTACCTGCAGCAGCCCGGCCCAGTCGAAGGGCACCACGAACTGGGCGATCGCGATGAGGCCGCCGATGGTCGCCCCCACCAGGAGTCCGGCCAGGAGGAGGTCGGCCCGGCGCGAGTCCGCCAGCGTCGAGATGCCCACGGCGAGGATGGCGAGGGGGAACAGCACCAGCGCGAAGCGCAGCGTCCCGGCCGCCTCCAGCTCGCTGAGGTCCCGGACGAACGCGCCGCCGAGCCCGGCGAGCAGACCGATGATCAGCAGCCAGGTGCCGGCCTCGGCGGGTGCGACCCGCCCGGGTGCCAGGGGGCTCCGACGGGGGCGCCGCGCGATCCAGCCGAGGACGACCATGCTCGCGATCCAGAAGACGAGCAGGCGAGCCGGCCACCCGTTGGACCTGAGCGGTCCGGCCAGGACGAGCGAGCCCGGGATCACCAGCGCGACGACGGGAAGGGCCAGCAGGGCACCCCACGGTCCTTGTGGGCGCCTCTCACGAGACGACCGCCGGGCGGAGGTCGGCGGCTCCTGGTGGACCGTCACGGTCAGTCCTTCGGTGTGGTGGGTGCCTTGCCGGAGCGCGACCGCCGCCGCGCTCCGGTCTTGGCACGGTTGGTGCGCGCTCCGGTGCGCGCTGCGGTGGGCGCTGCGGTGGGCGCTCCGGACCGGGCTCCGGTCCGGGCGCGGCCGGTGCGCGTCTGCTCGTGCGCGTCGTCGTCCCGCAGGTGGTCGCCACCGTCCGGCGCGCCGTCGTTCTCGCCCTGCTCCGTCGCGGCCCGGCGCCGCCGGAGCCGGGCCGCCAGGAGGGCGTCGAGTCCGACGACGACGACGGCGGTGAGCCCGCCCCCGAGGGCGGCGATGGCCCCTGCGCCTCGCAGTCGGCTCGGGGTGACGTCCTCGACCGGGCCCGCCGGCACCGCCGGGGCGATGCGGTACCGGGTGACCTCGGGTGCGCCGGCCTCGGCCTGGAACTCGTCCAGCACGACGGATGCTTCGGCGACGACCGTCTCCAGGAGGTCGTGGACGGCCTCCTCGCTGGGGGCGGTGGCCTCGATGTGGATCATCGGCTGCTCGCTCGAGCTGTTGGCCTCGAACTCCTGCTCCAGGCTCTCGTCCAGGCCGAGGCGCTCCTCGAAGGCGGAGCTGTTGATGTTGCGGGCCAGGACGGCCACGGCGAAGCGTGAGCCGCCCTGTCCGGAGTACGGGTTGTCGGGCTCCGACGGGTCCTCGGTCTCGTCGACCGGCGACCCCACCTCTGGTTCCTCCGGCAGGCTCGGCAGCACCACGACTGACCGGGTGGACATGTAGAGGGGTTCGACCGCCGCGTAGGACCGATAGGCGAAGAAGGCGACGAGGAGCAGCAACGGGATCGTGAGGTACCAGCGTCGGATCATCGCCCCGGCTATCGAGAACAGGTCCATACGAGCGATGCTCCTAAGATGGGTGACTCCGCCGACGGAGGCTCGGTCCCCACACGAGGGGGAGACGGGTGACTCCGCCGGTGGAGCCTCGATCTCCCTACGAGAGGGCCGGGCCGATGCGATCAGACGTCGATGTGCTGATGATTACCTACAATAGCCCGGAGCATGTTCGGCGGACCCTGCCCCATCTGCTCGATACGTGCGACGAGAGTACCCGCGTGTGGCTCTGGCACAACGGGGACCACGAGGAGACGCTCGAGGTGGTGCGGTCGTTCGCCGCCGACCCGCGGGTCCACCGTTTCCACCACAGCCGCGAGAACGTCCGGCTCCGCCCGCCGACCAACTGGCTGTGGCAGGAGAGCGACGGAGCCTTCGTCTCGAAGGTCGACGACGACTGCATGCCCGAGCCGGGGTGGATCCAGCAGCTGCGGGACGCCCATCGTGCCGACCCGCAGTTCGGGGCGATCGGCTGCTGGCGCTTCCGGGACGAGGACTTCGTGCCGGAGCTGGCCGAGCGCAAGATCCAGACGTTCGCTTCAGGTGTCAGCCTGCTGCGCAACCACTGGGTCCAGGGCAGCGGCTACCTGCTGCCCCGTGCGCTCGTCGAGCGGCACGGTCCGATCAGGGACGGCCAGTCCTTCACCCGTTACTGCATCGAGCTCGCGAGGCACGGCGCCGTCAACGGCTGGCTCTACCCCTTCGTCCGGGAGGAGAACCTGGACGACCCCCGCTCGCCGCACACCCTCTTCCCCGACGACGAGAGCTTCCACCGTCGCATGCCACTGACCGCGCAGGCGCTCGGCATCTCCACGGTGGCGGAGTGGGCCCAGCAGGAGCACGAGTCGGCTGTCGCTGTCCAGGCCGCGTCGCTGGACTTGCGGGAGTACTCGGGGTGGCGGTTCAGGCGGCGCAACCTCGTCAAGCGGGTGCAACGACGGCTGCGGGGCCGGGGGTCGTGGTGACCGGCCAGGCGTAGCCGCGGGGGTGGGCGGCCGCGCCCGTCCGGGCCGGTCGGCTCCGCCGCGGGGCCCGGTCAGCTCTGCCGACCGCCCGACAGCCGGGTCACCTCCTGGTAGAAGGCGCTGCTGGACGCCAGGACCGAGGGCGCGTCCATGCTCTGCAACCGGCCGTCGACGAGGACCATCACCCGGTCGCACATCGACAGTGCCGAGGGGCGGTGGCTGACCAGGATGATCGTCACCGACCCGCGCAGCTGGCTCAGCGAGTCGTTGACCAGGGCCTCGGACCGCACGTCCAGCGCGCTGGTCGCCTCGTCCAGGATCAGCACCTCGGGCGATCCGGCCAGGGCGCGGGCCAGGCACAGCCGCTGACGCTGACCGCCGGAGACGGCGGAGGCGCGCTGGCCCACCACGGTGTCGTAGCCCTGCGGCCAGGACATGATCTCCTCGTGGATGTTGGCCCGTGCGGCGGCCGCCTCGACGTCCTCGGTGGTCAGGTGCGGGCGGAAGAAGCGGATGTTGTCCGCGACCGTCCCCCAGACGAGCTGGGGGGCCTGGGGCACGTAGGCCACCCGCTGCCGCCACTGGTCGCGCCGGAAGTCGCGCACGTCGGTCCCGTTGACCTCGACCCGACCGCCGGTGGGCTCGCGCAGCCGCAGCAGGAGCTGCACGACGGTCGACTTCCCGGCCCCGGAGGGTCCGGCGACGCCGATGGCCTCGCCGCGGCCCGCGGTGAAGCTGAGGTCGGTCAGCGTGGGCCGGTCGGACCGGTAGCTGTGGTGCACCTGGTCGAACCCGATCGTGCGGATCTCGGGCAGGTCGTTCTCGCCGTCCTGCTGGGGGTTCGCCTCGTACCTGTGCAGCGCCCGGGCGAGCCGCTCCATGAAGGGGATGCGTTCGTCGAGGCTGGTGACCGCGGTCTGGACCTGCTGCGCGTAGGTGAGCGTGCGGAACAGGATGAGCACGACGGCCCCGAGGGTGGCGATCTGCCCCACCCCGGTCAGGGAGACGGCGAAAAGCGCCAGGATGAGCAGGAGCAGGGCCGCGCTCTGGAAGACCGCGGGCACCGCCGCGGACAGGAACCGGGTGCGCAGCAGGGGCCGGCGCACGTTGTCGATCGTCTCGTAGACCCCGGACCGGTAGGTGTCCGAGGCGCCGAAGACCTCGGTCTCCTCGGCCACGAGGACGATCTCCTGGACGCCCTTCGAGTACTCGATGTTCTCCCCGCTGAGCGCCTTGGCGTGCCGCCTCAGCCGGCGCGCCAGCGGGCGCAGGGCGAGGAAGAGGACCAGGGAGCTCGCACTGAGGGCGAGGGCCGCGGTCAGGTTGAGGACCAGGGCGGAGACCAGCATCGTGCCGAAGGTGAACAGCGCCGAGAAGCCGTTGCCGATGTTGACGATGGCCAGGCTGGTCGAGGTGATGTGGGCGTTCATCAACGACTGGAAGTGCCCGTCACGCTCCGACGCCTTGATCGGCCAGGCAGCCTGGGTGAACGCGTCGAACAGCCGGCGTCGCAGGTCGGCGGTCGCGTTGGCCCCGAGCCGGGCGGGGATGTAGGCCAGCAGCAGCTGCAGCCCGGCGCGCACCAGCGCCAGCCCCACGCCGGCGAGCAACGTGACCTCGACGCCCGACGAGAGCGTGATCGGCCCGAGGCCGAGCGTGACCTCGGACTCGCCGGTGGACAGCGCCGCCGCCACCGCGGCGATGAGAGCGAGGAGGCCCGCCTCGCTGAGCCCGGCCAGCACCGACACGGCGACCAGGGCCGTGAGCAGGAGCCCGGACCCACGGAAGAAGGGCGACAGCTCACGCCACGCACGTCGGGCGCGCCGCGCCACGACGAGCCGCCCGCCGCCGCCCCGGTCCGAGGGCTGCGCAGGTTGTGGGGGAGAGCTCGTCACGGGGTGCCTCCTGGGGGGACGGAACGCCCATCGGAAGGTGAGCGTAGCCCTCCCGCCACCTCCGGGCGGCCGTCCCGGCCGGACGCTCCCGCCTGACGCCGCGTGAACGCCGCAAGGGCCTCTCGAGGGTGGTCGGCTGTCGTAGAGTGCGTCCGTGACGCTCGAGCGGCTCGTGACGCCGGCGTCCCGGGTGCTGGACGTCGGGGTCCATGACGAAGGAGTCGCGGACGCCCTCGCCGCCGTCGGGGCGCATCGCTACCTCGGACTGGTGCTGCCGCAGGACCAGGCCTTCCTCGACGACGTCCCCGACCGGTACGCCGGTCGCTTCCATCGTGTCGTCGCGCCGGAGCAGGCCTTCCGCCACGACACCGACCTGCTGATCCTGCGGGCACCCGTCGCCCGTGCGGTGTGGGGCCTGAGGGACCTCTCCCACGTGGGTCGGATCGCCGTCGAGCTGACCTCGCCGTCGGCCCGGGTGGAGACCTGGGGTGCGCTCGCCGTTTCGCGGCTCCTGCGCCGGGTGCGCCTGCTGGGGGTCCGCACGTGCGGGGAGAGCCGGTTCCTGGTCTACGAGGCCCAGCCGGTCCGACGGCCCCGACCACGGCACTACCTCTCCGAGGCCGTCGGCGTGCCCGGGCTCATCCGGCGGCTTCAGCAGGAGGGGCTGGACTATGTCGTCCTGCGCTGGTTCGACCAGCTGCCGGACCTGGCCCCGGGCGAGGACCTCGACCTGATGGTCGCGGACCGGCACCTGCACCGGCTGCACGAGATCCTCGCCGAGGAGCCCGGCACCATCCCGGTCGACATCTACAGCGAGACCGGCCTGGAGGGGGCCGACTACCGGGGGATGGCCTACTACCCGCCCCGGCTGGCCACGCGGATGCTGGAACGGGCGGACACGCACGTCAGCGGGGCGAGGGTGCCGTCCGCGGAGGATCACCTCCACTCGCTGGCCTACCACGCGGTCTACCACAAGGGCCCCGCCTCGGGCCTGGCCTCCGCGCTCGTCGCCCAGGAGCCGCGGCCCGACCACGACTACGCGGCGACGCTCGCAGAGGTCGCGGCCTCCCTCGGCCGGGACTTCCCCACGGGGCTGGAGGACGTGGACGCGGTGCTCGAGGAGCAGGGTTGGCGGCCACCGCTGGACACGCTGCGCAGGCTCGCCGAGGACAATCCCTGGGTCCGGCGGCGGTTCTTCCCCACGGCCGACCAGCAGCCGGCGGAGCTGCCGGAGCCGACGGTGTTCTTCGTCCGTGAGCGCACGCTCTCGGTCCTGGACGAGGCCGAGGTGCTCGGTGTGATCGAGTCCCTGGAGTTCGAGATCCTCGCGGTGCGCGAGCTGTCCGGGGCGGCCCGTCAGGCCTCGGTGGAGCTGGTGCGCGGGGGGAACTGGGGGCGCGGGCCCTACCCCCTCAGCGGCGGGGACCCGGTCCTCGTCGTCGTCGCCGTGCACTACGGCCCCCGACCGCCGAACAGCTCGCTGCTGGCGCGGTACCCACGGCTGACCAACGGCGACGTGCTGCAGGTCAAGGTCGACATGCGGGAGCTGGTGGAGGCGCGCGTCGGTGCCGCGCAGTCGTTCAACCCCGTGCACTCCTCGGACGACGAGTTCGAGACCTGGGAGTACCTCTCCCTCGCCCTGCCCGAGGAGACGGCCGAGCTCAGGGCGCAGGTGGCCCGCCGCCGCGACGACTACCGGACTGGCGTGCCGGTGGTGGATGTGCTGCGTCGAGGGCGCCGCGCGAAGGTGGAGGTGGTCGAGCGTGAGGACGGCCGGCGGGTGCTGCGCAAGACCTTCGCCCCGCACGGAGCGCGACACCTGGAGCGCGAGGTCGCGACCATGCGCGAGCTGGGCCCGGTGGTCGCCGCCGTCCCCACCCTGCTGGACGTCGGCCCCAACTGGTTCGAGACCGAGCTGTTCGACAACGGCCTCGCCGACCTGCCGGACCGTCCGGACGGCCGGCTCGTGCCGCTGCGGGTCGCCCACGACATGATGCGGGTGCTCCGCGAGGTCCACGCGCGCGGCTTCGACCTGATCGATGCGAAGCCGCAGAACTTCCTCCTCGAACCCGGCGGCGAGCTGCGGCTCGTCGACTACGAGTTCAGCCACCGCTACGACGGGCAGGCTCCCGACTTCGACCAGATCTACGGCTTCGTCGGACCGCCGCAGGACTTCACCGGTGACGTGCCCGTCGGCGAGATGTCCTACGAAGCCGGCTGGCAGCCGTTCCTCGGCCTGCCCCGGGCCTCCCTGCTGGGCGACCCGACCTGGCGCCAGCACCTGCACCGTGCCACCTTCCGTGCCCGACGTCTGACCCGGCTGCCGGTCAGGGTGGCGTCCACCGGGCTGCGTCGGGGGCGGTCGTGGCTGGGGGCCGGGCGGGCCCGGGCCGGGGCCTCCTACCGCCGGTGGGCCCGCGAGCGGGCCAGGGGCGCGCTGTGAGCGCCCGGCTCGACGTCGTCATCGTCACCTACCGCAGCGCGGACGACATCCGTACCTGCCTGGCGTCGGTCGAGCCCGCCCTGGAGAGGTTCCCGGACGCCCGCATCATCGTCGTGGACAACGGGTCCGACGACGACGTCGCGGACGCCGTCTCCGGGATCTCGGACCGGCTGACCCTGATCCTGCGGGACGACAACGACGGCTTCGCCGTGGGCTGCCACGCCGGGGCCGAGGCGTCGACGGCGTCCGCCCTGCTCTTCCTCAACCCCGACGCGGTCGTGGACGCTTCCGCGATCGACACCCTGGTCCGGACGTCCGACAGCCATCCGGGGGCCGGCATCGTCGGGGGGAGGTCCGTGCTGCCGGACGGCGGGACGGACCACCAGTCCTGGATGGGACGGCCGACGATGTGGTCGGCTCTGTGCTTCGCCTCCGGTGCGTCGAGCGTCTTTCCCGGCTCCCGTGTCCTCGACCCCGAGTCCGGCCGCGACTGGCTGGAGACCTCTCGGGCGGTCCCCGTCGTCAGCGGCGGGATGATGCTCGTGGAGCGCGAGGTGTGGGACGCGCTGGACGGCTTCGACCGGAGCTACTTCCTCTACGGCGAGGACGTCGACCTCTGCCTGCGGGCCCGCCGGGCGGGCTGGTCGCCCCGGGTCACGCGGGAGGCGATCTACAGCCACGAGGTCGGTTCCTCCTCGGCCGGCTCCAACCGCCTCCCCCTCGTCCTGCGCGGACGGGCGACCACCTACCGCCGGCACTACCCCCGCCCCCTCGGGGCGCTGGCCGCACAGCTGCTGGTCGCCGGCACCGGCCTGCGCGCCGTGGGGGCGAGGTTCCGTCCCGCCGGTGGTCGGCGAGCTCATCCCGCGCAGCACTGGCAGGAGAGCTGGCGACGTCGTCGAGAATGGCGAGAGGGCTGGTGAGCATGAGTACGCACCCGACCGTGAGCGTGGTCGTTCCCGTCTACAACGACGTCCCGGCCCTGCGTCGCTGCCTGGCGGCGCTGCAGCGTCAGGACTACCCCGCCGACCGCGTCCAGGTGCTGGTGGTCGACAACGCCTCGAGCGAGGACGTGTCCGCCGCCGTGCCGGAGGACCCCCGGTTCCGGCTGCTCCACGAGGCCCGCCGTGGCTCCTACGCCGCGCGCAACACCGGGGTGCTCGAGGCGACCGGCGAGGTCCTCGCCTTCACCGACAGCGACTGCGTGCCCCGCCCCGACTGGCTGCGTCTCGGCGTCGCAGCGCTGCACGCCGATCCCCGCCCCGACGCGATCGGAGGCGCCATCGAGATCTTCTTCCCGCACGGGCCGCACCGGCGCACCGGTCCGGAGCACTTCGAGGCCCACAACGAGTTCCAGCAGCGCAGGTACGTCGAGGAGTGGTCGTTCGCCGCGACCGCCAACGTGTTCGTCACCCGGGAGGTCTTCGACCGGGTGGGACCCTTCGATGCCAGACTGAAGTCGGGAGGGGACACCGACTGGGGGACCCGCCTGGTCGGCAGCGGTGGCCGCCTGGTGTTCGCACCGCAGGTGGTGGTGGACCATCCTGCCCGGAGCACCTGGCGGGAGCTGGGGCGCAAGTCGGTACGGGTCGCGAACGGCATCGCCGACCGGACCCAGCACCTCGGTCGCGGGGCGCTGGCGCGCCGGGCCTGGCGGGAGGCGCGGGGCGGGATGTCGATCTGGCTGCGCGTCTGGGGCGGGTCCCGACCGGCCCCGACCGACGCCCCGGGCCGGGTGCGGTACGCCGCCGCGTTCAGCTACGTGCGGGCGTTGCGCGTGG
Source organism: Georgenia sp. Z1491 (assembly GCF_057652395.1). NCBI lineage: Bacteria > Bacillati > Actinomycetota > Actinomycetes > Allobogoriellales > Allobogoriellaceae > Georgenia > Georgenia sp. Z1491. The sequence continues at coordinate 901,491 of NZ_CM172729.1, forward strand.
GCGTGCACCTGCGGAGGATGGCGCGCCGGCCCGGGCCACCGGCTCAGAGGTAGGGCGCGGATCAGAGGTAGAGCACGCGGTGCCGGACGCTGCCGTCGACCCGACCCGCGGCGCCGGCGGCCTGCTCCACCCACCACCAGCGCAGCCGGGGGGAGAACGGGACCCCGGGGAGCGCGACGGCCAGGCGGGCCCAGCGACCGGCCACCCCGACCAGGCGGGGTTGCGGCATGCCCTGCGGGCCGTAGTCACGGAACAGGCGCCCGCGGGACTGGTTGGCCTTGAAGGCCTTCACCGCCACCGACCGGAGCGTGGAGCGGTGCCGGTAGTGGACCACGGCGTCGGGGGCGTAGCCGAGGCTGAACCCCGCCAGCTGCAGCCGCCAGCAGAACTCGGTGTCGTCCGAGCCGTACGTGTAGTCCTCGGCGAAACCGCCGACCGCCTCGAAGGCGGAGCGACGGACTGCCAGGTTCGCGCTGATCGACCTCGGGAGGAACCCGGCGACGACCGGGAGACGGTCGGGATGCCGGGGCATGTAGCCGGGCCGCTCGCCGTTGAGCAGGTCGTTCTCGATGCCGCCGCCGACCGCGTCGTGCTGGTCCAGGGCGGCGATCATGGCGCTCACCCACCCCGGGGACACCTGGTCGTCCGCGTCGCAGAACAGGAGCAGGTCGGCCGAGGCCTCGGCGGCCCCCCGGTTCCGCGCCGCGCTCGTGCCGGGGCGCTCGGCCGTGACGACCCTCAGCGGGAGGGTGGCGGCGAAGGACTCACAGACCTCGACGGTCTGGTCGGTGGAGCCGTTGTCGACGACGACGACCTCCCAGTCGGCGTCGATCTCCTGGCGGGCGAGCGCACCGAGCTGCGTGCCGATCGTCCCGGCCTCGTTCAGTGCCGGGATGATCACACTGGCCACAGGGTCCACGACGGCGAACGTAGCAGCCTCCGGTCGGCGGACCGTTGACCCCGGACTTGCGGCACGCTTGACTAGGTGGTAGGTCCAGCGCGTCCGGGCCGACCGAGGTCCGACCCCAGGGAGCCGACATGGCTGCTTCGCATCGACGAACGGGTGGGCTTCTGGCCGTCACCACCGCCCTGTTCCTGGCCGCGTGCTCGTCGTCCGACGCGCCGGTGGAGCCGCAGGCCGTGCCCGACTCCGCAGAGGACGTCGCTGTCGACGCCGAGCCGGAGATCCCGCCGCCGACGCGGGCCGACTTCCCCGACGAGACGACGACCGGTGTGCCCGAGGGGATCGAGCTGGAGGAGTCCGGATCACTCACGATCGACGAGGACGGAGCGGTCGTCGAGGGCCTGGAGATCACGGGGACGGTGACGGTCGAGGCCGACGACGTGACGATCCGCAACACCCGGATCCTCAACACCGGACACTTCCCGATCCGGGTCTCCGGCGGCAGCAATCTCGTGGTCGAGGACTCCGAGATCGACGGCCAGGGTCGCGCTGATGCCGCCGTCGCGTTCAGCAGCTACACCCTGCGCCGGGTGCACATCCACAACGTCGCCGAGGGGCCGCGCATCGCCGGCAGCAACGTGACCATCGAGGACTCGCTCATCCACCAGCTGGTCCAGGTCGGCGACAACCATACCGACGTGATTCAGGTCGTCTCCGGTAGCGGCATCGTCATCCGGGGCAATGCGCTCGAGGTCTACAACCCGGAGCAGGACGTGCTCGGCAACGCGGCCTTCATGTTCGGGGAGGACGACGGACCGGTGACCGACTGCCTCGTCGAGGGCAACTACCTCAACGGCGGCAACTACACCGTCAACGGGGGAGGGGGCGGGACCGACGGCGCGGCGTGCACCTTCCGCGACAACGTGCTCGGACCGGACCACAACTACGGAGCCGTCGCCAACCTGGGGCCCCAGAGCGACTGGGACGACTCGAACCTCTGGATCGACACCCACGATCCTGTGCGCGGCGGCTGAAGGGCTGCCGCCGGCCGCCCCGGTGCGTCACAATTCCGTATGGGAGTTCACGAGGCGAAGAAGCGCGTGCTCATCATCGTCCAGAACCTGCCGGTCCCGCTGGACCGCAGGGTGTGGCTCGAGTGCCAGGCGCTGCGCGACCACGGCTACACCGTGAGCGTCATCTGCCCGAAGGGGCCGGGGGACCCGGCACGGCACGACGTGGACGGCGTGGCGCTGTACAAGTACCGGCCGGCGCCCGAGGCGAAGGGGGCCGCGGGGTTCGCGTACGAGTTCGCCTACTCCTGGCTCCGGACGGCCTGGCTGAGCCTGCGGGTCCGTCGCGAGCGCGGCTTCGACGTCCTGCAGGCGTGCAACCCGCCGGACACCTACTGGTTGCTCGCCCACCTGTGGAAGATGCGCGGGGTCCGGTTCGTCTTCGACCACCACGACCTGAACCCGGAGCTGTTCCTCTCGCGGTTCGGCAGCCCGAGGTCGGTGGCTGGTCGGATGCAGCTCGCCGCGCTCAGGTGGCTCGAGCGCAGGACGTTCCGCACGGCCGACCACGTGATCTCGACCAACGAGTCCTACGCGGAGATAGCCCGACGTCGCGGCGACGTGCCGCAGGACCGGGTGAGCGTCGTGCGCAGCGGTCCCGACACGACGCGGATGCGGCCGACCGCTCCGACGGTCGACGTGCGCCGCGGCGCGGACCACCTGCTCGTCTACCTCGGGATCATGGGGCCGCAGGACGACGTCGACGTCGTCCTGCACCTCATGGACGAGCTGGTCCACCGCCGAGGTCGGACGACGGTGCGGGCCGCGCTCCTCGGCTTCGGGGACAGCCTCGACGACCTCCGCCGGCTCAGTACGGAGCTCAACCTGGATCCGTACGTGGAGTTCACCGGGCGGGTGGGGCCCGAGGAGATCGGGCAGTACCTCAGCCAGGCCGACGTCGGGATCGGGCCGGACGGGGCGACCCCGCTCAACGAGCTGTCCACGATGAACAAGACGATGGAGTACATGGCCTTCGCCCTGCCCTCGGTCGCCTTCGACCTCAAGGAGACCCGGGTCAGCGGTGCCGACGCGGTGCTCTACGTCCCGGACGGCGACCTCCCTGCGATGGCGGACGCGGTGGAGCGGCTGCTCGACGACGATCGGCTCAGGTCGGAGATGGGCGCGCGTGGCCGCGAGCGGGCCGTCGCGGTGCTGGACTGGCGGCCGCAGCGGGAGTCCTACCTGCGTGCCATCGACCGGGTCGCCGGCCGGGAGCCCTCGACGGTGCCGACCGCCTAGGAGGCTGCCGACCCAGGTGCTGCCCGGGTGAGGGGCGTGGGCACCGCTCGTCACGACCGCCACCCGCTCAGGGGCGGTGCTCCCACGGGTCGACCTGCCCAGCGAGCGAAGGCCGGCCGTCCCCGTCCCACGCCCGGACTGCGGCCCTCGAGATCTCCTCGTCGGTGAGCCAGCGGGCTCCCCTCTCGTCCAGGTGGTAGCCGAGGAACAGGTGCCGTGCCCGCCACGGACGCGCCGCACAGCCGTCGTCGTTCGCCATGACCTCCCGGGGGTCCGAGGCTGCGCTGCCCCAGACCTGCAGGACGGTCGCGCCCGGCTCGAGCAGACCCTCGAGCTGGTCCAGGACGGCCTGCCGGTGGGGCGAGTGCACCCAGACGATCGCGCCCAGGATCGCGCCGGACGCGACGCCTCGGCCGAGCAGCTCGGTACGGATCGCGTCGCCGAGCGCCTCGGGCCGGCGCCAGTCCGCCTCGACGGGAACGTACTCACCGGGGCCGTCCCCGACCGGAGCCCCGCGCGCGGGGCGGCGTGCCACCGCCAGCACCCCGTGCCCGCGCCCGATCAGCTCGTGGCCCGCCCGGCGGAGCATCCCGGTGCCCCCGACGACCAGGACGTACCGGCCGTCCGGGCCGCGTCCGTTCAGCATCTGCTGTCCTCCTCGTCCCCGGTGAGCTCGACCGTAACCGTGGGGCAGGAGCCCTCCGGCCGGGCCGCAGCCTTCCCGCAACCCTGAGACAACCCTCCGTGGCCAGGGTCGATGTCGACCGAGACACCCGAACCAGGAGGAGGCGCTCCATGGCTGTCCAGCTCGACCACGATCAGCACTCCCGCACCCGATCCGCGACGGCGGCGCACACCGATACGACCACGCAGGTCGCCGTCGTCGTCGGCAGCGTCCGCACCGACCGCTTCTGCACGGTGCCTGCCGGCTGGATCACGGAGCACGTACGCAGGCGGGAGGGGCTCGAGGTCGACCTCATCGACCTGGCCGACCACGACCTGCCCGTCGACGTCGGCTCGACGGCCCCGGAGGTGCCCGAGACCGTGGGCCGCCTCGGAGAGAGGCTGGCGCTCGCCGACGCGTTCATCGTCGTGACGCCGGTGTACAACCGCTCCTACCCCGCGTCGCTGAAGAACGCCATCGACCGCTTCTACACCGAGTGGCAGCTCAAGCCCGTCGGCTTCGTCTCGTACGGAGGAATCACGGGCGGCCTGCAGGCCGTCGACGCGCTGCGCGGGGTGTTCACCGAGTTCCATGCCGTGACCCTGCGGGACTCGATCGCCTTCGCGAACTTCTGGGAGGCGTTCGATCACGACGGCTTGCCGCTCGACGCCGCGGGGACCGACCGGCTCGCCGCAGGCCTCCTCGACCAGCTCGCCTGGTGGGCCACCACGCTGCGCGAGGCGCGGACGGCCCGCCCCTACCCGTTCGATACCGCGTGAGGTCGGCACCGGCGGGCACCACGTGGCGGCACTGGGCCGCGCTCGTCATGCTCGGCCTGCCGGTGGTCATGATGGCCACCGACTTCACCGCCCTCTTCCTCGCGCTGCCGGCGGTGAGCGCGGACCTGGCGCCGAGCTCGACGCAGTCGCTGTGGCTGGTGCACATCGGCGAGCTGGTCGCGGCGGGCACGCTCGTCACCATGGGCTGGCTCACCGGCCGCCTCGGCCCCCGCGTGCTCGTGCTGATGGCACTCGGGCTCTACGGCGCGGCGTCGGCGCTGGCCGCCTACGCCCCGACCGTGGAGGTGCTGCTCGTCGCCCGGGCCCTCATCGGGGTGGCGACGGCGGCGACGACCCCCGCGGTGTTCGCCATGGTGCGCTCGATGTTCACCAGCGCCGAGCATCGTGGCATCGCCTTCGCCGTCGTGATGGGCGCCTTCCCCGTGGGCGGAGCACTCGGGCCACCGTTCACCGGCGCGCTCCTGGAGTACTTCTCGTGGGGCTCGGTGTTCCTCGTCAACGTCCCGGTGGCCGTCGTCGCTCTGGTCGGCGGGCTGTGGCTCTTCCCCGGCGGCCACGAGCGGACCACCGACCGGATCGACATCACCAGCGTCGTGATGTCCATGGCTGCAGTCATGCTGGTCGTCTACGGCCTGCAGGAGATCGCCGACCGGGGCGTCACCGCCACCCACGCCGCGGCCGTCGGCGGGGGACTGGTCCTCGGTGCGCTCTTCGTCCGGAGGCAGCGGCGCCTGACCGACCCGCTGCTCGACCTCGGTCTGTTCGCGGTTCGGCTGCTGCGTCGGTTGGCGATCGCCTTCCTGCTCATCCAGGTGGCGTTCTTGACGATCGATCTCGTGCTGGTGCAGCACCTGCAGATCGTGCTCGGGATACCGACCGGCACGCTCGGGCTGATGCTCGCGGCCCCGGGGGTCGCGGCGATCGTCGCGACGGCCGTGACGCCGTTGCTCACCCGCAGGTTCACGCCGTCGGCGGTGATGGTCGCCGGTATCGGCACCGGCCTTGTGGGGCTGGGGTTCATCCTGGTCGCCCTGACCGTGGTTCCGTCGCCCGCGGCGTTCACCGCGGCGCTGTCGATCGTCGCCTTCGGCTCGAGTCCGCCCATGGTGCTGGGGGCACAGCTGATGGTCACGTCCGTGCCGATGCGGAAGTCCGGTCCGGCCGCCGCGCTCCAGGACGTCAGCGCGAGCCTGGGCGCCGCGACCGGGATCGGGGCCCTGGGCAGTCTGGCGCTCGGCATCTTCGGTCGCAGCCTGAGATCCGGGGCGCCCGAGGGCCTGTCCCCGGCGCACCTGGACGCGGCGACCGAGGGCCCCGGTGTTGCGGTCGCCGTCGCCGACGGGATCGGTGGCGCGCTCGGCGGCGACCTGCACGCGGTGACCGAGGACGCCTGGGCCCACGGCACGACGGGGTCGGTGGTGGCGGCACTCGTCGTGGCCGCCGTCCTGCTGGTGCTGGTCGCGCGGGGACTGCGCGGGGTGCGCCTCCCTGCGGAGGACGAGCCCGACGGCCTGCCGGTGGCGCCACCGAGCGAGCGCGGCGATGCCCCGCCGCCGGCCGCGCCGGCCGTCCGATCACCGGTGGCCACGGACGACACGGGTGGCGACTGACGGCGAGGCGGCGCGTCGGCGGGGCGTGGCTGGCTCGGCTCGCCGTCCGCCGGGCACCGTTCGTCGTCCGCCGGGGACCGTTCGTCGTCCGCCGGGCACCGTTCGTCGGGCGTCAGGTCACGTCAGAAGATCGCCGTGAGCTGCCGGCCGGTGTCGATGGTCCGCCCCCGTGCGGCGGCGGCCTCCACCTGGTCCGCGGGAATCTGTTCGACGAGGCGTGCGTGTGTCCGAGACAGGTCCCGCGTCGCCGGCGCGGAGAGGGGTACGCCGCTCCGGTCCCGATGGGCGGCGGCCGTGCCGAGAAGCTCGGCGGCGAACGCGGCGTCGCCGCTCTCGGCGCGCACGGCGGCCGCCAGCTCCAGGACGCCGGCCACCACCGGGACGTCGGTCGAGGGTGGCAGCAGGTCACGCACGGTCGCGAGGTCCTGCTCGGCACGAGCGAGGTCCGCCTGCTGCACCGCGAGGAAGCCGCTCTCGAGATGCGAGCCGACGGCGTGCGTGATGTCGACGCCGCCCCGGGACAGCCAGCGCTCCAACGCGGTACGGGCAGCCGGCAGGTCCCCCTCGTAGCGAGCGAGCATCGCGGCGGCGCCGTCCGCGAAGAGGGAACCGCGCTGGTACACCGTGTCGGCGGCGAACGTCCTGGCCCGGGCGAGGTGTGCGTGTGCCGTGGTCACGTCCCCGGAGCGCAGGGCGGCCGTCGCCGTGGCGCTGAAGTACTCGGACGCCTGGCCCCAGAGTCCGTGGTCGAGGGAGAGGCGCAGCGCCTCGCGGGCGGCCTCACCGGCCCGGACGTGGTCGCCGCGAGCCTCTGCTGCACGGTGGTCGAGGGCCACGACCTGCGACAGCCCGTACCCGTCGCCGAGCTCACGCAGCACGGCCCCGGCATCGCGCCCGTCGGGCAGGCCGCGTGGCTCGTCGAACGAGCTGGCGACGAGGAACCAGTCGCGCTGGCTCGCGGCGACTGCCATGTCCCACTCCTCGCCGGCGTCGGCGAGGACGCCGATGGCCTCGTCGACGTGCCGCTCGCCGTCTGCGCGCAGGCCCAGGGACAGCAGGGTGATGCCGGCGAACCACTGCGCTCGCGCCCGGGCCGGCCCGTGGCCGGAGAAGAGCTCGAGCGCCTCGGCCACCATGCGGGCCTCCTCGCCGGGGTGGCGGCTCAACTGCATGGAGGTCGCGTAGGACATGGCGGCGGCGTAGCCGTCGTCCCGTGGTCCGGGCAGGTCGACGGCCCTGAGCAGGTCGTCGCGCAGGCGGGTGTGACGCCCGGCGAGCCAGTGGTGCCAGAACGTCGCCACGCCGATGGCCACGGCGCTGGCACCGTCGCGACGTCGCGTGGCCTCGTCGAAGGCATGGCGCAGCTGTGTCCTGTCGGCGTCGATCAGGGCGAGCCAGCGCTGCTGGTCCGGGCCCCGGAGCCGGCGGTCGACCTCGCACGCGAGCGTCAGGTAGTGGTCCAGATGGCGACGGGCGACGCCGTCGCGCTCGCCGGCCTCGTCGAGCTTCTCTCCCGCGAAGGCCGAGATGGACTCCAGCAGCCCGTACCGCATGCCCGTGGGTGTCGGCGTCGCTCTGACCATGCTGGAGTCGACCAGGCCGATCAGGACGTCGACGACCTGCGCGACGTCGCCCGACCGGCCGGCCGCCGGGCCGGCGGTCCCGGGGGCGGCACCTCCGCAGATCGACTCGGCCGCCTCGAGCGTGACCGTTCCGGGATGGACGGCGAGCCGGCGCAGCACCGTCCGCTCCGCGTCGTCGAGGAGGGACCAGCTCCAGCCGATCGTCCCGCGCAGCGTCTGCTGCCGCCGGGGCACGCCTCCGCCGGGACGACGCAGGAGCTGGAGCCGGTCGCTGAGCCTCTCGAGCAGCTCGTGCACGGTGATTCCCCGGATCCGGCTCGCGGCCAGCTCCAGCGCGAGCGGGAGGCCGTCGAGGCGACGGCACAGCTCGGTGATGACGACCCCCGCATCCTCGTCCACCACGAGGCCCGGGTCGCCGGCCCGGGCGCGTGCGACGAAGAACCGCGCCGCGTCGCTCAGCACCTCGCCGTCGCCCGGCTCGGTGCTCAGGGTCGCGACGTCGTACCGCCGCTCCGCGGGAAGACCGAGGGGCCGCCGGCTGGTGGTGAGGACCTGCACCTGCGGGGCGCGCGCCAGGATCTCGCCGGCGAATGCGGCGGCCTCGTCCACGACGTGCTCGCAGTTGTCGAGCACCAGCAGCCCGGAGCGCGCCCCGAGTGCGGCCACGACGAGATCGATGGCGCCGCCGCCGGCCTCGCGCCCGGACAGGTCGAGCACGGTCGCTGCCAGCATGGCGAGCCGCTCTCCCGTGGGCGGCTCCCCGTCGCCGGAGCGGGACAGCTCGGTGAGGTCGACGAACCAGGCGTCGCCGTCGGTGTGCGCCTGGTGTCTGCGCGCCCCGTGCAGCGCGAGGCGGGTCTTGCCCACGCCGCCGATCCCGGTCAGGGTGACCAGACGGGCGGTGGCCAGCAGCGAGGCGATCCGACGGGTCTCCTCGCGCCGACCGATGAGAGGCTCCGTCTCGGCGGGCAGGTGCGAACGGGATGCCCGTGGGGCGGCTGCCGCCGGCGACGTCGCCAGCGAAGGGTCGTGGCGCAGGATGCGCTGGTGCAGCGTGCGGATCTGCGGCCCCGGATCCAGGCCGAGCTCGACGCTGAGGTGGTGGCGCAGCGCCTCGAAGGCACCGAGCGCCTCCTCCTGCCTCCCTGCCTGGTACAGCGCGCGCATCAGCGCGGCGACCAGGCGCTCCCGCGCGGGGTGGGTCGCCACGGTGCTCGTCGCCACGTCGATGCCCTGCTCGGGCGTACCGGTCTCGGTCAGCGCCTCCACGAGCAGCTCGACGGCGTCCGCGCGGGTGCTCGAGAGCTCGGCCACCACGGGCGCCAGCCAGAGGTCGTCGGCGAGATCTCCGTACGGTTCGCCGCGCCACAGCGCCAGGGCCTCGCGGACCTCGGCCACCTGACGGCGGGACGGACCCAGGTGGCGGGCGCGCTCGATCGCGCGACGGAACCTGCCGGCGTCGACCGCGTCGGGGTCGAGGTCGAGGACGTAGCCCGCCGGGGTGTGCCGCAGGCGACGGCGGCCGTCGGTCTCGGCCCGGTCCAGTGCGGTACGGAGGCGGGAGAGCTTGGATCGCAGGGCCTTGGGCGGGGCGGCCGGGAGGCGGTCACCCCAGAGCCGGTCGATCAGCGTGTCGGCGGTGATCGGTCGCCCCTCGGAGGCGACCAGCGCCGCGAGGACGGTCCGCAGCTGGCGCTCGGTCAGCTCGACGGCCCGGCCGGCATCGGTGCGGAGCCGAATCGGGCCCAGCACGTCGACCTGCATGTGGCGACTCTACGGGCCCTCAGGCCCTGTGCCGGGCTCAGTGCCAGCCGTCGAGAAGGAAGTAGCAGCCGACGGTCGTCACGACGAAGAAGGCGAACATGACAATGGTCAACCAGGCGTTGACCTCGGGGACGTCGTCCGGGTCGTCGTCGAGATGCTCGAGGTCGTCGAGGTCCGGGTGGTCGACGTCCTCGCGCCGCTCGAGGTCGTCCGGTCGGTCGGGGTCGTCGCGCGGGTCACGGCCGGGCGCCCCGTCGCCGATCTCCTCGGACGTCACGGGGACGGCGTCGTGCCGCCGGCCCGCCTCGCGCCGCGCGCTCATGCCGACACCAGGTGCGAGACGTCGGCGACCAGCCCGACCGCCAGGACGAGGAACACGACGGCGATGAACCACGTGTACATCCACCGCCCCTTGTGGTCCGTCGCCCAGAACCTGCGCAGCGCGGCGATGCCGGAGACGACCGCCACCGCGCACAACGCGATGCCGACCGGTGCCGCGAGGACGCCGGCGATGCTCAGCAGGGGGACGAGCACCGGGATGAGCACGTAGGTGACGACGCAGCGGATCGCCGACACGAACAGTGACAGCCGCAGGCGCCGGTGCGCCGCCGCGTCGAGGTTGCGGTTCGTGCGTCGCACGCGGAGCAGGCGGCGCATGAAGCGGTCCGCCGCGGTCTCGCGGGAGTCCACGGGGTACGCGGGCGTGGTTCCCGACGGCGCAGCGCCCGCGGGCGTGGCCACCGGCGATGACGACGCCGCTCGCGAAGGTCCGACTCCCGACGACGCCGCTCGCGCGGGCCTGGGCAACGGGGCGGTCGCCTGGACGTCCGGCGCGACGGCGGGGGCACCCGTGGCGGTGCCCGCCTCGATCCCGGTGCTCACGCGCTGTCCCCTCTCGACGTCTCGGTGCTGCCCGCCAGCGTACCGCCCGCTCGGGGACCGGTCGGGCGGCGGTGGCCACGGTCGTCCACGCACGTTCGTCCGCCGTCCGCCGTCCGCCGTCCGCCGTCGGTCAGCCGGCCAGGGGCGCGCACCGGCTCGCGAGCCCCCGGCGCAGGTGCTCGACGGCGGCGCGCACGCGCGCCGGTGCACGGCCACCGGCGGCGTGCAGCGCGACGACGTTCGCCTCCGGCGTCGGGACGTCTGCCAGCACCTGGATCAGGGCCCCGCTGCGCACGTGCTCAGCGACGTCCCAGGTGGACCGCATGGCCAACCCGGCGCCGTCGAGGCACCACTGCGTGACGGCGAGCCCGTCGGTGCAGGTGAGCGGCCCGCTCACCGGGACGACCACCTCGCGCCCGTCGAGCTCGAACTCCCAGCCGTCGCGCTCGCCCTCGTGGACCACGAGGCACGCGTGACGGGCGAGGTCGTCGACCGTGGCCGGGGTGCCGTGCGCAGCCAGGTAGTCGGGGGAGGCGACGACGATGCGCCGGTTCGGCAGAAGCGGCGCCAGCTCGAGCGTGGAGTCCGGGACGCGGCCGACCCGGACAGCGAGATCGAAGCCCGGCAGCGAGGCTCCCAGGGGCAGGCTGGACAGCTCGAGGCGGATCTCCAGCCCCGGGTGGAGCGTGTGGAGCTCGCGCAGCAGCGGAGCGAGGTGCGCGCGACCGAGCCCCACGGTGCTGATGACGCGCAGCGGTCCCGCGAGCGTGGCCGTGTCCGGGTGCAGCGACTCCTCGAGGTCGCGGACGGCCTGCAGGAGCTCGGCGCCGCGCTCGGCGTAGCGCCGCCCCTCGGCAGTGGGCTCCAGGCCGCGTGCGCGCCGGTGCGCCAGCGGCGTACCGAGCCGCTCCTCGAGCCCGCGGAGTCGCCGGCTCACGGCCGAGACGGACATGCCCCAGTGGCGGGCCGCCGCGGTCATCGTCCCGGCCGAGGCCAGGACGGCGAAGAACTCGAGATCGTCGACGTCCGCCGCCACGTCCGACCCCTTTGCCTCGTGCGCAAGCACCGTGTGCGGAGACCGCGCTGTCGTATCGCTGGAGGCAACCCTAACCTCGAGGTTGCGGGCGGTGCCCGTGCCGAGTCCACGAGCGAAGGAGCCCCGCGGTGTTCGCCGACTTCTCACCCCTGGACCTCACCCGGGCCCCGACCACGCGGCGTACAGCAATGGGGAGATGGCGCGCGACGCCGTCGAGCTGATGTCCGCGCTCGGGCACAAGCGCTTCGCGGTAGCCGGTCACGACCGCGGCGCACCCGTGGCCGCCCGGCTCGTCGTGGACCACCGGGGACGGGTGAGCGCTGCGATGCTGCTCGACGTCGCGCCTACGCTCGACATGTACGAGGCCACCGACCGCGACCTCGCGAGCGCGTACCGGCACTGGTTCTTCCTCATCCAGCCCGCCCCGATGCCGGAGGCGCTGGTCGGCGCCAACCCCCGCGGCTACGTCGAGGGTGTGATGGGCGCCCGGCACGCCGGCCTCGGGCCGTTCCCGCCGGAGGTCCTCGACGAGTACGTCGCGTGCCTCGACGGCGAGAGCAACGCGTCCGGGCCCGCCAACGACTCCCGCGCGGCGAACGGCATCGACCTCGAGCACGACCGCGCGGACCGGAAGGCCGGGCGCCGGACCTCCGTGCCGCTACGGGTGCTGTGGGCGAGGCACGGGGTCGTCGGGCGGCTCTTCGGCCCGCTCGCCCTGTGGGACCAGGTCGCCGAGTCGATCTCGGGCCGCGCCGTCGACTGCGGGCACTACCTGCCCGAGGTGGCACCGGTGCAGGTCCTCGCCGAGATGCTGGACTTCTTCGGCCGGACCTGACCAGCTGCAGGAGGTCGCCGAGCTGGACCTCAGCACGGTCGAGCTCGAAGCGGCGCGGTCCAGCTCGGCGCCGGTAGTGCCTGCCGGGTCAGCCCTGCGCGACGCGCTCCGCGATCGCTGAGCCGAGCTGCGCGGTCGTGGCCGTGCCTCCGAGGTCCGGGGTGAGTGTCTCCGCCTCGGCGATGACCCCCTCGAACGCCTCGACCACCGCTGTGCCCGCCTCGGTCTCGCCGAGGTGGTCGAGCATCATCGCGGCGCACCAGATCTGTCCGATGGGGTTGGCGAGGCCCTTCCCGGCGATGTCCGGGGCCGATCCGTGGACCGGTTCGAACAGGGACGGGAACGTGCGCTCGGGGTTGATGTTGGCGCTCGGGGCGATGCCGATGGTGCCGGTCGTGGCGGGGCCGAGGTCGGAGAGGATGTCGCCGAACAGGTTCGACGCGACGACGACGTCGAACCAGTCCGGGTGCAGCACCACCTGGGCGGTGAGGATGTCGATGTGGAACTTGTCGACGTCGACGTCGGGGTAGGACCTCGCCATCTCCGCGACCCGCTCGTCCCAGTACGGCATGGTGATGGAGATGCCGTTGGACTTCGTGGCCGATGTGAGGTGCTTCTTCCGCTGCTGCGACAGCTCGAACGCGTAGCGCAGGATCCGGTCGACGCCGGTACGCGTCATCACGGTCTCCTGGACCACGGTCTCGCGGTCGGTGCCCTCGAACATCTTCCCGCCGATCGACGAGTACTCGCCCTCGGTGTTCTCCCGGACCACGAGGTAGTCGACGTCGCCGGGCGCGCGGCCCGCCAGCGGCGAGGGGATGCCCTCGAGCAGCTTGACGGGGCGGAGGCTGACGTACTGGTCGAAGTGCCGGCGGAACTGGAGCAGCGAGCCCCACAGCGAGACGTGGTCGGGGACGATCTCCGGCCAGCCGACGGCGCCGAAGAAGATCGCGTCGAACGTGCGCAGGGTCTCGAACCAGTCGTCCGGGAGCATCTGTCCGTGCTCCTGGTAGTAGGCGGCGCTGGCGAAGCCGAAGTCCTCGAGCTCGAGCGTGAGGCCGAAGCGCTGGGCCGCCGCGCGCAGGACCTTGACGCCCTCGGGGACGACCTCGGTGCCGATGCCGTCGCCGGGGACGACTGCGATCCGGTAGGTGCTCATGGGGTCCTCGTCGCTGCCGGTCCGGCGGGGCCGGGTGCCGCGCCGCTGTGCCGCCCACGGTAGGGGGACGGCGGCGCCGGCGTCGTGACGCGGGAGGAAAGGCCGGGTTGCGCGCGGCGCAATCGCGCGCACGCGGGCCTCTCGTCAGTGCCGCTCGGTCCGGTCGGGCTCGAACTGGGCGGTGAGGGAGCGCAGGAGGTCGGCCAGCGCCTCCGCGTCCCGCGGGGAGGTCTGGGCGAGGAGCCCGCGCTCGGCGTCGAGCAGGTCGGTCATCGTCCGGTCGACGCGGGCCAGTCCCTCCTCGGTGAGGCGGACGTGGACGACCCGCTTGTCGGCGTCGTCCTGGGTGCGCTCGACGAGCCCGGCCGCGACCATCTTGTCGATGCGGTGCGTCATCGTCCCGGACGACACGAGCGTCTCGGCCACGAGCCGCGTGGGCGTGAGCCGGTAGGGGGCGCCGGCGCGGCGCAGCGCGGACAGGACGTCGAACTGCCAGATCTCGAGGTCGGGGCCGGCGAGCGCACGCCGTCGGGCGAGGTCGAGGTGGCGGGCGAGCCGGGTGACGCGGGAGAAGACCTCCAGCGGCGCGACGTCGAGGTCCGGCCGCTCCCGACGCCAGGCCGCCACGATGCGGTCGACCTCGTCGGTGCCCCGTTCCTCCATGGCGAGAGATTACTCGACGTCGAGACAACCCCGCCGTCCCACGGGCGAGCGAGCGCTGTCCGGTCGGACGATGCCGGCGGGGCAGACGCGTTGGGCCGCGCTGTGCTGCGTCGTCGCCGAGTCAATCAGCAATCCACCGAGGCAGTCCCCCGGGTCGACTGACTCGAGAGTTACCCGGCTGACTCGCCGACAGGGACCGGCAAGGGGACGACGAAGGGGGGGGCGGACGAGGGGGCGACGGCGACGGCGGACCAGACGCGGGAACGACGACGGCGGGGGCGGCCGCATCCGCGCCCGCCCCCGCCGTCCTGGGTGCCGTCGGCCCCTCGGGCAGCCCCCAGCCCCTCGGCCGCCCCTCCGTCAGCCCTTGAGGGCCTCGCTCAGCTTGAGTCGCCCACCGGTGTGCAGGATGCCGCGACGGTAGACGCGGCCGGCGATCCAGATGAGGAACGGGATCGTCGCTGCAGCGATCGCCACGGCGATCAGCGCCTCGACCGTGCTGGCTCCGAACCCCTGGCGCATCGGCATGATGAACGGCGAGAGGAACGGGATGTAGCCGAGGATCTGCGTGAGCAGCGAGTCCGGCTGGTTCGGGACCAGGTACATGGCCACGTAGAACGGGACGAACTGGGCGAACATCAGCGGCGTCGTCACGGAGCCGATCTCCTCCTGGCGCGAGACCAGCGCGGCGAAGCCGCCGAAGACCACGGTCCAGATCCCGAACCCGACGAGGAACCACACGAACGCCCACACGGTGACGGTGCCGATCGGGATGCTCAGCGAGGGCAGGAGCCCGGCGATCGCCAGGGCGCCGATCATGCCGCCCACGATCACCACCATGTAGACGAGCGTGTACAGGCCGATGCCGAGCACCTTGCCGGTGAGCAGCTGGGTGGGCTTGATCGTCGCGAGCAGGACCTCCACCACGCGGGAGGTCTTCTCCTCGACGACGCCGGTCGCCACCGTGGCCCCCGCCGTGAGGATGGCGAAGAGCATGAGGGAGATCGTCGCGATCCCGGCGGCGTAGGCCTGCCCGTCGAAGTCGGGACTGTTGAACCCGGTGGCCGCGCCCTCGAGGATCTCCACCTGCGGGGCGCTCGCGGCGATCGCACCCTGCACCTCGGCGGGGTCGCCGCCGAGCTCGGTGATCTGCGTGCTCAGCGCCTCGGTCTGCGCTGCGCCGGCGACGGTCCCGAGGAGCTGCTGGTCGGGGTCGGTGCGGGCGTGGACGGTCAGCGCGTCGCCGTCGCGCGAGACGACGATCTCGGCAGGGTCCTCGTCCCGCTCGAGCTCCTCGGCGAAGGTGCCGTCGGCGGTCTCCTGGATGTCGAGGGGGACGTCCTGCGTGCTCGACGTCGTCTGCAGGTAGGGCACCAGCGAGGCGGCGGACTCCTCGACGGCCACGACCGTGCCCGTGTCCTCGCCCTGGCTCGAGTCCCAGATCTTGTAGCCGACGCCCGCGGCGAGGATGACGACGAGCATGACGATCATCGAGATGATCGACGACTTGGCGAGCAGCCGCGTGCGGAGCTCCCGCTTGATGACCAGACCGACCGCGCTCATCGACGCGCCTCCTTCGTCTTCTTCCTGCCCGAGCCTGCGTCCTCGTGCCCGTCGCGCCCGGCGCTGCCGTCCTTCTCCGCGGCGGAGCTGTCGGAGACCACGTCGCGGAAGAGGTCGGCGAGCGCGGGGCGCACCGGACCGAACTCGACCACGGGGCCGTGGCGCAGCGCCTCGGTGATCAGTGCCTGCTCGGCCCCGGCCGATCCCTCGGGGAGCATGACCTGCGCGGCGGACTTGCCGGCCCCCACCTCGATGTTCTCGGCGACGGCGCCGGGGACCGAGCCGGCGATCGGGGCGAGGTCCAGACCCTCGGCGTCGACGACGACCCGCCAGACCGGCTGGCCCACCGTGCGGAGCTCGTCGATCGTGCCGAGCGCGACCATCTTGCCCGCGGCGATGATCCCGACCCGGTGGCACAGGCGCTCGACGAGGTCGAGCTGGTGCGAGGAGAAGATGACGGGGACGCCCGCGGCGGCGCGCTCCTTGAGGACGTCGCTCATCACGTCGACCGCGACGGGGTCGAGGCCGGAGAACGGCTCGTCGAGGACCAGCACCTCGGGCTCGTGGACCAGGGCGGCGGCGAGCTGCACGCGCTGCTGGTTGCCCAGGGAGAGCTTCTCGACGTCGTCGCCCCGCCGGTGGGCCACGCCGAGGCGCTCGGTCCACCTCTCCATCGCGGAGGTCGCCTCCTGCTTCGACATGCCGTGCAGCCGGGCGAGGAAGACGAGCTGCTCGCCGACCTTCATCTTCGGGTAGAGGCCGCGCTCCTCCGGCATGTAGCCGACCCGACGCCGGGCGTCGAGGTCGAGGACGCTGCCGTCGTGCCGGACCTCGCCGGAGTCCGCGGCGAGGACGCCGAGGATGATCCGCATCGCGGTGGTCTTGCCCGCGCCGTTCGATCCGACGAAGCCGAAGATCTCCCCGGCCCGCACGGTGAACGACAGGTCGGTCAGCGCCCGGACGTTGCCGTACGCCTTGCTGAGCCCGTTGAGCTCGAGGTCGCCCACGTGTCCCCCTTCGTCCGCTCTGGCCGACGTCAAGGGGTGCATGTCCCTGCCGGCTGTGGTCGGGGTCAACCGTACGGGGTGTGACCTCGGTGACCGCCTGACGTCCGTCACGAGTCGTCCGTGAGGTTCGTCCTCGCAGCCGCGGGTCCGGCCCGGCCATGCGTGGGGGCGGACCACGGACAGGCGGTCCGTGGAGAGGCGGTCCGTGGCGGCACTCAGCGCCCGGCGTCGTGGATGCGCGGCTCGCGCCGCAACCCCTCGAGGCCGTGCCACGCGAGGTTGACCACGTGCGCGGCGACGTCCTGCTTGCCCGGCGACCGGTTGTCGAGCCACCACTGGCCGGTCAGCGCGATGAGGCCGACCAGCATCTGCGCGTACAGCGGCGCCGCGCTCGTGTCGAAGCCGCGCGCCTTGAACTGCGCGGCGAGCAGGTGCTCGACGTGCGTGGCGACGTCGCCGATGAGCGAGGAGAACGTGCCGGTCGCCTGGGCGACGGGGGAGTCCCGCACGAGGATCCGGAACCCGTCGGTGTGCTCCTCGATGTAGTCCAGCAGCGCGAGCGTGGTGCGCTCGACGATGGTGCGGGGGTGCCCGCCGTCGCGGATGGAGCCGATGAGGACGCTCTCGAGGAGCTGGACCTCGCGGTCGACCACGACGGCGTAGATCCCCTCCTTGCCACCGAAGTGCTCGTAGACCACCGGGCGGGAGACCGCGGCGCGCTGCGCGATCTCCTCGACCGATGTCGAGTCGAAGCCCTTCTCGGCGAACAGGGTGCGGGCGACGGCGACGAGCTGCTCGCGCCGTTGTCCGGCCGTCATCCGGGTGCGCTGCCGTCTCGTCTCGTTCGCCACGCCCGCCATTGTGCCCGCGCGGTCCCGGTCGCCCCGGGCTTTGGCAGGATGGGACAGCGCTCCGACCACCCCGCGGTGGTCGGTGGCGGTCCGCCCTGGTGTAACGGCAGCACGCAGGCCTTTGGTGCCTTGAGGTCCGGGTTCGAGTCCTGGGGGCGGAGCCTCGGCGGTACAGTGGCCGCGCCCCGCGGCGAGTCGCGGCGGCACCCCAAGGACGTCGTACCCGAGGAGAACCCGCGTGACTTCCACCCGTCCGGCTGCCGTCGTCGTGCTCGCTGCCGGGGCGGGGACCAGGATGCGCTCGTCGACCCCGAAGGTCCTGCACGCCGTCGGCGGTCGCACGCTGCTCGGTCACGCGCTCGCGGCCGCCCGCGCGGTCGACCCGGAGCGTCTCGCCGTCGTCGTGCGTCACGAGCGCGAGCGTGTCGCCGCGTTCGTCGGCGAGTCCGACCCGGCCGCCCTCCTCGTCGACCAGGACGAGATCCCCGGCACCGGTCGCGCTGTCCAGTGCGCACTCGAGGCCCTCGACCGGGCCGCTGCGTCGGACGGACCGCTCCTCGTCATGGCGGGGGACACCCCCCTGCTCGACGGCGAGACCCTCGCCGCTCTCCTCGACGCGCACACCGGCGCTGGCAACGCGATCACGGTCCTCACCGCGCGGATCGACGACCCGTTCGGCTACGGCCGGATCCTGCGGGAGGGCGACCGGGTGGTCGGCGTCGTCGAGGAGCGCGACGCGACCGACGCGCAGCGTGAGATCACCGAGATCAACACCTCGACCTACGTCTTCGAGGCGTCCGTGCTGCGCGAGGCGCTCGCCGGCCTCGGCTCCGACAACGACCAGGGCGAGGTCTATCTCACGGACGTCGTCGCGGCCGCCCACGGCCGCGGCCTTCCGGTGCGGGCGCTCACGGTGGACGACCCGGCCACGGTCGAGGGCGTCAACGACCGCGTCCAGCTCGCTGCCATCGCCGCCCGGCTCAACGACCGCCTGCTGGCGCGCTGGATGCGCGCCGGGGTGACGATCGTCGACCCGGGAACCACGTGGATCGACGTCGACGTCGACCTCGGCCGCGACGTGACGATCCTGCCCGGCACGCAGCTGCACGGGACCACGGTGGTCGCTGAGGGCGCGACCGTCGGCCCCGAGACCACCCTCACCGACTGCGAGATCGGTGCGGGCGCGACGGTCGTGCGCACGCACGCCGAGCTTGCGGTGGTCCGCGACGGCGCGAGCGTGGGGCCGTTCGCCTACCTGCGGCCCGGCACGGTCGTCGGCGAGGAGGCGAAGGTCGGCACGTTCGTCGAGCTGAAGAACTCCACGCTCGGGCGCGGAGCGAAGGTCCCGCACCTGAGCTACGTCGGGGACGCGGACATCGGCGAGGGCACGAACATCGGGGCCGCCTCGGTCTTCGTCAACTACGACGGCGTGCACAAGCACCGCTCGCGCATCGGGGCGCACGCTCGCACCGGCGCGGACAACATGTTCGTCGCGCCGGTCAGCGTGGGCGACGGTGCGTACACCGGCGCGGGCACGATCGTCCGCCACGACGTCCCCGCCGGCGCGCTCGCGCTCAACGACTTCGGCCAGAAGGTCCGCGAGGGCTGGGTCGAGGAGCGTCGGCCGGGCACGAAGGCCGCCGAGGCCGCCGCCGCGGCGCGCGCGGGCGCGAGCGGTACCGCCGGTGGCGGGGCGAGCGGTGAGGGCCCGCGCGGTGAGAGCATCGGTGCGGGACCGGAGACCACCGGGACCCAGGACGGCGCATCGGCGCCCGGCGAAGGGAGCGCGCGATGACCGGCATCCACGCGAGCGGTGAGAAGCGACTGGTGTTCGTGGGGGGCCGCGCGCACCCCGAGCTCGCCGACCACGTCGCCCGGGAGCTCGGCATCGACCCGTTGCCGACGACCGCCTACGACTTCGCGAACGGCGAGATCTACGTGCGGTTCGACGAGTCCGTGCGCGGCACCGACGCCTTCGTCCTGCAGTCCCACACCACGCCGATCAACCAGTGGCTCATGGAGCAGCTGATCATGGTCGACACGCTCAAGCGGGCCTCGGCCAAGCGCATCACGGTGGTCGCGCCGTTCTACCCCTACGCCCGGCAGGACAAGAAGCACCGCGGGCGGGAGCCGATCTCGGCGCGTCTGGTCGCCGACCTGTACAAGACCGCCGGCGCCGACCGGCTGATGAGCGTGGACCTGCACGCGTCGCAGACGCAGGGCTTCTTCGACGGACCGGTCGACCACCTCTTCGCCATGCCGATCCTCGTGGACTACGTGCGCGGGCGGATCGACCTCTCCAGCGCCGCCGTCGTGTCGCCGGACGCCGGTCGCATCCGGGTCGCCGAGCAGTGGGCGGAGAAGCTCGGCGGCGTGCCGCTGGCGTTCGTCCACAAGACCCGTGACATCACACGGCCGAACCAGGCCGTGGCGAACCGGGTGGTCGGCGACATCGAGGGGCGCACGGCCGTGCTCGTCGACGACCTCATCGACACGGGCGGCACGATCGCCGAGGCCGTCAAGGTCTGCCTCGCCTCGGGGGCGAAGGACGTCATCGTCGCCGCCACGCACGGTGTGCTGTCCGACCCGGCGACGCAGCGGCTGTCCGACTGCGGCGCGCGCGAGATCGTCGTCACCGACACCCTGCCGATCGCCAAGGACTTCCCGCAGCTCACTGTGCTCCCGATCGCCCCGCTGCTGGCCCGGGCGATCCGTGAGGTGTTCGACGACGGGTCGGTCACCTCGCTGTTCGAGGGACGCTCCTAGGTCGGATCTGCACGTGCGGCTTCCCTGCCGCCCGACCTCGCGGCACACTCCTCGCCGAGCTCGACTGTTGTGGTCCGAGCATGACCTCTGCGCGGTCGATCTGGACCCGTTCCGGTCCAGCTCGACGGGCTGCCGGGGCGGTGCCGCTGGTAGTCCCGGTCAGCTCCGCCCGGCAGCCAAGGTCCCGGCGAGCCAGTCCGTCGTCGTCGCCCACGCGTCGGCCGACGCCCGCGCGTGGTGGAACTCCGGGAGCGGGTTGTCGAACGCGTGCCCGGCGCCGGGATGCCGCACGAGCCGGACGCCGTCGCGCGCCACGGCGGCCTCGATGAGGTCGACCTGCTCCACCGGGATGAAGGTGTCCTCGGTGCCCCAGTGGTGCAAGGACGGCGCGGTGACCTCCGGCGCGCGGTCGAGCAGCGCCGGCAGCGCCGAGCCGTAGTACGCCACGAGGGCGTCGACGGCGTCGACCTCCCGCGACGCGGCGTCGAACGCGACCCCGCCGCCCCAGCAGAACCCGAGCAGCCCGACGGACCCGTCCCCCACGAGCCCGCGCAGGTGCGCGAGCGCCTCCCGGGTGTCCGACACGGCGCCCGCCCAGTCCGTGGCGCCCGCCAGCTCCATCGCCCGCGCCAGCTCGGCCTGCCCGCCGCCCTCGACGACCTCGTCGCCCGAGCGCCAGAACAGGTGCGGCACAAGCACCGTGTAGCCCAGCGCGGCGAGGTCGGCGGCCCGGTCGAGCACGTACCCGGTCACCCCGAAGATCTCCTGCACGACGACGATGCCCGCCCGCGCAGGTCCCGCACCGGGGGAGGGGCGCGACCCGGCGTCGGCCCCGCCCGACCCGGCGTCGGGCCGCAGCAGGTCGGCGGGCATCGGCCCTGCGTCGGTGGTCACGTGCACGCGCTCCGTCGTCGTCATGTCTCCTCCTCGGTACGCCGGGACCCCCGCGGGACCGGGGTGCCCGTGCGCCGGCGCGCCGGGACCCCCGCGGCGCCGACAGGGCCCAGTGTGCCGCAGGCCGCAGCGCGGGGGCCTGTCGCCCGCCCGACGAGCCGCTAGACTCCTGTGGTTGCCTCGGCGAGGGACGACGGACGGGCTGGTGCCCGCATCCGGACCGCTGGTCCGGTCGTCCGTGATTCGACGCGGCGGAGCCACGCGCGTCCGTCCGCCGTCCCGCGCCGAGGCCCGCCGCCCCGTCCCGCCACGAACCCCCTTTGGAGCACGCATGGCCGACAAGACCGTCATCACCGCCGCCGTCCGGACCGAGTTCGGCAAGGGCGCGGCCCGCCGCACCCGCCGCGAGGGCCGCATCCCCGTCGTCCTGTACGGCCACGGCACCGAGCCGCAGCACCTCTCGCTGCCGGCGCACGACACGTTCCTCGCGCTGCGCGGCAACGCCAACGCCCTGCTCACCCTCGACATCGAGGGCAGCGAGCAGCTCGCGCTGACCAAGGACGTCCAGGTGGACCCGGTCAAGCGCTCCATCGAGCACGTCGACCTCCTCATCGTCCGCAAGGGCGAGAAGGTCACCGTCGACATCGCCGTGCACACCGAGGGCGAGACCTTCCCCGGCACGATCCACACCGTCGAGAGCCAGACGCTCACCGTCACGGCCGACGCGACCGCCATCCCGGAGAGCGTCGTCGTCGACATCGAGGGTCTCGAGGACGGGCACACCGTCCGCGTGGAGGACCTCCCGGCGATCCCCGGCGCCACGTTCGAGGACGACCCGGAGACCCCGGTCGTCGTCGTCACGGTGCCGCGCGTCGACGAGTCCGACCTCGAGACCCCGGCCGCCGAGGGCGACGAGGAGACCGAGGGCGAGCAGACCGAGGGCGGCTCCGACGAGTCCGCCGAGGGCGAGTCCTCCTCCGACGGCGAGGACTGACCCCTTTCCGCCCCGGCCCACGCGGGCCGGGGCGGCCCTATCCGTGGGCCGGCGCGCGCCGGCCCCTGCGCAAGGAGATGAGCGCGCGTGGCTGACAGCGACCTGTGGCTCGTCGTCGGGCTCGGCAATCCCGGTCCGCGCTACGCGGGCAACCGGCACAACGTGGGCCAGATGATCGTCGAGCTCCTCGCGCGCCGCGCCGGCGCCGAGCTCACCACCCACAGGTCCCGGGCGAGCGTCGCCGACACGAGGCTGGGTACCGGCCCCGGTGGCGTCCCGGGCCCGCGCGTGATCCTCGCCCGGCCGGGCACGTACATGAACGTCTCGGGCCCGCCGGTCGCCGCGCTCGCGCAGTTCTACTCGATCGAGCCGGGCCGGATCCTCGTGGCGCACGACGAGCTCGACCTCGCCCCCGACTCGCTCCGCCTCAAGGTCGGCGGCGGCGAGGGTGGCCACAACGGCCTGCGCTCGATCACCCGGGCGCTGGGCACCAAGGACTACGCCCGGCTGCGCGTGGGTATCGGCCGCCCCCCGGGCCGGATGGACGCGGCCGACTACGTGCTGCAGAACTTCTCCGCCGCGGAGCACGGCGAGCTCGGAGTCACGCTGGAGATCGCCGGCGACACGGTCGCCGACGTCGTCGCCGAGGGTCTGCAGAGGACCCAGATGCGGCTGCACACGGCGGACTGACGACGCCGCCGCCCGTCGGCGGTCGCGGGCCCGGACCCCCGGGCGGCTGACGCGGTGCCGGTCGTAGACTGCCTCCCGCTCCCCACTTCCTCGACCGGAGGACACGTGTCCCTCACCGGACTGCTTCCCCTGCTGCGCGAGGACCCGGCGATCGCCGCGCTCGTCGCGGCCGCCTCGGCCCCCGTCCTCGAGCCGCACCGCGCGACCACCGCACCCGTCGGTATCCGCCCCGCGCTGGCGGCGGAGCTCGCCGCCACCGGTCGCCCGGTCGTGCTCGTCACCGCCACCGGCCGCGACGCCGACGACCTCGCCGCCGGTGTGCGCGAGTTCCTCCCCGCCGACGACGTCGCGACCTTCCCGGCCTGGGAGACGCTCCCGCACGAGCGGCTCTCACCGCGCTCGGACACCGTGGCCCGGCGCCTGGCCACGCTGCGCCGACTCGTCCATCCCGGCCCCGAGCCGCGCACCGCCCGGCCCAGCGTGGTCACCGTGCCGGTGCGCGCCCTGCTGCAGCCCGTCGTGCGCGGGCTCGCCGACCTCGAGCCCGTGCGGGTGCAGGTCGGGGACACGGTCGGCCTGGACGACCTCGTGCGCGCCCTCGAGGCCGCCGCCTACACGCGCACCGACATGGTCGAGCGGCGCGGGGAGTACGCCGTGCGCGGCGGCATCGTCGACGTCTTCCCCCCGACCGACCCACACCCGCTGCGCCTCGAGCTCTTCGGCGACGACGTCGAGGAGATCCGCCGCTTCTCGGTGGCGGACCAGCGCAGCCTCGAGGTCGCGGAGGAGGGGCTGTGGGCGCCGCCCTGCCGCGAGCTGCTGCTCACGCCCGAGGTCCGCGAGCGTGCCCGGTCCCTCGTCGCCACCGTCCCGTCGGCCGCGCCGATGCTCGAGCGCATCGCCGAGGGCGTCGCCGTCGAGGGCATGGAGGCGCTGAGCCCGGTGCTCGCGGACGGTCTCGAGCCCCTCCTCGACCTCCTGCCGGAGCGGGCGCTGGTCGTCCTCGTCGACCCCGAGCGGATCCGTCGCCGGGCCGCCGACCTCGCCGCCACCACCGAGGAGTTCCTCGCCGCGGCCTGGACCTCGGCCGCGTCCGGCGCCGAGGTGCCGCTCGACCTGCGGGCCGCGGCGTTCGCGGAGCTCGCCGAGGCCCGCGCGCTCGCCCTGACGAGGGGGCAGGGCTGGTGGAGCGTCAGCTCGCTGCCCACCGACGACGCGCTCGACGACGAGACCCTCGCCGCGCCGGTGCGCCCCGCCGAGGAGACCACCGGCGGCGCTACGGGCTCCGGCGCGGCGACCGTCGCTGACGCCACGGCCGGCCCCGACGACGACACCCGCAGCGTCGCCGCGCGCGAGACCCGGCGCTACCGCGGTGACGTCGCCGGCGCGCTGCAGGACCTCGCCGCGCTCGTCCACGACGAGTGGCGCATCCTGCTGACCACCCAGGGCGCCGGCCCGGCCCGGCGCCTGCGCGACTCGCTCGCCGAGGCCGACGTCCCCGCGCGTCTGGTCGGCGACCTGCCCGAGGCCCCCGAGCCGGGGCTCGTGACGATCACCCACCCGGGACTCGACCGTGGTTTCGTCGTCGAGGCCCGGCGGCTCGCCGTCCTCACCGAGTCCGACCTCACCGGCCGGCCCGGCAGCTCGACGCGCGAGATGCGCAAGATGCCGGCCCGCCGCCGCACCGCGGTCGACCCGCTGTCGCTGCGTCCGGGCGACCTCGTCGTGCACTCCCAGCACGGGGTGGGCCGCTTCGTCGAGCTCGTCTCCCGCACCGTCGGCAAGGGCGAGACCGCGACCACGCGCGAGTACCTCGTCATCGAGTACGCGCCGTCGAAGCGGGGTCAGCCCGGCGACCGGCTCTTCGCCCCGACCGACTCCCTCGACCAGGTCTCCCGGTACGTCGGGGGAGAGGCGCCCGCGCTCAACAAGATGGGCGGCTCGGACTGGGCGGCGGCCAAGCGCAAGGCCCGCAAGGCCGTCCGCGAGATCGCCGGCGAGCTCGTGCGCCTCTACGCCGCGCGGCAGGCGACGGTCGGCCACACCTTCGGTCCGGACACCCCGTGGCAGCGCGAGCTCGAGGACGCCTTCCCGTACACGGAGACCCCCGACCAGCTCGGCGCGATCGACGACGTCAAGGCCGACATGGAGAAGGCCATGCCGATGGACCGCCTCATCTCCGGCGACGTCGGCTACGGCAAGACGGAGATCGCCGTGCGCGCCGCCTTCAAGGCCGTCCAGGACGGCAAGCAGGTGGCGGTCCTCGTCCCCACGACGCTGCTCGTCAACCAGCATCTCGACACGTTCTCCGAGCGGTACGCGGGCTTCCCGGTGCGGGTCGCGGCCCTGTCGCGGTTCCAGAGCGCGGCCGAGGCCAAGGAGGTCCGCGACGGGCTGCTGGCCGGGTCGATCGACGTCGTCATCGGGACCCACACCCTGCTCACCGGCCAGGTGCGGTTCAAGGAGCTCGGACTGGTGGTCATCGACGAGGAGCAGCGCTTCGGCGTCGAGCACAAGGAGACGCTCACCCAGCTGCGGACGAACGTCGACGTGCTGGCGATGTCCGCCACGCCGATCCCGCGCACCCTCGAGATGGCGGTCACCGGCATCCGGGAGATGTCGACCCTCGCCACCCCGCCCGAGGAGCGGCACCCGATCCTCACCTACGTCGGGCCGCAGGAGGACAAGCAGGTCGGCGCCGCGATCCGCCGCGAGCTCCTGCGCGAGGGCCAGGTGTTCTACGTCCACAACAAGGTCCGCTCGATCAACGCGACCGCGCAGCACCTCGCCGAGCTCGTCCCGGAGGCGCGGATCGGGGTCGCGCACGGCCAGATGAACGAGCACCAGCTCGAGGCCGTCATCCAGGACTTCTGGGAGCGGTCCATCGACGTCCTGGTCTGCACGACGATCATCGAGACCGGCCTGGACATCGCCAACGCGAACACCCTGATCGTCGAGCGCGCCGACACGTTCGGCCTCTCCCAGCTCCACCAGCTGCGCGGCCGCGTGGGTCGCGGGCGGGAGCGCGCCTACGGGTACTTCCTCTACGACCCGGACAAGCCGCTGACCGAGACCGCCCACGACCGCCTCGCCACCATCGCCTCGCACACCGAGCTGGGCGCCGGCATCCAGGTGGCGATGAAGGACCTGGAGATCCGCGGGGCCGGGAACCTGCTCGGCTCCGACCAGTCCGGGCACATCGAGGGCGTCGGCTTCGACATGTACGTCCGGATGATCTCGGAGGCCGTGGCCGCCTGGCGCGACGGGAAGGTCGAGCCCGAGCGGGTCGACGTCCGCGTCGAGCTGCCCGTCGACGCCCACGTGCCCACGGACTACGTCGACACCGAGCGCCTGCGACTCGAGGTCTACGCGAAGATCGCCGCCGCCGACGACGACGAGACCCTGGACTCGGTCCGCGCCGAGCTCGTCGACCGGTACGGGCCCGTGCCGCCGAGCGTCGAGCGGCTGTTCGCCGTCGCACGGCTCCGCGCGCACGCCCGCGCGGCCGGCGTGCAGGAGATCACCGCCCAGGGGAAGAACGTGCGGTTCTTCCCGGTCGAGCTCGCCGAGTCGCAGTCCCTGCGGCTCACCCGCGTCCATCGCGGGACCGTCCTCAAGCCTGCCGTGCGCACCGCGCTCGTGCCGTGGCCGCTCACGCAGCCCGTGGGTGGTCGGCCGCTCAGCGACGTCGACCTCCTCGAGTGGGTCGAGCAGGTCGTCGCGCTCATCGGCACGCCGGTCCAGGCCGCCGCCGCAGGAGCATGACCGCCGGACGGTGCGATGCTGGGTCCGTGCGGACCTCCCGTGAGTGCGCCGGTCGCCCGGCTCTCGTCCCGCCCCTGGGCGCCGCCCTGCTGACCGCCGTCCTGCTGGTCGCCGCACCGGCGGGCGACGACGCGGCCGGTGCGGCGCACGCCGCCGGGGCGGGTCCGGTCGCCGCCTCCCCTGCCGCCACCGCGACGAGCGAGCCCGACGGGTCCGGATCGACGAGCGAGCCCGACGAAGCAGCCTCCGACGACGCCGGTTCCGGCGGGTCGGCGCCGGCCGAGGCGGGCAGCGGCGGGCTGCTCGACGGCTCCGCCGCGTCGGACGGCTCGTCGAAGCCGCCCTTCGAGGTCGTCAGCGCCGCCGAGCTGCCGCTGGGCCTGCAACCCTGGCTCGTCCGCGTCGCCACGGTGACCACGCTCGCGCTGGCGGGCATCGGCGTCGTGCTGGCCGCGACGTCGGGGCCGCGCCGACCGCGTCGCCGACGCGGATAGCATGGGGGTCGCCCACGGCCGTGCCGGGGGCGTGGACGATCAGGAGGAACTGTGGCTCGCACCATCCGACCGGCGGTCCTGCCGGCTCTCGCGCTCGGCGCTCTGCTCGCCGGCTGCTCGGCCAATCCCGGTACCGCGGCCGTCATCGACGGCGAGGAGCTGTCGGAGCGGGAGGCCCAGTCCGTCGCGGGCGAGCTCTCGGGAGTGTTCGGGCAGCCCCTGACCACCGTCGACGCGGTCCTCAACTACGCCTACTCCGAGACGTTCGTCCGGGTCGCGGCCGAGAACGGCCTCACGGTCTCCGACGCCGACGTCCAGGACCAGCTCGCGACGCTGACCGAGCAGAGCGGCTACACGCCCGACGGCGAGTACCTGCCCCAGACGCTGGACATCGTCGAGTCCCTCATGGTGGGCGGGCAGCTGCAGAACGACCCCGAGCTGTCCGCGCAGCTCTCCGAGCAGCTGGGCGAGGTCGACATCGAGCTCAACCCTCGGTACGGCACCATCGAGACCGGGCAGTACGCGGCGCCCGCGCACCCGTGGCTGCAGGCCGCGCCGTCGGACGCGGAGATGCCGGTCGCGCCGTGACCGGTCGGGGAGAGCGGCCCTGATCCCGCTGCAGGGCCGGACCTGATCTCGCTGCCCGACGGCTGCCGGCCCGGCCGGTGCGCGGCGCGCATCGGTGACGTTCGTCGCCGGACCCGTGCACCCTCTCCCGCCGGGACGGACGGCCCTGTCCGCGGCGCGCCCGGGTACTAGCGTGGAGCCCGACATCATCCGGGCATCCCCGACACAAGGAGAACCTGTGGCCACCATCCTCGAAGTAGCGGCACGCGAGATCCTCGACTCCCGGGGCAACCCGACGGTCGAGGTCGAGATCGGGCTGGACGACGGAATCGTCGCCCGCGCCGCCGTCCCCTCCGGCGCGTCGACCGGCGCGTTCGAGGCCGTCGAGCTTCGTGACGCCGGCGACAAGCGCTACGGCGGCAAGGGCGTGCAGCAGGCGCGCGACAACGTGCTGGAGATCCTCGCCCCCGAGATCCTCGGCCTCGAGGCCTCCGAGCAGCGCCTCATCGACCAGACCCTCCTCGACCTCGATGGCTCGGCCAACAAGGGCAAGGTCGGCGCCAACGCGATCCTCGGCGTCTCCCTCGCCGTCGCCAAGGCCGCGGCCGAGTCCGCGGGCCTGCCGCTCTACCGCTACATCGGCGGCCCGAACGCGCACCTGCTGCCGGTCCCGATGATGAACATCCTCAACGGTGGTTCCCACGCCGACTCCAACGTGGACATCCAGGAGTTCATGATCGCGCCGATCGGCGCGGGCACGTTCGCTGACGCCCTGCGCCAGGGTGCGGAGGTCTACCACGCGCTGAAGTCCGTGCTCAAGCAGCGCGGGCTGGCCACCGGCCTGGGCGACGAGGGTGGCTTCGCGCCGAACCTCGGCTCCAACCGCGAGGCGCTCGACCTCATCCTCGAGGCCGTCTCCACGACCGGCCTCTCGGCCGGCACGGACATCGCCCTCGCGCTCGACGTCGCCTCCACGGAGTTCTTCTCCGACGGCGCCTACCAGTTCGAG
The DNA here is from genome assembly GCF_057652395.1 of Georgenia sp. Z1491. Taxonomy (NCBI): domain Bacteria; kingdom Bacillati; phylum Actinomycetota; class Actinomycetes; order Allobogoriellales; family Allobogoriellaceae; genus Georgenia; species Georgenia sp. Z1491. The sequence continues at coordinate 930,300 of NZ_CM172729.1, forward strand.
GGGAAGTCGACCTCGAGCGACGAGATGGTGGCCTACTACCAGCAGCTCGTGGCGGACTACCCGCTCGTGTCCATCGAGGACCCGCTGAGCGAGGACGAGTGGGGCGCGTGGAGCAGCCTCGTGGCTGCGGTCGGGGACAAGGTGCAGATCGTCGGCGACGACCTGTTCGTCACCAACCCCGAGCGCCTGGCCCGCGGCATCGCCGAGAAGGCGGCCAACTCGCTGCTCGTCAAGGTCAACCAGATCGGCTCGCTCACCGAGACGCTCGACGCCGTCGCGCTCGCGCAGCGCAGCGGCTTCACGGCGATGGTGTCGCACCGCTCGGGCGAGACCGAGGACGTGACGATCGCCGACCTGTCGGTGGCCGTGAACTCCGGTCAGATCAAGACCGGGGCGCCGGCGCGCGGCGAGCGCGTGGCGAAGTACAACCAGCTGCTCCGCATCGAGGAGGAGCTGGACGAGGCGGCGGAGTACGCCGGCCGCGGCGCCTTCCCCCGCCACCAGGCCTGACCGGACCGTCTCCTCGCCGAGAGTGCGGTCGGGCCGCCCCGACCGCACTCTCGGCAGGTCTCGCCGGCATCGTCGGCGCGTCCTGACCGCACTGTCGGCAGGTCCTTGCAGCACCGTCGAGGGTGCCGACGGCAGGCCGGGTCCGTCCGGTAGCGGGCGACTCGCGACCCGGCGGTCCACCACCTTGCGGGACGCGTGGGGGACGATGACGCGGTGAGTCGTCCGCCCGCAGCACCGCGCAAGCCCGGAGCGCCCCGATCGTCGTCGGCGCGCGGCGCCCGCTCGCGCCCCGGAACGCGCACCGCGTCCGGCACCACGCACGCCGGTCGCCCGGCGACGGGGCGCGGCCGCACCACCACCAACGGGTCCGCAGCGGGCGGCTCGCGCGGTACCTCGCGACCTGCTGCCGGCGGGGCCGGCGGAGGGCCGCGCGGCAACCGCCGCCTCGCGATCGCCACCGCCGACGGCGAACGTCCGATCCTCTCCCTGCGCGCCCTCGCCCTCGTGCTCGTGCTGCTGGTCGCCTTCGCCATCGTCGCGCCGACCGCCCGCCACGCCCTCGTGCAGGCCGAGCAGCTGCGCAGCGCGGAGGACGCGCTCGCGCGCGCCGAGGACGAGGAGCAGCGCCTCACGGACGAGCTCGCCCTGTGGGACGACCCCGCCTACGTCCAGTCGCAGGCACGCGCGCGCCTCGGGTACACGATGCCGGGGCAGACGCCGTTCGTCGTCGTCGACCCCGAGTCGGTGACCGGCGGACGATCGCAGGAGGAGGTCGAGGAGGCTGCGCGCGAGGACGCCATCGCCGCGTCGCGCCCCTGGTACCTCAACCTCCAGGAGTCCGTCGAGGAGGCCGGCGCGATCCCTGGCGAGACGCCGGGCGAGGAGGCCGAGCGCGAGGGTGATCTCCCCGAGCCCGACCTGCCGCCGGAGTCGCCGAGCCAGCAGGAGCTGCCGTCCTCGGACCCGCTGGCGGACTGACGTGCCGGACCGTCCCGTGCCGCCGGATGCCGTCGACCCGGCCGATCTCGACGCGCTGCGCGACCAGCTCGGCCGGGTGCCCCGCGGTGTCGTCTCCATCGCCGCGCGGTGCCGGCACGGACGTCCGACGGTCGTGCGCACCGCGCCCCGGCTCGAGGACGGCACGCCGTTCCCCACCACCTTCTACCTCACGTGCCCGCCCGCGGCCCGGGCAGTCTCCACGCTCGAGGCCGAGCACCTCATGGCGGACATGCAGGCCCGCCTCGCCGACGACGCCGAGCTCGCCTCCGCCTACGCGGCCGCGCACGAGGACTACCTCGCCCGACGCGGCGAGCTCGGCCACGTCGAGGAGATCGCCGGTATCTCCGCCGGCGGCATGCCCGAGCGGGTCAAGTGCCTGCACGCGCTGCTCGCCCACTCGCTCGCGGTCGGCCGGGGCGTCAACCCCTTCGGCGACGAGACGCTCGACGTGCTCGCCGCGCGCGGCATGTGGAGTCCCGCGACCTGCACCTGCTGAGCACGGTGTCGGCGGCGCGTGACAGCATGACCCGGTGACACGAGCGGCAGCGATCGACTGCGGGACCAACTCCATCCGCCTCCTCGTCGCGGACGTACCGGGCGCGGGCGGCGCGGCACTCGACGACGTGGTCCGCGAGATGCGGGTCGTCCGCCTCGGCCAGGGTGTCGACCGGACCGGCCGGCTCTCCGACGAGGCCCTCGCGCGGACCTTCGACGCCGCCCGCGACTACGCGCGGCTGTGCGAGCGGCACGGCGCCGAGCGGATCCGGTTCGTCGCCACCTCCGCGACGCGGGACGCCGAGAACCGACAGGACTTCGTCGACGGGATCCGCGGGATCCTCGGCGTCGAGCCCGAGGTCGTCACCGGCGAGGCCGAGGCGGCGCTGTCGTTCGCGGGTGCGACGTCGGTGCTGCCGGAGGGCACGCCCGGACCGGTCGTGGTGGTGGACATCGGAGGCGGGAGCACCGAGCTCGTCGTCGGCGACCCGCGCTCGCCCGTTCCCGAGGCCTCCGTCTCGCTCGACATGGGGTGCGTCCGCCTCACCGAGCGGCACCTCGCGGGCGACCCGCCGAGCGCCGAGCAGGAGGCAGCCGCCCGCGCCGACGTGCGCCGGCTGCTCGAGTCGGCCGCGCTCCCGCTCGACGACGTCCGCTCGCTCGTCGGGGTCGCCGGGTCCGTCACGACCGTCACCGCCCACGCGCTGGTACTGGACGCCTACGACCCCGCGCGCATCCACGGCTCCGTCCTTCCCGAGGACGCGGTGCTGGCCGCCTGCGACTCGCTGCTGTCCGCGACCCGCGAGGAGCGCGCCGCCATGCCGTTCATGCACCCCGGTCGCATCGACGTCATCGGTGGGGGAGCCCTCGTGTGGAGCGAGGTCGTGCGCTACGTGTCCGAGCGGACCTCGGGGACCGGGACCGCGGGCGTCGTCACCTCCGAGCACGACATCCTCGACGGGATCGCGATCGCCCTCGCCTGACGCGTCGCGCTTCCCGGCGAGTGAGGGGCTTTCTGCCCGACGCGGTGAGCGGGGTTCTGTCCGACGAGTGAGGGTTCTCGGCTAACCTGCCCCGAGCGTCGCGTGCCGGTGGCAGACCGTGCCAGGCATGGAGGCGCCGGACACGAAGGAGGCCGACGATGTCGTCGTCGATCCCTTCGCCCTCACGTGACTGAGGGCGGGACCACCTCTCGCGACGCCGAGGACGAGAAGGCCAGGCTCGTCGCCTGGGGACGCGAGCTGCGAGCGGTGCACGACAGGCTCCGCGAGGCGCTGCGGGTGACCCGGGGGGCCGTCGCCCACGGCGAGGAGGCGGCGCCCGCCACGCGGGAGCTGCTGCTGTTCTGCCACGGCTTCTGCACCGCGCTGACGGGCCACCACGAGGGTGAGGACCGTTCGCTGTTTCCCGCGATCGCCGCCGCCCGGCCCGACCTCCGGGACACGCTGCGGCGGCTGGAGCAGGACCACTCGATGATGGGGTACCTCATCGCCGGTCTGCAGGCAGCGGTGGAGCGCCCCGCGTCGCCCGCCGAGCTGGACCGGCACCTCGAGGGCCTCGCCGCGATCATGGAGTCCCACTTCCGATACGAGGAGCGCCGGCTGCTCCCGGTGCTCGACACGCTCGCGCTGCGGGCGGACCCGCGCGAGGTCCTGGGGCCGCTCTGAGAGGTCGCGGCACCGTCCCGGGACGCGGGCGCGCGTCAGGATGCGGGACGGTCCGGGCGCGCGGCGTCGTCGGTGTCCGTGCCCGGGCCGGCCCCGTGGGTCTCGGCCCGGCGTCCCGTCTCGTCCGCGAGCTCGTCGAAGCTCTTGCGCAGGAGGGGGACACCGGTGAGGTACGCGGAGCGGGCCACGACCATGGTGCCCACCGACGACGTCGCCAGGTGCAGGCCGACGACGAGGATCGCCAGCACGAGGTTGCGCCACGACGGCGCGACGAGCACGCACCCGACCACCACGAGGATGATGCCGAAGCCGCCGGCCGTCCCGACGGCCGAGATCCGGGTGTACACGTCGGGGAACCGGACGATGCCGAGCCCGGCCGTCGCGAAGACGAGCGCCCCGACGACCACCACGACGTTGCCCACCACCGCCGCCATCTCCGTCATCGCTGCCCCCTCGTCAGTGCACGTCCGAGCGAGATCGCGCTGAGGAACGCCACGAGCGCGACGACGAGGAGGAGGTCGAAGGCGTAGGTCATGGCGGTGAGCACCCCGCCGAGCACGACCAGACCGATGACCCCGAAGGTCAGCAGGTCGGCACCGACGGCCCGGTCCGCGTCGCTCGGGCCGACGAGCATCCGATAGGTGGCCACGAGCGCGGTCACCCCGACGATGACGATGGCGATGACGATGCCGGTCACGGAGCCTCCTCCTGACGTCGCACCGCGCGCAGGAGGTGGGACTCCATGTCGCGCAGCTCGACGCACATCTCCTCGGCGGTCGCGCTGTACAGACCGTGCACGTACAGGACACGCGTGTCTCCCGGCCCTGCGCGCTCGGTGCCGATCGTCAGGGTGCCCGGGGTCAGGGTGATGAGCGCGGCGAGCAGCGTGACCTCCAGATCCGTTCGGCACCTGGTGGCGAACCGGGCGATGCCCGGGGTCGAGTCCTGCCCCGGGGTGAGATTGTCCTTGAGCACGGCCACGTTGGACGTGACCAGCTGCCACGCGTACCACAGGGCGAACCACAGGATGCGGAAGGGCCAGGTCAGCCAGCTCATCGACCGAGCACCGCCTCGACGTACGCGGAGGTGTCGAGCAGGCCCTGGGCGGCTGTCTCCGAGAGGTCGAGGAGGACCTCACCACCGAGCCCGAGGGCGACCGTGATGGCAGCGAGGACCACGGCCGGGGCGGCCAGGGCGGCACCGATGCGTCGTCCGTCGTCGGTCGTGGCGGCGTTTCGCGCCTCTGTGGTGGTCGCCTCGGTCGCTGTGCCTGCCGTTGCCGTCGCCGCCCTTGTCCCCGGCGCTGTCACAGTCCCCGGCGTCGAGCGGCCATGGGTGCCCGTGGGCCCGGTGGGGGTCCCGTCCGCCTCCTCGGCGGTGCTCCGCCCGGCGGTGTCGGGTGCTCGGTCCCAGAACACGCCCGACCAGATCTTCAGCATCGACAGCAGCGTGACGAGGCTGACGACGAGCATGACGACGACGGCCCCGATCTGACCGGCACCCACCGATGCGGTGATGAGCGAGAGCTTGGCCACGAACCCGGAGAACGGCGGGATGCCGGCGAGCGAGAGCGCTGCGACGAAGAAGGCGATCGCGAGCACGGGCTCCCGCCGCGCCATCCCGCTCAGCGCGCCGATCCGCCCCGTGCCGTGGCGGACCTCGATCGCTCCGGTCGACAGGAAGAGGGAGGCCTTCACGATCATGTGGTGCAGCAGGTAGAAGATCCCGGCGGTGAGCCCGCCGAGGGTGAACAGGGCGACCCCGAGGAGGATGTAGCCGATCTGGCTGACCATGTGGAAGGCGAGGATGGAGCGCGTGGTCGTCTCGCCCACGGCGCCGAGCACGCCGAGCACCATCGTGGCGGAGAACAGCACCACGCCGATCCACAGGTACTGCGCGTCGCCGTCGAAGAGGACGGCGTAGATCCGGTAGATCGCGTAGATCGCGACCTTCGTGTTGAGTCCGGAGAACAGCGCGGTGACGGCCGGCGAGGTCCCCGGGTACGCCTTGGAGAGCCAGCCGTGCACCGGGACGACGGCGGCCTTGATGCTCAGCGCGAACAGGCACACGGCGCCCGCGGCCGCCACGAAGGGGTTCTCCGCGGCGGCCCCCTGCAGCTCCGCGAGGTTGACGGTGCCGGCCACGCCGTACACGAGGCCGACGCCGGCGACGAAGAGCGTGGACGTGAGCATGTTGACCGTGACGAAGAGGCGGGCGCCGGCGATCTGCCGCCGGGTGGCGGAGCCCGGGCGCGCCAGCACGTACAGGCCGTACGCCGGCAGCACCATGACCTCGATGAAGACGAACATGTTGAACAGGTCGCCCGTGAGCAGGATGCCGTTGACGCCCGCCGTGAGCACGAGGACCAGCGGTCCGAAGAAGCGCGAGCCCGCGCGCCCGGACGCGTGGGCGAAGGCGGTGCACGCGACGGTGAGGATGCCGGTGACGACCAGCATGAGCGCGGAGAACATGTCGGCGACGAACGGGATGGCGATCCCCGTCTCCCACATCCCGACCCCGTGGGCGATCGCCCCGCCGTCGCGGAGTCCCGCCACGAGCGCAACGGCCCCGGCGAGGGACGCCACCAGGACCGTGAAGGTCGTCGCGGCCTGGAGACGTCGGCGGTCGCCGACGATCACGAGCAGCCCGCCGACGAGGAGCGGGACGGCGACGAACAGCGGCAGCGCGGCGGCGTTCACGAGGTCACCGCCCTCTCGTCGTGGGACCGGTCGGACGTCCGGCGTGCGGCGTCGTCCTGCTCCACGGGGCGGGCCGCGACACGGTCCTGGTCCCGGTCGGCGTCGCCGCCGGAGCCCGGGTCCACCGCGCCGACGTGCTCGGGGTCCGTGTCGTCGTCGTCCTGGCCGGCGCCGTCGTCCGTGTCGTCGTCCTCGCCGCCGGCCACGGCCAGGACGAGCATGACGACGGTGATCGAGAAGGCGATGACGATCGCGGTGAGGACGAACGCCTGGGGGAGCGGGTCGGCGGCCGTGGACGGGTCGTCCGGGGTGCCGAACGGCAGGCCCCGACGTGAGGTCCCGCCCGCCGCGATGAGGACCAGGTTGGCGGCGTGGCCGAGCAGGACGAAGCCCAGGACGACGCGCAGCAGCTCGCGCTGCATCATGAGATAGACGGCGCCGGCGACGAGCACCGCGGCGGTGATGGCGACGGTCATCGTGCGTTCTCCTTCGCTGCATCGGCGGGCTCCGCCGGAGGGCCGTGCGCCGGGCGTCGTGCATCCTCCGAGCCCGGCCGGCCCAGGAGGTTGAAAGAGGCCAGGACGACTCCGAGGACGGCGAGGTAGACGCCGATGTCGAAGATGAGCGACGACATGAGCTTGTACCCGAGGACCTCGACCGACAGCGGGGCCAGGAACGAGCCGTCGAGGTATCCGGCGAGTCCCGAACCTGCGCCGATCACGATGCCGAGGCCCGTGAGCAGCAGGTAGGGCCAGCGGATCGGTGCCGACCGGTCCGAGGGGGCGGCGAGGTAGAGGAGCGCACACCCTGCGCCGCCGACGAGGGCCGCGATGAACCCGCCCCCGGGCTCCTGGTGGCCACGCAGGAGGAGGACGGCGGACAGGACCACGGCGAGCGGGCCGACGAGGCGTGCCACGGTCCGGACGAACACGGTGTTCTCCCGCGCGTCGGCGATCGGGGAGCGGGCGTCGATCGGGGACGGGCGGATGGGCGTGAGGCGACGGGATCTCACCACGACGGCGACCACCAGGCCGGCGACTCCGAGCACCGTGAGCTCGCCGAGGGTGTCGAGGGCACGGAAGTCGACGAGGATCGTGTTGACGATGTTGGCGCCGCCGGTCGTCGCCTCGCCCTCGGTCAGGTAGTAGGTGCTCGCCGTCGACGGCTCGCGGCGACCCGTGAGGACGAAGACCCCGGCGAACGTGGCGAGGCCGGCCCCGACGGCGACGACGGCGGCCGGGACGCGCCGGCGGAGCGGGGACCTGCGGAAGTGCTCGGGCAGCCGGCGGAGCAGGAGCACCATGACGCAGACGGTGAGGATCTCGACGAGCAGCTGGGTCAGGGCGACGTCGGCGGCGCCGAGGACGACGAACCACAGGCTGACGGTGAAGCCGGCGACGCCGGTGACGACGACGGCGGAGACTCGGGAGCGCGCCCGCACCGCCGCCACCACGCCGGCGACGACGAGGGCGACGAGCACCCAGTCCAGCGGCCTGGTGGGGTCGCCCACGAGGGCCGGCAGGCCGTCGGTCCGCAGGAGCATCCAGGCTGCGATCACGGCGAGGGAGGCGGCCGGCAGCGCCAGGTGCCGGCGCGGGCTCATCGGATCGGTGAGGCGACCGATCGCGGTGCCGAGGGCGATGGTGCCGCGCCGCATCGCGTCGACCAGGTCGAGCCCGGAGACCGGGAGGGCGAGCGGGCCGGTCAGCCGGTCGACCCGACGGCGCGCGAGCACGAGGACGGTGCCGAGGGTGAGCACCGCGGCGGACACGCCGAGTGCGGGCGTCAGGCCGTGCCACAGGGCCAGGTGGACGTCGACCTCGGAGCCGACGGCCCCGCTCGCGCCGGCGGTGCCGAGGGTGTCCAGGAGCGCCGGCGCCAGGCCGAGCACGAGAGTCACCAGCGCACCGAGCACGGGAGCGGCGAGGAATGCGGGGTGGCCGTCGTGCACCTGTGCGGGCGGCGTCTGCGGGCTCTGCGTGGTTCGGGTCGGGCGGTGCTCCTCCCGGGCGTCGCGCCCGGTGCCACGCCCCGCGGCGCCCAGCACGAGACGGGCCGAGTAGGCGAACGTGAGGACGGAGGTCGCGGCGGCCGCCGTCGTCACGAGGATCGGGACCCAGCCGGGACCGGGGGCCGCGAGGAACGCGTCGAGCAGCGACTCCTTGGAGACGAACCCCAGCAGGAGCGGCACGCCCGCCATCGATGCCGCCGCGACGGCCGCGGCGCCCACGGTCACCGGCATGCGCACCCGCATCGCCGCGAGCTCGCGGAGATCGCGGGTGCCCGCCTCGTGATCGATGACGCCCACGAGCATGAACAGGGTGGCCTTGAACAGCGCGTGGGCGATCGTGTGCACGACCGCCGCGGTGAGTGCGGCCTCGGTCCCCACGCCGATCGCGGCGACGAGCAGGCCCAGCTGGCTGATCGTCGAGAAGGCGAGCAGCTCCTTGAGGTCGAGCCGGCGCAGCGCGCCCGCCGCTCCGAGGAGCGCCGTGACGAGGCCCGACGTGATGAGCAGCCACGACCAGACCGGCACCTCGGACAGCGCGGGGGAGAAGCGCAGCAGCAGGTAGATGCCGGCCTTGACCATCGCGGCGGCGTGCAGGTAGGTCGAGACGGGCGTGATGGCGACCATCGAGTCCGGCAGCCACGCCTGGAACGGGAACTGCGCGGACTTGGTGAAGGCGGCGACGGCGATCAGCACTGCGACCGTCGTCGTGAAGGTGGCGTCCTCCGTCCACGCCGGGTCGGCCAGGACCTCGCTCAACCTGCTCGTGCCGGTCTGCACGATCATCACGACGACGGCGGCGAGCAGGCTCAGCCCGCCGGCGACCGTGACGAGCAGCGTGCGGATCGCGGGTTCGTGTGCGTGCGGCCCCGAGCGGGAGATGAGGAAGAAGGAGCACAGGGTGGTGATCTCCCAGGCGACGAACAGCACGACGAGGTCGTCCGAGAGCACCAGGAGCGTCATGGCCGCGGCGAACAGCGTCATGAGGAGGTAGAACCGCGAGTGCGTCCCGTGGCCGAGGTAGCGCGCCGAGTAGACCAGGACGGCGGCACCGATGACGAGCACGAGCAGCGTGAACACCAGCGCCAGGCCGTCCAGCCGCAGCGCCAGGTCGATGCCGAGCGTGGGCATCCACGACCACACCTCACCGACCGGCTCGTCGACGCCGTCGTAGGCGGCGACGATCAGACCGGCACCGGCGAGCAGCGGGAGGGCCAGGGGGAGGCCGGCACGGCGACCGAGGACGCGCCCGAGCGGGATCGCGGCCGCGCACGCGAGGAGCGTGGCCAGGAGAGCAAGGGTGAGCAACGGTGCCGCCTAGGTCGTGTGGGGGGACTGGTCTGCCTCCGGCCGAGGTGTGCGCCCGGTGAGGGCGGGTTCGGCCGTCGTCAGCCCGTGGGCGGGATGCCCGCCAGTGCGGCGCCCCAGCTCGAGACCTGCCCGTTGGTCCCCACGTGTACCGGCAGCGTGCAGACCGCAGTCTCGGCTGCGGTGCTGAGTTCGGCGGTGACGAGCATCGGCGGCAGTCTAACCACTCGGCGGCGGCGCTCCGGCCCGTTCGCGGGTCACGTCTCGCAGGGGCCGCTCCGACCGGTTCGGGGGTCACGTCTTGTCGGGGCCGGTCAGGACTGTTCGCGGGTCGCTCGTCGTCGGGGCCGGTCAGGACTGTTCGCGGGTCGCTCGTCGTCGGGGCCGGTCAGGACTGTTCGCGGGTCGCTCGTCGTCGGGGCCGGTCAGAAGTCCACCGGTGCGGCACGATGGTCACCTGCCCCGCGGTCCGGGGGCGCCCCCATAGCCCAAACGGCAGAGGCAGCCGGCTTAAACCCGGCCCAGTGCGGGTTCGAGTCCCGCTGGGGGCACCGGAGGGTTCCGGCGCAACCCCAGTCACGGGGCGCGCGCTCACCGCCGGACCTCCTCCGCCGGCCGGGACTGCTGCGCCGGCCGGGCTTTCTCCGCCCGCCGGACCTTCTCCGCCGGCCGGACCTGCCTTGGTGCGCTGCTCATGAGCTCGACGACAGGGACGAGGGCCAGCTCCGTCCCGTCCGGCACGCGTTCGCGGATGCGGCGGATCGCGACGGACGGCTCGGCGGCCTCCGCGGCGGTGAGGTGGAGGACCTTGTGCCCTGCTCGCTCCAGGTCGCGGTCCCGTCGGCGCTCTCGAACGAGGGCGTCCGACGTCGCTGCGGGATCGGTGCCGTACTTGGTCCGTCCGTCGAACTCGACGACGAGCCACAGCGGCCGGCCGTCGTCCGACGTGCCGATCCTGATGGCGAGGTCGACCCACCAGCGGTGGTGCTCGGTCTCGATCCTGCACTGCTGGACCGCGTCACGCACGCCCCAGGTGAGCACGATCCACCGGAGGCGGGACTCCCACGCCGACTCCGACCACGGTGAGGCCCAGCGGATCAGTCGGATGGCGCGCCGGACGCCGCGAACCCCGGCGAAGTGCTCTCGGAGGCGTCCGATCAGGCGGGCGCGCAGAAGCTCGGCCTCTCGGTCCACCCGCTCACGCTCCCGCCGATCTGCGTGGCAGAGCTTGGCGAACGCGTGATCCAGAGGAACCATCGCGTGCTCCGGGTCGCGCAGCCGGGCGAGATCGATCGCGGTCCGCTCCAGGGTGGTGACGAGGATGCCGGCGATCGACTCGACGTCGTCGGACCGTACCGAGAATCGGTGGATCTCCACGTCGTCGGCGGACTCCCCGCTCGCACGCCCCGGGTACAGCACGGGCACCGTCGTCGGAAACTCCCACAGGTAGAGGCCGTGGAACGCCGCGGCCGACTCGAGAGCCAGCGCCCGCACCGATCGGGACTGCTGCTGCACCGCGACGCTCCTCGCTCGGTAGAGCTCACGCTGCCGATCGGCACCGCGAAGATCGCGCCGCACGACGGCGACAGCGCCGCGTCGAACCTTGACCGCCTCGTTCTCATGGTCGCCCGCGAGCGGATCCAGGCAGTGGCGGACGTCCCCCATCAGCAGGCGTGGCGTCGTCGGTCGGGGAGCCTGAGCTGCGCGCGTCATGCATCGGAGCCTGACCGGTGCCAACGGTGGGGTTGTCGAAACCCGACAGTTCCTGTGGACAGGAACGGACGGGCGGCACCTGTGGGGCTCTGGTGGTGGCGGGTAGGTCGAGTGAGCTGCCGGCGCGAGGTTGGGGGGCTGCCATCGCCGAGGTCGGCCGGTTGCCGCCCGTCGCGTCAGGGCGGTGGCCTCGAGGGCGCGGGTTGTGTGTCGAGGGCGCGGTGGACACGTCGAGTGGACCCCCGCCGTCGGTACTTTCGACACCTCGTCAGGGTCCTCGGTGGCGGACCGCGCTCTCGACGGCTGCACGGGACCTCGGCGGGACACCGCGTCCTTGGCGATGCCGCCGCCGACACCGATGCCGACGCCGACGCCGACCACTCCGCCGCCGCCGACCCCGCCGCTCAGGCCGGCTGGACGATCCCGGTCTCGTAGGCGAGGACGACGGCCTGGACCCGGTCGCGGAGGGCGAGCTTGCCCAGCACGGCGCCGACGTGGGTCTTGACCGTGGTCTCCGAGACGACGAGCTCGCCCGCGATCTCCGCGTTGGACAGGCCCTGGGCGAGCAGCGTGAACACCTCGAGCTCGCGGGAGGTGAGGCTGGCGATGCGCGGGTCGCGCTCGGCCGGCGTGCGCTCGCGGCCCGTGGCGGGCAGGCGGGGCCCGAACATCTCGAGCATGCGGCGGGTGATGCGCGGCGTGATGACGGCGTCGCCGCCGGCCACCCGGCGGATCGCCTCGACGAGGTCACCGGGCGGCGTGTCCTTGAGCAGGAACCCCGAGGCCCCGGCGCGCAGCCCGGCGAACGCGTACTCGTCGAAGTCGAAGGTCGTGAGGATGAGGATCCGGGCCTGCGGGTAGGACCGGACGATACGGGCCGTCGCGTCGATCCCGTTGAGCTCCGGCATGCGAACGTCCATGAGGATGACGTCGGGGTGCAGCGCTGCCGCCTGGGCCACCGCCGTGCGGCCGTCCCCGGCCTCGCCGACCACCTCGATGTCGTCCTCGGCGTCGAGCACCATGCGGAAGCCCATGCGCAGCAGGGCCTGGTCGTCCGCCAGCAGGACGGTGATCACGCCGCCGTCGGTACCTGCGTCCATCTCGGTCATGTCGTCCGTGCCTCCGTCGTCCCGGCGCCCACTCGCAGGCGCGCCTCCACCCGCCACCCAGTATCCGTCGGTCCGGCCACGACGTTGCCGTCGAACACGGCGGCGCGCTCGCGGATGCCGATGAGACCTCGGCCCGACCCGCCGGACGCGGGCGGCTCGTCGCCGGAGACGTTCTCCACCGTGATCGTCACCTGCCCGGCCGTGCGCGCCACCGTCACCGTGATCGAGGGCGAGCCGGGCGCGTAGCGCAGCACGTTGGTCAGGCACTCCTGGACGATGCGGTAGACCGTGAGGCTGAGCGTCGTGTCGTCGGGCAGCGGCGGGCCGGTGATGGTGACCGTCACCGGGAGGCCCGCCCCACGGAAGGACTCGACGAGGGTCTCGATGTCCCCGACCACGGGCTGCGGTGCCAGAGGGGCGTGGGCGCCAGGCAGGCCCGACCCGGCCCCGACGGCCGGTCCGGTCCCCGCGTCGTCGCGGAGCATGCCCACCATCCGTCGGGTGTCGCCGAGGGCCTCACGCCCGGTGCCGGCCAGTCGCTCGAGGGCCGCGCGCGCACGAGCGGGGTCGCGGTCCATCGTGCGTACCGCACCGTCGGCGAGCGTGACCATGACGGACAGGGAGTGCGCCAGCACGTCGTGCATCTCGCGCGCGATCCGGGTGCGCTCCGAGCTCACCGCGAGCTGCTCACGCTGGTCCCGCTCGAGCGCGAGGCGGCGGGCCCGGTCGCCGAGCTGTACGACGCGTCGCCGGCGTTCGCGCAGGTTCGAGCCCACGAGCGCGGCGACCGTGACGATGCCGGCGGCCTCGGCCCCGTCGAGGAGCCGGGTGCCCTCCCCACCGAAGGACAGGTTGGCGAGCACCGCGAAGGCGCTCGCGGACACGGCGGCGACGAGCGTGGTCCGGCCGGGCCGGTCGAGGCCGATCGTGAGGATGAGGACCGCGACGGCGATGATCTCGACCGGCGCGATGCGCGGCGTCGACAGGACGTCGAAGACCGGCATCGGGACCGAAGGGTCGTAGGACCAGACGGTGACGACCGCCGGGTCGGGCTCGAGCCCGGAGTCGCCGAGGCGCGCGAGGACGGGGACGACGAGGGCCGTGCCGAGGAGCACGAGCGGTGCGCGGCGGCGCAGGAGGACAGCCGATCCCAGGACGAGGGTCTGGATGATGCCGAGCACGGCGACCGGGGTGTACTGCTCGAGCGCCGCGATGATCGCCAGGCCCAGCATGACGGCGACGTAGGCGGTGGCGAGCGTGAGGTCGAGGACGACCGGGTTGCGGGCGACGGCCCGCCCGAGCGCCCCGAGCGGCACGGGGTCGGCGTCGGTCTCCGACCCGGTCGCGACCCGTGCCTCGAGGTCCGCACGCACCTGGGCGGGAGCCCCGCGGACCGTGCCCGGCGCGACCGGCCGTCCGGCCGGCGCCCCGGGCGGGCCGCCGGGCGTGACCTCGTCGACCGCCACCAGCGCCGTCAGGCGTCCCGGCGGACCAGGACTGCTCCGCCGACGGCGAGGGAGACCGCCGCCCAGGCGGTCGAGACCAACGCGCCGACCCCGTCGGAGTACGCCTTCTCCATCCCGAGCATCCCGACCTCGGGCGCGAGGTAGTCCGCGGCCACGTTGGAGGGCAGCAGGTCACGGATCGTGGCCACCCACTCCCACGGCAGCAGCTCGAGGATGATGGGCACGAGCATGAGCAGCACGAGCACGGCGGAGATGCCCCCCGCCGTGGACCGGAAGATCGCGCCGAAGCCCACCCCGACGATCCCGCAGGTCACGGTGTAGAGGACGAACAGGGCGATGACCTGCCACGTGCCGCTGTCGGTCAGGCTCACGCCCTGCCCCAGGGCGTCGCTGATGTAGGGGTTGCCGACGGCCCACGTCGCGAGGAACGCGACCAGGGTCTGCACCGCGAGGGCGATGACGATGAGGACCGTCTTGGCGGAGAGCACGGCGATGCGGCTCGGCTGCGCGGCGAGCGTGGAGCGGATCATCCCGGTGGAGTACTCCGACGTCATCGTCAGCACGCCGAGGATGGCGGACGTCGTCGCGAGGAGCCCGGCCACCAGCACGAGCAGGTAGACGCCGTCGATGTCCCCCAGCCCCGGGAACCCGGCCTGGTCGATCGAGTCGGTGATGCCCCAGACGGTGGCCCACTGGAACGCCACGTAGAGGACCACGCCGATGCCGAGGACCCACCACGTCGAGCGCAGCGAGAAGAACTTGATGAGCTCGGCCCTCAGCGTGCCGAACCAGGTGACCCTGCCGGTGGGTGCCGGCGGTGCGACGGCGGTGCTCATCGGGCCACCTCGCTGCGTCCGGTCTCGCCCGCGCGGTACTCGACCGAGTCGTGCGTGAGGGTCATGAACGCCTGCTCCAGGCTCGCGCTGCGGGGGCTGAGCTCGTGCAGCGCGACGCCGGCGTGCAGCGCGGCGTCGCCGATCTGCGGCGCGGCGACGTCCTCGACCTCGATCGTCTCGGCGTCGACCCGGCGGATCGTCGCCTGCTGCGGGAGGGTGCCGAGGAGCTGGTCGATCCCGGGGGAGCGGACGACGACGACGGGCCGAACGGACGCGTCGATGACGTCCTTGACGGGCCCCCCGGTGATGATGCGGCCCTTGCCGATGACGAGGAGCTGGTCCGCCGTCATGCTCATCTCGCTCATGAGGTGGGAGGAGATGAAGACGGTGCGGCCCTCCTCCGCGAGCCGGCGGACGAGCGTGCGGACCCACTGCACGCCCTCGGGGTCCAGGCCGTTGACCGGCTCGTCGAGGATGAGGACCTTCGGGTCACCGAGCAGCGCGGCGGCGATGCCGAGGCGCTGCCCCATGCCGAGGGAGAAGCCACCGACCCGCTTCTTCGCGACCCTGCCGATGCCGGCGAGCTCGATGACCTCGTCGACGCGTCGGCGGCCGATGCCGTGCGTGGTTGCCAGCGCCCGCAGGTGCGAGCGCGCGCTGCGACCGGGGTGGACGGCCTTCGCCTCGAGGAGGGCGCCGACCTCGTGCAGCGGCGCCCGCAGGTCCTGGTAGCGCTTCCCGTCGATCGTCACGCTCCCGGCGGTGGGCCGGTCGAGCCCGATCATCATCCGCATCGTCGTCGACTTGCCGGATCCGTTCGGGCCGAGGAAGCCGGTCACGGTCCCCGGGTGGATCTGGAAGCTCACCTGGTCGACGGCGAGCGTGTGCCCGTACCGTTTCGTCAGTCCCTGGGCCTCGATCATCTGGCGTCCCCTCGCGGGTCGGTCCGTCCGCGCGGCCGTTGCCGGCGGTGTGTTGCCCGCCAACCTAGTACGTGGCCCCTGCCGACCGGCACCCAGGACCGCACCGGACGGTGTCCCGGCACGGAGGCGCGGCACGGAGGCGCGGCACGGAGGCGCGGCACGACGCCGGGCACGACGCCGGGCACGGGCGCGTGGCACGACGCGCTACGCCCTGGGGTGAACTCACCCGGACGCACGCTGTCCTCGCGCGCGAGAACCGATACTCTGGGGTGGAGACACGCCGTCGGCGGACGACGTCGGTAGCGACACCCAGAACGCCCCCGTGCCTCAGCGGGTAGGAGGATCCCTTGAGCAACCCATACTTCAACCGGAGCGTGTTCTCCGACGATCCACGCCAGCGCAGTCGTGCCGGTGCCGGCACCAGCACGGTGCAGCAGGGCTACGCGCAGCCGGGCTATGGCCAGCCGGGCCAGGGCTACGGCCAGCAGACCCAGCCGGGCGCGACGCCCATGGGCGGGTTCGAGCAGCAGTACGCCGGTGCCGCGGCCGGACCGGTCGACACCGGTCGTCTGACGATCGACGACGTCATCGTCAAGTCCGGGATCGTCCTCGGCACCGTCATCCTCGTCGGCCTTGCCACCGCGTTCCTCGTGCCGATCGAGTCCGCGATGGCCCCGATGCTCATCGGTGCGATCGGTGGGCTGGTTCTGGGGCTCGTCAACGCCTTCCGGCGCAACCCGAGCCCGGGCCTCATCCTCGCCTACGCGGGGCTCCAGGGCCTGTTCCTCGGTGCCTTCTCCATGGTCATGGAGGGCATGTTCCCGGGCATCGTCATCCAGGCGGTCCTCGCCACGTTCGCGGTCGCCACGGTCACGCTGCTGCTCTACACGTCCCGCGCGGTGCGCGTGACGCCCAAGCTCACGCGCTTCATGCTCATCGGCATGGTCAGCTACGGCCTGTTCTCCCTGGTCAACCTCGGTCTCATGCTCTTCGGCGTCTCGGACGACCCGTGGGGCCTGCGGACCGGCGTCGAGATCATGGGCATCCCGCTCGGCATCCTCGTCGGCGCGTTCGCGGTGCTGCTGGCCTGCTTCAGCCTGCTGCACGACTTCGACTCCATCGAGCGCGGCGTCAAGGCGGGCGTGCCGAGCCGGTACGCGTGGGCCGCGGCCTTCGGTCTGGCCGTCACGCTCATCTGGCTCTACCTCGAGATCCTGCGCATCCTCGCGATCATCCGGGGCGGCGACTGATCCCGCCCACCCGCTGACGACGGCGGCCGGTCACCCTCGGGTGACCGGCCGCCGTCGTTCGTCGTCCGCCCGCTCCCGGGCGGCGACAGCTGTGTCAGTGGCGCTCGACGCCCACGATGTCGATGACGAACACGAGAGTGTCGCCGCCGCCGATGCCGGCCTGCGGGACGCCCCGCTCGCCGTAGCCGTGCTCCGGCGGGATCGACAGCAGCACCCGCGAGCCGACGGTCTTGCCCGGCAGGCCCTCGTCCCAGCCGCCGATGACGACGCCCATCCCGATGGGGAACGAGATCGTCTCGCCGCGCGGGTACGAGCTGTCGAAGACGCCGCCGCCCCACACCTGCCCGTGGTAGTTGACGACGATCGTGTCGCCGGCCTCGACGACCTCGCCGTCGCCGGCGGACAGGACCTCGACCTGGAGGCCCTCGGGTGCGGCGGGGGTCGGGAACGTGAGCGTCGGGCTCTCACCGAAGGAGCCGGACGCGGTGGGCAGCTGCTCGGACATGGACGTCCTCTCGTCTGGGGAGCCGCACGGGGCGGCGGGTGCGTCCACGCTACGTGAGGGGCGGCTCCGGCCGAGCACGGATCCGCGGAGCGCGGAACCGCGACGCGTGGGGCCCACGGCGTACAGGTCCGCGGAGACGTCCCCGCCGTGCACCGCGGCCCGGCGGGGCGAGCCCCACCGTCACCCCGGGTCGACGAAGCCCGAGGTGAACGCCCGCACCACCGCCTGCGTGCGGTCGCGGACGTCGAGCTTGGTCAGCAGCGAGCGGACGTGGGACTTCACGGTCTCGACCCCGAGGAACAGCTCGGCCCCGATCTCGGCGTTGCTCAGCCCCTGGGCGAGCAGTCGCAGGACGTCCTCCTCGCGCGCCGACAGCGCGGGCAGCCGGGACCGCTCGGGGCCCGTGCGGCGCACGAGGTCCTTGATCGACCGGGGCAGGAGGACCCCGTCGCTGGTGGCGACCGTGCGCACGGCGTGGACCAGCTGATCCGCGCCCGCCCGCTTGAGCAGGAACCCGTGCGCGCCGGCCTCGAGCGCGTCGAGCACGTACGAGTCGTGCTCGAACGTCGTGACCACGAGGATGCGCGGTGCGCCGTCGAGCCGCAGCAGCCGCCGGGTGGCCTCGATCCCGTCGATCCCCGGCATGCGCACGTCCATGACGACGACGTCGGGGGCGAGCCGGCGCGTGACCTCGACGGCGGCCGCCCCGTCCTCGGCCTCCCCGACGACGTCGAGGCCCTCGGCCCGCAGGATCGCCGTGAAGCCGGAGCGCACCATCGCGTCGTCGTCGACGACGAGGACCGTGGTCATGCTGCCTCCCCGGTGCGTGCGGGCAGGTGCGCCTCGAGCCGCCAGACCGGGTCGGACCCGGTGTCCGCCGGTCCGACGTCGAGGCTCCCTCCGCAGCCGGCGAGTCGCTCGCGCATGCCGACAAGCCCGCGACCGCCGCGCCGGCGGTCGGCCCCGTGGTCGGCCGCGGGATCGGGGCCACGGTCCGTCTCGCGGTCCGCGGGCAGCCCGTTGACGAGGAGGATCTCGATCCGGCCGTCGACGACCCGCACGTGCCCGGACGTGGCGCCGTCACCGTGCCGCCGGGCGTTGGTCAGGCCCTCCTGGACGATCCGGTAGGCGGTGGCGGCCGGTCCGGGGTCGAGAGCAACGTCGACGTCGACGACGACCGCACCCGTCCCGTCCGGCCCGAGGTCGCCGAGCAGGTCGACCACCCGGCCCAGGTCGCCGGAGGGCCCGCGCACCGCGCCCGACGCCGGGTCGGCCGCCCCCGGACCTGCCCCCGACGGCGTCGTCCGCGACGGCCCGATCCCCGACGCCGACCCGGGCGCGGGTGCCGCGTCCGGCCCGGGGGCGTCGGCCCTGCGCAGCGTCCCCAGGACCTCGTCGAGCTCGGCCACCGCGCGGCGCGTGGTCTCGGCGATCCGCCCGAGCGCCTCGCGCGCGAACGCCGGATCGTCGTCCGCGACCCGTGCCCCGGCCTCCGCCTGGACACCGATGGCGGTCAGCGCGTGCCCCACGGAGTCGTGCAGCTCGCGGGCGAGGTCGTTGGCCCTGACCAGGCGGGCGCGCTCCCGCTCGGCGTGCGCGAGCCGGTCCGCGGGCGTCGGGGAGAGCACCCGCAGGGCCAGGCGCTCGAGCAGCACCACGAGCAGCGGCTGCAGGGCGAGCCCCGCGACGAGGCACACCACCCCGAGCCCCACCAGCACCGCCTGGTGCGCGCCGAGAAGGATGAACGGCAGCGTGCCCGCGCGGGACCCGGGTGCCAGCGCGGCGACGACGAGCACCACCCCCTGCGGAACCGCCCACAGGAGCGCACCGAGGGAGAGGGTCCCGAGGACGATGACGACGAGCGCCCACAGCAGGCCGCGCGTCCGCGCCTCGAGGGACGTGGTGTCGACGGGCTCCGGCAGGTCGACCTTGAGCAGGCCGCGCGCGAGCGCGACCTCGGCCGTGCGGACCGGCGGGGCGAGCAGCAGCGCCCCGATCACCGCCACCGAGGCGAGCACGAGAACGGTCACCGCCACCCGCGCGGGGCCGTCGGAGGAGAGGATCGTGCTCACGAACCCGAACGCGAGCCACCCGACGAGCGCGCCGCAGGCGCCGCCCACCATGAGGTGGAGCAGCCCTCGGATCCAGCGGCCCGCCACCGGTCCATCGTGGCAGCCCTCGCCGCGCACGGGATCCCTCGCGCGAGGGAGCACGTCCACCCGCACGGGGGTGGTGGGGGCGCTCCGGCCGGCGGGACCGTACCGGCATGCACACCACCGACACGCAGAGCCCGCCGACGTACGACGACGAGAACCGCCGTCGCCCGACCCTGACCGACTCCTACCCGCCCGACCGGCACCCGCCCGACCGAGAGCCGGTCGCGGAGCTCCCGACCGTCGGGCCGGTGCAGCGCGCCCTGGCGACGTTCGCCGTCCTCATGACGCTCCCGTACCTCGGGCTGAAGATCGCGTGGCTCACCGGCTCCGACGTCGGGCTCTCCGTGCCCGGCTTCGGGCACAGCCCCGGGATGATCGCCCTCAACGTCGCCACCGCGGGCCTCGACGTCGTCGCGTTCGCGCTCGCCGTCGTGCTGCTGACGCGGCGCGGCTTCCGCGCGCCCGCGTGGCTCGTCGTCCCGCCCCTGTGGATCGGCGCCGGACTGCTCGGCCTCATCCTCGTCTCCCTGCCCGTCCACCTCGTGGCCGGGCTGATCGACCCGCCCGAGCCCACCACCGAGGTCCCGCCGATCGAGGGCTGGGTCTTCGGCATGGTCTACGCCGGGTTCGCGGGCCTCGGTGTCGGCCTCCTCGGCGCGTTCGCCCTCTACGCCTGGAAGCGGTGGGGGAGCCGACCGGTCCCGTCGAGCACCGGGGTGGCGCGGACGTGGCTTGCCGTCGCTGCGGCGGCCGTGCTCGGGTCCAGCGTGGTCCACCTCGTCGTCGCCGACGTCCCCGTGCTGCACCGGGTGGTCGACATCGTCGTCGGGGCGGTGGCGGCCGTCGCGCTGTGGGCGCTGCGCGGCGACCAGGTTTCCCGCGTGGTCGTCGTCCTCGCCTTCGCCGGCACGGGCGCGCTGGCGGCATGGGGCACCTACCTCGGCGTCGTCACGGTCGTGCCCAACAACCTCGTCGTCTATGACGACCTTCCGTGGGGCACCGTCGTGGCCTCCGCGCTGCGGGCGCTCGCCGGGATCGTCGGCGGGCTCGCGCTGCTCGCCCGGCTGCGCGGCCGACCCTGAGTGTGCACCGCCCGACCTGAGCCGTGAACCGCGGCACGATCGCCCGCCGTGGCCCGGACCCGACGTCCACGCACCCCTCGTCCTTGCGACGATGGGCGCGTGGACGTCGACCAGATCTGGCAGGCCGTGGTGGACCGGACCCGGCCCACCGGGACCCCCGAGGTGGGCGACTGGGCGCTGCTCGCCCTCGGGGCGGCGCTCGTCATCGTCCTGGTCCCCGTGCTCTGGCGTGTCGTGCGGCCGGCCGTCACCATCGCCCACGAGCTCGGCCACGCCGGGGTCGGCATCATCGTCGGCCGCCGGTTCACCGGCTTCGTCGTCAGCTCGGACATGTCCGGTCACGCGGTGACCGTCGGGCCGCGGCGCGGGCCCGGACGGGTCGCCACCACGTGGGCCGGCTACCCGGCGCCGGCCCTCATCGGCGCAGCACTGGTCAACGTCGCCCTGCGCGGAGGGGCGGGCGCCGCGCTGCTCGCCGCGCTCGTCGTGCTGCTCGTGTCCCTCGCGTTCTCCCGCTCCGTGCACACGGTGCTGGCGGTGCTCGGCGCGGCGGCCGTCGTCGGGGGCGTGTGGTGGTGGGGCGGCCCGGAGTGGGCCGCCGTGCTCACGCTCGCCGCCGGCGTGGTCCTGCTGCTGGGGGCGTGGCGGCACCTCGCGGCCGTGGCGACGTCGGGCCGACGCGGCGACGACCCCGCCCAGCTCGCCGACCTCACGAGCCTGCCGGCGTGGGTGTGGACCGCGACGTTCGCGGTCGTCTGCGCCGCCTGCACGTGGTGGGCGTGGACCGCACTGTCCCCGGTCCTCCCGGCCGACCTGCCGTTCTGACCGACCGTGCCGCGGGGACCGGCGGAGCTGCCGGGGCCACCGGACCCGATCAGGCTCTCGGAACGGACCGAACTCGCAGCAGGCGTCGCAGCGCGGCCCCGTAGGCGAGGCGGGCGACGACGGCGACCACCGGGTCGAGCAGCCGGGGCACGCCGCGGACCGCGAGCTCGGCGTCCCAGCGCACGATCGCGCCCTGCAGTCGGGCGTCGTTGGCGCCGGCCCGCCCGTGGGCGCCTCGAGGCGGCGGGTCGTCCGGCCGGGCGTCGTCACCGACCCGCGCGAGCACGACGCCCCGCAGCACCCGCCCGGTCTTGACGAACCGGACGGCACCACCGGCGCTGCCCGACCGACCGTCCTCGGTCACGCCGGCACCTTCCACCGCAGCCACACGGAGCCGGTCCACCACCATGGTGTCGTCCATCCGCAGCAGGCCAAGCGCGGTGCGCATCGTGAACTGCTCGCCCAGCCGGAGCGGTCCGCGGCGGTCGCGCCCGCGCAGGGTCGTCAGGGGCACGACGGACGCGTGCAGCTCCGGGTCGAGCACCCGGGCGAGGGCCTGCGCAGGGTCGAGCACGGTGCGGACCACCACCGCGTACCGGGCGCTCACGAGCAGCTCACAGCTCGCGCAGGAGGGTGTCCGCGCCGCCGGCCCCGCCGATCCGGACGAACCCGGCGCGCTCGTACAGGCGCCGCGCGGTGGAGTTGTCGCGCTCGACGCTCAGGCTCACCGCGCGGCGACCGTCGCGCCGCGCGCGCTCGAGGAGCACGGCGAGCAGCGCGGACCCGACGCCACCACCGCGCGCGGGCGGCTCGACGCCCATCGACAGCTCGGGGACGTCCTCGGCGACGAACCCGTACCCAGGCCTCACGGCGGGCATCAGGCGCAGCCAGGCGGCCCCGAGGACCGTTCCGTCGTCGTCCACCGCGACGACCCCGCCCTGGTCCGGGGTCCACCCGTCGACGTAGCGCGCGAGCGCGTCGTCGTCCCGCAGTCCCGCCACCGGCACGTCGCCGCTCCGCCAGCCCGCGGCGTGGGCCAGCGCGCGCCACAGGTGACCGGCGTCGTCGGCGTCGGCGGGCCGGACCGACCACGGCCGGCTGCGCGCGAGGAACACGTGCTCGCGGCCCGGCCGGTCCGGGGCGTCGCGCACGTCCTCGACGTCGAGGCCGACGCCGAGCAGGTCGGCCTCCACCTCGGTCCGGTCGCGGAAGCGCAGCGTCGAGTCGGACGTGATCACCTCCCCGGTCGCGTGGAAGGTGTGGGTGAGGCGGAAGCTCACCAGCGGCAGGGCGACGTCGGTGAGCGAGTACGCCTGCGTCACCTCACCGACCCCGGGGACGTCGAGCGTGGTCGGCGCGTACCGCTGCGCCCAGCTCTCCCACGCCCGGGTCTCGGGCCGCCGCGTCTCGAACGCAAGCAACCCGCCGGGCACGAGCGCGCGCCGCAGGTCCTTCAGCGTCGCCGACCAGTGGTCGTCGGTGAGGAAGACCTGGGCGACGTTCGCCGTCATGACCGCGAGATCCGCCCACCCGGTGGGCGCGTCCTCGGCCGTACCGACCACCCACCGCACGGCGTCGGCACCCGACTTGCCGCGGGCGACGTCGATCGACGCACCGGCAGGATCGATCCCGACGACGTCGCACCCCTCGTCCGCGAGCCGGACCGCGAGCGTGCCCGTGCCGCACCCGAGGTCGAGCACGCGCCGAGCCCCGGAGGTGCGGGCGATCTCGACGTAGGCGTCGAGGTCGGAGCGGTCGGGGTCGAACGGGTCGTACAGCGGGGCGAGTCGGGCGTCTTCGAAGATCGGGTCGGGCACGGACCCAGCCTCGCGCGCGATCGCGGCCCCGCGCCACCGCAATCCAGGCGCCATCGCATGCCCCGCGCCCCAGCGTTCACGGCTGCCACCGCATCGGCCGGGTTCACCGGCGGCACCACGGTTCCGGTGCCGCCGCCCGGCGCCCCCACGGCTCCCGCGCCGCCGTCGGACGTCCCGTAGCCTCGGCGCCATGCCCCGCGTCGTCCTCATGTGCGGTCCCGCCGGCTCCGGCAAGTCGACCGTCGCCCGCGGGCTGGAGCGCGACGGGATGGTGCGGCTGTCGATCGACGCCGAGGCGTGGGCGCGCGGGGAACGCTCGATGCCGCTCGACCCGCGGGTGCTCGGCGAGATCGAGAGTGCCCTCCAGGTCCGGCTGCTCGACCTCGTCCGTGCGGGCCGCGACGTCGTCGTCGACCTCTCCTTCTGGTCCCGCGCGATGCGGGAGACGTACCGCGCGCTGCTGAGCGGCACCGGGGTGGTGCCCGAGACGATCTACCTGGCCACGCCGAGGGACGTGTGCCTCGCGCGGCTGCGAGCCCGCTCGGCGGCGCACCCGGACGACTTCGCCCTCGACCCGGAGCTCGCCGGGCAGTACCACGACCACCTCGAGGTGCCGACGCCGGACGAGGGTCCGCTCACGGTCCTGCGGTGAATCTCGCCCCGGCCGTGCCGCGGTGTGCTCACAGCGCGACGACGCCCTGCACCACGACGATCTTGACGACGACGCCGAGCGCGAACAGGGCGGAGTAGCCGGACTCGGCCCGGTCGTCGTCGGCGATCGACGTGACGTGCCCCAGCAGGACGGGTTGACCGATGAACCCGGCCATCGCGCCCGCCGTGCGGGGCGCCGACAGTCCGACGAGCCGCCCGAGTCCCCACAGCAGCGCGAGCACGAGGAGCAGCAGGACGACCGCGGTCCCGGCGACCGCCAGCCCGGTGAGCGTGAACGCGGTCGAGGCGAACGCCTGGCCGCTCGCGAGGCCGACGGTGGCGAGGAAGAACATGAGCCCGAACTGCCGGATCGTGAGGTTCGCCGCGAGCGGCATCGTCCACACGAGCGGTCCCGTGCGCTCGAGCCGGCCGAGCACGAGCCCGACGACGAGGGGCCCCGCCGCGCTCCCGAGCGCGAGGCTCGCCCCACCGCCGAGGGGCAGCGCGAGCAGGCCGACGGCGAGGCCCAGCGCGATCCCGAGGCCGAACGGGAGGAAGTCGACCTCCGTGACCCGGCGCTCGGAGTCGCCGAACAGTGCCCGCAGGTCCTGTAGCCGTTCCCGCGGGAACACGATACGGATGCGGTCGCCGAGCTGGAGGGTCATGTCGTGCTGGGCGAGGAGGTCCTTGTCGCCGCGGCGCACGCGCGTGATGACGCCCCCGAACCGGGCGGGGATCCGCAGGTCGGCCACCGTGCGGCCCGCCACGCCCGGGTCGGAGACGACGAACCGCCGGTAGGTGACGACCGAGTGGTCGTCGGCGAGGTCCGTGGGTGCCGCGGTGCCGAGGGACCGCGCGGCCGTGCGGACGGCGTCGGGCACGCCCACGAGCAGGACCCGGTCGCCCCCGCGCAGGGAGTCCTCCGGGTCCGCGACGGTCACCGCGCCGCCGCGCAGCAGGTAGCTCACGCGCACGCCCGCCGGGTCGCCCGGCAGGAACGCGATGCCGGGGATGTCGGCGATGGGCCGCGGCCGCTCGACGTCGACGGTCACGGTGAGCAGCCCGGCCGCCGAGAGCGGCGCCGGGTCGCGCGTGCCCGGGAGCGGGGTGCGTGCCACGCGCGAGAGCACGAGCAGGGTGACGACGACGGCGATCGGGTAGCTGATCGCGTAGCCCACGGCAGGGTCGGTCGAGCCGCCCAGCGCGTCCGTGGCGGCCGCCATCGCGGGCGTCGCCGTCAGTGCGCCGGAGAAGAGGCCGCCCGTGGTCCCGGCACCGAGGTCGAGGACCGTGCCGGCCACGACGGCGAGCGCGCCGAAGAGGACGACGAGCAGGGTCGCGCCACCCATGAGGGGGGCCTGGCGTCGCAGGTCGCGGAAGAACGAGGGGCCGGCGGCGATGCCGATCGTGTAGACGAACAGGGTGAGTCCGACGGCCTGCACGAGCCCGAGGCTCTCGCCGAGGCGGGGGTCGAGCGCGCCGAGCGCGAGCCCGACGAACAGGGCACCGGCGGCGCCGAACCGGAGCGGGCCGAACGGGACGGCGCCGAGCGCGGTGCCCAGCGCGACGACGACGAAGACCGTGAGGAGAGGGGCCGCCGCCAGGATGTCCAACACTCCGTCACGCTAGCCCGCGGCCCGAGGACCCGGCTGTGAGGTCGGCCGCCCTGCCGCTCAGTCGGTGAGGTGGTCGACCAGCCAGGACCGCACCTCGACCAGGCAGCGAGGCGAGACCCGCCCGAGCGGGGCCGCGAGCCGGTCGCGCGAGACGACGCGTACCTGCTCGGTCATCGCGAAGCTCGTCCGCGGCAGATCGACGTGGCCGCGCACCTCGACGTGGTTCGGCCACCCCCGGTCCGAGCTCGTCAGCGGGACCACCAGGGCGAGGGTGGTGACTGTTGCCAGGTACTCGTGACCCGCGACGACGAGCACGGGGCGCCGGCCACCCTGCTTTCGCCCGATCGTCGGGCGAGGACTCGCCCACCAGACGTCTCCCGGGCTCAGGTCCACGCGTCGCTCTGCCACTCGCGGACCTCGTCCAGGTAGTCCTGGTCCGGGGGGTTCGCGGCCATGGCCTCGCGCACGCGGGCGTATCGCTGGCGGCGCGCCTCCTCCTCCGCGAGTGCGGCGAGGTGCTCACCGAGCGTGCGTCCGCGGGCCGCCGCCTGTGCCTTCAGCGTGTCGCGCAGGTCGCTGGTGACCTTGATCGTCGTGGTCATACTCCGAGTATGACACCGACCCGTGATCGGGCCGCGCAGCTACCCCTTCTTGGCGCGGATGAGGTCCAGGGCGAGGGTCCCGCCGATGAGCGCCAGGCGCTCGCGCGGACCGGCGTCGTCCTCGAGCCGGATGACGTAGCGGTCCTTCCCGGAGAAGAAGCCGGCCGGCTGCCTCGAGACCGCTCCCAGCGGGCGTTCGCCGTCGAGGATCTCGAAGTCCTGGTCGAACCCTCGGCCGCCGATCTCGAGCAGGGGGCCGTCCGTCACTGCGATCTCGACCCGCGTGGAGAAGAACGCCATGCGCTGGACGACCTCCGCGAGCGGGGAGCCGTCGGGGTCGGTGAGGGTGTACCGGTCGCTGCCCCAGGCGAGCGTGTCCACCACGTGCATGAGGAGCGTGTCGTCCGCGTCGGCGACCTCGAACGACCGGCTGCCGAACATGCTCGAGCCCGTGGTGCGGACGTGTCCGACCACCTGCTCGTGCTCGTCGAGGATGTCGAAGTCGTTCGACAGGAACGAGGTCACCTGGTGCATGACGACGACGTCCTGCTCGAGCAGAGCGGTGCTCCGGCCGCCGGAGGCCGGTGCCCCGTCGACGTGCGCGTGGTCCACGGGCGAGGCCGCGTCGTCGGGGGTGGTCGTGGGGCCGTGGCCGGCAGCGGCCGCCTCCCACGTGCCGGCCGTCGCGACGGCGGTGCCGTCCGCCGCGGGTGCGGGATCCACCGTCTCCTCGGGCAGCGGCTCCGGGTCGGTCGACCAGAACGTGAGGGCCTCGGCAACCCGGTCCGGGTGCGGGTGGTCCTCGTTGAGCATCTGCAGGCTGACGACGCTCAGGTGGGGTGCGGATCGGCGGTCAGTCACGAGGAGCACCGGCGTGGGACCGAGCTCGCCGCGCACCTCGGGCGAGCCCAGTGCCGAGCCGAGGGCGGCGAACAGCTGGAACTCCCACTCCTCGCGCTCGGCGTCGGTGACGTTCGTGCGCGCCCAGTGGTCGAGCTCGGTCTCGATGGCGCGCAGCTCGGCCGATGCCGGGGTATCGACGGCCGGCCACCCGGCGGCCCACCAGTGGGCCCGGGCGTCGGTGCTGGAGTGGGCATCGGTGCTGGTGCCGGGGGCGGTGTCGACCGTGGTGTCGGAGCCGGGCGCGGTGGCCGGCGTTAGCACGGGCACCCATGACCTGCCGGACGAGTGCACGACGGCCGCCCCCGGAACGGTCCCGGGCTCCCGGCCGGCGACCAGCTCGTGGAACACGCGGGCGAGGGCCGCGCGCAGTCGGGGGGCGAGGCTCTCGAGGTAGGACTCCACGCCGTCACGGTAGCCAGGCGAGGCGACCGCCGACCCGGTTCACCGGGGGAGCGCTGTCCGCGCTCCGACCTGCCCCCTCGCGTCCGCACCGCCGCACAGGACCCCGGGGCTGCCCGCGTCGGTACGTGCTGGCACGATCGACGTGTGATGGAGTCCGACGACCAGCCGGCCGAGATCCGTGTCCGGGGCGCCGCGGTCCACAACCTCAAGGGCGTCGACGTCGACATCCCGCTGCGGCGACTCGTCGGCATCGCGGGCGTCTCGGGCTCGGGGAAGTCCTCGCTCGCGATGGGCGTGCTCTACGCCGAGGGCTCCCGCCGCTACCTCGAGGCGCTCTCGACCTACACCCGTCGTCGCCTCGCGCAGGCGCCGCGCGCCGCCGTCGACTCGGTCGAGCACGTGCCGGCGGCCCTCGCCCTGCGGCAGCGGCCCGGCGTGCCCGGCGTCCGCTCGACCTTCGGCACGACCACCGAGCTCCTGAGCGTCCTACGGCTGATGTTCTCGCGGCTGGCGAGCCACCGCTGCCCGAACGGCCACGCGCACCCACCGACCCTCGACGTCGCCGCCGAGGTCCCCCTGACCTGCCCCCACTGCGGCGTGGTCTTCGACCCGCCGGGCGCCGAGGACCTCTCCTTCAACTCGGCCGGCGCCTGCCCCACGTGCGCGGGCACGTCGGTCGTGCGCGACGTCGACGACGCCACGCTCGTGCCCGATCCCTCCCTGACGATCGACGAGGGGGCCGTGCTGCCCTGGCGGACCTTCAACTTCAACGTCCAGCCCGACATCGTCCGCGAGATGGGTGTGCGCACCGACGTGCCCTACCGCGACCTCACCGACGACGAGCGGGCCGTCGTCCTCGACGGCCCCGAGGAGAAGCGGCACATCACCGTCTCCACCCGCAACGGCGTGCACGAGCTCGACTTCACGTTCCGCAACGCGCGCCTGACCGTGACGAAGCAGCTCGAGCGCGCCACCGACGAGAAGCGGCTCGCCCGAGTCGGCAAGTTCCTGACCGTGGGTGTGTGCCGCGCGTGCGGCGGCACCCGCCTGTCGGAGGCGGCCCGCGCGCCGCGCATCGGGCCGGCCGGCCTGGCCGAGGTCACCGCGTACACCCTCGACGACGCCCTCGACTGGGCCGCGAGTGTCGAGTCCGCCCTGCCCGCCGACATGCGCCCGATGGCCGGCTCGCTGGTGACGAGCTTCCGCGACATGGGCGCCCGTCTCGTCGAGCTCGGCCTCGGCTACCTCTCGCTCGACCGCGCGGGCTCGACGCTCTCTACCGGCGAGCGGCAGCGCGCCCAGCTCGCGCGTGCGGTGCGCAACCGGACGACCGGCGTGCTCTATGTGCTCGACGAGCCGTCCATCGGCCTGCACCCCGCGAACGTCGAGGGGCTGCTGGGGGTCGTCCGCGACCTGCTCGCGGACGGCAACTCGGTGGTGCTCGTCGACCACGACGTCGCGGTGCTCCGCGAGGCGGACCACCTCGTCGAGATCGGACCGGGAGCCGGGGCCGACGGCGGTCGCGTGGTCGCATCGGGCAGCGTCGCCGAGGTCACCGGCGCACGGGCGTCGAGGCTCGGCGGGTTCCTCGACGGCAGCGAGCCGGTGCTCGTCCGCGAGCGGACCCCGGCCGGGGACGTCTTCGCCGACGGCGCGATCCACCTCGGCACCGAGTGGATCCACACGGTCCACCCGCTCACCGTCGACGTGCCGCGCGCCCGGCTCACCGCCGTCACCGGTGCCTCCGGGTCCGGGAAGACCACCCTCGTGCTCGAGGGCCTCGTCCCGGCGCTCGCCGCCGTCGCCGCGGGGGAGCGGCCCCCGGCGCACGTCACCGACGTCGACCCGGCCGGCATCGAGCGCGTCCAGCTCGTCGACGCCACGCCGATCGGCATCAACGTCCGCTCGACCGTGGCCACCTACAGCGGCGCGATGGACGAGCTGCGGCGCACGTTCGCAAAGGCGCCGTCCGCCGTCGAGCAGGGCCTCACGGCGGCTGACCTCTCGCACAACACCGGCTCGCTGCGGTGTCCGCGTTGCGAGGGCACCGGCCAGATCACGCTCGACGTCCAGTTCCTCCCCGACGTCGACATCGCCTGCCCCGACTGCGAGGGCACCCGGTACGCGCCGGAGGCGTTCCTCGTGCGGCGACCCGTACCGGGCGGCGGCGAGATCTCCCTGCCGGAGGTCCTCGCCCTCACCGCCGCCGAGGCGGCCGACGCGCTCGACGACGTGGCACCCGTGGCGCGGCGCCTGCGCACGCTGACGGACCTCGGGCTCGGTTACCTCACGCTCGGCGAGGCCACGCCCGCACTGTCCGGTGGCGAGGCGCAGCGCCTCAAGCTCTCCACCGAGCTCGGCCGCCGGCAGGGCGGCACCATGTTCGTCCTCGACGAGCCCAGCGTCGGGCTGCACCCGCTCGACGTCCGCGTCCTCCTCGCCGTCCTGCAGCGGCTGGTCGACCGCGGGGCGACCGTGGTCGTCATCGAGCACGACCTGGACCTCGTCGCGAACGCCGACCACGTCATCGACATGGGGCCGGGCGGGGGCGAGGACGGCGGGCGGATCGTCGTCACCGGGACGCCCGAGCAGGTGGCCGCAGAGCCGGCCAGCCTCACCGGCCGCTACCTCGCTCGCCACCTCGGGCAGGAGTGAGACAAGGGCCGGCAGGCGACGCCGTCACTGCTGCGGGGAGGGCGAGTCGACGTAGCGCACGGTATGGACGACGAGCCCGTCGATCCGAACGACGTCGCGCGGGTTCGCGGTGAACAGGGGAAGCCCTCGGGACATCGCCGTCGCCGCGATCAGGGCGTCGTAGGCGCGCGCCGCCGGCTTCCGACCCTGTGCTCGCAGAGAGGCGGCGACGATCCCGAACGTCCGCGCAGCGGCCGCGTCGAACGGGATCGGTTCGAAGTCCGCCTCGGCCTGCTGCAGGTGTGCCATACGCGCTGCGCGTTCGTCGTCGGTCCGTGCGACGTGGGGCCCCACCGAGAGCTCGGCGAGAGAGACTGCTGTGATGCTCGGCTCTGCGGGGAGGCTCTCGGGGTCCAGGAGCGCGAGGTCGATCAGCGCCGACGTGTCGAGCACCCCGTGCTCGCTCGCGTGAGTCACAGGGACGGGTCGATGCGTTCGTCGAGGTCGTCGAGCAGACGAACCGGATCTACCCGCGGCAGGGAGGCGCGGCGCGCGATGAGCTCCTCCACGCGGGAGGCGCGGCGGGGAAGCGGAGACACCGAGGCGACGGGGGAGCCGTCCCGAGTCACGATCAGCGTCTCGCCGCGCTCGACCCGGCGCAGCACCTCTGCGCTGCGGTTCCGTAGGTCCCGCACCGTCACTCCGTCCACAGCCCCAACGTATCACCGGTGATACGTTCGGGATAGGTCCGCCTCGGCGACGACGTGCAGCGGACGCACATCGGCGATCGTTCACGACCGAACCTGCGCGGGTCCCTGCACCTGGCTCGCAGTCGCGCGGACGTGCGCCGGGCGCCGATCGGATAATCTCGACATCGAACCATCCCCGGCACCCGAGGAAGAGGCAGCACGACGATGTCCACGATCATCTTCACGCTCACCGACGAGGCGCCGCGCCTGGCGACCTACTCCTTCAAGCCGATCGTCGAGGCCTACGTGCGCGCCGCGGGCATCGAGGTCGAGTCCCGGGACATCTCCCTGGCGGGCCGCATCCTCGCGGCGTTCAGCGACCGGCTCCCCGCCGACCAGGTCGTCTCCGACTCCCTCGCCGAGCTCGGCGAGCTGGCGCGTCGCCCCGAGGCGAACATCATCAAGCTGCCCAACATCTCGGCCTCCCAGCCCCAGCTCCGCGCCGCGATCGCCGAGCTGCGCGAGCAGGGCGTCGACCTGCCCGACTACCCGGAGTCCACGGACACCCCCGAGGACGCCGACGTCCGCGCGCGCTACGACGCCGTCAAGGGCTCGGCGGTCAACCCGGTCCTCCGCGAGGGCAACTCGGACCGCCGGGCGCCCGCCGCCGTGAAGAACTACGTCAAGGCCCACCCGCACCGCATGGGGGAGTGGTCGGCCGACTCGCGCACGAACGTCGCAACGATGGACGCCGCGGACTTCCGGCACAACGAGCAGTCCGTCGTCGTCCCGGCCGAGGACGTCCTCCAGATCCGCCACGTCGCGGCCGACGGCACCGCCACCGTCCTCAAGGAGCGCGTACCCGTCCTGGCCGGGGAGGTCGTGGACTCCTCGTTCCTGTCGGCGGCCGCGCTCGACCTGTTCCTCGCGGAGCAGGTGGCGCGCGCCAAGGACGAGGGCGTCCTGTTCTCCGTCCACCTCAAGGCCACGATGATGAAGGTCTCCGACCCGATCATCTTCGGCCACGTGGTCCGCGCCTTCCTCGCCGACGTCTTCGGTCGCTACGGCGACGACCTCGCCGCCGCCGGCCTCAGCGCGAACGACGGCCTCGGCGCGATCTACGCCGGCCTGGCCGACCTCCCGAACGGCGAGGAGATCCGCAGCGCGATCGACGCCGCGATCGCCGACGGCCCGGACCTCGCGATGGTCGACTCGGACAGGGGCATCACCAACCTGCACGTGCCGTCCGACGTCATCGTCGACGCGTCCATGCCCGCGATGATCCGCACGTCGGGACACATGTGGGGCCCCGACGGCGACGAGCACGACACGCTCGCCGTCATCCCCGACTCGTCCTACGCCGGCGTCTACCAGGCCGTCATCGAGGACTGCCGCGCCAACGGCGCCTTCGACCCGACGACCATGGGCACCGTGCCCAACGTGGGGCTCATGGCGCAGAAGGCCGAGGAGTACGGGTCGCACGACAAGACCTTCGAGATCCGGGCGCCGGGCACGGTCGAGGTCGTCGACTCGGCCGGGGCGGTACTCATGTCCCACGACGTCGAGGCCGGCGACATCTGGCGGGCCTGCCAGACCAAGGACGCCCCGATCCGCGACTGGGTGCGCCTCGCCGTCGCCCGTGCCCGCGCGACCGGTGTGCCCGCGGTGTTCTGGCTCGACGAGTCGCGTGCGCACGACCGCAACCTCATCGGACTCGTGCGCACCTACCTCGCGGAGCACGACACCGAGGGCCTGACGATCGAGATCATGGACCCGGTCGCCGCGACCCGGTACTCGGTGGAGCGCATCCGCCGCGGCGAGGACACGATCTCCGTGACCGGCAACGTCCTGCGCGACTACAACACCGACCTCTTCCCGATCCTCGAGCTCGGCACGAGCGCGAAGATGCTCTCGGTCGTCCCACTGATGAACGGCGGCGGCCTGTTCGAGACCGGTGCCGGCGGCTCCGCCCCGAAGCACGTGCAGCAGCTCGTGAAGGAGAACTACCTTCGCTGGGACTCGCTGGGGGAGTTCCTCGCGCTGGCCGAGTCGCTGCGGCACCTCGCGGGCGTCGACGGCAACGCCGGCGCGCGGGTCCTCGGTGACGCGCTCGACCGCGCCACCGAGAAGCTCCTCCACGAGGGTCGGTCACCGGCGCGGCGCCTGGGCCAGATCGACAACCGCGGCTCGCACGCCTGGCTGGCGACCTACTGGGCGGCCGAGCTCGCGGCGCAGACCGAGGACCCTGCCCTCGCCGAGCGGTTCGGCCCGGTCGCCGCGCAGCTGGCCGAGCAGATCGAGTCGATCGACGCCGAGCTCATCGCCGCCCAGGGCGACCCGACCGACATCGGCGGCTACTACCGGCCCGACGAGGCCAAGGCGTCCGCAGTCATGCGCCCGTCCACGACCCTCAACGCGATCATCGACGCGGTCTGAGGACCGGGCCGACCCTGGTCGACGCGACCGCGGCCGCCCACCACGAGGTGGGCGGCCGCGGTCGCGTCCGGGGTGCGTCGGCCTTGTCAGGCGACGTTGCAGGTCAGCCCGTTGGGACCGTGGTTGCAGTAGCCGGCCGGGTTCTTCTCCAGGTACTGCTGGTGGTAGTCCTCCGCCGCGTAGAACGGGCGGTCGCCGAACGGCTCGATCTCGGTGGTGATCGCCCCGCCGCCGACCTCGTCGATCGCGGCCTGGAACGTCGCGCGGGTGCGCTCGGCGGCCTCGCGCTGCTCCTCGGTGGTCCACCAGATCGCTGAGCGGTACTGCGAGCCGACGTCGTTGCCCTGGCGGTCCTTCGTCGTCGGGTCGTGGTTCTCCCAGAAGGCCTTGAACAGCTCGTCGGCCGACACGACCGCGGGGTCGTAGGCCACGAGGGCGGCCTCGGCGTGCCCCGTCATCGCGGTGCAGACCTCCTCGTAGGTGGGGTGCGGCGTGTAGCCGCCGGTGTAGCCGACCGCGGTGCCGACGACCCCGGGGATGCGCCAGAAGATGCGCTCGACGCCCCAGAAGCAGCCCATGGCGACGTAGAGCTCCCGGGTGCCCTCGGGCCACGGGCCGGTCAGGGGAGCGTCGAGGACGATGTTGCGCGCGGGCGGCGTGTAGGCGGGCGAGGACCGACCCGGGAGCGCGGTCTCCGGCGAGGTCGGTCGTGGGGTGCGGGCGAACAGGTTCATGAACCCTCTCCTGGTCGGGCGCCTCGCGGCGCTGGGTCCCTCGTGCGGCGGTGCGCCCCCCGCGGTCGCGGGCGGAGCGTCGCCCGGTCCAACCGGTCCGGTGCGGACGTTGTTCCCGAACTACGCTGAAGCACCCACCGACGACGAAGGACGCCCATGGTTCGCCTCCCACGCTCGATCCGTTCCGTATGGGGGTCGACCTCACGCCGTGCCACCGCCGCCGTGGCTGCCGCCGCGCGCCCGGCGCCACGCGGACGCGAGGAGGACGGGCCGCCCGAGCAGGGGCGCGAGCCCTACACCCGCACCGCGGCGGGGCTCTCCCCGGGCGACATCGACTCGGGCGCCGCGGACGCCGACGACGAGCTCCGCGCGGCCCCCGACCGCACGGTGCCGTGGACGATGCGCGCCGTCGCCTCCTGGTCCTGGCGGATCATCGTCATCACTGCGGCGGCGGCCATCATCGGGTGGCTGCTCGTCCAGCTCCGCACCATCGTCGTCTCCCTCATGGTGGCGATGCTCCTGTCCGTGCTGCTCGCGCCGGTGGCGGCCTTCCTGCGCCGCAGGCTCCGGTTCCCCCGGGCCATCGCGGCGCTGACGTCGCTGCTGGTCCTCGTCGTCCTCGTCGTCGGGCTCCTCGCGCTCGCGGGGCAGTCGATCGCCTCGGGCTTCCAGCGGCTCGCGGACGAGGCCCTCGCGGGTTTCGACCAGCTCGTCTCCTGGCTCGGCACCGGCCCGCTCGGGCTGGACCAGACGGACATCGACGCGGCGATGGAGCAGGGCGGCCAGACCCTCCAGGACAACTCGGAGTTCCTCGCGACGGGGGTGCTGACGGTGACCTCGTCCGTCGTCGAGGTGCTCGCCGGGTTCTTCATCGCGATCTTCTGCACCTTCTTCTTCCTGTCCGACGGCCGCTCGCTGTGGAGCTGGGCGGTGCGGCTGACGCCCACGCGCGCGCGTCCGACGATCCACGAGGCAGGCATCCGGGCCTGGTACACGGTCAGCGGGTACACGCGCGGCCAGATCCTCGTCGCCTTCGTCGACGCCGTCGGGATCGGCCTGGCCGCTGCGCTCCTCGGCGTGCCGCTCGCCCTGCCGATCGCGATCCTCGTCTTCCTGGGCGCCTTCATCCCCATCATCGGTGCCCTCGTGTCCGGCACCGTCGCGGTGCTCGTCGCGGTCGTCGACTCCGGCTTCTACATCGCGCTGGCCATGCTCGGCGCCGTCCTGCTCGTGCAGTTCATCGAGAGCCACGTCCTCCAGCCGGTCATCCAGTCGCGCGCCGTCCAGCTGCACCCGATCGCCGTCCTGCTCGCCGTGGCCGGCGGCACCGCCGTGGCAGGGCTCGTCGGGGCGCTGTTCGCCGTGCCGGTGGTGGCGGTCGTCAACTCGGTCGGCCTCTACCTCGCCGGCCGCGACCCGCAGCCCCACCTGGCCGTGGACGTCCGTCGCACGGGCGGCCCGCCGTCCGCGGTGCTGGAGTACGCCCCGACGGCGGACGAGCCCGAGGAGGAGCCCTTCGCGGACGTCTTCAGCGCGGGCGCGGGCCAGTACCCTGACGGGCCCGACCCGACGGACGTGCCGGACGCCGGTCGAGCCGACGACGACCGATCCCCAGGAGGACGCTGACATGACCGCCGAGCCCGCCGAGCTGCCTCCCGGGCTGCCCACCCTCGACGAGCTCGACGCGGCCCGGGCGATCGTGCGGCCCGTCGCGCGCGAGACGCCGGTGCTGTCCTTCGGGTCCCTGGCGGAGCACACCGGGGCCCCGGTGCACCTCAAGGCCGAGCACCTGCAGCGGACCGGCTCGTTCAAGATCCGCGGTGCCGCGGTGCGGCTCGGTCGGCTGGACGCGGCCGAGCGCGAGCGGGGCGTCATCGCCGCCTCGGCCGGGAACCACGCCCAGGGCGTGGCGCTGGCCGCCCGGGAGCTGGGCGTCCCGGCCCGGATCTACATGCCGGCGGACGCGGCCCTGCCCAAGGTCGAGGCCACCCGGGCCTACGGCGCGGAGGTCGTCCTCACGGGCCGGCACCTCATGGACTGCCTCGCCGAGGCGGAGGACGACTGCGCGGCGTCCGGCCGCACGCTCATCCACCCCTACGACCACATCGACATCGTGCTCGGCGCGGCCAGCGTGGGCCTGGAGATCCTCGAGCAGGTCCCGGACGTGGCGACGATCGTCGTCCCCACCGGCGGAGGCGGTCTCCTGGCGGGGATCGCGGCCGCGGCGCACGCCGTGCGACCCGGGGTCCGAGTGGTCGGTGTCCAGGCGGCGAAGGCGGCCGCCTGGCCGGCCTCGCTCGCCGACGGTCGGCCGGTGCCGCTGACCGAGGTGCGCACGATGGCGGACGGCATCGCCGTCGGGACGCCTGGAACCGTGCCCTTCGGGATCGTCCACGCGCTGGTGGAGGACGTGCGCACGGTGGGGGAGGAGGAGCTCTCCCGCGCGCTGCTCCTCATGGTCGAGCGCGCCAAGCTCGTGGTCGAGCCCTCCGGCGCTGCCGGCGTCGCCGCGGTCACCGGCCGGCCGCGCGACTTCTCCGACGGACCGACCGTCGTCGTGCTCTCCGGGGGAAACGTCGACCCCTTGCTGCTCCTACGGGTGGTGCGGCACGGCCTGGCCTCGGCCGGACGTTTCGTGTCGCTGCGCGTGCGCGTGCCCGACGCCCCGGGCACCCTCGCCGGGATCCTCGCCCTCCTGGGCGACCTGGGCGCGAACGTCGCGTCGGTCGAGCACTCGCGCACCGCACCGGGCCTCGCGGTCGACGAGGTGGAGATCAGCGTCGAGGTCGAGACCAAGGGCCCCGAGCACGGGGAGGAGATCCGCGCCGCTCTGGCCGCCGACGGCACCCAGGTCCTCGACGGCTGAGCATCGGGCCCGGTCGCGCGTGGCGACCGGGCCCGACGGGGTGCTCGCGCCCGGACCGGGTCCAGGTCCGCGCGGCGGTGCGGTGCTGCGTCAGACCGTGAACGGCTTGACGGTCTCGAGGTCGACGGTGATCGTCGCCCCGTTGGGCGCCTCGTAGGAGGTGGTCTCGCCGGCGCTGCGACCGAGCACGGCCTGGCCCAGCGGCGAGGACTCCGAGAAGACCTCGACGTCCAGCCCCTCGGCGGCCTCGCGCGAGCCGAGCAGGAACGTGCGCTTCTTGCCCGCGATCTTCGCGGTGATGACCATGCCCGGCTCGACGACGCCGTCGTCCGCGGGCGGCTCGCCGACCTGGGCGGTGCGCAGGAGCGCGGTCAGCTGCTGGATGCGGGCCTCCTGCTTGCCCTGCTCCTCGCGAGCCGCGTGGTAGCCACCGTTCTCCTTGAGGTCACCCTCGGAGCGGGCCTGCTCGATTCGCTCGGCGATCTCCTGCCGACCGGGCCCCGACAGCTCCTCGAGCTCGGCGCTGAGACGGTCGTAGGCCTCCTGGGTCAGCCAGGTGGTCCCGGTCTGCTGGGACATCACGGCTCCTTACAGTCGTGTGGCGGTGCCCGCCGCGCGGCGACGGACGGAAACCGCCCGGCCCCAGGTGGGTCCGGGCGGTGAGTGAAGCGGCCATTCTAGCACCATGACACCGATCCACGCCCGCAGGAGTGGACCGCGTCACGGCTGCGGCCAGGGCGGATCATCCGGCCGGCCGGCACGACTCGGCGTGCCCCGACGCCGCGCGCTCCGAGGTGACGATCGGCTCGACGGCCGCCGTGCGTCGTTCCACGACCGGACCGATGTGCACCTCGCGGACCCCGACCTCGGTGAAGTCCACGTTGACCGCGCGGAGCGTGCACACCACCTCGGTCCCGGGCTCGGCCACGACGACGAACCGCACCTCGACCTCGTCCGGCCGGGTCACCGTGTACCCGACGTGCTCGACCAGGACGTCCTCCTCCTGGTTCATCGCCAGGCTGATCCCGACCGCGCCCGCGACCAGGACGAGGGCGCCCACGAGCGGGACGAGCCACTGCGCGCGCCGGGACCCGCCCGGCCGAGCCCGCCCGTAGCGTCGGCGCACGAGGTCGGGGTCGATGGCCGGGGCGCCGTGCCCGCGTGGCGTGTCCGGTCCCTCATCGGTCCCGCCCGGCGTCGTCCTGTTCGTCATGCCTACGCTTCCGTCGTGGGTCCGACACCCGGGGCCGTTCGCGCACCGGGGGTCGGGTGTTGGACCATTGTCCCCGACGGCGGTCCGCCGTCCGGGCCGCGCCCCGCGGACCGCACCAGACGAGGAGTACCGACGTGACGACCAGCCCGCTCCGGCTGATGGCCGTGCATGCCCATCCCGACGACGAGGCCAGCAAGGGTGCCGCGATGATGGCCCGGTACGCCGCCGAGGGGCACCGGGTGCGCGTCGTCACGGCGACCGGCGGCGAGCGAGGTTCCGTCCTCAACCCCAGGCTCCAGGGCGACCCCGACGTCGAGGCCAACATGTCCGAGCTGCGCGTGCAGGAGATGGCGGCCGCCGCGGACGCGCTGGGCGTGGAGCACGCGTGGCTCGGCTTCGTCGACTCCGGGCTGCCCGAGGGTGACCCGCTGCCGCCACTGCCCGAGGGATGCTTCGCGCTCGAGCCCGACGAGGTCGTGGTCGGGGCGCTCGTGGCGCAGATCCGTGAGTTCCGCCCCCACGTGCTGACGACCTACGACGAGAACGGCGGTTATCCGCACCCCGACCACGTGCGGGTACACGAGATCTCGATGCTCGCCTTCGACGCCGCCGCGGATCCCGACCGGTTCCCCGACGCGGGCGAGCCGTGGGCCGTGCAGAAGGTGTACTACGACGTCTCGTTCTCGGGCGGGCGCATCCAGGCCGTCCACGACGCGCTCCTCGCCCGCGGTGGGGAGTCGCCGTTCGCCGAGTGGATCGAGCGTCGCGAGGAGCGTGACCGGGACATGGGGCGCGAACGGCGCGACGCGACGGCCCGCATCCAGGTGGCCGAGCACTTCGCCGCCCGGGACGCGGCGCTGCGTGCGCATGCCACGCAGATCGACCCGGACGGGTTCTTCTTCTCGGTCCCGCGCGACCTGGAGGCCGAGGTGTGGCCGGTCGAGGAGTTCGAGCTCGTCCTCGCCCGGGTGCAGGTCCCCGACGAGGTCGAGGAGGACCTGTTCGCCGGGGTCGTGCCGGACGGGCTGCCGCAGGGTGCGCCCGTCGTCGTGGTCGGGGCCGATCTCGCCGACGGCGGAACCGACTCCGACGCGGTCGGCACCGGGCACGGGCGCGACCGGACCACGCGGTGAGGCCGGGGGGCGCGCCCGACGCGACGGTCGCCTGGCTCGCCGGGGCCGAGACACCGTCCGGCGAGCTGCAGCCGTGGGACGTCTCGCCCGGCATCGAGGGCTTCTTCGCCTTCTTCGCGCTGGCCGCGGTCATCGTCGTGCTCGGCGTGCTGGTGGTGCGCACGATGCGCAGGGTCGACCAGAACGCACGCGTGCGCGCCGCTCAGGAGGCGGCCGACCGTCGTGACCGAGGCCCGGACGAGGCCGGCTCCGGCCCGGGGGCGGACGGGAGCGACCCCGGACCGGGGCCGGCCGGGCAGAGTGACGACGCGTCCGGCCCGGCCGGCGGAGCCGAGAGGTAGGCGTCCTCGCCCTCTCGCGCGCTCCGTCGTCGGGTGAGGATCAGGGCCAGCGGATGCCGATCTTGCCCGGCTTGCCCTTGCCCGAGTCGGGGGTGGCGGACGTGTCGTCGGCGGCGGCGAGCGGCAGCGCTGCGGGGTCGGTCTCGGGCTCGACCAGAACCGTGAGCTCCGAGTCGCCGGCCGTGCGGGCGGCGCCCGACAGCTCGACGAGCACGATCTGGGACTGGTCGACCGCGAGGTCGGCGGGCGGGGCGTCGGCAACGAACATGGTGTCCTCCTGGGGGCGTGGTGCGTCGGTCGCGCACACGGACACATGTTCTCGTGCTCGTGTCCCCGTGGGTAGTCCGAAAGCCGGGTCAACTGACGTGATGGGCCGACATCACATGATCGGGACGCCGAAACGTGTGATGGCCGTTACTTCTTGTCGGACTTCTTGCCGCCCTTCTTCTTCCCGTCCTTCTTCTTGTCCTTCTTCTTGCTGTCCTTCTTCTTGTCCTTCTTCTTGTCCTTCTTCTTGTCGTTCTTCCCGTCCGACCTCGCGTCCTCGCTGCCACCGGACCCCTTCTCGGGGGCCGGCGCCGCGGAGGGCGTAGCGCCCGCGACCGCCTCGGCGAACTCCCGCTCGTCGGCGAGCGAGTCCTCGACGGTCTCGCTGCGCTCGTCGTCCGTGGGCACGTTCTCCGGGTCCATCGTGCGCAGCAGCGCGGCGACCTGCGTGGCGACCCGCCATCGGGGGCGCGGCCACCGTGGGTCCAGGTCGATGAGCGCCTGGGTGACCAGCTCGGTCACGGCGAGGCGCGCGTACCACTTCTTGTCCGCCGGGATCAC
This sequence comes from Georgenia sp. Z1491, assembly GCF_057652395.1. NCBI lineage: Bacteria > Bacillati > Actinomycetota > Actinomycetes > Allobogoriellales > Allobogoriellaceae > Georgenia > Georgenia sp. Z1491. Next base: position 970,716 of record NZ_CM172729.1, read on the forward strand.
GTGCCACGGAGCGATGTCGGTGTTCGTCCGGGCCAGGACGTCGGAGTACGCCTCCTGGTAGTCGTCCCACTTCTTGCGGGTGGCGACGTCGCTGGGGTTGTACTTCCAGTGCTTGTCGGGGCGGTCCAGCCGCTCGAGCAGCCGCAGCCCCTGCTCCTGCTTCGAGACCATGAGGGCGACCTTGACGATGGTCGTGCCCCGGGACGTGACGGTGCGCTCGAACCGGTTGATCTCGGCGTAACGGCGGCGCCACACCTCCTCCTCGACGAGCTGGTCGACGCGCGCCACGAGCACGTCCTCGTAGTGCGAGCGGTCGAAGACGCCGATGCGGCCCGGCCGGGGGAGCGCCCGGCGGATCCGCCACAGGTAGTTGTGCCGCTTCTCCTCCTCGGTCGGGACGCCGAACGAGTGCAGATCGATCCCCTGCGGGTCGACCATGCCCATGACGTGCCGCACGATCCCGCCCTTGCCCGCGGTGTCGAGCCCCTGGAGGACCAGCAGGACCGAGCGCTCGCCGCCGGAGCGTCCCTCGGCGAACAGCCGCTCCTGCAGCTCGGACATGAGCAGGCCGCGCTCGGCGGTCAGCGCCTTGCCGTCGGCCTTGCCGCCGTCGAACCCCGGGGTCGACGCCCGGTCGAACGTCGCGAGGTCGAAGTCGGGGCCGGGCCTGAGGAGGCCGGCGGGCGGTGCGGTCCAGGCGAGGTCGTCGGCCACGGTGAGCTCCTTGTCGAGGTGGGCCTCCGACCCTAGTGGGCGCCGGCCGCGGCGAGGGAGGCGAGCGCGACCGAACCCGCGTGGCAGGCCCACCCGATCACGGTGCCGACGTGGAAGATCTCGTGGAACCCGAACACACGCGGGACCGGGTCCGGGCGTCTGAGCGCGTAGACCACCGCACCGGCGGTGTACGCCAGGCCGCCCACGACGAGCAGGACGACGACCCCGGGGCCGGCCGCACGCCAGAAGTCCGGCATGAACCACACCGCGACCCAGCCGAGGGCGACGTACACCGGTGTGTAGACCCAGCGCGGCGCGGACAGCCAGAACAGCCGGCTCAGCGTGCCGAGCAGCGCGCCGCCCCAGACGACCGCGAGCAGGACCGTCGCCGTGCGGGCCGGCAGGAGCATGACCGCGAGCGGCGTGTAGGTGCCGGCGATGAGCAGGAAGATGTTGGTGTGGTCGAGCCGGCGCAGGAGCACGCCGAGCCGGTCGTTCCATACGCCCCGGTGGTAGACCGCCGAGGTCGCGAACAACTGGACGGCGGTGAGAGCGAAGACTGCGCACGCGATCCGCCCGCCGAGGGTGGGAGCGGTGGCGACGAGCGCAAGGCCCACGACGAACGCGAGCGGCGCCGTGACGAGGTGGATCCATCCGCGGGCGAGCGGCTTGACCGGGCGCGGCGGCGCCGGTGCGGGCGCGCCACGGTCCACCGGTGCGGGGCCGCCCTGGGCGAGGCTCATGCGACTCAACCTACAGGACTGTAGGTAGGGGTGGAAGGACGGATGCCGCCGCGTGGACGTGCCGTGGCGCGACTCCCTCGCCACGGTCGCTACGCTGCCGGGTATGTCGCACCCGGCGACGATCGGACGGAGGTGGACGGTGCGCTCGAGCGACGTGCTGTACTCGCTGTACGAGCGCCGCCTCCTCGGCGAGATCGACCGGTCGCGGATGCCGAAGCACGTCGGCGTCATGCTCGACGGGAACCGGCGGTGGGCCCGGTCGGTCGGGGCGCAGACCGCCGACGGCCATCGTCGGGGCGCGGACAAGGTCCACGAGCTGCTCGAGTGGTGCGAGGACGTCGGCGTCGAGGTCGTCACGCTGTGGATGCTCTCCACGGACAACCTGCGGCGCGACCCGGCCGAGGTCGCCGACCTGCTGGAGATCATCGTGGGCTCCGTCGCCTCGATCGGGGCGACCGCGCGGTGGAACGTCCGCCTCGTCGGTTCCCTGGACCTGCTGCCCGCCGACATCGCCGACCGGCTGCGCGCGGCCGCCTCGCCGGTCGGGGACGGTCTCGTGGTGAACATCGCCGTGGGGTACGGCGGTCGCGAGGAGATCGCCGACGCCGTGCGCTCGCTCCTCGCGGAGCGCGCCGCGGAGGGTCGTTCGCTGGAGGAGGTCGCCGCGAGCCTCACCGTGGCGGACATCGACGGGCACCTGTACACCTCGGGTCAGCCCGATCCCGACCTGCTGATCCGCACCTCCGGCGAGCAGCGCCTCGGCGGGTTCCTCCTGTGGCAGTCGGTGCACTCCGAGCTGTACTTCTGCGAGGCGTTCTGGCCGGACTTCCGGCGCGTCGACCTCCTGCGGGCGCTGCGCGACTTCTCCCACCGCGAGCGCCGTCTCGGCCGCTGAACGCCTCCGCCGGGAGTGCGGTCGACGCCGCTGACCCGTGACCTCCATGACACCCGCGTGTCGCTCACGTGAACAGTTGACGAACCTGCTCGACGCGCGCGCGAGCCTTCCGCCCCCGGGGCCGGGCGCGGCGTAGTTTCGTGTCCGACGGACGGCACGACCGCCGTCCTCCGGGAGGTCGCCCATGGCGCACACGTTGCGCACGACGGGGGCCGGCCGGCCCCCGTGGGCCGTCCGCCCGCCCCGAGTCCGAGGCCGGCGCATCGCGTGCCCGGCCGAGGGTCCTGACCCGCGCACCTGCGCCGGAGGGAGCACGACGTGAGCACCACCGCCGCCCAGCACACCGCGTCCGAGGCCGTCACCAGCACCGGGAGCGAGGTCGCCGCAGAGCTCGGCGTCCCGGAGCCCCAGGGCACCGCGCTGCGCACCTATGTCCTGGACACGTCGGTCCTGCTGTCGGACCCCCGCGCGATGACGAAGTTCGCCGAGCACGACGTCGTCCTGCCGGTCGTCGTCGTCACCGAGCTCGAGGCCAAGCGTCACCACAGCGAGCTCGGCTACTTCGCCCGCGCCGCGCTGCGCATGCTCGACGGGCTGCGGGTCCGGCACGGCCACCTCGACCGGCCGGTCCCGGTCGGCACCGACGGCGGCACGCTGCGGGTCGAGCTCAACCACTCCAACGACGCGGTCCTGCCGTCGGGGCTGCGCCTGGGCGACAACGACACGCGCATCCTCGCCGTCGCCGCGAACCTGGCCGCCGAGGGCAACGCCGTCACGGTGGTGTCCAAGGATCTGCCCATGCGGGTCAAGGCCTCGGCGGTCGGCCTCGACGCCGAGGAGTACCGCGCGGGGCAGGTCGTCGACTCGGGCTACACCGGGATGACGACGGCGGACCTCACCGAGTCGGAGATGTCCGACCTGTGGAGCGCCGAGGCGCTCGAGGTCGCCGACCTCGCCACCCCCGGCGACCTGCTCGAGCAGCCCGTCAACACCGGCGTGGTCCTGCACTCCCCGCGCGGCTCCGCCCTCGCGCGGACCTCGGCCGGCGGTCGGCTCACGCTCGTGCGCGGCGACCGGGAGATCTTCGGGATGCGCGGTCGCTCGGCCGAGCAGCGCGTGGCGATCGACCACCTCGTCAACCCCGACGTCGGGATCGTCTCCCTGGGGGGCCGGGCGGGCACCGGCAAGTCGGCGCTCGCCCTGTGCGCGGGCCTGGAGGCGGTGCTCGAGCGCCGCGAGCACAAGCGGATCCTCGTGTTCCGCCCGCTGTACGCCGTCGGTGGTCAGGAGCTCGGCTACCTGCCCGGCACCGAGGCCGAGAAGATGAACCCGTGGGCGGACGCCGTCTACGACACGCTCGGCGCCGTCGTCGACTCCCAGGTCGTCGAGGAGGTCATGGGCCGCAACCTCCTCGAGGTCCTGCCGCTGACCCACATCCGCGGACGCTCCCTGCACGACGCGTTCGTCATCGTCGACGAGGCCCAGTCCCTCGAGCGGAACGTGCTGCTGACCGTGCTGTCCCGCATCGGGCAGAACTCCCGGGTGGTCCTCACGCACGACATCGCCCAGCGGGACAACCTCCGGGTGGGGCGGCACGACGGCATCGCGTCCGTGGTCGAGGCGCTCAAGGGGCGCGAGCTCTTCGCGCACGTCACCCTCACCCGGTCCGAGCGGTCCGCGGTCGCCGCCCTGGTCACCGACCTGCTGGAGAACTACGAGGTCTGACGGGCCCGGACGCCGGGCGGGTCAGCCGGCGGCAGCGCCCGTGGCGAGCGGGGCCTCACCGACGTCCCCCACGACGTCGACGAGCATCGCGGTCCCCTCGGCGAGCGTGTACTCCACCCCGACGACGGCGGTCTCGCCGGCAGCGATCGACTGGCGCACCATGGCCGAGTAGTCGACGAGCATCTCCACGGTCGAGCGGACGTGCTGACGGCGCAGGTCGCCCGCCGGCGGCAGCGTGAGCCGGGAGTCGTCGTCGGTCGGCGTCCCCTCGGCGCCGGCCGGGGCCGCCTCGCCGTCGGGGGTCTCGCCCGGCAGGACGGCGCGCGTGACGAGCGAGGGGATCACCCGGTCGACGACGGCGCGCACGAACCCGGTCGGCATCCGGCCGGTGGTCAGCGCCTTGACCGCGGCACCGACCGCCCCGCACGAGTCGTGGCCGAGCACGACGATCAGCGGGATGCCGAGGATGCCGACCCCGTACTCGATCGACCCGATGACGGTGGTGTCGAGCACGTGCCCGGCCGTGCGCACGACGAACAGGTCGCCGAGCCCCTGGTCGAAGACGAGCTCAGCGGCGACCCGGGAGTCCGAGCACCCCAGGACGACCGCGAACGGGGTCTGGTCGACCGAGACCTCCGTGCGCCGCGCGGCGGACTGGTCCGGGTGCTCCATGGTGTCGGCGACGAACCGGTGGTTGCCCTGACGGAGGCGGGCCCAGGCCTCGCCCGGGGTGGGGTGCGCGGTCATGCGCGGCCGTCCGCGGGGGTGGTCCCGGCGTCGTCCGCCTCGTCGCCCCGATCCCCGCGCGCCTCGTCGAGGGCCCGGCGGGCGCCGTCGAGCCAGTCCTGGCACCGGTCCGCGAGGGCCTCGCCCCGCTGCCACAGCCGCAGCGCCTCCTCCAGGGGGAGCTCACCGGACTCGAGGCGCCTCACGACGCCGACGAGCTCGTCGCGAGCCTGCTCGTAGGTGAGCTGGTCGACACCGTCGTCGGCGGCCCCGTCGCCCGTCGCCGGGGCCGTCGGGGCGGAGTCGTCGGCGGTGGGCCCCGCCTCGGCAGGTGGCCGCGCCTGGCGCTGAGGGTCGAGGGAGTCGGGGTGCTGCATCCGGACGTTCACCCGGTCAGTCAACTACACCTCGCGGGTGGCGACGACCTCGACGCCGAGCCGGCCGGCGTGGAGGATCGCCTCGAGCCGGTCGCCGGCGACGACCTCGGCCTGGTCCCGTACCACCGTGCCGTCCTGCCGCCGGAGCACCGCGTACCCGCGTGCCAGCGTCGACGCCGGGGACAGGGCGAGCAGGCCGCCGTGCGCCCGGGCGAGCTCGGCCGAGGCGGCGGTGAGCCGCCCGTCGAACGCCCCTCGGTTGCGGCCGCGCAGGGCGACGACCTCGGCGGTCGGGCCCTCCAGCATGCTCTCGGGCCTGGCGAGGACGGGGCGGCCGCGCAGCGTCGCGAGCTCGGCACCGGCCCGTTCGAGCCGGGCGACGACCGCGCGGCGGACCCGCTCGCGCGCGTCGGCCACGCCGGCGCTCTCCCGTGCGAAGTCCGGGACCACCCGGCGGGCGGCGTCCGTCGGCGTCGACGCGCGCACGTCGGCGACGAGGTCGATCAGGGGCGAGTCGCCCTCGTGCCCGATCGCCGAGACGACCGGCGTCCGGCACCCGGCGACCGCGCGCACGAGTGCCTCGTTGGAGAACGGGAAGAGGTCCTCGACCGACCCGCCGCCGCGAGCCACGACGACGACGTCGACCTCGTCGATCGCGTCGAGCTCGGCGAGCGCGGCGCTCACCTCGGGGACCGTGCTCACGCCCTGGACGGCCACCTCCCGGACCTCGAACCGGACGGCCGGCCAGCGCAGGCGCGCGTTGGTGAGGACGTCGTCCTTCGCCTTGGCGTCGCGGCCGCAGACGAGCCCGACGGCGCGGGGGAGGAACGGCAGCGGCCGCTTGCGCGAGTCGTCGAAGAGCCCCTCGGCGGCGAGGACCTTCCGGAGGGCCTCGATGCGCGCGAGCAGGCCGCCGACGCCGATCGCCCGCAGGTCGTCGGCCCAGAGGTTGAAGCTCCCGTTCTTCGTCCAGAAGCTCGGCTTCGCGTGCGCGACGACGTGGGCACCTGGCGCGACCTCGGCCGGCAGGGCGCGTGCCGCGATGGAGATGCGCAGCGACATCTCCGCGTCGGTGTCGCGCATCGTGAGGAACGCGGTGCGCGCCCCCGGCCGGCGGTTGACCTCGACGAGCTGGCCCTCGACCCACAGCGCCGACATGCGGTCGACGTAGTCCGCGATCTTCTGCGACAGCAGACGGACCGGCCACGGAGCCTCCGGCGTCGTCGCGGCCGCGGTGGCCGGCAGCGGCGCGCGTTCGCCGGCGTCGCCCGTGGTCACGCGCGGGCGAGGATCGCCTCGGCGTCGGGGTCGAAGTCGTCCGCCAGGGCGGAGAGCCGCTCGACCTCCGGCGTCTCGCCGATCGCCCGGGCTGCCTCGCGGAGCGCGAGCACGGCGAGGATCACGCCGCGGTTGGGTGCGTGGGAGGCCGGGACCGGGCCCTGGCCGCGCCAGCCGCCCTTGCGCAGCGCGTCCAGCCCACGGTGGTAGCCGGTGCGGGCGAACGCGTACGCGGCGACCGGGTCGCCGTCGAGGGCGGAGCCGGACAGCGTGGCCCAGGCCAGGGACGAGGCGGGGTTGGCGGCCGCGACCTCGCGGGGGTCGGTGCCGGCCTCGAGCGCGGCGGAGGCGGCCGCGTCGGGGCCGTCCTCGGGGAGACGGACGGGGTCGGGCGCGAGAAGGTTGTCTGCCATGGCCCCATCGTCGCACCGAGCCCCTGCGCGTGCGTTCGGTCCGCGCCGCGGCCTGCCGGGAACGGCCGGGATGCCTACGCTCGACGTCGGACCACAGCGACGACGACCGACGAGGAACCGACATGACGCACCCGCACGACGAGGACGACATCGACCCGACCGTCGCCGTCCCGGGCTCCATGGCCGCTCAGGTGCGCGCCTCGAGGGGCGGGTCGTCGGGCCGTCCGCCGGCGGGCACGGGTAGCCGCCCCGTGTCCGAGGATCCGGCGCGGACCGAGGCCATGGCCCCGGTCGCCCCGGAGCCCCGCCCCGGCGGGGCCGCCCGGTTCGACTCGGCCGCGACCCCGCAGGATCCGGAGGCGCGCGTGACCACCGCCGAGCTCCCCGCCCTGTCCGAGCCCGCGCCGGGACCCGGGTGGGGGCCGGCGGCAGCAGTGCCCCCGCCCGGTCGAGGACACGCCCCCGGCCCGCCCTACGCGCCCGGTCCCGGACATGCGCCGGGCTCGCCCTACGGACCCGGAGCGCCGCACGCAGCCGGCCGGCCGCCGTCGGGTGCGGTCCCGTACCGGGGCCCGCAGAGCCTCGGGGGGCGCAGAGGGCTCCCTCCCGCGAACGGGGGCGTCGTGGCGATCTCTGTCCTCTGGCGCCTCGCCGTGGCGGCGGTCGCGATCTGGGCCGTGTACGAGCTGCTCGTCCCGACCTACGAGGTCGGCGGATGGCCGGGGCTGCTCGACCAGCTGTCGTTCTTCACCACGGTGAGCACGATCCTCGTGGCGCTGGTCATGGCCGCGTCCGTGCTGCGGGCACTCTCGCCCGGCTCCGCCCGGCACCGGCTCGAGGGCCGGCACGGATGGTTCCGCGGGCTGGTGACGACGTACTCGGTGATGACCGCCGTCATCTTCGTCGGCGTCCTCGAGGGATCGCTCGAGGACCGCCTTTCGCTCGTCGTCCACCTCGTGCTGCCGGCCGCGATGGTGCTCGACTGGCTGGTCGTGGGCCGCAACCAGGACCGCGTGCCGGGCTTCTGGCCCGTGCTGTGGGTGCTGCCGATGTTCGGCTACCTCGCCGTGTACATGTGGCAGTCCGACCGTCTGGGGTACCCGCTCTACCCCTTCCTCGACCCGGGTGCCTCGGACTTCCTGCGCACCGCCGCCATGCTGCTGGGCGCCTGGCTCGTCTGCGGGTTCCTCGTGTGGGGGATCGGCCGCCTCCGCGGTGCCGCGCTGGGGCGCTGAGCGGTCACCCGAGGGCCGGGCGCCCGCGCGGTGTGAGAGCAGCCTCCTCCCCGGCCGGCCCTTGCGCCGGCCACCTATCCTGGAGGCGTGACCTCCACCGACACCGACACGATCCAGTCCCTGGCCGGCGCGTCGGCGTTCCCGCAGCAGGTCGAGTCCTTCGACTCCCCGGACGGGAAGCGCATCCTCCTGGCCACCCCGCGCGGCTACTGCGCCGGCGTCGACCGGGCCGTCGACGCCGTCGAGAAGGCCCTCGAGCTGTACGGCGCACCCGTGTACGTGCGCAAGGAGATCGTCCACAACAAGTTCGTCGTCGAGACCCTGTCCAGGCGCGGCGCGATCTTCGTCGCCGAGACCGACGAGGTGCCGGAGGGCGCGCGGGTCGTCTTCTCCGCCCACGGTGTCTCCCCGGCCGTCCACGCCCAGGCCGCCGCTCGGAACCTCGCGACCATCGACGCGACGTGCCCGCTCGTGACCAAGGTGCACAAGGAGGCCGTGCGTTTCGCCCGCGACGACTTCGACATCCTCCTCATCGGCCACGACGGCCACGAGGAGGTCGAGGGCACGTACGGCGAGGCGCCCGAGCACATCCAGGTCGTCAACGGCCCCCACGAGGTCGACCAGGTCGAGGTGCGCGACCCGGAGCAGGTCATCTGGCTCTCGCAGACCACGCTCAGCGTCGACGAGACGATGGAGACGGTGAACAAGCTGCGCGAGCGGTTCCCCGCGCTCCAGGACCCGCCGAGCGACGACATCTGCTACGCCACCCAGAACCGGCAGGTCGCGGTGAAGAAGCTCGCGCCCGAGTCGGACGTCGTCATCGTCGTCGGGTCGGCGAACTCGTCGAACTCCGTGCGCCTTGTCGAGGTCGCCCTCGAGGCCGGTGCCGGCGCGGCCTACCGCGTCGACACCGCCGACGAGCTCGACCCGACCTGGCTCGAGGGTGCGACGTCGGTCGGCGTCACCTCGGGCGCCTCGGTTCCGGAGATCCTCGTGCGCAACGTCGTGCTGCGCCTGCAGGAGCTGGGGTTCCTCGGGGTCGAGGAGGTGCGCACGGCCACGGAGGACGTGCTGTTCTCGCTGCCGAAGAACCTGCGGTCCGACCTCAAGGCCTCCGGATTCTCGGTCGACCAGCCGCGCCGGGCTCGCGCCGCTCGCGCCGGCGAGTGACGCGGCCGGCTCGGCCCGACCGGTGACGTCGGGCCCGCGCCGCCCGGTAGCGTCGCGCCCGCCGTGCCCGCCGACGTGGCCGGCTGCGGTCCGCAGCACGCGCCGCGCGGTAGCGAGAATCATTCCGATCAGCGCTGCCGCGCGGTAGAATCACCGTCATTCGCACGCGTGCGACCGTCAGGATCACGTCGAGGTGGCCGACCGCACGCGGCGGTCCGGAGGTGAGGACATGTCCGAGTCCCAGAGGTCCGGTGGGCGGTGGTCCGGCGCGAGCTGGAACCTGCCGCAGTCCGACCACACGTTCGACCCGCGCGGCAAGGCGTTCGCGAACCGGAGCCAGGGTGCCCACAACCAGGCCGTGGCCCCGTTCAACGACCAGCCGCACGCCCAGCGCGGTACCGGCGTCGTCGAGACCACGGTGCGCGCACTGCGCAGGTGGTTGAGCCGGTCGAACGCCTGATCCGCGCGCAGGTCTGACCCGCCCGCGCCGGAACCCGGCCCCGAGCCGGACCGGCCCTGGTGGGGGCGTCGCGAGCCCCCGCCCTGAGGTACCCATCCCTCGGCGGGGGCCGCGCGGCGTGCGCGGATTACGCTCCTGGGAGTGGGCTGCGCCGCGGCGCGGTCGGACCCGGGCACCACCGTCCGGGTCGCCACGTACCGACGGAGCGGAGGTCTCGCGATGAGTGATCAGCAGTACGGGGGTCAGGGCTGGAACCACCCCCAGCAGGGCGGGACGCCCGGCTACGGGGCGCAGCCGGGCTACGGCGCTCAGCCCGGGTACGGCGCCCAGCCCGGGTACGGCGCCCCGTCGCCGTACGAGGCGGGTTCCCCCTACGGCGGCCAGTCGCCGTACGGAGGTCAGTCCCCGTACGGTGCGCCCGGCGGTCAGCAGGGCTTCCACGGTGCCCAGGCCTACGGCGCTCCGCAGGGGTACGGATCCCCGCAGGGCTACGGCGCCGGCACGCGTAAGCGCGTCTCGACACCGATCGCCGGCTGGATCCTCGTGCTCGGCGGCGTCGTCGCGGCGATCGGCTGCTTCCTGCCCTGGCTCGAGGTGTCGATGTTCGGGGTGTCGGAGTCCATCAACGGCATGGAGGACGGCAGGGACGGCGTGCTCATCCTCCCGCTCGCGATCCTCGCCGCGGTCGGCGGCGTGCTCATCGGACTCGGGAAGGGCCGCGCCTGGGTCGGGATCGTCAGCGCGATCCTCGCACTCGTCGTCGCCGGAATCGGCGTGATCGACCTCGTCGACGCGATGAACCAGATCGACGAGCAGGGCGCCCAGGACATGATCGACATCGGGATCGGCCTCTACGCCGTCGTCGTCGGAGGTGTCGTCGCGCTCATCGGCGGGATCTGGGCCATCGCGCAGAAGCGGGACGTCTGAGGGGCCACCTCAGCCCGCGCGTTCCTCGCGCTCGGGCCGCACCTGGGCCGGCTCCGCGTCCGCCTCGGCCAGCTCGGGTGCGGTGAAGGCCCGCACCTGCGCGTCGTCCGCGTCCAGCGGGCGCAGCTCGAGGTCCCGCGCGCCGAGCGACTCCAGCGATCGGGCGGTCACGAGCAGGCGCCCCTCGATGGAGCCGACCGCGCTGTTGTAGTGCCCGACGGCGGAGCGCAGCGACGATCCCACCCGACCCAGGTGCGTGGCGACCGTGGCGAGGCGGTCGGCGAGCGTGCGACCGAGCTCGAGCAGCTCGCCGGCCTCGTCGGCCGCCTTCTCACCGCTCCACACAGCGGCCACGGCGCGGAGCAGGGCGAGCAGTGACGACGGTGAGGTCGGCGCGACCCCGCGTGCCAGGGCGTGCTCCAGCAGACCGGGGTCGGCCTCCAGCGCCGCACCGAGCAGCGGCTCGGACGGCAGGAACAGCACGACGAGCTCCGGGCTGCCGGGCAGCTCCGCGTGATAGCCGCGGGACGCGAGGGCGTCGACGTGCCCGCGCAGGGCCTTCGCGTGCGCGGCCAGCAGTCGCTCGCGGCGCTCGGCGTCCGCGCCCCTCGCACCGGTGTCGATCGCGCTCGCCTCGAGGTAGGCGTCCATCGGGACCTTGGCGTCGACGGCGAGCGTTCGCCCGCCCGGCAGGTGGACCACGAGATCCGGCCGAGCGCCGGACCGGGAGCCTGAGATGGTGCCCGCGGTGCGCTGGGTGTCGAAGTCGACGTGGGCGAGCATCCCGCTCGCCTCGACGACGCGCCGCAGCGTGACCTCGCCCCACTGCCCGCGCGAGCCGCCCGCCCGCAGCGCGCGGCCCAGCTCGCCGGTCGCGGCGACGAGCTCGGCGTCCGCCCGTCGGGCCGCGGCGAGCTGCTCGTCCAGCGCCGCGGCGCGGGCCGCCCGCTCGCGCTCGAGCCGCTGGACCTGGTGCCCGACGTCGGCCAGGCCGGAGCGCAGCGGGGCGAGGGCCTGCAGGACGTCGGCGTCGGCCGAGGCGCGTTCCCGCAGGTCTGCGACCTGGGCGGCGAGCTCGTCCGCACGGGCGCGGGCCGCGCCCAGCTCTGCCGCGTCGGTGGTGGCCCGCTCGTGCGTGCCCTGCGCACGCTCCGACTCGCGACGGCCGGTGATCAGGGCGTGCCCGCCCGCGCCGAGCGCTGCCCCCGCAGCCAGGCAGAGCAGGACGACGAGGACGAGCACGGGCGTCGAGAGCGTCATGCCGCCATCGTCACAGGCGCCGCCGACACCGGGCGCCCGTCGTGCCGAACCCTGCGCTGCCCGGCCACCTCGCGCCGAACCGTGCCCGCCCGGTCGTCCCGCTCCGGCAGGCGCCTCGCGGCGCGGTGCGAACGGTGCCAGGCTGGCGCTCCGGCACGATCGCCGAGGTCGGCGGCCGTGCTCCGTGCGTGCAGGCGAAGGCGAACCGTCGTGACCCTCGAGCTCGTCAGCCAGTCGCTCGTGCAGGAGCTTCTCGTCATGGAGATCCCACCGCTGGACAAGATCCTGCGCACGGTGGGCGTCTACCTCGCGGTGGTCCTCGTCGTGCGTGTCGCGGGCAAACGAATGCTGGCTCAGATGAACAGTCTCGACCTGGTGGTGGTCCTGCTGCTGAGCGAGGCCATCCAGAACGCGATCATCGGTGACGACTTCTCGGTGACCGGCGCGGTGCTCGGGATCGTCGTGCTGGTGTCGGTGAACGCCGGGCTGGAACGGTTGGCCGCCCGCTGGGAGTGGGCCAGGGTGCTGCTGGAGGGGCGCTCGACGGTTCTCGCCGAGGACGGCAGGATCGACGACGCGGCGCTGCACCGGCTCGGCATGACCCGTGAGGAGCTCTCGATCGCCCTGCGCATGCAGGGTGCCGACTCCGCCGCCGAGGTGGAGCGGGCGACCATCACCCAGGGCGGTCAGGTTGGTGTCGACATCCGGGACGGCGAGCAGGCGGTGAGCGTCGCCGATCTCGAGCGCGCCGTGGCCGAGCTGCGCGAGCTCATCGAGGCGCGGCGGCCGTGAGGGGCGGACTGCTCGTGCGGGCCGTCGGCGCACCTAGACTCTCCTGGTGGCACTCACCATCGGAATCGCCGGCCTGCCCAACGTCGGCAAGTCGACCCTGTTCAACGCACTGACCCGCGCGACCGTTCTCGCCGCGAACTACCCGTTCGCGACGATCGAGCCGAACGTCGGGGTGGTCCCGCTGCCCGACCCGCGCCTGCAGGTCCTGTCCGACATCTTCGACAGCGAGCGGATCCTGCCGGCGACCGTGTCCTTCGTCGACATCGCGGGCATCGTCAAGGGTGCGAGCGAGGGGGAGGGGCTCGGCAACCAGTTCCTCGCCAACATCCGTGAGGCCGAGGCGATCTGCCAGGTCACGCGGGCGTTCGCCGACCCGGACGTCGTGCACGTGGACGGCGAGGTCGACCCCGCGTCGGACATCGAGACGATCACGACCGAGCTGGTGCTCGCCGACCTCCAGACGCTCGAGAAGGCGATCCCGCGCCTCGAGAAGGAGGCCCGGATCAAGAAGGGGGAGCCCGAGGTGCTCGCCACGGCGAAGGCCGCGGTCGAGATCCTCGAGCGCGGCGAGACGCTGTCGGCGTCCGGTTCGGCTGCCGGGCTCGACCCGGAGATCCTCGCCTCGTTCCAGCTGATGACGACGAAGCCGTTCATCTACGTCTTCAACACCGACGACGACGGGCTCGCCGACGCCGAGATGCAGGCGCGACTGCGCGAGCTCGTGGCTCCCGCGGAGGCGATCTTCCTCGACGCGAAGTTCGAGTCCGAGCTCGTCGAGCTCGAGCAGGACGAGGCGGCCGAGATGCTCGCGGAGTCCGGGCAGGACGAGGCCGGCCTCGACCAGCTCGCGAGGGTCGGCTTCCGCACGCTCGGGCTGCAGACCTACCTCACGGCCGGGCCGAAGGAGGCCCGCGCCTGGACCATCGGTCAGGGCTGGAAGGCCCCGCAGGCCGCCGGGGTCATCCACACGGACTTCGAGAAGGGCTTCATCAAGGCGGAGGTCATCAGCTTCGACGACCTCGTCGACGCCGGGTCGGTGGCCGAGGCGCGCTCCCGCGGCCGGGCGCGCATGGAGGGTAAGGACTACGTCATGCAGGACGGCGACGTGGTGGAGTTCCGTACAGGCCTTACGTCTGGTGGCAAGAAGTGAGCGCGCTGGTCACGCCTTCTTTTGCGGAGTCGACTCAGGAGTTTCTCTTCGATGTGCGAGGAGGGTCCAGGAACACGACGACGTTCACCGACAACATGAAACTCCCGGTCCACCGGTGGTTCCGGTATAGCGCCGGCTAATCCGCGGACTGGGCGAGCGGTCTGATGCGACACTGGGGCGTCCGGAGAGTGCTCGACCCGTTCGGCGGTTCCGGCACGACGTCCCTCGTGGCGCAGGAGCAGAAAGTCGAGTCCGTCGCCACCGAGGTCCACCCGATGGTTGCTCGCATCGCCAACGCCAAGCTCCTGTGGACGGAGTGAATCGCCCCGGGTTTGTTAGAGGCTCGTAAGTGCCGCCCCGGCAGGCGCCGGCACGGGGTTCTCATGATGGTAGACGTCCTCGAACTCGACCGGAGGGACCAGCCTGATCTCGCCGTGCACACGACGATGGTTGAACCAGTCGATGTACTCCGCGACCGCGATCTCCAGGTCCTCGATGGACTTGAATGGCCCCTTGTTCCGGATCAGCTCCGCCTTGAACAGCGAGTTGAACGCCTCCGCGAGGGCATTGTCATACGAGTCCCCCGTCGAGCCGACTGAGGCGACTGCGCCGGCCTGGGCGAGCCGCTGGGTGTATCGCACGGCGACGTACTGGACTCCTCTATCACTGTGGTGCCGTAGCCCGGCCACGTCTTGGCCGGCACGCTGACGCGTCCAGAACGCCATCTCCAACGCGTCCAGGGCCAGGTCCGTGCGCAACGACTTCGACAGCTGCCAGCCCAGCACCCGGCGGGAGAACACGTCGATGATGAACGCGGCGTACACCCATCCGCTGAAAGGTGCGGCAGTAGGTGATGTCTTACGACCCACAGCTGGTTCGGAGCCGCCGCGGTGAAGTCTCGCTGGACCAGGTCTTGACGCTCATCCGGGCCGCGGCCTGGGACCGTGGTCCTCGGTCCCTTCGCGCGGCTGATCCCGCGCAGGCCTGCGGCTCGCATGAGCCGCTCCACCGTGCACCTGGCCACCTGCAGGCCCTCCCTCCGCAGTTGTGCGTGGACCTTCCGGGCCCCGTAGAGCCCGTAGTTGGCCTCATGCACCCGCCGGATTTCCACGAGCACCTGCTCATCGCGCAGGCTGCGCACTGAAGGAGGGCGCGTCTTGGCCGCGTAGTACGTGCTCGGTGCGATCTGCGTGCCCGCTGCGGAGAGTGTGGCGCAGATCGGCTCGACACCGAATTCGTGCTTGTGTTCGTCGATGTAGTCCACGATCAGCGCTGTGGGCGGTCGAGCTCCGCCGCGAAGAAAGCCGACGCCGAGCGCAGGATCGCGTTCGCCCGCCGTAGTTCACGGTTCTCCTTCTCCAGCTCGGCCACCCGGGCGGCTTCGCTGGTCGTGATTCCGGGGCGGTGGCCGTGGTCGATCTCGGCTTGGCGGACCCAGTTGCGCAGCGTCTCGGGATTGATCCCGAGCTGTTCTCCTACGCGGCGGAATGCTCCGGTCCTCGTGGCGGGGTCTTGACGGGCTTCCAGCGTCATCCGCGTGCCGCGTTCGCGGAGCTCGTCGGGGTACTTCCGTGGTGCGGGCATGCTCGGCATCCTTCCGTTGGATCAGAGCCTCCACCAGACCCGGAGCGATTCAGAGGACCCCGACGAGTTGCGTCACCGTGTGCGCGAGGTTCTCGGCGTTGTCGAGCTTGAGCATTCCGTCCAGGTTCCCACTGCGCCCCTTATTGGTAAGTGCTTCCCAGACGCCGAGTCTTTGCACGATCTGCTGAGGATTCGAGACGCGGTGCTTGAACAGCAGGGCAGGGACGGCATCGCCGAGCTCCTCTGGCTCGCGTTCGTCTCGATCATCCGTGCCTGCTCCCCTGCTGGGACGGCTCAGTGGCAGTACGTCCTGCCGAACAAGACCAAGAGCCGCGTCGCCGAGCCGATGAGCGCGTTCGAGGCTGCAGGGGAGACTTTCGCTGCCGACATGGAGATGAGGCGCTTCCTGCTCGGCGACGACCCGGTGGCTGCGTCGGTGCTACATACCGATGCCAGGACTCTCAATGGGGTCGAGGACGGCTGGGCCGACGCGGTGATCACGTCGCCGCCGTACGCCAACAACTATGACTATGCCGACACCCTCCGCCTGGAGCAGATTCTCCTCGGAGAGATCGAGGGGTGGAAGGATCTCCGTAACCTGCGCGACGTCCTCCTGCGGTCGGCAACGCAGAATGTGGGGCGCTGGAAGGCCGACGAAGCGCTCGAATCGCCTTTGATGGCTCCTATCATCGACGAGTTCGTGCCGGTGTACGAAGAGCTCACCCAGGTGCGTAAGGAGCGTGCCGGGAACAAGGCGTACAACGTCATGCTCGCCGGTTACTTCTACGACAACGCCCAGGTCTTCCAGGCCCTGCGACGCAAGACCGTGCAGGGCGCCAAGGTCTGCTACGTCGTCGGTGACTCGGCTCCTTACGGCGTCCATGCGCCGGTGGAGAAGTGGCTCGGTGAGCTCGCCGTCGCCGCCGGGTTCAAGGCCTGGTCCTTTACGAAGGTCAGAGACCGCAACACCAAGTGGAAGAACCGCAAGCACCGTCACCCTCTGCACGAGGGCTACCTCTGGATCGAAGGCTGAAAATGGCAGTTTCTCCCTCCCACGCGCTTGGGCAGATCGCTGGCTACATGATGGAGCAAGCGTTCTTCGACATGATCCTCCCGGTCGCAAATGAGTTCGACCTGTTCGTGGATCGCCAAGGGCCCCGACCTGCTCGCGGAACGAGAAAGAAGGTCACCTGGGTCGACGATCATGACAACAAGCACGACTTGGACTGTGTGCTGGAGCGAGGCGGCTCGTCAAGCATGCCCGGAAGACCGGCAGCTTTCATCGAGAGCGCGTGGCGACGATACACGAAGCACTCTGTCAACAAGGCCGGTGAGATCGCGAACGCGCTTGTCCCGCTTCTCCGGACCTTTCGATTCGACCGGCCCTTCCTGGGTGCCCTAGTTGCTGGCGAGTGGACCCAGGGGGGGGTATCACGGCTCTTCACAATCGAGGGTGTAGTTGGGGTCTGAAGCCGCCGGTCTCGAGGAGCGCGCGGGCGATGTAGTTGGTGAGGTTGCGGAAGCCCAGGGCGGAGCCGCGCAGGTGCTCGAGCCGCCCGTTGATGGCCTCCGTGGGACCGTTGCTCGTGCCGGGCCGGTCGAAGTAGGCCAGCACGTCAGCGGCCCGACGTTTGAGGGTCCGGCCGAGCCGACGGATCTCGGCCAGCACCGCCGGGACACCCCGGCTGAGCGAGTCGATCAGCTGAGTCATCAAGACGCGACCGCGAGCCCGGTCGGGCTCGCGGTAGGCAGTGACCATCTGCTGGTAGACGGCCCAGGTGGCCTCGACCTCGACGTGCGTGTCGCCGGCGAACAGTCTGTTCAGGCGCTGGTGCTGTCTCTCGGTGAGCAGGCCCAGACCGGTGTGCAACGTCCGGCGGGCGGCGTAGAGCGGGTCCCCGGAACGGCCCCGATGCCCATGAGTGTCCTGCTGGACACGGCGCCGGGCGTCATCGAGTGCCTCGCCGGCGAGACGGACCACGTGGAACGGATCCAGGACAGCGACCGCGTCGGGCAGCTCTTCGGTGGTTGCGGTCTTGAAGCCGGAGAACCCATCCATCGCGACGACCTCCACGCCGTCTCGCCAGGCCTGAGGGCGGCCGGCGAGCCACGTCGTGAACGCCTGCTTCGAACGGCCCGCGACCATCTCCAGGAGCCTGGCCGGCCCTGTCCCGTCACGGATCGGGGTCAGGTCGATGATGACGGTGACGTACCGATCGCCGCGCCTGGTGTGGCGCCACACATGCTCATCGACCCCCAGGACCTGCACGCCGTCGAACCGGGCCGGGTCGTTGATCAATGCCCGGTGTCCTTCGGTCAGGACCGCGGCGTTGGCGGTGTTCCACGAGACCCCGAGCCCCTCGGCGACCCGAGCGACCGTGAGGTGCTGGACCACGACGGCCTCCAGCGCCCACCGGAGCCCGCGGCGGGAGAGCCGAGCTCGCGGCTCCGCAGCCGCGGTGGTGTCCTGGCGCCACACGTGCCCGCACCCAGTGCACCGATAGCGACGCACCGTGACAAGCAGCGTCGTGGGGCGCCAACCCAACGGCTCATGGGCCAGCTCGCGGGTCACCGTGTCACGCGGGACGCCCTCGCAGCCGCAGCACCGGCACCACTGATCGGGCTCGACGACGCGGCAGGCGATCACCGCACGATCGGGCTCGAGACACTGCCCGACGGCCTCGAGGCCAAGCTCGTCGAGCCGAGCGAACGTGGTCAGGTCCGGGCAGGCGAAGGTAGCGTCAGACACGTCGAGGTCTTCCCGATGGGAGGCGTAGGAACCCCCATCATCGGAAGACCTCGACCCCTACCCAGGCACCGACGCGCCACCCCGCCCCCTCACGGCACTACACCCTCGATTGTGAAGAGCCCCGTATCATCCCAGGCCAGGAGCACCTTTCTCTATGACGCCCACCCGTCGAGACCACACCCCAGTGAAATCTCGAGGTCAGCGGGTGCTCGTGGCAGGGCCTGAACTGTGGTCCGTACACTCCTACTCATGGATGCGCTTGATATTGGACGGATCGTGGCCGGACTGGTGCTGCTGGTCTTGGGTGGGGAATTTTTGGTGCGTGGGGCGTCAGCACTGGCCGGACGTTTCGGGATTTCGTCATTGGTGATCGGTCTCACCGTAGTGTCAGCGGCGACGTCGGCACCAGAGTTCGCAGTGAGCGTCGGTGCTGTACTGCGTGATGAACCGGGGCTTGCCGTGGGCAATGCGGTTGGCAGCAACATCATTAATGTCCTGCTCATCCTGGGACTGTCCGCGCTGGTCGTTCCCCTCGCTGTAAAGCGGAGGCTGATCCGCTTTGACCTGCCCCTGATGGTCGTCTTGTCAGTTCTACTGCTCCTTGTGTCCATGGATGGGAGGATCAGTGCGGTGGACGGGCTGATACTATTTTTCGGTGTGGTGGTCCACACCATAATGTCCGTGGTGATTAGTCGGCGGGACGCCAAGACCGCGGTGAATGCCCGGGAAGGGACAGGAGATTCGGCAACCATCGATCCAGCCGACGAGGAAGGGGCTGCGCTAGGCGCCTCGGTCAGCAGGTCGCTCTTCTTTGTGCTGCTGGGGGTCGCGTTGCTGGTCGCCGGTGCCACGCTGCTCGTGGAAGGAGCAGTGAACATAGCCACCACGTTGGGCGTAAGCAGCCTCGTGGTCGGACTGACCGTTGTGGCTGTCGGGACATCGCTGCCCGAGCTGGCGACGTCCATCATTGCCGTGCGTCGCGGTGAACGGGACCTAGCGGTGGGCAACGTGGTCGGCAGCAATATCTTCAACATAGGGGTAGTGCTAGGACTAACCGCGCTCATCTCTCTTGAGGGCATTCCCGTATCCGGCGCCGCAGTGGCCTTCGATATCCCAGTAATGCTGGCGGCCGCAGTGGCACTACTGCCGATCGCGTTCACGGGCTTCGCGGTGGCGCGTTGGGAGGGCGGCTTGTTCGTGGTTTTGTACGCCGCCTACACCGGATACCTTGTGCTGGCTGCCACAGCGCACGATGCACTGGAGGGATTCACCGTAGCCATGGCGTGGTTCGTGCTGCCGTTAATCGCACTGACGCTCATTTCCTTTACAGCCTACGAAATCGGGCTCCGCAAGGGACGCCGAGACCTGGACCAGACCACGACTTCGACGTAGACCGTCGAGTGCATTCGGCTGCTGGCTTCATTCAGGTCGTCGGCTGAATGTAAATCGGCAAGAGATGACTGTCGGTTGGTGGTGTCATAGCGTCGTAGCAACACTCCCGGTCCGTGGGGGCTCGAGGCGAGGAGGCCTGGGATGGTGCGGCGGCGACTCACGTTCACGGAGCGGATGGAGATCTCGACGGGATCGAAGGCCGGGTGGGGAGTCCGGAAGATCGCGTCTCACCTGGGTAGATGCCCTTCGGTGGTCTCCAGAGAGCTTCGACCGAACTCGACGAAGACGCGCGGCTATCAAGCCGTGACCGCGGACGTGAAAGCGCAACGCCAGCGGGGCGTGTCAGATGGTTTGTGTAAGGGGTGGGGTCAGCGTTCGAAGGAGAACATGCTGTGACCATGACCAAGGAGAGTCCGGAGCGTGCGGAACGCAGACGGCGGCAGAAGGAGATCGCGGACGGTCTGAAGGGCTCTGGAGCGTTGGACGACATCTTCGCCAAGATCGATGCCGGCGAGCCGCTCACGGGTGAGCAGGGCCTGCTCGGCGGGATGCTCAAGGCCGCGCTCGAGCGGGGTCTGGGTGCCGAGCTGACCGAGCACGTGGGCTACGACCGTGGCGACGCGGACGCTGCCGAGCACCCGAACTCGCGTAACGGGACCAGCCCGAAGACCGTGGCGACCCAGATCGGGGACGTCGATCTGGCCGTCCCCCGGGACCGGGACGGGACGTTCACGCCGATGCTGGTGCCCAAGGGGCAGCGCCGTCTCGATGGCCTGGACGGCATGATCATCAGCCTCTACGCAGGCGGGATGACGTTGCGGGACGTCGAGCACCACCTCGCGACCACGATCGGCACCGAGATCAGTTACGAGACGATCTCCAAGGTCGTGGACCAGATCAGCGAGGAGGTCCTGGCCTGGCAGCACCGCCCGTTGGAGGCGCTGTATCCGGTGATCTACCTCGACGCGATCGTGGTCAAGATCCGCGATGGCGGACACGTGCGCAACAGGTCCGCCCATCTCGCCATCGGCGTCGATATGGACGGGATCAAGCACGTCCTGGGTATCTGGGTCCAGGCCAGCGAGGGAGCGAAGTTCTGGGCCGGCGTCTGCGCCGAGCTGGCCAACAGGGGCGTGCGTGACGTGCTGATCGTGTGCTGCGACGGGCTCACGGGGTTCCCCGAGGCCGTCGAAGCGACCTGGCCCCAGGCGACCGTGCAGACCTGCGTGGTCCACCTGATCCGGGCCGCGACGAGGTTCGTGAACTACAAGGACCGTAAGGCTCTGACGGCCGCGCTGCGGCCGATATACCAGGCGCCCAGCGCTGAGGCCGCCCTGGAGGTGCTGGAGGCCTTCGAGGCCAGCGAGCTCGGCCGTCGCTACCCCTCGGCGGTCAAGACGTTCCGCGCCGCGTGGGAGCGGTTCACCCCGTTCCTGGCGTTCCCGCCCGAACTCAGGCGGGTCATCTACACGACCAACGCGATCGAGTCGCTGAACTACCAGCTCCGCAAGGTCACCAAGAACCGGGGCCATTTCCCCAACGACGCCGCGGCAGTGAAGCTGCTGTGGCTGGCGATCTGCAACATCGAGGACAAAAGAGCGCGCGAGCGAGCCAAGGAACGAGGACGACCCGCCGCCGAGCGACGAGCCTCGGGCCGGCTCGTCGAGGGCGCTGTCACCACGAACTGGAAGACGGCCCTCCAACAGCTCTCACTGGTCTACCCCGACCGAATCAACCCCCACCTCTGACCCGGCCCCCTTACACAGACAACTTGACAGGCTCCGCCAGCGCTCTCGCCCACAGGTCCGGAAAGTGGCAAAGGACCCGGTACTCGAGGCCCGCGTCAACGCCGACCTCGCAGCGTCATGGACGCCGAACGAGATCGCGGGTCGCTTGCGTCTGGAGGCCGCAGACCCGACCGTTGAACGCATGGCGAACTCTCCCGACGCTCAGGGCCGCACCGTCAGCGGAGAAGCGATCTACCAGTACATCTACGCGATCCCCCGCGGAGAACTCGCCAAGCGTGGGATCTTCTTGCAGTCCAAACGGACCAAGCGCCGGCCCCGCACGCACGGCTGCTCCCGAGGCGGGCCGATCGTGGGGATGGTCCCGATCGCGGAGCGTGGCGAGGACGCGGCGAAGCGGCGGGTACCCGGGCACTGGGAGGGCGACCTGATCATCGGGAAGAACGGGTCCTCGTGCGCGGCGACGCTGGTGGAGCGGATGAGCGGGTTCACCGGCCCGCTCGCCCTGCCCTCGAAACACGCCGAGGGCCCCGCGGACGCGGTGATCGAGTACTTCACCGAGCTGCCCCGGATGATGCAGACCTCGCTGGTAAGGGACCAGGGCAGCGAGATGGCGCACCACGCAAAGGTCTCCCCGGCCACAGACATGCCGGTCTACTTCGCCGACCCCCACTCGCCGTGGCAGCGGCCATCGAACGAGAACACGAACCGGCTCTACCGCGAGTACCTCCCCAAGGGCACGGCGATCCCCGACCACCAGCCCTACCTCGCCACCATCGCGGAGGAGATCAACAACCGGCCCGCCGCCGACTGGGCTTCCTGACACCGACAGAATCCTTCGCCCGACTACTGGCCGGCGAACCCCATGTTGCTTCCACGCTTTGACACCACCCTGGCTGGAGGCCCACCCCAAGCAACGGAAGGACCGCATCGAGGTGGTAGCGATGGACGGATTCTCCGGGTTCAAGACCGCCGCCAGCGAGGCCCTACCGGGCGCGGTAGCGCTGATGGATCCCTTCCACGTCGTTCGCCTGGCCGGAGACGCTCTGGACGACTGCCGACGACGCGTCCAGCAACAGCTCCACCAGCGCAGAGACCGCAAGGACGGCCCGCTCTACAAGGCGCGCCGCACCCTCCACACCGGGATGAGCCTGCTGACCGACCGCCAAAAAGAACGCCTCAGCGTCCTCTTCGCCCACGAGAAGCACGCCGCGGTCGAAGCGACCTGGGAGATCTACCAGGCCATGGTCACCGCCTACCGAGAACCCGACCGGGTGAAGGCCAAAGCAATGATGGACAAGCTCATCACCGCGCTGAGCAAAAAGGTGCCTGAAGCCTTGCCCGACCTGGCCAAGCTCGGCCGAACGCTGACCAACCAAACGCGCCGCCGACGTGCTGGCGTTCTTCGACCGCCCCGGCACCAGCAACGGTCCGACGGAGGCGACCAACGGCCGGCTCGAACACCTGCGCGGCTCCGCCCTCGGCTTCCGCAACCTCACCAACTACATCGCCTGCAGCCTCCTCGAATCAGGCGGCTTCAGACCCTTGCTACACCCTCAAATGCGATGAGCCAGATAAGTCCGTCGGAGGCCGCAGAGTGGGCTCGCGTCCTCCTCGCGGTCCCTGAGCACCAGCGCGATGCTCTGTGCGCTTGGACGGCCTCCGGCAGCTACGTCGCAGAAGGCACTGGAGACCTGCCGTCTGTTTCCGACTTCGAAGAGCGCTTCTGCGGAACATGGGGCAGTTTCCGCGACTACGCCGAGACTCTCGCCGAGGAGATCGGCCTCATCCCGCAGGACGCGCCGGAAGAGCTTGTGCGCTACTTCAACTGGGTTGCCTGGACCCGCGACCTCGAACACGACTACACGGTTGTCCGAGCCGACGCGATCTCCGTGTACGTCTTCAGGAACCTGTGAAGGGAACGAACATGAGCGCTGAGACCAACGCCGACAGCCACGCCGAGTCGTTTCGGTGGTGGATCGGCGACCCCGAAATGAGCGATGAGGAGGCACACCTCCATGACCTGCTCGCCCTGCACAAGGCAACCGTCGAGCTGATCTGCCAGCAGCGGGACCTTCTCGCGTACTACGACACCGATGCCGAGTTGTTCGGTGATGACCCCGAAGTCGACTGAGTTCAGAGTGCCCCGTAGCTTCGGCTACGGGGCACTCACTTTCTCTCGGCTACCAGCCACGATAGCTCTCGTACAGCTTCTTCCCGAGCCACCAGAGCAGCCAACCGAACAGAGCGCATCCGCCGAGGGCGGCGAGAGCGATGAGTCCCTTCGCCCACCAGGCGCTCGCGGTGGCGAACGAGTCCCAGGCCCATCCGAGCAGTGGCCCGAGGCCGAGCACCTGCGTGATCCCGCCGACCATCCCCGTGAGCATGATGAACGCGACAGTGAACGGGATGAGGGCAAGGCACATACGACCGACCGATGTCCAGGTGACCTTCGCCGAGAGCCGCTCGACTCGCCGCTCGGCCCGCCCGACAGCACCGACCACCTCGTGGGCGCGGCCGGTCACCTCAGCGAGCTTCTCAGTGCCGAGCCTGCCCACCCGATCTTCGAGCCCCGCGACGGTCTGCTCGACCCTCTGGACTGGAGCTTCGACAGCCTTCGCCAGACATTGATCAAGCACCTTCACAGCGTGCTCGGTGAGCTTGTCCGTGTCGATACGGACGTTGCCGCGCTTACGGACGGCCTCGGCGAGGTCAGCCGAGGCTGAAGTCGTCGTCTTCAGCTCCTCGCTGATCTTCTGCGTCATCGTGTATGCGGCCAGGTCCTCCCGGGTTACCGAGGACCCGTCGGGCAGCTTCACGACCTCGTTGCTGCTCAGCTGCTGCGCGACGGCGCTCAGCGTCTTCTCGATCTCGTTCAGCCGCTTCTTCGTCTCGGCGTCGAGCGGCAGCGTGGAGGGAAGCTCGTGCTGCCGCGAGGTCGACAGGCGATCCAGCCGCGTCATCTGCTCCTCGTCCATCACCTTCACGTACTCGGTCAGGTCGGCGACGGTCTTCGTCAGCTTCGCGATCTGCTGCATGTCGGTGTCGTGCTGTGAGATCAAGGCCTCCAGGAGCTCCGTAGTCTTCTGCTGCTCGTCGGCCTGCTTGATCCTGTCCAGCGCTCCCATGAGCCTGTCCCTTCTGTGCGTGATAGTCGAAGATCTCTTGAGCACCTTCGGCGGTGAATTCGGGTGTCAGCGCCGAGGCCTTCTTCCGTCCAAGCTTCCCGTTGTCATCCCGGCGCATCTTGTAACTCCAGCCGTCGCGGTTCGTCACCGCCAGCGTGACCCCGTGCCCGGCGAGAACATGCTCGAACGCCTCGCGATTCGTCGAGCGTGAGTCGGTCAGTGCGTCGTAGACCTTGTCGCCGAGGACCTGCTCGAACCCGCCCGGAGAGAAGGCCTCGCGGCGCAGCTCCCAGTCGGGCTTCGGTTCCTCGGGATCGGGGAGCACCCGCAGGCCCTCGTCTGCCATCAGCTCGTCGTTCAGCTGGCGCAGTCCGTGCTTCCACGATGTGTACCGCTGGAGGCTCTTACCGGTGAGGTTGTCGTGGTTGATGACCAGGATGTGCGCGTGCCCATGGCCTCCGGCAGAGTCAGAGTGCACCGCGACCATGTAGTCAGCGCTGTGCATGCGTTCGGCGAGTTCGACTGCCACGTCCCGGATGCGCTCAAGGTCGGCTTGCGAGGTCACGTCGAACTCGTCGGGGTGGAACGCCAGCACATAGCTCTGAAGCTGGTTCGTCCGACCATGAGCAGCGGCGTGCGCCTCGGCACACGCTATGAACTCCGACGGGGTCGTCCCGCCGTCGACCATGGACATCGCATACGCGGCTGCACGTGTCGATCCGACCTTGAGGAGCTCCTTTCGCACCTCAGGGTCACGCCCGTAGAGGATGTACCCAACGGCTCCTGAAGCGTTGGTCGAGGGGCGGACGTTCACAGTGCTCATACCCGTGTCCGATCGCCGAGCGAGGCACGCACCTCGTCCACCGCAACCATCACCGCGTGAAGGAGACTGTCATCGACGGCAGCACCCTTGCGGAGCGCCTGGTTCAGGTTCACACCTACTCGACGCAGCTGCTCTACTGCCGGAGCAAGAGACGTAGGCGCCGTCTCCTTCACTCCCGCGTTGTTTTCCAGCTGATCGACTTTCGAGGACCTCGAGTCCAGCGCGTCGAGCATGACGGCACGAGCCCATGCGCTCGGCTTGACGCTGAGCACGTGGGCACGGCGGCGGATCGCATCGCGATCAGCCACCGTCAGCCGCACGTCGAGAGAGACCTCCCGACGACGGCTGTTCCGGGGCTCCGCCGGAGCCTCGGCCGACCCTGTCCTCTGCGCAGCACCACGACCGGTGTTCACCTGGGAGTCGTGGTGCTTCTCCGCTGCCAGGGCCGGGTCTTCCGCACACCCCTCCGCACGAGCCCGACCAGCGCTGCTTGGGGAGTCGGGCTCGCTCTCCGGGGGGTACGGAAGACGGCCAGCAGGGTTCTTGTCCGACAATTCGCTGGCGCTCATGTCTCCCAAGAACCGCTGGCCTCCGTCCTCGGGCGCTGCGCTCCCTGCGGGCGGAGGGGTCCCGGGTCGCGGGCGCAGGTCCCGGAGCGGAGTCGTCAGCCGTTCCACGGTCCTACCTCCTCATGCTTGGGATCAACGGTCTGCGAGGCAGTCCCGTCGTTCACTGCGCCCGCGGACGATGCCGCCTTCTTCGCACGCCTCGACCGCTTCGTCTTCTCTGCCATCAGAGCTTCGCTTGCCTCCTGGGAGAGCCGGTCGTAGAGGTCGGGGTTCTGGTCGCGCAGCAGATCGATGACCTTCCCGTCGATGCGGCGCTGCTCGGCGGCGGCAGCACGCTTGAGCTTGGCGATGCGCTCGGACGCACGGCGGCGCTCCTGCTCGATCAGCTCGTCGAGGTTGGTCGTGGTCTTGTTGCTCATGGTCAGTTCTCCTTCCCGTTGAGAGGGTGGCCCTCTCCGAGGGCAAGCGACGCGATCTCGGACGGGAGGTCGAGGGCAGCGATGATCGTGTCTTCGGGCAGGCCTTCGTCTCGTGCTTCCTGCACGTCCTCGCGGAGCAGGTCGAGCGCTGCGCCAAGCACGAGTGCCTCAGAGCGCAGGGAGCCCTCGATCGTGGTGCGCCGGGGGTCGCGGGCCCGCCAGGCGTCGCCGGGTGCGCGTCCGCTGATGAGCCAGTCCGTCAGCGCGACGCGCGCGGCGCCCCTGTCCTGAATGTCCTTCATCAGGTCGACGAGCATCTGGTCGTCGGTGTTCATGGTCGTTCCTTTCGGGTAGTTGAGTTGGTCAGTACGGGAGCCGGTCGGCGTCCGTGGGATGTTCGCCGGACGCCATGGACGTCATCCGGCCGAGATACGGGTCGAGCGTGTCGATGGGGAGCATCTGGGACGCCCGCTCGGGCCGGCGGGCGTTGTCCCAGTCACCGCGCGAGACGGTGCCGAGCCCCCACTCGCCGAGCCAGTCGAGCCGCTCGGCGATGGACAGCGAACGGTCACCGAGAGTCGGGATGGTGGCCACGCCCTGGCGATGAGCCATGACGATGGACATCAGCACCGCGCGCTGCGGGGTACTGATGCGGCGGCCCTTACCGTGCGTGCACTTCAGGTTCCAGTCGCGCCACTCAGCGACGGTGCGCAGGCATCCGGTGTCGGCCATGTCGCGGGCGATCTGGCGAGCGCGCAGGCAGTCCTCGACCCGCTCCCACGGCTGCGTGGTGAAGGTCGCCATCTCCTCAACCGAGCCGTCCGGCAGGGGCACCATCTCGGGTGTCATGGAGGACATGACGGGCTGGCGCTTGAGGTCGTAGTCCATGCTGACCGAGCGCTCGACCCAGGACGGCAGGAAGTCCTTCCGGTCCTCCTTGCGTGACAACTCCTGGAACGACGGGAACCGCGTGTACCCGTTGGGAACCCGACCTTCCCTGCTCACGACGGAGGCCAGCAACAGCTCGCGATCCTCGGTACTGTCAGGGACAACATCTTTCGGGGCCTTGAGCCCGTTGTGAGCGCATACGCCGCCGAGGTCGAGAGAGACGTTCCCGCGCGTCGTGAAGTTCACCAGGTCGGACTGCGCGTGCTTGGTCTCCCAGATGGACGCGTCCCCGGTCAGGGCAACCCGGGCATCGCCGAGCACCTCTTCCAGACCGTAAAGGTCGAGGGCAGCGACCTCGTCCACGGTGGCGTCCGTGATGAAACCGTCGGTCGTCACCGAGTAGACATCCCTACCGTTCTCGCTCAGCTGGTTCATCGTCGCCAGCAGCTGCGCCCGCACCAGTGACGTGGTGGTGGCCGCGTGGTAGGGGCTGGACACGGCGGAACCGCCGACGTTGTCCATCTCCTGCGCACGTGCATCCCAGGACCGCTGCTCAGCCACGTCCTGCGCCGTCTTCCCATAGATGCTGTTCACGCCGGTCTTGAGGGTCTGCTCTTCCAGAGATCCCTTGCCGAACAAGGTCTTGGCGGCGTTGCGGTCGTCGATGAGCTGCTTGACGCCATGCCGGAGGGAGAAGCTCGGGCCACCGTCGTGCTGCCGCTCACGGCCGAGATAGCCGATCTGGCAGTGCACCTCAGCACCCAGGGTGAGCGCGAGCCACAGCTCCGGGCCGCACACCCATGTCCCGGCGACACCCTCGGATGTGCGCGGGTAGATGAGCGTCCCGTCGGCGACGATGGGCAGGCACGGGTGCAGCACGTCGGTCGGGAACGTGAAGGACACGAACCCGACGAAGGGCGTCGTGGCCGTCGGCACGTCATCAACGGAGAGGACCCGCTCATGCACGACTTCCTCGATAGCACCGGCCTCCCAGTCGATGTCACGGACCAGCGCCATCGCCGTCGGGTATGCGTTCTGTGCGTCGATGTCCACGGTCGGTACCGGGTTGTAGCCAGGCATCGGGCAGCTGTTGAGACCACCGTGGTAGGCACGGGCGAACGCCGACGACAGCTGAGCAGCAGCGCCGTCCAGCGGGTTCCGTCCACGCTTCGCGTAGAAGCTCAGGCGGTCGCCCTCCTCGACGGCCTCGACACCCTCGTCCTCGTCCACCAGCCCGGCGAACAGCCGACGGAACTCGGCCGGAGTGGAGGCACCGAGGTAGGCACTGCCCGAGTTGACGAGGGCAGCGGCAGCACCACCGCTGAGAGTGATCGGCGGAACGGTGCCGTCGCCCCACAGTCGGGCGAGGTACTCGACGACGATCACCGCGTCGTTGACGCCGTACTCCAGGAACTCCGCGAGGTGTTCACGGCGATAGTCGGTCATCCTGGAGATCCAGCCATCCGGCACGTCGAGCTTCGCGACTCCGCACGCCTCGCCGAGCGCTGCCAGCGTCTTCTTCCCTGCCGGAGCCTGCGACATGGTGTCGCGCACGGTCACTGACAGGCTCTGCCACCAATGCCCGTTCTCGTTGCCGCGCTGCGAGCGAAACGGCAGGAGAGTCACGAGGCCACCGGCCGCCGAGGTCAGGCGGACGAGGGGGTCCAGCTCCCGGGACTGACCACCCGAGCGGAACGTCGTCAGGTCGGCAGAGCCGTAGTGGCAGGCGAGGACGAGGGGAACCCTCAGCTTCGCCAGCGCCTCCCGGCGCTCCTCCCAGTCGTCCGTCCAGAACACCGAGCGAGGCACGCCGCGCGGACCCACCCCGGTAGGCACCAGAGGGGAGCGCCACAGCTCAGCGGCTGCGACTACGGTCCACAGCGCCGTGTGCAGGGAGATGCGGGCGCCGGAGCCCAGCGGCGGCAGGATGACGACTTCGACCATCACCGACGGGTCGAGCGGATCAGGTACGGCGAGCTGGTAAGAGTCGACGACCCGAGCGCCGCCCACGGTCGTGAACTCGGTGTCGAATCCGACGACGATCCCGGCGCGGCCCGTGCCCATCGCCTTCACCGACGGGAGCTCGCCGAACGCGGTCGTAGGCACCGACACGCCCCCTGCGACGGCTTCCGGCGCAGGCGGCGCCCAGCCGGTCGCAGAGCCACGGTCACACGGTCGAAACTCGGGGCTCCCCATAGGGGCTAATGACCGTGCCCGACCATCGCCCTCCTGACCAGGGGAAACGTGCGTCTCGGACGGGTTGAAAAGGTGTGACAGTTCGGAACCGTCACACTCAGTGGCGGGCGTCTGAGACCTCTTCGCCCCGCCGTTCGAGGCGTCGCTGGGCGCACCCGCGCCACCGTTGACCGCTGCTCGCGCGCGCCGCCGCACGAGCACCTCAAAGACGATGCCGTGCCGTGCACCATCGGTGATCTCGTGGTGTTCCCAGCCAGGAGCCGCGGCGCTCATGATGCACCGCCGAAGATCGTGCTGAGACGACGAACCTGGGCGTCGCTCAGCGGGGGAGCGGAGGCGGCGAGCCGTTCTGCGGCGGCCTCGATCTCCTCGAAGGTTGCAGGCCTGACGGCGACCGCGAGAGCGTCGAGGTCGGTGCGCAGCACCTTGATGCGGGAACCGATCTTGACGGCGGGCAGCCGACCGTCAGCGATCCACTTCCGGAGGGTCTGATACGCGCCGTAGCCGAGCGAGACGGCTTCCTGGAGCGTGATGTAGTGAGTGAGATCGGACGAAGGAGGCGGGGAGTACCCCATGGCAACTCCAGACAGCTTGAACTGTCCGGAGACGGGGGAATAGTTGTCCGGCTACTTTCCCGGTCGCCGTGCGCGATGCTCCACTGGGCCCTGTTGAGCCTCCGTGCCTTACGGGAGAAGTCACTCCCTGCCGGGTCGTCTGTATCTCAATCTCGACGTGGTTCCCGGCGCTACCCGGTGCTGACTATGCGCTGCTCACCACAGCCCACGTGGGGTGATCCCTCCTCGAACACCTTGCGGTCGCGGTGATCAAAGACTTGAAGCGATCCTATCTAGTCTGTCAAGCGGGGTCAAGTTGGAGTGCCACTGATCGTAGTGGTGTCCATAACGTGGTCGAATTCAGATTCAATGTTTAGAAATAGCCTCTGACCTGGGGTTTCGTACTTTACGAGACGAAGATTCACCCTCAGATCCCGAGTTTCAATACATTAGGCAGTTCCGATCTAACATCTGAACACAAGTCGAGGCGCGTGATCGCGCAGGTGGACTGCGTGCTGGCTGTCTCAATAGGGGCCCTCTCGGCGGACGCTGTGAGGCCGATGGCTTGTCCTGCTTCCTTTCGCGAAGGCAAAGGGCTGGCACTCTTCGAGCGATGCTCAGGGGCGTTGCTGTTTCGCCGAGGCGTCAATCTGCTGTCTCAATATCTGACGCGTCTCAAAAATCGGAGCCAGCCGTCGATGATCAGGTTTCGCCGAGCATTCGCATGATCTGCTCCCATCGGCCGTCGGTGACGAGCTGTCGATATCGACGCGCCACCGTCTGCCACGACCCGAATGACGGTGGGAGCTCACGCCAGGGGATGCCGTAGTGCGCGCGGTAGCGGATAGCGTTCACGATGGTGCGTGCGTCCGCACTGGGGCGGCCGCGGTGCGCTGGGTTCTCCGGCTGCACGATGCGCGCGACCCGTTGCCATTGCTCGTCAGTGAGCGGCTGAAAATGGGGACTGGCTGTCTCTGTGTTCTCAGCTGCCCCGGGCGAGGCGTCGTCGGCACGCTGATTGCTGCTGCGAGCGGCGACGATCACGCCGCGCGTCGTGTCGCACTCCGTGCATCGGGCTGTGTGTGGAGGCTCGTCTGCTCGACCGGTTGTCACGAACTCGGCGTGCTCGCACGTGAGCTCGACGTACCAGCTGAACAGTGGGCCAGATGAGGCGGGGGACAGGAGCTCGCGCAGAACGTCGATCTGGCGAGGGCTCAACGGTGGTGGAGGGCAGCATCGATGGCAATGGTCCGTCGAGCAGTCCTGAATCCTCCAGAACCCGAACCCGCACGCCGTGTGTGCTGAGCGGAAGGCGTCGTCGTCGGACACGGCGTCGAGTGTTGGCGGCTCTTCGGCCATGCCTTCCACATCGCGCAGTGCTCGGTGGCACGCGCGGCATGGCTCGCCGGCGGCGAAGGCGTCATACGGCTGGTACAGACCTTCCGATGACCATCGCTTTCGTCCGGCCTCGAACGGGTCTGCTGCACGGATACGTGACAGGTGTTCTCAGGCCGCGAGTGCGATCTGAGTGGTCATGATGGTCTCGTACTCGATGGGGGTCAGGCGACCGAGCCGGTCCTGTCGCCTTCGGCGGTGGTAAGTCCGTTCGATCCAGGTCACGATCGCGATCCGCAGCTCGGCCCGAGTGGCCCAACGACGGCGGTTCAGGACGTTCTTCTGCAGGAGCGAGAAGAAGGACTCCATCGCGGCGTTGTCCCCCGCGGAGGCGACCTGGCCCATCGAGCCCACGAGGTCGTGGCAGCGTAGGGCGGCCAGGAATCGGCGCGACCTGAATTGGGAGCCGCGGTCCGAATGCACAACGCAACCGGCGACATCACCGCCGCGGCGGGAGACCCCCGATACCAGAGCGTCGACCGCGAGGCGGGTCTTCATGCGATCGCTGATCGAGTACCCCACGATCCGTCCCGAGTAGACGTCCTTGACCGCGCAGAGATAGATCTTGCCCTCACCGGTGGGGTGCTCGGTGATATCGGGCTCTTCACAATCGAGGGTGTAGTTGGGGTCTGAAGCCGCCGGTCTCGAGGAGCGCGCGGGCGATGTAGTTGGTGAGGTTGCGGAAGCCCAGGGCGGAGCCGCGCAGGTGCTCGAGCCGCCCGTTGATGGCCTCCGTGGGACCGTTGCTCGTGCCGGGCCGGTCGAAGTAGGCCAGCACGTCAGCGGCCCGACGTTTGAGGGTCCGGCCGAGCCGACGGATCTCGGCCAGCACCGCCGGGACACCCCGGCTGAGCGAGTCGATCAGCTGAGTCATCAAGACGCGACCGCGAGCCCGGTCGGGCTCGCGGTAGGCAGTGACCATCTGCTGGTAGACGGCCCAGGTGGCCTCGACCTCGACGTGCGTGTCGCCGGCGAACAGTCTGTTCAGGCGCTGGTGCTGTCTCTCGGTGAGCAGGCCCAGACCGGTGTGCAACGTCCGGCGGGCGGCGTAGAGCGGGTCCCCGGAACGGCCCCGATGCCCATGAGTGTCCTGCTGGACACGGCGCCGGGCGTCATCGAGTGCCTCGCCGGCGAGACGGACCACGTGGAACGGATCCAGGACAGCGACCGCGTCGGGCAGCTCTTCGGTGGTTGCGGTCTTGAAGCCGGAGAACCCATCCATCGCGACGACCTCCACGCCGTCTCGCCAGGCCTGAGGGCGGCCGGCGAGCCACGTCGTGAACGCCTGCTTCGAACGGCCCGCGACCATCTCCAGGAGCCTGGCCGGCCCTGTCCCGTCACGGATCGGGGTCAGGTCGATGATGACGGTGACGTACCGATCGCCGCGCCTGGTGTGGCGCCACACATGCTCATCGACCCCCAGGACCTGCACGCCGTCGAACCGGGCCGGGTCGTTGATCAATGCCCGGTGTCCTTCGGTCAGGACCGCGGCGTTGGCGGTGTTCCACGAGACCCCGAGCCCCTCGGCGACCCGAGCGACCGTGAGGTGCTGGACCACGACGGCCTCCAGCGCCCACCGGAGCCCGCGGCGGGAGAGCCGAGCTCGCGGCTCCGCAGCCGCGGTGGTGTCCTGGCGCCACACGTGCCCGCACCCAGTGCACCGATAGCGACGCACCGTGACAAGCAGCGTCGTGGGGCGCCAACCCAACGGCTCATGGGCCAGCTCGCGGGTCACCGTGTCACGCGGGACGCCCTCGCAGCCGCAGCACC
The DNA here is from genome assembly GCF_057652395.1 of Georgenia sp. Z1491. Taxonomy (NCBI): domain Bacteria; kingdom Bacillati; phylum Actinomycetota; class Actinomycetes; order Allobogoriellales; family Allobogoriellaceae; genus Georgenia; species Georgenia sp. Z1491. The sequence continues at coordinate 1,003,793 of NZ_CM172729.1, forward strand.
GGCACCACTGATCGGGCTCGACGACGCGGCAGGCGATCACCGCACGATCGGGCTCGAGACACTGCCCGACGGCCTCGAGGCCAAGCTCGTCGAGCCGAGCGAACGTGGTCAGGTCCGGGCAGGCGAAGGTAGCGTCAGACACGTCGAGGTCTTCCCGATGGGAGGCGTAGGAACCCCCATCATCGGAAGACCTCGACCCCTACCCAGGCACCGACGCGCCACCCCGCCCCCTCACGGCACTACACCCTCGATTGTGAAGAGCCTCATTTCCCCGACAGGTTCGCCTGAGAGAGGTAGGCCGCTGCGCGGCGCAGGACCTCGTTCTCCTGCTCGAGCAGGCGGACACGCTTCTTCGCTTCGCGCAGCTCGGCCGACTCGCTCCGGGTCACGCCGGGGCGGTTGCCGTCCTCGACATCGGCGGCCTGTAGCCAGTTACGCAGGCAGGACTCGCTGATCCCGAAGTCTTTGGCGATGTCCTTGATCGGAGCGTCCCCGCGGCGGGCCACGGCCACGACATCGTCGCGGAACTCCTTGGGATGAGGTCTGGGCACGATCGACATCCTTCCAGCAGCACCTTCCGGCACCACAGATCAGGTGTCACCTATCCGTGCAGCAGACCCGAACGTGGTGGAATTCCGGTTCAACGTCTGACCGGTCTCGCAGATGAGCGAACCGAAGGTGGGACGACACGCGGTGAGCGGGGCGGTTGTATTCGTTCGAGCCCGACGATCCGTGTCGTCGCGCACGACGGCCTGATCCCTGACGAGCAGCGGAGCCCGCGCGCAACGAATCGGACTGGACCCGCTGACTCGAGGGCAGGTACCTTTGCCGCTCGGTGGCATGCCACCGACTGCGCTTCCACGTGAGGACACGTGAATCATCGCGGAGAGGCCTGAGACGCTCAGGACATGTCCGGATGGGGTGCGGCGCACGATGCGCCAACTTCATTCCGCCGATGCGACATCGGCCACGAAAGGACATGACATGTCGTCGAAGGACGAGAAGAACCTGACTCAGGTCATCGACAGGATCTCAAGCATGGAGGAGCGGTCGATCGTGCGGCGTGTGCACGACATCATCGTGACTGCCGCCCCCGATCTCAAGCCGCGGATCTGGTACGGAATGCCCGCTTATGCGATGTCGGCGAGCACTCCCGCACTCGTGACGCTGCGCAACGACGAGCGATTGAACCTCGCGCTCACCGAGAAGGTCGACCACCGGCCGGCGGGAGGCGCCGACGGGACGCTGATGCCGGCCGCCTGGTACTTCGAGGCGGTGGACGCGCACACGGAGAAGCGCATTGCGGAGATCATCCGCTCGGTGGTCGGCTGAGGCTGGCACGCCCCTTCTCGGACTCTCCGAGGGAGAGTGTGCGCCCGTGGATCAGATCGCCGCGATGGTGCCTCTGGAGGTGGCGTGAGCAGTAGCCCCGTCGCGGTGGACGACGATCTCATCCGATCCGTACTCGGTCATCTGCGCAGCCAGGACCCCGGCGGCGTGGTCGGCGTGTACCTCTGTGGCTCGGGTGCGACGACCGGGCTGTATCCCGACAGCGATGTCGACCTGCTCGTCCTCACCCGCAGATCGCTGACCACAGCGGAGCGGGCCCCGTTGGTCTCGCTCCTGCTCGACGTCTCGGGGTGGAGTGGGCACGAGGGCGAGTTCCCCGCGGTCGTCGACCGTCGGCCGTTGGAAGTGACCAGCGTGGTCGTGGACGACGTGGTCCCCTTGACTGAGCAGCCGCGTCGCGACTTCCAGTTCGGGGAATGGATGCGCAGCGAGCTCGTCGACGGCGTCGTTCCCGTGCCGGAGCGTGATCCGGATGTGGTGGTCCTCCTGTCCGCAGCGCTGGGTGCGCACCGGGTGCTGCAGGGGGCGTCGCTGCGTGACGTCGTGCCTCGCGTCCCTCCTGCTCTGCTTCGGCAGGCTCAGCTCGATCTTCTCCCCGACGTGCTCGACGGCCTGGTCGGCGACGAGCGCAACGTCCTGCTGACCCTGGCGCGGATGGCCGTGACGGCTGAATCGGGACAGCTGCTTCCGAAGCGCGATGCTGCTGAGCGGATTCGCCATCGCCTGGATGAAGCTGGGGCCGGTCTGCTGGCGCTCGCCAGGGAGGAGTACCTCGGGCGGGTCCGGGTGGACTGGTCCCGGGAACGACACCGGACGCTCGGTGTCGTGCAGACACTTCGACGTCTCGTTCACGACGCCGCGGACGACCCGGTGCCGGGTTCGGCATCGGGCTCCACCTGACAGGTCGTGCATGGAGTCCGGTCTGCTGCACCCGAGGAGGTGCACACCTTTCGCGCGTACGCCACCTCAGGACGCTGCCCCCCAGCACCCCGAGCCGCCCTTGCGCTGAACGACATCCCAGGTCGCAGACCCGCGTCCATCGCGTGGTGGGAGCAGCGTCCTCAGTCGGTCATCCGTGACGGACCCGAGTACGTTGGCGTCATGACCGAGGTCGTGTTCGCTCGTGGCCGCTGGTTGCCCGACGTGCTGCGCGAGGACGGACGGCTGCGTCTGGAGATCATCGGCGGCGCCGATGCTCTCGGCGACGCTCGGCGGTTCACCATCCCCTTCTCCGAGGCGCACGTCGCGCGGATCCGGGAGGACCTGCCTCGACACGTGCTGCTGCGCGCTGCTCTGCTGCCGCTGTGCTACGCGGCAGGAAGCATGGGTCGTATGGACGAACCAGCGGCGGTCCGACTGCTGGAATCGGTTCTGTACGGCGACGAGGGCGAGGTCGACGCCGTGTTCGAGACCTCCCCCGGGGACAGCACGCACACGCTCATCTCCCACGGCGCGGACCCGGTGCTCCTCGATGCGGGGAAGGCGTATGCCGCGGCGCAGTCGGCAGTGGCATCGACCTCGTGGGACCTCGTCCGCGAGTACGAGGAGCGTCGACGAGGACCCCTGGCCACGCCGCGACCGCGGCATCATCGCCAGGCAGGCGAGGGGGCACTGCTCGCCGACATGAGTGCGGAGCAGCGCTGTAGGGTTCGTGGCGATCACGCCTTAAGTCATGGGGGTTGACTCGTGGGACACGCCGTTCGCGACGACCGCATCGACCTCGACGAGCTCGAGAACAGCCTGGCGAGGCAACGTGAGTGGATCGACCGGGACCGTCAGGGAGTCATCGAGTCCCTGGCGCGGATCGATGCGGATCCTGCCTCCGGAGCTGCGGCGCTGAGGGGATCGGTGGGGGATGCGCCCGGTCTGTGCCGTGGTTACGTGACGTACTTCAGCCGGTGCTATGCGGCGGGGGTGCCGGTTCCGGAGCTGGCGGCGGACCTGTGTGACGCATGGCGTGACGACCTGCTGCTCTCGTTGCGGCTGCAGACCCTGATGGCCGGGGCAGATCCGAACCTCCGGGCGGTGTTCCAGGACAGGGACATACACCGGGGGGCGATTGATTGTGCTCTGATCGCGACGAGCCTCGGCCGCGCGGATGTCGCGACGACCGTGCTGTCACATCCCTCGGTGGCGGCGCTGCCTTCGCGCGTCCTCGATGCGCTCGCGGTCATCCAGGGGGTTCCGCGGCCGGTGAGCGAGAACGACACCCTGTCGCGGGCGTACGAGGGGTGGTTGAAGGTCGGAAGCGCGACGCGTGGTCGCCGACAGGTCGCGTTCGAGCGCTATGTGCGACGTTGGCGCGCGGACAACGAGAAGGTCCGCCGGCTGATTCCACCCACCAGTGAGTTCTTCACCGGTGAGTGGGTGTTCGAGGCGGTCGTTCTGGCGCAGGCGTACGGGCTCGACGACGGGCCGGTGCGTGACGTGCCGGAGTACCCCGTCGATCTCGCCGATCACGCGCGTGAGGCGGGGCTCCCGCGTCTGGGTGATGACATCCGGTTGCCCGGTCCGTGGAAGAAGCCCAAGCCGCCGAGAGTCATCGAACCGGAGGTGGCCCGCGAGCCGGTCGAGCTGTCCGGGACCGTGTCGCGCGACGACCTGGCCGCGCTGCTGACGCCGGTCGGCGGTGGCCCGCTGGGCGCGACGACCGACCACGCGCTCCTCGATGCCGCGGTCGAGGCGGGGACCGTGCTCGTCATCGACTGGAAGGGCGTGGTGCCCGAGGAGACCGGTGAGCTGCTGAAGTCGGCGTGTCGCGATCTGGGCATCCCGGTTCCGGGTCGCGTGCCGTGGAAGGCCACGATGACCGTGCCCGACGGGGTGCAGAAGTTCGATGAGTGGCTGACCGTCAACGGCGCGCGACTCGTCACGCTCGACCTGGACTCCGACGACCTGATCGTGGCGCCCGTGCTCGTTGCGGATCACGAGAGCTTCGCGGATCGGGCGAGCGACACGATCCGGCTGCGGTCGGTCGAACAGTTCGTCGCCGACCATAGATAGCTGTCGGCGTCGACGATGTCCTGTGGGACGGGCCGATGCGATGGTCTGGCCGCAGACCGCGCACCGTCCGCCGTCGCCCCGGTCGCCCGCCTCATCGGTCGTGCCTGAGGCCTCACAGCGGCGGCGCACCGCCGGCGGCGAGGTGGTTGACGAGCGCGACGACGTGCTCCGACCACTTGCGGTCGGCGACCTTGACCGTGAGCGGGTCGCCGCCGTGCCGGTGCACGTGCAGTCGCCAGGAGAGCAGTTTGGGCTCGAGCTCGGCGCCGGCCACCTGGGCGGCCGGCACCTCCTCACGCACGTGCCACCAGGCGACCATGCGGTCGACGGTGTGGACGATGCGGCGGTCGGTGACGACCAGGAGTGGCCACGAGTCGCCCTTGAGTGCGCAGAGGAGGTACTCGTAGACGACCTCGTCGGGCTCCAGCACCTTCGTGGCGACGTCGAGCTCATGCTTCCCGCCGCGCTGCGGGTTGCGCAGAGCGGCGTTCATGAAGGTCTCCTGAGCACGTGTCCACGCCATGGGCCGCACCGTACCCAGCGCCACATCGGGGTGTGCCCACGACATCCGCGCCCCTCGTCACCAGTGCGGTCGTGGTCATCTGGTGCTTCGCGGCCTGGCTCGTGCCGGTGCTCGTCGGCTCGGTGATCTGGTGCCGTGCCGTGCGGGTGCTGACGGGTCGGGGCGCGCGTGCGGCGTAGGTGGGACCGCCGCGCGGAGAGCCGGGCATCGACCGCGTTGGCTCCTCGTGTCGAACCCGTGGCATGGTGGGGACGAGAGCGGGCCGCACCCGACCGCACGCCCCCGAGGAGTCTTCGACGATGAGCTTTTCCGTCTACCTGTCCGGCGAGATCCACACCGAGTGGCGTGATGAGATCCGGCGGGGTGCGGAGGCCGCCGGCCTGGACGTCGCCTTCACCGCCCCGGTGACCGACCACCCTGCGAGCGACGCCGCCGGCGACCACCTGGGCCCGACGGACAGCCAGTTCTGGCGCGACCACCGGTCCGCCAAGGTCAACGCCATCCGCACGCGCACCCTCATCGAGCAGAGCGACCTGGTGGTGGTGCGCTTCGGGGATCAGTACAAGCAGTGGAACGCCGCCTTCGACGCCGGTTACTGCGCCGCGCTCGGCAAGCCGTACGTGACGCTCCACGACGCGGACATCATCCATGCGCTCAAGGAGGTCGACGCCGCGGCCCAGGCCTGGTGCACGACCACCGACCAGGTGGTCGAGACCCTGCGGTACGTCCTCCGGCCCTGAAGGATCCGTATCGACGGTCACGGCGTCGGACCTTCTAGATGCCTCGTTCCCACAGGATGACCTCGAACAGCTCGCCGACCTGGCGCTTCCCCATGCGGGCGAAGCCGAGGCTCTCGTAGGAGCGTCCCGCGAGCCGCGCGAGTGGTTGCGCGCCGAGGGCTGGTCCGCCGAGGCCGAGGGACACGCCGACCGGCTTGCACCGCATGACGACGACGCGCCTCTTACCCGACGCGTGCTTGCGGTAGATCGTCACGGCGGAGGCAACGCGTGGGTGCCGGTCCTCCGCGAGGCGGTCGGCGATCTCGAGCCCGCGCCTGACGTCGGCATCGGACCCCTTCTTGATGAACCACAGCGGGGCGGTGATCGCCGACCGTCGCCTCAGGGGGTCCCGCGATCGCGTGAGGTCCTGAAGGACGGAGAAGGCGGTCGCGCCGACGAGGACCGGCCAGCCGAGCACGCGGGGCGCTGCGCGATCGACCATGTCCCACGTGCTGACGGCATCGTGGTGGTCGAGGTAGAGGCCGGCGAGATCCGCCCGCCCCTCGTCGTCGAGGCGTCGTCGGGCGCGGAAGTCCAGGATGCAGAAGGCGGCGAGGCGAGGCTCGTACGCAGGGTGCGCAAACAGTGCCTCGAGCTCCGTCCGCGGGACGTCGGTGGCCCGCTTCGCGATGTCGAACAGCGTGCCCATCCGGACGCCGATGACCGGTTCGTCGTCGGCCACGCGGGCGCGGATCCGAGAGACCTCACCGGCGTCGGCCGCGCCGTGCAGCGCGTCGACCAGGTCGTCCGCCGTGCTCAGGGAGTCACCCATGCCGAGAGGCTAGCCAGTGTGTCGGGCCGAGCCGTCGTTGCCGGACCGATGACCGGGTGCGATACTCCGTGCGAGAGCGCGTCGGGCGGGGGAACCATGTCGCTGGAGGACCGTGCCTCTCCACGACCTGCGACAGCCGCCGACGGAAAGGTGTACGCGCATGGCACGGAAGCGCAAGACGCTCCCCAAGGACTTCCAGCGGATGCTCACCTCGGCATCGCTGACGGAGCTCGTCGCGGTGTACGACACCTGCGAGCTCGACGCGTACGGCGGGTACCGGAGGTCGACGGCCCTGGGCTTCCGGGACTGTCCCGACGAGCTCATCGTGTGGCTCGTCGAGCAGGGGCTCGACGTCGACTCCCGTGACTCCGCGGGTCGCACGGCCCTGGCCGATCGGGCGCAGTCCGCCATGCCGGGGCATGTCCGGCAGATCGGGCTGCTGCTGTCGCTCGGGGCGGACATCGAGGCGACCGGGACGGACGGCCGCACCCCGTTCCAGAATGCCGTGCTCCTCCTGAGGGCCCGCGCCGCCGAGCTGCTCGCCGAGTACGGGGCGGCGGTCTCCGGCGACGGCTGGGACCCGACGACGCTGCTGGAGCTGGCCCTCGGTCGGGTCGAGAACGCGACCGTCACCGAGGCCGTGCCGATCGCCCGCCTGCTCGTCGCACGAGGGGCGTCGGTCACTGACGGGATGCGGGACCGGGTCGAGCGGATCGGCGCGAGCTTCGAGCACTATCGCGATGTCTTCGCCGCGGACAAGGTCGACGAGACCGACGCGGCCCTGCGTGAGCTGTACGCGATGTTCGACGTCGAACCCGTCGCGAGGCGGGTGATGCACGACGGCTCCTCCCCGATCGTCGTCCCGGCCGGCAGCTGGCGGGAGCAGCACGCCGCGCTGTGGGAGCTCCTCGTGCCCGGGACGGGGGCCGCGGCGACCCGTCAGGGGGAGGTCATCCGCATCACCGGCAAGGTCGCCGACGAGATGTTCCGCAACGGTGGGGCGAACTGGGGCCCCGACTACCGGGCGATGATCGATGCGGTCGTCACCACGATCGGTACTCAGGCACCGCTCTCCCCGGACGCCCTCGCCGAGGCGCGGGACCTCGGCGAGCGGACCCGCACCGGCCGGGGCGCCGACGCCGACCTCGCGCGCCTCACGGAGCTCGCGGTCGATTGGGTGACGCGGAACCCCGAGCCGCTCCCGCTCGGCGACGTGCCGTACGCCCGCTGAGCAGCCCCCGTCAGGGCGTCGGATGCGGCGGACGCCGAACACCGCGCGTGCTGCGCTCGGTGGCGAGCCCGAGCCGACCCACCTCGCAGAGCGACCGCCGCCGGCCGCCAGGAGTGCGAGCGTCGCTGCTCGATGTCGACGCCGCGGCGTATCGTCCCGCCGTGCCGGCGTCCGCCGCGCACCGACCGGAGGGAGTCACGTGAACCCCGAGGCGTCCGTGGTGCGACGCGGGACCGGCATGCCGTTGGTGGCGATCCATGGCAACGGCGTGGATCATCGCCTGCTCCTGCCGCTCGACCCGTGTTTCGACGACGGGTGGGAACGCCTCTACCTCGACCTCCCGGGGTTCGGCGGCGCGCCCGCGCTGACCGGCCACGGCGACCTGCCGGACCTCGCGCGGTGGCTCGTCGACGCGGTCCGCGGGCTCGTCGGGACGGCTCCGTTCGCCCTGCTCGCCAACTCGCTCGGCGGGCTGCTCGCCCGGCACCTCGTTGCGCAGCTGGGCGAGCAGGTGGTCGGGATCGCGCTGATCGCGCCCGTGGTCGACCCGGACCCGGCCCGGCGCACCCTGCCGGACCGTCTCGTGGTGGAACGGGACGACGCGCTCCTCGCGTCGCTGCCCGCTGACGACCGCGCAGAGTTCACCGGGATCGCCGCGCGCCAGACGGCGGAGTCGTGGCTGGCGTTCCGCGACCACGCGCTGCCGGGCATCCGGTCCGCCGACCCGACGGCGATGTCCCGGCTCGCGGCCCGGTACGTCCTCGACGACGTGCCGGAGGCGGTGTCACCCCCGTTCGTCCGCCCCGCTCTCGTCGTCACGGGCCGGCAGGACCACGTGGTCGGGTACCGCGACCAGCTCGGGCTGCTCGACCACTACGCGGCCGCGACCTACGCGACTCTCGACCGGGCCGGGCACAACGTGCACCTCGAACAGCCGGACGTCGTCTCGGCCCTGGTCCGGGAGTGGTCGCGCCGGGTCCGGGGTGCTGCGCGTGGCCCCGGTGTCGCCAGGCAGCGCTAGCCGCACCGACGTCGTGACGATCGGCCCAGCCCACGTGCGGAGACGACCGCGTTGCCGAGGACGATGAGCGCGATACCCGCCCACTCGTTCACCGCGAGCTGCTCACCCAGCAGGACGAGCCCGGCGAGCGCCGCCCAGACCGGGTTGATCGAGGTGAACGTCCCGAACAGCGCCGCCGGGACGCGGCGCAGGGCCTCCAGGTCGGCGACGTAGGGGACGATCGACGACAGCAGCCCGCAGGCGGTCGCGAGCAGCAGCGCGGACGCGGTGGGTGGACGGGCGGCGAACCAGAGCACCGCCACCGGGAGCCACGCCAGCGCGGTCACGGCGGCTGCCACCGCGGTGCCGTGGAGTCCCGGCAGCCGCCGACCCACGGAGCGGTTGAGCAGGATGTAGGACCCCCACGCCACGGCGGCGACGAGAGCGAGCGCGATGCCGAGCACGTCCGTCGTCGGGCCCGGGCTCGTGAGTACGACGACGCCCGCCCCCGCGAGGATCGCGCAGGCGACGTCGAGCGCCCGCCGCGAGCCGGCGATCGCCACGGCCAGGGGTCCGAGGAACTCCAGCGTGACGGCCAGACCCAGACCGATGCGCTCGATGGCCAGGTACAGACTGAGGTTCATCACGCTGAACACGACCGTGAGCCCGAGGACCGGGGACCACTGGGCCCTCGTCAGCCCGCGCAGCGGCGGTCGGACGGTCGGTAGCAGGACCGCCGCCGTGACCAGCTGGCGAACCGCGACGACCCCGACGGGCCCGATCGCAGGGAACGCCGTCGCCCCGAGGGCGGCTCCCGTCTGGTTGGAGGCCGAGCTGCCGAGCATCGTCGCGATCCCCGCCGCACGCCGGCGCGGGCTCGCGGTCGCTGACGAGCGGGCGGGGTCCTGCTGCGCATCTGCGACCGACGACCGACTCATGCCCGTCACGCTAGGAAGGCCGTTCCGATCCACCACATGCATGGAGCGGTCGTGCCATACGCTTTCCTCATGGAGTGGTCGTTGCGCGAGCTGGGGGTGTTCGTCGCCGCGGCCGAGGCGGGGTCGTTCACGGACGCCGCGATCGAGCTGGGCGTGTCCCAGGCCGCCGTCTCCCGGACGATCGCCTCCCTCGAACGGACCGTGGGAACCCGCCTGCTGCGCCGAGTGTCGCGGGGCTGCGAGCCGACCGGGGCCGGCAGCCGGCTCCTCCCACCCGCCCGCCGGGTGCTCGCGGAGGCCGACCGGTTCGAGGAGCTCCTGCGTACGCGGCACGAGCGGCTCCGCCTCGGGTACGCGTGGGCCGCGCTCGGGGCCCACACGGCCACGCTGCAGCGGTCCTGGGTTCGCGAGAACCAAGAGATCGAGCTGGAGCTCGTGCGCCACAGGTCGCCCACGGCGGGACTGGCCGAGGGGCTGTGCGACGTCGCGGTCGTGCGCCGCGACGTCGACGAGAAGCGCTTCGGGTCCGTCGTCGTCGGCCTGGAGCGTCGCCTCGTCGCCTACGCGGACGACGACGCGCGCTGGGCGAGGAGGCGCAGGCTGACCCTGGCCGAGATCGCCGGACGCACGGTGGCCGTCGACCCCCGCGTCGGTACCACGACCCGTGACCTGTGGCCCGACGGAGGGGGCCGCCCCGAGCTCGTCGAGACGTCCGACGTCGACGTCTGGCTCGACACGATCGCCGCCGGGCGCGCCGTCGGCGTCACGGCCGAGGCCACCGCGCACCACCATCCCCGGCCCGGCATCGCCTATCGGCCGGTGACGGACGGGCCCCGAATAGCGGTCCGCCTGGCCTGGTGGCGCGATGCACGTCCGAGCGGTCTCACCGAGCTCGTGGATGCGGTGACCCGGCTCTACGCCGGCGGACGCGTTCCGGCGCCCTGAGTACCCTCGGGCGATCACGACCACCGACGGGGGAGGGGCATGCTGACGGACTACCTGCGCGATCACGCGTTCACGATCGCCTGGTTCGGCCTCATGGCCTTCGTCTGGTTCGGCTGGGGCCAGGAGGACCCGCCCGCGAGCTGGCGGTGGCGCCTCGGCGTCGGGTCCGGGCTCGGCCTCGTGCTGGCCGGCGCCTTCGGCGCGTCCGTCGCCGTGCACTGGGGCGGCGGCTCGGCGCTCGAGGGGCGATACCCGTGGTTCGGGGCGCTCGTCGCCGCCGAGGTGCTCCTCGCGGGCGCCGGATGCCTGTGGCTCTGGCGCGTGCGCCGCACGCGCTGGATGGCCTGGTGGGTGGCGGTCTTCGTCGCCCTGCACTTCATCCCGCTCGCGTTCTTCCTCGGCGACGCCTCGCTCGCCGTCCTCGGCCTCGTCCAGCTGGTGGCGCTCGCCGTCCTCGTCCCGCGGCTCGCCCGGGACTCAGTGGCGACCAGCCGCCTCGTCGGGCCGACGATGGGTGTGACCCTGCTCCTGCTTGCCGCGGTGTCCGCCGTCGTGCTCCTCGTCAGGTACGGCTCGCCCTGGTGACGCGTGCCCACCGGATACCCACTCCCGCCGGTGGGTCGGACGGGTGGCGAGGCCGCCCCGACCCCTGACGCCGTCGGAATTGCGGTGGACCGTGCCGACCCCGGGCCGCACGCTGGGTGCCGTCCGCGCCGTGCCCCACGGCGCTGCCGACCCGGCCGGACCCGACCTGAGGAGACACGCATGGCGAGCCGCCGCACGCTGCTGATCGGAGCCGCCGTCGCGGCCGTCGTCGTCGGGGGAGTCGTGGCTCGCTCGCGGGTCGGGCGGCGGTCGGGTCCGCCGGAGCCTGCCGTGCGGCGGACCTTCACCACTCCGACCGGGATGGACGTCGTCGTCCTCGGCGACGGTCCGCGGACGATGCTCGTCATCCCGGGCGGCCCGGGCAGCGAGATCTCCGACGGCGGCATCGGGCGGATGATGGAGAAGGGCCTGTGGCCGTACGTCGAGGCCGGCTGGACGGTGTGGATGGCGACCCGGCCGCGCCACATGCCGCCCGGGCACACGGTCGCGGACATGGCCGCCGACCACGCGCGTCTCATCGACGACGAGATGGGCCACGCGGACGTCGTCCTCGGGCAGTCGTTCGGCGGGATGATCGCCTTCCACCTCGGGGCGGACCACCCGGGCGTGGCCGATCGATTCGTCGTCGTCGGTGCCGCCGCCACCCTGAGCGACTGGGCGAAGAGCCTGGACCGCCGGCTGCTCGCCGCCGATCGTGCCGGACATCCCCACGAGGCCGACGCGGTGCTGGTGGAGCTCCTCGTCGACCTCCCGGACCTGCCCGGGGTGCGCGCGCTCGCCGGGCGGGCGATGGGCGCGATGCTCGCGCGGGGGCGCACCCCGAGGTCCGACCTTCTCGTCGAGGTCGCCGCGGAGGTCGCCTACGACGCGCGCGAGACGCTCGCCCGCATCGCCACGCCCGTCCTCCTCCTGGGCGGGGGGGCGGACCGCTACTTCCCCGTCGAGGCGCTCACGGCGACAGTCCAGGGCATCCCGGGGGCCGACCACCGGATCTACCCCGGCGTCGGGCACGTCCAGCTCTTCGGCGACCCGCGGGTCCCGCGCGACGTGCTCGACTGGCTGGCCGGTAGCGCCGATTGACCGCCTCTGCTCCGGACCTGGCGCCGGTGCCGGGTCCGGCGCAGGACACCCCGTGCGGCACGTTTCGGCCGCCACGCCGCACGGCCATGCGGCGCACCCTTGATTCATCGGTAACAACCGATGTATTATGCGTGCCATGGGGAGGCCGACGGCACAGCCGGACGTGTTCACGGCGATCGCCCACCCGCGGCGCCGCGAGATCCTCGCGCTGCTCGCCGCCGAGGACCGGGCCGTCCGTGACCTCGTCGAGCCGCTCGGACTGGCGCAGTCCACCGTGTCCGAGCACCTCGGCGAGCTGCGGAAGGTGGGGCTCGTCGTGAGCCGCACGCACGGTCGGGAGCGCGTCTACAGCCTGCAGGTCCGGCCGTTGGGCGAGGTGACCGACTGGCTCGCCTCGCTCGACCGGTTCTGGACGGAGCGGATCAGCCTCCTCGGCCACGTCCTTGACGACCTCGAGACGAAGGACCAGACATGAGTCGCATCCACAAGACCGCGGACTTCGACGTGCCGGCATCGACGCTGTGGCGCGCACTGACCGAGCCCGAGCTGCTGGCCACCTGGCTGATGCCGAACGACTTCAGGCCCGAGGTCGGCCACCGGTTCACCATGACGACCGAGCCGGCGCCGATGTTCGACGGCACCGTCCACCTCGAGGTCCTCGAGATCGAGGCGCCGCACCGCATGCGCTGGTCCTGGCGGGGCGGGCCGATCGACACCATCGTCACGTTCGAGGTGGTCGAGACCGGGCCGGACTCCTGCCGCTTCGAGTTCCTCCAGGAGGGCTTCTCCGGCCTCGGTGCCGAGTTCGCCCGCGTGTTCCTCAGCGGCGGCTGGAAGAAGACGACGCCGCTCCTGCGTGCGGTCGCCCGCACGCTGCGCACGACGGCGGCGAGCCATGACTGACGCCGCCGCGCTCGCGCGCAAGCTGCAGGCCAAGCCGGGCGCCACCGTGTGGACCTGGCCCGAGTCGGACGACCTGCCCGAGGCGCTGCGCGGCGCCCACGAGGTCGTGCCCGGTCCGGTGACGGAGGCCGACGTCGCCGTGCTGCTCACCGAGGACCGCGCGGCGGTCGACACCGTCCTCGCCGACCACCTCGAGGAGCTGACCGACGTCGGCGCGGTGTGGATCGTCTACGCCAAGGGCAACCGGACCGACGTCAACCGCGACACCCTGTGGGTCCAGCTGGCCGAGTACGGATGGCGCGCCGTCTCCCAGGTCTCCTGGTCCGACACCCGATCGGCCCTGCGTGTGCGGCCGCTGCGCGAGGGGGAGGTCCCGCGCACGGCTTAGGAGTAGCCGGCCAGGACGCCGGTGGCGTGCTCTCGGTTCAGCGCGCGCACCCGACGCAGGTGGTCGCCTCCGGCCGGACCGCGAGCCGTGCCGGCGGGATCGGGTTCCCGCAGACCGTGCACCGCCCGCCCTCGCCCCGCTCGCGGCGGGCGAGGGCGTCGTCGATCGCCGCCAGCGCCTCGAGCCGCATCCGTCGCAGGCCCTCGAGCCGCGACCACTGCGCCGACAGGGGTTCGCCCTCCGGGTCGTGCTCGTCGTCGTCGGACCCTGCCCGGCGTGCGCTGCGCAGGGCGTCCAGCTCCTGCTCCACCTCGGCGAGCCGCGCGGCCGCCTCCGCCCGGCGGGCGTCGAGTCCGCCCGCGGTCGGTGCGACCTCGAGCGCGCCGTCCGCGGCCGGCCTGCGCGGTTCGGTGGGTCGCGACGACGATGTCCCGTTCATCGGCCCAGTCTGCCCCGTTGTCGCCCTCTTCCCCTCAGGTCAGCGCTCACTGTATGGTCAGCGCATGCTGACCATTGCTTCGCGGGTGGACGCGATGAACCGGCTCGGTCGGGCCATGGCGGACCCGACCCGGTCCCGCATCCTGCTCGCGCTCCTCGACGGGCCCGGCTACCCGGCTCGCCTCGCCCGCGACCTCGACCTCACGCGTCCGAACGTGTCGAACCACCTGTCCTGCCTGCGCGGCTGCGGCATCGTCGTCGCCGAGCCCGAGGGTCGGCAGACCCGGTACGAGATCGCCGATCCGCACATCGCCGCCGCGCTGACGGCACTGGTCGACGTCACACTCGCCGTCGACGAGAGTGTCCCGTGCGTGGACCCGCGGTGCCCGGTGCCGGGATGCTGCGAGCCCGAGGCGGCGCGGTGACGGTCACGGCGCTCAGCCCGGCCCGCACCGAGATCCTGCGACGGCGGATCCGGATCGTCGTCACGATCACGATCAGCTGGAACGTCATCGAGGCCGGCGTCGCCCTGCTCGCCGGTCGGGCGGCCTCGTCGGCCGCGCTCATCGGGTTCGGGCTCGACTCTCTCGTCGAGGTGCTCTCCGCCGCGGCCGTCGCCTGGCAGTTCGCCGTGCCGGACCACGTGCGGCGCGAGAAGATCGCGCTGCGAGTGATCGCCGTGTCCTTCTTCGCCCTGGCCGCCTACGTCGGGGTCGATGCGGCACTGTCGCTGCTCGGGGCGCGCGAGCCGGAGCACTCACCGGTCGGTATCGCGATCGCGGCGCTCAGCCTCGCCGTCATGCCGTTCCTCAGCTGGTTCGAGCGGCGCACCGGACGCGAGCTCGGGTCGGCCTCCGCCGTCGCCGACTCCAAGCAGACGCTGATCTGCACGTACCTGTCGGCGGCGCTCCTGGTGGGACTGGTGCTCAACAGCTTGCTCGGCTGGGCCTGGGCCGACTCCGTCGTCGCGCTCGTCATCGCCGCCGTCGCCGTCCGCGAGGGCGTCGAGGCGTGGCGGGGCAACGCGTGCTGCGCTGCGCCGGCCGCCGTGCTGTCCGGCGAGCAGGAGGCCGACCCGTGCACGGACGGCTGCTGTGCGCGCTGACGGGAGTGCCGACGAGGTGCCGGTGACGCCGAAGGGCCGGATACCGCCCCTCGTGCTCATGATCGGTGCGTTCGGCGCGCAACGGCTGATCGCTCGCAGGCGCGTTGCGACCGGAGCGACGCGGGCCGGGGCTTCGGCTCTGCTGGCGGCATCGGCCTGGCTGATGGGCCGGTCGATCCATGAGTTCCGGCGCCGGCGCACGACAGTCAACCCGGTCGCCATCGGTGCCGGCTCGTTGGTCACGTCGGGACCGAACCGTCTCACCCGCAATCCCATGTACCTCGGCATGGCTGGAGTCCTTGTCGCTCACGCGCTCAGTCTGAGATCGCCGGTGGCAGTCCTACCGGCCTGTCTGTTCACGGCAGTCATCGACCGCGTCCAGATCCCCGCCGAGGAGGCTGCGCTGCGGTCGCTCTTCGGGGACGAGTACGACGCCTACGTCCGGGCGACGCCGCGCTGGCTGATATCTCGTCTCCCGGCGTGACCTGTCCGGCACGGCCTGTCCGGCACGATCACCGACCAGCTGGTGACGACCCTGCGTCAGGGCCCGCTCCTTCTCGTCGAGCGCAGCGTCGAGGCGGTCGAGCGGCGCGGTCGCGGTGCGCCGCGGTGTCGCCGGCCGCCTCGGCCCGCTCACCGGCACGCGGGATCGACAGGAACGCGCAAGGTGCTACGGGTGCTACGGGTGCTACATTTTCCCTGTGGTCACCAACGTCTCGCACCGCGACCTTCGCAACCGCAGCGGCGAGGTCCTGCATGCCGTCGCGGCAGGTGAGTCGTACACCGTGACGAACCGGGGGAAGCCCGTCGCGCGGCTGGTCCCGATCGCCGAGGCCGCCGACTCCCTGCCGCTGCACCGTCCGGCATCGATCCGCGGAGAGTTCTCCCACCTGCCCCGGCACGTGATCGCGACCCCGAGTGCCGACTCGATCGACGACCTTCGGGGCGAGCGTTGACGAGGTTCTATCTCGATACCTCGGCAGCGGCCAAACTGCTGGTCGAGGAGCCCGAGAGCGTCCCGCTTGCAGCGTGGGCCGACGATGCCGAGGTCCGCCTGGTAGCCACGCACCTCCTCGAGACCGAGCTGCGTCGGTTCGCAACCCGACACGACCTGCCGCAGGCCGCAGTGTCATCGATCCTCGACCGGGTCGACCTCCACGATCTGCCGCCGAGCCTCTACCGCGAGGCAGGGCTGCTGGCCGGTGCGACGCTGCGCTCTCTCGACGCCCTGCACCTGGCCGCCGCGATCCGCCTGGACGTCGAAGCCCTGGTCACCTATGACATCCGCCTCGCAGAGGCGGCCGAGGAGCTGGGCATTCGGGTCCGTGCGCCGGCACCCTGATTGCCGCGCCGCACCGGGCCGGGCCGGGCCGGGACCGCGCCGGCTGGCGCACGGCCGCCGACTACGTTGGAGAGATGGTCGTCGTCGCCCAGATCAACCTCATCGTCGCGGACATCGAGGTTAGCCGCGCCTTCTACGCACGACTCGGGGTCGAGTTCCGTAGCCGGAACCGGCACGGGGAGGGCGTTGCCGAAGCATGGGTGGCCACCAACACGGGCGTGACGATGGTGATCCACTCGACCGCGTTCGCCGCATGGTGGGACGAGACGGCGCCACGGCCAGTAGCCGGCGGCCCTCAGATCGATCTGGAGCTCGGGTCCGCGCGGCAGCTCGACGACCTCGTCGCCGAGCCGGACGGCGTCGGTGCCGACGTCATCAAGGTGCCGACCGACATGCCGTGGGGCCAGCGCTTCGCCATCGTGCGTGACCCGGACGGGCATCGTGTCGGCCTCAAGGCGCCGATCGAGCACGAGCGACCAGCCTCGGGGTGGCGCGGGCCGACCGTCTCCGACGACGATCGCGCCGCTCGTCGGTAGGCACGATCGGATCGGGCCCGTACGGTCGGGCGGCCAGGGTGCCGGGTGACGATGCTGGAGGCCGAAGGGAGCCGCAGTGATCGATCAGCTCAACCGCCTCGTCGACGAGATCGAGACGCATCTCGGCGACGGCGTCGACCTCGACGGGTGCGCCCGGGGACTCGGGACCACCGGGTACCACCTGCGCCGGATGTTCTCGTCGTTGGCCGGGATGCCGGTCTCGGAGTACGTCCGGCGCCGGCGCATGACTCTCGCCGCGGCCGACCTGGTCGGTGACGACGACGTCCTGACGATCGCGGTGCGCCACGGCTACGGGTCCACCGAGGCGTTCGGCCGGGCGTTCCGCTCCGTGCACGGCGTGAGCCACAGCGTGGTCCGGCGTGCCGGCGGCCCCCTTCGCAGCCAGGTCCGTCTCAGGTTCCACCTGACCGTCGAAGGGAGCATCCCCATGGACGTCCGCATCGCCGACCGCCCCGCCTTCCGCCTGATCGGGCACGCCGCCCGGGTGCCACTCATCCATGTCGGCGTCAACCCGCACATCCAGGAGCACGTCGCCGCGATCCCCGCCGAGGAGCACGACAGGCTCAAGGCGATGAGCTCGACCGAACCACCGGGGCTGCTCCAGGTCAGCGCCGACGTCGACGTCGACTACACGGAGGGCACCGCGCTGACCTACCTGCACGGCGTGGCGGTCCGGGCCGACGCGCGCGTGCCGGACGACCTCGACGCGATCGAGGTGCCGGCCGGGGCGTGGGCCGTCTTCCGAACCTCGGGCGAGCATCCCTCTGCGCTGCAGGACGTCTGGGCGGCGACCGCCACCGAGTGGTTCCCGTCGAACCCGTGGCGCCTACGGCCGGGACCGTCGATCGTCGCGGTCCTCGAGCGGTCGGACGACTTCCGCACGGCCACCTGCCAGCTGTGGCTGGCTGTCGAGCGCGACTGACCGCGAGCTACGCCGGGTTCCCGGCCGCGCACGCGGGGTCGCGCTGGGCCCCGCGCGGGGCCGTCACGAGAACCTGACGAACGCGCGGACCGGGTGCTCGAGCTCGTGGGCTGCGCGAAATCCCATCGCCTCGTAGAAGGCGCGCTGTCCGGGCTCGTCGTCGGTGATGAGGACTTGCTGCCGCACATGCGCGAACGGGGCGAGGACCCGGCGGAACAGCTCCCCGGCGATGCCCCGGCGCCGGTGGCTGGGGGCGACGAGGATGTCCTGCAGGTAGGCGATCGTGTGCCCGTCGCCGACGACCCTCGCGAGACCGACGAGACGCCCGGAGTCTCGGGCCGTCGCCACGGCGGCGGAGCCGGCGACGGCGGCAGCAAGGCGGTCGGGCTCCCTCGTGTAGGCGGTCCAGCCGACGGCGTCGTACAGCTCGATGAGCTCGGCCCGCGTCGGGGTGTCGTCGAGCTGGTAGGTCGGTGGCATCCAGCAATGGTGTCAGCAGGCGTGACGGACTCCGCGGTCAGGCGTGGTCGACGCTGCAGGACCTGACTGCGGGCCTCGACGGGAGCTCGTCGGGGGCGCGGCCCGCCCATCGGATGTTCGAGGGGGCGGTGCGATGGGCCGACGATGGGTGGGACGCGTGGGTCCGTGCAATCACCCCCGGCGAGGCGGCAATGGTTCTGCCTGACCTGCGAGAGCTGTTCGGCGAGTACCTCGCCCGTGCGCACGAGTGCGTGACCGGCGTGGTGGCGGACGGTCGTGGGTTCGCCTACCTCATCGGCTGATCGGCTCCGTGTCGTGGCGATCGCGTCGAACGGGCTCGGTGCGACGGACTCGGTGCGACGGACTCGTCGCCGCGACGGGTGCGAGCCAACCGAGGACGACCACCACGGCCGTAGCATCTACGGCAACACCAGGAGGTGAGACCGTGGCATCGATCGTCGTTCGTGGGGTCGACGAGCTCCCCGCGCCGGAGCGCACCGACGTTGTGCGGGCAGTGCGCCTGACGTGACCATGCCGGACTACGCCGACGTTCGCCTCCGCCCGCTCGCCGTCGAGGACGCCGAGGTGATGGCGACCGTCCTCTCGCATCCCGACCTCTACCGCTTCACCGGCGGCGAGCCACCGACCGCCGCGGACCTGCTGCGCCGCTACACGGCGCAGGTGCGCGGCGGCCCCGCGGACGGGAGCGAGGAGTGGCTCAACCGGATCGTGCTCGTAGGGCCCGGCGTGGAACCTGCCGGGTACGTCCAGGCCACGATCACGGACGACGGCGCGACCGCCGAGATCGCCTGGGTGATCGGGTGGGCCTGGCAGGGGCGCGGGTACGCCCGACGGGCGGCGGAGCTCCTCCGGGACGAGCTGGTGCTGCGGGGAGTGCGCACCCTGATCGCCCACGTCCACCCCGACCACCGTGCCTCGGCGCGTATCGCCGAGCGCCTCGGCCTGGTCCGCACCGACGTCGCCGTCGACGGCGAGATCCGCTGGGCCGGCGCCGTGGGCGGGAGAGCCTGAGAACTCCTCGCGCCGGGTTGTCGAATCGAGAGGTGCTCGTCCGTCATGCTCATGAGGTCGCGACCGCGGCCCGGCCGGCGGACCGCGCCTGCCGCAAGCAGAGAAGGTGGGAACGATGAGCAAGTTCGTGGTGCTACTGATGGCCGACGGCGACGAGAAGGCGTGGGACGAGCAGTCCCCCGAGGAGCAGGCGGCGCTGATGGAGAAGTTCGGGGCGTTCGGCGCCGCGTGCGAGGCGCGCGAGGGGGTGACGATCCTGGCGGGGGAGGCGCTCGCCGACCGCGACGCCGCCAGCACCGTGCGCACCCGTGGCGGGCGGCTCTCGCACACCGACGGCCCCTACGCCGAGGCCGTCGAGCAGCTCGGCGGCTTCTACCTCATCGAGGCACCCGACCGGGAGACCGTCGTCGACCTCCTCGCCGTCCTCCCGGCCTACGACATGCAGATCAACCCGGTGGTGGAGATGTGACCGTTCGGCTCCCCGGGAGTCGCCCGGTGGTCGACGTCGCGTGACGGCAGCGGAGCTCGAGCGCGTGGTGCGCGAGGAGTGGGGCCGTCTGGTGGCCCTGCTCCTCGCGCGCTACCGGCGTCTCGACCTCGTCGAGGACGCGCTCGGCGACGCCGTCGAGGCCGCCGCGCGCACCTGGCCCGCCGGTGGTGTCCCGGACAACCCCGCCGGCTGGCTCCATCGCGCCGCCGGTCGCCGCATGGTCGACCAGCTGCGGGCCGAGGCGATGCGACAGCGACGGGCGCCGCTCCTCGTGACGGAGGCCGAACGAGGTGCCGAGACAGGAGGCGTGATGGCCGACCCGGGCGACCTCCTCGAGGACGACCTGCTGCGGCTCGTCCTCATGTGCACCCACCCGGCGCTGCGGCCCGAGGCGGCGGCCGCGCTCGCCCTGCGCCTCGTCCTCGGCGTGACCACGCACGACGTCGCGCGGCTCTTCCTCGTGCCCGAGCCCACGATGGCGGCGCGCCTCACGCGCGCGAGGAAGACGATCGTGGCGGCCGGCATCCCGTTCGCGGTGCCCGCGGCGAGCGAGCTGCCCGAACGGATCGACACCGTCGCACGGACCGCCTACCTCGCCTTCACGGCCGGGTACGCCCCCGGCAGCGGGACGGACCTCCTCCGTGCCGACCTCGCGGGAGAGGCGGTCCGCCTCGCGAGGGTGGTCCGCGCGCTGTCTCCGGACGAGCCGGTGCTCACCGCGCTGCTCGCGCTCGTGCTCCTGCAGCACTCGCGCCGCGACGCACGGGTCGGCGAGCGCGGCGAGCTCGTCCTCCTCGCCGACCAGGACCGCGCGCTGTGGCGCCGTGACGAGATCGACGAGGGGCTCGCGCTGATCGGCGAGCTCGCCGGGCCCACGCCGATGACCCCGGCCGCGGCCGGGTACCTCCTGCAGGCGCGGATCGCCGCCGAGCACGCGACCTCGGCGACGCCGGACGACGTCGACTGGCGGCGCATCGTCTCGCACTACGACCTGCTGCTGCGGGTCGCGCCGTCGCCCGCCGCCGAGCTGGCCCGCACGGTCGCGGTCGCGGAGGCGGACGGGCCCGGAACCGGGCTCGCCGCTCTCGACGCGGTGCGCATGCCCGGCAGCCATCGCCCCGCCGCGGTCCGGGCCGACCTCCTCGCCCGGCTCGGCCGGACGGGCGAGGCGCGGGCGGCCTACGCCGAGGCGATCGGACTGTGCCGTAACGAGGGCGAGCTGGCGCACCTGCGCGAGCGTCTCGACCGGCTCGACCCGGCCTGATCCGCAGCCTCAGTCGCTCGGGCGCCGCCTGTTGCGCTTGATCTCCGACCGCTCCCGCTTGGCCTGGAGCCGACGGCGCTGAGAGCCCCGCGTCGGACGGGTCGGCCGGCGCACGGTGGGCGGCATGACTGCGTCGCGCAGGACGGCGGCGAGGCGCAGGCGGGCCGCGGTGCGGTTCCGGTACTGCGACCGGTGCTCGGCCGCGGTGATCGTCAGGACCGTCCCGTCGGCCCGCGCGGCGAGGGCCCGCAGGACGCGCGGGCGCTGGGTGTCGGTGAGCGCCGTCGTCGTGGCGAGGTCCAGGCTCAGCTGGACGCGCGAGTCCGCGGTGTTGACCCCCTGTCCGCCGGGTCCCGACGCGTGCGAGAACTGCTCGACCAGCTCCGCTGCGGGCACGACCAGGCCACGCGGGGCGCCCGGGCCGGGAGGCACGCGCAGATCGTCCATGCCCTCAGCATGACGCACGGCGCTCGGGCCACGTCTGTGCCACCGGGACGGCGGCGCAGACACGCCGCGCGGACGACCGCCGAGAGTTCGCGTCATCGGTCACAGGTGTGGGACTGTTCCGTGCACCACATTATTCGGTCGCGCCCCCGGGCGGCCGAGACAGGACTGACGAAGGAGCGGACGACCGATGCTCGACAAGCTGCACGACCTCCTGCGCCTGCGCACCTCGCCGGGGATCTTCTTCGGGGCGGCCGCGGTCCTCATCGGCTTCGTCATCGTGACGATCGTGTTCACGGGGCCGCTCGACTCCGCCGTCGGGGCGGGTTCCGAGTGGTTGATGACGAACCTCGGCTGGTTCTACATCTTCGGCGTCACGGTCTTCCTCGCCTTCCTGCTGTTCATGGCGGTCGGCCGCTTCGGCCGGGTCAAGCTGGGCCCGGACGACGAGCCGCCCGAGCACTCCGGCGCGTCGTGGTTCGCCATGCTGTTCGCCGCCGGCATCGGCAGCATCCTCATGTTCTGGGGCGTCGCCGAGCCGGTCAGCCACTTCGGGGACCCGCCGCGCGGCCCGTCCGGCATCGAGGCCGAGAGCGTGGCAGCGGCCGCGGACGCCATGAACTTCACCTTCTACCACTTCACGCTGCACACCTGGACGATCTTCACCCTGCCCGCGCTGTGCTTCGCGTACTTCATCCACAAGCGCAACCTTCCGCCGCGCGTGAGCTCGATCTTCCAGCCGCTGCTCGGTGAGCGCATCCACGGACCGATCGGCAGGACCATCGACGTCGTGGCCATCGTCGGCACGGTCTTCGGCATCGCCGTCTCCGTGGGCCTGGGCACCCTCCAGATCAACGGCGGGCTCGCCGAGCTCTTCGGCATCGGCGAGAACGCCTTCTGGCAGCTCGTCATCATCACGGTGGTCTGCGGCGCGGCGCTCATCTCGGTGGCGCTCGGACTGGAGAAGGGCATCAAGGTCCTGTCGAACATCAACATCGTCATGGCCGTGGGTCTGCTGCTGTTCGTCCTGTTCGCCGGCTCCACGCTGTTCGTGCTCAAGGGCACCATCGAGTCGATCGGCACCTACCTCGTCAACCTCCCCGAGCTCGCGTTCTGGAACGACACGTTCGCGAACTCCGGCTGGCAGAACACGTGGACGGTCTTCTACTGGGCGTGGACGATCACCTGGTCGCCGTTCGTCGGCATCTTCATCGCCCGCATCTCCAAGGGACGCACCATCCGGCAGTTCGTCGCCGGTGTCCTCGCCGTGCCCGCCGGCTTCTCGGTGCTGTGGTTCGGGATCTTCGGCTACTCGGCCTTCGACATCGAGCTCAACGGCGACGGCGGGCTCGTCGACCGCGTGGTCGGCGACGAGGACATCCCGGGCGCGTTGTTCGCCTTCCTCGACCACTATCCGGCGGGCTTCCTCGTGTCGGTCATCGCCATCGTGGTCGTGGTGATCTTCTTCGTCACCTCGGTCGACTCGGCCGCGCTCGTCACCGACACCATGGCCAACGGCCACGAGGACTTCAACCCGCTGGGGCAGCGCATCTTCTGGGCGGTGGCGATCGGCGTCATCACCGCCACGCTCCTCGTCTTCTCGGGAACGGGTGGCCTGGAGGCGCTGGAGTCGACGATCATCCTCGTCGGCCTGCCGTTCTTCATCATCGCCTACTTCCAGATGTACGCCCTGCTCAGAGCCCTGCGCGAGGACGCCGGCGAGCTGCCGCCCATGCGCACCCGTCGGTGGAAGAAGGTCCTGCCGCCCGAGGAGCTCGAGCGGCGGCACGGCGAGGACGAGCACGACACGAGCGACGTCGTCGTCGCGCCCGAGGCCGTCGACGAGGTCCCCGAGATGCGCGACCCTTACGTGGACACGGGCACGCGCAAGCGGCGCCGCGAGCGCGGCAGGACCCTGCCCGCGCGCACCGGCAGCACCCCCAAGACCTACGGGAGGGCCAGCGACGTCGACGACCCGCGCTGACGCCACGCACGCCGGCCCTACGCGTGCGGCTCGGCGGGGAGGCCCGGCGGCGCAGCGCGGGGCCCGGGCCGGGAGTCGCGGACGAAGAACGAACCGACGATCCCGAGCGCGGCCACCGCACCCGCCACGGCGAACGCGACGTTCGCTCCGTGGACCGCGCCTGCCTGCCCGTGGACCTGGGGGTCGCGGGCGGCCCCGGCCATGACGGTGACGAGCACGGCGGTGCCCACCGACGCGGAGACCTGGCGCAGGGTGTTGTTCAGCGCCGTCCCGTGCGGGATGAGGCCGGGTGGCAGGACGTTCAGCGCCGCCGTCGTCACCGGCATCATCACCATCGCGGTGCCGAGCATCCGCACCGCGTTGACCGACGCGATGTAGGTGAAGGAGGTGTCGGTCGTCAGCCGGGCCAGCATGAGCGTGGTCGCCGTGAGCAGCACGAACCCGACGATGCTCAGCACCTGTGCGCCGAATCGGTCG
This sequence comes from Georgenia sp. Z1491, assembly GCF_057652395.1. NCBI lineage: Bacteria > Bacillati > Actinomycetota > Actinomycetes > Allobogoriellales > Allobogoriellaceae > Georgenia > Georgenia sp. Z1491. The sequence continues at coordinate 1,027,846 of NZ_CM172729.1, forward strand.
AAGATGCGTCCGGTGATCGGAGAGACGATCCCCATGACGGCGGCACCCGGCAGGAGTGCGAGGCCGGACTCCATGGCGGAGTAGTCGCGCATCTCCTGCATGTAGAGCGGGAGGATGAGCATCCCGCCCACCATCGCCATGAACACGCACATGCCGAGCGCGGTGTTGAGGGTGAACATCGGGTGGCGCAGGACGCGGAGCTCGAGGATCGGCTCCTCGATGGTCAGCTGCCGGTGGACGAACGCCACGAGCGTGACGGTCCCGACGACGAGGGGCACGATGACGTGGGCGCTCGTCCAGCCCGCGTCCCCAGCCGCGCCGAAGCCGAACAGCAGCCCGCCGAACGCGAGGGTCGACAGGACGACCGACGCCACGTCCAGGCGCGGGAACGAGCGTTCGGTGACGTTCTTCAGGATCGCGTACGCGACGATCATGTCGACCACCGCGATCGGCAGCATCATGACGAAGAGCGTCTGCCACGGCAGATGGTCGACGATCCACCCGGACAGGCTCGGTCCGATCGCCGGGGCGAACGCGATGACGAGCCCGAACGTGCCCATCGCGGAGCCCCGCTTCTCCAGCGGGAAGATCGCGAAGAGGATCGTCTGCGCCAACGGCATGATGATCCCGCCGCCGGCGGCCTGGACCACGCGCCCGACGAGTAGCACGGGGTACACGGGAGCCACGGCGCAGACGACGGTCCCCACGGTGAACAGGCCCATGGCGGCGAGGAACAGGGCGCGCGTGGAGAACCTCTGGATGAGGTACGCCGTGACCGGGATCATGATGCCGTTGACCAGCATGAAGATTGTCGTCACCCACTGGACCTCGCTGGCGGTGATCCCGAAGTCCGCCATGAACGCCGGCAGCGCGGTGTTGAGCAGCGTCTGGTTGAGGATGATGACGAACGCGCCCGAGATGAGCACCGTGAGGAGCACGTTGCGGTTGACCGGCGCGGGGGAGCGTCCGTCGTCGCGCGGGACCCGCTCCTCGGGGGAGTCGGGGCCGCGCGCGGAGCCGGTGTCGTCGCCGGTCAGGAGAGCACCTCCGGTGGCGCCGGCACCGGTGGCGCAGCCACGTCCTCCTGCTCGAGCTCGGCGAAGGCCGCGTCGATCTGCTGCTCCAGGGGGTGGCTCGGGTCGACCGTCCACCGACGGATCGAGACGCGCAGGATGCCCACGGCGACGGCCGCGAGCAGGGCGGGCCGCAGGTCGTCGGGCTCGGCGTCGAGCCGCTCGGCGAGCACCTCTGCGAGCCCCTGCTCGAGGCTCACGTACTGCGCCAGCTGGCGCGTGAGCAGCGGGAGGTGCTGGTGGACCAGCCGCTGGCGGGCCTGCAGGCGCTCTCGGTCGAGCCGGACCTCGCCGAGGCGGTAGCAGCGGACGATGCCGGCCCGCAGCGCGCGCACCGGCGGTTCCTCGGGCGGGCGCGCGAGGATCGACCGGCGGAACGCGCTCGTCGCCTCCGACGTCTCGGGGACGAGGGCGTCCTCCTTGCAGGAGAAGTAGTTGAAGAACGTGCGCGGGGAGACACCGGCGGCGTCGGCGATCGCGTCGACGGTCAGCGACTCCATGCCGTGCGCGAGCGCCAGATCCAGGGCGGCGTCCCTGATGGCCCGATGCGTCTCCTGCTTCCGCTGCTCGCGCCGTCCCAGCGGGGCGGGTGCCGTGGTCGCGTCGTCCATCGGAGCGACCGTAGGGCGAAACGTGCAGCGTCTGCAAGTTTTCCTCGGCGGCCGACGGGCGGGCCCGCCCGTACGGCAGCGGCCGGTCGTTCAGCGCACCTCGAACCGTTCGGGCAGGTCGCCGGCCTCGTCGGCCCGGACGGCCCGGACGTCGACGGAGTCGACGCGGGCAGCGCGCGGACCGGTGCGGCACCACTCGAGAAGAGCATCGACGCGCGTACGCGTGCCGGACACGAGCGCCTCGACGCGCCCGTCGTCGGTGTTGCGCACCCAGCCGGAGACGGACCGCTCCCGCGCCGCCGCCCGGCAGGCCGCGCGGAATCCCACGCCCTGCACGCGTCCGCTCACGACCACCCGGACCGTCGTCATCGATGTCCCTCCCGCTCGTCGCGCCGAGACCCCGGGCGGGGACGGCCTCGCGGCCGTGCCCGCCCGGGGGTCCGACCGGTACGCGGACCTCACGGCTACTCGAGGTTCTCCTGCGCGTAGACCGTCATGGCGTCCCGGACGTAGGCCGCGTAGGAGCGGCCCCCGCTCGAGTATGTCTGTCCGAACCTGGGGTCGTCGACGTACATCTGGCCGAGCTGGGCGAACGCCTCGCGGCCGGGCGGCGTGCCGCCCCAGCCGGCTCCCACCCACTCGTGCTGGCGCCGCGCGAGGTCCTGGACCTCGGCGCTGCGGACGTCGAGCCCGCGGGCCGAGGCGTCGCCGAAGCCCTCGGCGACCGCCTGGATCTCGCCCTGGAACGCCTTCTTCTCGTCCTCGCCGAGCGAGCGCCACCAGGCGTCGGAGTCGGCATACGCCCGCCGACCCCATCGCTCCTCGACCTCGCCCCGGTACCGCGTGTGGTCGAACCCGTCGAACATGTCGCGTGCCACGAGCTCGCCTCCCTTCTCGATCATGGTGATGGTGGACCGCACCGACCTCGCGACGGCCCCGAGCCTCGTCCGCTCACGCTCGAGCCGTTCGGCATGGCGGCGGAGCGACTCCGCCACCGGCACGTCCTCCTCGAGGACATCCCGGATGTCGCCCAGTCCGAGACCGAGCTCGCGGAGCACGAGGATCCGCTGCAGGCGCAGCAGCCCGTCGGCGTCGTAGTGACGCGTCCCGCCGGGACCGGTCCGGGACGGCCGGAGCAGCCCGCGCGCCTGGTAGTGCCGCAGGGTCCGGCTCGTCGCGCCGGTGAGCCGGACGACCTCCTGCATCGACCATTCCTGGCGTGGCATGTCGCTCCCTCCGTCCGTGCGTCGCGATCGGTGCACACCTCACTGTGGTCGTTGACGTGGCGTCAACTGCAAGCGCATTCGTCCTCGAGGGGGCGTGACGTGGACAGCGGCCGTCCGGAGTTCACCCGGGTCACCCGTCGACCTCACCTCCGGTTCACCCGCGCGTGACACGGTCCGACCGGCCCGTCGGTGGGCCTGTCCGCGCCTGCCCCCCTGGTGCGGGACGTACTGATCAGGAGTGATGTCGACGATGCGTAGATCACGTCTGCCGGGCTGCGTGGCCTCGGCCGCAGCCCTCGCGGTGGTGGCGGCCACGGTGCCCGCCGTGGCCAGCCCCGACGACGGAGGGGCGATCCCCCTGCCGTCCGCGCCCGGCGCCGCCACGCCGAGCTACGCACCGGTGGAGCCCGACCCCGACCAGGTGGAGGCCGCCGAGCCGACGCTGGGCCTCGACGAGGGCGAGCGGCTCAGCGGGATGCGCACGGTGGTCAGCACGCCCAGCGTCGCGGGCGCGAACCCGACCGCGATCGAGGTCGACGGCACCGCCGACGCCTCCGCCCGGGTCACCCTCGGGGCCGAGGCGCTCGCCGAGACCGACGCGGCCTTCGTCCTCGACGTCACCGCTGCGGTCGAGATCGCCTACAGCAACTACCTCATGGTCAACGGCGAGCGGGTCGGCATCCTCGAGCAGATCGCCAACGTCGACGACCACCCGATCGACGTCCCCGCCGACCTCCTCACGCTCGGGCACAACGAGGTCGTGTTCCACACCGGGACGCGCGCCTCGACCTGCGGCATCAACCACGACGACGTCGTCATCGGCAACTTCCGCCTCCAGATCCCCGGCGGCGAGCAGTTCACCAACCCTGACAACCCCACGACCGGCCCCGCCCCGGGCGCGGACGGCCTGTACAACATCGGCGACGGCAACTGCGGGTCGAGCAACAAGCCCCGCTTCCTCACCACCGAGTTCACGGTCGACGCCGAGCCGAACGAGTACTCGGGGCTCCTCCTCGAGCTCGACACGACCGTGCTGGAGGACGGCGAGCACTCGATCGCGGCCGTGACCGAGGCGGGTGCGCGCACCGAGCGCACCGTCGTCGTCGACAACACCGGACCGGCGCTCGTCTCGTCCTCGATCGCCGACGGCGACCACCTCCTCGGGGAGGTCGCCCTCACCGCGGAGGTCTCCGACGACGCCGGCGTCGACGCCGGCCCCACCCTCACGCTCGACGGCACCCCTGTCGCCCAGGGCACGACGATCTCCTCCGACACGCTCGCCGCCGGCGAGCACGAGCTCGTCGTCGAGTCCACCGACTCGCTCGGCAACACCTCGCGCCACGTCGTCACCTTCACCTCCGCCCCGAACACGCCGGGGATCACGGACCTCGACCCGGCCGACGGCGAGACGGCGCTCGGCCTCGACGCCCCGCTCACGGCGACCGTGACCGACCCGCACGGCGACGACGTCGACGCCACGTTCTACGTGGCCGAGCCCTCGCTGCCCACGGCAGCCGCCCAGGGCACCACGGACGAGCTGCCGCTCGGCCAGCTCGACCTCACCGGTCAGCAGGAGGCCGACGCCACGCTCCTCGCCCCCGGTGACGGCGAGGTGCTGCGCAGCCCGGCGGCCGAGGGCGTGACCTTCCAGCGCTTCGACGTCCCCGTCGAGTCGGACGGCGAGCAGGTCGTGTCCTGGTCCGGCGAGGTCGACCCGGCGCGCGGCGTGCGCCTGTACGTCTGGGACGCCGCCGACCTTGGATGGGACCTCCTGCAGGACGCCCGTGGCACGGCCGACGGCGCGACCGAGCTCGGCGGCGTCGCCGAGGCCGCCCACGTGGACGACGGCGTCGTGCACCTCCTCGTCGAGGGCTACGACCCGTTCGCGGACGACATCGAGGACCCCATCGCCGATGAGTTCCGCGACCCGGACACCTACGACTTCGCGATCGCCCACAACACCGACACCCAGTACCTGTCCGAGGGGGCGGTGGACCAGGAGGGTGCGGCGGCCGACCGCTTCCGGGACGCGTACCTCGACACCACGCGGTGGATCGCGGACAACGCCGAGGAGCGCAGCATCGCCTACGCCCTGCACACCGGTGACCTGGTCAACGACGACACCGTCGTGACCGAGGACCCCGAGTGGCTCGCACACGCGCGGGCCCAGTACGACGTCGCCGACGAGGCGCAGTCGATCCTCGACGACGCCGGCATCCCCAACGGGGTCCTGCCCGGCAACCACGACAACCGGTACGGAAACGACAACAGCCTGTACAACGAGTACTTCGGGCCCGAGCGGTACGAGGCCCTGTCCGAGGGCTGGGAGAACGCGGAGTACGGCGGCCCGTGGCGCGAGGGCGACAACCAGAACCACTACGACCTGTTCACGGCCGGCGGCCTGGACTTCGTCGTCGTGCACCTCGGGTACCTCGCGACCGCGGAGGAGCTGGCCTGGGCGAACGAGATCCTCGCGCAGTACCCGGACCGCAACGCGATCCTCGCCTCGCACGAGTACATCAACGCCTCGACCGCTCCCGATGCCCGTGGCTCGACGCACACCGCGTTCTGGGGCGAGAACCTCTGGAACGACGTCGTCACGCAGAACCCGAACATCTTCCTCGTGCTCTCGGGGCACGTCCACGGCGTGGGCACCAACGTGCGGCACGACGTCGCCGAGCCCGGCCACCACGTGGTCGAGCTGCTCGCCGACTACCAGGAGTACCTCGTCGACGGCGAGAAGACCGCGGGCTTCTTCCGACTGCTGCAGCTCGACGTCGACAGGTCCGAGATGACCGTGGACACGTACTCCCCGCGCCTCGACAACTTCGGCGCGCACGAGTTCGACTCGGCCACCAACCGTGACTACGACGGCACCGAGGACGACTTCACGGTGCCGGTGGACCTCACCTCGCGCACCACGTCGATCGCGACCGACTCGGTCCTCGTCACCGCCTACTCCGAGACCGAGATCGGGACCGACACGGTGGCCTCGGGCGAGACGGCGTCGGTGGAGTGGTCGGGTCTGGAGCCGGGCACGACGTACGGCTGGTACGTGGTGGCGGAGAACGCGACCGGTGGTCGTGGGGTCTCGCCGCTGGCGACGTTCACCACCGTGGGCGACGCCGAGGAGCCTGGCGAGCCCGAGGAGCCGGGTGAGCCCGGTGAGCCGACCGATCCGGCACCGGGAATCGGGTTCTTCCTCAACAACGAGTGGGACACGATCGCGGACACGGTGTTCGAGTTCGGCCGCGTCAGCGATGAGGTGTTCGCGGGGGACTGGGACGGCGACGGCACCGACACCCTCGCGCTGCGGCGGGGGAACGCGATCCACGTGACCAACGACCCCGCCGCGGCGACCGCGGAGCCGGCGTTCACGTACGGGCGTGCGGGTGATGTGCTGCTGGCGGGGGACTTCGACGGCGACGGCACGGACTCCTTCGCCGTGCGGCGGGGGAACGAGTACCTCGTGCTCAACACCCTCGTGTCCGGGGACGCGGACGTCGAGGTGGCCTACGGGCGAGCTGATGACGAGGTGCTGGTCGGTGACTGGGACGGGGACGGCCTGGACACCTTCACCGTGCGGCGGGGCAATGAGTTCTTCGTGGCCAACGAGGTCCGGGACGGGTGGGCCGACCAGGTCATCTCCTACGGCCGCGCCGGCGACGTCGTGCTGGTCGGTGACTGGGACGGTGACTCGGTGGACTCGTTCGCGGTGCGTCGTGGGAACGCGTACTTCGTGAAGAACCAGATCGCCAGCGGGAACGCGGACATCGAGCTGACCTATGGCCGCGCGAGCGACCAGGTCCTCGTGGGCGACTGGGACGGCAACGGCACCGACACCCTCGGAGTCCGCCGCTGACCACCTCTCACGAGTGAGGGGAATCTTCCCCACGAGCGCGGGGAATCTTCCCCACGAGTGAGGGGAGTTTTCCGCTAGCGAGCGGACGTCCTCCTCACGAGTGAGCGACGTTCGTCGACAGCAGTGGGCGCCGCCCGGACCACCGTCCGGGCGGCGCTCGCGTGGCGGGCGAGAGACAGACCGGCTCGCGCTCACTCGCCGGACCGAGGTCCGCTCACTCGCCGACCGCATCATGCCGCCGCGGCGCGAAAAATCCCCTCACTCGTCAGAATGGGGGGGCCGACCGCTAGGAGCTGTGTTGAACGACAGGACCGCGCCGGGTCCCACCGCCTGGCTCGTCGCCACCCTGGCCCTGCTCTCGGCGGTCTCCCCGCTCGCGACGGACATGTACCTGCCGGCGTTCCCGCAGATGCAGGGCGACCTCGAGACGACGGCGGCATCGGTCCAGCTCACGCTCACCACGTTCATGGTGGGGCTCGCGCTCGGCCAGCTCCTCATCGGCCCGCTCTCGGACGCGCTGGGCCGCCGGGGCCCGCTCCTGGTCGGCACGCTCGTGTGCCTGGCCGCGAGCATCGCGTGCGCCCTCGCGCCGAACGTCGCGGTGCTCGTCGCCATGCGGTTCGTCCAGGGCATGAGCGGCGCGGCGGGGATCGTTCTGGCCCGCGCCGTCATCACGGACCTGACCCGCGGGCCGCGGACCGCCCGGCTCATGAGCCTGATGATGGTGCTCGGCGGCCTCATGCCGGCCCTCGCACCGAGCATCGGCGGCGGCATCCTCGAGGTCGGGGACTGGCGCACGATCTTCTGGGTCGTCTGTGCGCTCGTCGCCGTCATGGTGGTGCTCGTCGTGGCGGTCGTGCCCGAGTCGCTCCCGGTCGAGCGCCGCGAGCCCGGCGGTCTGCGCCGCCTCGTGGCGGGGGCCGGTGAGGTCCTGCGCAACCGCACCTACCTGTTCGCCACGGGCGTCTTCACCCTCGGCTTCTCCGCCTTCTTCGGCTACATCTCCGCCTCGCCGTTCGTCCTGCAGAACATCCTCGGCCTCGACGAGCTGCAGTTCGCCGTCGTCTTCGGGGGCAACTCCCTGGGGATCATGGCCACCGGCGCGCTGGCGATCCGGCTCGCGGGGCGCGTACCGATCCTGCCGGTGGTCGGCGTCGGCCTGGCCCTGCTCGCCACCGGCGCCGTCGCGCTGCTCGTCCTCGCGCTCATGGGCCCGACCCTGGTCCCCACCCTCGTCGCGATGTTCGTCACCGCCGCCTCGATCGGCCTGTTCATGGGCAACTCCTCCGCGCTCGCGATGCAGGCCCTGAGGTCCTCCGCCGGCACCGGGTCGGCCATCCTCGGCGCCGCACAGTTCCTGCTCGCGGGGCTGATCTCGCCGATCGTCGGCATCAACGGCGAGAACGACGCCGTCCCCATGGGAGCCGTCCTCGTCGTCGGTTCGGCCCTGGCCTGGCTCTCGTACCTCGCGCTGCGCCGCGAGACGGCCAGGAACGATGCCCCGACGGCGGGCTGACCCCGCTCGAGCGGGTCCGCGCGCGGTCGCCTCTTGCGCTCCGGCGTCGAGCCGCCCCAGCCGGTACGTGGCTGCCGGCGCGTTGCCGCGACGCACTCACCCGAGGAGGCCGGCCACGTCGTCCAGGGAGGTGATCCGCCAACGGGCTCCGCCGTCGTCGAGGTCGAGGCCGGGCGTGACGAGGACGGCGCTGTCGATCCCCGCGGCCGAGGCCGCCTCCGCGTCGATCGGCCGGTCGCCGACCGCGAGGCAGGTGTCCGCCTCGAGCCGGTGCCGGCCCAGCATCTCGCGGTACATCGCGGGATCCGGCTTGCGCGGGTGGCCGTCGGGCGCGCACAGCATGTCGTCGACCTCGAGCCCGAGGCTGGTGAGCAGGCCGGTCGCGCTCGCCCGGTCCCGGTGGGTGACGACGAGGTTGAGGCCGCCGAGCGCGCGGGCCGCCGCCATGGCCTCGCGGGCTCCCGTCATCACCGGCGGGGGAGTGCGGACCCAACCCGCCTTGAGGTCGGTCTGGGCGGCCTCGAGGTCGGCGGCAGGGATGCCGAAGCGGTCGGAGAGAGCCTCGACGGCGGCGCCGGTCGACCTGCGGGTCAGCGCCGCGACCTCGCGCTCGGTGATCTCGCCGCCGCGGTCGCGCACCACCCGTGCCAGCGCGGCGTCGACCGCCGGGTAGGTGTCGACGAGCGTGCCGCCCATGTCCCAGACGAGGTGTCGCCGCATCCGGCAAGTGTGCATGCCGAGCGGTCCGCGCGCACAGCCGGGCCCTGGGCAGGCACGGGCACCGGTGGTTGGATGTCGCCATGAGCGCACCCAAGGACGAGAGCCGCGTGGTGACGGCGAGCGCGGAGGTGGTGGCCCCGGCGTCGGAGATCTTCGAGCTCATCGCCGTCCCCGCCAACCAGCCCAGGTGGGACGGCAACGAGAACCTCGTCGCCTCGCACCGCAGCGAGCCTCTGACCGAGGTGGGAGACGTGTTCGAGATGCTCAACACGAGCGGCAGGACTCGCGCCAACACGGTCTCCGAGTTCGAGCAGGACCGCCTCGTCGCCTGGATGCCCGGCGGCGTGGGGGAGGAGCCCGCGGGGCACGTCTGGCGCTGGGAGCTCGAGGAGATCGGCGAGGGGCGCACCCTCGTGACCCACACCTACGACTGGACGCAGCTGCACGACGAGAGTCGCCACGAGCGAGCCCGCTCGACGACGAGCGACAACCTCCTCGCCTCGATCGAGCGGCTCAAGGCACTCGCCGAGAGCTGAGCCGGCACGTCCGGGCGGGCGCGGTCCCGCTGCTCCTGACCGGAAGCCTCGCGGCCCGGTCAGAAGACCGGCTTGCCGCCCGTGACGCCGAGCACCGTGGCGGACACGTAGCTCGCCTCCTCGGGCGAGGCGAGGAAGACGAAGGCGCCCGCCAGCTCGGCCGGCTGACCGGCCCGTCCGAGCGGGGTGTCCCCGCCGAAGCCGGGCATCGAGTCCCCGCCCTTGGTGGCGGGCTGCAGCGGCGTCCAGATCGGGCCGGGGGCGACGGCGTTGACCCGGATCCCGCGCTCGCCGAGCTCCTGGGCCAGGTTGACCGTGATGTTGTTGATGGCCGCCTTCGTCGACGCGTAGTCGATAAGGCTCACCGACGGGTCGTAGGCCTGGATCGAGGCGCAGTTGATGATGGAGGACCCCGCCCGCAGGTGCGGCAGCGCCTCCTGCGTGACCCAGAACAGCGCGTAGAGGTTGACCTTGACGATGGAGTCCATCTGCTCGGTGGTGACGTCCTCGATCCCGTTCTCACGCCGGGCCCACTGGGCGCCGGCGTTGTTGACGAGCACGTCCAGGCCGCCGAGGCCGGCGACGGCGTCGCGCACCATCGCGCGCGCGGTCTGCTCCTCGCGGAGGTCCCCGGGGAGGAGGACGGCCCTGCGGCCGGCCCGTTCCACCCACGCGGCGGTGTCCTCGGCGTCGGTCTGCTCCTCGGGCAGGTAGGAGATCGCGACGTCGGCGCCCTCCCGCGCGTAGGCGATCGCCACGGCACGCCCGATGCCCGAGTCCCCTCCGGTCACCAGCGTCCGGAGCCCCTCGAGGCGCCCGTGGCCGCGCCAGGTCTCCTCGCCGTGGTCGGGTCGCGGGTCCATGGCTCCCGTGAGGCCGGGCGGCGCCTGCTCCTGCGCGGGGAACCCGCCCTGCTCGCCCGCCAGGCGGACCGCATTCTCGCTCACCTGCTGCAGATCGGCGTCGCTCATGACACCAGCGTGACAGGGGACGCGTCGTTCGGCGACCCGGGGGACTCCGGCGGCGCCCCAGGACGCAGTGCCGGGTGCCGTCGGACCGGGCCGGCGGCGGGCAGTGGCCGACCGCCGGCCGGGTTCGTCAGCTGGCCGGGGCGAGCGTGGCGCGCGCGGCGGGTGTGAGGTCCGGCGAGACCTGCTCGAGGATCGCGCGGTCGACCATCTGGTCCGCCGCCTCCTCGTCGATCTCGAGACCGATCGCGAGCTCGCTGACCAGCGGGAGGAGTGCGTCCCGCATGAGCGTGCGCTCGCCGAAGGAGATCCCGGGCTCCTCCTCGCGGCGACGCAGGTCCCGCACGACCTCGGCCACCTTGAGCAGGTCGCCCGTGGCGACCCGGTCCTGCGCCGACTTCATCCGACGCGACCAGACCTTCTCGAACGGGAGGGACTCGGCCACGAGGACCTCGAAGATCGTCCCGATCCGGTCCAGATCCATCACGTCACGGACGCCGACCTCGTCGAGCATGTCGACCGGGACCGCCACTGTGAGGTCCTGACCGAGGACCTGGAGACGCGCGTAGGACACCTTGGCGCCCTTGACCGTGCGCGTGAAGACCGTGTCGACGGTGCTGGGTCCGTGGTGGGGGTGGACGACGGTCTGACCGGGAACGACGGGCATGGATCTCCTCTGCTCGGGACGACCGATCCGGCCGCCCGCTCGCGCGGCGGTCGTCCCGACGGCGGCACAGGCACTCGGCGCACGTGAGGACATGGGCACGAAAGCCTCGACGAGGCGTCCGAAACCCACGGACCTGGAGACTGATTATCGCACGGATCCGCGGAAAATGCCAGTGTGATGTCGTCCGCTACCCGGTGACGAGGTGCGCGCGCCGGGCACTGGCAGGCTGGGGGCATGGCGGACGCGAAGATGTACATCGTCAACCACGAGTGGGCGGGCGCCGGTCCGGAGCCGTGGGACGAGACCTCGATCGTCACCCTGCGGGCCGACCTCGTCCCGTCCTCGGGCGACGACGCGGTGTGGTCGGCGATCCGTGACTGGTGGTCCGGCTCGCTGGAGCGCGCCGAGAGCGACTCGCCGGTCGCCTACGAGGGCGGGTGCGTCGTGCCCCGCCCGGTGCGCGACGGGAACGTCGTCACCGTGCTCCTGCGCTCGCGCGGGGAGGCGGCGTTCGACGAGATCGCCGGGTTCGCCGCGTGGGTGCACAGGCTCGCGACCGTGGCCGACCCCGAGGTGGGTATTACCTGGACCGAGCTCCCGCACACCAACGCCGGCGGCGAGGAGGCGGCTCTCGCCGTGCTCCACGGGCCCGCCGGACCGACGGTCTGATCCGTCGTGCGGCGCTCCGCCGCCGGGCCGGCGTCCGGGCCGGTGCTCGGCCCTCGTGGGTAGGCATGCTCGAACAGCTGGTCGACCGGGTCGGACCGCCTCTCGGGGGGCCGTCCGGCGGGTGCGCATTTGTGCAGAACTCCGGCCGTAACGCCTGTCTTCTTTATCTCGATCGTCGGGCGCGTGACTCAAACGGCGCTGCATGTACTTACAGTGTGTGGCATGGCTAGACAGCGCACGTACGACGACACCCTGCGGGACCGCCTGATCGACGAGGCGGCCCAGGTCATCGCCGACCACGGGGTCCAGGCACTGTCCGTGCGCGACGTCGCGATGCGTGCCGGGACGACGACCAACGCCATCTACACGTTCTTCGGTAGCCGCGGCTCCCTGGTGGCCGAGGTCGTGGCCAAGGCCGATCAGTCCTTCGTCCAGGCCCACCGCGAGGCTGCCGGCGAGGGCGCCGACCTGCTCGACCTGTACCGGATCGGCAAGGCCTACGTCACGTGGGCGGTCGAGTTCCCCACGATGTACGTCATCCTCACCGACCGGGCGGGGGCCCGGCTCGACCCGCCGCCGTGGGCGCCGCACATCGAGCACGGCTCCTCGGATGAGGGCGCCCCCATCGTGCGCACCGTCGCCCGGCTCATGGCCGAGGGCGTACTCACGGCGGGCGACCCGGTGCTCGTCAGCACGTACCTGTGGGCCGGCGTGCACGGGTACGTCGAGATCCTGCGCATGCTCGACGGCCAGGAGCCCGCGGGCTACGACCTCGTCGAGTACCTGCACGCGCTCATCGCCCCGTGGGTCGCCCACGACGCCGACGGGCACCCGGTCGTCGATCTCGACGAGGTCGGCCGCGGGGTCTGACGACCTCCCGCGAACCCCGGGCGGACGAGGGCCTCAGGACAGCAGCAGCAGGCTGAGGGCCATCACCGCCATGCCGGCCAGGAGGCCGTAGATCGACCGGTGGTGGTGCCCGTACGCCTCGGCCGTGGGCAGCAGCTCGTCCAGCGAGATGAACACCATGACGCCGGCGACCGCGGCCAGCGCCAGCCCCGTGACCGTGGGCGTGAGGAACGGGGCGAGCAGGAGGTAGCCGAGCACGGCGCCCGCCGGCTCCGCGAGACCGGCGAGGAACGCCCACCGCAGTGCGGTGCGCCGCGAGCCGGTCGCACGTCGGATCGGCACGGCCACGGCGATGCCCTCGGGAACGTTGTGGATGGCGATCGCCACCGCCACTGGGATGCCGATCTCCGGATGCTCGAGCGCGGTGATGAACGTGGCGAATCCCTCGGGGAAGTTGTGCATGCCGATGGCCACGGCGGTCAGCATGCCCATGCGCAGCAGCGCGCGCGCCTCACGGTCGGCCGCGTCACGCTGGGTCGGCGGCACCTCGTGCGGGTTCGCCGGGCCCGGGACGAACCGGTCGATGAGGCCGATGACCGCGATGCCCCCGAAGAATCCGGCCGTCGTCGTCCAGGCCGCCTGCTCCGCACCGAGCACCTCGCCGATCTGCCTGCCCGCCTCGGGCAGGATCTCGACGAACGACACGTAGATCATCACGCCCGCGGAGAAGCCCAGCGCGGTCGACAGGAACCGGTCCGAGACGGGCCGGCGCGACATCGCGACCAGCGCGCCGAGCGTGGTCGAAAGTCCGGCGCCGAGCGTCAGCAGGAAGGCGAGCACCGCACCCTCGGGCACCGTCCACCTCCTTCGGGTCCGTTGCGGCGCCAGTCGTGCCTTCGTCGTGCGGGCGGGCCCCGCCCCGGGGGCGCTCCGGACAGGGTAGGCGCGTGACGAGGCGTGCGACGCCACGGGCGCGCCGCACGCCCCCCCGGCTACGCTCGGGCCTGCACGCCCGGCCGACGAGGAGCAGCGCACATGACCCACGACAACCCGTACGCGCGCCACGACGGCCCCGGCGGGCCGGACCGACCCGGGGCGGCGGGCGGTGGCGGTCCGAGCTCGGACGAGCGGACGTTCGCGATCATCGCGCACCTGTCCGCGCTGGCGGCGATCCTGCTCTCCGTCGGGTGGCTGACCTTCGTCGGTCCGCTCATCGTGTGGTTGGTCCTGCGCGAGCGCGGCCCGCTCGTGCGGGCGGCGTCGGCAGGTGCCTTCAACTTCGCGATCGGCATCACGATCCTCGGCATCATCGCCTGGATCTGCTTCTTCACGATCCTGCTGATCCCCGTGGCGATCGTGCTGTGGATCGTCGCCTTCATCGCGCAGATCTGGTGCTCGATCCGCGGGGCGCTCGCGGCGTCGCGCGGCGAGTACTTCTCCTACCCGTTCCAGGTGCGCATCCTCAGCTGACTCGGCCGGCCCCCGGCGGGCACGTTCTCGCAAGTCAGCGCGGTTACGAGAAGATAACGAAAGAAACTCAGATGTCCCCGGGATGCGCGCGGGCCGGAGCGGACATGGTTACAGTGCGCCTCAACCGCGGAGAACAACGACCCGTTCGCGCGGACAGACGGCTGGTCAGGCCACCCCCGTGGCGGTGACCACCATCCCGAGGAGGAACATTGAAGATCCGGCGCTTCACCGGGCTCGTCGCGGCTTCCGCCGCCACCGCCCTGGTCCTGGCCGCGTGCGGAGGGTCGTCCGACGAGGACGACAACGGCGGCGACGACGACACCACCCAGACCGACGGAGCGGGCGGCGACGACCCTGACGCCCCCGACGACGACCCGGACGCCGGCGGCGACGCCGCGGGCCTCAACGAGTCGACGCAGATCAGCCTCGGCTGGAACCAGCACTTCTACGAGTACAACGACAACACCTCGACCGGCAACGCCACGGCCAACGCCAACATCCTCTACCTGATGAACGACCGTTTCGCGTACTTCGACGAGAACCTCGAGTTCGTGCGCAACGAGGACTTCGGCACGATGGAGCTCGCCGAGGACGAGGTCACGGTGACCTGGACGATCGCCGACGGCGTGACCTGGTCCGACGGCACGCCCGTCAGCGCGGTCGACGTGCTCCTGCAGTGGGCCGCCACCTCCGGGCACCTCAACACGGTCGAGGAGGAGCTCGACGAGGAGGGTGAGGTCACCAACCAGGAGGAGGTCGACGCCGGCGTCTTCTTCAACGGCACCTCGCCGACGGTCGCCTACTTCCAGCCGACCCCGGAGATCTCGGACGACTACACCACGCTCACCGCGGAGCTGAGCGAGCCCTTCGCCGACTGGGAGTTCCAGCTCGCATCGGGCTTCATCCCCGCCCACGTCGTCGCCATGCGCGCGCTCGACATCGACGACCCGCAGGAGGCGCTCGACACCCTCGTCGAGGCCATCCAGACCAACGACGCCGAGGTGCTCGCCCCGGTCTCGACCTTCTGGAACGAGGGCTTCCAGTTCGACGGGACGCTGCCGGACGACGAGCTGCTCTACCTGTCCAACGGCCCGTACCTGCTCTCGGAGATCAGCGGCGAGGAGTACGTCGTCCTCACCGCCAACCCCGACTACACCGGTGCGAACCAGGCGGCCTTCGAGACCGTGACGGTGCGCTTCAACGGCGACCCGAACGCTCTCGTCGACGCCATGGAGAACCAGGAGATCGCGGTCGTCTCGCCCCAGCCCACCTCCGACCTGCTCACGCGCGTCGAGGGTCTCGGCGAGCCGTACACCTTCAGCCAGGAGGACACGGCGACCTATGAGCACGTGGACCTCGCCCAGAACAACGAGGGCCCGTTCGACCCGGCCACCTACGGGGGCGACGAGGAGACCGCGCGCAACGTCCGTGAGGCGTTCCTGCGCGTCATCCCGCGCCAGGACATCCTCGACCAGCTCGTCATCCCGCTCAACCCTGACGCCCAGATCCGCAACAGCCAGACGCAGGTCCCCGGCTCGCCGAACTACGACGCGATCGTCGAGGCCAACGGGATGACGTCCTACGACGAGCCGGACGTCGAGCTGGCGACCCAGCTCCTCGAGGAGGCCGGCGTCGAGACGCCGATCGAGGTGCGGTTCATGTACGACACCGCGAACACGCGGCGGTCGAACACGTTCCAGCTGCTCGCCTCGGCGTACGAGGAGTCCGGCCTGTTCACGCTCGTCGACGCGGGCTCGACCGACTGGGGCTCGCTCCTGTCCGACACCAACGTCTACGACGCGGCCCTGTTCGGCTGGCAGTCCACCTCGACGGGTGCGACGAACGCCCAGGCGAGCTTCTACACGGACGGCATCAACAACTTCTACGGGTACTCCAACCCCGAGGTCGACGCGCTGTGGGACCAGATCGCCGTCGCGGTCGACACCGACGAGCAGGCCGAGCTGCTCGGCCAGATGGAGGCCCACCTCGTCGAGGACGCCTTCGGCCTGGTGCTCTACCAGCACCCCGGCCTGACGGCGTGGAACAGCGACGTGGTCGAGGAGATCACGCCGATCACCATGTCCCCGACCATCTTCTGGAACTTCTGGGAGTGGACCCCGGGCGGCGCCGCTGCGGCGAGCTGACCTGAGCCGTCACGCCTGACGGGCCGACGAGAGGCGCCGGGACCCCGGTTCCGGCGCCTCTCGCGCGCCCGGAAGACACTCCGACGAACGCCGTTCTCCACCACAGCGCCGCGTGTAGGCTCCCAAGCCACATGCCCCAGCGAGAAGGTCTCACCACATGATCAGGTTCCTGGTTCGGCGGACAGCCACCGGGCTCGTCGTCCTGCTCGTCTCGAGCTTCCTCATGTTCGGCATGCTGTCGGTCTCGATCAACCCGCTGCAG
Organism: Georgenia sp. Z1491; assembly: GCF_057652395.1. NCBI lineage: Bacteria > Bacillati > Actinomycetota > Actinomycetes > Allobogoriellales > Allobogoriellaceae > Georgenia > Georgenia sp. Z1491. Next base: position 1,044,419 of record NZ_CM172729.1, read on the forward strand.
GATCTCGAGGAGTCGACGGCGCCGAACAAGGCCCAGCTCATCGCCCAGCGCATCCAGGAGCTCGAGCTCGACCGGCCGTGGATCGCCCGCTTCTGGGACTGGCTGACGGGCTTGCTCACCGGTGATCTCGGCGTCGCGTGGCGCAGCGGCCGGGCGGTCGAGTCCGTCATGGGCGACGCGCTCATCGACACGCTCCAGCTGGTCACCGCGGCGACCTTCCTCGCCATCGTCCTCGGCGTCGCCATCGGTATCGCCTCGGCGCTGCGCCAGTACTCGACCTTCGACTACGTCATCACGCTCGCCTCGTTCGTGCTGTTCTCCCTCCCGTCGTTCTGGGTGGCGGTGCTGCTCAAGCAGGGCGGGGCGATCTGGTTCAACTCCTTCCTCGCCGAGCCCAACCTCAGCTACACGACGATCATCGTCGTCGGCCTGGTCACGGGCCTGTTCTGGTCCCTCGCCGTGGGCGGCGACGCGCTCCGGCGCCTCGTGGTCGCCGGCGTCGCGGCTGCCGCGTCGATCGCGATGTTCGCCTACCTCCAGGAGAGCGGGTGGTGGAGCGAGCCGCACATCTCGGGCGGCCTGTTCCTGCTCCTCTCGCTCGCCACGGCGATCGTCATCACCCTGCTGACCACGGGGCTGTCGAACCGTCGTGCGCTGCTCACCGGCGTCGCGGTCGTGGTGATCTTCCTGCTCCTCCACGGCTGGATCACCGAGGGCCTGTTCGTCGACCTCACCGACTCGATGACGTGGGGGATCATCGGCCTGTTCGTGCTCGGCGCGATCGCCCTCGGCATGGCGGTCGGTGCGGCGTTCCGGGGTCCCGACTGGGGGCAGTCGATGCGCGTCGGCGGCATGACCGGCGGCATCGTCATGGTCTTCCTCGTGCTCGACCGGTGCATGCAGGCCTGGCCCGCCTACTTCAACGCCAACGCGATCAGCGGCCGGCCCATCGCCACGATGGGCTCGGACACCCCGAACCTGGGCGGCAACTTCTGGATCCAGGCGATCGACATGTACACGCACCTGATCCTGCCGACCCTGGTGCTCATGCTCATCTCGTTCGCCCAGTACACGCGCTACTCGCGCGGATCGATGCTCGAGGTCCTCGGCCAGGACTACATGCGCACCGCCCGCGCCAAGGGCCTCAACGAGCGCACGGTGATCATGCGGCACGGATTCCGCAACACGCTCATCCCGCTCGCGACGATCGCGCCGGTCGATGTCATCACGCTCTTCGGCGGCGCCATCATCACCGAGCAGATCTTCGGGCGTCCCGGGATGGGCCGACTGTTCGTCGACTCCCTCAACGGTGCCGAGATGGACCCGCTCATGGCCTACATCGTGCTCACGGCGGCGCTGGCCGTGCTGGCGAACATCGTGGCCGACATGCTCTACGCCGCCCTCGACCCCCGGATCAGGCTCAGCTGATGACTACTCCCAACCCGTCCGAGGTCCCCGACGAGTCGCGGTCGAGCCGTGAGGAGAACGAGCTCGAGCTCCGCGACGTCGCCGGCCTCACGCAGGGCCAGATCGTCCGACGTCGGTTCTTCCGCCACGTCGGGGCCATGGCCTCGCTGGTCTACCTCGCGCTCGTCACCATCCTCGCCTTCACCTCCGTCGGATTCTTCGGGATCGACGGCTGGTGGAGGTGGGGGGCCAGGGACCGCAATCCGGAGGGCAACGTCAACGAGCTCGGTGCGCCGACCCTCGAGGTGCTGCCCGAGAGCGGCGGCCTCGTCTCGTTCGGCCCCCACCCCTTCGGTCAGAACGAGATCGCCCAGGACCTCTTCGCCCAGGTCATGTACGGCATCCAGACCTCGCTGCTCGTCATGGCCATCATCGGCGTGATCGCCGCGGTGATCGGCGTGCTCGTCGGCGCGCTGGCCGGCTTCTTCCGAGGCTGGCTCGACAACCTGCTCATGCGGATGACGGACCTGGTCATCACGGTGCCGACGGTCGTGCTCGGTGCGGTGCTGGGCACGCTGCTGGGCAACCCGCACACGATGGACAACATCTACGGCATCCCGCTGTTCGGGACCGTGCTCGGGTGGATGTCGTTCCCCGTGCTCTTCGCGATCGTCCTCGGCCTGGTCCTGTGGACCGGCATGGCCCGACTGGTGCGCGGCGACTTCCTCGCCCTGCGCGAGCGTGAGTTCGTCGACGCCGCCCGGGTGGCGGGCGCCTCGAACGCTCGCATCATCTTCAAGCACATCCTGCCCAACGCGATCGGCGTGGTCATCGTCAACGCCACCCTGCTCATGGCGTCCGCCGTGCTGCTCGAGACGGCGCTGGCGTACCTGGGCTTCGGCATCCTCCCGCCGGACTACTCGCTCGGCTGGATCATCTCCGAGTACCAGGGTGCGTTCGCCACCCGGCCGTGGGCCTTCTGGTGGCCGGGCTTCTTCATCATCACCATCGCCCTGTCGATCAACTTCATCGGCGACGGCCTGCGGGACGCGTTCGACCCGCGGCAGCGCAGGAAGCCGTCGGCCGGCGCGATGCGCCGCGCCGCGCAGAAGTCGCAGGCGCGGAAGGACGAGCAGGTCGGCGCCACGAGCGGCGGCGCCGCGGCCGGCGTCACCGCGACCGGTGGTACCGGGTCGGCCGGGACCGGGACGGGTGAGCAGGCATGATCGCCGCGCGGGCCGGATCAGCCGACGACCAGCGCCAGCACCACGAGCCCCGCGAGCGCGGCGAGCGGCGCCACGTTCCAGCTGCTCGTCACCGGGGGCACGGGCGCGTCCTGGCGCAGGTGGCCGTCGCGCCGCAGGGCGTCCCGACGTGCGGCGATGACCGAGGCGACGACCTCGGCGGTGCCGTAGCGCCGCTCGACGGGGGCGGCCCCCGCGTCCCGCACGGGCGTCTCGTCGCCGCCGGACCGGGCGTCGCCTGCCGGGTCGTCGCCGCGCCCGCGGCGCAGCCGACGTGCGGACGGCGACGGGGCGGGAACGGCCCACGAGCCGAATCGCCCGTCGTCGGTCACGACGGTCAGCGACCAGCGCGACTCGACGTCACGCAGGGCCGGCCAGGGCACGTGGACGTCGCGCAGGAGGTCACGCACGCCGACCCCGCCGTCGGAGACCTCCACCGCGGGACGCCACCACACGACGTACAGCACCAGAGCGGCGCATGCCGTCCACGCCAGCGGCGCCGGGCCGACGCCGTCGACGAGGATCATGACGGCCGCCAGGGCGCACACGACCCATCCGGCGACGGCGATCGGGCGGGCCGCGCGCGTACGGAAGACGAGGGTGGGTCGCATCCGTCGATCCTCCCACCCGGGCACGGCACCGCCACCGACCCGCTCGCCGGCACGACCCTGAGGATGAGCACGTGACTGAGACCATCGAGACCACGCCGTCCGCGAGCCGGTTCGCGGACCAGGACCCCATCCTGCGGGTCCGCGACCTGTCGATCGAGTTCCTCGTCGACGACGAGTGGTTCACGGCCGCGGACAGCCTCAGCTACGACGTCCACCCCGGTGAGGTCCTCGCCATCGTCGGCGAGTCCGGCTCCGGCAAGACCCAGTCCTCGATGTCGTTGGTGGGGCTGCTGCCGCCCAACGGCCGCACGACCGGCTCGGCGAAGCTCGGCGACACCGAGCTCGTGGGCCTGCGCGGACAGCGACTGCGCAACGTCCGGGGCGACGAGATCGCGGTGATCTTCCAGGAGCCGATGACCGCGCTCAACCCCGTCTACACGGTCGGCTTCCAGATCGTGGAGACGCTGCGCACGCACCAGTCCCTGCTGCCCGCCGCGGCGAAGAAGCGCGCCATCGAGTTGCTCACGCTCGTCGAGATCCCGGAGCCGGAGCGCCGCTTCGGCTCCTACCCGCACCAGCTCTCCGGCGGTCAGCGGCAGCGGGCGATGATCGCCCAGGCGCTCGCCTGCAACCCCCGGCTGCTCATCGCCGACGAGCCGACGACCGCCCTCGACGTCACCGTCCAGGCGGAGATCCTCAAGCTCATGCGGGACCTGCGCGAGCGGATCGACGCCGGCATCGTCCTCATCACCCACGACATGGGTGTCGTCGCCGACATGGCCGACACGATCCTCGTGATGAAGGACGGCGTGATCGTCGAGCGCGGCGTCGCCGACGAGATCTTCCACCGCCCGCAGCACCCCTACACCCGCCAGCTGCTGTCCTCGGTGCCCCACCTCGGCTCCCACTCGTCGGCGGACGAGTCGTTCGCCCCCGAGGACGAGGTGGGCGGGGCGGCGCGCTGGCCCGACCGACCTCAGGTACGCGACCGCGACGCCGCACCGACGCCGACCGGCGCGCGGGCGGGCGATGCCGAGATCACCCCGGTGATGAGGGCGGAGAACGTCGTCCTCGAGTACCCCAAGCGCGGCCGGCAGAAGGCGTTCGTCGCCGCGGAGGACATCAACCTCCACATCCAGCCGGGTGAGGTCGTCGGCCTGGTGGGGGAGTCCGGCTCCGGCAAGACGACGATCGGCCGCGCCATCGTCGGCCTGCTCCCGGTGAAGTCCGGGTCGCTGGTCGTCGACGGCATCGAGATGCGCGGCGCCGGCCGCGGAGACCTCAAGCCCCTGCGGAGCAGGGTCGGCATGGTCTTCCAGGACCCGGGCTCCTCGCTCAACCCGCGGCTGCCGATCGGCGAGTCGATCGGTGAGCCGCTGCTGCTGCACACGGACCTGTCCAAGACGCAGCGCAACGGACGGGTCGAGGACCTGCTCGACAAGGTCGAGCTCCCGCGCGTCATGCGCAACCGGTACCCCCACGAGCTCTCCGGCGGTCAGCGGCAGCGAGTCGGCATCGCCCGCGCGCTCGCGCTCGAGCCGACGATCCTCGTCGCCGACGAGCCGACCTCCGCGCTCGACGTCTCCGTGCAGGCGCGCGTGCTCGAGCTGTTCAGCGAGCTCCAGCGGGAGACGGGCTTCGCCTGCCTCTTCATCAGCCACGACCTGGCCGTCGTCGAGATGCTCTCCTCGCGCATCGCCGTCATGCACAAGGGTCACCTCGTCGAGACCGGCCACTCCGGCCAGGTCGTCAACGACCCGCAGCACCCGTACACCCAGCGGCTCATCGCCGCCGTCCCGGTGCCCGACCCGGACGCGCAGGCCAAGCGGCGCAAGACCCGCGACGCCGTCCTCGAGGCCTACGCGAGGTCCGGCGGCGAGGACGGGGAGCCGGCCGTGGACTCACCGGCCGACCGGGAGGAGGAGGTCCGCCGCTCGGAGGAGCGCGAGAGCGTGGCGGCCCTCGACCGGCTGGACAACGAGGGCCACGACCCGCAGGACCCCGGCACGTCGGAGCGCAAGAACTGACCGGTCACGGGGACCGACCCGGTCGGTGAGCGGGCCCGCGTCGGGGGGATCACCCCCGCGGGGCGGGACGGCGGTGCGCCCACGCGCGTAGGATCGCGGTTCGGGGCGCGTGACGTGACCTGCGAGCCGGCGCCCCTGCCGATCGGTATGCGCGTGCGCGTGGACGCCGGAGGTAGACACCGGACCCGAAGGAAGCCCTCTCATGCCCCAGCGCCAGGACCTGCGCAACGTCGCGATCGTCGCCCACGTCGACCATGGCAAGACCACGCTCGTCGACGCCATGCTCTGGCAGTCCGGAGCGTTCGGGGAGCACGACCACGTCGACGAGCGGGCCATGGACTCCGGCGACCTCGAGCGCGAGAAGGGCATCACGATCCTCGCGAAGAACACGACGGTCGCCTACCGGGGGCCGTCGGCCGCTGTCGCGGGCGCGCCCGAGGGCGTGACGATCAACGTCATCGACACCCCCGGTCACGCCGACTTCGGCGGCGAGGTCGAGCGCGGCCTGTCGATGGTCGACGGCGTGGTCCTCCTCGTCGACTCCTCCGAGGGCCCGCTCCCGCAGACCCGGTTCGTCCTGCGCAAGGCGCTCGCCGCCAAGCTGCCCGTCATCCTCGTGGTCAACAAGGTCGACCGCGGCGACGCCCGGATCGCCGAGGTCGTCGAGGAGGCCACCGACCTGCTGCTCGGGCTGGCCTCCGACCTCGCCGACGAGGTTCCCGACCTCGATCTCGACGCCGTTCTCGACGTCCCGGTCGTCTACGCCTCGGCGCGCGCCCGCCGCGCCTCGCTGGAGCGCCCGCAGGACGGCGAGATGCCGGACTCCGAGGACCTCGAGCCCCTGTTCGCCACCATCCTGTCGACGATCCCCGGCCCGCGCTACGAGGAGGGTGCGCCGCTCCAGGCGCACGTGACGAACCTCGACGCCTCGCCGTTCCTCGGCCGGCTCGCCCTCCTGCGCATCCACAACGGCTCGATCCGCAAGGGCCAGACCGTGGGGTGGGCGCGTCAGGACGGGACCGTGGCGAACGTGCGTATCTCGGAGCTGCTGCGCACCGAGGCGCTCTCCCGGGTCCCCACCGAGTCCGCGACCGCCGGCGACATCGTCGCCGTCGCCGGGTTCCCGGACATCACGATCGGCGAGTCGCTCGTCGACGCCGACGACCCGCGTCCGCTGCCGCTCATCACGGTCGACGACCCCGCGATCTCGATGACGATCGGTATCAACACGTCGCCGCTGGCCGGACGCGTCAAGGGCCACAAGCTCACCGCGCGCCTGGTCAAGGAGCGGCTCGACCGCGAGCTCGTCGGGAACGTCTCGCTCAAGGTCCTGCCCACCGAGCGCCCGGACGCCTGGGAGGTCCAGGGGCGCGGCGAGCTCGCGCTGGCCATCCTCGTGGAGCAGATGCGTCGCGAGGGCTTCGAGCTGACCGTCGGCAAGCCGCAGGTCGTCACCAAGGAGGTCGACGGCAAGCGGCACGAGCCGATGGACCGCATGACGATCGACGTGCCCGAGGAGTACCTCGGCGCCGTCACCCAGCTCCTCGCCGCGCGCAAGGGCCGGATGGACTCGATGGTCAACCACGGCACCGGCTGGGTGCGCATGGAGTTCCTCGTCCCCTCCCGCGGCCTCATCGGCTTCCGCACGCGCTTCATGACCGAGACCCGGGGCACCGGCATCGCCTTCTCCATCGCCGAGGGCCACGAGCCGTGGCACGGCCCCATCGAGCACCGCAGCACCGGCTCGCTGGTCGCCGACCGGCCGGGTGCCGTCACCCCCTTCGCGATGATCAACCTCCAGGAGCGCGGCTCGTTCTTCGTCGAGCCCACCGCGGAGGTCTACGAGGGCCAGATCGTCGGTGAGAACTCGCGCAACGAGGACATGGACGTCAACATCACCAAGGAGAAGAAGCTGACGAACATGCGGTCGGCGACGGCCGACTCGTTCGAGAGCCTCGTGCCGCCGCGCCGGCTCACCCTGGAGGAGTCCCTCGAGTTCGCCGCCGACGACGAGTGCGTCGAGGTCACCCCCGAGATCATCCGCATCCGCAAGGTCCTCCTCGGCAGCACGGAGCGCGCCCGGGCCGCCGCGCGGGCGAAGCGGCAGGGCGCCTGATGACGGGCGCCGAGGGGGCGGACCTCAGCGCCGGGGCGAGCACCCCCGGCGCCACGCCCGCCACCCCCGCGGCGCCCGCCCGCAGCCCGGGGGAGCGGCTGCTCGAGGCCGTCGTCACGGTGCTCCTCGCGGTACTCGTCGCCGTGGCCGGCACCGTCGTCCACCGCATGGAGCACGACGGGCTGCCGCTCGGCGTGCTGCTCGGGATAGCGCTCGCGCTGACCGCCGCCGTGCTCGTGCGGGCGGTCGCCGGCACCGTCGCCCTCATCGTCTACGGGGCGTGCGGCATCGGCGTCGTCCTGCTGATGACCTACTGGGGGCCGGGCGAGGACGTGCTCGTCACCTCCACACCGCGCGCGATGCTGTGGATCCTCACGATGCCGCTGGCCGCCGCGCTCGGCTGGGCCGCGCCGCGGTCGTGGTTCTCCGCCGACCGCGTCCGCATCCGCCCCCGGCGCTCCGCGGGCTCCCGTGGGGTCGCGACGACCGACCGGGCGGGTGGCACCGGCTCGACCGGTCAGGCCGCCACGGTCGACGGCGGCGACCGCGAGGAGTCGGCCGGGACGCGGCCGTGAGCGTCGACGAGCTCGAGGAGGGGTTCCGGGCGGCCCTCGCCCGCAGGCCCGTGGGGGTCGCCGTGCTCGGTGTCCGCGCGGGCGGGCACGCCCTGCTCGTGCCGCTGACGGACGTCGCCTCCGCCTCGCTGCGTCCGCCGATGATCACCGTGTCCGTGCACGCCGACTCCCGTGCGTCGGAGGCGCTCGAGGAGGCCGAGGAGTGGGGGATCACGGTGCTCGACGACTCGGCCGGGGCCGCCGCGGCGCTCGCCCGGGTGTCCGAGCCCGGTCGTCCGCTGGTCGGCCAGGACGTCGGCATCTCGCTCGTCCCGCGGCCCGGGGACGCGGTCCTGCTCGAGGACGCGAGCGCACACCTCGTGCTCCGCACCGCCTGGGCGCGGCCGGCCGGCGACCACCTCGTCGTCGCCGCCGACGTGCTCGAGGCACGCGCGACCGGCCGGGCCGGCGCCCAGGTCCACGCCCTGGGCCGCGTGCGTCCCTGGTCGCCGGGCGGTCCCACGGGTGCCCGGCGCACGGCCGGGGACCGCCCGGTACGGGGACAGGGCTGACGTCCCCATCCCGGGGCCCGCGCGGCGCCTGCCCGAACCGGTGATATTCCCTACGATGGACCGGGCCGCAGCGAGGACGGCCCCACATCACGGAACGAGGAACGCATGACCCGCCACGCGCGCGACGCAGGGCACGACAACGGTCGGGGACGCCGGCGTGGACGCGGCTGGCTCATCGGCCTGGGCATCACCGTCGTGGTGCTCGCGGGCGCCTACTTCGGCATCGCGTGGTTCGTGGGGGACAAGGTGCCGAGCGGCACCGTCGTCGCCGGTGTGCAGATCGGCGGCCTGGAGGCCGACGAGGCGGTCGAGGAGCTGCGCGACGGGCTGGGCGAGGAGCTCGACGCCCCGGTCCGGCTCACGCTCGACGACAACGAGGCGGAGATCAGCTCGGCCGAGGCCGGGCTCACGTTCGACGCCCAGGGCACGGTCGACGGGCTCACGGGCTTCGCGCTCGACCCGCGCGTGCTCCTCGGCCACTTCACCGGCATGGGCGCCTACGACCCGGTCCGCAGCGTCGACGAGCCCGCCCTCCTGGCCGCGATCGAGGCCGTCGAGGACGATCTCGTCACCGCCCCGGTCGACGGCGCCATCGAGTTCTCCGGGTCCACGCCGCGGGTGACCGATCCCGTGGTCGGCACCGAGCTCGACATCGAGGCCACCAGTGAGCTCGTCGTCGAGGACTGGCTCGTGTCGACCTCCCCGGTCGAGGCCGTCGCGACCGAGGTCGCGCCCGAGATCGACGACGAGGCGGTGGCCACCGCGCAGTCCGAGATCGTCGCCCCGCTGACCTCCGGACCGGTCACCGTCCAGGTCGGCGAGGACGAGGTGCCCCTCGAGGTCGCACAGCTCACCGAGGCCGCCACGATCGAGCCCGTCGACGGGGCGCTCGCCCTGACCATGGACGGCGAGCTGCTCGCCGACCAGGTCCGCGAGTCCGGTGGCGACATCGGCTCCGAGCCCGTCGACGCCCAGGTCACGCTGCGGGACGGCGCGCCGTACATCGTGGGCAGCGAGGCGGGCGCGGTCCTGGACCCCGAGGGCCTGGACGCGGCCGTGTCGGCCGCCGCGACCTCGACCGACGACCGCGTGGCCGTCGCGGAGGTCGTCGAGGAGGAGGCCGAGTTCACCACGGAGGACGCCCAGGAGCTCGGCGTCGAGGAGGTCGTCTCCGAGATCAGCACCCCGCTGACGTCGGACGACGTGCGCACCCAGAACCTCGTCAACGGCACCGCGCTCGTCACGGGCACGCTCGTCCTGCCCGGGGAGCAGTTCGACCTCGCCGAGGAGCTGGGCCCGATCACCGAGGAGAACGGTTTCGTCTCCTCCGGCGTGGTGGAGAACGGCTTCAACGCCACCGCCCTGGGCGGCGGCGTCTCCCAGCTCTCGACCAACATGTTCAACGTCGGCTGGGAGGCCGGGCTGGACGACATCGAGCACCGCCCCCACAGCAAGTACTTCGACCGCTACCCGATGGGCCAGGAGGCGACCCTCTGGGTGGACGAGGACAACCCCGAGAACTCGATCAACATGATCTGGGAGAACAACACGCCCTACGGCGTGCTCGTCGAGGCCTGGGTCGCCGACGGCCAGGTCCACACCCGCCTGTGGTCGACCGAGTACTGGGACGTGACCACCGAGACGGTCGGCCCCTACAACGTCACCCCGCCCCAGGACGTCGTCAACGACTCGCCGTCCTGCGTCCCGGAGTACGGCGGGGTCAACGGCTTCTCGGTGACCGTCTCGCGCGAGCGCAGCCACGGCGACGAGGTGCTGCCGCGCGAGGAGTACGAGTGGACCTACTCCCCGCACCACCGGGTCACCTGCGGCTGACCGGTCGACCGGCCGACCCCGGCTCAGCCCGTCTCGGGCCGCCGGCCTCGCCCGTCGGGGGGCGGGGGGACGCGCCGACCGGACAGGATCGCCGACGTCGGGACCACCACGTGGCCGCGGCGCGTGTCCACCGTGAGCTCCGCCTCTCCGGCCCCGACCAGGTGACCGAGCGCGTCGCGGGCGCGGTCACCGTCGCGGAACCGCACGGAGACCCGCTCTCCGACCCGCCACGAGCGCCAGGCGACGCCGTCGGGTCCGGGGTAGCCGGCGAACGCGTGGGCCATGGTCCGACCCTCCCACACCTGCCGGGCGCGTCCGGTTCGTCCGGCCCGCGCACGTCGGGCGTGACGGACCGGGCGAGATCGGCTGCCCGCCGTGGCCCGGTCGTGGGACGATGGGGGCATGACGTACGTGATCGCTCAGCCCTGCATCGACATCCTCGACCGCGCCTGCGTCGACGAGTGCCCGGTCGACTGCATCTACGAGGGCGACCGCATGCTCTACATCCACCCCGACGAGTGTGTCGACTGCGGTGCGTGCGAGCCGGTATGCCCGGTCGAGGCCATCTACTACGAGGACGACACCCCGGCCGTGTGGTCGGAGTACTACGACGTCAACGTCAACTTCTTCTCCGACGTCATGCCCGGTCAGAAGGAGCCCGTGGGCTCCCCGGGCGGTGCCGCGCGCACCGGGCGGCTCGGCTTCGACCACCCGATCGTGGCCACGGCTCCCTCCCAGGCGTGACGTGACCCTGCACGGCGAGACGCTGCCGGACTTCCCCTGGGACTCGCTCGCCGGCGCGCGTGAGCGGGCGGCCGCCCACCCGGGCGGGATCGTCGACCTCTCCGTGGGCACGCCGGTCGACCCGACCCCGGCCGTCGTCCAGGAGGCGCTCCGCGCCGCGGCCGACCGCCCCGGCTACCCGACCACGATCGGCACCGACGAGCTGCGCCGCGCGATGGTGGGGTGGTTCGGCCGTCGGCGCGGCGTCACCCTCACCGAGCGGGCGGTGCTGCCGACGATCGGCTCCAAGGAGGCGGTCGCGCTCGTGCCCGCGATGCTGGGCATCGGCGCGGGCGATCGCGTCCTCCACCCGGCGGTGGCGTACCCCACCTACGACGTCGGGGCACGCCTGGCCGGCGCGGAGCCCGTCGCCGTCGACCCGACCCGCCCGCAGGACTGGCCGCGCGAGGGAGTGCGGCTGGTCTGGCTCAACTCCCCGGCCAACCCGCACGGGCACGTGCTGGGCGTCGAGCAGCTCGCCGCCGCCGTGGCGTGGGCGCGCGAGGTGGGCGCCGTCGTCGTGGCCGACGAGTGCTACGCGGAGCTCGCGTGGGACGAGCCGTGGGCGATCTCCGGCGTGCCCAGCCTCCTCGACCCGCGGGTGACCGGCGGGGACCACTCCGGCCTGCTCGTCGCGTACTCGCTGTCCAAGCAGTCCTCCATGGCCGGCTACCGGGCGGCGCTGCTCGGCGGCGACGAGCAGCTGATCGGGAGGCTGCGGGAGATCCGTAAGCACGCCGGGATGATGCTGCCCGGCCCCGTGCAGGCGGCGATGGCGGCAGCCCTCGACGACGACGCCCACGTGGCGGTCCAGCGCGAGCGGTACGGGCGCCGGCGCAGGGACCTGCTGGCGGCCGTCCGGTCGCACGGCCTCAGCCCCGACCCGGCCTCCGTGGCCGGCCTGTACCTGTGGCTCGGCCGGGAGGGCGTGCGCGGGCGCGAGCTCGTCGACGAGCTCGCGGGCCTCGGCGTCCTCGTGGCGCCCGGCGAGTTCTACGGTCCCGCCGGCGCGGGGCGGGTACGGATGGCGCTGACGGGCAGCGACGAGCGCGTCGCCGCCGCGGTCGCCCGCCTCGACGGCTGAGCCCGCCCGGTCTCCGGCCGTCGTCGTCCAGGGGTGACGGGCGGGCGTCGCCGATCGGCGCGCGGCGGTATCTTGGACGAAGGACGACCTCCGACGGGGGCGGTGCTCCGCCCCGATCGCGCCCACGAGGCGCCCACCATCCACGAAGGGGACCAGCATGACCGAAGACGCCACGCTCACCGTCGACGACAAGACCCTCTCGCTGCCCAGGGTGCGCGCGACCGACGGCAGCGACGGCCTGACCATCGGCAAGCTCCTCGGCGAGACCGGCACCGTCACGCTGGACTACGGGTTCACGAACACGGCGTCGACCGAGTCGGCCATCACCTACATCGACGGCGACGCGGGCGTCCTGCGGTATCGCGGATATCCCATCGAGCAGCTGGCGGAGCGGTCGACCTTCCTCGAGACCGCCTACCTGCTCATCTACGGCGAGCTGCCCGACGCCGAGACGCTCGAGGCCGTCACCCGGCGCATCAAGCGCCACCGGGTGCTGCACGAGGACTTCAAGGGCTTCTTCACGGCGTTCCCGCCGAACGGCCACCCGATGTCCATGCTCCAGGCCGGCATCGCGGGCCTCGGCACCTACTACCCGCACACGCTGGACCCGCACGACGAGTACCAGAAGGAGCTCTCCACGGTGCTCCTCATGGCCAAGCTGCCGACGATGATCGGGTACATCGCCAAGCGGGCGTCGGGCCTGCCGCTGCTGTACCCGGACGCCTCCTACAGCTACACCGCCGACTTCATGCGGATGACGTTCGACCTGCCCTACCAGCACCGCGAGGTGGACCCGGAGGTGATTCGCGCCCTCGATCTGCTGCTCATCCTGCACGCGGACCACGAGCAGAACTGCTCGACGTCGACCGTGCGGATGGTCGGCTCGTCCGACGCGAGCATCTACGCCTCGATCTCGGCCGGCGTCGGCGCGCTGTCCGGCCCCAAGCACGGCGGGGCGAACGAGGCCGTCCTCGCGATGCTGTCGCGCATCCAGGAGAGCGACGACTCGGTCGAGACGTTCATGCGGCGGGCGAAGGACAAGAACGACAACGTGCGGCTCATGGGCTTCGGCCACCGGGTCTACAAGAACTACGACCCGCGGGCCGCGATCGTGAAGAAGGTGGCGCACGACGTGCTGGCCAAGCTCGGTCAGGACGACGAGCTCCTCGACATCGCGATGAACCTCGAGGAGATCGCGCTGAGCGACGACTACTTCGTGGAGCGCAGGCTCTACCCCAACGTCGACTTCTACACGGGGCTGATCTACAAGGCGATGGGCTTCCCCACGCAGATGTTCACCCCGCTCTTCGCCCTGGGGCGTCTGCCCGGCTGGATCGCCCAGTACCGCGAGATGATCGAGGACAAGAACACGAAGATCGGCCGCCCGCGGCAGGTCTACACCGGCGCCACCGAGCGGGACTACGTCCCGATCGAGGAGCGCTGAGCCCGGACCCCGCGCGACGACGGCGGCCCCACCCGAGCGGGTGGGGCCGCCGTCGTCCGTCCGGGCCCCGTGGGCGCGGCCGGTCTCGTGGGCTCGGCCGGCCCTGTGGGCCCGGCCGGGTCAGCGCGCGCGCTCCGGGATGAACTCCTCGACGTCGATCTCGGACTCGACGACGCCGCCCTCCCACGCGAGGTCGGCGAGGATCTGCAGGGGCTCGGGGTCGAGCTGGGTGTCGAACTCCTCGATGAGCACCTGGTCGGCGAGCTCGGGATCCATCTCCAGCAGGGTCGGCAGTACGGCCCGCACGCCCTCCTCGTCCTCCTGGGCGGTGGTGAGCACCTCCTCGAGCGCCACGTGGAAGTCCTCGACGAGCTGCTCGTCCTGGTCCTCGGCGGCGATGACGACCATCGTCTGCAGCCCGGGGGCCACGAGCTGGTAGTTGTAGCCGACGAGCTCGGCCCCCTCGCCGAGCAGGATGGTGCCGAACGGCTCGGCGACCCAGGCGGCGTCGATGTTGCCGGCGTCCAGGGCCGCCGGCATGTCCGGGAAGCCGATCTCGACGAACTCGATGGCGTCCGGGTCGCCGCCGTCCTGGCGGACCATCTCCCGGATCGTCACGTCGCCCTGGGTGTTGAGGTTGTTCACCGCCACGGTGCGCCCCGAGAGGTCGGCCGGTGCGGCGATCCCCGAGTCCGGCATCGCGTATACGCCGGTGATGTCGTCGCCCTCCTCGCGGGCGTGCACGAACCCGGAGGTGACCTGGATAGCCAGTCCGGTCGACTGGGCCACCATCACCGAGAGCGGGTTGGACGTGGCGAAGTCGATGTCGCCCGAGACGAGGCCCGGGATCAGGGCGGCACCGCCCTGACCGGTCTCGAGGGTGACCTCGAAGCCGTGCTCCTCGAAGATCCCCTCGTCGATGCCGTACTGGAGCCCCGCGGTCGGGACGATCGGCAGCGCGCCGAGGGTGATCGGTGTCAGCTCGCCCTCGCCGGAGTCGGACGTGCCGCCGTCGCCGTCGTCGTCACCGCCGCAGGCGGCGAGTACGAGCAGGGTGGCGCCGGCCAGGGCGGCGGTGCTGATGGTGCGCAGTCGCATGATGGTCCTCTCGGTGGTGGTGTCGGCCGCGGCGGCTCTGCCGCGGTGGACGGGTGCGTCGGAGGTCGGATCTGCGGGCCGCGGCGTCAGCCGCGGTCCGTGAGGCGTGCGAGGAGATCGACCAGGGTGTCGCGCTCCGTCGAGGTCAGCGGGGCGAGGGCGCCGTCGACAGCGCGCTCGCTGGCCTCCCGCGCGACCACGGCGGAGGCCCGTCCGTGGTCGGTGGGGGTGATGAGGCGGACGCGCCGGTCGGCAGGGTCGGGCAGCCGTTCCACCATGCCCGCGGCGACGAGCGTGTCGACGAGGGCGACGATGCGGCTCGGGTCGAGGTCGAGCATCTCGGCGAGCTCCCGCTGGGAGCGGGGGCTGTCGAGGAGGTGTTCCAGGACGGTGTAGCTGCGGGGCGTCATGCCCAGCGGCCGCAGCGCCTCGGACGCTGCTCGGAAGGTGCGCGCGGACGAGAGGGCCAGCAGGAGACCGACCCCGCCCCGGACCTGGCGTCCGACCTCCATGTCTGCCTCCTCGTGATGAGCCCCGGGGGACTCGTGACGGTGCTGCGCCGGACGCCGTCGTCGGCGCCGGGGTGCGAACGTAGCGAAGAATAGGTGATGGCGTCAATGGTTGACACCTTCAACGGTTTGGCGGGACGATGGTGGCGAGCGTGCGCACGGAGGCGCCGCGCGGGTACCGGCGCCGATCGGTTCGGTCGCCGCCCGACCACCGACGTCAGGAGCGCAGCATGAGCCTCACCGGCAAGGTCGCCATCGTCACCGGCAGCGGGCGGGGCCTGGGCCTCGCGTACGCCCAGGAGCTCGCCCGCCTCGGCGCCGCGGTCGTCGTCAACGACGTCGACGAGCAGGTCGCCGACGACGCCGCCCGGTCGATCACCGACGCCGGGGGGCGTGCCGTCGCCGTCGTCGCCCCGGTCGGCCCGAGCGAGACGGCCGACCGGCTCGTCTCCGCCGCGGTCGAGACGTTCGGCCGCCTCGACGTCCTCGTGACCAACGCCGGGGTCCTGCGCGACGCGGTGCTGTGGAAGATGACCGACGAGGACTTCGACACCGTCATCGACGTCCACCTGCGCGGCACCTTCACGTGCGTGCGGGCCGCCGCCACCCACATGCGGTCCGCCGGTGAGGGCGGCCGGATCATCGCGATCGGCTCGCCCACCGGCCAGCGCGGCAACTTCGGCCAGACGAACTACGCGGCGGCCAAGGCCGGCATCGTCGGCATGGTCCGCACGTGGGCGATGGAGCTGAAGCGGGCGGAGATCACCGTCAACGCCGTCGTGCCCGTCGCCGCGACCGCGATGACCGAGACCGTGCCCTTCTTCAAGGAGTTCGTCGATGCCGCGCAGGCCGGCGAGCCCATGCCGCCCTTCGCCCGCCAGGTCCTCGGCTTCGGCACGGCCGCGGACGTCGCCGGTGTCGTCGCCTACCTCGCCTCCGACGCCGCGGCCGGCGTGACCGGGCAGGCCGTCGGCGTCGGCGGCGACCGGCTCGCACTGTGGACGCACCCGACCGAGTCGGTCGTCGCCCTCACCGAGGGCGGCTGGAGCTACGAGCACCTCGCCGAGACCGCCGAGGCCCTGCTCGGACAGTCCTGGCAGAGCGTGGGCCAGGAGATGCCCCAGCCTCCCTCCCGACCGGATGCGGAGCAGCGGTGAGCACCCGCTACGAGTCGGCGCTCGACGTCGCCGCGCTCGACGCCATCGACGTCCACGTGCACGTCGAGAAGGACCACGCCGAGCACAAGTCGCTGCCCGAGGAGGTCCTCGACGCCGCCACCCGGTACTTCCGCGCCCCGACCGAGCGGGAGCTCGTCGAGGAGACGGCCGCGGCCTACCGCGGGCGGAACATGGCCGCGGTCGTCTTCACCGTCGACGCGAGCACGAACCTCGGGCACCCGCCCAACTCGGTCGACGACCTCGTGGCCGGCGCCGCGGACAACGCCGACGTGCTCCTCCCGTTCGGCTCGGTCGACCCGCTCCAGGACGGCGCGCTCGACGAGGCCCGCCGCCAGATCGAGGACCTCGGCGTCCGGGGCTTCAAGTTCCACCCCACCCTCCAGGGTTTCGACCCGTCCGACGAGCGGTACTTCCCGATCTACCACGCGATCGACGAGGCCGGCCTGGTCGCCCTGTTCCACACGGGCCAGACCGGGATCGGCGCGCGCATGCCCGGCGGCCACGGGCTGCGGCTCGGTCTGTCGAATCCCATCCTGCTCGACGACGTCGCCGCCGCCTTCCCGGACCTCACCGTGATCATGGCCCACCCCTCGGTGCCGTGGCAGGACGAGGCGATCTCCGTGGCCACGCACAAGGGGAACGCCTACATCGACCTCTCGGGCTGGTCGCCGACGTACTTCCCGCCGCAGCTCGTCCACCAGGCCGGGCGCATGCTCCAGGACAAGGTGCTGTTCGGCTCGGACCACCCGCTGCTCTCCCCGGAGCGCTGGATGCGCGACGCCGCCGGGCTCGGCTGGTCCGACGAGGTCATGGCCAAGGTCGTCAAGGACAACGCCGTGCGTGTGCTTGGGCTGGGTGGCGAGGATGCGTGACCAGGGCATCGGGTCCTGGCCGCGCCGCCGCCTGAAGTCGACCGCCGACAAGGTCGCGGTGACCTTCGAGGGCCGGTCCTTCACGTACGCCGACGTCGAGGAGCGCTCGCGACGCCTCGCGGGCGCGCTGCGCGACGCCGGCGTCGAGCGCGGGGACCGCGTGGCCTACGTGGGCTTCAACCACCCCACCCTGCTCGAGACCTTCTTCGCCACCGCGCAGCTCGGGGCCGTCTGGGTCATCGTCAACGCCCGCCTCGCGGCCCCCGAGGTGGAGTTCATCCTCGGCGACTCGGGCGCGAAGGTCGTCGTGTTCGGTCGGGACCACCACGAGCACGCCCGCCGGCTCGCCCACCTCGGCCAGGTGGGGACCTGGCTGCAGGTCGACGCGGGGGAGGAGGTGCTCGACCTGGAGGGTGCCGACGCGCGCGGGTACGAGGCGACGCTCGCCGCGGCCGGGACCGACCTCATCGACGAGCCCGTCACCTGGGACGACCCCGCGATGATCATGTACACCTCGGGCACCACGGGCCGCCCCAAGGGGGCGACCCACACGCACGGCTCGCTGAGCATGCAGTACTACAACTCGCTGGTCGACATGGACATCGCCTCGAGCGACGTCACGCTCTCGATGGCACCGCTGTTCCACGTGGCCGGGCTCAACATGCTGACGATGCCGACCTTCCTCAAGGGCGGCACGATCGTCGTGCAGGCCGGCTTCGACGCCGCGGCCGTGCTGTCCACGATCGAGTCCGAGCGGGTGACGTCGATGTTCGCCGTCCCCGCGATGATGGACACTCTCGCCGCGCGCCCGGAGTTCGCGGGCACCGACCTGTCCTCGCTGACCACCGTCGTCTGCGGCGGGTCGCCGCTGCCGGACCGGATGCTGCGCACCTGGGGCGAGCGCGGGGTGCAGGTGCAGCAGGGCTTCGGCATGACGGAGACCGCTCCGGGCATCTACCTGCTGCGCGCCGAGGACGCACTCGCGCGCTCCGGCTCCGCCGGTACGGAGCACTTCTGGACCGAGGCGCGGATCGTCGACCCCACCGGGAGAGACGTCGGCGTGGGCGAGGTCGGCGAGGTGATCGCGCAGGGGCCCAACGTCATGCGCGGCTACTGGAACCGGCCGGACGCCACCGAGGAGGTGCTGAAGGACGGCTGGTACCACACCGGCGACCTCGGCTCGTTCGACCCCGACCGGTTCCTCACCGTGCGCGACCGGCTCAAGGACATGTACATCTCCGGTGGGGAGAACATCTACCCGGCCGAGGTGGAGAACGCGCTGCTCGACCTCCCCGGCGTCGCCGACGCCGCCGTCATCGGCGTCCCGGACGAGCGCTGGGGCGAGGTCGGCCACGCCTACGTCGTCGCCGGGGAGGGCGAGGGCGGGCTCGACCCGGACCTGGTCACACGCGAGCTGGGCGAACGGCTCGCCCGCTACAAGGTGCCCAAGGAGATCGTCGTCGTCGACGAGCTGCCCCGCACCGCCACCGGCAAGCTGCAGAAGCACATCATCCGCAACAGATTCGAGGACTAGATGACCACCACCGTCTCCTTCGACGACGCCCTCTCGCTGGCCGGGACCGATCTGGGCGCCTCCGCCTGGCGCGAGGTCACCCAGGAGCAGGTGAACACGTTCGCCGACGCCACCGACGACCACCAGTGGATCCACACCGACCCCGAGCGCGCCAAGGACGGCCCGTTCGGCGGCCCGGTCGCGCACGGCTACCTCACCCTGTCCCTGGTCATCCCGATGTGGGGCGAGCTGCTCGACGTCACCGGCGTGACCACCAAGGTCAACTACGGGCTGAACAAGGTGCGCTTCCCCGCGCCCGTGCTCGTGGGCTCGCGGATCCGCATGGCCGCCACCGTGGCCGGGGTCGAGGAGGTCGGCGGGGGCGGGCTCCAGATCACCGTCGACGGCGCGATCGAGATCGAGGGCGGCGCCAAGCCCGCCGTCGTCCTCCAGGGCCTGTACCGCTTCTACCGCTGACCTCCACCCCCGGCGAGTGAGCGGACTTCTGCTTCACGAGTGAGCGGACTTCCGTCGGGCGCCCGTCCGTCGGACACTGGACGACGTCCGCCGGCCGGCCCGGCGCCACCACCTGAGAGGACGGGGACGATGGAGACTCTGTATCCGGACAGCGACCTGTACCGGTACGCCGACCTGCTCACTGGGCCCGAGCGCGCCGAGATCCTGCGGCTGCGCGCGATGCTCACGGAGCACCTGCCGGCCGAGGTGATCGACAACCACTGGGACCGCGCCGCCTTCCCGGCCGACGCCGTCGAGCCGATCGCGCGGGGCGGGTTCCTCGCCCCGGAGGCGTTCGGGGCTGAGCCGGAGCGGTGGATGTACCAGGGCTTCCGCTCGTTCGAGCTGGCTCGCCACGACGCGTCGCTCGCCACCTGGTTCAACGGTCAGGCCGCGCTGTTCCGCACGAACATCGAGGTGGGCGGCTCGCCCGAGCAGGTCGCGCGCTGGCAGCCCGACGTCCTGGACTTCACCGCACGCGGCGTGTTCGCCATGACCGAGCCGGACCACGGCTCCGACGTGGCGGGCGGGCTGGCGACCACCGCCCGACGCGACGGGGACGACTGGGTCATCGACGGCGCGAAGCGCTGGATCGGGTCCGCCGCGTTCGCCGACCACATCTGTGTGATCGCCCGGGAGCCCGACCGCGGACCGGTGCGTGCGTTCGTCGTGCCCAGGGCGGCGGACGGCGTCACGCTGACCACGATCGAGCGCAAGACGTCGCTGCGGATCGTCAACAACGCGGTGATCGAGCTCGACTCCGTGCGCGTGCCCGACGAGCTGCGCCTCGCACGGGTCGAGTCGTTCGCCGACGTGGGGGAGATGCTGCGGCGGATGCGCGCCTGCGTGGCCTGGCACGCCGCCGGCGTGCAGGCCGGGGCGTTCGAGGCGGCCCGCCGCTACGTCCTGGCCCGCGAGCAGTTCGGGCGCCCGATCGGCGGGTTCCAGCTCGTCCAGGAGAAGCTCGCGCGGATGCTCGGCAACCTCACGAGCACGCTCGGGATCGTCGTGCGCCTCTCGCAGCGCCAGGACGAGGGCGTCTTCGACGAGGTCGAGTCCTCGCTGGCCAAGCGTCAGACCTGCCTGCACATGCGGGAGACCGTGGCCCTGGCCCGCGAGGTCTGCGGCGGCAACGGCATCACGCTGGACTCCGGCGTCGCACGCTTCCACGCCGACGCCGAGGGGATCTACACCTACGAGGGCACCGACGACATCAACGCCCTCGTCGTGGGCCGGGCGATCACGGGCCTGTCGGCCTTCACCCGCTGACCGGTGAACGGACCTCCACTCGACGAGTGAGGGGATCTTTGTCTCGACGTCGAGACAAAAATCCCCTCACTCGTGCGGGTGTGGCTCGCTTCCTGGTGTGGCTCGCTTCCTGGTGTGGCTGGCCCATCGACCGCAGGTCAGGCCGTGCGCATCTGACCGGCGAGCGGGCAGGCCCAGATGTCCGCGCCCCCGCGGCCGACCTTGTGGATGTGCGCGGTCACCGCCTTGTAGGACTGGAACAGCGTGGTCTCCGTGTAGCGCACCCCGAGCTGACGGCAGTGCTCGCGGACCATGGGGGCGACCTTGCGCAGGTTCGGGCGCGCCATCGAGGGGAAGAGGTGGTGCTCGACCTGGAAGTTCAGCCCGCCCATGAACGTGTCGACCCACCGGCCGCCGGTGATGTTGCGGCTCATGAGGACCTGGCGCTGGAGGAAGTCGATCTTCATCCCCCTCGGCGCGATCGGCATGCCGACGTGGTTGGGTGCGAACGAGAGCCCGAGGTAGGCGCCGAACAGGCCCATCTGGATGGCGATGAACGCGGCGGCCTTGCCCGGCGGCAGGACGATGAACACCAGTGCGACGTAGGTGCCGAGCCGGAACGCGATGAACGAGGCCTCGACCCAGCGGTGCTCCAGCTTGTTGCGCGAGAAGAGTCGCGCGACGCCCTGGACGTGCAGGCTCAGCCCCTCGAAGGCGAGCAGGGGATAGAACGTGTACGCCTGGATCCTCGCGAACCACCGACCCGTGCGCGTCGTGCGCGTCTGCAGCGCCTCACCCGTCCAGATGACCGGTCCGGGGCCGATGTCCGGGTCCTTGCCGAGCTGGTTGGGCGCGGCGTGATGCTTGTTGTGCTTCTTGTTCCACCAGCCGTGGCCCATGCCGGTGACGAGATTGATCATCACGAGGCTCGCCCAGGTGTTCCACTTGCCGGACCTGAAGATCTGGCGGTGCGCGGCGTCGTGCCCCATGAAGGCGGTCTGGGTCATGAGCAGGCCGAGCGCCGCGGCGATGCCCATCTGCCACCACGAGTCGCCGATGAAGATGAACGCCACCACCAGGCCCGCGCCCAGCACCATGAGGATCGCGAACTTGGTCCAGTAGTAGCCGTAGGCCCGCTGCATGAGGCCGGCGTCCTTCACCGACCGCGTGAGCGTGGTGAACGAGCTGACGTACCGCTCGCCGGCGCCGCGAGCAGGGCGGTCGGGGCGGGTGTGGGGGGAGGGGGCGAGGTCGGTCACCGTCACGGTGGGCCTACTTCCGGGTGGCTCCGAACGAAGCAGGTCGCCCCGAACTGCCTCCGACGGTACTGGGTCGGGGCCCCGTGCGTGCATCGGTCCACCTGGTCGTCGCTCACGGTCCGGCCCCGACGACGAACCGCACGCTCGACGACGAACCGCACGTTCGACGATCAGCCGATCGCCACCTGGCCGGGCTCGAGGGTCGCGGCGGCGTCGACGACCGCCTGCTCGACCGCGGACAGCTCCGAGCCGACGTCGCCCACCGCCCCCCAGCCGGCGTCGTCGCCCCCGGACCGCAGCCACACCCGTCCGTCGGTCGCGACCGCCACCGCGCCCGTCTCCGTCGCGGTCGCCACGCCCCAGTGGGCGACGCCCCAGCCGGCCGCCGTCCCGCCGTCTTCGGCAGAGGCACCGTCGGGCAGCCCGCCCGCGTCCACGACGACGACGCCGGCGTCCCGCTCCTCGGCCGTCAGCCCGAGGTCCCGGCTCGCGAGGTCGGTGACGTAGGTGGTGGCGAGGGACGCGCTCGCGTCCTCGGCGCCGTCCGGCATCGACAGCCGGCAGGTGAGCCCGCCCTCGACCTGGCCCACGAGGTTCGCGGCGAAGGCGCGCGCCATCGTCTCGTGCTGGGCGTACGCCTCGGGGTAGCCGGAGCGCTGGACGGCCTGTGCGGCGTCGTTGACCGACATGTCCGCCCAGCCGTCGATCGTCACGAGCTCGTCGTAGAATCGGCCCGTGGAGTAGACGGGGTCCATGATCTGCTCGACCTCGCCCCAGCCCTGGGAGGGGCGCTGCTGGAAGAGCCCCACCGAGTCGCGGTCGCCGTAGTCGATGTTGCGCAGCTTCGACTCCTGCATGGCGGTGGAGATGGCGACCGTCGTGGCGCGGATCGGCAGGTCGCGCTGCTGGGCCAGCCCGACCATGAGAGCGGCGTTCGCGGCCTGGTCGCCGTCGAGGGTGGCGCCGAGGTCGCCGCCCGCCTCGGCGCGGCACGTCCCGGACTCGGGCGAGCGCACCACGTGGGTGAGGATGGCGACGACGCCGCCGACCGCGACCGCGAGCACGACCGCGACGACGGCGAGGCCGCCGAGGCAGGACAGGCCGGAGCGCGGACGCGACCCGCCGTTCACGCGCGGGGTGGGGTCATGCGTGCAGGGCGTCGTTGAGCGCGACGCCGTGCCCCTCGCGGGCCAGGACCTGGACGGCGCCGGTGACCGAGTGGCGGCGGAACAGCAGACCGTCCACGCCGGACAGCTCGCGGGCCGCGACGACCTTCTCCTCGGGCAGGACCGTGACCTTCGTGCCGGCCGTGACGTAGAGCCCGGCCTCGACCACGCAGTCGTCGCCCAGGGAGATGCCGACGCCGGCGTTCGCGCCGAGCAGGCAGCGCTCCCCGATGGTCACCTGCTCGGTGCCGCCGCCGGAGAGCGTGCCCATGATGGACGCGCCGCCGCCGACGTCGGAGCCGTCGCCCACGACCACGCCCTGGGAGATGCGGCCCTCGACC
Organism: Georgenia sp. Z1491; assembly: GCF_057652395.1. Classification (NCBI taxonomy): domain Bacteria; kingdom Bacillati; phylum Actinomycetota; class Actinomycetes; order Allobogoriellales; family Allobogoriellaceae; genus Georgenia; species Georgenia sp. Z1491. The sequence goes on from NZ_CM172729.1 coordinate 1,067,794, forward strand.
ATCGAGCGGCCGAGCGTCCCGGCGTTGTAGTTGACGAAGCCCTCGTGCATGACGGTCGTGCCCTCGGCGAGGTGCGCGCCCAGGCGGACGCGGTCGGCGTCGCCGATGCGGACGCCCGAGGGGACGACGAAGTCGACCATGCGCGGGAACTTGTCGAGGAGCTGGACCACGACGTGCTGACCCGCCGCGGCCGCGCGCACCCGCACGGCGGGCAGGTCCGCGGGCAGGACGGCGCCGAGGGTCGTCCACGCGACGATCGGCAGGCGTCCGAAGATCCCTTCGAGGTTGACCGTGCGCGGCCGGACCAGGCGGTGGGAGAGCAGGTGCAGGCGCAGGTAGGCGTCGGCGACGTCGACGGGGGCGACGTCGAGGTCGATCGTGGTCGTGACGACCTCCACGACGACGCCGCGCACCTCGTCCGTGCGTGCGCCGGCGGAGATCCTCTCCAGGGCCTCGGCGTCGTGGCCGGCGGGCGGCGCGCCGAGCGCGGGGGAGGGGTACCAGACGTCGAGCGTCTCGCCGGACTCTGTGCGGGTGGCCAGGCCGTGGCCCCAGGCGTGCGAGGAGGTCATGCGACCAGGGTAGTTCGGGCCACTGCCGCGTCGGCGAGCCGTCCGCGTGAGGCTGGTCCCGTCACCGCCGGCTCAGAGCAGCTCGATCCGACACCGCGGGCCGGGGGTAGGCGTGGTCGTCCGTCTCAGTCCTCCGCGCCGATCCGCGCGTCGCGCATCGGCGAGAGCGCCACCACCGACGCCGCGACGGCGAAAACCGCCGCGACCGTGACGAACGTCCACCGGTACCCGACCGCCCCCGCCAGCACGCCGCCGAGGAGCGCGCCGACCACGGCGACGGTGCGGTTCGCCGACCGCCTGCTCGCGTTGACCCGCCCGAGCATCGCGCGCGGGGTGCGCAGCTGCCACCACCCCATCTCCGGGGCGTCCTCGACGCCCATGCCGAAGCCGTGGACGAGCTGCACCGCCACGAGCCAGAGGACCGGGACCCAGGTGGCGGCGTCGGCGGGGGTCAGGGCGCCCGCCACCCAGGCGGGCACCATGAGGGCCCGGCCGAGCACGACCGTCCGGCCGTCGCCGAGCCGCGCCGCGACGCGGGTGGAGACCAGGGTGCCGGCGAGCGCGCCGACGCCCGCCGCGGTGAGGACCAGACCGTATGCGGCGACGGACAGGTCGAGGTCGCGCAGCACGAACAGCCCGAGGACGGTGGTCACCGCGCTGTTGGCGAGGAACCACACGTGCGTGGAGATCGCCAGCGGTCCGAGCGTGCGATGCCGGTAGACGAGGCGCAGGCCCTCACCGATGCCGCGCCACAGGCGGGGCCGCTCGGGGGCCGGCGGGGGCTCGACCTCGCGGATGCCCGCCACGAGCAGGGCGGAGCCGAGCCGCGCGAGGGCCGTGAGGGCCAGCGCGAACGGGGCGGTGAGCAGGGCGACGACCAGGCCACCGAAAGCCGGTCCCGAGGTCTGGGCGACGGTCGCCGCCTGGCCGATCCGCGCGTTAGCCGCCACGAGCGCACCCCGGGGGACGAGGTCCGGGAGGTAGGACTGCTCGGCCGCTGCCACGATCACCCCGCACGCCGCGACGCCGAAGAGCGTGAGGGCGGTCGCCGGCACGGTCAGTGCCCCGGCCAGGTGGAGCGCGGGGATCACCAGCAGGAGGACGGCCTGGGCGAGGTTGGCGCCGACGAGCGTGGGCCGTCGCCGCCACCGGTCGACGTAGGCGCCCGCCACGAGGCCGATGAGCAGGTACGGGAGGAACTGGGCCGCCCGGACGATCCCGACCTGGGTCTCCGAGGCGTGCAGGACGTCGATGACGAGGACGTCGACGGCGAGCACCGAGACGGCCGCCCCGACCTGACCGACGGACGTCGACAGCCACAGGCCGCGGAACCCGGGCAGGCGGAGCGGCTCGACGCGGCGCGGCGGTCCGGCCCCCGCCGCCGCGCCGTCGCTCATGCGCGTAAGGAGCGGGGGCGGACGACCGAGGGGCCCACGACGACGGCGCCCACCGCGCGGCACCGCCCGGCCAGCGCGCGGTCGGCCGTCGCGACGACGACACGCGTGAAGCCCTGCGCCGGTGCGCCGGGAGCGTCGCCCGCGAGGGAGGCGGCGAGCCCGACGATCTCGTCGTCCCCCTCGCCGGGCGCGTCGTGGACGGTGACGGCCGTGGTCGAACCGACCCCGCGCGCCGCCCCCTCGGCGACGAGATGGACCTCGGGGTACCAGCGGTCACCGGGCAGCCCGACCTCGGCCGCCGGCAGCCCTGCTGCGGCGAGGTCCGCGAGCGAGTCACGCAGCCGGACCGTGGCGCCCGCGCGGTCCCGCCACCAGCCGTCCGGGACGGAGCCGACGACGTTGGCGGAGTCGACGACGAGGACCACCCGTCCGAGCATCCGGCCCAGCTCGTCCAGGGAGTCGGCGAACGCCGGCAGGAGCGGGCGGTCCCCTCCGCGCAGCTCGGCCAGTCGGACCCAGCGGACCTCGAGGGACTCGATGTCGGCGGCCCGGACGGTCGCCTCGTCGGCGGCGCGGGCGAGCACGGTCGTGTAGGACCAGTCCGGGTGGGTGAGCGCGCGCGTGGCGTGCACCGTGAGGTGGTCCGTCTCGATGCCCGACTCCTCGGCCGCCTCCCGCAGCGCCCCGGTCAGGGCGCTCTCGCCGTCGGCGACCGCGCCCCCGGGGATGCCCCACGTGCCGCCGTGGTGGGACCACTCGGCGCGGTGCTGGAGCGCGACCTCGACGTCGCCGCCCGCGGGTCGCCAGGCGAGGAGACCGGCGGCGCCGTTGAGGCCCCAGTGCCGTGCGCGGCACGCGCACTCGACCCAGCCGTCCCCCGGCATGCGCCGCAGGCGGGCGACGGACGGGGGAGGGCCGGAGGTGGTCACGGGGTGGGCGGCAGCGGGACCGGCGACGGCGTGGTCCCGGGCGTGTCCCCGCCCGCGGCGGCGTCGCCCCCGGCGGTCGGCGCGGCGTCGTCGGGCCCGGGGTCGACGATCGTGCAGATGACGGTCCCGGCGGAGACGGTGGCGCCGGCGGAGCCGGACAGCCCTGTCACGCGGCCGGCGCGGTGGGCGGCCAGCGGCTGCTCCATCTTCATGGCCTCGAGGACCACCACCGTCTGGCCGGCCTCGACCAGGTCGCCCTCGGCCACGGCGAACGTGACGATCGTGCCCTGCATCGGTGCGGTGAGGGTGTCGCCGCCCGAACCGGAGGAGCCGTTGCCCCGGGCGGCGCCGGAGCGGCGCAGGGGCCGGCGGACCGGGCCGCGGCCGAAGCGGTTCTGGGAGATGCCCAGGCCCGCGGGGATGACGACCTCGAGCCGCTTGCCTCCTACCTCGACGACGACCCGCTCGGTGGGCGCCGGCTCGGGCGCGGGGTCGTCGGCGGGCGGCGCCTCGGGGCGGGTGCTCGGCAGGCCGCTGAGCTCGTCGGCGTAGTCGTTCTCGATCCACGTGGTGTGGACGCGGAAGCCGTCGGCGCCGTCGGAGGCGACGAAGTCGGGGTGGGCGAGGACGGAGGCGTGGAAGGGCAGCACCGTCGGGACGCCGGCCACCCGGGTCTCGCGCAGGGCGCGGCGCGCGCGCTCGATCGCCTGGGTGCGGGTGGCGCCGGTGACGATGATCTTGGCGAGCATCGAGTCGAACGCACCGGAGATCTCGTCGCCGGCGACGACCCCGGAGTCCACGCGCACCCCCGGGCCCGAGGGCCAGGCGAGCTCGGTGATCGTGCCGGGCGCCGGCATGAATCCCGAGGCGGGGTCCTCGCCGTTGATCCGCAGCTCGATGGAGTGGCCGCGCAGGAGGACCTCGTCGTAGCCGAGGGGCTCGCCGGCCGCGAGGCGCAGCTGCTCGCGCACGAGGTCCAGGCCGCTGACCTCCTCGGTCACGGGGTGCTCGACCTGGAGGCGGGTGTTGACCTCGAGGAAGGAGATCGTGCCGTCCACGCCGAGGAGGAACTCACAGGTCCCTGCGCCCACGTACCCGGCCGCCGAGAGGATGGCCCTCGACGCCTCGACGAGGCGCGCGTTCTGGTCCTCGGTGAGGAACGGCGCGGGGGCCTCCTCGACGAGCTTCTGGTGGCGGCGCTGCAGCGAGCAGTCGCGGGTGGAGACCACGACGACGTTGCCGTGCGCGTCCGCCAGGCACTGGGTCTCCACGTGCCGGGGCCGGTCGAGGAACCGCTCGACGAAGCACTCGCCGCGGCCGAACGCCGCGAGGGCCTCCCGCACGGCGGAGTCGTACTGGGCGGTGACCTCCTCGGCGCTGCGGGCCACCCGCAGGCCGCGGCCGCCGCCGCCGAAGGCGGCCTTGATGGCCAGGGGGTAGCCGTGCTCGGTGCCGAACGAGACGACCTCGTCCGCGCCGGAGACCGGGTCTTTCGTGCCGGGCACCAGCGGGGCGCCTACGGACTGGGCGATGCGCCGGGCGGTCACCTTGTCCCCGAGGGACTCGATCGCCTCCGGCGGCGGGCCGACCCACAGGATCCCGGCGTCGGTGACGGCGCGCGCGAAGGCGGCGTCCTCGGACAGGAAGCCGTAGCCGGGGTGTACGGCGTCCGCGCCGGAGCGGCGCGCGGCGTCGAGAACCTTGGCGGCGTCGAGGTAGGTCTCCGCGGCGCGGGTGCCGGACAGTGCGTAGGCCTCGTCGGCGAGCAGGACGTGCTGGGCCTCCCGGTCCTGGTCGGCGTACACGGCGACGGTGGCGATGCCCGCGTCGCGGCAGGCGCGCACCACCCGGACGGCGATCTCGCCGCGGTTGGCCACGAGCACCTTGCGCGGCAGCGGGTAGGGACCCTCGTTCGCCATACCTCTCCTCGCTGCCGTTCGGGGCGCGGACGCCGATGTGCGCGCGCGTTGCCCCGCTACGTTAGCCGGACGTCGCGCCGCGGCCCAACGAGGGCCGGTGTGACGTTGTGCGCCGGGTCGCCGTGCGCGCCCGGCGCCCGCGTGTGCCCGGCCCCGGCGTCGAGGTCGTGCCTCACCCGGCGAGGTCGTGCGTGGGAGGCACGATCTCGCCAGGTGAGGCACGAGCTCGGCGGGTGTGCCGGTGACGGGACGGCGCCCGGCCGTCAGGCCCAGAGGTCGGTCACCGCGACGCCGTGCTCGCCGAGCAGCTCGCGCAGCAGCGGCAGCGAGACCCCGACGACGCCGTGGAAGTCCCCCTCGATCCCGCGGACGAACGGCCCGCCGATCCCGTCCACGGTGAACCCACCGGCCACCTTCAGGGGTTCACCGGTCGCGACGTAGGCGTCGATCTCGGCGTCGGACAGGTCGGCGAAGTGGATGACCGCCGAGGACACGCCCCCGACGCCGGAACCCTCCGCGCGGTCGTCTCCCGTCGCCGCGTCCCGCCCGGCCCCGACGTCGACGAGCCAGTGCCCCGTGTGCAGCACGCCCGTGGAGCCGCGCATGGCCCGCCACCGGCGCGTGGCCGTCTCGGCGTCGCCGGGCTTGCCGACGACCTCGACCCCGCCCCCGAGGTCGACCTCGAGCATCGAGTCGCAGCCCAGGACCAGGGTGCGACCGTGCGCGGAGCCGGGCTCCGCCGTCGGGCCCGCGTCGGCGACGTCCTCGGCCTTGGCGCGGGCGAGCGCGAGGACCTGGTCGGCGGGTGACGGCGGGGGATCGCCGGCCTTCTCCGCCGCGCGCGCCTGCGCCTCGAGCACGGCGGGCTCGTCGACGTCGGAGACCTGGACGTCGTGCGCGATCCCGGCTGCGGTCAGGGTGGCGGTGCGGGCGGGCGAGGCGGAGGCGAGCAGGAGACGGAGCACCAGACGAGGGTATGGCCAGGACGGTGCGCGCTCGTCGCGCGCCGTCGACGACGGACCGGACTCCCGACGGGTCCTGACCGCACTCCCGACGACAGAGGGGTGGGGGTCAGGCGAGGGCGCGGCGGAGGGTGTCGAGGCCGACCGAGCCGACGTCGAGGGCCCGTCGGTGGAACCGCTTGAGGTCGAAGTCGGCCCCCTCGCGGGCGGCGGTCTCGTCCCGGATCTGCTCCCAGATCCGCTGGCCCACCTTGTAGCTCGGTGCCTGGCCCGGCCACGTCATGTAGCGGTCGAGCTCGAAGGCGAGGAAGGCGTCGTCGGAGTTGGCGTTCTCCTGCAGGTAGGGCCATGCCACCTCGGCGTCCCACCGGCCGGGGCCGAGGTCGGCGGGCCGCGGCAGCCCGAGGTGCACGCCGATGTCGAGGACCACGCGCGCCGCGCGCATCCGCTGGCCGTCGAGCATGCCCATCCGGTCGCCCGGGTCGTCGAGGTAGCCCAGCTGCTCCATGAGCCGCTCGGCGTACAGGGCCCAGCCCTCGCCGTGGCCGGAGACCCACACACCCACCCGGCGGAAGGCGTTGAGCAGCTCGGAGCGGTACGCGGTCTGCCCGATCTGCAGGTGATGGCCGGGCACGCCCTCGTGGTAGACGGTCGTCAGCTCGCGCCAGGTGCCGAACTCGGTGACGCCCTTCGGCACGGACCACCACATGCGCCCGGGGCGCGAGAAGTCCATGCTCGGACCCGTGTAGTAGATGCCGCCGGTCTGGGTCGGGGCGATGCGGCACTCGAGGCGGCGCACCGGCTCGGGGATGTCGAAGGACGACTCGGCGAGCTCCGCGACCGCCCGGTCGGACGTGGCCTGCATCCACTCCTGCAGCGCATCGGTGCCGTGGAGCGTGCGCGCCGGGTCGGCGTCGAGGTTCGCCATCGCCTCGGCGACCGTGGTGCGCGGCCCGTACAGCTCCGCCGCCACGGCCTCCTGCTCGGCCGTCAGCCGAGCGACCTCCTCCAGCCCCCACGCGTACGTCTCCTCCAGGTCGACGTCCGCGCCGAGGAAGTAGCGCGAGTGCAGGGCGTAGCGCTCGGCCCCGACGGCGTCACCCTCGCCCGCGTGCGGCGCGAGCTCGGTCTCGATCGTCTCCGCGAGCGCGCCGTAGGCGGCCCGCGCCTCCTCGGCGCCGCGCTCGAGGTCCGCCGCGAGCTGCCCAGACGCCACGGCGCCGTCCGGCCGGGCGCCGGCCGCGAACGCGGTGAAGAAGGAGTCCTCGGCGGCGAGCTCACGCGCCTGCTCGACGCCGATCCGCACCTGCCGCCGGGACGGGTACCTGCCCTGCGCGGCCTGGGTCCGCAGCGCCTCCGTGTAGCCGGCCAGGGCGCCGGGGAGGGTGCGTAGCCGTTCGGCGATCCAGGACCAGTGCTCCGCGGTGTCGGTGGCCATGAGGTCGAAGGTGTCGCGCAGGTTCTGCAGCGGGCCGTGGAGGTTGTTGAGCGGCGCGAGGTCCTCGCCCGCCTCGTGCAGGGCGATCCCGGCGCCGAGGCGCTCGCGTAGGACGTCGGCGGTGACGGCGTCGACGTCGTCGGCCGCCTCGAGCCGAAAGAGCTCGGCGAGCGTGGCGCGCCTGAGGTCCGCCCGGGCGGCCACGCCGTCCGGGGTGAGGTCCGGCCACTCGTGCTCGTGGCCGGGCAGGCCCATGTCGGTGGCGTCGATCGGGTCGAGCGCCGCGGCCGCGGCCAGGTGCCGCTCGGCGAGGGCGTCGATCGCGGTGGTGGCGCGCGGGGCAGACTCGGGGCCGGTCGAGGTGGTGGTCACCTCCTCAGCGTAGGGGGCGGGTCCGGGTCGACTAAGGTCCCTCCGTGCGTCCCTACCCCGACCTCTCGCCGCAGCACGGCCTCGTGCCGGTCGCCCCGCACCCGTTCCGCGACAACGCCTGGCGGCTCGCGCTCTACCTGGCGCTCATGGTGCCGCTCAGCGCCGCGGTCGTCATCGGCACCCAGTGGTGGCGAGCGATGGAGGTCACCCCGGTCGACTGGCCCCTCGTCGGGATCGTCCTCGCCCTCTCGTGGGTGGTCGTGCTCGCGATCGTCGTGGCCGTGCTGCGTCATCACGGGCGCCGTCTCGAGGTCGACCTCCTCGGACGCCGGGTGGCCGTGCGCGAGGAGGAGGCCTCCTTCGACGACATCGCCGCCATCACCACCCATTCCGAGGTGGCGCGTCGGGGGGTGGTCCCACCCGGGATGCGGGCGGCCACCGGCGGCGCGCCGACGGTCTGGGTACGCCTGGCGTCCGGCGCCGTCGTCCATCGCCCGCTCGCCCGCCCCCTCGGCGGTCGGATGCGCCAGCGCGACGCCTGGCTGCTCGCCGAGCTGTGCCGGACCAGCGGGGCGCCCGACGCCGAGGCGACCCGCGGGGCGATCCACCGGTTCTACGACTGGCCCGAGTCGCGCTGACCGGCCGGGCTCCGCGCCGACCTGGACTGTTCCGGGTCGAGCTGGACCGCGCTGCGGTCCGTCTCGATGGCGAAATGTCCAGCTCGGCGTGGCCCCGGGCCGGACGAGCCGCGACCCCGATGAACGACGACAGGGCCACCGGCCGGTCGGCCGGTGACCCCGTCGGGTCGAGCGTGGATCAGCGGGTCTGCTCGATGCGGACGACCCCGAGGCTGTCCGCGCCGTCGCCGTCCCAGTCGCCGAACGCGGCGACGTCGCCGTCGCGCCCGTAGCGGGTCTCGATCACCTCGGCGTCGGAGGCCATCTCGTTCGTCACGAAGAAGTCGGCGCCACGCTGGAGGGCGAGGCTGTCCGCGCCGTCGCCGTCCCAGTCGCCCACGAGGACGAGGTCACCGTCGCGGCCGAGCGAGATCTCGCCGTCCACGCCTGCGCCGGTCGGATCGTTCGTCCAGATGACGTCGGAGCCGCGTCGGATGCCGAACGTGTCCGTGCCGTCGCCGTCGAAGTCGCCCACGAGGAGCGTGTCCCCGTCGGCACCGAAGGCGGCGAGCTCGATCTCGCCCGGGTTCTCGAGGTCGTTGATGATCTGCAGGACGTTGCCGTCACGGACCGCGAACGTGTCCGTGCCGTCGCCGTCGAAGTCGCCCTGGACGATCTCGTCGCCCGGCTCCCCGAGCCGGACGACCTGCTCGGCGGGTCCGGTGCCGAGGGTGTTCGTCAGGTGGATCTCGTTCCCGCGGCGCACGGCGATCGAGTCGGACCCGTCGCCGTCCCAGTCGCCGACGAAGATCTCGTCGCCCTCGACGCCGTAGAGGAAGCTGTGCGCGGCGTCGCCGGCGAGCTCGTCCGAGAGCAGGAAGCGCGGCGTGCCGGGCAGCTGCTCGGGTTCGGGCTCGGGGGCCGGCTCCGGCTCGGTGCGCGCGGCGTCGCGGGAGGCGGCGTCCGCCTCGCGCGCGGCATCGGTGTCCGGGGCCACCTGGTCGTTCTGCGCCTCGGTCTCGTCCTGCGGCTGTGCCTCGGGCTGGGGCGCGGTCTCGGGCTCCGGGGCCGGCTCCGCGGGCGCGGGCTCGGCCGGCGCGGGGGTCGAGCCGCCGGGGCCGCCGCCCGGGTAGGTGGCGAAGTTCTGGGTGGCGAACACGCGTCCGTCCCCCGAGACCGCCACGCCGACGCCGAAGTGCGTGTAGGACCCCGTGAGCAGGATGTTGTTGTGCACCGGCGAGTTGCGCCACTGGCTCATGAAGTAGTCGGCCTGGTGGTCCGGGTAGATGCCCCAGGACAGGATCTCCGAGGTGCCGGTCGATCCGGCGGGCACGGCCGACCGGCCGTAGTCGCCGCGGTGGACCATCGAGCCGATGCTCGCCTGGTGGTTGGACCAGGACTGCGCGACCGAGTCGATGGACCCGGTGCGCGTGAGCTGGGACAGGCCGTTGGCGGCGCGGTAGGCGTTGGTCTGGGCGGCGATCGCGTTGGCGACCTGGTTCTGCCAGCCGGCGTCGGTGCGGATGACGGGGCTGACGGTGCGGACGCCCGAGGGCGCCTCGGCCGCCTGGGCGGTCGTGACGGTCGCGCTCGCGGCGGCGACGGTCAGGAGTGCGGTGGCGACCCGGGGGGCGAGGGTGCGGCGCCGGGCGTGGCGGCCGCGCGGGGGTGCAAACACGTCGGTCGGTTCTCCTCGTTATCGGAATGTTACGAGCCGACGCTAAACCGTGACCTGGCGTGCGGTCGAGGGGCTGTGCCATGTCTCACCGGGCCCTCATCGATGCCTCACCGACCGCTCGTCGATCCCTCGTCGGGCGTCCGTCCGTGCCGGACCCGCGCCGGTAGCCTCATGCCGGTGACCTCACCAGCACCGACGGCCCCGGGGCCGCAGCCGATCACTCGCGGGGCGATCGTGGACAACGCGCCCGTCCTCGTCCTCATCACGGTGGGGGTCGCGCTCGTCGGGGCGTTCGGCGGTCTCTCGGTCGGCGGCGGGTCCGTGGCCTGGACGATCGGCGGGTTCGGGATCGGCCTCGCGCTGACGGCGTTGATCTTCTGGCTCACGCTGCGCCCGTACGTCCGGGTCGACGTCGACCTCGGCGCGGGGACCGTCGCCGCCAAGGGGCGCACCGTGCCGCTGAACGAGATCGACCAGCTGCACATCGGGCCGTCGAGCTTCGGGATGCTCGGCAAGCCCGGTGTCCACATGGCGTTCGGGCGCGGGACCGACGTCGTCGCTCCCGTCTACCTCAAGGGCGCGCCGCTCCGCCGGATCCCTCGGCCCCAGGCGCAACTCCTGGCCGAGGCCATCCACCGCACGTCCGCCACGCCCGCGCCCGACGCCGTCGAGGCCCTCGTGGCCGGCGGGTTCATCGACCGGCCCACCTGGCACGAGGTGCCCGACCCGACCCGGCCCGAGGGCATGGTCCGCTACCTGCTCGTCGGCCCGCTCACCGGGCGGCCCGACCCCGACGGCCTCGCGCGGGTCGCCGGCAACCTCTCGCTCCCGGTCGAGACGCTCGCCACCGCGATCCGCGGCAGCGTGCGCGCCTCCCGCGAGGTGGCGGAGGCGCTCGCCGGGGCAGGCATCCAGGTCGAGCGGCTCCAGGGTCACGACGACGCCGCCTCCGGCGGCAAGGCGCAGGGCGAGGAGACGGTGGACCCCGCCGTGCTGACCGAGCGCGCCCGCGCCGTCACGGTCCTCACCGAGGGGCCGCGTGACCTGACCGGCGTCACGGGTGCGGACTCCACGGCCGCGGTGTACGAGTACGCGGCGCTCGTCAACCCGGCGGGTGCGCGGCAGATGATCGAGCAGCTCGCCGCCGCCCGCCCGGCCGACCGGGAACGGCAGCTCGAGGCCGACCCCGGCCTGCGCCGCGTGTGGGAGCGGCACGCGCAGGCGCACGGGAACGGCACGACCGCAGGGTGACCAGGCCTGGGCCCGCCGGGCGGGTCGGTCCGCTCCGGCCCGCAGCTACCGTGGCCCTCGTGCCAGAACCTCGGTCCCGGGTGACGCCATGAGCCGGTGGTCCGCCCACGGACCCGGCGCGGTCGCCCGCTCCGGTGCGGTCTCGATCCCGCGGCCCGCGCTGTGGGGGTTCGTCTGGCGCTGCCTGCTGTACGCGGCGCCGTTCGCGGTGCTCGGCTACGGCGTCTTCCGGGCGGAGGGGGCCGCGAGGCGCGCGGCCTCGCACGAGATGGCGCTCGTCGCTGTCGGCCTGTGCGTGCTCGTCTTCGCCGCCAGCTACGCGCTCCTCGCCCGGCCGCTCGTGCGGAGGATCAGCTACGACCGCGGTGCCCGGACCGTCACGGTGCGCGGCGAGCACGCCTCGTTCGACGACGTCGCCGACGTCGGCTTCATCGAGTACCGGAGGCGGCGGGGTGTGCGCCCGGACCCGCGGTCGCGCCCGCCGGCCGAGGGCCTCCCGTCGGTCGACACGATGATCTACGTGACCCTGCGGTCCGGCACCCAGGCGGCCCGGCCCTTCCGGATGCGGATGGTCGCGCGGACCATGCCTGAGCCCGACGCGCGGCTCCTGCACGAGCTCGCCACGGCCGTGCGCGCCCCGAGCCTTGCCCAGCTGACGGCGGCGTTCGCCCGGCAGTACGGGTGGGGGCCGCACACCGGAGCGCCTGGATCGGCGGCGCCCGGCTACCGCTGAGCGGACCACCGCCAGGCGCCGGCGCCCACGCTGCGCACGCCGAGCCGGTGGGCGTGGTCGGTCCACGCCGATCCCGCGCCGGAGGGACCGCGCTCGGGACCGTCGGCCTCTCCGCTCCCCGGCGCGCCCTCCGTCCGCGCCAGCGCCCGCGCGGTGGCCAGTCCGGCCAGCAGCGCGGCGAGCTCGTCCTCGTCGGGCGTGCCGGACAGCACCCGCAGCGCCGCGAGGGCCTCGACGTCGGACACCGAAGGGCGCGCCTCGCCGGGACGCTCGTGTGCGGCGACCAGCTCGTCGTCCCCCTCTGGGCCGGTCCAGTCCCGCGCGTCGCCGAGGTTCGTCACAGCGGGATGTTCCCGTGCTTCTTCGCCGGACCGGACGCCCGCTTCGTCCGCAGCGCACGCAGCGCGCGGACCACCTGGGAGCGCGTCTCGTGCGGGGCGATGACCGCGTCGACGTCGCCGCGCTGCGCGGCCTCCCACGGGTTGATGAGCGCGTCCTCGTACTCGCCGGTCAGGCGCGCCCGCTCCGCCTCGACGTCGCCGCCCTCCTCGTCGACCTTCCGCAGCGCGGAGCGATGGAGGATGTTGACCGCGCCGCCGGCGCCCATGACCGCGATCTGCGCCGTCGGCCAGGCGAGGTTGATGTCGGCCCCGAGCTGCTTGGAGCCCATGACGATGTAGGCACCCCCGTAGGCCTTGCGCGTGATGACCGTGACGAGCGGGACCGTCGCCTCGGCGTAGGCGTAGATGAGCTTGGCGCCGCGCCGGATGATGCCCTGCCACTCCTGGTCGGTGCCCGGGAGGAACCCGGGGACGTCGACGAACGTGAGGATGGGGACGTTGAACGCGTCGCACGTGCGCAGGAACCGGGCGGCCTTCTCCGCGGCGTCGATGTCCAGCGTGCCGGCCATCGAGCTCGGCTGGTTGGCGATGATCCCCACCGGGCGGCCCTCGACGTGGCCGAACGCGGTGATGATGTTGGGCGCGAACGCCGCGGAGACCTCGAGCGACTCGCCGTAGTCGACGACGTGCTCGATCACCGTGTGCATGTCGTAGGGCTGGTTGTCCGAGTCGGGCACGAGGTCGTCGAGCTCGTGGTCGATCGCAACGATCTCCGCGGAGTCCTCGCCGTCCGCCGGCGGCCAGGTCGGCGGCTCGGAGAGGTTGTTGCTCGGGAGGAAGGAGAGCAGGGCGCGGACGTAGTCGATCGCGTCGTCCTCGTCGCTGGCCGCGTAGTGCGCCACGCCGGAGCGGGTGGAGTGCGTCGAGGCCCCGCCGAGCTCCTCGAACCCGACGTCCTCGCCCGTGACCGAGCGGATGACGTCCGGACCGGTGATGAACATGTTCGACGTGCCCTCGGCCATGACGATGAAGTCCGTCAGCGCGGGGGAGTACACGGCGCCGCCGGCGCTCGGGCCGAGGATGAGCGAGATCTGGGGGATGACGCCGGAGGCCGCGACGTTGCGGCGGAAGATCTCCGCGAACTGGGTGAGCGCCGCGACGCCCTCCTGGATGCGTGCACCGCCGCCGTCGGAGATCCCGATGATCGGTACTCCGGTGCGCAGCGCGAGGTCCATGACCTTGGCGATCTTCTGGCCGTGCACCTCACCGAGGGAGCCGCCGAGGACGGTGAAGTCCTGGCTGTAGACGCAGACCTGCCGGCCGTCGATCGTGCCGTGGCCGGTGATCACGCCGTCGCCCGCCACCCGCTTCTTGTCCAGCCCGAACGCGGTGGACCGCAGGGTCGTGAACGCGTCGAGCTCCGTGAAGCTGCCGACGTCGAGCAGCGCCTCGATGCGCTCGCGCGCGCTGCGCTTGCCGCGGGCTGACTGCTTGGCCGCGCCGGCCTCCGTCACGGTGTCGATCTCCTCGGCACGGCGGCGTGCGAGGTCGTCGATCTTGGCCCGGGTGCCGGCGGTGTCGGGTCTGGCGTCGCTCACCCGTGGCAGCCTAGATGCTTGCGGGGCAGGCCTCGACGAGGTGCGTCGTCCGGAGCGGTCCGGGCAGCGTCCCGAGCCGTCTCCAGCCTGGTGCCTCCGCACCGCCTCGACGCCGCCCGGAGCGATCTGGACGCCGACTCGCGAGTTCTCGTGGTGGCGCAGCCGCGCGCGGGGCGCGACACGTGGTTGGCTTCGCCCATGAGCCCCTTCAGCCGCGTCGTCGAGCTTCCCTCGACCGGCTCGACCAACGCCGACGCCCTTGCGCTGGCGGACACCGACCCGGACGAGTGGCCGCACCTGTCGGTGCTCGTCGCCCAGCGCCAGACCGCCGGGCGCGGGAGGGCCGGTCGCGAGTGGCTGACCGGCACGGGGGCCGGCGACGCGCTGACCGCCTCGGTGGTCCTGCGCGTGGACCTGCCGCCGGTACGGACCACCTGGATCCCGCTCGTGGTCGCGCTCGCCGTACGCCGGGCGCTCACCGACCTCGGGGCGCCGGCGGCGACCAAGTGGCCGAACGACGTCGTGCTCCTCGGCGCCGGGACCGAGCCCCTCGACGGCTGGGGCCGCAGTCGCAAGGTGGCCGGCATCCTCGTCGAGGTCAGTCCGCGCACCCGCGCGATCGTCGTCGGGATCGGCATCAACGTCGCCCCCGGCAGCGCCCCGGTCGCGTGGGGGGCCGGCCTGGGCGACGTCGGCATCGACGTCACGCCCGCCCAGGTGCTCGAGGCCCTCGGGGCCCATCTGCCGGGCCTCGTGGACCGGCTCGTCGCCGCCGGTGGGGACGCCGACGCGGCCGCCCTCGCGGAGGAGGTCGCCGAGGGGACGGTCACTCTCGGCAAGCGAGTGCGCGTGACCCTGCCCGACGACACCGAGATCGTCGGCACCGCCGGCCGGCTCGACCCGACCGGCGCGCTCGTCGTGATCGACCGCTCGGGCGTGGAGCACGTGCTCGTCACGGGCGACGTCACGCACCTGAGGTTCGTCCAGACCGAACCGGCGGTGCCCGCGGGGGACGGCACGGCCGGGGACGGGACCGTCCTCGACGACGAGACCCGCCTGTCCGGCTGATGCCCCGCTCCCGTCCCGCACCCGCCCCGGCGAGCGGCGGCCCGCGGGGCCGGAGCGCCACCCGGGACGAGAGTCCCACCCACGGACCGCCCTCACCCACTACCATCGCTCTGTGATGCAGCACACGCCGGAGGGTCGACCTGCCGTCGGCCCTGTCGACGGTGGGTGCCGCGCGCGCCCCGGGCAGGGCGCGGACACCGTCCCCGACGTGCCTCCCGAACCGGATGCCGACGTCGCGACCGCCGTCGCGGGCGTCGACGCCGGGACCGTCGACGAGCGGGTCCGCGCGCTCGTCGGCTCCGACGCCGTCTACACGATCCGCGAGCTCGCCGAGCGGGCCGGCACGTCGCTCGAGCTCGCCCACACGTTCTGGCGCGCCATGGGGTTCCCCAACGTGGGGGAGAACCACGTGGTCTTCACGGACTCCGACGTCTCGGCCCTGCGCTCGATGGCCAGCCAGCTCGACGAGGGCCGCATCGACATGTCGACCGCGATCTCGCTGCTGCGCGCGCAGTCCCACACGACCGACCGCCTCGTCCTGTGGCAGACCGAGGCGCTCGTCGAGGGCCTCTCGCGGCAGCTCGGCATCGACGACACGAGCGCCCGGCGCCTGTTCCTCGACCGTGTCGGCGGCCACACGGAGGTGCTGGAGAAGCAGCTGACCTATGCCTGGCGACGCCAGCTGGCCGCGCTCCTGCGTCGTACCGAGGCGGAGGTCGCCACCCGTGAGCCGAGCGCCGACCTCGGCCCCGGCGGCGCCGACCGCTACCCGCTCACGCGCGCGCTGGGGTTCGTCGACATGGTCGCGTACACGCGCCGGTCGACCGAGCTGGGCTCGGCGGCGCTCGCGGACCTCGTGCAGACCTTCGAGTACACGTCCCGGGACGTCATCACCTCCGCCGGTGCCCGCATCGTCAAGACGATCGGCGACGCCGTGCTGTACGTCGCCGACGACCTCGTGCTCGCCGCCGAGGTGTGCGTCGACCTCATCGCCGCGCTCACCGCCAAGGAGCGGATGCTGCCGGTGCGGGCCTCGCTCGTGTGGGGCGAGGTCGTCTCCCGGTTCGGGGACATCTTCGGCCCCAGCGTCAACCTCGCCTCGCGCCTCGTCGACGTCGCCCCCGCGGGCTCCGTCCTCATGGACTCCGCCACCGCCGACGAGCTCTCCGCGCGGGACCGCGTCGGCACGTTCCGGATGGTGCCGCTGCCGGCCGCCGGGCTGGAGGGGATCGGCCAGGTCTCGCCCGTCGAGCTCGTCCGCGCCGCTCCCTGACCGGTTTCCCGGGCTCCTCGGCGCCGTCGCCGCGACCTCGCGGAAGGCCCGTGACCCGTCGACTTGACCAAACGTTGACGATTACGCCTACGATGTCGATGTGACTGACGTGCTGCTCGTCGAGGACGACCCTGCGATCGCCGAACCGCTCGCCCGCGCCCTCGGCCGGGAGGGCTACGAGGTCCGCTCCCACACCACCGGTGGGGCGGCCCTGGAGGACGTGGGGCAGGGCGCCGACCTCGTCGTCCTCGACCTCGGGCTGCCGGACATGGACGGACTCGACGTCGCACGTGCCATCCGCTCGCGCGGGCTGACCGTGCCGATCCTCGTGCTCACCGCCCGGGCCGACGAGGTCGACCTCGTCGTCGGGCTCGACGCGGGGGCCGACGACTACGTCACCAAGCCCTTCCGCCTCGCCGAGCTCCTCGCCCGCGTGCGGGCACTCCTGCGCCGTGCCGGCGGGGACATCACCGAGGAGGACGAGCTGGTCGCGCAGGACGTCCGGGTCGACGTCGCCGCCCACCGCGCCTTCCGCGGGACCCGCGAGATGCACCTGACCGCCAAGGAGTTCGAGCTCCTGCGCGTGCTGGTGCGCGACGCCGGGTCCGTCGTCACGCGCGAGGCGATCATGCAGGAGGTCTGGGGGACCGACCCCACGGGTTCCACCAAGACCCTCGACATGCACGTCTCCTGGTTGCGCCGCAAGCTCGGCGACTCGGCCGACCAGCCGCGGTACATCACCACGGTGCGCGCCATCGGCTTCCGGTTCGAGACATCCGGAGGGTGATGTGCGCCGCCGCGCGATCCGCATGATCGTCGTGGCGGTGACGGTGGCCGTCGTGGTCGTCGGCGCGCCGCTGGCGGTCTTCGGGGGGGCGATGATCTGGGGCGACCAGCGCGCGACCCTCGACCTGCGCAACTCCTCGCTGTCCCGGTCGGTCGAGCGCCGGATCGCCACGGACGAGGGGCTCGACAACGACATGCTCATCGCCTGGGTGGGCGGGGACAGCAACATCGAGGCGAACATCGTCGTGCGCAGCCCCGACGGTGAGATCTATCGTGCGGGGCCGGACATCGAGGGTGACGTCATGCGGTCGGTGAGCCGGACCCCGTCCGGCGCCGAGGTGATCATGGAGATCGCCATCGCCCACGTGTGGTTCCGGGTCCTGCAGGTCGTCGGCATCATCGCGGTCACGTCGATGATGGCGCTGGGCATCGCCGTCGCGATCGGCTCCCGGCTCGCCCGCCGCCTGTCCGCGCCGCTCATCTACCTGGCCGCCTCCGCCGAGCAGATCGGTTCGGGCCAGGTGCGTCCGCGCATCCAGGTCTCCGGCATCGAGGAGATCGACCTCGTCTCCGCCGAGCTCGTGCGAACCTCGGACCGGATGGCGGGCCGACTCGCCGCCGAGCGCCAGTTCGCCGCGGACGCCTCCCACCAGCTGCGCACGCCGCTGACCGCCCTGTCCATGCGCCTCGAGGAGATCGAGATGACCGCCGAGCAGGAGGAGGTCCGCGAGGAGGCGCGCCGGTCGCTCGAGCAGGTCGAACGGCTCACCGGGGTCGTCGACGACCTCCTGAGGACGTCGCGCTCGGCAGGCGGCGGCTCGACCGAGGTCGTCAACCTCGACGAGATCTTCGCCCAGCAGGACGAGGAGTGGCACCAGACGTTCGTGGCCGCCGGCCGCGAGCTCACCTTCTCCGACGACGTCGACATGCCGGTCCTCGTCACGCCCGGCTCCCTGTCCCAGGTGCTCGCCACGCTCATCGAGAACTCGCTGAAGTACGGGGCCGGGACGACGACGATCACCACCCGCTCGGCCTCGGGCGCCAAGGGAGTGTTCATCGACGTTGCGGACCAGGGTGAGGGGGTCACCGACGAGCTGGCCCCCGAGATCTTCACCAAGCACGTCTCCGGCGGTGCCGGCACGGGCCTCGGGCTGGCGCTCGCGCGCGAGCTCGTCGCGGCGGACGGCGGACGGCTCGAGCTCACGCAGCGCCGCCCGCCGATCTTCCGGGTGTTCGTGCACGCCGTCCCGCGCGAGCTCACGCCGGAGGCCGTGCTCCCGCAGGGCGCGCTCGTCTCGGTCGGGCGCCGGCGAGGGAGGCGGTGACCGTCCCCGCGCCGACGGGACGACGTCGCGGCCCGTCGCCCGCGGCGGTCACCACGGCGATGGTCGCCACGGTGGTCCTGGTCGTCGTCACGCTCGTCCACCTGGTCGCCCAGCTGACCGGCCCGGCGATCCTGCGGGAGGTCACCCAGCCGCTCATCCTTCCGCCCCTGCTGCTCGCCGTCCTCGCCCTGACCCCGGCGCCCCGGTCGCGCACGACCTCCTGGGCGCTCGCCGCCCTCGCCCTGTCCTGGGGCGGCGACCTCGTGCCCCGGTTCCTGGACGTCGGGGGCTTCGAGGCGATGCTCGTCCTGTTCCTCCTGGCCCACGTGTGCTGGCTCATCGCGCTGTGGCCGCGGCGCCGGAGCACACCCGTGTGGAGCTCGCCCGCGCTCGTGCTGCCGTTCCTCGGGTACGGGGTCGTGCTCGTCATCCTCTGCGCGCAGGGCGCCGGCAGCCTCCTGCCGGCCGTCGTGGCCTACGCGGCGGCGATCATCGGGACGGCGCTGCTGGCCCCGGCCCTCGGGACGGCCGCCGCCGTCGGCGCCCTCGTGTACATCGTCTCCGACTCGCTGCTCGCCCTGCGCACGTTCGCCGGACTAGACCTTCCGGGCCACGGCATGTGGGTGATGGCCACCTACGTCGCCGCGCAGGTGCTGCTCGCCGCGGGGGTCGTGCGCGTGCAGGGGCGGGAGCGGGCCGGCCGCTGAGGCGACCGCCTCGTCGTCGGGGGTGGTGGTGTCGGGAGGGCCGTCGGCCGTGTGGTCCTCGGTGAAGACGACGTACCGGTAGCAGACGTAACGGAACGCGGTGCCGAGGACGAGACCGACCCCGTTGGCGGAGATGTTGTCCGCGAGCGGCGAGGTCAGCCCCAGCACGTAGTGGGAGAACGCCAGGCAGCCCACGGCCACGAGCATCCCGCCGATGTTGACCAGCACGAACATCAGGGCCTCGCGGTGGGCGGCCGCGCGGCGCTTCTCCCGGAACGTCCACAGGCGGTTGCCGATCCACGCCACGACGATCGACACGGACACCGAGACGACCTTCGCGGTCAGCGGCCGGTCGCCGAGGAGCTCGCCGGGGCCGAAGCGCAGCAGGTTGAACAGGCCGATGTCGACGACGAACGCCGACAGGCCCACGGTGCAGAACCGGATCAGCTCGATCCACCACTGGCGCCAGGTCTGGCCGCGCAGGAGCAGGTCGATGAGGCGTCGCACCGGACAACCCTAGGTCGGGTGGGCCGCGCCGGTGGGGTCGGGGTGGGGGAGTTCGCACCGTCTAGGGTGGATCCTCGTGACCAGACGGACCGTGGCCGTGATCGGCGGTGGGCAGCTCGCCCGCATGATGGCACCGGCGGCGCTCGCCCTCGACGTGCACCTACGGGTCCTCGTCGAGTCGGCCGACGCGCCGACCGCGCAGGTGGTACCGGACTCGGTCGTCGGCCGGGCCGACGACCTTCAGGCCGTGCGGCGCCTCGTCGAGGGTGCGGACGTCCTCACGTTCGAGCACGAGCACGTGCCCGCCGAGGTGCTGGACGCGGTCGCTGCCTCGGGCGTGCCGGTGCGGCCCGGTCCCGCCGCCCTGCTGCACGCGCAGGACAAGATCGCCATGCGCGAGCGGCTCGGTGAGCTCGGCGTCCCGTGGCCCTGGTGGACGACCGCCGCCGACGCCGCCGGGGTCGCCGCCGCGATCGCCGAGGCCGGCGGGCCGGTCGTCGTCAAGACCGCCCGCGGGGGCTACGACGGCAAGGGCGTGCGGGTCGTCGCCACCCCCGACGACGTCGCGGACTGGCTCGACGACCTCGCGCCCGGCAGGCGGCTCCTCGTCGAGGAGAAGGTGCCGTTCGTCCGCGAGCTCGCGGCGCTGACCGCGCGCCGGCCGGGTGGCGACGCGCCCGGCGGGTCCGGTGGGCCCGGTGACGTGCGCAGCTGGCCGGTGGTCGAGACGCGGCAGCGCGGTGGGGTGTGCGCCGAGGTCCTCGCCCCAGCCCCCGGGCTGCCCGCGGAGCTTGCGGAGCAGGGCCGTGCCATCGCCGAGCGCGTCGCGACCGGCCTCGGCGTGACCGGGGTCCTCGCCGTCGAGCTGTTCGTGGCACCGGTCGAGGGCGGCGGCGAGCGGCTGCTCGTCAACGAGCTCGCCATGCGCCCCCACAACTCGGGGCACTGGACGATCGACGGCGCCGTGACCAGCCAGTTCGAGCAGCACCTGCGGGCGGTCCTCGACCTTCCGCTGGGCGATCCGTCGGCGCTCGCCCCCGCCGCGGTCATGGTCAACCTGCTCGGCGCCGAGCGGCCCGACCCGGCCGCCGCGTACCCGGCGGTGCTGGCCGGGCACCCGCGCGCGAAGGTGCACCTCTACGGCAAGGAGGTGCGCCCCGGCCGCAAGCTCGGGCACGTCACCGAGGTCGGCGAGCGGCACGAGGCGCTGCTCGTGTCCGCCCGTGCCGCCGTCGACCTGCTCCACCGCGGCTGAGCCGGCGCAGGCGGCCACGCAGTGGTCGGGACGCGCCGCCGGGGCCGGCCGCGGTGGGAGGATGGCCGCGGGCCGGAGCCGCCGGCCGTCACGGGACCGGGGAGTGAGCATGGTCGAGGTCGGGATCGTCATGGGGTCGGACTCGGACTGGCGCGTGATGTCGGCCGCGGCGGTCGCGCTCGACGAGCTCGGCGTGACCCACGAGGTCGACGTCGTCTCCGCGCACCGCATGCCGGACGAGATGATCGAGTACGGGCGCACCGCGGCCCGGCGCGGGCTGCGCGTGATCGTGGCCGGCGCGGGCGGGGCCGCGCACCTGCCCGGGATGCTCGCCGCCGTCACGCCGCTGCCGGTGATCGGGGTCCCCGTGCCGCTGGCTCACCTCGACGGCATGGACTCCCTGCTGTCGATCGTCCAGATGCCGGCGGGCGTGCCCGTCGCGACGGTCTCGATCGGCGGGGCCCGTAACGCCGGCCTGCTCGCCGCCCGGATCCTCGGGGCCGGCGAGGGCGCGCGCGCCGAGGAGCTCCGCGAACGGATGGTCGATCTCCAGGCCGACCTCGCCGACTCCGCGCGCGCCAGGGGAGTGCGGCTGCGGGCCTCCCTGACCGCCGAGCAGGGCGAGGACCGGGCCTAGGAGCTACGCCTGCGGGCCCGCCGCGAGGTCGCCCCGAGCCTCCTCGGTGCCGTTGGCGGCCTGCCCGACGAGCGGGTGGTCGGGGGGCACGAGCCGCTCGAGGTCCGCCGTCAGTGCCTCGAACTGCTCGAGCGCCCGGGCGGGATCGACCTCGAGGGTCGCCCACGCCTCGCGATGGCGCGCGTCGAGCGTGGACAGGTGCTCCGGGCCGACGTCGGGCCGCCCGGTGCGCAGCGCGACGAGCTCGGCGAACACCTGGCGGGCCTCCTCGAACCTGCCCTTGGCCGCGAGCAGGTCCGCGCTGCGGGCGGTCGCGACGTCCGCGAGCTCGAGGTCGTCGGGGCGGTAGCGGCGGGCGTCCCGGCCGAGGAACATGTTCGCGTCGAGCGCCTCGTCCAGGCGACCGGCCTCGACGAGCGCCGTCACGTGCCGGGCGCCGGCCCGCAGCGCGGTGCCCGACGTCGGACCGTCGAGCGCGGCGACGACCTCCGCGCGGCGGGCGTACGCGTCCACGGCGCCCTCGGGGTCCTCCGCGCGCGTGCGGGCCTCGGCGAGGACGAGCAGCGCGTCGGGCAGCAGCTGCCGATCGGCCGGGGTGTCGGCCCGGGCCACGAGTGCCTCGGCGTCGTCGACCCCGGCGCCGTCGGTCGCGGCCCGGCGCAGGTCGTCGGCCAGGGGGGCCTCCGCGTCGGCCCCCTGCTCGTCCGTCTGCTCGTGCGACCCGGTGTCCGACCCGGCGTCGGACCCGGCGTCCGGCCCGCCGACCTGAGCGAGCTCGTGCTCGAGGGACGGCGTCTCGTGGCCGCGGCCCGAGGCCTCGAGCGCGGAGATGAGGGCCGTGACGAGCCCGGCGCGGGTCTCGGCGTCCTCGGGTCCCAGCTCGCGCGCGAGGACGACCCCCGGACCGAGGACGTCGACGGCCTCGTAGTGCCGGCCGAGCCGCCCGAGCGCACCACCCAGCTCACCCCGGACGAGCAGCACGTCGGGGTCGCCGGGGCCGTACACGGACTCGGCCCAGCCGAGGACGTCGCCCAGCGCGGTGACGGCTCCGGCGTGGTCGCCGGCGTCGAGCAGGTGCCCGGCGCGGTCGACCTCCTCGCTCAGGCGGGCGTCGTCGTCGGGGGTGGGACGCCCGGGGGCGGGGCCCTCGTGCGGGTCGGTGGTCATCTCAGTCCTTCCTCGCGCGAGCCGGGCGTCGCGCACCCCTGACGCTATCCGCCCGCGGGGTCCGTCTGCTCCTGGTCGGACGGGCTGATCGTCCCCTCCCGCACGGACTCCAGCCACGCGGGCAGCGCGTCGGCGTCGAGCAGCACGGTCGCCCCCAGCCCGCCGGCGCGGTAGGCGGGGTCGGCGACGGGCGGTGCGCCGACGAACCCGCCGCCCGAGGCGCTGCGGAACGCCAGCGCCATTCCGCCCAGGTCGACGATGCCGGTCTCCTCGTCCGTGACGAGCACGTCGGTGCCCGTGCGGGCGAGCGAGACGTGCCTGCGCGGGTCGAGCAGGGTGCCGGGGGTGGCCACGGAGTCGGCGATGGCGCCGATCACCTGGCGCTGGCGCATGCCGCGGCCGATGTCCCCGGTGGGGTCGGAGTAGCGCATCCGGGCGAAGGCGAGGGCGGTCTCGCCGTCGGAGACGTGGCAGCCCGCCTGCCAGCTGAGACCGGAGAAGTCGTCCTCGACGTCGTAGTCGAGGCACAGCTCGACCCCGCCGACGGAGTCGACGATCTCCGACAGCCCGGACATGCCGATCTCGACGTAGTGGTCGACGGTGAGCTCCATGAGGCCCTCGACGGTCTCCACGAGCAGCTCCGGGCCGCCGAGCGAGTAGGCGGCGTTGAGCTTGTTGTCGCCGTGGCCGGGGATCTCGACGAGGGTGTCGCGCGGCAGCGAGATCAGCGAGGGCGTGCCCGACTCGGGATCGTGCAGCACGAGGATCGAGTCCGAGCGGGAGCCCTCCACACCGTCGTCGATCGCCCCGCCGCGGGAGTCGGTGCCCGCGAGGAGGTAGGTGGTGCCGGTGGTGTCCTCGGCGCCCGACAGCGCGGCCGTGTGCGAGATGCGTCCGTCCGCCCAGATCGCGAGCCCGACCGGCCAGGCGATCACCAGGACCAGGAGGAGAACGAGGAAGAGCGCGACGACGCGGCCCGGCCGGCGGCGACGCCGGCGCTGCCGCGGCGGGCGGCCCGGCGGGGGTGGCGGAGGCGCCTGTCCCGGATCTTCGGGGTACCGGGGCGGTGCCTCGCCCGGCCCGGGGCGGCGTGGGTCGGTCGCCCCGTGAAAGGCCGGCCGGTACGACGGTGGTGCGTAGGCCGGCGGCGGTGCCGAGGGACGCCCGGGCGCCTCGCGCCCGGCGGCGGGCACGGTGCGGGTGGCGCCGATCTCGTCGCGCGCGGGGATGCCGGCGCGGTCGCTGGGGGCGCGGCGCGGCGAGCCCGTCGGAGCGGGCCGGGGGCGTCGACGGTCGAACCGATCGGCCGTGGGCTGGCGCGGGGGAGCGGGCGGGCGCCCGGCGCCGTCGACCTGCCGGGTCGCCTCCGGCTGCTCGCGCGGGCGTGCTGGGCGACGCTTGCTCCTGGGCGCGAACGACGGAGGAAGGTCGTCGTCGTTCATCGTGTCCCCCCGGTCGTCCGTCCAGCGAGAGGCACCGTACGCGCGGGGAGGCCCGGAACCGTGGCACCACCCCGAGGGAGGCGGGTGGCGGTCAGCGTGTGCACGGGGGCAGGGGGGCAGCTTCCGGCTCGTCGGTCGGCGCGGGCGGCGCCGCGTCGTCGGGCGTGCCGAGGCCGTCGGACTCGTCGGTGGGAACCTCCGGGGAGGCCTCGGCCCGGGCCGCGTCGCGGGCCTCCTGGGCGATCTCGCCGCCGGTGCCGATCGCCGTGCCGGTGTCCTCGGGCGCCGCGCCGTCGGACGCCGCCTCGCCGGACTCGGACTCCTCGGCCCCGCCGCCGAGCTCGGGGTCCGCCGCCACGGTGGCGTTCGTGACGGGCTCGTCCTCGCGCAGGGCGGCCCAGACGTCCTCGGCCTCCTCGGTCGCCGTCACGCGGTAGCCCGCGGGCTCCCAGGGCATCGTGAGGAACCCGATGTTCTCGCCCTCGAGGCCACGCAGCGACACGGCGAGCCCGGCGAGGTTCCGGATGCTGCCGAACTCCGGGGAGGTGGTGAGCGTCTGGGTGCCGGCGTCGAGCACCGAGTACAGGCGCGGCAGGTCGAACAGCACGCGACTCGACAGGACGTCGCGGGCGATGGCGCTCACGAGCTGCTGCTGACGGCCGATGCGGGAGATGTCGGAGCCGTCGCCGAGCGTCTGGCGGGCGCGCGCGTAGCCGAGCGCCTCCTCGCCGTCGAGGATCTGGCAGCCCTGCTCGAGCTCGAGGCCGGCGGCCGGGTCGGCGATCTCCTCGTCGACGTACATCGGCACCCCGTCCAGGGCCTCGACGACGCCGATGAACCCGGCGAAGTCGACGACCATGTAGTCGTCGATGCGGACGTCGGTCAGCTCCTCGACGGTGGCGATCGTGCAGGCGGCGGCGGCGCTGACGTCACCGTGCTGGCCGCCGGTGTGGAAGGCGGAGTTGAAGATGGCCTGCTCGGCCGGCTCGGTCTCGGTGCCGTCCTCGAGCGTGCAGGAGGGGATGTCGACCAGGGTGTCGCGCGGGATCGAGACGACGTCGACCCGTTCGCGGTCCGAGGAGATGTGCAGGATCATCGTGGTGTCCGAGCGCATGCCCTCGACGTCGGCCTCGCCGCCCTGAGCGGCGTTGTCCCCCTCGCGGGTGTCGGACCCCATGACGAGGATGTTCATCGCCTGGCCGGCGTTGGGGTCGTCCGGGTCCTCGTGGACGGTCGGGCGCTCGTCGTCGTCGAGCAGGTGGTCGACGTCCTCGGTGGTGATGTTGCCCTGGAGGTCGTTGTACATCGCGGCGACGGCCCCGATGCCCACCGCGACGACGGCCGCCGCGGCGCCCGCGATGATCGGTCCACGGCGGCGCCTGGCCCGCGCGGGGGCAGGCTTGCGGTGCCGGGGTCGGTAGGGCTCGTCGCGCGGCAGCTCCGGATCCGCCGCGCCGTCCTGAGCGTCGGTCGGCATCGCGTTCACGATACGGGCAGGCGGCCCCGGCGTGGGCCTTCGTCTGCGGCACGGCGGCGGGTAGTTCTGTCCTGCCGCTGGTGCTCGGTCCGCGCTGTGGCCGGTGTCTCGTCGCAGGTGGCGCGGTGCGGGCCGCTACCCGGCGGCGTCGTCCGCGCCCGGCCGGTCGTCGTCGGCGGGGCCGGTGCCTGCCCCGGGTCCGGGCACGGGCCCGGCAGGGGCGTCGTCCCGCGCGGCCCGCCGTGCGTCGTCGTCGGCCTCCCGGATGGCGAGCCTGCGGGCGAGGATCGTCGTCTGCCGGTCGCGGCGCGCGTGCCCGCGGGCGGTGACCACGACGTACCCGAAGAACATGACGACCAGCACGTACAGCACGAGGTCCGTGCCACGACCGACCCCGACGAACCGGGCCGCCTGCGAGACCCACGACGGGAACAGGACCGACAGGGCGGCGAGCACCATGAAGCCGAGCAGCCCGAGCCGGCGGATCGCCTGGTGGCGGGAGCCCGCCGTCGAGCGGGTGAGCAGCACCGTGAAGGCGACGACGGCGACCAGCAGCAGGATCTGGATGAGGCGGGTGTCCCCGGAGACGGGCATCAGCGGATCACCAGCTCCCAGAGGATGTTGACGGAGTTGAGCAACGACTGTCCCTTGGCCTTG
Organism: Georgenia sp. Z1491; assembly: GCF_057652395.1. Classification (NCBI taxonomy): domain Bacteria; kingdom Bacillati; phylum Actinomycetota; class Actinomycetes; order Allobogoriellales; family Allobogoriellaceae; genus Georgenia; species Georgenia sp. Z1491. Next base: position 1,093,902 of record NZ_CM172729.1, read on the forward strand.
GAGTAGTCGGTGTAGACGATCTCGATCGGGTGCTCCGCCCACGGCAGGCCGGTGCGGCCGAGCTCGAGGACGATCTCGGTGGCGTGCGCCATCCGGTTCTGCTTGAGGTCGACGCGCCGTGCGGCGTCGCGGCGGATGACGCGCAGCCCGTTGTGGGCGTCGGTCAGGCGCATCCCGGTGGACTGGTTCGTCACCCAGACCGCGGTCTTGAGGACGATGCGCTTGAGGAACCCGGGCTTGGTGCGGTCGTCGAGGAAGCGCGAGCCGAAGACGACCGCCAGGTCCTCGGCGCGCGCCCGCTCGACCATCTGGACGGCGTCGACGACGCGGTGCTGCCCGTCGGCGTCGAAGGTGACGAGGTAGCGCGCGTCCGTGCGGGTGACGACGTACTCGATGCCCGTCTGGAGCGCGGCGCCCTGGCCGAGGTTGAACGGGTGGGTGACCACGAGGGCGCCGGCCGCGGCGGCCGCCGACCCGGAGCCGTCCGTCGAGGCGTCGTCGACGCACACGATGTGCGGGAACGTCTCGCGCGCCTCCGACACGACGCGGCCGATGACGGACGCCTCGTTGTAGACGGGGATGACGAGCCAGGCGTCGTCCACGGGTGGCACCATGGGCATGGGCCGCATTGTCGCAGGCTCGTGGACGACAGCAGGGCAGCGTGCCGTGCGCGGGCCGGTCGCGGGAGCGGTCGGTGCGGGCGGTGCGCGGCCCGGGGAGCGAAGGGCAGCGCATGACCGCACGGATCGTGGACTCCGCCGACGTGGCGACCACCGCCCGCATCGGCGACGGCAGCTCCGTCTGGCACCTCGCGCAGGTGCGAGAGGACGCCATGCTGGGGGAGGGGTGCGTCGTCGGGCGCGGTGCCTACATCGGCACCGGCGTGGAGATGGGACGGCACTGCAAGGTCCAGAACTACGCGCTCGTCTACGAGCCCGCGCGGCTCGCTGACGGCGTGTTCGTCGGCCCCGCCGCCGTGCTCACCAACGACACCTACCCCCGCGCGATCAACCCGGACGGCTCGCTGAAGTCCGCCTCCGACTGGGAGGCCGTGGGCGTGACCATCGAGGAGGGCGCCGCGATCGGTGCCCGCGCGGTGTGCGTGGCACCCGTGACGGTCGGCGCCTGGGCCACCGTGGCGGCCGGCGCGGTCGTGACCAAGGACGTCGCCCCGTACGCGCTCGTGGCCGGCGTACCTGCCAAGCAGATCGGTTGGGTAGGACGTTCGGGCGCCAGACTGGTGCCGGACGGGGAACAATGGCGCTGCCCGATCAGTGGGCAGCGGTACGCCCTGACCGACGGCGTGCTGACCGAGACGGAGGAGAACGCGTGAACGACGAGCTGCCCATGATCCCGCCGGCGAGGCCCATCATCGGCGACGACGAGCGGGCGGCGGTCGACCGCGTGCTCGCCGGCGGCATGATCGCCCAGGGGCCAGAGGTCAAGGCCTTCGAGGAGGAGTTCGCCTCCGTGCTGGCGCAGGGGCGCGAGGCGGTGGCCGTGAACTCGGGGACGTCGGCCCTGCACATGGGCCTGGTCGCGGCCGGGATCGGCGAGGGCGACGAGGTCATCGTCCCGTCCTTCACGTTCGCGGCGACGGGAAACTCGGTGGCCCTGACCGGCGCCACGCCGGTGTTCGCCGACATCGAGCCGGACCACTTCTGCCTCGACCCGGAGTCCGTGCGGGCCTCGGTGACCGAGCGCACCCGCGGCATCATGCCCGTCCACCTCTACGGGCACCCCGCGAACATGGACGCGCTCCAGGCCATCGCCGACGAGTTCGACCTGCAGATCTTCGAGGACGCCGCGCAGGCCCACGCCGCCACGCTCGGCGGGCGCCAGGTCGGCACCTTCGGGGCGTTCGCCGCGTTCTCGCTCTACCCCACCAAGAACATGACCTCCGCCGAGGGCGGCATGGTGACGACGGGGGACGAGACCCTTGCGCGCCGGGTGCGCCTCCTGCGCAACCAGGGCATGGAGAAGCAGTACGCCAACGAGGTCATCGGTTTCAACACCCGCATGACCGACGTGCACGCCGCGATCGGGCGGGTCCAGCTCGGCCGGGTGCTCGGCTGGACGGAGCAGCGGCGCGCGAACGCGGCGTTCCTCGACGCGAACCTGTCCGGCGTGGTGGTGCCCCCCGTCGCCGACGGTGCGGAGCACGTCTACCACCAGTACACGGTTCGGATACCCGTCGAGGGCGACGGCGGCGCCGAGCGCGACCGCATCGTCACCGCGCTGCGCGAGGAGTACCGGGTGGGCAGCGGCGTGTACTACCCGATCCCCAACCACCGCCTCGAGTCGCTGGCCGTGTTCGCGCCGGACCTCGAGCTGCCCGAGACGGAGCGCGCCGCGCAGCAGGTGATCTCCCTGCCGGTGCACCCCTCGCTCGAGCAGGGTGACCTCGACCGGATCGTCGCCGCCGTGGCGGCCGTGACGACGGCGGGGGCGTGATCGCGATGGCTGAGGACTTTGCTTCCGGCGCGCCGCTGCGGGTGGGGCTCATCGGGCTCGGCTCGATGGGGCGCCACCACGCCCGCGTGATCCGCGAGACCGAGGGCATGGACCTCGTGGCCGTGGCCGACCCGGGCGGGGACCGCTTCGGGGTCGCCGGGGCGCTCGAGGTGGGGTCCGACGTCGAGTGGTTGATCGACGCCGGCATCGAGGCCGCCATGGTGGCCGTGCCCACGGTGTACCACGAGGAGGTCGCGCTGCGCCTGGCCGAGGCCGGCGTCCACACGATGGTCGAGAAGCCCATCGCGCACGACGTGGCCGCGGGCCGGCGCGTGGCCCAGGCCTTCGAGGAGGCCGGGCTGACCGGGGCCGTGGGGTACGTCGAGCGCTGCAACCCCGCGATCGTCGCCCTGCGGGACAAGCTTGCCGAGGGGTTCCTGGGGGAGATCTACCAGATCCAGACGTTCCGGCAGGGGCCGTTCCCGGCGCGCATCTCGGACGTCGGGGTGGTCAAGGACCTCGCCACCCACGACGTCGACCTGGCCGCGTTCGTCGCCGGCTCCCCGTACAGCTCGATCTACGCGCGCACGACGCACCGTTCGGGGCGCGAGTTCGAGGACATGGTCGTGGCGACGGGACAGCTGGCCGACGGCACGATGGTCGGCCACACGGTCAACTGGCTCTCGCCGTTCAAGGAGCGGCGCACGGTGGTCACCGGTGAGCGGGGGGCGCTCGTCGCCGACACCCTCAACATCGACCTCACGTTCTACGCCAACGGCACCGTCCCGACCGAGTGGGACGCCGTCGCGGCCTTCCGGGGTGTGTCCGAGGGTGACATCACGACCTACGCGATCCCGAAGCGCGAGCCGCTGCGGGTGGAGCAGGAGCGGTTCCGGGACGCCGTGCGCGGCGTGTCTGACGAGGTGGTGTCGATGGCCGAGGGCGTGCACACGCTCGAGGTGGTCGAGGCGATCCTGTCCGCGGCCGCCGACGGCCAGGCCGTCCAGCTGTAACCGCTGCGTCGACGACCTGGCGCCGCGCGGGGCCGACCACGGATGGTCGGCCCCGCGTGCTGTCCATCGACCTCGCGCCTTCGGGTCGAGCGCACAGGTCGAGTGTCGAACCCACCGGTCGAGTGTCGAACCCACCGACGCCGTCGGCAGGGTCGGCGCACCGTGTGTGGGCTGGGCGTCGGACGGTGAGGTCGACGACACCCTTCACCGTCAAGGCGCCGAGGACGCGGACCGCCGTCGAGGGCACGGGTTGCGCGTCGAGGGCGCGGGCGGCGGGGGGCCACTCGGCACGTCGACCGCGTCCTCGGCAGGTTGACCGCGTCCTCGGCGCATCTCCGCCTCGCCCACTTCCGCCCCGCCCACCTCGGACACAATGGATCCCATGCCAGCCGCGCGCCGTCCCTCGGAGAGCCACGCCCGCCGCCCGCGCGTGACCGTCGCGTCCCGCATCTGGGACCCCGAGCCGGCCGCCGCGTCGTTCCGCCTGGCCGCCCTCGCCCGCGGCCTGCGCGACGCCGGCGCAGCCACCCGCGTCCTCACCGCGCAGCCACCGGCGGGTGCCACGATCGCTGACCACGCCGGCACCCGCGTCTCCCGCGCGCCGGTCCTGCGCGACGCCGACGGCTACCTCCGCGGCTACGTCCCCTACCTGTCCTTCGACGTCCCGCTCGCCGCCCGACTCCTCGCGGACCCCGTCCCGGACGTCTACGTCGTCGAGCCGCCGCCCACCACCGGGCTCGTGGTCCGGGCGGTGGCCACGCTCCGCAGGAGGCCGTACGTGGCCTACGTCCCCGACATCTGGTCCGACGCCGCGACGTCCACGGGTGCCCCCCGCGCGATCGTCGAGGTGCTGCGGCGCTCGGAGTCCGCCGTCCTCGCCGGCGCGGCGGCGACCATCGCGGTGTCCGACGACGTCGCCGCCCGGGCGGAGGAGCTCGGCGCCCGCGGCGTCGTCGTCGTGCGCGGGGGAGCGGACACCGAGACGTTCACGCCGACCGGACCGATGCCCGACGACGACGACCCCCGCCCGTACCTGCTCTACGCGGGCACGGCCTCGGAGTGGCAGGGCGCGGACGTGTTCCTGCGCGCGCTGCCGCAGGTCCTTGAGCAGGTGCCGGACGCGCGCGTGGTGTTGATCGGTCAGGGCAGCGCGTGGCCGGAGCTCGAGCGCCTGGCCGCCCGCCTGCCGCGGGGGACGGTCGAGCTGCGCGGGCTCGTCGGGCAGGCGGAGGCGGCGCGCTGGCAGCGGGGCGCGCAGGCGGCGCTCGTGTCGATCCGGCCCGGCATCGGCTACGACCTCGCCTACCCCACGAAGGCATACGCCGCGTGGGCGTCCGGCGTCCCGGTGATCTACGCGGGCCCCGGCCCGGCTCGGGCGGACATCGCCGAGAGCCGCCTGGGCTGGGCGGTCGAGCACGACGCCGACGACGTCGCACGGGCGATGGTCGCCGCCCTGACCGGCGAGCGAGGGCCGCGGGACGCCGAACGGTTGGCCGCCTGGGTGGCGGAGAACGCGTCGTCGGCGGCGGCCGGGCGCGCGGCGGCGGAGGTCGTGCTGGGCGCGATCCGCGCGTAGGTGCGCTGCCGTCCCTTTGCGCCGGTCAGTCGGGCAGGTCGCCGCCGTTGATGTACATCGCCTCGGTCTGGCCACCGTCGCAGGCCGGTGCCGAGTCGCCGAACAGGGCGGGGATCGCGCCGATCTGGCCCTTGTCTACCGCGTACTCGGTGCCGAGTACAGCGATGGAGCCGTCGTCCAGGCGTACAGCGAGGTTCCCCTCGTCATCGCTCACGGGTTCAGCTCCTTCAGCGAGGACCGCCAGGCGCGTGAGATCGGTGCTGCCGGTGCTGACGACGACGAGGCACCCGTCCTCGACCTCGAGCGTGCCGTAGAACATGTCGTCGGTCCCCGTGAGGGCCAGGGTCACGGTCTCCGGCAGCGTCGCGATCGAGAACTGGTCGGTCTCGCCCCAGACGTCGCCGGCGGCGAACCGGAAGCGGTCGTCCTCTCTCTGGAGGACGAGGTCGTCCCCGCCGCCGGACGCACCGACCTCGACGACGATCGAGTCGAGGACCTCGGCCTCGTCGACGCTCGCGGCCCCGAGCAGCGACTCGTCGAGGTCGAGAGCCCCGGACGTCAGGAGCTCCTCGAGCGCGTCGGCCGCCTCCTGGGTCGAGACCTCGACGCTGATCTCGCCCGAGACCGGGTCCGCCACTGTCGATATACCGATCCCGGGCGCGAGGTGCTCGGACAGCGCCATGTGCACGGCGACGGTGACCGACTCGGCGGCCTCGGCGTCGTACGCCGCCCCGCCGTGGGCGAACATCCCGGGCTCGGCCGCCAGTTCCTCGACGACGTCGGCCGGGACTTCGCCGGTGAAGTACAGGTGCGCGGTGGCATCGTCCCGGAGCTCGGAGACGGTGAAGGTGTCAGCGTGGCGGGTGGCGATCGAGGTGATCACGGGTGCGGCACGCTCCTGCATCGCGATCCGGTCGTCGAGCTCACCGGGCTCGATCTCGCCGCGCGCGATCTGAGCCTGGATGTCCTCCCAGGCGGCATCGGAGATGCCGTCGGGCCGGTCGGGCACGGCGGCGGCCGAGCTCGTCAGCACCGCGGTGGCGGCTCCGACCGCAAGCACGGTCGCAGCAAGTGTCTGTCCGGTTCGCCTCATCGCGCGTGCCAGCCCCTCAAGCCGGGAATCGTCGTGACGGCCACTGTACGGAACCCGCGTAGGGAGCACAGCGACCGGGGCCGACCTGAGAGCGAACCGTGACGAGCTTGTGCGCGCGTGCCTATCGCTCCCGGGCCCGCGCCTCACGCTCACGGTCCCGCCGGTCCTTCCACCGCCGCATCCGCCGCTCGATCGGCTTCTCGACCCAGGCGTGCAGCGCCCACGCGCCGGCGATCGCGGGCACGAGCACGGCCGCGTACACACCGAGGTTCGCCCACCCCATCGGCTGCAGCCCGAACCACCCGCGGCACGCGTAGATCAGCGTCGCGTGCAGGAGGTAGAAGGCGAAGCTCCACTCGCCGAGCCGCACGAGCCAGCCGGCGGGCGCACCGCGCCCCGACCCGTCCGCGCGACCGCGCAGCTCCCGCACCGCGTAGGCGAGGATGACGATCCCGCACGCCGCGGGGATCATCACCGGCGACAACGGACCGAGGCGCAGCGCCTCCCACACGCCCGGCGCGCGCAGCGGGCCGAGGAAAACCCCCGCGCAGACCACGAGCAGCAGCCCGAGCACCACCGGCACCGGGAGCCGCGGCCGCCAGCCGAGCCGCACGGCGTGCGCGAGCGCCATCCCGAGGCAGAACTCCCACAGCCGCAGCACTGGACGCGGCAGATGGGCGAGCGCGTCGATCTCGGAGCGCGCGATGTACAGCACGGCGGCGGTCACCGGGATCACGAGCAGCACCGCCAGGGCCGCACGGCGCCCGGTCCGGCCGAGCAGGCGGTCGAGCCACGGGTGCGTGGCGTAGAAGAACGCCTCGAGCGACAGCGTCCACGACGCCGGGTTGCCCGAGAACACCACCTCGTTGTTCGCCGACCAGCCGTGCAGCAGCACCACCGAGAGCAGCAGCACCGCCGACAGGGGCCGGACCCAGCTCTCCTCGACGTCCGCGGGTGGCCCGACGAACACCGGCACCGCGAGCAGGAGCGCCACCATGTGCGCCGGCCAGATCCGGGCGAACCTGCGCCAGTAGAAGGTCGAGACGCGGGTGCCGGGGCGCGCCGACCACGTGAGCACGAAGCCCGACAGCACGAAGAAGAACGCCACGCCCTGGGCGCCGAGGCTGAGCGGACCGGCGATCGGGAGCGGCGCGAAATTCGTCATGTGGTGCGCGAACACGGCCAGCGCGGCCCACCAGCGCAGCGCGGTGAGCGAGTCGAGGCGGGGGAGCGTGCCGGGTACGCCGGGCTCGGTCCACCGTCCGCGTGGTGCCCCGCTCCGTCGAGCAGTGGGCACCGCGCCGGACCCCGGGCCCTCGCCGGTCATCGTGCCATCGCCGCCCGCCCCGCGGCGGTCACTCACCCCCGTGACCCCGCGTCTCCCGCCGGCGGCTCGCGCCGGACCAGCCGCTCGGCCGCCGCGACGCCGTGCACGGCGGCGGGGACGACCCCGCGCCTCAGCCACGACCAGGCCGTCCGAACGGCGGGCAGGTCGACGGCGACGGCCACGCCCGCCTGGCCGGCCAGCGCCTCCGCCGTGGCGTCGGACCGGGCGGCGCGCCACACGGTACGGGTGTCGTCCAGCGGGCTGAGCGTCGCGAGCAGCCGACCGGGCACCGAGCGTCTGGCGGCCGCATCGATCGCCCGGTACCTCCCGGAGCGCGCGATCGCCGCGAGCGGCGATCGGTCCTCGGCGATGACGTGCACGACGGCGACACCCGCCACCGGCGTGCGTGGCGCCGTGCGGCACACGAGCGTGACGTGTGCCGGCGACTCCGGGCTCCCCAGTCGTTCGGCCAGGTCCCCGGCGCCGGCCGACCGCGCCAGCACCTCGTCGGCCGGATCCTCGGAGCCCACGACGAGGACGAACCGCCGCGGGGCAGCGACGTCGGCATCGTCGGCGCCCGACGCCGCAGCCGACTCCACGGCCTCGGTGTTATCGGGCAGCACGCGTGCCGGGACCTCGTGCGCAGCCACCTCTGGGACGGGCAGGCCGAGCTCGGCCGCGCGGCGAGCGACGATGTCCCCGAGCTCGGCCACGCGCGGCGCGAGCTGCTCCTCGCGCGCATACCGCCGTGCCCAGTCCCGGGTCGCCGCCACGGAGGCCGGGGTCGCCGAGCGCGCGAGCGCAGCGCCAGCCACGAGCGCGTCCGCGACGTCGTCGGCGGACATCGACTCCGTCAGCACCCACGCGGGATGCCCCTCGAGCACGGAGGACGCCGCCGACTCCGGGCCGTGCACCGACACGACCGGCAGCCCGGTCGCCGCGTGCTCGAAGACCTTCCCGCTGGTGACGTACCGCCCCGGGATGAGGGGCAGGGCGAGCACGTCGAAGCCCGCGTAGACCTGCGCGACCTCGGCCCGCGGCACGGGCCCGCCGTGCTCGACCCCGTCCCCGGCGAACTCGGCGAGCATCGCCAGGGTCCGCTCGTCCGGCGCACCCTGGTGGCCGACATGGCCCCGCAGCACGAGCCGTGCCCGAGCCACGTCCTCGTCCCGCGACCGCGCCGCACGCCACCCCTCGAGCAGCTCGCGCACGGGCACCGACCCGTAGAGCGTCCCGAGGTAGCCGAACGTCAGCGGCGCGGAGTCGTCGGGGGCGGCCGTCACGCGCAGCGCGTCGATCTCCTCACCGAGGTCTCCGTCGTACCCGTTGGCGACGACGTGGGTGCGGTCCGCGACCTCCGGCACCGTGGCGTCGTACCAGTCGCGGATCGGGGCGTTGACGAACCACGCCTCCTCGGCGCCGAGCAGCAGCTCGCGCTCGGTGCGCCAGGCCCGCGACCGCTCCCCGGACACGCGCCGCCCGGTGGTGACGTCGAGGGCCCAGCCGTCGCGGTAGTCGAGGACGTAGGGCACGTCGAACCGGCGCGCGAGGTGCTCACCCGGGACGAAGTCGACGTGGGGGTTGGACGTGCCGAGCACGAGGTCGACCGGGTGGCGTTCGTGCACCTGCTCGGCGGCGGCGCGCAGGTTGCCCGCCCAGCCACCGTAGACGCGCTCGGGGAAGCCGGCCTCCGAGGCCCGCATGAACGCGGAGAACCACGCCGGCTCCGAGGCCACCCGTCCCCGCGAGTACCGGGCGAGGTCGGTCTCGATGTGGGCCAGCTCCTGGCGCACGCGCAGCACGCGGATCGCCGGGTGCACGCGGTCCTCCAGCGAGGTGTCCGCCCCGAACAGCTCGGTGAACAGCTCGCGCGGCGCGGTGAGGACGGTGACGTCCCAGCCGGCGTCGGCGAACGCGTTGGCGGTGGCCAGCGCCCGGTAGACGCCGGACCCCCGGCAGGGCGGGAAGCCCCAGGCGACGTAGAGCAGGTGTGGACGCACCCGGCAAGGATAGGGACGACGACGGCCGAGCGTGGTGGAGGGCACCGGGGGGTCCTCGGACGGTGCCCGGCGCCGCGTGGCACGATGAACGGCACGCGCCGGCCGGTGCGACCCGCGGCCGCCCACGGCGCCCGGACGACGAGCAGCAGGAGCACGGGTGAAGGATCTACTGAGGACGACGCGGACGCTGCTGCCGATGCTTCCGTCCGGCGCCCGGCGCTACCTGCTCATGTACTCGGTCGTCACGGCGATGCTCGCGCTCCTCGACGTCGTCGCGCTCGGCATCCTCGCCCTCGTCATGGCGCCGATGGTGTCGGGCCAGCCGGTGAGCCTGCCGCTCATCGGGGAGATCGGCACCGACGACTACATCTGGGTGCTCCTCGCGGTATGCCTGCTCATCTCGGCCAAGTCCATCGCCTCCCTGGCCATGCGCTGGGTCGCCACCCGCAAGTTCGCCGAGTACGAGATGGAGATCGGCGACCGGCTCTTCCGTGCCTACCTCCACTCGCCGTGGACGGACCGGCTCTCCCGCAACTCCGCCGAGCTCGTGCGCATGGCCGACGTCGGGATCGCCAACACGACCTCCGGCCTGCTCCTGCCGGTGGCCAGCCTGCCCACCGAGCTCGCCACCACGGCGGCCGTGCTGCTCGTTCTCGTCGTCGCCGAACCGATGATCGCGGCGATCACGGTCGTCTACCTCGGGGCGCTCGCCGCGCTGCTCTACCTCGTGGTCAACCCGAAGGCCCTCGTAGCGGGGCGGGTCAACCGGGACTACTCGCTGAAGACTGCCCGCCTGATGACCGAGATGGTGGCCACGCTCAAGGAGATCGTCCTGCGGGACAAGACCTCCGAGGTCGCCGACGTCGTGTGGGACAACCGGAAGCACGCCGTACGCGCGCGGTCCAACAGCCAGTTCCTCGGCCAGGCGCCGAAGTACGTCCTCGAGGTCGCCCTCGTCGGCGGGTTCGTGCTCGTCGGCGGCGTGGGCTACTGGCAGGGCGGCGCGACCGAGGCGTTCGCGGCCGTGGCGATGTTCGGTGTCGCCGGGTTCCGGATGATCCCCGCGATCACGCGCATGCAGGCGATCCTCACCCAGACCTCGACGACGCTCCCGCACGCGAAGCGGGTCATCTACGACATCCGGGCCTCGGAGAAGTTCATCCGCGACGCCGAGACGGTGGGCCGCGAGCCGATCGTCGGGGAGCCGCGCCAGCTGGTGCTCGACGGCGTCGGCTTCACCTACCCGACCTCGCAGGCGCCGGCGGTCCACGACATCGACCTGACGATCCGCATGGGCACGCACGTGGCGCTCGCAGGCTCGTCCGGCGCGGGCAAGTCCACGCTCGTCGACATCCTGCTCGGGCTGCTCGTCCCGCAGGAGGGAACGATGCTCATCGGCGACCAGGATCTCGACGACGTGCTCGCGGACTGGCGCTCCCGCGTGGGCTACGTCCCCCAGGACGTCTCCCTGTTCAACGGGTCGATCGCGCAGAACGTCGCGCTGGCCTGGGGCTCGACGATCGACGAGGATCGCGTGCGCGAGTGCCTGCGTCGCGCCCAGCTGCTCGACGCCGTCGAGGAGCGCGGCGGCCTCGACACGCTGGTCGGCGAGCGCGGGCTCGCGTTCTCCGGGGGCCAGCGCCAGCGCCTGGGCATCGCCCGCGCCCTCTACACCGACCCGCTCGTGCTCGTCATGGACGAGGCCACCTCCGCGCTCGACACCGCCACGGAGGAGGCCGTCACCCACGCCCTGCGCGAGCTGCACGGCGAGGTCACGGTCGTCACCGTCGCCCACCGGCTGTCGACCATCCGGCACGCCGATGAGGTCTGCTTCATGACCGGGGGCACGATCGCCGCGCGCGGCACGTTCGAGGAGGTCGTCGCCGCGCACCCCGAGTTCGCGCACCAGGCCAACCTCGCGGGCCTGGCGTAGTCGGGCGCGGCGCGACCGGGCTGCGCCGGATGGAACAATCGCGCCCATGACCCAGCCGACGCGGATGCTCATCATCTCGTTCTCGAAGATCGCGACCGACCCCCGCGTCCTCAAACAGGTCAGCTACTTCGCGGACCGATACGAGGTGACGACGTGCGGGTTCGGGCCGGCGCCCGAGGGCGTGGCCGAGCACATCGAACTGCCGCTCACCCACACGAACAAGCTCGACGGCCGCCTCATCACCTCGCGCATCTACCGGCTCGCGCTGTGGGCGCAGCGCGGTATGCGCAAGGCGCGCGAGCTGCTCAAGGGCAGGGAGTTCGACATCGCCCTCGCCAACGACTTCGAGGCCGTTCCGGTCGCGCTCGGCACGCGCCCGCGGTTCGGGGTCCACGCCGACATGCACGAGTACTTCCCGCGCTGGCGCGAGGAGCAGGACGCCTGGCGCCGCCGGATCGGGCCGTACTACCTCTCGCTCTGCAAGCGGTACCTGCCCCGGTGCCGTTCGCTCTCTACCGTCTCCGGCGGTCTCGCGCGGGAGTACCAGCGGATCACCGGGATGGACGTCGAGGTGGTGACGAACGCGACGCCCTACTACGACCTGGAGCCCGGGACCGTCGGTGAGCGGATCCGCCTGGTGCACTCGGGAGTCTCGCTGCGGCGCAGGCACCTCGAACTGACGATCGAGGCAGCGGGTCGGGCCTCCGACGTCGTCGAGCTCGACATGTACCTCATGAAGTCCGACCCCACGCACCTGGCCGAGCTAGAGGAGCTCGCGGCCGCCACGAGCAACGTCCGCATCCTCGATCCGGTCCCGTACGCGGAGCTCGTCGAGACTCTCAACCGCTACGACGCCGGTATCTTTGTCGTGCCTCCCGTGACGTTCAACCTCGAGTGGACGTTGCCGAACAAGTTCTTCGACTTCGTGCAGGCGCGGCTCGGCATCGTCACCGGCCCGAGCCCGGAGATGGCGGAGCTCACCCGGACGCACGGCCTCGGCGTCGTCACCGGCGGGTTCGCGGTCGACGACATCGAGGCGACGCTCGCCGGGCTCGACCGGGACGAGGTCGCGCGATTCAAGGCCGCGAGCCACGCCGTGGCGCAGGACCTCGCCGCGGAGGCCGAGGTCGAGAAGTGGGGTGCCGCGATCGAGAAGCTGCTGGCAGGCTAGACGTCGGCCAGGGCGATGCCGATCGCTTGGGCCGCGTCGTTCTGCCGGCGGTCGCGTGAGAGCAGACGCACCTCGTCCGGCGTTGACTCGCGGAACTGCGCACATGCGGCCAAGTGGATCGCATCCAGGGAACGCACCGGTGTGCTGAGGACATACCGCTGCGCGAGGGCGAGCGTGGCGCCATCCAGGGCGACGACACCGACGGGTCCGATGTCGGATGTGTCGGCGGCATATCGATCCATCAGGGTGGCTGCCGTGGATGCGTCGATCGTGCCTTGCCGAGTCGCCCGTGCGAACGCGCTCGCGATCTCGACGTCCGTCAGCTCGCTGGTGATCACCGGGTCCTCGTGCTCATACACGACCTGTGTCAGTCGGGCGGAGTCGGACTGGTCGCCCAGATAGACCCGGGCGAGCGCGCTGGTGTCGATGTAGATGATCACCGCTCGTCGCGTTCCGCGGACACGAGATCCGACGCGTACCCGGGAGGCGTGGAGACCTCCAGTTGGGGGTGCGGTGCGGGTCGTGCGGCGCGGGACGTCAACCGTCCGGCAGCGATCGCCTCGTCCTTCCACGCCTGTCGGCCGTCGACGGCAGCCCGAAGCAGCCGGGTGACGAATGCGTTGACGGACTCACCGGTCATGGCGGCGTGTGCCTTGACCGCATCGGCCAGCGGCTCGTCGAGCCGGGTGATGATCTGCTTCATGCCATGATGATAGCAGTCTTGGGTTTGATGCTATCGACCGGACCAGGTCTCCGCGACCCCGAGGAACGGCGCCAGCGCGGCCGCTGACGCCCGCCCGTCGTGGTGCGTCCGAGCCCATGACGGGCCGGTCGCCGCGACCTCGGTGAACCGGTCGCGATCCCGCAGGATCTCCTCCATCACCTCCGCGAAGGTCTCCGGGGTGGCGTCGATGACCGGCAGCTCGCCGTCGAGCCGGGACCGGACCCGCTCGTGCACGTGCCCGACGACGAGACGCCCCGCCGCCATCGCCTCCGCTGCGAGCGCGCCGACCGCCCCGAGGAGGATCTGGTCGACCACGATGTCCGCGCCGGCGACGAACTCCGGCATCTGCTCGTGCACCACCCCCTCGAGCCGCCGGTAGGTGATCCGCCCGGCGGCGTCGAGCCGCTCGAGCTCCGGCTCGATGACGGCCGTCCCCTTGAGCGCCGGGTTCGACGGCGCGTGCACCACGATCGGCCGCTGGTGGCCGAGCGCCGGCACCGTGTGCGGGGCGCCGAACCCCTCGACGTCGACGACGACCGGCAGCAGCGTGGCGCCGGGGGCGAGGTCGAGCAGGTCCGGCGTCGAGACGAAGATCGGCAGGTCCTCGACCTCGAGGAGCCGTTGCGCGGCACGGATCCGGTCCAGCGCGTCGTCGTCGACCGTGACCGCCGACCGGTAGGGGCTCGTCGGGTAGAGCTCGGCGTGGCGGACCGGGTCCCGGATCTCGGAGCCGTGGAGGACCACGGCAGGTGCCACGCCGGCCGCCCGGTAGGCGGCGATCTCCGCCCCGTCCGCCACCGCCGTCGTCATCGCGGTGGGGGAGTAACCGGTCTCGAGCAGGACGTGGCTGAAGCGCGCGAGCACCCCGTCGCGCCAGGCCGCTCGTCCCGGGCGCAGCGCGAGCGGCAGCCGGACGTCGGCCGGGTAGGAGAACCGGTCGACTCCGCCGGGCCGCTGCAGCGTCACCGACCGCGCGGCGACGCCCGCGAGGTGCGCCTCGACCGCGCGCGCCCACAGGAAGCCCTGGCCCGCCGTGTTCGTCGGCCCGACGAGCAGGCCGGCCTGGCGCTCCTCCGGGAGGAAGGGGACGAGGTCGCCGGCCGCGCGGAGCTCACGGACGAACAGGCGTCGCTCCACCGCCTCGCGCCGGTCGGTCGGGAGGCGCCGCACGCCGGCGGCCACGACGTCACGCAGGCTGGGGCTCATGCCGACAGTGTGCCGGTCGACCCGGGCCACGGGTGGGAACATGGGCGCCATGACGCATGCCGCCCCCGCGCCGGACCCGCGACCGTCGGTGCTCGTGATCTCGTACTCGACCCTGGTCTCCGACGCCCGGCTGCTGCGGCAGATCCGGCTGCTCGCGCGGACCTACGACGTCACGTCGTGCGGCTACGGCCCGGAGCCGGACGGGGTGGCGGCCCACGTCCGCATCCCCGACGATCTCGTCGCCTGGCACAAGGACCGGGCGCTGCTCATGCAGCGGCGGTTCGCCGCCGTCTACCGACGGAACTCGGTCAATTCCTACCTGCGGGACCAGCTGCCGGCCGGGTTCTTCGACGTCGTCGTCGCCAACGACGCCGACACCGTGCCGCTCGCGCTCGCGCTGCGGCCGAACGCCGGCGTCCACGCCGACCTCCACGAGTACGCGCCGCGCCAGCACGAGGCGTCCCCGCGCTGGAAGCTGTTCGTCGCGCCCTACTACCGGTGGCTGATCCGGACCTTCCTGCCCCTGTGCGACTCCGTCACCACGGTCGGTCGCGGCCTGGCCGAGGAGTACGCGCGGGAGTACGGCGTCGACGCCGGCGTCGTCGTCAACGCCGCCCCCTTCCGGGACGCGAGCCCGACGCCGGTCGGTACCCCGGTGCGCCTCGTCCACTCCGGCGGGGCGACGCGGGTGCGGGCCATCGAGGTGATGATGCGCGCCGTGACGGCCTCGACCTCCGGGGCCACGCTCGACCTCTACCTCATGCCGTCCGATCCCACCTACCTCGCCGAGCTCGCGGCCCTCGCCGAGACCTCGGACCGCGTCACCCTGCACGACGCCGTCCCGGCCGACGGGCTCGTCGAGACCCTCGCGGGCTACGACGTCGGGCTGTTCCTCGTCCCACCGGTGACCTTCAACCTCGAGTGGACGCTGCCGAACAAGTTCTTCGACTTCGTCCAGGCCCGTCTCGGCATCGTCGTGGGGCCGAACCCCGAGATGGCCGCCCTCGTGCACGGCCACGGCCTGGGCGCGGTGACCGAGGGGTACACCGAGGCCGACCTCACCGCCCTGCTCGACCGGCTCGACGCGGACGAGGTGGCCCGCTGGAAGGCCGGCTCCGCCGCTGCCGCGCGGGAGCTGGGGGCCGAGAACCAGATGACCGCGTGGTCGGACGCCGTCGCCGCGCTCGTCACGCGCGGACGGCCGTGAGCCGCTCCGGCGGCTGGAAGAGGACCCGCAGGGGCGTGCGCATCGCCGCGTCGTAGACGACGACGGACACGGCGACGCTCACGGCCACCAGCACGGGCGTCAGCCAGGTCGCCAACGCGTCGTTCGGGGGGAGCGGGCCGCCGAGGAGCAACGCCGCCAGCACCACGAGGTTGATGAGTACCGGGTGCACGAGGTAGATCGGCAGCGTTCTCCCGGCGATGTAGCGCGAGACGGTCCGCACCCGGCCGCTGCGCACGGCCAGGACCGAGCCGCCGACCGCCGCGGCCAGCCCGGCGACGGACAGCGGGAACGCCAGCGGCCGGTCGAGGCCGGCGAGGAGGGCGACGGCGGTCAGCCCGGTGAAGGCGGACCCGCCGATCAGCAGCACGGGCCACGGCGGGAGCTCGGAGAGCCGCTTGACGGCAGAGAACGCGTAGCAGCCGAGGAAGTACCAGAACGCGTACCGGGCCACCCGTACGACCGCGTAGGTGGCCAGCGACGGCACCGACTCCTCGATGACCGGCTCCAGGTAGGGGGCCGTGGCGGCGAGCACGAGCGTGAGGCCGAGCACCACGGCCGGCCACCGGCGCAGGAGCTTGGCCGTCACGAAGAACACGACGAGCACGGCGAGGAACCAGTAGGCGGTGCCGGCGAACGGGATCGCCTTGAGCCGGTCGAGCGCGTAGGCCTCGGGCGCGGCGGGCTGGTAGGCGAAGCCGGCGAAGGAGGCGAACGCCAGGCTCCACAGCACGTAGGGCCACAGCAGCACGAGGACCCGGCTGCGGGCGACCACCGGCCAGGGCCGTCGGACGGCGCGGTGCGCGAGGAGGCCTGCGGTGAGGAAGAAGAGCGGCATGCGCATCGGCAGGAGCACGTCGTTCGCCCGGGTCCAGAACACCGAGCCGAAGCCGTCCGGGTTCGGGAGCAGCCGGTCCATGCCCGCGCCCCCGAGGTGGTAGGCGACGACGAGGATGATCGCCGCGGCCTTGGCGGCGTCGACCCAGTGCAGCCGTTCCTGGGTCGGGGCGCCCGTGCGGGGTGTGGTGGGGGAGGGCGGTCGGTCCGGCATCGTCCCCGAGGGTAGAGGGTCGCTCGGGGCCGCCTCGGTCGTTCCGGTCGTCAGCCGGCGATCTCCCCGACCCGCTGACCGCGCGGGGCCAGCTCGGCGTCGAGCACCGCCCGGAGGTGGGCGAGCTCGTCCGCGTCGCGCGCACCGAGCTCGACGAGGACGTGCGGCGCGCCGTCGGAGGTGCGCACCGCCGCCGCCTGGCGCGGCGTCGTCGTCCGTTCCAGGGTGGTGCGCGGATCGGTGAGCAGGATCCGCACGACGCCGGCGGCGGACATCTCGACGCCGGCCACCTCGGACCACGGGACCGCCAGGCCGCCCGGACCGACGAGGCCGGAGTCCTCCACGAGGAGGTCGATCGCGTCCTCGCCGGTGCGCCGGTCGTTGCGCAGCCGCACGAGGGCCACCAGCGTCCCGCCCGCGCCGATCACGCCGACCGCGCCGAGCAGGAGGATCGCGAACAGTCGGCGCGTGACCTCCCCGGAGACGAGGCCGGCGATGCACACGACGGCCAGCGCCGTGAAGCCGAGCAGGACGAGGAGCTGGCGGCGCACCTTCCTGCGGCGCTCGCCGTCGTCGGCGACGAACCGGGCGAGGACGTCCGTGGCCCGTCCGGCGTCCGGGGTGGTGGGGTCGATCGACATGCTGCTCCTCGGGCTGCGTCGGGCTTGCAGTGCGAGGGTAGTCGCGCGGCGATTGACCGGCGCTCCTGCGTCGGCCTACGCTTCCGTTGTGCAGAAGGTGGATCTCACGAAGTGGAATCCATGCGTGCGATGATGGCGGACCGGCAGGAAGCCGCGGAGCGGTCGGTTGACGGCCCCGCCGAGCGATCGAGGGAGATCAGATGACCGACGAGACGACCTCCGCCCCGCCCCGGCGCGGCATCGCCGACGTCAACGACCCGGAGCGGGTCCGCGCCCAGATCCGCGAGTACCTCGCCGAGCACGGCCAGGCGGCTGCGCGCGAGGACGGCCCGGCCGGCAGGCGCGAGGACGGCACGGCGGACCTCGTCGTGCGCGGGCGCCGCGTGCACGGCCCGGACGGGTTCGCCTCGCGCGAGGTCGCGGTGCGGGACGGGCGCATCGTGGCCGTCGAGCCCCTCGGCGCCGGCCTGGTCGGCGACACCGTGATCGAGCTGGCGGACGACGAGGTCCTCCTGCCCGGCCTCGTGGACGCCCACGTCCACGTCAACGAGCCCGGCCGCACCGAGTGGGAGGGCTTCGCGAGCGCGACCCGCGCCGCTGCCGCCGGCGGCGTCACCACGATCGTCGACATGCCGCTGAACTCGATCCCGTCGACCGTCAACCGGCCGGCGCTGGAGTACAAGCGCCTCGTCGCGGCGCCGCAGGTCTTCGTCGACGTCGGCTTCTGGGGCGGCGCCGTCCCCGGCAACGTGCCGGACCTCGCGGACCTGCACGAGGACGGCGTGTTCGGCTTCAAGTGCTTCCTGTCCGGCTCGGGCGTGGACGAGTTCCCCCACCTCGAGGCCGACGAGCTCGAGGAGCACCTCACCGAGCTGACCCGCCTCGGCGCGATGATGATCGTCCACGCCGAGGACGACCGCTCGATCGGCCGGGCACCCGCCGCCGCGGGCGCCGGCTACGGCAGCTTCCTCGCGTCCCGCCCGCGCGGCGCCGAGAACCTGGCGATCGCCCAGCTCGTCGAGCGCACCCGCTGGACCGGCGGCCGCAGCCACGTCCTGCACCTGTCCTCCTCCGACGCCCTGCCGATGCTGCGCAGCGCGAAGGCCGACGGCGTCGACATCACCGCCGAGACCTGCCCGCACTACCTGGCCCTGAGCGCCGAGGAGGTCGCGGACGGCGCCACCACGCACAAGTGCTGCCCGCCGATCCGCGAGGAGAGCAACCGGGAGCTCCTCTGGGAGGGGCTGCTCGACGGCACGATCGACTACGTGGCCAGCGACCACTCGCCCTCGACCGTCGAGCTCAAGGATCTCGAGCGCGGCGACTTCGCCGTCGCGTGGGGCGGGATCTCCTCGGTCCAGCTCGGGCTGCCGATCGTGTGGACCGAGGCCCGCCGCCGGGGCATCGCCCTCGAGCGGGTCGTCGAGTGGATGTCCTCCCGCCCCGCGGACCGGCTGGGCCTGGTGCGCAAGGGGCGCATCGCCCCCGGGCAGGACGCCGACCTCGCGGTGCTCGCACCGGACGAGGAGTTCGTCGTGGTCGCCAAGGAGCTGCGCCACCGCAATCCGATCTCCGCCTACGACGGCAAGGAGCTCGCCGGCCAGGTGCGCCGCACGTTCGTGCGCGGAACCGAGGTCGACGCCGAGACCCCGCGGGGCCGGCTGCTGCGCCGCGGGGCCGACTGACGCCTACCGGTGCATGCCGCCCAGGCCGAGCGGGACGTGCCGGTTGACGTCCTTGTAGAGCAGGTAGCGGAACGGGGCGGGCCCGCCCGCGTAGCAGGCCTGGGGGCAGAAGGCGCGCAGCCACATGAAGTCGCCCTCCTGGACCTCGACCCAGTCCTCGTTGAGGCGGTACACGGCCTGTCCCTGGAGCACGTACAGCCCGTGCTCCATCACGTGGGTCTCGGCGAACGGGATGATGCCGCCAGGCAGGAACGTCACGATCGTCACGTGCATGTCGTGGCGGACGTCGGTCGGGTCGACGAAGCGCGTCGTGGCCCACCTGCCCTCGGTGTCCGGCATCGGGGTGGGCTCGACGTCGCGCTCGTTGGTCACGAACGACTCGGGCACGTCGACGCCGTCGACCCGCTGGTAGGACTTGCGGATCCACATGAACCGCACGGGCTCCGCGGCGTCGTTGGCCACCGTCCAGGTCTCCCCGGGGGCGACGAACGCGTAGCCGCCCGGCGTCATGTGGTGCTCTCCGGCTGCCTCGCCCGCGGACTCGCCCAGGGTCAGCGTGAGCTCGCCCTCCATGACGAACAGGACGGCCTCGGCGTCCGGGTCCTCCTCGGGGCGCTGCGACCCGCCGCCGGGGGAGACCTCCATGAGGTACTGCGAGAACGTCTCGGCGAACCCGGTCAGCGGGCGCGCGAGGACCCACAGCCGGGTGCCGCTCCAGTGCGGCAGGTTCGAGGTGACGATGTCCCGCTGGGTGCCGCGCGGGATGACGGCGTACGCCTCGCGGAACATGGCGCGGTCGGTGAGCAGGTCGGTCTGCGGCGGGTGGCCGCCGTGGGTGGCCCAGTACGTCGGCTCGGTCATCGGTGATCCTTCCGGGTCGGCTCTCTCGGCATGCTGCCACGGGCCCGCGGGCGTCCGCCCCCCGGATCGGCGAGGATCGTTGTTGACAGCGCCGATCCGGTGCCCATACGTTGCAATAGTCGGAAGTTGTATTCCGCTATCCGAAACTATCACGAGGTAGCCGCATGACGACCACCCTGAGCACCTTCAACGACGACGCGGACGCCGCCCGCGAGACGCTCCTGGCCTGCGTGCGCGTGCCGCGCTGGGCCGACGAGATCGTCGCCGGCCGCCCGTACGCGGGTGCCGACGACGTGCTGCACGCCGCCCGGACCGCCGCCGACCCGTGGACCGACGGCGAGGTCGACGGCGCCCTGGCCCGCCACCCGCGCATCGGCGAGCGGGCGAGCGGTGACGACGCCGACGCGGCCCACTCCGCGCGCGAGCAGTCCGGGGTCGACGCCGGGGACGCCTCCGTCGCCGAGCGGCTCCGCGCCGGCAACCTCGCCTACGAGGAGCGGTTCGGCCACGTCTTCCTCATCCGCGCCGCCGGCCGGGACGCCGAGGAGATCCTCGCCGCCCTCGAGCAGCGCCTGACCAACGACCCCGCCACCGAACGTCGCGTCGCCGCCGAGCAGCTGCGCGAGATCGCCGTCCTTCGACTCCAGGGAGAACTGTCATGACCTCGCACGTCACCACCCACGTCCTCGACGCCGTCACCGGGGTCCCGGCCGCCGGCATCGCCGTTCGCCTGCAGCGCCTCGACGGCGACGCCGCCACCGACGTGGCGAGCGGCACGACGAACGAGGACGGCCGCATCGGCGACCTCGGCCCCGAGGCGCTCGAGGCGGGCACCTACCGCATCTCGTTCGCCTCGGGCGACTACTTCCGAGCCCAGGGTCGGGAGACGTTCTTCCCGTCGGTGACGATCGACTTCTTCGTCGAGGCCGGTCGCGACCACTACCACGTGCCCTGCCTGCTCAGCCCGTTCGCCTACTCGACCTACCGCGGCAGCTGAGCGGTCCGACGGGCCCCCGCGCGCGCCTCACCCGCGCGATTTCAACCATCGTGTTGAACTTCACGATACGAAATTAATCTTCCAGAATCTTGCCGACCGGGTGTCGCGAGAGTAGTGTCGACCGCACGCGCCGGGGATGTCGTGAGGCCCCGTACGCGGACGCGACGGCCGTTCGGCCGGGGATGCGCACTCCCCACGCACGACGCTGCAGCTCGACAAGGAAGTGAGCAATGGCCCGCATCACGGTGAACGTCAACGGTGAGGACCGCGAGATCGACGGCGCCCCCGTGCACACGAACCTCCTCGACTGGCTGCGCTCGCTCGGCCTGACCGGGGCGAAGGAGGGGTGCGCCGAGGGTGAGTGCGGCGCGTGCGCGGTACTCGTGGCCCGCCCGGACGGCGAGGACCGCACCCGGTGGACCTCCGTCAACGCCTGCCTCCCGCCGGCGCTGGCCTTCGACGGCCAGGAGATCGTCACGAGCGAGGGCCTGGGCACCGCCGAGGGCGCCTGCGCCGTCGAGGACCTGCACCCCGTCCAGCGCGAGATGGCCGACCGCGGCGGGTCGCAGTGCGGCTACTGCACGCCCGGGTTCATCTGCTCGATGGCCGCGGAGTACTACCGCCCCGAGCGCACCGGTGCACCGGCCGACGCCGAGGTCAACCTCGCCGCAGGCTCCGACGGCACGGACGGGAGCGTCGGGACCGTCACGGGATCGACGCCGGCCGGTGCGACGACGGTCGTGGAGACCGCCGCGGTGCCCGCCGACACCAGCGACGCCCACGCCCACGAGACGGGCCCCAACGGCTTCGACATCCACTCCCTGTCCGGCAACCTCTGCCGCTGCACCGGCTACCGGCCGATCCGCGACGCCGCCTACGCGCTGGGCTCCCCGGAGTCGGAGGACCCGCTCGCGCAGCGCCTCGACGCCGCCGGGCCCGCGGCCCGCGCCACGGCCTACGCCGCGGGCGAGGCCGAGTTCCACCGGCCCGCGACCCTGACCGACCTCCTCGACCGGCTCGCCGAGCAGCCGGACGCGCAGATCGTGGCCGGGGCGACCGACGTCGGCGTCGAGCTCAACCTCCGGCACACGCGCCCGCCGGTGCTGCTCGCGGTCGACCGGCTCGCCGAGCTGCGCGACCTCACCCGGACCCCGGACCACGTCGAGATCGGGGCGGCCCTCACGCTCTCGGAGGTCGAGCGCGAGCTCGACGGCGAGATCCCGGTCCTGGCCGAGCTCTTCCCGCTGTTCGCCTCGCGCCTCATCCGCAACGGCGCCACGTTCGGCGGCAACCTCGGCACCGGCTCGCCCATCGGCGACGCGCCGCCGGCGCTGCTCGCGCTCGGCGCCTCCCTCGTGCTGGCCTCCCGCGGCGGCGAGCGCGTGGTCGACCTGGCCGAGTACTTCACCGGGTACCGCCAGACGGTGCGTGAGCCCGGCGAGATCATCAAGGCGGTGCGGATCCCGCTGTCGCTCGCGCCGACCACCGCCTTCTACAAGATCGCCAAGCGGCGCTTCGACGACATCTCGAGCGTCGCCGTCGCGATCGCCGCCCGGATCGAGGACGGCCTCGTGTCGGACATCCGCATCGGCGTCGGCGGCATCGCCGCCACCCCGGTCCGGGCGCTCGCCACCGAGGACGCGCTGCGGGGCCGACCGTGGAGCGAGGAGACCGTCTCCGCCGCGGCCCAGGTGATGTCCGGCGAGGGCACGCCGATGGACGACCACCGTGCGAGCTCGCGCTACCGCAGCGCGATGCTCGGTCAGGCCCTGTGCCGCTTCTATGTCGAGAACAGCCCGTCCGAGGTCCTGGAGGTGGCCCGATGAGTGCTCTGTCCGAGCGTCCCGTCAACCCGGTTGTCGGCCGCAGCGTCCCGCACGAGAGCGCGTCCCAGCACGTCACCGGGACCGCCCTGTACACGGACGACCTCACGGTCTCCACGCACGGCGTCCTGCACGCCTGGCCGGTGCAGGCACCGCACGCGCACGCGCGCATCACGTCCCTGCGGCCCGAGCCCGCCTACGACGTCCCCGGCGTCGTGCGGGTGCTCACGGCGGACGACGTCCCCGGCACCAACGACGCCGGTACGAAGGCCGACGAGCCCCTGTTCCCGCCGGAGGTCATGCACCACGGGCACGCCGTGTGCTGGGTGCTCGGCGAGACCCTCGAGGCGGCCCGGCTCGGCGCCGAGGCCGTCGAGGTCGACTACGAGCCGCTGCCCTCCACGCTCAGCCTGACGGAGGCCATCGCCACGGAGTCGTTCCAGGGCTCGCGGCCGACGATCGTCCGCGGCGACGCCGAGTCGGCCCTCGCGACCGCGGCCCACCGCTTCTCCGGCGAGTTCGAGTTCGCCGGCCAGGAGCACTTCTACCTCGAGACGCAGGCCGCGCTCGCCAAGGTCGACGAGGGCGGGCAGGTCTTCGTCCAGTCCTCCACCCAGCACCCCTCGGAGACGCAGGAGATCATCGCCCACGTCCTCGGCCTGCACAACCACGCCGTGACCGTCCAGAGCCTGCGGATGGGCGGCGGTTTCGGCGGCAAGGAGGCCCAGGCCAACGGGCCGGCCGCCGTCGCCGCCCTCGGCGCCGTGCTCACGGGCCGTCCGGTGCGCGTGCGCTACACCCGCACGCAGGACCTGACGATGACCGGCAAGCGGCACGGCTTCCACGCCACGTGGGACATCGGGTTCGACGAGGACGGCAGGATCGTGGGGCTGGACGCCACCCTCACGGCCGACGGCGGATGGTCCCTCGACCTGTCCGAGCCGGTCCTCGCCCGGGCGCTGTGCCACATCGACAACGCCTACTTCATCCCCGACGCCCGCATCCACGGGCGCATCGCGCAGACCCACAAGCAGTCGAACACCGCGTTCCGCGGCTTCGGCGGCCCGCAGGGCGCGCTCGTCATGGAGGACATCCTCGGCCGGTGCGCCCCGCTGCTGGGCATCGAGCCGGGCGAGCTGCGCCGCCGGAACTTCTACGCGCCCGGCCAGTCCACGCCCTACGGGATGCCCGTGCGGCACGCCGAGCGGCTCGAGGCCCTGTGGCAGCAGGCGCTCGACTCCTCCGACCACGCCGAGCGGACGGCCCGCGTGGCCGAGTTCAACGCGAGCCACCGGTTCACCAAGCGGGCGATCGCGATGACTCCGGTGAAGTTCGGCATCTCGTTCAACCTCACGGCCTTCAACCAGGCGGGGGCGCTCGTGCACGTGTACAAGGACGGCTCGGTGCTCATCAACCACGGCGGCACCGAGATGGGGCAGGGGCTGCACACGAAGATGCGGCAGGTCGCCGCCACCGCCCTGGGTGTCAACCTCGAGGACGTGCGGCTCGCACCGACCCGCACCGACAAGGTGCCCAACACCTCTGCGACGGCGGCCAGCACCGGCGCCGACCTCAACGGCGGTGCGGTGAAGAACGCCTGCGAGCAGATCCGCGGCAACATGGCCGAGGTCGCTGCCCGGCAGTTCAACTGCCACCCCGAGGACGTGCGGTTCTCCGGCAGCCGGGTCACCGCGCTGGGCGTGGGCGACGCCGAGCTGACGTTCGCCGAGCTGGCCCACAAGGCGTACTTCCAGCGCGTGCCGCTGTTCGCGGCCGGCTACTTCCGCACGCCCGGCCTGCACTGGGACGCCAAGACGTTCCAGGGTGAGCCCTTCCGGTACTTCGCCTACGGCGTGGCCGTCTCCGAGGTCGAGGTCGACGGCTTCGACGGCGCCTACCGCTTCCTGCGCACCGACATCGTGCACGACGTCGGGGACAGCCTCTCCCCGCTCGTCGACGTCGGGCAGGTCGAGGGCGGCTACGTCCAGGGCGTCGGCTGGCTCACGCAGGAGGAGCTGGTCTGGGACCAGTCGGACTCCGACAGGCGTGGCCGGCTCGCCACCCAGGCCGCGAGCACGTACAAGCTGCCGAGCTTCTCCGAGATGCCCGAGGAGCTCAACGTGCACTTCCTCGAGCGCGCGGAGGAGACCGGGGTGGTCTACGGCTCCAAGGCCGTCGGCGAGCCGCCGCTGCTGCTCGCGTTCGCGGTGCGCGAGGCGCTGCGCGAGGCGGTGGCCGCATTCGGCCCGGGCGGCCGCGAGGTGCGGCTCGCGAGCCCCGCGACCCCCGAGGCCGTCTACTGGGCGATCGAGGCCGCCCGAGCACCCGGCGACGACGTCGACGGCGTCCCGGGATCCCCGGCCACGGCCGGAGTGCACCACGGCGCCGACGCGAACGGTGCCGAGACGAACGGTGCCGAGACCAACGGCGCCGCGACCCGGAGCGACACCTCTCGCCCGGGCGCGACACCGGTCCCGGTCGCGGGGGCCTGATGGACTGGCTCGCCGCGCTGCAGCTCCTCCGCGAGGAGGGGCGGCCCGGCGTGCTCGCCACCGTGCTCACGGTGCGCGGGCACGCCCCGCGCGAGTCGGGCGCCAAGATGGTGGTCGGCGTCGACGGGACCTGGGGCAGCGTCGGTGGGGGCAACCTCGAGGCGAGCGTCGTCGAGCGTGGCCGCGAGGTCATCGTCGAGGGCCTGACCGCGCCCGAGCAGATGTCGTTCGGGCTCAACGAGCACGCCGACAACGCGCACGGCACCCAGTGCTGCGGCGGCGACGTCACCGTGCTGCTCGAGCCGTTCGTCGCCCGACCCTCGATCGCCGTGTTCGGCCTCGGGCACGTCGGCCTGGAGCTCGGACGGATCCTCGCGCGTCTGCCCGTCTCGCTCCACCTCGTGGACAGCCGGGCGGAGATGGTCGACGCCGAGCGGCTCGCCGACGTCGTCGGGAGCGCCACCGTCCACCGTCACCACGCGCCGGCGCCCGAGGTCGTCCTGCGCGGGCTGCCCGCGGGCTCCCACGTGATGATCATGAGTCACGACCACTCCGAAGACCTGTTCCTCTGCGACGCTGCCATCACGCGCGGCGACCTGGGCAGCGTCGGCCTCATCGGGTCGCGCGCCAAGTGGCTGCGCTTCCGGAAGCGGCTGGGCGAGGCCGGCCACGACGCCGCCGCGATCGAGTCGATCCACAGCCCCATCGGGAGCCCCGGCATCTCGGGCAAGACTCCCGAGGTCATCGCCATCAGCGTGGCCGCGTCCCTCGTGCAGGTCCTCGAGGGCGGCGAGATCGCGCGCGGCTGGGGGAGCGGGACCGTCGTCCCTCGCGAATGGACCACGACCGACGTCGACGGGACGAGCCCGATGCCTACCGCCGTCGAAGGACGATGAGTCCGTCCCAGCCCTTGACGCCGACCGTCTGAACGGCGGTCGCTTCGAGGGAGGGGTCGACCACCGCTCCGTCCCGCACCACGTTGTCGATGACGATGACGGCACCAGGACGGGTGAGCCGCAGCGCCGCCTCGAGATGGATCGGATTGCTCGGCTTGTCGGCGACTCCCGCGCGTTCGACATCCGCCCGGGCCGCACGTGCATCGTGCCGCGAGGTATCCACAGGCATCATTGGTGCACGTTCATCCCCAACAGTGGAGTTGGTCGCTGTTCGTTGTCGCTGGTCGTCGGTAGCGTCCGGAGTAGATCGATACCGAACGCGACGGTGCGAGGGGAGGGCGACGTGGACACGCAGTGGTGGGGCGCCATGCAGCGGGAGCTGGTGGCCGACGTCGTCCCCACGGCCGCGGGCATGCGTGTGGTGACCGAGGCGCTGACCGGGGTCGAGATCACCACCGAGGCCGCCGCGATCGAGGTGATCGCGGCCGCGGAGGGGCTCAAGGCAGCGGCCGCAGCGGTGCAGGTGCGGGCCACAGCGGTGGTCGAAGTGCTGCGCCGCACCCGTGAGGACGTCAACGGTGTCCCGCGGGCGCGGCAGGGGTGGGGCTCGCCGAGGAGGTGGCGCTGGCACGGCGCGAGTCGCCGTCGACCGGGCAGCGGCGGTTGAAGGCCGGTCGGGTGATCGTCGACGACATGCCCCATGCGCTGGCGCTCATGGAGTCCGGGCGCCTCAGCGAGACTCGGGCCCACCTGCTGGTCGCGGAGCTGGTGGACCTGGAGCCGGCCGATCGGCGGGTGGCCGATGAGGAGCTGGCGCCGGTCCTGGACTCGCTGTCGGACCGGCAGGTGCGGTACCGGGCCCGGCGCATCGCTCACCGGTTGGACGGGGAGGCCGCCGCCAGGCGGGCGGAGGAGGCGCGGCGCTCGCGCCGGGTGACGATACGTCCTGCCACCGAACCGGGGATGTGTTTCCTGACCGCGCATCTGCCCGTGGCCGAGGGGCGCCGCGTCCACGACTCGTTGGTCCAGGAGGCCGATCAGGTCCTCGCAGGGCAGGGTGATGCCGGCGCGATTCCTGATGACGGGGCCGCCGTTGCCGATGCCGCCTCCGCCAGGTCCTCCGCGGACGGCCGGACCCGCGGACAGCTGGTGGCCGATCTGCTCGTCGAGCGGGTCACCGGTGTGGGCGCCTCGGCGCCGCGGGACGTCGATCTGACTCTTGTGATGACCGACCAGACCCTCGTCGGCGGCGACGAGCCTGCCTGGATGCCCGGCCAGGGACCGATCCCGGCCCGGGTGGCGCGGGACATGCTCACAGAGGCCAGCGCCCGGGACGTGGACCTGCGTCGGATCTGGACCGAGCCGGCCACGGGACTGATCACGAAGATGGACGCCCGATCCCGGATCTTCAGCCGCCGGCTACGGCGGATGGTGCTGCTGCGCGACGACGACTGTCGTAACCCGTACTGTGGCGCACCTTTGCGGCAGATCGACCATGCGATGCGCTGGTCCGAGGGCGGGGCGACGAGTCTGGACAACGCATCGGGCCTGTGTCAGCGCTGCAACCTCATCAAGGAGCTGCTGGGCTGGTCGCACACCACGACCGCGACCTCGCTGACCGTGCGTACCCCGACGGGGCACGAGTACCGGGCCGCGCCCACACATCTGGCCGCACCGGCCGAGCCGCCGGAGGGGGTGGTGCTCATGCGCACAGGCGCCGGCGGCGATCTCCGAGCCGTGCGGGACCCGCACCGCGAGCACGGCCCACCGTGCTCATGGGTCCCCGCGCAGCGGTACGTACCTGATGGCAAGCCTGTCGCC
Organism: Georgenia sp. Z1491; assembly: GCF_057652395.1. Lineage (NCBI taxonomy): Bacteria > Bacillati > Actinomycetota > Actinomycetes > Allobogoriellales > Allobogoriellaceae > Georgenia > Georgenia sp. Z1491. The sequence goes on from NZ_CM172729.1 coordinate 1,121,891, forward strand.
GCGCCCAATGGTGAGCAGGGCCAGCACGACGTCGTCGTCGGCCACGATCCGCCGGACCGTTCGTCCATCGAACCGCGTGCCCGATCCCGCCTCGATGTGAACGACGTCCCGGACCCGGACCCGGACCCCGATCCGGATCCTGACCCCGACGGCCGGGACCTCGGCGACGTCGGGTGACCAGGGATGACGCGACGCCCGGTGCGCAGAGTGGGCGCGCTCATGCGTCTCCTCGCGCCTACCCGGCCACGAGCGCCCGGGCGGCCGCCGAGTGCTCGGCGACGAGCGCGGGCACGTCGAGCCCGACGACCTGGCCGCCCTCGACCCGCCACTGCCCGCCGACCATCACGCGGTCCGCACGCTCGGTCCCGCACAGCAGGAGTGCGGAGAGCGGGTCATGGCTGCCGGAGAACTGCAGGTCGTCCTGCCGGAACATCGCCAGGTCCGCCTGCTTGCCCGGCGCGAGCACGCCGATGTCGGTGCGGCCCAGCGCACGCGCCGACCCCTGCGTCGCCCAGTCCAGGGCACGGCGCACGGTCACCCGGTCGGCGCCGTAGTAGAGCCGCTGCAGGTACATCGCCTGCCGCACCTCGGAGATCATGTTCGACCCGTCGTTCGACGCGGACCCGTCGACCCCGACGCCGAGCGGTGCGCCGGCGTCCTCGAGCTCGACTCCCCGGCACACGCCGGAGGCGAGCCGCATGTTGGACGACGGGCAGTGAGCCACCGCGGTGCCGGCAGACCCGAGGCGGGCGATCTCGTCGTCGTCGAAATGGATGCCGTGCGCGAGCCACGTGCGGTCCGTCAGCCACCCGACGGACTCGAGGTAGTCGACCGTGCGCATCCCGAACCGCTCGAGGCAGAAGTCCTGCTCGTCGTCGGTCTCGGCGAGATGCGTGTGCAGCCGGACGTCGTTGCGCTCCGCGAGATCGGCGCTGTCGCGCATGATCGACGTTGTCACGGAGAACGGCGAGCACGGCGCGAGGGCGATCTGCACCTGCGCGCCGTCGCCGCGCTCGTGGTGGGTGTCGATGAGCCGCTGGGAGTCGGCGAGGATCGTGTCCGGGTCCTCGACGACGGACTGCGGCGGGAGGCCACCGTCCCGCTCGCCGAGCGTCATCGAGCCGCGCGTGAGCATCGCGCGCATGCCGAGCCGCCGCGTCACCTCCGCCTGGATGTCGACGGCGTCCTCGAGCCCGCCGGGGAAGATGTAGTGGTGGTCGGCCGCCGTCGTGCATCCCGAGCGCAGGAGCTCGGCCATGGCGACCGTCGTCGCCAGCTCGAGCGCCCGGGGGTGCAGCCGGGCCCAGACGGGGTAGAGGTTGACGAGCCAGGGGAACAGCGGGACGTCGGCGACCGGCCCCCAGGCCCGCGTGAGCGTCTGGTAGAAGTGGTGGTGCGTGTTGATCAGACCGGGCACGACGACGTGCTCGCTCGCGTCCACCACCTGCTGCGGCTCGATCGTCGGTGCCCCGCCGGACGGGACGAGCTCGAGGACCGTGCCGGTGGTGGGGTCGACGACGAGGCCGCCCCCGGCATCGTCCGGCGTGCCGGTGTGGGTGGCGAGCGGGTTCTTGATCCAGATGCTCACGTGGTGCTCCAGTCTCGATGCGGGGGGTGCTCGTTGCGGGTGGTGCGGCTGGAACGCCTCGACCGTCCAGGTGCCGAGCTCGGCACCTGGACGGTCGGTGCGCTGGTGCCTAGACGAAGAAGACGTATCTCACGGCGAGCAGGATGGCGACGACGTAGAGCACCGGGTGCACCTTGCGGATGCCGCCGGTGAACATCTGGATCGCGCAGTAGCTGATGACGCCGATGCTCACGCCGTTGGCGATCGAGAACGTCAGCGGCATGACGATGATCGTGAGGAAGGAGGGCACGCCCTCGGCGATCTCGTCCCAGTCGATGTGCCGGATCCCGTCCATCATCATCGCGCCGACGAGGACGAGGATCGGTGCGGTGGCGGCGCCGGGGACGGCGCCCATGACCGGCCACAGCAGCATCGAGGCGGCGAACAGGATTCCGGTGAACGACGAGCTGACGCCGGTGCGCCCGCCGTCCTGGATGCCGGACGCGCTCTCGACGTAGGCACTCACGGTCGACGTGCCGAGCGTCGCGCCGACCATCGTGGCCAGTCCGTCCATCGAGAAGGCCGTCTTCGCCCGCGGCATGTCGCCGGTCTCCGAGAGGTGGCCGGACTTCTGCGCGAGACCGGTCAGGGTCCCGGTCGCGTCGAAGAAGTCGACGAAGAAGAACGTGAACACGACGCTGAACAGCCCGATCCCGATGGCGCCGGCGATGTCGAGCTGTCCGACGAGGTCGGAGGGCCACACCGGAGCGGCGACGATGCCGTCGGTGAAGCCCTGGAACGCCTGCGGCGTGCCGTCGGCGGACGAGTAGACCTCGGCGCGGGAGATGATCGCGATGATCGCGGAGGCGATGATGCCCCACAGGAGCGCGCCCTTGATCCGCAGCTGCAGCAGGACGGCGGTGATGAGCAGCCCGACGACGGCGATCCAGGCGTCCGGCGCGGTGAGGTCGCCGAGGGTGACGAGCGTGGCCTCGTCGGTGATGACGAGGCCGGCGTTGCGCAGCCCGAGGAAAGCGAGGAAGCAGCCGATGCCGGCCATGATGGCGAGCTTGAGGCTCATGGGGATCGCCATGACGATCGCCTTGCGGGCGCCGACGACGCTGAGCACCACGAAGAGGATGCCGGAGATGAACACTGCGCCGAGCGCGGTCTGCCACTCCACGCCCATCCCCAGCACCACGGTGAAGGAGAAGAAGGCGTTGAGACCCATGCCGGGTGCCTGAGCGAACGGGTACCGCGCGATCACCCCCATGAGCAGACAGCCGATGGCGGCGGCCATCGCCGTGGTCATGAGGAGCTGGACCTGCCCGTTCGGGATGTCGATCGCCGCCCCGAGCACCTCGGGGTTGACGAAGAGGATGTAGCTCATCGTGAGGAACGTGACGAGGCCCGCGCGCAGCTCGCGCGGGATCGTCGAACCCGAGGCGGTGATGCCGAACCACCGGTCGAGCCATCCCTTGGGTGCGGGCTTCTCGGGACTGTCCGCGACGTCGGCCGGACGCGTCGTCGCGTCGGCGTGGTCGCGTGTGGCGCTGCGGGTCCGGTCGGACCTCGCGTCCTTCTTGCTGGTCATGCGGGCCTCCATGGGCGTACGTGTCGCGCTGAGGACTGCGGACGGGGTGGCTGCTGCGGTGACGTGCGGGTCAGGCGCGGGGACCGTCGGCGACGTCGCCGCCGATCCACACGGTGTCGATGTCGGCAGGGGTGCCGAGGGCGAAGATCTTCGCCAGCGCATCGGTCGGGTCGCTCGCGTGGCGCAGCGCGGTGCGCAGGGCGCCACGCGGGCCGGGCCGCAGCAGCACGGCGTCGAGCTGCTTGCCGACCGACAGGTCGCCGACGCTCTCGTCCAGGCCGAGCGCGGTGGCTCCCGAGCGCGTGGCGAGGTGCAGCAGGTCCGGGGCCGCGAGCGGCACGCCGTCCGCCCCGAGCAGCTGCTGCGCGAAGTAGGCCTGCAGCCCCTCCTTGAGGAGGCTGAAACCGGTCCCGGCCCCGACGTCGGAGCCCAGCGCCACGCGCACGCCCGCCGCGAGGTGCGCGCGCAGCGGGAAGAGCCCGCTGCCGAGCGCCGCGTTGGAGGTGGGGCAGTGGGCCACTGCGGCTCCCGCCGCGCCGAGCACCTCGAGGCCGTGCGGCGTCGGGTGGACGTTGTGGGCGAACACCGAGCGCTCGCCGATGAGACCGTGCTGGTCGTAGGTGTCCACGTAGTGCCGGGCGTCGGGGAACAGCTCGCGGACGTCGGCGATCTCCTGGACGTTCTCGTTGACGTGCGTCGTGAACCACGTGTCGTCACCGAGGAGCTCCCCGCACGCGGCGAGCATCTCGTCCGTCGTCGAGAGGGCGAACCTGGGCGTGACCGCGTACCGCAGACGTCCCCGTCCGTGCCAGCGCTCCGCGAGGCGCCGCCCGGCCGCGAGCGACTCCTCGGGGGTCGTCAGGAGCTCGCCCGGCAGCGTCCGGTCCGACACGACGAGCCCGGAGGTGACGCGCAGCCCCGTCGCCTCGGCCTCGGTGAACAGGGCGTCCACCGCGCCCTCGAAGTGGGAGCCGAACACGAGCGCCGTCGTCGTGCCCGCACCGAGCAGGCCGTCGACGAAGTCCCGGGCGACCCCGCGGGCGTACGTCGGGTCGGAGAGCCGGGCCTCCTCGGGCAGCGCGCAGGCATCGAGCCAGTCGAGCAGCGGCATCCCGAGGCCGCCGATGGCCCGTACCTGCGGGTAGTGGACGTGGGTGTCGACCAGTCCGGGCAGCAGCACGCCGTCACGGATGTCGACGACGTCGTGCTCGGGGTGCTCGGCCCGCGCGGTCGCGTAGTCGGTGCGGGCGACGATCGTGCCGCCCTCGACGACGAGCGCGCAGTCCTCGTGGGAGCGCAGCTCGGCGGGTCGGTCGGTCGCGGTCGGGTCGCCCGGGGTGTCGAGGACCAGTGCGCGGTAGATCGTCACGTGCGCACCGCCTCGTGGTCGAGGCAGGCAGGGGAGTGTCGTGTCGGCGCCATCGCCATTCGCTCCTGTACGCAGCCGGCGTCACCCGAGGGCGGAGGCTGCAGCAGCGGCACGGTTGAGGTCTGCACCGCGCCGATGGTTATCCATGCCGGGAACAACGACGCGTCGTGCAGGGACGTTAGCGGGGCGGCGCTCGACACGCAAGAGGTTATGGAAGGGAACTTTCGGAACGCGGAAGCGATCGGTGGTCGCGTCCGCGTCTTGTCAGGACCAGAATCCCGCGTGCGCCCGGGCGGCCTCGTCCTCGAGGTGGGGGCCCGAGACGGCGACCTCCCGCTGGCCGCGCGCGAAGACCTCGCGGCAGGGCAGGTCGAGCGTCGGGTTCTCCGGATGGGACCCGGTCAGCTCGAGCAGGCGGGACTCGCTCAGCGCGTAGACCACGCGGTCGATCCCGGTCCAGTAGGCCGCCCCGGCGCACATGGCGCACGGCTCGGCGCTCGTGTACAGCGTGCTGCCGCGCATGCCCTCGGGGCCCACCGCGCGGGCGGCCGAGGCGACGGCGAGCAGCTCGGCGTGCTGCGTCGGGTCCCCGTCCGGGCCGGTCGAGCGGTTCGCGGCCTCGGCGAGGGGCCGGCCGTCGGCGGCGACGACGGTCGCGGCGAACGGGTGCCGGCCGTCCGCGCGGGCCGCGGCGGACCGGTCGACGGCCTCGCGCAGCCGGCGCAGGTCCTCGGGGGTGGCCGGGGCGTTCGCCCTGGGCGACGTCATGTCTGGCTCCTTCGCGGCGGTCGGTAGGGGCGTCGTCCGCCACCGTAACGGCCCTCGAGGAGCCCTTGCCCGCGGTCTTGACACGCCCCCGGCACCCCCGTAGGTTGATGCCGCATGGTGGACTAGTTATTCCGCCACATGAAAATGACATTGTCGTCAGCGGGGCCGCCCGACACCGACGATCTTCGCCCGGACGCGACGCGCGGGTGGATCGCGTCCGGTCGACCGCCGCCCGGACGGCACCGCACGCACCATCGAGGGAGCTGGGCATGACCGAGAGCACCACCGCCACCACGGACACCGGTCGGATCGTCCTGGGTGAGAACCAGTACGGCAAGGCCGAGGTCCGCCTCGTCAAGGTCGACCGCCAGGAGGCGCGCCACTGCATCACCGACCTGTCGGTGACCTCCCAGCTCCGCGGCGACTTCACCGTGGCCCACACCGAGGGCGACAACAGCCCCGTCGTGGCCACCGACACCCAGAAGAACACGGTCTTCGGCCTGGCCCGCGACGGCATCGGCTCGCCCGAGGCGTTCGGCCTGCGCCTGGCCGAGCACTTCACCAGCTCCTTCGACTGGGTCTCCGGCGGGCGCTGGCTCGTCAAGGAGCACACGTGGGAGCACATCCCCACCTCGCTGGACCGGAACTCCACCGACGGTGAGCACAACCACTCCTTCGTCCGCACCGACGTCGAGACCCGGACCGCCCTCGTCCAGCGCGACGGCGCGGACACGTTCGTCGTGGCCGGCCTGGAGGACCTGGCGGTGCTCAAGTCGACCGGGTCGGAGTTCCACGGCTTCCCGCGCGACCGCTTCACCTCGCTCGTCGAGACGACCGACCGCGTGCTCGCGACCTCGGTGACCGCGAAGTGGCGCTACCTCGACACCGCGATCGACTTCAACGCCGTCTACGACGACGTGCGCCGCATCCTGCTCGAGACCTTCGCCGACGTCCACTCGCTCGCGCTCCAGCAGACCCTGTTCGAGATGGGCAGGCGTGCGCTCGAGGCGCACCCGGAGATCGCGGAGTTCCGCTTCTCCATGCCGAACCTCCACCACTTCCTCGTGGACCTGGACCAGTACGGGCTCGACAACCCGAACGAGGTCTTCTATGCCGCCGACCGCCCCTACGGCCTCATCGAGGCCGAGGTCCGCCGCGACGGGGTCGCCCCCGAGCCGCGCGCCTGGTCCACCTCGGCCGGATTCTGCTGACGCCCGCCGGCGTCACGCAGCGACCCACCACCTGAGCAAGGGAGCCAGGATGAGTACGACAACGCCAGAAGAGCTGGTGAAGGGCGAACGCCCCGAGGACGAGACCTACCCGGCAGGCCGGACGATCCTCTACGGCCTGCAGCACGTGATGACCATGCTCGGCGGCATCGTCGCGCCGCCGATCATCGTCGGCCAGGCCGCCGGCCTGAGCGCCACCGACATGGGGATCCTCATCTCCGCGGGACTGCTCGTCAGCGGTCTCGGCACGCTCCTGCAGACGCTCGGCCTGCCGTTCTTCGGCTCGCAGCTGCCGGTCGTCCAGGGGATCTCGTTCGTCTCCGTCTCGACGATGGTCACCATCGTCACCGGCGGCGGGAGCATCACGACCATCTTCGGCTCCGTGCTCGTCGCGGGCGCGATCGGCCTGGCGGTCTCACCGTTCTTCTCCCAGGTGGTCCGATTCTTCCCGCCGGTCGTCACGGGCACGATCATCACCACCATCGGGATCTCCCTGTTCCCGGTGGCGGCCGGCTGGATGATGGGCAGCAGCGACGCAGACCCGGACTGGGGCTCCGCGGGCAACATCGGGCTGGCGATGTTCACGCTCATCGTCATCCTCGTGCTCAGCAGGTTCGCCTCGGGCACCCTTTCCCGGCTGTCGATCCTGCTCGGGCTCGTCATCGGTACGGCCTTCGCCGCCGCCATCGGGATGGCTGACTTCTCGGCGGTCGGGGACGGCGACACCTTCGCGCTGCCCTCGCTGTTCCACTTCGGCATGCCGACGTTCGAGGTCGGGGCCATCATCTCGATGACCGTCGTCATCTTCATCGCGATGACCGAGACCGTGGCGGACATCCTCGCGGTCGGCGAGATCATCGACACCAAGGCCGACTCACGCCGCGTCGGTGACGGCCTGCGCTCGGACATGATCACGACCGTCGTCGCGCCGGTGCTCAACACCTTCCCGGTGACGACCTTCTCCCAGAACGTCGGGCTCGTCGCGATCACGGGCATCAAGAGCCGGTTCGCCGTCGCCGCCGGTGGTGGCGTGCTCGTGCTGTTCGGGCTCGTGCCGCTGCTCGGCCGAGTCGTCGCCGCCATCCCCAACCCGGTCCTGGGAGGCGCCGGGGTCGTGCTCTTCGGCTCGGTCGCGGTCGCGGGCATCCGGACGCTGTCGAAGGTGAAGTACGACGGCAACCTCAACCTCACCCTCGTCGCGACGGCGCTCGCCTTCGGTGTCATCCCGATCGCGATGCCCAGCTTCTACGACGACTTCCCCACCTGGGTGGGCATGATCTTCCACTCGGGCATCAGCGCGGCCGCGATCGTCGCGGTCATCCTCAACCTCTTCTTCAACGAGTTCCGCTGGGGCCGGCGCGAGGACCCCTCGGTGTTCACGGCCGGCTCGACCGCCCGAGCCAACGTCGCCGGCGACGTCCAGGAGCGGCGCTCGGCCTACTTCGCGCAGCTCGACCGGCGCAGGAAGGCCGAGCATGAGGCGCGGGAGCAGGCGGAACGGACCGTACGCCGGCGGTCCGGGCACGGGCGGCGTTCCGGCTCCGCCTCGGCGATCGACCGCGAGGCCGACCGGGCGAGCGACGCTGAGCTCGCGTGGCCGCACCTGCGGGACGAACCGCGACGATGACCGGGCGCCGGTCGGTCACGGGCCGGGGGTCACCCGTCGGTGCCGTCGGCCGGCCGGTGCAGCCCGGCCGCCTCGGCCACCTGCCGGCGGACCCGGGTGAGCAGTCCCGCCATCCCCTGGAGCCGGAGCGGGCTGACGACGTCGGCCAGCGCCAGCCGGGAGGGCAGGTCCGCGGGCACGGCCAGCACCTCGCCCGCGGTCGCACCGGCGAGCCCCGCGGTGACGATGCCAGCGAAGCCCCGCGTCACCGGGGCCTGCGGCGCGGCGGAGACGTGGATCGTCACCGGGGCGTCCGTCCCGGTGCCTGCCACCTCGGCGCGCACGAAGACCGGGGCCTGGCACTCGCGGACGGCCTCGAGCAGCTCGGGGTGGTCGCGGAGCCGCTGGGGGAGCTCCGGGAGGTCGTCGCCCAGCTCGACGAGCAGCTGGACCCGTTCGGGTGCGGGGAGCGCACCCAGGTCGCGGGCGATGTCCGCGAGTGCCGGACGCAGGTCGTGCAGGTCGTCGTCGGTCATCGTGCCCCTCCGTCAGGCCGACGGGAGCAGGTCGGTGGCGATCGCCGCGGCGACCTCGTGCAGGATCGGTACCGCCCGGCGGCCGAAGTCGTCGGTCACCCGGGGTGCCGGACCCGAGACGGACAGCGCGGTCGGCGTCGGTGCCCCTGGTACGGAGACGGCGTAGCAGCGCACGCCGGCCTCCTGCTCCTCGTCGTCGATCGAGTAGCCGCGGTCGCGGATCGTGTCGAGCTCGACGAGCAGATCCTCGAGCGACTCGATCGAGCGTTCCGTGTGCGAGGGCATGCCCACGCGGCCGACGATCTCGCGCACCGTCACCTCGGGGAGCTCCGAGAGGACCATCTTCCCCACGCCCGTGCAGTGGCAGTACACGCGGCGGCCCACCTCCGTGAACGTCCGCATCGAGCGCGAGGAGGCCGCCTGGGCGACGTACACGGCCATGTCCCGATCGATCATCGCGAGGTTGGCGCTCTCGCCGAGCTCGCGCGCCACCCGCTCGAGGTGGGGGCGGGCGCCGACGCCGAACTGCCGGCCTGCGCTCTCGCCGAGCCGGATGAGGCGCGGGCCCAGCGTGTAGCGCCGCGAGGCCAGCTGCCGGGCGTACCCACGGTCGACCATCGTGCGCAGGATGCGGTGGATGGTGGGCAGGGGCAGCTCGGAGGCCTCGGCGAGCTCGCTCAGCGCCGCGTCACCCCCCAGGTCCGTGAGGAGCTCGAGGAGGTCGATCGCGCGGTCCACGGACTGGACGCCGGAGCTGGAGGCCATCATCTCTTCCTGGTCTGTGAGGGTGCTGCCGAGGACGGGCCGGGGCTGCCGCACCGCCCGTCGACCTCTCCATACTTCCATATGACGGAACTCACCGTCCGAACGATCGGAGTGCAACCATGACCAGCTCGAGCCCCTCCCTGGCGCCGGAGACCCTCGCCGAGGTCGACGCGATGCTCGACGGAGCCGACGAGCGCCTCGAGGCGGACTACCCGGGCGACGACGGCACGCGCCAGCCGGTGCACACCGTGTACGTGCCGGCGCACCGGTTTCGCGCCGGGCTCGCGCACGAGTGGGGCGGCCAGGCGCTCGAGGTGATCGAGCGCGGAGGCGGGACGGCAGAGCTGCTCGCCGCCGTCGGCGTGCCCGACGAGCTGCGCGAGAGCGTCGGCGCCCTGGTGACGGACAAGCTGGCCACCGAGCCGGTCGAGGACCTGCGCATCGACCTCGAGGACGGGTACGGGGATCACGGCGACGCCGAGGACGACGACGCGCTCGCGGCCGCCCGCGCGGTGCGCGCCGAGATCGACGCCGGGACGTCCACCCCGTTCGTCGGCATCCGCTTCAAGTGCCTCGAGCGCGCGACGAGGGCGCGCGGCGTGCGCACCCTCGATCTCGTGGTCGGCGAGCTCGCGTCGTCCGGCCCGCTCCCGGACGGGTTCGTCCTCACGCTGCCGAAGGTCACGTCGGTCGAGCAGGTCGAGGCGATGGTGGTGCTGTGCGAGCGGCTCGAGGCGGTCCACGGCCTGCCCGCCGGCCGCCTGCGGTTCGAGATCCAGGTCGAGACGCCGCAGGCGGTCCTCGGCGCGGACGGCACGGCGCTGGTGGCGCGGATGATCCACGCCGGCGCGCCGCGCGTGACCGGGCTGCACTATGGGACGTACGACTACTCCGCCTCGCTCGGCATCGCCGCCCGCTACCAGTCGATGGAGCACCCGGCGGCGGACCACGCGAAGGCGGTCATGCAGCTGGCCGCGGCCGGCACCGGCGTGCGGCTCTCGGACGGCTCGACCAACGTCCTGCCCGTCGGCGACGCGGACCAGGTGCGCGCGGCGTGGTCCCTGCACGGCCGTCTCGTGCGCCGCTCGCTCGAGCGCGGCTACCACCAGGGCTGGGACATGCACCCCGGGCACCTGCCGGGACGGTTCGCCGTGACCTACGCCTACTACCGCGAGGGATTCCTGTCCGCGGCGCAGCGCCTGCGCGCCTACCTCTCGAAGGAGGAGGGCGCCGTGATGGACGAGCCCGCGACGGCGCGCGCGCTGGCGTGGTTCCTCGCCCGCGGCCTCGACTGCGGCGCGATATCGGCCGCCGAGGTCGAGGGGTCCGTCGGCGCCGGCGTGGGCGAGGTCGACGCGCTCGCCGGCCGCCCGCCGGGCCGGCGGAACTGAGGCGGCGCGGCATGACGACCCGGAGCGGCGGGGTGCAGTCCGTCGAGCGCGCCTTCCACGTGCTGGAGCTCATCGCGGCGGCGGGCGGCGAGGCGACGATCAGCGAGCTCTCGGCCGCCGCCGACCTGCCGCTCCCGACGATCCACCGGTTCCTGCGCACCATGGTCGGGCTCGGCTACGTGCGCCAGTCGCCGGACCGCCGGTACACGCTCGGTGCCCGGCTGGTCCCGCTCGGCGAGGCGGCGAACCGGCGGCTCGGCGCGGTCGGGCGGCCGGTGCTCCAACGGATCGCGGAGGAGCTGGGGGAGAGCGCGAACATGGCCACGCTCGACGGCCAGACGATCGTGTACGTCGGCCAGGTGCAGTCCACCCGGTCGATGCGGATGTTCACCGAGGTCGGGCGCCGCGCGCTCGCCCACGCGACCGGGGTCGGGAAGGCGATCCTGGCGACGATGCCGGACGACGAGGTCGAGCGCGTGGTCGGCCGGCAGATCGACCGGCCGACGGAACGGGCGTCCGCGACGCTCGAGGAGCTCGTCGAGCGCCTCGACGTGGTGCGGGCGCAGGGCTACTCCGTCGACGACGAGGAGCAGGAGATCGGCGTGCGCTGCTACGCCGTGGCCGTGCCGGGGGACCACGTGCGCTGCGGCATCTCGGTCTCGGGTCCCACCTCCCGGGTCGACGACGCCTTCGGGCGGCGGGCCGTGCCGCTGCTCCACGACGCGGCCGAGCAGCTAGCGCGCGCGCTGAGCCCCGAGCTCACCGGAGCCGTGCACTGACGGTTGACCACCCTCGGGCGCCCTGCTAGCGTTTTCGACATCAGGAAGTAAACATCCACAAAGCGGAAAAGGAACCTGATGGCCGACGACGTCCTGTACACCGTCAACTGCTCGATCCTGCTCACCGACCTGCCGCTCCTCGAGCGTCCGGCCGCCGCGCGGGCCGCCGGCTTCACCGGCGTCGAGCTGTGGTGGCCGTTCCCCACCTCGACCCCCGACCAGGCCGAGGTCGACGAGCTCGTCCGCGCGCTCGCCGACGCCGGCGTGCAGCTCACGGGCCTCAACTTCAACGCCGGCGACATGCCCGGCGGCGACCGTGGCCTGATCTCCTGGCCCGCGCGCTCGGACGAGCTGCGCGCGAACCTCGACGTCGTCACCACGATCGGCGAGCGCACCGGCTGCCGCGCCTTCAACGCGCTGTACGGCAACCGGGTCGATGGCGAGGACCCGGCGGCCCAGGACGACCTCGGCGCCGAGAACCTCGCCCTGGCCGCCCGGGCCGTCGACCGCATCGGCGGCACCGTCCTCCTCGAGCCCGTCTCCGGCGCGGACGCCTACCCGCTGAAGACGTCCGCCGACGTCGTGGGCGTCCTCGACCGGGTGCGCGACGAGCACGGCGCGACCAACCTCGGCCTCCTCCTCGACGTGTACCACCTGGCCGTCAACGGGGCCGACGTGGACGCCGAGATCGCCCGGTACGCGGACCGCGTCGCCCACGTCCAGATCGCCGACGCCCCCGGGCGCGGCGCCCCCGGCAGCGGCGAGCTGCCGATCACGCGCTGGATCGACGACATCCGCGCCACCGGCTACGCCGGCCCGGTCGGGCTGGAGTACAAGACCTCCGACGCCGACCCGTTCGCCTGGCTCCCGCGCGAGCAGCGCTCCGCCTGACCACCCACCACCTCCGACAAGGGGAGAGACCAATGAGCACCATCGCCTTCATCGGCCTCGGCATCATGGGCAGCCCGATGGCCGTCCACCTGCAGAACGCCGGGCACGACGTGCGGGGCTACAACCGCACCCCCGACAAGACCGCCCCCCTCGTCGAGGCCGGCGGCACCGCCGCCTCCTCGGTGGCAGAGGCCGTGACCGGCGCCGACGTCGTCGCCGTCATGGTCCCGGACTCGCCCGACGTGACGGACGTCCTCACCGGCGAGGACGGCGTGTACGCCAACGCCGCGCAGGGCACTCTCGTCATCGACTTCTCCTCGATCCGCCCCGACGTCACCGTCGAGCTCGCCGAGGCGGCCCGCGAGAAGGGCATCCGCCTCCTCGACGCCCCGGTGTCCGGCGGCGAGGCCGGCGCGAAGAACGCGGCGCTGTCGATCATGGTGGGCGGTGCGGACGAGGACTTCGCCGCCGCCAAGGAGGTCTTCGACGTCGTGGGCAAGACGATCGTCCACGTCGGACCGTCCGGTTCCGGCCAGACCGTCAAGGCGGCCAACCAGCTCATCGTCGCCGGCAACATCGCGCTGCTGGCCGAGGCCGTCGTCTTCCTCGAGGCCTACGGCGTCGACACGACGGCCGCGATCGAGGTGCTGGGCGGCGGGCTCGCCGGCTCGGCCGTGCTCGACCAGAAGGCGCAGAAGATCCTCGACCGCTCCTTCGATCCCGGCTTCCGGATCGACCTGCACCACAAGGACCTGGGCATCTTCACGTCCGCCGCGCGCGAGGAGGGCGTCGTCGCCCCCGTCGGCGCGCTCGTCGGCCAGCTCATGGCCGCCGCCCGGGCCGCCGGGGACGGCCAGCTCGACCACTCCGGCCTCTTCCAGACCATCGCCCGCCTGTCCGGGCGCGAGTGACCCACCGAACCACAAGGAGAACGTCATGCCTCGAATGAGAGCGGTCGACGCCGCGGTGGCCATCCTCGAGAAGGAGAACGCCACCCAGGCCTTCGGCCTCCCGGGCGCCGCCATCAACCCGCTGTACGACGCCATGCGCAAGCACGGCGGCATCCACCACGTCCTGGCCCGCCACGTCGAGGGCGCCTCGCACATGGCCGACGGCTACACCCGCGCCGAGCGCGGCAACATCGGCGTCTGCATCGGCACCTCCGGCCCGGCCGGCACCGACATGATCACCGGCCTGTACGCCGCGTGGGCCGACTCGGTGCCGATCCTGTGCCTCACCGGCCAGGCGCCCGTCGCGAAGCTCGACAAGGAGGACTTCCAGGCGGTCGACATCGCCTCGATCGCCGCACCGGTGACGAAGATGGCGAAGACCGTCCTCGAGGCCGCACAGGTCCCCGGCGTGTTCGCCAAGGCGTTCCAGCTCATGCGCTCCGGTCGTCCGGGCCCGGTGCTCATCGACCTCCCGCTCGACGTCCAGCTCGCCGAGATCGAGTTCGACCCGGACACCTACGAGCCGCTGCCCGTGCAGCAGCCCGCCGCCACCCACCGCCAGGTGGCCAAGGCGCTGGACATGCTGCAGGCCGCCGAGCGGCCGCTCGTGGTCGCGGGCGGGGGCATCGTCAACGCCGGCGCCGAGGCGGAGCTCGTCGATCTCGCCGAGACGCTGAACATCCCGGTCGTCTCCACCCTCATGGGGTGGGGCGCCATCGCGGACGACCACCCGCTGTCCGCGGGCATGGCGGGCATCCAGACCTCGCACCGCTACGCCAACGCGACCTTCCTCGAGTCCGACTTCGTCCTCGGGGTCGGCAACCGGTGGGCCAACCGGCACACCGGCGGCCTCGAGGTCTACCGCCGCGGTCGCACGTTCGTCCACGTCGACATCGAGCCGACGCAGATCGGCCGCGTCTTCGCGCCCGACTACGGCATCACGTCCGACGCCGGGGCCTTCCTGCGCAGCGCGGTCGAGATCGCCAAGGAGCGCAGGGCCGCCGGCTCGCTGCCGGACTACGCGGCGTGGGTCGCCGACACGCAGCAGCGCAAGGGCTCCCTCCAGCGCAAGACGAACTTCCCGGAGACGCCCATCAAGCCGCAGCGCGTGTACCAGGAGATGAACCGGGCGTTCGACCGGGACACCGTCTACGTGTCGACGATCGGCCTGTCGCAGATCGCCGGCGCCCAGTTCCTCCACACCTACGCCTCGCGGCACTGGATCAATGCCGGCCAGGCCGGCCCACTCGGCTGGACTGGCCCCGCCGCCCTCGGCGTCGCCGCCGCCCGCCCGACGACGAAGGTCGTCGCGCTGTCGGGCGACTACGACTTCCAGTTCATGCTCGAGGAGCTCGCGGTGGGCGCGCAGCACCACCTGCCGTACGTCCACGTGGTCGTCAACAACGCCTACCTGGGGCTCATCCGCCAGTCGCAGCGCGCGTTCGACATGGACTACCACGTGTCCCTGGCCTTCGAGAACATCAACTCCGCCGAGGTGGCGGAGTACGGCGTCGACCACGTCAAGGTGGCCGAGGGCCTGGGCTGCAAGGCACTCCGGGTGACGGACCCGGACGACCTCGAGCAGGCGTTCGTCAAGGCGCAGGGGATGGCCGAGGAGTCGCAGGTGCCGGTGGTCGTCGAGGTCATCCTCGAGCGCGTCACCAACATCTCCATGGGGGCCGAGCTCGACGGCGTCAACGAGTTCGAGGAGCTCTCGCTGTCGGCCACGGACTCGCCCACGGCGACCGCCCTGCTCGACTGACGTCCACCCTGCCTGCCGGCTCCGGCCCGGCGGGTGAGGGCCGATCATCCTGGCGAGCGAGCGGCAATCTGTCTCTATGTCGAGACTGTGATGTCTCAGGACTTCGGTGACGGTTCTTGTCTCAGGACTTCGGTGACAGTTGGTGTCTCAGGACTTCGGTGACAGTTGGTGTCTCGGGACTTCGGTGACGGTTGGGCTGGGTGGCGAGGAATCCGCGGGGTTTGCCGTTGCCGACGTACCGGGTCCTAGGAGCGGGCCGGGGGTAGGTCTGGATGCTTTCGCCGGTGTCCTCGAAGCACTCCACGGTCTTGACGTCCCAGACGATGTGCACGGTCTGTCCGGCGCGGTGCTTGCCGACTTGGAACTGGGTGCCGATGACTTGGACGTTGCCCGCAGCGGTGACCTGTCGGGTGGCCGTTCCTGTCGCGTTGCGTAGCGGTGGGGGCTCGGGCAGCGAGACCTCGGGCGGTTCGGGCTCGGGTGCTTTCGCGGTGGCCTGCCAGGCACGCTCGGGGGTGATCCGTCCCTGCAGTGCCTGGTTGGGGCGCTCGGTGTTGTAGCGCTCCTCGAACTCATCGAGCAGTTCCTGCAGCGCGGGCAGGCCGACAGCGAGCTCTTGTTTGTCCAACCACTTCGCGGCGGTCTGGTGGTGTCGTTCGCTCTTACCGGCTGTGGTCGGTCGACCGGGTCGGCTGGCGATGGCATTGACGCCGAGCCCGTGGAGGTAGTCCACGAGCTGGCCACGGACCTTACGGCGGGTCGGGTTCAGCGCGAGACCGTTGTCGGTCAGGAACCGCTGGGGCACGCCGTGTCTGCTGATCGCGGTACGGACCACGGCCAGCACGTCGGTGGAGTTCTCCGAGGGGGCGGCCCTCGAGGCCAGGATCTTGCGGGAGTGGTCATCGATGACCTGCAAGATCGTGGCCTGGTCTCCGTAGGCCAACGGGTACTCAAAACCATCGAGCTGCCACATCGCGTTCGGTGCTGGGTAGACGAACCGGCGAGACGCTGCGCGGGGACGTTTACGCGGCTCGGGCTCCACCGCCCCGGCAGCGAGGAAGATCCGGGCCAGCGTCGCCCTGGACGGGGCCGTGAGGCCAAGCTCGATCATCTTGTCCATCACGCTGATCGGCCCGTAGTCCCAGCCCTCCGCTTCCAGATCACGTCGCACGTTCAGCGCCTGTTCAATGACCTCTGCGGACGTCGTAGCAGGCGAGCGATGGGGCCGGCGCGAGCGCGGCTTCCACGCCGCGACCGGGCCTTCCTTGGCCGCTCGGGAACGGATCGCGTAGAACGATTTCCGACTGATCCCGTGGCGCTGACAGAACTCCGTGACCGCGCCCCGCGGCGCCTTCGTCGGCCACTGCGTGATGGCGTACCGCACCGTGCTGCTGATCTCCTGGTTCTGACCCATCGGCCCATCCCGGCACCCGAAGTGTCACCACCAAGTCCAGACATACCGTCACCGATGTCCTGAGACACAAACGTCACCGATGTCTGGAGACTTCACAGTCTCTATGTCGAGACCGATTGCCGCTCTCTCGTCGTCGGGCGGCGCGCCGACCGACCGGAGACGGATGTGTGGTCCGTCGATCGTCAGCCGACGTCGAGCGACCGGATGTATCTGTTGATGGTCGGCAGATCGACGACGAGCGTGTCCCAGACCGCTCCGTAGTCGGTGCCCTCATAGTGATGCGCCAATCGGTCCCGCATCCGCTTGATGTGTGACCACGGCACCTCTGGATGCCGGTCAGCGGTGTCGGTACTCAGGCGCGCGACGTTCTCGCCGATCTTGATGATCAGCGACTCCGCCGCCAGGCCCGGGACGTTGTCAGGGTCGGTGCGGTACCACTCGTGGCCGCGCACCACGAGATTGGCGCCGACGCCGCACAGGCGGACGATCTCCCTCAGCGCCCTGGCGTCCCGTTCGTTCATACCGCGACAGCCGTCGCCAGAATCTCGTGGTCCGCACGCAGACCGCCGTCCGTGACCACGTCGACCTCGACACCGAGAAGCTCGCTCGCCTCTGATGCGAATGCCGTGATCGTGAGCAGTCCCGTGCCCGGCGTCCGCGTGACCAGGATGTCCAGGTCGCTACCCGGGCTGTCGGCCCGGCGTGCGGCGGAGCCGAAGACGCGGACGTTGCTGAGGCCGTACCGAGCGGCGAGGCTCAACAGTCCCGTGCGGTGCGCGGCGAGCGCGTCGCGTGGCAGGGGCCGCACTGCCGCTCGCAGTCGGTCCAGCATCGCTGTCGAGATCTTGCGCCTTCCGGCCTCGTAGGCGGCAATGTTCGGTTGGGCCACCCCGGACCGGTGCGCCAGCTCGACCTGACTGAGGCCGGCAGCCTCACGAAGCTCTCGCACCGAGTTCGCCATGACCCGACTATATCGTGCGATATACCCATGGCGATGCCTCATGGTCAGCGCGCCGCTCTCTCGTCGTCACATCTGGTAGAGACCGAGCCCGCGCCGACCCAGCTCCTCGGCGAGGACGCGGACGACGATGCCGAGACGCTCGGCGGAGTGGTCGACGAGGACCACCACCGGCGGGCGTGACGGACCGAGCCCGTCACCGCGCGGTTTGCGAGGTGCTGCCCCTGGCGCCCGGACCGGCCCAGGTTGCTGAGGAGTCAGATGCCGGCGACCTCGACGACGTCGGCGCCGTGCTTGACCGGGAGGGCGCCCACGCGCACACCCCTGATCTCCTCCCAGGGGATGTCGATCCCGCCCGGACCGGTCACGCCGGCGGTGGACCGTACGGCTGCGGCCCGGGTGCGGGCGCGACGCCGGGTACGGCTCACGGGGCCCGTGTCGTTCGTGCGCGGGGCCCGGCGTGCGAGGACGGGGCGGGGATCATGGCGCTGCGGTCCTCACGGGCGGCGTGCGGGCGGACGGATGCCACGATCGTCGCGGATCGCGATCGTCCGCGGCACCGTCCGGACGGGGAGTTCTCGCCCGAGTACGGCACGGGGCGCGCCGTCGGACCTCGGCTAGTCTCGACCCGATGCGAAGTGCTGTCCGGAGCCCGTGGGCGATCCTCAGCCCCCACCAGGGGCGGTCCAGGGACCAGCGCACCGTGGTCGCCGCGTGAGCGGGGGCGTCGGGACAGCCGGCCGGGTCGCGTGGATCGACGCCTCGCGGGGCTTCCTCGTCATCCTCGTCGTCGTCGGCCACGCGCTGATGTTCTTGGGCCGCGCCGACATGCCGGTCACCGAGATCGCGCCCTCGGTGCGCGTGGCGCAGCTCATCCGCATCCCCGCCCTGTTCTTCCTCTCCGGGGCGCTCTTCAGCCACGCCGCCGCGCGTCCGTGGCGGACGGTGATCGGCACCCGCATCGTTCCCATGGTGTGGATCCTCGGCGTCTGGCTGCTCGTCGAGGTCGTCCTGGCATCCTGGCGCGTCGGGATCGACCAGGCCATGCCGGCGGGACCGGCGCGGTGGTTGCTCGCCCAGGTGATGATCCCGGAGGACTACCTGTGGTTCATCTGGGGCCTCGCCGTCATGACCGTGGTGGCGCGACTCCTGCGCTCCCACCCCGTCCTCATCGTCGCCGTGGCGGCCGCGATGCTGCTCACCCCCGTCTACCCGGAGCTCGGCGGGCAGACGGAGAAGTTCTTCTCCTACGCGCCCTTCTACCTCCTCGGCTTCCTCGTCGCCCCCGCCCTGCGGGTCCGGCAGCGATGGCTGGTCGGGGCGGGCGCGATCTCGGCTCTGATCTTCGTCCCCCTTGCGCTCGCCCGCACCGAGCGGGGACTCGTGCTGACGACCGACCGTCTCGACGAGCACCTGCTGACGTTCCTCGGCCTCCCCGCGGTCGCGCTCCTGGGCATCGTCCTCACCCGCCTCCCCGGGGCCCGCATGTGGAACTGGCTGGGGCGGCGCACGCTGGCGATCTATGTCGCCCACATGCCCCTGCTCGTCCTGGCGCGGTGGAAGGTGGTCGGGACGGCGCGGCGCTACGCCGAGCCCTACGACCACGCCGACCTCCTCTTCCTCGTCCTCCTCGTGATCGTGGTGGTCGCCCTGTGCGCGCTGCTCCACGTCGTGTGCGACAGGCTGCCGTTCGACGGGATCCTGGCCGAGCCGCGGTGGCTGCGCCGCCTGGTGCGCGGTGACGGGGGCAGCGGGGGTCCGACCGGTCGACTCGCGTCGTCGCGGCAGGCCCGGACGTGACGCGTGCCAACCCGCCTGACCCGGGCGAGGCCAAGGCCGAGCGATCCGAGCGGAGCGCTCGCGACAGACCTGGCTCTTCCGCCGGCTGATGCAGAGGGCACGCCTGGGTCGGTCAGGACGAGGATCCTCTGCCGGTCAGGACGAGGACGCTCGCGCGGCGGTCCGGACCGAGCCCGGCGTCTGCCCGACCGTGCGGACGAACGCCCGGCTGAACGCCGCGTCGGACCGGTAGCCGAGCTCCGCCGCGACCTGCGAGGCCGTCGCCGTGCCCGAGGCCAGGCGCTCCTGGGCGATCCGCATCCGCCACCGCGTGACGTAGCCGTTCGGGGTCTCGCCCACGAGCTCGGCGAACCGTGCGGCGAACGTCGACCGGGACATCGTCGCCGTGCGTGCGAGCCGCTCCACGCTCCAGTGGCCGCCGGGCTCGGCGTGGACCGCGTCGAGGGCTCGCCCGATCCGTTCGTCCTGCAGCGCGGTGAGCCAGCCGTCGCGGGCGGCGTCGTCGCGTGCGAGCCAGTCCCGGATCACCTGGACCACGAGGATGTCGGCGAGCCGGGTCGCCACGGCCTCGCCGCCCGGGCGCGGGTGGGTGAGCTCGTCGACCATGAGGCGCAGCGTGTCGCGGATTGCCGACCCGATCGGTGAGGCGTCCCCCTCGGTGACGAGGACGGCCGGCAGCCGTCGGGCGAGCTCGCGCGCGGCGGGCTCGTCGAAGGCGACGATCCCGCAGACCAGCTGCGTGCGCGCGCCGCCCCCGCCGTGCTCGAGGACCGAGTAGTGCTCGCCGAGCCAGCGCTGCGGGAGTTCCTCGACGGCCCGCGGCGTGCCGGCGCCACGCGTGCCGTCCGCGCCGTCGACCCCGGCCACCACGTGCCCCCGGCCGTGCGGGACGAGCGCCAGGTCCCCGGCCGCGAGCTCGACCGTCTCGCCGCTCTCGACCTCGAGCCGGCACGCCCCCGAGGTGACCACGTGGAAGCTGAGCGAGTCGGGGACCGTCGGCATCCGTAGCGCCCAGGGTGCGGTCAGGTCGGAGCGCGTGTAGAGCAGGCCGCGCATCCGCAGCGTCTGGAGAGCGCGCGCCAGCCGGTCATGCGTCTCCCAGGGCCGCGTCGTCATGGTGTCGATCCTTGCGCATTCCGCCTGGGGCCGTGGGCGGATCCGGACGATCGGGCAAGGAAACGGGCGGAACTGGGCTGGGAACGCCATATGTCGGCCCCTAGCGTCGAGGTCGCCGTCCCGGGAGCGCCGGGGCGCCGACCACCACGAGGGAGCACGCCATGTATGTCATCGCCGGAGCCACCGGACACGTCGGAGGAGCGGCCGCGCACCGCCTGCTCGAGGCGGGGGAGGAGGTGCGGGTGCTCGTCCGCCGAGAGCCCGATGCTGCGCGCTGGCGCGCCGCGGGGGCCGAGGCCCGGCTCGTCGACCTCGCGGAGCGCGCCGGCCTGACCGACGCCCTGCGCGGCGCGGACGCGATGTTCGTCCTCCTGCCGTTCGACCTGGGGGCCGACGACCTCGACCGACACGCCGACGCGTTCGTCCGCTCGATCGCCGGTGCCGTCACCGACGCCGACGTGCCCCGCGTCGTCATGCTCTCCTCCGGCGTCGCCGACCTCTGCTCGGGGACCGGGCCGATCGCCGGGCTGCACCGCCTGGAGGAGGCACTGCGCGGGGCGACGATCCTCACGGCGATGCGATCCGGGCACTTCCAGGAGAAGGTCGCCGACGTCCTCGGGGTCGCCCGCGCCGAGGGGGTGTACCCCGTTCTCGCGTGCTCGGCGGACGTGCCCGTGCCGATGGGGGCGACGTCTGACGTCGGGGCGGTCGCCGCCGACCTCCTGCGGGTGCCGATCGGGGCGAGCGAGGTGGTCGACGTGCTCGGGCCCGAGGTCACCGAGCGGGAGGTCGCCGCTGAGCTGGGTCGAGTCCTCGGGCGCGACCTGCACGTCGCCGTCGTGCCCGAGTCCGCCTGGGCGGACACCCTCGAGGGCGCCGGGTTCGCACCGCACGTGGCACGTAGCCTCGCCGAGCTCTACAGGGCCGACGCGGCAGGTCTGCTCGCGCCGCGCGGCGACCGCACGGTCCGGGTGACGACTCCGGTCGGGGCGACGATCGACGCGCTCGTCGGGGTGGCCGTCCCGTGAGCGCCGGCTCCGCCGCGCTCGCCGCCGCCACGGTGGGCAACGGGTTGACGGCCGGCCTGTTCCTCGGGTTCACCTGCGCGGTGATGCCGGGCCTGGCCCGGGTCGACGACGCCGGGTTCGTCGCCGCGATGCGCTCGATCAACCGGGCGATCCAGAACCCGTTGTTCGGACTTGTGCTCGTCGGCACGCCGCTCGCGACCGTGGCGGCCACCGTTGCGCGCCCCGCGTCGCCCTGGCTCCTCGCGGGCCTGGTGGCGACGGCGGCGACGCTGGCGATCACCCTCGCGCGCAACGTGCCCCTCAACGTCGCGCTCGACCGGGCGTCCGGGGGCGGCCCCGCGCAACTCACCGCCGCGCGTGCCGCGTTCGAGCGGCCGTGGCGGCGGTGGAACGCGCTGCGGACGCTCACCGGTACGGCGGCGACGGCGTTGCTCGCCGTCGCGGTCGGCGCGGGGGCCGCGTCGTCGGGCTAGGCGACCAGGGGGTGTCGCCGACCGGACCGGCAGGTGTGGAGGCCGCGGTGGAGGTCACGACTCCGTCACATCATCCCTGATCGCTGGCACCCCCCCGTGGGGGGATACGTTCGACTTGTCCCTGCGCACGACCCTCCCGCGAGGAGCGCCGACGGGCGGTACGTCCGACGGTGCATCAGACCGGCAGAGCGTCGAGCAGGGGCGATGACTGTGCACATCGACGTGCAGGGTGCGGCGGACCGAGGTGAGGAGCGACTGCCACGACGACGTCGAGCGAGGACCGGACCATCGACCATGCCGAGCCGGAGGGGTCACGCTCCCTCGGCCACCGAGATCGACGGTTCCCGGCCGGACTGGCCGTCGGGGCCCTCGTGGGCCTGGTCGGTGGTCTCGCCGGTGGGTGGTTCGCGTTCGCCGGGGAGGGGTCGGACGCGCCGGGGGAGACCGGGGCGAGCGCGGAGGTCGACGCACGACGAGCGTGCGAGATCGTCGACACCCTTCCGGAGAGCTTCGACGCGGAACAGCACTTCTCCGGCGGTCCTGCAGCGCTCTTCCGGTTCGAGGCCATGTCGTCGCTCGCTCAGGCCGCGGGCTCGGACGACGACCGGTACGCCGAGCTGGCGAGCGCCGCCGAAGAGTCCTCGAACGCGGCGATCATCGGCGACTGGCAGACGGTCGACGACTCGGTCGTGGCCTACCGGGAGGCCTGCAGCACTCTGTAGATCAGGCGTCCGGGTAGTGCGGGTTCGCGCCGCGCTCGCGCTCGTCCTCCTCGAGCCCCCGGATCTGCCTGCCGAGCATGTTCCACATGTACGCGGCCACGCCGAGGCCGAGGACGCCGACCGCGACGACCACCCACTGCGTCGGCGGTTCGAAGAACAGCAGGCCGACCAGGACGATGGCGAGGTCGGTGACCGCCATCGTCGACACGACGACGAGACGCGAGCGCCTGCGGGCCTCGAGCGACGGACCCGCGCCGGGCCTGGCGCCAGGCACGGCTCCGGGACGTGCACCGGCACCGGGTGGTGCGGCTGCGGGCGTCTCGCGGTGGACGGGCGCGTCGGGGCCCCAGTTGTCGAGCGGGTCGTTCCCGGTGGTCATGGCGGTCTCCTGTCAGCGGGGCGCGGTCAGCGCGTCGAGCACGCGAGCGGCGGCATCGCCGTCGCCGTACGGGGTGGCGTCCGTGTCCGCCGGGCGGGGGCGGGTCGCGGCGGCGAGCAGGGCGTCGCCCGGCTCGACGAGCACGTTCCAGCCGAGCTCGACGGTCTCGACCCACTCGGTCTCGGTCCGCACCGTGGTGCACGGGGTGCGCAGGAGGAATGCCTCCTTCTGCAGCCCGCCGGAGTCGGTGACCACGCCGCGCGCCCGGTCGGCCACGGCCACGAGGTCGCGGTACCCGAGCGGGGTGCGCGTGCGCAGCGACCCGACGGACAGGTCGATGCCGGCAGCCTCGGCCTTCGCCACCAGGCGCGGGTGCGCGAGCAGCAGGACCGGCGCGTCGAGACCGGCGAGCGACGCCACGATCGCCCGCAGCCGCTCGGGGTCGTCGGTGGACTCCGCGCGGTGGATCGTCGCCAGGTAGAAGCCGCCGTCGTCGAGCCCCTCCTCGGCCAGGGCCGCGGGCCGGGCGTCGCCGACGGCGGCGCGCGTCGCGAGCAGCACGTCGGTCATCACGTCGCCGACCACCACGGTCCGCTCCGCCAGGCCCTCGCCGGCCAGGTGGCCGGCGGCCACCTGGGTCGGCGCGAGCAGGAGGTCGGCCGCGTGGTCGGTGAGCACGCGGTTGATCTCCTCGGGCATGCGCCGGTTGAACGAGCGCAGCCCCGCCTCGAGGTGGGCGATCGGCACGTGCAGCTTCGCGGCCGAGACGGCGCCGGCGAGCGTGGAGTTCGTGTCGCCGTAGACGAGGACCCAGTCGGGGCGGTGCTCGGTGAGGACCTCGTCCATCGCGGCGAGCATCGCTCCGGTCTGCTGACCGTGGCTGCCTGACCCGACCCCGAGGTGGACGTCCGGCGCCGGGATCTCCAGCTCGGAGAAGAAGACGTCGGACAGCAGCGGGTCGTAGTGCTGGCCCGTGTGCGCGATGACGTGCTCGACCCCGCGGCGTGCGCACTCGTGCGCGATCGGGGCGAGCTTGACGAACTGGGGGCGGGCACCGACGACGGAGAGGATCTTCACGGTTACCGAGCGTAGCCGGGTAGTTTCGAGTCATGCGCGTCGTCGTGGTCACCACCTGGTTCCCCACCTCCCTTGCCCCGAGCTCGGGGTCGTTCGTCGTGCGCGACGCGCACGCGATGGCCTCGCGCGGCGACACGGTCGACGTCGTCCACCTCGTGCCCGCGCACCAGGACGACGGCACCCGGCACGTGCGCCACGAGGGCCTCAAGGTGCTGCGGCTGCCGATGACCCCCTCGCGCCCCGACCAGATCGCCCAGGTCGCGGCCGCGCTGCCGTCCGTCCTCGACGGCGCCGACGTCGTCCACACCACCGCGATCTCCGCGCTCCTGCCGTTCTCGGTCGGCCGCCCGCGCGCGCCCTGGGTCCACACCGAGCAC
Organism: Georgenia sp. Z1491; assembly: GCF_057652395.1. Taxonomy (NCBI): domain Bacteria; kingdom Bacillati; phylum Actinomycetota; class Actinomycetes; order Allobogoriellales; family Allobogoriellaceae; genus Georgenia; species Georgenia sp. Z1491. The sequence goes on from NZ_CM172729.1 coordinate 1,146,442, forward strand.
TACTCCGGCCTCACCAGCCCGGAGAACCTCGGGCTCGGCACCCGCGCCGTGCTCCCGCTCGTGCGCAGCCTTCTGGGCAGGCCCGACGTCGTCACCGCCGTCTGCGACTTCCTCGCCCGCCCGATCCGCGCCGTGCGGGGCGAGGCACCCACCGTCGTCGTGCCCTGCATCGTGCCGCCGCTCGCCGACGTGCCCGGTCGGCCCGCACCGGACGGCGAGCTGCGGCTGGTCAGCGTCGGCGGGCTCGTCGAGCGCAAGGACCCCCTGCTCGCCGTCGACGTCGTCGCCGAGCTCGGCCGGCGTGGGCACCCCGCGCACCTCACGCTCGTCGGCGACGGTCCGCTGACCGGAGCGGTCCGCGACCGCGCCGACGAGGTCGGCGTGGCCGAGCGGATCCACCTCACCGGCACCCTCGACCGGGACGGCGTGCTCGAGCAGCTCGCCGCCGCCGACCTGTTCCTCGGCCCGACCCGCGGGGACAACTTCTTCGTCTCCTGCGCCGAGGCCCTCGTCGCGGGCCGCCCCGTCGTGGTCGGCTCGACCGGCGGGCAGGGGGAGTACATCGACCCGCGCGTAGGGGCGCTGGTGGACCGCCAGGAGGCGGGCGCCTACGCGGACGCGGTCCTCGATGTCCACGACCGCACGGCCGACCTCACGGCGGCCGAGGTCGCCGCGACGATCGGGGAGCGGTTCTCCGTGCCCACCGTCGCGGCGGGCTACGCGGGCGCGCACGCCCTCGCGGCGGACGTCCGCGCCGGCCGATGAGCACGGGCGGCCCGATGACCTCCGAGCTGCCCGGCGCCGGCCGGACGATGGTCTTCCACGCGCCCTACCCGCTCGGCGAGGGGTCGACGTCGGGCTCCGGCATCCGTCCGGTGCGCATGCTCGGTGCGTTCCGCGAGCTGGGGTACGACGTGATCGAGGTGACCGGGCACGGCAAGGAGCGCGCGGCCGCCGTGCGCGATCTCGCCCGGCGGCTCAGGGGCGGGCTGCGGGTCGACCTCGCCTACGGCGAGTCCTCGACGATGCCGACCGTGCTGACCGAGCCGCACCACCTGCCGACCCACCCCGTCGTCGACCTGCGGCTCGCCCGGCTGCTGCGGCGCCACGGCGTGCCGACGAGCGTGTTCTACCGGGACATCTACTGGCGCTACCCCGAGTACACGGAGCGCGTACACCCGGTCGTCGCGGCCGGGACCCGCACGCTCTACCACGCCGAGCTGCGCGCCTACCGCCGGCTGCTCGACAGGGTCTACGTGCCCTCGCGGGAGATCGCCGAGCACGTCCCGCACCTGCGCCCCGAGCAGATGGCGCCGCTGCCGCCGGGCGGCGCGATCCGCGACGTCCCGCGCACCGACGGCCCGCTGACGATCCTCTACGTCGGCAACGTCACCTCCTACTACCGGATGCACGAGCTGCTCCGCGCGGTGCGGGACACCGACGGCGTCCACCTCCTGCTGTGCACGCCGCAGGACTCCTGGGACGCGGCCCGCAGCGAGTACGCCGACCTGCTCGGCGACCGGGTCGAGGTCGTCCACGAGCGCGGCGACGGGCTCCTGCCGCTGTTCGGCCGGGCGGACCTGTGCTCGATCGTCGTCGAGCCGTCCGAGTACCGGGACTTCGCCGCCCCGGTCAAGCTCTACGAGTACATCGGCCACGGCAAGCCGGTGCTCGCCACCACGGGCACGCTCGCCGGCCGCACGGTCCGCGGCGGCGACCTGGGCTGGACGGCGGACTACGACGCCGAGGATCTCGCGCGGGTGCTCGCCCGCCTGCGCGACCACCGCGGTGAGGTCGACGCCGTCGCCGCGCACGTCCGCGAGGCCCGCCACGAGCACACGTGGGCCGCCCGGGCCCGCACGGTCGCCACCGACCTCGCGGGGCTCGACCGGCGGGGCTGACCCCGCGCGAGGCGCCTACCATGGGAGCCTCGCCGCACCGACTCGAGAGGACCCTCATGCGCATCGCCGTCGTCGCCCTGGGAAAGATCGGGCTGCCGCTCGCCGTGCAGTTCGCCGACGCGGGGCACGAGGTGATCGGCGTCGACATCAGCTCCACCACCGTCGACGCGGTCAACGCCGCGCGCGAGCCCTTCCCGGGCGAGGCCCACCTCCAGGACAAGCTCACCGAGCTCGTCCCGGCCGGCCGCCTGAGGGCCACCACCGACTACGCCGAGGCGATCCCCGGCGCCGACGCGATCGTGCTCGTCGTCCCGCTGTTCGTCGACGACGCCACGTGGGAGCCCGACTTCGACTGGATGGACGCCGCGACGCGCTCGCTGGCCGAGCACCTCACCCCCGGCACGCTCATCTCCTACGAGACCACGCTCCCGGTCGGCACCACCCGCAACCGGTGGAAGCCGCTCATCGAGGAGATCTCCGGCCTCACCGAGGGCACCGACTTCCACCTCGTGTTCAGCCCCGAGCGCGTGCTCACCGGCCGCGTGTTCGAGGACCTGCGCCGCTACCCCAAGCTCGTCGGCGGCCTGAGCGAGGAGGGCACGCGCCGCGCCATCGAGTTCTACGAGGCCGTCCTCACCTTCGACGAGCGTCCCGACCTCGCGCGTCCCAACGGCGTGTGGGACATGGGCGGGGCGGAGGCCGCCGAGATGGCCAAGCTCGCGGAGACGACCTACCGCGACGTCAACATCGGCCTGGCCAACCAGTTCGCCCGCTACGCCGACACGGTCGGCATCGACGTCATGACGGTCATCGAGGCGTGCAACTCCCAGCCGTTCAGCCACATCCACCGCCCGGGCATCGCCGTCGGCGGCCACTGCATCCCCGTCTACCCCCGCCTGTACCTGTCGACCGACGCCGACGCCACCATCGTGCGCACCGCCCGCCAACTCAACGCCTCGATGCCCGCCTACGTCGTAGGTCGCCTGGAGTCCATGCTCGGCGACCTCACGGGCCGCCGCGTCGCCGTCCTCGGCGCGAGCTACCGCGGCGGCGTGAAGGAGACCGCGTTCTCCGGCGTCTTCGAGACCGTCACCGAGCTGCGCGCCCGCGGCGCCGAGGTGGGCGTCCACGACCCGATGTACACCGACGAGGAGCTGGCCGGCTTCGGCTGGACCCCCTTCCACCTGGGCGAGGCCGTCGACGCCGCCGTCGTCCAGGCGGACCACGCCGAGTACAAGGAGCTGACCCCGGCGGACCTGCCGGGCGTGCGGATCCTCGCCGACGGCCGCAACGTCACCGACCCCGCGCTGTGGGCCGGGACCCCTCGCGTGACGGTGGGCGGCGGGCAGTAGTTGGACCCCAGCGGAGCCACGCTGGGAGGGATCGCCGGGACCTCGGCGCTCGCGCTCCTCGCTCTGCTCGGCCCCGGCCTCGCGATCGGCCACGCGTGGCTGGGGCTGCGCCGACTCACGCTCCTCGCCGCGGCGCTGCCGCTGACGGCGGGGGTCGTCGGCGTGCTCACGCTGCTCGTGCCCCCGCTCGGTCTGCCGTGGACGGCGACGACCGCGGTCGTCCTGCTCGCCGTCACGATCGCCGCCGTCGCCTCGGGCGTGCGACGACGACGCCGCAGGACCTCGGCAGTGCCGCGCGGGGCGGCCGACCCCGATCCGGACCTCGGCCGAGGGGACCGCCTCGTCACCGGCCTCGCGCTCGTCGGCGCACTCGTCGTCCTGCTGGCGGTGGTGTCCTCCGGGCTCGGCGGACTCGGCATCGGGCAGCCGATCGAGCACCGCGACGCGATCTTCCACTACTCCGCGACCGCCCTGGTCGCCTCCGGGGACGGCAGCCCGTTCCCGCTGGGCGGCCTGGACGCGCTCTTCCCCGGCGAGAGCGGCGTCTACTACCCCTCGCTGTGGCACGGCCTCGTGGCGCTGCCGGCTCTCGCGTCCGACCCCGTGGTCGCGTCCCACGTCGTCGTGCTCGTCGTCGCCTGGTCGTTCCTCCTGGGTGTCGCCGCCCTCGCCAGGGCCGCCGCTCCGCGCGTGCCCTACGCCGCCGGCCTCGCCGTCGTCGTCGCATCCGCGTCCGTCGCCTTCCCCTACTACTCCATGCACTTCCACGGCCAGTGGCCATGGGCACTGTCGTTGGTCCTCACGCTGCCGGCCCTCGTCCTGGGCCTGCGCTGCGCGGACCGCCCACGCGACGCGCGCGCCTGGGTGGCGTTCGGCGTGGCCGGGCTCGGCGCCACGCTCGCCCACGGCTCGGCGCCGGCCGTCGTCGTCGTGGGCGCCACCGCGTGGGGCATGGCGCTGCTCGCCCGCGGGATCGGTCGCGGACCCGCCCCGCACCGGGTCGGCTCCGGCCTCGCCGTGGTCGCGCTCCCGCTGCTCGTCGCCGCGCTCGCCTGGATCGCGGTGACCACCGTGCCGCTCCTGTCCTCGATGGGCGACTTCGAGCGGATCTCGCTCGACCAGCGCGGCGAGGTGACCCAGACCCTGCAGTACGCGGTCCCGGTGCCGCCGCTGACCGGGGTCCAGGACCCGGCCTGGGTGCTCACGGCGCTGGCCGCCCTCGGCCTGCTCGTCCTCGTGCAGCACGTGCGGGGCCGGTGGATCGTCGCGACGGCGGTGCTCCTGCTCGTCCTGCGGGTCCTCGCCGCCGGCCCCGACGGGCCGCTGCGCGACCTCACGGCGCTCTGGTACAAGGACTACGACCGGCTCGAGGCCCTCCTCGTCGCTCCGATGGCGGTGCTCGCCGGCGCCGGCGGGGCCGGCCTCGTCGCGATCGTCCGGCGGCTCGTCGCCAGGGGGTCGGACGGCCCCGGTGCGGGTGGGCACGGGTCGGCATGGCCGCAGAGCGAGGTGACCGCCCCGGCCGTCGCGGCCCTGTCCCTGACCGCGGTCACCGCCGCCGTCGTGCTCGGGACGGGGGGCCTGCACGCGCCGGTGTCCGCCGAGACCGTGCGTCAGGGGCCACGCCAGGCGGTCCCGGACCGGCCGTACTCGATGGGCGTGGGGGAGGCCGCGTGGCTCCGGTCGCTCGCCGGCGAGCTGCCCGAGGGGGCCCGGGTGCTCGGCGCACCCGCGAGCGGCGCCGTCCTCGCCCCCGCGCTCGCCGGCTGGGACGTCGTGCCCCGGCCGCTGTACCCGGTGGCCGGGGACCCGGCCGACGAGCTCCTGTACGACCTCGAGCGGCTGGGGGAGGACCCGGGCGTCTGCGAACGGGTCGCCGAGCTCGGCGTCACCCACGTCTACCTCGACACCCCGGGCCACATGCTCCTGGGCTGGAGCTACCCGGACCCGCTCAGCCTGCCCGACGGAACGCTGCGCACGGTCGCCGCCCACGAGGACGCCCGGCTCATGGAGATCGCCGCCTGCGAGTGATCCCCGGACGGCGGGCGGTGTGATCAAGGCGACCGGACCCCGGCCCGTCCGCGTGGGCGCCGCGCCCCACAATGGCGAGGCCGACCGGATAGGAGAGCGATGACCTGGGCACAGTTCGCGGCGCCGACGACCCTCATGCTGGTGACGTCGATCCTGCCCGGCGCCCTCATGCTCCTCGCCGTCGGCGTCCGGGGCCTACTCGCCGTCGGGGGCGGCGCCGTCCTCACGATCTCCGCGGCCGCCGGTCTGGGCATCATCTTCGACCTCGTCGGCGTCCCGTACACGACGGGCACCCAGGCGATCGGGCTGCTCCTCTGCGTCGGAGCCGCCGCAGCCATCGGGCACGGCCTCGGTACCGCACCGTGGGTCCGGGGCCCGCGGGCCCGGCCGATCGTCCAGCCCGCCGCGCTGGGGCGCACCGCGACCGCGGTCCTTGCCGCCATGGTCGTCGTCGGCACGATCGTCCACTGCGTGAGCCTTGCCCGCGGCATGGTCGCACCCGGCCAGCCCGTCCAGACCTGGGACGGCGTCTTCCACCTCGGCGCGATCCGTACGATCGCCGACACCGGCAACGCCTCGGTCCTCGGCGGGCTCGCCCCCATGTACGACGAGCTGACGAGCCCCTTCTACCCGGCCGTCTGGCACGGGTTCGTCGCCGTCTCGCCCGGGTTCGACCTCCCGTCGACGGCGGCCAACGCCTCCTCGTTCGTCATGGGCCCGATCTGGCTGCTGTCGAGCGCCGCCCTCGCCCGCGCCGTGTGGCCGCACCGACCGGCGGCGGCCGTCGCCGCCCCGCTGGTGGCGGCCTCCTTCGTCACGACGCCCGTCGTGCTGCTCGGGGTCGTCTCGCTGTGGCCGTACGCGGCGGCCCACGTCGGCATGCCCGGCCTGCTCGCGCTCGTCGCCCTCGCGGTGCGGCAGCTGCCGCACGCCGGCCCGACGGCGGCGCTCGCCGTGCCCGCCCTCGTCGGCTTCCTCGGGGTCGGCCTCACGCACGGGTCCGCGGCGTTCACGATGATCCTGCTCGCCGGGCCGCTCGTGGCGGTGGGCATCTACCGGGCGTCGAGGCACGCGTGGCTCGCCGGCCACCGCAGACCCGTGTACATCACGCTCGGTGTCCTCGCCGCCGGGCTGGTCGCCGTCGTGGTCGCCCTGACCGTATTCCCGGTTCTCGACATGGTGCTCGGCTTCGAGCGCGGCGGACAGGACTCCTACTGGCCCGTCGCCGGCCAGCTGCTCATCGACAACCCGATGGTCTACAGCTACGACTGGACACAGTCCGTCGGGCAGGTCGCCGTCACCGCCCTGACCGTGGTCGGCGTCGTCGCCGCGTTCGGCCTGCGATCGGGCCGCTGGGTCGCCGTGGGCTGGGCGTGCGCCGTCGTGCTCACCCTGCTGACCGCCGGCCCGGAGGACAACCCGCTGCGCGCGATCGGCGGGTTCTGGTACACGCAGCCGAGCCGGGTGGTCGTTCTCGTCGGCCTCATGGCCGTGCCGCTCGCGGCGCTCGGCGCCTCCGTCGTCGCGCGCTCCCTGGCTGCGCTGTGGGCCTCGGTGACCGGCAGGGACGAGGCGGTGGAGGACCTCCGGGACGACGACGCGCCGGAGCCGGCCACCGCGCGGACCACGGAGCCGCGGCCCGTGCTCGTCGCGCTCGTGGCCGTCCTCGGCCTCGTCGTGCTCGTCACCGGCGGCCTGCGAGCCGACCTGAGGACGCAGAACATCGTCAACGCCTACGTCCCCGACCGCATCGCCTGGGGCACCATGCTCAGCCAGGAGGAGATCGACCTCGTCACCCGCGCGGGCGACGTGCTGCCCGACGACGCCGTCGTCATCGGCGACCCCTTCTCCGGCGCCGGCTACCTCTACTCGCTCGGCGGCGTCAACGTGCTCTACCGTCAGCTCGGCCAGTGGGACAGCGAGGAGCTGACCACCCTGGGGACGAGCTTCGACGACATCTACACCGATCCCGAGATCTGCGAGATCGTCCGCGACCTCGGCGTCACCCACGTCTACACCGACACGGACCCGCGCGGCCCCCAGGAGGACCAGCAGAAGTACTCCTACCGGACCGAGGGGTTGGCCTACGTGCAGCCCGCCGAGGGCTTCGAGCTCGTCGACAGCGCCGGGACCACGTCGATCTGGCGCCTCACCTACTGCGACGACCCGGCGGGTACCGGCGGCGGCGGATGAGCTGGGCGCAGACGCTGCCCGGGCTGATCGCCATGACGGTGCTCATGGTGGCCCCCGGGTGGCTGCTGCTGCGACTCCTCGGCCTGCGCGGGATCGTCGCTCTCGGCCCCGCCGCCACCCTGACGATCGCCCTGTCGGCCGGGTGGGCGGTCCTGCTCGGAGCCGCCGGCGTGCCCTGGAACCTTGGCACCCTCGCGCTGGGGCTGCTCCTCGCCGTCGCCGCGTGCGCGGGCCTGGGGCACCTGTTCGGCACGGCGCCGTGGCGCGGTGCGGGCGACGCCGAGGAGACCGAGCGGGCGGGGCCCGCACCCGAGGCCCGCGGGCTGCGCACGCCTCCCGTGGCCCGGCGAGCCCGTCCCGGGCGGGGCGGCGCGACCGTCGCGGCGCCGGCGCGTGGTGTGCTCCTGCAGCCGGCGCCCCTGGCACGCCCGCACCTGCTGCTCCTTGCCGGCGTGGCGGCCGTCGCCACCGGCCTGTACGTCCTGGCGATGGCCCGCGGCATCGGCGTGCCCGAACGGCCGAGCCAGGTGTGGGACGGGGTGTTCCACCTCAGCGCGATCCAGGCGGTCCGCGAGCACGGCGACGCGTCCTCCTTCGGTGGGCTGGCCTCGCTCTACGACTACGGGTACGCACCGTTCTACCCGGCCGGCTGGCACGGGATCGTCGCCGTCGTGCCGTTCCTCGGACCGGTCCCGGCCGCGGTCAACGCCTCGATCCTCGTCGTCGGCGTGCTGTGGACGCTGTCGATCACCGGCCTCGTGCGGGCGACCTGGCCGCGCCTGCCCGTCGCGGCCGCCGTCGTGCCCGCGCTCGCGCACTCCTTCCTCGCGCTGCCCGTCGGGCTCATCACGCAGATGGGCCAGTTCCCCTACACGTACGCCCACGTCCTGCTGCCCGGCCTCCTCACCCTCGTCGTCCTCGCTGTGCGTAACTTGCCCGACCTGCGTGCGACCGCCGCACCCGCCCTCCCGGCGGCGGTGGCGGCGTTCGGCCTCGCGCTGGTCCACGGGTCCGTCTGGTTCTCCACGCTCCTGCTCGTCGCCCCGCTGCTCGTCGCCACGGCTGCAGGGGCGTTCCGGCGCCTGCGGCACACCGGCGCGCGCCTCCCGCTCGCCGTCGCCGCGTGGTGCGCCCTGGGGCTCGCCGTCCTCGCCTCGGTCCCGCTGCTCGCCGGCGAGGTCGTCGACTCGGTGCAGGCCTTCGAGCGCGAGGGCGACGACGGCTACCGGTGGATCCTCACCTCCCTGCTCGTCGACCGACCCCTGCGGTCCTTCGGCGGGTACGACCTCGGCGGGGTCGCGACCGTGGTCCAGGTCGTCGTCGCCGGCCTCGCGATCGGCGGCGCCGCCCTCGTGTGGTGGCTGCACCGCGGACGGTGGATCGCCGTCGGGCTCGTCACGAGCGTCGCGCTGACCGCGATCTCCTGGGGGCCCGCGGACCATACGCTGCACTGGGCGACGGGGGTCTGGTACTCGGAGACCATGCGGCTCGACGCGCTCGTGATCGTCTGCGCCGCGCCGCTGGCCGCGGCGGCGCTCGCCGTGCTCGTGCGTGACGGCGTCGAGGTGGTGCGCGGGATCCGCCCGCGGGAGTCGGCGCTCGCCGGGCAGGGAGCGTCGGTCCGGCAGGGTGCGCCGCTCCGGCAGGGTGCGCCGCTCCGCGAGGCGGTCGTGGCGGGCGTGGCCGTCCTCGCGATGGTGCTCGCCTCCGACGGCCTGCGCAACACCCTGCGTACGTACCACGCGGTCGAGAGCTTCGTGCCCGATCACCTCCCGTTCCGGATGCTCGCGAACGACGCCGAGCTTGAGCTCTTCCGGCGCGCGGGGGAGGAGCTGCCGGACGACGCCGTCGTCCTCGGGGCCCGGTTCCGGGGGACGCCCTATGTGTACTCGCTGGGCGGTGTGGACGTCGTCTACCCGCACCTGGCCGGCCCCCGCTCCGCGGACGGCCGGCTGCTGCAGGCGGGCATCGACGAGATCGGCACCGACCCGGCGGTGTGCGCGGCCGTCGAGCGCCTCGGCGTCACCCACTTCTACACGAACACGCGGGACACCGGCCCCGAGCCCTGGCACCAGATGGCGCCGCTGGGCGACGCCACGCTGTTCACCTTCCGCCCCGGCGAGGGGTTCGAGCTGCTCGACACCGGTGGGCTGGGCGAGCTGTGGGAGATCACGGCCTGCGACTGAACCGGGCCCTGCCACACGCATGCGCCTGCTCCGCGCGGGGCGTCGGCGCGGATAGCCTGACGCCATGGCTGTCCTCATCACCGGCGGTGCCGGCTACATCGGCGGGCACGTGGTTGCCCAGCTCCGGGAGCGCGGTGAGGAGGTCCTCGTCGTCGACGACCTGAGCACCGGCGTCGCCGAGCGGATCGACGGCGTCACCCTCGTCACGCTCGACCTCGCCGCCGACGGGTCCGAGGAGCTCCTCGCCAAGGTCATGGCGGAGCGGACGATCGACGCCGTCGTGCACTTCGCCGGCCGCAAGCAGGTGGGGGAGTCCGTCGAGCGGCCGACCTGGTACTGGACGCAGAACGTCGGCGGACTGCTGACCGTCGTGCGCGCGATGGAGTCCAGCGGCTGCCGACGGATCGTCTTCTCGTCGTCGGCGTCGGTGTACGGCATCTCCGAGGACGACCTGCTCACCGAGACCGCCCCCACCCAGGCGCTGAGCCCGTACGGCCGCACCAAGCTCGTCGGGGAGCAGATCCTCGACGACGCCGCCGCCGCGGGCACGCTCGACCCGATGTCGCTGCGCTACTTCAACGCCGCCGGCGCCGCCGGGCCGCTGCTCGGCGACACCGCGGTCCAGAACCTCATCCCCATGGTCCTCGAGCGGCTCGACGCGGGCGAGCCGCCGCGGATCTTTGGGGACGACTACCCCACGCCGGACGGCACGTGCGTGCGGGACTACGTGCACGTCGTCGACCTGGCCCGCGCCCACCTCCTCGCGCTCGACCACCTCGTCGGGGCCGACGAGCGGCGCGCGGCGGGGGAGCCCGCCTCGCCGACGGTGGTCAACGTGGGCACGGGGGTGGGCAGCTCCGTGCGCGAGGTGCTCGCCGCGGTGCGCGCCGTCACGGGTGACGAGACGCAGCCCGTGGTCGTCCCGCGACGCCCGGGCGACCCGCCGCGGTCCGTGGCCGACGTGACGCTGGCCCGCGAGCTCCTCGGCTTCACCGCCGAGCTCGGCCTGGTCGACATGGTCGACTCGGCCTGGAAGGCGTGGCGGAGCCGGTGAACGCCGGCCGGCCCGGCGGCCGGGAGGCCGCGGCCGACGTCCACGTCGTGACGATCGCCTACAACCCGGATCGGCGCGAGCTCGCGACCTTTGCCGCCACGCTCGCGGACGCCACCGCCGCGCGCGTGCGCCTGACGATCGTCGACAACGGGCGGGCCCACGAGGCCGTCGACGAGGTCGCGGCGGCCCACGGCGCCGAGGTCGTTCGTCCGGGCGCCAACCTCGGGTACGGGACGGCGGCCAACCTCGGCGCGCGCGGGGGCGTCGAGCCGTGGCTGGTCGTCGTCAACACCGACGTCGAGTGGCGCGCGGGCTCGCTCGACACGCTGCTGGAGGCGGGGGAGCGCCACGCCCGCGCGGGAGCGCTCGGGCCGACGATCCTCAACCTCGACGGGACGGTCTACGCGTCGGCGCGCGCGCTGCCGAGCCTCGTGGTGGGTGGCGGTCACGCCGTGCTCGCGCCGATCTGGCCGGGCAACCCGTTCACCGCGCGGTACCAGCAGCGCTCGGGGATGGGGGCGCGCGAGGAACGCGCCGTCGGCTGGCTCTCCGGCGCGTGCCTGCTGCTGCGGCGCTCCGCGTTCGACGCAGTCGGCGGCTTCGACGAGGGCTACTTCATGTTCTTCGAGGACACCGACCTCGGGGACCGGCTCGCACGGGCCGGCTGGGACAACGTCTACGTCCCGTCCGCGCAGGTCGTCCACGACCAGGGCGCGAGCTGGCGCGAGCGACCGGCCCCGATGGTGCGCGCGCACCACCGCAGCGCGGAGCGCTACCTGCGCGCCCGGTACGACGCCTGGTGGCAGCTGCCGGTCCGGTCCGCCCTCGCGGGCGGCCTGCGGGCCCGCGCCCGCCTCCTCACCCGCCACTCCGGCGAGTGAGGGGATTCTTCGTGACGAATGAGGGGAGTTCTCCTCACGAATGAGGGGGGTTCTTCGGTCATTGATCGGTCGCTGGGCTCGGCGCACCCGTTGACCGGCCTCACGTCGCGCCAGCTCCTCAGGCCCGCCCGACGCATGTCCGTCCACAGCCACGAGGCACGGGCGGGCAGCAGGTGGCCCGTGCGCGCAAGTGTCTCGCCGTGCCCTTCTTCGACGACAGACGCGGTCTCCATCTCCCGACCCTGCTCTCCGAGCATCGGCACCGGATCGGCTCCACCCTGGCTCCGCCGGAGCCAGGCCATGAGCGCCTCCTGGTCCGACGCGCGACGGCGGTCGACCTCCCGGAGGACCAACCGACGTACGAACGCCGCGCCTCGATCATCGCCGCACGAGCAGTCGCCGTCAGCCGGCGCACCACGACGAGGCACGCCCTGAGTCACACGTCGGCCGCCCTTCTCCACGGTCTACGCATCCGCTCGTTCCCGGTCCTCCCGGAGCTCACCGCGCCGAGTCACACGAGCACCCGGGACACTCCGGACCATGTGCGGCACACCCTTCCGCTGCCCGACGAGGACATCGTCGAGATCGACGGCGTACCTGTCACCTCGATGGACCGCACGATCATCGACCTGTCCCGGTTCACCGTCCCGCTCGATGCGCTCGTCAGCGCCGACCACGCCCTCGCCCTCGGCAGCGCCGTCGACCGCTTCGACCGGGCCGGGACCGAGAGTCGCGCCCGAGCGATCCGCACCCGGTGGCGTCGCCGCCTCGAGAACCTCCCGGTGCGCGCCCGCGGCGCCCGGTCCGCACGGAGCGTGATCGACTGGTCCGTCGCGTGGTCCGAGTCCGCGCGCGAGACGTGGTTGCGATGGGTGGTCCTCACCTGGGGGCGTCGGGACGTCGTCGCCCAGTGCCCCGTCGTCGTGCCCGGCACCACCTACTTCACCGACCTGGCCCTCCGAGACGGGCTCCTGCCGGACGGATCTCCGCGATGGTCCCACCAGGAGTACGACGGCGAGGGCAAGTTCGGCATGACCGGGCTCGAGCGACGGACCGTGCTCCACGAGCAGGAGCGCCGTGAGCGCGCCATCACCGCGCTCGGTCACGATGTCGTCCGGTTCGATCGCGACGACGGCATCTCGGCGACCGACGCAGTTCGACGCATCAGAGCGACGCTCCGGCACTCGCTCGAGCATCCGCTCGAACCCGTCGCCGATCTACTACCGCGCCGGTCCCAGCTTGCTCGTACGCGGTGGACGGCTCCCGAACCGATCGTCCTCCGCCAGGACTGACCAACGCGCGTCGTCGAGCTCGAACCACACGGGACCGAGCGGTCTCCCACGCGTGGTGCGCCGCGGAGCCGGCCGAAGCAACGGTCCGGCTGCGTCGACCGTGAGGAAGACTCCCCTCATTCGTGAGGAAGTATCCCCTCACTCGTCGGGAGGTCGCGGTCAGTGGCCCTGCGCCGCGTACCTCGCCTCGACCGCCGCCTTCTGCGGCCGCCACCAGTCCTCGTTGTCCCGGTACCAGTCGATCGTGGCGCGCAGCCCCTCCTCGAAGCTCGTGAACCGCGGCTCCCAGCCGAGCTCGGTGCGCAGCCGGGTGGAGTCGATGGCGTAGCGCAGGTCGTGCCCGGGCCGGTCGGTGACGTGGTCGTAGTCGCCGGAGTCGCGGCCCATCTGCGTGAGGATGAGCTCGACGACCTCCTTGTTCGACCGTTCGCCGTCGGCCCCGATGAGGTAGGTCTCCCCGGGGGTGCCCTTCTCGATGATCGTCCACACGGCCGCGTTGTGGTCGTCGACGTGGATCCAGTCGCGCACGTTGGCCCCCGCGCCGTACAGGCGTGGGCGCACGTCGTCGATGAGGTTGGTGATCTGGCGGGGGATGAACTTCTCGACGTGCTGGTAGGGCCCGTAGTTGTTCGAGCAGTTCGAGATCGTCGCGGTGATGCCGAAGGAGCGTACCCAGGCGCGCACGAGCAGGTCCGAGCCCGCCTTCGTCGCCGAGTACGGGGAGGACGGGTTGTACGGGGTGCTCTCGACGAAGCGCTCAGGGTCGTCCAGCTCGAGGTCGCCGTACACCTCGTCGGTCGAGATGTGGTGCAGGCGCACACCGTGGCGACGCACGGCCTCGAGCAGCTGGAACGTGCCCACGAGGTTGGTGGTGACGAACGGGCTCGGGTCGCCGAGCGAGTTGTCGTTGTGCGATTCGGCGGCGAAGTGCACCACCAGGTCGGCCTCCGCCACGAGCGGGTCGACCGTGTCCCGGTCGGCGATGTCGCCCGTGACCAGACGGGTCCGCTCGACCCCGGCGAGGGAGGCGGTGTGGCCCGCGTAGGTGAGCTTGTCGAGGACGGTGATCTCGGCGTCGGGCCGCTCGGCGACGGTGCTGCGCACGAAGTTCGCGCCGATGAAGCCGGCTCCGCCGGTGACGAGGATCTGCATGGTCTCTCCTGATCTTCGGTGGCGGGCGGTCAGGGACGACCGATGCCGTAGTACGTCCAGCCGGCGGCGCGCCAGCGGGCCGGGTCCAGGGCGTTACGGCCGTCGACGATGATCCGCGCGGGGGCGACCTCGGCGAGCTCGTCGGGATCGAGCTCCTTGAACTGCTTCCACTCGGTGAGCAGCATGACGACGTCGGCACCGTCGGCGGCCTCGCGGGCGGAGTCCACGACCTCCAGCCGCGTGCCGCGCTTGCGCAGCACCGGTCCCGCGGCGGGGTCCGTGACCTTGACGTGGGCGCCCTCGTCGTGGACCCGGCGGGCGATGTCCAGGGCGGGGGAGTTGCGCATGTCGTCGCTGTCGGGCTTGAACGCCGCGCCGAGCACGGCGACCGTCTTGTGCCGCAGCCTGCCGCCGACCGCGCGGCGCGCCAGGTCCACCGCGTGCAGCCGCGTGCGATCGTTGATGAGGTCGACCTCGCGCAGGAACGTCAGCGCCTGGTCGGCCCCGAGCTCGCCCGCGCGGGCCATGAACGCCCGGATGTCCTTGGGCAGGCAGCCCCCACCGAACCCGATCCCGGCGCGCAGGAACTTCTTCCCGATCCGGTCGTCGTGCCCGATGGCCTCGGCGAGCGTGGAGACGTCCGCCCCGGTCGCCGTGCACAGCTCGGCCATCGCGTTGATGAACGAGATCTTCGTGGCGAGGAAGGAGTTGGCGGCCACCTTGACGAGCTCGGCGGTGGCGTAGTCGGTGACGACCAGCGGGATGTCGCGGGCGAGAAGCTCGGCGTAGACCTCGTCGAGGACGGCCTTGGCCTCGGCGGCGTCGGACTCGTCCTTCGACAGGCCGTAGACGATCCGGTCCGGATCGATCGTGTCCTGCACCGCGAAGCCCTCGCGCAGGAACTCCGGGTTCCACACGAGCAGGCCACCCGCGGGCTCGACCTGGGCGGCGAGCCGCTCGGCGGTGCCCACCGGCACGGTCGACTTCCCGACGACCAGGGGACGACGCCCGTCGACCGGCCCGAGGTGCGGCAGCAGCGAGGCGACGGCGGCGTCGACGTAGGTGAGGTCCGCGGCGTAGCCACCCTCGACCTGGGGCGTGCCCACGCCGATGAAGTGGACCAGGGCGCCCGCGACCTCGGCCGGGTCGGTCGTGAAGGTCAGCCGACCCGAGTCCACCTGCTCCTTGAGCAGCTCGTCGAAGCCCGGCTCGTGGAACGGAGCCTGGCCCGAGGAGAGCAGCGCGACCTTCGCCTCGTCGACGTCGAGGCCGACCACCTCGTGCCCCAGGCTCGCCATGCAGGCTGCGTGCACGGCGCCGAGATAACCCGTTCCGACTACAGACATTCTCATGTCTGCACGGTACCGTCGCGCGCGGCAACCGCCATATTCCACCCCGTCCTTCCCCCGAGGTGTCGTACCGATGTCTGCTGCGCAGCGCCCAGCCGTCCACTTCCTCCGACGACCACGACGGGCGGTGCTCGCGTCCGCCCTGGTCACCGCCCTGAGCGTGCCGGCGATCCTGAGCCCCGCCGTCGCCGAGCCCGACGACTCCACCACGGACGCGCCCGCCGCGCCCGCCACCACTGCCCCGGGCGCCGAGACGCCGCAGGGCGAGACGCCGCAGGGCGAGACGCCGGAGGGCTCCCCGGCCGCCGGCTCCGACCCGACGCCGCTGCAGGTGCTCACCCTGACCGACGACTCCGGTGCACCCACGGCCTCCGCCGAGGCGGGCGTGGCGGACCCCGGCCGCGTGTCCGCGAGCGCGCTGCCCGGCGGCGCCGCCCCCAACGCCGTCGACGCCGAGGTGGTCGGCGCGCAGGAGGCCGGGGAGCTCAGCGTCCTCACCGAGGAGCTCGACACCGAGGGCTTCAACCTGGCCGGCGTCACGTGGGCAGCGGGCGAGATGATCGCCCAGGACGCCTCGATCTACGTCCGTACGCGGGCGGGCGGCGAGTGGTCCTCGTGGTCCGACCTCGAGCCGGAGTCGCCGGGTGACGACACGCTGCCCGGCGGCACGGAGCCGTTCCTCACGACCGAGTCCGACGGCGTCCAGGTGCAGGTCGACCCGGGCTCGGGCGAGCTGCCCGCCGACCTGCGGCTCACGCTCGTCCCGACCGACGTGGACGGCGCCGTCGAGCTCGCCCCGGGGGGCCCGGGCACGCCGACCGTCGCCGTCGAGGAGCAGTCCGTCTCGGGCGCGCCCGCCTCCGCGCAGAGCCTGCCGGGCACCCCGGACGCGCAGGGTTCGCCGGACGCGCAGAGTGCCCCGGACGCGCAGAGCGCCCCGGACGCGCTCGCCCAGCCGGACGTCATCGCGTCCCGGCCCGCGATCATCTCCCGCGCCGGATGGGGCGCCGACCCGGCCCACTTCTTCTGGCCGCCCGTGTACGCCGAGCTGCGTGCGGCGGTCGTCCACCACACGGCAGGGACGAACACGTACACGTACGCCGAGGCGCCGGGCGTGGTGCGGAGCATCTACTACTACCACGCGCAGACCCGCGGCTGGGGGGACATCGGCTACAACTTCCTCGTCGACCGCTGGGGCCGGACCTACGAGGGGCGGACCGGCTCGCTCGCGGCAGCGCCCGACCGGATGACCATCGGCGCGCACGCGGCTCCGGCCAACCAGAACACGGTCGGCGTCTCGATCATGGGCGACTTCAGCTACGGCCCCGCGCCGCAGGCGGCCATGGACGCCGTCCGCGACGTCATCGCATGGCGCTTCTCGCTCGCCGGGGTCGACGTCGACGCCCCGACCGGCATCACCTCGCGCGGCACGGCCTATGCCTACGCCGGCCAGCCGATGCCGGCGATCATGGGCCACCGCGACGTCGCCTACCAGACCCGCACCATCTGCCCGGGCCCCTACGTGGCGGCGGCCCTGCCAGGCATGATCGCGGAGATCCGCGACATGGTGGGCAACCGGTTCTTCCTGTCGAACTCGTGGTCCACGACCGCGGACGTCGAGTTCGAGTTCGGCGAGCGCGGGCTCGAGGTGCTCGTCGGCGACTGGACCGGCAACGGCCGGGACACGGTCGGTGTCCGGCACGGAAGCACTATCGAGCTGACCAACGGCCACGACCCGGTCCCGGACATCGTCCTCGACTACGGCCGACCGGGCGACGAGCTCCTCGTGGGCGACTGGGACCGCGACGGCGTCGACACCCTCGGCGTGCGCCGCGGCAACGTGCTCTACCTGCGAAACGACCTCCGGTCCGGGGCCGCGCACGTCGAGTTCGCCTACGGCCGGGTCGGGGACGAGCTCCTCGTGGGCGACTGGACCGGCAACGGCCGCGACACGTTCGCCGTGCGCCGGGGCAACCGGTACTTCCTCACCAACGGGTTGGCTGCCGGCCCCGCCTCGACGGTCCTGGACTACGGCCGGGCCGGCGACCAGGTCGTCGTCGGCGACTGGGACGGCAACGGGACGGACACGTTCACGGTGCGCCGCGGCGCGCAGTACTTCATGCGCAACGCCCTGACCTCCGGCACGGCGGACCGCACCGTGACGTTCGGACGGGCCACCGACCGGGTCGTCGTCGGCGACTGGGACCGCAACGGCACCGACACCCTCGGGGTGGTGCGCTGACGCGCAGCCCCTCCCGCGACGACGGCGGCCCGGCAGCTCCTGCCGGGCCGCCGTCGTCGTTCGCGGTGGGTCCGCGCCTCCCACACGAGTCCCATTTGCCTCATGAGCCCCGGTGGTGTAGTGGAGGTCCATTACCGCGGATCGGAGTGTCCGCCGCGTGACACGCCGATACTTTTTCGTGATCCTCCTCACGAACACCACCAGTCACGGAAGTATCACCGTAGGGTCACGTTCGAAATCCCCCCATGCCGAGCCGGACGACCAGATCCGTGCCCGGACCGCCACTGCGTGAACCACGTCCGCCCCGGACGAGGTCGCCGGAACGAGGAGTGTCTCTGGTGCGAACGTCGAGCCGGCTCACCGCAGCCACCGTGACCGTGATGGCAGCCGCCGTCGTCCTGGCCCCCGCAGCGACCGGGGCAGCCGGCGGCGACATCGGCGGCAGCGGCGCCGAGTACCACCTCAGCGGCTCCACGCCCGGGACCACCGCCGTGACGATGACGTTCGGCCACCCCGACGGCGCGGCGTACGTCGGCGACTTCACCGGCAACGGGGTCGACACCGTGGTGGTGCGCCGTGGTGCGGAGTTCGCCGTCACGACGTCGAACACCTCCCGTCCCGCCCACACGACGATCTACTACGGCCGCGCGGGTGACGAGGTGTTCGTCGGCGACTGGGACGGCGACGGCGTCGACACCCTCGCCGTGCGCCGCGGGAACCAGTTCCACATCCGCAACTCCGTGACCTCCGGCCCGGCCGACCAGGTCGTGCACTACGGCCGCGCGGGCGACGACGTGCTCGTGGGCGACTTCAACGGCGACGGCGTGGACTCGATCGCCGTGCGCCGCGGCAACCAGTACTTCCTGCGCAACACCCTCACCACGGGTGTCGCGGACGCGGTGGTCGACTACGGGCGGTCCGACGACCAGGTCGTCGTCGGCGACTGGAACGGTGACCGGGTCGACGGCCTGGGTGTGCGGCGCGGCGTGCAGTACCACCTGCGCAACTCGCTGAGCAACGGCGTCGCGGAGCAGGTCGTTAGCTACGGCCGCACCGACGACGTCGTCATGGTGGGCGACTGGGACGGCGACGGCGTCGACACGCTCGGCGTGCGCCGGGACACCCGCACCGCCGCACCGCCGTCGCGCAGCGAGGAGCGCGAGGAGGCACCCGCCACCGACTGGCGGGGCGACCGCGTCGTCGACATCGCGCGCTCCTACATCGGCGCCCCGTACCGCTGGGGCGGCACCACGCCCGCGGGCTGGGACTGCATCGGGTTCGCCCACTACGTGTACGCCCAGCTCGGCGTCACCATCCCGCGGACCACCATGTGGGGCGCCTTCGCGCACTACGAGCAGGTGCCCGCGAGCGAGGCGCGCCCGGGCGACCTCATCTGGTGGCCCGGCCACGTCGCCATCAACCTCGGCGACGGCCAGAACGTCGCCGCCTGGAACCCGAACATGGGTACCCGGGAGGGGCCGAACTCGTGGGTCGGCGGCGAGCCGGTCTACCTGCGCGTCCTGCCCTCCTGACCGCCCTGCGCTCCTGACCCGCGGGCCCGACGCCCGGGGCGCGCCGCCGCCGCCCGCGGGCGCCCGACCGGACCTCCGCCCCGTCGCAGCCGTGCGGCGGGGCGCTGGTCTACCCTGGTCGGTGCCCCGCGCCCGCGGAGCACCGGCGGCACCACGGGAGGACGGACGCACGTGCGGTTCCTGACCGACCTGCGCGGCTCGAGGGAGCTGCTGGTCAACCTCACGATGCGAGAGGTCAAGGGCAAGTACAGCCGGACGGCGCTCGGCCAGCTGTGGTCGCTGGCCAACCCGCTCGCCGCCATGGCGATCTACACGGTCGTCTTCGCCTTCATCATCCGCATCCAGCCGGACCCGGGCGACCCGTCCGGACTGAACATCTTCGCCATCTGGCTGCTGTGCATGCTCCTGCCGTGGACGTTCTTCACCAACGTCGTCACCGGCTCGATGAACGCGCTCGTCGGCAACGAGAACCTCATCAAGAAGGTCCACTTCCCCCGCGGCGCCCTCATCGTGTCCACCGTGGCGTCGTGGATGTTCACCTGGTCGATCGAGATGGGTGTCCTCACGGTCGTGCTGCTCGTCGTCGGCGCGAACCCGCTGCCGCTCCTGCCGCTCGTGATCCTCGCGATGGGGGTCTTCGCCGTCTTCGCGACGGGCGCCGGGCTGCTGGCGTCGATCGCCAACGTCTACTTCCGGGACACCCAGCACTTCGTGACGATCCTGTTCCAGATGTGGTTCTACCTCACGCCGATCGTCTACCCGGTGCGCCTCGTGGCCGAGCAGTCGGACCGGATCGGCGACCTGGTCGGGCCCGTGTCGATCCTCGACCTCTACCTGCTCAACCCCCTGGTCCAGTTCGCCGAGGTCTTCCGCAACCTCCTGTACGACAACCGCCTGCCGGAGCTGAGTACCACGCTGGTGGTCCTGGCCTGGGCCGTCGGCGCCTTCGTCGTCGGCGCGCACCTGTTCTCCCGGCACGAGAAGGGACTGGCCGAGGCCCTGTGAGCATCCCGACCGGCGGCGCCGCCGCGATCACCGTCGACGACGTCTCGAAGAGGTTCCGCGTGTACCACGAGCGCAACCAGACGCTGAAGGCCGCCGTCATGCGCCGCCGGCGCTCCGTCCACGAGGACTTCTGGGCGCTGAAGGACGTCTCGCTGGAGATCCCCGAGGCGTCGACGTTCGCGCTCGTCGGCGACAACGGCTCGGGCAAGTCCACCCTGCTCAAGTGCCTGGCGAAGATCCTCTACCCGACGTCGGGGAGCATCACCGCCCGCGGACGGATGGCCGCGCTCCTCGAGGTCGGCTCCGGTTTCCACCCCGAGCTGTCCGGGCGGGACAACATCTACCTCAACGGCTCGATCCTGGGGATGAAGAGGCCGGAGATCGACAAGAAGTTCGACGACATCGTCGAGTTCTCCGGCGTCGAGCAGTTCATCGACCAGCCGGTGAAGAACTACTCCTCGGGCATGTACGTCCGGCTCGGGTTCTCCGTGGCGATCCACGTCGACCCCGAGATCCTCGTCGTCGACGAGGTCCTCGCCGTCGGCGACGCCGCCTTCCAGGAGAAGTGCGCCGCGAAGTTCGCGCAGTTCCGCCGGGAGGGCCGCACCGTCGTGGTCGTCTCGCACTCGATGCCCACCCTGCGCACCATGGCCGACCAGGCCGCGTGGCTCGACCACGGCGAGCTGCGCGCCGTCGGCCCGGCCTCCCACGTGCTCGAGCGCTACCTCGACTCCACGCACGCCTCGACCCGGCTCGACGAGCACGGCCGCACCCACTGGGGTTCCGGCGAGCTGACCATCGAGGAGGTCGAGGTCTTCGGGCCCGGTGGCCCGGGCAGCCCCGTCAAGCAGGGCGAGGACATGACCGTCCGGGTCCACTACGACGCGCACGAGCCCGTCACCGACCCCGTCATGGGCATCGGGGTCGAGCACACCGACGGTACGTACCTGTGGGCGTCGAACACCTTCGACCACGGCCCGCGCCTGGGGACCGTGCGCGGCCGCGGCGTCATCGACTGCGTGGCGCCACGCGTGGCGTTCGCGCCCGGCGGCTACGTGGTCGTCACCTCGCTGACCGACTCGACGACGCAGCACACCTACGACCAGGTGCGCGACTCCGCCCGGTTCGTCGTCGAGAACGGCGCCGAGCGCTGGTGGGGCGGCTACATCCAGTCCGACTCGGGCTGGCGGGTCCCCGACGGGGCTCCGGAGCCGCTTGAGCCGTCCGGGTCGAGCGGGCCGTCCGGGTCGAGCGGGCCGTCCGGGTCGAGCGGGCCGTCGGGGTCGAGCGGGCCGTCGCCGGTCGTGCCCATGGAATCGGTCGACCCGACCCCCGACCTGCCCGCGCACGGGGCCCGAGAGAGCGGAGAGACGCGATGACCGAGCGCCGACGCATCCTCGTCGTCACCCTGGACACTCTCGCCGAGCGGATGGCCGGCCCCGCGATCCGGGCGTTCGAGATCGCCCGCGCGCTGGGCCGCGAGCACGACGTCCGTCTCCTCACGTTCGGCGGGTGCTCGCGCGAGGGCGAGGGGTTCGAGACGGCGCGGACCACCGTCGAGGGCTTCCGCGCCGAGGTCGAGGCGGCCGACGTCGTCGTCGTCCAGGGGTATGTCGTCTCCACGTTCGACTGGCTGCAGGACTCGGGCGTGGTCCTCGTCGTCGACCTCTACGACCCGTTCCACCTGGAGTCCCTCGAGGTCGAGCGCTTCCGGCCCGCAGCCGAGCGGCACGCGGCGCTCGCCCGCGCGCTCACCGAGCTCGGCGCCCAGGCGCGGCGCGGGGACCTGTTCCTGTGCGCGTCGGACAAGCAGCGCGACCTGTGGATCGGCCACCTCGCGGCCGCCGGCCGCGTCAACCCCGACACCTACGACGCCGACACCTCCCTGCGCTCCCTCATCACCGTCGTCCCGTTCGGCATGGACGCCGCGGCCCCCGTGCAGCGCGCGCACGGCATCAAGGGAGCGGTCGACGGTATCGCGGCCGACGATCCGGTGATCCTGTGGGGCGGCGGCGTCTACAACTGGTTCGACCCGCTCACCGTCATCCGGGCGGTGGACCGCGTGCGCGAGGCCGTGCCGAACGTCAGGCTGTACTTCCTCGGGATGAAGCACCCCAACCCGGACGTGCCCGAGATGGCGATGGCCGTCCGCACCCGCGAGCTGTCCGACGAGCTCGGGCTCAGCGGCCGCCACGTGTTCTTCAACGAGGACTGGGTGCCCTACGAGCGGCGCGCCGACTACCTGCTCGACGCCGACGTCGGCGTCTCCGCGCACTTCGACCACGTCGAGACCGCGTTCAGCTTCCGCACCCGCATCCTCGACTACCTGTGGGCGGGCCTGCCGATCGTGTGCACCGACGGCGACCACTTCGGGGCGCTCGTCACCGCCGAGGATCTCGGCGCCGCGGTGCCGGCCGAGGACGTGGGCGCGCTCGCGGACGCCCTGAGCGGGCTGCTGACCGACGAGGCGCGCGCGGCCGAGGTGCGCGCCGCCGTCGGGCGGGTGGCCGAGGCACAGACGTGGGAGCACGCGCTCGCCCCGCTCGTGGAGTTCTGCCGGGACCCGCGCCGTTCCGCGGACGCTGAGCGGCTCGCGGCCGAGCGGGCCGCCGGAGTGGAGCCCGGGCAGGTCTCGCGGGCCACCAGGCTTCGTGCCGACGCCGGGGGAGCGTGGCGGACGCTGCGCCGCGACGGAGTGGGCGGCGTGGCACGGAAGGTCCGGCGGCGCCTCGGGCGGTAGCGGGAGCGGGAGCGGCTCCGGCGGCTCGCTTCCGACGAGTGAGGGGATCCGGCGGCTCGCTTCCGACCAGTGCGGGGGTCTGCCGACGAGTGCGGGGATCGGATCCCCTACCTCATGGGCGGATCACCGAACTCGGCGCCGGGGCCCGGGGCCCGGGCCCGGGGGCTGGGCGCATGGCGCTGAGGCCGTACCTGCGCGCAGCCGGTGGTGACCGGCGATACGGACACCTCCGCGGGAGTGTCGTAACCTGCCCGGTGCGTGCGCAGGCACGGCCACGGACGGGACGGCCCGTCGGTGTCGCACGGCACGGGGACGGCCCCGTGGAACGGGACAGATCAGCTGATGTCCACCACGGTCCGGACGGTCCTCACCCCCACCGCCATCGGGCGCCTCGCGATCGGGTGGTTCGCCGTCGTCGCTCTCGCGCTCGCCGGCCCCCTGCTCGAGCCACCCGTCCCCGCCCCGCTGCTCGCCGGCGCGCTTGCGGCGATCGTCGGCGTCATCCTCCTGTGCGCGTTCGGCGTGGTCCGGGAGGCCGAGCACCTCGCCCGGCGCCTCGGCGACCCGTACGGCTCGCTCGTCCTCACGCTGTCGATCGTCGTCATCGAGGTCGTGCTCATCTCGGCCGTCATGCTCGGCCCCGGCGACCACACGACGATCGCCCGCGACTCCGTCATGGCGGTGGCGATGATCATCCTGTGCGCCGTCGTCGGGCTGTCCCTGCTCGCCGGCGGGCTGAGGCACGGGGACCTCGAGCACAACCGGACGGGGACGTCCGCGTACCTGGCGATGCTCGTGGTCCTCGCGGCACTGGCGTTCGCCCTGCCGGCGACGATCGGCGACGGCGGGTCGTACACCGGCGGACAGGCGGTGGTCGTCGTCGGGCTGACGGTGGTGCTCTACGCGTTCTTCCTCTGGCGCCAGACGGGTGCGCAGGCGAACGACTTCCGGGAGGTCGACCCCCGCGTACGGCCCGGGGCGGACCGGGACGCCGGCGCGCACCGGGACGCCGGCGGACCGTCGAACCTGGCCGAGACCTTCGCCGCGCACCGCACCGAGATCCTCCTGCGGTTCGCGCTGCTCGTCGTCACCGTCCTGCCGATCGTCCTGCTCTCGCACGACATGGCGGCGCTCCTCGACGACGGCCTGGGCCGCCTCGGCGCGCCCGTCGCCCTGTCCGGACTGCTCATCGCCTGCATCGTGTTCCTCCCGGAGTCGATCACCTCGGTCCGAGCGGCGCTCGCCGGCGAGGTGCAGCGCGTGAGCAACCTCTGCCACGGCGCGCTGGTGTCCACGGTCGGGCTGACGATCCCGGCGGTCCTCGTCATCGGCGCGGTCACGGGGCAGCAGGTGGTGCTCGCAGAGTCGCCGGCGAACCTCCTGCTGGTCGGCGTCGCGCTGGCGCTGTCGGTCACGACGTTCTCCGGGCGGCGCGTCACCGCGATGCACGGCGCGGCCCACCTCGTGCTCTTCGCGGTCTACGTGCTGGCCGTCTTCGCGTGACGCGCCTGGTCACACGCCCCAGTACCAGGGGTCGAGCGCCGTGATCCCGGACCACCACGTGACCGCGGCGTGCTCGCGGTCGGTCACGGTCGCGTCGCGCGTGACGGACTCGTGGTGGATCACGCGCACGCCCCCGGCGCACACCGTCCGCAGGCCGACCGTGCGCAGCTTGAGGCAGTAGTCCACGTCGTTGTAGCTGAGCGGGAGCTCCTCCGACAGGCCGCCGACCTGCTCGAACGCCGCCCGCGGCGTGAGCAGGCAGGCCGCCGTGACGGCGAGGTGCTCGAGGTCCGCGCTGCCCACCCCGAGGCGCGGGACGCCGTCGGGCTCGTGGGCGAGCAGGTGCGACGGCGTGCGGTCGGCGCTCATGACGATCCCGGCGTGCTGGATGGTGCCGTCCCCGTAGAGCAGGCGCGCGCCGACGGCGCCGATCCCGTCCTCGAGCCCGATCGCCACGAGGTCGCGCAGCCAGGTGGGGTCGACGATCTCGGCGTCGTCGTTGAGCAGGAGGACGAGCTCGCCGCTCGCCGCGCCGACGCCTGCGTTGATCGAGCGCGAGAAGTTGAACGGCCCGCCGGCCTCGACCACCGAGACGCGCGGATCCAGGGCGCGGCAGTCCTCCGCGACGCCTGCCTCGGTCCCCTCGGAGGTCACGACGACGACGTCGTAGTCGGGATAGTCGGTGCGTGCCAGGAGCGTCTCCAGGACGACGTCGACCGAACGGACCGTGCCCGCGGGCGTCTCGCGGTGCCCGCCGCCGGTGGGGATCACGACGGACACGCGCGGCGTGCGGGGCAGCGGGCGCTCGAGGACGAGGTGGTCCGACGGCGGGGGGGCCGGCGCCGTGTCGACGGGCGCCTGCTCGTCGGTGCTGTCCGGCGCGGTCGCGTGCGGACGCACCACGACGGCGGACGAGCCACGCCTGGCCAGCGACCGCTCGACGGCGGCCGCGCCGGCGTCGAGGAGGTCGGCCGGGTCCGTGGCCCGGGCGAGGGAGGTCAGCGGCAGGTGGAGGACGTCGGGGCTCGGCGCGAGCGGGTCGCCCGCGCCGAGGTGCTCGGCGAGGCGCAGGTGGAGGTCCCACTCGGCGGCCTCCTCGTCGGTGAGGCCCCCGACCTCGGCCATGAGGTCGGCGCGGACGAGGGTGAGGCGGCCGAGGACGTCGAGCTGTTCGAGCGCCCGGGGCATCCAGGAGGGCTTGGCGTGGGTGCGGCCGTCAGGGAGGCGCTCGTCAGCGTGGACCACGCGGACGTCCGGCGCCGCGTCGATCGCCGAGAGGATGGTGGCGAGCACGCCCGGCTCGAGGGAGTCACCGGCGCCGAGGACACCGATCCACTCACCGCGGGCCGCCGCGGCCGCGGCCGGCAGGTCGGGGTGGCGAGGAGGCAGTGGGGGAGCGTCCTCGTCGTCGGCGCCGATCGTGTCGTCGGCGGTGTCCGTGTTCGCCGGGGCGTCGGCGGCGGGGCCGGTCTCCAACAGCTCCCACGGTCCCTCGCTCTGCGCCTCGAGCGAGGCTCGGGTGTGGATCAGCTCGTCCTCGGTGCCGGGCAGGACGAGGAGCGAGATCCGCGGCGGGGGCGCGTCGGCGGTGGCGTCGCCGTCGGGGATCGTCGTGCTGCCGTCCGGCCCGGGGCTGTCCGTCCCGGTCACGCGGCGCCGCCGGGCAGCCGGCGGCGGACCGCGCGCAGCGCCCGCGCCGGATCGGTGACGGCGACCTTCGCCCGGCCCGGCACGGAGGCGACGAACCGGCGGGCCCGCGACGGCGCCGCGGCATCCCCCGGCATAGCCGTCGACCCGGGGTTCTGGAGCTCGCGGATGTCGTCCTCGAGCTCGACGTGCCGAGCGGCGAGGTCGCGCAGGAGCCGGTCCTGGAGGGTGATCGTCGCGCGGGCCTGCCCGAGCGCGGCCTCGGCCTCGATCGTGCGGCGCGACCAGGCGTCCCGGCCGAGGAGCTCGATGCGTCCGGCGAGCGAGGCGTGCAGCTCGGCGTCCGTCGCGGCGAGGTCGTCGAGCCAGGTGGAAGGGGTCTCGGCCATGCGCCACACGCTAGTGCGCCGGTCCGGCCGCCGCCCGCACCCCTGCCTAGGATCGAGATCATGCGCGTCGCCCAGGTCTCGGCCCACTACCCGCCGAACTTCGTCTCCGGCGGCACGCTGGTCCCGCGGCGCATCGCGCGGGCGCTCGCCGCCGCCGGGCACGAGGCGCACGTCTACGCCGGGCACCTCGACGACTCCCGACGCGCCCTGTCGACCTGGGACGATACCGACACCGGCGAGCACGGCACGGTGCGGGTGCGCTGGATCGAGACCCACCCCTACACCTCCTGGTCGGACCGGAAGAACTGGGCCAACCCCGCCGTCGAGGCCGACTTCCGTGGCTGGCTCGAGCAGGTGCGGCCCGACGTCGTGCACCTGCACTCCCTGCAGACCCTGGGCGGCTCGCTCGTCCGGGCGGCCAAGGAGTCGGGCGCGGCGGTCGTCGTCACGGCGCACGACTGGTGGTGGCAGTGCACGCGCCAGTTCCTCGTCGACCGCGACCTGAGGCCGTGCTCGCTGGTCGTCGGCTGCGGGGTGTGCCGGTGCGAGCGGGGCCGCGACGACGCCGACGCCCGCCTCGCGGCGCTGGCCCCCGAGCTCGCCCACGCCGACGTCGTGCTCGCCCCGTCGGCCTCGGCCGCCGCCACGTTCCTCGCCAACGGCGTGGCCCCCGAGCTGCTCGAGGTCGACGAGAACGGGCTGCCCGGCGTCGGCGAGGGCGTCGGCGCGGGCGACCCGGCGCCGGAGCCGCGGACGGGCGACGGGCCGCTGCGCCTGCTCTTCGCCGGCGGGAACGACGCCGTCAAGGGCGGGCCGCTCCTGCTGTCTGCCGCCCGCCGCCTCGCCGCCGAGGACCCTGGGGCTGGGTGGACCCTCGACATGTACGGCACTCGCGCCGACGCCGACGCCGGCGGCCCCGTGCCGCCGCAGATCCGGCTGCGCCCCCCGTTCGCCCCCGAGGACCGCGCCGGGGTGCTCGCCGGCGCCGACGTCCTCGTGCTGCCCTCGATCATGCGCGAGTCCCACTCGATCCTCACCCGCGAGGCGCTCGGGGCCGGCCTCGCGGTCCTCGCGACCGACACCCTCGGGCCGGAGGAGGCCGTCGCGGAGGACGTCAACGGGTGGATCGTCCCCGCCGGCGACGAGGACACGCTGCTCGCCCGGCTGCGCGGCCTCGTGGCCGACCCCGCCCGCGCCCGTGCCCGCACGGGGCAGGGATCGGCGAGCCCGGTCCTCGCCCTGTCCGACCAGGTCGACGGCCTCATCGCGCGCTACGCGGCGATGTGCGGGAAGCCGGCCGGGACGGCGGAGGCGGCGTCGCCGGGTGTGTCGCCGGCGTCGCCGGGGGAGGAGGCCCACGTGCCCGACGACGAACCGCACGCTCGAGGACCGAGAACCGCACTCTCGGCGACGGCGGACTCGGGGGCGCGGGACGCCGAGCACGCCCTCATGCGCCGCGTCCTGTTCGTCAGTGGCATCCAGGGGGCGCCCCAGCGGTACCGCACCCAGCTCGCCGCCGAGGCGCTCGGGCTGCACGGCGTCTCCGCGCGGGTGCGCCACTACCGCGACCCCCGCCTGATCGAGGAGGCGCGCCGCTGCGACGCCCTCGTCCTCTACCGCGTGCCGGCGACCGACCAGATCGTGGACCTGGTGGCCCAGGTCCGGGCACGGCCCCGCGCAGTCCCGGTCCTGTTCGACATCGACGACCTCATCTTCGACCCCGCGCTCGAGGGCCAGGTTGACGGGCTGGAGGGCATGCCCGCCGACGAGCTCGCCCTGTGGTGGCGCGGCGTGCGCCGCTACCGCACCTCGATGGAGCTCGCCGACGCCTACGTCGGCTCCACGCAGACGCTGTGCGAGCACGCCACCGCGGTGACGACCATGCCGTCCTACCGGTTCCCCAACGGCGTCGGCACCCTGCTCGCCCGCCGCTCGGACCGGGCGCTGCGCCGCGAGCGCACCGAGGGGCCGGTCCGCATCGGCTACTTCTCGGGCACCACCACCCACGACGCCGACTGGGCGATGGTCGAGCCCGCCGTCATCGACATCCTCGAGCGCCACCCGTCCGTCGAGCTGTGGCTCGGCGGCCACCTGCGGCCCACCGGGGCGCTCGCCGCCCACGCCGAGCGCGTGCGGCGCCTGCCGTTCGTCCCCTGGTACGACCTGCCGGGCCTGCTGCGCGACGTCGATGTCAGCCTCGCCCCGCTCACGCCCGGGTCGATCTTCAACGAGGCGAAGTCGGCGATCAAGTGGCTCGAGTCCGCCCTCGTGGAGACGCCGGTCGTCGCGTCGCCGACGCAGCCGTTCCGCGAGTCCGTGACCGACGGCATCACCGGGTTCCTCCCGGGCGACGTCGACGGCTGGACCGCGGCCCTCGACGCGCTCGTCACGGACCCGGCCCTGCGGCGCCGGATCGGCGCCCGCGCCCGCCGCGAGGCCCTGCTCGCCTGGTCGCCGCACGTCCAGGGGCGCACCTACCTCGACCTCCTCGTCGACGCCGCGGCACGGGTGCGCTCGGACGGTCCGCGCGAGTCGGTCGGGTGGAAGCCGGTCACCGACGACGAGCCGTTCGACGCGGCCGGCGCCCACGTGGAGCCGTACGCGCTGCCGCGCTCGGGGCTACGCGTCCCCGCGGCGCTCGCCGGGAGCAGGGCCGTCCGTCTGCTCGGCTCCGCCCGTCGCGTCCAGCGCGACGCCGGCACCCGCGAGGTCCTGCGCCGCGGGGTCGGGAAGGTTCGCGGCAGGCTCGGTCGCTGAGCCCGCGGGACCGTCCGCGGAGCCGGCCTCCGGGGCCGCCAGGCCGGCTGGTTCCGCCGAGCCGACCAGGCCGGGGCCGGCCACGCCGTCGCGCGCGTCGCGCGCGGCCTGCACCCCGAGGAGCAGCAGCGAGCCGAGCGCGGCCGCGAGGGTCGCGGCCGTGAGCGCGAACAGCTTCGGCACGCCCACGTGGCTCCAGTTGTTCCACCGGCTCAGGCCGGTGGAGAACGTCTCGTAGAACTCGACGTAGAACGCGCTGAACCCGAACCACAGGCCGTAGACGGCGAGGGCGAGGCACACGAGCGCGGCGCCGACGCGGGCCGCGACCATCGGGCGGACGGCCAGGCCCCGGGTCGTGCGCTCGAGGACGATCGTCACGGCCACGATCAGCCCGACGACTGCGACGTACAGGTAGCGGCCCTGCAGGCCGGCGTGCAGCCCGGTGGAGTAGTACTCGTTGAGCGCCCCGTACAGGACGACACCGAGCACGCCGACGCTCGCCGCGACCAGGACGAGCAGGTGGCGCCGGAACCGGCCCGCGAGGACGACACCGACCACGACCAGCGCGATCGTCACGTAGCTGAGCACGTGCTGGAACCACTCCGGCAGCGGGGACTCGAGCCAGCCGTAGTTGCCCCACGAGCTGTTGACGATGCTGCGCTCGGCGCCGATCGCGAAGTCCCACAGGTTGAGGCCGAGGTGGGATGTGTCGTCCAGCGGCTCGCGCCCCGGATAGCCGTCGGGCTGGAACGTCCCGTGCACCACCAGGTTCTTCAGCCACCACCAGCCGCCGATGACGAAGGCCACCGCCAGCGACCAGAACGCCGCGAGCGCCCTCCGCCCGAGCGCCCGGTCCGTGCCGGTGGACAGCAGGAA
This sequence comes from Georgenia sp. Z1491, assembly GCF_057652395.1. NCBI lineage: Bacteria > Bacillati > Actinomycetota > Actinomycetes > Allobogoriellales > Allobogoriellaceae > Georgenia > Georgenia sp. Z1491. Next base: position 1,176,524 of record NZ_CM172729.1, read on the forward strand.
CGCCAGCGCCACGATCGGGATGAACCCGAGCATGAAGCCCTTCGTCATCAGGCCCGCGCCGAGCACGGCGCCCAGGCCGAGCACGTGGCGCCAGTCCCAGCGGCTCGTGAGCACCACGGCGCTGAGCGCGAGGACGCCGGCGCCGCACAGGTTGAGCAGGGCGTCGTTCGTCACGGCGGAGCCGACGAACAGCAGCTGGGAGGGGGCCGTGACGGCGAACGCGCCGACCAGCGAGGCCGACCGGGAGGCCCCGAGCCGCCGGGCCGCGACCACCGCGAGCGGGACGATCCCGGACATGAGCACGACGTCGAGGAGCCGCAGCGCGAGGAGCTGGCTGTCCCACGTCCACCCGTCGGCGCCCAGGACCGTGAGGTAGCCGGCGGCGAGCGCGTAGTAGCCGGGCGGGTGCTGCGTCATCTGGTCGACCTGCTCGAACAGGGTGACGCGGTTGTCGACGTCGAGGATGACCGTGCGGTCCTCGACATCGACGGGGTCCGGGACAAGGAGCACGAACGGCTCCTGGCCGGTGCTGACGGACGCCCCCGGGTGCGAGTGGGAGTTCTGCCGGATGAGCTCCAGCCCGGTGTCGACCCAGCCCGCCTCGTCCGCGGCGACATGCATGCCCTGGAGGAACGTCTGCTCGCCGGGCGCGGGCCACCCGCCGCCGTCCGCCAGGCGCAGGACCGTGTTGACGTGCTGCGGCTCGTCGGGAGCACGGAACCCGGGCGTGAGCACGGCCCACAGCGCACCGATGCCGGCCACGAGGAGGGTGACGGCGACCACCGCGACGGTGAAGACGTCCTTCGGACGCCGACGCGGGGTGGTGGTCATAGAACTCCTCCAAGCGAGAGCCACATGATGCCGACGGAGAGCCCGACGGCCACGTGCAGGGCCGTGGCCAGCCGCCGGTGGTGCAGCGACACCGCGAACGCTGCCACGGTGATCGGCAGCAGCGTGATCGCGTACCGGCCCGAGATGAGCCGGAAGGCGTGGTCGGAGGTGATCACCTCCTGCGCCTGGACGATGATGCCCGCCCCGACGGTCCCCGCGACGGCGGCGAGGCCGAGGAGGCGCTCGGCGCGTCCTGTGCCGAAGGCCACGATCGCCATGAACGGTGCGGCGGTGAGCAGCACCCACCACACGGCGGTGACGGTGTCGAGCTGCCAGCCGGTGAGCTCGCCGGGGAACTGGGAGGACTTCACGAGCCCGAACGCGTCGAGCAGCGTCGGCACGGTCTCGTCCCACGGGCTGCCCTCGACCGGCCGGGTGCTGATCCCGTACAGCGGGTTGTCCCAGGCCTGCGAGCCGCGCCCGTCCTGGAAGCGGGACCAGGCGAGCATGCACGCGCCGACGACGGCGATCGGGGAGAGGACGGTGGCCGCCCGTCGGCCGAGGGTGCGCCAGTCGCGGCGCCGCACGTCCGCCACGGCCATGAGGCCGATGAGCCCGACGACGGCGAGGAGCCCGACCGCGCTCATCACCTTGGTGCTCGCCGCCAGCAGCGCGACGAGCGTGGGCCACAGCCAGCCGATGCGGCCGTGGAGCGCCCACCGGCCGAGTACCCACAGGGCGCCGGCGCCGACGAGCATGGCCGGTCCGTCGTTCGTCACCTGCCAGCCGGAGACGATGACGGGCTCGAAGGCCAGCAGCAGCGCCGACGCGGAGAAGGCCCAGGGTCTCGGCAGTCGCCACGTGCGCAGGGCCGCGTAGACGGCGACGACGCCGGCGGCCAGCCACAGGGCGTTGGCGAGCCGGGCGCCGGTGGAGAACTCCAGCCCGACCGCCTCGGCGACCAGTCCGGTGGCCGCGGGTGTGACGTAGTAGGCGGGCGGGTGGAAGGAGTTGTAGTTCTGGCCCAGCGCCGGGTACTCGGTGGGTTCGACCTCGTCGGCGAGCGCGTCCTCGCAGGAGGGCAGGTCCGGAAGGTTGGACTGGCCGCGGCACGACCACTGGTCGAGGACGTAGTCGGAGAGCCGGTCGCCGTCGGCCGGGAGGTTGCCGTGCGCCACCTGGTAGGCGTAGTCCAGGTGCGTTTGCTCGTCGAGGGCCGACAGGGAGGTGCCGAAGAAGATCGCCGTCAGGCTCATGAGCAGGGCGAGAACGCCGACGCCGCCGGCCCAGGGCAGCTCGGGCCGCAGGCGGGCGGTCCAGGGACGGCTGTCCGTAGCCGGCTCCTCGGCACCCCTGTCATCCACGTCTCGCGCCACCAGTGATCTCCCCTTCACGCCGAGGGGTCGTCCCGGCCTCGCGCGGCCCCTACGGTACCCTGGCGTCGTTCCGGGCCAGCCCGACCGCTGCCTCGCGGGGCAGCCGCGGATGCGCCGCGACCGACACCCGAGGTACCCATGAAGCTGTTCGTCCAGATCCCGTGCCTGAACGAGGAGGAGACCCTCCCGCTCGTCCTGGCCACGATCCCGCGGGAGATCCCGGGGATCGACGAGGTCCACATCCTCGTCGTCGACGACGGGTCGACGGACCGCACCGTCGAGGTCGCGCGCAACCTCGGCGTCACGCACTTCGTGCGACACGCCCGCAACCAGGGACTGGCCCGCTCCTTCCGGGACGGCGTCGACTACGCGCTCGCGCACGGTGCGGACATCGTCGTCAACACCGACGGCGACAACCAGTACCCGCAGGAGGTCATCGGCGAGCTCGTCCAGCCGATCGTCCACAACGAGGCGGACATCGTCATCGGCGACCGGCAGACCGCGACGATCGCCCACTTCTCACCGTTCAAGAAGGCGATGCAGAAGGTCGGCTCCGACGTCGTCAACCTCGCCGCCGGCACGAAGCTGCCGGACGCCGCCTCCGGGTTCCGGGCGTACTCCAAGGAGTCGCTCATCCGGCTCAACGTCGTCACGCAGTTCTCCTACTGCATGGAGACGATCATCCAGGCGGGAAACAAGCGCCTGCGGATCGCCTCGGTGGCCATCGCCACGAACCCCAAGACCCGTGAGTCCCGGCTGTTCAAGAACATCTGGCAGCACATGTTCAAGTCGGGCACGGCGATCGTCCGCTCGTACCTCATGTTCAAGCCGCACGCGATCCTCGGCACCGTCGGTGCGATCCTGCTCATCGCCGGGCTCGTGCCGTTCGTCCGGTTCCTCGTCCTGTTCCTCATGGGCGACGCCGGGGGGCACGTCCAGTCCCTGATCTTCGGCACGGCGGCCCTCGTCGGGGCCCTGCTGAGCATCGCCCTGTCCGTCATCGCCGACCTGCTGCGGACCAACCGCGTGCTCATGGAGGAGAGCCTGGAGCGCGTGAAGTCGCTGCAGTACTCCGAGAACGCGATCGCGGCCCGGCTCGGCCAGCGGCCGACCGCCGTGACGGACGGGCCGTCGGTCGTGCTCGACGGGCGACCCGACCCGTCGTCGATGCCGGTCGGCTCGGCGGAGGTCCGCGGCCGGGCAGACATCGGGTCCGGTGCTACCGGCAGGCGCGAGCGCCTCGGTGAGGTCGCGCCCTCCGCGGACACCGCCCCCCGGGCGGACGCGCGCCCCGTGGGTGTGGCGCCCGGCGTCGACCGCAACGGCGTCCCGACGGACATCGGCGCCGGACCGGCACGTGCGAACGGCCACGACTACCAGGTGACGCCGGAGGAGCTGTCCCAGGGGCGTCCGGGCCGGTGAGGGTCCTCGGCTTCGGCACGTACGACACGTCCGTCCATCCCCGCGCCGGGGTCCTCCTGCAGGGACTCGCCGAGCGCGGCGCGACGGTCCGCGAGCTCGACCGCCCGCTCGGGCTGAGCACGGCCGACCGGGTCGACATGCTCCGCCGGCCGTGGCTGCTGCCCCGGCTCGCGGCCCGCCTGGCCTCCCGCTGGGCCGGACTCGTCGACGGCTCCTTCGCGTTCGCGGGCGAGCGTGCGCCCGACGTCGTCGTCGTCGGGTATCTCGGTCACTTCGACGTGCTGCTCGCGCGGGCGCTGTTCCCCCGGGCGACCCTCGTGCTCGACCACCTCATCTTCGCCGCGAGCACCGCCCGCGACCGCGGCGTCGACGGCCGGCTGCGCGGCGGGGCGCTCACCGCCCTCGACCGGGTCGCCACCGGCGCGGCGGACGTCGTCGTCGTCGACACGGAGGAGCACGCCGAGCTCGCGGCCCCCGCCGTGCGCGAGCGCACCGTCGTCGTCCCCGTCGGCGCCCCGGACGCCTGGGCCGAGGCCGGCCGGAACCGTGCCGGCTCCTCCGGCGGGACCCCGAGCATCGCGTTCTACGGCCTGTTCACCCCGCTCCAGGGGACTGTGACGATCGCCCGGGCGCTCGCCGAGCTGCACCGGCGCGGCACGGAGCTGCGGGTGACGATGGTCGGCACGGGCCAGGACCACGCCGAGGCCCGTGCCGTCCTCGCCGGCGTTCCCGGGATCGAGTGGCTCGACTGGGTCGCGCCCGAGAAGCTGCCGGACCTCGTCGCCGCCCACGACATCGGGCTCGGCATCTTCGGTGACACCGACAAGGGCCTGCGGGTCGTGCCCAACAAGGTCTACCAGTCCCTGGCGGCCGGCTGCGCCGTCGTCACCTCCGACACCCCGCCGCAGCGCCGGTTCCTCGGCGACGCCGCCCTCCTCGTCCCGCCCGGCGACCCGGCCGCGCTCGCCGACGCGCTCGGCGCCCTGATCGACGACCCGGCGGCGGTCGCCGACCTGCGCGCGTGGGCGAGCGAGCGCGCCCGCGACCTCACGCCGTCCGCCGTCGTCGGGCCCCTGTGGGACGTGCTGACCGCGTGAAGAAGATCCTCGCGGCGCTGCGGTCCCCGTGGGTGCGCGGACTGTTCCTCGTGGCCGCCATCGGGGCGGCCGTGCTCGCGGTCGCCAACCAGTGGGACCTCGTCAGCGACGCTCTGAGCCAGATGCCCTGGTGGATCATCGGGGTCAGCCTGCTCGTCTCGATCACCTACGTCGTGGCCACGATGCTCTCCTGGCGCGAGGTGCTGATCGACCTCGGCTCGCGACTCGGGCTCGCGCCCGCGGCGCGCCTGTTCTTCGTCTCGCAGGTCGGCAAGTACCTGCCCGGAGGCGTGTGGAACATCGTCGCCGCCGCCGAGATGGGCAAGGACATCGACATCCCGCGGCGCCGCTCGGTGTCCGGCATGGTCGTCTCCCTGCTGGTCTCCATCGTCACGGGCCTGGCCCTGGCCGCCGGGGCCGTGGCCTTCGACCCCGCGGTGCGCTCCGAGGTCGGCTGGGTCGTCTGGTTCCTGCCGGTGTTCGTCGTCGTGCTGCTCCCGCCCGTGCTCAACAGGATCCTCGGCGTCGCCCTGCGGCTCATCCGCCGACCTCCGCTCGAGCACCCGCTCTCGGCGGGCGGCGTGCTCAAGGCGTCCTTCTGGGCGGTCGTCGGCTGGCTGCTCGCGGGCACGCAGGTCTGGCTCATCGCCACCGCCGTCGGGCTGGACCCGACCCCGGGGACGTTCGCGCGCGCCGTCAGCGGCTACGCGCTGGCCTGGGTGGTGGGGTTCCTCGTCGTCGTCGTGCCCGCCGGGGTGGGCGTGCGCGAGAGCATCCTCGGCATCATGCTCGCGGGGCTGCTGAGCTCCGGCGGCGTGCTCGTCACCGTGCTCATGTCCCGCGTCCTGCTCACCGTCGTCGACCTCGGGCTCGGCCTCGGCACGGGGGTACTCGTCAGGCGCCGAGCCCCCGACGACGCGGCGCAGGTGCCGGTGGACGAGGCCGGGCCGGTCCCGCCGGAGAGCCCCACCGAGCGCTGAGGCGGGTGCGGCGGCGCAGCGGCGCGGGGCCCCCGGTTACCAGGTCTCGACGCGGTGCACGCCGAGGGTGTCCTCGGAGTCGCCGTCCCAGTCGCCGACCACGACCGAGTCGCTCGCCCGCCCGTAGTCGAGCTCGATGTCCGCGACGCCGGTGGTCAGCTCGTTGCGCACGAGGTAGGTGTTGCCGCGGCGGACCGCGAGCGTGTCGATCCCGTCGCCGTCCCAGTCGCCCACGAGCACCACGTCGCCGGCCCGGCCGTAGGTCAGCTCGCGGTCGGCGGGGCCAGAGGCGAGGGAGTTCGCGATGAAGAACCGGTTCCCGCGCCGCACGGCCAGGGTGTCGACGCCGTCCCCGTCCCAGTCGCCGACGAACACCTCGTCGCCCGCGCGGCCGTAGTCCACCACGGTGTCCGCGACCCCGGAGGTCAGCGCGTCACGCAGGAAGTACGTGAAGCCGCGGCGCACGCCGAAGCTGTCGACACCGTCGCCGTCCCAGTCGCCCACGAGCAGCGCGTCGTCGGCGCGGCCGTAGTCGAGGACGGTCGTGCCGACGCCGGTGTGGTCGTCCGCCAGGGTGAGGCGGTTGCCGTCCCGCACGCCGACCGTGTCGGTGCGGTCGCCGTCCCAGTCGCCCGCGAGCGGGGAGGACGTGGCCGCGCCCAGGGGGACCTCGTGGTTCGCCCACGCGCTCCAGGCGTCGTTGAGGAAGAACACCGACGGGTGCTCCTCGGGGACGGGGCGCCACCAGCTCGAGCGCATCCCGAGGCGGCGGGCGAACTCCGTGCTGACGTCGACGCTGCCGGTCGTGCAGTCCAGCCGCAGGCCGGTGATGCGCCCGCCGAGGTCACCCCGGCCGTCGCGCGCCGTGACCACCAGGGCCTCCACCCGGCCGCCCGCGGCACACCGGGCGTCGACGTCGGTCGCGGCCAGCGTGGTCGACCAGCTGGTCACCGGGTCGCCCGGCGCGGTGCCGGACCACGGGTCCGGCCGGGCGACGAGGTAGGGGCGCGAGCCCGCCACCGAGTAGCCGCCGTTGGAGGAGGAGAACTGCGTGAAGGCGGGGCCCCACGCGCCCCCGGGCGTCGTCTGACCCTCGAGGATCCGGCCGCGGGTGGAGGCGATCGCGGCGTCAGTGCGCGGGTGCTCGTGGCCGGTGACCCCGCCGGTGGCCGTCACCGCGGCGCGGCCGGCGTAGACCTGGCAGGACGTCGTGTCGCACAGGTCGTACGTGCCGCCGCCACGCGTCTCGTGCCGGGCGTACGTGCGGGCGGCCACCGACTGGGCCTCGAGCGCGGCGGGGTGCCAGGAGGCCGGCGACTCGCGGGGCACCACGGAGCGCAGGTAGTCCTCCATGGGCACGTGGTTGACGACGTCGAGGGTGGCGGACGTCGGCTGCACGGCGGCCTGGCCGCGGTACCAGGTGCCGCCGCCGGTCGTCGAGGTTCCCAGCACCACGCCGTCGTTCGTGGCGAGCGTGACCGGAGTCGGCGTGGTCGTCGACCAGCCCACGCTGCCGCCCCGGGTGGCCCGGTGCTCGAGGCGGAACCCGGTCGACGTTCGGGTGACGGTGAGCCGCCCGCCGGTCGGCACGCCGAGGTTCGCGCCGCCGGCGGTGGCGCGCAGGGTCTGACCGGACGGCGCCCAGGCCGTCATCGAGGTGCGCCCCGAGAGTCCGAGGAGCCGGATGCGCATCGTGGGGTCACCGATGTTCGCCTGCCGGGTACCGGGATAGTAGAAGGCGAGGATCGAGGAGCTGGAGACGCCCTGGAGGGCCGCACCCTGGGCGCCCCACTGGGACATCCCGATGCCGTGGCCCCAGCCGTGGCCCTCGATCTCCCAGGTGCCGTCGGCCGGGCGCGGGTAGACCTCGGTGGCGGTGGTGCTCGCGTCGGCGGACGCGTCGGGCAGGGCGCCGGCGTCGGGCGCGCCCACGCCGTCGGGCGACCCCACGCCGTCGGGCGAGGCAGCCCCGTCGGTGGTGGCGACGCCGACCGGTTCTACGGGGTCGGGCGTCGCGACGGCGGCGGACGGGAGGGCGAGCAGCGCGCCCGCGGTGGCGAGCGCGAGCCACGCGGTGGCACGGCGACGACGGGGGAAGGACATCGTGAGCTCCTCAACGAGCGGGACGACCGGTCGGGCGTCACCTGCAGGATTGTCTCCCACCGTGGCGCCCTGTCCAACGGTTCCGTGAAACTCGTCCGGATGTCAGTGTTCGCCCATACTCTCCTACCGTCCGGCGACGTCGGGTCGCCGCACCGAGATCGGAGTCGTCTGACATGAGATGGAGAACGGTGGCCTCGGCCGCCGCGGTGGCGATGCTGGCCGGTGCCGGCCTCGTGGGCGCAGGTGCACCGGCGGTCGCCAAGGGTGGCGATGTCGGCGGCTCCGGCCAGGAGTACTTCCTCAACGACCAGTGGACAGCGACCGCCAACATCAGCTTCACCTACGGCGCAGCGAGCGACGAGGTGTACGTCGGTGACTGGGACGGCAACGGCACGGACACCTTGGCGATCCGTCGAGGCGCGACCTTCCACTTCAGGAACACCAACTCGAGCGGCCCGGCCGACGTCCAGGTCACGTACGGGCGCCCGGGGGACACGGTCCTCATGGGTGACTGGGACGGCAACGGCACGGACACCTTCGCGGTCCGTCGTGGCGCCGAGTACCACGTGCGCAACGAGCTGGCCGGCGGTGCCGCCGACCGGATCTTCATGTACGGCCGGTCGAGCGACACGGTCCTCGTCGGTGACTGGGACGGTAACGGAACGGATACCTTCGCGGTCCGTCGTGGCGCCGAGTACTTCGTGCGCAACGAGCTCGCCGACGGCTGGGCCGACGACCAGGTCGTCTACGGCAGGCCGGGGGACGCCGTGTACGTGGGCGACTGGGATGGCGACCGTAGGGACACGTTCGCGGTGCGTCGAGGTGCGGAATACTTCGTCAAGAACTCGATCTCGGCTGGCGCGGCCGACCTGACGCTCGTCTATGGCCGCACCACCGACGTCACTCTCGTCGGAGACTGGAACGGCGACGGCACCGACACCCTCGGCGTCCGGCGCGCAGCAGCGTCCTCGACGCCTCCATCGGCGGGGGCGCGCACGTTCGGGGACGGCACGCACTCGGTCGGCCGCAACGGCGTGGCGCCAGGGACCTACCGCTCGACGTCGACGGACGGCAGCTGCTACTGGGCGCGGCTCAGCGGATTCTCCGGCTCGGACTCCGACATCATTGTCAACGGCTTGGGCGTAGCTCGTCCGATCGTCAGGATCGAGTCCGCCGACGTCGGCTTCGAGAGCGACTGGTGCGGTACATGGGTGCCGGTCGGTCAGACATATCCGGCGAGCCCGGCGACTCGTTTCGGTGACGGCCACTACGTCGTCGGCGAGCACATCGCACCCGGTACGTACCGTACTTCCGGGGGCGAGTACTGCTTCTGGGAACGGCGAGCCGGTTTCAGCGGAGAGTGGGACGAACAGCTCGGGTGGGGTGGAGGAAACGGTGCCCAGACCGCCACCATCCGGTCCAGCGACCAGGGTTTCGTGACCAGCGGCTGCGGCACCTGGACGCGTATCGGGTGACCGCGAGCGCGAGCGCGAGCGCGGGCGCGGGCGCGGGCGTCGGTGTCAGGCTGCCGCCCGCGCCGAACTACGTCGGAGCGGGACCGGTGCGGCCGAGCACTCCGTCGGCCACACCGCGCATCATCCTCCGAAACCGGTCGATCCGGCCAGGGACGACCAGGGAGTTGAACGCGACGTACTTGCCCAGCCACACCGCGTAGCCGACCGCCCACGCCGGCGGCAGCAGCCCGGAGCGCAGGAGCAGCACCGTGTTTCGGGCGAGGAAGTAGGTGCGGAAGGCGGAGTGCACGTGCACCTCCTGGGCGCGACCCGGGAGCTTGACCAGGCTGTCCCCGAGCGAGTGGTCGAGCCGCGCGGACGTCACGGCGAGCAGCCGGTAGCCCGCCCGCCGGGCGCGCAGGCCCCACTCGAGGTCGACGTGGTCGATGAACCAGTCGTCGTTCATCGCCCCCACGTCGTGCAGCGCGGCCGCCGGCAGCAGACACCCCGACGCGATGAGGAAGGCGGCGTCGATCAGGCCGTCGTCGTCCACGTCCGTCGGCAGCGCACGCCGGGGCCCCCACCGGCGCGGGACGTACACCAGCTCCTCGGAGGCGGACCGCACGTCGCCCGCTACCGGCCCCACCGCCCCGACGGGCCCCCGCCCCTGCTCCGCCCCGCGCTCGAGGCCGGCGAGCAGCTCGGGGACCATGTCCGGCGCGGGCAGGGAGTCCTGGTCGCTGAGCAGCACGTGCGTGGCCCCGGCCGACACCGCCCGCTCGATCCCGACGTTCTGCGCGTGCGCGATCCCGGTGTTCCCGCCGAGCGCGACGAGCTCGGCGCCGCGACGCTCGCACAGGTCCGCGAGTCCCGACCCGCCCGGACCGTTGTCGACGACGACGACACTCGCGCACTGCTCGCCGAGCCCGGCGACCAGCGGGTCGAGCCGGTCGAGGTCGGGGGAGTAGGTGACGACGACGGCGCACACCGCGGTCGACGTCGGGGCCGGGGTGTCGCCCCCAGGGCGCACCGGCCCGGCGCTCACCTCAGGCTCGCGTAGAAGTCGGCCGCCTCCTGGGCCGTGGGCAGCAGCCCCTGCTCGGCGACCTCCTCGAGGGTGGGCGCCGCCGAGTCCTTGTCCGAGAGCAGGAGCTCCATCGGGTTCCCGGCGCGGTCCGTGGTGGGCCACTCGATGCCGATCTCCGGGTCGAGCGGGTGGATGCCGTGCTCGCGGCCCGGAGCGTACTGGGTCGAGCACATGTACACGGCGGTCGAGCCGACCTCGAGCGAGCAGAACGCGTGGCCCAGCCCCTCGCCCACGTAGATGGCGCGCCGGTCGACGTCGTCGAGCAGGACCGAGTCCCACTGCCCGTACGTGGGCGAGCCGACCCGGATGTCGACGACGACGTCGAGGAGCGCCCCGCGCGGGCACCACACGTACTTGGCCTGCGACGGTGGCAGCTGCGCGAAGTGGATGCCGCGCAGCACGCCGGCGGAGGACACCGAGCTGTTGGTCTGGGCGAGCTCGAGGCGGTGCCCCACGACCTCCTCGAACGCGCTGGCCTTGTAGGCCTCGAAGAAGGTCCCGCGTGGGTCGGTGAACTGCTTCGGCGTGATCTCGTAGGCGCCGTCGACCTTCAGCTCGCGGATCTCCATCGCCAAGTCCTTCCGTCGCGCGGGTGGTGGGCCCGGCCGGGCCGCGTGCCGGGCCAGCCTAGTCGCCCGGCGCGCCACTACCCTGGCCGTGGTCGACGCGCGGAGGGGCCGGGCGGGCCGAGGGAGGCACGACGTGCGCTGGATGGTCACCGGGGCGGCCGGGATGCTCGGCCAGGATCTCGTCCGCCTGCTGCGCGAGCGGGGCGAGGACGTCACGCCGCTCGGCCGCGACGGCCTCGACATCACGGACCCGACGCTGGTGGCCGAGGTCGTGCGGGACGTCGACACGGTGGTCAACTGCGCGGCCTGGACCGCCGTGGACGACGCCGAGGACGCCGAGCCCGCGGCCTTCCGGCTCAACGCGGTCGGCCCGCAGCTGGTCGCCCGCGCCGCCGCCGCTGCCGGCGCCCGCACCGTCCAGGTGTCCACCGACTACGTGTTCGACGGCGTCGCGAGCGCCCCGTACCCGGCCGACGCGCCCATGGCGCCGGCCTCCGCCTACGGCCGGACGAAGGCCGCGGGGGAGTGGGCCGTGCGCGCCGAGGACCCGCGCGCGCTGATCGTGCGCACCGCGTGGCTCTACGGCGCGGGCGGGTCGTGCTTCCCACGGACGATGGCGCGCCTGGCCCGCGAGCGCGACTCGCTGTCGGTCGTCACCGACCAGGTCGGCCAGCCGACCTGGACCCTCGACGTCGCCGACCTCGTCCACCGGCTCGGCACCGCCGACGCCGCGCCGGGCACGTACCACGCGACGAGCTCGGGCCAGGTGAGCTGGCACGGCTTCACGCGGCTCGTCGTCGAGGCGCTGGGGAAGGACCCGGCGATGGTGGGGGAGACGTCGTCGGACGCGTTCCCCGCGAAGGCGCCGCGCCCCGCGTACTCGGTGCTCGGGCACGAGACGGTGCGGGCCGCCGGCGTGGAGCCGATCGGCGACTGGGCGGACCGCTGGCGTGCGGCCGCCCCCGAGGTCCTCGGGGCCTGAGCCGTGCCCCGGCGCGTGACCGCCGACCCGGCGGTGACGGCGCTGCTCGAGGTGTGCCTGACCTGGGCGTTCCGCTCGGTCGGTGTGACCGTGGCCGTGTCCGCCGCGGGTCCGACGCCCGGTGACCATCCGGACGTGCGGGTCGCCGTAGGAGGACCGCGCCTCGACGCCCCATTCGAGTACGTGCGGAGTCTGGTCGGGAGCATGTCGGCGAGCCACGCGGCAGCCACGATCTTCGACGACGTGCAGAACTACCTGGACGAGGGCGAGCTGTACGGGGTCCCTGTGCCGCCCTGCGACGCCCACCCGGGGCACCCGGCGAACCTCGACGCGCACGGCATGACGGTCCGTCTGCGCTGCAGTGTCGAGCCCGGGAGCTGGTTCGAGGACTTTCCGGGGCAGCTCGACGTGGGCGTGGTCGCGCAGCAATGATGCGCGCTCCCGCGCAGAGGGCCGTCAGCGCCCGACGACGACGAGCCGCAGCTCGCCCGGGTCAGCGCGGCGGGGCGTGACCCGCAGCGCGCTGAGCGGCGCGCAGGCGGCGATGCCGATGCCGATCAGCTCGAGCAGCTCCTCGGTGTGGATGAGCTCGGACAGGTAACGGTTGTGGACGTCCGGCGCGAGCGTGACGAGCTCCCCGGTGAGCATCTCCACGCCGATCGCGCCCGCGAAGAACACGAGGATGCCGGTGACCATCAGGCGGCGGGCGGTCCGCGGCAGCCGCAGGCCGCACACGACCACCCCTGCGACGACGGCGATCGCCAGCGGGATCCCGAGCACGAGCCAGACGTAGTTCAGCGAGGCGTCGATGCCGATCCGGTCGACGACCAGGGGCAGCCGCTCGTGCAGGCTCGAGGCCTCGTCCACGGCGAACGCGGCGAGCCCGAGCGCGAGCAGCCCCCAGGGCCAGGCGGCCCCGGTGCGCTGCCGGCGCACCAGCCAGGCGCACACCCCGCACAGCACGGCGCCCGCCGTCATGAGCATCGTCGACCAGGTGGTGGCCACCGAGCTCTCGAGTGCGACGTCGAAGATGTGGTGCCACTCGCCGCCGCCGTAGAACAGCCCGCCCCGGGTCCACCGCGTGGGGATGTAGCTGGCGATCGTCACCAGGACGGAGACCACGGAGATCGCCACGGCGACACGTCGCCACGGCGGGACGACGAGGTCGGTCGGGTCCTGCGCCGCGGCGCCGGCGGGGCCACGCACCTCGTCGACGCCGTGCGGATCGGCGGAAGGGACGCGCGTCGGCGAGGGCGCCGCAGCCTCGAGGTGTCCCGCAGGCGTCGTCACCATGAACGACATCCCAGCACGACGTCATGAGAAAGTCATGACAACCGGGGGAGAGGCGCGTCAGGCGTGTCGTCCGCCGCCCCGGCGCCGGTACCTCAGCGACCGCGCTCGATGATGCCGAGCAGGTACTCCCCGTAGCCGGACTTGCGCAGCGGCTCAGCGCGCTCGCGCAGCTCGTCGTCGGTGAGGAAGCCCATGCGCCAGGCGACCTCCTCCGGGCAGCCGACCTTGAGCCCCTGCCGGGCCTCCACGGTGCGGACGAACGCGGTCGCGTCCGCGAGGGAGTCGAACGTGCCCGTGTCGAGCCAGGCGGTGCCGCGCGGCAGGACCTCCACCGACAGGCGGCCGGCCTCGAGGTAGGTGCGGTTGACGTCCGTGATCTCGTACTCGCCGCGGGCGGACGGCTCGAGGTTCTTCGCGATCTCCAGCACGTCGTTGTCGTAGAAGTACAGGCCCGGCACGGCGAAGGAGCTGCGCGGCCGCGCCGGCTTCTCCTCGATGGAGACGGCCCGGCGGTCCTCGTCGAACTCGACGACCCCGTACGCCGTCGGGTCGGCCACGTGGTAGGCGAACACCGCCCCGCCGTCGACCTCGGTGTTGCGGCGCAGCCGGGTGCCCATGCCCGGGCCGTAGAAGATGTTGTCCCCCAGGACGAGCGCCGCGTGGTCGGTGCCGACGTGGTCGGCGCCGAGGACGAACGCCTGTGCCAGGCCGTTGGGCTCCTCCTGGACCACGTAGTCGAGGTTGATCCCGAACTGCGAGCCGTCGCCGAGCAGGCGCTCGAACTGGGCCCGGTCGTGCGGGGTGGTGATGACGAGGATGTCCTGGATCCCCGCCAGCATGAGCGTGGTGAGCGGGTAGTAGATCATCGGCTTGTCGTAGACCGGCACCATCTGCTTGCTCACGCCGATGGTGACGGGGTGCAGCCGGGTGCCGGCGCCGCCGGCCAGGATGATTCCGCGCATCGCCCTAGTCTGCCGCCTCCAGGCTCGCCCGCTCCACCTCGGCGAGTCGCGCCGCCTCCTCGGCGTGCGTCCCCGGCGCCAGGAGGACCGCGGAACCGCGGGCGAGCCAGGTGCCGAGCACCCACGGGACGTCCTCGGCGGTCCCGGTCGCCACGCGCGCGAGACGTGCCCCGGCGGCCAGGCCACGCCCGACGTCGAGGCCCCGAGCCAGCGTCGGGTCGTCCTCGACGGGGGACGGCGGGAGGACGAGCTCGTCGGGCTGGGCGAGGGTCTCCGCGGCGGCGTCGAGGCTCCCGGAGGGCAGGTCGCCCGGCCACCGCATCGCCAGCGACGGCGCGGCGAGCGCGAGGACCCCGGCCCCACCGGCCAGGGCCGACGTGGGATCGTGGGTGACGACGCCCAGGGAGCCCACGGTACCGGTGGTGCCGGGCACGGATCCGCCGCCGGTCAGGTCGGGGGTGACACCCACCAGGAGGGCGCCGAGCGTCCACAGGGGCGCACGCCACGACGGCGGGAGGTCGATCGTCAGGGAGTCGCCGGGCTCGGCGTCCAGCTCGTCGCGCAGGAGGCCCCCGATCTTCTGGGCCCACTGGCGGGCGACGCGGCCGGAGACCTCGAGCCGCCCCTCGGGGCCGTAGGCGGTGAGGGCGGGCGCCGCCCCGAGCGAGGCGAGGTGGTCGTCGACCAGCAGGGCATCGTGCACTTGACCAGGCTACGTCGGCGGGCGACACGCCGGGCGACGCGCCGTGATCCTGCTCCCTCCCCTTGACTGTGCACGGATGACACGGGTGTAATTCACGCCAACGGCGGCGACAGGAGCATTGACGATCATGTGGAACATCCTGGGTGACGGACCCTTGACCACGTCCTGGGAGGACACCGACCTCTCCGGGCTCGAGCACCTCGACACCGGGGGCGAGGGCCCCCTGTCCTGGCAGGACCGCGCGCTCTGCGCGCAGACCGACCCCGAGGCGTTCTTCCCCGAGAAGGGTGGGTCGACCCGGGAGGCCAAGCGGGTGTGCTCGTCGTGCGACGTGCGCGCCGAGTGCCTGGAGTACGCGCTGGAGAACGACGAGCGGTTCGGCATCTGGGGCGGGCTCTCGGAGCGCGAGCGCCGCCGCGTCAAGCGCCTCGCCGTCTAGCAGGTGGTCGAGCGCCCCACCGCAGCACCCGCGCGCGCGACGACGCTCGCCGTGGTCGTCACCTGCGGGGTGACTCCCTACCTTGAGCAGACTCTCTCGGCCGTCGCCGGGCAGTCCCACCACCCCGAGGTGGTCCTCGTCGTCGACGTGGCCGCCCCGGGCCGGGACATCGGCACCGGCGAGCCGCTCCTCGAGGTCGTCCACCGCTCGGGGCTCGAGGACGCCACGCGCGTCCGGCTGGTCACCGCCCCGGAGGCCGAGACCTTCGGGGCGGCCGTCAGCGCCGGGCTGGACGCCTACGGCCGGCTCGTCGAGCGCGCCGCGCGCCGGGCCGGCCGGAAGGAGAACGGGTCCGGCGCCGCCCCGACCACCGGCTCGAGCTTCCGCGCCGCCACGGGCGAGATCTCGCCGGTGACGACGGGGGAGATGCGTGCCGTCACCGACGGCGTGCTCGACCCGGGTGCCGCGACGCACCCCGACTGGCTGTGGCTGCTGCACGACGACTCCGCGCCCGCGCCCCGCGCCCTGGACCGCCAGCTCCGGGCCGCCGAGGCGGGCCGCTCGCTCGCCGTGGTCGGCGCCAAGCAGGTCGACTGGGACGATCCGGGCCGCCTCCTGGAGGTCGGGGTGCAGGCGACCCGTCGCGCCCGACGGGTCTCGGACATCGAGCCGCGCGAGATCGACCAGGGTCAGCACGACCACCGCCAGGACGTCCTCGCCGTCGGCACCGCCGGCATGCTCGTCGGCTCCGAGGTGTGGGACCGGCTCGGCGGCACCGACCCGGCGCTCGGCCCGTTCGGGGACGGCCTCGAGCTGTCACGCCGCGTGCGTGCCGCCGGCTACCGGGTCGTCGTCGAGCCCACGGCCCACGTGCTGCACCGTCGAGCCACCTACCTGGGGCTGCGCGACGCCGCTCACGGCGGGGTGCGGGTCGCGGCACCCGGGTCGGCCGACGACGCCGCGGCCGAGGACCTCCCGGCCGAGGACGCCGATCTGGACGCCGCCGGGACCGGCGGGCCGGACGAGGCCGGCGCCGCCGGAGCCGGCGCCCGCCGCGGACACCCGGCCCGCTCCTTCTCCGCCCGCCGCACCGCCCAGCTCTACAACGCGCTCCTCGCCGCCCGCGGCGCATGGCCGCTGCTCGCCCTCGGGTACGTCCTCCTCGGCCCGCTGCGCGCCGTGTGGCGACTGCTCGGCAAGGACACCCCGCTGGCGCTCGCGGAGCTCTCCTCCGTCACCAGGCTGCTCGGGCGTCTCGGCAGGGTGTCCGCCGGCCGGCGCCGGATAGCCGCCGCCGGCCGGGGGTCGCGCGCCGCGCTGCGCGAGCTCGAGGCCTCCCCGGGCGACGTGCGCTCCGCCCGCCGCGCCGTCCGGCGCCAGATGACGACCGCCCGCCGGCTCGCCGAGGCGCCCTCGGAGCTCGAGCTGGCCGAGCGCGCCGAGCTCGGCCGCAGGCGCCGGGTCACCCTCGGCCTGGTGCTGGTCGTCGCGCTCACCGTCGCGCTGCCGTTCGTGCTGCCGCTCGTGGGGGGCGGCCAGCCCGTCGGCGGGGCGCTCGCCCACCTGGGCCGGTCCGCCGGCGAGCTGTGGACGACCGCGCGCTCGACCTGGGTCGACGCCGGGGTCGGCGCACCCGGCCCGGCCGACCCGCTGGCCGCCGTCGTCGCCGCGGCCGCCTGGGTGGTCGGCCTCGTCGGGCTCTCGCCGGCCTGGGTCGCCACCCTGACCGTGCTGCTGGCCGTGCCCGCCGCCGCTCTCACGGCCTGGGCCGCCGCCGGCGCCGCGACCCGCTCCCTCCTCGTGCGCGCCGTGGCCGCCCTGGCCTGGGCCGCCGCACCGACGCTGTGGCTCGCGCTCGGGCAGGGGCGGCTCGGCGCGGTGCTCGCCCACGTCGTCCTCCCGCTCGTCGCCCTGGGCATCACGTGGATCGCCGGTGTGCGGCGCCGCGACGTCGTCCGCTCCGGCATGGTCGACGCCCGCCGGGACGACGGCGCACCCCTGCACGACGACGCACCCCCCGCCCGCAGCCGCCGCACCACCCGGGCGGGAGCGATCACGGGCGCCGCGGGTGCCGGGCTCGCGCTCGCGCTCGCGAGCGCCGGGGCGCCGATCCTCCTGCCCGCCGCGGCGCTCACCCTGATCCTGCTGGCCCCGCTCGTCCCGCGCCGCCGGGGGCTCCTCCTGCTCGTGCCCGTGCCGGCGCTGGCCCTGCTCGCGCCGACGATCGTCACCGCGCTCGAGCGCGGCCCGCTCGCCGTCGCCGTCGCGGACCCCGGCCACGGCCTGCCGTCCGACCCCGGACCCACCTGGCTCGCCCTGCTCGGCCTGCCGCGGGACCTGCCGGGCGGAGCGCCGACCGCGCTCGCCGATCTGCCCGGTCTGCTCGACCTGCCGTGGCGCGACCTGCTGATGCTCGTGCCCGGCGCGGTCCTGCTCGTCCTCGCCCTGCTCGCCCTGCTACGCCTGGGCCGGGCCCGGGCGGTCCGCGCCGGCTGGCTCGTCGCGGCGGTCGGCCTCGCCACCGCCGCCGCGACCACCCGCGTCCCGGGCGGCGTCGCCGACGGCGCCGCGCTCACCGGGTGGGCCGGGCCCGGCGTCTCGCTGGCGCTGCTCGGCCTCCTGATCGCCGTGGCCGCCGCGGCAGACGGCATCCCGGAAGCCCTCTCCGGCACCGAGCTCGGTCTGCGCCAGGGCCTCGCAGCACTCGGCGCCGTCGCGCTCGTGCTCGTCCCACTCGCCTCGGTGGGCACGTGGGTGGCGTCGTCGCGCACCTGGAGCGAGCTCGCCCCCCGCGCCGGGAGCGCCGTCCCGGCGCTGTCGGTCGAGCAGCAGAGCTCCGGCCAGCGCTCGCGGGTGCTCCACCTGCGCGCCGGCAGCGACGAGGTCGCCGCCGAGGTCTGGCGCGGCGACGGCAGGCGCCAGGCGGACGCGGCCGCCGCCGTCCGGCTCGGGACCGCGACCGGGGCGCTCGAGCAGGACCTCGCGCGCGCCGTCGCCCTGCTCACCGACGGCGGCCGGCCCGGCGCGGTCGAGGAGCTGTCCCACCACGCCGTCGGCGTCGTCGTCGTGGACCCGGAGCCGCTCCCGGGCGGCACCGACGCGGACCGCGCGGCGCTCGTCGCCCGCCTGCAGTCCGTGCCCGGTCTCGAGGTCATCACCGACGACGACTCCGGCGCCGTGCTGCGCCTGTCCCGCGACCCGGCGGTGGAGGGAAGCGCCACGTCGGTCGCGCGGGCCCGGCTCGTCGAGGAGAGCGGGCCCGAGGCAGGCACGGCTGCGGACACGGCCGTGGACGGCCCGTCGGGGCTGGACGCCGGCGGTGCCGTCACCGACGTGGCGGCCGAGGCGATCGACGTGACCACGACGATCGACGCCGGTCAGGCCGAGCGCGTGCTCGTGCTCGCCGAGACCGCGGACGAGGGCTGGGAGGCCACCCTCGACGGAGCCCCGCTCGCCCCGGTCGAGCGGGAGGGGTTCCAGGCGTTCACCGTGCCGGCCGGCGCGGGTGGGGAGCTGGTCGTCACGCACCGGGAGTCGTGGTCGGTGTGGATGGGTGCGGGCCAGGCGGTCGTGCTGGGGGTCGTGGCGCTCCTCGCGCTGCCCATGCGCGTGCGCCGGGAGGAGGAGTGGTGAGCCGAGGGACAGCCGTGCGGGCCACGGGCGCCGCCGTCGGAGCCGTGGCCGTGCTGGGCCTGACGGCGGGCGCGCTGTGGTCGGGCAGCGTCCTGCCGGTGCCCGACCAGGAGGCGCCAGGGGCGACGACCGTGGCGCTGCCGGCGGCCGAGACCCCGCTCGTGTGCGCACCCGTGCCCGTGCCCACGACCGAGGACACCGGGCCCGCCGACCCCGAGCAGGACGAGGGCGACCGCACGGTGCGCTCGACCACCCAGCTCCACGCCTGGACGGTGGGCGGGGCCCCGGTCGCCCGCGCGTGGTGGGCGCAGGACTCCGGCGCCGGCGAGGAGGTCGAGCTCGACCAGGTGGCCGCCGGCGACTCCGCCGTGCGCACCCTGGCCACCGCGTCGGCGGACCCCGGCGTCCTCACGATCGCCCCCGTCGAGGAGGACGGGGAGACCGTGCCGGGCAGCGGCGGCGGTGCCGTGGTCGTGCGCACCGACGCCGGCGACCTGCGCGGGATCGCCGCGTCGACCTGCCAGGCCCCCGCGTCGTCCGCCTGGCTCGTCGGCGGCTCCACGGAGCTCGGGTCGACGGCGCGACTCAGCCTCACCAACCCGGGACCCGTGCCGGTGACGGCGGACGTCACGGTCCACACGGCCGTCGGGGTCGTCGACGCACCCGCGCTGAGCGACCTCGTCGTCCCGGCGCGGTCGACCGTCGCCGTGCCCGTCGAGGCCTCCGTCGAGACCCCGGCGCTCGCCCTGCGCGTCGACGGGCGAGGGGGCCGCGTCGTCGCCTCGCTGGAGGACCTGCGCACGCAGGGGCTGGCGTCGGCCGGGCTCGACATCGTCACCGCGGGCGCGGGGCCCGACGACGAGGTCCTCGTCCCGGCCGTGGAGGTGGCCCCGGGGGCCGTGGGGAGCGTCCGCCTCGTCAACCCCGACGACGAGCAGGTCACCGCCTCGATCGAGCTCACCACCGCCGGCGGCTGGGCGCCGCTCGGCGGGGCCGAGGAGGTCGTCCTCGACCCGGGCGTGGTCCTCGACGTCCCACTCACCGGCGTGGAGGACGGGATCCACGGGGTGCGCGTGCGTGCCGACGGCGCCGTCGCCGCTGCTGCCGTCACCGCCCAGGAGGCCACCGCGCCGGAGGGCAGCGGGGACCTCGCGGTCGATCTCGCCTGGACCGGTGCCGGGGAGCCGGCGCGCTCGGCGGAGCACGTCCTGCCGGACGCGGCGCTCGACGTGCGGTCCCGCGTGGCCGTGACGAACCCCGGCGACGCTCCGCAGCGCGTCTCGGTGCGGGACCTCGCCCGTACGGGGCGGGGCGAGGAGGTCGAGGTCGCCGCGGGCACCACGGAGCTCCTGCCCGCCCCCGAGGGCGCCACGGCCGTGCGCGTCACGGCCGAGCCCGTCGGCGCCGCGGGGGAGGACCCGGCGGACGACCCGGCCGACGTCGGGGGCGTGCTCTCGGCCGTGCTCCTCGACGCCGAGGTGCCCACGGGCCGCCTCGTCGGCGTGCTGGGCGCCGTCCCCGACGCGCGCGCGGCCGGACAGGTCGACGTCCTCCTGCGGTGACGCCGCCGCCGGCGCCGCCCCGGCGGCCGGGCCGGGAACCGGGGCGTCAGGTGCCCGGCTGGTCCGGATCGATCTCGCCGGGCGAACGGCCGAGCATCGCGGCGACCTGCTCGACCAGCGCGGCGGTGACGAGGTCGCCCAGGTCCTGCGCGTCGGCCGCGCGCGACTCCACCGGGCGCCGGTAGACGACGATCCGGCGGGGCAGACCGGCGGCCCGGTCGCCGGGGTAGTAACGACCCAGGGCGATCGCCCGGTGCTCCCACGGCGCCGGGTCCGACGGCGGCACGTCCTCCACCGCGATCTCCACGCCCGCGAGCTCGTCCGCCCAGCCCGCCTCCAGGCGTTCGACGGCGTCGAGCAGGAGGTCGTCGAACCGGTCGGCGCGGGTGCGCCAGCCCGGCAGCTGCCACGGCAGCAGGGGGCCGCGCGGCCCCCTGCCGTGGCGGTCCCGGCGCCGGCCGTCGCGGCGCGCGGGGAGCGCAGGCAGCTGCGGGCCCGCCGGAGGGCTCGTCGACTCGGGCACGCCTCGATCCTAGGTCGGCGCGCCGCGACGCGGTGGTACGGGCAGGTCGGTACGGGCGGGCCGGCACGGGGACAGTGGCGCAGGGAACGCCGCGCCCGCCCGCGCCCGGCGCCCCGGACCAGGTAGCGTCGACCGGTGTGAGAGCCGTCCGCCAGTGCACCAAGCCGTCGTGCACCCGCTCGGCCGCGGCCACCCTCACCTACGTCTACGCCGACTCCACCGCCGTGCTCGGCCCGCTCTCGGCCACGCCGGAGCCCCACGCCTACGACCTGTGCGACGTGCACGCCGGTCGGCTGTCCGTGCCGCGCGGCTGGGACGTCGTCCGGCTGAGCACGTCCTTCGAGGCCGCCCCGCCGTCGTCGGACGACATCGAGGCCCTCGCCGACGCCGTCCGGGCCGCCGCGAGGCGCGGGCCGCGCGAGCACCGGCCGGCCGAGCGGGCCGTCGCCGTGCGCCGCGGGACGCCGGCCCCGGTGACGGGCGAGCCGCCCGCGCGCGAGCACGAGATCACCCGCCGCGGGCACCTGCGCCTCCTGCGCGGCGGCGACGACACCACCACGGACGAGAGTGAGCCGAGATGAGCGAGGACCAGGGCCCGCGCCACGCCCGCGCGGACGCGCCCGTCGTCCAGGACGAGCACGCCGGCCCCGAGGAGCCCGTCCGCGCGGTGCGCGCCGACGGCGCGTCCGTCGGCCGCGGAGGGCTCGAGCCGTGGGTGCGGGCGCTGCTGAGGTGTCCCGTCAGCGGGGGCGAGCTCACCGACGACGTCGCCCCGGACGGCACCCCGGAGCTGCGCTCGGCCGACTCGGGCCTGGCGTACCCGGTGCGCGACGGCGTCCCGGTGCTGCTCGAGGGCGAGGCGCGGGCACTGCGTCCGTAGACCGATCGCCGGCCCGCCCGAGCGTCAGTCGGTCGTGCTCTCGGCCGCGGGGTCGGTCGTGACGCTCTCCTGCGACGACGACTCGCTGTCGCCACCGCCGGCGTCGATGGAGGCCACGCGCTCCGACGTGCCGAAGACGTGGATGTCCCAGGTCAGGGAGCCGGAGAAGTCGACGAGCTCGATGCTCCGCACGACCTTGCCGTCGAGGATCCCCTGGGCGGCGGCCCGGTCGATGGCGCGGCCGGCGTCGATGACGCTCTCCTGCGAGAGCGCGAGGAGCGCGTCGTCCGCGGGAGTCGCGTTCTCCCCGGTCACGCGGTACCCGGCATCGAGGGTGACCTCGACCCGGTCGGGGCCGGCGACGAGGACGACGACGAATCCGGTGTCCGGCGGCGGTGTCTGCCCGGAGTTGTCGTCGAGGTGGACGACGGAGATGAGGACCGAGCCCGGGTAGACGTTCCGGGCGGCGTCCGCGGCCGCACGGATGTCGTCCCCGCCGGGGCGGGCGTCGTCGGGGTCGTCCGGGTCCCCGGTCGTCGGGGTCTCGGTGGTGGGCTCCGTCGGCTCGTCGGGCGCGGGCGGCGGCGTCGTCGGGCTCTCGGTGGGAGCCGCGCCGCCGGTCGGGTCCTCGTCGGTGTCGTCGGGGTCGTCCGAGGGCCGGACGGTGCCGCTCTCCTGCTCGGAGGGGTCCTCGGCCGTGTCGTCGGAGGGACCCTCCGAGGGGGTCTCCTCGCCGGTGCCGGGGTCGGCCTCGTCGCTCGGGACGTCGTCCGGGCCCGAGGGGGCAGAGGTGGCGGGCGGCGGCGCGTAGGGAGCCTGCGAGCTGACCGACGGCCCGTCCGAGCAGGCGCCGAGCGTCAGGGCGAGCGCAAGCATGCCCGCAGGCACGACGACGACCCGCGGCATGGAGCGCATGCGCATACCATGCTGGACGGTGCACCGTCGAGTCGAGCGTGACGGCCGGGGAGTTCAGCCCATGTGACCAGGCTCGCACCCTGTGCGGCGGTGGCGCGACGGAGTCCTACACTCGTGCCGCTCGGTGCCGTCTCGGCGACACGCCCAGCCACGAACGGACGACCATGGCCGCAGGATCCGGCATGAAGTCCATCGTCACCGCGCTCGTCGCGAACCTCGGCATCGCCGTGGCGAAGTTCCTCGGGTGGCTGCTCACCGGCTCGAGCTCGATGCTCGCCGAGGGCGTCCACTCGGTCGCCGACTCCTCCAACCAGGCGCTCCTGCTGCTCGGCGGGCGGCGGGCGACGAGGAAGGCCTCCGAGGTCCACCAGTTCGGCTACGGGCGCGTGCGCTACGTGGCGGCGTTCGTCGTCTCGATCGTCCTGTTCACGCTCGGTGGTCTGTTCGCCATCTACGAGGCGTGGCACAAGTTCTCCGACCCGCACCCCATCACGGACTGGCAGTGGGTGCCGATCGTCGTGCTCGTCCTGGCCGTGGTCCTCGAGAGCTTCGCGCTGCGGACCGCCCTGAAGGAGGGCGCCGCGGTCAAGGGCGACCGCTCGTGGTTCCGCTACCTCAAGGAGTCCCGGTCCCCGGAGATCCCGACGATCATCCTCGAGGACACCGGCGCGCTCCTGGGCCTCGTGTTCGGGCTCTTCGGCGTCAGCATGACCCTCGTGACCGACGACGGCCGGTGGGACGCCCTCGGGTCGGGCGCCATCGGCGTCCTGCTCGTCGTCATCGCCGTCTTCCTCGCCCGCGAGATGATCTCCATGCTCATCGGCGAGTCCGCGCTCCCCGAGCACCAGGCCGCCCTGGAGCGCGCGCTCGTCGACGGCGAGGACATCGAGCGCGTCATCCACATGCGCACCCTGCACATCGGGCCCGACGAGGTCCTCGTCGCCGCCAAGGTCGCGGTCCCCGCCGCCGAGACCGCCGCCGACGTCGCGCGGGCCGTCGACGCCGTCGAGGCCCGGGCGCGAGCCTCGGTGCCGCTGCGCCTGCAGATCTACGTCGAGCCCGCGCCGTTCGAGGACGGCCGGTCGCCCGCCCACGACCGGGAGACCTGGGAGGTCGACCCCGCGCCGGAGCCGCCGGCCGCGCAGGGGCACGCCGCCGAGCAGGAGTGACGGCGCCCGGGCGTCGCGCGCACGGGCGGCCGGGAGGCCCCACTGGTCAGGCGAGCGCGAGGCCCGCGCCGAGCAGCAGGCCGTAGCCCAGCTCGAGGAGGCCCGTGTCCCGCAGGACCACGACGAGGTCCCGGCCGGCAGCCCCGCGCAGCACCGGCGCGCAGCAGCGCCACGCCAGGGGCACCAGCGCGAGGACGAGCAGCGACCAGGGCGCCGCGATCGCGCACGCCGCACCGAGCGCGAGCGGGAGCGCCACCATCGCCACGTAGGTCCGCCGCGCGCGCCGGTCCCCGAGCCGCACCGCGACCGTCCGCTTCCCGGCGGGGACGTCGGTGGGGATGTCGCGGATGTTGTTGACCATGAGCAGGGCGCAGGCGATCAGCCCGACGCCGACGGCGGCCACCCAGGCCGTCCACGGCAGCGTGGCGGCCTGCGTCCAGGTGGTGCCGAGCGTGGCCACGAGCCCGAAGAACACGAAGACGAAGACCTCGCCGAGCCCCAGGTACCCGTAGGGTCGGGCGCCGCCGGTGTATCCCCAGGCGGCGAGGACGCACAGGGCGCCGACCGCGAGCAGCCACCACTGGCCGGCGAGCGCCACGAGCACCAGCCCGAGCACGCCCGCGACGCCGAGGCTCGCCAGTGCGGCCGCCCGCACCCTGCCCGGCGCGGCGAGCCCGCCGCCGGTGAGCCGCTGCGGCCCGGTGCGGAACTCGTCGGTGCCTCGCACGCCGTCGGAGTAGTCGTTGGCGTAGTTGACGCCGACCTGGAGGGCGAGGGCCACGCCGGCGGCGAGCAGGGCCCGGGGGAGCGAGGCGGCGCCGACCTGCGCGGCGGCCCCCGTCCCGAGCAGCACCGGGGCCACGGCCGCCGGGAGGGTCCGCGGACGGGCGCCCTCGATCCAGTCGGCGACGCTCGCCATGACACCTCCTGCTCCCGGGCGCCGGACACGTCCCGACCGCCCGGGCGAGATTAGCCCAGCGCGGGACGCGGCTTGTAGCGGGCGACGCCGGACACGGTCACGTCCGCGTGGCTGCCGCTCGCGGTGTCTGCCCCGAGTCCGAGCGCGCGCGAGGCCACCGCGGTGACGGCACGCCGGTCGACCTTGCCGGGGCCGCGCAGCGGCAGGCGGTCGACGACGACGAGCGCGCGCGGCGCGTGGGCGGGGCTCAGGTCGGCCGTCCGCGCCCGGGCGACGGCGAGCAGCTCGGGCACGCTCGTCGGTCCCGACCCGCGGTTCCCGGCGAGCACGACGACGGCCACGACGAGCTCCCCCCACTCGGGGTGCGGGACGCCGACGACCGCGGACTCGGCGAGGTCCTCCAGCTCGCCGAGCCGGCGCTCGACCGCCAGGGGCGCAACGGTGACGCCGCCGGACGTCACGGCGTCGTCGAGGCGGCCGA
This sequence comes from Georgenia sp. Z1491, assembly GCF_057652395.1. Classification (NCBI taxonomy): domain Bacteria; kingdom Bacillati; phylum Actinomycetota; class Actinomycetes; order Allobogoriellales; family Allobogoriellaceae; genus Georgenia; species Georgenia sp. Z1491. Next base: position 1,201,904 of record NZ_CM172729.1, read on the forward strand.
GGACCTCGAGCGTGCCGTCGTCGTCGAGCCGTCCGGCGTCCGTGGTCCGCAGCCGGCCGCCCACGAAGGTGCGCGCGTCGGCGGCCGCGTCGTCGAGGTAGCCGTGGGCGAGGACGGGGCCGGAGAGCCAGATGCGTGACTCGTCGTCGACCTCGGCCCGCACGCCGCGCAGCGGTCTGCCGTCGTAGACGCAGCCGCCGCCCGTCTCCGTCATCCCGTAGGTGCGCACCACCGTGATCCCGGCGTCCGTCGCGGCGCGCAGGGCGGCGGGCGCCAGGGCCGCGCCGCCGACGAGGACCGCGTCCAGCCGTGCCAGCGCGCCGGTCACCTCCGCCCCGGCGGCCAGCGCGCGCACGAGCTGGGTCGGTACCAGGGAGAGGTAGGTGCGCGGGCCCCTCCCGGGGGCGCCGTCGTCGTCGGCCTGCCGGGCGAGGTCGGCGAGCGCGGCCGGGTCGAACCCGTCGGCGGTGTCGAGCACCAGCGGGTCGAGGCCCGCGACGGCGGAGCGCGTGAGGATCTGCAGGCCCGCGACGTGCTGGGCGGGGACGGCGAGGATCCAGCGGCCCGGACCGCCGAGCCGCTCGTGCGTGGCGCGGGCGGAGGCGGCGAGCGCGTCGGCGGTCAGCGCCACGACGTGCCCCTGGCCGGTCGTCGAGCCGGAGGTGCGCAGCAGGGCGACGGTGCCGTCGGGCACGGGCCGCTCGAGGTTCTCGGCGAGGTCGGCGCGCGCCCGAACGGGGTCCGTGCCCGGGGCGACCGGCAGCAGCGGGGGGAGGTCGGCGCCGTCGAGCCGCCTCGCGAGTGCCTCGTACAGGGCCGCGACGTCGCCCGGTCGCGTGCCGCCGGGCAGCACCTCGACGCTCTCCATGCGGTCAGCGTAGGCGGGCCGCGCGGTGCGGGATCGACGGGGCCGGGCGGCGGGCCGCGCGTCAGACGGGGTAGGAGAAGCCCGACCAGTCCGGGTCGCGCTTCTCGACGAACGCGTCCCGGCCCTCCTGGGCCTCCGCGCCGCCGTAGGCCAGCCGCGTGGCCTCGCCCGCGAACACCTGCTGGCCGGCGAGGCCGTCGTCGGCGAGGTTGAAGGCGAACTTCAACATGCGGATCGCCTGCGGGGACTTCGTCGCGATGATCCGCGCGTACTCCAGGGCCTTGGCCTCGAGCTCGGCGTGGGGGACGGCCTCGTTGACCACGCCCCAGCGCTCGGCGTCCTCGGCCGAGTACTCGCGGGCGAGGAAGAAGATCTCCCGGGCCCGCTTGTCGCCGGCCTGGCGGGCCAGCAGCGTCGAGCCGTAGCCGGCGTCGAAGCTCCCGACGTCCGCGTCGGTCTGCTTGAACCGGGCGTGCTCGAGCGAGGCGACCGCGAGGTCGCAGACCATGACGAGGGAGTGCCCGCCGCCGGCGGCCCATCCGGGCACCGCGGCCACGACGACCTTGGGCATCGTGCGCATGAGCCGTTGGACCTCGAGGATGTGCAGCCGACCGGCGCGGGCCGGGTCGACCTGCTCGCGCCGCGCGGCGGCCTCCGCGAGGGGGTCGGCCTCGTCGACCTCGTACCGGTACCCGTCCGCGCCGCGGATGCGCTGGTCGCCGCCGGAGCAGAACGCCCAGCCGCCGTCCTTGGGCGAGGGACCGTTGCCGGTGAGGATCACCGTGCCCACGTCGGTGGTCAGCCGCGCGTGGTCGAGCGCCCGGAACAGCTCGTCGACGGTGCGGGGCCGGAACGCGTTGCGCAGCTCGGGCCTGCTGAGAGCGATGCGCACCACCGGCAGGTCCCGCTCGGCGCCACCGGAGCGGTCGACGCCCCGGTGGTACGTGACGTCCGTGCCCGACCACCCCTCGACGTCCCGCCAGGCCTGCGGGTCGAAGGTCTCGGACACCTGCGTGGGGATCTCGCTCACCCGGCCACGGTAGCCCGGCGCGCACCCACGTCCGCGACGCCGCGACCCCTGGTCGCCGCGCGCCCGCGTCGCCCGGCCTGGCGGTCGGCGCGCGGTTACGCTGGGCCGGTGTCCCGACCCGCCGATCCGGAGCGCCCCGCCGCGCGCGCCGTGTACTCGACGGCGCTGCGCACCCGGTTCCGGGGCATCACGCGCCGCGACGGGCTGCTCCTGCGCGGGGACGCCGGCTGGGGGGAGTTCTCGCCCTTCTGGGACTACGACGACGCCACCTCCGCCCCGTGGCTGGCCGCCGCCCTCGAGGCCGCCGACCACGGGTACCCGGACGCGTCGCGCAGCCACGTCCCGGTCAACGTCACCGTCCCCGCCGTCGGTCCCGAGCAGGCGGCCGCGATCGTCGCCGCCTCCGGCGGGTGCACGACGGCGAAGATCAAGGTCGCCGAGCCCGGCCAGACGCTCGCCGAGGAGATCGAGCGGATCGCCGCCGTCCGCGAGGCCCTCGGCCCCGGCGGCCACGTCCGCATCGACGCCAACGCCGGCTGGGACGTCGACACCGCCCTGGCCCGGCTCGCCCTGCTCGACCGCGCGGCGGGCGGCCTGCAGTACGCCGAGCAGCCGGTCGCCGGCGTCGAGGACCTTGCCGTGGTGCGCCGCCGCTCGGGCGTGCGGATCGCCGCCGACGAGTCCGTGCGCCGCGCCGAGGACCCGCTGCGGGTGGCCCGCGCCGGCGCCGCCGACGTCCTCGTCCTCAAGGTCCAGCCGCTCGGCGGCGTGCGGGCCTGCCTGCGCCTCGCCGAGGAGGCCGGGCTGCCCGTCGTCGTCTCCTCCGCCCTGGAGTCCTCCGTCGGCCTCGCGGCCGGCGTGGCGCTCGCCGCCGCCCTGCCGGAGAACACCCTCGACGGTGTCCCCCTGGCCGCCGGCCTCGCCACCGGCCACCTCCTCGAGGACGACGTCACCACCGCGCCGCTCCTGCCCACCGGCGGCCTGCTCCCGGTGCGCGAAGTCGAGCCCGACGCCGTCCCCGCCGCGGAGCCCGGGACCGAGGAGCGCTGGCTCGCCCGGCTCGCCGACGTGACCGCCCACGTGACGGCGGCGACCCGATGAGCGCGACCGGGGCCGAGGGGGAGCGGGACCAGCCGCCGGAGGCGTCCGCCCACCTCGTCGCCCGGGACGTCGTCCGGGCGCTCGTCGCCGGTGGGGTGCGCGACGTCGTCCTCGCCCCCGGCTCGCGCTCCGCGCCGCTCGCCCACGCGCTGCACTCCGCCGAACGGGCCGGCTGGCTCCGGCTCACCGTGCGCGTCGACGAGCGCGTCGCCGCGTTCGTCGCGCTCGGCCTGTCCCGCGCCGGCGAGCTCGAGGCGCCGGCGGGGCTCGAGCCGGCACGTGCCCGGCGGCCCGTCGCCGTCGTCACGACCTCCGGCACCGCGGTCGCCAACCTCCACCCGGCCGTCCTCGAGGCCGATGCCGCCGGCGTCCCGCTCGTCCTGCTCACCGCCGACCGCCCGCACGAGCTGCGCGGCACCGGCGCCAACCAGACCACCGACCAGGTGGGGCTCTTCGGTCCCGCCCTGCGCCACCTCGTCGACGTCCCGGCGGACGCGCCGGCCGGCCCGCCGCTCACCCAGCACGTGGCGCGCGCGCTCGCCGCCGCCACCGGCGCCCGGACGCGGGAACCGGGACCGGTCCAGCTCAACCTCGGCTTCCGCGAGCCCCTTGCGCCCGAGCGCACCTGGGTGCCCGGCCAGGCGCCCGCGGTCCGGCCGGTCGCCCGTCCGGACCACGCACGTTCGTCGGTGCCGCTCGGGCGCGGACCGCGCACCGTCGTCGTCGCGGGCGACGGCGCCGGCCCGGAGGCACGCAGGCTCGCCGAGCGCGGCGGCTGGCCCCTGCTCGCCGAGCCGACGTCCGGCTCGCGCGGCGGCCGGTGCGCCGTCAGCGCCTACCGCGAGCTGCTCGACCTCGCCCAGCTCGGCGGCCGCGTCCAGCGCGTCGTCGTCGCCGGCCACCCCACCCTGTCCCGGCCCGTCACCCGCCTGCTCGCCCGCGAGGACCTCGAGCTCGTCGTCGCCTCGCCGTCCGGACGCTGGCCCGACGCCGCGGGCACCGCCCGCACGGTCGCCGCCGGGTTCGACGTCGAGGGGCAGCCGGGCCCCGACGAGCAGGCCTGGCTCGACCTCTGGCTCGACGCCGGGCGCTCGGTCGTCGCCCGCCTGGCCCACCCCGCCGCCGGCCCGCCCGACGACGGGACGCTGGACGCGCTCGCCACCGCGGCCGTCGTCGCCGGCGCCGCCCGGCACTCGGGCACGCTCGTGCTCGGCGCCTCCCGCGTGGTCCGCGACATCGACCTCGTGGGCCAGCCCTGGATGGACCCGGTCCCGCACGTGCTGTCCAACCGCGGCCTGGCCGGCATCGACGGCACGATCTCCACCGCCGTCGGCCTCGCGCGCGGCACGGGCCGACCGGTGCGGGTCCTGCTCGGCGACCTCACCCTCCTCCACGACGTCGGCGGGCTCCTGCTCGGCGCCCTCGAGGACGACGTCGACGTCCAGGTCGTCGTCGCCGACGACTCGGGCGGCGCGATCTTCGCGCTGCTCGGCCACGCGGACGCCTCCCCGGACGGCTTCGCGCGCCTGTTCACCACGCCCCAGCTTGCCGACCTCGAGGCCCTCGCGCGCGGGTACGGCGCCGACTACCGGGCCCCGCGCACGCTCGACGAGCTCCAGGCGGTCCTCGCGGCGCCGATCCTGGGCCGGTCGGTCGTCCACGTGCGGATCGGCGAGCGCCGCGCCGAGACGTCCCGGGCGCGGTCGCTCATCTAGGGAACCGGCTTCTCGTAAGGCCGTGCCGAGATCGCAGCAGCGACGGCGAGGGTCGCCTCGCTTGCTCCGCTCGAGTACGCCACCCAGCTCGTCAGCTCGAGCGCACCCGTGCTGATCGCTACCCACGGCCAGGACGGAACGAAGCGTTGCGCGGTGTCCCGCGTAACAAGGAGCCCATCCGCCCTGGCAGCGTGGGCGACGAGTTCGACGTGTTCGCTGAACCGGCGGAACCGCCAGTCCACCGCAGCACTTACCGCGGCCGCTGCGGCGACGAGGTCCCGCCACTGGCCGGAGTTCTCCCACGACTCATGGCCCAGCACCCGGCGACCATGCATGTCGGCCAGCGAGCGCACCTCGCTGGCCAGCTCAGGCCGCACGGCGACACCGAGCTGCTGCCGAAGCACTTCGCGAGTGACGAGCCCGCCCGCGTCATGGTGCAGTATCCCGACGTCGAGACGCCCCTCCTTCAGGGCTCGCTCCTGCTCCGGGGTGAAGAGGTCGACGAGGTCGAGGTCGATGTGCGGATGATGCTCGCGGAGGTCCCCTATGACCTCGGTGAACCAGCTGGTGGGCAGACTCGGGGGCATCCCTACCCGCACAGTCTCTCGCTCGGCGGCCGCGGCTGCCATCACGTCGGGGATCCGAGCAATGTCCGCTGAGACTCGGCGGTAGTGCCGTAGGAGGCGCTCGCCGGCTGCTGTCGTCGTCACCCCGCGAGAGCTGCGACGAAGAAGCTGAGTGCCGAGCTCGCGCTCGAGGTTGCGGACCTGCCTCGAGAGCGAGGGTTGGGTGATCGCCAGACGTGTGGCCGCGCGGGACATCGACCCGGTCTCGGCGCAGGCCGCGAAGTACGACAGGTGACGAAGCTCCACGTTCCTAACCTATGCCTCCTGGGCATGGCCACGAGGGGAGGAGGCAATTCCGGTTGCCGACCAACCGTGTGAGCCTGTCTGTCGGCACTCGCCCGGGTGGCCGACGGACGCAAGGGAGCGTGCATGGTGGAGTACGACGTCGTCGTCGTCGGCGGTGGAGCAGCTGGGATCGCGGCTGCCGTCGGAGCGTCCCGTACGGGGGCCCGCACCTTGCTCGTCGAACGCTACGGCTACCTCGGCGGCGCGGCCACTGTCTCGAGCGTCCTTACTCACTGTGGCTTCTTCGACCAGCAGCGTCGCCAGGTGGTCGCCGGTATCGGTCAGGACGTCCTTGACCGGCTCGCCGCCCAGGACCTGTACAAGGTCCACACCGTCAGCTCCACGGGCAACACCATCGTGCTGCTCGACCTCGAGACGATGAAGCGGGTCTACGACGAGCTCGTGCTGGACTCCGACGTCGACCTCCTGCTGCACACCACGCTGGCCGGCGCGCGGGGCGCCGCCGAGGGTCCCTTCGAGCTCGACCTCCTGCACCGCGGAGGTGTCGACACGGTCGTCGCGCGCGCAGTCGTCGACTGCTCCGGCGACGGCGCCCTCGCAGGCCAGCTCGGCGCCACGATGGAGGTCTCCGCCGTCGCGGACCGACAGGCTGCGACGCAGGTCATGCGGATCGGGGGCATCGCCGACGGCGGTCCGGAGATCACACCGTCGGTGCTCGACGCCGCTGTCGGCGCATACATCGAGCGCACCGGGGCGCCAATCGACCGGACGAGCGGGATCGCCGTGCGCACCCCCGTGGTCGGCGACGTCATGCTCCTCCTCGCCGACCAGGTTGTCGACGCACTCGACCCGCGCGACCTCACCCGGGCCGAGATCGAGAGCCGTGCGGAGAGCTGGCACTACCTACGTGCACTGCGCGAGGGCATTCCCGGCTGGTCAGACGCGCACCTGCTGTCCACCGGCCCACAGATCGGCATCCGCGAGGCACGTCGCGGAGCAGGTACTACCACCGTGACCGCCGACGACGTCCGGACCGGCGCTCGCTACCCCGACACGGCGGTGGCTCGCGGCGGCTGGCCGATGGAGCTCCACCTCGAGCCGGGAGTCACACGCTACGAGCGCGTCGCCGACCGCGGACACTTCGACATCCAGTACGGCGCGGTCGCATCCGCCAGTCATGAGGGCCTATTCCTCGGCGGTCGTATCGTCTCGGCCGACCCGCACGCCTTCGGGTCGGTGCGCGTCATGGGCACCTCGTTCGGTACGGGCCACGCTGCCGGCATCGCCGCTGCCGGTTATGCCGACGGCCGGGGTCGGGACGTCGCGTGGACCCGGTCGGTGCTCGCGGAGCAGAGGGCGCTTCTGTGACGTCCGCACCGACGAGAGGAGGCGCGCCATGAGCCGCATCGTCCTGACCGGAGCCGGGGGCTCCCTGGCCGCCGACGTCATTCCCGCGCTGCTCGAGGCGGGGCATGAGGTCGTGGCGGTCGATCTCGCGCCGCCGAACGCTCGGCCCGGCCTCGTGCCGTTCCGGGCAGATGTCACCGACCTCGCCGAGATGCGCGCGGCGATCGCGGGCGCCGACGCACTCGTCCACCTCGCCGGCATCCCGCTCGAGGACGACCCCGACCGGCTGTGGGACGTCAACGTGCGCGGCACCCAGGTCGCCCTCGAGGCGGCACGGCTCATCGGCGTGCGCCGCGCTGTCCTCGCAAGCTCGATCCACGCCGTCGGATTCGTGCCGGCCCCCGACGTGGCCACCGGGCTCGATCTCACGCACGTCCCGGAGGAGGACCGTGTCCCCGACGATGTCGCCGTGCGTCCGAACACCTTTTACGGCGCCTCGAAGGCAGCGGTCGAGGCGCTCGGTTCGATGTACGCGGACCGGTGGAGACTCGAGGTCGTCCTCCTGCGCATCGCCAGCAGGCAGGCGGAGCCGACCGGAAGGCGGCACTTGCGGACATGGCTCTCGCCCGCCGATGCCGGCCGGCTCGTGCTCGCGTCGGTCGCGGCCCAGGTCGTCGGCTGCACCACTGTCTTCGGGGTCTCCGCCAACTCAGGCCGGTATGTGAGCTCCACTGGCGCCGCACGCATCGGCTTCACGCCGCAGGACGACGCCGAGGAATACCGTGACCGAGTGCTCGAGACCCCCGTCGAGCACGATCAGTCCGCCGGCTGGCTCCATCTGCTCGGTGGAGAATTCTGCTCACCGGAGCCGCCGCGCGCGTCCGGCTCAACCACCTACCCGGAGGCCCAGTGACTTCCCCAGGCTCCAGCGCGATTCAGGCGCGCGACATCTCCAAGGTCTTCTTTTCGGCCGCCGGCACGACCGTGGCGCTCGACCACGTTGCCCTGAACGTCGACGAGGGTGAGTTCGTCTGCATCCTTGGCCCGTCCGGGTGCGGCAAGTCGACGCTCCTGCGCATCATCGGCGGCCTCGAGACCGCGACCGCGGGCGAGGTCGCCATGGCGACGCCCGACCGGCCAGCCTTTGTGTTCCAGGAGCATGGCGTCTTCCCCTGGTACACGGTTCTCGAGAACGTGGCTTTCGGTCTGCGCATGAACGGTGTGGGGCGGGCGAGCCGCATCGCCACCGCCCGCGAGTGGATCCACGCTGTCGGGCTGAGCGATTTCGAGGACGCCTATCCGCACAACCTGTCCGGTGGCATGCGGCAGCGCACCGCCATCGCCCGTGCCTTCGCCACGGGTTCCGACCTCCTTCTCATGGATGAGCCGCTCGGTGCCCTGGACGCCCAGACGCGGCAGCTCATGCAGGAGCTCCTCATCGATCTGTGGGAGAAGGAGCGCAAGACGGTCGTCCTCGTCACGCACTCCATCGAGGAAGCCATCCTCCTCGGCGACCGCGTCGTGATGATGTCCGCCCGTCCCGGGCGCATCCGCCGCGAGATCGCCGTCCCGTTCGAGCGGCCCCGCACGATGGGGCTCGAGGCCACGGCAGACTTCGCCGAGCTGCGCTACGGCATCTGGAACGACCTGCGTGATGAGGTCATGGCGAGCGAGGGGGCCGGCGTATGAGCACCGGAACCGCGCGGACGGCCGAGACGGACAACCGCCACCGAGGTGCCGACGGCGAACGACGCATCGACGACTCCGTCGTCGAGCAGGCCGCGCGGGCCGAAGCGGCCCGTGCGAAGCGGCTGCGTGCCCGCGACCTCGTGCTTTCGATCGGTACGCCCATCCTGCTGCTGGCACTGTGGGAGTGGGGCGCGCGGACGGGCGCGATCGATGCACGCCTCTTCTCGGCGCCGAGCGAGGTGTTCCGTCGAACCTGGGAGATGCTCGCCTCGGGCGAGCTGGGCGATCACATCGCCGTCACCGTCTACCGGTTCGCCACGGGCTACGTCGCCGGCGGCTTCCTCGGCGTGGTCGTCGGCATGCTGCTCGGAATGTCACGGGCGGCCAACGCGGCATTCGGCCCCCTGTTCTCGGCGTTGTACGCACTCCCGAAGATCGCGATCCTGCCGCTGCTCTTCCTCATCTTCGGGCTCAACGACACCTCCCGGATCATCGCGGTCGCGGTGACGGTGTTCTTCGTCCTCCAGATCAACACCCAGGGTGGAATCCGTCAGCTCGACGCCAAGGTCCAGGAGGCGGCGACCGCCTATGGCGCCGTGGGTACCAAGCGGCTCGTGCACGTGATCCTGCCGGGCATCCTTCCGGCTGTGTTCACGGGGTTCCGGGTGGCTGCCGGCCTCGGCGTGGTCATCGTGACCGCGGTCGAGTTCGTGGCCTCGGACTCCGGTCTGGGCTACCTGATCTGGAACTCCTGGCAGCTGTTCCAGCCGGAGAAGATGTACGTCGGTCTCGTTGCCGTGGCGCTGCTGGGCGCGTTGGTCACGCTCGTGGTCAACGTCGTCGAGCGTCTTGCCGTGCCGTGGCGGCGCGACGGCGCAGGACGACGACGGAGTCGTCGCTCGAACCGGTGACCGGTTCGTTCACCCACAAGGAGAGAAGATGAGACGACAGACCCCGATCGCCGCCGCAGCCGCGGCGGGACTTGCCCTCACGCTCGGAGCGTGCGGAGGGGCCGATGACGATGGTGACGGCGGCGATGCCGAAGGACTCGAGACGGTCGACGTCATTCATGTGCCGTCGACGCTGTTCGCGCCCCTGTACGTGGCGGACGAACGTGGTTACTTCGAGGAGGCCGGCATCGAGCTGTCGCTCGACACGGTCCAGGCTGGTCAGGACGCCATCCCGCTTACCGCCGCCGGCCAGGCCGATGTCCTCATCGCAGGCTTCGGTTCGGGCCTGTTCTCAGCGGTCAATGACGAGCTGGAGATCCGCGTGGTCGGCTCCATGGGAGGTGGCGGTGGTGAGCCCGACAACTCGCCCACCGCGCTCATGGTGGCTACCGACCTCGTCGAGTCCGGCGAGATCAGTGAGATCTCCGACCTCGAGGGACGCACCGTCGCACTGTCGGGCGGCCTTGGGGGTGCCGGCGCGTACCAGTTCGCGGCGGTTCTCCTCGAGGCCGACCTCACACTTAACGACATCGAGGTCCTTAACGTGGGCTTCGGCGACATGGCGGGAGCCCTGACGAACGGCCAGGCGGATGCGGCGATGCCACCTGCCCCCTTCACCACCGCGATGGAGGAGGACGGCACCGCGGAGCAGTTCGCACTCCCGCCGGCCGGAACCATCGCCTCCGGTGTCATCTACAACGAGGAGTTCATCGACTCGGACCTCGCGCAGCCGTTCTTCGACGCGCTCGTCCGCGGCTCCCTCGACCTCCAGGACGACCCGTACGACCCTGAGATCCTCCAGATCCTCGCCGACGCCACGGGCCAGGACCTCGAGGTACTGGAGGCCAACCCGTCCTATGTGTGGGAGCCGGACCTCGCGCCCGCCACCGAGCAGCTCCAGCTCCAGCAGGAGGCGTTCCGAGCGGCAGGCCTGTTCGACTTCGACAACGATGTCCCGCTCGAGGACCTCGTCGATACGCGGTTCGCAGAGAACGCGCCGACCGAGTAGCAGCCGTCGGTCGGCAACGTCTGATCAGAACCGACCGGGGCGGGTGAGAGCCGCCCGCCCCGGTCATCCCGGGCCGGAGCAACCGGGGCAGCGAGGCTCGACGCGAGAGGGAACCACGCATGGATCACACGCCTACGGATTATCCGGCCAGCACGGTTGGTGCGCCGCTCGAGGAGGCGCTCGCACCCGGGGGTGTCCGACAGGCGGCGATCTGGCTTCGCGAGGGCCGAGGCCTCGTGGCTCGCGGGGGAGTTCGTGTCGGCCTCACCGGCCCCGATCGTCTCGCGCGACTGGAGGCCCTCTGGCGGGCTCTCGACGTCAGCGCTTCCGGTGGCCACACTCCGGTCGCCTTCGTGGCCTCGACCTTCTCCGACAGCTCGCCGACCTCGTCGATCCTTCACGTACCGGCGGACGTCGTGCGCATCGGGGACCGCGCAATAACCTGGCGCCAGACAGTGAACCTGGCATCTGTGGGCGAGGCGCTCGACGCCGATGCCGAGTGTGCCGGGGTCCTGCACGCTGCGCGTGAGCTCGAACCGGCCGGGTCATGTGCACAGGTCGACGGTGTGGGCGACCCGGACATCGACCCCGGCATGGACGAGGCCCGCTACGTCGATCTCGTGAAGCAGGTGCTCACGGACATCGCCGGGGGAGACGTGCGAAAGGTCGTCACCTCGCGTGCGCTGGTTCGGCACGAGTCGCCCGAGGTGCTCAACGCGCTTCCGGCGCGCCTCGCCGAGGCCTACCCGGACGCCTGGACGTTCGTCGTCGGCGGCCTCGTAGGAGCGACACCCGAGTTGCTTGCCGCCCGGACGGGTGAGCGCGTGCGATCGCGCGTTCTCGCGGGTTCGCTCCCGCGCGGGAGCCGACCCGACACGGACCTGGTCGCCGAGATCAGCACCTCTCGGCGGTTCGCCGAGGAGCATGCGCACGCGGCCCGTTCCGTCGTGGAGGGGCTCGCCGCCGTCCTCGAGCTCGAGGAGCGGGATCCCGCCCCGTTCGTCCTCGAGCAGCCGAACATCTACCACCTGGCCACGGACGTCGCGGGGCGCCCCAGCTCCGACCTCGGCCTGCTCGGCATCGTCGCCGCCATCCATCCGACGGCCGCCGTTGCCGGCACCCCACGCGATACGGCAATGGCGATCATCGCCCGCCGCGAGGCGCACGACCGCGGCCGGTACGCCGGTCCGGTCGGCTGGATCGACGCCGACGGCGACGGCGAGATCGGGCTCGCGCTCCGTTGCGGTCAGGTCGAGGACCACTCGATCCGCCTGTTCGCCGGCGGCGGCATCGTCGCGGGCGCCGACCCCGAGGACGAGCTCGCCGAAACCGTGGGCAAGCTGCGTCCCATGCGGGAGGCCCTCGAAGCCGCCGCTGCCCGCCACTGACGCCTACGAGCACTCCGGACACCCAGCGCGTTCCCAGGTTCGCCCGCGGGCGTCCAGCCGGCGGGCAGGTGATCCCCGGCGGGCGTCGAGCCGGGCCGTGTTGCGTGTACCTCGTCCCCACGGAAGAGCATGAGGAGCACGCCATGACCGAGCAGCACCTGCCGCCGAACGACCCGCGGACCCGGTGGGTCGCCTCGCCGACCTCGCCGCCCGCGGCCGACCCCGCCTCGGCGAGCGTCGCGCCCGCGCCGGCGAGCCGGCCCGGGACTGTGGGCGCGCCCGCCGCACGCCCGACCGGCTCGAGGCACGTCGTCCTCGCGGCCGTCCTCGCCGGCGTGCTCGCCTCCGGGACCACCGTCGCGCTCACCCGCGCCACGGACGACGCCGGGCCGGCGGCGGCGCTCGTCGCGGCGCAGGCCGCCGTGGACCGGGGTGCCGGGGCCGATCCCGCGGACGGCTCGGGCGCCACCACCGCGGACGGCTCCGGGCAGACCGGTGCCGCCCTGCCCGCCAGCGCGTCGAGCGACGCCGGCTGGAGCGACGTGGTCGCCGAGGTGACCCCGTCGGTCGTCGCCGTCTCGGTCGAGACCGAGCGGGGCTCCGGCACGGGGTCCGGGGTGATCATCGACGACCAGGGTCACGTGCTGACCAACGCCCACGTCGTCGCCGGCGCGCGCACCGTCGCCCTCACCCTCGACGACGGCCGCCTGCTCGAGGCCGAGGTGGCCGGCACCGACGAGTCCTCCGACCTGGCCGTCCTCACGATCGCCGACCCGCCGGAGGACCTGACCCCCGCCACGTTCGGCTCCGACGCGGACCTCGCGGTCGGCGACTCGGTGCTGGCCGTCGGCAACCCGCTCGGCCTGCGCTCGACCGCGACGACCGGCATCGTCTCCGCCCTCGACCGTCCGGTCGCCACCTCGGACGGCTCGGGCGAGGCCGCCGTCACCGCCGCCGTCCAGGTCGACGCCGCGGTCAACCCGGGCAACTCCGGTGGTCCGCTCTTCGACTCGGAGGGTCGGGTCGTCGGCATCACGAGCTCGATCGCCACGATGTCCGGGTCGGGCGAGCAGTCGGGCAGCATCGGCGTCGGCTTCGCCATCCCCGTGGACCTCGCCTCGCGCGTGGCCGGCGAGCTCATCTCCGACGGCAGCGCCGACCACGCGTTCCTCGGTGTCGGCCTCGAGGACGGCGAGGCGGCCGCCGGCGGCGAGGTCCGTGCCGGTGCCGCCGTCCGGGCCGTCGAGCCCGGCAGCCCGGCCGCGGCGGCCGGGCTGCGCGAGGGCGACGTCGTCACGGCCCTCGACGGTGCCCCGGTCGGCTCGGCCGAGGCGCTCACGGCGATGGTGCGGGAGCACGTCGGCGGCGACGAGGTCGTCCTCACGGTCGTCCGTGACGAGGAGGAGTCCGAGGTCGAGGTCGCCCTCGCGTCGAGCCCCGCCGGGTAGCGTCCGGGCGACTCGGGGTGCCGTCGAGTGGGCTCAGAGGTGCACTTTTCGGGCTGTGCGCGTGCATCCTTGCGCCCACTCGACGTGCATGAGGGGGCGATCGACGCGGTGGCCGGCGACGCCGGCGACCAGGGCGACCCCGACGAGGACAGCGAGGGCCGCGAGCACATTGGCGGCGTCCAGCACGAGCATGTGCGGCGTGAACTCCGGCGCCACCGGCGGGGACCTCGTCCAACCAAAGCTGACGGGCCGGAGCAGGCGGAACAGGAGGGTCCCGCAGCCCGCGACCACCAGTGCGAGCCCGGCTACGAGAACGACTGGCAGCGGTCGCCTGATCGGCGCAACCTGCCACTTGTCGGACACGTCGGCGCCCTACGTCGTCGAGCTCGGGTCGGCGGTGCTCGGCCCGGCGTCCCCGTCCGCGTACTCCCGCTGGAGGCGAACGTGATCGCGGAGGCCGTCCCGCACCGCGCTCCGCACGACGACGTACGTCACGTAGGCCCAGACGAACAGGGCGGCGACGGCGAGGAGAATGCTCGTGATCGGATCCATGCACAGCTCTGTCCAGAGGGTGGTCGGTGCCGAGAACGTCCCGGTCGGATCCTCGGATGTGCGGACGTCCTCGTCTCTTCCGTGCACGAGTATGGCGTGTCCCGGTCGGTCCCGCCCGACGTCCTCGCAGCAGTGCCCCCCGCACCTGCGAGACTGACGCCCGTGAACCGAGCCGGCCTGGACAAGGACCCCCGTGAGGTCGCGGGGATGTTCGACGACGTCGCGCAGCGCTACGACCTCACCAACGACGTGCTCACCCTCGGGCAGGTCCGCATCTGGCGGGCCGCGTCGAGACGCGCGCTCGACGCCGGGCCGGGGGACCGGGTGCTCGACCTCGCCGCCGGGACCGGCACGTCGTCGGCCGAGCTCGCCGACCGGGGCGTCGACGTCGTCGCCTGCGACTTCTCCACCGGGATGATGTCGGTGGGCAAGCGGCGGCGCCCGGACCTCGCGTTCGTCGCGGGCGACGCCACCGCGCTCCCGTTCGAGGACGCCTCCTTCGACGCGGTGACCATCTCCTACGGGCTGCGCAACGTCGTCGACCACGCGGCCGGCCTGCGGGAGATGCTGCGCGTGACCCGCCCGGGCGGGCGGCTGGTCGTCACCGAGTTCTCCACGCCGACGTGGGCGCCGTGGCGGATGACGTACCGGTTCTTCCTCACCCAGGCGCTGCCGCGGATCGCACGCCTGTCGTCGTCGAACAACCCCGCCTACGCCTACCTCGCCGAGTCCATCGAGGACTGGCCCGACCAGGCCGGCGTCTCGGACGCGATCCGCGCGGCGGGCTGGACCGGGGTGCAGCACCGGGACCTGTCCGGCGGCATCGTCGCCGTCCACCGCGCACGCCGGGCCGGGTAGGCCGCGCGCGGAGGGCCCCACGCAGGGCCGGGCGACGGACCGACGACCCACCTATTACGTGCGGTGAATGTCCCGGAATTCCGGGCAATCTGCGGCGCGACGAGGATCACCCCGGGGGTGCCGAACGGCTCCCGCTCCAGGGCTACGATTCTTCGGGCGGACCGCCCCACCACGCGAACGAAGGAGCTCGACCGTGCCTCCCGCACCAGTCGTCGACGAGGCTGACGTCCTCGTGGTCGGCGCCGGTCCGGCGGGCGCGAGCGTCGGGCACTACATGGCGCAGCAGGGGCACCGGGTCGTCGTCCTCGAGAAGGCTCGCTTCCCACGGGACAAGGTCTGCGGCGACGGCCTGACCCCCCGCGCGGTCGCCGAGCTCATCCGTATGGGCGTGCCCACGCGCGAGGAGGACGGCTGGATCCGCAACTACGGGCTGCGCACGTCCGGGGCGGGCCACCGCATCGAGATCCCGTGGCCGGAGCTGGCCTCGATGCCCTCCTACGGGCTCGCCCGGGCGCGCACCGGGCTGGACGAGACGCTCGCGCGGCACGCCCAGGCCTCCGGCGCCGACCTGCGCGAGGGCGTCTCGGTCACGGGCGCGGTCCGGCACGAGCGCACCGGGCGGGTCGTCGGCGTCACCGCCCGGCCCGTCGACGAGCGCGGCCGCCGGACCGGCGAGGAGGTCACCTACCGCGCCCCCCTCGTCGTCGACGCCGGCGGGGTCTCGGCCCGCCTCGCCACCGCCGTCGGCATCGAGAAGGACGCCGGCCGCCCGATGGGCGTCGCGATCCGCACGTACTTCCGCACCCCGCGGCACGACGACCCGATGATGGAGTCGTTCCTCGAGCTGTGGGACGGGAAGCCGGGGGAGTCGAACCTCCAGCCCGGCTACGGCTGGATCTTCGCCCTCGGCGACGGCACCGCGAACGTCGGCCTCGGCACCCTGTCGCCCACGGCCGCGCCCACGCGGCTCGACTACAAGGGGTTGTTCGCCACGTGGATGCGCAACGTCCCCGAGGAGTGGGGCTTCACCCCCGACAACCAGGTCGGCGAGCTGCGCAGTGCCGCCCTGCCCATGGCGTTCAACCGCACGCCCCACTACGCGAACGGGCTCCTGCTGCTCGGCGACGCCGGCGGGATGGTCTCCCCGTTCAACGGCGAGGGCATCGCCTACGCGCTGCAGTCCGGCCGGGTCGCCGCCGACGTCATGGGGCAGGCGCTCGCCCGCACCTCCGAGTACGAGCGCGTCAAGGCCCTGCGCACCTACCCGCGCATCATGCGCGAGGAGCTCGGCGGCTACTTCACCCTCGGCCGGGGCTTCGCCCACGTCATCAGCCACCCGCGCATCATGCGGGCGTGCGTGAAGTACGGGCTGCCGCGCCCCGTGCTCATGCAGTTCGTCATGAAGCTGCTCGCGGACGGCTACGACCCGCGCGGCGGGGACTGGATGGACCGCCTCATCGCCGCCCTCGCGAAGGCGGCACCCGCGTCATGACCACTCCTCGAGACCTGTTCGTCCGCGCCCGCGCCGATGCCGGACGTGTCGGGACGCGACACGCGAACGTCTACCCTGGAAGCGGGGAACGGCGTGCGCGGCCGAGGACACCGCGCGACGGCTGGACCGCCGCCCCGAGGACGTCGACGGAGGACGTATGACCAACCCCTACGTGCCGCTGCTCATCATGATGGTGGTCGCGGTGGCCCTGGCCCTCGGCGGACTCGGCGCCAGCGCGATCATCGGCCCGAAGAGCTACAACCGGGTCAAGGTCGCCAACTACGAGTGCGGGGTCGACCCCACGCCCCGCGCCCCCTCGGCCGGCCGCTTCCCGGTGAAGTACTACCTCATCGCGATGACGTTCATCATCTTCGACATCGAGGTGGTCTTCCTCTACCCGTGGGCGGTGGCCTTCACCGAGCTGGCCGCCTTCGGTCTCGTCGCGATGCTCGTGTTCATCGCGCTGATCACTGTGCCCTACATCTACGAGTGGCGGCGCGGGGGACTGGAGTGGGACTGACCGACCGCTGACCGTTCGGCACACCCGCCCGCCCCCCGCCACCCTCCTCCCGAAAGGACTGCTCATGGGCATCGAAGAGAAGCTCCCCGCAGGCTTCGGTCTCACCACCGTCGAGGCCGTCGCCGGTTTCGCCCGGTCGAACTCCCAGTGGCCGGTCACGATGGGACTGGCCTGCTGCGCGATCGAGATGATGGCCGCCGGCACGCCGCGCTTCGACATGGCGCGCTTCGGCATGGAGGTCTTCCGCGCCTCGCCCCGGCACGCCGACGTGATGATCGTGTCGGGGCGCGTGAGCCACAAGATGGCCCCCGTCATCCGCAACGTCTACGACCAGATGTCCGACCCCAAGTGGGTGATCTCCATGGGCGTGTGCGCCTCCTCGGGCGGGATGTTCAACAACTACGCGATCGTCCAGGGCGTCGACCACGTCCTCCCGGTCGACATCTACCTGCCCGGCTGCCCGCCGCGGCCGGAGATGCTCATCAACGCGATCCTCGAGCTGCGCAAGCAGATCAAGCACGCGCCGCTGGGCGTCAACCGGGTCGAGGCCGCCCGCGCGGCCGAGCAGGCCGCCCTCGGCGCGACCCCCACCCACGAGATGAAGGGGCAGCTGGCGTGAGCGGGACCGACGCCGGCGGCGACATCGCCGCACCCGACCCGCAGGGCCGGACCGAGCTCGACGTCGTGGCGGTGCGCCGCGGCCAGTTCGGCGTCCAGGGCTCCGGCGACACCTCCGGCTTCGGCGGGCTCGTCGTCGCCGTCACCGAGCCACCGCACGCCGAGCGCCCGTACGGCGGCTGGTTCGACGAGGTCGTCGACGTGCTCCGCGAGGTGCTCACCGAGCAGGGCATCGACCCCGACGCCGCGATCGAGCGCGTCGTCGTCGACCGCTCCGAGCTCACCCTGCACATCGCCGCGGAGCACCTCGTGGCCGTGGCCCGAGCGCTGCGCGACGACCAGGACCTGCGCTTCGAGCTGTGCCTGGGCGTCTCCGGCGTCCACTTCCCCGAGCACACCGGGCGCGAGCTGCACGCCTCCTACCACCTGCTGTCCATCACGCACACCCGCCAGCTCGTCCTCGAGGTCACCTGCCCCGACGCCCACCCGCACATCCCGTCGGTCGTCGGCGTCTACCCGGGCAACGACTGGCACGAGCGCGAGACGTTCGACCTGTTCGGCATCGTGTTCGACGGCCACCCCGCGCTCTCGCGGATCCTCATGCCCGACGACTGGGTCGGGCACCCCCAGCGCAAGGACTACCCCCTCGGCGGCATCCCTGTGGAGTACAAGGGCGCCACCGTCCCGCCGCCCGACACCCGGAGGTCGTACAGCTGATGTCCGCCCCCACCATGCCCAGCGCCCCCGGGCCCGCGCTCGCGGACGAGGAGCCGGACTTCGTCGCCGACGGCGGCGACTGGTCCGACATCGCCGCCGAGGCCGAGCGCCTCGGCGAGGAGCGCATCGTCGTCAACATGGGGCCCGTCCACCCCTCCACGCACGGCGTGCTCCGCCTCATCCTCGAGATCGACGGCGAGACGGTGCACGAGGTGCGGGTCGGCCTCGGCTACCTGCACACCGGCATCGAGAAGAACATGGAGTTCCGCACCTGGACCCAGGGCGTGACCTTCTGCACGCGCATGGACTACGTGGCGCCGTTCTTCCAGGAGGTCGGGTACTGCCTCGGCGTCGAGAAGCTCCTCGGCATCACCGACCAGATCCCCGAGCGGGCCAACCAGATCCGCGTGCTCCTCATGGAGCTCAACCGGATCAGCTCCCACCTCATCGCGCTGGGCACCGCCGGCAACGAGCTCGGCGCCACCACGCTCATGACCCTGGGCTTCCGGGGCCGCGAGAACGTCCTCGACATCTTCGAGCGCATCTCCGGCCTGCGGATGAACCACGCCTACATCCGCCCCGGGGGCGTCGCGCAGGACATCCCGCCCGGCACCGTGGAGTTCGTCCGTGAGCGGCTCGCCGACATCCGGCTGTCCGTCGTCGAGATGATGACGCTGGCGATGGAGAACCCCATCTACAAGATGCGGCACGTCGGGGTCGGCGTCATCTCGCTGCCCGGGGCCCTTGCCCTGGGGCTCACCGGACCCTGCCTGCGCGCCGCCGGCCTCCCGATGGACCTGCGGCGCACCGACCCGTACTGCGGGTACGAGACCTACGAGTTCAACGTCATCACCCGGGACCGGTCCGACGCCTACAACCGCGTGGCGGTGCGCTTCGACGAGTGCTTCGAGTCGCTGCGGATCATCGTGCAGGTGCTCGACCGCCTCGAGGCCTCCGCGGGGCAGCCGGTCATGGTCGCGGACAAGAAGATCGCCTGGCCGGCCCAGCTCTCCGTCGGCACCGACGGCCAGGGCAACTCCCTGGACCACATCCGCCACATCATGGGCGAGTCGATGGAGTCCCTCATCCACCACTTCAAGCTCGTCACCGAGGGCTTCCGGGTGCCGCCCGGCCAGGCGCACGTGGCGATCGAGCACGCGAAGGGCGTGATGGGGGTCCACCTCGTCTCCGACGGCGGCACCCGCCCCTACCGGGCGCACTTCCGCGACCCGTCCTTCTCCAACCTGCAGTCGATGGCGCTCATGAGCGAGGGCGGCCAGCTGGCGGACGTCGTCGTCATCCTCGCCTCGCTCGACCCCGTCCTCGGAGGAGTGGACCGATGACCGAGCAGACCTACGCGCCCGAGCTCGCCACGTCGCTGAAGGCCGACTTCGCGGAGATCGTCGCCCGCTACCCGCAGCCCCGCTCGGCCCTGCTGCCGATGCTGCACCTCGTGCAGTCCGTCGACGGCTACGTCTCCGCCCGGGGCATCGCCGCGTGCGCCGAGGCGCTGGGGATCACCCGCGCCGAGGTCTCCGCCGTCGCCACGTTCTACAGCCAGTACAAGCGCCACCCCAACGGCGAGTACAACGTCGGCGTCTGCACGAACGCGCTGTGCGCCGTCATGGGGGGCGACCAGATCTTCGAGACGCTCTCCGACCACCTCGGGGTCGGCCACGACGAGACCACCGCCGACGGCCGGATCACCCTCGAGCAGCTCGAGTGCAACGCGGCGTGCGACTACGCGCCGGTCGTGATGGTCAACTGGGAGTTCTTCGACAACCAGACCCCGACCTCGGCCACGCAGCTCGTCGACGAGATCGCCGCCGGACGCCCGGTCCACCCCACGCGCGGCGCCACCACGGTCGGCACGTTCAAGGAGATCTCCCGCGTGCTCGCGGGGTTCGAGGACGGCCGGGCGGACGAGGGCCCGGGTGCCGGCGAGGCGAGCCTGCTCGGGCTGCGCATCGCGCGCGCCAACGGCTGGACGTCCCCGCACGAGGGCCACGAGGCCGACCGGCACGCCCCGCTGGCCGAGGCCGCGGGCGCCGCACCCGTCGGTGACACGGGCTCGAGCGCCGCCCACCAGGTGCCCACGTCCGGCGAGTCCGACCCAGGCGCGGCCCGCCGCGCGGTCTCCGAGGAGGACAAGTGACACTCACCAGCCCCGGCACCCTCACGCCGGTCCTCTCCGACATCTGGGACGCCCCGCGCTCCTGGACCCTGGGCACCTACCGCGACCACGGCGGGTACGAGGGGTGGGAGAAGGCCCTGACGATGGCGCCCGGCGACGTCGTCGACCTCGTCAAGGGCTCCGGCCTGCGCGGCCGCGGCGGCGCCGGCTTCCCCACCGGCCTCAAGTGGTCCTTCCTCCCGCCCGCCGACGGCGGACCGCGCTACCTCGTCGTCAACGCCGACGAGTCCGAGCCCGGGACCTGCAAGGACATCCCGCTGCTCCTGGCCAACCCGCACTCCCTCATCGAGGGCATGGCCATCACCAGCTACGCCATCGGCGGCCACCACGCGTTCGTCTACCTGCGGGGCGAGACCGTGCACGTCTACCGGCGCCTCCTCGCCGCGGTCCGGGAGGCCCGCGAGGCCGGGCTCATCGGCACCGGGCTCGGCCCCGACGGCGACTACCACCTCGAGATCACCGTGCACGCCGGCGCCGGCGCCTACATCTGCGGCGAGGAGACGGCGCTGCTGGACTCCCTCGAGGGCCTGCGCGGCCAGCCGCGCCTCAAGCCGCCGTTCCCCGCCGTCGCCGGTCTCTACGCCCGCCCGACGGTCGTCAACAACGTCGAGTCGATCGCGTCCGTGCCCGGCATCCTCTCCCGCGGCCAGGACTGGTTCACCGCCATGGGCACCGACAAGTCGGCCGGCCACGGCCTGTTCTCCGTCTCGGGGCACGTGAACAACCCCGGCCAGTTCGAGGCACCGTTCGGCATCACCATGCGCGAGCTCGTCGAGATGGCCGGCGGGGTCCGCGACGGCCACCGGCTGAAGTTCTGGACGCCCGGTGGTTCCTCGACGCCGATCCTCACCGACGAGCACCTCGACGTCCCGCTCGACTACGAGTCGGTCGGCGCCGCCGGGTCGATGCTCGCCACCCGTGCCCTCATGGTGTTCGACGAGACGGTCTCGGTCGTCCGGGTCATCTCGAGGTGGACCGACTTCTACCAGCACGAGTCCTGCGGCAAGTGCACGCCCTGCCGCGAGGGCACGTTCTGGATGAAGCAGGTCATGCACCGCCTCGAGGACGGCCGCGGGCTGCCCTCCGACGTCGACCTCCTCCTCGAGGTGTCCGCCAACATCGCGGGTCGCTCGTTCTGCGCGCTCGGCGACGCCTCGGCGACCCCCATCCAGTCCGGCATCCAGCACTTCCGCGAGGAGTTCGAGGCCGGCTGCCACACGCCCGCACGGGAGCTCTTCCCCTACGAGGCGTCGGCGATCTTCCACGAGGCAGGTGTGCGATGACCCAGACGCAGGAGCAGGCCGCGCCCGCGGCCCCCGAGCTCGTCACGGCGACGATCGACGGCCGCGAGGTGTCCGTGCCCAAGGGCACGCTCATCATCCGGGCCGCCGAGCAGGTCGGCATCCAGGTGCCGAGGTTCTGCGACCACCCGCTGCTCAAGCCCGCCGGCGCCTGCCGCCAGTGCCTCGTCGACGTCTCCAGCCCGGACCGCGAGGGCAACCTCAAGGCGATGCCCAAGCCGCAGACGTCCTGCACGATGGAGCTCACGCCGGGCATGGTCGTGGCCACGCAGCACACGTCCGAGGTGGCCGACAAGGCCCAGCACGGCATCATGGAGTTCCTCCTCATCAACCACCCGCTGGACTGCCCGGTGTGCGACAAGGGCGGCGAGTGCCCCCTGCAGAACCAGGCGATGAGCAACGGCCGCGCCGAGAGCCGGTTCGTCGACGTCAAGCGGACGTTCCCCAAGCCGATCGCCATCTCCACGCAGATCCTGCTGGACCGCGACCGGTGCATCCTGTGCCAGCGCTGCACCCGGTTCTCCTCCGAGATCGCCGGCGACGCCTTCATCGCGCTCCAGGGCCGTGGCGGCGGCACCCCCGGGCGCGAGGTCCACGCGCTCAACGGCTCCCAGGTCGGTGGCTTCGACGCCGACGTCCTCGACTTCGCCGACGACGGCCTCCCGGACGCGACCGGCGTCCCCTTCGCGGGGCCCGACGGCGTCGCCGGTCTCACCTCCGGCCACGCGACGGCGCCCATGGGCGCCGCGGAGGCCGACACCTCCGGCCGCCCGTTCACGTCCTACTTCTCGGGCAACACCATCCAGATCTGCCCCGTCGGCGCCCTGACGTCGGCGATGTACCGGTTCCGGTCGCGCCCCTTCGACCTCGTCTCCACGCCGTCCGTCGCCGAGCACGACGCCGGCGGCTCGGCGATCCGGATCGACCATCGCCGCGGCGCCGTCGTGCGCCGCCTCGCGGGCAACGACCCCGAGGTCAACGAGGAGTGGATCACCGACAAGGACCGGTTCGCCTACCACTGGCAGGACGCGCCGGACCGCCTGCGGATGCCCCTCGTGCGCGACCAGGCCACCGGCGAGCTGCACGAGACCAGCTGGTCCGAGGCCCTGTCGGTCGCCGGCTCCGAGCTGGCGCGCGCCGCCGCGGCCGGCGGCGTCGGCGTGCTGCCCGGCGGCCGCCTCACCCTCGAGGACTCCTACGCCTGGTCGAAGTTCGCCCGCACGGTGCTGCGGACCAACGACGTCGACCACCGGGCCCGCCCGCACAGCGCCGAGGAGGCCGACTTCCTCGGTACCCACGTGGCGGCGACCGGGCTGGGGGTCACCTACTCCGACCTCCAGCGGGCGGGACGCGTCCTGCTCGTGGCGCTCGAGCCGGAGGAGGAGTGCGGCACGATCTTCCTCCGCCTGCGCAAGGGCGTCCTCGCCGGCACCACCCGGGTGACGACGCTGGCCCCGATGGCCACGCGCGGCACCACCAAGATGCGCGCCGACGTCGTCGAGGTCGCCCCCGGCGGCGAGGCCACGGCGCTCGACTCCCTGGGCGCCGAGCTGGTCGAGGAGCTCTCCGCCCCCGGTGCCGTCATCCTCGTCGGTGAGCGCGCGGCGGCCCTGCCGGGCGCGCTCACCGCGGCCCAGCGCCTCGCCGACCGGACCGGTGCCCGCCTCGCCTGGGTGCCCCGGCGCGCCGGCGAGCGCGGCGCCGTCGACGCCGGTCTGCTGCCGAACCTCCTGCCGGGCGGCCGCCCGGTGGTCGACCCGGCCGCGCGCGCGGACGCCGGCGCCGTGTGGGGGATCGACTCCCTCCCGGACGCGCCCGGCCGTTCGCACCGCGAGATCCTGCTCGCGGCCGCCTCCGGCGAGCTGACGGGGCTGCTCGTGGGCGGCGTCGAGACGCTGGACATGATGGACCCCGCCGCCGCGCTGCGCGCCGTCGGCCAGGTCGACGTGCTGGTCCAGCTCGAGGTCCGGCGCAACGCGATCTCCGAGCTCGCCGACGTCGTCCTGCCCGTCGCGCCGCCGGTGGAGAAGGCCGGCTCGTTCGTCAGCTGGGAGGGACGCGTGCGGCCGTTCGGCCAGGTGCTCGCCTCCCACGCGCTGCCGGACCGGCTCGTGCTCGCCGACCTCGCCCGGGAGATGGGCCGCGACCTCGGCCTGGCCACCCTCGCCGAGCTCCACGCCGAGCTCGCCGAGCTCGACCCGTGGGACGGGCCGGTCGCCGAGCCCACCGAGGCGCCGGCCCAGGTGCCCGCCCCCGGGCCGGGCGAGGCGGTCCTCGCGACCTGGAAGCTCCAGCTCGACGCCGGCCGCGGCCAGGACGGCGAGCCGCACCTCGCCGGCACCGCGCACCGGCCGGTCGTCCGGCTCTCCCCGGCCACGGCACGTGCGGTCGGCGCCGTCGACGGCGGCCGCGTCCGCGTGACCGGCCCGACCGGCTCGCTCACCCTCCCGCTGACCGTCACCCGCATGGTCGACGGCGTGGTGTGGGTCCCCGAGAACTCCCCGGGCAGCGCCGTGCGGGCGCAGACCGGGGCCGGCGCGGGCAGCGTCGTCACCGTCACCAGCACGGAGGTCCAGCAGTGATCGCCCCGGTCATGTCCACCGCATCGGCGCTGCCGACGGCGGACTTCAGCCACGACACCTGGTGGATCTCCCTCATCAAGGCCGTCATCATCGTCGCCCTGCTGCTCACCGGCGTCCTCATGGCGCTGTGGGTCGAGCGCCGCGGGCTGGGCAAGATGCAGACCCGTGAGGGCCCCAACGTCCTCGGCCCGTTCGGTCTGTTCCAGGCGGTCGCCGACGCGATCAAGCTCGTCCTCAAGGAGGACATCCAGCTCAAGGGCGCCGACCGGGTGCTGTACATGCTCGCGCCCGGCATCGCCGCGTTCTGCGCGTTCATGGTCCTCGCGGTCATCCCCATGGGCCCGGCCATCACCAACGGCGCGGACCCCACGTGGTGGACGCCGATGCAGCTGACCGACATGCCGGTCGCCGTGCTCTACATCCTCGCGATCACCGCGCTCGGCGTGTACGGCATCGTGCTCGGCGGCTGGTCGTCGAACTCGACCTACCCGCTGCTCGGCGCCGTGCGCTCCTCGGCCCAGGTCATCTCCTACGAGCTCTCCATGGGGCTCGCGCTCGTCTCGGTCTTCCTCGTGTCCGGCTCGATGGCCACGTCCCAGATCGTCGACGCCCAGACCAACGTGTGGTGGGCGATCTCCCTGCTGCCCGCGTTCGTCATCTACGTGATCTCGATGGTCGCCGAGGTCAACCGCCTGCCGTTCGACCTCCCCGAGGCCGAGGGCGAGCTGGTCGCCGGCCACTCCATCGAGTTCTCCTCGATGAAGTTCGCGTGGTTCTACCTCGCCGAGTACGTCAACATGTTCAACGTCTCGGCGGTGGCCACGACGCTGTTCCTCGGTGGCTGGCGGATCCCGTTCCTCTCGGACCACATCGTGTGGTGGGCCGCCCCGGTCGTCGGGTTCCTCGTCTTCTGGCTCAAGGTCTGGGCGTGCATGTTCGTCATGATCTGGATGCGCGGCACGCTCCTGCGCGTGCGCTACGACCAGCTGATGAACCTCGGCTGGAAGATCCTCATCCCGGCCGCGCTCGTCTGGCTGGTCGCCGTGACGATCATCCAGGGCGTGCGCCAGTTCTCCGACCTCGAGCTGTGGCAGCTGCTCGCCGTCATCGCGGGCCTGCTCCTCGTCGTCATGATCGTCACCTTCCTCCTCCCGGAGAAGAAGGAGCCCGAGCCCGAGCCGGACGAGCCCGAGCCGTTCGACGCGTTCGCCGGGGGCTTCCCCGTCCCGCCGCTGCCCGGGCAGACGCTGCCGCCGTCGCCGCGGGCGGACCGTCGGCGCGCCGCCCAGGCCGGTGAGCCCGTCGTGGCCAGCAGCGCACGGGCGAGCGCCGCCGCGAACGAGACCGCCCCCGACGCCACCACCGAGGAGGCCTGACATGGCTGACGAGAAGCGCCCCGAGCCGAGAGGCCGGATCACGGCGGACGACGTCGTCGTGCGCAACGGCGAGGAGGAGATCCGCCTCGCCCCCGACGAGCCGGGCCCGATCGGGTCCCTGCTCGCGCCCGTCGCCGGGTTCGGCGTGACGATCTCGTCGATGTTCCGACCCTCGCGCACCGTCCAGTACCCGTTCGAGAAGCCGCCGACGCAGCCCCGCTACCACGGCCGGCACCTGCTCAACCGGTACGCCGACGGCCTCGAGAAGTGCATCGGCTGCGAGCTGTGCGCGTGGGCGTGCCCCGCCGACGCCATCTACGTCGAGGCCGGCGCCAACGGCCCCGAGGGACAGTTCTCGCCCGGCGAGCGCTACGGCCGCGTCTACCAGATCAACTACCTGCGCTGCATCTTCTGCGGGTACTGCATCGAGGCCTGCCCGACCCGTGCACTGACGATGTCCAACGACTTCGAGCTCGCCGGACCCACCCGGGAGGGCCTCATCTACGAGAAGGGTGACCTGCTGGCCCCCATGGCCGACGGGATGCTCGCCGCCCCGCACCCGATGGTCTCCGGCGCCACGGACGCCGACTACTACCGTGGCGAGGTCACCGGCCCCACGGCCGAGCAGGTCGAGTGGGTCGAGACCCACCGTCCGGACGACCCCACGCTCGCCTCGGCGCGCGAGGCCGCGTCCGCCGGCGCCGCGAGGGGGAGCGAGCGATGAGCACCACCCCCGTCATGACGGTGCCCGGGGAGATCGGCACCGGCGAGACCGCCCTGTTCTGGGTGCTCGCCACGGTCATGGTGATCGCCTCGACGGGCCTGATCTTCGCCCGGCGAGCGGTCTATGCCGCCGTGTCGCTCATCCTCGTCATGCTCTGCCTCGCGGTGATGTACGTCGCGCAGGGGGCGCCGTTCCTCGGCGTCGTCCAGGTCGTCGTGTACACCGGCGCGATCATGATGCTGTTCCTCTTCGTGCTCATGCTCGTCGGCGTCGACGCCGCGGACTCCCTGCACGAGACGATCGCGCACCAGCGGTGGGTGGCCGTCGTCGCGGGCCTCGGACTGATCGCGGTCCTCGTCGGTGTCGCGCTGCAGGCGGTGGGCCTGACCGAGCCCGCCGGCCTGGCGGCCGCCAACGCCGACTCCAACCCGGTCGGTGTCGCCCGCGTCCTGTTCGGCGACTTCGTGCTGACGATGGAGCTCACCGGCGCGCTGCTCATCACGGCCGCGCTCGGCGCGGTCGTGCTCACCCACCGCGAGCGACTGTCCCCGAAGGTCACGCAGGTCGAGGTCGAGGCCGCCAAGATGAAGACGTTCAAGGAGGAGGGCGGCCGGCTCGGCCAGCTGCCCACCCCCGGCGTCTACGCGCGGTCGAACGCCGCCGACCTGCCCGCCCTGTCCGCCACCGGCGAGCCGATCGTCGAGTCGGTGCCGCGCGTGCTGCGCGTCCGCGGCCAGGAGCGCACCATCGGCGAGGTCAGCCCCGAGACGGTCGCCGCCGTCGCCCGCGCGCGCACCGAGCCGGCTCGCGGCCTGCACGGCGGCGAGGCCACCCGTGGCGTCACGCGCGCCGGCCTGCCCTCGATGCCCGGCGAGCCGGCCCCGACCCCGCTCGTGCCCGGCTCGCCCGGCCGCGAGGTCGCCGCCCGCCGCCGCGCCGCGCGCGAGGCCGCACCGAGAACCGAGACGACCGCCGAGGACGACCGATGAACCCGATGAACTACGTGGTGCTCGCCGGCATCCTCTTCGCCGTCGGCGCCACCGCGGTGCTCGTGCGCCGCAACGCGATCGTCCAGCTCATGGGCGTCGAGCTCATGCTCAACTCGGCCAACCTCGTGCTCATCACGTTCGCCCGCGTGCACGGCGACCTGAGCGGCCAGGTCGCGGCCTTCTTCGTCATGGTCGTCGCCGCGGCCGAGGTCGTCGTCGGCCTGGCGATCATCGTGTCCGTGTTCCGCACCCGTCGCACCGCCTCGGTCGACGACGTCAACCTCATGAAGAGCTGAAGGGAGCAGGAGTGAACGTCCCCACCCTTCACGCCGTCACCGAGGTCGCCGCGCCCGTGGCCGCCGACGGCCCGGCGAACCTGGCCTGGCTGCTCGTCGCCGTCCCGCTCGTCGGCGCCGCCGTCCTGCTGCTCGCGGGCCGCGCCGCCGACGCCTGGGGCCACTGGCTCGGCGTCGCCGCCTCGGCCGCGTCCTTCGTCGTCGCCGCCTGGATCGCCGTCGACATGGTCGGCCGCCAGGCGTCCGACCGCGTCATGGACCTCCACCTGTACGACCTGCTGCCGGCCGGGACGTTCGACGTCTCGCTCGGCATGCGCGTCGACCCGCTGTCGATGACGTTCGTCCTGCTCGTCACGCTGGTCGGCACGCTCATCCACGTCTACGCGGTCGCCTACATGTCGCACGACCGCGACCGCCGCCGGTTCTTCGCCTACCTCAACCTCTTCGTCGCGGCGATGCTGCTGCTCGTCCTCGGCGACAGCTACCTCGTGCTGTTCATCGGCTGGGAGGGCGTGGGTCTCGCGTCCTACCTGCTCATCGGGTTCTGGAACCAGGTCCCCGAGTACGCGGTCGCGGCGAAGAAGGCGTTCGTCATGAACCGCGTGGGGGACATGGGGCTCCTGCTGGCGATGGGCGCGATGTTCGCCGGCCTGGGCACCGTGAGCTTCGCCGGGGTCGCCGAGGCCGCCCCGGGCGCCTCCACCGCGGTGCTCACCGTGATCGGCCTGCTCCTCCTGCTCGCCGCGTGCGGCAAGTCGGCGCAGTTCCCGCTGCAGGCCTGGCTCGGCGACGCGATGGCCGGCCCGACCCCGGTCTCCGCGCTCATCCACGCCGCCACGATGGTCACCGCCGGTGTGTACCTCGTGGTGCGCTCGGGCCCGATCTTCGACCTCACGCCCGACGCCCGGATGGTCGTCGCGATCGTCGGCGCGGTCACGCTGCTGTTCGGCGCGATCGTCGGCTGCGCGAAGGACGACCTGAAGAAGGTCCTCGCCGCCTCGACGATGTCCCAGATCGGCTACATGATCCTCGCCGCAGGGCTGGGCCCGATCGGCTACGCGTTCGCGATCTTCCACCTCGTCACGCACGGCTTCTTCAAGGCCGGCATGTTCCTCGGCGCCGGCTCCGTCATGCACGGCATGAACGACCAGGTCGACATGCGCCGGTTCGGCGGCCTGTCGAAGGTCATGCCGATCACGTGGGCCACCTTCGGCCTGGGCTGGCTCGCGATCCTCGGCATCCCGCCGTTCTCCGGCTTCTGGTCGAAGGACAAGATCATCGAGACCGCCTTCGTCCCGCAGGCCGGCCACGCCGGCTGGGAGCCCTGGGTCTTCGGCCTCGTCGCCCTGATCGGCGCCGGGATCACCGCCTTCTACATGTCGCGGCTGTTCTTCATGACCTTCCACGGCAAGAAGCGCTGGACGACGGCGGAGGAGGGCTCGGAGGTCCACCCCCACGAGTCGCCGCTGCTCATGACCGTGCCGATGATCGTCCTCGCGATCGGCTCGGTCGGCCTGGGGTTCGCGCTCCAGCTCGGCGGCGGGCTCGTCGGCTGGCTCGAGCCGGTCACCGGCCACCACGAGCACGACGCCCCCGTCCTCGCGGTCCCCGTCATCATGGGCGCGACCATCGCGATCGTCGTTCTCGGCGCGCTCGTGGCGTGGGCGATGTACGCCCGCCGCGAGGTCCCCGCGGTGGCACCGGCCGGCAACGTGCTCGTCACCGCCGCCCGCAACGACCTGTACCAGGACGCCGTCAACGAGGGGATCTTCATGCGCCCGGGCCAGCAGCTCACGCGCGGCCTCGTCGAGGTCGACCAGCTGGCCGTCGACGGCGCCGTCATGGGCACCGGCGGCGCCACGGCCGGCCTCGGTCGCCTGCTCGGCAAGCTCCAGAACGGATTCGTCCGCAGCTACGCCGCACTGATGATGGCCGGCACCGTGCTCGCCCTGCTCGCCGTCCTGGCCTGGCGGCTCTAGGCCGAGGGAAGAGGAACAGAACCTGTGAACACCGCAACTCTCCCGTGGCTCACGCTGCTCGTCGCCGTCCCGGTGATGGCCGGCGCGCTGCTCTTCGTCCCCGCGCTGCGCCGGGTCGCCCGGCCGGTCGGGCTCGGCGTCAGCCTGCTCGTCCTGCTCGGCGCGATCGCCGCCGTCGTGACGGACTTCGACCTCGGCGCCGCCGGTGAGCACCAGCTCACCGAGCAGGTCGCCTGGATCCCGCAGATCGGCGCCTCCTATGCGCTGGGCATCGACGGGCTCGGCCTGACGATGGTCCTGCTCACGGCGTTCCTCGTGCCGGTCGTCCTCATCTCCGGCGTCCCCGTCCGCGCGGGCGACGACGAGGCGACCACCGAGCGTCGTACCTCGACCTACGTCGGGCTCGTCCTCGTCCTGGAGGGGATCCTGCTCGCCGTCTTCGCCGCGCGGGACGTCTTCCTCTTCTACGTCCTGTTCGAGGCGATGCTCCTGCCGATCTTCCTGCTCATCGGCATGTACGGCGGGCCCCGCCGCCGCGCCGCCGCGATCAAGTTCCTCCTGTACTCCCTCGCGGGCGGGCTGATCATGCTCGCCGGCGTCGTGGCCCTGTACCTCGAGGGCCCCGGCGGACCCGAGGGCTTCCTCGTGGAGAACCTCGCCGGCACGATGGCCGGCTCGTCCGACTGGGCGGCGCGCCTGATCTTCCTCGCGTTCCTCGTGGCCTTCGCCATCAAGGCGCCGATGGTGCCGGTGCACACGTGGCTGCCCGACGCCGCCGAGCAGTCCCCGGGCGGCGTGTCCACGCTCCTCGTCGGCGTCATGGACAAGGTCGGCACGTTCGGCATGATCACGCTGCTGCTGACGATCTTCCCCGAGCAGGTGGCCTGGGCCGCCCCGGTGATGATCGTGCTCGCCGTGATCTCGGTGCTCTACGGCGCGTTCCTCGCGATCGGCCAGCAGGACGTCATGCGTCTGGTCGCGTTCACGTCCGTGTCGCACTTCGGCTTCATCGTGCTCGGCGTCTTCGTCGGCTCCGAGCTGGCCCTCACCGGCGCGATGTTCTACATGGTCGCCCACGGCCTGTCCACGGCCGGCATGTTCCTCGGCTCGGAGTACCTCGTGCGCCGCGGGGGGACGCAGCGCATCGGCGCCTTCGGCGGCTACCAGCGCGTGGTCCCGGTCCTCGCCGGCACGTGGCTCGTCATGGGCCTGGCCTCGATCGCCCTGCCCGGCCTGTCCGGGTTCTGGGGCGAGTACATGGTCCTCCTCGGCACGTTCGAGGTCAGCTGGGTCG
This sequence comes from Georgenia sp. Z1491, assembly GCF_057652395.1. Classification (NCBI taxonomy): domain Bacteria; kingdom Bacillati; phylum Actinomycetota; class Actinomycetes; order Allobogoriellales; family Allobogoriellaceae; genus Georgenia; species Georgenia sp. Z1491. The sequence continues at coordinate 1,232,813 of NZ_CM172729.1, forward strand.
CCGCGGCGTTCGCCGTCCTGGGCGTCGTCCTCGCCGCCCTGTACGTGCTCATGCCCTACCAGCGCATCTTCACCGGCCCCGCACCGCTGGCCGCGACGCCCGCCCGGGCGACGGCGACCGTCGGGGCCGCCTCGGGGAACGCCGCGCCTTCGAGCGGCGCGGCCGGCACCGGGACGGCCGCGAGCGACACCGGTTCGACCGCGAGCGCGGCGCCCGACGACGACGCACCCCCTCGGCCGCTCGCGCTGCCCGACCTCGACGGCCGTGAGCGCACGGTGATGGGCCTGCTCGTCGCCGCGGTCCTCGCCCTGGGACTCTTCCCGGCGCCGGTGGTCGAGCTCGTCCGGCCCGTCGCGGAGCAGACCGTCGTCCTCGCCGACGACGCCGGTGACACCGCCTCCCAGCCCAGCCCGATCACGACCGTGGGGAGCGCCCTGTGACCGCCGCCCTGTCCGCGACCGCCTTCGTCGCACCCACCATCGCCTGGGCGCCGCTCGTCCCGGTGCTCATCGTCGGCGGGGCGGCCGTCGTCGGCGTCCTGCTCGAGGCGTTCCTCCCGCGCACGGTGCGGCGCACCGTGCAGGTGCCGTTCGCGCTGCTCGCGGTCGCCGCGGGGCTCGTCGCCGTCGTGTGGCGGCTCGCGAGCGTCCACGGCGCCGAGGCCCCCACCGAGGTCGTCACCGGCGGCGCATACGTCGAGGACCTGCCGTCGCTGGCGATCCAGGCCGTGCTGCTCGTCAGCTCGCTGCTCGCCCTGCTGGTGATGGCGGACCGCACGGAGGTCCGGGACGGCGCCTTCACCCCGCAGGCTGCGGCCCGCCCGGGATCGGCCGAGAGCGAGGCCGCCACCCGGGCCGGGCTCACGCAGACGGAGATCTTCCCGCTCACGCTCTTCTCGCTGACCGGCATGATGGTCTTCCCGGCGGCCGGGGACCTCATCACGCTCTTCGTGGCCCTCGAGGTCCTCTCCCTGCCGTTGTACGTGCTGGCCGCGACCGCGCGTCGTCGACGTCTCCTGTCCCAGGAGGCCGCGATCAAGTACTTCATCCTCGGGGCGTTCGCGTCGGCGTTCTTCCTCATGGGCATCGCGCTGCTCTACGGGTTCGCGGGCTCGCTGCGCCTCACGGACATCGCCGCGGCCGTCCCGGCCACGCCGGGGCTGGACTCGCTGCTCCTGCCCGGCGTCGTGCTCGTGCTCGTCGGCCTGCTGTTCAAGGTCGGGGCCGTGCCGTTCCACGCGTGGACGCCGGACGTCTACACCGGCGCACCGACCCCCGTCACGGGGTTCATGGCCGCGGCCACCAAGATCGCCGCGTTCGGCGCGATGCTCCGGTTCGTCTACGTCGTGGCCCCAGGGCTCGGCTGGGACCTCGAGCCGGTCGTGTGGACGATCGTCATCCTCACGATGCTCGTGGGCACCGTGCTGGGTGTCATCCAGACCGACATCAAGCGGATGCTCGCCTACAGCTCGATCGCCCACGCGGGCTTCGTCCTCATCGGCGTCTTCTCGCTGACGACCCAGGGCATCGGCTCGGTGATCTTCTACCTGCTCGCCTACGGTGTCGCGACCGTCGGCGCGTTCGGCCTCGTCACCCTCGTGCGCGAGACCGACGCCTCCGGCTCCGTCACCGGCGAGGCCACGCACATCGAGCAGTGGGCCGGCATCGGGCGGCGCCGACCGGCGCTCGCGGTGGCCATGCTCGTCTTCCTGCTGTCCTTCGCGGGCATCCCCCTCACCGCCGGCTTCGTCGGGAAGTTCGCCGTGTTCAGCGCCGGAATCGCGGGCGGCGGGGCGATCCTCGTGGTGCTCGCCGTCCTGGCGTCGGCCGCTACCGCGTTCTTCTACTTCCGCCTCGTCCAGCTCATGTTCTTCGAGGAGCCCAAGGAGCAGGGCGTGACGGTCGTGTCCTCCGAGGGCCTGACGATCGTCGCCGTCGTCGTGTGCGCCGTCGCCACGATCGCGCTCGGCGTCTACCCTGGTCCGGTGCTCGAGCTCCTGACCGACGCGGCGGTCTTCGTCCTGTGACCCGGCTCGAGCTCCTCTCCGCCCGCCTCGATCAGGTCGACCCCGCCCTGACCGAGGTCGAGGAGCGCCTGGCGGCGGCCGTGCGCGGCGCCGACCGGCTGACCGAGGAGCCGGCCGCCCACCTGTCCGACGCCGGGGGCAAGCGCCTGCGCCCGCTGCTCACGATCGTCACCGCCCAGCTCGGGTCGGGCGTCGGCGACGAGGTCGTCCGCGCGGCCGTCGCGGTCGAGCTCACCCACCTGGCCACGCTCTACCACGACGACATCATGGACTCGGCCGAGGTGCGCCGCGGGGTGCCCGCCGCGCACGTGGTCTGGGGCAACAACGTCGCCGTCCTCACCGGGGACCTGCTGTTCGCCCGGGCGTCCTCCCTCGTGGCTTCCCTCGGCGCCGAGGCGGTCATGCTGCACGCGGCCACGTTCGAGCGCCTCTGCCTCGGGCAGCTCCACGAGACCGTGGGCCCCGACGAGGGGTCGGACGAGATCGAGCACTACCTGAGGGTGCTCGCGGACAAGACGGGATCGCTCATCGCGGCCTCCGCCTTCTACGGCGCGCGTTTCTCCGGTGCGGAGGCGCACCTGGCCGACGCCGTGTCGACCTTCGGGGAGAAGGTCGGCGTGGCGTTCCAGCTCGCCGACGACGTCATCGACGTCGCCTCCGACACGGCGGAGTCCGGCAAGGTCCCCGGCACCGACCTTCGCGAGGGCGTCGCGACGATGCCGGTACTGCTCCTGCGCGCACGGCGCGCGGCCGGCACGCTCGACCCGGCGGGGGAGCGGGCCCTGGCCCTGCTCGACGGCGACCTGTCCGGCGACGCCGAGCTCGCCGCCGCGGTCGAGGCCCTGCGCGCGCACGAGGTCATGGCGGAGTCCCGCGCGATCGCGCGGCGCTGGGCCGACGACGCCGTCGCCGAGCTCGCGGTCCTGCCCGACGGCGAGGTGAAGGACGCCCTCACCGACCTCGCCACGATGCTCGTCGACCGCATCTCCTGACGAGCGAGCGGACTTCTGCTCCACGAATGAGCGCGGTTCTGCTCGCCGCGCGTGATGGTGAGCGCGGTGCTGCCCGCCGCTGTCGCGCCGGGACCCCCGGCGCCGCGGCTCCGGTTCGCCGAGCTCGACCTCGGTCAGGCGGTCGAGGTCCGCACCTGCTCTGTCGTGCGTCTGCCGATCCAGACCCCGCTCTTCCGCCACAATGGGGGATCAACGGTCTGACCGGATGAAGGGGCCCCATGCCGTTCGAGAAGAAGTACAGCGACGAGCTGCGCGAGGCAGCCGTACGCCGCGTGGTCGAACGGCGCGAGGCCGAGCCGGGCAACAGGGCGATCTTCCGCGAGGTGGCGGAGGAGTTCGAGGTGGGGGAGCAGTCCCTTCGTCTGTGGGCCAAGCGGCTCGACGACGGCATGTTCGACGCGAGCTCGCGGGCACGGTGGCGGCAGGCCCCCAAGGAGGATCTCGTCGCACGTGTCGCGGAGCTGGAGGGGGCGCTCGCACGGGCCGAGGAGGAGATCGAGATCCTCAAACGGGCCTCGGCGATCTTCGCCGCCGAGATCGCCCGGCGCTGACCGCCCGTCGGTGACCCTCCCGCGCCTCCCTCACGCCGGCGTCCCGGCATCTGGACCTGCGGGGGCATGTCCGGGTGGGGGCGGCACGCGTCGGAGCAGACTGCCGGTGAACCGCCCGACCCGAGCGTGAGGAGCACCGATGTCCGGACTCGACTACTCCAGTGCCGTGACCGTGTGTACCACCGCCGTCCGTGGCCGGTTCACCGTGCAGGGCGAGGGCTTCGCCCTGCTGGCCGACGGGTCGGTGGCCACCGGGGGCCCGGGCAGGGCGCCGGGGCCGCTCGACCTGCTCGTCTCGGCACTCACGGTCAACCTCGTCAACACGCTGCGCAGCGGGGCAAGCCCCGACGCCGATCCCGAGGACGACCTCTCGGTCCAGGTCCGCGCTCGCACGACGCGCTATCACCGCGGGCGCATCAAGGCCGGCCGGCTCCTCGTCGAGGTCGTCGTGGCGGGACTCGACGAGATCGACACGGCCGCTCTGGTCGAGCGCTACCGGGAGGGCTGCCGCATCCTGCCCGCGGTCGAGACGGTCCTCGACGTCGAGATCCGGTCCGTGCCCGCCTCCGCGATGGCCGCCTGACCCGCCTGACCCGCCCGACCGGCCGGACGGTCGCCGCGGATGGCGAGGGCGGCGCGGCCAGCATCGCCGGCGCGCTGCCGACGGAGGTCGACCAGTGCGACCGCGAGGGAGGCGAGCAGGAAGCACATCGCCACGGCAGTCGCCCGGAGGGTCGCGCCGAGGTGGGCGGCGGGAGGAGCGTCGGACACGCTCCACCCGCCGCCGTAGATCACGGTGAAGTAGGCGACCGACGCGGCCGCCACGCCGAAGCTGTTCGCCACCCGCTGGCCCAGCTGTCCGACGGCTCCGGCTGCGCTGCCCTGGGCCGGTGGGACGTCGGCGAGCATCTGGGCGTGATTCGGCGAGACGACCATGCCCGTGCCCACGCCGGAGACCAGCTGGAGGGCCGACACCGCGGCGAGCAGGGCGGTACCCGGCAGGTCGCCGTGCAGGAGCACCACGACGGCGGCCATGGCGAGGAGCGTCAGCGTCATGCCGAGCGCGGTGAGCCGGCGGCCCCACCGCGTGACGGTGCGACCGCCGATGTCCGCGCCCACCGCGGAGCCGACGGCGGCGGGCAGCAGGACGAGCCCCGCGAGCAGGGGGCTGAGGTGCTCGACCTGCTGCAGGTAGATCGTCAGGGCCAGCGAGGCGCCCGGCACCGCGGCGAACCACGTGGCCGAGATGAGCACGCCGTTGCGGAACGACGGCAGCGCGAGCAGCGCGGGACTGATGAGGGGGGAGCGGCCTGCGGCGGCCCGCGTACGGGTGCGCAGGACGAACGTGGTCGCCAGCGCGGCGGCCGGGACGAGGAGCAGCCAGCGCCCGGGCGAGTCGACCGGACGCCCCGTCGTGAGGACGACAGGGAGGAGGAAACCGACCAGGGCGCCGGACAGCAGGACGACACCACCGTGATCGAGATCGGGCCGGCGCCTCGTCGGGCGGGGCTGGTCGACGGCGCTGAGCAGGAGGTGCGCGGCAAGGACGAGGACGAGGCCGACCGGGAGGTTCATCGCGAACACGCCGCGCCACCCGAACATGCCGGGAAGCAGGAAGAGCCCACCCACGCTGGGGCCGAGCGCCGTCGCGCAGGCGACGCACACGCCGTACACGCCGAAGGCTCGTGCGCGGGCCGGTCCGGTGAACCGCCCCTGGACGATGCCCATCATCTGCGGCATCAGCAGACCCGCCGAGACCCCGAGCAGGGCGCGTCCGACGATGACCGTGTCGGCGTTCGGCGCGATCGTGCACACCACGCTCGAGACGAGGTATCCGTAGAGGCCGATGAGCGCAAGTCGGCGGCGCCATCCGTGGTCCCCGAGACGCCCGGCCGGGACGAGCGTGACGGCGAAGAGGACGACGTACGCGGCCGAGACGAGCTGGAGCCGGACCGGGCCGGGATCGAGGGCCGCGTCGATCGACGGGATCGCGATCGAGATCTTGTGCAGGTCCAGGAGCAGCATCCCGGCCGTGAACCCGCAGAACAGGATGAGGACACGGTCGCGTACGGGCACGGGCGACGGCGCCGGCCCCCGCGGCGCCGTCGCGCGCCCGGTCACCGCAGGTCGACGAACTTCGAGCTGTCGACCAGCTTCTCGTACTCGGCGTCGGCGCGGATCAGTCCCCAGCTCGCGATCCAGTCGAGGATGCGGTGGTAGTCCTCCTCCGGGTACGGCCCGGGGTGGATGTAGCGCAGCCGGCTCGGCCGCAGGTCCTCGGGGCGCAGATCCTCCACGCCCGCCGCCTGCTCGATGAAGTAGTGCAGGAACGGCCGGATGTCGTCGTGGATCGTGTCGACGGCACGGCTCACGGCCCGGTTGATCCGGTCGAAGTCGTCGGGGGAGATCGCGTCGTCCGCGACCTCGGCGCCGAAGTAGTGGGCCTCGGCGAGCACCTTGTACCCGCGCTTCTCCGCGACGCTGATCCACGGCTCCATGAGCGCCACCGCCTCGATGTCCCCGTCGGCGAGGGCGTCGAGGCGACTCTTGCCCTTGACGCCGAGGAGCTTGATGTCCGTGCGGGGCAGGAAGCCCTCCAGCGTCTGGAGCACCAGGTAGTGCGAGCCGTGGTGGAAGTTGACCCCGACGGGCACCCCGGCGAGGTCGGTGGGCACGTTGTGGGGCGAGTCGCCGCGCACGACGATCGCCTGGCTCGCGACGGCCGCGCGCCGGGCGACCACCCGGCCTCCGCGGTTGCTGTCCTGGGAGCGGCGGAGCTGCCCCCACTCGCACGCGTTGTACAGCTGGGTCGTGCCGGACTCGAACAGCGTGAAGGTGTGGAACGAGTCCTGAGCCGCAGGCTCCTCGATGAGCTCGAGGCCGTCCTCCGGCGGCGCCGGCTTCGGGACCAGCTCGACGTCGAGGCCCTCGTCCGCGAAGTAGCCCTTGTCCCTCGCCACGAAGTAGGGCAGGTAGAAGACGGCGGCGTGCGTCTCGATCTTGATCGTGCTCATGTCTCACCTCAATGGTCGTCGGTGAACGTTCTATATGGACGCTCGGGATGGACGGTAGATAACTCGACGAAGCGAACATCGTGCCATGGTTGAAATCTCAATATGCGAGAACCAGAGGGTTCTTGCGATAGAAGTTCTATGTAGATCTTTAGCGTCCCTCGTGTACGGCGACTGTCGGCCGACCGCCCGCATCGCGCGATCGGCCCGCCCACCGAGAGGAACGACCCCATGGCACGAACGACCAGAGTCCGGCGCTCCGCCGCTGTCCCGAAGGCCCTGCCGGCTGTCGCCGGCGCCGCCATGCTGCTCTCGGCCTGCGCGGCGGCGAGCGGCGCGGGCAGCGGCGAGGCCGCCGACATCGACGGGGAGCCCGTGAACGGCGGCACGCTCCACTACCGAGCAGCTCCCGGGCCGGGCGGCGGGAGCTCGATCGACCCCGCGACCGCGACCGGCTATGGCCTGGCCGTACCGCTGCGCCAGACGGTCGACTCCCTCGTCCTGCACGACGCCGACGGTGACTTCGAGCCGTGGCTCGCGACGGACTGGACCGTCAACGACGACGCCACGGTCTACACGTTCACGCTGCGTGAGGACGTCACCTTCAGCAACGGCGAGGAGCTCGACGCCGAGGCCGTGGCCGCGAGCTACCGGTCGATCGTCGACGCCGGGGCGAGCTTCGCCGTCGCCAACTCATGGATCGGTGACCTCGGCGAGATCGTCACCCCGAGCGAGTACGAGGTCGAGTTCCGGTTCGAGAGCCCGAACTCCTCGTTCCTGCAGGCCGCCTCGACCAGCGCGCTCGGGATCGTCGCGCCGGAGACGTCGGCCCGGACCTTCGAGGAGCGGCAGGAGGGGCTGACCGTCGTCGGCTCCGGGCCGTTCGTCGCGACCGACGTGCGCGCGAACGAGGGATACGTGCTGGAGCGCCGCGACGACTACGCGTGGGCACCCGAGTCGTTCCCGAACCAGGGGGCCGCCCACCTGGACGCGATCGAGGTCCACCACATCAGCGACAACAGCATCGCCGCCTCCGAGCTCCGGGCCGGCGGCCTGACGCTCCTGCACAACACGGAGCCGGCCGACAAGACCGAGCTCTCGACCAACCCGGACGTGACGATCCGTACCGAGCCCCTGCCCAGCGGCGCGATCGGCCTCGTCGCCAACACCGAGCACCCCGGCCTGGACGAGCCCGAGGTCCGCGAGGCACTGAGCCTCGCGGTCGACCGGGACGCGATCCTCGAGCGGGCGTCCGCGATCGACGTCCCGGCCTCGAGCGTGCTGAGCGCGACCAACCCCTACTGGGAGGACCTGTCCGACCACATCGTCACCGACGTCGCCCGCGCCGAGGATCTCCTCGACGAGGCCGGGTGGCTGCCCGCCGAGGACGGCGTCCGGGAGCGCGACGGTGAGCGACTGAGCTTCGACCTCATCTACACGGGCTCGACCATCTCCCACGAGCCCAACCTCGCCGTGCTGCAGTCCCAGTGGGCGCAGATCGGGGTGGAGCTCACCTTCGGCAGTCTCACCACACCGGATCTCAACCAGCGCATCGCCTCCGGCGACTACGCCTTCTCCTGGCAGCTCGCCGGTCGTCCCGACCCCGAGGTGCTGCGCACGAACTTCGCGGGGAACGACGAGGAGCTCGACGCCCTGTTCGGCGAGATCCTCTCCACGCCCGGGCAGGAGGAGCGCCGGCCGCTCGTCACCGAGGCCGCCGAGCTCGTGCTCGACCGCGGGTACTTCATCCCGCTGTACGACTTCGTCCAGCCGCTGGCCTACCGCAACGAGCTTGCTCTGCCGACCTTCGAGGCCAGCCACATGCCGCTGCTGGTCAACGCCTGGATCGAGGAGTGACCCGGTGAGTGCCACCGACCTCCAGGAGGAGGTGCTGCAGGAGGTCCGGCCCCGGCCGCGTCCGCCCGAGGACCCGCGCGAGGGGCGCAGGACCCTGCGGCTGGTCGTGGGCAAGGTCCTGCGAGCGGTCGTGGTGGTGCTCGTGGCCTACACGCTCGCTTTCGGCCTGCTGTTCGTCCTCCCGGGCGACGCGGTCCTCAGCCGGATCGGCTCGGCCGACGCGGTCGGGACGGCTGAGCTCTCGTCGGTCGAGATCGGCCCGCTGCGCGAGGAGCTCGGCCTCGAGGCCTCGCTGCCCGCGCAGTACGTCACGGGGCTGGTCGGCCTGTTCTCCGGCGACCTGGGTGACTCGCTCGTCACCGGCGAGCCGGTCACCCGCCTCATCGGGCAGGCACTCCCGCCCACGGCGCTCCTCGCGGGGCTCTCGCTCGTCATCTCCGTCGCGGCCGGTCTCGCGCTGGCCGTCGTCGCGGTGGCGCCGCAGAGCCGTCGGTTGCGCTCGGTGGTCGCCATGGTCCCGGCGGCGTACGCGAGCCTGCCGGTCTTCTGGGTCGGCATCCTGCTCATCTACGTCTTCGCGATCCTGCTGGGCTGGTTCCCGTCCTCGGGCAGCGACGGGGCGGCCTCGCTCGTGCTTCCCGCCACTGTCATCGGCCTGCTCGGCGCCTCGCAGCTCGCGCAGGTCCTCATCAGCTCGCTGCGCGCCGAGCTCGGCACCACGTACGCCGCGGTCACCGCTCCGGCGAAGGGGGCCTCGCGGTGGTACACCGTGCTGCGGCACTGCCTGCGCAACGCCGCCCTGCCCTTCCTCACGGTCCTCGGCCTGAGGGTGGCGTCCCTGCTCGGCGGCACCGTCGTCGTGGAGACCGTCTTCTCGAGGAACGGTCTGGGGCGCCTCATCGTGGACTCGGTGAGCGCCGTCGATCTCACGGTCGTCCTCGGCATGGTGGTGCTGCTCGCGATCGTCTACGTGGTGGTCAACGCGCTGGTCGACCTCCTCTTCCCGCTCGTCGACCCACGACTGCGTCGTAGCGCCGGACCGTTCCGAGGAGGCCAGGACGATGTCCGCTGACCCCACCGCCGCACCCGGACCCCACGCCGCACCCGGACCCACCAGGGTCGGATCCCACCGCAGGCGGCGCCGGTCCCCGGAGCTCGTCGTCCTCCTCGGTCTGCTGGGCGCCGTCGTCCTGATCGCCCTGTTCCCCGCGGCGCTCGCCCCCTACGACCCGCTCGAGCTCGCGGGGCCCTCGCTCGAGCCGCCCGGCGCGTCCTTCCTCCTCGGCACCGACGAGGTCGGGCGTGACCTGCTCTCGCGCATCCTGCACGGTCTGCAGATCTCGATGTTCGCGGGCGCCGTGGCCATCGCGGTCGCCCTGGGTGCGGGGGTCCTGGTCGGGGTCGTCTCGGGCGTGCGCCCGGGCGGCGTCGCCGACCGGGTGCTCGGTGTCGTCAGCGAGTCCGTCCTCGCCGTGCCGTCCATCCTGCTCTCGCTCGCCGTCATCACCGCGTTCGGCCGCGGGGCGCTCATCGCGGGCATCGCCGTCGGGATCGCCGAGGCCCCCGGGTTCGCCCGGCTCGTGCGCGGCCAGGTCATCCAGGCGCGCACGCTGACCTACGTCGAGGCGGCCGTAGGTCTCGGCGCACGCCCGTTGCGCGTGATCACGCAGCACATCGTCCCGCGGATCGCGCCGCCGCTCATGGCGTACACGGCACTGAACTTCGCGCTCGCCCTGCTCGCCATCGGCTCGCTCAGCTACCTCGGGTTCGGCGAGGCACCGCCGTCGCCCGAGTGGGGGGTCCTCATCTCCGAGGGGCAGCGACTGCTCGTCCACGCGTGGTGGGTGGCGATCCTGCCCGGCCTCGCCCTCGCACTCACCGCGATCCTGCTCAGCCGGATCGCCCATCTCCTCCAGGAGGACGCATGACCGACACGCTGACCGTCGAGAACCTCACCGTCACCTACGGCGCCGACCCGCGATCGACGCCCGCCCTCGACTCAGTCTCGCTGCACCTGCCGCGCGGGGAGGTCACCGCGGTCGTCGGCGAGTCCGGGTCGGGCAAGTCCACGCTGGCGCACTCGATCGTCCGTCTCCTGCCACGGACCGCCGAGGCCCGTGGCCGGGTGACGCTCGAGGGTCAGGACGTGCTGCGGATCGGCCGGCGCGAGCTGCGCTCCCTGCGCGGCCGGAGCATCGGGTTCGTCCCCCAGGACCCCGTGGCCTCCCTCAACCCGACCAGGACCGTGGGTGCTCAGCTGCGCGAGACCTTCACCCTGGCCGGTCGGCGCGTCGACGAGGCCCAGGTCCTCCAGGACCTCGCCGACCTGGGGCTGCCCGACCCCGAGGCGCTGCTCGAGCGGTACCCGCACGAGCTCTCGGGCGGGATGCGCCAGCGGATCCTCGTGGCCATGGCCTTCTCGCAGCGGCCCGAGCTGGTCGTCGCCGACGAGCCGACCAGTGCGCTCGACGCCCTCGTGGCACGCGCCGTGCTGGAGCGCATGGAGTCGATCCGTGCCCGGCACGGTACGACGGTCCTTCTCATCACGCACGACCTGGCCGTCGCCCGTCGGTACGCGCAGCACGTGCACGTCCTGCGGCGCGGCACGCTCGTCGAGAGCGGCCCGGTGGCGGACGTGTTCGCCGCTCCCGACCGGGCCTACACCCGGGAGCTGCTCGACAGCTCGGTGCGGATCCGCGGCGGGGAGGTCGTGAGCATCGCCGAGGCGTACGACGCCCAGGTCCACCGGCCGCTGCCGACCGTCGTGGAGGGCGCTGAGCCGGCCGTGCGGATGGACGGAGTCTCGAAGTGGTTCGGCTCCACGCTCGCCGTCGACGACGTCTCGCTCACCCTGCCGGTCGGGCAGACCCTCGCGGTCGTCGGCGAGTCGGGCTCCGGGAAGACGACGACGGGTCGGATGATCCTCGGGCTCGAGCGCCCCAGCGCGGGAAGCGTCCGGGTCCTGGGCCACGAGGTCGGGAGCCTGGGCCGGCGCGAGCTGCGCGACCTGCGCCGGCAGATGCAGGTCGTCTACCAGAGCCCCTTCGAGTCGCTCAGTCCCCGGCTCACCCTCGCTCAGGTCGTCGCCGAGCCGCTGGCGGCGCACGGCGAGGGCGGCAGGCGCTCGCGCCGACGCCGTGCCGAGGAGCTGCTCGAGCTCGTGCAGCTCCCGTCGACGCTGGCCGACCGCCGTCCCGCTGAGCTCTCCGGGGGCCAGCGCCAGCGCGTCGCGATCGCCCGGGCGCTCGCGCTGAGCCCCCGGCTCCTGGTCCTGGACGAGCCGGTGTCCGCCCTCGACGCCACCGTCCAGTCCCAGGTGATAGCGCTCCTGGGCCGGCTCCAGCGCGAGCTCGACCTCACCTACTTCCTCGTCACGCACGACCTCGGGGTCGTCACCGAGCTCGCCGACCAGGTGATGGTGCTGCGCGGCGGGCGCGTCGTCGAGGCCGGGCCCGTGGGCGACGTGGTCACCACACCGGCCGACTCCTACACCCGCGACCTGGTGACCGTCTGAGCCGGATGAGGGAGGATCGACACATGGCCAACCGCCTCGCCTCGGCCACCAGTCCCTACCTCCTCCAGCACGCCGACAACCCGGTCGACTGGTGGGAGTGGGGCGAGCCCGCGTTCGCGGAGGCCCGCCGCCGCGACGTGCCGATCCTGCTGAGCGTCGGCTACGCCGCCTGCCACTGGTGCCACGTCATGGCCCACGAGTCCTTCGAGGACGAGGAGGTCGCCGCCGCGATCGACGCCGGGTACGTCGCGGTCAAGGTGGACCGCGAGGAGCGCCCCGACGTCGACGCCGTCTACATGGCCGCCACCACCATGACCACCGGGCGGGGCGGCTGGCCGATGACCTGCCTGATCACCCCCGACGGCGAGCCGTTCCACTGCGGCACCTACTACCCGCGCGAGCAGCTCCTGCGGCTTCTCGCGGCCGCGGCCGAGGCGTGGACCGGCCGCCGGGGCGAGATCGCCGACGTCTCGGCCGCGCTCACCGACGCGCTCGAGCAGCTCGGCGCCCCCACGGAGCCGCACGCCCTCGACGAGGACGCTCTCGCCGCCGCCGTCGAGGCGTTGTCGAAAGACCACGACGAGCGCCACGGCGGGTTCGGCACGGCCCCGAAGTTCCCGCCGTCGATGGTGCTCGAGCACCTGCTGCGCCACCACGACCGGACGAGCCCCGACGGGACGAGCGCCGGCCCGGCGGGCAGCCGTGCGCTGCGCATCGCCGGCTCGACCTGCGTCGCGATGGCCCGCGGCGGGATCCACGACCAGCTCGCCGGCGGGTTCGCGCGCTACGCCGTCGACGCCGCCTGGACGGTGCCGCACTTCGAGAAGATGCTCTACGACAACGCCCAGCTCCTCGGCGTCTACCTCCACCTCGCGCGGTCCACCCCCGACGACGCCGTGGCCCGCCTCGCGGAGCGGGTCGCCAGGGGCATGGCCGACTTCCTGCTGCGGGACCTGCGCACCGACGAGGGCGGGTTCGCCTCGGCGCTCGACGCGGACACGGCGGGGGAGGAGGGGCTGACGTACGTGTGGACGCCCGCCCAGCTCGTCGACGTTCTCGGCGACGACGACGGGGCCCGCGCGGCCGCCCTGCTCGGCGTCACGGAGGACGGCACGTTCGAGGCCGGGGCGTCCACCCTGAGGCTCCTGCAGGACCCGGACGACGACTGGTGGTCCGACGTCCGGCTCCGGCTCCTCCGGGCCCGGTCGGCGCGCCCCCAGCCCGCGCGCGACGACAAGGTCGTCGCCGCCTGGAACGGACTCGCGATCGGCGCCCTCGCCCGCGCAGGGAGCGACCTCGGCGACCCGCGCTACGTGAGTGCGGCGCAGGAGTGCGCCGACCTGCTGCTGCGCGTCCACCTGGTCGACGGCCGCCTGCGCCGGGTCTCCCGCGACGGTGTCGTGGGAGACGCGGCGGGCCTGGCGGTCGACCACGGCAACGTCGCGCAGGGCCTCCTCGCGCTGCACCAGGTCGACGCCGACCCGCGGTGGCTCCGGGCGGCGGGCGACCTGCTGGACACCGCGCTCGAGGTGTTCGCCGACCCCGACGGCGGGGGCTTCCACGACGTCGCCGTCGACGCGGAGAAGCTCATCACCCGGCCCCGGGACGTCACCGACAACGCCGAGCCGTCCGGGACGTCCGCCCTCGCCGGGGCCCTGCTCACGTACGCGGCGCTCACCGCGTCGACCCGGCACCGCGCCGCCGCCGAGGCCGCGCTCGCCTCGGCCGGTGCGCTCGCACTCGAGGTGCCGCGGTTCGCCGGGTGGAGCCTCGCCGTGGCCGAGGCGCTGGCGGCCGGTCCGCTCGAGGTGGCCGTCGTCGGACCGGACACCGGGCCGGGGCGGGCCCGGCGCGACGAGCTCGAGGCCGTGGTCCGCGCGGCGACCTCCCCCGGCCTGGTGCTCGCGGTGGGGGAGCCGGACACCGACGGGATCCCGCTGCTCGCCGGGCGGGGCCTGGTGGGCGGGGAGCCGGCGGCCTACGTGTGCCGCGGTCACGTCTGCGACCGCCCCGTCTCCACGGCCGCCGAGCTGGAAGCGTTGCTCCGGCGCTGACGGGGCGACGTACGGGACGGGCATGCCGGACCGCGTCATCCCCGCTCGACGTCGAGGTCGTGCCCGGTGTGGCGAGGTCGTGCCTGCGACGCACGACCTCGCCACCTGAGGCACGACCTCGACGAGGGGAAGCCGGGGTTGCGACCTCTCCCGGTCAGGCCTGATCGAGCTCGGCGGCCGTCGGCAGGTCGGCGCCCCGGCGGCTCACCGTGATCCCCGAGGCCGCGGCGCTGCGCCGGCCGATCCGCTCCAGGTCGAGCGGCTCATCGCCCGCACCGTCGCCGCCCACCGGTCCGGCTCCGCCCGGCAGCGTGAGCAGCGAGTCGATGAGCGCGGCCATGTAGCTGTCCCCGGCGCCGACGGTGTCGACCACGTCCACCTGCGCGCGCGGGACCCGGACCGACCGTGCCTGGTCGGCGAGGATCGCCCCCTCGGCACCGAGCGTGAGCACGACGAGCCGCGGTCCGAGGGCGAGCGTGTGCGCGACGACCTCCTCGTCGGTGAGGTCCGGGAAGAGCCACTCGGCGTCCTCGTCGGAGATCTTGACGACGCTCGCATGCGCGGCGAGCGCGTCGTAGCCCTGCTGGACCTGCGCCAACGGCGGGAGCAGCGCGGCGCGGATGTTCGGGTCGAACGAGACGATCGCCCCCTCGGCGGCGGCACGGGCGGCGACCTCCCGCACGCGCGTGGCGCCGGGCTCGACGAACGCCGCGTAGGAGCCCACGTGGACGGCCTCGGGGATCTCGATCGTGGCCACGTCGGGCAGCTGCCAGGCGACGTCGAACTCGTAGGCCGGCACGCCCGCCTCGTCGACGGTGGCGACCGCCGTCGACGTGCGCCCCTCGACGACGGAGCCGTCGAGGACCTCGACCCCGGCGTCGGTGAGGTGCTCGAGCACGAGTGCGCCGTCCTCGTCGTCGCCGAGGTGGGTGAGCAGGGCGACGGGCAGGCCGAGCCGGGCCAGCCCGACCGCCATGTTCGCGGGGCTTCCCCCGGGGACGCGGCCGCTCGCTCGCGCGGGCCCCCCGGGCTCGTCGGGGAAGACGTCGACGAGGGCCTCACCGACGACGAGCACGCGCTGCCCGGCGGTGGATCCGACGGCGGGCGCGCCGTCGGCCCCCGCGGCGGGGCCGTCCCCGCTCACGCGTCGCCCGTCCCGTCGAGCAGCGCCTGGGCCGCGGCGAGGACGCCGTCGGCGACGATGGCGTCGTGGGCGGCCACGAAGGCTTCCCGGAACCGGGCGTCGGCGCCGATCCGGCCGAAGAGGTCCTCGTCGTCGAGGTAGGTGCCGGTGTCCGCGCCGAGTCGCTCGGCCGCGGCGTCGAGCCGGTCGCGCTGCCGGTCCGTCACCTGCTCGGTCAGCTCGGGCGTGCCCGCGACCACCGCGCTCGCGGCGAGGGTGAACGCCGTCGCGCGCACCGGCAGGTCCTGGGCGATGAGGTCCTCGACCACCGGGACCACGAACTTGTGGATGCGGTCGGACCCGTCGGTGGCGATCCGCACGAGCGTGTCGGCGATGGCCTCGTTCCCGAACCGCTCGAGGATGGTGTCCTGGTAGTCCGCCAGGTCGATCCCCTCGACCTCGCCGACGGTGGGCCGGGCCTCGTCGGCGATGTAGGCGGCCGCGAGGCGCCCGAGCACGTCGTCGGTCGCCGCCTCGTGCACGTAGCGGTGCCCGGCGAGCAGGCCGGTGAACCCCAGGAGCTGGTGGGTGGCGTTGAGGATGCGCAGCTTCATCCGCTCGTAGGGCACGACGTCGTCGACGAGCTGGACGCCCACCGAGCCGAGGTCGGGGCGGCCGGCGGGGAAACGGTCCTCGAGCACCCACTGGACGAACGGCTCGCCGACCACCGGCCGCCGGTCCTGCACGCCGAGCTCGCGCTCGACCATCGCGCGGTCCTCGTCCGTGGTCACCGGCGTGATCCGGTCGACCATGCTGCCCGGGAACGCGACGTTGTCCTCGATCCAGCCGGCCAGGTCCCCGCCGCGGGCGTAGGCATGCCCGAGGACGCTGCGGCGCGCGACGACGCCGTTGGACTCGATGTTGTCGCAGCTGACCACCGTGAACGGCTCCGTGCCGCGCTCACGACGCAGCGCGAGGGCGTCGACGATGTAGTCGAACGCGGTCGGTGTGCCGGACGGGTCCGGGTGCTCGCCGTACCCGCCCTCGGTGATCGTCAGGCTGACGATCCTCGTCTCCGGCGACGCGAGGCGCTCGACGAGCGCGTCCGGGTCGTCGGGTGCGTAGACGAAGTCGACGATCGAGCCGATCGTCCGCGCCTCGAGCGGCTCCCGCGAGTCGCGCAGGACGAGGGTGTAGGTGAAGTCCTGGGCGGCGAGGTCGTCGCGCATCGCCTTGTCACCGGGGAACAGGCCGACGCCGCAGATCGCCCATCCGTCGCCGTCGCCCGCCTCGAGGAGCCGGTCGACGTACATCGCCTGGTGCGAGCGGTGGAAGTTCCCGATCCCGAAGTGCACGATCCCCGTGGTGAGGCCGCTGCGGTCGTACGCGGGTGAGGTCGGTGTGGTCATGGTGGGCCCCCCGTCCGTCGTCGGGCCGCGCCCGACGAGCTCACGATCAGTGTCCCACGTCACCCTACGCCGGAGGGTGGGCGTCGCCCACCCCGGCGTCCGCCCCGGGCCGTGCCGGAACTACCCGTGGATCTTCGGCAACCAGGCGAGCTGGCCGACCTCGTTGCCGCGGTCGCGGGTGATCATCTGCGCGCGTCCTGCGTTCGTCTTCTTCGCGCGGATGCGCCCGATGACCGGCCCGTCGTCGGGGTTGCCGGACAGCAGGTAGGCGGGGGCCGCGAGGTCGGTCATCGTCTGCATGACCGGCTCGAACATCGCCCGCGAGGCACCACCGATGCGGCGCGTGATCACCACGTGCAGGCCGATGTCCTTCGCCTGCGCCATGAGCGGCTGCAGCGCGGAGAGCGGGTTGCCCGCCGAGGTGTTCACCAGGTCGTAGTCGTCCACGAGGATGTAGACCTCCGAGCCCGACCACCACGACCGGCTGCGCAGCTGGTCCGGCGTGACGTCCGGTCCGGGCAGGCGCCCCTTGAGGAACCCGGCCAGGCCCTTGAGCTCGGTCGTCGCCATCTCGTGCGTGGACAGGTAGAGCCCGAGGTGCTTCTCCGGCAGCTCGCCGAGCAGCGCGCGGCGCAGGTCGACGGCGATGATCTGCGCCTCCTTGGGGCCGTTGAGTCGCGCGATCTCCGCGGCGACGGCCCGCAGGAACGTCGACTTCCCGGACTTGGAGTCGCCGAGGAGGAACATGAGCGGCTCGGCCGACGGGTCGAGGACGACCGGCGCGAGCCGGGCCTCGTCGACGCCGAGGAGGATGCCGCCGGCCAGCTCCTGCTCGGTGGCCTGGGCGCGGATCTCGTCGAGCGAGATCAGCTCGGGCAGCAGCCGCAGCTTCGGCCCGCGCCGCCCGGTCCAGCTCTCGTTGACGCGCCGCACCATGTCGTCGACACCGGCGCCGAGGGTGCCGGAGTCGCCGTCGCCGTCGACCCGGGGCAGCGCCGTGAGGATGTGGTGCTTGGACTTCGCCAGGCCCCGGCCCGGACGGTTGGGGATGTTCTTCGCCAGCTTCCGGTCCACGTCGGAGTCCAGGGCGTCACCGAGGCGGAGCTCGAGCCTCGAGCCGATCATGTCCTTGAGCTGCATGCGGAAGTCCATCCACCGGTTCGCGGTGCCGATGATGTGGAACCCGAAGGTCAGCCCGCGCCCGGCCAGCTGCTGGAGCGGGATCTCGAGGTCGTCGAAGTCGGCCTTGATCGTCGGCCAGCCGTCCACGACGAGGAAGATGTCGCCGTAGCCGTCGTCGACCCGGCCCTCGGCGCGGCGGATCCGGTAGGTCTCGATCGAATCGATCTTGTTCGCCCGGAAGAAGGCCTCGCGCTCGTCGACCAGCTGACGCATCTCGGCGACGATCCGGCGCACCACGTCGGGCTCCCCGCGGGTGGCCACGCCCGCGACGTGGGCGAGGTCGGTCATGGCGGCGAACGTGCCGCCGCCGAAGTCGAGGACGTAGATCTGCGCCTCCAGCGGCGTCCTCGTCAGCGCGATCGAGGTGACGATCGAGCGCGCGGCCGTCGACTTGCCCGTGCGGGGCCCGCCGACGATCGCCATGTGCCCGCCGGCGCCGGACAGGTCGAAGACGAGGTCCTCGCGGCGCTGCTCGAGCGGCTTGTCCACCACGCCGAGCGGGAGCGTGAGTGCGCCCGCGTCGCGCCAGCGCGGCGAGTGCAGGCCCAGCTCGGGGGTGACCGTGAGGTCGGGCATCAGCTCGTCGAAGGTCTGCGGGACGTCGAGCGGTGGCAGCCAGACGACATGCGCGGGCGGCCCCTGGCCCTCCATGCGGCTCACGCCGATGTCGAAGGTCGAGGGCTGGTTCTTGCGCTCCTCCTCGGCCTTCTTCTCTGCCTCGGCGGCCTGGCGCTCCTCGATCTCCCGGTCCGCGTCGTCAGCGGCCTCGAGCCTGCGCTGCAGCTCCTCGGGGCTCTCGCCGAGCACCGGCGCGGCCGTGTAGGGGGAGATGTCGATGTCGATCTGCTCGACCTGCTGCTGAGCCCCGCCGCCCTCGGAGCGCTTGCGGCGGCGCCGCACGGGCGGTGCACCGGAGACGTAGGCCGCGCGGAACCGGATCATCGTCGTCGTGTCGGGCTTGAGGTACCCGACGCCGGGCATCGGCGGGAGGTCGTACGCGTCGGTTACGCCGAGCACCGTGCGGGACTCCTGCGCCGAGAACGTGCGCAGACCGATCCGGTAGGACAGGTGCGACTCCAGGCCGCGCAGGCGGCCCTCCTCGAGCCGCTGCGAGGACAGCAGGAGGTGCATCGACAGCGAGCGGCCCAGCCGTCCGATCGCGACGAAGAGCTCGGCGAACTCCGGCTTGGCGGAGAGCAGCTCGGAGAACTCGTCGCAGATGATCATCAGCGCGGGCAGCGGCTCGAGGTCGGTCCGGCCGTTCGCGCGGGCCTTCTCGTAGTCGGTGACGTTGGCGAAGTTCCCGGCCGCGCGCAGGAGCTCCTGACGGCGGACCATCTCGCCGCGCAGGGCGTCCTCCATGCGGTCGACGAGAGTGAGCTCCTCGCCGAGGTTCGTGATGATCGCGGACACGTGCGGCATGTCGGCCATGCCGGCGAACGTCGCGCCACCCTTGAAGTCGACGAGCACGAGGTTGAGCGCCTCGGAGCTGTGGGTCATCGTCAGCGCCAGCACCAGGGTGCGCAGCACCTCGGACTTGCCCGAGCCGGTCGCGCCGATGATGAGGCCGTGCGGGCCCATGCCCTGCTGGGCGGACTCCTTGATGTCGAGCTGGACCACGCGGCCCTCGGGGGTCAGCCCGATCGGCACCCGGAGGCGGTCGCGCGGCAGGCGCGGACGCCAGGCCTGCGCGACGTCGAGGTCCCGGACGTCGCCCAGGCCGAGCAGGTCGGTGAGCTCGGCGGAGACCTCGGCGGCCGCCTCGCCGTCCTCCGTGGGGTCCGCCTGGATCTGTCCCGACCGGATCGACGCGAGCCGGGCGGTGAGGCGGCGGGCGGCCGCCTCCGCTCCGGGGACGCCGAGCTGGTCGGCGATCCCGATCTGCGGCTCCGCGCCGACCTGGAGGATCTCCACCGGGGTGGCGCCGGCCAACGGGCCCTCGTCGACGGCGTCGTGCAGCAGCAGCCTCAGCGTCGACGGGGAGACGAGTGCCTCCCACGTCTCGGGCAGGTCGAGGACGGTGACGCCCATGACGCCGTCGGGCGTGAGGACGGGGTTGACCGCCGGCACGTCTCCGCCGTCGACGACGACGAGGACGTGCGGCAGCTCCGGGTCGCCGCCCGACAGGCCGAACCGGGGCCGCTCGGCGATGCCGGCCGGCAGCAGGTCGGCCAGGTGGGCGAGCGACGTGGTGAGCATGCGGGCCGGGCCGACGGCGTCGCTCACGCGCGGGGAGAGCGCGTGGGGGAGCCACTTGATCCACTCCCACTCGGGCAGCGCCTCCTCGGACGCGATGACGGCGATCCGCAGGTCCTCCGGCGAGACGAAGGTCGCCAGGTGCGTGATGACGCCGCGCGCGAGCGACCGGGCGGCGTCCTCGGAGCCGGCGACCTCGATACGGGCGAAGGCCTGGAGGTCCATGCCGAGCGGGAGGCCGCTGACCTCGCGGTGCGTGACGAGGAACCGGTGCGCGGCCGAGGCGGTGACCGGGTCGAGCTTGGCGAGCGTGGGGATCTCGGGCGACTTCAGGTCCAGGGACAGCGGCTGCGTGGCCGAGCCGATGCGGGTGAGCAGGAAGTCCTCGTCGTCGGGGCTGCGCTCCCACGTGCGGGAGCCCTCCTCGCCGACGGCCGCGAGCGAGCGCGGGTCGGGCATGCGCCAGGCGGAGTAGTCCAGCTGCATCTTCGCGGCGGTGCGCACCTTCTTGCGCAGGTCCGTGAGGTAGGCCAGGTACTCCCGGCGGGAGTCCATCACCGCCTTCTTGTGCTGGTTGCGCTGCCGGATGATGTTCATCGCGACCATGAGCACCATCGCCAGCATCATGGCGCCGCCCATGAGGACCATCCGCTGGTTGCCCGAGCCGCCCCCGAACATCATCACGCCCATCATCCCCATCGAGCCGATCATGGGGACGACCATCATGAGGATGTTCTGCATGCCCTCGGGCTCGGGGAGCTCGGGCGGCACCTGCAGCGTCTCCTCGCTCTGCGGCGGGGGTGGCGGCGCCTTGGTGGACGGACGGACCACGGACTTCCTCCACGTCGATCGCCGGACCGAGGCGCGCACCTCGCCGGGGCTGGACCGCGACGCCCCGGGGACCCAGCCCCTGCGCGCGGCCGGACGAACCGTCCGGAGCCGCCCCTAATATATGGTCTGGGGCGGCATGCGGCAGCCCCCACCGGGCGGTCCGGCCGCCGAGATCGGGCCCGCCGGACGGGGAGGGGAACGGATGACCACGACGGCCGAGCCGCGCGTGCATGCCACCGTGGTCCTCGGTCCCGTCGTGCGGGACGTGGCGGTCCCCGACGGCGCCACGGTCGCCGACGTCCTGCGCCGCCTGCGCGTCGACGCCCGCTCCCGGTCCGTGCTCGTCACCGACTCCTCCGGCTGGCGGGTCGCCGGCGAGGACGTCATCGGCGTCGACGTCCCCGACGGCGTGCTCCTCACCGTGACCCGCGGCTCCGCGGGCGCCTCGATCGAGGCCGACGAGCTCGGACGCTCCCGCACCCTGCCCGACGGCGCCGACTCCTTCGCCGTCATCGCCGCCGCCGCGGTCCTCGCCGTCGGCGGGGTCCTGCTGCTGGTCGGCTCCGCCTGGTGGGGGACCGGCGACCCCCTGCCCACCTGGTGGCGCGGCACCGTCGTCGCCCTGCTCGGAGTGGCCGCCCTCGGGCTGGCCCTGCGGCGCGCGCGGGAGGGCACGGTGCTCGTCGACCTGGCGGCGCTCTCGCTGGTGTCCGTGGCCGCCGGGGTCCTCGTCGTCCCGTCAGGCGGGCCCGCCCAGCTGCGGCTCGCGCTCGTCGTGGCACCCGCCGTGGCCGGGGCCGCGCTCGCGCTGCGCGCCGGCGTGGCCGAGCGGCGGCGCGACCGGACGGCCTCCTCCGCGGCGCTCATCGCCACCGTGTGGCTCGCGGCCGCGGCCGCCGCGCTGGCCACCCTGCAGATCGACACCGGCATGTCGGTCGTGGGGGCGCTCGTCGTCGGCGCGGTCCCGCCCCTCCTGCTCGCCATGCCGGACCTCGCGATCGACGTCCCCGACGACCAGCTCGTCGACCTCGAGCACGTCTCCCGCGACGCCACCGGCGTGCGCCAGGCGGCGCCCCGCGCGCCCGCCGAGGTCACGGCCCCGCGGGTGCGCCGGGTGGTGTCGACGGCACGGGTGCGCCAGGACCTGGTCGTCGTGCTGATGTCGCTGCTCGCGGCCGTCCTCGCGCCCTCCGTGCTCGCGATCGTGCCGATGGGCGGGATCCGGGGCTGGGCCGCGCTCGTGGCGGTCGTCCTGCTCGTGCTGTCCCTGCTGCTCGTGCCCCGCGGCGCCCGGGCCCGCACCGTGCGCGTCCTGCCGCGCCTGGCCGCATTCGTCGTCATCGGTCAGATCGGGTGGGCGGCCGTGGCGGGCGGCCGCGCGGAGGCGCTGACCGTGGGCATCGTGGCGGTGCTCGCCGCGCTCGCCGTGGCCGGGCTCGCGATCGCCGTCGCGTACGGCATGAGCAACGTGGCGCTCGCCCGCCTGGGCGACATCGTCCAGGGGCTGGCCACGCACTTCGCCCTGCCGGCCGGGGTCGTGGCCGCGGGAGCCATCCACTGGGTGAGGCAGGTGGGACTGTGACGGAGAGCGACGACCGACGACCGCGGCGGCGCGACCGCAGGGAGCCGGCTCCCCAGGGGCGACCACCGGAGGCCGGGCTACCGGAGGAGGTGGCTCCCACCCAGGATCGCGGGGCGACGGGCGAGCAGGGTACCGCACCCCGAGGCGGGGGCCGTCCTGCCGGCCGGGCCGGTTCGCGGTCCGCGGCGGGTTCCCGCCCGGCGCCCGGCGGCGGTTCCCGCCCGGCCCCCGGAGCCGGCTCACGCCCGGCGCCCGGCGGCGGTTCCCGCCCGGCGCCTGGCGCGCAGGGTGGGACCGGCGCGTCGGGCCCGATCGTCGGGTCGGGCGGCGGCCGGCGGGCTCCCCGCAGCGGCTCTCCGCTGGCCGGCGGGCCGGCCACGGGCCAGGGCTCCGGGCAGGGCGCCGCACAGTCGGGCTCGCCCGCTCCGACACAGGGTTCGTCGGCGTCGACCGGCACCGTAGGCCGGACGACCGGCGACCGCGCCCGCGCGGGTCTGCCACCCGTGACGACCCGCGCCGGCGCCGCGTCGGCGGCCGGGGCGACGGGAGCTCAGCAGCCTCCTGCGACGGCACGGGAGGAGGCCCGGCCCGACGCCGATCCTTACCGGGATCGCCAGACGCTGCGCGTGCAGCGGCGCACGGCCGCCCGTCCCGACCAGGGCGCCGGACCGATGCCCGGCACGCAGCCGGCAGCACCCGCCGATCGACCGGCGCCCGGGGCGTCGGGACCCGTCGGTGCGCAGGTGGCCGGGCCGGACGGCCCGCGGGCCGCCCTGCCGACCCCCGCCGGTCGGCGCCCCGCCCCGACCCGGGGCGACGGGCCGACGACCGGCTCCGCACCCACGACCGGCTCCGCACCCACGAGCGGACCTATACCCGCGTCGGTGCCTCCGACCGGCCCCGCCGCCGCGGGCGCTCCGATTGCCGGCTCCGCACCGGCACCGTGGGGGGCGTCCGCGCCCGAGGCGGGCGGGACCGACTGGGCCGCCCGTTTCGGCCCGGACGCCGCCGCGCCGTCGGCGCCCTCCGGGCCCGGGACCGGACCGCACCGGGGCGGGCAGGCACCGCAGGCGGGGGAGCGCGACGCGGGGACACACGGTGCAGGACCAACCTCCGTCGGGACCGCACCGGCTGCTGCCACCGCACCGGTCGCCCCCGACCGGCGTGCATCGGCCGCGGTGGCACCGTCTGCCGCGTCGTCACCGCCGGCGCCGGCCCCCGCCCGCGGTGGGGGCTCCCGGCCCGCGGGTCCGTGGCCGGCGGACCATGGAGCTACGGGGGACCGGGACCGCCGTCGCCGGCGACGTCCCGAGGGTGCCCCCGACGAGGCCTCGTCCCGCAGCGGACACCTGACCGGCGGGTCCGGCGCGGACCGGAGCCGGTTCGTCGACGGGCGCCCCACCACCGGTCCGCTCCTCCAGCTGGCGTCCTACCTGATCACCCTGGTCGTGATCGTCGGTCCGGCCGTCGGCGTCTGGTTCCTCAGCTCGTCGATCGTGCTCACCGTCCTCGCGGTCGTCGAGCTCGCGGCCCTGGTCGTCCTGCTCCGTGCGCGCACCGGGATCACGCCCGGCGGGCTCGTGCTC
The DNA here is from genome assembly GCF_057652395.1 of Georgenia sp. Z1491. Lineage (NCBI taxonomy): Bacteria > Bacillati > Actinomycetota > Actinomycetes > Allobogoriellales > Allobogoriellaceae > Georgenia > Georgenia sp. Z1491. The sequence goes on from NZ_CM172729.1 coordinate 1,256,748, forward strand.
GGGCTGCGCGCCGCACGACGCACGAACCACCTCGCCCCGGGCCTGGCCCGCGAGGCCGCGCGCTCCGGTGTCCTCGGCGGGGCGCACCTCACCGTCGTCGGCGGACTCGTGCTGGCGCTGTCCGGTCTGTTCGATCCCCAGAAGCGCGGCCGCGCCTGGCACGACCGCGTCGGGAGCTCCCGCATCCTGCCCACCAGGCGGATCGCGCGGGAGGACGCCAAGGACCCGGACGGCGCGCGACGGGTGCGGGCGACGATGGCGCCGCTCCCCGCGGACCGGATCGACCTCGGGCGTGAGGTCACCCGGCTCGGTGACGACCCCCGCCACGGCTCGGGCACGCGCCGGGCCTGACCCGGCGCCGGACCCGCCGGCGGCGGGGCTGACCTCAGGTTGGACGTGACGAGGCCCCGACGACCGGCGCGGTCGTCGGGGCCTCGTCGTCGCCTCCTGCCCGAAGCAGGGGACGTCAGACGAGTCCGGTCACCACTCGTCCGTCCTCCGGTCGTCCCCCTTGCGGAGCTGGTCCGGCGCGGGTCGGGCGGCGGCGCGGTCGCTGCCCTTGGCCCCCTCGGGCCGGGCGATCACGGTCGGCCCGGCGGGCTCCTGCTCCGGGCTCGGCGCGAGCTCCTCGGCCGGGTCCTCCTCGTCCGTGCGCTTCCTGCGTCGGTCCGACTTGCGACCGCCGGCGACCATCCCGCCCATGGGCATGCCGCCCATCATCGGCGGCCGTCCACCGGCGCCCGCGCCTGCCCCACCGCTCCCGGACGTGGGCGTACCGCCGGCGGGAGCGGAGCCGACGACGCCGGACGGAGCGCCGCCCGCGCCGGCGGGACCGGGACCGGGGCTCGGGCGTACCGCGCCGCCCGGGTGCCCCGCCGCGCTCGCGCCGCCGGAGCCGCCGCCAGGCACACCGGCGACACCGCCGACGGGTGCCACCGCGCCACCACCGACGCCGCCGGCCCCACCGGGTGCGCCCGCGCCGCCCGGGATGCCGCCGGTCCCCGATGCTGCGCCCGCGCCGGGCGCGCCGCCCGCACCGGGCGCACCCCCTCCGCCGGGACCGCCGACCACGGGTCCGGAGCTCACGGGGCCGCCGGGTCCGCCGGGCGCCGTGCCGGGTCCGCCGGGACCGCCTGTCCCTCCGGGCGGGGCGGCGTCGACGGACGGCTCACCTATGAGGGTCCCGCCGGGGCCGCCCGGCAGGTCCATCGTCGGGATCTGCGTGTCCGGTGCGTCCCACCAGCCGGGGCCTCCCGGCCGCGGAAAAGTGTCGCCGAACCGCGGGGCGGGACGCACGTACCAGTCGGGGGTGTTGGTGTCGGGCGTCGGACGGCGCGGGCTCGTGACGATCCTGTGCTGCTCCGGCTCCGGCGGAAGGGAGTTGTATCGGGGAACACCGGTCACCTCGGGCGGCGGAGTGTGCACGCCGATCGCCGTGCCCTCCGGTGGTGGCGGCGGAATGACGTTCGGGCCGTTCGCCGTCCGAGCGCGGACCTGGCCGCCCGCGTCCTCACGCCATGGCTCGCCGCCGGCGGTGATCTCCGGCATCATCTCGGTGGCCTCGCGCACCCGGTACTCGAGATCCCACAGCGCGCCGCTCGCGTGAGAGTCGTAGCGCATGGTGTCGAACTCGTCGTAGTCGCCGCTCGCGCGGTCCTGCTCCCATCGCGCGTACGTGTCCTCTTACGTCCTCCTCGCCGTGTCGGCGCCGCTGCGCGCGTGCTCGACCGCCGAGCTCACCTCCCAGACCTCCCCCGAGCGGTGCCGGGCCCAGCGCTCCACCCGGGAGAACACCTCGACGGCGGAGTCTCCGGCGTCACCGGTGATGCCGAGCTCGCCCTGCGAGCCGCGCAGGTCGTCGGCCACCCTGACGAGCTCCTGGGCGATGCCGTCCAGGCCCTCGGGGAGGCCGAGGACGGCCGGTTCCTGAAAGGTCTCGATCCGCCGCATGTTCTCGGTGAGGAACGTGGGGGCCATGTAGTCGTTCGGCATGCTGCGTCCTTTCCTCGTCAGGCCTGCACGGCGGCGGAGACACGGGGCAGGTCGAGCCCCTCGAGCTGGGAGCGGGTCGAGGCGAGCAGTGTGGAGACCTCCTCGTCGACGTCCTGGATGCGCGACGCGGACTCGGTCAGCTACCGCGCGAGCTCCTCGAGCTGTGTCAGCAGGATCGTCATGCTGCCGGAGACGTCGTTGAGCTCCTGCACCACGGCGAACCTCATGCGCGTGGGGCCGGGGAGCTCGCCCCAGCTGGCGGCCTGCTGGTTGATCTCGTCGCTCACGCGCTGCCTGAGCCCCGCGATGTCGTCGACCGTGGTCGCGAGCAGACGTACCCGCGCCTCGAGCACGTCCGGATCCAGCTCCACCTGGTTTATCTCGTCCCCCCTCGGGCCGTGGAGCGCCCGGCCGGCTACGGCGGCGATGCGCCCCGGTTGTCGGTCGTCATTCGTGTCGTCGTCTCACCACTCGTCGGACTCGTCGGGAGTCCGCAGACGGGGCGCCGGTCGAGACTCGCCCCGGCGGCCTCCTCGGCCGGCGGGGCCGCCCATGGGCGTCGCCTCCGTGCCCGGCTGGTCGACGAGGTCCATGTGATCGGCCTCGCCGGTCCGTCCCTCCGAGCGTCGCCCATCGCCCCGGCCGCGGCCAGCCGTCGCACCGGGGACTGCTCCCCCCGAGCGTCCGCCTCGTCCTGCACCCGCGGAGGCGGCACGGCCCGCGCCACCGCGACCTGCCGCGCCCGCTGCGCCGACCCCGCCCACGAGGGGGCCGGCCATACCGGCGCGCCCGGCGGCGCCGGCACCCGCGCGGCCTGCGCCTCCTGCCCCTGCTCGGTCTGCGGCCCCTGGACGTCCGGAGTCGGGTGCCGCCGCGCGTGTGGCGCCGGTGCGTCCGGAGACGCCTGGACGGGCCGCCCCGCGGCCGGCTGAACCGCGACCGCCTGCGGCACCCGTCCCGCCGACGAGCGGACCGGCCATGCCCGGACGGGCACCGGCTCCGGCCCGGCCGACGCCAGCGCGTCCAGCTCCTGCGCGACCGCCGCCACGGCTCCCGGCCGCGCCGGCGCCGCCCATCATCGGACCGACCATGCCAGGTCGACCGGCGGCTCCGGCTGAGCCTGCGCCTGCGCGTCCAGCTCCTGCGCGACCGCCGCCACGTGCAGCAGCGCCGCCCATGCCGGCGCCACCCATCATCGGACCCACCATGCCGGGCGAGCCACCCGCGCCGGGGGCTCCGGGTAGCGCGCCGGGACCACCGACGCCGGGACCGGCACCGGGGGCGCCCGGCAGCGCGCCGGGACCCCCGACGCCCGGGCCCGCGCCCGGCGGCGGCAACGTGGGCAGCTGAGAGTCGACGGACGGAGGGCCGGGGTCGGGGATCGGGGGAAGCGGCGGCCGGTAGAACGACGGCGGGTCCCGCGGGTCGGGCCGGTCCGGTGGGTACGGCCGGTCTGGCGGGTACGGCGGGTCGGGCCGGTCCGGTCGGTATGGCGGGTCGGGTCTGCTGAGGGTTCGGTTGACTTCCTGACTGCTCTGCGGAGCGGAGAGGATGGTCCTCGTGCCGAAGATCTACTCAGAAGAGCTCAAGGCCAGCGCGTTGGAGCTGCTGGATCAGGGAATGACTCAGAAGCAGGTCTGTCACGACCTCGGGATGTCGAAGTCGGCGCTGCAGGCCTGGGTCAACGAGTCTCGCCTGCGAGAACGCGGCTTCGAGCCAGCTCGCGGGCAGAGCGCCGGGGACGGTGGTGAGCAGACGCGGATGCTGAAACGGATCCGGGAGCTGGAGCAGGAGAACGAGGTCCTGCGCAAGGCGACCGCGTATCTCTCGCGGGCCAATCTCGGTCCTGGGCAGTCGCGCCCAAAATGATCTACCCGCTGGTCCTTGACCTTGCTGCTGCCGGAATCCCGGTCGCGGTGACCTGCCGGGTGCTCGGCTTCTCCAAGCAGGGGTTCTACCAGTGGCGCGCGAACCCTGTCAGTGCTCGGGACGTCGACGAGGCGTATCTGCTCAATGCGGCCTACGACATCCACGCCGACGATCCGGAGTTCGGGCACCGGTTCATCGCCGACGAGCTCCAGGCCGCCGGTCACGTGGTCTCGGAGCGGCGCGTATGGCGGCTGTGCTCCCAGCAGCGGCTCTTCTCTGCCACAGTGCGACGGAAGAAGCGCTACGGCAGGCCCGGCCCGCCGGTATGCGATGACCTGCTCGAGCGGGACTTCACCGCCGAGAGCGTCAATGCGAAGTGGTTGACCGATATCACCGAGCATCGCACCGGTGAGGGCAAGGTCTACCTCTGTGCCGTCAAGGACGCCTGCTCGGGGAGAATCGTCGGCTACGCCCTCGATGCCCGCATGACATCCGACCTGGCCGTAGCAGCCGTACGAGACGCGGTCGCGCGCCGCCAGGGAGCGGCCGCGGTGGCTGGCTGCATCGTCCACAGTGACAGAGGCTCGCAGTTTCGTTCCCGGAAATTTCAGCTCGCTCTCAAGCATCGCGGCCTCATCGGTTCCATGGGCCGGGTCGGGGCTGCCGGGGACAACGCGGCGATGGAAAGCTTCTTCGCCACGCTGCAGAACAACGTGCTCGACCGGAAGCGATGGGCCACCCGCGACGAGCTCCGGCTCGCGATCGTGCACTGGATCGAACGGACCTACCACCGTCGCCGACGGCAACGTCGACTCGGCAAGCTCACTCCGGTTGAATACGAACTCGTCCACCACCAGGCCGTCGCGCTGGCGGCCTAACCCCGAAGTCAACGAAACCTTCAGCAGACCCGTCGGGCCGGTCCGGCGGGTATGGCGGGTCGGGCCGGTCCGGTGGGTATGGCGGGTCGGGCCGGTCCGGTGGGTATGGCGGGTCGGGCCGGTCCGGTGGGTACGGCGGCTCCGGCCGGTCCGGCGGGTACGGAGGGTGGTAGGGCGGGTCGTCCGGCCGATCGGGCGGGCGAGGAGGATCGGGCAGCCGAGGCGATCCGCCGCCTCCGCCACCTCCTCCGCTTCCACCGGTGCCGCCGTCACCTCCCGTGCCGCCGTCGGGAAGGTCACTGCCGCCCCCGGGCACGTCCGTGCCGCTGCCGCCGGGCACGTCTCCGGTGCCGTCGGCGATGTCCGGGAGCATGGCGATGGCGTCCTCGACCTGGTAGTCGAGCGACTCGATGGCCTCACCGGCGGCGGTGTTGTACTCCTGCCGCCGGGAGTCGTCCCAGTTGCCGCCCTCGTGCGCCGCGGTGTAGCTCTCGTTGAGGTCGAAGTAGTAGGTCTGGGTGGAGCCGCCGGCCTCGCGGGCGTAGTCCACCGCCGCCGCGATCGCGTCGACCTCCCCGGCCCGATGCTCCGCCCAGCCCTGGACCCGCTGGAACGCGAGGACCGCGTCGTCCCCGGCCTGCCCCTCGATGCCCAGGTTGCCGGACGCGGCGGCGAGGTCGTCGGCGAGACCGCGCAGACGCTCGGCGATCCCCGTGAGCGTCGTCGTGTAGCTGTTGATGGGCTGCGCCTGGAACGGCGAGATCTTCCGCAGGGTCTCGGTCAGCGAGGTCGGTTCGTCCGTCATGGTGCGCCTGCCGTCCTTCCCCTGCGCGGTCTCGTGTCAGTCGTCCTGGTCGTTGAAGTTGCCGAGCTCCATGTCGCTCAGCCGCTCGCGGGTCTTCGTCAGCAGGTCGGTGGTCTCCTCGTCGACCCCATGGATCAGCGCCGCCGAGTCCTCGAGCGCGCGAGCCAGACCCTCGAGGTCCTGGAGCAGCCGCGTCATCCCCATCCCGACGTCGTACATCCGCTCCGAGACCCGGTCGCTGATCCGGTTGATGGTCGAGAGGTCGGACCACCCCGACTTGTGGTCGAAGCGCCCGTTCCAGGCCTCGGACCGGATCTCCTCGACCTCCTCGACGGTGGTCGAGAGCAGCCGGACGCGCGCCGCGAGCACCTCCGGCTGCAGCTCGATCGCCATCGTCGTCCCTCCCGCTGATCAGCCGACGTCGTCGTGCCGGGTCGGCGCGCCCCGTGAGGCGCGCCGACCCGATGGGTCACCAGTCGTCGTTCTCGGTCTCGACGCCGAGCGTGGGTGCGGACCGGGCGTCCGAGCGCGTGCCCTTGCCTGCGCCGGCCGCCGTCGCGGGTGCCGACTCGGTCTCGAGCTGGTCGACGAGGTCCATGTGCTCGACCTCGTTCTCCTTGCGCTCCTTGTCCTTGGCTCCCGGCCGTCCGGCGAGCATCCCGCCCATCGGACCACGGGCCGCGCCTGCTGAACCGCCGCGCGAGGCAGCGCCTGCGCCCGAACGGCCGGCCGCCGGAGCACCCGGGCGGGCTCCGCCCCGACCGGGGGCCGCCGCACCGGCCGCCGCGCCGCGTCCGGGCGCCGATGTGCCCGTGGCTGCGCCGCGTCCGGTGGCGCCCACGGTGCCGGGACGACCGGCACCTCGCGCACCGGGTGCACCCGCGCCGCGACCTGCGGCACCTGCGGCCGCACCGGGACGGCCAGCAGCACCTGCGGCGCCAGGACGACCGGCGGCACCGGGTGCGTGACCAGCTGCGCCGACCGTGCCCGGCCGGCCGGCTCCGCCTGTGCGACCGGCAGCCCCGGCTCCCGCGCGTCCGGGCGCTCCTGCGCCGCGGGCAGGCGCTCCGGCCACGCCCGGGCGAGCAGCGCCGCGCGCTCCTCCTCCGGGAGGCGCACCGACCATGCCGGCACGGCCGGGGGTCCCGGCGGCTCCGCCGCGCGCACCCCCGGGACCGCCTCGACCGGCGACCGCTCCACCGCGACCGGCGGGCGGCATGCCCGCCACCGCCCCGGGACGTCCGGGCATGCCACGGCCGCCCGCGCCGGTGCCAGTGCCGATCGGGCGGGCACCACCGCCGGGGCGACCGGCGCCCGGGCCACCGATGGTGTGGATCGGGGGCCTGCCGGGCGTGCCGCCGGGAATGCCGGGGGCACGCCCGCCGCCACCTGGACCGGGCATGCCGGGCGTGATGGGCGGCGGGATCGGCATACCGCCGCCACCGGGCGGCGGCACCGGAGCAGGTCCGGGCAGCACCGGGTTCGGCACCGGCGCCGGGCCGGGCGACGGCAGGGGCGGCGCCGGCGTCGGCATCGGCGCGTCGACGTTCGGCGGGTCCGGGTCCGGAAGCGTGGGGACCTCGGGGACGCGCGGACCCGGAGGGTCGGGCAGCACCGGAGGCTCGGGGCCGATGATGGGCGGCTCCCACGGGTCGTACGGCGGCGGCATGACAGGTGGGTCCGGGCTCGGCGGCCGGATGACCCCGGGCGGCAGGTAGTTCCCCGGGGGCTGGTGCCCGCCGGGTCCGCCGCCCGGTCCGGGCACGTTGCCGCCGCCGCCACCGGGCAGCGGCGCGCCCGAGCGGTTGACGTCGGTGCCGCCGCGGTCGGGCGAGTAGCCGCGGTCCTTGAAGGGCGTCCCGGTCGCCGGCGTGATCTCCGGGATCAGGTCGATGGCGTCCTCGATGCGGTAGTCGAGCGACTCGATCGTCTCGCCGGCGGGACGGTCGTAGCGCTGGATGAGCTCGCGCTGCTCGTTCTCGTCCATCTCGTCCCAGCGGTCACGCTCGGAGTTGTTCGACCAGGAGCTGGCCTCCGTCGTGTAGGTGCCCTGTGCCTCGTCCCCGGCAGTCCGCGCCGCCGCCAGGGCGGTGCCGATCTCCTCGGACTCCGCCGCGCGGTGGCGCGCCCAGGACTCCAGCTCGTCGAACCCCTGCCCCGCGGCATCCCCGGCCTCGCCCTCGATACCGAGCTCCGCACGTCGGGAGCGGATCTCGTAGGCGAGGTCGTCGAGGCGGTCCGCGTAGCTGGTGAAGTTCCGCTCGATGCCCTGCAGCCCGCTCTTCTGGAGGTCGTCGATCCGGGCGAGCGTCTCGGTGAGCATCGTCGGCTCGGTCTTGTGGTAGTTCATCTCGTCAGCTCTCGATCGTCCTGGCTCGGGTCAGACCGGAATCGGGTAGGGGCCGCCGTGCGGTCCGGGCGGGGGCGGGGGGGCGGCCTCGTCGATCTGCTCGCCGATGGCCTCCAGGTCCGCCATGAGGCCGTCGTCGGTCTCCTCCAGGTTCTCGGCGGCGCGCACGAGCGCCTGCCGGATGTCCTCGGTGCTGAGGAGCAGGTCGTTGATCCCGCGGGCGAGCGCGAAGGTCGCCGTCGCGAGCGGGGAGCCGATCCGGCTGACCGTGGCCAGCTCCGACCACATGTTCCGCTGATCGACCCCGTCGCTGTTCATCTCGTCGTTGATCTTGGCGAGCTGCGTCACGACGGTGTCGAGGTAGGTGACGCGAGCTCGGAGCACCTCGGGCTCCAGCACGATGTTCATCTCGGGGGATCCTCCAGATCATCTCTCTGCCGCACCGGGCTGGGCGCTCGGTGGCTCGGTACCTGCGGTGCCGACGCACGAGAGCCACGGAGGCACCGGGACCGAGGGGTCCCGGTGCGACCGAGGCTTGCGTGTGTCAGACGTTGCCGCCGAAGTTGTTGGCAGCGATCCGGTCGGCGTCGGCGAAGTTGCCGCGGCTGCGCAGGACGAGGGACTCGATGAGCATGAGGATGGAGTCGACGTCCTCCATGTTCTGGTCCCAGTGGTGCTTGGCGGTGTCCCAGGCCTGGCGGGCCTCACCGTGGAAGCGCTCGCGCAGGTCGGCGGTGCCGCTGTGCAGGTCGTCCAGGTGCTGGCGGATGCGCTGGCCGGCCGAGCTGATGTCGGCGGCCCCGGTGTCGAGGGCGGCGTGGGTGACGCGGATGTCGTTCATCTGGATAACTCCCAATTCTCAGGTGGTAGGTCGGGTCAGCCGAGCAGCTGGCCGAAGTTGACGCTGCCCTCTTCGTCCTGGGCGGTGAACGACGACTGCGTGCCGCGCAGGTTCTCGGAGAGGGTGGTGAGCACCTCGTTGGTGTGCCGCGCCTCCTCGTTCCAGCGCTGCATGGCCCGGTGGAACGCGGTGGCCGCCGAACCGGTCCACTGAGCGCCGATGCTCTGAATCTGCGAACCGAGCCTGGTGAACTCGCCGTCGACGGCGGTCTTCGTCTCGTCGACGCGGGACGCGGCCGTCTCGAGTGCGCCCTCGCCTGCCTCTACTGCTCCCATGGTGTCCTCCTGCTGAATCTCTCGTGGACGGGCCGCTGGTGGACCCGGTGCCCCGCGGGGCCTGACGTCCGCCGATCCGGGAGACCCGCTCTCGACGACAACCATCACGTTACGGCCACGGCGCTCGGCCGGGAACGGTCCCGCTCGGGGAGACCTCCCCACGCATACAGCCTGGTCGGGGACCAGTGTTCGTGCGGTGTTCGGCGACCCGCCAGGGACGTTGCCGGACGGTCACCCGGACGTCACCGTCCGGTCACGTGGGCCGTGCCGGGCGTGACCGACGACCGCGGTGCGCGGCCGTGCTTGTGGCCGGCTGCGGATATCCTCGTGCAGGCGTTCCCGGGGCGGGGCGCGACGACACCGCGTCGAGGGAGGGCACCGCGTGAGCCAGGCAGTCAGCCGCCGCGCCGTCGGCACCGTGGTCCGGGTGACTCTCGTCGAGGGCGACGACCGCACGGACCTCGCGCTCCCGGGCTCCGTCCCCGTGGCCGAGATCGTGCCGGGACTGGCCCGCCGCCTGGGGATGCTCGAGGTCCGCGCCGCCGTGACCGGCTACCGCCTCACCCGCACGGACGGCACGGAGCTCGCGCCCGACCAGTCGCTCGCGGCCCAGGGCGTCGAGGACGGCGCCCTGCTCGCTCTCGTCGCGCGCGACGCCGGCAGCTCCGGCCGCGTGTACGACGATCTCGTCGAGGCCGTCTCCGACGCCGTGGAGGACCAGCACCGGGCATGGACCCCGGCGGACTCCGCACGGATGACGCTGGTGGCGACCCTCGTCCTCGTCGTCACCGGCAGCGTCGTGCTGCTCACCGCCGACGACTCCTCCCTCCTGGTTCCCGTGGTCGCGGGGGCCGCCGCTGCGCTCTCGCTGGGCGTCACCGGCGTGCTGGCCGCCCTGCGCAGGACCGCCGCCAGCATGACGATGCTCGGCTCGACGGCGGTGCTCGCGCTGACGAGCGGCCTCGCCCTCGGCGTGGGACCGATGGTCGGCGAGCCGCTCGCCTTCGGTGGGCTCGGCGTCCTCGCCGTCGGGGCGCTCGCCCTGCCGTTCCTCGGGTCGGTGCGCGAGTACGCGGCGGTCCCGATCCTCGTCGGCCTGGTGCTCCTCGCGCTCGGCGGGCTGCCGCTGGTGACCGACCTGGGCACCGGCCAGGTGGCCGCCGGGATCGTCGCCGTGTCCGGCATCGTGCTGTCCTCGGCACCCTGGATCGCCCTGTCGATGACCGGCATCCGCGTGACCGTGCCCCGCAACCAGGCCGAGCTCGACGCCGAACGGCAGGAGATCCGTGCCGCCCGCGTCCGCTCGGAGTTCCTGCGCGGCTCGCGGCTGCTCCTCGCGATGCGGCTCTCCGGGGCGGCGGCCATCCTGCTCGCCACGCCCCATGCGGTGGCGACCGGGATCTGGGGCACCGCGCTGGTCCTCGTCGTGTGCGTGGCGTTCGTCCTCGGCGTGCGCGAGATCTATGCGCGGCGCGACGTCGTCGTCATGACCTCCACGGGGGTCGTCGGTGCCGCGGTGGCGGGTCTCGCCGTCGTCGTCGTCCACCCGACCTGGTGGCTGGCGGTCGCGATCGCCGTCGCCGCGCTCACGGTGGGGATCGTCGGCATGGCCGTCCTCAGCCCCGGGCCGCGGCCCGGCCTGCAGCGCGTGGGCGACACCCTCGAGGTGATCTGCGTGCTCGCCGTCCTGCCGCTGGCCGCGTTCGCCTCGGGCGTGGTGTAGATGGCCTCCAACAAGGACATCCTCGACGCGCAGCGGTTCAACCGGCAGCGCCTCGTCACCTCCTTCGTCTCGGGGGCGCCCGACGGCCGCGAGCTCGAGCCCGGCAAGCCGTGGCGCGGCGTCGTCGGGGGCCTGGTGCTCGTCGGGATCATCCTCGCGGGCGGTTTCGTCTCGCGGTGGCTCGCCCCGGGGGAGCCGGAGGGGTGGGAGGACGGCTCGCTCGTCGTCGTCGAGGAGGACGGCTCCCGCTACGTCACGTCCTCGGGCGTGATGTACCCGGTGCTCAACACGGCCTCCGCACGTCTCGTGCTCGGTGCGGGCGAGATGACGGTCCAGACGCTGTCCCAGGAGGAGGTCGCCGGCGTCACGCGCGGCCCGACCGTCGGCATCCCGGACGCCCCGGACTCGCTCCCGGACCCGGGCGACCTCGTCAACGACGAGTGGCTCTCGTGCGTCACGTCCTCGGGCGCGTCGTGGACCGCGCTGGGTCGCCCCACGATCGACACGGACGGCACCCAGGTCTCCGCCGAGCCCGCGCCGGACCAGGCGATCGTCGTGCGCGTCGAGGGCACGCTGTGGCTCGTCTCCGGCGCCACGCGGCACGCGATCGACGCCGAGCACGAGCAGCAGATCGTCCGCGCGCTCCGGCTCGACGCGGCGCCGGTCCCCGAGACGTCCGCCGCCTGGCTCGAGCTCTTCGCCCTCGGCGCCCCGCTGGAGCCGCTCGCCACGAGCGGGGCGGGCGAGCCGATGCCGGAGCCCCTCCCGGGCCTGGAGGACGTCCCCGCCGGACAGGCCGTCTCCATGGGCGAGGGCGACGACGTCTCGTACTACATCCTTGGCGCGTCGGGGGAGCTCCACCCACTGAGCGACGTCGGCTACCAGATGTACCGGCTGGGCGACGGCGAACACCTCGAGAGCGAGGCCATCGCGGTCAGCGCCGGAGACCTCGGTCAGATGCCCTCCGGTGACGACGCCGACCCCGCCGACTGGCCGGACGAGATCGCGGGCGCCGTGACCGCGACCGACGGTGCGACCCCCTGTGCCCGCCTCGTCGCCGGAGCGATGGACGAGTCCGACTCCTCCGCGCTCGTCGCGGGCCACGACATCCCCGAGGTCGCCGACGACACCGTCACGGTCGAGGGCGGCGCCGGCGCGCTCGTCTCCGGCAGCGGCGGCGGCCTCCTCACGGCCGACTTCTTCATCGACGAGACCGGCCGGGCCTACCCGCTGCTCGGGGCCCGCGGCGAGACGCTCGGCATGCTCGGCTACGAGCTGGAGGACCGGACGACCGTTCCGAGCCCGTGGGTGCGGCTCTTCCCGCAGGGACCGGGGCTGCAGCCGCTGGACCTGCCCGCGCTCGGCGGACCCGGCGACGAGTCCGAGAGCGGGGCCGGCACCGGGACCGAGGCGCCCTCCGGCGGCGAGACCGAGAGCGACGGCTCGTGACCGGTCGGCACGCGCACGGGCGGGGGCGTCGTGGCGATCGGCCCGGAGGTGCGCTGGCGGCGGTCCTGGCGGGCGCCGCCGTGCTCGCCACCCCGCTCCTGGTCTCCGGCGCCCCGGGCGCGCCCGCCGAGGCGTCGCCGGGCCGGGCCGGCCAGGTGCAGGCGACAACGGTCGACCCGTCCCGGGCCCGGATCGGACCGGTCTGGCGGGCCGAGCTGCCCGACGCCTGCACCCCCGAGGAGATACCGACCGAGCCCTCGCCGGTGCTCCCGGCCCTCGGCGTCGAGGAGGCGTGGGAGCTGTCCCGCGGCGAGGGCGTGACCGTCGCCGTCGTCGACTCCGGGGTCGCGCCCAGCGAGCCGCATCTGCCGGCGGACGAGGCCGTGCTGCCGGGCCTGGACTCCATGGGCACCGTGCCCGGCTCGGAGACCGTCACCGAGGGCCCGCCCCTGTCGAGCTCGGACGGCCGGACCGACTTCCACTTCCACGGCACCGCCGCGGCCAGCCTCATCGCCGCGCGCGACCCCGAGGGCACCCACGTGGTCGGCCTGGCTCCCGAGGCCCAGATCCTGCCCGTGCGCGTCTACGTCACCACCGAGGACGACGAGCTCATCGAGGCCGGCTACGGCACGGACGTCGGGCGCATGGCCGAGGGCATCCGCTGGGCCGCCGACCAGGGCGCGCAGATCATCTCGGTCTCGATGTCCCTCCCCACAGACGTCCCCGAGCTCCGGGAGGCCGTCGAGCACGCGAGCGCGGCGGGCTCCCTCGTCGTGGCGAGCGCCGGGAACGCGCGGACCGCCGACGACGACACGCCGGGACCGCGCTACCCCGCCGCCTACCCCGGCGCCCTGGCGGTGACGGCGACCACGATCGAGGGCGAGGCGACCGACGACTCCATCCCCGGCGAGCACGTCGAGATCGCGGCGCCCGGCGACCCCGCCTACTACGCGTACGTCACCGGCGAGGAGTGCTACACCGGTGGCGGCGGCGAGGCCGCCTCGAGCTGGGCGACGGCGTACGTCGCCGCCTCCGCCGCGCTGGTCGCCTCGATGTACCCCGACGAGACGCCGGCGCAGTGGGCCCACCGGCTCATGGTCACCGCCGTGCGCACGGTCCCCGGCGAGCGCGACGACCTCCTCGGCTGGGGCAGCGTGGCGCCCTACGACGCGCTGTCGTTCGTCGACGACGGCGCAGCCCCGGGGCCGCCGAGCCCGGTCCACGAGGCGCCGTCGGTCGACGCACCGACCTTCGTCGCGGTGCCCGAGCGGCCCGAGGACCCGCTCGAGGCCGTCCGGGGCACCGCGGCGTGGTGGGTGTTCGGGGCGTTCGTCGTCGTCGGCGGGGCCGGTCTGCTCGCCAAGGCGCCCCGCCGGCGCGGCTGACCTCACGCGGACCGCCGTTCGCCGCGGGCGCCGCCGCCGTAGACTGGCCCGCGGACCTATCCCGCCCGCCGAGAGGACGCAGTGACCGCCGCACGCCCCCTGCACGTGGCCCTGGTCGGGGCCGGACCCGCCGGCACCTACGCCGCCGACATCCTCTCCGCCTCGGGGCTGGACGTCCGCATCGACCTCATCGAACGGCTCCCGGCCCCCTTCGGGCTCGTGCGATACGGCGTCGCGCCCGACCACCCTCGCATCAAGGCCATCATCCGGGCCCTGGAGAAGGTACTCTCGCGCGGCGACGTGCGCCTCCTGGGCAACGTGGCCGTGGGCCGCGACGTGAGCCTGGAGCGGCTGCGCGAGCTCTACGACATCGTCATCGTCTCCACCGGCGCCGACGCCGACGTCCCGCTCGACATCCCGGGCGTCGACCTGCCCGGGGTCCACGGCGCCGCAGACTTCGTCTCCTGGTACGACGGCCACCCGGACGTGCCGCGCACGTGGCCGCTCCAGGCGCGCGAGATCGCCGTCCTCGGGGTCGGCAACGTCGCGCTCGACGTCGCACGGATCCTGGCCAAGCACCCGAAGGACCTGATGAGCACCGAGGTGCCGGCCAACGTCGTCGCCGGCCTGGAGGCATCGCCCGTCACGGACGTCCACCTGTTCGGCCGCCGCGGGCCCGCCCAGGTGAAGTTCACGCCGCTCGAGCTGCGCGAGCTCGCCAAGGTGCCCGACGTCGACCTGCTCGTCGACGAGGAGGACTTCCACTTCGACGAGGGCTCGGAGGAGGCGATCCGCTCCTCGAACCAGACCAAGCAGGTCGTCAACACGCTGATGGACCTCGCGATGCGCGACCCCTCGACGCTCACCGCCTCGCGCCGCATCCACCTGCACCTGTTCCACTCCCCGGCGGCCGTCCTCGGCTCGCCCGAGGACGGGGTCACCGCCCTGCGCACCGAGCGCACCGAGCTCACCGGTGACGGCTCGGTCCGCGGGACCGGCCGGCTCGTCGAGACGCCCGTGCAGGCCGTCTACCGCGCGGTCGGCTACTACTCGGCCCCGATCGACGGCCTCCCGTTCGACGTGCGCGGCGGGATCATCCCCAACGTCGAGGGCCGCGTGCTGGGCGAGGACGGCGAGACCGTCCAGGGGGTCTACGTCACGGGCTGGATCAAGCGCGGACCCGTCGGCCTCATCGGCTCGACCAAGTCCGACGCGCAGCAGACGATCGGCCACGTGGTGGAGGACGCCCGGGCCGGGGTCGTCGGCGCCGGCCCGGAGCGCGCGGGCCGCGAGGGCCTGACCGCCGAGCTCGACGCCGCGGGCGTGCCCTGGACCGACTGGGTCGGCTGGGAGACGCTGGACGCCTTCGAGCGGCGCCTCGGCGAGACCGACGCCCACGTGCGCGAGCGCGTCAAGGTGGTCGCCCGCGAGGCGATGACCAAGATCGCCCGCGGGCACGACGACGTCGGCCCGCTGGTCTGAGCCGGTCCGGGCTGAGCCGGTCCGGCCCGGGCCGGCGTCGTCAGGTACCCGGAGTCAGCGCAGCCGGGGCAGGACGCGGGCCGCGCGCAGGATCCCCCAGACGATCCACAGGACGGCGGTAGCGGCGGCGACGACGACGGTCCCCAGGGTGCTCGCGCGCGCGAGCAGGTAGAAGGCGGCGAGGGCACGGGGGGACGGCGCCGGTGCCACGCGGGCGTGCTCCGTCGCCTGCGGTGCGGCCTGGGTGGTCTCCTCGGCGGGCTCGCACACGATCTCGAACGTGCCGGTCGACCCGCTGGGCATGACGTGGGTCGACACGTGGTCGTCGTTCGTCAGCTGTCGCAGGAGCCAGCGCGGGTCGAGGCCGAGCCCCGCGGAGTCCGTGCCGGCACAGCTCACGGCCGGGGCCTGCTCGGGTGCCCACAGCCAGACGTCGGAGCCGCGCTCGACCTCGATCGTCACCGGTGTCCCGTCCAGCGGCACGTCCGTCGCTCCGTCGCTCATCCGCGAGTGCAGGACGACGCCGACGACGAACATCACGATCAGGGGCACCATGAGCCAGCGTCCGATCCGCACGAGACCGTGCAGCGTGGCACCGACCTTCGGCCGGAGCGAGGTCCACGACGTCGCGGGAGCGTGACGCCCCACCCCGGGGGCCGCGCGAGGGTGCGCGTGGTCGGCGGCGGTGGCGACCGGGGCCCAGGGGGAGTGGTCGGCGGCCGTGCGCATCGACTCCAGGTCGCTCGAGTAGGGGTCCGTCGACCGGCGGCCGGGGCGGGGAGCGGCGCCGTAGCTCGAGGGATCGTGGGGCACGCACCCAGAGTAGGTCGGCGCCGCCGTGCCCGACGCGCGTCGGGAGGGGCTCCGTGCACCGGGCGTGCGACGAGGGGTGCTCGTCCTAGTAGCCTGCCTCCCACCCGCTCCGCCCCGACCCGAGGACACCGATGCCCGGCCGAAGTACCAGCCCCGCGCCCCCTGCCCGCCTGCGCCCGGGGGGAGCGGAGTGAACCCGGTGGTCTCGATCGGCGTCGGACTGGTCGTCATCGTCGTCATCACCGCCGCCACGGCGTACTTCGTGGCCCAGGAGTTCGCCTACATCACCGTCGACCGGTCGGCTCTCGCCGCACGGGCCGAGGCCGGTGACGCGGCGGCACGGCGCACCCTCCAGATCACCCGGCGCACCTCGTTCATGCTCTCCGGCGCCCAGCTCGGCATCACCGTGACCGGGCTGCTCGTCGGGTACGTCGCCGAACCGCTGGTCGGGCAGGCGGTCGGCGACCTGCTCGGTTCGGCCGGTCTGCAGATGGCGCTCGCGCTCGCGCTCGGCACCGGCGTCGCGCTCGTGGTGTCCACGTTCGTCCAGATGCTCTTCGGCGAGCTCGTGCCGAAGAACCTGGCGATCGCCGCGCCGGGACCGGTGGCCGAGCGGCTCGCGCTGTCGACCACCTGGTACCTGCGCCTGCTCGGGTGGCTCATCACGATCTTCGACCAGGCCTCCAACCTGCTGCTGCGGCTGCTGAGGATCGAGCCGGTGCACGACGTCGAGCACTCGGCGACCGCCCGGGACCTGCGCAGCATCGTCGCCGAGTCCCGGGAGGCGGCCACGCTCTCGCCCGCGATGTCGACGCTGCTGGACCGCGTGCTGGACTTTCCCGAGCGCGACGTCGAGCACGCGATGATCCCGCGCGCGCAGGTCGACGTCGTCCGTGACTCCCTCAGCGTCGGGGAGCTGCGCGAGGTGATGGCGGGCGGGCACACGCGCTATCCCGTGCTCGCCGAGGACTCAGAGCAGGTCCTCGGCGTGGTCGACCTCAACGACCTGCTCGGCACGGACCTGCCGGACGATGCGCCGATCACCGCGATCATGCGCGAGCCGCTCGTCGTGTCCCACCTGGCCTCGCTCACCTCGGCGATGGAGGACCTCGGGCACGGCGGGCGGATCGCCTGCGTGGTCGACGAGTACGGCGGCTTCACCGGCGTGCTCACGCTCGAGGACCTCGCCGAGGAGGTTGTCGGCGAGATCGCCGACGAGCACGACCCCGCCCCGCAGGAGGTCGCCGCCGGCCGGCACGAGGGGGAGTGGGAGGCCCCTGGCGCCGTCCATCTCGACGAGGTCGGCCGCGCGCTGGGGGTGACGATCCCCGAGGGGGACTACGAGACGATCGCCGGGCTGGCCATCGACCTGGCGGACGGCCTGCCCGAGGTCGGCGACGCGTTCGACGTGGAGCTGCCCATCGACCCCGGCGAGTTCGCGCGCACCGACGACCCGCGGCCGGGCGTGCTCCACGCGGAGGTCCTCGAGGTGGACCAGTGGGTCCCGAGCCGGCTGCGACTCACGCTCAGCCTGCCGACCCCGGATGACGAGGCGCTCCTCGGCGAGGGACGTACCGGGCGCGACGCGCCCCGTGGGACCCACCGGACCGACGACGGCGAGGAGCAGTCATGAGCCCGCTCGTCGTGGTCGCGGTGACGGTCGCGCTCGTCGCCGCCAGCGCGTTCTTCGTGGCGACCGAGTTCGCCCTCGTCTCCGCCAAGCGGCATCGCATCGAGGAGCTCGCGCCCACCTCGAGGTCCGCGCGGGCGGCCCTGCGCAGCGGCGCGGAGCTCACGCTGCTCCTCGCGGGCTCGCAGCTCGGCATCACGGTCTGCACCCTCGCGCTCGGTGCGATCACGAAGCCGGCCGTCCACCACGCGCTGACGCCGCTGCTGGAGGTCACGGGCATGCCGTACGTGGCCGCCGACATCGCCGCGTTCGTCGCTGCCCTCGTCGTCGTCACGTTCATCCACCTCGTGGTCGGTGAGATGGCGCCGAAGTCCTGGGCGATCGCCCACCCGGAGCGGTCGGCGATGCTGCTCGCGATCCCCATGCGCGGATTTCTCTGGGTCACCCGCCCGTTGCTGCGCATGCTCAACGGCCAGGCCAACGGGATCGTGCGGCGCCTCGGCGTGGAGCCCGTGGACGAGGTCAACACCGGGCAGGACCCCGACGCGCTGCGTCACCTCGTCGAGCACTCGGCCGAGGTCGGGGCGCTCGACCCGCTCTCCTACGCGTCGCTCTCCCGGGTGCTCGACCTGAGGGCCGCGACGATGGCGGACCTTCTCGACGGCGGAGAGGTCACCGCGCTCGCGCCCGACGCGACGGCCGGGCAGGCACGCGACCTCGCCCGCAGCTCGGGACACCTGCGGCTCATCATCGGCACCGCCGGCCGGTACACGGGGGTGCTGCACGTGCGCGACACCCTGCTCGCGCCCGGCCCGGACGCGCCCGTCGCGCCGTACGTGCGGCCGCTCCTCGGAATCGCCGCGGACACACCGCTGACCGAGGCCACGCACCTCATGCGCGTCGGCCGGCACCACATCGCGCTCGTCACCGGCGAGGACGGGCGGGTCGGCGTCGTCACGCTCGCCGACCTGCTGCCGCGGCTGCTCGCGCTGTCCGGGGAACCGCGTTCGGCGGAGTCCTCGGGGGCGCGCCCGGACACGGGCGCGGGGTCGATCGGCGACCGACCCTGAGTGGCGGGTGCGCCCGCCGGGTGGGCCGGCCGGGTGGGCCGGCCCGTGCGGCGGGTACCGGCCGGCGGCGGACGCCGTGCGGCGTCGGCGTATCGTCTGGTCTGCGCCGCCGTCCCGGCGCACCTGGGAGGCTGCCATGACTGCCCACGACCTGTCCGCACGCGTCGTCCTCGTCGCCGGGGGCACCGGCAACGTCGGAGAGGGGATCGTCCGGGCCCTGCTCACGGCCGGCGCGCGCGTCGTCGTGCCGAGTGCCCGTCCGGGGCGGCTCGCCGAGCTCCGTGACCTGATCGGTGCCGACCTGGCGACGCGGCTCCTGCTCGTCGACCACCCGTACGAGTCGTTCGAGGACGCGGAGGCGCTCGCCGCACGGGTCGCCGATCGCGGCGTCACCGACGTCGTCGCCGCGATCGGCGGCTGGCACCAGGGTGAGCATGTCTGGGAGCTGACCGAGGAGACCTGGCGGCGGGACTTCGTCAGCACGGTCACCACGCACGTCGCGCTCGCCCGGGCACTCGTGCGCGCCCTGCCCGCCGACGGTACCTACACGTTCATCACCGGCACCGCCGCGCGAGAGGCGGCGGCGACCGCCGGGCCGGTGAGCATGGCGGGTGCCGCCCAGCTCATGCTCCGGCAGGTGGTCAGCGCCGAGGCGGGCGGGTCGCCACGTGCGTCGTCCCTCCTGCTGGGGCCGGTCGTCACGCGCTCCCGCACGAAGGGGAAGAAGGAGTGGCTGACCGCCGACCAGGCGGGCCGTGCGGTCGCCCACGTCATCGCCACCCCCGCTGTCGGCGACACCGTCGTCGAGGTCGAGACGGTCGACGCGCTGGAGAGGCTGCTCGGCGACCCGGCCTGACCGGGGCTGCTCGGCGGGGTTCTGCCCGGGTCAGCGGTAGTTGACGTACTGGAGCGCGGCGTCGATGTCGTCGGCGCGCTTGAGCAGGGCGATGACGGACTGGAGGTCGTCGCGCGACTTGCTGCTCACGCGGATCTCGTCACCGGTGATGTTGGCCTTCACGCCCTTGGGCCCCTCGTCGCGGATCAGCCTGGTGATCTTCTTCGCGACGTCCTGGTCCAGCCCCTCCTTCAGCGGGCCGGCGAGGCGGAACTCCTTGCCGGACTGCACGGGCTCCTTCTCGCCGAGGTCGAGGGCCTTGAGCGAGACGCCGCGGCGCACGAGCTTGGTCTCGAGCACGTCGAGGACCGCGAGCACGCGCTCGGCCGTGTTGGCGGCCATCGACACGACATCGCCCTTGAGCGTGACGTCGGCGCCGACGCCGCGGAAGTCGTAGCGCTGGCCGATCTCCTTGCGTGCCTGGTTGACCGCGTTGTCGACCTCCTGGCGGTCGACCTTGGACACGATGTCGAACGAGGAGTCGGCCATGTGAGCCTCCGGCTGGTAGACGGGCCCCGCTGGCGGGGCGGTGGGTGACGCAGGACTCGCCCAGGTGGCTACGGACCTGCGCCCGGATGTTGATATCGTGCCATCCGCACCCGTTGAGGGATGCCCGGCGAGTTGCCCGAGCGGCCAAAGGGAGCTGACTGTAAATCAGCCGCGCAAGCTTCGCAGGTTCGAATCCTGCACTCGCCACGACCGGCCGGACCCGCATGCGGGTCCGGCCTTCGTCGTCGTGCGGCGCGGCGACGCCGGTGAGCGGGGCCTGTGAGCACACTCACCGCGTGCCCGGGCCCTCGTGGTTGGCCCGGCGCCGTCGCCGCGTTGTAGGCTCGTCCGCGCTGCCTCGATGAGCTTGTCGTCGGGCACGCCCCGATAGCTCAGTCGGCAGAGCGTCTCCATGGTAAGGAGAAGGTCAAGGGTTCGATTCCCTTTCGGGGCTCTGGTTCACGGATACAGCCTGCGCCCGCGCGTGGACGCCGTTCGTGGCCGCGTGGCGGGGTAGCTCAGCTGGTCAGAGCGCACGACTCATAATCGTGAGGTCGGGGGTTCGAGCCCCCCTCCCGCTACCGCGCCCGCACCGCACATCGGCGGTGGTGGGCTCAGCGACAGGAACGAGGACATCATGGCCACCAAGTCGGCGGACATCCGCCCCAAGATCACCCTGGCCTGCGAGAACTGCAAGGGCCGGAACTACATCACCAAGAAGAACAAGCGGAACACCCCGGACCGCCTCGAGCTGCAGAAGTTCTGCCCGCGCTGCAACACGAAGACCGGTCACCGCGAGACCCGCTGATCCCTGGGGGGACGACGTCACCGCCCGCGGCTAACCTGGATGGATGACCGAGACCCCACCGCGCCCCGCCGGCGTCGACCCGACGCTCGCGGGGCGCACCTATGCCCCGACCGAGACCTACGTCGTGTCCGAGGCGAAGATCGTCGAGATGGCCGAGGCGACCGGTGCGACGCACCCGCTGCACACCGATGACGAGGCGGCCCGCGCCGCCGGCTACGCGGGCGTCGTGGCACCGCCGACCTTCGCGGTCGTGCTCGCGCAGCGCGCCGAGCAGTCCTACGTCGCGTCCCCGGAGTCGGGCATCGACTTCTCCCGCGTGGTCCACGCCGACGAGCGGATCACCCACCACCGGCCGATCGTCGCGGGGGACCGGCTGCGGACCAGCGTCCTCGTCGAACGGATCCTCGCCCGCGGGGCCCTCACGCTCGTGACGACCCGGGCCGAGATCGCCGAGGCGGGCACCGAGGCCCCCGTCGCCACCGTCACGTCCACCCTCGCCGTGCGGGGCGACGCATGAGCGCCGCGCCCCGCCCCGTGCCCGAGGTCGGCGAGGAGGTCCTGCGGGAGACCGTGCCGGTCACCCGCACCACCCTGGTCCGCTACGCCGGCGCGTCGGGGGACTTCAACCCCATCCACCACGACGACGCCGTGGCAGCGTCCGTCGACCTGCCCGGCGTCATCGCGCACGGGATGGCCACGCTCGGCATCGCCGCCGCGCTCGTCGAGACCTGGGCGGGCGGCCCGGGAGCCGTCCTCGACGTCCAGACGCGGTTCGCCCGCCCCGTCGTGGTCCCGGCGGGCGGCGGGACAGAGCTCGAGGTGACGGGCGTAGCCGGCCAGGTCGAGGGCACAACGGTGCGAGTCGACGTCGACGTGCGCCACGAGGGGGTCGCCGTCCTCACGCGCGCCCGCGTGCTCGTCGACCTCGCGAGGTCCGTGTGAGCGAGGTTCGCGGGCGCGGCGCCGGCCCGACGGCCGCGGGCACGACGACGCCGCCGGCCACGGCGACACCCCCCGGCCCCACGCCGGGGGCCGACGCGATCGCGCCGACCACGTTCGCCGAGGCGACCACCCTGCGGGTCGGCGGCCCGATCGGGACGCTCGTCGACGCCGGGTCCGAGGCCGAGATCGTCGACGCGGTGCGGGCGGCCGACGCGGACGGGACACCGCTGCTCGTGCTGGGCGGCGGCTCCAACCTGCTCGTCGGCGACGCCGGGTTCGACGGGATCGTCGTGCGCGACACGCGCCGTGAGCTCGACGTGGACAGCGTCCAGGGGTGCGGCGGCGGGCAGTTCACGGCGCCGGCCGGCGCCGTGTGGGACGACGTCGTGGCCCGCGCGGTGGCCGACGGTGCCTCGGGCCTCGAGGCCCTGTCCGGGATCCCCGGCTCCACCGGGGCGACCCCCGTGCAGAACGTGGGCGCCTACGGGCAGGAGGTCGCGGGCGTGCTCTCGCACGTGCGGGCGTGGGACCGCCTCGCGGGGCGGCCGCGCACGCTCGCCCTCATGGACCTCGGCCTGGGCTACCGCACCTCGGTCCTCAAGCGTTCCCTCACCGACACCGGCGCCGGGGGAGGCCGCACCTGGGGCCCGACCGGTCGCTGGGTCGTCCTGTCGGTCTCCTTCCAGACCCCGGCGAGCGTGATGTCCGCGCCCGTGCGGTACGCCGAGCTCGCCCGCACGCTCGGCGTCGAGATCGGGCAGCGTGCCCCCTCGACCGACGTCCGTGCCGCCGTGCTCGAGCTGCGCCGCGGCAAGGGCATGGTGCTGGAGGCCGATGACCACGACACCTGGTCCGCCGGGTCCTTCTTCACCAACCCGATCCTGCCGCCCGACCGGGCCGCGGAGCTGCCGCAGGCCGCGCCGCGGTTCGACGCGCCCGCGCCGGACGGGTCGGGCGCGACGTGGGTGAAGACCTCGGCCGCCTGGCTCATCGACCATGCCGGGTTCCACAAGGGGCACGGCATGCCCGGACCGGCGGCGATCTCCAGCCGGCACGCGCTCGCCCTGACCAACCGGGGCGGCGCGCGGGCGTCCGACGTCGTCGCGCTCGCCCGCGAGGTCCGCGACGGCGTGCGGGCGGCCTACGGGGTCGAGCTCGTCCCCGAACCGGTGCTCCTCGGCGTCGAGCTCTGACCTGCTCCGCGCCCGAGCCCACCACTGGCCCCCTTCCCGCCCGAACGTCTGCCCCGGAGGCACCCGTGACCGCCGTCCCCGACCTCCTTGACACCCTCCTGCGCGGCACACGGGCGGAGATCGAAGCCGCTGGCACAGCCGTGGCCGCCACGCTCGGTCGGGGCGACGCCGATGTGGTCGGCCGGGCCGACCGTGCGTTGCGAGACGGCAGCGCCTCGCTGCGGCGGACACCCGACGGCGGGTACGACCTCGTCGTCGGGCCCCGCACCTGGCGGGCCGGCCGGTTCACCACGCCGACCCTCGCCGAGCTGCGCGCTGCCGCCGCCGCGGCACCGACGGACGATCCGGGGGACGCTCCGGCCGGAGCGACCCTCTCGGTGCTCGTCGGCGCCCACCCGCTCACGGACATCGGTGCGTTGCAGGCGTTCGCCGCGCGGGACACGCTGTTCCAGGTCGCCTCCCAGCTCAACTGCCTCGAGGCCCCGTCACCGAGGCTCGTCCCGGTCCCCGAGTACCTCTCCGACCCCACGCAGGGCCCCCGCGCCGCGATCGGGGCCTTCCCCGGTGCCCTCCTGCGGCACCACGCCGCCCCGGACGGCGCCGGCGGCACCTTCGTTCAGACGGACGACCGTCAGGTCGAGCTTCTCGCCGACGCGCTGCCCGCGCGCATCGGTCGCGCCGTCGGCGGATACCTGCGGCCAGGTGACCTGGCCGACGTCGACGCCGTGGTCCGTGCGCTCGCGGAGCGCCGTGAGGACATCCGGGTCGGCGTGCACGACGACGTCGAGGTGGCTCTCGGCGCGAGCTGGCGTGGGTCGGTGCCCCCAGGGACGCGCATCGCGCAGGTGTGCACCTCCACGCTCGCCTCCGGCCTCTACGGCGACGGCCGTCCGCCGACCGGTGCGCTGCTCGACGTCGCCCGGACGCTGCTGCGTGCCGCCTACCTGGGGACGCTGCTCGCGGCGGCCGCCACCGGGCGGCGTCGCGTGGTGCTCACGCTCATCGGCGGGGGCGTGTTCGGGAATCCCCACTCCACGATCCTCGGGGCGATCGACTGGGCGCTCACCGAGTACGCGGGAGCCTCGGCGGGCCCGCTCGACGTGGTCCTCAACGCCCGCGAGCTGGACCCGGGCGTCGACCTCGATCAGCTGCGGGACCGGTGCGAGCGGCGCGGCGGGAAGCTGCGGCGAGCGGCCTGACGGCCCGGCCTACGCTCGTCCGCGGACCTGGTCAGTCCGGGCGCGCGGCGGGGCGCCCGGACAGCCGGGCCACGTGCCGGGCGACGAGGGCGTGGACCGCCGGGGACCCGAGCGGGCGGAAGTGCCCGCGCTCGGCCAGTCGGACGTTCGTCGCCCCATGCAGGTACGAGCCACCCGGCACGTGCGGATCCCACGCGGGGGCGAGGGAGACGATCCGCGCGTCGACCTCCGTGCGGCGGGCGAGGCTCACGAGGTCCGGCGCCGAGGGCCGCAGGCCGCCGACGACGGAGCGCGGCGGGAACGCCTGCGCCCACCTCGAGCCGCGCCACGGCGTGGCGATCGCGACCATCCCCGCCACCCGGTGCCCCTCGGGCCCGAGCATCGCCGCCTTGCCGACGAGCCCGCCCTTGCTGTGGGCGACGAGCACCACCCCGGTGAGGTCGAGCCCGGCCAGGAACGCGGTCGTGGCGGCCGCGCCGTCGGCCACGGTGCGGGCGTTGAGGCCGAGGTCCGGGACGACGCCCACCGGGTGCCGCGCACCGGCCAGCGCGCGCCCGACCCGGGCCAGCATGTGCCACGACTCGTAGACCCCGGGAAGAAGGATGACGGGGGCGGCACCGGCGTCGTCGACGCCGTCGGGGGAGGCGTGCAGGGCCGGGCGCCAGCCGTCGCGCCTGAGCATGCCGCGCGCGGAGGTCGCCGCGGTCGCGGCCACCCACGCGTAGTCCAGGCCGTGCGCGAGCGGCCGGGTGGCAAGCTCCGCGGCGCGCCGCAGGTGCTCCCCGGTCCGAGGGTGCCGCCGCCGCGTCACGGCCCGTCGGACAGGCCGTGCCCGTCGTCGGAGGGGGAGCCGGGCGGGACGGCGGAGCCCGGCCCGTGCCGTTCGTCGTCGGCGAGGTGGGTCAGGGCGGCGCGTACGACGGCAGGGTGGTCCTCGACGACCACCGAGTGTGCCGCACCCGGGACGAGTGCCACCGTGCAGCTCCGCACGCGCCCGGCGAGCTCCCCGGCCCAGGTCTCGGGCACGAGGCGGTCGTGCTCACCGTGCAGGATCGTCACCCGTGCCGACGGTCCCGCGAGCGCGAGCCGGTCCTCGATCCGGTAGCCCATCACCTCGGGCAGGATGTCCGCCACCCAGCGGGTGGTCGCCGTGAGGTAGGAGCGGGTGGCGAGCAGCCGGAGCCGGTGCGTCTCGTGGACCGCCGACTGCAGGTACCGCCACAGCTGGGTGAGCGGGCGGCGCTCCGCGGCGTTGACGGGCGGCGCTACGAGCACGGCCCGGCGCAGGGCGTCCGGCTGCCG
The DNA here is from genome assembly GCF_057652395.1 of Georgenia sp. Z1491. Taxonomy (NCBI): domain Bacteria; kingdom Bacillati; phylum Actinomycetota; class Actinomycetes; order Allobogoriellales; family Allobogoriellaceae; genus Georgenia; species Georgenia sp. Z1491. Next base: position 1,282,198 of record NZ_CM172729.1, read on the forward strand.
GGCCATCATCTCCACCGCGACCTGGGCGCCCATCGAGTGGCCGACGAGGACCGGGTCGTGCACCCCGCCGGCGGCCAGCACGTCCTCGACGACCTCGGCGAGGCCGGCGATGCCGAGCGTCGTCGCCGGCGGCGGGACGTCGCCGAAGCCGGGCAGGTCGACGAGGAGGACCTCGCCGTGCTCCGCGAGGTCCTCGGCCAGCGGAAGCAGGTAGATCGAGGAGAGTCCCACGCCGTGCAGGAGCACGAACGTCACCCGGCCGTCGCCGGGGACGTCGGGGTTCTCGTGCTCGGCGCCGGCGCCGGGTGCGCCGACGCGATGGACGCGGACGAACGTCCCGTCGAGGAGCCGCATCGACGTGGCGGTGCGCGAGAGCCGGGCGACCGTGCGCCGCGACCCGGGACGCAGCCGCACCTGCCGGCCGGCGGGCGGCGAGACGAGGTCGGCGACGGCGAGCGTGAGGCGTCGCCACCACCGCAGTCGAGCGGTCACGCGGGCTCCGCGAGCCACTCGTCGACCTCGGCGACCCAGCGTGCGACGTCGCGACGGTGGGCCCGGGACGCGCGCAGCGAGCCCTTGGCGAGGCCGGCGATCTCGGCGTCGCCGAGGCCGTGGACCTCGCGGGCGGCGACGTACTGGTCGGTGAGGCGGGAGAGGAACAGCAGGGGGTCGTCGGCACCGAGAGCCAGCGTGGCGCCGGAGTCGAGCAGGCTCCGCAGCGGCACGTCGGCGGCGGTCGGGTACACCCCGAGCGAGACGTTGGAGGCGGGGCACACCTCGAGGGCGATCCCCGCGTCGACCACCCGGGCGAGGAGGTCGGGGGACTCGGCGAGCCGCACGCCGTGCCCGAGCCGGTCGGGCCGCAGGTGCGTGACGACGTCGGCCACGTGGTCGGGCCCGAGGAGCTCGCCGCCGTGCGGCATCGCCGCGAGACCGGCCTGGCGGGCGATGCGGAAGGCCGCCGCCCAGTCGGAGGTCGTGCCGCGGCGCTCGTCGTTGCTCAGGCCGAACCCGACGACCTGACCCGGGCCGTCCCCCGCGTGGAGGGCCGCGAGACGGGCCAGCGTGCGGGCGTCGAGCGGGTGCCGGGTGCGGGACGCGGCGACGATGACGGCCACCTGGACGCCCGTCGCCCGGGACGCCGCGGCGGCCTCGTCGAGCACGATCTCGAGGGCGGGCGTGAGACCGCCCACGTACGGGGCGTAGCTCGTGGGGTCGACCTGGATCTCCAGCCTGCGCGAGCCCTCGGCGGCGTCGTCGGCGGCGGCCTCCGCGACGATCCGGCGCATCGCGGCCTCGGACCGGACGACGGCGCGCGCGGTGTCGTAGGACCGCTGGAACCGGAACCAGCCGCGCTTGTCGGCGGGGACGCGCAGCGCGACGTCGTCCGTGAGGTTCGCGGGGAGCCGGACGCCCTCGTCCTCGGCGAGGTCGAGCAGCGTGGACACGCGCATGGAGCCGGTGAAGTGCAGGTGCAGGTGGGCCTTGGGGAGCCGGCCCAGGTCGCGCATCGGGACATCATGCCAGGACAGGGGGTCGGACGCGGGCCGGGAGCGGCTCGGGCGCCTCGATGGCGCACGGGCCGCGCGCGTGTGATCTTATTTCGTCATGAGCATCTCGGCGGCGGCGATGAGGGAGCCGGCCGACGTCGCCCTGCTGACGGGGCCCGACGCCGGTGACGTCCTCACGTCCGCCCTCGTGCCCGACGACGGCAGGCTCGTGGAGTGGGCCGTGCACACCGTCCACCACCGCCCGGGCGCGGGCGTGACGGTCGGCTACACCGCCACGGTCGAGCGGACCGCCGCCGACGGGTCGCGCAAGCGCACGGAGGAGTACCTGTGCGCGACCACCGCACGTCTCACCCGCGCGGCGGGGCCCGGGCTCGTCCGTCTCGAGCCGCCGGACGGCCGTGGCCCGGTGGTCCACCTGTGGCGGCACCCGGCCGACCCGGAGCTGCCCGCGCTGGCCACCGCGTGCGACTCCGCGAAGATGTCCCAGCGGCTCGGTGAGCAGGTCACGCTCGAGCTCGTCGCCTATCGACCCACGCGCCGCGCGGTCCTGCGCGCGACGGGCGCCTCCGGGCGCGTCCACTACGTCAAGGTGGTCCGGCCGGTCTCGCTCGCGGACCTCGTCGGGCGCCACCGGATGCTCACCTCCGCTGGGGTGCCCGCGCCGGCGGTGGTCGCGGAGGAGCCGGCCGGGCTCGCCGTCCTCGCCGAGGGGCAGGGGGAGTCGCTCGCGCGCGTGCTGCACCGCGGTCCGGGGCACGAGACCGACGCCGTGCTGCACGCCCTCGTGCGCACGCTCGACACCCTGCCGCCCGCGGCCCTCCAGCTGGCCCGCCGCTCGGCCTGGTCCGAGCGGGCGAACCACTACGCCCACGCGGCGGCGACCGTCGTCCCCGAGGCCGAGGCGCGCACGAGGGCGCTCGCCGCCGGTATCGACCAGCTCCTCCACGCCGGTCCGCCGCAGCCCGTCGTGCCCGTGCACGGGGACTTCTACGAGGCCAACGTGCTCATGGACCCCCGGGAGGGGATCACCGCGGTCTCGAGCCTGCTCGACGTCGACTCTCTCGGGCCCGGCCACCGCAGCGACGACCTCGCCTGCCTGCTGGGCCACGTCTCGGTCCTCGTCCACCTCGCGCCCGACCGGTACCCGGCGGTCCCGCACGTGCTCGCGCGCTGGACGCAGCTCTGCGAGCAGATGGTCGATCCCGTCCAGGTCTGCACCCGGGCCGCCGGCGTCACCCTGTCGCTGGTGGCGGGGGCCAAGCGGGCCGACGGGAGGTGGCGGGCCGACGCCGAGGGGCGGCTCGTCACCGCGGAGGCCTGGTTGGCCCGCGCGCGAGACTTCACCGCCGGCCGCGTGACCGGCCCCTTCGTCGTGCCGCCGCCCGTCGGCTGACCAGCCGGGACGCCGGTCCGGGGCCGGTCGTCCGACGCCCCCGGTCGCCGTGGATGAGAGTCCTCTCATCCGCCGCTGGGCACGACCTCACCGCCCGCGACGAGGATGGTCGGGTCGGCGGGCGACCTGCCGCCGACCGTCGAGCACCGGAAGGGACGAGCACGGATGCGCACGAAGGCGTCGTGGATCGCGGTCGGGTCGCTGTCGGCCGTCGCCGTCGTCGGAGGGACCGTCCTGGCCGGTGCCGAGGCCGAGGACGTGGAGCTGGACTCCGTGCGGATCCCCCCGGCCCGCGTCTCGCCGTCGGAGTCGAGCAGCGACGGGACCGGGGAGTCCACGACGGACGGGACGGGGGAGTCGACCACGGACGGGGCCGAGGAGCCCACCACCGAGCCGGCCTCGCCCACGGAGGAGGCGACGACGGTGCCGCCGGAGCGCAGCTCCGTCTCGGCCGCCTCGCCCGAGCCGCCCCCCGCGCCCGCGCCCGCACCGGCTCCGCCGCCTGCACCCGCGCCTGCCCCGGCACCCGTGCCGGCGCCCGCTCCGGCCCCGGTCGAGAGCCCGGACTCGCCCGACAGCCCCGAGAGCGCCGAGAGCCCCGACGACTGACGCCCGGCGGCGAGGACGGACGTCGACCGGCGAGGACCGCGGTCGGCCGGCGCGGGTCGATGCCAGGAGCCGAGCGGCCCGGTCAGCCGGTGACGAGCCGGTAGCCCATCCGCGGGACCGTCTGGATGCGCTCCGCACCGATCTTCTTGCGCAGGTAGCGCACGTAGACGTCGACCACGTTGGACCCCGGGTCGAAGTCGTAGCCCCACACGCGCGAGAGGATCTGCTCGCGGGAGAGCACCTGGCCGGGGTGCAGCAGGAAGGTCTCGAGCAGGGCGAACTCGCGGGCGGACAGGTCGACGGTGCGTCCCGCGACCGTGGCCTGCCGCGTGCGCACGTCCAGGGTGAGGTCGTCGACCTGGAGGTGGGTCGGGTCGGCCCCGGACGAGGCCGTCTGGGCCGAGCGCAGCCGGAGGCGTACGCGGGCCAGGAGCTCCTCGAACCGGAACGGCTTGGGCATGTAGTCGTCGGCACCGGACTCCAGCCCGGTCACCGTGTCGTCGACCGACGAGCGTGCCGTCAGCATGATGACGGGCAGGGTGTGCCCCTCGCCGCGCAGGGTCTGCAGCACCTCGAAGCCGTCGACGTCCGGCAGGCCGATGTCGAGGATGACGAGGTCGTACCCGCCGGTGCGGACGTGGTCGAGCCCGGCCCTGCCGGTGGTGACCGCCGTCGGCTGGTGCCCGGCAGCCGTCAGGCCCTTCGTGACGAACGAGGCGATGCCCGCCTCGTCCTCGATGATGAGGATCTGTGCCACTACCTGCTCCCTTCGCGAGCTGTCTCCGTGGTGCTGACCCGGGCCCGGCCGGGCTCACCGGCCTCCTGCGGTGCGTCCAGGTCGACGTCCAGGTCGAGCTCGAGCGCGCGGGCCGGGAGGTCGAGCACGAACGTGGACCCACGGCCCGGCTCCGAGGCGACGTCCACGCGCCCGCCGTGCGCCTCGGCGATCGCGCTGACGATGGCGAGACCGAGCCCGCTGCCGTCCGTGCGCTCCTCCCCGGGCCGGTTCGTGCGGGCGAACCGCTCGAAGATGCGGCGCTGGTCCTCCGGGGCGATGCCGCGGCCCTCGTCGCGCACCCACAGGTGGAGCCGCCCGGACTCGGTCGCCGAACCGAGCGCGACCGTCGAGCCGGCCGCGGAGAACTTCACCGCGTTCGCGGCGAGCTGGATGAGGGCCTGCGTGAGCCGCTGACCGTCGACGACCGCCTCGGCCTCGAGCCGCGCGTCGATGACGAACCGGCGCTCGCCGAGCTGACGGATCTGGTCCAGCACGTTGTCGAGCATCGGCCCCAGGTCGGTCGGGCCCGGCTGGACGAACGTCGGTGCGTCCGCCTTGGCGAGCATGACGAGGTCGTCGGCCAGGCGGTGCATGCGGTCGAGCTCGGAGATCGTCAGCTCGCGGGTCTGGCGGGCATCGTCGGCGTCGTCGGGGTTCATCAGCTCGAGGTGCCCACGGACGATGGTGATCGGAGTGCGCAGCTCGTGCCCGGCGTCGTCCAGCAGCCGGCGCTGGGAACGGAACGAACCCTCGAGGCGGGCGAGCATCGCGTTGACCGTCCGGGCGAGGTCGGCGACGTCGTCGGACCCCTCCGCCTGGATCCGGCCCGACAGGTCGGTCTCGGTGATGCGCTCCGCGGTCGAGCGCAGCTCCCGCAACGGGGAGAGGAGCCGGCCCGACACCACCCAGGCGACGACCCCGACCACCAGCATCGACACGACGGAGACGACGAGGTAGGTGCGGGCCGACGCCCACACCGGGGCGAGCTCGGCGTCCATGTCGAATGCGATGACCACGGCGCCCGACGTCGGCGCGCCCGGTGGGCTGCCCTCGGGGTCGATCGACACGGGCAGCATCGCGTACCGGTAGGTCGCCATCGACGTCGAGACCGAGCTGATGGTCCCTCGCCCGTCCTCGACCGCAGCGGTGAGGGCGGCGATGAGCTCGTCGTCCGCGCCCATGTCCAGGCCGCCGGGCTGCCACCAGCGCGCGTCCGTGCCGACGAATCCCATGGCCCCCTCGTTGTCCGCCGGGACCTCCGAGGACATCGCCGTCCAGACCGCGCCGGAGATGCCGTCGGCGGCGCTCACGGCCTCGCCCTCGCTCAGCAGCGCGGCCATCTCCTGGGTGGTGCGCTGGAGCGTCGCGTCGACCGAGTCGATGGCCCGGCCCCGTTCCAGCCACACCGCGGTGCTGCCGACGACCACGAGCGTGAGGCCGGTGAGCAGCAGGACCGTCCGGATGATCTTGGCCCGCACCGTGCTGCGGCGGTACCACGGGCGGTCCGCCTGCGTCGGCGTGGCCGCTCCGGGGTCGGGGGCCTCCTCGTGCACCGCCGCCTCGGGCGTGGGGGCCGACGGCGCGGCGTCGCGCGCGGGCGCGCGGGCGGGCCCGGCGGTGCCGCTCCTGCGTCCGTCCACGTCCCAGCCTCCTCCGGGCCGCCCGTCGCGGCCCTGCCCACGCTAGTGTCCGTGGCCGGGATGAGGCGGAGATGAGACACGGGCTGCGGGACTCTCAGCGCCTTGCGCCGGCTCCCGGGACGGGCACGGGCCCGGCGCCGTCGCGCCGGGCCCGTGGCCACCTCGTCCTCGGGGTGCTCCGTTCAGCGGAGCAGCTCCGCCATGCGTCCGAGCGCCTCGGTGAGGTTCTCGTCGGACGTGGCGTAGCTCAGCCGGAGGAACCCCGACGGGCCGAAGGCCTCGCCCGGCACGACCGCGACCTCGACCTCCTCGAGGATGAGCGAGGCGAGCTCGGCGGAGGTCTGCGGGGTCCGGCCGCGGAACGTGCGGCCGAGGAGCCCCTCGACCGAGGGGTAGGCGTAGAACGCGCCCTTCGGCTCCGGCACCTCGATCCCGTCGATCGCCCGCAGGAGGTCGACGACCAGCCGGCGACGCCGGTCGAACGCCATCCGCATCTCCGCCACCGCGGTGAGGTCGCCGGACACGGCGGCGACGGCGGCGCGCTGGCTGACGTTGGCCACGTTCGAGGTCAGGTGCGACTGGAAGTTCGTCGCGGCCTTCACGACGTCGGCCGGTCCGACGAGCCAGCCCACGCGCCATCCGGTCATCGCGTACGTCTTGGCGACCCCGTTGAGCACGATGGTGGTGTCGGCGAGCTCGGGGACGACGCCCAGGACGGGCGTGAACTCGGCGTCGCCGTACACGAGGTGCTCGTAGATCTCATCGGTGATCACCCAGATGCCGTGCTCGAGCGCCCAGCGGCCGATGCGCTCGGTCTCCTCGCGGGAGTAGACCGTGCCGGTCGGGTTCGACGGCGAGCAGAGCACGAGGACCTTCGTGCGCGCCGAGCGGGCGGCCTCGAGGAGGTCGACGTCGACCTTGTAGCTGCGCTCGGCACCGGCGAACACCGGCACGGCCACGCCGCCCGCCAGCGAGATCGCCTCCGGGTAGGTGGTCCAGTACGGCGAGGGGAGCAGCACCTCGTCGCCCGGGTCCAGCACCGCGGCGAACGCCTGGAAGACGGCCTGCTTGCCTCCGTTGGTCACGAGCACGCTGCTCGGGTCGATCGGGTAGCCGGAGTCGCGCAGCGTCTTGGCCGCGATCGCCTCCTTGAGCGCGGGCAGGCCACCCGCGGGGGAGTACCGGTGGTTGACCGGGTCCTTGGCCGCCGCGACCGCCGCCTCGACGATGTAGTCCGGCGTCGGGAAGTCCGGCTCGCCGGCGCCGAGGCCGATGACGGGCCGGCCCTCGGCCTTGAGCGCCTTGGCCTTGGCGTCGACGGCGAGCGTCGCGGACTCGGCGATGCCGGCGAGTCGGGCGGAGATGCGGGGACGGGAGTCGGCTGTCGTCGTCACGACAACCATCGTGGCACGGTCCGCGCCCGGCGTCCCTCCCCGTCCGGGACCCGGTCGTCGGGGTCGCGCGACGCCGGGTGTGACGCGTGACCTTCCGCACCACGGTCGACCATGCCCTGGGCGGTGCGTACTATGGTCCATCGGCGGCGTCAGACCCGCAGACTTCCCCGTGCCCGCACGGTGGTGGGTCGCCGCCGAAGGGCAGTGGCGCAATTGGCAGCGCACCGGTCTCCAAAACCGGCGGTTGAGGGTTCGAGTCCCTCCTGCCCTGCACCTGACGGCGCAGGAGAACGACAGCCGTCGGGCCCGACCCACCGATGGTGGGCGCGCCCGCACCCGTGCCGGGAGCGGGCCACCGGCGACAGGCGAGGGACAGTGTTGACGTGAGCGAGACGACGGCCGCCGAGGGCGGCTCCGGACGCAAGGCGGAGGTCGAGCCCCGGCGCGGGCTGTTCGCACGCATCGCGCGCTTCATCCGGCAGGTCTTCGCCGAGATCCGCAAGGTGGTGCGCCCCACCCGGCGCGAGCTCATCACGTACTTCTTCGTCGTCGTCGTCTTCGTCCTCGTGATGATGGCCATCGTCGGAGTGCTGGACCTCGTGTTCGGCCAGCTCGCCCTGTGGACGTTCGGCTGAGCCGAGACCAGGGCCCTCGGGCCGTGAACCCGTGCGACCGACCGGTCGCGCGACCGACACATCCAAGGAGGATGTTCCCTCGTGTCTGTGGACTTCCATGGCGACGACAGCACGTCGACCGACGACCTGGGCGTGGACGCCGAGGCCGCCGCGTCGACCCCTGACGGCGCCGACGCAGGAGCCGAGGCGGACGCCCCCACCGCGGGGGACGACGCCCCCGGCGCCACCGACGAGCCCGTCGACGGCGCGGACCAGGCCGACGACGCCGAGCCCGAGCTCGACCCCGAGGCCGCGTTCCGGCTCGAGATGCGGATGCTGCCCGGCGACTGGTACGTCGTCCACACCTACGCAGGCTTCGAGAAGCGCGTGAAGGCCAACCTCGAGCACCGGCTGACGACCCAGAACATGGAGGAGTACATCTTCCAGGTCGAGGTGCCGACCGAGGACGTGGCCGAGATCAAGAACGGCCAGCGCAAGATGGTCAACCGCGTGCGCATCCCCGGCTACACGCTGGTGCGCATGGAGCTGACCGACGAGTCGTGGGGCGTCGTGCGACACACGCCGGGCGTCACGGGGTTCGTCGGCAACGCCCACGACCCGATGCCGCTCACGCTCGACGAGGCCATCTCCATGCTCAACGTCTCGCCCCCGCAGGTCGCCGCGGGCGCCGCGGAGGCCGACGGCGAGGCGCCGCAGCCCCAGGGCGGCGAGGCGGCCCCCGTCGTCGTCGACTACGAGATCGGCGAGACGGTCACCGTCACCGACGGTCCGTTCGAGACCCTGCCGGCCACCATCTCCGAGATCCACGTGGAGAGCCGGAAGCTGCAGGTGCTCGTCAGCATCTTCGGCCGGGAGACCCCGGTCGAGCTCTCGTTCTCCCAGGTCACCAAGGCCTAGGGGACGGACCGCGGTCGCCGCCGCGGACCTACGTTCCATCCATCGAAGGACCCGAATGCCTCCCAAGAAGAAGATCTCCGGCTACATCAAGCTCCAGATCCAGGCCGGAGCAGCCACCCCCGCACCGCCGATCGGACCCGCCCTGGGTCAGCACGGCGTCAACATCATGGAGTTCTGCAAGGCGTACAACGCCGCGACCGAGTCGCAGCGTGGGAACGTCGTCCCCGTCGAGATCACCGTCTACGAGGACCGTTCCTTCACCTTCGTCACGAAGACGCCGCCCGCCGCGGAGCTCATCAAGAAGGCCGCCGGCGTGCAGAAGGGCTCCTCGACCCCGCACACCGACAAGGTCGCCACGATCTCCCGCGAGCAGGTCCAGGAGATCGCGCGCACCAAGGCGGAGGACCTCAACGCGAACGACGTCGAGGCCGCCGAGAAGATCATCGCGGGCACCGCCCGCTCCATGGGGATCACCGTCGACGGCTGACCCCCGCAGGCGCCGCGACCGCGGCGCAGTGGCAGGGCCCGGCGTGGGCCCGACCGACCACGACTGCTCGAACCCAGCACAGGAGAAGCAGAATGACCACGCGCAGCAAGACCTACCGCAAGGCCGCCGAGAAGATCCACGACGGCGAGCTCTACGCCCCGCTCCAGGCGGTCCGCCTGGCCAAGGAGGGCGCCACCACGACGTTCGACCAGACCGTCGAGGTCGTCTTCCGCCTCGGCGTCGACCCCCGCAAGGCGGACCAGATGGTCCGCGGCACCGTCAACCTCCCGCACGGAACCGGCAAGACCGCCCGGGTCCTGGTCTTCGCCGTCGGCGACCGTGCGCAGCAGGCCATCGACGCGGGTGCCGACGAGGTCGGCGGCGACGAGCTCATCGAGAAGGTCGCGGGCGGCTACACCGGCTTCGACTCGGCGATCGCCACCCCTGACCTCATGGGCAAGGTCGGCCGGCTCGGCCGCGTGCTCGGTCCCCGTGGCCTCATGCCGAACCCGAAGACCGGCACCGTGACGATGGACGTGGCCAAGGCGGTGAACGACATCAAGGGCGGCCGGATCGAGTTCCGCGTCGACAAGCACGCGAACCTGCACTTCGTCATCGGCAAGGCCTCGTTCGACGAGACGAAGCTGGTGGAGAACTACGCGGCCGCGCAGGAGGAGATCCTGCGGCTCAAGCCGGGCAGCTCGAAGGGCCGGTACATCTCGCGGGCGACGATGAGCACGACGATGGGCCCGGGCATCCCGCTCGACGCCACCAAGACGCGCAACCTCACCAGCGAGGACGCGTCCTGACCGCAGCCTGACGCACCGCGGGCCCGGCACCCACCTGGGTGCCGGGCCCGCTTGCGTGAGCAGGCACACGCCGGGCGGGGGTCCGCCGGAGGGCGCCGCCCGCTACGATGGACCCGCCACAGACCGTCGGTCGTGCGGGACTCGTGTCCCGCGCCGAAGTCCACCCGGGTGGAGCCTGCGCAGGCGAGCTACGAGCCGAAGCATCACACCGATGCCACCGAGCCCCGTGCCGTCCGCGCACGGGGCTCTTCTTCGTCCGTGTGGGCACCCGCCGGTCCCACATCGGAAGGAGGGCTCATGGCAAGGCCGGACAAGACCGAGGCCATCGCCGAGCTCGAGACGGGCTTCCGCGAGGCTCAGGCCGTGCTGCTCACCGAGTACCGCGGCCTGTCGGTCTCCCAGCTCATGGAGCTGCGCCGCTCGCTCGCGGGCACGGCCCGTTACGTCGTCGCGAAGAACACCCTCGCGGCGATCGCGGCCGAGAAGGCCGACATCGAGATCGACCGCGAGTCCCTCACGGGGCCGACGGCGATCGCCTTCGTCCACGGTGAGGTCTCGGAGGCCGCCAAGGCCCTGCGCGACTTCGCCAAGGACAACGAGCAGCTCGCCATCAAGGGCGGTGTCCTCGACGGCGTCCAGCTCTCGGCGGACGACGTCCGCACGCTCGCGAACCTCGAGTCCCGCGAGGTCCTCCTGGGCAAGGCGGCCGGTGCCTTCAAGGCCGCGCTGTTCCAGGCGGCCTACATGTTCACCGCGCCGGCCACCCAGGCCGCCCGCACCATCGACGCCCTGCGCGAGAAGCAGGCAGCCGCCGAGGCCTGACCGGCCCGGCAGTACACCCCACCTCTGCTCGCGTAGCAGGACCGAAACGGAAGGAAAGCCACCATGGCCAAGCTCACCACCGACGAGCTCATCGAGGCGTTCAAGGAGCTCACGCTCATCGAGCTGTCCGAGTTCGTCAAGCAGTTCGAGGAGACCTTCGACGTCGTCGCGGCGGCCCCGGTCGCCGTCGCGGGCGCTGCGCCCGCCGCCGCCGGCGGCGGCGAGGGCGGCGACGACGCGGCCGAGCAGGACTCGTTCGACGTCGTGCTCGAGTCCGTCGGCGACAAGAAGGTCGCGGTCATCAAGGAGGTGCGCGCGCTCACGTCCCTCGGTCTCAAGGAGGCCAAGGACCTGGTCGACGCAGCCCCGAAGGCCATCCTCGAGGGCGTCGACAAGGACGCCGCCGACAAGGCCAAGGAGCAGATCGAGGCGGCCGGCGCCACCGTCACCGTCAAGTGATCGCCGCCCTCTGAGAAGGGGGCGCGCAGAACGACCGGCCCGGGGCCGGGACCCGCACGGGTCCCGGCCCCGGACCTGTTCCGGGAACCCTTCGTGCGCGTTCCAGGGACGGAGCGGGCGCGCGTGCCCTACACTGGACGCGGCCGACGGCCGGTCCGACGCAGCAGGGTCGCTGCGACGGGTCTCACGGACTCACCTGGGTGAGTGCGGGATCACGGGCACCTGCGGGTGCGCGCACCTGGACGGGGCGCTGCGCCGTGTGTAAGGTGGACACTTGCGTTAGCCGACGCCTGCCCTGCCTCCACCCACCCGAGCACCGATGTGCTCCGGACATCTCGAGCCGCGCCACCAGGCGTGATCCTCCCGGGGAACGGGCACGAAGTCGACACGCGCCGCGTGCACACCTCTCCGCAGGGAAGGACCCCCTTTGGCTGCCTCGCGCACCTCTGCCGCCCCGTCCGCCGACCTCGTCGCGAAGCGCCTCGCGTCGCCCAGGCTGTCGTTCGCCAAGATCTACGAGCCGATGCAGGCGCCCGACCTGCTCGGCCTGCAGACCGAGAGCTTCGACTGGCTCCTGGGCAATGACGCCTGGCGGGCCCGCTCCGAGGCCGACCCGGCCGGGTCGAGCCACACCATCTCGGGCCTGGAGGAGATCTTCGAGGAGATCTCGCCGATCGAGGACTTCTCCGAGTCGATGTCCCTGTCGTTCCGGGACCACCGCTTCGAGCCCGCGAAGTACACCGCCGAGGAGTGCAAGGAGAAGGACCTCACCTACGCCGCTCCGCTGTTCGTCACGGCGGAGTTCATGAACAACACGACCGGTGAGATCAAGTCGCAGACCGTGTTCATGGGCGACTTCCCTCTCATGACCGACCGCGGCACCTTCATCATCAACGGCACCGAGCGCGTCGTCGTCAGCCAGCTCGTCCGCTCGCCGGGCGTCTACTTCGAGCGCACGCCGGACAAGACCTCGGACAAGGACATCTTCACCGCGAAGGTCATCCCGTCCCGCGGCGCGTGGCTCGAGCTCGAGATCGACAAGCGGGACGCCATCGGCGTGCGCATCGACCGCAAGCGCAAGCAGTCCGTCACGGTGTTCCTGCGGGCCCTGGGGCTCACCGAGTCCGAGATCCGCGGCCACTTCGAGGACTACCCCGTCCTGCTGGAGTCCCTCGAGAAGGACACGGTCAAGACCCAGGACGAGGCGCTGCTGGACATCTACCGCAAGATCCGTCCGGGCGAGCCGCCCACGGTCGAGGCCGGCCGCAACCTGCTGGACTCCTACTACTTCGCGCACAAGCGCTACGACCTGGCCAAGGTCGGCCGCTACAAGATCAACAAGAAGCTCGGCATGACGACGCCGGCGGGGGAGTCGCTCCTGCGCGTCCAGGACATCGTCTCCACGATCCGGTTCATCCTCGCCCTGCACAAGGGTGAGGAGACGCTGCCCGGCACCCGGGACGGCGAGAAGGTCGACGTCCGGGTCGAGACCGACGACATCGACCACTTCGGCAACCGTCGCATCCGCGCCGTCGGCGAGCTCATCCAGAACCAGGTCCGTACGGGCCTGTCCCGGATGGAGCGCGTCGTGCGCGAGCGCATGACCACGCAGGACGTCGAGGCCATCACGCCGCAGACGCTCATCAACATCCGGCCGGTGGTCGCCTCCATCAAGGAGTTCTTCGGCACCAGCCAGCTGTCGCAGTTCATGGACCAGAACAACCCGCTCTCGGGCCTGACCCACAAGCGCCGTCTCTCGGCGCTGGGCCCCGGCGGCCTGTCGCGTGACCGCGCCGGCATGGAGGTCCGTGACGTCCACCCCTCGCACTACGGCCGCATGTGCCCGATCGAGACCCCTGAGGGGCCGAACATCGGCCTCATCGGCTCGCTGGCGACGTTCGCGCGCATCAACCCGTTCGGGTTCGTGGAGACCCCGTACCGCCAGGTGGTCGACGGCCGGGTCACCGGCGAGATCGAGTACGTCACGGCCGACGACGAGGACCGCCACACGATCGCCCAGGCGTCGGCCCCGCTGAACGAGGACGGCACCTTCGTCGAGGAGCGCGTCCTGTGCCGCACCCCCGGCGGCGAGCCGGCGCTCATCGAGCCCGCCGAGATCGCGTTCATGGACGTCTCGGCGCGGCAGATGGTCTCCGTCGGCACGGCGATGATCCCGTTCCTCGAGCACGACGACGCCAACCGCGCGCTCATGGGCGCCAACATGCAGCGTCAGGCCGTCCCGCTCATCCGCGCCGAGGCCCCGCTCGTGGGCACCGGCATGGAGCGTCGGGCGGCGGTCGACGCGGGCGACGTCGTCACCGCGCAGGTGGCCGGCGTCGTCACCGAGGTCTCGGCCGACTCGGTGGTCGTCCTCGACGACGACGGCGGCAGCTACACGCACCGCATCATGAAGTTCAACCGGTCCAACCAGGGCAATTCCTACAACCAGCGCGTGCTGGTCGACGAGGGCGACCGGGTCGAGGTCGGATCCGTGCTGGCCGACGGCCCCTCGACCGACGAGGGCGAGCTCGCGCTCGGCCGCAACCTCCTCGTCGCGTTCATGTCCTGGGAGGGCTACAACTACGAGGACGCGATCATCATGTCGCAGCGTGTCGTCACCGACGACATGCTCACCTCGATCCACATCGAGGAGCACGAGGTCGACGCCCGCGAGACCAAGCTCGGCGCCGAGGAGATCACCCGTGACCTCCCCAACGTCTCCGAGGAGATCCTCGCGGACCTCGACGAGCGCGGCATCATCCGTATCGGTGCCGAGGTCAGCGCCGGTGACGTCCTCGTCGGCAAGGTCACGCCCAAGGGTGAGACCGAGCTGACGTCCGAGGAGCGACTCCTGCGCGCGATCTTCGGCGAGAAGGCGCGCGAGGTGCGCGACACCTCGCTCAAGGTGCCCCACGGCGAGTCCGGCATCGTCATCGGCGTGCGGGAGTTCACCGAGGACGACGACGAGCTGCCCCCGGGCGTCAAGCAGCAGGTGCGCGTCTACATCGCGCAGCGCCGCAAGATCACCGACGGCGACAAGCTCGCCGGCCGGCACGGCAACAAGGGCGTCATCTCCAAGATCCTGCCCGTCGAGGACATGCCGTTCCTGCCCGACGGCACCCCGGTCGACGTCATCCTCAACCCGCTCGGCGTCCCCGGCCGTATGAACGTGGGCCAGGTCCTCGAGCTCCACCTGGGCTGGGCCGCGGCCAACGGCTGGGACATCACCGAGGCCGTCAAGGCGGCCGAGGAGTGGACGAAGAACCTGCCCGAGCACGTGCACCGCGCCGAGCCCGGCTCGACCGTGGCGACCCCGGTGTTCGACGGCCTGCAGCAGGACGAGCTCGAGGGCATCCTCGGGCACACCCTGGTGGGCCGCGACGGCGACCGCGTGGTCGGGGCAGACGGCAAGGCGCAGCTGTTCGACGGCCGGTCGGGCGAGCCGTTCCCGCACCCGATCTCGGTCGGATACATGTACATCCTCAAGCTGCACCACCTGGTCGACGACAAGATCCACGCCCGGTCGACCGGTCCGTACTCGATGATCACGCAGCAGCCCCTGGGCGGTAAGGCCCAGTTCGGCGGCCAGCGGTTCGGCGAGATGGAGGTGTGGGCGCTCGAGGCGTACGGCGCCGCGCACGCCCTGCAGGAGCTGCTGACCATCAAGTCCGACGACGTCACGGGACGCGTGAAGGTCTACGAGGCCATCGTCAAGGGCGAGAACATCCCCGAGCCGGGCATCCCGGAGTCGTTCCGTGTGCTCATCCAGGAGATGCGCTCGCTGTGCCTGAACGTCGAGGCCCTGGACTCCTCCGGGACGCTCATCGACCTCAAGGACTCCGACGACGAGGTGTACCGCGCGGCCGAGGAGCTGGGCATCGACCTCTCCCGCCGCCCGGACGCCTCGAGCGTCGACGAGCTCTGACCCGCCGCGCAGCGGCATTCGAACACGAGCGCTACCTGAACGAAGGAAGTAGGACACGTTGCTCGACGTCAATCTGTTTGACCAGCTCCACATCTCCCTGGCCACCGCCGGCGATGTGCGCGAGTGGTCGCACGGCGAGGTCAAGAAGCCGGAGACGATCAACTACCGCACGCTCAAGCCGGAGAAGGACGGCCTGTTCTGCGAGAAGATCTTCGGTCCCACCCGGGACTGGGAGTGCAACTGCGGCAAGTACAAGCGCGTGCGCTACAAGGGCATCATCTGTGAGCGCTGCGGCGTCGAGGTCACCCGCTCGAAGGTCCGCCGCGAGCGGATGGGCCACATCGAGCTGGCGGCCCCGGTCACGCACATCTGGTACTTCAAGGGCGTCCCGTCGCGCCTGGGCTACCTCCTCGACCTCGCCCCGAAGGACCTCGAGAAGGTCATCTACTTCGCGGCGTACATGATCACCGAGGTCGACGAGGACGGCCGGCACGAGGACCAGAGCACCCTCCAGAACGAGATCGACCTGGAGAAGTCCGAGCTGAGCAAGGCGCGCGACCTCGCGGTCGAGCAGCGCCGGCAGAAGCTCGAGGCCGACCTGGCCGAGCTCGAGGCCGCCGGCACGGACTCCTCGGCCCGCGACAAGGTCCGCAAGTCGGCCGAGCGCGAGGCGAACCAGATCCGGCGCAAGGGCGACGGTGAGATCGAGCGGCTCGAGAAGGTCTGGGACCGCTTCAAGGCGCTCTCGGTCGGCGACCTCGAGGGCGACGAGTCGCTCTACCGCGAGATGAACGCCCGCTTCGGCATCTACTTCAAGGGCTCTATGGGCGCCACGGCGATCCAGAAGCGCCTGGAGACCTTCGACCTCGAGGCCGAGGCCGAGTCGCTGCGCGAGACCATCGCGACCGGCACCGGTCAGCGCAAGACCCGCGCGCTCAAGCGCCTCAAGGTCGTCAACGCGTTCCTCACCACCGGCAACTCGCCGCTGGGCATGGTGCTCGACTGCGTGCCGGTCATCCCGCCGGACCTGCGTCCCATGGTCCAGCTCGACGGCGGCCGGTTCGCCACGTCGGACCTCAACGACCTCTACCGCCGCGTCATCAACCGGAACAACCGCCTCAAGCGGCTGCTCGACCTGGGCGCGCCGGAGATCATCGTCAACAACGAGAAGCGCATGCTCCAGGAGTCGGTGGACGCGCTCTTCGACAACGGCCGTCGCGGCCGCCCGGTCACGGGCCCCGGCAACCGTGCGCTGAAGTCGATCTCCGACATGCTCAAGGGCAAGCAGGGCCGGTTCCGGCAGAACCTGCTCGGCAAGCGCGTGGACTACTCGGGCCGCAGCGTCATCGTCGTCGGCCCGACGCTGAAGCTCCACCAGTGCGGTCTGCCCAAGCAGATGGCGCTCGAGCTGTTCAAGCCGTTCGTCATGAAGCGGCTGGTCGAGCTCAACCACGCCCAGAACATCAAGGCGGCCAAGCGCATGGTCGAGCGCCAGCGCACGCAGGTGTGGGACGTCCTCGACGAGGTCATCCGTGAGCACCCCGTGCTGCTCAACCGCGCGCCGACCCTGCACCGCCTCGGTATCCAGGCGTTCGAGCCGCAGCTCGTCGAGGGCAAGGCGATCCAGCTCCACCCCCTCGTGTGCGGCGCGTTCAACGCGGACTTCGACGGCGACCAGATGGCGGTCCACCTGCCGCTGTCGGCCGAGTCGCAGGCCGAGGCGCGGATCCTCATGCTCTCGAGCAACAACATCCTCAAGCCGTCGGACGGCCGTCCGGTGACCATGCCCAGCCAGGACATGATCATCGGCCTGTTCCACCTCACGACCGAGCTCGACGAGGGCACCGGCGCAGACCGGTACTTCTCCTCGGTGTCCGAGGCCATCCTCGCGATGGACAACGGCGAGCTCGATCTCGGCGCGAAGATCTCGATCCGGTTCACCGACCTGGTCCTGCCCGAGGGGCACGAGCAGGCCGCGAGCGCCGCCGCCGGCGAGCCCGTCGTGCTGCGCACTACACTCGGTCGCACGCTGTTCAACGAGCTGCTGCCGGTGGACTACCCGTTCATCGACGAGGTCGTGGACAAGAAGCGGCTCGGCCGCCTGGTCAACGACCTGGCGGAGCGGTACCCCAAGGTCGACGTGGCCGCGAGCCTCGACGCGCTCAAGGAGGCGGGCTTCCGCTGGGCGTCCCGCTCGGGCGTGACCATCGCGATCTCCGACGTCGTGGCCCCCGAGGCCAAGGCGGGGATCCTCGAGGAGCACGAGCGCAAGGCCGAGGCGATCCAGGACCAGTACGACATGGGTCTGATCACCGACGACGAGCGGCGCCAGGAGCTGATCGACATCTGGGGCGAGGCCACCGACGCGGTCGCCGACGCCATGCGCGCGAACTTCCCCAAGGACAACACCGTGTTCCGCATGGTGTCCTCGGGTGCGCGAGGCAACTGGATGCAGGTCCGTCAGATCGCCGGCATGCGCGGTCTCGTGGCCGACCCGAAGGGCGAGATCATCCCGCGCCCGATCAAGTCGAACTACCGCGAGGGCCTGTCCGTCCTCGAGTACTTCATCGCCACCCACGGTGCGCGCAAGGGTCTTGCGGACACCGCGCTGCGCACCGCGGACTCGGGCTACCTCACGCGTCGTCTCGTCGACGTCTCGCAGGACGTCATCGTCCGTGAGGCCGACTGCGGGACCCGTGGCGGGCTGCCCGTGACGATCGGCGTCCCGTCGGCGTCGGGGGAGGGCATCGTCCTCGACGAGAGCGTCGAGACCTCGGCGTACGCCCGGTCCCTGGCGGCCGACGTCGTCGACGCCGAGGGCACCGTGCTGGCCTCGGCGGGCGACGACGTCGGTGACGTGCTCATCGACCAGCTCGTCGCCGCCGGCGTCACCGAGGTCAAGGTCCGGTCCGTGCTCACGTGCGAGTCGAGGGTCGGGACCTGCCAGAAGTGCTACGGCCGGTCGCTGGCCACGGGCAAGCTCGTGGACATCGGCGAGGCCGTCGGCATCATCGCGGCGCAGTCGATCGGCGAGCCCGGTACCCAGCTGACGATGCGCACCTTCCACACCGGTGGTGCGGCGTCGGCGGACGACATCACCCAGGGTCTGCCCCGTGTCCAGGAGCTCTTCGAGGCCCGCACCCCCAAGGGTGAGGCCCCGATCTCCGAGGCCGCCGGCCGCGTGACCGTCGAGGACACCGACAAGGGGCGCTCGCTCCGCGTCACCCGTGACGACGGTCAGGAGGACGTGGTCTACCCCGTGTCCAAGCGGTCGCGCCTCCTCGTCGAGGACGGGCAGCACATCGCCGTCGGCGACCAGCTGGTGTTCGGCGCGGTCGACCCGAAGGCCGTGCTGCGCATCCTGGGCCCGCGCCGGACCCAGGAGCACCTCGTCGCGCAGGTCCAGGAGGTCTACCGCTCGCAGGGCGTGGACATCCACGACAAGCACATCGAGGTCATCGTGCGGCAGATGCTGCGTCGCGTGACCGTGCTGGACTCGGGCGAGACCCGGCTGCTGCCGGGCGAGCTCATCGACCGGACCGCGTTCAACGACGAGAACCGTCGCGTCGTCTCCGAGGGCGGGAAGCCGGCAGCCGGCCGGCCCGAGCTCATGGGCATCACCAAGGCGTCGCTCGCGACCGACTCGTGGCTCTCTGCGGCCTCCTTCCAGGAGACCACCAAGGTGCTCACCGAGGCGGCGATGAGCGGCCGTCGCGACCCGCTGCTCGGCCTGAAGGAGAACGTCATCCTCGGCAAGCTCATCCCCGCGGGGACGGGTCTGCCGCGCTACCACGACGTCGTCGTGGAGCCCACCGAGGAGGCGCGTCAGATGGCCTTCACCGAGCTGGGTTACTCCGAGCTCGACTTCGTCGGCAGCCGTGCGGGCGAGCCCGTGCTGCTGGACGACATCGACTTCTCCGCCTACGGCGGCGAGACCTACCCCGAGTTCCGCTGACCACGGGGGAGCGGCGCTCCCCCGTCCGCAGCACCCTGCCGCCGGCCCCGACGCATCGCCGTCGGGGCCGGCGGCGCCCCGGAAGGCGTCGACGTGTCACATCACACCACTTCGGCGACCCCGGTCCTTTGACGCCAGAAACTGGCGGCCGCTACTCTGGACGGCGGTGCCCGGACCGATCGGGCCCTTGCGCGCACGTCACCTGCCCCGGTCCTCGACCAGCGGCCGGCGGCGGACGACCAGAGGCGGACCGCCCGCGACGTCACCACGGCCCTCCGGGGCCGGTCGGCGTCACGCAGGTGCGCCACGCCCGAGCGCGGGGTGCAGAGATCAGATCGATCCGAGGCAGTCGCACCGATTGCAGCAACGAGACGGAGAAGTAGTGCCCACGATCCAGCAGCTGGTCCGCAAGGGCCGGTCGGTCAAGTCGAGCTCCTCGAGCACGCCGGCCCTCAAGGGGAGCCCGCAGCGTCGTGGCGTGTGCACCCGCGTGTACACGACCACCCCGAAGAAGCCGAACTCGGCACTGCGGAAGGTGGCGCGCGTCCGTCTCTCGAGCGGCATCGAGGTCACCGCCTACATCCCGGGCGTCGGGCACAACCTCCAGGAGCACTCGATGGTGCTCGTGCGCGGCGGTCGTGTGAAGGACCTGCCCGGTGTCCGCTACAAGATCGTGCGCGGCGCGCTCGACACGCAGGGCGTGAAGAACCGCAAGCAGGCCCGGAGCCGCTACGGCGCCAAGAAGGAGAAGAAGTAATGCCTCGCAAGGGTCCTGCCCCGAAGCGTCCCGTCGTCGTCGACCCGGTCTACGGCTCGACGATCGTCACCCAGCTCGTCAACCGCGTGCTGCTGGACGGCAAGAAGTCCACCGCCGAGCGGATCGTCTACGGCGCCCTCGAGGGCGTCCGCGGGAAGACCGAGGGCGACCCGACGGCCGTCCTCAAGCGCGCCCTGGACAACGTGCGGCCCTCGCTCGAGGTCCGTTCGCGCCGCGTGGGTGGCTCCACCTACCAGGTGCCGGTCGAGGTCCGTCCCTCCCGGTCCACCACGCTGGCGCTGCGCTGGCTCGTCGACTACGCGCGCGCCCGCCGCGAGAAGACGATGACCGAGCGCCTGATGAACGAGATCCTCGACGCCTCGAACGGGCTCGGTGCCGCGGTCAAGCGCCGCGAGGACATCCACAAGATGGCCGAGGCCAACCGCGCCTTCGCGCACTACCGCTGGTGATCGAGCGCGGCCGGCACGTCCGGCCGCGCCCCGCATCCGACCGACACCGAGACTCACGAGGAGAAACCCGACGTGGCAACTGACGTCATGACCGACCTCACGAAGGTCCGCAACATCGGCATCATGGCGCACATCGACGCCGGCAAGACGACGACGACCGAGCGGATCCTGTTCTACACGGGCGTCAACCACAAGCTCGGTGAGACCCACGACGGCGCGTCGACGACCGACTGGATGGACCAGGAGCAGGAGCGCGGCATCACCATCACGTCCGCCGCCGTGACGTGCTTCTGGGAGACCAACCAGATCAACATCATCGACACCCCGGGGCACGTCGACTTCACGGTCGAGGTCGAGCGCTCGCTGCGCGTCCTCGACGGTGCGGTCGCCGTCTTCGACGGCAAGGAGGGTGTCGAGCCCCAGTCGGAGACCGTGTGGCGCCAGGCGGACAAGTACGACGTCCCCCGCATCTGCTTCGTCAACAAGATGGACAAGCTCGGCGCGGACTTCTACTTCACCGTCGACACGATCGTCAAGCGCCTCGGCGCGAAGCCGCTCGTGCTCCAGCTGCCGATCGGCGCGGAGAGCGACTTCACCGGTGTCGTGGACCTCGTCCAGATGCGCGCCCTGGTGTGGCCCGCGGACTCCAAGGGCGACACGACGCTCGGCGCCAAGTACGAGGTGCACGAGATCCCGGCCGACCTCAAGGAGCGCGCGGAGGAGTACCGCACCCAGCTCATCGAGACGGTGGCCGAGGCCGACGAGGCCCTCATGGAGAAGTACTTCGAGGGCGAGGAGCTGACGGTCGAGGAGATCAAGGCGGGCATCCGCAAGCTGACGGTCAGCTCGGAGGTCTACCCGGTCCTGTGCGGCTCGGCTTTCAAGAACCGCGGCGTGCAGCCGATGCTCGACGCGGTCGTCGACTACCTCCCCAGCCCGCTCGACGTCCCGGCGATCCCGGGCGTCGACCCCAAGGACGAGAACGTCGTCATCGAGCGGCACGCGGACTCCACGGAGCCGTTCTCCGCCCTCGCGTTCAAGATCGCCGTCCACCCGTTCTTCGGCCGGCTCACCTACATCCGGGTGTACTCGGGGACGATCAACTCCGGGTCCGCGGTGCTCAACTCGACCAAGGGCAAGAAGGAGCGCATCGGGAAGATCTTCCAGATGCACGCCAACAAGGAGAACCCGGTCGAGGAGATCGGTGCCGGCCACATCTACGCCGTCATCGGTCTGAAGGACACGACGACGGGCGACACGCTCTCCGACATGAACGACCCGGTCGTGCTCGAGTCCATGAGCTTCCCGGAGCCGGTCATCCACGTGGCGATCGAGCCGAAGACCAAGGGTGACCAGGAGAAGCTGGGCACGGCGATCCAGAAGCTCGCCGAGGAGGACCCGACGTTCACGGTCCGCCTCGACGACGAGACCGGTCAGACGGTCATCGGCGGCATGGGCGAGCTGCACCTCGACATCCTCGTCGACCGCATGAAGCGCGAGTTCCGCGTGGAGGCCAACGTCGGTGCGCCGATGGTCGCCTACCGCGAGACCATCCGCCGCGCGGTGGAGAAGGTCGACTACACGCACAAGAAGCAGACCGGTGGCTCCGGCCAGTTCGCGAAGGTCCAGGTGTCCTTCGAGCCGCTGGACACCGAGGACGGGGAGCTCTACGAGTTCTCCAACGCCGTCACGGGTGGCCGCGTGCCGCGGGAGTACATCCCGTCGGTCGACGCCGGTATCCAGGACGCGATGCAGGGCGGTGTCGTCGCGGGCTACCCGCTGGTCGGCATCAAGGCCACCCTCCTGGACGGCGCGTACCACGACGTCGACTCCTCGGAGATGGCCTTCAAGATTGCCGGCTCGATGGTCCTCAAGGAGGGCGTGAAGAAGGCGGACCCCGTCCTTCTCGAGCCGACGATGGACGTCGAGGTGCGTACGCCCGCGGAGTACATGGGCGACGTCGTCGGCGACATCAACTCGCGGCGTGGCATGATCCAGTCGATGGAGGACGCCACCGGCGTCAAGGTCGTCCGGGCGCTCGTGCCGCTCTCCGAGATGTTCGGGTACGTCGGTGACCTTCGGTCGAAGACCCAGGGCCGCGCGGTGTACTCGATGCAGTTCCACAGCTACGCCGAGGTTCCTCGGAACGTCGCTGAGGAGATCATCAAGAAGACGCGGGGCGAGTAGGTCCCACGGGCCGCACCCCAGCACCAATCCCAACCGACCCGTAGGATCCATCTGCCCCTGGCGTGGGCATCCGGTTCTCGCCAGACAGACAACTACCCGAGTCCCAGGAGGACACCACAGTGGCTAAGGCCAAGTTCGAGCGGACCAAGCCGCACGTCAACATCGGCACGATCGGTCACGTCGACCACGGCAAGACGACGCTGACCGCGGCGATCTCGAAGGTTCTGGCGGACCAGTACCCCGACCTCAACGACTTCACGCCGTTCGATCAGGTCGACAACGCTCCCGAGGAGCGTCAGCGCGGCATCACGATCAACGTCTCCCACGTCGAGTACCAGACGGAGAAGCGCCACTACGCGCACGTCGACGCCCCTGGTCACGCCGACTACGTGAAGAACATGATCACCGGTGCTGCGCAGATGGACGGCGCGATCCTCGTGGTCGCGGCGACCGACGGCCCGATGGCCCAGACCCGCGAGCACGTGCTGCTCGCCCGTCAGGTCGGCGTGCCCTACCTCCTCGTGGCGCTCAACAAGTCCGACATGGTCGACGACGAGGACCTCCTCGAGCTCGTCGAGATGGAGGTCCGCGAGCTCCTCACGGACCAGGAGTTCCCCGGCGACGACGCCCCCGTGGTGCGCGTCTCGGCGCTCAAGGCGCTCGAGGGTGACGAGCAGTGGGTCAAGTCGGTGCAGGACCTCATGGCCGCCGTCGACGAGAACGTCCCGGACCCGGTCCGTGACATCGAGAAGCCCTTCCTCATGCCGATCGAGGACGTCTTCACGATCACCGGTCGTGGCACGGTCGTCACCGGTCGTGTCGAGCGTGGCCAGCTCAAGGTCAACGAGGACGTCGAGATCGTCGGCATCCAGGAGCAGAAGCAGACCACGACGGTCACGGGCATCGAGATGTTCCGCAAGCTGCTCGACACCGCCGACGCCGGCGAGAACGTCGGCCTCCTCCTGCGCGGCACCAAGCGCGAGGACGTCGAGCGTGGCCAGGTCGTCTGCAAGCCCGGGTCGATCACGCCGCACACGCAGTTCGAGGCGCAGGTCTACATCCTGGGCAAGGACGAGGGTGGTCGTCACAACCCCTTCTACTCGAACTACCGCCCGCAGTTCTACTTCCGCACCACCGACGTCACCGGCGTCATCCAGCTGCCCGAGGGCACCGAGATGGTCATGCCCGGCGACAACACGGAGATGACGGTCGACCTCATCCAGCCCATCGCCATGGAGGAGGGCCTCGGCTTCGCCATCCGCGAGGGTGGCCGCACCGTCGGCTCGGGCCGGGTCGTCAAGATCCTCAAGTGATCGCAGCCGGCACGCGCCGGTAGCAGGGCAGGGCCCGCCACCCCTCCGGGTGGCGGGCCCTTCCGCATGCCCGCAGAGCGTGCGCGGACGGTGGAGGCGCGGCCTGGACCGCACGCTGCCGAGTTGGACCGCGCTCTGCCGAGCTGGACCGATGGCTGCCGAGCCGGACCGCGCTCTGCCGAGCTGGACCGCGGCACGGTCCAGGTCGAGGGCCACGGGTCCACCTCGACGCGCACCGGGCGAGGTGGGCCACGGGGGATCGGCGCCGCAGGGCCGCCGCCGGCGCACCGGGTGCGGAGCCTCACACGGCCGAGCACCCGCCCGGGCTTCCGACCTGCGGGTCGGCGCTGGTAACGTTGACGGCCGGACACCGGTGCGCGCTCGTGCGCGTGCCGACCGCCGCAGGCACTCCAACCAGCGGCGGGCAGACGTTGCGGAGCCCGGGTCAGCCCGGTCAGCCGCAGGCCGGCCGTCACGGACATCGTTCGTGGGGGCGGGGCGTGGGCGGGAGGCCCGCGACGGCAAGCATCCAACGGTCAGGCCCACAAGGGTCGCTCGGGCCGGACGTGCGCAGAACGCGACACGCCCGGGCGCGGGGGTCGGCCGAAGCAAGGGTACGAGAGAGGTATGACGACGCCATGGCGGGACAGAAGATCCGCATCCGGCTCAAGTCCTACGACCACGAGGTCATCGACAGCTCGGCGCGCAAGATCGTCGACACGGTGACGCGCGCTGGTGCGACGGTCGTGGGCCCGGTGCCGCTGCCGACGGAGAAGAACGTCTTCGTCGTCATTCGGTCGCCCCACAAGTACAAGGACAGCCGCGACCACTTCGAGATGCGCACGCACAAGCGGCTCATCGACATCATCGACCCGACGCCGAAGGCCGTCGACTCGCTCATGCGTCTCGACCTGCCCGCGGACGTCAACATCGAGATCAAGCTCTGAGGACCGACGCCATGACCACCACTTCCCAGCAGACCGCCGGGGCCACCGTCAAGGGTCTCCTCGGCACCAAGCTCGGCATGACCCAGGTGTGGGACGAGGACGGGCTCCTCGTCCCCGTGACCGCCGTCAAGGTGGACACCAACGTCGTGACCCAGATCCGCACGCCGGAGCGCGACGGCTACACCGCCGTCCAGATCGCGTACGGCGAGATCGACCCGCGACGCGTGACCCAGCCGCTGCGCAAGCGCTTCGACGCCGCCGGCGTCACCCCGCGCCGCCACGTCACCGAGCTCCGCACGGCCGACGCCGAGGAGTACACGGTCGGTCAGGAGCTCGACGGCTCCACCTTCGAGACCGGCCAGCGCGTCGACGTCGTCGGCACCACCAAGGGCAAGGGCCTCGCCGGCGTCATGAAGCGGCACGGCTTCGCCGGTGTCTCCGCCTCGCACGGTGCGCACCGCAACCACCGCAAGCCCGGCTCGATCGGCGGTGCCGCGACACCCGGCCGCGTGTTCCGCGGCCAGAAGATGGCCGGCCGCATGGGTGTCGCCCGTCGCACCGTCCAGAACCTCACCGTCCACGCCGTGGACCTCGAGCACGGCGTGCTGCTCATCGCCGGCGCGGTCCCCGGCCCGAAGGGCGGCCTCGTCGTCGTCCGCTCCGCCGCGAAGGGGGCCTGACCATGACCGCGATCGACGTCCACGACGCCACCGGCAAGAAGACCGGCACCGCGGACCTCCCGGCCGAGGTCTTCGACGTCCAGGCCAACACGGCCCTCATGCACCAGGTCGTCGTCGCCCAGCTCGCGGCGGCCCGCCAGGGCACGCACGCCACCAAGACCCGCGGCGACGTCCGCGGCGGTGGCAAGAAGCCCTACAAGCAGAAGGGCACCGGTCGCGCCCGCCAGGGTTCGATCCGCGCGCCGCAGTTCGCCGGCGGTGGCGTCGTCCACGGCCCGCAGCCGCGCGACTACAGCCAGCGCACCCCGAAGAAGATGAAGGCCGCCGCCCTGCGCGGCGCCCTGTCCGACCGCGCCCGTGCCGGCCGCGTCCACGTGGTCTCCTCGCTCGTCGAGGGCGACACCCCGTCGACCTCCGCCGCGCGAGCCACCATCGCCGGCCTGACCGGCACGCGTCGCGCCCTCGTGGTGCTCACGCGCTCCGACGAGGTCGCCGCGCTCTCCGTGCGCAACCTCGCCGAGGTCCACGTGCTGTGGGTCGACCAGCTCAACACGTACGACGTCCTCGTCAACGACGACGTCGTGTTCACCTCCGCGGCACTCGACGTCCTCGTCGGCGGGCGCGCGGACGAGGAGGAGTCGAAGTGAGCCTCGAGACCGTCAAGAACCCGCGCGACATCATCGTCCGGCCCATCGTGTCGGAGAAGAGCTACAACCTCATCGACCAGGGGAAGTACACCTTCGAGGTGGACCCCCGCTCGAACAAGACCGAGATCAAGCAGGCGATCGAGCAGATCTTCGACGTGAAGGTCAGCGCGGTCAACACGATCAACCGCAAGGGCAAGACGCGCCGGACGCGGACCGGCACGGGCAAGCGCAAGGACACCAAGCGCGCCATCGTCACCCTGCGGTCCGGGACCATCGACATCTTCGGTGAGGTGGCCGGCTGACCGCCGGTCGGATTGGGATCGAGGGAACCAGAACATGGGAATCCGTAAGTACAAGCCGACCACGCCGGGCCGTCGCGGCTCCAGCGTGGCCGACTTCGTCGAGATCACGCGCTCCACTCCGGAGAAGTCGCTCGTCCGCCCGCTGAGCAAGTCCGGGGGACGCAACTCCTCGGGCAAGATCACCACCCGGCACAAGGGTGGCGGCCACAAGCGCGCCTACCGGGTCATCGACTTCCGTCGCCACGACAAGGACGGCGTGCCCGCCAAGGTCGCGCACATCGAGTACGACCCGAACCGGACGGCGCGCATCGCGCTGCTCCACTACGCGGACGGCGACAAGCGCTACATCCTCGCGCCGACCCGCCTGTCGCAGGGCGACCTCGTCGAGTCGGGCCCGGGCGCGGACATCAAGCCCGGCAGCTCCATGCAGCTGCGCAACATCCCGGTCGGCACCACGGTGCACGCGATCGAGCTCCGCCCCGGCGGCGGCGCGAAGATCGCGCGCTCGGCCGGCTCGTCGGTCCAGCTGCTCGCCAAGGAGGGGATCTACGCCTCGCTGCGCATGCCGTCCGGCGAGATCCGTCAGGTCGACATCCGCTGCCGCGCCACGATCGGGGAGGTCGGCAACGCCGAGCAGTCCAACATCAGCTGGGGCAAGGCCGGCCGCATGCGCTGGAAGGGCAAGCGTCCCACCGTCCGCGGTGTCGTCATGAACCCCGTCGACCACCCGCACGGTGGTGGTGAGGGCAAGACCTCCGGTGGTCGCCACCCGGTGAGCCCGTGGGGCAAGCCGGAGGGTCGCACCCGCCGTCCCAACAAGCCCAGCGACAAGCTGATCGTGCGTCGTCGCCGGACCGGCAAGAAGCGCTGAGCCAAGGAGCACTGACGAGATGCCACGCAGCCTGAAGAAGGGCCCCTTCGTCGACGACCACCTGCAGAAGAAGGTGGACGTCGCCAACGAGAAGGGCGCCAAGAACGTCATCAAGACCTGGTCCCGCCGGTCGGTCATCACGCCCGACTTCCTGGGCCACACCTTCGCCGTGCACGACGGCCGCAAGCACGTCCCGGTGTTCGTCACCGAGGCGATGGTCGGTCACAAGCTCGGGGAGTTCGCCCCGACGCGCACCTACCGCGGGCACGACAAGGACGACCGGAAGGGCCGCCGCCGCTGAGGCGCGCGCCCGACGACCAGCAGAGGTAAGGCAGAGACATGGAAGCCAAGGCGCAGGCGCGATTCGTTCGCGTGACGCCCATGAAGGCACGCCGGATCGTGGACGTCGTCCGCGGCAAGCGCGCCGAGGAGGCCGTGGACGTGCTCCGGTTCGCCCCCCAGGCGGCGGCGGAGACCGTCCGCAAGGTGCTCGAGTCCGCGATGGCCAACGCACGTGTGATGGCCGACCGCGACGGCGAGCGCTTCGACGCGAGCGAGCTCCGCGTCCTCGAGGCGTACGTCGACGAGGGTCCGACGATGAAGCGGTTCCGGCCGCGCGCCCAGGGGCGTGCCGCTCGGATCCTCAAGCGGACGAGCCACATCACCGTCGTCGTCGGCGACGAGTCCGAGGTGCCCGCGGGCGCCGGAAGCAAGGGAGGGACCAACTAGTGGGTCAGAAGGTCAACCCGACCGGTTTCCGGCTCGGCATCACCACCGACCACCGTTCGCGGTGGTTCGCCGACTCCACCAAGGAGGGGCAGCGCTACCGCGACTACGTCCGCGAGGACGTCGAGGTGCGCAAGCTCATGTCGAAGGGCCTCGAGCGCGCCGGCATCTCCAAGGTGGACATCGAGCGCACCCGTGACCGCGTGCGCATCGACCTGCACACCGCGCGTCCGGGCATCGTCATCGGCCGCCGCGGCGCCGAGGCCGACCGCCTGCGCGGCGACCTCGAGAAGCTCACGGGCAAGCAGGTCCAGCTCAACATCCTCGAGGTGAAGAACCCCGAGATGGACGCGCAGCTGGTCGCCCAGGGCATCGCCGAGCAGCTCGCCTCGCGTGTCTCGTTCCGCCGCGCCATGCGCAAGGGCATGCAGTCCGCGCAGCGCGCCGGCGCCAAGGGCATCCGCGTGCAGTGCGGCGGACGCCTCGGCGGCGCCGAGATGTCCCGCTCGGAGTTCTACCGCGAGGGCCGCGTGCCGCTGCACACCCTGCGCGCGAACATCGACTACGGCTTCTTCGAGGCCCGCACGACCTTCGGCCGCATCGGCGTCAAGGTCTGGATCTACAAGGGCGACGTCACCGAGAAGGAGTACGCCCGTCAGGAGGCCGACGCCGGCTCCCAGCGCGGTCCCCGCCAGGGACGCGGCGGTGGCCGTGGTCCGCGTCGGGACTCGCGGCCGGCCCCGGCCGCCACCGAGGGCGCCCCCGCGGCGCCCGCTACGCCCACGACGGAGGCCTGAGCATGCTCATCCCCAGGCGGACCAAGCACCGCAAGCAGCACCACCCCGGACGCCGGGGAATGGCGACGGGTGGCACCACCATCTCGTTCGGCGACTACGGCATCCAGGCGCTCGAGCACGCCTACGTCACCAACAGGCAGATCGAGGCGGCCCGTATCGCCATGACCCGTCACGTCAAGCGTGGCGGCAAGGTGTGGGTGAACATCTTCCCGGACCGCCCGCTGACGAAGAAGCCGGCCGAGACCCGCATGGGTTCCGGCAAGGGCTCCGTCGAGTGGTGGGTGTCCAACGTCAAGCCGGGTCGAGTGATGTTCGAGCTCGCCGGCGTCCCCGAGGACCTGGCCCGCGAGGCCCTGTCCCGTGCGCAGCACAAGCTCCCGATGAAGACGCGATTCGTCGTGCGTGAAGGTGGTGAGGGCTGATGGCCATCGGATCGAAGGGTCTGACGCCGATCGAGCTCGACGAGATGGACGACTCCGTGCTCGCCGAAAAGCTGGCGGAGGCCAAGACCGAGCTGTTCAACCTCCGGTTCTCCTCGGCCACGGGCCAGCTCGAGGACCACGGGCGGCTCAAGGCGGTCAAGCGGGACATCGCGCGCATCTACACGATCGCGCGTGAGCGCGAGCTCGGGCTGCGCACCGCGCCCGCCCCGGCCGAGACCACGAAGAAGAAGTGAAGGACGACATGAGCGAGAACCCCAGCGCCGCCACCACGGCGACGACGACGGACGAGCGCAACTACCGCAAGTCCCGTCGCGGCTACGTCGTGTCGGACAAGATGGACAAGACCGTCGTCGTCGAGGTCGAGGACCGCGTCAAGCACGCGCTCTACGGCAAGGTCCTGCGCCGCTCCGAGCGGGTGAAGGCGCACGACGAGAACAACGAGGTCGGCGTCGGCGACCTGGTCCGGATCATGGAGACCCGGCCGATGTCCGCCACCAAGCGCTACCGCGTCACCGAGATCATCGAGAAGGCCCGCTGACGCGGGCAGCTCGACCCACCATCACATCCGTTCGGCCAGGCTCGCCCGCCGGCGAGAACCGGCACGACGACAGGAGTAAAGAATGATCCAGCAGGAGTCGCGGCTCAAGGTCGCCGACAACACGGGTGCGAAGGAGATCCTCTGCATCCGTGTGCTCGGTGGCTCGGGCCGACGCTACGCCGGCATCGGCGACGTCATCGTCGCCACCGTCAAGGACGCGATCCCTGGCGGCAACGTGAAGAAGGGCGACATCGTCAAGGCGGTCATCGTCCGCACCCGCAAGGAGCGCCGCCGCCCCGACGGCAGCTACATCCGCTTCGACGAGAACGCGGCCGTCATCCTCAAGGCCGACGGCGACCCGCGGGGCACCCGCATCTTCGGCCCGGTCGGCCGCGAGCTGCGCGACAAGAAGTACATGCGAATCATTTCCCTGGCGCCGGAGGTGCTGTGATGGCGAAGATCAAGAAGGGCGACCTGGTGGTCGTCATCGCCGGTCGTGACAAGGGCAAGCAGGGCCGTGTGCTCAAGGTCGACGTCGCGAAGGACCGCCTGATCGTCGAGGGTGTCCAGCGCGTCACCCGGCACACCAAGGTCGGCCAGTCCTCCTCCGGCGGCACCAGCGG
Source organism: Georgenia sp. Z1491 (assembly GCF_057652395.1). Classification (NCBI taxonomy): domain Bacteria; kingdom Bacillati; phylum Actinomycetota; class Actinomycetes; order Allobogoriellales; family Allobogoriellaceae; genus Georgenia; species Georgenia sp. Z1491. The sequence goes on from NZ_CM172729.1 coordinate 1,312,813, forward strand.
CGGCATCGAGACGATCGAGGCCCCGATCCACGTGAGCAACGTGATGCTGGTGGACCCGGAGACCAAGAAGGGCACCCGCGTGGGGTACCGCACCGAGCAGGTGGAGCGCGACGGACGGACCCGCGACGTGCGGGTCCGCGTGGCCAAGCGCTCCGGTAAGGACGTCTGACATGACCGAGACCACCACCGTCGTCCCCCCGCGCCTCAAGGAGCAGTACCGCTCCGAGGTCAAGGCGGGGCTCCTCGAGGAGTTCGGGTACGAGAACGTCAGCCAGATTCCGGGCCTCGTCAAGGTCGTCGTGAACATGGGTGTCGGTGACGCGGCACGCGACTCCAAGCTCATCGAGGGTGCGGTCCGCGACCTCACCCTCATCACCGGTCAGAAGCCCCAGGTGACGAAGGCGCGGCGCTCGATCGCGCAGTTCAAGCTGCGCGAGGGCATGCCGATCGGCGCGCACGTCACGCTGCGCGGCGACCGCATGTGGGAGTTCCTCGACCGCCTGCTGTCCATCGCGCTGCCGCGTATCCGCGACTTCCGGGGCCTGAGCCCCAAGCAGTTCGACCGGAACGGCAACTACACCTTCGGTCTCAACGAGCAGTCGATGTTCCACGAGATCGACCAGGACGCCATCGACCGGGTCCGCGGCATGGACATCACCGTGGTCACGTCCGCCATCAACGACGACCAGGGGCGCTCGCTGCTCAAGCGCCTCGGCTTCCCCTTCAAGGAGGACTGATCCCGTGGCCAAGACCGCTCTCAAGCAGAAGGCCGCCCGCACCCCGAAGTTCAAGGTGCGTGCCTACACCCGGTGCCAGCGCTGCGGACGTCCGCACTCCGTGTACCGCAAGTTCGGCCTGTGCCGCGTCTGCCTGCGCGAGATGGCCCTTGCCGGCCAGCTCCCCGGCGTCACCAAGTCCAGCTGGTAATTCACTGACGTCGCAGGTCCGAGACGGAAACCGCGACGAGGAAGGGCTGCTGCCCACCATGACGATGACCGATCCCATCGCAGACATGCTCACGCGTCTGCGCAACGCCAACTCGGCCTACCACGAGTCGGTGTCCATGCCCTATTCGAAGCTCAAGGCCGCGATCGCCGAGATCCTGCAGGCCGAGGGCTACATCGCCGGGTCGACGGTCGAGGACGCCGAGGTCGGCAAGACCCTCGTGCTCGCCCTGAAGTTCGGCCCCAACCGTGAGCGCTCGCTCGCGGGCGTCCGGCGCGTGTCCAAGCCCGGGCTCCGCGTCTACGCGAAGTCCACGAACCTGCCGCGCGTGCTGGGCGGCCTCGGTGTGGCGATCCTGTCCACCTCCTCCGGTCTGCTGACGGACCGCGAGGCCGGCGACAAGGGCGTGGGCGGGGAAGTCCTCGCCTACGTCTGGTGATCGGGAAGGAAGAGACAGTATGAGCCGCATCGGAAAGTACCCGGTCGCCGTGCCCACGGGCGTGGACGTCACCATCGACGGAGCCGCCGTGTCCGTCAAGGGCCCCAAGGGCGCCCTGTCGCACACGGTCAAGGAGCCCATCACCGTCGCCCGCGACGACGACGGCGCGATCGTCGTCTCGCGTCCGGACGACGAGCGCGAGTCGCGCTCGCTGCACGGCCTGACCCGCACGCTGATCTCCAACATGGTGACCGGCGTGACCGACGGATACACCAAGGGCCTCGAGATCGTCGGCACGGGCTTCCGTGTCGTCGCCAAGGGCTCGGACCTCGAGTTCGCCCTCGGGTTCTCGCACCCCGTGGTCGTGTCCCCGCCGGAGGGCATCACGTTCACCGTCGAGTCGCCCACCAAGATCAAGGTCTCGGGCATCGACAAGCAGCTCGTCGGCGAGACCGCCGCGAACATCCGCAAGATCCGCCGCCCCGAGCCGTACAAGGGCAAGGGCGTGCGGTACGAGGGCGAGCAGGTCCGCCGCAAGGTCGGAAAGGCTGGTAAGTAACGATGGCGATCACGATCAAGGGCAAGGGGCGTCGGGTCGCCCGCTCCCGTCGCCACCTGCGCGTGCGCAAGCGCGTGCAGGGCACGGCCACCCGTCCGCGCCTCGTCGTCACCCGCAGCTCGCGCCACATGGTCGCGCAGCTGGTGGACGACACGGCCGGTGTCACGCTGGCCTCGGCGTCCACGCTCGAGGCCGACCTGCGCTCCGCCGAGACGGAGAAGGTCGAGAAGGCCAGGACGGTCGGCCGTCTCGTGGCCGAGCGTGCCAGGGCCAAGGGCGTCACGGCCGCGGTCTTCGACCGCGGCGGCAACCAGTACCACGGCCGCGTGGCCGCCGTCGCCGACGGTGCCCGCGACGCCGGCCTGGAACTCTGACCCCGAGTAGAGAGCTCAAGGAGAGACATATGGCTGCACAGCAGCGAGACCGAAGCTCCGGCTCGGCCACGACGGGCGGTTCCACGGAGGGCCGTGAGGACCGCCGCGGTCGCGGCGACCGCCGGGGTGGGCGCGACAACCGTCGCGAGGAGAAGAGCCAGTACATCGAGCGCGTGGTGACCATCAACCGCGTGTCGAAGGTCGTCAAGGGCGGCCGCCGGTTCAGCTTCACCGCGCTCGTCGTGGTGGGCGACGGCGACGGCACCGTGGGCGTCGGCTACGGCAAGGCCAAGGAGGTGCCCGCGGCGATCGCCAAGGGGACCGAGGAGGCCAAGAAGAACTTCTTCAAGGTGCCGCGCGTCCGCAACACGATCCCGCACACCGTGCAGGGCGAGGACGCCGCGGGCGTCGTCTTCCTGCGACCGGCCGCCCCCGGTACCGGGGTCATCGCCGGCGGTCCCGTCCGCGCCGTCCTCGACTGCGCCGGGATCCACGACATCCTCAGCAAGTCGCTGGGCTCGTCCAACGCCATCAACATCGTGCACGCCACGGTGCAGGCGCTGAAGAACCTCGAGCAGCCCGAGTCCGTGGCGGCCCGCCGTGGGCTTCCGCTCGAGCGCGTCGCCCCGGCGGCGATGCTCCGGGCGCGCGCCGAGGGCGAGTCCAAGGACCGCGAGGCCAGGGACGCCGATGCGGCCAAGGCCGAGAACGACGCGGCCGTGGCGGGGGTGTCGGCCTGATGACCCAGCTCAAGGTGACCCAGACGAAGTCCACCATCGGTGGCAAGCAGTCCCAGAAGGACACGCTGCGGAGCCTCGGCCTGCGCAGGATCGGCCACACGGTCGTGCGCGAGGACCGACCGGAGGTCCGCGGGATGATCAGCACGGTGGCGCACCTCGTCGCCGTCGAGGAGGTCGACTGACCATGTCGGAGGAGACGACGGGCGCCTCGCGTCCGATCAAGGTCCACCACCTGCGCCCGGCACCCGGCGCCAGGACCGCACGCACGCGAGTCGGTCGTGGTGAGAGCGGAAAGGGCGGCAAGACCGCCGGCCGCGGTACCAAGGGCACGGGCGCGCGCTACCAGGTGCCCGCCGGTTTCGAGGGCGGGCAGACGCCGCTGCACATGCGGCTGCCCAAGATGCGGGGCTTCAAGAACCCGTTCCGCGTCGAGTACCAGGTCGTCAACCTGGACGCGCTGGGCGAGCAGTTCCCCGAGGGCGGCACGGTCGGCGTCGAGGAGCTCGTGGCCAAGGGCCTGGTGCGCAAGGGCCACCCGGTCAAGGTGCTCGGCGACGGCGAGCTGTCGGTCGCCCTCACGCTGAGCGTCGACAAGGCCTCGGCGTCCGCGCGCCAGAAGATCGAGGCTGCGGGCGGTACGGTCACGACCGCGTGACCACCACCCGCGCGTAGCCGAAGGGCGGTCCGGCTCAGCCGGGCCGCCCTTCCGCCGTCCGTGGCCCGCCGTGCGACCGGGCCCGACGACGCGATCCGGGCAGCGGCGGGACCTACGTCACGTCCGCCCGCCGCGCAGCCCTCCGACCCTTGCCGGACCGGCAGGTAGGGTGACCCAGGCGCCGCGTGCGCCGAGGACCGTGCGCCCCTCGCGCAACCGGTCGACGATCATGATCAGGAGACGAACTAGGTGCTGAGCGCATTCCTCCAGGCGTTCCGGACTCCGGACCTACGGCGCAAGCTGCTGTTCACGCTGGGGATCATCGCGATCTACCGGATCGGTGCGTTCGTGCCGGCCGTCGGCGTGAGCTATCCGAACGTGCAGCAGTGTCTCGGTGCGACGCAGCAGAACGACCTCATGGGCATGATCAACCTCTTCTCCGGAGGGGCCCTGCTGCAGCTGTCGGTCTTCGCGCTCGGCGTCATGCCGTACATCACCGCCAGCATCATCACGCAGCTCATGCGCGTGGTGATCCCGCGGTTCGAGGAGCTCCACAAGGAGGGCTCGTCGGGACAGGCGAAGCTCACCCAGTACACGCGCTACCTCACGGTCGGCCTCGCGGTCCTGCAGTCCGCCGTCATCGTCACCGTCGCCAACAACGGCCTGTTCCCCGGCTGCCCCGTCGACCCGATCCCGGACACCTCGCCGGTCTCCCTGCTCGTCACCGTCATCTCGCTGACCGCGGGCACGGTCCTCATCATGTGGTTCGGCGAGCTGATCACGGAGCGCGGCGTCGGCAACGGCATGTCGCTGCTCATCTTCGTCTCGATCGCCGCGTCGTTCCCGTCGGCCATGCTCACGGTGGGCCGCGGCGACGGCGGCGCCGGTCGCTTCGCCCTCATCGTCGGCCTGCTGCTCGTCATCACCCTCGTCATCGTGTTCGTCGAGCAGAGCCAGCGACGCATCCCCGTGCAGTACGCCAAGCGGATGGTGGGGCGCCGGACCTACGGCGGCTCGTCCACCTACATCCCGCTGAAGATCAACATGGCCAACGTCATCCCGGTCATCTTCGCGTCCTCGATCCTCATGCTGCCGACGATGGCCTCGCAGTTCGGCGACCCGAACGAGGGCTGGGTCCAGTGGGTGATGGTCAACTTCTCCCCGCAGAGCGCCGGCTACATGATCCTCATGGCCGCGATGATCCTGTTCTTCGCGTTCTTCTACACGTCGATCACGTTCAACCCCGACGAGATCTCGGACAACATGAAGCGTGCGGGTGGCTTCATCCCGGGCATCCGCGCCGGTCGTCCGACGGCGGAGTACCTGCGCTACGTCACCACTCGCATCACGACCGTCGGCGCCATCTACCTCACGATCGTCGCACTCATCCCGACCATCGCGCTCGCCGCCATGAACGTCACCCAGCTGCCGTTCGGCGGGACCTCGATCATCATCGTGGTCGGCGTCGGCCTGCAGACCGTCAAGGAGATCAACTCCCAGCTCCAGCAGCACCACTACGAAGGGTTCCTGCGATGACCTCACGACTCGTCCTCCTCGGCCCGCCCGGAGCGGGAAAGGGCACCCAGGCCGGTCGGATCTCGGACGCGCTCGGCGTCCCGGCGATCTCGACGGGCGACATCTTCCGGCAGAACGTGGCCCAGAAGACCGAGCTCGGGCGTCGCGCCCAGCGGTACATGGACGCGGGGGAGTACGTCCCCGACGAGGTGACCAACGCGATGGTCCGCGACAGGCTCGCGGAGGAGGACGCGGCGGCCGGCTTCCTGCTCGACGGCTACCCCCGCACCGCGGACCAGGTCGCCGAGCTCGACGACATGCTGAGCGCCGACGGCTCGGGCCTCGATGTGGTCGTCGAGCTCACCGCCGAGACCGACGAGGTCGTGGGCCGCCTCCTGCAGCGCGCGAAGGAGCAGGGGCGCGCGGACGACACGGAGGTCGTCATCCGCCGCCGGCTCGAGGTGTACGCCGAGCAGACGGCGCCCCTGGCCCGGCTCTACGCCGACCGTGGTCTGCTCGTGCAGGTCGACGGCATGGGGGACATCGAGAGCGTGACCGAGCGGCTCCTGGCCGCGCTGCCCCCGGCCGGCTGAGGGGCGTCGGGTGCGCGGGAAGATCGAGTACAAGACCGACGACGAGATCCGGTCGATGCGGACCCCCGGCCTGGTCGTGGCGGCGATCCACGAGGCCGTCCGCGGGGCCGTCTCGCCGGGCGTCACGCCCGTGGACCTCGACGACGTCGCCGCACGGGTCCTGCACGAGCACGGGGCGAGGTCGAACTTCCTGGGCTACCACGGTTTTCCCCGCCACATCTGCGTGTCCGTCAACGACCGGGTGGTGCACGGGATCCCCGACGACCGACCGCTCGCCCCGGGTGACGTCGTCTCCGTCGACGCCGGCGCCGTCGTCGACGGCTGGCACGCCGACGCCGCGTTCACGACGACGGTGGGAGAGCCGGTCGAGCGCGACGCCCACCTCGTGGAGGCCACGCGGCGGGCGATGTGGGCCGGCGTGGCGGCGATCGCACGTGGTGGTCATGTCACCGACGTCGGGCACGCGGTCCGGGACGAGGTCGAGGGGTACGACGCCGAGCACGCCACGTCCCACGACGTGGTCCAGGACTACATCGGCCACGGCATCGGCACTGCCATGCACATGGCCCCCGACGTCGTCAACCACCGGGTCCGCGCCCCGCGCTACCCGGTCCGACCGGGCCTCGTGGTCTGCGTCGAGCCGCTCCTGACGGTGGGCGCGCAGGACAACACGATCCTCGACGACGACTGGACCGTCGTCACCCTCGACGGCTCGCGGGCCGCGCACTGGGAGCACACGGTGGCAGTCCACTCGCGTGGGGCATGGGTGCTCACGGCACCGGACGGCGGGCGCTCCGAGCTGGCCGCGCGCGGGATCGACGTCGTCCCGCTGGGCGCGTAGCAGCTCCTCACGGCGCGACGCCGCCGCACGCGCGGTGCAGATCGTGTGACGACTTCGGTCACTCCTTCCCATCGGGTTGCCTGCAGCGCTACGGTGTCGCTACCTCACCCCCGGGAGGTACTGGTATGCGAGGCCGCATCGTCGTGCAGATCAACGCGTCGCACGCACGCGCAGCGGGATCTCCCGTGATCCCTGGTGCGTTCCGTCCACTGTCAGGAGCCGGCCGATGAGCGGCATACCCCGTGTATCCGTCGGATACCGGATGCCGCCCGTGGCGGCGGCACTGCTCGACCCGCTGCCCGCGCTCACGCTCGTCCACGCCCCCCGCGGCTGGGGCAAGACCTCGCTCATGGCCTCGCGGCTGTCCGGGGCCGGTGGGCACACGGGCCCCGTCCACTGGGTGTCGCTCGGCGAGCGGGCGATCACCGGGGCGGACGTGGAGAGCTACCTCGCCCAGCTGGCCGAGGTGGCGACCGACCCCACCGAGCGACCCACCCTCGTGCTCGACAGCCTGAGCGAGCTGGAGCCCGACGCGGTCACCGTCCTGCTCGAGACGGCCGAGGCCTGGGACGGTCCGAACCTCGTGCTCATGAGCCGGGACTCCCGTCCGCTGGTCACGCTCGCGCCGCTCGCCCCCGACTCGGTGATCATCACCGGCCAGCACCTGCGGATCGACGCCGACCGCACGGTCGAGATCGGCCGGCGCATGGGGGTGGAGCTCTCCACCGAACGCGCGCAGCGGATGGTCGACGACTTCGCCGGCTGGCCCGGACTCGTGCGTGGGGCCCTGTTCGGGGAGGTGACCGGGGGCGCGGGTGCCGCGAGCTACGACGTGCTCACCCGGTTGTCGACCCACGTGATGTCCGACTTCTCCGCGATGACCTCCGGCGGGTACGCAGGGCTCATGCTTCCCGAGCGGATCACCGACTGGGTGGCGGACGAGCTATTCGGCGGCATGGACGCGACCTCGGTCGTGCGCCGGGTCGAGGGCCTGGGTGTCGTCCGCCCCGCCGGTGACGCGTTCGTGTTCGCCGCGGGCATCCGGCGCATCGGGCTGCGCGCGTTCCGGGAGGAGCACCCCGACCATCTGAGGTCGGTCGCGCAGCGGCTCCTCGTGCGGGCGCGCCAGGAGGGGGACGTCCGGGAGGTGGTGCTCCTGGCGGCGGAGGCGGGCGACTGGCAGGCCGTGCGGACGGTCGTGCACGACGAGTGGGAGCTCCTCGTCCGTGACCATCCGGACGCGCTGCACGCGGTCGCGACGCGCGCGCCGGACTCGCAGGTGGCCGACGACCCGCGGCTGCTCGCGGCGCGCGAGCTCCTCGGCGCCGACGGCCCGCCGTCGTGGATGACCGAGTTCATGGCTGCCCGCATCCCGGCGAGCGCGCCCTCGTCGTCGATGGGTCCGCTGCCCGCGGCGGGTGCCCGCGGCATCGACGTGCTCGACTGGCGCAAGACCCTGGCCCTCCTGGCCGTGTCGCGGATGCGTGCCGCGGACGGCGTCACGGCCACCATCGCGGCCCACCAGGCCCTGAAGTTCCGACCCGGCGCCGACGCCGGGACCCCGTCGTGGGCCTCGGACCGGGCCGTGGCGGCCGGACTGTCCCTCGCGCTGACGCTCGTGGGGAACACCGCGGACGCGCTCGCATGGGTGGAGCGCATCGAGCAGACCCCGGGCGCCGGGTCGGCGTCCGGCGAGGACCGGGAACAGGGCGCCGGGCCGGACCCGGACGACCGGACGGCCGAGTCGGTGCTCGTCGCCGGCTGGCTCGCCCGGATCGCCGACGAGCTCGACCGGCTCGGCCCGGTGGCCAGGAGACCGGCGGACGGCGAGGAGGACGTGACTCTCGCCCTGAGGCGGCTGCTCGACTCGACCTCGGACGCCGGGCTCCAGGGCGGGATCGTCCTCGTCCTCACCGGCATCGCGCTCCTGCGGGGGGAGGCGGGCCCGATGCTCGCCGAGGTCGAGCAGCGCGCCGTCGTCGCCCGGTCGGCCACGCAGATCCCGGTGGCGCGCATCCTCATGCACGCCTGCGCCGCCGACCTGTGCCTGGCGCTCGGTCACACCACGGCGGCAGGGTCCTGGATCGACTCCGCGCACACGAGCGCGTACGCCTCGGTCCTCACGGAGCCGGTCACGACGCGGCTGCTGCTCGCCCGCGGGGACGTGGCCGAGGTGCTGCGCCGCACCGAGACGATCGACGAGTCGGTGGCCCCCCGGTACGCCCTCGAGCTCTGGCTCGGCCGTGCCGCCGCGGCGAAGCGCTCGGGACTGATCTACGTCCTGTCCGAGGCGGTCCGCGAGGCCGCGGCGCTCGCCGTCGAGCACCGTATCGTCCGCCCGTTCCTCCAGCTGCCGGCCGACGTCGCCCACGACATCGTCGAGCTGGCCGCGCCCGCCCTCGGTGACCTCGACGTCCCGCTGCTCCACGAGCACCGGGGCGTGTTCCCGGCCCCGGAGGACAAGGTGCGGCTGACGGCTCGCGAGCTCGAGGTCCTCACCGAGCTCGCCAAGGGGGCCACCGTGCCAGGGATCGCCCGCACGTACGTCGTCGCGCCGTCGACCATCCGCACCCACACGTCGGCCCTGTACCGCAAGCTCGGGGTGACGACCCGGGCCGCCGCGATCGAGCGTGCGACCCGGCTCGGGCTCCTGTAGGACGTGACCCGGTTCGGGCTCCTGTAGGACGTGACCCGGATCGGGCTCCTGTAGGACGTGACCCGGATCGGGCTCCTGCAGGAGGAGCTGGGCCGCCGCGATCGAGCGTGCGACCCGGCTCGGGCTCCTGCACGCCTGCAGGTGGGGCCTCGGTGCCCTGCCCGCTGCCGGCCCGGGTGCTCACGGCACGGTGCCTCTGGACACCGCCCGGACCCCACCTGGACGCAGGGTGGACGCTTCTCGAGGCCGAGCGCGCACGTGTCGGCGCTCGTCCTACTGCGCAGGCGTGGTCGGAACGGATTGGATCCGGGTACGGGCCCGGACCAGGGCCACGATCGGGCGGTCCGCGCGCGAGGGACGCGTCCCCCGGGCGCCTCACGGCGCGGCGCATCCGATCGAGCTGGTCACGGGCCCCGGCCGGGCCACGCCCGGCCGGCGCACAGCTGCGGATGCGGGGAAGGGAAGGGCCCGGCAACCGTGCGCGGACGTCAGGGGCGGGCACGGCGGGGGCCGGGTCCGGCCGCGACGTCCAGGGGGTGGGGGCGCGCACGCGCCCTCACCCCCGTGCGGGGGACCGGGGCGGCGCGCCCGTCGGGCCCATCTCGCCCCACCCGAGCTCGGCACGTGCGCTGGCTCACCGAGACGCCCGGTTCCGCGACGAGGCGCCATGGCGTAAAGTGGCCCGCTGGGCATGGCTGTGTCTCGGCACGGCTGAGCGACCGCACGGCGCGGTCGGAGCACCACCCACGACGTGAGCGGAGAGCATGGCGAAGAAGGACGGGGTCATCGAGATCGAGGGCAGTGTCGTCGAGGCACTCCCGAACGCGATGTTCCGGGTTGAGCTGAGCAACGGGCACAAGGTGCTGGCTCACATCTCGGGCAAGATGCGTCAGCACTACATCCGGATCCTTCCCGAGGACCGGGTCGTGGTCGAGCTCAGCCCGTACGACCTCACCCGCGGCCGCATCGTCTACCGCTACAAGTAACCCATCCACATCTCGAGCGTCGACGCCGCCCGAGCCCGTCCCGGGCCGGCGGGCGAGCGACGATGAAGGACACACCACCATGAAGGTCAAGCCCAGCGTCAAGAAGATCTGCGACAACTGCAAGGTGATCCGTCGCCACGGTCGCGTCATGGTCATCTGCGACAACCTTCGCCACAAGCAGCGCCAGGGCTGAACCCCTGGAAGTCGACCGGGCGACCCGGTCGGCGACATTCCGACAGCACGCGCGGCGCGCGTGCCACCCCTGGTCCGGAGGCCGGGGCCCGCACAAGGCGGGAGGTCGGGGTGATCGGACCTCCGGACCGGATCGAGGAGACCCGAGTTGGCACGTCTTTCCGGCGTCGATCTTCCCCGCGAGAAGCGGCTCGAAGTGGCGCTCACCTACATCTACGGCGTCGGCCGCACCCGTGCGGCCAAGACCCTCGAGGCGACCGGCATCAGCCCGGACCTGCGGGTCAAGGACATGACCGACGCCGACCTCGTCGCACTGCGCGACCACATCGAGGGCAACTATCAGATCGAGGGTGACCTGCGGCGCGAGATCGCCGCCGACATCCGTCGCAAGGTCGAGATCGGGAGCTACCAGGGCATCCGCCACCGTCGCGGTCTTCCCGTCCGCGGTCAGCGCACCAAGACGAACGCGCGCACCCGCAAGGGCCCGAAGAAGACCGTGGCCGGCAAGAAGAAGACCAAGTAGCCACATCCGCCGGCGCCCGCCACGCGGTGTGAGCGCCGCACCGATCAACCCACACCCTCGCGAGAACGGACAGACCCCATGCCTCCCAAGGCTCGTACCTCGACGGCCGCCCGCCGTCCGCGTCGCAAGGAGCGGAAGAACGTCTCCGCCGGCAACGCCTTCATCAAGTCGACGTTCAACAACACGATCGTCTCCATCACGGACCCGTCCGGTGCGGTCATCGCCTGGGCCTCGTCCGGCCAGGTCGGCTTCAAGGGCTCCCGCAAGTCCACGCCGTTCGCGGCGCAGCTCGCGGCCGAGGCGGCCGCCCGCCGCGCCCAGGAGCACGGCATGAAGAAGGTCGACGTCTTCGTCAAGGGCCCCGGCTCGGGCCGCGAGACCGCGATCCGTTCGCTGACGGCGACCGGCCTCGAGGTCGGCTCGATCCAGGACGTGACGCCGCAGGCCCACAACGGCTGCCGGCCGCCCAAGCGACGCCGGGTCTGAGACCTCCCGCCCCGGCCCCGTCGGCACCCGCGCACCGCGCGTGGCGCCCGTCGGGACCGGGGTCGCCCCGCCCACGGGCGGGCCCCTGCACGACCCGCGCGGACGGACAGAGTCCGCGCGGCCTGCGAGGCGTCATATAGCGGATGCCCGCCGAAAGGAATGATCGACCGTGCTCATCGCACAGCGCCCCGTTCTCACCGAAGAGGTCGTCGACGACCAGCGTTCGCGCTTCGTCATCGAGCCGCTCGAGCCGGGCTTCGGCTACACGCTCGGCAACTCGATGCGCCGCACGCTCCTGTCCTCCATCCCCGGTGCAGCCGTCACCTCGATCCGCATCGACGGCGTGCTGCACGAGTTCTCCACCGTGCCCGGGGTCAAGGAGGACGTCTCCGAGATCATCCTCAACATCAAGAACCTCGTCGTCTCCTCCGAGAACGACGAGCCCGTCGTCATGTACCTGCGCAAGCAGGGCTCCGGCTCGGTGACGGCCGAGGACATCACGCCGCCCGCCGGCGTCGAGGTCCACAACCCCGACCTGCACATCGCCACGCTCAACGCGAAGGGCAAGCTCGAGATCGAGCTGACGGTCGAGCGCGGCCGTGGCTACGTCTCCGCCCAGCAGAACAAGTCGGTCGACGCCGAGATCGGTCGCATCCCGGTGGACTCGATCTACTCGCCCGTCCTCAAGGTCAGCTACAAGGTCGAGGCCACCCGTGTCGAGCAGCGCACGGACTTCGACAAGCTCGTCGTCGACGTCGAGACGAAGAGCGCGATCACCCCCCGTGACGCGCTGGCCTCGGCCGGCAAGACGCTCGTCGAGCTCTTCGGGCTCGCGCGCGAGCTCAACGTCGAGGCCGAGGGCATCGAGATCGGTCCGTCGGCGATGGACACCGAGCTGGCCCAGGACCTGGCCCTCCCGATCGAGGAGCTCGGCCTGCTCTCCCGCTCGTACAACTGCCTCAAGCGTGAGGGCATCCACTCCGTCGGCGAGCTCGTCGCCCGCTCGGAGGCGGACCTCCTCGACATCCGCAACTTCGGTGCGAAGTCGATCGACGAGATCAAGGAGAAGCTGCAGACGCTCGGCCTCGGTCTCAAGGACAGCCCGGCGGGCTTCGACCTGGCCCAGCACCGCGGCACCGAGGTGGACGACGACTTCGGGGACATCCGGTTCTCCGCCGAGAACCCCGCCTGATCCCACCACCTATCGCGCACCGTATTCACCCAAGGAGTCATCATGCCCAAGCCCGCCAAGGGTCCGCGTCTGGGTGGTAGCCCGTCGCACGAGCGCCACATGCTCAACAACCTCGCGCAGTCCCTGTTCGAGCACGGCAGCATCACCACCACGGTCGTGCGCGCCAAGCGCGTCCAGCCGCTCGCCGAGCGCCTCGTCCAGTTCGCCAAGCGCGGCGACCTGGCCTCGCGCCGGCGGGTGCTGCGTCACCTCTCGGACAAGAACGTCGTCCACGGCCTGTTCGCCGAGACCGCCCCGAAGATGGCGGAGCGCAACGGCGGCTACACGCGCATCACGAAGGTCGGCAACCGCAAGGGCGACAACGCCCCCATGGCCGTGATCGAGCTCGTCCTCGAGCCCGTCTCGCCGAAGCAGGCCGTCGTCAAGGAGGCCACCAAGGCCACGCAGCGCAGCGCGCCGGCGGCCGAGGCCCCCACCTCCGCCGAGCCGATCGCCGAGGACGCGGGCGCCACCGCCGACGTCGAGGACGTCGAGACCGAGGCGCCCGCCGCGGACGAGGCGACCGAGGCACCCGCCGCGGACGAGGCACCCGCCGCGGACGAGGCACCCGCCGCGGACGAGGCGGACGCGTCGAGCGACGCCGCCGAGGAGGCCGGCGCGGACGAGGCCGACAAGGCCTGACGCCGGGCACGTAGCAACGCCGGAGGGCGGACCACCACGGGTGGTCCGCCCTCCGGCGTTCGTGCGTCGGCACGCCGGTGGATCAACGCGTCGGCGGTGCGTCCGTGGACCGGGCCGGTGGGGGAGCGGCGGACCACCGGCAGGGCGTCCCACCGTTCGGGACGCCGACGGCCGCGGTGCCGTCGCACCGCGGCCGTCGTCCGTCCCCGCGTGGACGGGACCCCCTCAGGAACCGTCGTCGCCGGACGGAGGCGCCCCGGGCTCGCACGCTTCCGGGACGCCGTCCGCTCGTGGCCCCCTGGCCGCGAGCGGGGTCAGTCCCCGGAGTCGGCGCTCGGCGCCGAGGCGCCGGAGTCCGCGCTGGGCGCCGAGGCCGGGGAGTCCGCCGACCAGCCCGAGTCGGCCGAGACGGGCGCCTGGCGGGGTGCAGGGGCCGGTGCAGGGGCCGGGGCGGGTGCAGGGGCCGGAGCCGCGGGTGCCTGCTGACGCGGCGCGGGTGCCGGGGAGGGCGCCGACGGGGCGGAGGCGGGCGACGGGCCGGACGCGGGCGACGGCGCCGATGCTGCGCTCGCCGCCGAGACCGCGGACGCCTGGCTCGGGGCGCTCACCGCTGTCCGGGTGCTGTAGGCGGAGTCGGGGAGGGCGAACCGCCCGGGTCCGACCAGTTCCACCCGTGGTGCCGACGGGGCCGAGTCGATGGACGCGGCCGAGTCCGTCGACGCGGCCGAGGCCGGCGACGGTCCGGAGACGGTCTGGCGCTGGGTCGTCGTGCGGTCGGCGGGGTGGTCGTCCCGGTCGTCCGCGACGGCGAGCGATCCGCCCGCGATGATGGCGACGGCCGACAGGGTGCCGGTGGTGATCCACAGCTTCTTGCTCATGGTCTCTCTCTCCTTGGTACGCCATCCGGGGGGATGGGGACTTCCTCGATGACCACACCGTGCCGGGCGCAGAGGTGAAGGCCGGGAGAGCGACGTGAAGGTCCCCTCATCACCGCGTGCGGGCCGGACTACCCTGCACGGGTGCGAGACGACGGGACCGGCGCCGAGCCCGCGGACGCCGTGCGGGACGCTCCGGGTGCCGGCGTGGACGCTTCGCGGGCCGTCGGGGCCGTCGGGGCCGTTGGGGCCGTCGGGGCCGCCGGGGCCGCCTGGCGGCACGCCGCGGAGACCCTGCGCGTCCGGCTCGACCTCGCCTACGACGGCACCGCCTTCTCCGGCTGGGCCGCGCAGCCCGCCCTGCGCACCGTCGAGGGTGAGCTCACCGCGGCTCTGACGACCGTCCTGCGCGTGCCCGGGCTGCGTCTCACCGTCGCCGGCCGCACCGACGCAGGCGTGCACGCGCACCACCAGGTCGCGCACGTCGACGTGCCGGCGGAGGCATGGGCGGCGGTGCCGGGCCGGACGGACCGGGACCCCGCGGACGCGCTCCGCACGCGGCTCGCGGGGGTGCTCGCGCGCTCGGCGAGCGGCCCGCGAGGGGCGAGCGACGTCGTCGTGCACGGCGTGCGCCCCGCCCCGCCGGGCTTCGACGCGCGCTTCTCGGCCACCTGGCGGCGCTACGCCTACCGGGTGAGCGACAGCGTCGCCACGCGGGACCCCGTGCGCCGTGGCGCCGTCCTGTGGCACCCGCGCGCCCTCGACGGCGCAGCGATGGGACGGGCGGCCGCCGGCCTCGTCGGCGAGCACGACTTCCTGTCGTTCTGCCGGCCCCGGGAGGGGGCGACGACGATCCGCACCCTCGAGTCACTCGCCGTGGAGCGGGCGGACGCCGGCCCGGACGCCGGGCTCGTCGTCCTCACCGTGCGCGCCGACGCCTTCTGCCACTCGATGGTCCGATCGCTCGCCGGCGCCCTGCTGGCCGTGGGCGAGGGGAGGCGGCCGGTGACCTGGCCGGCGGAGGCGCTCGCGCTGCGGAGCCGGACCGCCGGCGTCGACGTCGCGCCCGCCCACGGGCTCACGCTCGAGGGGGTCGGCTACCCCGCGGACGAGCTCCTCTCCGAGCGGGCCCGGGCCGCGCGACGCGTCCGCACGCTCGACGAGGACGAGGCGTCGCCCTGACGGGGTCCGACCGCACCGTCGGTGGGCACGGGCCGCACGCACGACACCGACGGCACGCCGTCCTGAGCGCGCCGTGGCCACCGTCACGAGCGCGATCGACGGCGGGACCTCCCGCGACCCGGCCGCGTGGGCTACCCTGGGGAGTCGTCGTACGTCCCTCGTGCGCCCGGTGCCTCCCACTCGCCGGAGTCGCGCCGAGGATGACCACGGCACGAAGCAACCGACCATTGGTGGTGGCGCCCACGAGCGCCGCACCCGTTCGTCAAGAACGCCGACAGTAGTAGTGAGGCATACGCCCGTGCGCACGTACACACCCAAGCCCGGCGACGTCACGCGGCAGTGGCACGTCATCGACGCCACCGACGTGGTCCTGGGCCGCCTGGCCAGCCAGGTCGCCACCCTGCTCCGTGGGAAGCACAAGCCGACCTTCGCCCCGCACGTCGACGGCGGCGACTTCGTCGTCGTGGTCAACGCGGACAAGGTCGCCCTGACCGGCGCCAAGCTGGCGGACAAGAAGACCTACACCCACTCCGGGTTCCCGGGCGGGCTCAAGTCGACGACGTACGTGGAGATGCTGGCCAAGCACCCGACGCGCGCCGTCGAGCGCGCCGTGCGCGGGATGCTGCCGAGGACGACCCTGGGTCGTCAGCAGCTCGACAAGCTCAAGATCTACGCGGGCCCCGAGCACCCGCACGCGGCCCAGCAGCCGCAGCCGTTCGTCATTGACCAGGTCGCTCAGCAGCCCGCCAAGGCCTGAGCCCACCACCGAGACCCACGAGGAGAACCGTGGCCGAGCCCACCACCGAGTTCGACGTCGACGCAGACGACGCGCCCGCCACCTACACGTCAGAGAGCGAGTCGGCCCCCGAGGGTGCCGGCGCCTCGATCACCGCCCCCGGTCAGGCCCTGGGCCGCCGCAAGGAGGCCGTCGCCCGCGTCCGGCTCGTCCCCGGCACCGGTGAGTGGACGATCAACGGCCGCACGCTCGAGGAGTACTTCCCGAACAAGCTGCACCAGCAGCTCGCGCGCTCGCCGTTCACGCTGCTCGACCTCGACGGCCGGTTCGACGTCGTCGCCCGCATCGCCGGCGGCGGCGTGTCCGGCCAGGCCGGCGCGCTGCGCCTCGGCGTCGCCCGGGCGCTCAACGTCATCGACCGCGACGCGAACCGTGCCGAGCTGAAGAAGGCCGGCTTCCTCACCCGCGACGCCCGCGCCATCGAGCGCAAGAAGGCGGGTCTGAAGAAGGCCCGCAAGGCGCCGCAGTACTCCAAGCGCTGATCGCCTCGTCGACGGCCCCGTCCCGGCAAGGGACGGGGCCGTCGTCACATCCGCGCGGGCGCGCCAGTGCGCAGCGCCCCGGCCTGGCAGGCTGGGTGCGGACCGAGATCGAGGAAGGGAACCGGATGGCACGCCTGTTCGGCACGGACGGGGTTCGCGGGCTCGCGAACCGGGACATCACCGCGAGCCTGGCGCTCGAGCTCGGCGTCGCCGCCGCACGCGAGCTGGTCGCGTCGGGGGCCGCGCACGGCACCGGCGACCGGCCCCGGGCGATCGTGGGCCGGGACACGCGCGTGTCCGGCGAGATGCTGTCGGCCGCGATGTGCGCGGGCCTCGCCTCGGCGGGTGTCGACGTCGACGACGTGGGTGTGCTGCCCACCCCGGGGATCGCCCACCTCACCGCGACCTCCGACGTCGATCTCGGCGTCGTCATCTCCGCCTCGCACAACGCGATGCCCGACAACGGCATCAAGTTCTTCGCCCGCGGCGGCTTCAAGCTCGACGACGCCGTCGAGGACCGCCTCGAGGCCCTCCTGGGCACCGACTTCGTCGCGCCCGTCGGCGACGGCCTGGGCCGGCTCGGCTCCGGCGCCGTCACGGCCGGCTCCACCTACGTCGAGCACCTCGTCGGCGCGATCTCCGGCACGCCCCTGGCCGGCCTGCGCGTCGCCGTGGACTGCGCGAACGGCGCCGCCTCCGACATCGCTCCGGCGGCCCTGCGCGAGGCGGGGGCCGACGTCGTCGTGCTCAACGCCTCCCCGGACGGGTACAACATCAACGACGCCTGCGGGTCGACCCACCCCGAGCAGCTCCAGGCCGTGACGGTGGCCGCGGGCGCCGCGTTCGGCGTCGCGTTCGACGGCGACGCCGACCGGTGCCTCGCCGTCGACGCCACCGGCACGCTCGTGGACGGCGACCAGATCATGGGGATCCTCGCGACCGACCTGCACGAGCGGGGCGAGCTCGCGCACGACACGCTCGTCGTCACCGTGATGTCCAACCTGGGGCTCCTGCAGGCCATGGACCGCGCGGGCATCGCGACGGTGCAGACCGGCGTGGGCGACCGCTACGTGCTCGAGGCCATGCGCGCCGGCGGCTTCGTCCTCGGCGGCGAGCAGTCCGGTCACGTCATCGCCGCGTCGCACGCCTCGACCGGCGACGGCGTGCTCACCGCGCTGCTCCTGGCCGCGCGCGTCGTCCAGACGGGCCGCACGCTCGCCGACCTCGCCGCCGTCGTCCCGCGCCTGCCGCAGGTGCTGCTCAACGTCAAGGGCGTCGACCGGGCCGCAGCGGCCACCGACGAGGGCCTGGCCGCGGCCGTCGCCGCCTCCGAGGGGCGCCTCGGCGGCGGGGGCCGCGTCCTCCTGCGCCCGTCCGGCACCGAGCCGGTCGTGCGCGTCATGGTGGAGGCCGGCACCGAGGACGAGGCGCGCCGGGAGGCGGAGGCGCTCGCCGCCGTCGTCGCCGACCGGCTCGCGCTGCCCGCCTGACCGCCATGGGCGAGGTGCTCGAGCTCGTCGACGCCGTCCAGACGTGGATGGTCGACCTCGCGTCCTCGCCGTGGGTGCTGCTCATCGTCCTGGTGGGCTGCATCGTCGACGGCTTCTTCCCGGCGGCACCCAGCGAGAGCGTCGTCATCTCGGCCGCGGCACTCACGGCCGCGGGGGAGGGACCGCACATCTACTTCCTCTGGCCCGTCGCCGCGGCCGGGGCGTTCATCGGCGACAAGATCGCGTACTGGATCGGTAGCAAGATCCCGCTCGCGCGCATCCCGGTGCTCAACGGCACGCAGGGGAGGCGGGCGGTAGCCGGCGCACGGCGCGCGCTGGGACGCCGGGGGGCCTCTCTCATCCTCGCCGCGCGCTTCCTCCCGTTCGGCCGGGTGGCCGTCAACATGACGGCCGGAGCGGTGGACTACCCGCGCACGAGGTTCACCGTGCTGGCCGGCATCGCCGCGGTCGTGTGGGCGACCTACACGGTCGGCCTGGGTTTCGGGGCCGGGGCGGCACTCAAGGACCACCCGCTCCTCGGCGTGGTCGTCGGCGTCGTCGGCGGGGTCCTGCTCGGCCTGGCGCTCGAGCGGCTCCTCGGCTGGGCGCAGGGACGGTTCCTGCCCGACCTGGGGATCCCCGAGGACGAGGGCGACGCCGACGATCTGCCCGCGGGGGCCGGTACCGACGGGGACGCAGCCACCGGCGACGACGCGGCCGCCTGCGACGACGCGTCCGCGGGCGACGACGCGTCCGCGGGCGATGACGCGTCCGCCGACGATCAGGGCCGGGTGGCGTAGCGCCGGCGCGTCAGAGCTTGCGCAGGAGCATGCGGTGCATCCGGTGCTCGCCGTCCTTGGTGATGACGAGCTTGGCGCGGCTGCGGGTGGGCAGGATGTTCTGCTCGAGGTTCGGGGCGTTGATGGTCTCCCAGATGTGGGACGCGGTCGCCGCGCCCTCCTCGTCGTCGAGGTCGGCGTAGCGCCGGAAGTAGGAGTCCGGGACCGAGAACGCGGTCGAGCGCAGCTTGAGGAACCGGTCGATGTACCAGCGCCGCACGTCCGCTGTCCGGGCGTCCACGTAGATCGAGAAGTCGAAGAAGTCGCTCACCGCGAGCATGGAGGAGCGGTCGGCGGCAGGTCGCGCGGGCTGAAGGACGTTGAGCCCCTCGACGATGAGGATGTCGGGGTGGCGGACGACCTTCTGCTCGCCGGGCACGATGTCGTACGTCACGTGGTCGTAGACGGGCGTCGACGCCGACCGCGCGCCCGCCTTGACGGAGGCCATGAAACGCAGGAGCGCGCGCCGGTCGTAGGACTCGGGGAAGCCCTTGCGCCCGAGGAGCCCGCGCCGCTCGAGCTCGGCGTTGGGCAGCAGGAAGCCGTCGGTCGTCACGAGCTCGACCCGGGGCGTCTGGGGCCAGCGCCTGAGCAGCTCGCGCAGCAGCCGCGAGGTGGAGGACTTGCCCACGGCCACCGAGCCCGCCACGCCGATGACGAACGGCGTGCGGGTGTAGCTGCCGCCGAGGAAGTGCTCGGTGCCGGCGTGCAGGTGGTCGGTCGCCGCCACGTACTGCTGCAGCAGCGCGGACAACGGCCGGTAGACGACGTCGACCTCGGAGAGGTCCAGCGGGTCGCCCAGGCCGCGCAGGTTGACGACGTCGGCGTCGGTCAGCGGCAGCGGCGTGGTCTCGGCCAGGCGCGACCAGGACTCCCGGTCGAGCTCGGTGTAGGGGGTGAGGTGGCGCTCGTGAGCGGCGCCGTTCCGGGATCCGTGGTCGGTTCTCAGGTGATCCTCTGACACCCGGACATCCTGCCACCGGCTCGGCGGTTATCCTCGCTCCCATGTGTGGAATCGTCGGCTACGTCGGCCCGAACGTCCCGTCCGCCCGTCCGCTCGAGATCGCGATGGACGGTCTCGCGAGGCTCGAGTACCGCGGCTACGACTCCGCGGGGATCGCCCTGCACACGGGGTCCGAGATCGTGGTGCGCAAGCGCGCGGGGAAGCTGCAGAACCTCAGGGACGCGATCGAGCAGGATCCGGTGCCGGACGCGGTGGCCTCGCTGGGGCACACGCGGTGGGCGACGCACGGCGGGCCGACGGACGGCAACGCGCACCCGCACGTCGGGGGCGCCGGCGCGGTCGCCGTCATCCACAACGGCATCATCGAGAACTTCGCCCCGCTGCGTCGCGAGCTCCTCGAGGCCGGCGTGACGATGAGCTCCGAGACCGACACGGAGGTCGTCGCCCACCTGCTCGCCGACGCCTACGAGGGCGACCTCACGGCCGCGCTGCTCGCCGTCGTCGGTCGCCTCGAGGGCGCGTTCACGATCCTCGCCCAGCACCGCGACCAGCCCGGCACGATCGTGGGCGCGCGCCGGTCCTCCCCGTTGGTCGTCGGCCTCGGGGAGGGCGAGAACTTCCTCGGCTCGGACGTGTCCGCGTTCATCTCCGGCACCAAGGAGGCGCTCGAGCTCGGCGAGGACCAGGTCGTGACGATCACGCCCGACTCGGTCGACGTCGTCGGTTTCGACGGCACCCCGGCGCAGGGCCGCCGCTACACGGTGGACTGGGACGCCGCGGCCGCCGTCAAGGGCGGGTTCCCGACCTTCATGGACAAGGAGATCCACGACCAGCCGGCCGCCGTGCGGGACACGCTGCTCGGCCGCCGCGACGAGGAGGGCCGCCTGGTCCTCAACGAGATGCGGATCGAGGAGTCGGTCCTGCGCACCGTCGACAAGGTCATCATCATCGCCTGCGGCACGGCCGCCTACTCGGGCCACGTCGCCAAGTACGCGATCGAGCACTGGTGCCGCATCCCGTGCGAGGTCGAGCTCGCCAGCGAGTTCCGCTACCGCGACCCGGTGGTCACCGAGCGCACCCTCGTCGTCGCGATCTCCCAGTCCGGGGAGACCATGGACACCCTCATGGCCGTGCGCCACGCGCGCGAGCAGGGCTCGAAGGTCCTGGCGATCGTCAACACGTTCGGGTCCACGATCGCCCGCGAGGCGGACGCGGTGCTCTACACGCACGCCGGCCCCGAGATCGCGGTGGCGTCGACGAAGGCGTTCCTCGCCCAGATCACGGCCTGCTACCTGCTCGGCCTCTACCTCTCCCAGCTG
The DNA here is from genome assembly GCF_057652395.1 of Georgenia sp. Z1491. Lineage (NCBI taxonomy): Bacteria > Bacillati > Actinomycetota > Actinomycetes > Allobogoriellales > Allobogoriellaceae > Georgenia > Georgenia sp. Z1491. The sequence continues at coordinate 1,334,137 of NZ_CM172729.1, forward strand.
CGGGGCAACAAGTACCCCGAGGAGGTCGCGGGCTACCTCGAGGAGCTCGCCGCGATGCCGGACAAGATCGCGGACGTGCTCGAGAAGGAGGAGGGCCGGGTCCGCGAGCTCGCCCGCTCGATGGCGGACACCCGGTCGGTGCTCTTCCTCGGCCGCCACGTCGGGTTCCCGGTCGCGCTCGAGGGGGCGCTCAAGCTCAAGGAGCTCGCCTACATCCACGCCGAGGGCTTCGCGGCCGGCGAGCTCAAGCACGGGCCGATCGCGCTCGTCGAGCCCGGCCAGCCCGTGTTCGTCGTCGTGCCCACCCCCCGGCGTCCGGTCCTGCACCAGAAGGTCCTGTCCAACATCCAGGAGGTGCGCGCCCGCGGCGCGCTGACGATCGTCGTCGCCGAGGAGGGGGACACCGCGGTCGAGGAGGTCGCGGAGCACGTCATCCGGGTGCCCCGGACGCCGACCCTCATGATGCCGCTGGTGACCACCGTGCCGCTGCAGATCTTCGCGTCCGAGGTGGCCGCGGCGAAGGGCCTCGACGTCGACCAGCCGCGCAACCTCGCCAAGTCCGTCACGGTCGAGTAGCGGGGCGCGCGGTGGCGGTGCGCTCCGTGGGGATCGACGTGTGCTCCGTGGACCGGTTCACGGCGGCGCTCGAGCGCTCCCCGCGGTTGCTGACGCGGCTTTTCACGCCCGACGAGCGCGACATGCCGCCCGCCTCGCTGGCCGCGCGGTTCGCGGCGAAGGAGGCCATCGCCAAGGCGCTCGGTGCGCCGAGGGGCATGCGGTGGCACGACTGCACCGTACGGCGGGTCACGGGCGGGGCGCCGCTCGTGGAGATCCGGGGCACCGTGGCGGCGCGCGCCGCCGAGCTCGGGATCGTCACCTGGCACCTGTCGATCTCGCACGACGCCGGTATCGCCGCAGCGGTGGCGATCGGGGAAGGGAACTGATGCGCGTCGCACTGACCGCCGCGGCCGTCCGCGCGCTCGAGGAGCCGCACCTTGCGGCCGGCGTGCCGCTGATGGAGCGGGCCGCCGGGGCCGTCGCCGCCGCCGTGGAGGCCGAGCTGCGCACCACCCGGAAGGACCTCACCGGATCGCGGGTCCTGGTCCTCGTGGGCTCGGGCGCCAACGGCGGCGACGCCCTGCTCGCCGCCGCCCGGCTGGCCGCCAAGGGGGTCGCGGTCGTCGCCCTCGCCGTGTCCGCCTCCGCGCACCCGCCGGGCCTCTACGCGGCGCGCACCGCGGGCGTCGACGTCCAGGCCGCTCCCGGCGCGGACCTGCCGGACGCCCGCGTGGCCGGCGACCTCGCCGGCCTCGCAGGCTGGGCCGAGCTCGTCGTCGACGGGATGGTCGGCACCGGGGCGACGGGCGGGCTGCGCGGGCCGGCGCTCGCCGTCGCCGAGGCCGTGCTGGCGGCCCCCAGGCGACCGGTCGTCGCGATCGACGTGCCGTCCGGGGTCGGCGTCGACGACGCGACGCTGCCCGGACCCGTGCTGCACGCCGACGTCACCGTGACGATGATCGCCGCCAAGCCCGCGCTGCTGCTCCCACCCGCCGCCGGCCGGGCCGGCCGCGTCGAGGTCGCCGACATCGGCGTGCCCCCGACCGGCGTCCCGCACGTCCTGGCCCCGGAGTGGAGGGACGTCGCGCGTTGCGTGCGCCCGCCCGCCTGGGACGACGACAAGTACTCCCGCGGCGTGCTCGGCGTCGTCGCAGGCTCCGAGGCCTTCCCCGGCGCCGCCGTGCTCACGGTCGCGGGAGCGCTGCGCACCGGCGTGGGCATGATCCGGCTCCTCGCCGGCCGCCGCGCGACCGACCTCGTGCTCGCCGCGCACCCGGAGGTCGTGGGCGTCGACGGGCGCGTCCAGGCACTCGTCGTGGGGCCGGGCACCGACTCCGGGACGGACCGCGACGCCCTCGCGCCGGCGCTCGAGCGGGCGCTGGGTGACGGAACGCCTGCCGTGGTCGACGCCGGGGCGCTGCCCCTCGTGCCCGAGATCGTCGCGCAGCCGGGCGGGGAGGAGCCGCCGGCCGTGCCGCTGGTCCTCACGCCGCACGCCGGCGAGGCCGCGCGCCTGCTGGGCACCCTGCGCGGCGGGGACGTGCCTCGCGCGGAGGTCGAGGAGGCGCCGGCCGCCGCTGCGACCGAGATCGCCGCGGCGACCGGTGCGGTCGTGCTGCTCAAGGGCGCCCGGACCGTCGTCGCCGGAGGCGGCCCGCTGCGGGTCGCCTCGGCCGGCGTGCCCTGGCTCGCCACCGCAGGCTCGGGCGACGTCCTCGCCGGCGTCCTCGGCGCCCTCCTCGCCACGGCCGCCGCCCGTGCGGAGAGCGACGGCAGGACGCTCGCCCCCGCCGAGCTCGCCGACGTCGCCGTCGCGGCCGCCCACCTCCACGGCACCGCCGGCCTGCGGGCCGCCGGTCCCGCGCCGGGCCGGCCGATCGTCGCCGGGGACGTCGCGGCGGCCCTCCCGGGCGTCGTCGCCGACCTCGTGGCCGGCCGGGACCCGGCGGCGGACAACGAGATCGACGCCGGCGGGCGCGGGCTGCTCAGCCGGTTCGGCCTGCGGTGAACGCCGCCTGGCACACTGTCGCGGTGACGAACGAGCAGGTGCCGTCCGCCGCGGGGCCGGGAGCGGACGCGCCCGGCCCGGACGAGCGCGGCACGGAAGCGCGCGGCAGCGACGCGGCGGGGGCGGCGACGGCCGGCTGGCCCGCGACCGCGCGGGTCGACCACGAGGCCCTCGCGCACAACCTCCGCGTGCTCCGGGACCGGGCCCGCGGCGCCGACGCGCTCACCGTCGTCAAGGCCGACGCCTACGGTCACGGCCTCCTGCCGGTCGCCCGCACGATGCTCCGCTCCGGGGCGACGCTGCTCGGCGTCGCCCAGCTCGCCGAGGCGCTCACCCTGCGCGCCGGCCTGGGCGGCCGCGGACGCATCCTCGCCTGGCTCTACGCCCCCGGGGCCCCGCTGGCCGACGCGCTCGACGCCGACATCGAGATCGGGATCAGCGCCCCCTGGATGCTCGACGAGCTCCTCGCCGCCGTGCGGGCCACCGGCCGGGTCGCGACGGTCCATCTCAAGCTCGACACCGGCATGGCCCGGAACGGCTACGCGCCCGCCCAGGTCGACGACCTCGCCGCCCGGCTCGGCCCGGCGGTCGCCGAGGGGGCGCTCCGCGTCGGCTCGACCTTCTCCCACCTCGCTAGCGCTGACGAGCCGGCGAGCGGCACGACCGAGCGGCAGACCGCCCTGTTCCTCGAGCTCGTCGGCCGCCTGAGGTCCGCCGGCGTCGACCCGGGCCCGCTGCACCTGGCCGCCTCGTCCGGCGTGCTGCTGCACCCGGCGACGCACCTGGACATGATCCGTCCGGGCATCGCGCTGTACGGCGTCTCGCCGGCCGAGGACGTCATCCCGGCCGCGGACCACGACCTGCGTCCGGCGATGACCGTGAGCGGGCGCCTGGTCCTCACGCGCGAGTCGCCGGAGGGGACGCCCGTCGGTTACGGGCACACCGCCCGGACGGAGCGGGACACGGTGCTCGGCCTCGTGCCGCTCGGCTACGCGGACGGCGTGCCGCGGGCCGCGTCGAACCAGGTGGCCCTGAGCGTCGCCGGACGTCGGGTGAACCAGGTCGGCCGGGTGAGCATGGACCAGGTCGTCGTGGACCTCGGACCGGGCGCGACGGACCGGCCGGGGGACGAGGTCGTCCTCTTCGGCGACCCGGCCCGTGGGGAGCCCTCCGCCTGGGAGTGGGCGCTCGCCTCGGGGACGATCGCCTACGAGACGCTCACCTCCGTCGGTGTCCGCGTCCCCCGCGTCCACGTGGGCGCCACCCGGGGCGTCGACGACGCCGCCGGGACCCACGGTGAGGTGAGCCCGCGATGACGCCACGGACCTGGAGCGCCGACGCGCCGACGACGGACGACACCAGGGCACTCGCCGGCCGCCTCGCCGCGCACCTGCGTGCGGGGGACCTCCTCGTGCTCAGCGGGCCGCTCGGCGCGGGCAAGACCACGTTCGTCCAGGGTCTCGGCGCCGCCCTCGGCGTCCGCGGCACCATCGCCTCCCCGACCTTCGTCATCGCGCGCGAGCACCCGCCGCTCGGCGACGGTCCCGGCCTCGTCCACGTCGACGCCTACCGGCTCGGCGGAGCCGGCGAGCTCGACGCGCTCGACCTCGACAGCTCCCTGGAGGAGTCGGTCACCGTCGTCGAGTGGGGCGGGGGCACGGCCGAGCCGCTCGCGGACAGCCGGCTGGACGTCGTGCTCACCCGGCCGGTCGGCGACACGCGCACGGCGGGCGGCATGAACTCGTCGGGCGGCACGAACACGGCGGGAGGCGCCGCCGCCGAGCAACCGGGCGACGCGGACGAGCTCGCCGACACCGACGAGCCGCGGCTCGTGGAGATCACTGCGCACGGCCCGCGCTGGGCCGGCGTCGATCTCTCCGACGTGACGGGCCCGCGGTGAGCAGGGCGCCGGTCGCCCTGCTCGTCCTGCTCCTGCTGGGGCTCCTCGCAGGACCGGCCGGTGCGGAGTCGGCGACCGAGTCGCCCACGGAGTCCGCCTCCGACGCCCCGGGCGAGCCGGACCCTGCGCTCGACGGTCTGCTCACGCTCCCGATGACCGTCGAGCGCTGGTTCACGGTCGAGGCCGAGGCGGTCGCGCGCTCAGGTGCGCCCACCGTGCTCGCCGACGTGGTGGGGGACCGGGGGGAGGAGGTCACCGTCGGGACGCCGCGACCGGTCCTCACGTGGACCCGCGAGCTGCTGGCGCAGGACGCCACCGGCCCCGTCGTCACCTCGACCCCCCGCGCCGTCGCGCCCGTGCTCCTCGACGAGCTGCCGGTCGGCGTCGTCGTCCTCGAGACAGGTACCGGCACCTACGGCGGCGAGGTCCGCGACGTGCCGGGGCTCGCGCCGGCCCTCGCTGCGCTCGACCCCGAGGTGGGCGTCGTCGAGGACACGCGGACCGGGGCCTGGTACGCGTACGCGCACGGGCGGGTCGCGCCCCTGGACGACAGGGCGGGCGCCATGCTCGCCGGCTCCGCCGACATCGCCGCGTACCTTCCCTTCCTCCTCGACCCGGAGCCGGTCGGCACGACGCCGGAGGACCGGGGGGACCCGGTGCGCTGGGTGGTCGTCGTCGGCGCGGTCGTGGTGGGCGGCGTGCTCGTCGCGGCCGGGCTCGCCGTGTGGCTGCGCGGCTCGGAGGACGACGACGAGGCGGTACCCCGGCCGGCCAAGGATCGGCTGCGCGCCCGCGTGCGCGCCGAGCTCCGCGAGGGCCGCCCGGGCAGGTGGAGCCACCGGGGCTGACGCGCGCCTACCCTGGGGCGCGTGCGCGTCCTCGTCATCGACACCTCCTCCCGCCCTGTCGCCGCGTGTATCGACGCGGTCGGCGGCGATGCCGCCTCGGCCCACCTGCTCGGGCACGTCCGCGGGGTGCACGACCGGCGGCACGCGGAGGAGCTGGCGCCCGCCGTCGCCGAGCTCGTGGGCGAGCACGGCACGCCGGACCTCGTCGTCGTCGGCACCGGGCCCGGACCGTTCACGGGTCTGCGCGTCGGCCTCGTCACGGCCCGCGCACTCGCCCGCGGATGGGGCGCCGCCCTGGCGGGGGTGCCCTCGCTCGACGCGGTGGCGCGCGACGCGCTCGACGACGCGCCGGGGGCCACGGTCGTCGTCGCCACCGACGCCCGGCGCCGCGAGGTCCACCACGGCCGGTACCGTGCGCGCGGCGCGCACGAGGTGGAGGTGCTGGCCGCCCCCGCCGTCGCCGCCCCCGCGGACGTCCGCCGCGAGCTGGAGCCGAACGACGTCGTCGTCGGGGAGATGGCGCCCGCCGTCACGGCGACGGACGACGGGACCGGGGACCACGGGGCCCGCGAGGTGGAGGCCGGGTCCTCCGGCGCCGGGTCCGCAGCCTTCCCCCTCGCCCTGGCGCGGCTCGCCCTCGCGCGGCTGGCCGCGGGCGAGGAGCTGCCGGCCGAGCCGCTGTACCTGCGTCGCCCGGACGCCGCGGTCCCCGCGCAGGTGCGGCCGTGACGTACCGCCTGCGGCCGCTGACCCGGGCGGACATCGACCGGGTCGCCGAGCTCGAGCCCGTCCTGTTCGGCCCGGACGACTGGTCGGCGGGCATCTACCGCACGGAGCTCGCGCAGCAGGGCCGGACGTACCTCGCGGCCGTCGACGACGAGGACCGGCTCGTCGCCTGGGCCGGCACCGCGGCGGGGGAGGAGACCCAGGTGATGACGGTCGGCGTCGACCCGGCGCACCGGCGTCGGGGGCTCGCGACCCGGCTGCTGGGCGAGCTGGTCGACCGGGCCCGACGCGCCGGCTCGCGCAGCGTCGTCCTCGAGGTGCGGGCCGACGACGACGGCGCCCGGGCACTCTACGAGCGGGCGGGCTTCGAGGCCGTCGGGATCAGACCCCGTTACTACCAGCGGTCCGGCCGCGACGCGGTGGTCATGCGGCTCGGTCTGGAGCCCGGGAAATAGCGCGAGAATTCCGTACGAAACTCCTCACGAAAATGTCTCTTGACCATTTCCGGACCCACCGGAAAGACGAGTTCGGGACCATTCGTCTCGCGTGCGGGGAAAGGCCCGACCCATCGAACCCCCGGGGTTAGGATCGCCCTCGTGACCACCACTGCAGCGCCGTCGAGGGCGCGGACAGCACGGAGGACCACGGTCGCCCTCAAGGTCGCGATGGCCGTCACGGGTGTCATCTTCGTGCTCTTCGTCCTGTCCCACATGTACGGCAACCTCAAGATGTTCCAGGGCGCCGAGGCGTTCGACGGGTATGCGCACTGGCTGCGTGAGGCGTTCTACCCGATCCTCCCGCACCAGGGGCTGCTGTGGCTCATGCGGGTCGCCCTGCTCGCGTCGCTGGTGGTCCATGCCGGGGCGGCGTTCGCGCTCTGGAAGAGGGCCCGGGGGGCCCGCACCACGCGCTACGTGAAGAAGCGCTCGCTGCAGCAGACCTACGCGTCGCGCACGATGCGCTGGGGCGGTGTCATCATCCTCGCCTTCGTCGTCTTCCACATCCTGCAGTTCACGACCATGACGATCGAGGTGGGCGGCTCGTTCGACAGCCCGTACCAGCGGATGGTCGAGGCGTTCCAGCCCGCGCACTGGTGGGTGTACGCGATCTACCTCGTCGCGATGGTCCTGCTCGCCCTCCACGTGCGCCACGGCGTGTGGTCGGCGCTGCAGACCTTCGGCCTGTCGACGAAGCGGCGCGAGGCGGCGTTCAACGGCATCGCGATCGTCGTCGCGCTCCTGCTCCTCGTCGGGTTCATGGCGACCCCGACGGCCATCCTTCTCGGCATCGTGAATTGAGGCGCCCCCGCATGACCGCAGTGATCAACGACCTGTACCGCGAGGGTGCGCCCATCGCTGACACCAGCGCCCCCGCCGGCCCCCTGGCCGAGAAGTGGGCGCAGCGCCAGTTCGGCGCCAAGCTCGTCAACCCCGCCAACCGGCGCAAGATCTCGGTCATCGTCGTCGGGACCGGTCTGGCCGGCGGCGCGGCCGCCGCGACCCTGGGCGAGGCCGGCTACCAGGTCAAGGCCTTCTGCTACCAGGACTCGCCGCGCCGCGCGCACTCGATCGCCGCGCAGGGCGGGATCAACGCAGCAAAGAACTACAAGAACGACGGCGACTCCGTCTACCGGCTCTTCTACGACACCGTGAAGGGCGGCGACTTCCGGTCGCGGGAGTCCAACGTCTACCGGCTCGCCGAGGTCTCGCGTCAGATCATCGACCAGTGCGTCGCGCAGGGCGTCCCGTTCGCCCGCGAGTACGGCGGCCTGCTCGACAACCGCTCGTTCGGCGGCGTCCAGGTCTCGCGGACGTTCTACGCGCGTGGCCAGACCGGGCAGCAGCTCCTCATCGGCGCCTACCAGGCGCTCGAGCGGCAGATCGGCGCCGGGTCCGTCGAGATGAACAGCCGGCACGAGATGCTCGAGCTCGTCGTCGTCGAGGGCCGTGCCCGCGGCATCATCGTGCGGGACATGATCACCGGCGAGATCGAGACCCATCTCGCCGACGCGGTGGTGCTCGCCTCCGGCGGCTACGGCAACGTGTTCTTCCTGTCGACCAACGCGATGGGCTGCAACGTCACGGCCACCTGGCGCGCGCACAAGAAGGGCGCCTACTTCGGCAACCCCTGCTACACGCAGATCCACCCCACGTGCATCCCGCAGACCGGCGACTACCAGTCCAAGCTCACGCTGATGAGCGAGTCGCTGCGCAACGACGGCCGCATCTGGGTGCCGAAGAACGCGCAGGACTGCACGAAGGACCCGCGCGAGATCCCCGAGGAGGACCGGGACTACTACCTCGAGCGGCTCTATCCCTCGTTCGGCAACCTCGTGCCTCGCGACATCGCGTCGCGCCAGGCGAAGAACATGTGCGACGAGGGACGCGGGGTCGGCCCGGAGGTCGACGGCGTGCGCCGTGGCGTGTACCTGGACTTCGCCGAGGCCATCGGCCGGATGGGCCGCGGCGCGGTGGAGTCCAAGTACGGCAACCTCTTCGACATGTACGAGCGCATCACGGGCGAGAACCCCTACGAGGTCCCGATGCGCATCTACCCGGCCGTCCACTACACGATGGGCGGGCTGTGGGTCGACTACGACCTCCAGTCCTCGATCCCCGGCCTGTTCGTCGCGGGCGAGGCCAACTTCTCCGACCACGGGGCCAACCGCCTCGGTGCGTCGGCGCTCATGCAGGGTCTCGCGGACGGCTACTTCGTCCTGCCGAACACCATCAACGACTACCTCGCGGACCACCACGGCGCGCCGGTGCCCGAGGACCACCCCGACGTCGTCGCGGCCGCGGACCAGGTGCGTGAGCGCGTGGCCCACTTCCTTTCCAACGACGGTTCGCGCTCGGTGGACTCCTTCCACAAGGAGCTCGGCACCATCATGTGGGAGTACTGCGGGATGGAGCGCACCGAGGAGGGCCTGCGGACGGCGATCGACAAGATCCGGGCGCTGCGCGAGGAGTTCTGGCGCGACGTCAAGGTCACGGGGAGGAACGAGGAGCTGAACCAGTCGCTGGAGAAGGCCGGCCGCGTGGCCGACTTCTTCGAGCTGGGCGAGCTCATGTGCATCGACGCCCTGCACCGCAGGGAGTCGTGCGGCGGGCACTTCCGTGCCGAGTCGCAGACCGAGGAGGGGGAGGCCCTGCGCCACGACGACGAGTTCGCGTACGTCGCGGCCTGGGAGCACGGCGCGGACGGCGTCCCGGTGCTCCACAAGGAGGACCTCACCTATGAGTACGTCGAGATGAAGCAGCGGAGCTACAAGTGAAGATCACCATCAACGCCTGGCGTCAGTCCGGACCGGAGGACAAGGGGGCCATGCGCTCCTACCGGCTCGACGACGTCTCCGAGCACATGTCGTTCCTCGAGATGCTCGACGTGCTCAACGAGCAGCTCTTCGCGGCGGGCGAGGACCCCATCGCGTTCGACCACGACTGCCGCGAGGGCATCTGCGGCGCCTGCGGCATCGTCATCGACGGCGAGGCGCACGGCCCCGAGGTCACCACCACCTGCCAGCTGCACATGCGGTCCTTCAAGGACGGCGACTCGATCACCATCGAGCCGTGGCGGGCGACCGCGTTCCCGGTGGTCAAGGACCTCGTGGTGGACCGCAGCTCGTTCGACCGCATCATCGCGGCCGGCGGGTACGTCTCGGTCAACACCGGTGCTGCCCCGGACGCGCACGCGACGCCCGTGCCGAAGGACGACGCGGACCGCGCGTTCGAGGCCGCCGCCTGCATCGGGTGCGGCGCCTGCGTGGCCGCCTGCCCGAACGCCTCGGCGATGCTGTTCCTCGGCGCCAAGGTCACCCACCTCGGCATGCTGCCGCAGGGCCAGCCCGAGCGGCAGGCCCGGGTGGTGGACATGCTCGACCAGCACGACGCCGAGGGCTTCGGCGGCTGCACCAACATCGGGGAGTGTGCCGCGGTGTGCCCCAAGGAGATCCCGCTCGACGTCATCTCCCAGCTCAACGCCGACCTCGGCAGGGCCACGATCTCCGGCCGGAGCTGAGCCCGCGCCGCGGGTCAGGGCGTGACCGGCACGTACATCACCACGTGCAGGTCGGCGGCGTCCGAGGGCACGAGCCGGTGGTGCTCGAACTCGAGCAGACCGTGCTCGCGGTGCCGGAAGGTGCGCCTGCGCGACTCGAACCGCGAGACGGCCATCTCGGCGGAGTGGGTGCGGAACTCCTCGCTCGCCCCCGTGAGCCGGTCGACGACCGCCCGGTGCCCCGGGCCGGCCAGCCGCACCCCGGCCTCCGCCCGGAACTCGGCGAGGAAGCGACGGCTGTCCCGCTCCCAGTCGGGGAGCATGCGTCGCAGGTCGGGGTCGGTGTAGACGAGCCACAGCAGGTTGCGGTCGGCCGGTTCGACGTGCGCGATGCGCGGGTAGAGCCACGCGTAGCCGGCGTTCCAGCCGACGATCGCCCAGTCGGCCGTCACGACGAAGGCCGGGAAGTCCAGCGCGTCGACGAGCCGCCGGAGGTGGGCCGGGACGGCCTCACGGCGAGCCGGCGGGGCGACGGCCTCCTGCTCTGCGAGGCCGAGCACGTAGGCGGTCTCGTCCTCGGTCAGCCGGAGCACGCGGGCGACGGCGAGGAGCACCTGGCGCGAGACGTTGGTGTCCCGGCCCTGCTCGAGCCACGTGTACCAGCTGGCGCTCACGCCGGACAGGGCGGCGACCTCCTCCCGGCTCAGGCCCGTGGCGCCTCGGCGGGCCGGCGTCGGCAGGCCGAGCGCCGCCCGGTCGGAGGTGAGGCGCCGGGCCCGGAGGAAAGCACCGAGCTCCTCACGCCGGGGCGTGCGGGGACGGATCACCCACCGATGGTACTGGGAGTACCGGTACCAGCCGCATCCGGCGACCGGGCCCGGATCGTCGTGACGCGGCGTCGGGACGGGGGACGATGGGCACATGCCCGCACATCGCTCACGCACCGTCACCCACGGCAGGAACATGGCCGGGGCGCGCGCCCTCATGCGTGCCTCCGGCGTCGACGGCGCGGACATCGGCCGCAAGCCGGTCATCGCCGTCGCGAACTCCTTCACCGAGTTCGTCCCCGGCCACACGCACCTCGCGCCCGTGGGCCGGATCGTCTCCGAGGCGATCCAGTCCGCCGGCGGCATCCCGCGCGAGTTCAACACGATCGCCGTCGACGACGGCATCGCGATGGGGCACGACGGCATGCTCTACTCCCTGCCCTCGCGCGACCTCATCGCCGACTCGGTGGAGTACATGGTCAACGCGCACTGCGCGGACGCTCTCGTGTGCATCTCCAACTGCGACAAGATCACGCCCGGCATGCTGCTCGCCGCGCTGCGGCTCGACGTGCCCACGGTGTTCGTCTCCGGCGGCCCCATGGAGTCGGGGCGGGCGACGCTCTTGGACGGCACCGTCCGCACGCTCGACCTCGTCGACGCGATGTCCGAGGCGGTCAACGAGAACGTGGCCGACGAGGACCTCATGCGCATCGAGGAGGCGGCCTGCCCCACCTGCGGCTCGTGCTCGGGGATGTTCACGGCGAACTCGATGAACTGCCTCACCGAGGCCATCGGGCTCTCCCTGCCCGGCAACGGTTCGGTGCTCGCCACGCACACCGCCCGGCGCGCCCTGTACGAGAAGGCCGGCTCGCTGGTCGTCGACATCACGCGCCGGTACTACGAGGAGGACGACGACACGGTCCTCCCGCTCAGCATCGCGACCCCGGCGGCGTTCGAGAACGCGATGGCGCTCGACATCGCGATGGGCGGCTCGACCAACACGATCCTCCACCTGCTCGCCGCGGCCAGCGAGGCCGGCGTGGCCTTCGGCCTCGAGGAGATCGACGAGATCTCGCGGCGGGTGCCGTGCCTGTCGAAGGTCGCGCCCAACGTGGCCGAGGGCCGGACCTACTACATGGAGGACGTCCACCGGGCCGGCGGGATCCCCGCCCTGCTGGGCGAGCTGCGGCGCGGCGGTCTGCTGAACGAGGACGTGCACACCGTGCACGCGCAGACGCTGGGCACCTGGCTCGACGAGTGGGACGTGCGCGGCGGTCGGGCCTCGGAGGAGGCCACCGAGCTGTGGCACGCGGCCCCGGGCGGGCGGCGCTCGTCGACGGCGTTCTCCCAGTCCGAGCGGTGGGCGTCCCTCGACGTCGACGACACCCACGGGTGCATCCGGTCCTTCGCGCACGCCTACTCCAAGGACGGCGGCCTGGGCGTCCTGCGCGGCAACATCGCGGTCGACGGCGCCGTGGTGAAGACCGCGGGCGTGGACGAGTCGATCTGGACGTTCTCGGGGCCCGCGGTCGTGTGCGAGTCGCAGGAGGAGGCCGTGCAGCGGATCCTCGGCAAGGAGGTCAAGGAGGGCGACGTCGTCGTCATCCGCTACGAGGGCCCCAAGGGGGGACCGGGGATGCAGGAGATGCTGTACCCGACCTCCTACCTCAAGGGTCTCGGGCTCGGCAAGGCGTGCGCGCTCATCACGGACGGACGGTTCTCCGGCGGGACCTCGGGCCTGTCGATCGGGCACGTCTCGCCCGAGGCGGCCGCCGGCGGCACGATCGCACTCGTCGAGGAGGGGGACACGGTCTCGATCGACATCCCCCGGCGCAGCCTGACGCTCGACGTCCCCGACGAGGAGCTCGAGCGCCGCAGGGCGGCCCTGGAGGCGGGCGGCGGGTACCGGCCGAAGGAGCAGCGCCCCCGCAAGGTCACGCCGGCGCTGCGGGCCTACGCGGCGTTCGCCCAGTCCGCCGACAAGGGGGCCGTCCGGCTGGTGCCCGAGACGGTCTGACGGCGCGGCCCGGTGGTCGGTCGGCCGGCTCCCGGGCCGTCGGGTCGCCGGACGCGCTCCGCGCGTACGATCGCCTGCGTGACCTCCCCGCTCGTCCTCGGCATCGAGACCTCCTGCGACGAGACCGGCATCGCGCTCGTCCGCGGCACCGAGCTCGTGGCCGACGTGACGGCGTCGTCGATGGAGGAGCACGCCCGGTTCGGCGGCATCATCCCGGAGATCGCCTCCCGAGCTCACCTCGAGGCCTTCGGGCCGACGCTCGGCGCCGCCCTGGCGCGCGCGGACGTCGACCTCTCGGAGGTGGACGCGATCGCCGTGACCGCCGGTCCCGGGCTCGTCGGCTCGCTGACCGTGGGGGCGGCCGCCGCGAAGGCGCTCGCGCTGTCCGTGGGGCGGCCGATCCTCGGCGTCAACCACGTCATCGGCCACGCGGCCGTCGACGCCCTCGTCCACGGGGCCGTCCCGGCCCGCTCGGTCGCGCTCGTCGTGTCCGGCGGGCACACCACCCTGCTCTCGGTCGGGACGGGCATCACCGACGTCACCCTGCTCGGGGAGACGCTCGACGACGCCGCGGGGGAGGCGTTCGACAAGGTCGGCCGCCTGCTCGGGCTGCCCTACCCCGGCGGGCCGCACGTCGACCGGCTCGCCGCCACCGGTGACCGGGAGGCGATCCGCTACCCGCGCGGGCTCTCGGCGCCGAAGGACCGGGAGCGGCACGCCTACAACTTCTCGTTCTCCGGCCTGAAGACGGCCGTGGCCCGTGACCTCGAGGCCCGTACGTCCCGCGGCGAGGAGATCCCGGCGGCCGACGTCGCCGCGGGCTTCTCCGAGGCGGTCGCCGACGTGCTCGCGACCAAGGCGCTGCGTGCGTGCGCCGACCAGGGGGCCGACGTGCTCGTCGTCGGCGGGGGATTCTCCGCGAACTCCCGCCTGCGCGAGCTGCTCGCCGAGCGCGGTCCCGCCGCCGGCGTGGAGGTGCGCATCCCGCCGCCGAGGTTCTGCACCGACAACGGGGCGATGATCGCGGCCCTGGGGTCCGCCGTGGTCGAGGCGGGACTGCCCTCCTCGAGCCTGGGCTTCGGCGTCGACTCGTCGATGGCGGCCACGAGCGTCCTGGTCTGAGAACGGCGCCCACCGGCCGAGGCTCGGCGCGGCGGCGCCGGTGCCGCCAGCTCGTGCCGCCGGCGCCGTCAGCTCGCGGCGCCGGTGCCGCCAGCCCGTGCCGCCGGTGCCGTCAGCCCGCGGGGCGTCGCTCCTCGGTCAGCTCCCCGGCCAGGTGCAGGGGCACCGCTGCCCAGCCGTCCTGCTCCGCGGCCGCGAGCTGGCGCCGGTAGGAGGCCCCGGTGTCGAGGACGTGCTCCACGAGGGCGAGGTCGTCCGCGCAACCGAGCCGCTCCGCCGTCGGCGCGAGGTCGGCGACCAGACGTCGCACGGCCTCCGTGGCAGGGACCGAGCCGCCGTCGGTGTCGGTGACGAAGGTGGCGTCGAGCCCGAACCGGGCGGCGCGCCAGCGGTTCTCCGCGGTGAGCCAACGGGGGAGGGCGGGCAGCTCCTCCCCGGCGTCGAGGCGCGTCGAGGAGTCCTCGACGACGCACTGGTTGAGGGCGGTCAGCGCCGCGACCTCGGCGATCGTGGGCGGGGAGTCGCAGATCCGGGACTCGACGGTCCCGAGCTGGGTGGGGCGGGCGTCCCACCGGGTCTCGGTGCGGCGCGCGATGACGTCGGCGGCGAGCAGGTGTTCGACGATGCGCTCGTAGTCCGACCAGGTCGCCATCGAGTCCGGCAGCCCGGCGGTGGGCAGCTGCTGGAAGATCATCGTGCGGTTCGACGCGTAGCCGGTGCCCACCCCGCGCCAGGCGGGCGAGGAGGCCGACAGCGCGAGGATCGGACCGCTCGTCTGCAGGAGGGCACCGACCAGGGGGACCGCCTTGTGCCGGTCCTCGACGCCGACGTGCACGTGCAGTCCGTAGATGAGCATCTCGCGGCCCCACCAGGCGGTGCGGGCGATGAGCCGCTCGTAGCCCTCGGCCACGGGCTGGGCCTGCGGGTCGGCCGTGGCGTGGGCGCCTCCGCCGGACAGGACGAGGTCGCGTCGGCCGGCAGCCTCGACGAGCTCGTCGAGCACCTCGGCCAGCTCGGCGACCGCGGACGCGACGGTGGCGTGGACGCCGGTGACGATCTCGACGGTGCTGGCGAGCAGCTCGTGCGCCAGGCGGGGGTGCGGGGTGCCGGCCGCGGAGCGGAGGTCGTCGATGAGCGCGGGCCCCTCGTCGCGGGGCTCGCCGGTGGCCGCGTCGAGCACCTGGAGCTCCCACTCGACGCCGAGCGACGAGCGCTCCGAGGATCCGAACTCGACGGGCACGGCGCCATTGTGCACCGCGGGCCCCGGCACGAGACCGCGGCGACGCGCTCGGTCTCAGCCCTTGTCGCCGTGCTCGTGCGTCGGCTCGACGCTCGTCGCGTCCACCGGCTCGACGCTCGTCTCCGGCACCGGCTCGACGAGCAGGGCCACGTGCCGCCCCTCGGCGCGGGTGAGCACGAGCGTCGCCCGGTTCGGTCCCCTCAGCCGCAGCCGGCGGCGCACGTCCTCGACCTTCACGCCCGAGCCGCGCTGCTTGATCGTCAGGTCCCCGATCTCGCGAGCGGCGACGGCCCTGGCCAGGCCCTTGGCCCCCGCGTCGACCTGCTCGAGGATGCGGTAGGAGCGGGCGAACGGGGAGGCCGCCGGGGCGTCCGAGGTGAGGTAGGCGATCCGGGGCGAGACCACACCGGCGCCGAGAAGTCGGGCGAGGTCGGCGACGAGCCCCGCACGGATGACGGCGCCGTCGGGCTCGTGGAGGAAGGCGCCCAGCGGTGCCACCGGTGCGTCGTCGTGGGGTGCCGACGGGGGGAGCGGGCCACCACCCTCGGGCGCGAGCAGGTGCGGCTCCTCGCCGAGCAGGACGAGGGCGGAGCGGCCGGCTCCCTCCGGCGCGGCGTCGCCGAACCAGAGCGCGGCCTCGACCACCTCGCGGTCGACCGAGACCCACTGGGCATGCGCGTCGTCCGGGATCCGGTCGAGCTCGATGCCCGGCGCCACCTTGATCCCCGCCGCACGTACCGAGCGGGCTCGGGCGACGACGTCGGCCAGCGGCGGGCTCCAGCTCTCGGGTTCGGTCAGGCGCCGGCCCGCGGCGTCGCGGCGTGCCGGGTCGGCCCACAGGGCGTCGGCACCGAGGTCGGTCAGGTCGACGTCGAGGGCATCTGCCTCGCGCACCTCGGCGCCGTCGAAGGGCTCGAGGTTCGCGCGGGCGAACGCGGCGGTGACCGGGTCCTGCTCGACGGCGACCACCCCGGTGCCCAGACCGGCGATCGCGAGCGAGTCCAGGCCGAGGCCGCAGCCGAGGTCGGCGACCCGGGTGACGCTCGCCCGGCGGAACCGGTGCGCGTGATGTGCGGCGACGACGGTGCGCGTGGCCTGCTCGAGCCCGGCGCGCGTGAGGAGCAGCAGGTCCGCGACCGGGCCGAGACGGTCCGCGGCCTCGGCGCGCAGGGCGAGCTGGGTGAGGGCGGCGGAGGCGAGGTCGGGCGCCATCCCGTGGGCGCGCAGCCGAGCGTTCATGTGCTCGGCCGTCGCGGGCGAGTACGGGGGCAACGCGGCAAGCATCGCGCGGCCCTCGGTCGAGGCGAGAGTGCGCGCGGTGTCGAGCTCCATCCGGCCATCGTCGCAGAGCGGGGGGCGCAGGGCGGCAGGGTGGCGGACGCAGGTGCCGGGGCCTCCTCGTCCGCGGCGCGACATCCACGATCTGGCACTCTGATTGCGCGAGTGCTAATCGGCGACCTAGTCTTGACCCCGACGGACTCACCACGCGCCCGACCCCCGCGACGGCGGGAGCGAGGCTGAGGACGACAGTCAGAGATCCACTCCATACGTAGGAAGGGGAGGTCCGCAGTGTCGGTCTCCATCAAGCCGCTCGAGGACCGCGTGGTCGTCCAGACCCTCGAGGCCGAGCAGACCACCGCGTCCGGTCTCGTCATCCCGGACACCGCCAAGGAGAAGCCCCAGGAGGGCACCGTCGTGGCGGTCGGCCCGGGTCGCGTCGACGACAACGGCAACCGCGTCCCGCTCGACGTCGCTGTCGGCGACGTCGTCCTGTACTCCAAGTACGGCGGCACCGAGGTCAAGTACTCGGGCGAGGACTACCTCGTCCTGGCGGCCCGCGACCTGCTCGCCGTCGTCGAGCGCTGACCCGCTCGGCCCAGTCACGCGAGAGGGCCCCTGCGACCACGTCGGTCGCAGGGGCCCTCTCGTGCGTCCAGGTGCACCGGTGATGCCCGATCCGATCAGACGGCCCGGTCGGCCCGAGGGCCCGGGGCGGACGCTCGACCGCGGGCGGGCGGGTCAGCCGGCCTGCGGGCTCGTTCGTCGTCGGTCCTGGCGGTAGGTCGCCGCACGCTCGTCCTCGCTCAGGCCGCCCCACACGCCGTAGGGCTCGCGCACCGTCAGCGCGTGCTCCCGGCACTGCTCGAGGACCGGGCAGCCGGCGCAGATCGCCTTCGCCGCGTCGTCACGACGACGACGCACCCCGCCTCGCTCTCCCTCCGGGTGGAAGAACTGCTCGGGGTCGACCTCTCGGCAGGTCCCGTGGATCTGCCAGCTCCATACGTCGAGCAGCGGTCCGGGCAGTCGGGACAGCTCGGCCATGGGGCCTCCTCAGATCGGATGAGCAGGGGCCCGGCCGGACGACCGTCCGAGCACCATTCATCAACAGGTTATTACTTGCGCGAAAGTTGGGCAAGGGGGTGCGTGGCGGCACATGGCGCCGGGTCCCGCTGTGGCGTGCATGTTGCGCATGCACCGGAAATGCATAGGTTGGTGTCTCGC
The DNA here is from genome assembly GCF_057652395.1 of Georgenia sp. Z1491. NCBI lineage: Bacteria > Bacillati > Actinomycetota > Actinomycetes > Allobogoriellales > Allobogoriellaceae > Georgenia > Georgenia sp. Z1491. The sequence continues at coordinate 1,351,821 of NZ_CM172729.1, forward strand.
CCGTGTTGCCCGCACGGACCGTCGGACGGAGGATGGAGCATGGCCGCACGCCCCGAAGCTGCCCGCGCCTCGCGCCGCGGCACGACGGCGGACCGGGAACCCCCTGCGCAGGAGTCGGTCCACGAGGCTGAACTGGCCGGCGCGGTCGAGAGTCTCGACGGCGCCTACATCGACGAGAGTCGCCCGCTCGACCCGTCCGGAGCTCGACCCCCCGGCGATCGCGGGTCGAGCAGGTCGGCCCGCCGTGCGAACGCCGAGGACGGAGACGGAGATCCGGATCGGGACGAGAGATCTGTTCATGGGACAGACCTCGACCGGGATGCCGTTATCGCTTCGCGCTCGGCGGACGGTGCTGCGGCGGGCGTCGTCGCCGAAGCGCCCCTCACGGTCGGCGCGCTCGCTGAGCGGCTCGGCATCGCCACGTCGACGCTGCGCAGCTGGGACCGTCGCTACGGGCTCGGTCCGAGCGACCACCGCGCCGGCGACCGCCGCCGGTACGGCCCCGCCGACGTCGTCCGTCTCGAGCGGATGCGCGCACTCACGCTCTCCGGCGTCAGTCCCTCCGACGCGGCGCGGGCCGTCACGCAGACGCCGACGGGCTACGGGGCAGGGATGCCGGTCGCCGTGACCGCCACCAGTCTCGACGTGCAGTCGCTCGCCGCGGCGGCCGCCGCCGGGGACCGGAACGACGTCCGGCTCGCCGTGTCCCGGCACGTCGAGGCCCATGGCTGGACGGCCACCTGGCAGCGCCTGCTCTCGCCGACCTGCGACCTGCTCGCCGTCGGGGCGGAGCCCCAGGCACCGGGCAGCGACGGCATCACCGTGCTCACCGGCTGCGCGCTCGAGGTCGTCCGCACGACCGTCCTCGCCCACGGTGTGACGGAGCCCGTCCGCGTGGCCGTCCATACGACCCCGAAGCACGTCCTCGCCGCCCACGTCCTCGCCGGCGCCCTCGCCGAGCGCGGTGTTCTCACGCTCCTGCGGCGGGTCGGCCGCAGCCGGGTGCCGGACGAGGCGCTGTCCGACATCGTCGACCGGACGCCCGACGTCGGGGTGGTGGTGGGGTTCGGACGTGCCGCGAGCGTGCGGGCGCTCGCCGCGTCCGGGCGCGAGCGGCGACCCGAGGTCGTCCTCGTCGGCCCCGGGCTCCCGAGGCGCGTCCCGTCCGAGGCGATCCTGGCCTCCGACCTGCCGTCTGCGGTGTCCACGGTCACTGCGCTTCTCGAGGGCGCGGATCTAGCATGACGGGATGACGGAGACCCCCGCACACGACCCGTTCGCGCTGGTCGGACTGACGTATGACGATGTGCTCCTCCTGCCTGGGGCGACGGACGTCATCCCCTCCGAGGTGAGCACCGCTGCGCGGCTCACGCGCGAGATCGAGCTGCAGGTCCCGCTGGTCAGCGCGGCGATGGACACCGTGACCGAGGCGCGCATGGCGATCGCGATGGCGCGCCAGGGCGGACTCGGGATCCTGCACCGCAACCTCTCGATCGAGGACCAGGCGCAGCAGGTCACCGTGGTCAAGCGGTCGGAGTCGGGGATGATCACGGACCCCGTGACGATCGGCCCCGACGCGACGCTCGCCGAGCTCGACGAGCTGTGCGCCCAGTACCGGATCTCCGGTCTGCCCGTCGTCGACAGCGACGACGTGCTGCTGGGCATCATCACGAACCGCGACCTGCGTTTCGTCCCCACCGACTCCATGGGGGAGCGCACCGTGCGCTCGGCGATGACCTCGATGCCCCTGGTGACCGGTCCGGTCGGGATCAGCAACGAGGACGCCGCGGAGCTGCTCGCCGCCCACAAGATCGAGAAGCTCCCGCTCGTGGACGACGCCGGGCGCCTCCGCGGCCTCATCACGGTCAAGGACTTCGTCAAGTCGGAGCAGTACCCGCAGGCCACGAAGGACGCGGACGGCCGCCTCCGGGTGGGCGCGGCCATCGGCTACTGGGGTGACGCCTGGGAGCGGGCGACGGCGCTCGCCGAGGCCGGCGTCGACATCCTCGTGGCGGACACGGCCAACGGCGAGGCGCGACTCCTGCTCGACATGGTGCGCAAGCTGAAGAAGGACCCGGCCTTCGCGCACGTGCAGGTGATCGGCGGCAACGTGGCGACCCGCGAGGGCGCGCAGGCTCTCGTCGACGCCGGCGTCGACGCGGTCAAGGTCGGGGTCGGGCCGGGCTCGATCTGCACCACCCGCGTGGTGGCGGGCGTCGGCGTCCCGCAGGTCACCGCCATCCACATGGCGGCCCAGGTCTGCGGCCCGGCGGGCGTCCCCGTGATCGGGGACGGTGGGCTGCAGCACTCGGGCGACATCGCCAAGGCCCTCGTCGCGGGCGCCGACACGGTGATGCTCGGGTCGCTGCTGGCCGGGTGCGAGGAGTCCCCCGGCGACCTCGTGTTCGTCAACGGCAAGCAGTACAAGCACTACCGCGGGATGGGCTCGCTCGGCGCGATGGCCTCTCGCGGACGCGTCTCGTACTCGAAGGACCGCTACTTCCAGGCGGACGTCAGCACGGACGACAAGATCGTGCCCGAGGGGATCGAGGGCCAGGTCCCCTACCGCGGCCCGCTGTCCGCGGTCGCGCACCAGCTCGTCGGGGGCCTGCACCAGTCGATGTTCTACGTCGGGGCGCGGACCACCGGCGAGCTGAAGGAGCGCGGGAGGTTCATCCGCATCACGCCCGCGGGTCTCAAGGAGTCGCACCCCCACGACGTGCGGATGATCGCCGAGGCGCCGAACTACACCGCGCGCTGACCGGTTCGAGGCAGGGCTCGCGGGCGTGCGGTGCGCACGCGCGGACCGCGCGTAGGCAGTCGGTCGCGGCGCGCGCACCGGGTGGCCATCCGGCCCTCACTCCAGAAGGTGGTCGAGGTCTGGTGGTTCCGGATCTGGTGCCCGCCGATCCGGCTCGGGAGCCTTCCCGGGCGGAAGGCTGTTCCGCGACGCTGACCCTCGTGGCTCCGGTTCTGGCTGCGGCTCAGGCCCCGGCTCCGGTCGTCGGGTTCGCTCCTCGACGCGTCTCTTGAGCGCCTCGTAGCGCTCGCGGGTCATCTCCGGCGGCGGGGTCGGTCTCCGGTACGGGAACGGTGATCTCGGCGTCCGGTACCGGTGCCCGGTGGGGGTGCGGACCTCGAGCCCCTCGCCACCGGACGCGAGCTCGTGGCGCCACCCCGGGTTGTTCTTCACGTAGTTGTGGGTCTCGCACAGTCCCGACGCGTTGTCCGCGCTGGTCGCGCCGCCCTCCGCGTACGGCGTGGCGTGGTCGACGTGCCTGATCCCGCCGCTGCAGAACGGTCCGGTGCACGCGTCGTCGCGCAGGAGGATCAGCCGCCGGAGCTGCCCGCCGAACACCCGCGCACGGGACTCCATCGACACCACACCGCCCGTGGCGGGATCCGTCCACAGCCGCCGGAACCAGACCTTGGTCGCCTCGCGGAGCTGGTCCCGGACCACCGACGCGGCCACCGGGCCGTGACCGGGCAGCCAGGCCGGCTCGTTGCCACCGGCGAGCGTACGGTCGGTCATGACGATGGTCAGATCGACGTCCCGCGGCTCGGTCGCGCAGGTGCCTGTCACGTGCTCGACCAGGAGGTCGGCGGCGATCTGTCCAGGGGTGCGCCCTCGGGCGTTCCCGGAATTGACGATGCCTCCGGCCTGCGTGAGCAGGGAGGCGTGCACCCGTACCGCCTCGGTCATCGGCAGCAGCGCCGAGACGTAGGCCATCGACCCGGTTGCCGGCCGCACGCTGACATGACGCTGCCGCTTCTCCCGGAGACGCCGGCGCTCGGCGGCCCCCTCGTCGCGCTCGAAGGCGGCCTTGCGCGCGTGGTTACGCACCTGCCGGTCGCCCCAGGTCGGGAGGTCCGGCGCGAGCATCGCGTCGACCTCGCGGCGTTGCTCGACCGAGAGGCCGACGGTCTCCTGCGCGAGGATCGTGGCGCGCCACTCGGACACGAGCCCCTGACTCATCAGCGTGAGGGTCCGGGGCAGCTCGTGGACGAGGGTCTTGGCGAGCCCGAGGTGCCGGTCGCCCTTCGTGGGGGCCTCCTTGCGTGCCAGCGCGACCTCCGCCATCAGGCCCCTGGCGCGCTGACCGGCGGGGACACCGCGATCGGCCTCGTCCTCGGCGCGCATCCGGGCGAGATCGGCCGTGGCCATCGCCTGGCCCGCAGCTGCGACCGCCTTGAGCTCCTCGAGGAACTGGATCTGGTCGACCGCGTCGGCCTCGGAGGCGCGTTCGAGGCGGGGGATCGCCTCCCGCAGGGCTTGAAGCTTGTCCAGCGTCAGAACCGGGGGTGCGACGTCGGTCTCCTGCGTCGTCATCATCGCCCCCTCCGCGTCGTCGTCGACCTCGACCATCCGTGCGTTATATCGACCACGCTAGTCGGCACCACTGACACCGGCGGGGGACCGTCTGGAGCCTGTGGACAGGTGTGACCTGGGAAGACATGTGGAAACGTCGTCGCGGGTGAGCGGGTGAGCGGGTGAGCGGGTGAGCGGGTGAGCGGGTGAGCGGGTGAGCGGGTGAGCGGCTGAGCGGCTGGGCGGCAGGGCTGCCGTCCCGCCGGGGTCCGCCACCACGTCGGTCAGCCGTCGGCGAGCGCGAGCTCCCTGCCGCGCACGACGCCGACCCGCGCCAGCTCGCTCTCGAGCTCGCGCCGCGTCGCCGCGTCGGCGCCGCCGAACCAGGCCACGGACACCTCGCTCCCGCGCGTCCGCCAGGTTCCGACCACGACCCCGCCGCGCACGACGAGGTCGGAACCTCGCGAGACCTCGGCGCGGTGGTGCGGCGGGACGATCCGGTCGTCGGCGGTCCCGGGGCCGAGTACCCACGGGTCGTGACCGGGCAGCAGCCGAACGACGTCCGACGCCCGGGCGCCGAGGATCGCCTCGAGGTCCGCCCCGAGCGCCCAGGCGTCCCGGCCGTCGACGCCGACGCGGACGGCGTCCGCCGACCGGAGCCAGTCGAGGACCCGACGCCTCGGGGCGCTGAGCCCCTCGCCGAGCCAGTACAGGAGGTTCGCCTCGGTCGCGGGTGCGTAGGCGGCGAGATAGAGGACGACGGCGGCGACGCCCGCCTCGTCGGTCGCCTGCTCGATACGACCCGGATCGCGTCCGGGCGCGAGCCGGAATGTCGACCGCCCGTCCCGAGGGGGTCCGAAGACGATGTCGCCCCACCAGTGCAGCGGCTTGTAGAGCGCGTCCGCACCGAGACCGCCTGCGGCCCGTGCCAGGTGCGCGAGCGACGGGCTGCGACCGAGATGTGCCGCGATCTCCTCGCGGGTCGCCGGCCCAGCGGTGAGCAGCTCGCCCACCGCGGCGCGCAGGTCGCCCCAGTCGTCGAGCTCGAAGCTCGCCTGACGCTGGTACCGCGGGGTCTCCCACACCCGGGTCGTGCGGCGCACGGTCAGCAGGGTCCGCGCCGTGCGGGCCTCCATCACGTACGAGCCGCCGCGGAACGCGTAGGCCAGCACGAGGTCGTCACCGCCCAGGGTCTGCTCCAGCGCGCCGGCGGCTGGAACGGAGGACCGCGCCCCCACCGAGAGCTCCGCGCGCTCCGCCGGCCACCCGCGCAGCGCCACGACGCGACGCACGACATCGACCGGGTCGGACGCGCCCGCGTCGCCGAGGCCGTGCCGGTCCAGCCGCCACGCGAGAGCGCGGCGGCCGTCGAGCTCGACGGTGCGACTCATGGCCGTCGCTCGTGACCTATGCCGTCGGCTCGACCGGCCATGCCCGTGAGACGTGCGCGTCGGCACGTCCCTTGCCGCGCAGGAACTCCTCGAAGCTCTCCGCCCACTCGGCGTGCCACGTGGCCTGCGCCCGGTGGAGGTCGGCCGAGGGCAGGTCCGCGACCTTCGGGTGCTTCGCCGCCAGGGCCGTCAGGACGGCGAGCGTGTGCGCCACGTCGCCGTCGGCGGTGTGCGCGGCATCGTTCGCCGCGACCCCGTACGCCTCGCCCATCGCCTCGAGAGTCTTCTTCCCCTTCCGGAACCGCTCGACCTTCCGGTCCACGACGAGCGGGTCGACGACGGGGGAGACCTCCCGCCCGAGCCGCTCCTCGAGAGTGGCGAGGCCGTGCCGGGCGAGCTCGGCGCGCAGGATCGTCAGGTCGTACGTCGCGTTGAACGCGACGAGGACTGCGCCGGACGCGAGGGCGCCCGCGACGACCTGGGCCACCTCCTCGAGCGCCTCCTCCGGGGGCGCCCCGTGCTCGCGCGCGTAGGCCGTCGTGATGCCGTGGACCGCGGTCGCGGCCTCGGGGATCTCCACGCCGGGGTCGATCAGCCACGTGCGCGAGCTGCCGATCGTGCCGTCGGCCTCCCGCACGACGAGCGCCGCCGTCACCACGCGGTCGTTCCCGACGTCGATCCCCGTGGTCTCGGTGTCGAACCCGAGCCACACGTCCTGCGTCCATCCGGTCATCCGTCCTCCTGACGTCTGGGCCACTGTCGCAGAGCCCACCGACGTCGTGCAGGTAGCCTCCACACGTGAGCATCGAGATCGAGATCGGACGTGGCAAGCGCGGCCGCCGCGCATACTCCTTCGACGACGTCGCCGTCGTGCCCTCCCGACGCACGCGCGACCCGGAGGACGTGTCGATCGCCTGGCAGATCGACGCCTACCACGTGGACATCCCCGTGCTCGCGGCGCCGATGGACTCGGTGATGTCGCCGGCCACGGCCGTCGCCCTGGGCCGGCACGGCGGCATCGGGGTCCTCGACCTCGAGGGCCTGTGGACACGCTACGAGGACCCGGAACCGCTCTACGCGGAGATCGCCGGGCTCGACGCCGACGCCGCGATCAACCGGATGAAGGAGATCTACGACGAGCCGATCAAGGCCGAGCTCATCACGGCCCGCCTCAAGGAGATCCGGGCGAGCGGTGTGACGGTCGCCGGCTCGTTGTCCCCGCAGCGCACCCAGGAGCACTGGCGCACGGTCGTGCAGGCCGGCGTCGACCTGTTCGTCATCCGGGGCACCACCGTGTCCGCCGAGCACGTGTCGTCGGCGGCCGAGCCGCTCAACCTCAAGCGTTTCATCTACGAGCTGGACGTCCCCGTGCTCGTCGGAGGCGCGGCCACCTACACGGCCGCCCTGCACCTCATGCGCACCGGCGCGGCCGGCGTGCTCGTCGGCTTTGGCGGCGGCGCCGCCTCCACGACGCGTCAGACCCTCGGCATCCACGTGCCGATGGCCTCGGCGATCGCCGACGTCGCCGCCGCCCGTCGCGACTACCTCGACGAGTCGGGCGGCAGGTACGTCCACGTCGTCGCCGACGGCGGGGTCGGGCACGCCGGCAACCTCGTCAAGGCCGTGGCCTGCGGTGCGGACGCCGTGATGCTGGGGGCCGCGCTCGCCCGCGCCGAGGAGGCGCCCGGCCGGGGCTGGCACTGGGGGTCCGAGGCCCACCACCCGCAGCTGCCGCGGGGCGCGCGCGTCCAGGTCGGCACTGCGGGGACGCTCGAGGAGATCCTGCACGGGCCCTCCGACCGCGCGGACGGCACCGTGAACCTCATGGGTGCGCTGCGGCGTGCGATGGCGACGACGGGCTACTCCGACGTCAAGGAGTTCCAGCGGGTCGAGGTCGTCGTCTCGCCGTACCAGGCGTCCTGAGCCGGGCGGCGCACCCGGTGCCGCTGCCGGTGGGACACTGTGCGCGGCGGGCGCGCGGTCGCGCCCGTGACCGGCGCAGCGAGAGGAAGACGACGACGTGACTGAGTTCCGGATCGAGCACGACACCATGGGCGAGGTGCGCGTCCCGGCGGACGCCCTGTACGCCGCGCAGACGCAGCGGGCCGTGGAGAACTTCCCGATCTCGGGCAAGACCCTCACTCCGCAGCATATCCACGCCATCGGGCAGATCAAGCGTGCGGCGGCCATCGCCAACGCGGAGCTCGGCGTCATCGACAAGGACGTCTCCGCCGCGATCGTGGCGGCCGCCGAGCAGGTCGTCGCGGGGGACCACGACGGCGAGTTCCCGATCGACGTCTTCCAGACCGGCTCCGGCACGAGCTCGAACATGAACACCAACGAGGTCATCGCCACGATCGCCTCGCGCGACTCGGGCCTCGCGGTGCACCCGAACGACCACGTCAACGCGTCCCAGTCGTCGAACGACACCTTCCCGTCCGCGATCCACATCGCCGCCGTCGGGCTCGCGACCACCGGGCTCATCCCGAACCTCACCGTCCTGGCCGAGTCCCTCGAGCGCAAGGCGAGCGAGTTCGCCGACGTCGTGAAGTCGGGCCGCACCCACCTCATGGACGCCACCCCGATCACCCTCGGGCAGGAGTTCTCCGGCTACGCCCAGCAGATCCGCAACGGCATCTCCCGCATCGAGGCGACCCTGCCGCGGCTGGCCGAGCTCCCCCTCGGCGGCACCGCCGTCGGGACCGGCATCAACACCCCCGAGGGGTTCGCGCCCCGCGTCATCTCCCTCATCGCGGAGAACACCGGGCTGCCGCTGACCGAGGCGCCGAACCACTTCGAGGCGCAGGCCGCGCTCGATTCCGCGGTGGAGACCTCCGGCGCCCTGCGCGCGACCGCCGTCTCCCTGACGAAGATCGCCAACGACATCCGCTGGGGCGGCTCCGGGCCCCGCACCGGCCTGGGCGAGCTGCGCCTGCCCGACCTGCAGCCCGGCTCCTCGATCATGCCCGGCAAGGTCAACCCGGTGCTGCCGGAGGCGGCCGTCATGGTCGCCGCCCAGGTCATCGGCAACGACGCGGCCATCGCCTTCGCCGGTGCGCAGGGCAACTTCGACCTGCTCGTCATGCTGCCGGTGATGGCGCAGAACCTGCTCGAGTCGATGACGATCCTCGGCAACGTCTCGCGCGTGCTCGCCGAGCGCTGCATCGACGGGCTCGAGGCCGACGAGGAGCGCTGCCTGCGGCTGGCCGAGTCCTCGCCGTCGATCGTCACCCCGCTCAACCGGGTCATCGGCTACGAGGCGGCGGCGAAGATCGCCAAGCACTCGGTCGCGGCGGACCTGACGATCCGCGAGGCGACCCGCGACCTCGGCTACGTCGAGCGCGGCGAGATCACCGAGACCCAGCTCGACGAGCTCCTCGACGTCCGCACGATGACGGGCCCGAACCAGGCCTGAGCCTCCGTCCGGGCCGCGCTGGACCCGACACCCTCGAGATGGACCTCTGCACGGTCCATCTCGAGGGCCTCTGGTCCAGCTCGGCGCGGGGCTGCCGTCGACGGCGTCGGTCAGGCGCCGCTGACCTCGATCGTCTGCCGAGCGATCGCCAGCTCCTCGTTCGTCGGCACCACCAGCACCGTCACGGCCGAGCCCGGCGTCGAGATCACCCGCGGCTCGCCCGAGCGCGCGGTGTTCGCGTCGTCGTCGAGCTCGATCCCGAGGAAGGCCAGGGGAGCGAGGACCTCGGCCCTGATGAGGGCGTCGTTCTCGCCCACGCCGGCGGTGAACGTCACCGCGTCGAGCCCGCCCATGACGGCCGCGTACGCGCCGATGTACTTGCGCAGCCGGTGCGCGTAGACGTCGAGGGCGAGCCGGGCGTCGGCGTCGCCGGCTCCGGCCAGCTCGCGGACCTCACGCATGTCGTTGTGCCCGGTCATGCCCTTGAGGCCGGACCGCTTGTTGAACAGGTCGTCGATCTCGGCCACGTCGAGCCCGCCGACCCGGTGCAGGTGGAAGGCGACCGCCGGGTCGATGTCCCCGGTGCGGGTCCCCATGACCAGGCCCTCCAGCGGCGTGAGTCCCATCGACGTGTCCACCGCTCGTCCGGCGCGGACCGCCGACGCCGACGCCCCGTTGCCCAGGTGCAGGACGATCTGGCGCAGGTCGTCGCGCCCGAGGCGCTCGCTCACGGCCCTTGATACGAGCTCGTGCGAGGTCCCGTGCGCCCCGTAGCGCTTGACCGCGTACCGCTCGGCGGTGGTCCGCTCGAGCGCGTAGGTGGCTGCGGCCGCCGGCAGGTCGGCGAAGAACGCGGTGTCGAAGACGGCCACGTGCGGGACGTCCGGCACGAGCTCGCGCGCCACCCTGATGCCGGCGACGTTGCCGGGGTTGTGCAGCGGGGCGAGCGGGGAGAGCGCGTCGATGCGCTCCACGGCGTCGTCGTCGAGCTCGACCGGGCCGGAGAACTCCGCGCCGCCCTGGACGACCCGGTGGCCCACCGCGCGGATCCCGGCGTCGGCGAGGACCGGCCCGAGCTCGTCGAACGCCTCCAGCACCGCCGCGAGCCCGGCGGTGTGGTCCGGCACGGGCAGGTCCCGTTCGGTGGTCCCGTCCCCGGTCGTGTGCCGCAGGTGCCCGGAGACCTCGCCGATCCGCTCGAGCAGGCCGGAGGCGACGACGTCCGCGGTGTCGGGGTCGACCAGCTGGTACTTGATCGACGACGATCCCGAGTTGACGACGAGGACGGTGCCGCTCATGCGTTCTCCTTCTGCGCCTGGGCCTGGACGGCCGTGATGGCGACGGTGTTGACGATGTCTCCGACCAGTGCCCCGCGGGAGAGGTCGTTGACCGGCTTGCGCAGGCCCTGCAGGACCGGGCCCACGGCGACGGCCCCGGCCGAGCGCTGGACCGCCTTGTACGTGTTGTTGCCCGTGTTGAGGTCGGGGAAGATGAAGACCGTCGCCCGGCCCGCGACCTCGCTGCCGGGCAGCTTCTTCGAGGCCACGGAGGCGTCGACGGCGGCGTCGTACTGGATGGGGCCCTCGACGACGAGCTCGGCGGCCCGCTCCCGCACCGTGTCCGTCGCCGAGCGCACCTTCTCCACCTCGGCGCCGGCGCCGGACGCGCCGGTGGAGTAGGAGAGCATCGCGATGCGCGGGTCGACGCCGAACTGCGCTGCGGTGTCCGCCGAGCTGATGGCGATGTCGGCGAGCTGGTCCGCCGTCGGGTCCGGGTTGACGGCGCAGTCGCCGTAGACGAGGACGCGGTCCGCGAGGCACATGAAGAACACCGAGCTGACGATCGAGACGCCCGGCCGGGTCTTGATGATCTCGAACGACGGCTTGATCGTGTGGGCGGTGGTGTGCGCGGCGCCGGAGACCATCCCGCCCGCGAGCCCGAGGTGGACCATGAGCGTGCCGAAGTAGGAGACGTCGGTGATGACCTCGCGCGCCCGCTCCAGCGTCATGCCCTTGTGCTCGCGCAGCCGGGCGTACTCGGCGGCGAACTCCTCCACGTGCTCCGAGGTGGCCGGGTCGACGACGCGCGCGGCGTCGATGTCGAGGCCGAGCTCGGCGGCCCGCGCCCGTACCTCCGACTCCTTGCCGAGGATCGTCAGGTCCGCGACCTGGCGGGAGAGCACCGTCGACGCCGCGCGGAGGATCCGGTCGTCGTCACCCTCGGGGAGCACGATGTGCTGCCGGTCGGACCGCGCGCGGTCGAGCAGGGTCGCCTCGAACATCAGCGGCGTGACGACCTCGCTGGCCGGGACGTCGATGAGCCCGAGCAGCCGGTCGGCGTCGAGGTTCTGCTCGACGACGCCGAGCGCGAGGTCCCTCTTGCGCTGGGTGTGGCGGGACATCACGCCGCGCGTGCCGGAGACCTTGAGCGCCGTCTCGAACGTGTCGTCCTCGGTCGTGATGACGGGGAGCCGGTCGACGAGGCCCGACATGAGCTGCCGTAGCTGCTCGCTGGGCAGGTGACCGCCGTTGAGCACGAGCCCGGACAGCGAGGGGAAGCCGTCGGCCGCGTGGGAGGCGATGACGGCGAGGACGGCATCGACCCGGTCCGCGGGCGCGATGACGAGCGTGCCCTCGCGCAGCCGTTCGATGATGTGCTCGGCGTTCATCCCGGTGACGAGGATGTGCTCGGCCTCGCGGGAGAGCAGGTCGGGCTCGCCCATGTACAGGCGTCCCCCGAGGGCCTCGCGGACCTCGTCGACGGTCGGCGCCGACAGCACGGGGATCTCGGGCAGGACGCCGGTGTCCAGGGGCTCGTCCTTCAACGCTGCGCGGACCTCCTCGACCCGGTCGGCCTCGCACCGGTTGACGACCACGCCGACCGTGGTCGCGTGCCCCTGGGTGATCTCGTTGGTGCCCACGCCGACGACCTGGCGGATCTCGTCGACGCTGCGCCCGAGACCGCGGACCACCAGGAGCACGGGCGCCCCGAGGTTCGCCGCGATCCGCGCGTTGGACGCGAGCTCGGTCGGCGTCGTCACGTCCGTGTAGTCCGAGCCCACGACCACGACGACGTCGGTCTGCCGGGCCACCGCCCGGTAGCGCTCGACGATGGTCGTCAGCGCCGCCTCCTCGTCGGCGAACCACTCGTCGTAGGTCACGCCCAGGCACTCGTCGAACCCGAGGTCGACGGCGTCGTGCTCGAGCAGGAGCTCGAGGACGGGGTCGCGCTCCTCGCGGGACTCCACGAGCGGCCGGAAGACGCCGACCCGGGACGCGCGCCGGGCGAGCTGGTCGACCACGCCGAGCGCGACCAGTGACTTTCCCGTGAACCCCTCGATCGAGGCGATGTACAGGCTCTGGGTCATGCTCCGGGCTCCTTACGGGAGAGGACGGGACGCAGTCCTGGGGAGGACGGGACGCAGCCTCGATGCTTCCAGATCGGCGGCGTCCGCGCGTCGGCCGGCTCAGTCAACAGTGCCTGTGCTCGCCTACCCTGGGACGATGGACCCTGTCGCCGAGCGCTTACCCGGCGGGTCGGGGCGTACCGGCGGTGAGCCGGGGCGCACCGGCGCCCGTGGCGGCCTGGCGACGGCCCTGCCCGGCCGTGGCGACGACGAGGCGGCGGAGGACGCCGCGACCGGCGGCGACGGGGACGACCCCGTTCCGCCTCCCGCCCGCGGGATCGCGCCGGACCGGGACCCCGCCGCCATCGCCGCGGACACCGCCCCCGCGCCCGACGCCTCCGCCGGCCGCACACGTCGTCGCCGGGCGCCTCGCCCGAAGGTCTCGGCCCGCGAGCTGTGGCGCTCGGCCTTCTCGCTGCGGATGGTCGGGCTCCTCGTGCTGCTCCTGGCGGCCGCCGTCGTGTGCGTGCAGCTCGCCGCCTGGCAGCTCGACCGGGCCTCGCTGCGGGGGGCCGAGCGCGCGATCGCCGAGCACGCCGCCACGCTCGAGGCCGACCCGGTGCCGCTGGACGACGCCCTGCGGGCGCAGTCGAGCTTCTCCTCCGACGTCTACGCCACCGGAGTGAGTGTCATCGGGCGGTGGGAGCCCGAGAACCAGGTCCTCGTCGTCGACCGTGCCGTCGAGGGGGAGCCCGCGGTCCTCGTCGTCACGGCGCTGCGGCTGACCGACGGTCCCGACGCCGGCGCGATGATCCCTGTCCTGCGCGGATGGCTCCCCGCCGACGACGTCTCGGTGACCGACGCCGGGGCGCAACCTGCCGACCCGGCGGCGCTCGACGTCCCGGACGGGGAGGTCACGGTGACCGGCCACCTGTCGAACTCCGAGGCGCAGCGCACGGGCGACGCGGCGCCCGGCACCGCCCTGTCCATCTCCACGCCCGGCCTCGCCGGCGAGTGGGGCGGTCCGACCTTCTCGGGCTACCTCGTCCAGGGCGCGCACGACGGTGAGGGCTGGGTCCCGCTCCATGGCGCCGACGACGCGCTCGAGCAGGCGCCGGACCCGACCATCGCGGTCGAGACCGGGCTCAACATCCAGAACCTCGCGTACGCGATCGAGTGGCTCGTCTTCGGCGGCTTCGCGCTGTGGCTCTGGTGGCGCCTCGTCCGCGACGACGCGCTCGACCGCCGCGACGAGGAGCTGCTCGACGCGGAGCCGGTCGGGCCCGACGCCGAGGCAGACGCCGACGCCCGGCTCGTGTCGGCGGGCGACGGATCAGTCGGCCGAGCGACCGCCGACTGACTGCCGGCCTGCGCTCAGTCCTGCTGCCAGCTCGCCCACAGGGCCGCGTACTCGCCGCCGGCGGCGACCAGCTCGTCGTGCGGGCCGAGCTCGACGATCCGGCCGTCCTCGACGACGGCGACCCGGTCGGCGTCGTGCGCAGTGTGCAGTCGGTGCGCGATGGCGACGACCGTGCGCCCGGTGAGCACGTTGCCCAGGGACCGTTCGAGGTGCCGCGCGGCGCGCGGGTCGAGCAGCGAGGTGGCCTCGTCGAGGACGAGCGTGTGCGGGTCGAGGAGCACGAGCCGCGCCAGCGCGAGCTGCTGGGCCTGCGCGGGTGTGAGCTCGAGCGCCCCGGAGCCCACCTCGGTCTCCAGCCCGAGCTCGAGCCGGTCGACCCAGTCGAGGGCGTCGACGGCGTCCAGCGCGCGGCGCATCCCGGCCTCGTCCACGCCGGCGTCCGCGAGCCGCAGGTTGTCGGCGAGCGTGCCGACGAACACGTGGTGCTCCTGGGTGACCAGCGCGACCTGCCGCCGCAGCTCCTCCTCGGGCAGGTCGACGAGCCGGACCCCGCCGACGGTCACCGCACCGCCGGTGGGCGGGTGGATGCCGGCGAGCATGCGGCCGAACGTCGACTTGCCCGCGCCCGAGGGGCCCACGATCGCCAGGCGCTCGCCGGGCCGCAGGTCGAGGTCGATGCCGTGCAGGACGTCCTTGCCCTCGACGTACGCGTAGCGCACGGAGCGCGCGCTGATCTCGGCGCCGCGGGGGCGCTGCTCGCCGACGGTCCGGTCGGGCTCGACGAGCGAGATCCCGAAGATGCGGGCCAGGGACGCGGCGGCCACCTGCAGCTCGTCGATCCACATGAGCAGCTCGGTGAACGGTGCCCGCACCTGCATGGCGTACAGCGCCACGGTGGTCACCGCGCCGATGGTGACGACGTCCTGCTCGATGAGCAGCGCACCCCACACGACGACCGCGGCCAGCGGCAGCACGAAGCTCAGCTCGAGGCTGCGGAACAGGTGGACCCGGAGCCAGATGGTGACGACCTCCCAGTGCCAGGCCTCGGCCATCGCGCCGTCCGAGCGTCGGCGGCGCTGCCGTCCGAGCGAGAGGGCGTCGACCGTCCCGGCCTGCTCGACGTTCTCGGTGACGACGCCGTTGATGTCCGCGAACGCGGCAGAGTCGGCGAGGTAGGCGGGCATGGCGCGGCGCAGGTAGCGACGGGCGCTCCACCACAGCAGCGGCAGGCCGACGAGCATGCCGAGCGCGACCCGCCAGTCCACGAGGAACGCGGCCCCGTAGGTGAGGACCACGGTCGTGGCCCCGACGAGCAGCGCCGGGATCCCGAACCTCAGCACCCACTGCACGCGGTCGATGTCGTTCGTCGTCCGGCCGAGCAGGTCGCCCGTGCCGGCGCGCTCGACCGTGGACAGCGGCAGGTGGGTGACGGTGCGCAGGAAGTCCTCCCGCAGCTCGGCGAACAGCTGCTCGCCGAGGACGAGCGACGCACGGTGCGCCCAGGCCGCGAGCAGGGTCTGCGCGACGACGGCGGCCACGAGCCACAGCGCCGTCTCGTCGACCTCGGCGGCGACGGTCCCGGCGGCCACCGAGTCCACGAGCCGGCCGAGCAGCCAGGGCATCGCGAGCGCCGCGACGGCGGCGAGCGACTGGACGAGGACGACGACGGCGAGCTGGCCCGCGTGGGCGCGCAGGAAGCGCAGGCCCTGCCGGGCGGTCGTGCGCGTGTCGGCGACGGGGAGCCTCATCGCACGGCCTCCTGCTCGTCGTCGGCGGTGGACCTGGTGACGACGGCGCGGTAGCGGCGCGCCGCGGCGTCGCCCTCACGGGCGCGGCGGGCGAGCTCGGCGTGCGGGGCCTGCACGGTCACCCGACCGCCGTCGAGGAACGCCACGTCGTCGGCGTGCTCGAGGACGAGCGGGGAGGAGGTGACGACGACGGTCGTGCGGCCGGCGCGACGTCGCACCAGCGTCGCGGCGATCCGCGCCTCGGTGTGGGCGTCCACGGCTGACGTCGGCTCGACGAGCACGAGCGCCGGGGCCTCCGTGAGCAGGGCCCGGGCCAGTGCCACGCGCTGGCGCTGACCGCCCGACAGGGAGCGGCCCTTCTCCGCTATCTCGCCGTCGAGCGCGCCGCCGACGGAGTCCAGGACGTCCTGGCCGTCGGCCGCGGCGAGGGCGTCCAGCAGCGCGGTGTCGTCCCCGCGGTCGCGCACGTCGAGGGTCTCGCGCAGCGTGCCCGCGAACAGCTCGGGGCTCGAGCCGGCCACGACGACGCGCTCGCGCACCTCGGCCACGGCGAGCTCGTCGACCGGCGTGCCGTCGAGCAGCACGGGGGAGGGGGGCGCGGTGGCGCGGTCCGTGCCCGGCAGCGGGTCGGTGGCGTCGGGGACGAGGGTGGGGTCCACGAGCCCGAGGTCCGAGCGGTCCGGGTCGAGGAGCCGGCCGAGGCGGGCGGCGAGCGCGCTCGCGTCCTCCGGCGGGTCGGAGACCACGGCGACGAACGTCCCGGGCTCGGCGGCGAAACCGGACGTGGGGTCGGTGAGGCCCGCCCCGGATCGTGCGGGTCCGGGCCACGGGCGGTCGTCGGCCGCCTCGGACTCGGCGAGCGTGCCGGCGGACGGTCCGGTGCCGACCACCCGGATGACCTTGTCGGCGCCGACGCGGGCGCGGACGAGGAGCTGGACGAACTGGGTGAAGGCCTGGAGCGGGGCCGCGAGGTAGGTGGTGTAGCCGAACAGGGCCACGAGGTCGCCCGGCGACATGTCGCCGCTCAGGGCCAGGTGCGCCCCGAACCAGACGACGAAGGCGACGAAGAGGCCGGGCAGCAGGACCTGCAGACCCCGCATGAGCGCGGCGATCGTCGCAACGGAGACCCCGGCGGCGCGTACCTCCTGCGACCGGGTCGCGTACCGGTCGGTGAACACGTCCTCGCCACCGATGCCGCGAAGCACCCGCAGGCCGGCCACGGTGTCGGTCGCGAGCGCGCCGAGGCGGCCCTGGGCCTCGCGCTGGGCCCACTGGCGCCGCTGCATGGGCCGGACGAGGAGCGCCACGGCCGCGGAGACGACGGGCATGCCGATGAGCACGGCGAGCCCGAGCTGCACCGAGGTCTGCAGGAGCACGACCGCGACGAAGAGCACGCCGGCCAGCGACCCGACGAACCGCTGGGCCATCTCGAAGACGTTGCCGATGTGGAACGTGTCGTTCGTGACGCTCGCGACGACCTCCCCGGTCGCGGCGTTGCGCGTGACGTTCGGCCCGATCCGCGTGACGTGGTGACCCACGAGGCGGCCGGTGTGGAAGGTGCCGTAGACCCAGCTCATCGTCTCGAAGAGGTGCCCGTACGCCGAGGTGAGCGCGGCGGCGACGCCGACGAGCAGGACGGCACCCGCGCCCCACCAGGTGGCCGCCGACAGTCCGTCGGTCAGGCCCGTGTCGAGCGCCCGGCCGAGCACGAGCGGGATCCCGGCCGTCGCGACGTTGCGCGCGACGCCGAACAGGACGGCCACCAGCAGCGTGAGCCGCTGCCTGCGGGCCAGCCAGGCGAGAAAGGCGTTCGCACCCGTGAGCGGCGGCGACCCGGGGTGGTCGGTGGGCATGGTCAGCACCGTCCGGACGCTACGCCGCGGCCCCGACACCGGCCACGGCATTTGGGGTGACCGCCGACTCACCCTCCCCACCTCGTCGAGGAGGGACAATGGAGGCATGTCGGAGACAGGGCCCACCACCACGTCGGCCGAGGCGCGCGCGGCCGGCCAGGCCGCCGCCGAGGTGGCCGAGACCAGGGCGCACCGCGCGTTCGGCTGGTACCGCGCGATGGCGTTCGTCACGGGCGTGATGCTGCTCGTCCTCACCGCCGAGATGGTGCTGAAGTACGTGTTCGGCGCCGCCGGGTACGAGGACGAGTCGAAGTGGTGGACGGCGCGTCCCGTCATGGGCGCATGGGTCGCGATCCTGCACGGCTGGATCTACGTGGTCTACGCCGCCACCGTCCTCAACCTGTGGTCGGTCATGCGCTGGGGGCTGGGCCGGATGGTCGCGCTCGTCGCCGCCGGCGTCGTGCCCGTCCTGTCGTTCGTCCTCGAGCGGAAGGCCCACCACTGGGTCGAGGCCGACCTGCCCGCCGTCACCGGCCGTGCGCGGGTCGTCGCCGAGCGCCGGACTACCCTGGGCCGGTGACCACGGACGCGCCGGACACCGCCGGCACCACGAACCACCGCCCCGTCCTCGTCGTCGACTACGGGGCCCAGTACGCCCAGCTCATCGCGCGGCGCGTGCGTGAGGCCAACGTCCTCTCCGAGGTGGTGCCCCACACCGCCTCGGTCGACGACATGCTCGCCAGGGAGCCCGCGGCGATCATCCTCTCGGGCGGGCCGTCCTCGGTCTACGCCGAGGGCGCCCCGGGGGTCGACCCGGCCCTGTTCGACGCCGGGGTGCCGGTCCTCGGGATCTGCTACGGCTTCCAGGCGATGGCCAAGGCCCTCGGCGGGACCGTCGACCGCACCGGCGAGCGCGAGTACGGCGGCACGGTCGTGCGCGTCGGCGAGGAGCGCGAGGGCTCGACCCTGCTGGCCGGCTCGCCCGACGTGCAGACCGTGTGGATGTCCCACGGCGACGCCGTCTCCGCGGCGCCCGACGGGTTCGAGGTCCTGGCGACCTCGACCGGCGCGCCCGTCGCGGCGTTCGAGGACACCGACCGGCGGCTCTACGGCGTCCAGTGGCACCCCGAGGTCCACCACACCGAGCACGGCCAGACCCTGCTCACCCGCTTCCTGCGCGAGGGGGCCCGGGTCGACGCCGACTGGACGGCCCGCTCGGTGGTCGCCGAGCAGGTCGAGGCCATCCGCAGCCAGATCGGCGACGCCCGCGTGATCTGCGGCCTGTCCGGCGGCGTCGACTCCTCCGTCGCAGCCGCGCTCGTCCAGCGGGCCGTCGGCGACCAGCTGACCTGCGTGTTCGTCGACCACGGGCTGATGCGCGCCGGCGAGGCCGAGCAGGTCGAGCGGGACTTCGTGGCAGCGACCGGCGTCGACCTGCGGGTCATCGACGCCTCGGAGACGTTCCTCGACGCGCTCGCCGGGGTGACCGACCCCGAGGAGAAGCGCAAGATCATCGGCCGGGAGTTCATCCGCACCTTCGAGGAGGCCGCGGCGGGCATCGTGGCCGAGGCGGGGCAGCAGGGCGAGCAGGTGCGGTTCCTCGTCCAGGGCACCCTCTACCCCGACGTCGTCGAGTCCGGCGGCGGCGAGGGCGCGGCGACCATCAAGTCGCACCACAACGTGGGCGGCCTGCCCGAGGACATGACGTTCGAGCTCGTCGAGCCGCTGCGCCTGCTGTTCAAGGACGAGGTCCGCGCCGTGGGTCGCGAGCTCGGCGTCCCCGAGGTGATCGTGGCCCGCCAGCCCTTCCCGGGGCCCGGCCTCGGCATCCGCATCGTCGGCGAGGTCACGCGCGAGCGACTGGAGATCCTCCGCGCGGCCGACCTCGTCGCCCGGGAGGAGCTGACGGCCGCCGGCCTCGACGAGGCGATCTGGCAGTGCCCGGTCGTGCTGCTCGCCGACGTCCGATCGGTCGGCGTCCAGGGCGACGGCCGCACGTACGGACACCCGATCGTGCTCCGACCGGTCACGAGCGAGGACGCGATGACCGCCGACTGGTCGCGCGTGCCCTACGACGTGCTCGCCCGCATCTCGACCCGCATCACCAATTCCGTCCCGGAGGTCAACCGGGTGGTCCTCGACGTGACGTCGAAGCCACCGGGCACCATCGAGTGGGAGTGACGTCGCGCCACGGGTGAGCGGCCCGTGCGCGAGCGGGCCGGGCCCGCGCCCCGTGCGGTGAGCGACCTCATCGGCGCGTGGCAACTGTGCTGACACGGTGACAGATAACCTGGAGGCATGGACATCGTCACCGGCATCCTCCTCGTCATCCACCTCCTCGGCTGGGCGATGGCCCTCGGCATGGCGATCGCCGGGCTGCGCGGCGGCGAGCTCCCCAAGGGTGCGACCCACGGCGTGCTCACGGCCCTCGTCGCCGGCATCCTGCTCGTCGGCATGGCGGAGATGGGCGACGGCGAGGTCAACCACATCAAGATCGGTGTCAAGCTCGTCATCGCCCTCGGCGCGACCGTCGTGGCCTTCCTCGGCGACCGCGACCGCAGGGACGGGAAGAAGGGTTCCCCGATGATCCCGACCCTGATCGGGCTCATCGTCGTCAACGTGGCCGTCGCGGTGCTCTGGACCTGATCCGACGCCGCACCGAGGGGCCGGGACCTGACGGGGTCCCGGCCCCTCGCGCGTGCGGGGCGGCTCCCGCGCGTACGATCTGAGCCGCGCCGCCGACCGGCGCGCACCGACGAGGCAGGAGCGCGACCGTGGCCGAGCTGCTCACGATCCTGGCGATCGTCGTCGGGCTGTTCGGCACGGTGACGATGATCTTCCCCGGCGGCGGTCTCGTCGCGGCAGCCGTCGCGATCTGGGGCTGGTACCAGGGCGGCACGCTCGGCCTCACCGTCGCGATCATCGCGATCGCGTCCTTCCTCCTCGCGATGGTGCTCGGCTACGTCCTCGCCGGGCGGTACATGCAGCGCGGTGGCGTGCGCACGTCCACGCTCGTCGTCGCCGCCCTCGCCGGTGTCGTCGGATTCTTCGTCGTGCCGGTCGTCGGACTGGTCCTGTTCTTCGTCGGCACCGTGTTCCTCGTCGAGCTCGCGCGGCTGCGGGATGTCCGGAGCGCCTGGCCGGCCACGGTCCGCGCGCTCAAGGCCGCCGGGCTGACGATCCTCATCGAGCTCGCCGGGGCGATGGTCGCCGTCGGTACGTTCGTCGTCGCCTGGATCGTGCGGTGAGCGCGCACCCGGGGCGACCGCTGTCGCCGGCTCAGGAACGCCGGGCACGTGCGCGTGCGCCGGTCGGACTCGCCTCGTTCCTCGCGCTCGCCGGCGCGCTCGTCGCGTGCGGGCCGTCGGACGACGAGGCGACGGGGGAGTCGTCCACCGACGCACCCTCCGACGCGGCGTCGGAGGGGCCGCCCGACGCGTCCGCGTCCGACGGACCGGACGAGCCGACCGGTCCGGCCGTGACCGCGCGCACGGTGGCCGACACCGCTTCGCCCGGTGACGTGGTGGTCATCGACGCCGCTCTCATCGCGTACGAGCGGGCCGAGCTGTGCGACGTCGTCGGTGAGACGCACCCGCCCGTCTGTGCGCCCGCGATCCTCGAGCTGACCGGCGCTCCCCTCGACGATCTCAACCTGCTCGAGGCGTCCGGCGCCCGGTGGGGAAGCGTCGTCATCGTCGCCGAGGTCGTCGACGCGGACACGGTGGCCTATCTCGACGTGGTCGAGCAGAACGAGACCCCGTCCGGGTGGCCCGTGTCCGAGGGGCGAGAGTCGTGGACCGTGGCGGACGCCCTAGAGATCGCGGTGCCGAACCTCGGGCTCGTCGTCGACTCTGTCCTAGTCACCACGGATGCTCCGGACGGCTCGGCCTACCTCTGCGACGAGGTCACTGAGACGGAACCGCCCGCGTGCGACGAGCCCCGTATCGAGGTCACCGACGCCCCGCTCGACGAGCTCGACCTCGACGAGTCCGGCGGCGAGCAGGTCGGGCCCGTGCGCCTGGACCTCGGGTTCGTGGACGAGGACACGGCTGTGTTCCTCCGGGCGCGGTAGGCGGCTGCTCGTCGCTCAGTCGCCGAATGCCGCCCGGTCGACGATGACGGCGACCTGCGTGCGGTTCTCCGCCGCCAGCTTGGCCTGGACGCCCGCGAGGTAGGTCTTCACCGTTGTCTCGCCGAGGTGCAGGCGACCCGCGATCTGGCCGTTCGACAGCCCCTGAGCGACGAGGCGGGCGACGTCCATCTCGCGCTCGGTCAGGCCGGCCAGCGCCTCGCGCGCTGCCGTCCGACGCGTGGAGCCGGCTCCCGCCATCCGCCGCAGCAGCCCGGGCTGGACCTGCGGTGAGATCGCGCCGTGCCCCGCCGCCACCGCGTGGATCGAGGCGAGGAGCTCGGCCGGCTCGGCGGTCTTCAGCTGGTAGCCGACCGCCCCGGCCTGCAGGGCGGCGTCGACGCTGCTGTCGACGTCCCACGTGGTGAGGACGAGCACCGCCGGCGGCGACGGGCGCGCGCGGATGGCCCGGGTCGCGGCCACGCCGTCGGTGCCCGGCATCGTCAGGTCCATGAGGACGACGTCCGGGTGGTGGGCGATGACCGCCTCGAGCGCCGCGGCGCCGTCGGCGGCCTCGCCGACGACCTCGAGGGCGTCGTCGGTGTCGATGATCCGTCGCACGAACGCGCGCACCATCGGGTCGTCGTCGACGACGAGCACGCGAGTGGGCGGGGGCACCCGAGCAGTCTAGGAGGAGGTGCTGCCGTCCCCGTCCTGCCAGGGGAGGTGGACGTCCACGCGGAACCGGTCGCCGTCGACGCCGTACCGCGCGGTCCCGCCGAGCAGCTCGGCACGCTCGACGATGCCGACGAGCCCGGCGCCGCCGGGCGCGGCGCCGGGGCCGCGGCCAGTGGCACCGACCGGACCGAGACCGGGTTCGCCAGCCGGACCACCGGACTCGTCGGGCTCCGGTGGTGCGGGCACGCGGTTCGCGGCCTCGACGTCGATACCGGTCCCGGGGCCGCCCGTCACCCGCAGGCGGAGTGTCTCGCGGGGAGCGTGCTTGCGCGCGTTCGTCATGATCTCGGTCGTGATGCGGTGGACCGCCCGGGTGAGCGTGGCCGGCGCGGCGGCACCGTCGTCGATCCGCACCGTCGCCGACAGGAGCTGGCCGGCGTCCGCCGACTCGTCGAGCACGGTCTGCAGGTGGTCGAGCGTGACGACCGGCTCGGGCGTGGGCTCGCGCAGCATCCCCACCAGCGTCCGGAGCTCCTGGGTGGCCTCGGCGGCCTGCGAGCGCAGGCGTGCCGCCGATTCCTCGAGCCGGCCGTCCCCGCGCGCCTCGAGCTGTAGTGCCCCGGCCTCGAGGGAGAGCAGGGAGAGGCGGTGCCCGATGCCGTCGTGGATCTCGCGGGCGACCTGCTCGCGCTCGGCTCTGCGGGACGCGGTCGTCACGGCGTCGTCGCGTTCCCGGCGGGCGTCCATCTCGGCGGTACGCGCCTCCTCGGCCACGCTGCGGGCGCGGTCGGCGGCGTCGCGGGCAGCCCGCGCCTCGAGCCGCGCGCGCCGCAGCTGGCCGATGCCGATCGACGCACCGAACGTGAGGCCGACGAGGACGACGACGCCTGCCCACGGCACGGGTGCGGGCGCGTGGTCGGACGGCGCGTTGGACAGCAGGACCCGCATCCACGACGTCCATGTCGTGGTGCCGAGCAGGTCCCGCCACGTGCACACAGCCGTCGCGACGGCGACCACGGCGCAGGCGAGCACCGGACGGTCGAGCCGGCGGTGCGTGAGGTGGCTCGAGAGCACGACGAGCGCGGCGACGGGGGAGAACGGCAGGACGAGGGCGCTTGCCGAAGCGATCGCCAGGGTCACCCGCGGCCACCGAGCGCGCGGGAGGACCACCAGTCCGTGCAGCGCGCCGGCGAGGGTGAGGACCAGGACGAGCACGACCTTCCAGATGGCGGTCGTGTCGGGGTCCTCCTCCATCCATGCCCGCACCCAGGGGGAGTAGATGAGGTCCATCAGGGCGAAGACCCCGATCACCACGCAGAGCGCGATCGTCCGCGTCCGCCGCAGCTCGCGGCGGACCACCCCGAGTCGAGGAGCCGTGGAGGTGGCTCTGTTCGTGCCGGAGTCCCGGGGCGCTCGCCCGGGCGCCCTGACCCCTGCGGGCTGCATCGCCTCGCTCTCCCAGGCGGTGCCGTAGGCGCCCGGAGGGAGCACGGACGCCGGATCGGCGTGGTGCTCGCCGGGACGGCCGGCGCTCGGGATGGTCATGGCGCACATTGTGTCCGCTCCCGCGGCCTCCGGCGCCCTCCGTACGGCCCGGCCGGTCGGACCGATCGGAGGGGGCGGGGCGGACCGGTCGGGGGAGCCGCCGTGCGGGCCCGGCGGGCGAGTCTTCCCCCGTACCGACCAGCCCCCACCGGAGGATCCGATGACCACGCAGCCCACGCCCGAGAACGGCGGCCCTGCCGCCCCCACCCCCTACGGCGCGCCCGCCGTGCCGATGAGCAAGAAGGAGCTCAAGGCGCAGAAGCGCATGCAGAAGGCGAGCCGCGGCTGGCTCGCCCGCCACAAGGTGCTCACCGGCGTGCTCGTCCTCGCCGGCGTCGGGGTCGTCGGCTCCCAGCTCGGTGGGGACGAGGACGCCTCCGAGGCCGCGACGCCGAGCGTGACCTCGGCGCCCACCGCCTCCGCCGAGGCGACCGCGCCGGATGGCGACGCCTCTGCCGAGGCGACCGACGGCGTCGAGGTGGCCGACGGGGCCCCGGCGGACGACGCGCCGGCGGCCGACGCGCCGGCCGAGGAGCCGGCCGACCCGCAGATCGGCGTCCCGGTCCAGGTCGGCGACCTCGAGGTCACGGTGACCGAGGTCGAGACCGGCATCGCGTCGGTCGGCGACCAGTACTTCGGCGAGCAGGCCCAGGGCCAGTTCGTCCTCGTGCAGCTGAGCATGACCAACACCGGCGACCGCGCCGAGACCTTCGTCGAGTCGAACGCGGTGCTCGTGGACACGGCAGGCCGCCAGCACGACACGTCGTCGGCATCCATCTACCTCGACGGGACCACCTCGTGGCTGGTCACCGACATCAACCCCGGCAACACCGCCTCCGGCGCACTGCTCTTCGACATCCCGGCCGACGCCGAGGTCGACCTCCTCCAGGTCTCGTCCGGCCTGTTCTCCAGCCCCGAGGACGTCCGGTTGCGCTGACCATCGACCGCCCGGCCCGCGACCTCCCCGGCGCGGGCCGGGCCCCCGGTCCGGGATCGCGCGACCCCCGGCGCACGATCCCGGTGCCACGACGGCGGCCCGACGGCGGAGCTCACCCTCCGCCGTCGGGCCGCCGTCCCTCATGGTTCCCCGCTGCTCGTCGGCGCGCCGCCGCGACCTGCGACCGGGCAGAAGGCCCCGTCGGGACCGGTGTGCGCGTGACCGGTCGGCTGAGACCCTCGGGCGGACGGCGCGCCGACGCGGGTGCGAGGGACGGAGGGTGAGGGGCATGTCGGGCGCCGCCGACCAGGAGAGACCGAGGAACGGGGCCACCGGTGACCGCGACCGGCACCCGGGACGGACGCGGCTGCTCGTGGTGCTCGTCGTCGCGCTCGTCGCCGCCAACGTCTACCTGTGGTTCGACGGCTGGCCGGCCTTCGGCCAGGGCGGCGGCCCCGACGGTGACGCCGGGACCGTCGGCCTCGGAGAGCCGGTTCCGGTCGGTGCGCAGTTGCGGGGCGGAACCTCGGCGACGCCCGGCTCCGCCGGGACGCTGCGCGTCGACGAGGTCGAGGTCGGCGCCCCCGCGCCGCGCGGTTTCCGCGAGACCGACGGTCGGTACGTCGTCCCCCGGGTCGTCGTCGAGTCGGACTCGGACCAGATCCCGCTCCACCTCGACTCGGGCCGGCTCCGCGTCGTCGATGAGGAGGGGCGCCGGTACGCGGCGGTCGCCTCCGACGAGCAGCTGAGCGAGCACGCGTGGCTGATGGGCGGCGACGTGACGGTCGACGCCGGAGGACGGACGTCCGGGCGGCTGGTCGTCGACCTGCCCGCCGACGCCGTCCCGGACGCACTCTGGGTCCCGGCGCACCTCACGTCGGGCGCGACCGGTGACGTCCTCGTGGAGCTGCGATGAGCGGCGCGGAGGAGAGCGTGGGTCGCAGGTCCATGACGCGTCCTCAGAAGGTCCTCGCGATCGCGGCCGCGGTGCTGCTCGCCGTGTTCCTCGTCCAGGTGATCGTCGGGTTCGCCAGCACCAACGACGTGCCCGGACGGCTGGGCACGGCCGACGACGACGCCCCTGGCCTCGACGACACCGTCGAGATCGGGGAGCTCGAGGTGCGGGTGACGGATGTCGACGACGTCCTCCTGGGGACCCAGGTCGTCATGCGCGACTACGCCGACGAGGAGGACGGGCCGGGCTACGCGCGCAAGGTCACGGTCGTCACCGTCGCGATCTCCAACCCCACCGACGGCCCGCAGGAGATCGGTCTCGTCAACAGCGTGCTGGTGGACCGCGTGGGCGGTTGGTACGGCACGGTCGAACCCGACTGGCTGGGCGACGAGGCG
Organism: Georgenia sp. Z1491; assembly: GCF_057652395.1. NCBI lineage: Bacteria > Bacillati > Actinomycetota > Actinomycetes > Allobogoriellales > Allobogoriellaceae > Georgenia > Georgenia sp. Z1491. The sequence goes on from NZ_CM172729.1 coordinate 1,377,822, forward strand.
CTGGCCGAGATCGCCGGCGAGGGGCGAGCCATGCCGCGCACCCAGCACGTCAATCCAGGGCAGACGGTATTCCGGGACCTCGTCTTCGACGCGTCCGAGGAGAGGATGCCGGACCACGTCCGTCTCGTCGGCGGCACGGAACGGTTCGAGCCCACCACGGGTGAGCACGTGGTCCGGTTGGAGGAGTAGGTGCGCCGTCCGGCCCGGTCGGTGAACGGCCCGGACGAGGCCCGTCGATCGGTCCGGCTGGACGGGCCAATCGGCGGTGTGGCTCCAGGCCGATCAGAGGTCCCTCAGAAGGCGGTCTCGAGGCGAATCTTGGCCCATGACAACGACACTCATGGCCCCGTCCACCCCCAGCCCCGCACGGTCCGGCGTCCGCGCCGATCGTCGCCGCCTCGTTCTCGTCGACCTCGAGAACGTCGTACGCGGCGGCGTCTCCACCCCGCAGCTCGCCCGTACCGGGCGCGCGATCATCGAGTCCCAGGTGGGCGTCGGTGAGCATGAGCAGGTCGTCGTCGCGACCGACGTGACCGGCGTCTTCAACGCCCGTACCGCATGGTCGGGCGCTCGCCTCCGGATCGGGACCGGTCCCGACGGCGCCGACCGAGCACTCCTCGAGGTGCTCGACGAGGGCCTGCCCGAGCGGTTCGACGAGCTCGTCCTGGTCTCCGGTGACGGCATCTTCGCCGACCCCGTCGGGCGCCTCGTGCGGCGAGGCCTTCCGGTGCGGGTCGCGGCGTGGAGCTGGTCGCTGTCGCGCCGGCTGAGGAGGGCGGCGTCGGAGACGATCCTCCTCGACCCGTGGTTCGTCACGGACGCGCCTGGCGTGCCGACACTCGCCTGATCAGACGGGGCGTCGGCACGTGTCTCGTGCCGATGCCCCACCTGCGCGCGTCCCCGTCCACAGGCCGGCGCCAGGGTGTCGGCGGGCGCGACTAACCTGGACCGACGATGAGCACCCTGTTCGACGGACTCGACCTCCCCGCGCGCCCGGGCCGCACCACGGCGCTGCCCGCGACCCTCGCCCCCCGCCCGGACGAGGACGACTGGGTGCCGCCCGAGGCGCCCCCCGAGGAGGACCCGGGCCCGTCGGACTCCTTGCCGGCGCAGGCCGACCCGTTCGCCGGCCTGCCCACGGCGGGCTCGGGGGCGCAGCTCCCGAGCCGGGCGGAGCGCGACGCGGCCCGTGCCGCGGCGGCCGGGGCGAGCGACGACGAGCGCGCCGAGTCCCTGCTCGTCGGGCTCAATCCGCAGCAGCGCGAGGCCGTGGCGCACGCCGGCGGTCCGCTGCTCATCGTCGCGGGCGCCGGCTCGGGCAAGACCCGGGTGCTCACGCACCGCGTCGCCCACCTGCTCGCCACCGGCCGCGCACGCCCGGGCGAGATCCTCGCGATCACGTTCACGAACAAGGCCGCCGCCGAGATGCGCGAACGCGTCGAGGACCTCGTCGGCGCCTCCGCCCAGCGCATGTGGGTCTCCACCTTCCACTCCGCCTGCGTGCGGATCCTGCGCCGCGAGCACGAGGCCCTCGGGATGCGCTCCTCGTTCTCCATCTACGACTCGGCGGACAGCCAGCGGCTCATCACGCTGGTCGGGCGCGAGCTCGACGTCGACCTCAAGCGCTTCCCTGCCAAGCTCCTCGCCCGCAAGATCTCCGACCTCAAGAACGAGCTGATCGACCCCGACGACCACGCGTCCTCGGTCATGGGCTCGGGCCAGGAGCTCGACGAGGTCGTCTCCCAGGTCTACCGCGGCTACGACGCGCGGCTGCGCCAGGCCAGCGCGATGGACTTCGACGACCTCATCATGCGCACGGTCCACCTGCTCCAGGCGTTCCCGGCGATCGCGGAGCACTACCACCGCCGGTTCCGGCACGTCCTGGTCGACGAGTACCAGGACACGAACCACGCCCAGTACGTCCTCGTCCGCGAGCTGTCCGGCGGCACCGAGGACGCCGGCGCGCCGACGGGCCCCGGGCAGGCGGTGCCGCACGCCGAGCTCACCGTCGTCGGCGACGCCGACCAGTCGATCTACGCCTTCCGCGGCGCCACGATCCGCAACATCCTCGAGTTCGAGGCCGACTACCCGGACGCCCGCACGATCCTGCTCGAGCAGAACTACCGCTCGACCCAGAACATCCTCACCGCGGCCAACGCGGTTATCACCCCCAACCCGGGGCGGCGCCCGAAGAACCTGTGGACCGACTCCGGCTCGGGCCCGCGCATCGTCGGCTACGTCGCGGACAGCGAGCACGAGGAGGCGCGGTTCGTCGTCGAGGAGGTCGACCGGCTGCGGGACGACGAGGGCGCCACCACCGGTGGGCCTGGGCCGGGCGAGCGCGCGCTGCGCTACGGCGACATGGCGATCTTCTACCGGACCAACGCCCAGTCCCGGGCGCTGGAGGAGATGCTGGTGCGGGCGGGCGTCCCGTACGTCGTCGTCGGGGGGACGCGCTTCTACGAGCGGCGCGAGATCAAGGACGCCGTCGCCTACCTGCGGGCCGTCGCCAACCCCGACGACGAGGCGAACCTGCGGCGCATCATCAACGTCCCCCGGCGAGGGCTCGGCGACAGGGCCGAGCAGATGCTCGAGCGGCACGCGGCGCGGGAGCGCGTCTCGTTCGGCCAGGCGATCGCCGACGCCGCCGGCACGCCGGGGGCGAGCGTCGACGGCCGGACGACCCCCGAGGTGCTCGGCCTGGCCACCCGCAGCCGCACCGCCGTGGGCGGCTTCCACGAGCTGATGAGCGGCCTGCGCGAGATGCTCGACGCCGGCTCGACCCCCGCAGAGATCCTCGACGCCGCCCTGGACCGGTCCGGCTACCTCGCCGAGCTGCGCGCCTCGGAGGACCCGCAGGACGCCGGCCGGGTGGAGAACCTCGCCGAGCTGCACGCCGTGGCCCAGGAGTTCGCCGAGGCCGACCCCGAGGCCACCCTGGGGGACTTCCTCGAGCGGGTCGCCCTCGTCGCCGACGCCGACCAGATCCCCGGCCGCGCGGGGGACGAGGGCGTCGTCACCCTCATGACCGTCCACACCGCCAAGGGCCTGGAGTTCCCGGTCGTGTTCGTCACCGGTCTCGAGGACGGCACGTTCCCGCACCAGCGCTCCCTGGGGGAGTCCGACCAGATCGCCGAGGAGCGCCGCCTCGCCTACGTCGCGCTCACCCGCGCGCGCGAGCGCCTCTACCTCTCCCGGGCGGCGGTGCGCACGGCGTTCGGCCTGCCCCAGGAGATGCCGGAGTCGCGGTTCGTCTCCGACATCCCGCCCGAGCTCGTCGAGTGGCGCCGCGAGCAGTCCTCGACCGACGCGATCCGTGGCTCCGGCCGCGGCGCCGACGGCCGCACCTGGGCCTCGGGCGTGCGGATCTCCCGCGCCGAGCCCCCACGCCCGGCGCGGCCGCCCCGGGGAGGTGCCTCCCCGGGGCCGTGGAAGCCCGGCGAGAACGTCCGCAAGGACGGCGAGGCGCGCTTCGGGTCCGCGACCCCGCGGCCCGACGTCGAGGTCCCGTCCCTGAGCCCGGGCGATCGCGTCACGCACGACGCCTACGGGCTCGGGACCGTCGTCTCGCTGGAGAATCCCGGCCCGTCCGCGGTCGCCAAGGTCGACTTCGGCGGCGGCCAGGTCAAGCGGCTGCTCCTGCGCTACGCGCCGGTGACCAAGCTCTGACGTGTCCGGCACGGCCGGGGACCTCGCGAGGACACCCGGCGTGAACGGGTGAGCCCGTGCCCGGATGCTGCTCCGAGAGGCCCTGACCACGGTGCTCGTGGTGCGTCTGTGGCTGGTGTGACCTGCGGGAATGGGCGGGCGAAGTGCGGGGATGTCTGCCCGCGCGTCGACCTCCCGCAGGGCAGAACCGAGTCATAGCGTGTGGCCGGACGACGTGGTAGCGGCGAGCGCCGGTGCAGCGAGCAACAGGTGGTGAGGCGATGGACGACCGTCAGCGACCAGACGGTTCGGTCGGTGCGCTGCGCGGCCCGACCGCACGAACCGGCCCGCCCCGCGGGGGCTCCTCGGCCCGCGACATCGTCCGCTCGGGACGCATCCCGGGCCTGGACGGCATCCGTGCGCTCGCCGTGGGCGCCGTGCTCGTGTTCCACCTCTTCCCGGCGTTCTCGCGCGGTGGGTTCATCGGCGTCGACCTGTTCTTCGTCCTGTCCGGCTTCCTCATCACGACCCTGCTGCTGCGCGAGATCGGGCGCTCGGGCCGGATCGACCTGCCCGGTTTCTGGCGGCGGCGTGCCAGACGCCTGCTGCCCGCCCTCGCGCTCGTCGTCGTCGTCACGGTGCCGGTGGCGGCCCTCGTCGAGCGCGACCTCATGGTCAACATCGGGCGGCAGGTGCTCGGCGCCCTGACGTTCTCCTCGAACTGGCTGGAGATCGCGGCGGGCTCCTCCTACGCCGACCAGACCGCGCCCCAGCTGTTCGTCAACTTCTGGTCCCTCGCCGTCGAGGAGCAGTTCTACCTCCTCTGGCCGCTGCTCGCGCTACCGCTCGTCAAGCTCGTCCGCGCCCCCCGGGCGCTCGCCGCCGTCGCGATCGTCGTCGCCGTGGTCTCGGGCATCCTCATGGCCGTCCTCGTGACCCCCGGCGCCGACCCGACGCGCGTCTACTACGGCACCGACACCCACCTGTTCGGCCTCATGCTCGGGATCGCGCTGGCGTTCGTCGCGCAGGACTCCCGCGGGCCGCTCACCGCGCCCGCGTGGCAGCGAGCGCGACCGGTCGTGCCGTTCGTCGGCCTCGCGGTGCTGCTCCTGCTCTCGACATTCATGGCGTTCGACTCCGTGTGGACGTTCCGCGGCGGCCTGTTCGCCGCCTCGCTCGCCGCGGCGCTGCTCGTGGCCGCGCTCCTCGGCCCGCGCACCTGGTTCACCGCCGTCATGGAGCTCGCGCCGCTGCGCTGGCTGGGCGAGCGCTCGTACGGCATCTACCTCTGGCACTGGCCGGTCGTCATCGTCCTCGACGCGCTCGTGCCGACTGCCGAGGGCTCCGCCGCACGGACCGTCCTGCGGCTCGCCGCGCTCGTCGTCACCCTCGGGGTGTCCGCCGCTTCCTACGAGTGGCTCGAGCAGCCCGTGCGCCGCAACGGCATCCGCGCCACGCTGCGCTCCTGGCTCGCCGCCATCACGGGTTTCCGCCCCGCCGCCGCAGCGCCCGCCCGCATGGCCGGCGCGCTCGGGCTCCTGCTCGTGGCCGGGACCGGGGTGGCCGTCGCCACCGCGCCCGACCAGACCGACACGGCCGCCCAGATCGAGACCAACGAGGACCGCCTGGCCCAGCAGCGCGCCGAGGAGCTCGCCGCCGCCGAGGAGGCGCAGGGGGCCGCGGGAGAGGCGCCGTCGGGCGGCGAGGACGCCGTGCCGGGGGAGCAGCCGCCGGAGGCCGAGGAGGGGGCCGGCGAGGAGAACTCCGGTTCGGAGAGCCCTGGTGAGGAGGGGTCCGGCGAGGCGGCCCCGTCGGACGAGGAGCCTGCGGAGGAGACGGACCCGATCGACTCCGACGCCGACTTCTCCGTGCCCACGGGCGACGAGCTGTCCGTGTTCGGCGACTCGATGGTCGTCACGACGCTCGACGCCCTGGAGTACTACTACCCGGGCGTGCACGTCAGCGCCCTGTCGAACGACCAGTGGCCGGCGGGGGAGGCCGTCGTCGACGCCGCGATCGAGGCCGGCACGGTGCGCCGCGCCGTCGTCGTCCACTACGGGACCAACGGCGGCGTGCCCGACCCGAGCATCCCCGAGCGGATCCTCGATGCGCTGGGCCCCGACCGGCCCGTCGTGCTCGTCAACCTCTACGGCGCGTCGTCGTGGATCCCCGCCGCGAACGAGGAGCTCGAGCGCCTCGCCGAGGGCCGGGACAACGTGGCGATCGCGGACTGGAACGCCACCGCGACGGCGAACCCCGGCGCGCTGCAGGCGGACAACATCCACCCCGACATCGACGGTGCCCACGAGTACACGCACACGCTGACGGCTGCGTTCGAGGAGATCGCCGAGCGCCACGGCCAGGGATAGGACAACGCCCCGCCACGGTCGTCCCAAGACTTGGCCACGATTGCCGGAAACCGCGGAGATCCGCCGTGGAACGTGGTCTGGCACACCCTGAGACGGTCCGGCCGGGACCTAGGTCCCGCGCTACGCTCCCAGCGGTGTCCCGGAGTCGAGACACCGCCAACGAGCGAGGGAAGGAACCATCGGGTGGACCTCTTCGAGTATCAGGCGCGCGACATGTTCGAGAAGCACGGCGTCCCCGTGCTGCCGGGCATCGTCGCCTCGACCCCGGCCGAGGCGCGCGCCGCCTACGAGGAGCTCGGTGGCGAGCTCGCGGTCATCAAGGCACAGGTGAAGATCGGCGGTCGCGGCAAGGCCGGCGGCGTCAAGCTCGCCCGCTCCGCCGACGAGGCCGAGCAGCACGCCCAGGCCATCCTCGGCATGGACATCAAGGGCCACACCGCCCGCAAGGTGCTCGTCGCCGCCGGCGCGGACATCGACACCGAGTACTACTTCTCCGTTCTCCTCGACCGCTCCGAGCGCCGCTACCTCGCCATGGCGTCCGTCGAGGGCGGCATGGAGATCGAGCAGCTCGCCGTCGAGCGTCCCGAGGCCCTCGCCCGCGTCCCCGTCGACCCGGTCGTCGGCATCGACAAGGCCAAGGCCGACGAGATCGTCGCCGCCGCCGGGTTCTCCGACGACGTCGCCCCGAAGGTCGCCGACGCGATCCAGCGGCTGTGGACCGTCTACCGCGAGGAGGACGCCACGCTCGTGGAGGTCAACCCCCTCGTGCGCACCCCCGACGGCGACATCATCGCCCTCGACGGCAAGGTCTCCCTCGACGACAACGCCTCCTTCCGCCACGAGGACCACGAGGCGCTGGTCGACGCGGCGTCGGAGGACCCGCTCGAGGCCAAGGCCAAGGCCAAGGGGCTCAACTACGTCAAGCTCGACGGCTCGGTCGGCATCATCGGCAACGGCGCGGGCCTCGTGATGTCCACGCTCGACGTCGTGGCCTACGCGGGCGAGACGCACGGGGTCGGACCGGCGAACTTCCTCGACATCGGCGGCGGCGCCTCGGCCCAGATCATGGCCGACGGCCTCGACGTCATCCTCGGCGATACGCAGGTCCGCTCGGTCTTCGTCAACGTCTTCGGCGGCATCACCGCCTGCGACGAGGTCGCCCGCGGCATCGTCCAGGCGCTCGAGATCATCGGCGACCAGGCCACCAAGCCGCTCGTCGTGCGGCTCGACGGCAACAACGTCGAGCAGGGCCGGGCGATCCTCGCCGAGGCGAACCACCCCCTGGTCACCCAGGCGGACACCATGGACGGCGGCGCGGCCAAGGCCGCCGAGCTCGCGGCAGCGAAGTAAGGAACGGGACCCACCACCATGTCGATCTTTCTCAACCGCGACTCCAAGGTCATCGTCCAGGGCATCACGGGCTCCGAGGGCACCAAGCACACCGGCCGCATGCTCGCCGCCGGCACGAACGTCGTCGGCGGAACCAACCCGCGCAAGGCCGGCACCACCGTCGACTTCGACGTGACGCCGATCGGCCCGGGCGCCGAGGAGCGCACCGGCGGGGCGGTGTCCGTCCCCGTGTTCGGCACGGTCGCCGAGGCCAGGGAGGCCACCGGCGCGAACGTGTCGGTCATCTTCGTCCCGCCGGCGTTCGCCAAGGGCGCCGTCGTCGAGGCCGTCGACGCCGGGGTCGAGCTGGTCGTCATCATCACCGAGGGCATCCCGGTCAAGGACTCCGCCGAGTTCTTCACCTACGCGCAGACCAAGGGCGTGCGCCTCATCGGCCCGAACTGCCCCGGGATCATCACGCCCGGCCAGTCCAACGTGGGCATCACCCCGCCGGACATCACCGGTCCCGGCCGCATCGGCCTGGTCTCGAAGTCGGGCACGCTGACCTACCAGATGATGTACGAGCTGTCCGACATCGGCTTCTCCACGGCCATCGGCATCGGCGGTGACCCGGTCGTCGGCACCACGCACATCGACGCCCTGCGCGAGTTCGAGGCCGACCCGGACACCGACCTCATCGTCATGATCGGCGAGATCGGCGGCGACGCCGAGGAGCGGGCGGCGGCGTTCATCAAGGACAACGTCACCAAGCCGGTCGTCGGATACGTCGCCGGCTTCACCGCCCCCGAGGGCAAGACGATGGGCCACGCCGGCGCCATCGTCTCCGGCTCCGCCGGCACGGCCGCGGCCAAGCAGGAGGCCCTCGAGGCCGCCGGCGTCCGCGTGGGCAAGACCCCCACGGAGACGGCGAACCTCGCCAAGGAGATCCTCGCGGCGAAGGCCTGACCCGACGTCGGGCCCGCACCCGCGGCCCGGTGCTGCACGGACGTACGCCCCCGGGCGACCAGATGGTCGCCCGGGGGCGTATGTCGTCGTCGGGCTTGCGCAGTGTCGGGTGCCGGGTGCCGAGGGGCGCGGGCCGCGGCCCGCGGTGAGCACCGACACCCGGGCGTGGCTCCCGCTCTCGGGCGACGATCGGCGCGACCATGTCCCCGATGACCGCCACGACGACCCGACCCGCGGCGACCGGCACCGGCCGCCGGTTGCTCCTGCCCGAGGGCTGGCTGCGCGCGCTCGTCGCCGCCCTCGAGGCGGCGCTGCTGGGCTGGCTGGTCTGCGTGGTCCCCGCGATCGCCGCCTACGTGGCCACGGCCGCCTCGCCGGCGCTGGGGGAGACGACGTGGCAGTCCGCGCTCGGCGTGGGCTCGGCCGCCTGGCTGCTCGGCCACGGCGCGCCGGCCGGGACGCTCTCGCTCGTGCCGCTCGGCCTCAGCGCGGTCCTCGCCGCGCTCGTCATGGCCACCGCCCGGCGCCACGTCCTGGTCGGCGCGACCCACGTCGTCGTCGGCGTCGGCTACGTCGTCCTCGTGCAGGGCGTCAGCCTCCTCTCGCCGTTCGACGTCGACCACCTGCGCCTCGCGCTCGGGTCCGCCCTCGTGGCCGCGGCCGGTGGCCTGTGGTCGTGGTGGCGCACCGGGGCTCGGACCAGGGACGTCATCGCCGACGACGCCGCGGCCGCCCCGAGCGACCGGTTCGGGTACCGCAGCCTCCTGGTCGGTGTCCGCGCCCTGCGCGGTGCGGCCGCGACGCTCGCCGTGCTCGTCTGCCTCGGCCTGCTCGCGTCGGTGGCCGCGCTCGCGCTGCACGCCGACCGGGTCCTCGCCCTCCACGAGTCCTTCGACGCCGGGGTCGTCGGGGCCACCGTGCTCGTGCTCGGCCAGCTCGCGTACCTGCCGACCCTGGGGGTGTGGGCGCTGTCCTACATCGCGGGTCCGGGCTTCGCCGTCGGCGCCGGGACCTCGGTCGCGCCCGGCGGTGTCGAGCTCGGCGCCGTCCCGGGCATCCCGCTCCTCGGCGCGCTGCCGGAGTCGCCGTCACCGCTGGGCGCCTGGCCCGTGCTGCTGGTCGTCGTCGCGGGCGCCGTCGGGGCCTGGTGGACGAGCCGGCCCGGCCACGCCCACCGCCTCGTCGACGCCGTCGCCGGCGCGCTCGGCGCCGCCCTGATCGTGGGAAGCGCGACCCTCGTGGCCGCACTGGCGTCGTCGGGCGGCATCGGCTCGGGGCGGATGGCCGACCTCGGCCCCGACGCCCTCGTGCTCGCCGGCCTCGTGACCGCAGGGGTCGCGCTCGGCGCCCTCCTCACCACGGTCCTTCTCCACCCCCTCGTCCGCGCCGGGATCGCCGGCGGTGTCCGCTCCGTGCGGGGGCGCACGGGAGGTACGGAGGGCACGGACGACGCTGACGCGGGGTCCGGGGCCGCCACAGCAGGGACGTCTACGAAGGGTCCGCGGAGCGAGAAGGGTCCGCGGGGTGAGAAGGGCGCGGCCGCTACGCAGGGCGCAGCGAGCACGACGGACTCGGCGAGCGCGGGTGCGGCGGGGGAGAGCGTGGCGAGGTCGACCGGTGCCGGGAGCGGCGCCGGCACGACCTCGACGCAGTCCTCCTCGGCCCGCTCGAACCGGTCGCGGACGTCGTCGACGCGCACCACCTCGTCGACGAGCGCCACATCCACGACCCGCACCACGTCGTCGGCGAGCGCCGGCCGCTGGTCGGTGACGGGCTCCATGGCGAGCTCCTCGCGGTCCCGCGGCGGTCGAGCGCACGGCGCCGCGGCCTCGGGCTCGACGCGCTGACGGCGCCGCGGCCTCGGACCCGTGGGGCTGACCGCCCCCGGCGTCGGTCAGGCGGCGTAGTCAGGCGGTGGCGGTGACCTGCCGGTCGGCCGAGGTGCGTGCGCGGTCGAGCGCCCGGAGGAGGTCCTCGACCAGGTCCCCGGCGTCCTCGATGCCGACGGAGATCCGCACGAGGTCGTCCGGCACCTGCAGGGGCGTGCCGACGGCGGCGAGGTGCGTCATCGTCGCCGGGTGCTCGATGAGCGACTCCACCCCGCCGAGCGACTCGGCGAGCGTGAACAGCTCGGTGGACTCGACGAAGGTGCGCGCCGCCTCGGCGTCGGTCAGGCGGACCGAGACCATGCCGCCGAACCCGGACATCTGGCGGGCGGCGACGTCGTGCCCGGGATGGGTGGTGAGGCCGGGGTAGGCGACCTCGGTGACGAGCGCGTGGTCCGCGAGGGCCTCGGCGACCCTCGCGGCGTTCGTACAGTGCCGGTCCATCCGCACGGCGAGCGTCTTGATCCCGCGGCTGACCAGCCAGGAGTCGAACGGGGACAGGCCGGTGCCCGCCCCGTTCTGCAGGTCGGCCAGGGCCTCGCGCCACGTGTCGTCGGCGAGGACCACCGCGCCGCCCACGACGTCGGAGTGCCCGCCCAGGTACTTGGTCAGCGAGTGCACGACGAGGTCGGCCCCCAGGGCGATCGGCTGCTGGAGGTAGGGCGTGGCGAAGGTGTTGTCGACGACGACGACCGCCCCGGCCGCGTGGGCGATCTCGGCGACCGCGGCGACGTCGACGATCCGCAGCAGCGGGTTGCTCGGGGTCTCGATCCAGACGACCCGCGGCGGGGTGTGCGCGACGGCCGCCCGCACGGCGTCGACGTCGGACAGGTCGACCGTGGACAGCGTGACGCCCCACGGGCCGAAGGTCGACTCGATGAGCCGGTGCGTCCCGGCGTACGCGTCGTCGCCGAGCAGGACGTGCGCCCCGGGGCCCGTCAGCGTCCGCAGCACGGCGTCCTCGGCGGCCATCCCGCTGGCGAACGTGAACGCCCCCGCGCCGCCCTCGAGCTCGGTGAGCGTCTCCTGCAGCGCGTCCCGCGTCGGGTTGCCGGTGCGGGTGTACTCGTAGCCCGCCCGCAGGACACCCACGGAGTCGTGGCGGAAGGTCGAGGAGAGGTGGAGCGGCCTGCTCACCGCGCCCGTCGCCGGGTCGGGGGACTGGCCCGCGTGGATGGTCCTGGTGCTCGGCTGCGTCATGCCCGCGACGCTAACGGCGCGGCGGAGCGGGCGCTGACGGCGAGGAGCGGTGTCCGGGACGTGGGACGGCGGGACCGGGGTCGGTGGCTCCGGAGCGTCCCTCAGCCGATGGGGAGCATGTCCCGCAGCCGGTCGTCGAGCTCGTTGGCGCAGGCTTCCCGCCCCTGGTTCGTCACGGCGCCGTCGAGGCACTCCTGGTGGTCGAGCTGGATGTTCCAGGCGAGCGCGGGCAGCAGGTGGAGCGCCGCGACGATCGAGCCGATGACGATCGTCACGACGGTCGAGCGCGCACGGCGCTGCTCGAGGGTGGGTCCCGGGCGGTCCTCGGGTGCGTCAGCGGCGCCGGCCCGGCCACCACTGCCGCCCTTTGCACCGCGGCTGCCCTGGCCGCCGACTGGCCCGGCCGGTCCCGCACCCGCCGTCGGTGCGCGGAACCGACGCGCGTAGACCGCGGCGGCGAGGCCCATGAGCGCGAGCACCCCCAGCCCGATGCTCTGCGGGAAGCGGGTGACGACCAGGGTGCCCAGGGCGCTGCCGATGACCAGGACGCTGGCCGCCGTCGACCAGCGGGCCAGCTGCGTGGCACGCTCCTCCTCCGCGGACCCGGACGGCCCCGGGTCGCTCGTCGGGGCGGGCGTCCGTCCGGTCGGTGGCGTCGTCACCGACCCATTGTCACCTCTTCGACGTCTACCGTTGGTCGTCGTGACCACCTCCGCCGCGCAGCGGCTGCGCCTCGTCGTGCTCGTCTCCGGATCGGGGACGCTCCTCCAGGCCGTCCTCGACGCCGCTGCGGGCGGGGCGCCGATCGATGTGGTCGCCGTCGGCGCGGACCGGCCGGGAACGCTCGGCGAGCAGCGCGCCCGGCGGGCGGGCGTGCCGACGTTCGTCGTCGCCCTCGGGGACCACCCGGACCGCGGGGCCTGGGACGCCCGGCTCGCGGAAGAGATCACCACCTGGTCGCCGGACGTGGTCGTGAGCGCGGGGTTCATGAAGATCCTCGGCCCGGCCGTGCTGGCCGCCGGCACCGTGCTCAACACGCACCCCGCGCTCCTGCCCGCCTTTCCCGGCGCCCACGGGGTGCGGGACGCCCTCGCCCATGGGGTGCGCGTCACCGGCTGTACCTGCCACGTGGTCGACGCCGGGGTCGACACCGGACCGATCGTCGACCAACGGGCCGTGCGGATCGAGCAGGACGACACGGAGGCGACGCTCCACGAGCGCATCAAGATCGAGGAGCGGGACATGCTCGTCGACGTCCTCACCCGGCTCGCCCGGGGCGAGCTCGCGCTCCCGGAGACGCGTCCCACGTCCTGACGGCGCGCCGTGCGCCGCGGGAGCGAGCCGTAGACTGGCCACCGGTCGCGACTGGCGAACGAGGTGGGTGACCACCGGGGAGCGACCGACGCACCCCTCACCGCGCCGCTCGCCTGGGCGCCGGGGCCGGGCGCCCGCCGCGCCCGGGACCGCCGACCCGAGGAGGACCCCGTGACCGTCCAGCCGAACACCGACGCCGCGCCCGACGCCGACGCCCCGTCCACGAGCACCGCACCCGGGACGGGCCCCGAGCGCTCCGTCCGGGCCGCCGCGGACCGCCACCAGGTCCGTCGCGCGCTCGTCTCCGTCTACGACAAGACCGGCCTGGAGGACCTCGCCCGGGCGCTCGCGGAGGCGCGCGTGGAGATCGTCTCCACGGGCTCGACCGCCGCCCTCATCGCCGACGCCGGTATCCCCGTCACCCCCGTCGAGGCCGTCACCGGGTTCCCCGAGTGCCTCGACGGACGGGTCAAGACGCTGCACCCGAACGTCCACGCCGGAGTCCTGGCCGACCGTCGGCTGCCCGCGCACCGCGAGCAGCTCGACGAGCTCGGCATCGAGCCGTTCGACCTCGTCGTCGTCAACCTCTACCCGTTCGCGCAGACCGTCGCCTCCGGTGCCGGGTACGACGCCGCGGTCGAGCAGATCGACATCGGCGGACCCACGATGGTGCGCGCCGCGGCGAAGAACCACCCCTCGGTCGCGGTCGTCGTCGACCCGGGCCGGTACGGCGAGGTCGTCGCCGCGCTGGACGCCGGCGGGTTCACGTTCGCCGAGCGGCGGGCGCTCGCCGCCGACGCCTTCGCCCACACCGCCTCCTACGACTCGGCCGTCGCCTCATGGTTCGCCGAGCAGGTCGGGAAGGCCGAGACCGCGTCGACCGGCTATGACGCCGACGCCCCCGTCGCGCAGGCACCGGCCTTCGTGGGGCTGGCGCTCGAGCGGCGCGCCACCCTGCGCTACGGCGAGAACCCGCACCAGGCCGCCGCCCTGTACGCCCCCGCGGGTGCCGTCGACGGTATCGCGGGAGCGACTCAGCTGCAGGGCAAGGCGATGAGCTACAACAACTACGTCGACGCCGACGCCGCCCTGCGTGCCGCACTCGACCACGAGCGGCCCGCGGTGGCGATCATCAAGCACGCCAACCCGTGCGGAATCGCGGTCGGTCAGGACGTCGAGGAGGCCTACCGCGCCGCGCACGCCTGCGACCCGGTCTCGGCCTACGGCGGCGTCATCGCCGTGAACCGGCCCGTGACCGCCGCGATGGCCCGGGCCATGAAGGGCGTGTTCACCGAGGTGCTCGTCGCACCGGAGATCGAGCCGGAGGCCGTCGAGGTGCTGTCCACGCGGAAGAACCTCCGCGTCCTCACGGTGACCCCGGCGCCGCGCGACGGCACGGAGATCCGACCCGTCACCGGCGGTGCGCTCGTCCAGGCCCGCGACGCGGTCGACGCCCCCGGCGACGCCGTGGAGGCCTGGACCCACGTGGCGGGCGAGCCGGCCGACGCGGCCACGCTCGCGGACCTGGAGTTCGCGTGGCGGTCCGTGCGGTCCGTGCGCTCGAACGCGGTGCTGCTCGCGCACGCCGGCGCGACCGTGGGCGTGGGCATGGGCCAGGTCAACCGCGTGGACTCCTGCCGGCTCGCCGTCGAGCGCGCGAACACGCTCGGGGTCGAGGTGAGCTCGGACGTCGACTCCGCGGGCGGCGCGCAGGCCACCGGTGCGGCCGCGCGGCCCGAGCGTGCGCGCGGCGCGGTCGCCGCGTCCGACGCGTTCTTCCCGTTCGCCGACGGGCTGCAGGTGCTCCTCGACGCCGGCGTCCGCGCCGTCGTGCACCCGGGTGGCTCGATCCGCGACGACGAGGTCACCGCGGCCGCGCAGGCCGCCGGCGTGACGATGTACCTCACGGGCACCCGCCACTTCGCCCACTGAGCCGGGCCCGGCCCGGTGCGCGGTCAGCGGCGCGCGATCGCGTCGCGCAGCCGCCGGGACGGGTCCGCCGCGACGGCGGCGTCGAGGTTGGGCCGGCCCCCGCCCGCCAGCGCGCGGCGCAGCGGCGGCACGTCGCGGGGGTGGTCGGCCGTGGCGGCACCGACGAGCCGGCCGGCGTCGTCGGTCCACAGCCAGGTGATCCCGGCGTCGTCCGACCGTTCCACGGTGGGCGGTCCGGTCGGGTCGCCGAGGACCGCGACGTCGTGCCCGAACATCTCCGAGAAGACGTAGGACGCCGGCGGTGGTGGGGCATCGAGGCCGAGGACGCCCGCCGCGAGCGCCGTCGGGTGGTGCAGCGCTCCCTCCCAGTGGGCACCCGGCTCCGTGCGGCCGTCGGGACGGACGGTCGCCGCGGCGTCCCCGACCGCCCACAGCCACGTCGGCCCGTCCAGGGCCCGTCCCAGGGCGTCGACCCGCACGTGACCGGTCGGGGCGAGCGGGGCGGCGCCGGCCAGCCAGTCCGTCTCCGGCACGGCCCCGAGTGCCGCGAGCACGACGTCGGCACGCACCTCGCGGCCGTCCGTCAGGGTGACGACGCGCTCGCCCGGGTCGGCCGGTCCGGCGTCGGGGCCCTCGGCCGGTCCGGCGTCGGAGGCTGCGGCCGGGTCGGCCGGTCCGGCGGCCTCGCGCGTCAGGGCGACGGTGGACACGCCGGTCCCGGTGAGCAGCTCGACCCCCGCGGACTCGAACCAGCCGCGGACGTGGCGCCCGAGCACGCGGGGCGCACGACCGAGCGGCTCGTCGGCGGTCTCGACGACCGTCACCCGGACCCCCGCCGCGGCGGCCGCCCCCGCTACTTCCGCGCCGATCCAGCCCGCGCCGACGACGACGAGCCGCGCTCCGGGTGCGAGCGCGGCCCGCAGACCCGTGGCGTCGGCGGCCGACCGCAGGGTCCGCGCGCCCGGCCACGGAGCGGCGACGGCGCGCGCACCGGTCGCGGCGACGACGACGCGGGCGCGCACGACCGTGCCGTCGTCGAGCGTGACCTCGGCCCTGGCGCCGGCGGGCGCCCCGGGACCGGTCGTCGTGCGGACCGCCGGTCGTGGCGTCGTGCCGGGGGTGCTCCCGGCCGCGTCCTCTCCGGTGGTGTAATCGCCGGCCGCGTCATCGCCCGCCAGGTCTCGCACCGACCGGACGGCCGCCCGGCGATGGGGGACACCGAGCGCGTCGAGGTCGCCGAGGCCGCCCGCGGACAGCAGCGGGGGTGCCTCCTGTGTGAAGAGGTGGGTCGACAGGGTGGTGCGGTCGTACGGGTCGCCCTCCTCGGCGCCGACGAGGAGCACCGTCCCGGCCAGGCCCGCCTCCCGCAGGGCGGCCGCCGTCCGCAGGCCCGCCAGGCCGCCGCCCGCCACGAGGACGTCGACCTGCTCGGGACGGGCTGCCGGCGGACGCATCCGCCCACGGTAGCCTCGCCGCGTGACGACGAACCGGGCACCCGTCCTCCCCGGACTCGCGATCCTCGGCTGGGTCGCGGTCGTCGTGCTCGTCGGCGTCGTCGTCGGCGTGCCGACCGCCTGCTACCTGCTCGCCGGCATGCTCGTCGTCATGGCCGTGGTCCGGGCCGCGTTCGGCGCGCGCGAGATCATCGGGGGCCGCGCGCTCGCGATCGACCTCGCCACGCTGCTCGGTGCGGCGGCCGTCCTGGCCTTCCTCGCCCCGTGGGGGAACGCCGTCGCGGTCTGACGGCCGGGCCGGGCGCGACGGCCGCCATCGCCGGAGCGGAGCGCCACACGCGGCCCGCCACCACGCCCGGTCGACCGACCCGATAATGGACGGGTGCACCCGCTACTTCAGGACTCCTTGCTCGTCCTCGTCTTCGTCCTCATCGGCGGGGTGTTCGCGGCCTCGGAGTTCGCGCTCGTCTCGCTGCGTGAGTCGCAGGTCCGATCGATGGCCGCCCGCGGCGGAAGCGGCGCCACCGTCGCGAAGCTGACCGAGAACCCCAACACCTTCCTGTCCGCGGTGCAGGTCGGCGTCACGCTCGCGGGCTTCTTCTCGGCCTCCTACGGCGCGTCGACGATCGCCCCCTACGTCTCCCCCTACCTCGTGGACTGGGGACTCTCCGAGCGGGTCGCCGGCACAGCGGCGTTCATCGGCATCACGCTCATCGTGTCCTACATGTCGCTCGTCTTCGGCGAGATGGTGCCCAAGCGGCTCGCGATGCAGGGCGCCGAGAAGTTCTCGATGATCGTGGCCCGGCCGCTCAACGTCATCGCCCTCGTCCTGCGCCCCGTCATCTGGCTGCTCGACGTCTCCACCAACCTCGTGCTCCGTGTCCTGGGCCGCGACCCGCACGCCCGCGCGGAGGAGATGGACGCCGAGGAGCTGCGCCAGATCGTCGCCGGCCACGAGGGGCTCGGCGCCGAGGAGCGCCAGATCGTCACCGACCTGCTCGCGGTGGGGGAGCGGTCCGTCCAGGAGGTGATGACGCCGCGCACGGAGGTCGAGTTCCTCGACGCCGACACCCCGATCGAGGACGCGCGCGCGACGGTGGGGTCGATGGAGCACTCGCGCTACCCGGTCCGCGGCGAGAACGACGACGACATCCTCGGCTTCGTCCACGTCCGCGACTTCATCAACCCCGGCCCCGAGATCCGGTTCGTGCGGGACCTCGTGCGCGAGACCCTGTACTTCCCGACGGGCAAGGAGGTCCTCTCGACGCTCACCGAGATGCGCCGCACGCACGCGCACTTCGCCGTCATCGTCGACGAGTACGGCGGCACCGACGGCATCGTGACGATGGAGGACGTCGTCGAGGAGTTCGTCGGCGAGATCCACGACGAGTACGACCGTGAGGAGCCGGAGGTCGTGGAGGGAGCCGGCGCCGACGACGTCTCCGGGCTGCTCAGCCGCGCAGAGATCCAGCGGCTGTTCGATGTCGAGCTGCCGGAGGGCCCCTACGACACGCTCGCGGGCTACATCATGTCCGAGCTCGGTCGTCTGCCGGCCGAGGGCGACGCCGTGGCCTGGGGCGACGCGACGCTCACCGTGCGGACCCTCGACGGACGCCGCATCGACCGCGTCACCGTCACGCGGCCCGAGCCGGAGCCCGAGGACACCCGTGCGGACGGGGCGGACGCGTCCGTCGCCGGTGCCGACGGGGAGCAGGCCCGCGCCGGTGCGGCCGACGACGGACGACCCGGCCCGGACCGGCCGCACGCCCACTAACCTGGAGGCGCGCGGGGCACCCACCGGCAGGCCGCGACCCGACCTGGCGGCGCCCCACCGGCCCACGTCCGCACATCCCCGACGAAGGAGTCCTGCATGTCCGCCACCCCCGTGAACGTCACCGTCACGGGCGCCGCCGGCCAGATCGGCTACGCCCTGCTCTTCCGCATCGCCTCGGGCCAGCTGCTGGGCGCCGACACGCCCGTGCGCCTGCGTCTGCTCGAGATCCCGCAGGCCGTCAAGGCGGCCGAGGGCACCGCGATGGAGCTGGCGGACGGCGCGTTCCCGCTCCTGGCCGGCGTCGACATCTTCGACGACCCGGTCAAGGCCTTCGACGGCACCAACGTCGGCCTGCTCGTGGGCGCACGCCCGCGGGGCGCCGGCATGGAGCGCGGCGACCTGCTCGCGGCCAACGGCGGCATCTTCGGCCCCCAGGGCAAGGCGATCAACGCCGGCGCCGCGGACGACGTCCGGGTCCTCGTCGTCGGTAACCCGGCCAACACCAACGCGCTCATCGCGGCCAAGAACGCCCCCGACGTCCCGGCCTCTCGCTTCACCGCGATGACCCGCCTGGACCACAACCGGGCCGTCAGCCAGCTCGCCTCGAAGACCGGCGCCGCCGTGAGCGACATCGACCGGCTGACGATCTGGGGCAACCACTCCTCGACCCAGTACCCGGACCTCACGCAGACGACGATCGCCGGCAAGCCCGTCACCGACCTGCTCGCCGACCGCGAGTGGGTCGAGAACGACTTCATCCCGACCGTCGCCAAGCGCGGGGCGGCCATCATCGAGGCGCGCGGCGCGTCGTCGGCGGCCTCGGCCGCGTCGGCCGCGATCGACCACGTGCACGACTGGGTGAACGGCGTGACGGGCTCGTGGACGTCGGCGGCCATCTACTCCGACGGCTCCCACTACGGCGTGCCCGAGGGCATCGTCTACTCCTTCCCCGTGACGTCGGAGAACGGCGAGTGGAAGGTCGTCGAGGGCCTCGACGTCGACGAGTTCTCCCGCGGCCGGATGGACGCCACCGCTGCGGAGCTCGTCGAGGAGCGCGACGCCGTCGCGGAGCTAGGCCTGATCTGATCCGTCCCGCCGGCGGGTGAGCCGGCGGGTCGTCCGTGGCTTGCGAGCGGGTGGGGACCACGGCACGTTGCCGGAGCGGACCCCGGTAGATCGCCGGAGCGGACCTCACGGGGCCGCCACCTACGGGTGGCGGCCCCGTCGTCGTTCGTGCTCGTCAAAGGTGCGGTGCGCCCGCTGGTTCTCGCGATGTGGGACCTCGGCATCGTCCGAGATTCCCAGGTCGCGGCGGGGATAGCGTCACGGTTCCCCTCGAGATCAAGGAGAACCATGAGGACCCCTCGACGCGTGATCGGTGGCGCTGCGCTCGGCACGCTGCTCCTGACGGTGGCCGCCTGCGGTGCCGACGATGCTGCGAACGACGACGACACCGCGACGGACGAGTCCGCGACGGACGACGACGCCGGAGAGAGCGAGTCCGGGACGGACGGGGCCGGCGGCTCGGGAGACGCCGTCGACGACGAGGAGCTCGCGCCCGGGCAGCACGAGTTCGCGGCCGAGATCGACGGTCACGACAGGAGCGGAGTCGTGCTCCTGCCGTCCGGCTGGACGCCCGACGCCGATCTCCCGCTCGTGGTCAACCTGCACGGATCCGGCTCGGACGGCGCCGAGCAGGTCCTGTGGTCCGCCGCTACCGGCACGGCGGACGCGGAGGGCTACGTCGTCGTGCTCCCCGACGGAGGGTTCGAGGACCCGGACGGCGGTCGGCTGTGGAACGTCCCCGGCGTGACCGACGCGCCTGACGACGCCCCGGACGACATCGCCTTCCTCCAGGCTCTGGTCGACTGGTCCGCCGAGGAGTACGGGACCTCGACCCAGGACGTCTTCGCGACCGGCTACTCCGGCGGGGGCCGGATGATCTCGCAGGCCGCGTGCGACGACCCGGACCTGTTCCGTGCCATCGCGCCCGTGACGGGACTTCGCTCCGGGGCGCCCGTCGAGGGCGAGGACGGCTGGGTGCCCGACCCCGCCACCTGCGAGCCGGACGAGGTCACGCCGATCGTCACGTTCGTCGGCACCGACGACCCGGTGAACCCGCTCGACGGGGGCGGCGCCGACTACTGGCGTTACGGGCACGAGGCCGCCCTCGACCGGTGGGCCGAGATCGGCGGCTACGAGGTCCGGGAGGACACGGACCAGGGGGACGGCGTCACCCTCACCTCCATCGGCGACGGCGAGGGCCCCGACGAGATCCGCTCGTGGTCCATCGACGGGGCCGGACACGTCTGGCCCGGATCGCCGGCGTTCGAGGAGGAGACCGACTGGGCCGGGACGCCCACGGACGCGATCGATGCGAACGAGCTCATCTGGGACTTCTTCGAGCAGTTCCTGGGCGAGAACCCGACTGCCGACGCAGGGCGCTGAGGCGTCGGACGTGGGTCGGCGGGCGCTGTGGACGTCCGACGACGTCCGCAGCGACCGCCGCACGTGACGGTGGTCAGGGTCGTGAGGGTGTGCGACACTCCCGTCCGAAGGCGCGGTGAACGGGAGATGCACAGTCGACGACGAGTGTGCTGACCGGTCCTGCAGGGCGGTCGCCCGGGGCGAGGATGGTCCGGGCACCGGTGACGGTCGCCCACCCTGCCCATGTCCCCACCCGGCAAGGAGCAACACGACGTGACTGTTCGCCCCATCACCGGACGACGGGGGGTGGGGCTGGGCGCTGTCGTCGCTCTCGGTCTGACCTCCGCCGTCGTTCCCGTCGCCGCGGCGCCCGCGGTGGCCGCACCCGACGACTCCGACGTCATCATCAACGAGTACTACGCGCGCGGTGGGTCCGCGAACGCGCCGTACCAGCAGAAGTTCGTCGAGCTGTACAACCCGACGAGCGAGCCGATCGACCTGTCGGGCATGTCGCTGCAGTACCGGTCCGCGACCGGCACCGGTGCCACGAGCGGCAACGCCGCGCTCGAGGGCACGATCGAGCCCGGTGAGTACTTCGTGGTCTCCGGCGGTTCGAACGGATCGACCGGTCAGGACCTCTCCGAGCTGTCTGACCTTCACGTCGGCGGCTCGCTCAACCCGGGCGGGAGCAACGGGGTGATCGTCCTCGTCGACGGCACGGACAACGTCACGCTGCCGCAGGGCAGCGTGGCGACCGGTGACCTCGACGGCGCGATCGTCGACCTCGTCGGGACGGGCACCGCGACGACGTTCGAGGGCACGGGGGCTGCTGCCAACCAGGGTGGTACCACTGACCCGCTGTCCTGGCAGCGCGACGGCCACGCGGACACCGACGACAACGCGGCCGACTTCGAGATGGCCGCCCCGACCCCGGAGATCGAGGGCGGTGGCACGGACCCCGACCCCGACCCGGATCCGGACCCCGAGCCGGGCGAGCCCCTGACGATCGAGCAGATCCAGGGCATCGGCGACGCGACCCCGTACGACGGCGACGCCGTCACCACACGCGGCGTCGTCACCGCCGTCTACCCGGCCGGCGGGTTCGACGGCTTCACCATCCAGACCGAGGGCACCGGAGGCGACCTGAGCGAGCACACCGCCTCGTCGGGCATCTTCGTCTACGGACCCGACGTCGTCGGCGACGTGGAGATCGGCGACTTCGTCGAGGTCTCCGGCACCGCCGGCGAGTACTTCGGCCTCACCCAGATCTCCGGGCCGACCGTGACGCCTCTGGAGGAGGAGTTCACCGACGTCGAGCCGGTCGAGATCGCCTGGCCCGAGACCGACGCGGAGCGCGAGCTCTACGAGTCCATGCTCATGCTGCCGACCGACGAGTTCACCGTCACCAACACCTACTGGACGCTCCAGTACGGCGAGGTCGGCCTCGCCACCGGCGACAGCCCGCTCATCACCCCGACCGACGTCGCCAACCCGGTCACGGACCCCGAGGGCGTCGCCGCCGTCGAGGCCGACAACGCCGCCCGCGGCGTCGTGCTCAACGACGGGTCGAGCTTTAACCTCATCAACTTCGACTTCGACGACCACGAGATCCCGCTGCCGTACGTCACGCCCGACGCGCCCCTGCGGACCGGCGCAGCCGCGACGTTCGAGGCCCCGGTGATCGTCGACTTCCGCCGCGTCCAGAACGGCGACAGCGCATGGAGCTTCCAGCCCACCACCCGCGCCAGCGGCGAGAACTACACCGACTGGCTCGAGTTCGAGAACGACCGCGCCGAGCACGCCGCCCCGGCGGAGGTCGGCGGCAACATCCAGGTCGCCTCGTTCAACGTCCTCAACTACTTCTCCACCCTCGGCGAGGACGAGGAGAACTGCGACTTCTACCCCGACCGTGAGGGCAACCCGACCACGGCCGACTGGTGCGACGTCCGCGGGGCCTGGTCCAGCGAGGCGTTCGCCCGCCAGGAGGAGAAGATCGTCGACGCGATCAACACCCTCGACGCCGACGTCGTCGCGCTCGAGGAGATCGAGAACTCGGCCGAGTTCGGTCAGGACCGCGACGCGGCCCTCGCCACGCTGACCGAGGCGCTCAACGAGGACGCCGGCGCCGGCACGTGGGGCTACGTCGAGTCGCCCGCCGAGCTCCCCGCGGACGAGGACGTCATCCGTACGGCCTTCATCTACCGGGTCGACACGATCTCGCCCGTCGGCGAGTCGCTGATCCTCACCGACAGCGACGCGTTCGGCAACGCGCGCGAGCCGCTCGCGCAGGAGTTCGCCGCGGTCGGCGCGGACGAGGAGCTCTCGGAGACGACCTTCGTCGTCACCGCGAACCACTTCAAGTCCAAGGGCTCCGGCACCGACGACGGCACGGGCCAGGGCAACGCCAACCCGGACCGCATCGCGCAGGCCGAGGCCCTCGTCGAGTGGACCGAGGGGAACTGGGGCGCCGACCAGCCCGTCCTGCAGGCCGGTGACTTCAACGCCTACTCGGCCGAGGACCCCATGCAGGTCTTCTACGACGCGGGGTACACGAACCTCACGGAGTTCGACCGCTCGGGCGCGCACAGCTACAACTTCGACGGCATGGACGGGTCGCTCGACCACATCCTCGCCAACGAGGCTGCGCTCGAGCTCTTCACGGGCTCGACGATCTGGGAGATCAACGCCAACGAGCCGCTCGCGCTCGAGTACAGCCGGCACAACTACAACGTGACGAACTTCCACGAGGTCTCCCCGTTCCGGTCCTCCGACCACAACCCGGGCATCGTCGGCCTCGACATCCCCCTCGACGCCGAGCCTCCGGCCGACCCGGGTCCGCTGTCGCTCACGGTGGTCAACCGGCAGGACGGTGTGGTGGGTTCGACGGGCTGGTTGTTCGAGTCGGAGGACGGCGCGTCGTTCTACGTCGCGGACAACAACCGGTCCACCGGTGAGGACGGCGTCGAGACGCTTGTCGACGAGGACTCCGCGTTCGGGTCGATCGTGGTCAACGGTCTGCCGGCCGGCGACTACACGGTGACCAACCAGTCGCCCGGTTCCTCGGGCTACCGCGCGCCGGAGCCGATCTCGGTGACGATCACGGGCGAGGAGCAGTCGCTGGAGCCGTTCGTCATGCTCGGCAACGGTTCGACCTCGGTGTTCGCGTACGACGAGGACGGCGAGCTCGTCCCGGGTGTCACCTACCGCTTCACCAGTGCCGAGGGCGAGACCTTCGAGATCGCGGACGGGTCCGAGCAGGACACCTCCGACGTCGAGGGCCGCGTGAGCGTGGGCGGCCTGGAGCTGGTGGACTGGACGATCGAGCTCGTCGAGGTGCCGGACGGCTTCGAACTCGACGAGGAGGCGTCCCTGACGGTTCCGCTGTCGCCGGGCACGCCGCACCGTATGGCCGGTTCGTTCACGCTCGCGGCCGCCCCGGTGGTGCCGGGCCCGGTGAGCTTCTCGGTGGCGGACTCCTCGGGGTACACGATCTCCAACACGGTGTGGCAGTTCACGGACGCCGAAGGCGCCACGTTCACGGTGGCGGACAACAACGCTCGGGCTGCGGACCTGGAGGACATCGACGACGAGCGCAGTCAGGTCACCGTGTCCGGGATCTCGGCCGGTGAGTACACGGTGGAGAACACCTCTGTGGCCTCGCCGTGGCGTGCACCGGAGCCGTTCTCGGTGACGGTCACCGGCGACGAGCAGGACCTCGGCGAGTTCCTCATGCCCGGTAACGGCCGCATCGCGGTGTGGGTGCAGGACCAGGACGAGGAGCCGATCGAGGGCGTGACGTTCCGATTCACGGCTGCCGACGGAACGGAGATCGACGTCGTCGACGGGTCCGAGGAGGACCTGGCGCCGGCCGTGGGCACGGTCCGTGCCGGTGAGCTGGAGCTGGGCACGTACCAGGTCTCGATCGTCGACGCCCCGGGCTACGCGTTCGACCCGGAGGAGACCCTCGAGGTCACGATCGACTCCGGTACCCCGAACAGGTTCGCCGGCGGCTTCACCCTGACCCAGGCCGTTCCGGGTCCGGTGACGATCGATGTCGACGACGTGGACGGACAGTGGGTGAACTTCACGACGTGGCAGTTCACGGACGTCAACGACCCGGAGTCGGTGTTCGTCGTCAACGACAACAACTACTACAGCCAGGACATCGCCAACCTGCAGGACACCGACGACGAGTTCGGTGTCACGACGTTCACGGGCCTGCCGGCCGGTGAGTACGAGGTCGAGGCGCTGCGGGTGCCCGACGCCTGGCGTGCGCCGGAGCCGTTCACCATCGAGGTGACCGGTGAGGAGCAGGCGTTCGAGCCGTGGGTGCTGCCCGGGAACGGGACGGTGACCGCGATGGCTCGGGACGAGGACGGTGCGCTGCTCGCCGGTGCGACGTTCCTGTTCACCGCGCCGGACGGTACGGCGATCGAGGTGGTCGACGGCGGTGAGCTGGACACCAACCCGAACGACGGTGTCGTGCGGCTCTCGGAGCTGGAGTTCGGTACGTACTCGGTCCAGGTGGTCGCGGCCCCGGAGGGCTACGAGTTCGACGCCGAGGACGTCCGCGAGGTCACGCTCACGCGCAGCTCCTACGTCGGATCCATCGGCCGGGCCTTCGAGCTCACCGAGGCGCCGGTCGAGCCGGAGCCGGAGCCGGAGCCGGTCCCGCCGACGCCGGGTCGTGGGTTCTACCTCAACGACGGCTGGGACATCTGGGCGGACCACGAGTTCTCCTTCGGCCGCCCCGGTGACGACGTCCTGGTCGGTGACTGGGACGGCGACGGCTCCGACACGCTTGCTGTGCGTCGGGGCAACAGCTACTTCCTGTCCAACACCCTGTACGGGGGCAACGCGGACGTGGAGCTGACCTACGGCCGCGCGAGCGACACCGTGCTCGTGGGTGACTGGGACGGCGACGGCGTGGACACCCTGGCCGTGCGTCGTGGCAACGCCTACTTCGTGTCGAACTCGCTCGCGGGCGGCAACGCGGACACGGAGCTGACGTACGGCCTTAGCACCGACACGGTCCTGGTGGGTGACTGGGACGGCAACGGGACGGACACCTTCGGTGTGCGTCGCGGGAACGCCTACTTCCTGGCGAACTCGCTGGCCGGTGGGAACGCGGACGTGCAGCTGACCTACGGCCGGGCGAGCGACACGGTGCTGGTGGGTGACTGGGACGGCAACGGCGTGGATTCGTTCGCGGTGCGTCGCGGTAACCAGTACCTGGTGTCGAACTCGCTGACCGGCGGATGGGCCGACCGCGAGGTCCGCTACGGCCGGGTCTCCGACGAGGTGTTCGTCGGTGACTGGGACGGCGACGGCTCCGACACCCTCGGTGTGCGCCGCTGACCCGCACACACGGTCACGCGTGAGCGGGCCCCGCACCCAGATCGGGTGCGGGGCCCGCTTCGTCGTATCGAGGGGATCGTGCTCAGCCGAGCGGTGGGCGATGTGCTCGCTCGCCGGGCGGAAGTCCGATCACTCGTGAGGAGGAAGTCCGCTCACTCGCCAGGGGTCAGGGCAGGACGACCGTGCGGTGTCCGTTGAGCAGCACGCGGTGCTCCGCGTGCCAGCGCACCGCGCGGGCCAGCACGCGCCGTTCGACGTCCTGGCCGCGCGCCACGAGCTCGGCGACCTCGTCGGCGTGGTTCACGCGCTCGACGTCCTGCTCGATGATCGGCCCCTCGTCGAGGTCCGCCGTCACGTAGTGGGCGCTCGCCCCGATGAGCTTGACGCCCCGCGCGTGGGCCTGGGCGTAGGGGCGCGCGCCCTTGAAGCTCGGCAGGAACGAGTGGTGGATGTTGATGGCCCGCCCCTCGAGCTTGCGGCACAGGTCGTCGGAGAGGATCTGCATGTAGCGGGCCAGCACCACCAGCTCGACGTCGAGCTCGTCGACGAGGTTCATCAGCCGGGCCTCGGCCTCGGGCTTCGTCTCCTTCGTCACCGGGACGTGGAGGAACGGCACCCCGTAGAACTGCGCCAGCGGCTCGAGGTCCGGGTGGTTCGAGACCACGGCCTGGATGTCGACCTGCAGGCGGTCCGAGCGCTGCCGGAAGAGCAGGTCGGTGAGGCAGTGGGCCTCCTTGGACACGAGCACGATCGTGCGCAGGGGCCGGCCGACGACGTCGAGCGTGTACGTCATGTCGAACCGCTCGGCGAGCCCCTCGACCGCGGCCCGCACGTCCTCGACGTCGTGCTCGGTGCGGACCTGGACCCGCATGAAGAACAGGCCCGTCTCCGGGTCCCCGTACTGCTGGGATTCGGTGATGTTGCCGCCGTGCTCGGACAGCACGCCGGACACGGCGTGCACGATGCCGGGCCGGTCCGGGCAGGACAGGGCGAGGACGAGGTGCTGCGGATCGACGACGGTGGGGGTCACCGGCCGCACCCTAGCCCTCCCCGCGCAGCCGCGGCCGGGATGACCACGCCTCGCGCCGACGTCCGTCACGGCGGCGCCGAGGGTGGAAGAATGTCGCCATGGACGTAACGATCGACGTGGTCGACGACGAGCACGCGGGCGACCTGCTGACGGTCCGTCGTGCCGCGTTCGTCACCGAGGCCCAGATCTACCAGGACCCGCACCTGCCGGCGCTCACGCAGTCGCTCACCGAGCTGCGGGCCGACCTGGCGCGCGAGGACGTCGTGACGATCGGCGGATGGCTCGGGCACCGGCTCGTCGGCTCGGTCCGGGTCGAGCTCGGTGGGGACCGGGCCACCCTGAGCAGGCTCGCGGTCGTCCCCGACCTGCAGAACCAGGGCATCGGGACCGAGCTGCTGATGTCGGTGCTCGAGTACCTCCCGGAGGAGACCTCCGAGGTGTGGATCTCCACGGGCCAGGACTCCATGCAGAACCTCGCGATGTACCAGAAGAACGGGTTCGAGCACCAGTTCGACCAGCACACCGGCGACCTCACGTACGCCTACCTGCGGCGCATCCTCGGCGAGGGGGAGCCGGTCGGGGCCAGCGCCGGCAGTCCCGAGTAGCCGGCACGGCGCCGGCGGCGCAGGCAGCGTCGAGCAGCCTGCACGGCGCCGAGCAGCCGCAGCCCGCGCGCTGGCACTCCACCCCCGTCGGACCGGTAGGCTGGCCGCGTCGTGACTGGCGCGAGGTGGATCCACCACCGGGGAGCGACGAACCGTGGCCCGCCACGGAGGCAGTCTTCGGCCGTCCGCCTGGGTCGGGGTCACCACAGTCGTGAGTCCTCACGCCGTGGCGTGACCGACCGAGGAGAGAGATGACCACCGAGACCAGCCCGACCGACCGCGCACTCACCGCACCGCTCGCGGAGGTGGACCCCGAGATCGCCGCCGTCCTCGACGGCGAGCTGACCCGCCAGCGCGAGACCCTCGAGATGATCGCGTCCGAGAACTTCGTGCCGCGCGCCGTCCTCCAGGCCGCCGGCTCCGTCCTGACGAACAAGTACGCCGAGGGCTACCCGGGCCGCCGGTACTACGGCGGCTGCGAGCAGGTCGACATCGCGGAGAACCTCGCGATCGATCGTGCGAAGTCGCTGTTCGGCGCCGGCTGGGCCAACGTCCAGCCGCACTCGGGCGCGCAGGCCAACGCGGCCGTGCTGCACGCACTCGCCTCGCCCGGCGACCCGATCCTCGGGCTCGACCTCGCCCACGGCGGCCACCTCACGCACGGCATGCGGATCAACTTCTCCGGCAAGCTCTACGACGTCGCCGCCTACGGGGTGGACGAGCAGACGCACCGCATCGAGATGGACGCCGTCCGGGAGGCCGCGCTGGCCCACCGCCCGAAGGTCATCATCGCCGGGTGGTCCGCCTACCCCCGCCAGCTCGATCTCGCGGCCTTCCGGGAGATCGCCGACGAGGTCGGTGCCTACCTGTGGACCGACATGGCGCACTTCGCCGGTCTCGTGGCCGCCGGGCTGCACCCGAACCCGGTCCCGCACTCGGACGTCGTCTCGACCACGATCCACAAGACGATCGGCGGGCCCCGCTCCGGGATGATCCTCGCGCGGGACCCCGAGCCGCTGGGCAAGAAGCTCAACTCCGCGGTCTTCCCCGGCCAGCAGGGCGGGCCGCTCATGCACGTCATCGCCGCGAAGGCGGTCGCACTCAAGCTGGCGCACGGCGAAGAGTTCAAGGACCGTCAGCGCCGGACCGTGCAGGGCGCCCAGATCCTCGCCGAGCGGCTCCTCGCCGACGACGTCGCCTCGACCGGGGTCTCGCTGGTCACGGGCGGCACCGACGTCCACCTCGTCCTCGTCGACCTGCGCGACCACGCGCTCGACGGCCAGCAGGCCGAGGACCTCCTGCACTCGGCCGGCATCACCGTCAACCGCAACGCGGTGCCGTTCGACCCGCGGCCCCCGCGCGTGACCTCCGGCCTGCGCATCGGCACTCCCGCGCTCGCCACCCGCGGGTTCGGCGAGAGAGAGTTCCGGGAGGTCGCCGACATCATCGCGATCGCCCTGCGCGACGGCCAGGCGGCCGACGTCGCGGCCCTGCACGCCCGAGTCGACGCGCTCACCGCCGACTTCCCCCTCTACGAGGGCCTGACCCAGTGACTGCGCGGCTGCTCCCCGGCGGTCCGGTCGCCGACGCCGTGCTGGCGGACGTCGCCGACCGCGCCGCCCGGCTCGTCGCTGCCGGCACCACCCCGGGACTGGGGACCATCCTCGTCGGCTCCGACTCCGCCTCCGCCGGCTACATCCGGATGAAGCAGGCCAAGGCCGCCGAGCTCGGCTTCACCTCTCCGCACATCCACCTCGGCGACGACGCGACGCAGGCCGACGTCCTGGCTGCCGTGCGCGAGATGAACGAGGCGGACGACGTCCACGGCGTGCTCCTCCAGCACCCCACCCCGCCGCAGATCGACTTCGACGCCGCGCTGCTCGCGCTCGACCCGGACAAGGACGTCGACGGCCTGCACCCGGTGAACATGGGCCGCCTCGCCCTGGGCATGCCCGGACCCGTGCCCTGCACGCCGGCCGGCATCGAGGCGCTCCTCGCGCACCACGAGATCCCGGTCTCGGGCCGCGAGGTGGTCATCCTCGGCCGCGGCACCACCCTCGGCCGGCCGCTCGGCCTCCTGCTGTCCCAGAAGCGGGCCACCGCGGACGCCGCCGTGACGGTCGTCCACACGGGCGTGCCGGACTGGGACCGCTACACGCGCAGGGCCGAGATCGTCATCGCCGCCGCGGGCGTCCCCGGCATCCTCAGGCCCGAGCACCTCTCGCCGGGTGTCACCGTGGTCGGCGGGGGAGTGCGCTACGAGGGCAGGAAGCTGCTGCCCGACGTCGACGAATCGTGCGCCGAGGTCGCGGGCGCCATCACCCCGCGGATCGGCGGCGTGGGCCCGACGACGATCGCGCTGCTGTTCCGCAACGCGGTCGAGGCGGCCGAGCGGGCCGCCGGGGCGGGCACGGCCGCGGGGGCGCAGCGCTGATCCCGGGAGCCCGGGCCCGCGGGTAGACCGACCGGGCGGCGTCCGAAGTTGCCGGGGCACGCGACCCCGGTTACGTTCGAGTGACGCTGCACACGATCCCGTGGAGGCACGTCATGGACCAGCCGCTGCACCTCGTCGTCGACGGCGCGGAGCGCGCCCTGTCGGTCGACCCGCGCACCACCCTGCTCGACGCGCTTCGTGACCGGCTGGGTGTGATGTCGCCGAAGAAGGGCTGCGACCACGGCCAGTGCGGGGCGTGCACCGTCCTCGTCGAGGGCCGGCGCCTCAACTCGTGCCTCGCGCTCGCCCTCGTCCATGACGGCGCGGAGATCACGACGTCGGACGGCCTCGCCGACGGCGACGAGCCCGGCGCACTGCACCGCGCCTTCCTCGAGCACGATGCGTTCCAGTGCGGCTACTGCACGCCGGGGCAGGTCTGCTCCGCCGCCGGCATGCTGCGGGAGGCGGCCGGCGGTGCGCCGAGCGCCGCCACCGAGGACCTCGACGGGCCCTCGGAGCTGACCGACGCGGAGATCCGCGAGCGGATGAGCGGCAACCTGTGCCGCTGCGGCGCCTACGTCAACATCGTCGCGGCCGTCCGCGACGTGGCCCAGGAGCAGCGATGAGACCGTTCGACTACGAGCGGGCGACCGACCCGCGCGGTGCCGTCACCGCCGTCGCGGACCGCCCGGACGCAGCGTTCCTCGCCGGCGGCACCAACCTCGTCGACCACCTCAAGCTCGGCGTGCGCTCGCCGGAGCTGCTGGTCGACATCAACCGGCTCGACCTGGCGAAGGTCGAGGACCTGGATGGCGGCGGCCTGCGTATCGGCGCGATGGTGCGCAACAGCGACCTCGCCGCGCACCCGCGGATCCGACGGCACTACCCGGTGCTCTCGCGCGCCCTGCTCTCCGGCGCCTCCGGACAGCTGCGCAACGCGGCGAGCACCGGCGGGAACCTGCTGCAGCGGACCCGCTGCGTGTACTTCCAGGACGTCACCACCCCGTGCAACAAGCGCGAGCCCGGCTCCGGCTGCTCGGCGATCGGTGGCTACACCCGGTACCACGCCGTCCTCGGAGCGTCCGAGCACTGCGTCGCCACCCACCCCTCGGACATGGCCGTCGCCCTGGCGGCGCTGGACGCCACCGTCGTCGTCCTCGGACCCGACGGTGAGCGCCGCCTCCCGCTCGTCGATCTCCACCGGCTCCCGGGCGACCGGCCCGAGGTGGACACCGTCCTCGCCCACGGCGAGCTGATCACGGCGGTGGAGCTGCCCCCGCCGTCACCCTCGAACCGCTCGACCTACCGGAAGATCCGCGACCGCGCGTCCTACGCCTTCGCGCTCGTCTCCGTCGCGGCGGTCGTGGACGTGGACGACACGGGCCCCGGGCAGAGGATCGCCGGCGCGCGGATCGCCCTCGGCGGCGTGGCCCACAAGCCCTGGCGGGCGCGCCTGGCCGAGGAGGTGCTGCGCGGCGCCGAGCCCACGGTCGACGTGTTCCGCCGCGCCGCCGACGCCGAGCTCGCGGCGGCGCAGCCCCTCGACGGCAATGCGTTCAAGGTCCCGATGGCGCGCGGCACCCTCGTCACCGTGCTGGCCGAGCTCACCGGCATCGAGGCGACCGGCGATGAGTGAGCTCCTGGCCGCCTCGGCGATCGGCACCGACCCGGCGCGGCTCGAGGGCGCCGACAAGGTCCGCGGCCGCGTGCCGTACGCCTACGAGCACGACGTCGGTGCCGCGTTGTACCTCCACCCGCTGCAGTCCGGCGTCGCGCGCGGGCGGGCGGCCGAGATCGACACCGCCGCGGCGGAGGCGGCCGAGGGGGTCGTGCACGTCCTCACCCCTCGCGACGCTCCGCCGCTCGGTGACACCTCCGACGGTGAGCTCGCCATCCTGCAGGGCGACGAGATCGGCTTCCGCGGCCAGTACCTGGGTGCCGTGGTCGCGACGACGCCGGAGGTCGCGCGGTACGCGGCCGGCCTGGTCGAGGTCCGATACGAGCACCAGGATCACGATGCCGACTTCCGGGCCGACCATCCCGCGGAGCGCGAGCCGGAGGGCGGCGCGGACGACGTCGAGGACGGCGACCTGGACGTGGCCCTGGCCGAGTCGGAGGTCGTCGTCGACGAGGTCTACTCCACGCCGATGGAGCACAACAACCCGATGGAGCCGCACACGACCGTCGCGCGATGGGACGGCGACCGGCTCACCCTGTGGATGTCGACCCAGGGTGCACACCCGGCGCGGAAGGCGCTCGCCCCCGTCCTCGGGATCGCACCGGAGCAGCTGCGGATCGTGGCCCCGCACATCGGCGGCGGCTTCGGGTCCAAGGGGCTGCCGCACGCCGACGCCGTGCTCGCGGCGCTGGCCGCGCGCGCCGTGCCCGGACGCGCGGTGAAGTACGCCGTCTCCCGGCAGCAGATGTTCGCGCTGACCGGCTACCGCGCACCGACGCACCAGCACGTGCGCCTCGGAGCCCGTGCCGACGGCACCCTCACCGCGCTCGGGTTCGACGCGGTCGCGATGTCCTCGCGCACCAAGGAGTTCACGGAGCTGGCGTCCAAGCCGGCGCGCATGATGTACGCCGGACCGAACCGGAGGATCACCCAGCGCGTGGTGCCGCTCGACGTCCCCGTGCCGTCGTGGATGCGCGCCCCGGGCGAGGCCCCCGGCATGGTGGGGCTCGAGATCGCGCTGGACGAGCTCGCCGTCCGTTGCGGCGTGGACCCGATCGTCCTGCGCGAGCGCAACGAGCCGGACGTCAACCCGACCAACGGCCTGCCCTTCAACCGGCGCCGGCTGATCGACTGCCTGCACGAGGGAGCGGCCAGGTTCGGCTGGGCCGACCGTGACCCGGCGCCGCGCTCGCGGCGCGAGAACGACTGGCTGATCGGCACCGGCGTCGCGTCGGCGCTCTACCCCTCCTTCCGTCAGCCCGGCTCGGCCGCGAGGATCCGCCGCACCGCCGCCGGCTACCGGGTCGAGATCGGCGCGGCCGACCTCGGAACCGGCACCTGGACCGCGCTGAGCCAGGTCGCCGCGGACGCGCTGGGCGTGCCGCTGGAGCAGATCGAGCTGCGGATCGGCGACACGGACCTGCCGAACGCCACGGTCGCGGGCGGCTCCAGCGGCCTGTCCAGCTGGAGCGCCGCCGTGCTGAGCGCCGCGGAGAGCTTCCGCCGCGAGCACGGCGCCGACCCCGCCCCCGGGGCCGAGTCGGAGGGGGAGGCGGGTCCCAACCCGGCGTCGAAGGAGATGTCGCTCAACTCGTTCGGGGCGCACTTCGCCCAGGTACGCATCAACGAGTCCACCGGCGAGATCCGGCTCGACCGCATGCTCGGCGTCTTCTCCGCCGGCCGGATCGTCAACCCGCGCACGGCCCGCTCGCAGCTCGTCGGCGGCATGACGATGGGCGTGGGCATGGCGCTGCACGAGAAGAGCGAGCTCGACCCGCGGTTCGGCCACGTCGTCAACCACGACCTCGCCGAGTACCACGTGCCGGTGAACGCCGACATCCCCGAGATCGACGTGAGCTGGCTGGACGAGGAGGACCCCGCCGCGGGGCCGTTGGGAGCGCGGGGGATCGGCGAGATCGGCATCGTCGGCGCCCCGGCCGCGATCGCCAACGCCGCCTACCACGCCACCGGTGTGCGGGTACGCGACCTGCCGCTGTTCGGGGACGCCTTCCTGTCCGCCTGAGCCCGCCGCTGCCACCGTGAGCCGGGCGTGGCACCCTGGCCCCATGAGGATCGCGACCGTCAACGTCAACGGAGTCCGGGCCGCCTACCGCAAGGGCATGGGGGAATGGCTGGAGGAGGCCGCCCCCGACGTCGTCCTCCTCCAGGAGGTCCGCGCCGACGAGACGATCCTCGCCGACCTCCTCGGCGAGGGATGGACGATCGTCCAGCAGGCCAGCGACCTCAAGGGCCGAGCCGGAGTCGCCATCGCCACGACGCTCGACGTCTCGGCCGTCCGCATCGGGCTCGGCACGGAGCAGGAGGCGCCGGTCGACACCGGACGGTGGGTCGAGGCCGACGTCGTCGCCCCCGGCCTGGAGGTCCCGCTCACGCTGGTCTCGGCCTACATCCACTCCGGGACGGTCACCGACCAGCAGAAGATGGACAACAAGTACGCCCACCTGCGACGCACGACCGCCCGACTGTCCGAGCTCACCGAGCAGCACAGCTCCGGCGAGCGCGAGGTCCTGCTGGCCGGCGACCTCAACATCGTCCGCAGCGAGCAGGACATCAAGAACTGGAAGGGCAACCACAACAAGACCTCCGGCGTCCTGGACGACGAGATCGCCTACGTCACCACGTGGATCGACGAGCTCGGCCTCGTCGACGTCCACCGCGAGCTCTCCGGCGACGTCCAGGGCCCGTACACGTGGTGGTCGAACCGTGGCAAGGCGTTCGACAACGACGCCGGCTGGCGCATCGACTACCAGCTCGTCACCCCCGGCCTCGCCGGGCGGGCCGAGTCCGCGCGCGTCGACCGGGCACCGAGCTGGGACACCCGCTGGTCCGACCACGCCCCGCTCGTGGTCACCTACCGCTGACCTGCACGTCACAGGGCGCCGAACAGCGCCGGTGTCGTTAGCCTGCTCGGTGTGAGCGAGACGACGGACGAACGGGCGGCATCGACCGCCGACGAGCCACGCACCATGAAGGACCGCGCGCTGGCGGCCTGGGGGTGGATCCAGCAGAGCAGGCTGTGGCGCGCCAACCAGCGCTACGGCACCGCGCGCGGCGCGATGCTCGCGGGCGGTATCGCCTACTCCGCGCTGTTCTCGATCTTCGCGGCCCTCGCCATCGGGTGGACGATCTTCTCCCGGATCATGGGCGGGAACGCCGAGCTGCAGCAGACCGTCATCGACGCCGTCAACGACGCCCTGCCGGGCATCATCGACGACGGGTCCAACGGGGGGCTCATCAGCCCCGACCAGCTCGTCGTCTCGACGGCGCTCAACCCCGCGTCGATCATCGCGTTCCTCGTGCTGCTGTGGACCGCGAGCTCCGTGATGAGCAACCTCCGCCTGTGCATCCAGGCGATGTTCGGCATCAACGCACCGCCGGAGAACTTCCTCGTCGGTCGCCTCGCGCGTCCGATCGCCGGGTTCTTCGTCCTCGCGCTCGCCGTCCTGGCCACCGCGATCGCCTCGATCGCCGTCAACACGATCGGCGAGACGCTCCTGTCGGCCATCGGGGTCGAGGGCTCCACCGGGCAGTGGCTCCTGCGCATCGGCACGCTCGCGGCCTCGTTCGTCGTCGACGCGGCCGTGTTCATCATGCTCATCTCGTTCACCGCGTCCGTGCGAGCACCCCGTAAGGACCTGCTGCTCGGCGCCGCGATCGGCGCGGTCGGCTCGGGCGTCCTGCGAGCGCTCGGCACCACCGCGGTCGGCGCCGTCGACAACCCGCTGCTCGCCGGTTTCGCGGCCATCGCCACGCTCCTGCTCTGGGTCAATCTCCTCGCCCGCCTCATGCTCTACGTCAGCGCGTTCATCGCGAACCCCCCGCTGCCGCAGCGCGCCGAGGAGCCGGAGGAGGTCCACTTCACCGAGCGGCCGAACTACATCACCGAGTCGGTCCCGGAGACCAAGGAGTGGCCGCACCAGCAGATCACCGGGGTCATCGACGTCGACCCCTCGCTGCACCCCGACGCCGTCGCCGCGCGCGAGCGCGAGGAGCGCCTCGCGGAGGAGATGGGGACCAACCCCGGCGGTGTCCTCGGCTCCCTGCGCGAGCGTCGCGTGCGCCGCCTCGAGGAGAAGGCCGAGCGGGCCCGCGCCGAGCTCGACGCCGACACCCGCCGGACCTACCGCAGGTACGGGCCGCGGTCGGAGCGATGACCGCCGAGCCCGGTGGCGACCGGTCACCTCCGATCCACGCCGTCGTCCCCGCCGGCGGTGCGGGCACCCGCCTGTGGCCGCTCTCCCGTCGCGACCGTCCGAAGTTCCTGCTCGATCTCACCGGGTCGGGTCGCACGCTCCTGCAGGCGACCGTCGACAGGCTCGCGCCGCTCGCGGAGACGGTCACGGTCGTCACGGGTGTCGCCCACGAGGTCGCCGTGGCCGAGCAGGTCGGCGACGGCGTCGACGTCCTCGCCGAGCCGAGCCCCAGGGACTCGATGGCCGCGATCGGGCTCGCCGCGGCGATCATCGGGGAGCGGCACGGGCCGGGCGCGCTCGTCGGCTCCTTCGCGGCCGACCACATCGTCTCCGACGACGCGGCGTTCGCGTCCGCCCTCGCCCAGGCGGCGGCGGCCGCCGGGCGCGACGACGTCTCCCTCGTGACGATCGGGCTGACCCCCGACCACGCCGCCACCGGGTTCGGGTACATCGCCGTCGGCGCGCCGCTGGGGGAGGGGCGGGCCCCCGACGCCCGCCGGGTGGGCAGCTTCGTCGAGAAGCCCGACGCCGCGACGGCCGCCCGCTACCTCGCCGGCGGCGCGCACCTGTGGAACGCCGGCATGTTCGTCGCCCGCGTCGGCGCCCTGACCGACGCGCTCGCCGAGCTGCACCCGGAGCTCGCGATCGGCCTCGGCGCGATCGGCCGTGCATGGGACACCCCCGAGCGCGACGCCGTGCTCGACGAGACCTGGCCGACCCTCACCCGCATCGCGATCGACCACGCGCTCGCCGAGCCGCTCGCGGCGGCGGGACGCGTCGCCGTCGTCCCCGCGGACCTGGGCTGGACCGACGTGGGCGACGCCGACGCCCTGGCCTCCGTGCTCGTCCCCGACGACCGGGGCGTGGCCGTCGGGACGGGCACCCGGGTCGTCGCCGAGGACTCCGACGGAGCGTTCGTCCACGCCGCCGGCCGGACCGTCGCACTGCTCGGCGTGCCGGGCGTCGTCGTCGTCGACACGGGTGACGCCCTCCTGGTGACGACCAGGGAGCGGGCCCAGGACGTCAAGGGCATCGTCGAGTCGCTCGACGGGCGCGGGCTGGGTCACCTCGGCTGAGCGCGGGCGCCGGGCCGGTGCGCGGACCGGGTCACCTCGGCTGAGCGCGGGCGCCGGTCATGGGCCCGAGTACCGTGGGCCGGTGCCCGCTCCCGACCTGCTGTCCGCCGTCGTCGCCTCGATCGACGCACGCACCGCCGACCTCGTCGCGTGGCGACGCCGGATCCACGCCCACCCCGAGACCGCCTACACCGAGCACGAGACCGCCGCGTTCGTCACCGAGGTGCTCACCGGCGCCGGGCTGAGCCCGCGGCGGGTGGCCGGCACCGGGGTCGTCGTCGACCTCGGGCCCGACCCGCGGCGGGAGCGACCCGCCCCGCCGGAGGGGGCGAGCACCCCGGCCGACCGCTCGCGCCGCTCCGGCGGCCGGCACGTCCCGGGCGGACGCTTGGCGCTGCGGGCCGACATGGACGCCCTGCCCGTCCCCGAGACGACCCGGCTGTCGTTCGCGTCGAAGCGCCGGGGGGTGGCCCACGCCTGCGGGCACGACATCCACACCACGGCCCTGCTCGGGGCCACCCTCGCCCTCGCGGAGCTCGACGCGAGAGGGAGGCTCCCGCGCGGCGTGCGAGCGATCTTCCAGCCCGCCGAGGAGGCCCAGCCCTCCGGCGCGCGCACGCTCGTCGAGCACGGCGTGCTCGAGGGGGTCGGCGGCATCTTCGCGCTGCACTGCGACCCCAAGCTCGACGTCGGCCGGCTTGGCACCCGCATCGGCGCCATCACGGCCGCGTCCGACGCCGTGACCGTCCACGTCCGCGCCGACGGCGGGCACACGTCCCGGCCGCACCTGACCGGTGACGTCGTCAACGCCCTCGCCACGGTGGTCACCGGCCTGCCCGCCGTGCTCCGCCGCCGCCTCGACCCGCGCATCGGCGTGGACCTCACCTTCGGGTCCGTGCAGGCCGGGAGCGCGCCCAACGCCATGCCGTCCACCGGCGTGCTGCGCGGCACCCTGCGCTGCCTGGACGCCGACGCGTGGCAGGAGGCCGGAGCTCTCGTCGAGCCGGCGGTGCGCGCCATGCTCGAGCCGTTCGGCGTCGAGGTCGACGTCGAGGTGCTGCAGGGCATCCCGCCGGTCGTCAACGACGAGCGCGCCACCCGTGCGCTGGACCGCGCGGCCAAGGCCGTCCTCGGGGAGTCCGCCACCGAGCTGACCGAGCAGTCCCTCGGCGGGGAGGACTTCGCGTGGTACCTGCGGCGGGTCCCCGGCGCGCTCGCCCGGCTCGGCACCCGGACGCCCGGCGGTACCACGTACGACCTGCACCGGGGCGACGCCGAGTTCGACGAGCGGGCGATCGCCGCGGGCGCGAAGGTGCTCGCCGGGGTCGCGCTCACCGAGTCGGACGTCCCGGCGCCGACCCCCTGACGTCCCACCTGCCGGACCCGCGATCCAGCAGGTGAACGCCTCGTGACGACGGGGCGACGGAGCGGTGACCGACGCGACATCCGGGCCGGTCACGGATGCGCATCAAGTGGTCGGGAACGGTCCTTCGGGCCACTAGTGTGAGCCGCACTCACCCCGGGGCGACGGCAATCGGAGCCGTCGCCGGATGGATCGGAGACCCCGTGAAGAAGACCCTCACACTCAGCGGCATCACCCTTGCCGCCGCCCTCGTGCTCGCCGCCTGCGGCGAGGCCCCCGACGAGGAGACCGACGCGGACAGCGAAGCTCCTGCCGACACCGGCGGAGACACCGGCGAGGACACCGGCGAGGCCGGCTCGGAGGCCGGCTCGGAGGCAGGCTCGGAGGCAGG
The DNA here is from genome assembly GCF_057652395.1 of Georgenia sp. Z1491. Taxonomy (NCBI): domain Bacteria; kingdom Bacillati; phylum Actinomycetota; class Actinomycetes; order Allobogoriellales; family Allobogoriellaceae; genus Georgenia; species Georgenia sp. Z1491. The sequence goes on from NZ_CM172729.1 coordinate 1,416,270, forward strand.
CTCGGAGAGCGGCAGCGAGGCCGCCCCGGGCGGCGGTTCCGGCGACGGCGCCGACACCACTGCCTGCATGGTCTCCGACCAGGGCGGCTACGACGACCAGTCCTTCAACCAGTCCGGCGCCGAGGGCCTGGAGGCCGCGGTCGAGGAGTTCGGCGTCCAGACCATCCTCGTCGAGTCCCAGACCGACGCCGACTACACGACCAACGTCAACTCGCTCATCTCGCAGGGCTGCAACCTCGTCTTCGGCGTCGGGTTCCTCCTGGAGAACGCGATCGAGCAGGCCGCGAACGAGAACCCGGACGTCAGCTTCGCTCTCATCGACTCCGCGTTCGAGACGGACGACTTCGAGCCGGTCGAGCTCGAGAACGGGCGTCCGCTCATCTTCGACACGGTGCAGGCCGCGTACCTGGCCGGCTACGCGTCGGCCGGCATGTCCGAGACCGGCGTCGTCGCCACCTTCGGCGGCATCCAGCTGCCCTCGGTGACGATCTTCATGGACGGCTTCGCCATGGGCGTCGACGCCTACAACGAGGACAACGGCACCGAGGTCGCCGTCCTCGGCTGGGACGAAGAGGCCCAGCAGGGCTCCTTCACGGGTGACTTCGAGGACCAGGGGCAGGGTCAGACCCTCGCCGACCAGTTCATCGCCCAGGGCGCGGACGTCATCATGCCGGTCGCCGGCCCCGTGGGCCTGGGCGCCGCCGCGGCGGCCGAGGCGGCGGGCGACGTCATGATCGTCGGGGTCGACTCCGACTGGTACGAGTCCACGGACTACGGGTCGATCATCCTCACCTCGGTCCTCAAGGAGATCGGCCAGTCCGTCCAGGACACGGTCGGGGACTACGTGAACGACGAGTTCGACAACGAGCCCTACGTCGGCACGCTCGAGAACGGTGGTGTCTCCATCGCCCCGTTCCACGACTTCGAGGCCGACGTGCCGAGCGAGCTCGTCGACAGGCTCGCCGAGATCGAGGAGCAGATCATCTCGGGCGAGCTCGTCGTCGAGTCGGTCTCCAGCCCCCAGTAACGACCGAGAGGCGGCGGCGCTGACCGGTCGCCAGGTGCGCGGCGGCCCGGCCCTCACGGCCGGGCCGCCGTAGCGTCCACCGGGCGGCGATAGTCTGCCCGTCACGGCCGGGTCCGCCCACCGTCGCCCACCACCCGCACGACCGTCGGACCAACCGACCGAGCGAAGGAGCTCAAGTCCCGTGAAGCTCGAGCTGCGCGGCATCACCAAGGTCTTCGGACCGCTCGTCGCCAACGATTCCGTCGACCTCGTCGTCCAGCCCGGCGAGATCCACGCCCTCCTGGGCGAGAACGGCGCCGGCAAGTCGACGCTCATGAACGTCCTGTACGGCCTCTACCGGCCCGACGGCGGGCAGATCCTCATCGACGACGAGCCCGTCGAGCTCGACGGCCCGGGCGACGCCGTCGCCGCCGGTATCGGGATGGTCCACCAGCACTTCATGCTCGTCCCCGTGTTCACGGTGGCCGAGTCGGTCATCCTCGGCCAGGAGACGACCGGCCCGTCCGGCCTGATCAAGAAGCGCGACGCCGCCGCGTCGGTCCGCGAGATCTCCGCCAGGTTCGGTTTCGACCTCGACCCGGACGCGCGCATCGGCGACCTCCCGGTCGGCACCCAGCAGCGCGTCGAGATCGTCAAGGCGCTGTCCCGCAAGGCCTCGGTCCTCATCCTCGACGAGCCCACCGCCGTGCTCACGCCGCAGGAGACCGACGAGCTCATCGAGATCATGCGGGAGCTCAAGGCCTCCGGCACCTCGATCGTCTTCATCACCCACAAGCTGCGCGAGGTCCGTGCGGTCGCCGACACGATCACCGTGCTCCACCGCGGCAAGGTCGTCGACACCGTCGACCCGAGCACTCCCGAGGCCGAGCTCGCCTCGCTCATGGTCGGCCGGCCGGTCGAGATGCAGGTCGCCAAGGAACCGGCCAGCCCGGGCGAGGAGGGGTTCGCCGTCGAGAACGTCACGGTGCTCGACGACCGCAACCGGGTCGTCCTCGACGACGTGTCCCTCGACGTGCGCACCGGCGAGATCCTCGTCGTCGCGGGAGTGCAGGGCAACGGCCAGACCGAGCTGACCGAGATGATCCTCGGGCTGACCAGGCCCGTCCGCGGCCGGCTGACCCTCGGCGGGAAGGACGTCACCAGGCAGCGCGTCAAGCAGCGCCTGCACAGCGGCCTCGGGTTCGTCCCCGAGGACCGCTCGCAGGACGGCATCATCTCCTCGTTCACCATCGCCGAGAACTTCATCCTCGATCTCTACGACACCAGGCCGTACGCGTCCGGACCCTCGATGAAGCCCCGCGAGATCGCCCGGAACGCGCAGGAGCGCACGGAGGAGTTCGACGTGCGGCTGACGTCGGTCGACGACCCGATCTCCACCCTGTCGGGCGGCAACCAGCAGAAGGTCGTCATGGCACGGGAGATGTCGAAGTCCCTGCGCCTCTTCGTCGCCTCGCAGCCCACGCGCGGGGTCGACGTCGGATCGATCGAGTTCATGCACCAGCGGATCGTCGCCGAGCGCGACGCCGGCACGCCCGTCCTCATCGTCTCCACCGAGCTCGACGAGGTCGTCGCCCTCGCCGACCGCATCGCGGTCATGTATCGCGGCCGAGTGGTGGGCGTCGTGCCGGGCGACACCGATCGCGACACGCTCGGCCTGATGATGGCGGGCGTGCCCGCCGACGAGGCGGCCGCGCAGGCTGCCACGCACCACACGACACTCGGTGCCGCGGACCAGGAGGAGGCCTCGTGAGCGAGTCGAACGACGCCGCGGGACGCACGCCCGGCGACCCGCCCGCGCCCACCGCCCCGGTGCCCGACCCCGGCGAGCCGGAAGCCACCACGGCCGGACGGCGCCGTGACTGGCCGGGCACGGTGCGTGACATCTCGACCAAGGGCTGGCTCGTCACGCTGCTGGCCATCGTCGTCGCCCTGGTCGTGGGCTCGCTGCTCGTCATCGTGTCCTCGCCGCGGGTGGCCGAGACGTCGACCTACTTCTTCGCGCGGCCGTGGGACACGATCTACGCGTCGATCGACGCGGTCTACGGCGCCTACCAGGCCATGTTCCGCGGATCCATCTGGGACTTCCGGGCCGACACGCTCACCGGCGCCCTGCAACCCCTGTCCAACACCCTCGTCAACGCGGTGCCGCTGATCCTGGCCGGGCTCGGCCTCGCCATCGGCTTCCGGGCTGGCCTGTTCAACATCGGCGGCCAGGGGCAGATCATCCTCGGCGCCATCGTGGCGACCTACATCGGGTTCAGCTGGGAGCTGCCCTTCCTCGTGCACCTGCTGATCGCGGTCCTCGGCGGCGCACTCGGCGGAGCGGCCTGGGCATCGATCGCCGGCCTCCTCAAGGCAAGGACCGGGGCGAACGAGGTGATCGTGACGATCATGCTCAACTCGATCGCCGGGTTCCTCATCCTCTACGTCCTCAAGACCACGGTCTTCGGCGGCGAGCGGCCCAACGGCCAGACCTCCTTCCGGGTCGACCCCGACGCCACCTACCCGCTGCTCCTCGGGGCCGACTTCCGCCTCCACGCCGGATTCCTCCTGGCGATCCTCGCCGCGATGTTCACCTGGTGGTTCCTCGAGCGGTCCACCTGGGGCTTCGAGCTGCGTGCCGTCGGGGCGAACCCGGAGGCCGCGCGCACGGCCGGGATCTCCGTCCCCAAGGCCATCTTCGTCGCGATGGCCGTCTCCGGCGCTCTGTGCGGGCTGGCCGGTACCGCGCCCGTGCTCGGCACCGAGCAGTACCTCTCCCTCGGGGTCGCCGGCACGTACGGGTTCGACGCGATCACGGTCGCCCTGCTGGGCCGGTCGCGCCCGTGGGGGACCTTCTTCGCCGGCCTCCTGTTCGGCGCGCTCAGGTCCGGCGGCACGCTGATGTCGACGACCAACACGACGCCGCTGGAGGGAGCGCCCGCCTCCATGCCGATCGAGTTCATCCTCGTCCTGCAGTCCGTCATCGTGCTCTTCATCGCCGCCCCGCCGCTCGTGCGCTGGATCTTCCGGCTGCCCGACCCCGCGCGGCGGAAGAAGCCGGCCGCGGCCTCGGCCCAGCGGTCGAGCACGACCGAGGGCGACGACCTCGCCCCGGCCGGCGCCGTCGGCACGGGACGTGGCACCGGTACCGGCGGCGCCACCACCGGCTCGAGCACCACCACGAGCACGAGCACGAACACGAGCACCCGGGAGGACTCATGAGCGCCGCCGTCGCCGATCCGCTCGCCACGCCCGGCGCCGGCCCGGTCCAGCAGCAGGTCCGTACCGAGCTCGCCGCGCGGAGCTGGCGCTGGCCGATCATCCACGCACTCCTCGCCCTGATCGTGCTCGGCTGGTTCCTGCCCCGCACACCGGAGGGAGCCACGACCTTCCAGTTCTCGCTGCGCAGCGACATCGTGCAGGTCCCCAACGCCGAGCTCCCGGGATTCACCACCGTCCTGATCCTGGGCCTGCTCGTCGTCGCGATCCTCGGCGCCGTCACGTTCCTCGCCTGGTCGCGCAGGCACATCACGGTGTGGCTGCACGTGGTCAGCGTCATCGCGCTCGTCGTCGCCTTCCTCACCTGGGTGGGGGCCGGACGGCCGACGATCATCCCGGTCACGTCGCTCATCGCGGGCGGGCTGGCCCTGTCGGTGCCGCTCGTGTTCGGCGCGATGTCGGGCATCCTGTGCGAACGGTCCGGAATCATCAACATCGCGATCGAGGGGCAGCTGCTGTTCGGTGCCTTCCTCGCGGCGATCGTCGCGTCCATGACGGCCTCGGCCTACGTCGGGATGCTCGCGGCACCGGTCGCCGGCGCGCTCGTCGGCGGCCTGCTCGCGCTGTTCACGGTGAAGTACCACGTCGACCAGATCATCGTCGGCGTCGTGCTCAACGTGCTCGTCCTCGGCCTGACGGGCTTCCTCTTCTCGACCGTGCTCTCGGGCGACGGTGCCGACCTCAACCAGCGGCTCCGACTGCCGGACCTCCCGATCCCGTTGCTGTCGGACCTGCCGATCGTCGGCCCGGTGCTGTTCAACCAGTCGATCCTCGTCTACCTCATGTTCGCCGGCGTCGTCCTGCTGCAGATCTACCTCTTCCGCTCCCGCTGGGGCCTGCGGCTCCGGTCGGTGGGCGAGCACCCCAAGGCGGCGGACACGGTCGGCATCGACGTCGTCCGCACCCGCGTGCGCTCGGTGGTCCTCGGCGGCGCCGTCGCCGGGCTGGGCGGGGCGTTCCTCACCGTGGGCTCCGGCCTCGCGTTCGGCAAGGACATGTCCGCCGGACAGGGGTACATCGCGCTGGCGGCCATGATCCTCGGCAGGTGGAACCCGGTGGGCGCGGTGGCGGCCGCCCTGCTGTTCGGGTTCGCGCGCAACGTCGGCAACGTCCTGTCGTCGATCAACTCGCCCGTACCGTCGGAGATCCTGCTCATGCTCCCCTACGCCGTGACGATCGTCGCCGTCGCGGGGCTCGTCGGACGGTCGCGAGCGCCCGCGTCGATCAACACCCCCTACATCAAGGACTGACGCCCCGCCCGACGACGAAGGAGGAGACCGATGTCCCGTCCCCATCCGAACGGCTCGGGTACGGCCGGCCCGGACACGGGCGGTGCGGACGCGGGCGACGCGGACGTGCTCGGCGCGGACGCGCCCGGTCCGGACGTGTGGCAGCGCCTGACGGCGCTCGCCCGCTCCGCGTGCTCGATGGCGTACGTCCCCTACTCGCGGTTCCCGGTCGGCGCGGCCGCGCTCGTCGACGACGGCCGGTACGTCTCGGGCTGCAACGTGGAGAACGCCGGGTACGGGGTCACCCTCTGCGCCGAGTGCGGCCTGGTCTCCGACCTCGTGCTCGGCGGGGGCGGCCGCCTGGTGGCGTTCGCCTGCGTCGGTGCCGACGGAGAGCCGCTCACCCCCTGCGGGCGGTGCCGCCAGCTCCTCGCGGAGCACGCCGCGCCGGGGATGGTCCTGGCCGTCCCGGGCGGGAGAGCCACCATCGAGGAGATGCTGCCCGGCGCGTTCGGCAGCGAGGACATCGACCGGATCGCGGCCTGGCGGGCCGACCGAGCACCTGAGGAGCCCACGTGACCGAGAGCCACGACGCCGTCGACGTCATCCGCACCAAGCGCGACGGCGCACGCCTGAGCGAGGACCAGATCGACTGGGTGGTCGACGCCTACACGCGCGGCGTCGTCGCCGACGAGCAGATGGCGGCCCTCGCCATGGCCGTCTACCTGCGCGGCATGGACGCCGCCGAGACGGCCCGGTGGACGGCCGCGATGATCGCGTCGGGGGAGCGCATGGACTTCTCCTCCCTCGGACGCCCGACGGCGGACAAGCACTCCACCGGGGGCGTCGGCGACAAGATCACCCTCCCGCTCGCGCCGCTCGTTGCCGTCTTCGGCGTGGCCGTCCCGCAGCTCTCCGGCCGTGGCCTCGGGCACACCGGTGGCACCCTCGACAAGCTCGAGTCGATCCCCGGCTGGCGCGCGGCCCTGACGAACGACGAGATCATGGGGATGCTCGACGGGGTCGGCGCGGTCATCTGCGCCGCCGGAACCGGCCTGGCCCCCGCCGACAAGAAGCTCTACGCGCTGCGCGACACGACCGGCACGGTGGAGGCGATCCCGCTCATCGCCAGCTCGATCATGAGCAAGAAGATCGCCGAGGGGACCGACTCGCTCGTCCTCGACGTCAAGGTCGGTTCCGGCGCGTTCATGAAGGACCAGGACCGCGCCCGCGAGCTCGCCACCACGATGGTCGAGCTCGGCGAGCGCGCCGGCGTCGCCACGACCGCCCTGCTCACGGACATGAGCGTCCCGCTGGGTCGCACCGTCGGCAACGCCCTCGAGGTCCGCGAGTCCGTCGAGGTCCTGTCCGGCGGGGGACCGGCCGACGTCCGCGAGCTCACCCTCGCGCTCGCCCGCGAGATGCTCGACGCCGCCGGCAAGGCCGACGCCGACCCCGCCGCCGCGCTCGACGACGGCCGCGCGATGGACGTGTGGCGGCGGATGATCGCCGGCCAGGACGGGGACCCGGACGCCGCGCTCCCGACGGCGCGCCACACCCAGGACGTCGTCGCCGAGCGCGCGGGGGTGCTCACGCGGCTCGACGCCTACGGCGTCGGGGTGGCCGCCTGGCGGCTCGGGGCCGGCCGGGCCCGGCAGGGCGACGCGGTGCAGTCCGGCGCGGGCGTGGAGATCCTCGTGCGACCCGGCGAGCCGGTCGCCGCCGGGCAGCCGATCCTCACGCTGCACACCGACGACGAGCCGCGGGTGGCCCGGGCCCTCGAGGCGCTCGACGGGGCCCTCGAGGTCGGCGACGCAGCCCCACCGGTCGGCGAGGTCGTGCTCGCGCGGATCTCGGGGTGACCCTGGCGCCGGACGCCACCGCGGGGCACGCTGGGCGCATGACGACGCCGGCGCCCCGCCCGTGGGCACACGTCACCCTGTCCACGCTGCTCGACCCGTTCGCCCGCCCCGTGCGCACGACGCCCCTGGCCAGGCGGCTGTCCGCGCTGGTCCTGCCGGCGCGCGCGGCGGGGCTCACCGAGGACACCACGCGTGCCGCGAGCGTCGGCGACGCGCGGCTGCTCGCCGGGGTCCGCGCGGAGATCGGCGGCGCGCACGCCGTCCAGCGGGACCGGACCACGTGCGGGTCGGCCACCCTCGTCGTCCTCGCCGCGCTCGGGGACCCGGCGCTGGAGCGCTGGATCGCGGACGGCACCCGGCCGGCCGGTGCGCGGCCCGAGATCCCGGACGACGCCGAGACCGCGGCCCTGGCCGGCGACGGCCTCACGCTGAACTCGCCGGAGCGTCGGTTCGACGCCGCCCAGCGGATCGTCAAGCGGAGGACCTCCCGGCGGGCGCTCGCGATCGCCGACTGGCCCGACCGGCTGGGCACGCCGCCCTGGGCGGCGGCCCGCGTGGCCCGGTTCCCCGGTGTGCGCTACCGGTGGACCCCGGTCGACGACCGCTCCGAGCGCGGGGCGCAGGTCCTCGCCGCCGTCCACTCCGCGACGCTGGCGGGCGTGCCCGTCCCCCTGTACACCTCGGGCGACCTCGGCGGCGGCCTCGGCGTCGCGGTGCCCCGGCACGTGGTGCTCGCCCTGCCTGCCGTCGACCGCGGGAGCGGACGCGGCGTCGACGACTCGGGCGCGCCGGTGCTGACGATCTACGAGCCCTCGCGCGGGCTCGACCACCAGGTGCCCGTGGCGGACCTGCTCGCCCGGTCCGTCCCGCTCAAGGCACTCGGTTCCTGGTCGCACGTCGCCTGGGCGCTGCTTCCCGTGCCCGCCACGCGCTGAGGGAGGATCAGGTCCCCCTCGGGCGTGCGGGCGGAGGGACGATCAGATCCCGATCGCGGCGGCGACGTCCTCGCGCAGCGCGGCCATCCGGAGGTCGGCCGCCTCACGGGCGGCCGCCAGGCCGGCCTGGCCGACCCCGACGACGACCTCGAGGTAGCACTTGAGCTTCGGCTCGGTGCCGGAGGGACGTACGACGACCCGGTCGCCGACCTCCGTCTCCCACACCACGCCGTCGGTCGGCGGCAGGTCCCGGGACCCGTGAACGAGGTCGAGCGAGACGACGACGGGGGAGCCGGCCAGGTCCGTCGGCGGCTGCTCGCGGACCTGTGTCATCGCCCGGGAGATGAGGGACAGGTCGGTGACCCGCACCGTGAGCGGGGCGGTGACGTGCACACCGTGCTCCAGCGCGAGGTCGTCGAGCAGGTCCTGCAGCGTGCGACCCTCCCGCCGCGCGGTGCCGGCCAGCGCGGCGAGCCGGACCGCGGCGGAGATCCCGTCCTTGTCCTTCACGCCCTCGGGGTCGACGCAGTAGCCGATCGCCTCCTCGTAGCCGAACACGATCCGCGGCGCGCGCGCGATCCACTTGAAGCCGGTGAGGGTGACCGCATGGTCGAGCCCGTGCGCGGCAGCGACCTTGCCGAGCAGCCGCGAGGAGACCACCGAGCTCGCGAGGACCGGCCGCTGCCCGGCGGCCGCCGGAGAGTGCCCGTCGCGGGCGTCCGACGCCGCTCGCGCGGCCTGTGTGCCGAGGAGCGCGCCGATCTCGTCGCCCGTGAGCTGGCGCCAGCCGCCCGCGGCGTGCGGCGCGGGGACGGCGGCCGAGCAGCGGTCGGCGTCGGGGTCGTTGGCGATGACGAGGTCGGCCCCGACGCGGCGGGCCGCGGCGAGCGCGAGGTCGAGGGCGCCCGGCTCCTCGGGGTTGGGGAACGACACGGTGGGGAAGTCGGGGTCCGGGTCCCGCTGCTCGGCGACCTCGCTCAGGTCGCTCGCACCGATGCGCGCCAGCGCCGCCCGCGCCACCTCGGCGCCGACGCCGTGCATGGACGTGTGGACGATCGTCAGCCCCTCGGCGGCGCCGCCGGGAGCGAGCGTGGCGACCCGGTCGAGGTAGGCGTCGACGATCTCCTCGCCGAGCCCCTCGCGCTGCCCGCGGGGCAGCTCGCGCAGGTCGCCTACGGCGGCGATCGCCTCGGCGATCCGTGCGTCCCAGGGCGCGACGATCTGTGCGCCGCGCTCCTCGGCCGGCACGGTGCGGCCACCGAGGTAGACCTTGTACCCGTTGTCGGCCGGCGGGTTGTGGGAGGCCGTCACCATGATCCCGGCGTCCGCGTCCAGGTGCCGCACCGCGAATGCGAGCACCGGGGTCGGCAGGGGACGGGGCAGGAGGAGCGCCCGACCGCCGGCTCCGGAGACGATCTCCGCCGCGTCGCGAGCGAACTCGTGCGAGCCGTGCCGTGCGTCGTGGCCGACGACCACGACCGGGCCGTCGCCGACGTGCTCGCGCAGGACGGCCACGAGTCCCGCAGTCGCCCGCGTCACGGTGGCGCGGTTCATGCGGCTCTCGCCGGCGCCGATCTCGCCCCGGAGCCCGGCGGTGCCGAACTCGAGGGGTCCGTCGAACCGGCTCGCGAGGTCCGTCGCCGCGTCGCGGTCGGTCCCCGCGAGCGCGATGAGCCCGGTGAGCTCGGCCCGGGTGTCCGGGTCCGGGTCCTGGTCGGCCCAGTCGCGGGCCCGGCCCATGACGTCCGGCCCCACGACGATCGGTGCGGTCTCGCTGTCCTGCGCATCGGTCATCCCCCGAACCTACTGCGCGCCGGGGCGGGCCCGCGACGCGGCGGGCCCGGTCTCCCGGTCTCCCGGCCGCCCGTGCGGCGCGGGCGGACCGGCGGGCAGGCGACCCGGCATGCGGACGACCCGGCCCCCCGTGCGGCGCTCCGGCTACGCGGACTCTGGGAGCATGGGCGCCGTGAGCCAGACGACCAGCGCACCGCCGACCGCAGGGGCCGCCCCCGCACCGACCACCGGCCCGAGCACCACGCCGCACGCCGGCACCGAACGTCCGGGCCCCTCGGAGGTCCGAGGCGGGTCCCGCGTCGTCATCCTCGGGGGCGGGCCGGGCGGCTACGAGGGGGCGCTGGTCGCGGCCCAGCTCGGTGCCCGCGTCACGCTGATCGAGCGCCACGGCCCGGGCGGGTCCGCCGTGCTGACCGACGTCGTGCCGTCGAAGACCCTCATCGCCACCGCCGAGTGGCTCACCGTCACGGACTCCGCCCACGAGCTCGGCATCCGCTCCGACGAGGTGCCCGAGAGCGGCATCGGTGACCTGTACGCCGATCTGGGGGTCGTCAACGCGCGGGTGCGCGAGCTCGCCGCCCGCCAGTCGGACGACATCCGCGGCCGGCTCGTACGCGAGGGCGTCGAGATCGTCGACGGCACCGGGGCCCTCGGCGGCGTCCTGTCCGCCGGCGGCACGCGTCGCGTCACCGCGACCCTGGCCGACGGCACCGTCCGCGAGCTCGAGGCCGAGATGGTCCTCGTCGCCACCGGCGCGACCCCACGGGTCCTGCCGACCGCCGAGCCGGACGGCGAGCGGATCCTCACCTGGGCGCAGATGTACGCGCTCGACGAGCTGCCCGAGCACCTGGTCGTCGTCGGCTCCGGCGTCACCGGCGCGGAGTTCGCGAGCGCCTACAACTCGCTCGGCGCCCGGGTCACGCTCGTCTCCTCCCGCCACCGGGTGCTGCCCGGTGAGGACGCCGACGCGGCCGGGCTCATCGAGGACGTGTTCCGGCGACGCGGGATGACCGTCCTGTCCCGCTCGAGGGCCGCGGCCGTGCGCCGGGTCGGGGACGGCGTCGAGGTCGAGCTCACCGACGGCCGGGTGGTCGAGGGCTCGCACTGCCTCGTCGCCGTCGGCGGGGTCCCCGCGACGGACGGGATCGGGCTCGAGGAGGCCGGTGTCGAGCGGACCGGTTCCGGGCACGTCGTCGTCGACCGGGTCTCGCGCACCCGCGCGTTCCGCGTCTACGCGGCCGGCGACTGCACCGGCGTGCTCCCGCTGGCCTCCGTGGCCGCCATGCAGGGCCGGATTGCCATGTGGCACGCCCTCGGCGACGCCGTCCAGCCGCTGGACCTGTCCATCGTGTCCGCCAACATCTTCACGGCGCCCGAGATCGCGACGATCGGCGCGACGGCCGAGGACTGCGCCTCGGGAAGCGTCGACGGGGCGATCTCGATGCTGCCGCTGGCCCGCAACCCGCGGGCGAAGATGCTCGGCATCGCCGACGGGTTCGTCAAGATGATCTCCGACCGGGCCACGGGCACGGTGCTCGGCGGCGTCGTCGTCGCCCCCCGCGCCAGCGAGCTCATCCTGCCGATCACGCTCGCGGTCACCCACCGGCTCACGGTGGACCAGGTCGCCAACGCGTTCACGATCTACCCCTCGCTGTCCGGGTCGATCACGGAGGCGGCGCGCACCCTCCACGTCGCCGGGTCCGAGTCATGACGCCGCGACGGTGGCTCGCGGCGGCGGTCTGCGTGGCGGGCCTGGCTGCCTGCTCGCCCACGCCCTCCGGCCCGACCGACGCGCCGTCCGGGTCGTCGGACGCGCCGTCCGGGAACGACGAGCGGGCCGAGGCGGAGGAGCTGCTGCGGTCGGAGGGCTATCTCGCGGACGACGGCTCGGTCGAGTTCGGGCCGGCCGGGCCCGGGACCGACGAGGTCGACGTGCACGAGGCCCTGTGCACCTACGTCTTCGGCGCCGAGGGCGAGGTCGCCGAGCGGGCGGGCCTCGACGAGGCGGTTCTCGCCGACGGCAGCGGCTACCGGATGCTGGGTGCCAACGGTTCGGGGGTCGAGTGCGCCTGGGGCGCGCCCGAGGCTCCCGTGCTCGTGCTGGCGTCCTGGGGGAGCAGCGACCGGTTCGACGACGACGAGGACGCGCTCGAGGTGCTCGTCGAGCTCCCCGACGGCGTCGGGGTCGCCCACTACGACCCGGACTCCGACGTGGAGCGTCTCCCGGCCGACGAGCTCGAGGAGTGGTTGACGGAGGCGCCCGCGGTCACGCAGTCGGTGTGACCCGCGGGGGAGACTCCGCGCGGGTGCGCCGGCGGTCCGGCTACCCTGGCTCGGTGAGCGACCCCGCCAGTACCGGCCTGCCCCCCACGAACGCCACGCAGCTTCCCGACCTCGCGAGCAGCGACGTCGTCGACCTGTTCCGGGCGGTGTGCGACGTCCCGTCCGTCTCGGGGGCCGAGGCGCCGCTCGCGGACGCGATCGAGAGCGCCCTGCGCGCCCAGCCGCACCTCGAGGTCCTGCGCGACGGCGACACGGTCGTCGCACGGACGCACCTCGGCCGTGCCTCCCGGATCGTCGTCGCCGGCCACATCGACACGGTCCCGCTCGCGGACAACCTGCCCACCGAGCTCGTCGAGGAGGACGGCGCCCAGGTGCTGGTCGGGCGCGGCACCGTCGACATGAAGGGCGGGGTCACGGTGGCGCTCTGGCTGGCGGCCCGCCTGACCGGGCCGCAGCACGACGTCACCTGGGTCTTCTACGACAACGAGGAGGTCGACGCCGACCGCAACGGCCTCGGGCGCGTCGTGCGGGAGCACCCGGAGTGGGTCGCGGGGGACGTCGCGGTCCTCGGGGAGCCCACGGCCGGCGGCGTCGAGGGCGGCTGCAACGGCACGCTCCGCGTCGACGTCACCACCCGGGGCGTCACCGCGCACTCCGCGCGGGCCTGGCGCGGCCACAACGCCGTGCACGCGGCCGGGGAGGTCCTCGAGCGCCTCGCGGACTACGAGCCGGCGGAGGTCGCCGTCGACGGCCTGGTCTACCGTGAGGGCCTCAACGCCGTCGGCATCACCGGCGGGATCGCGACCAACATGATCCCCGACGCCTGCACGGTGAGCGTCAACTACCGCTTCGCGCCGTCGCGATCGGTCGACGAGGCGGTCGAGCACGTGCGCGCCGTGCTCGCCGGCATCGACGCCGAGGTCGTCGTCACCGACGCGGCCGGCGGGGCCCGGCCCGGGCTCGACGACCCCGTGCTGGCCGCCGCCGTGGCCGAGCTGACCGGCGCGACCGGCGGCAGCGTCGGACCGAAGTACGGCTGGACCGACGTCGCCCGGTTCGCCGAGCTCGGCATCCCCGCGCTCAACTTCGGTCCCGGCGACCCGATGCTGGCCCACGCCGACGACGAGCGGTGCCCGACGGACCAGGTGCGCGACTGCGCCCGGGCGCTCGGCGCGTGGCTCGCCCCCGACCTCGATCTCGCCGCCGCGGGGCGGGGAGCCTGACCCGTGGCGGGGGTGCGCACCGTCCCTGGTCGGTGCGCCACACTGGTGCCATGAGCGCCGAACGAGGGCCACAGCGTCGGACCGACGACACGTACCGGAAGGGGCCAGTACTCCTGCGCCGCCAGCAGATCCCCGACCAGACGACCGACGCGCGCCTCCTCGCGCCCGACCAGGACGCCTCCTTCGTCCACCAGGACCCGTGGCGGGTCATGCGCATCCAGTCCGAGTTCGTCGAGGGCTTCGGGGCGCTCGCCGACCTGGGCCCGGCGATCTCCGTGTTCGGCTCCGCACGGCTGGGCGAGGAGTCGCCCGAGTACGAGATCGCGCGCGAGGTCGGCCGGCTGCTCGCCGGCGAGGGCTTCGCGACGATCACCGGCGGCGGCCCCGGCATCATGGCGGCCGCCAACCGCGGCGCGGTCGAGGGGGGCGGGCTCAGCGTCGGGCTGGGCATCGAGCTGCCGCACGAGCAGGGCATGAACGAGTACGTCGACCTCGGCGTCAACTTCCGCTACTTCTTCGCCCGCAAGACGATGTTCCTCAAGTACAGCCAGGGCTTCGTCGTCCTGCCGGGCGGGTTCGGCACGATGGACGAGCTCTTCGAGGCGCTCACGCTCGTGCAGACGCAGAAGGTGACGAGCTTCCCGATCGTCCTGGTCGGCACCGCGTTCTGGTCCGGCCTCGTCGACTGGCTCACCGACACCATGCTCGAGCGGGGCACCATCTCGGAGTACGACGTCGAGCTCGTGCCGGTCGTGGACACCGCCGAGGAGGCCGTCGACGCCGTCCTGTCCCGGGTGCACCGGCTCGCCGACGAGAAGCGGGCCCAGCAGGCCGCCGAGGAGGAGGGCGCCGGTCGGCCCGAGTAGCCGGCGATCCGGGACACTGGTCCGACGGTCCCGAGGTCGGACCACCCATGACCACCCGAGGGCGAGGAGCAGCGCGGATGACGACCAGGACCGAGGAGGACCTGCTGGGCGCGGTCGAGGTGCCCGCGGACGCGTACTACGGGATCCACACGCAACGGGCGATCGACAACTTCCGGATCAGCTCGTCGAGGATCAGCGACTTTCCCGCGATGGTGCGGGCGATGGTGCAGGTCAAGAAGGCGTCCGCGCTCGCCAACGGCGAGCTGCGCACGATCGAGCCGCGGATCGCGCGGGCGATCGCGGCGGGCTGCGACGAGATCCTCGTCGGCGGACGGTGCCTGGACCAGTTCCCGATCGACGTCTTCCAGGGCGGCGCCGGCACGTCGGTCAACATGAACACCAACGAGGTCGTCGCCAACCTCGCCCTCGAGACGCTCGGGCTGCCGAAGGGCCGGTACGACGTCGTCAACCCCAACGACCACGTCAACAAGAGCCAGTCCACGAACGACGCCTACCCCACGGGCTTCCGCCTCGCCGTGTACTCGGTGGTGCACGAGCTGCGGGCGGAGATCGCCCGCCTCGCGGACGCGTTCGGGGCCAAGGGGGAGGAGTTCGCGGACGTCCTGAAGATGGGGCGCACCCAGCTCCAGGACGCCGTGCCGATGACCCTGGGCCAGGAGTTCACCGCCTTCGCCGTGCTGCTGCACGAGGAGGTCCGCCACCTGTCCCGGCTCGCCGAGCTGCTCCTCGAGGTCAACCTCGGGGCCACCGCGATCGGCACGCGGCTCAACACCCCGACCGGCTACTCCGAGCTCGCCGTCGCCAAGCTCGCCGAGGTCTCCGGGCTGCCCGTCGAGCCCGCGGAGAACCTCATCGAGGCGACGTCGGACACCGGTGCCTACGTCTCCATGCACGCCGGGCTCAAGCGCGTGGCCGTCAAGCTCGGGAAGATCTGCAACGACCTGAGGCTGCTGTCGTCCGGCCCGCGCGCCGGGTTCAACGAGATCAACCTGCCCGAGCTGCAGGCCGGGTCGTCGATCATGCCCGCCAAGGTCAACCCGGTCATGCCCGAGGTCGTCAACCAGGTGTGCTTCAACATCATCGGCAACGACGTCACCGTGACGATGGCGTCAGAGGCCGGCCAGCTCCAGCTCAACGTCATGGAGCCGGTCATCGCCCAGGTGCTCTTCGAGTCCGTCGACCTGCTGCGCAACGCCTCGAAGGGACTTCGCGAGAAGTGCGTCGTGGGGATCACGGCGAACCCCGAGGTCGGTCTCGCGGACGTCCTGGGCTCCATCGGGATCGTCACCTACCTCAATCCCGTCATCGGCCACCACAACGGTGACCTCGTGGGCAAGGAGGCGGCCCGCTCCGGCCGGTCGGTGAAGGAGGTCGTGCTCGAGATGGGCCTGCTGGACGAGGCGCGGGTCGACGAGCTGCTCTCCAGGCGCAACCTCATGCACCCCGAGTACCAGGGCGAGATCTTCCCCGACGAGGACCCGGACACCTACCCGCGCCCCGACGGCTCGACGCCGGACGGCGAGATGGCTGCGCACTGACCGGCGTGGCAGGTCAGCGGGGAGGCCGGACCATACAGCACCCTGCTACCTCCGGCGCGTCTTGACCTAGAATGTACGAGGCCATGGTGCCCGCGCGGTCGGTACGGGGCAGGCCCCCGTCTCGCGGCGGGCCCGATGATGCAGGAGAACGAGAGGTGCGGCAATGGCAGCGATGAAGCCGAGGACCGGGGACGGGCCGCTCGAGGTGACGAAGGAGGGCCGCGGGATCGTCATGCGCGTCCCGCTCGAGGGTGGTGGCCGCCTGGTCGTCGAGCTCAACGCGACCGAGGCCGGCGAGCTGAGCGAGGCGCTCTCCGCCGTCGCCTCCTGACCGACGCACCACCTGCCGACGGCCGGCCGCCCAGCGGCCGGCCGTCGGCGTGAACGGAGGACCGCCGTGCGCACCACCGAGACCACCGGCCCGCAGGTCGACCTTCCGGACGTCCGCCTGCCGGAGCTGAGCGTGACCGACCGTCCGTGGGAGGAGGCGCTCGGCGGCGAACCGGCCCCCGGAGCGGTCGTCCTCCTCCTCGGGACCGACGGCCCCGGCCCGCGGGCCCGCGCCGTCGGCGAGCGCTACGGCGTCGACGTCGACGCGGAGTCCGAGGCCGGGGGCGGTGGGGCAGCGGGTGCCGTGCGCACGGTGCGCCTCCCGCGCGTGCTCGACGGCGTCGACGTCCCCTGGGCCGGCCTGCCCCCCGTGCTGCACCTGGTCCGCGCCGGCGCCGGACGGGCGTCGGACCTGCGCGCCGCCGGGCTGGCCGCCGGCCGCGCGCTCGCCGGCACCACCGCCGCCGTCGTCGTCGCGGAGGACCCGGGCGCGTCCGCGCCGGGCGAGAGCGCCGCGGCGTTCGCGGCCGGCCTGTGGCTCGACGCGTACCGGCTGCCGACCGCTGCGCGCGACGACTCCACGAAGGCCCCGGTCTCCGGCGTCGAGCTGATCGTGCCCGGCGGCCCGAACCCCGACGGCACCGCGCTGGCCCGCGAGGCCGTCACCGCCACCCACCGGGCGCGTGCGCTGACCGCGACCCGGTCGACACTGAAGAACCCCGCGTGGCTCGCGGCCGCCGCGCGCCACCTCGTCGAGGGTCTCGAGCCCGCGGTCCGCGCACGCGTGAGCGTCGACGTCCAGGACGAGCGGGCGCTCGCCGAGCGCGGGGCAGGGGCGATCCTCGCCGTCGGCGCCGGCTCGCCCACACCTCCGCGGCTGGTCACCGTGACCTGGATGCCGTCGGGTCCGGTGCGCTCACGGGTCGCCCTGGTCGGCAAGGGCATCACGTTCGACACCGGCGGCCTGTCGAAGAAGCCGACCGACGGCATGCTGACGATGACCACCGACATGGCGGGCTCGGCCGCCGTGCTGTCCGCCGTCCTCGCGGCGGCGCGTCTCGGCCTCCCGCACGCCGTGACCGCTGTCCTCCCGCTCGCGGAGAACTCCTTCGGCGGCGGCTCCTACCGTCCCGGGGACGTCGTGCGCACCCTGTCGGGGCGCACCGTCGAGGTGGCCAACACCGACGCCGAGGGGCGGCTCGTCCTCGCCGACGGCCTCACCCACGCGATCGAGGTCGCCGACCCGGACGTGATCCTCGACGTCGCGACCCTCACCGGTGCCGCTCGCATCGCGCTCGGCACGTCGACGACGGCGATGGTCGCCACGGACGACGAGCTGGCCGCGGACCTGTCCGCCGCCGGCGAGGCGGCCGGCGAGCGACTCTGGCGCCTGCCGATGCCCGCGGACTCCGAGGCGGCGCTGGACTCCGACCTCGCCGACCTCCGGCAGACGCCGCGCGCCGACGTGCACGCCGTGGGCGGCACGATCTTCGCCGCCCTGTTCCTGCGCCGGTTCACCGAGGGCCGGCGCTGGGCGCACCTGGACATCGCCGGGACCGGGCGCTCGACCGGCGGCACGCGGCTGCCCAAGGGGGCACCCACCGGCGTCGGTGCCGCGCTCATCGTCCGGTGGCTCGCCGAGCTCGGCCGGGACTCGACGCCGGAGGACTGACCGGGCGCCGGTGAGGGGCGGTATCGCGGACGGAGGATCAGATGCGGACGGCGGCCACCACGCCGGTACCCGCGGTGAGCAGCGTCGGCAGGAGCCGCTCGTCCTCCCGCAGGGAGCGGACGAGCTCGCGCGCCGTGACGGTCGTGTCGTCCCGCCGGGCTGGGTCGGCCACGCGGTCCCCGGACAGCGCGCCGGAGACGACGAGGACGCCGCCCGGGCGCAGCAGGCGGATCGACTGCTCGACCGCCTCCGGAGCCTCGGCCGGGTCGCCGTCGACGTGCACGAGGTCGTAGGCGCCGTCCGCGAGGCGCGGCACCACGTCGAGCGCCCGGCCCGAGATGAGGCGCGTGCGGGCCGGACGGACGCCGAGCGCGAGGAAGGACTCGCGGGCCGAGCGCTGGTACTCGCCCTCGACGTCGATCGTGGTGAGGACGCCGTCGGCGGGCATGCCGGACAGCAGCCAGAGGCCGGAGACGCCGGTGCCGGTGCCGATCTCGGCGACCACCCTGGCCTGGACGGTCGCGGCCAGGAGGCGCAGCACCGCACCGGTGCCCGGGGAGACGGGCGTGACGCCGAGCTCCTCGGAGCGTGCCCGGGCCCCGGCGATGACGTCCTCCTCGGGGACGAACTCCTCCGCGTAGGCCCACGACTGCGCCTTGTCGACCGACATTCGATGCTCCCTCCACACGGCACGGCGTGCCCGACTGCCCCCGATCGTATGCGCCGGGCCGCCGCACGCCGGGAGGCGGGCCGCGCACCGGCTGCCGCGGGGGACCGCTCCACCGCGCCCGTGCCACGACCAGCACCGCGCGGCGATACCGTATGCCCGACAGAAGGAGGGTCACATGGCCGACGAGAGACAGTTCCCCGCCGGGCCGGGTGCGCGTGACGACGAGCGGCACCCGGACGGACGCCAGGGTCCTGCGGACCCGACGCAGGGGGGCCCGTACTCGCGGTTCGCCCCGCCCGCAGAGCACGACGACGAGCCGGCCGGCCGGCACGCCCAGTCAGGCCCGCAGGGCGGGCCCGGCGCGCCGGACCAGCGCCCGGCGAACCCGGCCCGACCCATCGGCGCGCCGCGCGAGCGGGCCGAGGCCCGGGGCGAGCCCCAGGGTGACGGACAGTGGATGCCCACGGGGGCGCGGCAACCGATGCCGTCCGCCCGTCCGACGGGCACCGGCCCGCAGTACGTGGGCGCGGGCGGCGAGGCTCCGTCGAGCGGTTCGACGACCGGAGCGACGCGCCCCCTCGACGGCGCGTCGGAGACGACTCCGGGGGCCCCCGCTCCCGTCGGTGGCGCGGGCGCGGCCCGGACCGGCGCCGCACCCGTGGCCGGTGGTCCCCAGGGAGGTCACGGGGCTGCGGGTCCTCGTCCGCAGGGTCCCGGTCCCGGCGGCGCCGACCCGACCGCCCCGAGCCAGGGGGCGGCCGGCGCCGGTGCTGCGGGCCGTTACGGACCGGGCGGCGCCTCCGGTCCGGGCGCTCCCGCTCCCTCGGCCACTTCCGGCGCCGGTGCCCACGGCGCCGCGTCGTCCTCGGCCGCGTCCGGAGGTGGCCCGTCGGGCGGTGGATCCTCCATGGGCGGCCACGACGCCGCGTACCGGCCGGGTCACGGCTTCTCCGCACCCGCCGGGTCATCCGACCACGGCGCCGCCCCCGGCCCGGGCGCAGGGACCGGGCAGGGTTTCGGCGGCGGTTCGGGCACGTTCGGAGCAGGTGGGCCCGGCGCCGGCTCGGGGCCGGGCGGGTTCGGCTCCGGGGGCCACGGCCCGGGCGCCGACCGGAGCGCCGCCGCGGGCGGCGACGGCTCCGGGCCGGGACGCACGCGCCGCACGGGGGTCGCCGTACCGATCGTCGCCCTGCTCACGGTCGTCGCGCTCCTGGCCGGGCTCGTGCTCGGCGCCGTCGGGGGCCGCTGGCTGTTCCCGGAGGGGTCCACCGACGCCGCCGACGAGGAGGGGGAGACCAGCGACTCCGCGGAGTCCGAGAGCGGAGCGGTCGGGGTCGACCGCCCGGACGCCTCGGTCGCGCAGATCTCCGACATCGCGCTCGCCTCGACCGTCTACATCGAGGCCCGCAGCGGCCAGGTCGGCGGCACCGGCACGGGGATGATCTACTCCGAGGACGGCCTCATCGTCACGAACAACCACGTGGTCGAGCCCGGCATCGACGGCCGGCTCACCGTGACCTTCCACGACGGGACCCAGGAGGAGGCCGAGCTCGTCGGCCGCTCGCCGGGGTACGACCTCGCGGTCCTCCAGGTGCCGCGCGAGGACCTCACGCCCCTCGCGCTCGCCGACTCCGACGAGGTCGTCGTCGGTGACCTCGTCATCGCCGTCGGAGCCCCGCTCGGCCTCACCGGCACGGTCACCGCCGGGATCATCTCGGCCCGGAACCGGCCCGTGACCGCCGGGGCGCCGGGCGACGAGAGCTACATCAACGCGCTCCAGACCGACGCGGCGATCAATCCCGGCAACTCGGGCGGGCCGCTGCTCAACTACGACGGCGAGGTCGTCGGCATCAACTCGGTGATCTACGCGACGTCGGGCGAGGGCGGTGGAACTCCCGGCAGCATCGGGCTCGGCTTCGCCATCCCGTCCAACCAGGTGGAGATCACGGTAGGACAGCTCATCGAGGACGGGACCGCCTCCTTCGCCCAGATCGGCATCAGCCTCGACCCCAGCTACTTCGGCGAGGGCGTGCGCGTGGTCGAGGACGAGAACGGCATCGTGCCCGACGGCCCCGGCGACGAGGCCGGGATCGAGCCCGGCGACATCATCACCGCCGTCGACGGCACCCCCGTCACGGAGCCGTCGGAGGTCATCGTGTTCGTCCGGTCGCACCAGGGAGGCGACACCCTCACGCTGACGATCGAGCGCGACGGCAACGAGGAGGAGGTCGAGGTCACCCTCGCGGAGGTCGAGGAGGAGGTGTGATGCCCCCCGCCTAGGATGGGGTGCCATGGGGATCAGCGGGAGCGAGCTCGTCGTCCTGCTGCTCGTGGGCTTCCTCGTCGTCGGACCGGAGAAGCTGCCGGAGCTCTCGCGCCAGCTCGCGCGGGTCGTGCGGCGCGTGGTGGCCGTCGCCCGGGACACCGGGGACAAGGTGCGTGCCGAGCTCGGCGACGACCTGGACGACCTCAAGTCCCTCGACCCGCGACAGTACGATCCGCGCCGGATCGTCGCCGACGCCATGAAGGAGCCGGCGCGCACCGCCCGTCCTGCCACGCCGGCCGAGTACACGGGGGCGTCCTCCGGCGCCTCGGGTGCCGCCGCGGGGTCGGTGGCGTCGGGCCTCGCCGGCACTGCCGGGTACCCGGACGGCGCACCGGAGCGTCCGCGGGCCGACCCGGTCGACCCGACCCGCCCGGCGCCGTTCGACCCGGACGCGACCTGACCGGTCGGTGACGTCCGACCCGGACGCGACCCGACCGTGCGTCGGTCCTGCGGCGGCTCAGCTCTCCGCCGGCGCCTCCACCGACCCGGGGGAGCGCATGACGACCAGCTTGGTGACCATCCGCTGGCACAGCTCGTCGTCCTGGTTGAGGGTGCGGCACTCCACGACGACGATGCCGCGGTCCGGCCGCGAGCGTGAGGGCAGGATCTCCTGGACCGTGCTGACGACCCGGAGCGTGTCGCCCGGCCGCGTGGGGCGCGGCCACTCGAGCTCGGCCCCGGCGCCGATGACGCCGGCGGCCAGCGGCACGCTCTCGACGACGAGGCGCATCGTCACGGAGGCGGTGTGCCACCCGCTCGCGGCCAGGCCACGGAAGAACGACTCGTCCGCGGCCTCGGGGTCGGTGTGGAAGGGCTGCGGGTCGTACCGGCGACCGAACTCCACGATCTCCTCGGCCTCGAGGCGGTAGGTCGCGCTCGTGATCTCGTCGCCGACCGTGAGGTCCTCGAGGTACAGGCCGGTCGCGGTCATGCGCGGTGCTCCTTGGTCATGGGTGGCTCTTCGACACGCGTGGCCGCGTCGACGGGTGGTGTGCGGGTGCGTCGGTGGCGCTCAGACCGGGGTGACGCCGAGCGACCGGCCGGCGAGTCCCCGCGCGCGGGTGCCGAGGCGGCTGGCGAGGTCGAGGAGGGCCACGGTCGCGGGGGACGACGCGGCGGCCGGGGAGACGGTCGCCGGGACGCCGGTGTCGCCGGCCTCACGGACCGGGACCTCCAGCGGGAGCTGGGTGAGCAGCGGGACGTCGTAGCCGAGCGTCTCGCTGAGCCTGCGGGCCGTCTCCGCACCGCCGCCGGAGCCGAACAGCTCGGTGCGCGTGCCGTCGGGCCCTTCGAACCAGCTCATGTTCTCCACGACGCCGACGACCTTCTGCCGGGTCTGCTCGGCGATGGTGCCGGCGCGCTCGGCCACCTCGGAGGCGGCGACCTGCGGGGTGGTGACCACGAGGATCTCCGAGCCGGGCAGCAGCTGCGCGACCGAGATGGCGATGTCCCCGGTCCCGGGCGGAAGGTCGAGGAGGAGGACGTCGAGGTCCCCCCAGTAGACGTCGGCGAGGAACTGCTGCAGCGCCCGGTGGAGCATCGGCCCGCGCCATACGACGGGGCGGCGGTCCTGGACGAACATGCCGATCGAGATGACCTTCACGTCGTGCTGGACGGGCGGGAGGATCATGTCGTCGACCTTGGTCGGTGGCAGCTCGACCCCGAGCATGCGTGGGATCGAGAAGCCGTAGATGTCGGCGTCGAGGACCCCGACCTTGAGGCCGGTCGCGGCCATCGCCGTGGCGAGGTTCGCGGTGACCGTCGACTTGCCCACGCCGCCCTTGCCGGACGTCACCGCGTAGATGCGCGTGAGGTTGCCGGGCTTGCTGAACGGGATCTCGGGCTCCGGCACGCCGCCCCGGAGCTGCGTCTTCAGCTCCTTGCGCTGCTCCTCGGTCATGACGCCCATCGCGACGCTGACGCCGCTCACGCCGTCGAGCGCGGCGACGGCGTTCGTCACGTCGCGGGTGATCGTGTCCTTCAGCGGACAACCCGCCGTCGTGAGGTCGATGCCGACCTCGACGTCACCCGCCTCCCCGATGTCGATGCTGCGCACCATGCCCAGCTCGGTGATGGGGCGGCGGATCTCGGGGTCGATGACCTTTGTCAGCTCGGCGCGGACGGACTCGATCGTGGGGGCGGTCATGCCTCCATGGTAGGCAGCCCCGGGCCCGCGTCCCGGTGCGTCTGGTCACCCCGACCGGGGGCGTCCGGACCGGCGTCGCCCGCGGGGCCGGCGCGTCCGGCGCCGTCGCGGGTGTCGTCCCGTGGGGCGTGCGCGTCGTCGGTGACGGTCCCGCGCAGCCCGGCCAGCTCCTTCTCGAGCTCGACGATGCGGCGGTCCCGGTCGGCGACCTCGTCGGCGAGCAGGTCGCGCAGCTCCGAGCGCACGAAGTCCCTGGTGGCGACCTCGCCGACGGCCATGCGCAGCGAGGCGATCTCCCGCGTGAGGTACTCGGTGTCGGTGAGGTTGCGCTCGGCCCGCTGGCGGTCCTGCTCGGCCGAGACCCGGTCCCGGTCGACCTGGCGGTTCTGCGCGAGCAGGATGAGCGGGGCCGAGTACGACGCCTGGAGCGACAGCATGAGGGTCAGGACCGTGAAGCCGAACTCCTGCGAGTCGAACCGCAGGTCGGCCGGCCCCCACGTGTTCCAGGCGAGCCACACGACGACGAACACAGTGAGGTAGATGAGGAACCGCGGCGTGCCGAAGAACGTCGCCACGGACTCCGAGACGCGCCCGACCCGGTCGGGATCGCTCGTGCGACGCAGGAGGCGGGGGCGTCTGGTCGTCGGTGTGTCGAGCCGGTCAGTCATCGGTTCGCCGCTCCTCCACGCTCTCGTCCATGGCCTCGTCGGTGACGTCCCCGTCGGCCTCGCGCCAGTCCTCGGGCAGGAGGTGGTCGAGGACGTCGTCGACGGAGACGGCGCCGAGGAGGCGTCCGTCCTCGTCGCCCACCGGCAGCGCGGTGAGGTTGTAGGTCGCGAGCAGGCGGGTCACCTTCCCGAGCCCGTCGGTGGGCAGCACCGGGTCGATGTCCGTGTCCAGCAGCGTGCCGACGGCCGTGACCGGTGGCTCGCGCAGCGCGCGCTGGAGGTGGACAACACCGAGCAGCCGCCCGGTCGGTGTCTCCAGCGGTGGGCGGACGACGAAGACCAGCGCACCCAGGGCGGCGGGGACGTCGCGGCGGCGCGCGTGGGCGAGCAGCGTCGCGACGGTGGCCTCCGGCGGGAGGATCACCGGCTCGGTCGTCATGAGGCCGCCGGCGGTGTGCTCGTCGTAGGCCAGCAGGCGGCGCACGTCCTCCGCCTCGTCCGGCTCCATCCGCTCGAGCAGTGCCGCGGCCGTCGACTCGGGGAGCTCGGACATGAGGTCGGCGGCGTCGTCGGGCTGCATGACGTCGAGCACGTCGGCCGCCCGCTCGAGGTCGAGGCCGGAGACGATGTGGACCCGGTCGTCCTCACCCATCTCCTCGAGCACGTCGGCGAGGCGCTCGTCCGGCAGCTGGGCGGCGACCTCGAGCCGGCGGTGGTCGGGCAGGTCGTGCAGGACGTCCCCGACGTCGGCCGGCTTGAGGTCGGTGAGCTGGGCGAGCAGGGACTCGGTGCCCTGGGACAGCGTCGCACCGGTGAGGTCGGTGATGCCCTCGATCCCGACGACGAGGGTCTCCCCGCGCTGGAACGTCGCCCGGGGCCGGTGGCGGCGGACGAAGACCTTCGTCACGAGCCAGTCCCGGTTGCGCTGCTGCTCGATCGCGAGGTCGAGGACGGTCGCCTCGCCCGAGCCGTCGGCCAGCGTGACCCGTCGGTCGAGGAGCTCGCCGACCACCTGGCGCTCCGCCGCTCTTGGCTGGAACCGGCGCAGGTTGAGCAATCCGGTGGTGATGACGGCCCCGGGCTCGATCGCCGTGACGCGGGTCAGCGGCACGAAGATGCGGCGCCGGCCGGGCACCTCGACGACGAGCCCGACGGCGCGCGGCGCGGCCCGGACCCGGGTGAGCAGGACGACGTCGCGCACCCGCCCCACCTGGTCGCCGATCGGGTCGAAGACGGCGGTACCGGCGAGCCGGGCCACGTAGACGCGCGCGACGGTGGTCGGTCGGGGCGTGGTGGCTGTCACGAGCGCAGCGTAACCACGGGCGGGCAGGTCGCACGCGGCGGACGGCCCGCGGGGCGCGGTGGCGGACGGTGCGCGGTGCGCGGTGCGCGGTGGCGGCCGGGTCGGGGCGAGCGGGATACTGGGCCCATGTCCATCACGAACCAGCCGCTCGGTGCGAAGGCGCAATCGATCCCCACGGGGGTCCAGATCTCCGCCTACTCCAGCTACGAGGAGGCGCAGCGGGCCGTCGACCACCTCTCCGACAACGATCACGACGTGCGTCTCGTGTCGATCGTGGGGGAGGACCTGCGGCTCGTGGAGCGCATCACCGGGCGGCTCGACTACGGGAAGGTGGCCGGCTCCGGCGCGCTCACCGGAGCCTGGTTCGGTCTGATGATGGCTCTGGTCATGTGGCTGGTCATCGGGAACTTCGGGCTCGTCGACTTCGTCATCCCCGTGCTCGTCGGCGCGGCCTTCGGCGTGCTGCTGGGCATCGTCAGCTACGCGGTCCGGCCCAAGACCCGCGACTTCACCTCGGCCAGCACGGTCGTCGCCAAGCGGTACGTGGTCATCGCCGGTCCGACGGCCGCCGACGAGATGCGCGCCGCCCTGAGCTCGGCGGGCCTGATCGGCGACGCGCCCGCCACGACCGCCCGGGCGCAGGCGGCGCCCTCCGGCGCGGGCGGGCCCGCGGGCCCGCACGGCGGCGGTGCCTATGGCGCCGGCGCTCAGGGTGCCGGCGGCGCTGCGGCCGGTGTCGGCGGAGCTGCGGCCGGCGGCGGCCAGGACGCCTGGACCCCGGGCGCCCGTGGGACCGGCAGCGCGCCCGGAGAAGTGCAGCAGGACACCGGTGTCGAGGATCAGCCCGGCCGCCCGGCGCCGACCGGCTTCGCCCCCGGCGTCGACGGCACGCCGCGCTACGGCGCCCGCCTCGAGGACCTCACCCCGGAGCAGCGCGCACACGCCGAGGCCCAGCTGCGTGAGGCGGACGAGCACCGAGGGGCCGCGGAGAACCGCCCGGCCACCGAGGCGGGCGGGCCCGACCAGCCGTGAGCATCCCGGTCGGCCTCTCCACGGCCTCCGTCATGCCGGGGTCGGTGGAGGACACCTTCGCCATGGCGGCGGAGCTCGGCTACGACGGCGTGGAGATCATGGTGCTCACCGCGCCCGAGTCCCGCGAGCCACGCCTCATCAACGCGCTGTCGCGGAAGTACGGCCTGCCCGTGCACGCGATCCACGCGCCCACGCTGCTGCTCACGCAGGGCGTGTGGGGCCGCGACCCGTGGGAGAAGGTCGACCGGTCGGTGGACCTCGCGGGGCAGGTGGGTGCCGACGTCGTCGTGCTGCACCCGCCGTTCAGGTGGCAGCGGAAGTACGCCCGCCAGTTCGTCGACGCCGTCGCCGAGCGGGAGGCGACGCGCGACGGCGTGCGGCTCGCCGTGGAGAACATGTTCACCTGGCAGGCCCAGGCCGGCGGCGCGCACGTCAAGGCCTACTCACCGGGCTGGGACCCCACCGAGCACGACTACGGCTCGGTGACGATCGACCTGTCCCACGCGGCGACCTCCGGGATGGACGCCGAGGCGACGATGGCGATGGTCCGCTCGCTGGGGAAGAAGCTCGCGCACCTGCATCTCACGGACGGCTCCGGGACGATCAAGGACGAGCACCTGGTGCCCGGTCACGGCAACCAGCCGTGCGCCGAGGTCCTGGCCCACCTGCGGGACACCGGGTTCGGCGGCTCCGTGGTCGTGGAGATCAACACCCGGTCGGTGTCGTCCCTGCAGCGACGCACGATGTGCATGGAGTCGCTCAGGTTCGCGCGCGAGCACCTGGCCGCGGACCGAGCGGGGTAGCCGGAGCGCGGCCGTTCCTCGGGGACCGGGCAGGGGTGTCGACGACCGGGCGGGCGCTCAGCAGGCCTGCTCGGTCGACGAACCCGCCGCCCCGTCGTGGACGGTCGACCACGCGAGCGAGGTCAGCCGCGCAGGTCTGCCATCCACGCCTCGATCGCGCTCGGCGTGCGGGGCAGGGCGGCCGACAGGTTCTCCACCCCGTCCTCGGTGACGAGCACGTCGTCCTCGATCCGCACGCCGATCCCACGCAGCTCCGTGGGCACCTTGAGGTCGTCGGCCCGCAGGTACAGGCCGGGCTCGATCGTGAACACCATGCCCGGGACGAGCTCGGCGTCGAGGTACATCTCCCGGCGGGCCTGCGCGCAGTCGTGGACGTCCAGGCCGAGGTGGTGCGACGTCCCGTGCACCATCCACCGGCGGTGGTACTGGCCGTCGGGCTCGAGCGACATGGCGGCGTCGACGGGCAGCATCCCCCACTCGGCCAGGCGGGCGGCGACGACCTCCATCGCCGCGGTGTGGACGTCACGGAACCGGACGCGCGCGCCGCCCTCGCCGACCCGGGCGGCGACGGCGAAGGCCGCGTCGGCCGCGTCGAGGACCGCCTGGTAGACCCGGCGCTGCGGCTCGGTGAAGACGCCGTCCACCGGGAGCGTGCGCGTGACGTCGGCGGTGTACAGGGAGTCGACCTCGACGCCGGCGTCGAGCAGGAGGAGGTCGCCGGGCCGGACCTCGCCGTCGTTGTGGATCCAGTGCAGCGTGTTCGCGTGGTTGCCGGCGGCCGCGATCGTCTCGTAGCCCATGCCGTTGCCGTCCTCGCGGGCCCGGGCCGCGAACGCCCCCTCGACGACGCGCTCGCCCCGCTCGTGGCCGGACGCCCGGGGGAACGAGCGGACCACGTCCTCGAAGCCCCGGGCGGTGGCGGCGACCGCGGAGCGGATCTCGCCGACCTCCCACTCGTCCTTGACGAGCCGGATCTCGGACAGCCGCTCGGTGAGCTCGGCGTCCGCGCCGGCGGTGCTCGTGAGGCCGGCCTGCGCGCGCACCTCGTCGACGAGCGCGGTGACCGCCCGATCGGCGCCGGTGACGAGGCGGACCTGCACCTGCCCGACGCCGGCGTCCTTGGCGAGGTCGTCCCGCAGGGTGTCGATGTGCGCGGTGCGCAGGCCGGTGGCGGCAGCGACCTCCTCCAAGGAGGGCCGCACCCCGACCCACAGCTCGCCGTACCGGGAGTCGGCGTAGAACTCCTCGGTGTCCTTCCCGGCCCGCGGGCGGAGGTACAGGACGCCCTCGTGGCCGTCGCCCTCGGGGTGCAGGACGAGCACCGAGTCGGGCTCGGTCGCCGCGCCCCAGCCCGTGAGGTGGGCGAACGCCGAGTGGGCGCGGAACGGGTGGTCCGTGTCGTTGCTGCGCACGCGCAGGTCGCCGCCCGGGAGGACCAGCCGCTCGCCGGGGAGCTCGAGGGAGATGGCCGCGCGCGCCGCCGCCGCCGTGTCCGCGGACGGCAGGCGGTCGGGCAGCGGGGCCTCCGTCTCCTCCCAGCCGTCGGCGATGAAGGCACGGAACGCCGCCGAGCTGGGGCGCTGGGACCGGTTCGAGCCGCGGTCCTCGACGGGCTGGCCGTCGGCGGGAGTGGCGGACCGGGTGGCGTCGGAGGAGGAGGTCATGCCCCCATCGTCGCACCGCGCGCGCCCGTACACTCCGTCCGGTGACGACGGCGCGGATCGACCCCCACACGCACTCGACGGTCTCGGACGGCACCGACAGCCCGACCGGACTCGTCGAGGCGGCCGCCGCCGCACGCATCGACGTCCTCGGCGTCACCGACCACGACACGACGGCGGGCTGGGCCGACGCCGTCGCGGCGGGGGAGCGCCTCGGCGTGACGATCCTGCGCGGCATGGAGGTCTCCACCCAGCACGAGGGACGCTCGATCCACCTGCTGGCCTACCTGTTCGACCCCGGGCATCCGGGCCTGCTCGCGCGCACCGAGCGGGCCCGCTCCTCCCGGCTGGACCGGGCCCGGATGATGGTCGAGCGCATCGCCGTGGACTTCCCGATCACGTGGGAGGACGTCCTGCGCCACGTCGACGACGGCACCACCGTCGGCCGGCCCCACATCGCGGACGCGCTCGTCGCCGCCGGACACGTGCCGAACCGCAACGCCGCGTTCGCGCCCGGCGGGCCGTGCGCCAACCGCACGAAGTACTACGTCCCGCACTACGCGCCCGACGTGGGCGAGGCGATCGGGCTCGTCCGGGAGGCGGGCGGCGTGCCGGTCATGGCGCACCCGTGGGCGCAGCGCGGCCGGGCGCTGACTGCCCGGGCGCTGGACGAGGCGATCGAGGCCGGCCTGCTCGGGCTGGAGGTCGACCACCTCGACCACGACGACGAGGCGCGCGCCGGGCTCAGGCGCCTCGCCGAGCGGCACGACCTGCTCGTCACGGGCAGCTCGGACTACCACGGCACAGGCAAGACCAACCGCCTGGGCGACCACCTCACCGACCCGGGCCAGCTCGAGCGGATCGTCGCGGCAGGCACGCTCCCGCTCGCGGGCGCCGGACACCGGGACGCGCGATGAGCGACCTCGTCGACCTCGCGGTCCTGGTCTCCACCTTCGTCACGCTGTTCGTCATCATGGACCCGGTGGGCAACCTGCCCATCTTCCTGTCCCTGACCTCCACGATGACGATCCGCGAGCGCAGCCGTGCGGCGCTCGCCGCCACGTGCGTCTCCCTCGGGGTGATCGGGGCGTTCGCGGCCGGTGGGCCCTACATCCTCGACTTCCTCGGCATCACCGTGCCCGCGCTGCAGCTCGCCGGTGGCCTGCTGCTGCTCATCGTGGCCATGCAGCTCCTCAGCGGGGCCGCCGAGGAGCCCGGCCCCTCGGGCTCCGGCGCCGCGGTCGCGCTCGTGCCGATGGGGACCCCGCTCATGGCGGGGCCGGGCGCGATCGTCGCTGCGATGCTGGCCGTGCAGGACGCGGACACCGGACCGCAGCTCACCGGCGTGGTGATCGGCATCGTCGGTCTGCACGTCGTCATCGGGCTCTCGCTGCGCTTCTCGAGCGTGGTCCACCGCGTGCTCGGGGTCTCGGGGACGACGCTCGTCACGCGCCTGTCCGGCATGCTGCTCGCCGCGATCGCGGTGCAGCTCGTCGCGACGGCGACCTTCGCGTTCGTCGACATGTACCTCGCCGGTCGCTGACCGGACCCGCTCCCGCGCGCCCTCGGCGAGCGAGGTCGTGCTTGGGCTGGCGAGTTCGTGCCTCGCACGCACGATCTCGCCACCGCAGGCACGACCTCGACATCAGGAGCGCGGCCCGGAGCGGGAGCCTCGGGGGCAACCGCTCCGGGCCGGCCGGGGCTCAGTCGGTCGAGGCGGGGGCGCTGGCGCCCTGACCGCCGCCGGCGGAACCACCCGTGCGACGGCGACGCCGCCGCCTGGGTCGGCCGGACCCGCCCTCGCCGCCGGAGCGCTCGGACCGGCCGTCCTGCTCGCCGGAGCGCCGGGAACGCGCGCCGTCGGGCCGACCGCCCTCGGACCTACCGCCGGAGCGCGGCCCGTCGCGTCGGGCGCCGTCACCGCGCCCGCCGTCGGACCGGCGCGAGCTCTGCCGCGAGCCCGCGGACTTCCCGGTCTCACCGATGTCCTCGACCTCCTCCGCGCCGAGCCCGGCGCGCGTGCGGGCCGAGCGGGGCAGCGTGCCGCCCGTGCCCTCGGGGATGTCGAGGTCCGCGTAGAGATGCTCGGAGGTGTGGTACGTCTCCGGCGGCTCGGCCAGGCCCAGGCCGAGCGCGTTGTTGACGACCGACCAGCGCGGGATGTCGTCCCAGTCGACGAACGTCACCGCGGTGCCCGAGTTGCCCGCGCGGCCGGTACGGCCGATGCGGTGGAGGTAGATCTTCTCGTCCTCGGGGCACTGGTAGTTGATGACGTGCGTGACGTCGTCGACGTCGATGCCGCGGGCGGCCACGTCGGTGGCGACGAGGATGTCGACCTTGCCGGTGCGGAACGCGCGCAGCGCCTGCTCACGGGCGCCCTGGCCGAGGTCGCCGTGGATCGCGGCCGACGCGAACCCGCGGTCGGCGAGGTCGTCGGCCACCTTGGCGGCGGTGCGCTTGGTGCGCGTGAAGACGATGGTCAGCCCGCGCTCGCGCGCCTGGAGGATCCGGGCGAGCATCTCGACCTTGTTCATCGCGTGCGCCCGGTAGACGACCTGGCGGGTGGCCTTGACCGTCGCGCCGGTGTCGTCGGGGTCCTGGGCCCGGATGTGCGTCGGCCGCGTCATGTAGCGCCGCGCGAGCGCGACGACCGCGCCCGGCATCGTGGCCGAGAACAGCATCGTGTGCCGGTTGGCGGGCGTGCGGGAGAGCAGGGTCTCGACGTCGGGCAGGAAGCCGAGGTCGAGCATCTCGTCGGCCTCGTCGAGCACGACGGTGGACACGGCGCTCAGGCGCAGCACCTTCTGCTTGAGCAGGTCGATGAGCCGGCCGGGCGTACCGACGACGACCTCGACGCCGGCCTCGAGCGCGGCGATCTGCGGCTCGTAGGCGCGGCCGCCGTAGACCTGGACGATCCGCACGGAGCGGCGGCGGGACGCGGCGACGAGGTCCTCCGCGACCTGCTTGGCCAGCTCACGGGTGGGCACGACGACGAGACCCTGCGGGGCGCCGGGGTCGAGCAGCTCGTCGTAGCCGTCCTCGCCCGGGGCGAGGGTGTGCTGCAGCAGCGGGATGCCGAAGCCCAGCGTCTTGCCGGTGCCCGTCTTGGCCTGGCCGATGATGTCGGCGCGCTTGAGCGCCACGGGCAGGGTGAGGGACTGGATCGGGAACGGGTGCGTGATGCCGACGTCGCGCAGGGCGCCGGCGATCGGCTCCGCGACGCCGATGTCGGCGAACGTCTGCTCGGCCGGGACGCTGGGCGTGTCGGCATCGGTGATGTCGGGGGTGGCGGCGTCGGTCTCGACGGGCGCGTGGGCGCCGGAGACGTCGACGACGCCCGAGGTGGCAGGGGTGGTCATGATCCTTCTTCGGTCGGCGGTGCGCCGGGTTGGCGCGGGCAGCCGATCGCACACGGTGCAGGGCGCTGGGCGCCCGAGGATTCGCAGGAACAACGACCGGTCAGCCGGGACCCCTCGACGATACTCCTCCCGGCGCCGCTCGGCGGGACCGGAGGAGTGGGACGGGACTCAGCCCAGGCCGAACCCCACGCGGCGGTCCTCGACCGCGCCGATCTCGACGTGCCCGATCGCGGCGGCGGGCACGAGGAACCGCTTGCCCTTGGAGTCCGTGACGTCGAGCGGCGAGTCGGACGCCAGCGCCTCACGGACGGAGGCGACGAAGGCCTCCTCGTCGGAGTCGATCTCGACGACGACGTCGCGCATGCTCGACCGCATACCGATCGTGACCTGCATTGATGTTCCTCCGTCCGGCCCGCTCGCGGCGGGCCTCGTGCTGGGAAGCGAGTCACCGAGGTGGTGCTGCTCCATCGTAAGGGCGCTCACTGACAGGTCGGGGCCCGGCTGCCAGACTGGTCGGCGATGTCCGACTCCAGACGACTCCCGACCGTTCTCGGCGTTCTCGCGTGCGCCGCGCTGGTCTCGTCGCCCCTCCTCGCCGCGCCGACGGTCGCGGACGAGCACGCCGCGGGCAGCGACGTGGACCTGCGCGCGGCGTGGGCCGCGCGCCCGGGACCGCTGCTGCCCGACGACGACGAACCGACCCTGCTCGAGCTCGTGCAGGTCCCCGACGGCACGGACGGTGACGGCACGGCGGCCGACGGGGCCGGGGACACCGACGTCGATCTGCCCGAGGGCGTGGACGAGGACGCCTACGGCGCGGGGATCCGGGGCGATCTCGTGGCCGCGGAGGGATCCGGCTCCCTGCGCGTGGTGGCGGGCACCGATCCGGCGCCGCGCGAGGCCGAGCGGACCTACAGCGTGCGGGTCGAGGTCGAGCGCGGCCTGCCGGTGGACCGCGAGGCGTTCGCCGACTACGTGCTGGACACCCTCAACGACGACCGCGGCTGGGGCCACGACGGCTCGGTGGCGTTCGAGCGCGTCGACGGCGAGGACGCGGACTTCGGTGTCACTCTCGCGGACGGGCCGCTGAGCATCGAGCTGTGCGAGCCGCTCGACGTCGGCGGCATCTACTCGTGCGGCCGCAACGGCCGGGCGGTCCTCAACGCCGACCGGTTCGGGGAGTCGATCGAGCCGTTCCTCGAGGCCGGCGGGACGCTGCCGCAGTACCGGCAGTACCTCGTCAACCACGAGGTCGGTCACCTCCTGGGGTACCAGCACGTGGACTGCCCCGCGCCGGGCGACCCGGCCCCGGTCATGGTCCAGCAGTCGATCAGCCTGCAGGACTGCGTCCCCAACGCCTGGGTGGCCGAGGAGTAGAGCCCGCAGCGGGCGGGGGGCCGGGCGCTGCGCCGGTCGGCCTGCCGCAGCGCGACCGATCCGAGCACCCGCCGACCGGGCGAACCGGACGTCGACCCACGGGCGCACCGCGGATGTCGGACCTGCGTGGTTGCATGACGGCATGTCCTCCCCGGTCCGTCCTCGGCTGCGCCTCGACACCGCTCCCGAGCCCGTCGAGGTGCCGCTGAGCCAGGTGGCCCGGTCGGTCGCGGACGAGCTGGCGGCCGGCCCGGGCCCGCACCTGCTCACGCTCGGCGCCCCCGGCGCGGGGCGGACCACGCTGGCCGTGCAGACCGTCGTCGAGGCGGCCCGCGCGGGCCGCCGCGTCGCGCTCCTGACACCGTCCCGGCGCGTGGCCGGTCGTCTGCGGGACGAGGTCGCCCACCGGACCGGGGCGCACGACGCCGCGGTGCAGGTCGTCACGCCGACCTCCTTCGCGTTCGCGCTCCTCGGGCAGCACGCCGCCTACTGGGGCGGTCCGGAGCCCGCTCTCCTGTCCGGCCCCGACGAGGACGGCATCCTCGCGGAGCTGCTCGATGCGCACGACTCGGGGCAGGTCACGTCACCCGGGTGGCCTGCGTCCGTACCCGCCGAGGCGCTCGGGCTGGACGCCTTCCGGCACGAGCTGCGGGACATCCTGGCGCGCGCGGGCGAGCTCGACCTCGAGCCCGACGACCTCCGGCGTCTCGCTGCCGACCACGACCGGCCCGAGTGGGCCGCGGTGGCCGCGGTCCTCGAGCAGTACCGCGACAGCACCGGCGCTCAGGACGCGGCCGACGAGCAGGCGCCCGCCGTGGGACTCGGCCCCGAGCGCCGCTATCGGCGCTACGACTCCGCGCGACTCGTCGACGAGGCGGCGCTCGTCCTCAACTCCTGGCACGTACCACCGACCGGCGTCCCGGCCGGGACCGCCGGTGCACCGACCGTGCCGCGGTGGGACCTCGTCGTCGTCGACGACTACCAGGACGTCACCCGTTCGACCGCGCGCCTGCTGCGCGTGCTCGTCCGGGACGGTGCGCGGCTGCTCCTGCTCGGTGACCCCGACGTCGCCGTGCAGACGTTCCGGGGCGGGAGCCCCACCCTGGTCGCCGAGGCGACGTCGGACTTCTCCGACGGGGGGTTCGGCGCCCAGGTCCGGCTCCTGCCCGAGGTGCACCGCGGGACGCGCGGCCTGCGCGCCGCGGTGGCCCGGCTGACCGAGCGGCTGCCCGCCGGCGGGCCCGGTCTGGCGCGTCGGCGATCGCCGGTCGCCGGAGGAGGAGCCGTTCCTGCACCGGATCCCGGGGCGTCGGGGATCGACGCCGACCGAGACGCGGGCCGTACGGCCGACCGCGACGAGCCGTGGCCCGCCGTCGAGGTACGCACACTCAGCTCCGCGGCCGTCGAGGCCGACACCGTCGCCGACGCCGTGCGCCAGGCCCACCTCGTCGACGGCCTGCCGTACCGGCGGTGCGCCGTCGTCGTGCGGACGAGCGGTCAGGCGAGCTCGATGCGGGCGCTCCTCGGTGCCCGGCGCGTCCCCGTCTCCCCGGGTCGACTGGGTGCGCTGCGGGACGAGCCTGCCGTGCGACCCCTCCTGGCGGCCGTGCGCGTGGCCGCCGAGGGGCCGACGGGCCGGGCGCTGCGCGACCTCATGCTCTCGTCCGTGGGCGGTGCGGACCCGGTGGGCCTGCGCAGCCTCATGCGCACGCTGCGGGCGGCGAGCGGGGCGCGCGGCGGCGCCGTCGACTCCGACACGGTCCTGCTCGACGCCGTGGCGGCGGTGGACGAGGGTGGCGTCGCCGCCCTGCCCGGGTCCATGTCCGCAGCCCTGACCGACCCGCTCGTGCGGGTCGCGCGGGTGGTGGGGCGCACGCGCACCGCGCTCGTCGCCGGAGAGGGACCGACGGCGGTCCTGTGGGCGGCATGGGACGCGGCCGGCCTCGCCGAGCCGTGGCAGACGCGCGCGATCGACGGGGGAGCCGGGGCCGCACAGGCGCACGCCGACCTGGACGCCGTGCTCGCCCTCTTCTACGCCGCCGAACGGTACGAGGCGCGCGGCGCCACGGCCGGTGCGATCGGATTCGTCGACCGCGTCGAGAAGCAGCGCGTCGCCGAGGACACCCTCGCCGCCCAGTCGGGCCGCCGCGACCTCGTCGAGGTGCTCACGCCCGCGCAGGCGGCCGGGCAGGAGTGGGACCTCGTCGCGGTCGCCGGCCTCCAGGAGGACGTCTGGCCGGACATGCGCCGCCGCGACACGATCCTCGGCAGCCAGGCGCTCGTCGACGTCGTCACCGGCCGCGGGGACGGCGCCGACCGCTGGACCGAGGCCCGCAAGGAGGTGCGGGACGACGAGCTGCGCCAGCTCGTGCTCGCGACTTCCCGCGCGACGAGCAAGCTCCTCGTCACTGCCGTCGATGGCGTCGACACGCGCCCCTCGCTGTTCCACGAGCTCCTCGCGCGGGACGCGGCCGCGCACGACCGCGGCGACGCAGGGGCCCGCACGGCTCCGGACGCCGGCGCACGGCCACGGCCAGCGGACCGGGAACAGATCGTGGCCCGGGACCTGCGTGAGCTCGTCGCGCGGCTGCGCCGGCGCCTCGCCGACGATCCGGGAGACGCCGACGCCGCCCGGGTCCTCGCGCGGCTGCGCGCCGAGGGCGTGGCAGGGGCGGACCCGCAGGAGTGGGTGCTCGCCCACGAGGTGAGCACGCTCGCGCCCCTGAGGAGCACGGACGAGCCGGTCACCGTCAGCCCGTCGGCCGTCGAGTCCGTCACCACGTGCGGACTTCGGTGGGCGCTCACCCGGTTCGGCGGGCGGGGCGGCGACTCAGACAGCCAGGCGCTCGGCACCCTCGTGCACGAGATCGCCGAGCAGCACCCGGCCGGCAGCCGCGACGAGCTACGGTCCGCGTTGCACGAGCGGATCGGTGAGCTCGACCTCGGCGAGGGCCTCGCCGCCGACCAGGAGCGGGCCAAGGCGGAGCGGCTCGTCGAGCGGCTCGCCGAGTACGTCGCCGTTCCGGTCCAGGTCGCCACGGAGGTCGACGTCGACGAGATCGTGGGCGAGGCGCGCGTCCGCGGGCAGATCGACCGGCTCGAGACCCAGTCGGACGGGCGGGTGGTGGTCGCCGACCTCAAGACCGGCAAGGGCATCAGCCAGGCCGAGGTCGAGGAGCACGCCCAGCTCGGCGCCTACCAGGCGGCCCTGCTCGAACGGCACCGCCGCGGTGAGGGGGCGGAACCCGCCGGCGCGCGGCTGGTCTTCCTCGGCACCCCCAACAAGTCCGTGGCGATCCGGGAGCAGGACGCCCTCGGCGCCGACCGGGGCACGTGGGCGCACGAGCTCGTCGATCGCGCCGTGACCGAGATGTCCGGAGCCGGTGTCCACGTCCGGACGAACAAGTACTGCGACTTCTGCGAGGTCCGCACCTCCTGCCCGCTGCAGACCGCCGGCCGTCGCGTCGGCGGGACCACCACCTCCGAGGAGACGGAATGACCGAGCCCGGCACGCCGCAGGCCGTGACGCCGGCCGGGACCGCCCGACTCCTCGGGAGCAGCTACGCGCCGACCGAGGAGCAGGCGGGCGTCATGGCGCATCCGATGGCGCCCCAGCTCGTCGTCGCCGGCGCCGGCTCGGGAAAGACCGAGACGATGTCGCTGCGGGTCGTCCACCTCGTCCACGCCGGCCTCGTGCGACCCGACCAGGTCCTCGGCCTCACGTTCACCCGCAAGGCGGCCGGCGAGCTCGACGTCCGCCTGCGCGAGCGGCTCGGCACGCTCCGGCGGGCGCTCGGCCACCGACGGACCGCACCACGCGACGACCTCGAGGCCGAGCGGCCCGAGGTCAGCACGTACGACTCGTTCGCCGGGGCCATCTACACGGACCATGCCCTGCGGCTCGGCCTGGACCCCACCGCCCGCCTCATCACCGCCGCCGAGACCTACGAGCTCGCCCACCGGGTCGTCGCGGGCTGGACCGGGCCGCTCGCCCACTCCTCCGACACCGCGCTGTCGACCCTGGTGAAGGCTGTGCTCGACCTCGACGGTCAGACCATGTCGCTCGTCGCCTCCGACGTCACGCCCGAGGCGCTGCGCACCGAGCTGGCGGCGACGGCGTCGACCCTGCTCGAGGCACCGGTCTCGGGGCGGAAGAAGGGACCGAGCGCGGAGGTGCGGTCGGTGGCCACCAGTCACCTCGCCCGCGTCGAGCTCCTCGAGATGGTTCAGACGTTGCGCGAGGAGCGCCGCGCGAACGGCGTGGCCACGTTCGCCGACATCGCCGACGCCGCCCGTCGGATCGTCACCGAGATCCCCGAGGTGCGCGACGAGCTCCGCGCGAGGTACCGGCTCGTCCTGCTCGACGAGTATCAGGACACCTCCGTGGCCCAGACCGACCTGCTGGCCGCTGCGTTCGGCGGCGGGTGGCCCGTCACGGCGGTCGGCGACCCGCACCAG
Source organism: Georgenia sp. Z1491 (assembly GCF_057652395.1). Lineage (NCBI taxonomy): Bacteria > Bacillati > Actinomycetota > Actinomycetes > Allobogoriellales > Allobogoriellaceae > Georgenia > Georgenia sp. Z1491. The sequence goes on from NZ_CM172729.1 coordinate 1,454,114, forward strand.
TCGATCTACGGCTGGCGAGGCGCCTCTGCCGCCGCCCTCGAGGAGTTCCCGACCCGGTTCGGCGGCGCGGAGCCCGCGGCGGTGCGGAACCTGTCGGTGTCCTGGCGCAACGACCACGCGATCCTCGACGTCGCGAACGCGATCGCCGGCCCGCTCCGTTCGGGCTCCGGCCTCGGGCTGCCCACCCTGGACGCTCGGCCCGGCGCGGGGGACGGGACGGTGCTGGGCGCCTGGTTCGCCACCGACGGCGAGGAGGCGGCGGGGCTCGCTCTCGCGCTCCGGCAGCGCTGGTACGAGCCCCACGTCGCCGCCGAGGCGAGCAGACCGGGCTCCGGCCCGACGGCGGCAGTGCTCACCCGCACCAACGCCCAGCTCGCACTCGTCGAGGACGCCCTGCGCGCCGAGGGCGTGCCGTGTCAGGTGGTCGGGGTCGGCGGGCTCGTCACCCGGCCGGAGATCCTCGACGTGCGCGCGGCGCTCGCCGTCGCGGTCGACCCCACGCGGGGCGACCGGCTCGTCCGTCTCGTCACCGGTCTCGGGCTGGGGCTGGCCGACCTGCGCACGCTCTGGGCGTGGGCCGGGCACCTGGCGCGGCTCGGGCTCCGCGACGGCGCCGAGGCGGGCACGGCGGAACTCGCCGACGACGCGCCTGGCGAGAGTGCGGGCGAGGCCGGTCTCGACCGTGAGGAGACGGCCATCGACCCACGGCAGGAGCAGTCCCTCGCCGAGGCGATCGACCACCTCCCGCGCGACGGGTGGGCCTCGGCCGGTCACGCCCTCACCGACGTCGCCCGCGACCGGCTCTCGCGGCTGGCGCGTGCGCTGGGCCGCATTCGTTCGGTCGTGCGCCTACCGGTCCACGACGCCGTCGGGGTGGCGATCGAGGCGCTCGGCCTCGACCTCGAGGTCGTCGCCGCGTCGAGCGAGGCTCCGGCGACCGCCCGCGCCGGCCTCGACGAGCTCGTGCGGCTCGCCGGTACCTACGCGAACGGCATCGAGGGCGCGACGGTCGCCGGTTTCCTCGCCTACCTCGACCGCGCGGAGGAGCAGGAGGGCGGCCTGGCCGACGCGCAGGCCGGCGAGTCGGAGGTCGACGACCCGTTGCGCGGCGTCGTCCAGCTGATGACGATGCACCGGTCGAAGGGGCTCGAGTGGGACGTGGTCGCCGTCCCCGGGCTGTCGCTCGGTTCGTTCCCGAAGGTGTCCGTACCCGCGAGCCTCGCGAACCCCGCCGAGTTCGTCCCCAAGGACTCCGCCTGGCTCACCGACCGCGGCTCCGTCCCGGCGAGCGTGCGCGGCGACGCGGACCGGCTCCCAAAGCTCGAGCTCGCCGACGCGACCGACCAGCACGGCATGGACGACGCCCTCGAGGACTTCAGGCGCGCCGCCGGCCTGCACGCGCTCACCGAGGAACGACGGCTCGCCTACGTCGCCGTCACCCGCGCGCGGAGCGAGCTCCTCCTCACCTGGGCGAGCTTCACCAAGGAGACGAAGACGCAGCGGTACCGGTCCCCGTTCCTCGACGAGGCCGTCGACGCCGGTGTGGTCGAGCCGCTGACGGGCCACCTGCTCGACCGCCCGGACGATGCGCCGGAGGAGAACACGCAGATCGGGCGCGCGCGGGTCGCCACCTGGCCACCGCCGCCCGGACGCGAGGGGGAGGCGGTCCGTCGGGTGCGCGCCGCCGCCCGCGCGGTCGACGCGGCGTCGGCAGGGCCGCTGGATATCGAGGCCGGGGAGGGTGCCTCGGGGTGGGACCGGGCCGCCGCGCTGCTGCTCGCCGAGCGCGACGAGCTTCTCGCCCGCCGCGGCGAGGTCCCGCTCGGCGACCACCTCGCCGCCACCGGTCTTGTCTCGCTCGCGGGCGACCCCGAATGGTTCGCCCGGCAGATCCTGCGCCCCGTGCCACGGGCGCCGCGGCGCGAGGCCGACCTCGGCACGCGGTTCCACGAGTGGGTCGAGCGGCGCTTCGAGGCCGAGGTCCTCACCGGGCTGGCCGGCCACCTCGACGACGCCGAGCGTGGCGCCCTGGGGCTCGACCCCGACAACGGTGACGCGGACGAGGGGGGAGCACCCACCGGGGCCGGCGGGAGTGCCGGCACCGCCTCGGGCCGGGGCCCGGTCGACGAGCGCGAGCTCCGCCGACTCCAGGACGCCTTCGAGTCCTCGGAGTGGGGCAGCCGGCGACCGACCGCCGTCGAGGAGGCCGTCGAGGTGTCGGTCGGTCCGCTCGTCCTGCGCTGCCGCATCGACGCCGTGTACGCGAACGTCGACGGGACCGTGGAGATCGTCGACTGGAAGACCGGTCGGGTGCCGGGGCCCGACGAGCGGGCGGCGAAGCTCCTGCAGCTCGACGTCAACCGGCTGGCGTGGTCGCGGGCGAAGGGCGTACCGATCGACCAGGTGCGCGCGCACCTGTACTACGTGCTGCACGCCGAGACCATCCCCGCCCGGACCGACGACGAGGCCGCGGTCGAGGCGCGGATCAGGTCCGCGATCGAGCGGGGGGTCCGGCCCGGGAGCTGACGCGCGCGACGCGTAGCCCTACGGCTCGCGGCCCTCGCGGCGCCACTGCTCGTACTCCTCGGTGAGGTCCGCCGTCGCCGCGGTCGGCTCCGGGACGCCGGGCGCGTCCGGGGACTCGCCGGGGTGGACGTCGAACGCCGGCCACGCCTCGGTGTCGAGCTCGGCCGCCGCGCCGTCGGGACCGGCGGCGGGCTCGTCCGCCTCGGAGGGCGTCGAACCCTCGGAGCGCTCGACGGACCGCTCGTCGGCGGGCAGGGCAGCACCGGCGGTGTCAGCCGGCTCCTCGCTCGCCCGGTCGCCGTCGAGGGTCCGGTCCGTGGCGTCCGGGACCGCTGCGGCGCCGACGACGGTCACCGGCGCGGCCGCGGCCGCCGTCTCGGCGAGGATCTCGCGCACCTCGGCCCCGATTGGCGGTGCGTCCGCGACGTCGGACGCCAGCTCGGCGAGCATCTGACGCGCGTCGCCCACGACTGCGTCGTCCCGGGTGCGCAGCCCGAACATCAACCACCGCGTGAGCAGCAGCTCGGAGGCGAGCTGCGCACGGTCGAGGAGGAACGGGTCGTCGGGGGCCGAGGCGTGGCGGGCGTAGGAGCCGTGCACCTGCTCGAAGGTCTCCGGGTCGACCCCGGTGACGAGCCAGGCGAAGTCCTCCGCCGGGTCGCCGACGTGCGCGTCCCCGAACTGGGACAGCGCCACCACGCGGTCCCCGGACGCGCGCACGAGCTCGGCGTCGAGGTCCCCGTGGACGACCGTCGAGGCGGCGGGCCACAGGTCGTCCGCCTCCAGGGCCGCCTCCCACCGGTGCACGAGCTCGGCGGGCAGGTTGCCCGTGCGGGACGCCTCGTCGACCTCGGTGAGTCGGCGGGCCCGGTAGGTCGCCATGTCGTACACGGGCAGGCCGGCGCTGCCCACGAGGTCGGTGTCCAGGGAGTGCAGCGCGGCGAGCGCACGCCCGAGGTGGTCCGCCAGCTCGGGGCTCTCGTCGATGTCGCGCGGGTCGATCGCGCGGCCGGGGAGCTCGCGGGCGACCATCGCCCGGCCGCCGCCCTGGAGGGTGGCGAACCCGGCGGGCCGCTCGACGTCGAACGGCAGGTCGCGTGCGTCGACCCGCTCGGCCAGCCGCTCGAGCAGGGCGACCTCCCCCTCGAGGGACGCGCCCGCGGCCGCCGTGCGCGGCGCCCGCACCACCCAGTGGTGACCGCGTGAGTCGAGCACCCCCACGGTCTGGAAGTCGGTGGTGGTGCGGACCGGGGGTCGGGTGGCCACGACGTCGAGCCCCGGCACGGCCAGGGTCGCGAGCGCAGCCAGCGCGATGGGCGAGCGAGTCACGCGCCCACGGTAGGCGCTGCCCGCCGGACCGGTGGTGCTGGCGCGCCGCCGGTCACGGTCCGGTGACGGATGCCGCCTCGTCCACCAGCGCTCGTGCGGCGCGCGCGGCGGCGGCAGGCGCGCCGACCGCCGGCAGTGCGCCTCGCAGGGTGAGCGCACCCTCGTGGAGCGTGGTCAGGGTGAGCGCGAGCCCACGGGAGTCGGCGAGCCCCGCCTCCCGGGCGAGCCGTTCGAGCAGGTCGAGCAGCCACCGCTTCTGGTCGGCGGCCACCGCGTGGGCGGGGTGGCTCGGGTCGGGGAGCTCGGCGAGCGCGTTGACGAACGCGCACCCCCGCGAGCTGCCCGGCGACCACTCGAGCAGCGCGTCGAACGGGGCGGTGACCCGGTCCCGCGCGGAGCCGGCGGCGTCGACCGCTCGCTCCACCGCGCTGCGCCACCGGCGGTCGCGCGCGAGCAGGTAGGTGGCGACGAGGGCGTCCTTCGAGCCGAACCGGTCGTAGAGCGTGCGCTTGGTGACGCCGGACCGCTCGGCGACGAGGTCGACGCCGACCGCCGTGATCCCGCGGTCGTAGAAGAGCTGCGACGCGGCGTCGAGGATGCGCCGCGCGGCAGGGGTCAGCGCGTCCGGGTCGGGCGGGCTTGACCTCACCGATGTGTGAACCATAGCGTCGAGACTAGTTCACCGATCGGTGAGATTGAGGCATCTGGAGGTCACATGTCCGAGGAGACGATGACGGCGGCGGTGCTGCGCCGCCACGGGGGTCCCGACGCCGTCGAGCTGTCCCGGGTGCCCGTGCCACGCCCGGGCCCCGGCGAGGTGCTCGTGCGCGTGCGGGCGGCCGCGCTCAACAACACCGACCTGTGGACCCGCGAGGGCGCCTACGGGTTGCCGGGCGACCCCGACGCCCGGGCGGGCTGGCGCGGCCCCATGACGTTCCCGCGGATCCAGGGCGCGGACGTCACCGGGACCGTGGCGGCGGTCGGGGAGGGCGTGGCCCCCGACGTCGTCGGCCGCCGCGTGCTCGTCGACCCCGCGCTCTACGACGCAGACTCCGACGACGCGCACCCGGTCGGCCTGCTCGGCAGCGAGCGCGACGGCGGGTTCGCAGGCTTCGTCGCGGTCGACGCCGTGCGTGCCCACCCGGTCGACGACTCCCCGCTGACGGACGCCGAGCTGGCGACCCTGCCGACCGCCTACGGCACGGCGCTCGGCATGATCGAGCGCGGCGGCGTGACGCGCGGGGAGACCGTCGTCGTCACTGGTGCGTCCGGTGGCGTCGGCCTGGCGCTCGTTCAGCTGGCCGCCGAGCGCGGCGCGGACGTCGTCGCGGTGAGCAGTGCGGGCAAGCTCGACGCCGTGCGGTCGGCGGGCGCCCGCGCCGTCGTCGACCGTGGGGGAGACCTGTGGGCGGCTGTGGCGGGCGCGGCCCCGGGCGGCGTCGACGTCGTGCTCGACGTCGTCGCCGGGACCGGCGTGGCGGACGGGGTCGGGGTTCTGCGGGAGGGCGGCCGGTGGGTCGTCGCGGGTGCGCTCGGCGGTCACCGCATCGAGGTCGACGTGCGGCGCCTGTACCTGCACAACCGCACGATCGTCGGGTCGAGCATGCACACGCCGGCGCACTTCGCCGCGCTCGTCGAGATCGCCCGCACGGGTCGCGTGCGCCCCGTCGTCGCGGCGACCTACCCGCTCGCGGACATCGCTCGCGCGCACGCCGAGCTGGCCGAGCGGCGGCACGTCGGGAAGCTGGTGATCGACGAGCTCTGATCGGGCGCCTGGCCCGCGGTGGGCGGCAGTGCTTCCGCGCGGCGTCGCCGCCGTACCGAGACAGGGATGCCGATCTCAGACGTCGCCGTCGAAGATCCCGCCGTCGAGCAGCCAGTGGTAGCGCAGCCTGAGCGCCCGCTCGGTGCTGGCCAGGAGCGTGGCGACCAGCAGCGAGACGTTGAACCAGACGGGCAGCTGGATCGGCGATGTGAAGGTGCCCAGGCGCTCGGCGACGGGTGGAATCTGCGTGATCTCCTGAACGAGCTGCGGCACACCGAGCACCAGTGCCACGGCGAGGATGATCCACGAGACGGCGCCGAGGGCGCGGCTCGCCCCCGGGTGGCGGCGCTCGAGCCGGGCGCGCCGCCCCTCGGCCGACCGTGGGTCGGGGGAGAGCTGGCGCTCCGTGCCGTCGTGGGCGACGAAGTGGCACCGCCGGAGCCCGAACCCGCTCGTCACCACCTCGATCGTGCCGCCGGGCACGGGGAACATCGCCGGGAGCTTCGACCGCGCGTGCTGCTGCCCGTCGCGGTAGAGCACGGCCCAGACCTCACCGTTCGAGTCGCCGCCGTGGCGGAGGTCGACGGACCAGATGGGCCACTCGCCCGCCGCGTCGCCGAGGCGCACGTGGAGGAGCGACCGGAAGAAGGTCTGCCACCAGCGAAAGCGCTGGAGCTCGCTGCCGTCACCGGCCTTGATCTTGCGGAATGCTCGTCGTCGTTTTCGGTCCGAGGCCACGGCTGACACGGTAGACGTTGCCCGGCGGTCGTCGCCGAAGGCGTGCGACCCGCGCTCATCCGGTGAGCGCTGCGGCCGATCGCCCGTGCGGGTCCGTCAGTGCCCGAGGAACCCCGTCGACCGCCAGGACGAAACGGCCGGCCGCCTCGGGCTCGACCTCGACCCGGTGCACCACGCCGTTGCCCTCGTTGCTGATCCAGCGGCCCGGCAGATCACTGACCAGGTCGACGAACCGGGCTCGATCCTCGGCCGACAGGTACGCGAGAACGGCGGTGTGGAAGACGACGAGGGTCGCCTCCGTGGGAGCTCCTGCCGCGAGGTCGGGGAGCACGTCGAGCAGGTCGCCGCTCGCCACAGGCGGTGGGTCACGGCGTGCGACCTCGAGCGCCGACACGAGCCTGTGGCGGCGCTCGTCCTGACCCGGCCAGACGAGCGTCTCGAGCCAGGTGCGCGCGTCGTCGTCCTCGACGTCGACCGGCGAGAGATCGATTCCCGCGCGCCAGACCACGTGGGGCACCGTCGTCGGGGGCGTGATGCCGCCGAGGTCGCACTCGATGGTGACGGGCGACGGACCGTCGGCCGGGTCGAGCGTGTCGTCGCCGTATCGATACGAGTATCGGTCGGGCAGCAGGCACAGTCCGGCGGACGCGCCGACCTCCAGCAGCGCGAGCGGACCCGGTAGCTGCGCGAGGAACGGCAGCAGGACGGCACAGCGCCCGGCCTCGTTCGTCTGGGTCGCGCGAACGAGGACGGTCTCCCGTACGTCGTCCCACCGTTCGATCACCGTCCGGCGGAACGATTCGACCGTGGCGGCGGCGCCGTGGAAGCGTGCTGCCGCGAGGACGAGATTCGGCTGGCGCTCGGCACGAGGCAGATCCGCGAGCAGGTCGAGGATCTCGTCGTCGCCGGCGACGGCCTCCGACCACGCCTCGTACACGGGCGAGACGCCGCGCGCCTCACGTCTCGCGAAGAGTCGATAGCCGTCGGCGATCGTCTGCGAGTCACGGCCACCTGCTCGGTCCATGTCGCCCATGGTGCGCGGTGGGCCGCGCCCGCCGCAGCTCAAGGATCGGCGGCGCGCGGCGGACCGTGGACGAGCACGGCCCCGGACGACCGAGGGTCGTCCGGGGCCGCTCAGGGCAGTGCCGCGGTTCCCGGCCCGTCGCCGGGCCGGGGGGCCGGTGGGTCAGGCCGCCTGCGCGTACGACTCCGACGCGGCGTCGAGGCGGGCGATCTCGTCCTCGGTCAGGGCGAGAGACGGCGCCGCCATGAGGGCGGGCAGCTGCTCGACCCGGCTGGCCGAGGCGATCGGCGCGGTGACGCCCTTGGCGAGCAGCCAGGCCAGAGCGACCGTCGCGGGTGCAGTCCTGTGTGCCTCGGCGATCTCGACGAGCGCGTCGACCACGCCGAATGTCGCGTCGCCCAGATACCCGGACGCGAAGTCCTTCCGTGCCGCGCCCTCGAGGTCCTCGGCCGTGCGGTACTTGCCCGTGAGCAGGCCCGAGGCCAGGGAGAAGTAGGGCAGCAGTGCGGCGTCGAACTCGGCGGCGATCGCGCCGTAGCCCTGCTCGACGTCGGCGCGGTGCAGGAGGCTGTACTGCGGCTGGATCGCCACGGGGACGGTCAGCCCCTCGCGGGACGCGGTCTCGAACCACTCGCGCATACGCTCGGGGGAGTGGTTCGACAGGGCGATGTGGCGGACCTTGCCGGACTCCACGAGGGCGTGCGCGGTGCGGACCTGGTCGGCGATCGAGACGTTCTCGTCGTCGTAGTGGAAGTAGTAGAGGTCGACGTGGTCGGTCTGCAGGCGGCGCAGGGAGTCCTCCAGCGCGGCGGTGACGTTCTCCTGCGAGAGCCCGGGACGGGTAGGCAGGCCGCCGACCTTGGTAGCGATGACGACGTCGGCGCGGTTGCCGCGCGCCGCCAGCCACTCGCCGATGATCTGCTCGGACACGCCGCCTGTGCCGTCGGCCCACACGGAGTACAGGTCGGCGGTGTCGATGAAGTTGCCGCCGGCGGCGACGAACGCGTCGAGCACTGCGAACGAGGTCTCGCGGTCCGAGGTCCACCCGAAGGTGTTGGTGCCGAGGTTGAGCGGGAACACGTCGAGGTCCGTGCGCGGGATGAGGGTCATGGGGGCTCCTTCGGTGGTCGTGTGCGGGTGATCCGGCAGGTCTGACCGGACCGGGCCGGGTCTGATGGGACCCGGCCGAGCCGGTGGTGGTCGCCCGGCCGGAATGCTTGCTACGGAAACCACGGTAGGGGCTATTACTTTCCGTGGCAACTCATTGCTACGCTCGGGTGATGGACAGCACCTCGGATCCGCGATGGCTCACGGCCGACGAGATGGCGACCTGGCTCTCGCTGTGGTCGACGATGACCTGGCTGCCCGCGCGCCTGGACGCTCAGCTGCGCAGGGACGGCGGCCTGAGCGCGAGCGAGTACCACGTGCTGTCGCAGGTCTCGATGGCGCCGGGGGGCTCCCGGCGCCTGAGCGAGGTAGCGGCGGCCGCCAACCTCACGCTGTCCCACCTCTCCCGGGTCGCCGACCGCATGGCGCGCGCGGGCTGGCTCGTGCGCAGCCCGGACCCGGCCGACGGCCGCTTCACGCTGGCGACGCTGACCGACGAGGGGATGCGCGTCGTCGAGGCAGCTGCCCCCGGGCACGTCGCCGCGGTGCGCGAGTACGTCTTCGACCGGCTCGACGCCGAGCAGGCGGTGGCGCTGGGGAAGGCGCTCGCCGTCATCGCGGACGCGGCCGGGCCGGCCCCGACGGCGAGGGACTGAGCCGGCCGGCGTCCCCCGCGCGTTCAGCCGACGACGACGAGCCCGGCGCCGGCCCCGATCACGCCGACGACCACCGAGATCCCGCCGGCCGCGATGCACCACCGCATCGCGTTCGGACGCTGCGGGTCGCGGCCGACCACGGAGAGGAAGAAGCCCAGCGGCATGAGGATCGCGCCGAGCAGCACACCGACGGACATCGTCTCCGCCCAGGCCGGCACGTCGGCGCCGCGCAGGTAGAGGCCGATGACGAGCCCGAGGATGACGAGGACCCCGGCGTGGGCGTGGCCGGCCCGGAAGTAGGTGCGCTGCAGCTCGTTGGCGGGTACCTGGCCGCCGACGACCCGCAGCAGGAACGCGCCACCGAACGCGATCGCGACCACGGTGAGCAGGACGATCCCGGCGTTGAGGTCGGTCATGATGAGGCCTTTCGTCGATGGGGCTGTCGCGCGGGCGTGCGGCGTGCCGTCGCACGGGGTGGGCAGGCCCGCGCGCGGCGCACGGCGTCGACGGTGCTCATCCCGGTGACCCGTAGAGCATCCCGGCGGCGCGCCGGACGAGGTCGAGGAGCTCGGGGGCGGGACGTCCGCCGGTGAGGTTGGCCCGCTCGAGGTTGCCCGTCAGGGCGAGCGTGGTGAGGCCGTGGACGAGCGACCAGCCGGCGACGACGGCGGCGTGCGCGTCCTCGACCCGCCCGTCCGCACCGAGCGCCTCGACGCCGGAGCGGAGCTCGCCGAACGCCCGGCCGCTCGCGCGTGCGAGCTCCGGGTCCTCCAGCAGGAGGTCCGGGGCGAACATCACGGCGAAGTGCGCCGGGTGGGAGGTGCCGTACCCGACGTAGGAGACGCCGACGTCGAGGAACGTCCCGCCGCCCTCACGGGTGGCGATCAGGGCGTCGGCGAGTCCGTCGAAGCCCTCGGTGGCGATGGCGGTCAGCAGGCCGTCGCGAGAGCCGAAGTGGTGGCGGGGTGCCGTGTGGGAGACGCCGATCGCGGCGGCGATCGCGCGCAGGGAGAGCTGCTCGGGGCCGGACGACGAGATGATCCTCAGGGCCTCGTCGATGACTGCTCGCCGGAGGTCGCCGTGGTGGTAGCTCGGGTGCATGGCCAGAACTTACCGCCGGTAAGTTGTCGCTGTAAAGATAGGTGCGCGTGCGCCGTCGGGTGGGCTCGAGCGACAGCCGGCAGCGGGAACGGCCACGGCCGTCGTCCCGTTGCGACGCCGAGGCCGGAGGAGGACGATCGCATGAGGAGGCGATCATGACCGGGTACCCGACCATCCGACTCACTGCGATCGATACGACCGACGTACGCGGGCTCGCCGACTTCTACCGCGAGCTCCTGGGCTACCGGTACCGACCCGGGGACGAGCCGCCGACCGGCGGTCCGGACAACGCCGACTGGCTCGTCCTGCAGGACGGCGCGGGGGCCGACCGGTTGGCGTTCCAGGAGGTCGAGCGTCTCGAGCGCACGACCTGGCCCTCCCACGACGTCCCGATGCAGATGCACCTCGACCTGACGGTCGCCGACCGTGACGAGCTCGAGCGACAACGTGGACGGGCAGAGGCGCTGGGCGCGGCGCTGATCATGGACCGGACGGACGACCCTGACGTGCCGCTCTACGTGCTCGCCGACCCGTCCGGGCACCCGTTCTGCATCCTCGTGTGGTGAGGCGGAGGTTGCTCGTCGACCTCCCCCGACCACTGCAGGGACACGATCGACGGCGAGCGGGCGACCGGGGTGCCGGGCCCCGCCGGATCACGCGTCCGCGCGCTCGCCGTCGAGCAGGAGGTCGTCCACGAGTCGCGGTGCTGCAGGGGAGGCGAGCGCGACGGTGCCGTTCGCGCGGGCGTCTCAGTCGGCCGCGAGGCCGCGGAGCACGAGGCCCGGAATCTCGGCCAGCATGGGTGCGAGGTCCGCGTCGAGGTCGCGTTCGAGGAGGGTGGTGGGGGCGTCGATGAGGTGCTCGACGAGCGAGACGGCGACGTCGAGCGGCATCCGACGCAGCTCGCCGGAGGCCATGCCGTCGCCGAGGATGCCCCGTAGGAGCGCCGAGTCCTCCTCGCTCACGACGAGGTAGACGGGGGTCCCCTTCGCGTCCCGGTGGGAGACGGCGATCTCGACGCCGGCCGAGATCTCCGGCCGGTGCGTGTCGAGGTGGTGCAGGTAGGCCTCGACGTAGGCCCGCAGCCGCGCCGTCGGGCCCTCGTGCGGCGCCACGGCTGCGGCGAGCGCGGTCTCGAGATGGCCGAACACGTGCTCGAGGACGTGCATGAGCAGCGCGTCGCGGGAGCCGAAGTAGTAGACGACCGCGCTCTTGGCGACGTCCGCGCGGCGGGCGATCTCGGCCAGCGACGCACGCGGGTAGCCCACCTCGTTGACGGCGGAGATCGCGCCGTCGAGGATCTGCCGGCGCCGCGCCGCGCCGGTGAACGTCTGGGTGGTCACGGGATCTATCCTGCTCGCTCGGCGAGCAGGAGCTCGTCGACCAGGCCCGGCGCGGCGCGCATGGCGAGGTCGACCGCCTCGTCCGCGGCGACGTCGGGGGCCTCGTAGGCGCCCCACCCGCCGGCGGTCATGGCGGAGACCGTGCTCAGCCCGAGCCGGCGCTGCAGCAGCGAGCGGCGCACGGCGATCGTGCTCACGGCGTCGCGGCGCAGCGCGGTCGTGGTGCGGGTCGTCAGCCCGGAGCGCACGACGAGGTGCTCGCCCGAGATCGCGTGCCCCAGGGCCCGGTAGGAGACGATCGCGCCGAGCAGCCCGACCGCCCAGGCCCCGACCGGCAGCCAGCCGACCCACGCGGGGACCGCGCCGGTGAGCACCGGCGTAGCCACCGCCCCCGCGACGACGGCGGCGAGGCCGGTCGCCCACAGGGCGCGCTGGACGAGGGCGGTGCGCGGGTGGCGGCGCAGGGGTGCGTCGAACGGCGACGGGTCGCCGAGCACCTGGCCCGCAACGCGGCGCGCCACGCCGATCGGCCCCCGGGGCAGGATCGCGGTCGGCTCGGACGGGTCCCACACGCTCAGCCCGGTCGTCACCACGTTGGTGTCCGCCATGCCGATGAGCCGGCCGAGCACCGGCTCGCCGATCGACAGCCCCCGCGTGCGCGCCTCGTCCCGGTTGACCTCGCGGGTGCTGAGCAGACCGCGGCGCGTGCGCAGGAAGCTCGTCCCCTCCGAGCGCACGCGGGCGAGCTCGAAGCGCCAGAAGCTCGTGAGGAAGTTGATGCCCATCCCGACCGCGCCCACCAGCCCGCCCGCGACTACCGCGAGCGCGATCCGCGCGATCAGGCCGAGCGAGGACCAGTCGACGAGCCGGCCGCCGATCTGGAGCAGGTCGACGCCGAACGTCAGCGCGAACCAGTACCCGCCCCAGAGCAGTCCCGCGGCCATGAGGTAGGCCCAGATGCTGAACAGGTGGTAGACCACCCACCACGCCCGGAAGGTCACGAGGATCGTCGTGCGGCCGTCGTCGGCGGTCGACGGATCGTCGTCGGTCACCGGTGCGTCGGCAGGCGATGGTTCGTCCGCGGGCTCCGGTTCGTCCGTGGGCGGCGGACCGTCGGGCACCTGCGGCGCCGGCCGGACCCGGGTGCGCAGGAGCTCCTCGCGCAGCCGCTCGGCGTCGGCGGTCGCGAGCGCGTCGAGACGCAGCGCGGACTCTCCCGCCGCCGCTTGCTGACCGGCGCCGATGGCGACGACCCGCAGCCCGCCGAGCCTGTGGTGGAGCCTCGCCTCGGTGTCGACGCTGCGGATGCGTTCGCGCCGGACCGTGCGGTGGCGACGCACGAGGACCCCGGTGCGGCGCTCGACGTGGGTCGGCGTCACCCGGTACCGCGTGAACGCCCACCGCACGAGGTCGGCCGCGGCGCCGACCACGCCGATCACGGCGATGAAGATGAACGGCCACAGGGTGCTCAGCTCGGGCCGGATGCCGAACGCGAGGGCGATCGGGACCGGCAGCGTGGAGACGAGGCTGCGCGCGAGGTCGACCCAGATCACGCGGTAGCTCAGCCGGTACCACGGGGTCGGGTCCGACGCCGGGGCGGCATCCGGATCGCCGGACGCCTCGTCCGTCGGCTCGCGGGTCGACGTCGTCGGGTCGACGCCGACCTCCGGCTGCGTCCCGTCCCACGCGGGGGCGGTCGTGACGCCGTCCGTCGTCGCGGGCCGGCGATCGTCGGGGGAGGACGGGTGCTCGCTCACGTGGCGTCACCCTCGGTGAGCTCGGCCGCCTTCGCCAGCCGCGTGGACGCCTCCTCGGCGACGGCGCGGTCGAGCCCCTGCACCTTGATCGCGCCGTAGGACGAGGCTGTGGTCACGCGCAGCGTCGACAGGCCGAGGAGCTGCTCGATCGGTCCGCGCACGGCGTCGACGGTCTGGATGCGCGAGACCGGGGAGACCCGCCACTCCTGCACGAGCCACCCGGTGGTGGCGTAGGCGGCGTGCTCGGTCAGCTCCCACCGGTGCACGCGGAAGCGCCACCACGGCTCGACGGCGACCCGGACGAGAAGCATCGCACCTGCCGCAACGGCGGGGGCCAGCAGCCACGGCCGCGCCGACTCCCACAGGCCGTACGCGACGAGGAGCGCCGTGAGTGCCGCGCCCCACACCGCGAGCGCCCGGAGCGCCCACATCGCTATGGCGCGGCGCTCGACGCCGTGGGCGGGCCGGCGGACGCGCGCGGCGTCGGCGCCGTCGCCGGGGTGGTCGTCGCTGGCGTTCATGAACCCTCCCGAAGTTGACCGATCGGTCCAAGTCTAGACCGATCGGTCAAGAGCGGTCGACGGCGAGGTCTCGAGCTGCGGGGACCTGCCCGGGCTGAGGGCTCAGGCCGTCCGGTGCCCGCCGGGCGTCGCCGCTCAGGCCGTCCGGGGCTTGCCGGCGGAGACGAGGGCGTTGTGCATGCCCGCCGCGACGTCGCCGGTGAACGTGACCTCGGGGTCCTCGAAGCCGACGTTCCGAAGGATGGTCAGGTACTCGCTGCGGGAGAGGGCGCCGGCGATGCAGCCTGCGAAGGAGCCCCGCTCGGCGCGCTCGGCGGCGCTGAGGTGGTCCTCCGCGACGACGTCGGAGATCGCGATCCGTCCCCCGGGTGTGAGGACCCGGAAGGTCTCGGCGAGGACCGCCGGCTTGTCGGTGGACAGGTTGACGACGCAGTTGGAGATCACGACGTCGACCGAGGCGTCGGCCACGGGCAGGTTCTCGATCTCGCCCTCGCGGATGTCGACGTTCGTGGCCCCGGCCGCCCGCACGTTGGACCGGGCGCGTTCGATCATCGCGGGTGTCATGTCGACGCCGATCGCGTGGCCCGTCGGGCCGACCTGGCGGGCCGCGAGGAGGATGTCGATGCCGGCCCCGGAGCCCAGGTCGAGCACCCGGTCGCCCGGCGCGATCTCGGCGATGGCGCCCGGGTTGCCGCATCCCAGTGAGAGCGCGATGGCGTCCGCGGGGAGGTCGACGAGGGCGGTCGCGTCGTAGAGCCCGGAACCGAAGGGGGGGTCGTCCTCGACAGGCCCGCAGCAGCCGGAGCCCGACGTCGCGACGGCGGAGTACCGCTCGCGGACCTGTTCGCGCAGCCCGGCGACCGGGGTGAGCGACAACGTGGTCGCGGTGCTCTCGGAGGTCGAGCCGCAACAGCCGCTCGCGGCTGCGCCGGTGGTGCTGCCGGCGGGGCTGCAGCAGGAGACCAGCTCGTCCGTCCCGCTCATGCGGACTCCCGTCATCGTGCGACAGCGCGAGGGCCGCGCCGCCCCAGGAACGTGTATCGACCCTGATCAATATAGACATCGGCGGTCCCCGGTGCGGTGGACGTCGTCGCGGGGGCGCTGGCTTCGGATCGCGACCAGCGAGTCGGCGAGTCCGTCGATGCCCTTGGTTGCGATAAGCCGTGAGCAGTTAGATGCCCATGACGAGTCGGATGCCGTCGGCGATCCTGGTGAGCAGGTAGGACGGTACCCGCCCGACCGGGTGCGACTCGATGAACTCCCGGCCGACAGGGCCGACCTGCGAGACGACGGCGACGGAGTCCTTCTCGAGCCCGGCGGCGTCGACAGGAATCAGTACGTTTCCCGGGAACGCGTCGAGGGCCACGTTCGAGGTCAGGGGAGTTACGAGAACTGTGGAGATCCTGGTGGCGAGCAACCAGTCCTCCTGCATGACGACGGCGGGGCGCCGCTTGGCGGGTTCGGAGCCGCGAGGAGAGCCGAAGTCGACCCAGACGACGTCGCCGTGCGAGATCACCAGTCGGTGCTCCTGAGCATCGTGCGCTCCGACTCGTCCAGGAACGGGCTGTCCGCGCCGGGTTGCCCGACTCGTTCGATCACCGAATCCGCCAGAGCCGTCAGCTCCGCCTCGCCCTCGAGCTCCTCGACCAGCCGTCGTCCGGCGCGCCGAAAGAACTGTGACCTGTTCATGCCGTGTCGCGCGGCCACTCGCTCGAAGCGCTCGAAGTCGCGGTCGGGGATAGAGATGGCGGTCTTCATGCACCCCAGTATAACCAGTAATACCGTTCGTTGGGCGTCCTGTGGACGAACAGCGCCCAAGGGCGGGCGGGAGGGCGAAACTGGCACGGACGATCCCGATCCGCCATATGTTCTAGGGCGGCGGTCCGTGATCGCATATCTCTTGGGGGCAGGATGACCGATCCGTTGGCGTTGCTCGAGTCCGAGGTGCGCGAGCTCGTGCGCAGGCGGGACATCGACCCCGCGCGCGAGCCCGACACCACCCGGACGCTGGCCGTCGCGGCCGCCGCGGAGTTCGAGGAACGCTCGACCCGGGGGCTCGTGCCCCCGCTGGCGGACGTCGACGCGGCGATCAAGCACGTGATGGACGCCGTCGTCGGCCTCGGACCGCTCCAGGCCCTGCTCGACGACCCGGAGGTCGAGGAGCTCTGGATCAACGAGCCGGGCAAGGTCTTCGCGGCTCGGCACGGTCGGGCCGAGCTCACCACCGTCTTGCTCGACACCCAGCAGGTGCGGGACCTCGTCGAACGCATGCTCCGCTCCAGCGGCCGACGGATCGACCTGTCCTCGCCGTTCGTCGACGCCGCGCTGCCCGGCGGTGAACGGCTGCACGTCGTCATCCCCGAGATCACGCGCGAGCACTGGGCGGTCAACATCCGCAAGTACCTCGTGCGGGCGCGGTCGCTCGACGACCTCGTCCAGCGGGGATCGCTCAGCCCGCACGCCGCCCGCGTGCTGGACGGCTCCGTCCGTGCCGGCCTCAACGTCCTCGTCTCGGGGGCGACCCAGGCCGGCAAGACGACGATGCTCGCCGCCCTGTGCGGGTCGATCCCGGCGACCCAGCGCGTGGTGACGGTCGAGGAGGTCTTCGAGCTCAACCTCGCCCGGCGCGACGTCGTGGCGATGCAGACCCGGCAGCCCAACCTCGAGGGCAGCGGCGAGATCCCGCTGCGCCGGCTCGTCAAGGAGTCGCTGCGGATGCGGCCGGACCGGATCATCGTCGGCGAGGTGCGCGAGGCCGAGGCGTTCGATCTCCTCGTCGCGCTCAACGCCGGCCTGCCCGGGGCGGCGACACTGCACGCCAACTCGGCGCGGGAGGCCGTCGCCAAGCTGTGCACGCTGCCGCTGCTCGCGGGGGAGAACGTCACGTCGGACTTCACCGTGCCGACGGTCGCCACCTCGGTCGACCTCGTCGTCCACCTCGACCTCGACCACACCGGGCGACGTACCGTCCGCGAGATCGTGCACGTCACGGGTCGGGTGGAAGGTGGCGTCGTGGAGACGTCGCGGATCTTCGAACGCCGCGGCGAGCGCCTCGTGCGCGCCAGCGGGCACATCGGGCCGGACCCGAGGTTCGACCGGGCGGGCCTCGACGTCGCCGCCCTGCTCGCCGAGTCCTGACCGTCGCGACATGAGGTCGCCCGGTCGGTCGGACACCTACGTGTCCGGTCCGCGAACGGGGTTGTGGAAACCGGCCCGCGGCCCCCGCCGTCGAACTACTCTCTCGATTGTGTCTCCGGACACCAGGACCATCAGCCAGGGGGGCGTCATGGCCGACGTGCAGGCCTCGCACGTGAACCGCACCGCGTGCGCGGGCGCGCGCCGGGCCGCCCGACGGCACCCCGGGACCGGCGGCTGACGTGGGCGTCGTCGCGGGTCTGCTGCTGGGGGCCGGACTGTGTCTCGTCTGGTTCTCGTTCTTCGAGCCGGCGGAGCGAGCCACCCGGACCGCCCGGTGGACGGACCACATCCAGGACGTGCTCACCCGGTCGGGCTCGCCGTCGGTGAGCCCGGCCTCGTTCCTCGCCGTGTCGACGGTGCTCGGTCTGGCGGTCCTCGTCGTTGTCCTCGCGCTGACCGGTGCGGCGCCGGTCGCGGTGGCCTTCGGCGTCATCGCCTCGGTCGCGCCGTGGCTCGTCGTCACCTCGAGGGCCCGGGCCCGGAGCACCCGGCTGCGTGAGGTCTGGCCCGACGTCATCGACGCGCTCGTCTCCGCCGTCCGCGCCGGGCGATCGCTGCCCGAGGCCGTCGGCACGCTCGCCGAGCGCGGCCCGGAGTCCGTCCGTCCGGAGTTCCGGCGGTTCGTCGCAGACCACCGCGCCACCGGCAACCTCGTCGTCTCGCTCGATCGTCTCAAGGCTCGGCTCGCCGACCCGGTGGCCGACCGCATCGTCGAGGCGCTCAAGCTCACCCGTGAGGTGGGCGGGTCCGACCTCACCCGGCTGCTGCGGGCCCTGGCACACATGCTGCGCGAGGACCAGCGCACGCGTGGGGAGCTCGAGGCTCGTCAGAGCTGGACCGTCAACGGCGCCCGGCTCGCCGTGGCCGCGCCCTGGGTCGTGCTCGCGCTCCTCGCTGGCCGCCCCGAGGCCGGGGAGGCGTACGGCACGAGCACCGGTGCCGTCGTTCTCGTCATCGGCGCCACCACCTCCGCGCTCGCGTACTGGCTCATGCTCCGGCTCGGTCGCCTGCCCGACGAGGCGCGGGTGCTGCGATGAGCCCAGCCATGTCCGGCGGCGTCGCCGGCCTGCTCCTCGCCGTCGGCGTGTGGGTCGTCGTCGCACGCCTCGGCGCCCGGCGTCCGCGGCTGGCCGACCGGCTCGCGCCCTACCTCGTCGAACGACCGACCTCGTCACGTCTGCTCGCGGAGGCACCCGCCCGCACGCCGCTGACCGTCGTCGAGCGACTCGTCGCCCCGGTGATCGACGACGTCGTGCCCGTGCTGGAGAAGCTCGGCTCGACCACGACGACCGTGCGCCGGCGCCTCGCCGAGGTCGGGTCGACGACGACCGTGGCCCAGTTCCGTACCGAGCAGATGGTCTGGGGGGCGATCGGGCTAGCGGCCGGGCTCGTCGTCGCCCTCACCGTGGGCGCCCTGCGCGATGCGCCCGCCCCGATCCTCCTGCTCGGTGTCGTGCTCTTCGGGGTCGGCGGCGCCGTCATGCGGGACACGCACCTCACCGCGCAGGTCGCGCGACGACGCGAACGGCTCGCGGCCGAGCTGCCGGACATCGCCGAGCTCATCGCGCTGTCCGTCGGCGCCGGCGAGGGGCTCGTGCCCGCGTTGGAGCGCGTGCAGACGGTGGCCCACGGAGCGGTCGCCGACGAGCTCCGGCGCACGCTCGCCGAGACGCGGGCGGGCGCCCCGATGATCGTCGCGCTCGAGAACCTCGCCGGCCGGACCGGCTCGCCCGCCCTGAGCAGGTTCGCCGATGCCGTCGCCGGCGCGGTCGAGCGTGGTACGCCGCTCGCCGAGGTGCTTCGAGCCCAGGCGCAGGACGCCCGCGAGACCACCCGTCGCGAGCTCATGGAGCTCGCCGGCAAGAAGGAGGTGGCGATGATGGTCCCGGTCGTCTTCTTCGTCCTGCCCACCACGGTCATGTTCGCCCTGTTCCCGGGGCTCGCAGCACTCCGGATGGGCCTATGACCGCAGATCCGTACCCCGATCCGACGACGCACACCACTTCGAGAGGCGACCGACATGCATCAGTTCCTGACCCTGCTGACCTGGCTGGGCGACCGGTTCCGCGACGACGACCCGGAGCGTGGCGACGTCCCGGGCTGGGTCATGGTCACGCTGATGACCGCGGGGCTGGTCATCATCATCTGGGCGATCGCGGAGACGCAGCTCGGCGAGCTCTTCCAGACCGCGATCGACCGCGTGCTCGGCGGCGGGAGCTAGTCCGACCAGAGCGGAGCGTCGTCGCGGGTGGTGCTGCCGCCGAGGACGATCGCGAGGACCCGGCGGCCGACGACACCGAGCGGGGCTCGGCCATCGTCGACTTCGTCCTCGTCTCGGCGCTGCTCCTGCTCCTCGTCGCGGCGGTGCTCCAGCTCGCGCTCCTGCTCCACGTGCGCAACACGCTCATCGACTCCGCGTCCGAGGGTGCCCGGCACGGTGCGCTCCTCGGTTCCGACCCCGCCGACGGTGCCGCCCGGACGGCCGACCTCATCCGGGCCGGCCTCGCGGACTCCTACGCCGAGGACGTCTCGGCCGACGTCGTCACCGCCGGCGGCGTCCCGCTCCTCCAGGTCCGCGTGCGCGCGCCGTTGCCTGTCGTGGGCCTGTTCGGCCCGGGCGGCGAGCTCGAGGTCGTCGGGCACGCCGCGCTGGAGGTGGAACCGTGAGCCACCCCCGCCCCTGCCGAAGTCCCAGAGCCCGTATCCGTCCCTCGCGCCGCCCCGAACGGGACCCGGAGGCCGGCAGCGCCGTCGTCGAGTACCTCGGCGTGGCCCTTCTGCTCCTGCTCCCGCTCATCTACGTCGTCGTGGCGATCAGCCGGATCCAGGCGGCGTCGTTCGCCGCGGAGGGGGCCGCGCGCGAGGCCGGGCGCATCGTCGCCCAGGCCGACAGCGAGGCCGCGGCCGCCGGCCCCGCGGCGTCAGCCGTCGAGCTGGCCTTCGCCGACCAGGGGTTCGACGTCGACGGCACCGAGGCGCTCGCCGTCACGTGCGCCGCCGACCCGTGCCACACCCCTGGCGCCCGGATCGACGTCGAGGTCGCCACGGCCGTCGCACTCCCGCTGCTCCCCGCCTCGATCGCGGGCGTGCCGACGTCGATGTCGGTGGAGTCCCGGCACCTCGTCATCGTCGAGGACCACCGGGGGACCGGGTGACGCCCGCCCCGGAGCAGGGTGAGCACCGCCGACGACCCGCACCCCGCACGACCAGTGCCGAGGAGGACCCCGAGGCGGGACGGATCATGGTGCTCGGCATCGGATTCCTCGTCGTCCTGGTCGCCCTGGTCCTCGTCATCATCTCGGTCTCGGCGATCCACCTCGACCGCAAGCGGGCCCTGGCCGCCGCCGACGCTGCTGCCTCCGCGGCGGCCGACGCCGTCGCGGAGGCTGCGTTCTACGCGGAGGAGCGCGACGCCCTGCTCACCGACGAGACGGTGCGTACCGAGGCGGCCGCCTACCTGCAGCAGCTGAACCTCACCTCGAGCGGCGGCATCCGCTCGGTGGAGTTCGGCGAGCCCACCGGCACAGAGGACGGCGAGACGGCCGTCGTCACCCTCGTCGCCGTCGTCGACCCGATGTTCGTCCCGGACCTGGTGAGCGACGCCGTCGGGCCGGTGACGATCACCGTCACCGGGCGCGCCCGGGCCATCGACGTCGAGAACGGGTAGCGCCCCCCGCCGGGGGCGGGGAAATGAGCTGTCCGGCTGAGCGATGATGGGAATCGGCTGTCCGCGTCCGGGTTCGACGTCGCGCTCGCAAGGTGCGCGCCGCGACGGCCGGACGGAAGGAGGGGCCGGATGACCGAGACGCTGCGCGACGCCGGCCAGGTCCCTCTGCCGTGGGCCAGCCGTTCCTGGGGGTGGGAGGGCCTGCCGCGCGCCACGGCCGAGCACCACCGGACCTCCCGTGCCAGCGCCGTCGTGGTGCTGACCAGGCCCGTCGGGGACGACCTCGCCTACCTGATCGTGCGCCGCTCCACCAGGCTGCGCTACCACGCGGGCGAGTTCGCCTTCCCCGGGGGCGGGATCGACCCGGGGGAGACGCCGGTCGCCGCGGCCCTCCGCGAGTGCGGCGAGGAGACCGGGGTGCTGCTCGCTCAGGCCCAGGTCCTCGGCACCCTGCCCGCGCTGTACCTGGGGGCGAGCGGCAACGTCGTCACGCCCGTGCTCGCACGGCTCGGAGCCGGCGACCACCTCCCGCGGATCGCGCACGACGACGAGACCCGGTCCGCCCACTGGGTGACGCGCAGCCACCTCCTCGACCCGAACAACCGCACCACGGTCACCTACCGCGGGCGGTGGGCCGGGCCGGCGTTCCGGTTCGAGGACACCTACATCTGGGGCTTCACGGCCCGCGTGCTCGGCTGGGTCCTCGACGAGGAGAACCTTCTCGCCCAGGACCTGGCGCGCATCCCGGACGTCAGTGACAGGGCGACTCGACGGACACGTTGACCACGTACGGGTCGGTCGTCGGCGCCGCGGGACGTGCGTTCACTTCCGGCTCACCCTCGTCGTGCGGTCGTCGTTCCCGCCTGGATCTCAGTGCTCGGGCACAGGGCCGAGGTCGGGGCCCGACCCGCCGCGGGGGTGGGCGTCACCTGCCCTCTCGGGCATCGGTCGGATCTCCTCGCGCAGGTGCCCCATCCGCTCGTCGAGCTCGGTGGCGAGCCGGGCGGCCTCGTCGAGCTCGCCCGCGAGGTGGGCCGGGAGATCGGCGTCGTACTTGTACTTCAGCTTGTGCTCCACGCTGGCCCAGAAGTCCATGGCGATCGTGCGGATCTGCAGCTCCACCGGCACGTGCTCGGTGTGCGTGGACAGGAACACCGGCACCTGCACGATGAGGTGCAGGGAGCGGTACCCGTTCGCCTTCGGCCGCGCGATGTAGTCCTTGACCTGCAGCACCTCGAGGTCGGGCTGGCGCTCGAGCATCTGCGCGATCCAGTACACGTCCGAGACGAAGCTGCACGTGATCCGGATCCCCGCGATGTCGAGGATCTGACGGCGGATCGCCGGCAGCGAGAGCTCGTCGCAGGTCCGCAACGCCTTGTCCAGCAGGCTCTCGGAGGACTTCAGGCGCGTGCGGACGTGCTCGATCGGGCTGTAGTCGTGGATCTGCTCGAACTCCTGGCGCAGGATGTCGACCTTCGTCCGCACCTCCTCGATACCCGCCTGGTAGTGCATCCGCAGGGCGGCGAAGCCGTCGAGCGCCTCCCGCAGCTGCGCCGCCAGCTCCTCGGTGTCCGCGCCCTGGGCGAGCTGCGCGCCGCGCCGCGCCGCCACCAGCGACCGCATGCGCGCGGCGGCGGCGCCGGGGCCGCCCGTCGGGCCGAGTGTCGGTGCTGGTTCGGAGCTCATGAGGCCTTCGTGGGGGAGCGGGGGAGGTCTCGAGGGTAGTCGCGAGGCGGGCCGGGCGGGCGATCGGACCCTGTGGCGGGGCCGGGACGGCCCGGACCGGCCGAGCCCGCGGTCGCGCCTGGCAGAACCGGCCGGCCCCTGAAGGAGGCTCGGGAACTCCGCTCCAGGATCGTTCCGGACAGAGAACGATAATGATTCTCATCAATGTTAGTGTCGCCCGGTCCGCATCACCAGTCCGGAAGGAGCCGGGCCCGCCGCCGGCGGCGCCCCACCAGCCATGAACACCACCACCGCCCCCCGACGACACCGCGCCCTCGCGGTGCTCGCCGTCCTCCCGCTGGCCCTGCTCGCCGGCTGCTCCGGCGACGCCGAGGGCGATCCGACCGGCGACGCCTCGGAGCCCACGGACCCCGGCGAGACCACCGGGACGGCCTCGGAGTCCTCCTCCGACGAGAGCGAGTCCGAGGCCGGCCACGACCACGACGACGCCGGCGCGGCCACCGAGGCCGCTGCCGCCACGCCCCGTATCGCCCTGACCTACGACGGCGGCATCCAGGTGCTCGACGCCACGACCCTCGAGGTGATCGAGGACGTCGAGCTCGAGGGCTTTAACCGCCTCAACCCCGCTGGTGACGGTCGGCACCTCTACGTCTCGACCACCGGCGGCTTCCAGCTTCTCGACGCCGGAGCCTGGGCCGAGCCCCACGGCGACCACTCGCACTACTACACGGCGCCCCCGGCGCTCACCGAGCAGCTCGTCGAGGCCGACATGCCCGGCCACGTCGTCCCCCATGAGGGGCGCACGGCCCTGTTCGACGACGCCACCGGCGAGATCGTCGTCCTCGACTCCTCCGCCGTCGCCGACGAGGACGCCGAGGGGCGCACCTACACGACGCCGTCGCCCCACCACGGCGTCGCGCTCGAGCTCACGGACGGCTCGCTCGTCGTCTCCGAGGGCACCGAGGACGCCCGCACCGGCATCCGCGTGCTCGACGAGGCCGGCGAGGAGATCGCCGCCTCCGACGAGTGCCCCGGCGTCCACGGCGAGGCGACCGCCGAGGGCGAGGTCGTCGTCATCGGCTGCGAGGACGGCGCACTGGTCTACTCGGGCGGCGAGATCACCCACGTCGACAGCCCCGACGAGTACGGCCGCATCGGCAACCAGGCCGGCAGCGACGTCTCCCCGATCGTGCTCGGCGACTACAAGACCGACCAGGACGCCGAGCTCGAGCGCCCCGAGCGCGTCTCGCTCATCGACACCACCACCGGCGAGCTCTCGCTCGTGGACCTTCCCTCGAGCTACAGCTTCCGCTCCCTGGCCCGCGGCGACGACGGCGAGGCCCTCGTCCTCGGCACCGACGGGAACCTGCACGTCATCGACCCCGCCACCGGTGAGCTGACCGCCTCCCACCCCGTGGTCGAGCCGTGGGAGGAGCCCGTCGAGTGGCAGGAGCCGCGACCCGCGCTCTGGGTCCACGACGGCACCGCGTACGTCACCGAGCCGGCGACGGGCTCGATCCACGCCGTCGACATCCTCACCGGTGAGGTGTGGAACACCGCCGAGCTCGAGGTCACGCCCAACGAGGTCAACGGCATCTCCGGGAACGTCGAGGCCGGATCGACCGAGTTCGGCGCCGGCGAGGACGATCACGAGGGCCACGACCACTCCGGCGAGACCGGGTCCGACCACGACCACTGATCGTTCGCACGGGGTGCCGGGCCGCGCCGGCCCGGCACCCCGCAGCCCTGGAAGGACACCCATGCACCCACGCCCCCGACCGATCCCCCTGCCCGCCCGGCGCCGTCACCCGCGACGGTCCGGCCCGGCCGTCGTCCCGGGCGGCAGCACCGACGGAGGCGGAGGCGCCGACGGTCGGACCCGCGGCGCCGCCGCGCGCACCTCGAGCACGGCGCTCGCCGCCGCGGCGCTGCTCGCCGCCTGCTCCGGCTCGGACGCCGACGACCCCGCCGCTGACGCCGACGCAGCCGCCGTCGTGGTCATGGCGAGCTTCTACCCGCTGCAGTTCGTCGTCGAGCGCGTCGGCGGGGAACACGTGTCGGTGGACAACCTCACCCCGCCCGGGGCCGACCCGCACAGCCTCGAGCTCTCGCCGGCAGAGGTGGCACAGCTGGAGTCGGTCGACCTCGTCACCTACGTGCCCGGGCTCCAGGCGGCGACCGACGACGCCATCGGCGTCACCGACCCGGCCGCCGTGCTCGACGCGGCCGAGGCCGCCGGGGTCGCGGAGGACGACCTCGCCCGCGACCCGCACTTCTGGCTCGATCCCACCCTCGTGGTCCCCCTCGTGGACGGCGTGGCGGACACGCTCGGCGACCTCGACCCCGAGAACGCCGAGGACTACGCCGAGCGGTCCGCCGACCTCGTCGCCGAGCTCACGGACCTCGACGACGCCTACCGCGAGGGGCTCGCCGCGTGCGCCGGCGCCACACTCGTGACCTCCCACGAGGCGTTCGGCTACCTCGCCGAGCGCGACGGGCTCGAGCAGGTCGGGATCAGCGGCATCGACCCCGAGGTCGAGCCGTCACCCGCGCGGCTGCGCGAGGTGGGCGAGGTCGTCCGTGCCGAAGGCGTCCAGACCCTGTACTTCGAGGTCATCGCCGGGCCCGACGTCGTCGAGGCGCTCGCGGCCGACCTCGACGTGGACACCGACGTCCTCGACCCGATCGAGGGGCAGACCGACCCGGACGCCGACTACCTGGACGTCATGCGCTCCAACCTCGCCGCACTCGAGCGCGGCCTCGTCTGCGACGGGTGAGTGCCTCGCGGACGTCCGTGGAGCGGGGGACCGTGCCGGGCGTCCGCGCGACCACCTCGGGCGTCCGAGCGGCTGCCTCGGGCGGCGGCGCGACCCACTCAGGCGCCCGCGCGTTCCCGGCAGCTCGCGCAGCGGCCGTAGATGTCGACGACGTGGCGCACCTTCTCGAACCCGTGCTGCCGGGCGACCTCGTCCATCCACGACTCGTCGGGCGGTTCGACGTCCACGGTCGCCCCGCACGACTCGCACACGAGGTGGTGGTGGTGCCCCACCTCGCAGGCGCGGTAGAGGGTCTCGCCGTCGGAGGTCTGCAGGGCGTCGACGACCCCGTAGGAGACGAGCCGCTTGAGGACCCGGTACACGGTCGCGAGGCCGACCTGCCGCTCGGACCCCTGCATGCGGCGGTGGAGCTCCTGCGCACTGACGAACGTCGAGTCGGCCCCGATGGCCTCCCGGACGGCGGTCTGCTGCCACGTCTGGCGTTGCCGGGTCATCGGCCCATCATCGCCCATCGGCGACGGCGCGTCAGTGTCCGGCGCCACGCCTCCCGGGGGCGGCGGCGGAGCGCCCGGACAGGTGTACCCCGCCACGCGCGGGACCGTGGTGCGCCGCTCTGGCTACGGTGACCCCGTGAACCAATGGAGTGCGCAGAGCCCCGGGAGCGGTGCGCCGGGCGGATGGGGCAGCGCCCAGACGCCCCAGCAACCCGCGGGCTACGGCCCCGGCGGCCCCTGGCAGGGGGGTCAGTACCCGGCGCCGATGCAGCCCGGACCCGGCGGCCCGTGGAACGGCGGTGGCGGCCCCGACGGCGGGAACCGCGCCGTGTACATCGTCCTCGGCATCGCGGCCGTCCTCGTGGTCGCGCTCGTCGTGACCGGCCTGCTCCTGCACCGCAGCTTCACGTCCGGCTCGGGCGCGGAGACCACCACCTCGGCCCCCGGCCCGGACCAGGATCCCGGCGGCGGGACGACGACGCAGCCCTCGGGGCCCACCGCGCCCCCCGGGGTCGAGGCGTCGGGACCGACCACGGTCTTCGACATCGAGGTCGGCAACTGCGCCCTCTACGAGGACTACACCGCGGTGTCGAACGACCTCGTCCTCACGCCGTGCGCCCAGCCGCACTACATGGAGTTCTTCCACGTGTTCGACGTCGAGGACCGCGACCAGTTCCCCGGCGTCGAGACCATCAACGCCGAGGCTCGCGAGGAGTGCGACGCGTTCTGGAACACGCTGCCCGAGGTCGACCTCGACCTGTCCCGCATCAACCTCTCGACCCTCGCGCCGTCCGAGGCGACCTGGGAGCAGGGTGACCGCGAGGTCCTGTGCATCGCCCGGACCGCCGACGACACCGACACGATCCAGGGCAACTTCCAGGACGGCTCGGCCGTCCTCGTCTCCTGACCCCGGGCCCGATCCCCTGACCCCGGGCGCGATCTCCTCGCGCCGCGCGCGTTCTCCTGACCCCGGGCCGAGCCGCCCTGTCCCCGGTGCGACGCAGCTCCTCCTCGGAGGCGTCCGGGCACCCCTGCCTCACGCCGTGAGGTCGTGGTGCCACGGGGCATGGGGAGCGCACCCCATCCGCCGCGGTGCGAGCCCTCCGTCGCGTTATCTATCGTCGCTGCGTGACTCGTTCGTCGCGCCTCCGGGGCGGTCGGCCCGCGCTCGCGGGGCCCGATCGCGCTCCCGCGCACGCCGACGACGCCTCTGCCGAGGAGGCACCGGGGGGCGCCGCGCACCACGAGATCCCCGACGACGAACCGCCCGTCGAGCGCGCCCAGGTGCCGCTCCCGCCCGGTGCCGGGTGGCCCGCGCTGCGCAGCCGGCCCGGCCACCCGGAGGCGGGAGCGGAACCGACCGTCGACCGCTCGCGTCTCGCCCCGACGGCCGACTCGCCGCCCACCGCGCCGCCCGAGGCCGCGGACAGTCGCGGCTCGGGCGCCCGGCCGGCCCCCCGCCCGGGCACGGCCCTGCCCGCCCCCAGTGGTGCGCGGCCCCCCGCCGGTGCGAGGGTCGACACCGACGAGGAGCGACGAGCCACGCCCACCGGCCCCACGGCCCGTCGCGCGCTCCCGCGCACGGTCTTCCACGGGCTGCAGTCCGCCTCGGCGACGGTGCGGCCCGACCAGGCGCGTCCGACGGCGGTGCCGAGCTCCGTGGAGATCGAGGATCCGAGCGAGGGCGCTGCCCGTCCGTTCGACACGGGCGGGGGAGCCGGCGCAGCGGTCGGCCTGCCGCGCATGTCCGACGACGCCCCGGGCCGAGCCCCGGCCGGCGGGGCCCACGCCTGGCGCGGTCCCACCTCGGCCGGACCTGGCGCGGACGGCGCTGCTCGTTCCGGACGTCGACGCCGCCCGGTGGTCCTCATCGGCGCCGCTGCCGCGCTCGCCATGGCCGTCGTCGTCGGCGCCACCACGTACTCCCTCGTCGGCGGGGACGACCTGTCGAGCAACCTCGGCCACTCGCCGGCGCTGTCCGAGGAGGAGGACGGTGCCGCGCACACGGACGCCGAGACCGCTCCCGGGGCAGCGGGCGGAACGACCGACCAGGCGCCCGAGAATCCCCCGGACGCCGCGCAGGACGGTGCCGAGGGCGGGGCACCCGACGAGACCCCCGGCGGGGCACCGGGCGAGACGCGCGAGGAGGAGCCGACCCGTGACCCGGGCAGCGCCTTCGCACCGCCCGGGCTGCAGCGGGGCGAGCGGGAGGGCGGCGCCGAGCTGCGGCAGCAGGGGACCCCCGAGCGGGTCGGCACCGCAGGAGATCTCTCCCTCGGCGACTGCCTGACCGCCGAGGCGTTCGCCGACCGGTCCGAGCGCACCGAGCTCGTCGGCTGCGATGAGCCGTTCCAGGCGCAGGTCGTCGCCGAGATGACGCTCCACCTCGAGACCTTCCCCGGCGAGGACGCCATGCTGCGCAGCGCCGCCGAGTCCTGCTCGAGGCTCGTCGACTCCGACCCACCGCCAGGTCTCGCGGCCTCCGGCGAGCCCGCCATGGTCGCGCTCGCCCCCACGGCCTTCTCCTTCGGCGCCGGTGACCGGACCATCCTGTGCGTCGCCACCACCGGCTCGGACGACGAGTGGTTCGAGGGCTCGCTCCTCGACGAGGACAGCTCGGCCGAGGGCCCCGGCGCCTCCGGCCCGCACGGCGGCCAAGGAGCGCGCGACTAGTAGACTCGATCCTCGTGGCTACAGACTTCTCCTCCGAGATCGCGGACCTGCGCAGCACCTACGCGACCATCTCGGCCGTGACCGACCCTGACGCCCTGCGCGCCCGGATCGCCGAGCTCACCGAGGAGTCCTCCGCGCCGAACCTGTGGGACGACCCGGAGGCGGCCCAGGTCGTGACCTCCCGGCTGTCCCACGCGCAGCACGATCTCGAGCGCCTCGAGCGCGTCGGTACCAAGATCGACGACCTCGAGGCGCTCGTCGAGCTCGCCGAGGAGGAGGACGACGACCTGGAGGAGGAGGCCGAGGCCGAGCTCTCGGCCGTCCGCAAGGCGCTCGGCGAGCTCGAGGTCCGCACGCTCCTGTCGGGCGAGTACGACGAGCGTGCCGCCGTCGTGACGATCCGCGCCGGGGCCGGCGGCGTCGACGCCGCCGACTTCGCCGAGATGCTCATGCGGATGTACCTGCGCTGGGCCGAGCGGCACGGCTACGCCACCACGGTGATGGACACCGCGTACGCGGAGGAGGCGGGTCTGAAGTCCGCCACGTTCGAGGTCGACGCGCCCTACGCCTTCGGCACGCTCTCCGTCGAGTCCGGCACCCACCGGCTCGTGCGGATCTCCCCGTTCGACAACCAGGGCCGTCGGCAGACGTCGTTCGCCGCCGTCGAGGTCATCCCGCTCATCGAGCAGACCGACCACGTGGAGATCCCGGAGTCGGAGATCAAGGTCGACGTCTTCCGGTCGTCCGGTCCCGGCGGGCAGTCCGTCAACACGACCGACTCCGCCGTGCGCATGACCCACGTGCCCACCGGGATCATCGTGTCGATGCAGAACGAGAAGTCGCAGATCCAGAACCGCGCCGCCGCCCTGCGCGTGCTGCAGTCCCGCCTGCTCCTGCAGCGACAGGAGGAGGAGGCCGCCGAGAAGAAGGCGATGTCCGGCGACGTCAAGGCCAGCTGGGGCGACCAGATGCGCTCCTACGTGCTGCAGCCCTACCAGATGGTCAAGGACCTGCGCACCGAGCACGAGTCCGGCAACCCGTCCGCCGTGTTCGACGGCGAGATCGACGACTTCATCGACGCCGGCATCCGCTGGCGGCGCTCGGCCGACCCCGAGGACTGAGCGCCCCGGTCCGCCGTCCATGGCGGACGGCGACGGGAGCCCTCCGGGCCGTCGGGACACGGGCAGGTGACGACGAGCGCAGCGATCCGGTGTCGGGGCGGCGTGGCGTGCGCACCCCGTGACCGGCGGCGACGTAGCATCCAACCGGCCAGGTTCCACCTTCCCCGCCCCCGAGACTGGCCACCGCAGCTGTGATCCGACTCGACAACGTCTCCAAGGTCTACAAGCGGGGCGCACGTCCCGCGCTCGACGAGGTGACCCTGGAGATCGAGCGGGGCGAGTTCGTCTTCCTCGTCGGCGCCTCCGGATCCGGCAAGTCCACCTTCCTGCGGCTCGTGCTGCGCGAGGAGCGTGCCACCTCCGGAACGGTGTACGGGCTCGGCCACGACCTCGCTCGGCTCTCCCGGTTCCGCATGCCCCGGCACCGCCGGCAGATCGGCATGGTCTTCCAGGACTACCGGCTCCTGCCGGGCAAGTCGGTGTTCGACAACGTCGCCATCACCATGCAGGTGACCGGTCGTCCCCGCCACCAGATCCTCACCGTGGTGCCCCAGACCCTCGACCTCGTCGGCCTCACCGGTAAGGAGAAGCGGCTCCCGCACGAGCTCTCGGGCGGCGAGCAGCAGCGCGTGACGATCGCCCGCGCCATGGTCAACCGGCCCCAGGTCCTGCTGGCCGACGAGCCCACCGGCAACCTCGACCCGGACACGTCCGGCGGGATCATGGAGCTCCTCACCCGCATCAACTCCACCGGCACCACGGTCGTCATGGCCACCCACGACGACGATCTGGTCGACCGTGCCCGCCGCCGCGTCGTCGAGCTCGTCGACGGTCGCGTGGTGCGCGACGAGGCCGGCGGCGCCTACCTCGCCGTCGTCGCTGCGGCCCGTCGTGCCGCCGGCCGCACCGAGGACGAGGCCGAGGTGGCGCGATGAGGCTGCGGTTCATCCTCGGCCAGGTCTCCCAGGGGATCCGCCGCAACGTCGCCATGACGGTCGCCGTCGTCCTCGTCACCTTCGTGTCGCTCGTCTTCGTCGGCGCCGGCCTGCTGCTGCAGACCCAGGTCGACCGGCTGAAGGACGACTGGTACGAGCGCGTCGAGGTGGCAGTCTTCATGTGTCCCACGTCGTCGGAGAACCCGGCCTGCGCCGCGGGCGAGGCCACCGAGGAGGAGATCGACGCCGTCGGGAACCTTCTCGAGTCCTCCGACCTCGCGCCGTACGTCGCCGAGGTCTTCCTCGAGACCAAGGAGGAGGCGTACGAGAACTTCCGGGAGCGCCTCGAGGACTCGGCCTGGTCGCGCCAGGTGACGGCCGACCAGATGCAGGTCTCCTACCGGGTCCGGCTGGAGGATCCCGAGCAGTTCCGGATCGTGGCCGACGAGCTCGAGGGACGCGCCGGCGTGGACATCGTCGTCGATCAGCGCGAGCAGCTCGAGCCCCTGTTCGTCATCCTCAACCGGTCCACCGCGGTCGCGCTGGGCATGGCCGGCGTCATGGCCGTCGCCGCCGTCCTGCTCATCACCACCACGATCAGGCTCTCCGCCCTGTCCCGGCGCCGCGAGACCGGCATCATGCGGCTCGTGGGTGCCTCCAACTGGGTGATCCAGGCACCGTTCATGCTCGAGGGCGCGATCGCGGCCCTCCTCGGGTCCGTCCTGTCCGTCGGCGGCCTCCTGGCCGCGGTGCGGTACGGCGTCGAAGGATGGCTCGCTCCGTCCGCCCCGTGGGTACCATTCGTCACGACGTCCGACGTGTGGAGAGTCGCCCCGGTTCTCGTCCTTGCCGCCGTGCTGGTGGCAGGCCTGTCCTCAGTCGTCTCGCTCGCCCGTTACACGAAGGTCTAGGTCCTCCATGCCGACGCATCCCCGCACCCGCCGAGCCCCCGGGCGCTCGTGGACGACCCGGCTGCGCGCCCGGGCGGCGCTCGTGGCGACCGTCGCTCTCGCCGGCACGCTCGTCGGCCCCGGTGCCGTCGCCGACGACGACGACCCCAGCCGCGACGAGCTCGTCGAGCGGCTCGCGGACAACGAGGAGCGGCGCGAGGAGCTCGAGCACGACCTCGAGGGCGTGTCCGCCGAGCTGTCCACCACGCTGGTCGACCTCCAGCTCACCCGGGAGCAGATCCCGGTCGCGCAGGAGGCGCTGCGCGTGGCCGAGGAGGACCTGGCGGCCGCGGACCGGCACCAGGAGCAGGTCGAGGGAC
Source organism: Georgenia sp. Z1491 (assembly GCF_057652395.1). Lineage (NCBI taxonomy): Bacteria > Bacillati > Actinomycetota > Actinomycetes > Allobogoriellales > Allobogoriellaceae > Georgenia > Georgenia sp. Z1491. The sequence goes on from NZ_CM172729.1 coordinate 1,485,802, forward strand.
GTCTCGGGGTCGCCGAGTCCGACCTTGCGGACCTGGAGGCCGAGATCGCCGACGGCGAGGCCGCCTCGGAAGAGACGCAGGATGCGCTGGGGGAGCTCGCCCGGTCGACCTATCGTGGCGACACGGCGCCATCGACGCTCGCGCTCATCACCGAGGCGTCCTCCGCCGAGGACTTCATCGGTTCCTACTCGGTCGTCAGCACCGCCGTGCGCACGCAGACCGGACTCCTCGACCGGGTGGCCGAGGAGAACGCGACCAACCGCAACCAGCGGCTCCGGCAGGACACGCTCACGCAGCGCGTCGACGACCTCAACGACGAGGCCGTCGAGGCGGTCGCCGCCGCCGACGAGCTCCGCGGCCAGCAGGAGGCGGCGCTGGCCGAGGTCGAGGACCTGGAGGCGCTGCAGGCCGACCTGGTCGAGGAGCTCGAGGGGCGCGAGGAGGACCTGAACGCCGAGATCAACGCGATCGGCCGGTCCAGCCTCACCACCCAGCAGCAGATCGCGGCGATCGACGAGGAGAACCGTCGTCTCGAGCGCGAGCGTCTCGAGCGCGAGCAGCGCGAGCGTGAGGCCGCCGAGGAGGCGCGCCGCGAACGGGAGGCGCAGGAGCGCGCGGACCGTATCGCCCGCGAGCAGGCCGAGATGGAGGCCAACCCGGTCGCTCCGCCCCCGGCGGCCCCGGCGCCGACCCCCACGCCGCCGCCCGCGCCGTCCCCGGAGCCTCCGCCCGCGCCGTCCCCGGAGCCTCCGCCCGAGAGCAGCGCGACGTTCATCCCGCCGGTGCCGCGGCCGCTCGTCATCACCTCGCCGTACGGGCCGCGCATCTACCCGATCACGGGGGCATGGTCGATCCACCCCGGCGTGGACTTCCGCAGCGCCTGCGGCAACACGCAGGTGGCCATCGCCGGAGGCACCGTCTCCGCCACGAACCCCTCCGGGGCCACGGGCACGAGCGGGAACCAGGTGATCATCAACCACGGGATCGTCGACGGGCGCTCGACCGTGTCGATCTACAACCACCTCTCGTCCTTCGCCGTGTCGCCCGGACAGTCCGTCAGCCAGGGACAGGCGATCGGTTCCACCGGCCAGACCGGCATGGTCACCGGCTGCCACGTGCACCTCGAGCTGTGGCTCGACGGACAGATGACCGACCCGATGAACGTCCTCTGACCGACCCGATGCACGTCCTCCGAGCGACCCGAGGAAGGTCCTCCAGCGAGCGCGGGGGAGCGGACCGCCGAGGCCGTGCCGGGTCCGGAATCGGGCTGGACACGTCCCGCTAGGATTGGTCCTCGGCCCTGACGGCATCCCGTCCGCGGGCCGGCAGACACCGCGTCGGGCACACGGCCGGCGGCGGGGACGAGACGGACGGAGGTCGGTCATGAGCAGGATGAGCAGGGCGGCCAAGCCGACCCAGGCGGAACGCGCCAAGGCCGAGGCGGACGCCAAGAAGATCGTGGCGCGCAACAAGAAGGCACGCCACGACTACCACCTGGACGAGGTCCTCGAGGCGGGGCTGTCGCTGTGGGGGACCGAGGTCAAGGCCATGCGCGCCGGCCGCGCCTCCCTCGTGGACGGCTGGGTGGAGTTCGACCGCGGCGAGGCCTGGCTGCGCGACGTCCACATCCCCGAGTACGCCCAGGGCACGTGGACGAACCACGCGCCGCGGCGCAGGCGCAAGCTGCTGCTCCACAAGGAGCAGATCGCCAAGTGGGCGGTGGCCTCGCGGGAGAAGGGACACACCGTGGTCCCGCTCGAGCTGTACTTCATCGGCGGCAAGGCGAAGGTCTCGATCGCGCTCGCCCGCGGCAAGCAGGAGTACGACAAGCGCCAGACCCTCCGCGAGCGCCAGGACGAGATGGAGGCCCGGCGCGCGATGAGCCTGCGCAACCACGGCTGACCGCGGGCGGAGGCGCGGGTCGCGCGCCCACGGACGCGGTGGCACGGGTCGCGAGGAATAGCCTCGCGCCGGACTACGTTGGGCACGTATGATGGACAGTCGCACCGCGGCAACCCGGGGGACCGGACCGCGGCGCAGCACAACTCAACAGGGGATGATCGGTTTCGACGATGGTCGTGCTTCCAGGAGAAGCGGGTAGAGGATGCAGAGTTATCTCTTTAACGCCCTCTGCAAACCAATAGGTGCCGATTCCAAGCGCACCGACTTCGCCCTCGCCGCCTGAGCGAGCCTCGAAGTCCGTCAGCCCGGGCCTGCTCTCGTCCCGGTTCCTGGCGTCATCTAGAGAGCCACTGCTCGTAGCCCTCGTCAGCGGGGCTGCGGGAACACTCAGTTGACTGGGCCTGTCAGCAGCTTGTCCGCGTGACTGCTGGGGCCGAGAAAATCTGCTAGCGGACTGCACCCGGAGAAGTCCTGTTCTCACGCCGTCGGACGCGGGTTCGATTCCCGCCATCTCCACAGACATCCCTGAGCGAGAAGCCCGGGCCCGCGAGGGTCCGGGCTTCTCGTTGCCCTGGCGCGGAGAGGTCGGGGTGGCCGTCGTGCGGGGTCCGCGTGTGACGCTCCGCCGTCGCCTCCCGACAAGGCACCTGGGTCAGGCCCGTATCAGGCCCACCCGGGGCGCTCGCCGGCCACCCCGCCGCTCGCCGGCCACCCCACCGCTGGTCAGCTCCCGAAGGCCTGCACCAGCTCCGGCACCTCGCGCAGGTGGACCGCGATCAGCCGTGAGGCGCGCTCCCCGTCGTGGTCCTCCAGGGCCGAGATGAGCTCGCGGTGCTCGCGGGAGATCGTCTCGTAGCGCTGCGGCGCCGTCGTGATCGTCCGCAGCGCGAGGCGGATCTGCCGCGACCGGAGCGACTCGTACATCTGGGTGAGGACGTCGTTGCCGTTCCACCGGACGAGCTGCTGGTGGAACTCCTGGTCCAGGCGGGCCGAGTCGTGCCAGCGCAGCTCCGCGGCGGCTAGGTCCATCTCGTCCGCGACCGCGCCCAGCTCGGGCGGTGCCCCGCGCCGTCGCTCGCAGATGTTCGCCACCACGTGCGACTCGACCACGAAGCGGGCCTGGTAGATCTCGCCCATCTCCCGCGCGTTGACCATCCGCACCTGCGCGCCGCGCCGGGGGACCAGGTCGACGTACCGCTCGGCCTGGAGCCGTTGGAGCGCCTCGCGCACCGGGGTCCGGGACGTCCCCACCTGCTCCGCGAGCGCGACCTCCTCGACGAACTCACCCTCGGCGAACTCGCCGGTGAGGATGGCCTCGACGATCCAGTCGTAGGCCCGGTCGCCGGCCGGACGGGTACGCGGGGAGCGACGTCGGGGCTCCTTCGCGGGCTCCCTCGCAGTCCGACTCATGCCCGAGAGCATAGCGTTGCACGTTGGATGCACGCCGTGTATACATGGCGTGCACATGGTTCCCGGTGGCCACCGCTGCTCTCCGGGCACCTCCGACGAAGGAGGAAGATGAACTCCCGAACGCAGTCCCGTCACGCGGTCTGGCTGACCGAGCCGTCCACCGCCGCGGTGGAGATGGCCCGCATCGCGGGGTACGACACGATCGTGCTCGACATCGAGCACGGCCTGTTCGACCTCGCCGCGCTCGACTCGCTGATCCCGTTCATCCGGGCCACCGGCATGCGCGTGATCGCCAAGGTGCTCGGTCCCGAGCGCGGGCCCATCCAGCAGGCGCTGGACTTCGGCGCGCACGCCGTCGCGATCCCGCACATCGAGTCCGCCGAGCACGCGGCCGAGATCTGCGGCTTCGCCAAGTTCCCGCCGCTGGGAGACCGCTCCTTCGCCGGCGGCCGGACCTCCTCCTACCGCGGCTTCACCGACCAGTGGGTGAGCGACCAGGACACCGGCACGGCTTGCTACCCGATGATCGAGGACGCCTCCGCGTTCGACGCGATCGAGGACATCCTCGCCCTTCCCGTCGTCGACGGCGTCTTCGTCGGCCCGTCCGACCTCTCGCTGCGCCGGGACCGCGGGGCCTACTCGGTCCAGGCCGAGGACCTCGACGACGTCCGCACCGTCGCCAGGGCCGCGCAGGCCGCCGGCAAGCCGTGGGTCCTGCCCGCCTGGAGCCGCGCCGAGCAGGAGCTCGCGGTCGAGGAAAACGCAGACACGATCGTGGCCGTCATGCAGTACGGGGCCATGCTGAACGGCTTCACGACGACGAGGGACGCGCTGCTCGAGATCGAGTCGCGCGGGAAGGACGCCTGACATGACGCTCACGGCAGCCGTGGTGCAGCTCGCACCCGGCAACGACAAGGACGCCAACCTGGCCGAGATCGAGTCGCACCTCCGTGCGGCCGCCGCCCGCGGCGCGCGGCTCGTCGTGCTCCCCGAGTACGCCGTCTTCACCGTCCCGGCCATGGACCACCGGTTCGTCGAGAGCGCCGAGCCCCTCGACGGGCCGACCGTGCGCAGGCTCGCCGAGCTGGGCGCCGAGCTCGACCTGACGATCGTCGCCGGCGTCAACGAGCCCGCCGGGGACGGCCGCATCCACAACACGCTCGTCGGGCTCCAGGGCGGTCGGGTCGCGGCCGTCTACCGCAAGGTCCACCTCTACGACGCCTTCGGCTACAAGGAGTCCGACCGGGTCGACGCGGCGAGCCCCGCCGCGCCGCAGCTCCTCGAGGTCGACGGCTTCACCGTGGGGATGCAGACCTGCTACGACCTCCGGTTCCCCGAGGTGAGTCGGACCCTCGTCGACGCCGGGGCGGACGTCCTCGCGCTGCCGGCCGAGTGGGTTCCCGGCCCCCTCAAGGAGTACCACTGGAACACGCTGCTGCGTGCCCGGGCGATCGAGAACACCGCCTACGTGGTCGCGGCCGACCAGTGCGCGCCGACCGGCGCCGGCAACAGCGTCGTCCTCGACCCGATGGGAATCGCGGTCGCGGGCGTCGGCGAGGCCGCGGGCGTCGCCGTCGCCGAGCTCGACCCGGACCGGCTCGCCCACGTGCGCACGGTCAACCCCGCGCTCGAGCTGCGCCGGTACGCCGTCGTCCCGCGAGGAGAGCGATGACGTCGGGTCGCACGCGGCACCGTCGGTCGGTCGCGGCGCTCGCGTGCGCCGCGACGGCGGCAAGCCTCGGGCTCGCCGCCTGCGGCACCTCCGCGGAGGAGGGCGAGGAGTTCGTCCTGCACTACACGACCTACTCCAACGCGACCTCGGACCAGAGCCTGACCGTCCAGCGGTGGGCGGACGAGGTCGAGGAGCTCACCGACGGGGGAGTCCGGGTGGAGTTCCACTACTCGGAGAGCCTGGTCGGGGCCGACGAGTCGGTCCAGGCCACCCTCGACGGTCGGGCCGACCTCGCGCAGGTCGGATCGCTGTACGCCGCTTCCGACCTGTCGATGTTCACCGTCGTCGAGCTCCCGTTCGAGACGGAGAACCCTGAGGTGCACATGCGCACCATCGAGCGGATGTACGAGGAGGACCCGATCTACCGGGAGGACTTCGACCGGCAGGGCGTCCGCCAGCTCTTCCCCCTCCCGCTCGCCAGTGCGGTCGTCGGTGTCAACGAACCGGTGGAGTCCCTGGACGAGCTCGCGGGCCGGAGCATCCGCGCCGGTGGCCTCACCGCCGGGGTGCTGCTGGCGGCCGGTGCCAACCCCGTCGCCATGACCGCCACCGACGTGTACGAGTCGATGGAGCGCGGCGTCATCGACGGGTACACGTCGCTGGCCCTCGCCAGCCTGCCCACGTTCGGCCTGTCCGACGTCACGCCGCACATCCTCGACCCCGGCATCGGGGTGTACGCCTCCTCGATCGTCGTCGTCAACGAGGAGCTCTTCGACTCGATGCCGGCGGAGTACCAGGACGCGATCCTCACGGCCTCGGGGAACGCCGTCGACACGGGGCTGGAGGAGATGGGCGTGCTCGGCGACGAGGCGTGCGCCGACCTGCAGGCGAACGACACCGAGTTCTCGTCCCTCCCGGACGAGGACGTCGACGCCTGGCGCGAGTCCGCCGCGGCGGACGAGGACTGGATCGCCCGTTACGACGACCGCGGGTACGACGCCGGTGCCGTGCTCGACACCTACCGGCAGATCATCGAGGAGGAGACCGCGACGTCCACCTACGTCGACCCCCTCCACCAGTGCATGGAGCAGGCCTCGTGACCGCGCCCCGCCTGCCCCGCCCGATCACCGGCTTCGCCCAGGTCCTCAGCCTCCTCGCCGGCGCGCTGCTCCTGGTGCTCGCCCTGCTCACGGTCGCCGACGTCGTCGGGCGGTCCGTGTTCGACCGGTCGATCGTGGGCACGGTCGACATCTCGACGATGCTGCTCGTCGGCGTCGCCTTCCTCGGGCTCGCGGCCGCCCAGGTCGACGGCCGCCACGTCGACGTCGACCTCGTCGAGGCCCGGCTGCCGCAGGGCGCCCGGGTGGCCATGGCGCTCACGCGGTGCGTGCTCCTCGTGCTGCTCGGCGCCGTCCTCACGTGGGGCCTGACCGAGCAGCTCCTCAGCGCCCACGGCCGGGGTGAGACCACCAACGACATCCTCCGCCTGCCCACGTGGCCGGCGAAGCTGGCGCTCGTCGTGTCCTTCGCCCTGTTCTTCGTCACGGCCGTGTGGTCGACGGTGCTCGACGTCCGGCGGCTGCGCCGCGGCGAGGAGCTCGCCCCCTCGTGGGCGGACCAGACGGTCGACGAGAGCCTGCTCGGCACCGCGCAGACCACCACGACCACCGCCACCACGACCACCGACGGAGGTGCGCGATGAGCGCCGAGAATCTCTTCGCACTGGCCTCCGTGCTGGTCGTCTTCCTGGCGCTGCTCGCCGTCAGGTTCCACGTCGGGCTCTCGCTCATGCTCGCCGGCATGGTCGGCGTCGTCATGCTGCGCACGACCGACGCCGCGGTGAGCACGGTCGCCAGCCAGCCGTTCTCCACCTCGGCCGACTACTCGCTGACGATCATCCCGCTGTTCATGCTCATGGGTGTCTTCGCGGTGCACGGCCGGCTCGCCGCCGCGGGCTTCGACGGTGCCTCCCGCATGCTCGGCCGGTTCCCGGGCGGGTCGGCCCTGGCCTCGCTCGCCGGGTCCGGCATGTTCGCCGCGGTCACCGGGTCGAGCGTCGCCACCGTCGCGACCATGGCCCGGGTCTCCACCGACGCGATCGTCAAGGCCGGGCACGGCATCAAGCTCGCCGCCGGAGTGGTGAGCGCGGGCGGCACGCTGGGGGTGCTCATCCCGCCGTCGATCGTCCTCGTCCTCTACGGGGTCGTCACCGAGGAGAGCATCGGGCAGCTCCTGCTGGCCGGCATCGGACCGGGCCTGCTGACGATCCTCGTCTACGGGATCACGATCGTGCTCCTCGTCGTGCGCGAGCGGCGGCGCGCCGCCCGGGCCCCCGCCGCCGCGGCGGCCGTCGGCGGGTCCACCGGGAGTGCCGCGGCCGACGGCGAGGCCGCGCGTCCGGCCACGGACGGCGCCGGGACGGACGTGGCCGGGACGGACGGCGCCCGGCCGGCGCCGGTCACCAGGCCCGACCGGGCGGGGGTCGCCTATCTCGCGGTGATCTTTCTCGTCTCCATCGGCTCGATCTACGCCGGTATCGCGACCCCGACCGAGGCGGCGTCCTTCGGCGCGACGGCGGCCCTGATCATCCTGCTGATCCGCACGCGGCCGCCGCGGTGGATGACGGTGCTCAAGGAGTCGGTGACGGAGGCCGTCGGGCTCACCGCCATGACGTTCCTGCTCATGGCCGGGGCCGGGGTGTTCACCTACTTCCTCGCCCTGTCCGGCGCGAGCAGCGCCCTGGTGGACGCCGTGGTCTCCGCCGACCTCGCGCCCTACCTGGTGCTCGTCCTGTGCCTGCTCATCCTGCTTCCGCTGGGCATGTTCCTCGACGGCGTGTCGATGATCCTCGTCGCGGCCCCGCTGCTGCACCCGATCCTCACCGAGTACGGGTTCGACGGCATCTGGCTCGGGATCCTCGTGGTCAAGGTGGCCGAGATGGCCCTCATCACGCCGCCGGTCGGCATGAACGCCTTCGTCTACGCCGGCTCCGTGCCGGAGGCCGGGCTCGGGCGGGTCTTCCGCGGGATCGTTCCGTTCATCGTGGCGGACATCGTGGTGGTCGCGATCCTCATCCTCGTGCCGGACATCGTCACGTTCCTGCCCGAGATGGGCAACGCCTGACGGCGGCGGCCACCAGGGAGGCGGCGCGGTCGAGATCGCGTCGGCCGACCCCGTGACCGCCCGGACGACGAAGGATCCCGAACCGAACGGTTCGGGATCCTTCGCGTGCGTGCCGACGAGCCAGGAGGGTGCGAGTCTCCCGCTCGGCGGCCCGTCCGCCTCACCGGAGGAGTCCGGCGGCGAGCAGGTGCCGGCCGAGCTCGGCGCGCTCGTAGCCCGTGCTCGCGTCGAGATCGTCGCCGACGTCGTGGCCGAGGAGGCGTCGGACGACGGCGAGGGTTCCGCTGCGCGGGATGGCCGTCGGCGCGTGCACCTCGGGGGTGGTGACCGTGGCGCCGTGCTCCTTACGGATCACGAGGATCGGCTCGTCGACACCGGCGTCCCGGACGGCGGTGCCGATCAGGGGTGGGTCGAGGGTGCTGGGGATGGGCATGGGGTGTCCTTCGCGGTGGTGGGCGCGCGGGAGCGCCCGTCGGGTGTGCGTGCGTCAGGGGCGTGCTCGGGCAGTGCTCGAGCGCCCGGTCGTGGGTGATCGCCCCGTCGGGCAGGCATGCCCGACGTCGAGGAGCAGGGGCGGCTCCCGTGTCGTCTCGCGCGTCACGTGGCCTCGTCCCGTGCGCGTCCTCTAGTGCTGCGTCATGCCGCTCACGCTACGAGGGTGGCCACGGGTGTGTCGCGTCTTTTTCCGCCGACCGCTCAGAGCGACCCGGCGGACCGGAAGACGTCGACGAACGCCGAGGCGGCGGGGCTCAGCTCGCCCGACCGGTGCATGGCGACCACCGTCAGCCCGACCTCGGTGCGCAGGTCGTTGACCTGGAGGCCGGCGTGGCGGGCGAGCGAGCGCCAGCCCTCGGCCATGATCGCGGTCCCCGTCCCCGCGAGCACCATCGGCAGGATGGCCTCGCGGTGCTCGGACTCGATCGCGACGGACGTCGAGCGGTTGGTCGCGACGACCTCGTCGGCGACCTTGCGCATCCCCGTCCCCTCCTGGCCGGCGATGAGGCGGAGCCCCTCGAGGTCGGCGTAGGTCAGCGCCCGGCCCGCGGGCAGGCTGCTGTCGCGCGGGGCGACGACGATGAAGCCCTGGTGCGTGACGGGCACGAGGGTGAGGCTGCCGGAGTCGATCGGCGTCGTCGTGGCCGCGACCCCGACCTCGACGGTCCCGGACAGCACGAGTGTGCTCACCGTCGACGGCGTGCCGGCCGCTCGGATGACGATCTCGACGAGCGGGTACCGGCGCGTGAAGGCGTCGAGCACCGCCGGGAGCGGGTCGACCGCCTGCGACGGCATCGTCGTGATGACGAGGCGCCCCTGGCGCAGCCCGGAGACCGCCTCGACGTTGGCGCGCGACAGCGCGAGCCAGTGCAGCACCTGCCGGGCGGGGGAGACGAGCGCCTCGCCCGCGGCGGTGAGCCGGAGCGAGCGGCCCGTGCGCGTGAACAGGTCCGTCCCCAGGCTGCGCTCCAGGTTCTTGATCGACTGCGACACGGACGGCTGCGCGACGAAGAGCTTCTCGGCGGCCGGGTGCACCCCGCCCTCGTCGACCACGGCGAGGAAGTACTCGAGCTGTCGGGCGTCCATGACGGGACGATACCGAGGCGCGACCTATCAGAGCGCCGATCCTGCTCGGTCTGAACGGCCACGATTCGCTGGGACGATAGCTGCTGCCTATCTGAATGATCCGCAACTCGTCTTGGACGCGCTGCGCTGCCACGCGCTTCACTGTCCGGGTCGCTGCGAGGACGCAGCGCACAGCCGCAGCCGCACAGGAGCGTGTCGTGACGAAGTCGTTGAGCATTGCCGTCATCCCTGCCGACGGGGTGGGGCGTGAGGTGGTCGAGGTCGGCCGGCAGGTCCTCGAGGAGGCCGTCGCCGCGACCGGCGGGGACGCGGACCTGACGTGGACCGAGTACCCGTGGGGCTCCGAGTACTACGCCGAGCACGGCACGATGATGGCGGCCGACGGCCTCGAGCGGCTCAGGGAGCACGACGCGATCTACTTCGGCGCCGTCGGCTGGCCCGGCGTCCCGGACCACGTGAGCCTGTGGGGCCTGCGGCTCGCCATCTGCCAGGGGTTCGACCAGTGGGCGAACGTCCGGCCGGTCGTGTTCCACCCCGGGATCACCAGCCCCTTGCGCAAGGCCGACACCACGCCCCTGGACTGGGTCGTGGTCCGGGAGAACAGCGAGGGGGAGTACGCGGGCATCGGGGGCCGGAACTTCTCGGCCCGCGACGGCGGCGAGGTCGCCGTGCAGAGCTCGCTGTTCACCGAGTCCGGCTGTGAGCGCATCATGCGCTTCGCGTTCGACCTCGCCCGCACGCGGGACCGCAAGAAGGTCGCGAGTGTGACCAAGTCCAACGCACAGCAGTACGGCATGGTCCTGTGGGACGACGTGTTCCGCCGGGTCGCCGCCGACTACCCGGACGTGGAGACCGAGAGCGTGCTCGTCGACGCGATGGCGGCGAAGTTCGTCCTGCGTCCTGAGGAGCTCTCGGTGGTCGTCGCCTCCAACCTCAACGCCGACATCCTCTCCGACCTCGGCAGCGCGCTCGCCGGCAGCCTCGGGCTGGCCAGCAGCGCCAACCTCGACCCCGACCGCCGCTTCCCGTCGATGTTCGAGCCGGTCCACGGGTCGGCGCCCGACATCGCCGGGACCGGGGTCGCCAACCCCATCGGCGCGGTGCTCAGCGGTGCGCTCATGCTCGACCACCTCGGCCTGACGGACGCCGGCGACGCGGTGCGGGCCGCCGTCGACGCCGTGACGGGCTCCGGCGTGCTCACCCCCGACCTCGGCGGCACCTCGGGCACAGCCGACGTCACGTCCGCGCTGCTCGCCGAGCTGCGCTCCGCCGGCGACGCCGCGACCGCCCGGGCCGGTGCAGGAACCGCCGCCCGCTGACCGGCTGGCCGGGCCCGCCCCGGCCGACCATCCGGCGACGACGCGCCCACCGCGTCGCCGCCACGCGCACGACGCACGTACCCGGTTCGCACGACACGATCCAACGGAGGACGAGAGATGAACCGACCGACGAAGACCGCGGCGCCGCTCCTGGCCGGCGCGCTCCTGCTGGCCGCCTGCGGCGGTGGCGGCGGCGATGCCGCCGACTACCCCGAGCAGCCGATCGACTACGTCGTCGCCTTCGACGCCGGCGGCGAGTCCGACATCACCGCGCGCCTCCAGCAGAACCCCCTGGCGGAGGCCCTCGGGGTCGACATCACCGTCTCCAACCAGCCCGGCGGCGGCGGCGCGCTCGCGTGGTCCGAGCTCACCCGCACCGCGCCGGACGGCTACACCGTGATGGGCCACAACATCCCGCACATCATCCTCCAGCCGATGATGCGCGACGACGCCGGCTACGAGACCGACGACCTCGAGCACGTCTACTTCTTCCAGAGCACGCCGAACGTGCTCATGGTCAGCGCCGACAGCGAGATCGAGACCTTCGCGGACTTCGTCGAGGAGGCCCAGGCGAACCCCGGCACCCTGTCGATCGGCGGGTCGGGCGACTACAGCGCCAACCACGTCGGCACCCTCCTGCTCAACGACGAGGCGGGCATCGAGACGACCTACACCCCGTTCTCTGGGACCGGCGCGGCGACCCCGGCGCTCCTCGGCGGCCACGTCGACGCGCTCATGACCTACACGCCGATGATCGACCAGCTCGGCGACCAGGTCCGCGTCCTCGCCGTCGCGACGGAGGAGCGCCTCCCGCAGTGGGAGGAGTACGAGACCTTCATCGAGAATGACGTCGACCTTGCCGACGGCGCCTACCGTGGTGTCGCCGTCCCGCCCGAGACGCCGCAGGAGATCATCGACCAGCTCGTCGCTGCCTTCGAGGAGGTCAACGAGGACGAGGAGCTCGTCTCCCAGTTCGAGCAGCAGGGGTTCGTGCTCGAGAACATCGGGCCGGACGAGGCCCGGGAGCTCATCGACGAGCGCCGCGAGGTCTACACCGACCTGTTCGAGCGTCTCGGCCTGCTCTGACCACCGGCGGCTGAGAGCAGAGACCATGCTGGAGATGCTCGGCCAGGGACTCCTGGCGAACCTCGCGCCGTCCACGCTGCTCCTCGTGCTCGTCGGCACGGCGGGCGGCATGGCGATCGGCGCCATGCCAGGACTGAGCGCCACGATGGGACTGGCGCTCCTGGTCCCCTTCACGTTCACGATGGACCCGACGAACGCGATGGTCCTGCTCGGGGCCTTCTACATGGGGGCCATCTACGGCGGCTCGTTCACCGCGATCCTCGTCAACGCCCCCGGCACGCCGTCGTCCGTCGCGACCGCGTTCGAGGGCTACAAGATGACGAAGAAGGGCAAGAGCGAGCTCGCGGTCGTCGCCGCCACCATGGGTTCGCTCGTGGGCGGCATCGTCGGCGTCGTCGCGCTCATCTTCCTCGCCCCGCCGCTGGCGGACTTCTCGCTGCGGTTCGGCCCCCAGGAGTACTTCTGGGTCGCCATCTTCGGTCTGACGATCATCGTCAGCATGTCGACCGGCTCGATCCTCAAGGGGGTCATCGGCGGTGCCATCGGACTGCTCCTGGCGACCATCGGGATCGCGCCCGTCGGCGGCGACGTCCGCTTCACCTTCGGCGAGCCGATGCTCCAGGGCGGTGTCCCGCTGGTGCCGGCGATGGTCGGCCTCTTCACCATCCCCGAGGTCATCAAGCTCATCGCCCGCAAGGGCCGCGAGGCGGAGATGGAGCTGGCACCGAAGGAGCGCGACAGCGTCTGGCGGATGATCGGCCAGACCGTCGGCAAGCCGTTCAACGCCATCCGCTCGGCCGTCATCGGCACCGTCGTCGGCATCCTGCCCGGGGCCGGGGGCAGCGTGGCCAACCTCGTCGCCTACAGCGAGGCAAAGCGAGCCTCGAAGGTCAAGGAGAACTACGGCAAGGGCGAGGTCGAGGGCGTCGTCGCCGCCGAGTCCGCGAACAACGCCACCGTCGGCGCCGGCCTCATCCCCACGTTGACGATCGGTGTGCCGGGCACGCCGCCGGACGCGATCATCCTCGGAGTCCTGCTGCTGCACGGGCTCCGCCCCGGCGCCGAGCTCTTCGAGACCTCGGGCGACCTCGTCGGCACCCTCATCGTCGCGCTCGCGGTCTCCGCGATCATGATGGTGCCCGTCGGGCTCATCGCCGGCCGCGGCCTGCAGCGCGGCGTGCTCGCGCTTCCTGCCCGCTACCTCGCGCCCGGGATCATGGTGCTGACCATCGTCGGTGCGTTCGCCGTCCGCTCGTCGGTCGTCGACGTCGTCATCATGCTCGTCCTCGGCGTGCTGGCGTACCTCCTTGGGCTCGTCGGGATCAGCTCCGCACCGATCGTGCTGGGACTGATCCTCGGCACGATCGCGGAGACCGGTCTCGTCCAGGGCCTGCTGACGTCGCAGGGCGACGCGACCCCGTGGCTGTCCTTCTTCACCCGCCCGATCAGCATCGTGCTCATCGCGATGACCGTGATCTCGCTGCTCTGGCCCGTGATCCAGGGCATTCGGAAGAGGCGCGGGACGGCCACGGACCTGGAGTCCGAGCTGACCGAGGCGCACGAGGCGGAGAAGGCGTCGGCACTGGCCGACGACGACACGGTGGTGTCCGACGCTCACGCTGCCAACGACCACGACGGGGCCACCACCGACCGTGGCCAGGCCGAGCACCGAGGCGGAAGGGACTGACATGGCACGCGTTCTCACGGCCTCGTCCAAGGTCAACATCCTCGTCGGTGCCCTCGTCGTCGCCGTCGCCGGCGTCTTCTGGAGCCAGCGCAGCTACACGACGCCCTACGGGGGAACGTTCCCCGACCCGATCATCCTCGTCCTGGGCGTGCTGGGACTCGTCCTCGTCGTCCTCGGTCTCCTCGGCAAGGACGTGAGCGGCGGAGACGACCAGGACCTCGAGCGGCTTCCGGTGCTCCGGCTGCTCGTCGCCGTCGCGGTGCTCTCGGGCTGGGTGCTCTCGCTGCCCTTCCTGGGGTACGTGGTCGGCGGCATCGTGTTCTTCGTCCTCACCGCGTTCCTTATGCGCAAGGAGCGCCCCACCTGGAAGGGCGTCGTCCTCGACGTCGCCGTCGCGGTGGTGCTCCTGGTCGTCTTCAACTACCTGTTCGCCGAGTTCCTGTACATCCGGCTGCCCGTCCTGGGCCTCTGAGACCGAGCACGACGACGTCCCGCGCGGGGCGGGCGTCGTCCCGCCCGCACCCGCCCCGGACGCCCGTCCCCACCGAGAGGAAGCCCATCCATGAGGATCGTCGAGATCCGCGAGCGCACGTTCCCGATCAGCTCGCCCATCCGCAACGCCTACATCGACTTCAGCAGGATGACCCTGAGCCTCGTCGCCGTTGTCACCGACGTCGTGCGCGACAGCCGCCCGGTCGTCGGGTTCGGCTTCAACTCCAACGGGCGGTACGGGCAGGGCTCGATGATGCGTGAGCGGTTCATCCCCCGCGTGCTCGAGGCCGACCCGGCCTCGCTTCTGGACGAGACCGGGGAGAACCTCGACCCGTCGGCCGTGTGGGACGCCATGATGTCCAACGAGAAGCCGGGCGGCCACGGTGAGCGGTCCGTCGCCGTCGGGACCATCGACATGGCGGTGTGGGACGCGGTCGCCAAGATCGCGGGCGTGCCGCTCTACCAGCTCCTCGCCGACCGGTACGGCGACGGGACGCCGGACCGCGACGTCTTCGTCTACGCGGCCGGGGGCTACTACTACCCCGGTCAGGACCTGCGTGCGCTGCAGGACGAGATGCGCGGCTACCTCGACCGCGGGTACACCGTCGTGAAGAAGAAGATCGGCGGCGCCGACCTGGACACCGACCTGCGGCGGATCGACGCCATCCACGAGGTCATCGCGGGGCGCGCCACCCTCGCCGTCGACGCGAACGGACGCTTCGACCTGGAGACCGCGCTGCGGTACGGGGAGGCGCTGAGCGACTACGACCTGTTCTGGTACGAGGAGCCGGGGGACCCGCTCGACTTCGAGCTCCAGGCGCAGCTCTCCCAGGCCTACCGGGGGGCGATGGCCACGGGCGAGAACCTCTTCTCCGCCCAGGACGCGCGCAACCTCATCAGGTACGGCGGGATGCGACGCGACCGCGACTGGCTGCAGTTCGACTGTGCCCTGAGCTATGGGCTCGTCGAGTACCTGCGCATCCTCGAGATGCTGCGCGAGCACGACTGGTCCCCCCGGCGCTGCATCCCGCACGGCGGTCACCAGATGTCGCTGAGCATCGCGGCCGGGCTCGGCCTGGGAGGCAACGAGTCCTACCCCGACCTGTTCCAGCCGTTCGGCGGGTTCCCCGACGGGGCCCGGGTCGTCGACGGGAAGGTCACGCTGCCCGAGCTGCCCGGCATCGGGTTCGAGGGCAAGTCCGACCTGTTCGAGCTGATGGCGGACCTGGCGGGCTGAGCCGGCCCGGGCCTGCGGTCAGCCGATGTTGAACATCCAGCCGATGCCGTACCTGTCGGTGACCATCCCGAACGAGGCGCCCCACGGCGCCTCCTCGAGCGGCTGCGTGGCCTCGCCGCCCTCCGCGAGCGCGTGGAACGCAGCGGTCAGCGCCTCCTTGTCCTCGGCGTCCCCGACCAGGGAGATCTGGACGCTGCTGCCGGGCGTGTGCGGCATGTCGGCGGGGACGTCCGCGGCCATGACCTGGAAGCCGAACGGGGTGGTCAGCTGGGCGTGCATGACGAGGTCCGCCTGCTCCGGGGGAACCATGAGCTCGCCTCCGGTGCTCTGCGCGAACGAGGCGTGCGTGTCCACCTCGAGCTCGCCGCCGAGCACGGACCGGTAGTGCTCCATGGCCTCGGCCGCGGTGCCCTGGAAGTTGAGGTAGGGGACGAGTGTGACGGTCATACGGGTTCCTCCCGTGCGACGCCGCCCGGCGGGCGACTCGTTGTCCGGCGCCCACGGCGTCGCAGGCACCCGTCGACCGATGCGCGGTCGACGCCTCACACGCTAGCGCCGGTCACCGACACCGGGAACCCCGGCGGGCCGGCTCCGGTCCGCCCGTGTGGGCGGGTGCCCTGCGCGCGGGAGCCGGCCCGCCCCGCGGGCAGTGACCAGGCGGGCTCGTTCGCGCTCACCCCGCGGGTCGATCGCCGACGGCCCAGCCCTGCCGCACGTGGCGGACCGTCAGGCGCGCGGCCTCGGCGATCACGCGCGCAGCCTCGCCCGACACGAGGGTCGACGCCCCGGCGTCGGGCAGGTCGGAGCCGAGGGCGGCGAAGCCGATCTCCTGGCCGCCGATCCGCAGCAGCCCGGCGTCGTGGCGCAGCCCCGGCAGCTCACCGGGCTTGTGCAGCACCTCGACACCGGGTGGGACGCCCGCCGGTATCCGGTCGTTCGCCGTCTGCTCGGCCAGGATCGTCAGCAGCACCTGCGTCGAGCGACGCGTGAGGAGCTCGCCCGCCCCGACGCGCCGGTAGAGCACCGCGAGCTCGCCCGCGGACGCGACGTTGTCCCGACCCTCACGCGCGGCGGCCGCATCCATCATCCGCCGGCGCAGCGCGGTGGTGCGCAGCCCCAGGGCCGCGACGTGCTCGCCCAACGCGTCCAGGCCGAGCAGGTCGATGAGCATGTTGGTGGCGGTGTTGTCGCTGACGGCGAGGCAGAGCGTGAGCGTCTCGCCCAGCGTGAGCGCCTCGACCGACCCCAGCAGCCGCAGCGTCCCGGACCCCCCGGTACGGACCTCCGGGACCGTCAGCCGCTGCCCCAGGTCGAGCCGCCCGGCGTCGACCTCGCGCAGGACGGCCACCGCCAGCACAGTCTTGACGGTGCTGGCGGCCGGCACGGCGTCGTCGGCGCGCGCGCCGGCCTCCCAGGCCGCCGTGGAGACCGCGAACGACCAGGTCCCCGGGGAGCGCTCGGCGAGCTCGGCCAGCGCCGGCTCGAGCGCGTCCGGCGCCGCGCGTGGACGGCCGGTCACAGCACGAGCAGGAACAGCGCCGCGAACATCACCAGCGTGGCCGCCATGACGGTCCAGCCGTTGATGAGCATCATCTTGAGGTTGGACGACCGGGCGAGGCCCATCTGCGCGATCATGTCGGCGTTGGGGAACGGGCCGAACCAGTCGATCTGGCTGCCGCCCAGCAGCGCGGCCGCCCACAGCCCCGGCGGGATACCCAGCGACATGGCCAGCGGCGCGAACAGCTGGTTGATGAGGACGACCTGCGCCACGGCGGCCCCGGCGATGCCGATCCAGCCGACGACGAGCACGAGCATGAGGAAGCCCCACGGGCCGACGCTCTCGAGGGTGGGCTCGAGCGCGGAGAGCATGCTCTCGTACGCCCCGGAGCCCTCCATGACGACGAGCAGCGGGTTGAACAGCCAGAACAGCAGGAACAGCCAGACGAGGCTGCCGGCACCGCGGAAGAACGCGTCCATCACCCTGGGGGCGGCCAGTCCCGCGGCCAGCGCCGTGGTCACGGTAGTGACGAGCATGGTGACGATCGCCCAGGTGAAGCCGGGCTCCAACCAGATGCCGAGCGCCGTCATCACGAGGATCGTGCCGATGAAGGCGAGTGCGGCGCGCTTCTCGCTCGCCGTCGAGGGGCGGTCGAGCTCGGAGCGGGCGGCGACCTCCTCCTCGTACTGGTCGCCGGCGGTGCGGCGATGGATCACGCGCGCCATGACGAACCCGACGCCCCACACCACGACCGCCATCGGCAGACCGGCGTGCAGGAGGTAGTCGACGTAGCTGATCTCCGCGGCGCGCATGATCGAGACCACCGGCGGCGTGTACGGCCCGATGACGAGGCCCGCCGCACCGGCCGTGTGCAGCATGATCGCCACGGCCGGCCGGGACCGGCTCGCGGCCGCCGCCACGGGGATGACCAGCGGCGCGAGGATGGCGTTGGCGCCCGCGAGCGTGCCCAGCGCGCCGACGAGGACCGTCGAGGCGAGCATGATGCCGACCTGCGCGCGCCCCGGGGTGCTCATGCCCACTCTGCGGAGCAGGACGGCGACGAGCGTGCGGGCCGCCCCGGTCTCCGAGGCGACGGCGCCGAGGCCGCCGCCGAGCATGATGATGAGCCCGACGACGGCGATGAACGACCCGAGCGACTCGGACATCAGGGTGCCCGCCTCGACCGGCGTGGTCCGGGACATGACGAGCGCGACGAGCAGGGCGATCGCCGTCGACAGGACGACGTTGAGCTCGAGGAGGACGAGCACGGCGTACACCACGACGGGGAACAGGCCCCACATGCCGAGCTGGCCGTCCACGGTCAGGGCGACCACCACGGCGGTGACGAGCCCGCCGAGGGCGACGACCATCCCGATGCGCTGACGCAGGGCCGACGCCCCGTGCTCGAGCCTCTCGTCGGAGGCAGGGACAGGGTGACTCATCGGTTCCTCCGTGAGGTCGGGACGTGGTCGGAAGCGGTCGGTCGAGGCGGCCGGTCGGTGATCACGGTGCCGTGGCGGGAGTCGGTGACCCGGCCGCCCACCACGGCGGGGCGACCGCCGACCCAGACGTGCTCGACGCCGTCCGAGAGCTCCCACGGCTCCTCGAACGTCGAGCGGTCCGCGATCGTCCTCGGGTCGAACGCCACGAGGTCGGCGCGCGCACCGACCCCGAGGACGCCGCGATCGGCCAGGGCGAAGCGTGAGGCCGGCAGCGAGGTCATCCGCCGCACGGCCTCGGGCAGGTCGAGCAGACCGCGCTCGCGCACGTACCGGCCGAGCACGCGCGGGAAGGTCCCGAAGTTGCGCGGGTGGGGATGACCCGCACCCCGGGCGCGCAGCACCCACCCGTCGGAGGCGACGGCGCACAGCGGATGCGTGAGCACGGCCTCGACGTCGGCCTCGGCCATCGCGTGGGCGACGACGGTGACCGCACCGGATCCCCGACGGAGCAGCTCGGCGGCCGCCCGGCCCGGCGTGGTGCCCCTGTCCCGGGCGACGTCGGACAGCGACCGGCCGACCACTCCGGCCGGCCCCTGGTCGCCTCCCGCCGCGTCCCGCCCGCCGACCGCGGCGACGACCAGCCGGTCCGGCTCGAAGAGCGGCTGGGCGCCGGCGTCGAGCTGGTCGCTCAGTTCGCTGCGGCGCCGGTCGTCGGAAAGAATCTCGAGCAGTCCGTCGACCCCGGCCGCCATCGCCCAGGCGGGCAGGCGGCTCGTCAGCGTCGTCGAGGAAGCGGTGTAGGGGTAGACGTCGAAGCCGACGTCGAAGCCCTCGTCGACCGCCGCCTCGATGAGGGCGATCGCCTCGTGGACCCGTCCGTGGTTCGCGGCACCCAGGGCCTTGAGGTGGGAGATCTGCGTGCGCACCCCGGTGGCCCGGGTGATCGCCAGCGCCTCGTCCACCGCCTCGAGCAGCGAGCCCGCCTCGTTCCGCACGTGCGTGGAGTACGTGAGCCCGAGCTCGGCCGCGACCTCGGCGACGGCCACGAGCTCCTGCGTCGTCGCGAAGGAGCACGGGGCGTAGGTCAGCCCAGTCGAGTAGCCGCGGGCCCCCTGGGCCGCGGCGTCGGCGAGGAGGCCGCGCATGACGTCGATCTCGCTCACGGTGGCCGGGCGGTCGTTCGGGCCGACGGCGGCGAGCCGGAGCGCGGAGTGGCCGACCTGCAGCGCGAGACCGACGCCGGTCCCGCGCTCCTGCACCGTCCGGGCGAAGGAGCCGGGACCGGTCGCGTCCCAGGGGACCTCGGGGGAGAAGAACGACGACGCCGAGGGCAGGTCCGGGCCGCCGTCGTGCGGGAACGGCGACCAGCCGCAGTTGCCGGACACCAGCGTGGTCACGCCCTGCGTGAGGACGGTGGTGGCGGCCGGCGAGCCCCACAGCGAGAAGTCCGCGTGGGAGTGGATGTCGACGAAGCCGGGAGCAAGGACGAGCCCGGTGAGGTCGATCCGCTCGCGGGCCGGCGGCTCGGGCGCGTCCGGGCGCAGCAGGAGAACGACGCGGCCGTCGTCGACCCCCACCGTGCCGGCACGCAGGGGCGCACCGGTGCCGTCGGCGAGAGTGGCACCCACGAGCAGCAGATCGACCTCGGACATCTCCTCGCTGAGACTCATCGGAGCGACCCTAGGGACGAGCCCGACCGGTCAGCATCCCCCCGGAGGGAGGAGACAGGGCGCCGGCGCCTCGGTCCGCCGGGCCCCGGGCGTCCGTGAACAGCGCCCTGCGCGTGGGCAGGCCCAGCTTGCGCAGGACGTTGCGGACGTGCGTCTTGACGGTGGAGACCTCGAGGAAGAGCTCGGCGGCGATCTCGGGGTTCGTCCGGTGCTCGAGGAGCAGACCGAGGACCTCCCGCTCGCGCTCGGTGAGCCGGGCCTCGTTCCCGAGGGAGGAGGCCGCGGCCGGCCGCGCGGCCCCGGCACCGCCGGCCGCGCCTGGTCCGCCGGCCGCGCCCGGTCCGCCGGCCGCGCCCGAGACGGTGCGCAGGGCCTCGACGAGCGCCGGTCCGTCCGTCGTCTTGGGGATGACCGTCACCTCACCCGACCGCACCAGGCCGGCGGTGGGGACGTCCTCGCTGAAGGCCGTGTAGAGCACGAGCCGCGCGTCGCACACGGCACGCAGCCGACGGCCCAGGTCGATCCCGATGAACTCCCCGCCGAGACGTGCCGGCAGGAGGACGACGTCGGGGCCCAGGCGGCCGGCCGCGCGCAGCGACTCCGCCGCCGAGCCGGCCTCGCCGACGATCTCCATGTCCGGCCGGTGCATGAGCAGGCTCTTGATGCCCCACAGGACGACCGGATGGTCGTCGACGAGCAGCACCCGGGTTCGCCCGTCCACGCCCATCTCCTCCCTGCGCTCCTCCCGACGGGGTGATCCCGCGCCCGGGAGGGCCTACCTACCGTCGCTCCATGACGGATCCGGACGAGTCAGGTTCTCATACCGCGGCGGCAGGAGGCGGGACCCATGACGTCGTCGTGGTCGGCGCCGGTGTGGTCGGGTCGACCGTCGCGCGGCACCTCGCGGCGGGCGGCCGTTCGGTCGTCGTGCTCGATGCGTCGGACGATGTCGGAGGGGGCTGCAGCTACGCCAACGCCGCCCTGCTGGCCCCCGCCCACGTCGGGCCCCTGTCGACGCCGGGCGCCCTGCGGGACGCCGCCCGGCAGCTCGGTCGCCGCCCCCCGGCGGTCCGCGTGCACCCCGACCCGAGCCTCGCCGGGTGGGCGACGCGCCTCCTCGCCGCGGCCGCGTCCGGGCGCGTCGCGGCCACCGCGCAGGAGCTCGGCCGGCTCGCGCACCGCAGCGCCGAGCTCCACGAGGAGCTGCACCGCTCGGGGCTCAACGACTCCTGGTCGCGGACCGGGTCGGTCGACGTCCGGCTCACCGGCGCCGGGCGCGCCCGGCGCGGCGTGGCGTCCGCTCTGTCCGGGGCCGAGCTGCGCGCGCTCGAGCCCGCACTGGGCCCGGTCGTCGGCGGAGACCTGCATCCGCACGAGGCCGTGACGGAGAGTCGCGGGTTCGTCCGGTCGATGCTCTCCTCGTTGCGCGACAACGGCGGCGAGGTGCGGTTCGGGACCCGCGCGACCGGGCTCGACGTCGCCCGCGGCGCGGTCGTCGGGGTGCGGACGGACCGCGGGCCGCTCATCGCGCGCCACGTCGTCGTCGCCGCGGGACTCGGGAGTGCGGCGATCGCCCGGGATGCCGGCCTGCGGCTGCCGCTGCGCGGCGGTCGCGGGTACGTCGTCGATCTCGCCCGCGGACCGGGCGACCCCGCCGTGGCCGTCCGGCTCGTCGAGCACCGTGTGGTCGTCACCCCCATGCAGGACCGGGTCCGGGTGTCGGGGTACCTCGAGCTCGGCGCGGAGGGACGTCCCCTCGACCGTCGTCGCGCGGCCGACCTCGTCCGGGTCGCCGCGCGGGCCGTCCCCGCGCTCACGGGCCGCGTGGTCGTCGACACGTGGGCGGGGGAGAGGCCCGTCCTGGCCGACGGCCTGCCGGCCATCGGCCCGTCGGCGGCGGCGGACGGCCTCGTCCTCGCCGTCGGGCACGGGATGTGGGGGCTCGTGCTCGCGCCCGTCACCGCCGAGCTCGTGGCCGGGCACGTGGACGGCTCCGCCCCTCACCCCGTGCCGGGTCTGTCGCCGGACCGGTTCACCCGCGGCCTGGCCCCCGGCCGGGCGGCATGACCCGGGACGCGGCGTGCCGCGCCCCGCACCCCTGTTGCGGGTGTGACTCATGGTGTCCACGTGACGCGACTGGCCGATGAATCGGCGCCACACCGCCGATTTCTGCCTGCCGAAGCACGCATGGGGCCAGATCTGTGCGTAGTCTCGTCGCACTGCGCTCCACCGGGCGCTCACCACGTACGACGAGAGGGATTACATGTCCGTCAACCGCACCGAGCTCGTGGCCGCCATCGCTGAGCGCGCCTCCCTGACGAAGGCTCAGGCCGACTCCGCCCTGGGCGCCTTCCAGGACGTCCTCATCGAGTCGCTCAAGGCCGGCGACCCCGTCAAGGTCACGGGCCTGCTCTCGGTCGAGCGCGTCGAGCGCGCGGCCCGCACCGGCCGCAACCCGCGCACGGGCGAGGCCATCGAGATCCCCGCCGGCTACGGCGTCAAGGTCTCGGCCGGCTCCAAGCTCAAGGACGCCGTCTCCTCGAAGTGACCTCGGGCTCCGCGACGGGCGGGTGGTGGCTGCCGCCGCCCGCCCGTCGTCGTTCCGGCTCGAGCCGAGCCGCCGCACCTGGCCGGCGCGACACACCCGCGTGGTCTTCGCGACGCCTGAGGGGACTGCCGGGCGCGTTGACCGAGACCTAGACTGGCGGTCATGAGCTCCATCCCGGACGAGAACCAGCCGCACGCCGCCCCGGCGGGCCCGGCGACCTCCACGGACGTCCTCGAGCGCACCGAGACGGAGCACGAGGAGCGGCTCGACGCCGGCGACGCCGAGCGGTACGCCCACTACGTCCGCAAGGACAAGGTCGAGGCCGGGCGGCCCGTCATCGCCCTGTGCGGCAAGGTCTGGACGCCGGGCCGTGACCCGAAGAAGTTCCCCGTCTGCCCCACCTGCAAGGAGATCTACGAGGGTCTCGGCGGCGGCGAGGGCTCAGGTGGCGGACGCCGCGGCTGGCCGTTCGGCCGGGGCCGCGGGGAGTGACCGCCCGCCAGACGTCCAGGTCGGAGCCGACCCCCCAGCACGCGGGACCGCCCGCGCCCCAGGCGCCGTCGACCGCCGCGGCCGAGCAGCTCTCGCCGGCCTTCCCGCAGCGTGCCGCCTGGGGCACGGTCGCTCCGCTGCGTGCCTGGCAGGCCGAGGCGATCGACCGGTTCCGCGAGCTCGACGCCCGGGACTTCCTCGCCGTCGCGACCCCCGGCGCGGGCAAGACGACCTTCGCGCTGCGGGTCGCCACCGAGCTGCTCTCGACCGGTCAGGTGCGGCGCGTGAGCGTCGTGTGCCCGACCGAGCACCTGAAGTCCCAGTGGGCGGCCGCGGCCGAGCGCGTCGGCATCTCGCTCGACCCGTCCTTCACCAACGCCCAGGGGCGCCACGGGGCGCACTTCGACGGCGTCGCCCTCACCTACGCGCAGGTGGCCGCCAACCCCGCGCTGCACCGGGCGCGCACCGAGACCGAGCCCACCCTCGTCATCCTCGACGAGGTGCACCACGGCGGGGACGCGCTGTCCTGGGGCGACGCCGTCCGGGAGGCCTTCGAGCCGGCGCGTCGCCGCCTGGCCCTGACCGGCACCCCCTTCCGCTCCGACACGGCCGCGATCCCGTTCGTCGACTACATCGCCGGCGCCGACGGCATCCGACGCTCCCGCGCCGACATCACCTACGGGTACGGTCAGGCGCTCGCTGACGGCGTGGTCCGGCCCGTCATCTTCCTCGCCTACTCCGGGCTCATGCGGTGGCGCACCCGCACGGGCGACGAGATCGCCGCCTCGCTCGGCGAGCCGCTGACGAAGGACCAGACCGCCCAGGCCCTGCGCACCGCGCTGGACCCCGACGGCGAATGGGTGCCGTCGGTGCTCGCGGCCGCCGACGCCCGGCTCACGGAGGTGCGGCGGACCGTCCCGGACGCGGGCGGCCTCGTCATCGCCACCGACCAGGCGGCCGCTCGCGCCTACGCGCGGGTGCTCGCCGGGATCGCGGGCGAGGAGCCGGTCGTCGTCCTGTCCGACGACGCCGGCTCGTCGGACCGCATCGAGGACTTCGCCCGCGGCGAGCAGCGCTGGATGGTGGCCGTGCGGATGGTGTCCGAGGGTGTCGACGTGCCCCGGCTCTCCGTCGGCGTGTACGCCACGACGACCGCGACCCCGCTGTACTTCGCGCAGGCCGTCGGACGGTTCGTCCGCGCCCGGCGCCGCGGGGAGACCGCATCGTTGTTCCTACCCTCGGTGGGTCCGCTCCTGGCGCTCGCCGGCGAGCTCGAGGCCGAGCGGGACCACGCCCTCGACCGACCGGTGCGGGAGGAGGAGTTCGTCGTGCCCGAGGACGCGCTCCTGGCAGAGGCGAACCGCGAGGAGAAGGCCTCCGACGAGCTCGCGCTCCCCGGCTTCGCCGCCCTCGGCTCGCAGGCGACGTTCGACCGGGTCCTGTTCGACGGCGGGCACTGGGGCACCGAGGCCGACGTCGGGTCGCCCGAGGAGCAGGAGTACCTCGGCATCCCCGGGCTGCTCGAGCCGGAGCAGGTGACGACGCTGCTGCGCGAGCGGCAGGCCAAGCAGGCTGCCGCGCAGAAGGACCAGGCGGCGGCCGCGCGTCGTCGGGCGGCGAACGCGGGGGTCGACGAGCACAAGCGGCGCGCCCAGGCCCGCAAGGAGCTGTCCTCCCTGGTGTCCGCGTGGTCGCGCCGGGCGGGGACGCCCCACGGTGTCATCCACACCGAGCTGCGCTCGCGGTGCGGCGGCCCGGAGGTGGCCACGGCGTCGACGGAGGAGATCGAGGCACGCATCGCGCTCGTGAGGAAGTGGTTCGTCGGCGGTCGCTGACCCCCGCCACCGACGAGTGAGCGGAGTTCTGCTCGGCGAGTGCGCGCGACGCCCGGACGGGGAGGACTGCCACGGCCCGCGGGCACCGGCGCGTGAGAACCTTGACCACGCACCGACGAGAAGCACGACCGAGGAGGACCCCGTGGGCTGGTGGCTGACCCCGTTGCTGCTCGGCGCGCTCGCGATCGTCGTCGGCGTCCACGAGCACGAGATCGGCTGGCTGCAGTGGATCGGCGTTGGGCTGGTCGTCGTCGGGCTCGCCGTGTCGATCGCCCGGCCCGGTGGCACGAGGCAGAAGACGGGGCGCCCGTCGGACGTCCGGGGCGCGGCCGGCCCGTACTTCAGCTGACCTGGGCGGGTCGACAGCCGCACACTCGCTGACCACCATCCGCAGTCCCGGCGACCCGGGGGCAGGGACGCGAGACCCCTCGGCTGCTAGGTGTCGTCGCTCGCGTCGACGTCGACGTGCCGGGTCGGGATCGCCGGCTCGCCCTCCGAGAGTCGCCATGCCGGGTACGGCAGCGCCGCGCGCGCCTCGGCGTGCCGTTCCCGGGCGGCCCCGAGCGCACCCGGGCCGTGGTGCTCGGCGACCGGTTCGCCGCCGACGACGAGGTCGACCATGAGGCGGCGCGCCCCCTGTCGGTCGACCTCCGCCCACACCTGCTCCGACGACGTCCCGGACACGACGAGCTCCTCGACCGCGCGGCCGGCGCCGTCGACGATCCGGCCCGCCCGCTTGAGCCCGCCGACCGACTTCTTCGACGTCGACCGCTTGGCCACCTCGTGCGGCCGGCCGTCCGCGCCCACGCGGGAGACCAGCTTGTAGACGAGCTCGGCGGTCGGGTGTCCGGAGCCGGTGACGAGCTTCGTCCCCACGCCGTAGCTGTCCACGGGCGCGGCGTTGAGCGCGGCGATCGCGTACTCGTCCAGGTCGGAGGTCACGGTGATCCGCGTCGTCGTGGCGCCGAGCGCGTCGAGCTGCGCGCGCACGGTGAACGCCTGCGCCACGAGGTCGCCCGAGTCGAGGCGCACAGCACCGAGCTCGCCGCCGGCGGCGCGCGCGGCCGCGACCGCCAGCTCGACCCCGCGCTCGACGTCGTAGGTGTCCACGAGCAGCGTGGTCCCGGGCCCGAGGGCGTCGACCTGGGCGGCGAACGCCTCCTCCTCGGAGTCGTGGAGGAGGGTGAACGAGTGGGCGGCCGTGCCGATCGCGGTGATGCCGTACCGGCGGCCGGCCTCGAGGACCGAGGTCGCGGAGAAGCCGCCGACGACCGCCGCGCGAGCCGCGGCCACCGCGGCGTCCTCGTGCGTACGGCGGGCCCCCATCTCCAGCAGCGGCCGACCGTGCGCCGCCGTCGCCATTCGGGAGGCCGCGGCTGCCACGGCGCTGTCGTGGTTGAGGATCGACAGCACGAGCGTCTCGATCACGACGGCCTCGAGGAACGTGCCCTCGACCACGACGATCGGCGACCCGGGGAAGAACACCTCGCCCTCGGGGTAGCCGACGACGTCCCCGGTGAACCGGTACTCGCGCAACCGGTCGATCGTCTCCTCGGAGACGATCTGCTCGCGGTGGAGGTAGTCGAGCTCGGCGGGGCCGAACGTGAAGTCGCCGAGCGCATCGAGGAGACGTCCCACGCCCGCGACGACGCCGTACCGCCGCCGCGGCGGGAGCCGGCGGTTGAACACCTCGAAGACGCTGCGACGCTCGGCGGTCCCGGAGCGCACTGCGGCCTCGACCATGGTCAGCTCGTACATGTCCGTCTTCAGCGCGGTCGATGCGCGGGGGCTCATGGACAAAGGTTAGTCGCGAGGGGTCGGCGTCGCCGCGCCCGGACCGCGCGAGGCCGTGACCCCGGCGGCGGACGTTATCGTGGACGCCATGGTCCGACCCGTGGCACCGGCCGCCCCGGAGGCTCCCGCGGCCCCGGAGACCGACCGGCTCGCCGAGGCGAGCGCCGAGCCCGAGGCGCGGCGGGCGCCGGTCTGGCGCTGCGTGGTGCACGACGACCCGGTCAACCTCATGACCTACGTGACGTGGGTCTTCCGCACCTACTTCGGCTATCCGGAGGCGCGGGCCCGCAGCCTCATGCTCCAGGTGCACCAGGATGGCCGCGCGGTCGTGTCGACCGGCTCGCGCGAGTCGGTCGAGGCGGACGCCGCGGCCATGCACGGGTACGGGTTGTGGGCCACGATCGAGGAGGGCGAGGACTGACATGGACCCCTTCCGCCGCGTGCGGGGCGGCATCGCCTCGCGCCTCGACGTCCATGAGCGGCTCTTCCTCGCCCGGCCCTTCTCCGACGTCGCCTCGCTCCTGGGGCACGGCGAGCCGCCGGGCGAGACGGAGGGCGCCGGCACGGCGCCCGGTGACGCAGGAACCGACGGTCGAGGCGCCGCGGGCACCGAGCCCGCGCCCCCCACGGGCGACGACGCCGTCCTCGCGGCCCTCGACTTCGTCCCCACCGATGCCGGACCCGCCGGCGACCGGCCGCCGACCGACCCGGCGCTCGCCCGCCTCCTGCCCGCGATGTCCGAGGACGAGTCGATCGCCGGCGAGCTGCGCGAGCTCACCGAGGCGCCGCTGCGCGCCGAGAAGATCCAGCGCCTCACGGCGGTCGTCGAGGAGCTCGACACCCCGACGGGCCCCGACGGCGCGTTCCTCGTCCGCGACGGCGAGGAGGCCGACGTGCTGCGCGCCGTCAACGACGTCCGCCTCGTGCTCGCCACGCGGCTCGGTCTGGGGGACACCCTCAGCGACGAGGAGCTCTACGCGCGCGCCGAGGCCGCCGGCTCGGGCGCCACGGACGGGCCCGACGCGGTCCTCGAGGCCATGGCGATCCTTTACACGTCCTTGACCTGGTGGCAGGAGTCACTGATCAACGCGCTGCACACGCGACCCCGGTCGAACTAGCGTCGTCGCCATGAATGATGCGCCGATCGGCATCTTCGACTCCGGCGTCGGAGGCCTGACGGTCGCTCGTGCCGTCATCGATCAGCTCCCGCACGAGCAGGTCGTGTACATCGGTGACACGCGCAACAGCCCCTACGGCCCGCGCCCCATCGGGGAGGTCCGCCAGCTCGCGCTCGAGGTCATGGACGAGCTCGTCACCGCCGGTGTCAAGCTCCTCGTCATCGCCTGCAACTCCGCCTCGGCAGCCGTCCTCGCGGACGCACGCGAACGGTACGCCCTCGACGCGGGGGTGCCCGTCGTCGAGGTCATCCGACCGGCCGTGCGGCGTGCGGTCGCAGCCACCGGCACCGGACGGGTCGGCGTCATCGCCACGCGCGCGACCGTCGACTCCGGTGCCTACCGAGACGCCTTCGCCGCGGCTCCCCGCCTGGACCTGACCATCGCTCCTGCGCCGCGGTTCGTCGAGCTCGTCGAGGCGGGCATCACCTCGGGCCCCGAGGTGCTCGAGATCGCGGAGCAGTACCTCGCGCCCGCCAAGGATGCCGACGTCGACACCCTCGTGCTGGGCTGCACCCACTACCCGCTGCTGACGGGGGCGATCTCCTACGTCATGGGACCCGACGTCACCCTCGTCTCCTCCGCGGAGGAGACCGCGAAGGACGTCTACCGCACGCTTGTCGCCCACGACATCGAGCGCAGCCCTGCCGCCGGGCCGCCGCAGCACAGGTTCCTGTCCACCGGGGACCCCGAGGAGTTCGAGCGGCTCGCGCGCCGCTTCCTCGGTCCCGAGGTCAGCAGCGTCGAACCCACCAGCCGAGGGGCGGTCGCGCTGTGAGGCTCACCGTCATCGGCTGCGCCGGATCGATGTCCGGACCCGACTCCGCGGCGTCGGCCTACCTCGTCCAGGCGAGCGGCCCCGGTCCGGACGGCACGGAGCGGGTGCACTCGATCGTCCTCGACCTGGGGCCCGGGGCGATGGGCGCCATGCTCAACCACGTGGACCCGGCCGACCTCGACGCCCTCGTGCTGGGCTGCACCCACTACCCGCTGCTGACGGGGGCGATCTCCTACGTCATGGGACCCGACGTCACCCTCGTCTCCTCCGCGGAGGAGACCGCGAAGGACGTCTACCGCACGCTTGTCGCCCACGACATCGAGCGCAGCCCTGCCGCCGGGCCGCCGCAGCACAGGTTCCTGTCCACCGGGGACCCCGAGGAGTTCGAGCGGCTCGCGCGCCGCTTCCTCGGTCCCGAGGTCAGCAGCGTCGAACCCACCAGCCGAGGGGCGGTCGCGCTGTGAGGCTCACCGTCATCGGCTGCGCCGGATCGATGTCCGGACCCGACTCCGCGGCGTCGGCCTACCTCGTCCAGGCGAGCGGCCCCGGTCCGGACGGCACGGAGCGGGTGCACTCGATCGTCCTCGACCTGGGGCCCGGGGCGATGGGCGCCATGCTCAACCACGTGGACCCGGCCGACCTCGACGCCCTCGTGCTCTCCCACCTGCACGCCGACCACATGGTCGACCTCATCGGCATGCAGGTCTACCGCCGCTGGCACCCGGACGGTCCGCTTCCCGCGCTGGCGGTCCACGGGCCGGAGGGCACCCTCGGGCGCACCCGTGACGTCGGCGGCGACGGGCCCGACGAGGACTACTCCGACGTCCTGACCTTCCACGCCCTTGCCACCGGTACGCCCGTGCGGATCGGACCGATGACGGTCGAGGTGTTCGACGCGCGGCACCCCGTGCCGGCGTTCGGCATCCGGGTGACGGGACCCGCGGAGGACGGCTCGGGCAGCGTGACGCTCGGTTACACGGGGGACACCGACTCGTGCCCCGGTCAGGACGAGATGGCCCGGGGCCTGGACCTCCTGCTGGCCGAGGCGGCCTTCCAGGAGGGTCGGGACGAGGCGCGCGGGATCCATCTGACCGGTCGCAGGGCCGGCGAGCTTGCCGTGACGGGTGGGGTGGGCCGGCTCGTCCTCACGCACGTCCAGCCGTGGACCGACAAGGCGACCGTGGTGGAGGAGGCCCGCGGCGTCTACGAAGGGCCCGTCGATCTCGCGGCCCCGGGCGCCACCTGGGTGCTCTGACGGGAGTCCGGGAGCCGGCACGCACCCCTTTCTGTGTTGCAGGTCTCCGACCGCCGGAGGAGGATGAGCCCCGGGAGGTCCTCCGGGTCGCCACGGAGCTGCGGCTACGGAGGTGACCTCCCGCCACGCCCCGTCCTCGGTGGCCCTACCGCCGTGCCCCGACCGCGGTGGCCACCCGGTGGTCGTGCCTGCGGACGCCTGCGGCGCACCGTTAGCCTGCACGCGTGATCGCACCAGGAGACCGCGCGTCCGACCCGCTCGATCCCGCCGCGCAGGAGGCGGCACCGCCGCAGGCCCCGCCCTCCGCGCCACCCACGGCCACGACGACGACCGGCGCGGGTTCCGCCTCGGGAGTTCCCGACGCCATGCGGGCCGACGTCCGGCTGCTGGGCAACATGCTCGGCCAGGTCCTCAAGGAGTCCGGCTCGGACGGGCTCTACGACGACGTCGAGACGCTGCGGCAGCTCGTCATCGACGCCCGCCGGGCCAGCAGCGCGACGGACATCGCCCGCGCCGAGGAGGTTGTCGCCGGCTTCACGCCCGAGCGGGCGATCGAGGTGGCGCGCGCCTTCTCCTGCTACTTCCACCTCGCCAACCTCGCCGAGGAGCAGCAGCGCGTGCGCGTGCTCCGCGAGACCGAGGGCGGCGGTGCCCGCGGCTTCGAGTCCCCGAGCTCCCTGCCGGGCGCCGTGAGGGCGCTCGCCGAGGAGGTCGGTGAGGACGAGGCGCGCCGCCGCCTCGGCGATCTGCGCTTCCACCCCGTGTTCACCGCGCATCCGACCGAGGCCCGGCGTCGTGCCGTGACCCGCGCGATCGGCACGATCGGCAGACTCATCGACGCTCGTGACGACGACCGGCTCGGCCCGTTCGCCCTCGCCGAGATCGACCGCGACCTGCTCGCGTCGGTCGACACGCTGTGGCGCACCGCGGAGCTGCGGCCGTACAGCCCCGGCCCGCTCGACGAGGTCCGCACCCTCATGCAGACCTTCGACAGCTCGCTGGTGCACATCGTGCCCGCCGTGTACCGGCGCCTCGACGACGCGCTGGACCCCGAGGGTGCCGGCATCGCCGATCCGATCGCCCCGGCGTTCGTCCGCCTCGGCAGCTGGATCGGCGGCGACCGCGACGGCAACCCCAACGTCGTCTCTCCGCTGACGATCGAGGCCGCGCAGATCATGTCCGAGCACGCGCTCGCCACGATCGGTGAGCGCACGCGCGACGTCGCCATGCACCTGACCGTCGCGGACACGCTGGTCGCCCCCGACGACGCCGTCTCGCGCCTGTGGCAGCTGCAGCGTCAGCTCAGCCCGAAGGTCGCGGAGCGGGCCGCCGCGATGTCGCCGGGGGAGACCCACCGCCGGGTCCTGCTGTTCGTCGCCTCCCGCCTGGACGCCACCCGTGAACGTGACGCCGACCTCGCCTACGCCGACCCGGAGGAGGCGCTGGAGGACATCCGCACCGTCCGCTCGTCGCTCCTGGCGGCGGGTGCGCGCCGGGCCGCGAACGGCGACCTCGCCGACCTCGAGCGGCAGCTCGTCACGTTCGGCTTCCACGGCGCAGAGCTGGAGATGCGGCAGCACTCGAAGGTCCACCGCCAGGCGCTCGCGATCCTCGACGGTGAGGTGGACCCCGAGGAGCACCCGCCGGCCGTGCCCGTCGAGGAGGTGCTCGACACCATGCGCGCCGTCGCGCTCGTCCAGCGGCGGCTCGGGCAGGGGGCGGCCGGTCGCTACCTCGTCTCCTTCACGCAGTCGAGCGAGGACATCGCCAACGTCTACCGGCTCGCGCGGATCGCTGCCGGCGACGGTCGCCACGCCCCGGTCATCGACGTCGTGCCCCTGTTCGAGACGTTCGAGGACCTGCGCAACGCGCCGCGGATCCTCACCGAGATGCTCGACATCCCGGACGTGCAGGAGCGGCTGGCCGCGAACGGCCGGAAGATCGAGGTCACGCTCGGCTACTCGGACTCCGCCAAGGACGTCGGCCCGGTGGCCGCGACGATCGCGCTCTACGACGCCCAGCGGCAGATCGCCGACTGGGCCAAGGAGCACGACATCTCGCTCACCCAGTTCCACGGCCGGGGCGGCGCCCTGGGCCGCGGCGGCGGCCCCGCCCACCGTGCCGTGCTCGCGCAGCCTCCCCACAGCGTGGACCTGCGGTTCAAGGTCACCGAGCAGGGCGAGGTCATCTCCGCGCGGTACTTCAACCGGGCCATCGGCATCCGGCACATCGAGTCGGTCGCGGCCGCCACGCTCATGGCGTCCGCCCCGAGCGTCGAGCAGCGCAACGCCGAGGCGGCCGAGCGGTACGCCGAGCTGGCCGAGCGCCTCACCGTCACCTCCCGCGAGCGGTTCGACGCGCTCGTAGGTGCCGAGGGCTTCCCCGCCTGGTTCGCGCAGGTCACGCCGCAGGAGGAGGTCGGGCACCTGGCCATCGGCTCGCGACCCGCCAAGCGCGGGCTGTCGGTCGAGTCCCTCGACGACCTGCGGGCGATCCCGTGGAACTTCGCCTGGTCGCAGGCCCGCACGAACCTCACCGGCTGGTTCGGGCTGGGCACGGCGCTCGCCGAGGTCGGCGACGTCGAGCTGCTGCGCTCGGCCTACGCGCAGTGGCCGCTGTTCGCCACGATGGTCGACAACATCGAGATGTCCCTGGCCAAGGCCGACGACCTCATCGCCGCCCGCTACCTCGCGCTCGGTGACCGGGACGACCTCGGCGAGATGGTCCTCGAGGAGCTCGAGCTCACGCGCCGGTGGGTCCTGCAGGTCACGGGCCAGGATCAGCTGCTCGACTCACACCGCGTGCTGGGCCGCGCGGTCGCCCTGCGCAACCCGTACATCGACGCGCTCTCGCTGCTCCAGCTGCGGGCGCTGCGGGTCCTGCGGGGGAGCGGATCCGGCAGCGAGGGGACGGACGAGGTGGCGGACGACGTCGCCCCGGAGGTTCACGAGCTGCTCCTCATCACGCTCAAGGGCGCGGCGGCTGGGCTGCAGAACACGGGGTGACCGCGGCGCCGCGACGTCGTCGAGCGTGCGGTGGGGGGTCGTCGAGCGTGCGGTGGGGAACGTGCCGGGCGGGCGGTTCGTCGTCGACCCTGGAGTCGTCCTCGCGTTCGGTGGTCGTCCGGCCCGGGCCGGAGTGCCCGCCGGTAGCCTCGACGCCATGACCAACGACTCGAGCAGCACCGCCACGCCCCGACCCGACGGCCGCGCACCCGACCAGCTCCGCGACGTCCGGATCACCCGGGGCTGGCAGAAGGCGGGCGAGGGGTCGGTCCTCGTCGAGTTCGGCGACACCCGGGTGCTGTGCGTGGCCTCGTTCACGGCGGGTGTGCCGCGCTGGCGCAAGGACTCCGGCGAGGGCTGGGTGACCGCGGAGTACGCGATGCTTCCGCGCGCCACGAACGACCGCTCCCAGCGCGAGTCCGTGCGCGGAAAGATCGGCGGGCGCACGCACGAGATCAGCCGGCTCATCGGCCGCTCGCTGCGCGCGGTGGTGGACATGTCCGCGCTCGGGGAGAACTCGATCGTCCTGGACTGCGACGTCCTCCAGGCCGACGGTGGGACCCGCACCGCCGCGATCACCGGCGCGTACGTGGCGCTCGCGGACGCCATCGCCTGGGGCCAGCGCGAGGGGCACGTCCGCAAGGGCGCCGGCGTGCTCAAGGACTCCGTCGCAGCCGTCTCGGTCGGCGTCGTCGACGGACGCCCGGTCCTCGACCTGCCCTACGTCGAGGACGTCGCGGCGGACACCGACATGAACGTCGTCACCACGGGCTCCGGCACGTTCATCGAGGTCCAGGGCACGGCCGAGGGCGAGGCGTTCGACCGCGCCGAGCTCGACTCCCTGCTCGACCTCGCGCTCGCCGGCACCGCGCGCCTCACCGAGCTCCAGTGCGACGCCCTCGCGACGGGCTCCGACGCGTGACGGGACCCGGGGTCCCGACGCCGGGATCCGCGGCGGGTGGGCCGGGGCCCGTCGCGCACGTCCCGACGCCGGAGCCCACCCAGGGCGAGCCGCGCAGGCCCCGGCTCGTGCTGGCCACCCACAACCTCGGCAAGCTCGCCGAGCTGCGGGAGATCCTCACCCCGCTCGTCCCCGGTCTGGTGCCGGAGGAGATCGTCACGGCAGGGGAGCTCGGCATCGAACCTCCGGTGGAGGACGGCGTGACGTTCGAGGACAATGCCCTGCTCAAGGCCCGGGCGATCGCCGCGGCCTCCGGCCTGCCGGCCGTGGCCGACGACTCCGGTCTCGCCGTCGACGTGCTCGGCGGCGCGCCCGGCGTGTTCTCCGCGCGCTGGTCCGGCCGGCACGGGGAGGACGCCGCGAACAACGCGCTGCTGCTCGCCCAGCTCGCCGACGTGTCCGACGAGCATCGCGCGGCGCGGTTCGTGTGCGCGGCCGCGCTCGTGGTGCCCGGTGCTCCCGGCGCGACACCGGTCGAGGTCACGCGGCGCGGCGAGATGCCGGGGCGCCTGCTGCGCGAGGCGCGGGGGAGCGGCGGCTTCGGCTACGACCCGCTGTTCCTGCCCGACGGCGAGACGCGGTCCGCGGCCGAGCTCGCGCCCGCCGAGAAGCACGCGATCAGCCACCGGGGTGCGGCGTTCCGTGCCCTCGCCCCCGATGTTGTGCGCGTGCTCGACGCGCGCTGACTCCCGGTCCGATCAGCCCCCGGTGCGGCCCGCGCGTGCGGCGGCCTGCCGCGCGACGTCGGGCCGGTGGTGCGCCACCCACTCGCCGATCCGGTGGCGCTCCCATCGCTCGTCGAACTGGGACAGCGGGATCGCCGTTCTCGACTCACCGGTGTCCGGGTCGGTGCCGTAGCGCGCAGGGTCCTGGGCGTAGGTGCGCTCCGCCAGCGGACCGCCCGTGACCTCCGTGGTGCCGCGACCGACCAGTCCTAGGCCCTCGCGGCGGAAGGCGCTGAACCCCTCCGTCGGAGCGCCGCCTCCGAGCGGGGTGATCGTCGGGATCACCTCGGCCGCGCGGACGTCGTCCCACGCCATCCGCCGGACGGACGAGTCACCGACGTACTCGACGCCGTCGGGGGACAGGGTGAGCGACAGGCCGGCCGCGGAGTCGCGGGCTGCCCGCCGGCCCAGCCAGGCGATGAGCGCGGTCGACACGGCGGCGGCACCCAGTGCGACGAGCAGCGACCACGGGATCCCCGCGAGCGCGAAGAGGGGCCAGTAGACCAGGGCGGTCGCGACGAGCAGGCCTGCTATCCGAAGGGGCGTGCGTGTGACCGTCTCGGCCGCGTGTCGGGAACCGGCGACGGCGACGAACCGCTCGGCGGTCACGAAGTCCTCATCCATCCAGTCTCCTTCACGGCTCTGCGGGCAGCTGGATCGGGGCGTGCGCCCCGCACGAGATGTGTGCCGAGCACCGGCCCGATCGGTTCCGTCGACGCTACCTGCTCCCCGGCCGCGCTGGCGGGGGCTCTGCGGTTGCGTCCAGGATCGCGAGGGGGGGGGGAGGACTCCCCGTCAACGGGGTCACGACTCGTGCTCGATCTCGGTAAAGATCGACGTCCATGACGAGACACCCGACGGCGAGGACCGGCACCACAGCATGAACACCACGAACAGCGGGCACTTCGAGGGCGGAGATTCGCAGGACGCAGTGCTGCTCGTCGTCGATGACGACGCTCGCACGGTCGGCATCGAGCTCGCCGCCGACTGGCCGGAGGTCGTCGCCGAGAAGGACCTCGGTCTCCACCTGGTGGAGGCGCACCGCGCCGCCGTCGCTGCACGTGACACCAGCCAGATGGAGCAGGTGGACCTCGGGGGGTTGCTCGCCAGGTTGCGGACACTGACCACCATGACGCCGGAACAGCTTCGAGAGCACGTCGGAGCTGATGCGGCCGATGCCGCGTGGCGTCCGTCGAGCGCGTCAGGCAACGATGACCTGCTCGATCCCGGGGTACGCGCCGCCCATGCCGAACGGCTCCGAGAGATCCACGGCGAGCCCGACGAGGTGACGTCTCCGGACGGACTACTCACCCTGCAGGGCGTGTCCGGGCGGCCGACCGGACTCACGGTCGCGCGCGGCTGGTCGACGCGCTACGACGTGCAGTCCCAGGCTGCACAGCTCTTCGCGTTGCTCGAGGAGCTGGCTCGACGACACGACGATCGTCTCGCCCAGCTCGACCTCGAGTTCCCGGGCCTGGCCGAACGTCAGCAGGCATCGATCGACCGTGGGCTCGACCTGGTGCGGAGCATCCCGCTGACGGAGAACGACGAAGGACGGAGACAGACCGATGGCTGACATCGAGATCACCTACAGCGTCGTGCGCTCGGTGGCGAGAACCTGGGACACGACGCTCGCCGACGAGTACACGAGGCTCAAGGGCCGGGCGGAGTCGTTCACGGTCGACAGCGGCTCCTGGAGCGGCGGGGTCGGCGGCGTCTATGACTCCATCCGGACGACGATGGCCGCGGTCGCCGGTGGCGGGAGCGACGAGATGGATCTGATGGCGGGCGCGCTGAAGGCCGCGTGTGACCACTACGAGGAGACGGACGAGGAGTCCGAGTACGAGTTCGATACTCGCACCTGACCTCCGCGGTGGGTGTGGATCACCAGGACGACACACTGACGACGAACCGAGAAGAGGACGATATGTCGAGCGCCGAGTTCCTGAGGTCCGAGCTACGCCGAGTCTCGGGCGAGCTGCGTGATGCCGAGGGCGGCCTGCGCAACTTTCCGAACCAGGTCCCGCCGGTGGTCAGCAGTGCGGTCAGTGGCCCCGCGAACGATCTTGCGGACGGCTGCGCGAACGCGTCCGGCGACGCCGATCGCGTCGAGCTGAACGTCCGGGACGACGCCGCGGTGCAGCAGGCGAAGGATGACTGGATCGCGTGGGCGGAGTCCGTGCTCGAGACCATCACGGACTTCCAGACCACCGAGGTCGGACCGCAGCACTGGTCGGCGGACGGTGCCACCGCCTACGCCAACGCCCGCACGCCGCAGAGCGACGCGATGACGTTCATCGAGCAGCACGCCCGCGACATCGCACGTGAGCTGGAGATCTACGGTGAAGCCATCGACGAATTCCGTAACTCGGGCCTGCTGTGGGTCGGGGAGATCGTCCTGCTGCTCGCGTCGATCGTCGCGATCCTCGCCACCCCCGTCACATTCGGGGTCTCGGGCGTCCTCGGCATCGTCGGGCTCGTCGGCTCACTCGTCATGATGGGCTTCACGATCGCCAAGCTCATCGAGCTGGCCAACCAGCTGAAGGACACGACGCCGTTCGACGAGCTGCTCGCCACCATCTCCTCGACCCCGTCCCTCCGTTCGGGTGAGTGGCCCTACGCGCTGAAGGCGCAGGACTGACGAGCGGCAGCTGCTTCCTCACGGTCGGGAGCGGTCGGAACCGGGTCGAGTCGCACGCCGGACGACCAGCACCACGAGCCGCCAGCCGAGGAACCCGGCGGCGAACAGGCCGGCAGCCACGAGCACGAACGTCCACGCGGTGCCGCCGCCGGTGAGTGCGCGCAGTGCCATGCCGATCCCGAGGGTGCCGACCCAGACGACCATCCCGGTGGGCCACAGCGGGGTCGGGGCACGCCACAGCCGACCCGCCACCCACGTGATCGCGAGCGCGGCGAGGAACGGCCACGCAATGCGAGCCAGGTCCCCGGCGCCCCGCTCGTGGGCGTCCGCACCGCCGAGTGTGAAGGCCGCGACCACTGCCACGTCGAGGAGGAGCGCCCACCACACGACGCCACGACGCCGCGCGACCGGTGTCACGCCGTCGGGTCGGGTGGGCGAGGCTCCGGTCCCCGTACGACCGACGTCGTCGTGACGAGCGGGACGGCCCCCGACCCGCTCCCCACCTCTCGTCACGGCAGGCGACCGAGGTGCGCGAGCGCG
The DNA here is from genome assembly GCF_057652395.1 of Georgenia sp. Z1491. Classification (NCBI taxonomy): domain Bacteria; kingdom Bacillati; phylum Actinomycetota; class Actinomycetes; order Allobogoriellales; family Allobogoriellaceae; genus Georgenia; species Georgenia sp. Z1491. The sequence goes on from NZ_CM172729.1 coordinate 1,523,670, forward strand.
CGCCGTACGAGGTCGGCGTGCCCCTCGGACATGTCGCCGGTGATCTCCGGTGTGAGCACCTCGCGCGGCGTGAACCAGCTGAGCTCGAGGGTGTCGTTGGACGGGCTGCAGTCGCCCGCGACGGGCACGACGTAGGCGAGCGACACCGCGTGCTGGCGCGGGTCCAGGTAGTGCTCGCCGGGGGTGGGGAAGTACTGACCGATCGCGTACGGCACGGGCGAGACCGGCAGCTGTGGCAGGGCGAGCGGGCCGAGGTCCTTGTCGAGGTGTCGCACGAGGGCCTGACGCACGGTCTCCTGGAACAGGACGCGGCCGGAGACGAGCTCGCGGGTGATCGTCCCCTCGGGGCGGGCACGCAGCAGGAGGCCGACCGCCTCGAGGGTGCCGTTCTCGCCGACCCGCACGGGGACGACGTCGACGTAGAGCATCGGCACCTTGCGGCGCACGAGCTCGAGGTCCTCCTCGGACAGCCAGGGACCCATGTCGTCGGACGCGATGTCGCTCACCCGTCGTTTCTACCCCGGCGGCGGCCTCCGGCGCGACCTGCCACGCGGACGCCGGCGCCGGGCACCCGGGTGCGAGCGAGGTGAAGATCGTGAGCCGCAACCGCGTCGCAGTCGGAAGAACATGGTTACTATCTGCCTACCCCCCTGCGGTATGCACAGCACCCTGTTGTACACACCGTCCTGCTGCACAGCCCCCCGTGAAGGACAGCCCGATGAACCAGCCCGTGTACCCCGGTCCGCACATGGATCAGACCCAGGCACCGACGCCCGACGCACCGCCCGCCGCCGCACCGACGAAGAAGAAGAGGCGATGGGTGCCGTTGACGGCGGCCGCCGTCGCAGGTCTCCTGCTCGGCGTGGGCATCGGGACGTCGCAGGCGAGCGACCCCGCGCTGGTCGAGGCGCGCGAGGAGGCCGAGGCCGAGGCGAGGGACGCCCGAGACGCGCTGGCCGAGGCCGAGGGTGACGCGCAGGATGCCCGTGACGCCTTGGCCGAGGCGGAAGGCGAGGCGGAGGATGCCCGTGACGCCTTGGCCGAGGCGGAGGGCGAGGCGGAGGATGCCCGTGACGCCTTGGCCGACACCCAGGGCGAGGTCGACGCCCTTCAGTCGGAGGTGGACGAGCTGAACGCGGCCGTCGCCGTGGCGGACACGGGCTCCGACAGCGCCGACGACACGACATCGGTGGCGACCGACGAGGACGACGGTGCGGGCGCGCAGGTCGAGGCGCCGCAGCCACCCGCCGCCGGGGAGGCCGACACCTCGGGACGGTCGATCGCGCAGGAGAACGCCGTCGGGTCCGCGGAGAACTACCTCAGCTTCATGTCGTTCTCCCGGCAGGGCCTGATCGACCAGCTGGAGTACGAGGGCTACTCGACCGAGGACGCGACCTACGCCGTGGACAGCCTCTCGGTGGACTGGAACGAGCAGGCGGCGTTGAGCGCCGAGAACTACCTCGACTTCATGTCCTTCTCCCGCCAGGGTCTGATCGATCAGCTCCTCTTCGAGGGGTTCAGCCAGTCGCAGGTCGAGTACGGAGCGGCGGCAGTCGGATACTGACCGCTAGGGGAACGGTGCGCGAGGCGGGACTCGAACCCGCACGCCCGAAGGCACCAGGACCTAAACCTGGCGCGGCTGCCAGTTACGCCACTCGCGCTCGCGGGCTCGCGCCCGCGGAGGAAGAGCCTACGTCGTCGCACGACGCCGAACCGCACGTCGACGCCGAACCGCCGCTACGGCGTCGCCGGATCCGTGAGCCCGAGCTCGCGGGCGAGGAGCGCCATGTGCCCCTTGGCCCGGACGTTGTAGCGCACCCAGCTGACGACCCCGGCCGGGTCGAGCACGACCGTCGAACGGATGAGGCCCGAGTAGGTGCGCCCGTAGTTCTTCTTCTCGCCCCAGGCGCCCCACTGCTCCGAGACCGCGTGGTCCTCGTCGGACAGCAGCGGGAACGGTAGCCCGTCGTCCTCCACGGCCCGGGCCAGCCGCTCGACCGGGTCGGGCGAGATGCCGACGAGGCCGTAGCCCGCGTCGGTGAACACGTCGTACCGGTCACGGGCGTCGCACGCCTGCTGCCGGCACGCGGGGGTCAGCGCCTGCGGGTAGAAGTAGACGACGAGGCCGGCGCTGCCCACGCCCAGCAGCTCCGCGAGGCTGCGGTCGCCCCCGTCGTGTGCCGGCAGGCTGAAGCCGGGCGCGGTGTCGCCGATGGCGAGCCGCGCCCCCGTGGGAGCCGTCACGCCCCGAGCACCTCGCGCAGGCGCGCGACGTGACCGTTCGGGTCGACGCCGTACTCGACGTAGGTCAGTCGCCTCTCGGGGTCGACGACGAACGTCGAGCGCTTGTTGCCCGTCTGCGTGCCGAACGGCGTCTCGTGCGTGCCCCACGTCCCGTAGGCGTCGCCGACGGCGTGGTCCTCGTCGGACGCGAACGGGAACGACACGTGGTTGTCCGCGGCGAACGCCTCGAGGTCCGCGACCGGGTCCGCCGAGATGCCGACGAGCGAGTAGCCGGCGGCCGCCAGCGCCGCCTCGTTGTCCCGGAAGTCGCAGGCCTCCGTGGTGCAGCCGGGGGTGGCGGCCTTCGGGTAGAAGTACACGACAGCACCCTTCCCGGAGCTGACGAGCTCGGAGAGGACGACCCGCGAGCCGTCGTGCGCGGGCAGGTCGAAGTCGGGGGCCAGGTCACCGGTGGCGAGAGATTCCATGTCCCTATCGTGACATCAGGACGGCGGCCCGCGCCGGTGTGCCCGAGGAAGGGCCACGACGACGATGCCCCCGACGACGACCGCGGCGAGCACCGCACCCGTGAGGGCCGGAGACACGGCGAACAGCGGCAGCAGCAGGGGAGCGGCGGCGCCGGCACCGAACTGCGCGGCCTGCATGACGGACGTCGCCCCCGACTCGTTGCTGGGGGTCGAGGCGATGGCCAGGCTGGAGGACAGGATCCGCACGCAGGTGGCGGTCGCTCCGCACAGCGCGAGGGCGAGCACGAGGACCCACAGCGCGGGGGAGACCTGGACGGCGAACGTGGCCGCCGCGAGCACCGCGGACGCGACGGCGCCCATGGTGAGGACGCCGACGCGGTCGGCCCATCCGCCGGCGACCCGCGCCGTCGCGAACCCCGCGACCCCGAAGGCGACGACGACGAGCCCCCGCTGACCCGGGCTCATCCCGAACCGGTCGGTCGCGATGAGCGCCGCGGACAGCACGACGAAGTTCGCGGCGAGCTGCGCGCAGGCCGCCACGACGGTGGTGGACCCGAGGCGCAGGTTGGCCAGCGCCCGCCAGGACCCGACCTCGCGCTCGACCCGGCCCCGCGGCCCGGACGGCGTGAGCACGGCGAGCAGCAGCGCCGCGACGGCCGTGGCGAGGAACGCGATCCGCCAGTCGTAGCCGGCCGCGAGACCACCGGCGAGCGGGGACAGCGCCTGCCCGCCCGCCTGGGCAGCGGCGAGACCGCCGAGCGCGCGGCCCACGTGCCGTCGGTCGCTCGCCGCGACGATGAGCGTGATGAGCACCGGCGTGAGGAAGGCGTTGGCCCCGCCCTGGAGGGCGCGGGCCCCGAGGAAGAGCGGGAGGTTGGGGACCAGGGCGCAGGCCAGGGAGGTGGCCGCGTACACGGCGTAGCCGACCCGGACGACCGTGGCGCGGTCCCACCGGCTCGCCAGGGTGCCCGAGACGAGGAGCAGGACGGCGAACGGTGCGAGGTACCAGGTGATCGACTGCGAGGCGCCGTGGACCGTGGTGCCGAGCCCCTCGGCGAGCTCGGGCAGCATCGTCGTCACCATGCCCCCGCCGAAGGGTCCCATGAAGCCGCCCAGGTAGAGCACCCAGAGCCGCCGGGGGGCGGCGGCGGGTGGGGTGGTCACAGCGTCAGGGTAGGCCGCTGTGCGTGACCTCACGGCCCCGGACCGGGCGACGGACTGGGCCGCCGTGTCCCGCCACGGTAGTGTGATCCCTCGGTTCAGCCGGTGCCCGTCGCCCCACGACGGACCCCAGCACCGAGCACCGCTAGCTCAATCGGCAGAGCAACTGACTCTTAATCAGTGGGTTCTGGGTTCGAGTCCCAGGCGGTGTACCGGCAACGAGGGCCCCGGACGCGGACATCCGCGTCCGGGGCCCTCGTCGTCTCCCCGTGCGCGGCAGGTGGGCACCGGGCAGCGCCGCGGCCCTGTCGACGACGAACGTCGTCTCCCCGTGCGCGGCGGGCGGGCCCCGAGTAGCGTCGTGCCACGGGGACGTGGCGTCGGCCCGGGGGCGCCTCGCAGCGTGCGAGCGCCCGCACCGGGCGGCCCGCGTCCACACCTTGAGGAGGCACGTCATGAGTCACCACGGAAAGCATGTCGCCGACCGCCACGACGGCGAGCACGACGAGGTGGGCGAGTCGCAGCCCAGCGAGTACCAGCACGGCGTGAACCGCCCGGACAACCCGGTGGCCGAGCACGAGGACCGCTCGTCCGCGTTCATGCACGACGGACAGGACGGTGGCGGCGGTACCGGCCGCACGCACGACGGTGGCGTGCTGGGCGGCTCGGGCGTCGAGGGCGACAAGGGGGGCACCCTGCGTCCCGACGAGCCGGACGTCTGACACGACCGCCGATCAGCTGAGCAGATCACCCGTACGACACCATCGAACGAGGGAGAAGCATGATCAGCATCAATGACGTCGGGGGCATCCTCGCCGCGAAGACGCCCGTCCGGGGGAACGACGGCAAGATCGGCACCGTGGGGCAGGTGTTCCTCGACGACTCGAGCAACGACCCCACGTGGATGACCGTCAACACCGGTCTGTTCGGCACCAAGGAGTCGTTCGTCCCGCTGGAGGGGGCGAGCTACGACCACGACGAGATCGTCGTGCCCTTCACGAAGGACCTCGTGAAGGACGCTCCGCGGCTCGACGTGGACGAGAGCCTCAGCCCCGAGCAGGAGAGCGAGCTGTTCGCGCACTACGGGCTCCAGGGCCGGTACGCGGGCTGGGACCAGCAGCCCGGCGTCGCCGACCAGGAGCGTCGTCCGGACATCGACCCGGCGGTCGCCGGTGGAGGTGTCCACGGAGCGCCCCCCGCGGCCGGCTTCCAGGGAGCACCGGCGCAGGGTGCCGACGAGCGCGGCGCGTTCCGCGACGACCGGCCGGACTCCGCGCGTCCCGACGTTCCGACCGCCGACGGGCGCCCGCTCGAGGCCGACGTCTCCACGACCGACGCCGCAGCGGCCCCGGACGAGCGGGTCGCCCCCTCGGCGGGCCCCGGACCCGACCTGCCGCCGGCGGGCGGGCCCGGCACGCACGCCGCCCCGGCGGTGACCGAGCGTCCGGCACCCGAGCCCGTCGCGGGCGCCGAGCCCCGGACCGGGCACGACGTCCCCGCGGGGGCGCGGCCGACGCACGCCGACCACGGCGCTCCCGCGGGCACCGACGCGGCCGGTCAGGCGACCGGACGTGTGCGCCTGCGTCGGTACACCGTGACGGAGACCTTCGCCGAGGACGGCACGCCCGTCACCAGCGAGGACATCCACATCGAGCGTGATCCCGAGGACGCGGACGGCACGGGCGGACCCGGACCGCTCGGCGACGAGGGCGCCGGGCGGCACAGCCGCTGACCCCACGCGGGGGGCCGCCGCTGAACACGGACGGGGCCCGACGACGGAACGCACGTTCCGCCGTCGGGCCCCGTCCTTGTGTCCGGTCGTCCGTGTGCCGGGTCAGCGCTTCCTGCCGCCCATGCGACGACTGCCCTTGCGCATCCCGCCGCCGCGACGCTTCGATGAGCCGCCCGAGGACCGGCGGCGCGAGCGGCCCGAGCCTCCGCCGAAGCGCCCCGAGAACGACCGTGATCCCGAGCCGCCACCGAACGAGCCGCCGAAGCTGCTCCGCCCCGACGAGCCACGACGGCGTCCCGAGCCGCGCCCCCAGCCGGACCGGCGACGCCGATCACGGCCGTAGCCGTCGTCACCGCCGTGCCCTGAGTACCCGCCCGTTCCCAGCCGCCAGAGGATCCTCGCCACGTTGATCACGGCGATGATGACGACGGCGGTGATCACCCACCCCGTCGGGAACGACGCTCCTCCCGTTGTCATGAGGCGCCGCGCCCCTGCCGCGCGCGGAGGTACTGCGCCTCGAGGCCGGACCACCCCTCGTCGGCGGTGCCGGACGGCGCGGGGCCGACGTTCCCGGTCGACGCCTGGTGCCGCAGCTCGAGCATGCGGATCTGGTGCTCCTGGCGGCGCCGCTCCGCGCGCAGCCGGAGGATCCCCTGGACGACCCTGCCGACGATGATCAGCACCATGAGGGCCGGCACGACGTAGAACATGATCGGCGTCGGGCGGTCCGCGAACGGCGAGGCACCGGCAAGCACCGGAGTGGCAAGGACCGGTGAGGCGAGTGCTGAGAGGCTCGGCATGGCGACATGGTGTCACCGGGGCGTCACGCCGGGAACGGTTCCATCGGGGCAGTTCAGACCATCGCCCGCTCTCTGGACGTCACCCGCACCAGCAACCTCGCCGACACCCTTGAGAGCGGTGCCTCGCGGCCTCAGCGGCGCATGACCTTGCGCGCCAGCCAGTTGCCGAAGAACTGCACCGACTGCACGAGGATGACGATGACGATCACCGTGATGACCGTCAGCCACCAGTCGAAGCGCTGGTAGCCGTAGGTCAGGGCGAACGCACCGAGACCGCCGCCGGAGATCATCCCGGCGAGGGCGGACATGTCGACGATGGCGATGAAGATGAACGTGTAGCCGAGGATGAGCGGTCCGAGCGCCTCGGGGATGACGACGGTGCGGATGATCCGCCAGGGCGAGGCGCCCATCGCGCGCGCCGCCTCGATGAGGCCGGGGTCGAGCGCCACGAGGTTCTGCTCGACGATCCGCCCGGTGGCGAACGAGGCCATGATCGACGCCGGCACGATGAACGCCTCCGTGCCGATCCGGGTGCCCACGATCCCGATCGTCACCGGGCCCATCACTGTGAGGAAGATGATGAACGGGATCGGCCGGACGAAGTTCGTCAGGACGTTGAGGAACCCGAACAGCCAGCGGTTGGCGAGCACGCCCCCGCGCCGGGTCGCGTAGAGCAGCGTCCCCAGGACGAGGCCGACCACGCCGCCGATGAGCAGCGTGGTGCCGACGATCTGCAGCGTGACGAGGAAGGCCTCGAGGAAGACGTCCCAGTTGTTCTCCCAGTCGAACGTCATCGCGGGCCCTCCGTCTCGGGCGTGGTCGGGCCGGTCGGCGTGGTCGGACCGGTCGGCGTGGTCGCATCGGTCGGGGTCGTCGGTGCGGGCGGCAGGTCGTTCGGGTCGGGCCCGGCGTCGAGCTCGTGACGCTCGACCTCGGCGACCTCTTCGAGGGCCTCCACGAGCGCCGCCACCCGCTCGGCGTCCCCGGTCAGCGCGAAGGTCAGCGACCCGAGCGGTCGGTTGCCGACGTCGGTGATGCCGCCGTAGACGAGGGCCGACTGCACGCCGGGGTGCTCGCCGAGCGTCCGGGCCAGCACGGCGGACGACCCACGGTTCTCCCGCACGGCCACGGTGGCGAGAACGGCGCCCGGGTGGGTCTCGGCGAGCGCGCGGAGCGTGTCGGTACGCGGCCTGTCGCGCAGCGACGTCGCGACGAAACGGCGGGTCGTGTCGTGCTGGGGGTCGGAGAAGAGGTCGTAGACGGTGCCGGACTCGACGACCTCGCCCAGCTCCATCACCGCGACCCGGTCGCACAGGTGCTTGACGATGTCCATCTCGTGGGTGATGAGGACGATGGTCAGGCCGAGCTCCTCGTTGATGCGGCGGAGCAGGGCGAGCACCTCGCGCGTGGTCTCCGGGTCGAGGGCCGACGTGCACTCGTCGGCCAGCAGGATCCTCGGCCCCGGGGCGAGGGCGCGCGCGATGCCCACGCGCTGCTTCTGCCCGCCCGAGAGCTGGTCGGGGTAGGAGCGGGCCTTGTCGCTCAGCCCGACGAAGTCCAGCAGCTCGGCGACCCGGGCGGTACGCCGCTCCTTCGACCAGCCGGCCAGGCGCAGCGGATAGGCGATGTTCTCGGTGACCGTCTTGCTGTTGAAGAGGTTGAACTGCTGGAAGATCATCCCGATCTCGGGCCGGATCGGGCGGATGCGCCGCTCGGTCAGGCCGGAGATCTCCGTGCCGAGGACGCTCACGCGCCCGTCGGTGACGGGCTCGAGGCCGTTGATGAGCCGGACGAGGGTGGACTTCCCGGCGCCGGACCAGCCGATGACGCCGAAGATCTCACCCTCGGCGACCTCCAGGCTCACGTGACGCACGGCGCGCACGTCGCCGGACTTGCTCGGGAACGTCTTCGACACGTCGTCGAAGGAGATGACTGTGCTCATGGCACCTTTCATGCCGGTGGCGGGGCGCGGTGCTCCGCGCCCCGCCGACGGTGGGCTCTGAGGGTTCTCCGGTCCCTGCCTCGCAGGTGGCAGGGTCAGCCCTCGGCGAGCGAGGCCTGCACCTCGTCGAGGATCTCCTGCAGCTCGGCCGGGTCCTGGTCCGCGATCGAGGCGGTGCCGCCCGAGCTCTCCTGGAGGGCGTCGACGACGCTCTGGTCGTGGAAGAGCTCGACGAGCCGGGCGTAGTTCTCGTTCTCCGCCTCGTCGGCACGGGCGACGAACACGTTGATGTAGGGGCGGGCGCCCTCGGACTCGGCGGAGTCCTCGAAGATCGCATCGGCGGGGGAGAGCCCCGCGTCGCTGACGAAGTCGTTGTTGACGATCGAGGCCGCGACGGAGTCGAGCGCGACGACCGTCTGGTTCGCGTCCATCGGCGCGACGGTCACGCTGGAGGCGCCCTCGTCCACGTCCGTCGGGTCGGGGACGACGCCGGCGTCCTCGTTGAGCACGATCAGCCCGGCCTCCTCCAGGACGAACAGGGCGCGCGCCTGGTTGGTCACGTCGTTGGGGATGGCGATCTCGGAGCCGTCGGGGATCTCCTCGACGTCGGTGAACTCGGTCGAGTACAGGCCGAGCGGGTAGACGGCGGTGGCGCCGATCGGGGTGAGGTCGTCGCCCGTGGCCTCGTTGTGCTGCGCGAGGTAGAGGATGTGCTGAAACTGGTTGAGGTCCAGCGAGCCGTCCGTCAGCGCCGGGTTCGGCTGCGTGTACTCGGTGAAGTCCTGGACCTCGATGTAGATGCCCTCCTCCTCGGCCAGGTCCGTGAAGATGTCCCACTGCGGGTCGGCCGCACCGACGACGCCGATGCGGATGGGGGAGTCCGCGGAGGACCCGCGCTCCCCGTCGCCCTCGTCCTCCGAGGAGCAGGCGGCGAGCGTGAGGGGCAGTGCGGCGGCGAGCGCGAGCAGAGCGGCTGCGCGGTGGGTGCGGCGTGCGGTCATCGTGATCCCTGTCGGTGCGTGGGGCCCGGGGGGTGCCCGGCGGAACGGCAGGACTCTGCGCGGTCCCCGGGGGTGCGCGCTGCCCCCGCCCCCCATGTCTCACATGCTGGTCACGCCGGGGTGACCTGCGCGACGCCGGTCGTCGGCGTGCGTGGCGCCGGGCCGCGCGGCGCCGTGGTCGCGGGTAGATTGCCGAGCATGTCGACGACGCCAGTAGTCACCCTTGCCACGTGGTCCGGAGCGCCGGAGCTCAGCGACGACGAGCGGGAGCTGCCGGCCGCGTTGCGCGCCCGCGGCATCGACGTGCGGGTGCGCGTGTGGGACGACCCGACGGTCGACTGGTCCGAGGCCGGGCTGGTCGTCGTCCGCGGCGTGCGCGACTACGCGCAGAAGCTCGACCAGTTCCTCACGTGGACGAAGTCGTTGCACCGGGTGCTCAACCACCCCGACGTCATGGAGTGGAACACCGACAAGCACTACCTGCTCGAGCTCGAGAAGCGCGGGATGCCGATCATCCCCACGCAGTGGCTCGAGCCCGACGTCGGCTACAGCAAGCACCAGATCCATACGCGGATGCCGGCCGACGGCGACTTCGTGGTCAAGCCCGCGGTCTCCTCCGGCGGGCGCGGGACCGGTCGCTACACGTCCACCGACGCCGCCTCCCGGCAGGAGGCGATCCTGCACGTCGACCGGCAGCTGCGGAAGGGCCGGACCGTCATGGTCCAGCGCTACCTCGACCAGATCGACCGCGAGGGCGAGATCTCCCTCATCTACTTCAACGGCCTCTCCGAGCACATGGTCGTCAAGGAGCCGATGCTCCACCCGTCCTTCCGCTCGGTCGACGACGTCCACGAGGAGGTCGCGTCCTCCCGCGAGGCCTCCGAGGAGGAGTGGCGCTGGGGCGAGCGGATCCGGCGGGCCATCCACGGCTACATCAAGGACCGGCTCGGCCGCGACGAGCAGCTGCTCTACTGCCGGGTCGACCTCGTCCGGGACGGCAAGGGCGGCTTCTACGTCATGGAGATCTCGCTCATCGACGGCTCGCTCTACCTCGGTGCCGTCGACGACGGGCTCGAGGCGTTCGCGGACGCCATCGCCGTGCGCGCGTTCTGGTGACCTGACCGCTCGCCGACCGCCCTGCCCCGGTCCGGGCCGCCTCGGCCCGTCGGGTTGCGGAGGCTGGACCCGGTTGGCACCGTGGCGGGGTGGACCTCTCGGAGCAGATCGCAGCCGTCGGGCGTGCCCTCGAGCCCGGCGACGGTACGCACGTCGTGCTCCTCCAGCAGACCTTCGCGGCGAAGGCCGCCGAGCTGTGGTCGGCGTTCACGGACCCGGCCCGGCTCGAGAGGTGGCTCGAGCCCGTCGAGGGCGACCTGCGCGAGGGGGGCCGCTACCGGCTGACGGGCAGCGGCACCGAGGGCACGATCGAGCGCTGCGTCGAGCCGGGCGCCCTCGACGTGACCTGGGAGTTCGAGGGCGACGTCAGTCGACTGTCGGTGGCGATCGTGCCGTCCGGTGGGGGGACGACGGTGGCCCTGCGGCACACGGTGCCCGACGACGACCACTGGCGCGCGTTCGGACCCGCCGCGACCGGGATCGGCTGGGACGGCGCGTTCCTCGCCCTGGCGCTTCTCCTCGCCGGCGACCCGCGCTCGACCCCGGAGGCGATGGGCGAGTTCAGCACGTCCGAGCCCGGGCTGCGGTTCGCCACCGAGCTGGCACGCGCCTGGGAGTCCGCCCATCTCGCCGCCGGGGCCGACCCCGAGGTGGCGCGTGACGCGGCGGCCCGGGCGGCGGCCTTCTACCGCGGCGAGGAGGAGCCGGGCTGACCCGGGCCCCGAGGACCGGCCGGCCACGGGCCCCCGGGGCTCGCGGCCCGTGCCGCCCCGATCCGTCCGGAGCTACGCGTCCCGGCCGACGTCGTCGATCGTCGACACCACGTGGGCGTCCTCGCCCAGGTCGTGCTCGTGGATCGTCCCCGGCGGGCCGACGAGCCACACTCGCGCGCCGTCGTCGGTCAGGCGGCGGACCACGTCGCCGAGCATGCGGGTGGCGGTCGGGTCGACCGACGTCGTCGAGCTCGTGTCGATGACGACGACCGGGTGCGACGGCGGGTTCTCCGAGATCACCCGCGTGACGGCCTCGACGCTCGAGAACCGCAGCGGTCCCTGCAGCTCGTAGCAGGTCGCCGAGGCGCCGCCGCCCAGGTCGAGCGTCCGGCGGCCGCGGATCACGGACCTCGTGAGCGGCGGGACGGACATGAGGTGCAGGCCGAAGTCGTGGCTGAGCCGCTCGAAGATCTCCACGCCGCGGGCGCTCGACCCGTGCTCGTCGAGCGGGGGAGAGAACGAGGCGACGCCGAGCTGCCCGGGCAGCGCGCCGATGAGTCCGCCGCCGACACCGCTCTTGGCCGGGATGCCGACGTCGGTGATCCAGTCGCCGGCCGCGTCGTACATCCCGCACGCGAGCATGACCGACAGCGTCTGGCGCACGACCGTGCCCGGTACGACCTGCTCCCCCGTGACGGGGTTCGTCCCGCCGTTGGCGAGGGTGGCCGCCATGACCGACAGGTCCCGCGCGCTCGCCCGCACCGCGCACTGGCGGACGTATCCGCGTACGGCGGCGTGCGCGTCGGTCCCGAGGATCCCGTAGCCGGCCAGCATGTGCGCGATCGAGTAGTTGCGGTGGGCGGTGCCCATCTCGGACTCGAACACCGTCTCTTCCACATCGAGGCGCCGCCCGGCGAACGCGGACAGGCCGTCGAGGATGACCGCCTCCCGGTCCGCGTCCGTGAGCCCCGGGTCGCCGACGAGGGTGTTCGTGGCGATGGCGCCGGCGTTGATCATCGGATTGTAGGGACGCTTGGAGACCTCCTCGAGGGTCATCTCGTTGAAGGCCTCCCCGGTGGGCTCGACGCCGACCTTCGCCTCGACGGCGGAGATCCCCCGGTCGCGCAGGGCCAGGGCGTACACGAACGGCTTGGACACGGACTGGATCGAGAGCAGGGTGTCGGCGTCACCGGACGTGTAGGTGACCCCGTCCGTGGTCGTCAGCGCCAGGCCGAGGAGGCCGGGGTCGACCCGGGCGAGCTCGGGTATGTAGGTGGCCTGCTCCCCGCGGGCCGGCCCGATGGCCGTCGCGGCGAGGATCTCGTCGAGGTACTCGGCGACCGGGGAGCGCATGGCACCATCGTCACATGACCGATCCCTACGCACCGTCGACGAACGGGGGCGACGGGCGGGCGTGGGTCGTGCCGGTCGTCGTCGGGCTCGCCGCGGTCGCCGCCTTCCTCGGCTTCTGGTGGGGGCACTCCGACGCCACCGCGCACGGCCTCGACGAGGACGGAGTGCGCGCCGCCGCGCTGGTCGTGGGCGGGGCGGCCGCGGTCGGGGCGTTCGGCGTCGGCAACATCGTGGCGCTCCTGCTCGCCCGTGCACCGGGCCGACGGATCTCGGCCGGGGTCACGTTCGGCCTGTCCGTGGCGCTCATCGTGGTCGCCGCCGTGCTGGTCCTCGTGCTCTATCCCGTCATGCTCGAGCGGTAGCGGACGCTCCCGTCGGCTGAGTGCTCACCCGCCGACGCGGTGGCGGACCGGTGGAACATGTCCGTACCGCCCGCGGTTGTCCCCCACATGGAACCCACCGCCGTGCTGTACGAGGGGACACCGGGTGACCGCCTGCTGACCGACGGCCTGACCGTCGTCGGGGCGGAGGCTGCCGACGTCGTCCCCGAAGCCCTGCGACTCGTCGGGGAGGGGTGGGCGCGGCTCGAGCTCTGCGGCGGGCTCCCGGTCGACGTCGCGGCAGAGGTCCGGGCTGCTCTCGCGGGAGACGACCGCCCGGACCCGGTGCGGCTCGGCCTCAACCGGTACGGCTTCGAGTCGCTCGAGCTCATCGCCGACTTCAAGGCGGCGTTCGGGCGCGGCGAGGTCCGTCCGCAGGTGTTCCTGGTCCCCGCGCGCGACGGCGTGGAGCGTGTGGAGCATCCTGACGCGACGATCATCCCCGTCGGGTCGCTCTGGGAGACGGAGGGGCTGGCTGTCGATCTCGCCGGAGCAGGCGTCGGGATGATCGAGCTCTACGGGGGCCTGGGTACCGACCACGCTGCCGCCGTGTGGCGCGGTTCCGGCGGACGCATCCCCGTCGGGTTCGTCGGTTACGACGACTGATCGCGACGAACGTGCCTGGGCGTGCGTCGCGCGGGTCGGCCCCGCCGGCGGGGCACGGTCCGGCCCTCCCGGAAGGGAACGGCCCGAGGCGCCCTCGGTATGATCGGAGTGTCCGCGTCAGGCGGGTGAGCACGGTATCTCGGCGCCCGGCGCGGGGTGGTGCGGGCACCTTCGCCCGCACCGGAGCCGAGGAGGCGCACCATGACCACGGACCCGTCGAGGGACGACGCAGAGTTCCCCCAGGACGCCCCGGCCGCGGGTGCCGGGCCGATGTCGCACGAGGACCCGACCGCCGCTCGCCTTGAGCGCAGGCGCATCACCCAGGCGGACGCCGACCGGGCGAGCACCCGTAACCGGTACTGGTTGGTGGCGGTCATCGTCGCCGCCGCCGTCTCGGCGGCCTACTTCGGATTCACCTGGGCCGAGGTCGAGGCAGCGAACGGCGGAGCGGACGAGCAGGTGGCGACCGACGCCGGGGTGGCGGCGGCGCTCGCGGCCCTGCTCGGGGTGCTGGGGGTGGGGCTGCTGCTCCTGGCCCTGGTGGTGCGCGGGCGCGCCGCGACCAGGATCACTCTTGTTGTCGCCGCGCTCGTGTCGCTCGCCGTCGCGGCCGTCCTGGCGCTGTGGGTGTATCCGGCCGTGCTCGACGGATGAGCCCGACGGGCGCGACGCCCCTCAGGCCGGCTCGACGGTGAAGAGGCCGGGGTAGTCGACCACGAGCCCCTGGTCGTCGACCGTGATCTCGCGGGTGAAGTCGGAGTCCATCGACTCGTAGAGGTACAGGTGGGTGTCGAGCCGCGTGTACCGCTGCGGGTCGGTCGTCACCTCCAGCGACGGCGTGTCGACGTAGGCGCAGACGATCTCCGCGGAGGCGCCGAGGTCGAGGTCGAGTCGCCGGATCGGCAGGGTGTTGGTGAACGGGCTGAACGACAGGTCGATGTCGACCGCGTCCGCGAGGTCCTCGCGGTCTTGCGCGTCGACGCTCCAGACGCCGGCGGGGGAGCGGTGGACCGACAGCGCACGGCCGTCGCCGGAGCCGACCGTGAGGTGGAGGAAGTCCCAGTCGTGGGTGAGGCTCGCCCGGTAGGAGTAGCGCTCCTGGCCGACCTCGACGGCACCGACGGCGACCAGGCTCGCCGCGTGGTGGAGCTCGAGGTCCTCGTGCCCCTCCTGGTCGAGCCGGGTCCACCTGCGGGTCAGCGAGTGCATTGGGGTCCTTCGAACGACGGGCGGCGGGCACCCTGAGCGTCGCCTCCGGCGGCGCGGACCGCAACCCGGTCGAGCCGGGGGGGCAGCCCGCCTCCCGTCAGACCTGGACCGCGCCGAGGATGTCGAGCACCTCCTCGGGCGAGCCCGCCGCGCGCAGCCGGTCCACCTCCGCCTCGTCGAGGAAGACCTGCGAGAGCGCCGAGAGCACCTGGAGGTGGTCGTCACCGGTGCCCGCGATGGCGACGACGAACTCCGCCCGCTGCCCGCCCCAGTCGACGCCCTCGGTGTACCGGACGAAGGACAGCGACGTGCGTCGGACGAGGTCCTTGGCGGCGTCGGTCCCGTGCGGGATCGCGAGCCCGTTCCCGACGAGCGTGGACACCGACAGCTCGCGCTCGTGCATCGCGGCCACGTACTCCTCGGGGACCGCGCCCGCGGCGACCAGCAGCCGACCCGCCTCGTCGATCGCGTCGTCGCGGTTCTGTGCGGCGCCGTCGAGGACGATCGACTCCCGCGCGAGCAGGCCGTGCCTCGGGGGTGCGGCGGTCGCGACCGCCGCGGCACCTTGATCGGCACCGATCGGAGCGCCGTGCTCGGTGCCGACCGGGGTGCCGGCTCCGTCCGCGGTCCCGCCCACGGTCCCGTCCGCCTGCTCCTGGAGCAGGGCGACGACGTCGTCGTAGCGCGGGCTGGCGAGGAACTCGTCGACGGACACGTGGACGGCCGACGGCGTACGGCCGCGGGCGCGCTCGGTGAGGTCCCGGTGCGTGACCACGAGGTCGACGTCGTCCGTGAGGCTCGCGATCGCCCGGTTGTCCACGGTGACGTCGGTGAAGCCGGCCGCGTGCACCTTCCTGCGGAGGACCGAGGCCCCCATCGCGGAGGATCCCATGCCGGCGTCGCACGCGAACACGATGGTGCGGATCCGGCCCGTCCCGCCCGCACCGGCGACGAGCGAGGAGGCGATCGAGCTGCGCCCCTTCATCTCCACCATGTCGGCCGTCGCCCCGGCGAGGTCGTCGGAACCCGACCGCCCCGTCCGCAGCAGGGCGCCGGCGACCACGAAGGTGACGGCCGCCGACAGGACGACGGACAGCGTGACGCCGAGGAGGCTGCCGGCCGGTGACTGCAGGAGCACCGCGATGATCGACCCCGGCCCGGCCGGGGCGCGCAGCCCGGAGTCGAGGAGCAGGTTCGTCGCCACGCCGGTCATACCACCCGCGATCATCGCGACGATGAGCACCGGCTTCATGAGGACGTACGGGAAGTAGATCTCGTGGATGCCGCCGACGAACTGGATGAGGGCGGCGCCGGGCGCGGACGCCTTCGCCATGCCGGTGCCGAAGACCGTGAACGCGAGGAGCAGCCCGAGCCCGGGTCCGGGGTTCGCCTCGATGAGGAAGAGGATCGACTGCCCCTCCGACGCCGCCTCGGCCGTCCCGAGCGGGGTGAAGACGCCGTGGTTGATCGCGTTGTTGAGGAAGAGCACCTTCGCAGGCTCGACGAGCACGGAGGTCAGTGGCAGGACGCTGTTGTCCACGAGGACGTCGACCACCCGCTCCGCGGCGGTGGAGAACGCCGAGACGAACGGGCCCGCGGCGACGAACCCGACGACGGCGAGGAGCATGCCCCAGATGCCGGCCGCGAAGTTGTTGACCAGCATCTCGAACCCGGGCCGGATGCGGTCGGCCCACAGCGCGTCGAGCTTCTTCATCGACCAGCCGCCGAGCGGTCCCATCACCATCGCGCCGAGGAACATCGGGACGTCGGCACCGGCGATCGCGCCCATCGTCGCGATCGCGCCGACCACGCCACCTCGAGCCGTGTCGCCGTACATCATCCGACCACCGGTGTACCCGATGAGGATCGGCAGCAGGTAGGTGATTGTCGGACCGACGATTCCGCCGCCCTCGGCGCCGGCACCCCAGCCGCCGAAGTGCTCGACGAACCCGTACCCGCCCTCGTGCCCGAGGACGCGGTCGCCGACGAGCGTGATCCACCCCGCCTCGATGAACAGGGCGGTGATGAGCCCCCACGCGATGAACGCGCCGATGTTGGGCATCACCATGTTCGACAGGGCCGTGCCGAACCGCTGCACGGCCACCCGGGCGCCCCGCCCGGGGCGGGCGTCCTCCGCGGCCGGCCTCACGTCAGTGGGTGCGGACATCTCTCCTCCTCGAGATCGACGGCGGCCGACGTCGGCCGTCGCGCTGCCACACGTCTATTGCGAGGATGAAACCACACGAACCCAACTGAAGCCAAGTAAACAGCGCTGGCAGATTCTGCGAACGTGTGGCTATGATCGGGGTCGGCGGCCGGCACCGGCGCCGACGGTCGACCCAGGAGGACCGATGAAGGCCCTGCGCTTCTACGCACCCGAGGACGTCCGGCTCGAGGACGTGCCGGAGCCGACGTGCGGACCGCACGAGGTGAAGATCCGCGTGCGGAACTGCTCGACGTGCGGAACCGACGTCAAGATCTTCCACAACGGGCACCAGAACCTCAGCCCCCCACGGACCACCGGGCACGAGATCGCCGGCGAGGTCGTCGAGGTCGGTGCGGACGCGGCGGCCCCGGACGGCAGGCCGTGGCAGGTGGGCGACCGCGTGCAGGTGATCGCCGCCGTGCCGTGCGGTCGGTGCCACGAGTGCCGCCGGGGCTGGATGGCCGTGTGCCAGAACCAGACGTCGGTCGGCTACCAGTACGAGGGCGGGTTCGCCGAGTACATGGTCGTGCCCCGCGAGGTCCTCGCCGTCGACGGTCTCAACCGCGTCCCCGACGGCGTCGGGCTCGACGAGGCGTCCGTGGCCGAGCCGCTCGCCTGCGTGATCAACGCGCAGGAGCTCCTCGGGATCGAGGAGGGGGACACGGTCGTCGTGTTCGGTGCCGGTCCGATCGGCTGCCTCCACGTCCGTGTCGCCCGCGGCGTCCACGGCGCCGGGGCGGTCCACCTCGTCGACGTCAACGCCGAGCGGCTCGCGATGTCCGCGGCCGCCGCCCGGCCGGACGGGACGATCGACGCCTCCACGGTCGACGTCGTCGAGCGGGTGCTCGAGCTGACCGGCGGGCGGGGGGCCGACGTCGTCATCACGGCGACCGCGGCGAAGGTCGCCCAGGAGCAGGCGGTCGCGATGGCCGCCCGCAACGGGCGCATCTCGTTCTTCGGCGGCCTGCCGAAGAACGACCCGGTGATCGCGCTCGACTCCAACGTCGTGCACTACCGGCAGCTCCACATCCACGGCGCGAACGGGTCCGCCCCGGAGCACAACCGGCGGGCCCTCGAGCACATCGCGTCCGGGCGCGTCCCGGTCGCGGACCTCATCACCCATCGCGTGCCGCTCGACGACGTGCTCGACGCCTTCGACCTGGTGCGCACCGGGGCCGGGATCAAGGTGACGGTCGAGCCCTGAGCGCCAGGCGCGCATAGCATCGGCGCGAGCACCGTCGGGTCGCGAGGGAGGAGCACCGTGTATGCAGAGGAACGGCAGCAGGCCGCCGCGAGGCTCGTCCTCACGCGCGGCCGGGTCTCCGTCGCGGAGCTCGCCGACGAGTTCGACGTGACGAGCGAGACGGTGCGGCGCGACCTCGGCGCGCTCGAGCGGATGCGGCTCGTGCGCCGGGTGCACGGTGGTGCCGTGCCTGCCGCGTCGCTCTCGGCGATCGAGTCCGGCCTCGACGAGCGCGACGTCACGCGATCCCGGGAGAAGGAGCGGATCGCCCTCGCGGCGCAGCGCTTCCTCCCGGACGCCGGCGGCACGGTGGTGATCGACGCCGGCAGCACGACCGGCCGCTTCGTCAACCTCGTCGCCCAGGGCGCGCGGTTCGTCGCCTTCACCCACGCCGTGCCGATCGCCGCGGGTCTCGCCCTGCTGCCCGAGGTCGACCTGCACCTGCTGCCGGGCCGCGTCCGCCGCACCACGCAGGCCGCCGTCGGGTCGCCCACGACCGAGGCGCTCGAGCGGGTCCGGGTCGACGTCGCGTTCGTCGGGACGAACGGAATCAGCGCCGAGCACGGTCTGTCCACCCCCGACCCGGAGGAGGCGGCCGTCAAGGCAGCGCTGGTGCGGGCGGCCCGCATCGTCGTCGTGCTCGCGGACTCGTCGAAGTTCGCGCGCGACGCCACGGTGAGCTTCGCGGACCTCGCCGACGTCGACGTGGTGGTCACGGACTCGGCGGACCCGCCCGTCCCGCGCGCCGTGCTGGACGACCTCGGCGTCGAGCTCGTGGTCGCATGATCGTCACCCTGACGGCGAACCCGTCGATCGACCGCACGGTGGTCCTCGGCGGCCGGCTGGTGCGCGGTGGGGTCGCTCGCTCGACCGGGGCCACCGCGCAGGCCGGGGGCAAGGGCGTCAACATCTCGCGCGCCGCGGTCGCGGCCGGCGTCCCCACGCTCGCCGTGCTCCCGGCCGACGAGGTGTTCGTCGCAGAGCTGGGTGGCGCGGGGATCGAGTGCCGCACCCGGCTGCCCGCGGGTCCTGTCCGTGTCAACCTCACGCTCACGGAGCCGGACGGCACGACGACGAAGATCAACCACCCCGGCCCGGTCGCGGACCGCCGGCTGCTCGACGGTCTGCGGGACGACGTCGTCTCGCTCGCGGGCGACGCCGACTGGGTGGTCCTCGCGGGCTCGCTCCCGCCGGGGGCGCCCGATGCCTGGTACGCGGAGCTCGTCGTCGACCTGCGGGCGACCGGTGCCCGGATCGCCGTCGACACCAGCGGACCGCCCCTCGCGGAGCTCGCCGCGGCACTGCCTGCGGCGGCCCCGGACCTCATGAAGCCCAACGGCGACGAGCTGGCCAGCCTGACCGCCGCCGATGCGGTGCGCCTCGAGGCGGACCACCGGGCCGCCGCCGACGCCGCGCTCGAGCTCGTCGGGCGCGGCGTCGGTGCGGTGCTGGTGACGCTCGGCGCCGGGGGAGCGGTCCTGGCGACGCCGGACGGGGCCTGGCACGCCCCGGCCCCTGCGACGGAGGTCGTCAGCACCGTGGGCGCCGGCGACTCCAGCCTGTTCGGTTACCTGCTCGCGAGCGAACGGGGCCTGCCGCCCGAGGAGCGGCTCGCGCACGCGGTCGCCTACGGGAGCGCCGCCGCCGGTCTCCCGGGCACCACGATCCCGCGCCCGTCGGACGTCGGGCCCGCCTCCGTCCGACCCGTGCGGCTCCAGGTCGGCCGGCCCGCGCCGACCACCTGACCGACGCCCTCCGCAGCCCCGAGCTCCGACGCGGCCGCGGGTGATCAGTCCTCGGGCAGCGGGAACACGTCGAGGTAGACGCGCACGCGTCGGGTCGGGCCGGCCGCTGCGGACTCCCCGTCCTCGCGGCGCGCCTTCGCCGCCTCGGAGTGCTCGTGGAGCACGGCCATCAGCGCGTCGCGCATCGCGCGGGTCTCCTCGGACGTCATCGTCGCCGTGTGGCGCGAGTTGACGGAGGCCTCCGTCCACGCGCCGTCGCCGGTCTCGGCACGCAGCAGCCACTCCTCGACTGCCCGGGCGCGCTGGGTGATCTGGTGGTCGAGCACCGTGGCGACAGCCGGCCGGTTGCGGGGGTCCGACCAGACGTCGGTGTCCATGCGGAACCCCACCGCCGACCACCAGCGCTCCCGGCCCGTGCCCCGGCCCGGGACCTCCTCGACGAGCCCGTGCCGCGCGAGCTGGCGCAGGTGGTAGCTCGTCTGTCCGGTGCTCTCCCCGGTGTGCCGGGCGAGCGTCGTCGCCGTCGCGGCCTCGTGGTCGTTGAGGTAGTCGTACATCGCCATGCGCAGGGGATGGGCGAAGGCCTTCATCGCGCCCGCGTCGATGGCGGGGGCGAATATCGCGGGATCACGGCCGTCGGTCGGCCCGGCAGGCTCTCCTGGCGTACCTGGCGTACCTGGCGTACCTGGCGTACCTGGCGTACCTGGCGTACCGGGCGTACCGGGCTCGCCGGTGGCCGCCCCGGGACCGGTGCCCGATGAGGACGGGGGCGTGGGGCTCTTGCGCGTCGACATGATGCAGAGATACCTTTGCAGAGTCTTCTTTGCAGACGTTCGTCTGTAACAACTCTAGGGGAGAACCGACATGACGACGCGAGACACCACGGCACCACCCGCGCACGATGTCGACGCGACCGTCGCGGGAGGGACGGCTGAACGCGGCGTCGACGGACCGGTCCCTGCGATCGCTGCCACGGTGCGCGAGCCGCTCGGTCGACGATTCGCCGTCCATCTCACGGGTGTCGGGATCGCCAACCTCGCCGACGGCCTCATCCTCGTCGGCGTCCCGCTCGTCGCCATCACGCTCACACGTTCCCCGGGACAGATCTCGCTCATCCAGGTCGCCTTCTGGCTGCCCTGGCTGCTGCTCGGGATGGTTGCCGGCGTCGTCGTCGACCGCTCGGACCGGCGCCACGTCCAGCTCGTCGGCGGTGCCGCGCGGCTGGCGGTCGTCGCCGGGCTCGCGGCGCTCGCCGTCACGGACAACCTGTCGATCCCGCTGCTGGTGGCCGGGGTCGGTCTGTACGGCGTCACGCAGGTCTTCGTCGACCTCGCCGGATCCTCGATCGTGCCGCAGCTGGTCCCGCGCTCGCGGCTGACCGCTGCCAACGGCCGGGTGATGGGCCTGGAGCAGATCGGCACGAACTTCCTCGGCGCCCCGGTCGCCGGGTTCCTCGTGGCGGCCGGCGCAGGCTGGGTCTTCGGCATACCGGTCGCACTCGGCCTGGCGTTCCTGCTCGTCCTCGGGCTGGGCATGCGTGGAGACTTCCGACCCCGGCGATCGGCGCCGACGGAGCCGGTCGGCGGCCGCCTGCAGCAGGTGCTGGAGGGTCTGCGCCTCCAGGTCCGGCACCCGGTGCTCCGGCCGCTGCTGATCGCTCAGTCGGTGCTCAACTTTGCGAGCACCGCCTACTTCGCGGTGTTCGTCCTGTGGATGGTCGGCGCCGAGTCGGCGGTCGGCATGACGCCGGAGCGCTACGCCATGCTCGCCGCGCTCCTCGCGGTCGGAGCGATCGTCGGGTCGTTCCTCGCCGAGCACGTCTCGCGGTGGCTGCCCGAGGTGCCGGTCCTCATCGGGTCCTGGGCGATCCAGTTCGGAGCACTCCTGGTGCCGGTCCTCGTGCCCGAGCCGTGGGCGATCGGCATCGCCCTGGTCGTCGTCGGCCTGCTCAACATGATCGGCAACGTCGTCACCCGTACCCTCCGGCAGAGACTGATCCCCGCCGATGCGCTCGGCCGGGTCGGCGGTGCCGGAGGCATGATCGGCTACGGCCTCATGCCGCTCGGGGCGCTCGCCGGTGGCCTCGTGGGTGAGCTGTGGGGCCTGCCGGCGGTGTTCGTCGGGACGGTCGTCCTCGCCCTGGTCGTCGTCGCCTACGTGGCCACGCGGATCAGCAGCCGTCTCGTCGCCGCGCACGAGATCGAGCACGACGACGTCGTGGCCTGACCAGGTGCCCTCCGCGATCACGAACCGCCGGGGCGGACGGCCCGGCCGGGCGGGTACAGGACAGGGTGGCCCGGCGGCTACCTGCGGCGGAGCAGCAGCACGCCGTCGTCGAGGTCGGCATCCTCGCCGTCGGGGGAGGTGGTGGCGCGCCGGCGGACCTCGGCGCGGACGGTCTTCCAGTCGCCGGCGGGAAGAGCCAGCTCGGCGGCGTCCTCCTCCGGGGTGGTGAAGCGGTACTCGTGCATCGCGGCGTCCGCCCAGGGTGGCGGGGCCGCATGGGTGATGACGAGCAGGTGGCCGCCCGCCGCGACCTCGTCCGCCGCGCGGCGCAGGATCTGAGTGCGGGGCAGCTCGATGGTCGAGTGCAGGAAGCTTGCCGTGACGAGGTCCCACGGGCCGCCGTCGAGGTCCCAGGTGCCGAGGTCGGCGGCGACGAACCTCGCCGATCCGGTCGGGAGGTCGAGATCCGCGGCCGCGGCCCGGGCCCGGCCGACCGCCACGGAGGACAGGTCGACACCCGTGGCCGTCCACCCCTGCTGCGCCAGCCAGATGACGTCTGCCCCCTCGCCGCACCCCAGGTCGAGTGCGCGCCCGCGCGGCAGGTCAGCGGCGACGTCGACGAGGGTCGCGTTGGGCCGGCCCGACCAGATGCGGTCCGACTCCGAGTAGCGCCGTTCCCAGTGCTCGAGCGGGTCGGCGTGCGGGTCGACGTGCTCGTGCCCGGCGGCGTGTGCGTCCATGGTGCTCGCGATCAGTCGCCGCGGCGTGCCAGCCAGCGGCTGACGAGCACGTAGAGCACCAGTGCGACGACCGCGACGACTGCGAGCCGCACGAGGAACCACACCGCCTGGAACAACCAGCCCACCAGCCACCAGGCCGCGACCATGAAGACGACGACGATGAGCACCGTGACGAGTGTGCTGCGTCCCTGCATGGCCCCAGTCTGACACCCGGGCGGCGCGCGCGGGTACCGCATTCCGTGTCACCGCCCGTCGTCGGGGAGGGCGCGGGTCCGACCTCAGGCCAGTGCGGCGGCCTGCTGCTCCGCCGCCCACGCGGCCACGCGGCGCGCGCTCTCCTCCTCGGAGAGGTCCTCGACCCGGCTCATGATCGTCCAGCGCACGCCGAACGGGTCGAGGATCGAGGCGTACCGGTCGCCGGAGACGAACGTGGCCAGCGGCTCGCGGACCCGCGCGCCGGCAGCCTCTGCGCGCGCGACGACCGCGTCGGCGTCCGCGCAGAAGTAGCCGAGCGAGTAGCAGGCAGCGTCGCCCTCGGGCGGCGGGACGAGGCCGAACTCCGGGCTGGGTTCGCCGATCTGAAGGCGCCCGTCGCCGAGGTCGAGCTCGGCGTGGACGACCACACCGCCCATCTCGGTGACGTCGACGACGCGCGCACTGAGCACGTCGCGGTAGAACTCGACGGCCGCGCCGGCGCGGGGCACCGCGAGGAAGGGCGTGAGGCTCGTCGAGCCGTGCGGGACGCCGTCCGTGGTGTGCTCGCCGCTCACCCCGAGGCGCGGCGCGTCGTTCTCGGTCGTCGTGGGCGTGGTCTGCTCGGTGGTCACGGGGCGACGCTAGGTTCACGTGGACGGGTGCGGCTTGGAGATTCGCGACGACGCCGGAGGCGGGGGGCACGGTGACCGACCTGACGGACGGGCGCGGGATCCTCTACCCCGCGCGGCTCCCGACCTTCCACCGCGCACCCGTGCCCGCCGACCTCGGGGACCGCGTGCGCTGGTTCTGGGTGCCGCGCTGGCGCTTGTCCGCCGGGCGGGTCTCCCGCCAGCGGATCCTCCCGTACCCCGCGTCCAACCTGGTGGTGGGGCCCGACGGCGTCACCCTCGCCGGCCCGACGACGGGGGTCTCGCACCGCGACCTCGTCGGTACCGGCTGGGCGGTCGGCGCGCTGCTGCGGCCGGCCGGGCTCGCCGCCCTCGCGGACGACCCGCGGACCCTGCGCGACGTCGAGGCCGACCTCGACCTCGCCGGGCGGGGACTGAGGGAGCTGTACGCCGAGGTCGTCGAGGCGATGGCGGACCCCGATGAGGACGCCGGCCGGTACCGGGCGGTCGCGGCGCTCGCCGACTGGGTGGGCGCCCACCTGCCGCCGCCTGACGCGGCAGGTCGCACCGCCAACGCGATGGAGGACCTCGTCGCGACCGACCCCGACGTCGTCCGGGTCGAGCAGGTCGCCGAGCAGCTGGGGCTGAGTGTGCGGGCGGTCCAGCGCGTCGCGCGCAGGTACGTGGGCCTGCCGCCGCTGGCGATCGTGCGGCGATACCGGCTGCAGGAGGCCGCCCGCCGGCTGCGGGAGGAGCCGGGCCTCGGCATCGCGGACGTCGCCGCCGACCTCGGGTACGCCGACCACGCACACCTCAGCGCCGACTTCCGCACGGTCCTTGGCCTCACGCCGAGCGAGTACCGCCGCACCCGCTCCGGCGAGTGAGCGGACTTCTGCTCGATGAGTGAGCGCGAACCTGCCCGACGGGCCCCACCACGGCTGACCGGTGAGCGAACTTCCGCTCGACGAGTGAGCGCGATTCGGTCCGCCGGCCTACGCCGTCCGCGTCAGATCCGCCCGACGTCCTCGCGCTTCTCCTGCTGGAACGCGTCCTCGATCCGGCCGTGGGCCCAGTACGCGGAGATCGACAGCTGGGCGCGATCGAGCGCCCGGTCGTCCGTGAGGTACGGCCGCAGCGACTTCATCGCGCTGCGCTCGCCGTGTGCGAAGACCTGGACTCGCCCGTCCCGCCACGGTGTCTCGCGCACGGCGTCGGTGAGCAGGGAGGTGGTGCCGGGCTCGGCGCCGTCGCGGTGCAACCACCGCACCTCGATGCCGTCCGGTCCGTCGATCTCCTGGTGGTCGGCGGCCGAGTCGACCTCGATGTGGGCGACGCCCACGGCGTCGCGCGGCATCGCCTCGAGGGCGGCGGCGATCGCCGGCAGGGCCGAGTCGTCGCCGGCGAGCAGGTGCCAGTCGGCGTCGGGGTCGGGGGAGTAGCCGCCGCCGATCCCGCCGAGGACCACCGCCTCCCCGGGCCGTGCCGCCGTCGCCCAGGGCCCCGCGACGCCCCGGTCGCCGTGCACGACGAAGTCGATCCAGATCTGGCCGGCGTCCAGGTCGAAACGCCGGATCGAGTAGGTGCGCCGCGCGGGCATCTGCTCGATCGGGAGCTCCTCGCGGAGCGCCTCCATGTCGTACGGCGGCGTGAGGTCGGTGTCCGGGTGGGGGAACAGCATCTTCGTGTAGGCGTCGGTGCGGCCGGCGTCCTCGACCGCGGAGATCCCCGGCCCGCCGGCGACGATGCGCACCATGTGCGGCGTGAGCTGGATCTGCTCGAGCACCTCGAGGACGATCTGGGGCCGCTTCGGACGACGGGGACGCTCTGTGGGGGCAGTCATGTGCACCTTTCGGCTCGGGGGCCTGCCCGAACGCGCACGTTGCGCGGGGCACGGCAACTTAGGCCAGCCTAACCGCGACCCGCGTGGGCGTCACGTGCGGAGGAGATCACCCGGACCGGGCGGGATGCCCGCGAGAGGATGGACGGCATGCGCAGGGTCGTCGAGGGGATGGAGCGCCACCAGGTGCCGCTCTACCTGGTAGCGCTGGCGCTCGGTGCCGCGGTCGGCCTCCTCGTCCCGGGTACGGCGGGGGCGGTGCGCCACGCGGTCGACCCCGCGATCGCGCTGCTGCTCTACGCGACGTTCCTGGGCGTGCCGTTCGCCCGGATCGGCGGGGCGGTGCAGGACGTGCGGTTCGTCGTCGTCGTGCTCGCGGTGAACTTCCTTCTCGTGCCGGTGGTGGTCGCCGTGCTCTCGCGGGTCGTCGCGCACGACCGGGCGCTGCTCGTCGGCGTCCTGCTCGTGCTGCTCACCCCGTGCGTGGACTACGTCATCGTCTTCACGGGCCTCGCCGGCGGCGCGCACGACCGGCTGCTCGCGGTGGCCCCGCTCCTCATGCTCGCGCAGATGGCGCTGCTGCCCGCCTACCTGTGGCTGCTCGCCGGCCCCGACGCCGTCGCCGCGGTCGACCTGACCCCGTTCGTCCGCGCGTTCGGCGTCCTCATCGCCCTCCCGCTCGCCGCCGCCGCGCTCACCCAGGCGATCGCCGCCCGCGCGAGCGCGGCCGCGGCCTGGTCGAGCGCAGTGGCGAGCGCGATGGTGCCGCTGATGATGCTCACGCTCGGCGTCGTCGTGACCTCCCAGATCGCGGCCGTCCGCGGAGAGCTCGGCGCGCTTCCGCTCGTGGTCCCGGTCTACGTCGCCTTCGCCGCCGTCATGCTCCCGGTCGGCGCCTGGGTGGGCCGGGCCGCCGGGCTCGACGTCCCCGGGCGGCGCGCCGTCATGTTCTCCGGGGTCACCCGCAACTCGCTCGTGGTGCTCCCGCTCGCGCTCGCGCTCCCCGCCGGCTTCGAGGTGGCCCCGATCGTCGTCGTCACGCAGACGCTCGTCGAGCTCCTCGTCATGGTGGCCCTCGTCCGCCTCGTGCCGCGGCTCGTGCGCTGACGGGCCGCTAGCCTTGGCCCGTGCCACGACACCGCTCGCCCGTCCCACCCGCGGACGGCCCGACGCCGGGCCGCCGCGCATGAACCGGGCCCCCGACGTCCGCGACCACCCGACGCCGATCCTCACCCCCGAGGAGGTCAGGCACCTCCTCGTCGAGGCCAACGCGGACCTCGGCGCGCGCGGGGGAGCGGTCGGCGGAGCCATCGGCGGCGGGATCGGCGGCGCCGCCGCCGGATCCCTGGGCGGGAGTGTCGGTGGACGCTCCGGCGGCCGCAGCGGCGGCAGGCTGGGTGCCCGGCTGTTCACGAAGGTCTACGGCTCGCAGCGCGTCGTGCCCATTCCCCCGACGGCGGAGCGGGAGGCGGCCGTGGCCGCCGAGCTGCGCGCGGTGCTGCGCCAGGACCGGCGGGCTCTCATCGGTCTCATGGGCTCGGGCGCGATGAACATGAACACGGCCGTCATCCAGGTCCAGTGGCACCCGCGACAGGCGGTTCTCACGGCCCACGGGCTCGAGGGGCTCATCAAGCAGCGCACGTCCGGCAAGGCGCTCGACCGGCTCGAGGCTGTGCTGCGCGGAGTCGTCGGGTAGCTGCCGGGGCCCTCCGAGGTGGGGCACACCCGCGTGCCCGGCCCGGTCGAGGGGTTGACAACAGGAGCTGACCTCCGCGATGCTCGGTGCATCAGATAGGCAAACGTTTGCCTGTCGTACGGAGGTCAACGTGGACCACTGCAGGACGAGCGCGCCGACGGCCCGAACGGCACTGTCGCGGCGCTCGAGGACGACGGGGATGGCGGCATGAGGCGCTATCCGACGCTCAAGGACGTCGCACGGGAGGCGGGCACGACCGCGGCCACCGTCTCGTACGTGCTGAGCGGCAAGGAAGGCAGGTTCATCAGCGCAGACATGCGCGAGCGGGTCATGGCGGCGGTCGCTGCGACCGGCTACATCAAGAGCAGCCCGGCGAGCAGCCTGCAGGGCAAGCGGCAGGGTGTCATCGCGGTGCTGGTCCCGCAGTTCGCCAACCAGCACTTCACCAACCTCATGGTCGCCATCGAGTCGGTGGTCGAGCGCGAGGGGTACGTCCTGTCGATCAGCAACACGTTCGACGACCCGACCCGCGAGCGGGACATCATCATCAAGATGGCCGAGCAGCGCGTCGACGGTCTCATCCTCGCGCCGACCACCGCCGGCGCGACGAACACCGAGTTCATCCGCAAGATCGGCGTCCCCCTCGTGCTGGTGGACCGTCCGTTGCAGGGGATCACCGGATCCTTCAGCGAGGTAGTCCCGGACAACTACCGCAGCGGGTACCTGCTGGGCGAGCACCTGGGCCGGAAGGGCCACACCCGTGCGGCGTTCCTCGGGTGGGACTCGGGCTTCGCCACTCTCGACAGCCGTCGCCGAGGCTTCTGGGACGGGCTCGAGGCCGCCGCGGGCACCGGTGTGACCGAGCTGAGCCTCGACGGCGAGTTCTCGGTCGAGGGCGGGTACCAGCTCGCCGAGCGCACGCTTCGCGACCATCCCGAGGTCACCGCCTGGTGCCTCGGCTACAACGTGCCGGCCAGGGGCAGCATCGACCTCCTTCGGGACCAGGGCGTCACGCCCGGGCAGGACCTCTCGGTCGTCATCATCGGCGCGCCCGACTGGGCGACGGTCGGCAGGAACGACTTCACCCTCGTCGACCCCCGCTCCGGCGACGTCGGTCGTGCTGCCGCCGAGCAGATGCTCGGCGAGCTCTCGTCATCCGGCGGCGAGCCCGCCCAGACCACCATCGGCTGCCGGCTCCACGAGGGCAGCTCCGTCATCGACATACGAACCGACTAGGAGAGATCGACATGCGAAGGATCAACCAGGTGATGGCCGGCGCCGCAGCCGTGGCGCTCGTGACCGCGGGCTGCGCAGGCGACGACGACCCGGGCGCGAACTTCCCCGAGCGCGACATCAACGTGACGGTGCCGTTCAACGCCGGCGGATCGACGGACCTCACGGCCCGCACGGTCGGTGAGGCCATGGGCAGCCACTACGACAACGAGATCGTCGTGACCAACAGCCCCGGCGCCGCGGGGTCGGTCGGCACGCAGACGGTGATGAACGCCGGCCAGGACGGGTACTCGCTGCTCGCCAACGGCATGCTCGCCTTCACCTCGATGCCGGTGATGGGCACGCTCGAGACCATGCCGTCTGACTGGGACTTCTGGCTGGCGACGTTCACCCCGAACATCATCGCGGTGCCCGCTGACTCGCCCTACGAGTCCATCGAGGACCTCCTGGCGGCGATGGAGGGCAATCCGGGCGAGGTCTCCGCGGGCACGGCGGGCCCGGGCAGCGCGGGGCACATCGCGGCCGAGCTCATCGCGACGGCGGCCGGCGTGGAGTATCGGCACGTGCCCTACGACGGGGGCAACCCGGCGATCCTCGCCGCGCTCGGGGGCGAGGTCGACTTCGCCCCGCAGCTCCTCGTCGAGATGCAGGACATGCTGATCGCGGGCGACCTCCGTGGCCTGGCGACGCTCTCGGACGAGCCGGTCACGCTCGACGGCGACATCACCATCCCGACGCTGTCCGACGCCCTTCCCGAGATCAGCGACACGCTGCCGATGGGCGAGACCACCGGACTGGCTGTTCCCACGGGCCTCGACGAGGGCGTGCTCGCCGCGCTCGACGAGGGCTTCGACGCGGCGATGGAGGACGAGGCCTTCCTCGAGTTCTGCGCGGAGAACGGCATGGACCCGGTGGCGATCGGCCGCGCCGACTCCGGTGACCGGGTCGCCGAGCTGCAGTCGATCGTCGCCTGGACCCTCTTCGACGCCGGAGTCGCGGAGAACAGCCCCGAGGACTTCGACATCCCCCGACCGTAGTGAGGGCCGGGCGGGCGGCCGGTCCACGGCGCCCGCCCGGCACCGCATCGTCACCGTTCATCGCGCAGTCACGGGCAGGAGCATGCACCGATGGGTAACGAACCCAGGCTGAACCTCATCAGCTCGACCCTGCTGACGGTCCTGTCGCTCGCGATCCTCGCGGGGAGCGTCGGCATCCACAACCGTACGGCCGAGCCGCTGCACTCCTCGCCTGCCCTGATGCCGGCGCTCCTGGGCGGTGCGCTGCTCGTCGCGAGCCTGCTGCTGCTCAGGCAGTCGGTCCGCGGCGCCGGGGTGCGGGCTCGGTCGCGCGAGGCGGTCTCGTGGCTCGCCGGCGTCGCCCGGCACCCGGACACCCGGACGACCGTGGTCGGCCTGCTGCTCATGGCGATCTACACGTTCGTGCTCGTCCACGTCCTCCAGTTCTGGGCCGCGTCCCTCATCTTCGCGATCGCCATGCTCGCCTTCCTGCGCGCGGTGCGCTGGTACTGGGTGCTCGTCATCTCCGCTGCGACCGTCGGCGCGATCGTCGTCCTGTTCACCGTCGTGTTCAACATCCCGCTCCCGTGAGGACGCGCCATGACTGACCATCTGATCGGAGCTCTGAGCACCGTCTCGGAGCCGCTGAACTTCGTGGTGCTCGTGCTGGCGACCTTCGTCGGCCTCATCATGGGCATCCTGCCCGGCCTCTCGGCGACCATGGCGATCGCGCTGCTGGCGGGGCTCACGTTCGGCATGCCCACCGACACCGCGCTGATCTCGTTGCTGGCGATCTACGTGGGCTCCATCTCCGGTGGGGCACAGACAGCGATCCTGCTCAACATCCCCGGGACGCCGGCGTCGGCGGCGACGGCGGTCGACGGCTTCCCGTTGGCGCAGCAGGGCCGGGCAGGGTACGCGATCGTCCTCGCCATCACCGCGTCCGCCGTCGGCACGATCATCAGCGTCATCTTCCTGCTCACGCTCACCCCGCTGCTCACCCAGGCGGCGCTCAACTTCGGTGCCTGGGAGTTCTTCCTCCTGGCGGGGTTCGGCATCGCGATCTGCGGCACGCTCACCGCCAAGGACAACGCGCTCAAGGGGTGGATCGCCGGCTTCCTGGGGCTCTTCGTCGCCCAGATCGGCCTGGACCCGATCGGTGCCGAACCGCGGTACGCCTTCGGCAACGTCAACCTCATGGGCGGCATCCAGCTGATCCCGATCATGATCGGCCTGTTCGGCTTTCCCGAGATCGTCAAGGCCTTCCGCAGGTCGGACCACGTCGCGCTGAGGATGGCGAAGGCACGGGTCGGCGCCGCGCTCCGTACCGTCTTCCGCAGGACCCCGACGGTGGTGCGGTCGTCCGCGATCGGGACAGGCGTCGGGATCATCCCCGGTGTCGGCGAGGACGTCGGCGGGTGGCTCTCCTACGCGGCCACCAAGGGCGCCAGCACGGACCGCGAGTCGTTCGGCAAGGGGAACGAGCTCGGGGTGATCTCGGCGGAGTCCGGCAACAACTCGGCCATCGGCGGCGCGATGATCCCGATCCTCTCGCTCGCCGTCCCCGGGTCGGCGCCGGCGGCGGTCCTGCTCGCGGCCTTCTTCATGCACGGGTACCGGCCCGGTCCGCTGCTGAGCCGCGAGTCCCCGGACTTCATGTACGAGGTGGCCGTCTATCTGGCCGCGTCCGCGGTGGCGATGTGGTTCCTGGCGCTGCTCGTCATGAAGGTGTCGGTGCGCGTGCTCGGGCTCCGCAAGGAGATCCTCATGCCGGTCATCTACGTGCTGTGCGTCATCGGCTCGTACCTGATCAACTACTCGCTCTTCGACGTCGGCATGATGCTGGTCTTCGGGCTTGTCGGCCTCTTCCTCTACGAGTTCGGCTTCCCCGCCGCACCGTTCCTCCTCGGTGTCATCCTTGGGCCCATGGCGGACTCGAACCTGCGTCGCGCCCTGATCCTCAGCGAGGGCAGCTGGCTGCCCATGTTCCAACGGCCGATCAGCCTGATGTTCCTCGTCCTGATCGCCGTCGTCCTCCTCGCGCAGCTCGGTGCGTTCGGCAGGATCAAGAAGCTCGTCACCTCTGGAAAGGACCGCTAGACATGCGCACAGTCGGTATCGGGATGGTCGGCGCGGGATTCGTGGCGGACCTGCACGCCGAGGCGTATCGCCGGGTGGCGGGCCACGACGTCCGGATCGTCGCCGTGGCCGCGCCTCCGACGCGGCGGGACGCGTTCGCCGAGCGGCACGGCGTCGGCACGGTCTACGAGGACCTCGAACAGCTGCTCGCCGACGACGACGTCGACGTCGTGGACATCTGCACGCCGCCGTCGGTGCACGTCGACATGGTGACGCGCGCGCTCGAGGCGGGCAAGCACGTGATCTGCGAGAAGCCGCTGACCGGCTACTTCGACGTGCCCGACGCCGGGGCGGACCAGGTGGATCGCCGGCAGATGTACGACGCCGTGACGGCCGAGATGGACCGGCTGCGCGACGTCGTCGCCGCGAGCGGACTGGTGTTCGGCTACGCGGAGAACTACGTCTACGCGCCGTCGGTCCAGAAGAGCCGCGAGGTGCTGGAGCGAACGGGCTCACGGATCACGATGATGCTGGGGGAGGAGTCGCACAACGGCTCGCACTCCGAGTACGCGCGGTACTGGCGGCACACCGGGGGCGGGGCGCTCATCCGCCAGGGCTGCCACCCGCTCTCGGCGATGCTGTACCTCAAGCAGGTCGAGGCCCGGGCGTCGGGCGGGAGCGTGGCGGTCGAGTCCGTCCTCGCGGACACGACGGCGCTCACGCCCACGCTCGCCGACGACCAGCGGCGATACCTGCACGCCCGGCCCGTCGACGTCGAGGACGTCGCCAACGTGATCCTCGGCTTCGACGACGGGACGCGGGGCGTGGTGACGGCGACCGACACGATCGTGGGCGGCGTGCGCAACTCCGTCCAGGTGTTCACCACGGACAGCGTCCACCTGTGCCAGATCAGCCCGAACGACTCGATGCGGCTCTACCACTCCGACGCCGCCGCGCTGGACGACGTGTACGTCACCGAGAAGGTCGACAACAAGGGGGGCTGGCAGTACGTGCTGCTGGACGAGCTGCTGGCGCGCGGGTATATCGGGGAGATGCAGGACTTCATCGACTGCGTCGTCCACGGCGGGACGCCGCAGGCCGATTTCGAGCTGGCCTACGCATCGATGCAGGCGATCTACGCCGCCTACGAGTCGGCGGCCACCGACCGCAGGGTGCGGCTCGAGAAGTGACTCGACGCCGACCGGGCCGAACGGTCACCGGTCAGGCGTCGCCGTGGCGCACCTCGCGAATCTTCCGGTCGCGCCGGGAGTTCCGGCTGTCGACCCACCCGGGCGACACGGAGCCGACCCGCTTCGGTATCGACTCCGCGGACACCTCCGGCAGGAGCTTGCGCGGCGGGTCGGTCAGGGCGCTCCCGCCGCGGGCCAGCCCCGGGAACGGGTCGCGGCCGCCGAGGTAGCTCGCGATCGTGTTGGCGGTGGCGATGGCCGGGACGGCGAACAGCGCTCCGACGAGGCCCATGATGTAGGAACCGGCCGCCACACCGAGCAGCACGACGATCGGGTGGATGTCCACGGCCTTGCCCATGAGCACGGGCTGCAGCAGGTTCGACTCGAGCTGCTGCACACCGACGACGATGACCAGCATGATGATGGCCGCCGTCAGGCCCTCGGAGCCGAGCGCGACGAGCACGAACAGGGCGCCCGAGACGACCGCACCGACCACCGGGATGAAGCACAGCACGAAGGTCAGCACGGTGAGGGGGATGACGAACGGCACGCCGAGGATCGCCGCACCGATGCCGATGCCGAGCGCGTCGACCGCGGCGACGAGCGCCTGCGTCTTCGTGTACGTACCCACGGTGACCCAGCCGCGCCGGGACGCCTCGTAGGCCCGCTCGTGCCATTGGCGGGGGAGGCGCATGATCGCCCACGTGCCCAGGCGGTCGCCCTCCGCGAGGAAGAAGAACGTGGCGATGAGGCAGAGCAGCGCGCCGATGAGCACGCCCGCCGCACCGGTGCCGACACCGATGGCCGACGAGGCGATCGTGGAGGAGTTCTCCTGGAGCCAGGTGGTCGCCTGGTCCATCGCGGACTGCACCTGGGCGGCGTCGACGGGCAGCGAGGAGCCCGCGATCGCGTTGACGATGTCCTGCACCTGCAGGGAGGCGAGCTCACCGACCTCGCCGACCCCCTCGGCGAGCTGGGTGCCGACGAGCGTACCGATGCCTGCGAGGAAGGCGAGCGTGATGAGGATCGTCAGAGCCGCCGCCGCCATGCGCGGCAGCCGTAGCCGGTGGTTGAGCAGCACCTGCAGCGGCATGAGCAGCCCCGTGAGCAGGATCGCCACCGCCGACGGGATGAGGACGGAGCTCAGCAGCACGCCGGCCTGGTTGATCGTCTGGACGGCGAGGCCGACCAGGACGATGGTCACCGAGGCGAGGATGACCACCCGCGTGCGTGGATACTCGGCGAGGAAGCCCCGCCGTCGCGGCAGGTCGGAGGTCACGTCGTCCGACGTCGTGTCTCGTGCCTCCCCGGCGCCGAGCGCCGCGTCATGGCCGGCCGTGCCTGGGGCGCCTCGGCCGGGAACCTGGGGGACGTCGCGGCCCGCACGTCGTCGGGCGCCCCGTCGCGATCGGATGCGCGCCATCACCGGGTCACGCGTCCGAGACGGCGGCGGCGAGGAGATTGAACGACTCCTCCAGGCTCGACTCGGTCAGCACGGGGAAGACGGAGGCCAGCTTCGGGTCCTCGACCTTCGACCAGTCGTAGGTGAGCGTGACCTCGGTCGAGTCCGAGCCCTGCGACTTCAGCTCGTAGAGCCACTCCCAACCTCCGGGTCCGTCGGCGTCGGGGCTGTTGGGCTGCCATCCCACCATGAGGTTCTCGGCGTACGCGGTGACGTAGTTGCGCATCTGGTAGTCGCCGCCCTGGGACTCGGCGTGCATGTTCATGACGAACGTGTCGCCCACCTGCTGGATCCGATCGGCGTAGTCGTCGGAGCGGACCATGCCCGACCCGTCGAACTCGCGATGGCGCGAGGGGAGGGTGAGGACCTGGAAGATCGCGTCGGCCGGCGCGTCGATCGTGCGGGAGACTGACAGAGTGGTCTGGTCGGTGCTCATCCCTCAACTCTGCCCCCATCCGCCGATCCGCGCAGCGCGGCGTCGTCGGGGATGGCAGGCGGCCGGGTCGGTTGCTCGACGTCGAGACCGGGTGCCACGACGGGCGAGCCCCGGCCGGGCTCTCCCGAGTTCGGGTGGTGACGACCGGTGCGCTGGGGGCAGCGTGAACCGTGCTGAGTCGACCGGAGAACGCGTAAGCAACCATCCTCCGGGTGACCGAGGCTGGGTCACCTGGCCGTAGGAGTCGTCCTCTCCGCGCACCGGGGGTGGGCCCTCGCGTGACCTGCCACTTACGTCCCGGGTTGGTCTCTCCGCCGCGCAGCGGGGGCGACCCCCACCTTCGGGCTCCCTGGATCGACCAGGCGCGGCCCTCTCCTTGGCCGCGTGGGGCGAGCCGCGTCCCATATGGGCACCTTTGCCACGGAGGCTGTCCTTCTCGCGCAGTGGGGGTGAGCCGCTCGACCACGTCGTGACGCGCGCCGACCAGAAGTGGTCCCGCGCTACGCGGGTGAGCGCATACGGTCCCGGCAGCGGACGAGCCCCGGACGTGGAGAAGATCCTCGTCCGGGGCCCGCCCGTTCTCGTGGGGTGGCTAACGGGGCTTGAACCCGCGACCTCCGCGACCACAACGCGGCGCTCTACCGACTGAGCTATAGCCACCATGCGTCACCATCTCGCAGTGACGACGCACCATCGTATCCGAGCGACGTCGCCCCTCGTGACGCGTAGCCGGTGCCTTCGATCACGTCAGATGGATCGTGAGGTGCGTGGAGCGTGCGGCGTCGATCGGAAGCACGGTCGCGTGACCGGGACGCCCGGTCCGGGCATTCGGAGGCGGGTGCTGCCCTGCTCCCGGCGCGGACGCGCTGATTCGGGCCGAGCCGGAAATGAGGTCACGCCCTGTCCGGGTCGGACCGTAGCGTCGCCGCCATGACCGATACCGGCACCCGCGCCACCGACACGAACGATTCCGGCACCACCGAGACCGACACCGTCGTCCGCCCCCTCACTCTCGCGGTCGACCAGACCGAGATCGACGACCTCGCCCGTCGCCTCGACGCCACCCGGTGGCCCGACGAGGCCCCCGACGCCGGATGGGCCGACGGGCTCCCGCTCGCCTACGCGAAGGAGCTTGCCGAGTACTGGCGGGATCGTTTCGACTGGCGGGCACAGGAGGAGCGGCTCAACGCCGTCCCGCAGTTCACCACCGGGATCGACGGCCACGACATCCACTTCTTCCACGTTCGCTCGTCCCGACCGGATGCGAAGCCGCTGCTCCTCGTGCACGGCTGGCCCAGCGGACCGACCGACTTCCTGTTGATGATCCCGCTCCTCACCGAGCCCGACGACGGCGGGCAGGCCTTCGACGTCATCGCACCGACGATCCCGGGCTTCGGAGTGTCGGGGCCGGTGACGAGGTGGACGCTCACCGGGGTCGCCGACGCGTTCGCGGAGCTCATGGAGCGCCTCGGGTACGACCGCTACCTCGTGCACGGATACGACACAGGCGCCGGCGTGGCCCGTGAGCTCGGACTGCGGCACGGGGACCACGTCGCAGGCATCCACACCACCGGCATGCTCGGCGGCGAGGAGCTCACGGAGGAGACGGCCGACATGTCCGTCCCGGAGGAGGCGGCCGCGATCGCCGACGGGTACCGGTACATGTACGACGTCGGCGGCTACGCGATGCTCCAGTCCACCCGGCCGCAGTCGATCTCCTACGCGCTCACCGACTCGCCGGTCGCGCAGATGTCCTGGCTCGTCGAGCGATTCCGGGACTGGTCGGCCGCCGAGGGCGATCCCGACGAGGTGCTCGACCGGGACGAGATGCTCACCGTCGTCTCGATCTACTGGTTCTTCCGCACTGCCGGGTCCTCGGCGCGGTACTACAAGTACGGCTTGCCGGACTGGTCGGAGCCGCTGCAGCCCTCGACCGTGCCTACGGCCATCCTCGTCATGCCCGACGACATCGGTCGTCCCGTGCGCCGGCTGGTCGAGACGACCGACAACGTCGTGCACTGGACCGCAGCGGAGCGCGGCGGGCACTTCGCGGCCTGGGAACAGCCCGAGCTCGTCGCAGCGGACATCCGTGCGGGCATCGGCGACCTCACGTAGTCCGAAGGAGTCACGTGCGCACGACGCGGAGGCGTCATCGCGCGGGTCTCCGTGCGCCGCGGCCGTCGACCGGTAGCGCACGGTGCCGACGTCGACGCGCGGCCGGACGTTGCCGGCCAGCCGCCGGAGGCCCGTAGTCACCCCCTGGCCGTAGTGACACCATGAGCCGGTGACTCACGTCGCGCTCGGCTCCGCGCAGGGCCGATGGGTGGTGCTGGCGGCGACGCTCGGCTCGGCGATGGCGCTGCTCGACGGCACCGTGGTGAACGTCGCCCTGCGCCCCCTGGGGCTCGAGCTGGGCGCCTCGCTCCCGCAGCTGCAGTGGGTCGTCAACGGCTACATGCTTACGCTCTCCGGGCTGGTGCTCGTGGGCGGGTCGCTCGGTGACCGGCTCGGTCGCCGACGGGTCTTCCTCGTCGGCATCGTGTGGTTCGCCGTCGCCTCGCTCGGGTGCGGGCTGGCCCTGACGGTCGACCAGCTCATCGCCGCGCGCGTTCTCCAGGGCGTCGGTGCCGCCCTGCTGACCCCGAGCGCGCTGGCGATCATCCAGTCGACCATCGCCGAGGCGGACCGCCCGCGAGCGATCGGGATCTGGGCCGCGTGGTCCGGCATCTCCAGCGCGGCGGGCCCGCTGCTCGGCGGGTGGCTGATCGACGTGCGCTCCTGGCGCTGGGTCTTTCTCGTCAACCTCCCGGTGGCGGCCGCGGTGGTGGCGGTGGTGATCCGGCACGTCCCCGAGTCCGGTGGCGTCGCCCGCGGCGAGCGGCCGCGCTTCGACCTGACGGGCGCCGCGCTGGCCATGCTCGGACTGGGCGCCCTCACCTACGCGCTCATCGAGGGCGCCTGGCCGATCGTGCTCCTCGGGGTGGCGGGGCTCGCGGCTTTCGTCGTCGTCGAGCATCGGACCCGGAACCCGATGCTCCCGCTCCGCGTCTTCACCTCTCCGGCGTTCTCGGCGGCCAACGCGATGACCTTCGTGGTCTACGGCGCGCTCGGCGCACTGATGTTCTTCCTCGTGCTTCAGCTCCAGGTGGTCAGCGGCTACTCGCCCCTGCAGGCCGGACTCGCCACCGTCCCCTTCACGCTGCTCATGCTCGTCTTCTCACCGCGCGTGGGTGCCCTGATGCGCCGCACCGGCCCCCGGTTGCTCATGACGCTCGGTCCGGCGCTCGCCGCCGCGGGCGCCCTGGTGCTGTCGACGGTCGGAGCCGACGCGCCGTACGCCACCCGGGTGCTGCCGGGGGTGGTGCTCTTCGGTGCCGGGATCACTCTCATGGTCACGCCGCTGACGTCGACCGTCATGGCCGCGGTGCCCGGCCGCCAGGCGGGGGTCGCCAGTGGGGTCAACAACGCTGTGGCGAGGTCGGGGAGCCTGCTCTCGGTGGCCGCGCTGCCTCCGATGGTGGGGCTGACCGGTGACGACTACACCGTCCCAGCCGTGTTCGACGCCGGATACACCACCGCAATGTGGTGGTGCGCCGGATGGCTCGCGGCCGGGGCGGTGATCGCGGCGGTCTTCATCCGAGGCAGGGTCTCGCCGCGGTCGTCCCCACCGGAACAGGCCTGAGACGGCAGCGCGGTTGCCGGTCAGTCCGTCGACGGCGTCGACGACGGGGTGTCCCTGCCGAGCGCGGCGATGGCGGCGCTCGTCGGCCGCTCGCTGACCAGCTTGGCGGCGGCGCGGGCCTCGCTCGTCGTCGGTCCCGCCCCCTCGGGCCAGAGGACTGCCCGGTAGTACCTCAGCTCGTCGATCGACTCGAGGATGTCGGCGAGCGCCCGGTGGCCGCCGCTCTTCTGCGGCGACTGGAAGTAGGCCCGCGGGAACCAGCGGCGGGCGAGCTCCTTGATCGAGGAGACGTCGATGATCCGGTAGTGCAGGTGCTCGACGACCTCGGGCATGTCCCGCGCGAGGAACACCCGGTCGGTGCCCACGGAGTTGCCGGCGAGCGGGGCGCGGCGCACCTCGGGCACGAACCGCTTGACGTACGCGAGGACCTGCTCAGCGGCGTCGGCCATCTCCAGCCCGGAGTCCAGCTCGGTGATCAGGCCGGACGCCGTGTGCATCTGGACCACGACCTCGTCCATCGTCTCCACCGTGCCGGGGCGCGGCGCGATGACGAGGTCGAGCCCGGCGTCGAGCGGGTTGAGGTGGGAGTCGGTGACGACGACGGCCACCTCGACGAGCGAGTCGCGCTCGGCGTCGAGGCCGGTCATCTCGCAGTCGATCCAGACGATGGGGTCCGCGGGGGAGGAAGGGCTCACCAGGTGATGGTAGGCGTGACATGCGACGGTCGCGGGCACCTGACGTCCCGCGACCGCCGCCCGCCACGAGCGTTCGGTCAGGCGCCGGCGGCGCTCCGGCCGGCCTCTGACTCGGCGGCCCAGGTCGCCACGGTCTCGCTGAGCGGGGTGGAGGGCCGTCCGAGGAGGTCCTGGAGGTCGGTCGAGGTCGAGTGGAGCGTGCCCTCGGCGGTGTTGGTGTCCGCCGCCACGAGGAAGCCGACGAGTCCCTCGTCGAGCCCTGCCTCGGTCAGCTGCGCGGCGAACGCGTCGGCGTCGAGGTCGACGTAGCTGATCTCCCGGCCGAGTGCGGCGCCGAACTCCTGGGCGATCTGGGCGGTCGTGAGCGCCGGGGCGCCGGCGAGCTCGTAGACCTTGCCCTCGTGCCCCTCGGTGGTGAGGACGACGGCGGCGGCCTCGGCGTAGTCGGCCCGCGCCGCCGGCGACACCAGCCCGTCGTGGGCAGCGCCGGCGAACGCGCCGCTCGCTGCCGCCTGGTCGAAGTTCGGGCGGTAGTTCTCCGAGTACCACCCGTTGCGCAGGATCGTGAAGGGGATGCCGGAGGCCGCGATGGCCTCCTCGGTCTGCTTGTGCTCCGGCGCGAGGACGTGGCTGGACGTCGACGCGCCGAGGAGCGAGGTGTAGACGATGCGGGCGACCCCGGCGGCCGTCGCCGCCTCGATCACGGCGGAGTGCTGGGTGAACCGCTGGCCGACCTCGTTGGAGGACACGAGCAGGAGCGTGTCGCCGGCCTTCAGGGCGCCGTCGATGGGCTGCGCGTAGTCGAGGTACGCAGTCGTCACTCCACGGTCGGCGACGTCCGCGAGGCGGTCGACCGACCGGGCCGTGGCCGTGATGGTGTCCGGGGCGACGCCGCGGTCGAGCAGGTGCTCGATGACGAGGCGGCCCAGCTGGCCGGTGGCTCCGGTGACGACGAACGACATGACACGCTCCTTGATTCGTTGACGTTTCAACGACGACCAACCGTCGGTCCCGGGCCGATATTCCGGGTGACGCCACCACTTGGCCGGTGGGGGAACCGGGTGCACGACCGAGGAGCCGGTCGGGTCGCGATGGAGGGGCGCCTGCTGTTCGATGCGGCCCCGGCCGAGCGCGTCCGGTGGCAGGCGACCACGCGCAAGCTGTTCCTCGACGAGCGGTACCGGGTGGAGCAGGCGCGACGTGACTTCGTGGACGCACACCGGGATTGACGCCGACCACACCTCGGCGCGCGAACGTCAGACCTTCGGTGGATCCCGCCAGACGAGACACCGCGTCTAGACTCTGCGACGGCGCGGCCGGCGGTCCGGCGCGACGACCCCTACGACCCCCGGAGCACGCCCGTGGCGAACCTCGCCCGCTTCTCGCTGTCCAACCGCGCACTGGTGGCGTTGTCCACGATCATCGCCGTGCTTGCCGGACTGTGGGCCACCACGACGCTGCGGCAGGAGCTCATCCCGGACCTCGAGCTCCCCATCGTCGCCGCCGTGACCACCATGCCCGGCGCCTCGCCGGAGATCGTCGAGGACCAGGTCACCGGCGTGGTCGAGGAGGCCGCCCGCGGCGTCCCGGGCCTCGAGGGCACCACCTCGCAGTCCGGCCCGAGCGTCTCCGCCGTCATGCTCGAGCTCGAGTACGGCACCGACATCCTCACCGCGCAGCAGGAGCTCCAGGTCGCGCTCGGCCGGGTCGAGCAGGACCTGCCCGACGACGCCGACACCCAGGTCATCGCGGGCTCCGTCGACGACCTGCCGGTCATCCAGCTCGCGGCAACCGGAGGTTCGGACACCGCCGAGCTCCAGCAGCGCGTCGAGGACGTCGTCGTGCCCGAGCTCTCCCGCGTCGACGGCGTCCGGCAGGTCCAGCTCTCCGGGATCACCGAGCAGCAGGTGACGATCGACGTCGACCCCGAGGCGCTCGCCGCGCAGGGGGCCTCGCTCGACGCCATCACCGAGGCCATCGACGCCTACGGGGTCGTCACGCCCGCCGGCACCATCGACGCCGAGGGGCGCGAGCTGACGATCCAGGCCGGCAGCCGGATCACGTCCGTCGAGGAGATCGCGGCACTCCCGCTCGTCACCGATCCCGCGGAGTCGGGGGACGCCGGGGGAGCCGGGGACGCCGGAACGCCCACCGACACCACCGGCCCCACGGATCCGGGCCAGGAGCCTCCGGCGGGCGACCAGGCACCCGTCGACCAGGGTGCGGACCAGGCCCCCACGGACCAGGCCCCCACTGACCAGGCCCCCACGGAGCCCACCGAGCCCGCCGAGGTCGCCACCATCGACGACGTCGCGGACGTCGCGATCGAGGACGTCCCGGCCACGTCGCTCACGCGTACGGACGGCGCGGCCAGCATCGGGCTCGCGATCACGGCCACGCCCGACGGCAACACGGTCGAGATCTCCGAGCAGATCCGGGAGCTGCTGCCCGAGCTCGAGGCCTCCCTCGGCGACGGCGGCGAGCTCGTCGTCGCCTTCGACCAGGCCGTCTTCATCGAGCAGTCGATCGAGGACCTCGCCGTCGAGGGCGTCCTCGGCCTCGCGTTCGCGGTCCTCGTCATCCTGCTGTTCCTGCGCTCGTTCGCGGCCACCACGGTCACGGCGATCTCCATCCCGCTGTCGCTGCTGGTCGCGCTGCTCGCCCTCAGGGTCGCCGACTACTCGCTCAACATGTTCACCCTGGCGGCGCTGACGATCTCGGTCGGCCGCGTCGTCGACGACTCGATCGTCGTCATCGAGAACATCGCCCGCCACCAGAGCTACGGCACCGGCAAGCGCCAGGCCGTGCTCACGGGCGTCAAGGAGGTGGCGGGCGCCGTCACCTCCGCGACCGTCGCCACCGCCGCCGTGTTCGTCCCGCTCGGCCTCGTCGGCGGCATGGTCGGCGAGCTCCTGCGCCCCTTCGCGTTCACGGTCGCGCTCGCCCTGGGTGCCTCCCTGCTCGTCGCGCTGACGATCGTCCCGGTCCTCGCGTACTGGTTCCTGCGTTCGCCCGTCGACCCCGAGCGGGCCGCCAGGGCTCGCACGGAGGCCGAGGACAAGGAGCGGCGCAGCGTCCTGCAGCGCGGCTACGTCGGTGCTCTCGGCGGCGTGCTCCGCCACCGCTGGCTCACCGTCGGCGGCGCGGTCGTCCTCATGGCGGCCACCGTCGTCGGCGTCACCCGCCTGCCCACCGACTTCATCGGCGACACGGGCGAGAACGCGATCTCCGTGACCCAGGAGCTCCCCACCGGCGTCACGCTCGAGGCGCAGGACGCCGCGGCGCAGCAGGTCGAGGAGGTGCTCGCCGGCGTCGAGGAGGTCGAGAGCTACCAGGTCACTGTCGGCGTCGCGGACCCGGCCATGGCGGCGTTCGGCATGGCCCAGGACGTCACCTTCTCGGTGACGCTCGACGTCGATGCCGACGCCGGCGCCGTCGAGCAGGAGGTCCGCGACCGGCTCGAGGGCCTCGGTGAGGATGCCGGCACCATCACGGTCGCGCCCGGCTCGTCCGGCGGGTTCGCCTCCGGCGTCGAGGTCATCGTCTCCGGCGCCGACGGCGACGAGGTCGCCGCCACGTCCGAGGAGGTCCTCACCGCCGTGGGCGAGATCGACGGGCTGCGCGACGTCCGGACCTCGCTCGCCTCCGACCTGCCGTTCATCGAGGTCGAGGTGGACCGGCCGGCCGCCGCAGCGCTCGGGCTGACCGAGGAGGCCGTCGGCGGCCTCGCCTACGGCGCGCTCAACGGCATCCCGCTGGGCGACGTCGAGATCGAGCAGGGCAGGCTGCCGATCGTCCTGTTCTCGGACGAGGCCCCGACCACGGTCGAGGAGCTCCGCGCACTTCCCCTGGGCGGCTCCCCGGAGTCGCCGCTCGTGCTCGACGACGTCACGCACGTCGAGGAGTCGATGCAGCAGGCGACGATCACGCGCCAGGACGGCCTGCGCTCGGCCTCGATCACCGCGGCCACCGAGATCGCCGACCTGCAGACCGTCAACGCGGAGCTCGCCGCCGCACTCGACTCGGTCGACGCCCCCGAGGGCGTCAGCGTGGAGATCGGCGGAGTCAACGCCGAGCAGCAGGACGCCTTCGGCAACCTGTTCCTCGCGCTCGCCCTCGCCGTCCTGCTCGTCTACCTCGTCATGGTCGCGACGTTCCGCTCCCTCGTGCAGCCGCTCGTGCTGCTCGTGTCGATCCCGTTCGCCGCGACCGGCGCGATCCTCGGGCTGCTGATCACCGGGACCCCGATGGGGGTCGCCGCGCTCGTGGGCGCACTCATGCTGGTCGGCGTCGTCGTCACCAACGCGATCGTCCTCATCGACCTCATCAACCAGTACCGCACCCAGGGCATGGACCTGCGCACCGCCGTGATCGAGGGTGGCCGGCACCGGCTGCGGCCCATCCTCATGACGTCGGCCGCGACGATCATGGCGCTCGTCCCGATGGCGTTCGGCATCACCGGCGGCGGTGCGTTCATCAGCCAGCCGCTGGCGATCGTCGTCATCGGCGGCCTCATCACCTCGACCCTGCTCACCCTCCTGCTCGTGCCGGTGCTCTACGAGCTCTCCGAGGGCCGCGGCGAGCGGCGCGCGCGCGACAAGGAGATCGCCCGCCTGGAGAAGGTGGTCGCCGCACGGACGGAACGCGGCGAGGACGCGAGCGCACCGGCGGCCGAGCTGGAGCGGCTGCGCGCCGGCGGTGGCGCCGCCCGCGTCCGCGAGGAGGAGCGGGTCGGCGACGACGACGCACGGGTGCTCGCGCACGCCGGCGCGCCCGCCGCGGAGGCCGGCCACGACGCCGACATGCACGTCGACGCCGCGGGTCGCCCTGCGCACGCCGACGCGGCCGGCGCAGGGACGGGCCACGACGCCGGTGCGGCCGGTACCGGGGCGCACGCCGCCGGCCCGCCCGACGACGACGACGCCCTGCGCGACGCCGACGACTCGGGAGGCGGGAAGCACGTCGCCGAGTGACGGCCGATGCGCGGACCGCGCGCACCTCGCCCGGTGGTCTCGGGGAGAATCGGACCATGACCGACAGCAAGATCGTCTTCCTCGACGTCGACGGCACCTATGCCCACCAGGGCGAGGTGCCGCCGGGCCACGCGCGGGCGGTCGAG
This sequence comes from Georgenia sp. Z1491, assembly GCF_057652395.1. Taxonomy (NCBI): domain Bacteria; kingdom Bacillati; phylum Actinomycetota; class Actinomycetes; order Allobogoriellales; family Allobogoriellaceae; genus Georgenia; species Georgenia sp. Z1491. The sequence continues at coordinate 1,567,823 of NZ_CM172729.1, forward strand.
GCAGCCCGCGCGGCCGGCCACCGGGTGCTCCTGTGCACCGGGCGGTCCAAGGCCATGCTCCCCGAGCGCATCGTCGCCGCCGGCTTCGACGGGATCGTCGCCATGGCCGGGGCGTACGTCGAGGTCGGCCGCGAGGTCGTCGCCGACCGCCGGTTCCCGGCCGATCTCGGCGACCGGCTCGTCGACGTGCTCGAGTCCCACGACGTGGTGTTCGTCCTCGAGACACCGCGCGCCCTCCTGGGGACGCCGCGCGCCGAGGCGGCGATCCGCGCGGAGGTCGCCCGTCACGAGTCGAGCGACGACGGCTCCGCGCACGCCGGTCCGTCCGACATCCTCGCCGCCCTGTCGGTGTCCGACGAGCTCCGGGGCCGCCCCTTCGCCAAGGCCGTGGTCGTCGAGTCCGCGGTACCCAACACCCGGCTCGCCCGCGAGGCCGGCGACGGCGTGCTCTCCCTCGAGGCCTCCGTGCCCGGGCTCCACCCCTCCTCCGGCGAGCTCTACCTCGCCGACATGCACAAGGCCGTCGGCATGCTCGCCGCGCTCGAGCACCTCGGCGCCGACGTGGCCGACTCGATCGCGTTCGGCGACGGCATGAACGACCTCGAGATGCTGCGCGCGGCGGGCCTCGGGGTCGCGATCGAGGGCGCGGACCCGCGGGTGATCGACGCTGCCGACCGGACCGCAGCCGGCCCGGAGGTCGAGGGCCTCGTCGCCGCGTTCGAGGAGCTGGGTCTGCTCGGGCGCTGACCGGTCCGCGCGCCCAGGGCCTCGGCGCCGCTATCGACCGGGCGCCCGCCGCGGCGCGGCCGTAGCCTGGTGGGAGCCGACGCCGGGCGCACGACCCCGCCGACGTGGGCTTGACCACCGCCGGGTCGAGGAGGTCACCGCCGTGAAGCTCGCCGAACAGATCGTCGCCCAGCTCCAGGAGGTGGGCGTCCGCCGGATCTACGGGATCGTGGGCGACAGCCTCAACCCCGTCGTCGACGCCGTCCGCCGCACCGGCGGGTCCGCGAACGGCGGCATCGACTGGATCCACGTCCGCCACGAGGAGTCCGCCGCCTTCGCGGCCGCCGCCGACGCCCAGATCACGGGGGAGCTCGCCGTCTGCGCCGGCTCCTGCGGCCCTGGCAACCTCCACCTCATCAACGGCCTGTACGACGCCAACCGCTCCGGCGCCCCGGTCCTCGCGATCGCCAGCCACATCCCGAGCGCCCAGATCGGCCAGTCCTACTTCCAGGAGACGCACCCCGACCGGCTCTTCACCGAGGCTTCCGTCTACAGCGAGCTCGTCAGCACGCCGGAGCAGTCGCCGAGGGTCGTGCACTCCGCCATCACGCACGCGCTCGCCGCCCCCGGCGTCGCCGTCGTCACCCTCCCCGGGGACGTGGCGGACATGTCCGCCACGGCCGACGCGCCCGCCTACGTCCCCACCGTGCGCGGCACCCTCGAGCCCGCCCCGTCGGCGGTGGACGCCGCCGTCGAGGCCCTCAAGGCGGCGAAGAAGGTCGCGATCTTCGCCGGCGCCGGCGTGCGCGGGTCCCACGACGACGTCGTCAAGCTCGCCGACGTGCTCGCCGCCCCCGTGGGGCACTCCCTGCGCGGCAAGGAGTGGATCCAGCACGACAACCCGTTCGACGTCGGCATGACCGGCCTCCTCGGCTACGGGGCGGCCGCCGAGGGCATGGACGACGCGGACCTGTTGCTCCTGCTCGGCACCGACTTTCCCTACGACCAGTTCCTGCCCGACGGGCCCACCACGATCCAGGTCGACCGGCGCGCCGAGGTTCTCGGCCGGCGCACCGGCGTCGACCTGCCCGTGCACTCCGACGTCGGACCGTTCGTCCGCGCCCTCCTGGGCCGGTTGCGTCCGACGAGGAGCCGCGCCTACCTGAAGAAGACGCTGCGCCGCCACGAGAAGCTCATGGACTCGACCGTCGGCGCCTACACGCGCGACGTCGAGGACCTCGTCCCGATCCACCCCGAGTACGTCGCGTCGGTCATCGACGACGCGGCCGCGGGCGACGCCGTGTTCACCGCCGACACCGGGATGGGCAACGTGTGGCAGGCCCGCTACGTCACCCCGAACGGCCGCCGACGCATCATCGGATCGTTCCTCCACGGCTCGATGGCCAACGCGCTCCCGCACGCGCTCGGCGCCCAGATGACCGACCGGGACCGGCAGGTCGTCGCGTTCAGCGGCGACGGCGGTCTGTCGATGCTCCTGGGGGACATGCTCACCGCCGTCCAGTACGACCTGCCGGTCAAGGTCATGCTGTTCAACAACTCCTCGCTGGGGATGGTCAAGCTCGAGATGCTCGTCGACAAGCTCCCGGACCACGGGGTCGACGTGCCGGGCACCGACTACGCCGAGATCGCCCGCGCGATGGGCTGGCACGCCGTCCGGGTCGAGCGCCCGGCCGACCTGCCGGAAGCGGTCGACGAGGTTCTCGAGCACCCCGGCCCGGCCCTGCTCGACGTCGTCACCGACCCCAACGCCCTGTCCCTGCCCCCGAAGATCACCGGCGAGCAGGTCTTCGGCTTCGCCACCGCGATGAGCAAGATCGTCTTCACCAAGGGCGCCGGCGAGGCGGTGGCGATGGCGCGGTCGAACCTGCGCAACATCCCGCGGCCGTAGGTCTCGGTCAGGCGGCTGCCGCGGCGACGGCCAGGTCCGCGTCCGCCATCACGAGGTCGCCGTTGATGTGGCCCCCGGCCAGTGCCCCCTGCGCGGCGGCGGCGCCGACCTGCGCCGACACGTCGGCGAGGTTGCCCGCCACCCACACGCCCGGCACGGAGGTCGCGCCGGTGGGACCGGCCGCCAGGGCGGTGCCCATGGCGTTCTCCGCGAGCTCCAGTCCGAGCGGACCGAACGGCTCGGCACGCGGGTGCATGCGGGTCTGCACCGTGAGCGCACCGGCCTCGACGAGGCTCCCGTCGGCCATCCGCACGCCCTTCAGCGCCCCGTCGGCGCGCTCGACGCCGACCGGCGTGCCGGGCACGATCTCGACGCCACGTGCCACCAGGCGGGCGAGATCCTCCTCGCCGAGCGCGAGTTCCCAGGTGAGCAGGCGGACCCGGTCGGAGAGCTGGCGGAACATCAGCGCCTGGTGGACGGCCATCGGCGTGGTGCCCAGCACGGCGATCGCCCGGTCGCGGACCTCCCAGCCGTGGCAGAACGGGCAGTGCACGACGTCGGAGCCCCAGCCCTCGCGCAGGCCGGGCAGCTCGGGGAGCTCGTCGACCAGGCCGGTCGCGAGGAGCAGGCGCCGCGCGCGGACGACCACGCCGTCGGCGGCCGTGACCCGGAACAGGTCGCCGTCGGCGCGCGCCTCGGAGACCCTGGCGGGGCGGACCACGCCGCCGTAGCGCTCGACGTCGGCGCGACCGCGGGCGAGCAGCTCGAGCGGCGGGGTGCCGTCCAGGGCGAGGAGCGCGTGGACGGCGTCGGCCGGGGCGTTGCGGGGGTCCCCGGCGTCGAGGACCAGTACCCGGCGGCGCGAACGGGCGAGCATCAGCGCCCCGGCCAGGCCGGCGGCGCCCCCGCCGACCACGACGACGTCCCAGACCGCCTCGCTGGGCTGGCCCTCGGGTGCGGGGGAGTCGGGGGCCGGGACCGGCACCGGTGGCGCCGTGGCGGACGGGGGTGCCGGGTCGGTCGACGGTGCGGTGGTGGGGCGGGCGGGGCCAGGCGTGCGCATGGTGACGTCCTTCGTATCGTTCGGCGCCGGGGTACCCGACGGTCTGTCCGTGACCGAGCCTTCCCCCGGGGATGCCAGTGAGCAAGAGGAGTTGCCGAACGGCAAGACCCCGGTCCACGATCGGGGGATGGGACGCGACCTGGACCGCACGCTCGACGCCGTCGGACCCCGCTTGAGACGACTGCGTCAGCGGCGGGACGTCACCCTCGCCGAGCTCGCCGAGCGGACCGGCATCTCGTCGAGCACCCTGTCCCGACTGGAGTCGGGACTGCGGCGCCCGACGCTCGAGCAGCTGCTGCCGCTGGCACGGGTGCACGGCGTGACCATCGACGAGCTCGTCGACGCGCCACCGACGGGTGACCCGCGGATCAACATGCGGCCGATCGCCGGTGACTCCGGGTCCGTCGTCCTGCCGCTCTCGCGCCGGCCCGGCGGCATCCAGGCCTACAAGTTCGTCCGGCCCGCGGCCCGTCCCGGCACGGTGCCGCAGCCGCGCACGCACGAGGGCTTCGACTGGGTCTACGTGCTCGACGGGCGCCTGCGGCTCGTGCTGGGGGACCAGGACATGGTGCTCGAGCCCGGCGAGGCGGCCGAGTTCGACACCCGTACCCCCCACTGGTTCGGCGCCACGGAGGACGGCCCCGTGGAGTACCTCAGCCTCATCGGGAAGCAGGGCGAGCGCGCGCACGTGCGCACCTCGCCCGGCGACCCGGGCTGAACCGCCGGCCCGGACAGCTCGGGCCCGGACCGCCCGCCTCACCGCTGGAACGACTGGAAGCCGTTGAGCGCGAGGATCACCCCGACGATGCCGACGACCCATGCGGTGGTCGACGCGGCGTTGCGCGTGAGCCAGGCATCCAGCCGGCGCAGCGGCCCGTCGAGCTGCCGGGCGGCCACGAGCCGCCCGGTCAGCAGGACGAGCGCGGGCGCGATCATCACTACGCAGTAGGCAGCGAGCCAGAGGACCGACGTCGGCCAGCCCGGCCCCTGGGTGGTGATGAGTCCGATACCGGCCAGGTAGGGGAGCATCGACGCGACCTCGATGGTCGCGGCCGCCAGCGCGAGTCCCATGAGTGCACCGACGGAGCCCCGCCCGCGGGTGCGCGTCGCCGCCCCGGTCACCGACGGCAGGGTCCCGGTCCCGGGCAGCCCGGTCCTACCTGTCCCGGCGTCGTCGTCGCTCTCCACGCCGATCGCGCGCTCGCGCCACCGGCCGATCCGGCCGCCGCCGTGCTCGGCCTGCTCGGCGGCGCGGCGCTTCGCCGCGGGCGAGTCCAGGGCGAAGCTGAGGAGGAACAGCGCGACGCCCACGACGATCATCACCACCGCCACCGGACGGCCCGACAGCACGTCGCCGAACGCCGCGAGGAAGGCGTCCGCGCCGAGCATGACGGCCACGCCGACGGCCAGGTAGAAGCCGGCGACCGTACCGAGGAAGATCAGCACGCGGTCGGGCCGCACGCGCCCCGGGGCGAGCATGAGCCACACCGGGATGAGCAGCGTGCCGAAGCTGGTGGAGTCGATGAGGGCGAGCACGGCGAGGACGCCGGCCAGCGCGGGGGACGACATGCCGCCGTCCGGCAGGGTGCCTAGGAAGTCCATGCCGCCAGTCTTCGCGGACGCCCCCGCTCGCGCGTCCGTCGGACGGCCCGTCACCGGAGTACATCCTTCGGCGGACCTGGTCACCGCCTCACCCGTGCTGGGATGGTCCCGTGAGAGCCGACCATGCCAAGGACGTGCGCGCCGCGGCGTTCGTCGTCGGCATCGGGCTGCTGCTGCTCGCACTCGGGCTGTACCCGATCACGAACATCCCCTCGGCCTACGGGGTGGATCCGGCGTCGATCTCGCCGTGGTGGTTCGTCCTCACGCTGGCCGTGGGCGGCGGCGTGGTCGCGCTGCGCGGGTACCACGCGGTCGGGGCGCTCGTCGCCGGGACCGCGCTCCTCGCCGTCGACCTCGCGCTCGGCGGGAGCATCGCGATGCTGCTCGTCATCTGGGAGCTCCTCCACCACGCGGCACTCGTGGGCTCGCGGCGCACGCGGATCGGGGAGACCGTCGGCGTCGGGGTGGTCGCGACGCTCGCCGGCGTGGGGGTCGCGCTGGGGGAGAGCGACCCGCGCGTGCTCATCGCGACCGTGCTCCAGGTCGGCGCCGTCGGCATCATGCCGATCTGGTGGGCGACCGAGGTCCGGCGGGGCCACGAGCTGGCCGAGGTCTCCGCCGAGAAGGCCCGCCTGGAGGCCGAGCGGGCCGACGCCCTCGAGATCGCCGCACAGCGGGAACGGACCGAAGCCCTGCGCGAGGAGCGCACCGCCATGGCGCGCGACCTCCACGACGTCATCTCCTCGCACCTGTCCGCCATCGCCATCCACTCCGGTGCGGCGCTCGCCGCACCGCCCGAGTCGGTACGCGACCGCGAGGCCCTCGCGCAGGTACGTCGCGAGGCGGTGGCGTCCCTGGAGGAGATGCGCTCGATGGTGCGGCTCCTGCGCTCGCAGGCGGACGAGGAGTGGACCTCCCCGGCGGGACTGGCCGAGCTGCCCGCGCTGGTCGAGCGCTCACGGGCGGCGGGCCTCGACCTCACGGTCGCCCCGGGGGTCATCGGCCCGGGTGGCGCAGCGAACCTCGACGTCCCGACGGCGGTCGGCCGGGCCGCCCTGCGGGTCACCCAGGAGGCCCTCACCAACGCGCTGCGCCACGGCGCCGGGGACGGTCACCTCGAGCTCGAGGCCGACGACGGCACTCTCGCGCTGACCGTCTCCAACGAGCTCCGCCGTCCCGCCCTGGTCGGCCAGGGTGGTGGGGGAGACGCGGACGGCCCGGGTGCTGCGCCGGCCGTACCGTCCCCGGGGGTCGGGCTCCACACGATGCGGGAGCGCACCGAGGCCTGCGGCGGCACCTTCTCCGCCGGCGCGCACGACGACATGTGGCAGGTCCGCGCGACCTTCCCGACGGAGGAGACGACATGATCCGGGTCCTGCTCGCCGACGACCACGCCGCCATCCGTGGCGGTCTGCGTCTCCTGCTCGACGCCGCGGAGGACGTCGAGGTGGTCGGGGAGGCGGCCGACGGCCGGGCCGCGATCCTCAACGCGCGCTCCCTGCGCCCGGACGTCGTCGTCATGGACGTGCGCATGCCCGGCGTCGACGGCGTGGAGGCGACGCGCGCCATCGTCGGTGAGGACCTCGCTCAGGTGCTCGTGCTGACGACCTTCGACCTCGACGAGGTCGTCTTCGGTGCCCTGCGTGCCGGCGCCGCCGGGTTCCTCCTCAAGACGGCGGAGCCCGAGGCCCTGCTCGACGCCGTGCGGCGGGTGGCGGCGGGCGACGGCGTCGTCGCCCCCGAGGTCACGCGCCGGGTGCTCTCGGCGTTCGTCGGTCCGGGCGAGCGTGGCGGGGTCGGAGCCGGTGGAGGTGTGCGTGGGGCCGCCCAGTCCGGTCACGCAGGCGTGGAGGGCGCGGGACCAGGAGGCGTTGGTGGCCGATCGACGGACGGTGCCCGGACCCGAGGGTGGGGTGGCGCGGGCCCCGACCCGCTCGCCGGGATCGACCTCACCGGGCGCGAGCGGGAGGTGCTCGGCGCCCTGGGGCGGGGACTGTCGAACGCCGACGTGGCCGCCGATCTGTTCATCGCCGAGGCCACGGTGAAGACCCACGTCTCACGAGTGCTCGCCAAGCTCGGCGTCACCTCCCGGATGCAGGCGGCGATCGTCGCGCGTGAGGCCGGCCTGGCCTGACACGACGCCGGCCCGACACGACGCCGGCACGGCTCGATAAATGACCTGACACCGTGGGCCGACCATGGTGAGGTGGTCACCACGACGAGCGAGGGCCGGGCCCGACCTGCCCAGCGACGTCGTGACACACCCGTCCGCACGACGCGAAGGAGGACCCCGTGCACTTCACAGGCAACGGTCCGGCGTCGGCGCACGACGGGGCTCCCCGCCTCGCGTAGCCGACACCGCTGAACGGCACCGGCCGCACCCACGCGGCCGCGAACGAGGCGACGACCGCCACCGCTGCGCGCTCACGCGCGGCCCGGTCGTGCCCATCTTCCGCCGCCCGCAGGGGTGGCAGTGCACCTCGGCGCGCCTGACGCGCGCCGTCACGGGTAGGAGACGCATGAACGCAGTACCCACGACCACCGCAGGACCATCGGTCGTCCCGCAGTACGCCGTGCGCACGCCGCCACGGTCCATCACGCCCGCGACCCGTCCACGAGCAGCCGCGCGCATCGCGCGTGCGGTGCGCGGCGTGCTGGACGCACTTCTTCGGGACGACGTCGGCGCACGCATGGAGGCCGACCCGAACTACGGCGCGGCATGGACCGAGGCGGCCGGCTACTTCCTCGTCCGCACGATGGTCCGCTGAGGGCCGGTGACCCGCGAGAGGGCGGTTCGCACAATGAACGACTTCGCGCAACGACGACGCCGGGCCCAACGCGCAGGGCCCGGCGTCGTTCGTCCTTGCTGCTGCGGAGCGGTGTGGCTCAGTCGGTCTGGACGCGCCCGGGCGCGTCCTGGATCCCGGCCTCGACGGCGGGCGACGGGCCGGTGCTCGCGGGCGAGCCGTCGTCGGACCCGGAGCGCTCGCGGCGCTCGTCGACCTTCTCCTTGGCGGTCCGCGCGACGGACGCCGCGGCGCCCGGTGCCTGCTTGGCGAGCTCCTCGGCCTTCTCGGTGGCCTGCTCGCGGACCTCGGCGACCTTGGGGTTCTCCCAGATCTGCGTGGCCTGCCGCTTCATCTTCTCGTACTGGCCGCGACCCGCCCGCGTGCCGAGAACGAACCCCACACCCAGTCCAGCCAGGAACGACACCTTGCTCATCTCGTCATCCTCCTCGTGCTTCGGGAACGTGTACGAGCCTAGAGCGCGCGGCCGCTCGGCGCGCGTTCGCACGAGACGGCGGGCAGGCAGCGGGGCGGTCGGCGCGCGGTGACGCTCCTCGACGAGCGGTGCTCACGAGGCGGTGCCCCCACCCGGACTCGAACCGGGAACCTACGGATTAGAAGGCCGGTGCTCTATCCATTGAGCTATGGAGGCGCGGACGGCGCCGGCGCGCCGCCCGCGCAAGTCTACGTGCGCCCGAGGGGCGGTTCCCGCGGATCTCGGCGGCGTAGCCACGTGCGCCGATGCCGACCTCCGGCCGCGCGTCCGGTGGCGGGAGATGGGAGTCTGGCCTCTCCCGCGGTCGGGCGGGTGCTGGTCCAGCCGCCGCCGCGACGCCTCGAGTAGGGAACGTTCATGCATCCAGGCCGACGGACGGTCGGCGGACCCGGGGACCCGTCGGCTCGCCGGCCTCCTGCGTCGCCCCGACGTCCTCACGGAGCTCACCCAGATCGCCAAGGGCGTGGTCGCCGCGACCATGGCCTGGTGGTTCTCCGTGCAGGTGCTGGAGTCGGCCCTGCCGTTCCTCGCCCCCTGGACGGCGCTGCTCACCGTGCACGCCACGGTCTTCCGGTCGATGTCGAGCGGCGTGCAGCTCACCCTGTCGTCGGCGATCGGGGTCGGGCTGTCCTTCCTCGTCGGCAGCTACCTCGGGGTGAGTGTCTGGACCTTCGCCCTCGCGATCCTCGTCGGGCTGGCCGTCGCGCGCACGCCGACGATCCGGGACGAGGGGGTCGCGATCGCCACCACGGCCATCTTCGTGCTCGGCAGCGGCTTCGACGACCAGGAGTCGCTTCTGCTCGACCGGATCATGGAGGTGGGCGTCGGCGTCGGCGTCGGGCTCGTCGTCAACCTGCTGATCATCCCGCCGCTGCGGGACAGGCAGGCGTCCCAGCACGTCGACAGCGTCAACCGGCAGATGGGACAGGTTCTCGTCGAGATGGCCGACGAGTTCTCCGAGTCGTGGGACACCGACAAGGCGTCCGACTGGTTCGGTGCCACGGAGTCGATGAGCCGGTCGGTGGAGCGGGCGTGGGGGGCGGTCGGTTACGCGCGCGAGAGCCGTCGCATCAACCTGCGCCTGTACCGCCCGGACCGGCGCAGCCCGGCGAGCCGCGGTCGTGGCCTCGGGTACGAGGACATCCTTCCGCGCCTCGACGAGGGCGTCTCCCACCTGCGGAACCTGGCCCGCACCCTGTACAACGCGACCTACGCGGAGGGTGAGTGGGACGCCCACTTCCGCGAGCGGTGGGTCGGTATCGTCCGGGACTGTGGCCGAGCGGTCGCGGATCCGGACGCCGAGGTCGAGCCGGTCGCCGACCGGCTCGAGATGCTCGCCGGGGAGCTGTCCCGGGACCGGAAGCTGCCCGAGAGCACCTGGCCCGTCTACGGAGCACTCATCACCAGCGTCCGTCACGTGGCGGTCGTCGTCGACGACATCGCGTCCGCGCGCGCGGCGCGAGAGGCGGGGAGCTCGAGTCCCCGGGCGTGATGCCGGGGCGCGTGAGTGGGCCCCGCCGTCGGGCGGCGAGGAGCGTGCGCCGGACGTGCAGACCCCCGCCGTCGTCGTCCCCGGCAGGTGACCGGTATTCACTGGCGCCGGGCGGACGCGCCTGGTGGGCTCGGGACGTGGACATCCGCGTGTCGTCGTACGTCGTGCTCGAGCGCCCCGGCGAGATCCTGCTCTGCCGCGGACGAGAGTCCGCCGGCTCGTACGGCTGGACCATGCCGGGCGGCGGCCTGGATCCCGGCGAGCACCCGGACGACGCCGCCGTGCGTGAGGCCCGCGAGGAGACCGGGTACGAGGTCGAGCTCGGCCGCGTGCTCGGCGTCAGCAGCATCGTCGTGCCCGGTGCCGAACGGCTCGCCGCGGGGCGCGAGGGGATCCCGCTGCAGGGCATCCGCATCGTCTACGCCGCACGCATCGTCGGCGGGACGCTGAGGCACGAGGCTGAGGGGACCACCGACGCCGCGGAGTGGGTCCGCCTGGACCGCGTCGTCGACCTCGACCGCGTGGAGCTGGTCGACGAGGCGCTCGTCCTCGCGGGGCTCTGAGGCCCCTGGTCGAACGCGCCGCGGGCGTCCGTACCGGCCGCAACGGCCTCAGGCGTCGAGCAGCGCGCGCAGGACCTGCAGGACCCCGTCGTCGTCGTTCGAGGGCGCGATGAACCGGGCGGCCTCCTTGACCTCCGGCTCGGCGTTGGCCATGGCGAACGGCAGGCCGACGGACCGCAGCATCGCGAGGTCGTTGTGGTGGTCGCCGAAGGCCGCGCACGCCTCGCGCGGGATGCCGAGCGCGGTGCGCAGGCGGGTGAGCGAGGCCCCCTTCGAGGCTCCGGCCCGCATGACGTCGGCCCAGTGCTCGTGCGAGCGGACGAGATCCGCCTCGAGGTCGAGGGCCTCGATCGCGGGGACGACGGCTTCGACGATCGGTGCCGCGTCCCAGGTGGCGAGCTTGACGACGTCCTCGGGCACCAACGTGAGGTCGTCGACGACCTCCACGGCGGGGTAGAAGTGCCGCACGTGGGCGAGGAAGTCGTCGTCGGTGCGCTCGACGTACGCCCGGGAGGGCGCACCGGCCACGAGACCGGTGTCGCGGCCCTGCGCGGCGAGGTCCCGGACGGTACGCGCGACCTCGGTCACCACCTGGCGGTCGAGGACCTCGGCCCGCATGACGTCCTCCCCGCGCCAGACGACCGCCCCGTTCTCGGACAGGACGGTGATCCGGTCGGCCACGGGCGCCATCGTCTCCAGGATCGCGCCGCGCTGCCGCCCGCTCGCCGCGACCAGGACGATGCCGCGGTCGATCAGCTCGTCGACGACGGGCCACACCTCCTGCGCCACGGACTTGTCCGAGCGCACGAAGGTGCCGTCCATGTCGAGGGCCACGAGCCGCAGGGCCCGGGCCTCCTCGGCGGTCGGGAGGTCGAGGATCGGGGCCGGGAAGGTCTGCTCGAGCACGTGCTCCATCCTCCCAGCCGGCGACCGGTGGTGGCCCCGGGTCGCGGGAGAGTCGCGCCACCCACGCGTCGTGGATGTCGCTCACCGTGGCGGGCACCCCGCGGAGGGGTGCCCGCCCGGACGAGCAGGCCCGTCACAGGGAGCGGGCGAGGCTGCGCCGCATGGCCCACGTGCCGAGCAGCACCGCGAGCAGCGCCATCCCGGCGAGGACCCCGAGCATCGGCAGGATGTCGACGAGCGAGCCGTCGTGCCGCTGGATCTCGGCGAACGCGTCGTACGCCCAGGCGTGCGGCGTCACGTGCGCGACCTGCCGCATCGTGTCCGGGAAGATCTCCAGCGGGGCCATCCCCCCACCGATGCCGGCGAGCACGAGACCGAGTCCCACACCCACCCCGGACGCCGCCCCCTCGTTGTCCAGGAGGGACCCGAGCAGCATCGCGACCCCCGCCGCCACCGCAGCGAACACGGCGAGGACGAGACCCGCCAGGGCGAGGTTGCCCCAGTCGACGCCGAACAGCAGCGCGGTGGCCGCCATGATGTAGACGCCCTGGAACATGGCGATCACCCAGCGGCCCAGCGTGAGCCCGCCCATCATCTGCTGCGTGCGGATCGGCGCCGACAGGGAGCGTGCGACGACACCGTTGCGGCGGGCCTGGATGAGCGTGCCGGAGGCGGCCAGCGAGATGAGGAAGACGAACAGCAGCAGCTGGGAGACGCCGCCCAGGTCGAACTGGCCGAGCCCGGAGAACTCCTGGGCGATCTCGTCGACGTCCGTCACCACGACCTCGGGCGCCCCGCCCGCCTCGCGGGCCGCGGCGAGCTCGTCGTCTGCCTGGGCCGGGTCGGCCCCGGCCGAGACGAGGGCGTCGAGCTGGATGCGGTCCAGGGACAGCGACTCGACGGCGGTGGACACGCGCTGCTGGACGGCGACTGAGTTGCCGGCGGAGCCCGCGACGACCTCGAGCGTGACGGGCTCGCCGTCCGCCCAGGCCGCCTCGGCGTCGTCGGGGACGACCAGGGCGACATCGGTGCGGCCGCGGGCGACGGCGGTGCGGGCCGCCTCGGCCTTGTCGGTGTCGACGGTGAGGTCGTGGTCCTCCAGAACTGTGACGACCTCGTCCTGCAGCTCGCCGCCGTCACCGCTGATCGTCACCCCGCCCTGGGAGCCGGAGCCGCCGAACTGGGAGCCGAGCACGAGCACCAGCAGCAGCGGGAAGACGAAGACGAAGAAGATGTTGGACCGGTCGCGCAGGAAGCGTCGCAGCTCCGTGCCGGCGACCGTCAGGATGGCTCTCACAGCGATGTCCCCCTGTCCGGGACGAGGCGGGAGACCGCGCCCATGACGAGTGCGAACCCGAGCATGATCGCGGCCGGCACGGCGATGTCGCCGATCCCGCCGCCGCCCGAGGTGATCCCGAGGCCGCGGGTGAACGCGCCGATCGGGTTGAGGTCGAGGACCTGGCCGAGGAGTCCGGACGCGGCCATCGGGAAGAATGCGCCGCCGGCCATGCCGAGCACGAGGGCGACGATCGACTGGGCGATGCCGGCCTGCTCGCTCGTCCGGGTGACCCGGGCGATGACGAGCATGACGGCGGTCCCCGCGGCCGCCACGCAGACGATGAGGACGGCCACGGGGAGGGGGTCGCCGAAGTCGACGTCGAAGAGCAGGCTGCCGGCGATCAGCAGGACCGAGGTGGCGACGACGCCGAGGAGGAAGCTCGCGAGCGCCTTGGCGGCGACGATGTGCCAGGTCGGCATCGGCATCGACCGCAGCCGGGCGAGCGTGCCCTGCTCCCGCTCGGTGACCAGCGCGAGCACGCCGAAGCCGACCGTGAACAGGAGGAACAGCCCGGCCTGGCCGGCCACGAGGGTGCCCGAGGCGTCGAGCTGCTCGTCGGCGGTCTCCCCGGCCGCGAGGGCGATGACGGACTCGCCGCGGCCGACCTGCTCGGTGACCGCGCCGATGTCCTCCGGCGCGAGCCCGAGCGAGGTGCCGGCCCCGGCCGCGGTCCCGGCGGCGTGCATCCGGGTGAGCGTGCCCTGGAGGATCGACAGGACGACGTCGCCCTCGATCCCGGCCCCGTCGCCCTCGATGACGCTGACGTCGACCGTGTCCCCGCCGCGCAGCCCGTCGCCGAACCCGTCCGGGACGATGAGTGCGAGCGCCGCGGACCCGTCCTCGGCTCGGGCGCGGGCGTCGTCTGCGGTGGTCTCCTCGACGGTGACGTCGAACCCCTCGATCCCGCTCAGCGTGTCGACGAGCGTGGTGGCCGAGTCGTCCCCCTCGGGGACCGAGGCGGCCACCGTCAGGGGGTCGAGCTCCTCGTCCTGGGCACCGCCGAGGACGAGGTTGAGGACCGCCATGAGCGCCAGCGGCACGACGATCGCGAAGATGATGACGGACTTGTCACGGATGCGTTGACGCAGGTCCGACTGCGTCATGGTCCAGATCGTGCGCATGTCAGTCCCTCAGCGCCTTGCCGGTGAGGTGGAGGAAGACGGACTCCAGGTCGGGCCGGGAGATCTCGACGTCGGACAGGCTCAGCCCGGTCGAGGTCCCACGGTTGACGACGTCGGCGACGGCGGTCGGCGCGTCGTGGACGGTCAGGCGCAGCGTGCGGCGCTCGACGTCGACGTCGACGACGGCGTCCAGCTCGCGCAGGGCGGCCGCCGCGGCCTCGGTGTCCCCCGTGCCGGTCAGCACGATCTGGTCCACGCCGCCGACGAGGCGGGTCAGCTCGTCGCGCGTGCCCTCGGCCTGGATCTTCCCGGCGTCGACGATGGCGATCCGGTCGCAGAGGCGCTCGGCCTCCTCCATGTAGTGGGTCGTGTAGAGCACGGCCATGCCCTCGACCGAGAGCCGCTCGACGGACTCGAGGATGGAGTTGCGCGACTGCGGGTCGACGCCGACCGTCGGCTCGTCGAGGATGAGCAGCTCGGGCCGGTGCAGGAGGCCGATGCCGATGTTGAGGCGCCGCTGCATGCCGCCGGAGTACTTCTTGGTCTGGTCCTTCGCGCGGTCGGCGAGGCCGACCAGGTCGAGCACCTCCTCGACGCGGCCCTTGAGGTCGGCGCCCGCCAGGCCCTGGAGCCGGCCGAAGTACTGGAGGTTCTCGCGCGCGGTGAGCTCGGGGTAGATCGCGAGGGACTGGGGGACGAGGCCGATGTGGCGCTTCGGTCCGACGGCGTGCGGGCCGACCGTCTCGCCGGCGATCGTCACGGTCCCGGAGTCCGCCGGGATGAGGCCGGCGACCATCGAGATCGTCGTCGTCTTGCCCGCACCGTTGGGACCGAGCAGACCGAACGTCTCGCCCCGGCCGATGCGGAAGCTCACCCCGTCGACGGCGGTGAGGTCGCCGAAGCGCCGCACGAGGCCGTCGACGACGAGGACGGTGTCGGTGGGAGCGCCCGCGGCCGGCGGGGTGTGCTCGTCGTGCAGTGTCATGGTGCCTTCCTCCGGTGTCGGGACGCTCACGACACTAGAAGCGGGCGCGCGGCCGGGTCTCCGACATTTGTCATGCCTCCCCGGGTCACGTGTCACGCCCGGCGGCGCGGTCGTCGTCGCGGGTCGTGCCGCCCGGGCACCGGTGAGCCGACCCTCGGCTCCAGGGGCCGATCCGTGTGAGAGGCTCGAACCATGACCGACCGGGCACGTCCGCCCGGCCACACTCCCGTTCGGCGCGTCCTCATCGCGACCTGCTGGTTCGAGCCCGCAGTCAACGGCGTCGTCACCTCGGTCCAGACGCTGCGTGCCGAGCCGGAGGAGCTCGGGTGCGAGGTCCGGGTGCTCGCTCTCTCGAACCGGCTCCGATCCCACCGCGAGGGCGACGTCTACCGCCTCGGATCGGTGGCGGTGAGCGCCCTGTACGACGGCGCGCGGCTCGGCACGCTGGCCAGCGGGCCCACTCGCCGCGCCATCGAGGAGTGGGGGCCCGACGTCATCCACTCGCAGTGCGAGTTCACCACCTTCGTCTGGGCCCGCCGGCTGGCCAGGGCTCTCGCGGTGCCGCTCGTGCACACGTACCACACGATCTACGAGGACTACACCCACTACTTCTCGCCGTCCCGTCCGCTGGGTCGGAAGCTGGCGGCGTCGTTCTCCCGCAGGGTGCTCGCCGGCGTGGACGCCGTCGTGGCCCCGACCGGCAAGGTCGAGTCGATCCTGCGCGGGTACGGGGTGCGGGTGCCGATCCACGTCTGTCCGACCGGGCTGGACCTCACGCACTTCCGACCCGTGCGCACGCGTGCCGACCGTGAGGACGCCGCCACGATCCGGCACCGACTCGGCATACCCCCGGGGATCGTGTGCTGCTCTCGCTGGGCCGCCTGGCGCGGGAGAAGGACATCGACGTGCTCCTCGGCCTTGTCGGGGGGCTCGGGTCCGCGTCGACCACGTTGCTCGTGGTCGGCGACGGCCCGGACCGGCCCCGGCTCGAGGAGCTGGCGCGACGAGCCGGGCCCGCCGGCCGGGTCGTCTTCGCCGGCTCCGTGCCCCGGCGGGAGGCAGTCCGCTACTACCGCCTCTCCGACGTGTTCGTCAGCGTGTCGCGCAGCGAGAGCCAGGGTCTGACCTACAGCGAGGCGCTCGCCTGCGGCCTACCCGTCGTCTGTCGACGTGACCCGTCGCTCGACGGCGTCGTCACCGACGGCGTCAACGGCTGGCAGCTCGACCACCCGGCGGACTTCCGCGCCGCGCTGGACCACCTGGCCGACCCGGCCGTCCACGACCGGGTCAGCACCGGCGCTGCCGGGTGGGCCGTCGAGAACGCCTCCGCAGCCGACTTCGGCCGCAGGCTCCTGGCAATCTACGAGAGCACCGGGGCCAGGGAGCGGCGCGGGGCGTCCACCGGGCCACGCGACCTCGCACGGGTGGGCGGCCGGAGGTCCCCGGCGTTGGTACGAGGTCGGTGCGGCAGGCCCTGACCGCGGCCTGGGCCCCGTCGGGGGACGCGCCGGGCGGGCGGACATGCACCGACCGCGCGCGGGCAGACACAATGTGCCATGTGCCCACCTCCGAGAACCGACGTGCCGCGACGGCCGACGCCGCGGCGCACCGGTCCGCGCCGGAGGGCGTCGCCCCTGACCGTCTACCCCGGGTGGCCGTCATCGCCGACACGCTGAGCGACCTGCGCGAGCTGCGGCTCCCGCTCGACATCCCCGGCGCCGAGGAGGCGCGGGGGCGCCGCCGGCGCGTGCTCACCGAGCTCGAGGTGCGCCTCCTGCCGCGCCTGCGCGAGGACTCCGCGCCGGCGATCGTCGTCCTTGGCGGGTCCTCGGGGGCCGGGAAGTCGACGCTGCTCAACTCCCTGGTCGGTGAGGAGATCTCCCTGGCCGGCGTCCTGCGCCCGACCACACGCACGGCGATCCTCGCCGCCCACACCGACGACGCCCCCGCCCTCGAGGACAACCCGCTCCTCGAGCTCGCGCACCTCGTGCCGACGGACGAGGTGCCGCGCGGTGTCGCCGTGCTCGACGCCCCCGACCTGGACTCCGTCGAGGCGAGGAACCGACAGCTGTCGGCCCGGCTCGTCGAGGCCGCCGACCTGTGGGTGTTCGTCACCACGCCCGTGCGGTACGGCGACGAGCTGCCGTGGTCCGCCCTGGCCGCCGCGCACGCGCGCGGCGTGACCGTCGCCGTCGTGCTCAACCGGGCCGGCGACCGGGTGCGGCGCGACGTGGAGCAGGACCTCACGCGGCGCCTCCAGGCGCTGGGTGCCTCGGACGCGCCGATCTTCGTGGTCCCCGACGTCGGACCGAACCACGGACCGCTCCCGCCCGCCCGGGTCGCGGAGCTGCGCCAGTGGCTCGCCCTGGTCGCGCGCTCGCGCGCCGGGTCGATGCTGCGCCGCCAGACCACCCGCACCACGTGGGCGGCCCTGCGCGAGGACCTCCTGGCGATCGCCGACGCCGCAGACGCCCAGGTCCGCCGCGCCGAGGATCTGACCGGACTGGTCGACGACGCCGTCGCGGGCCCGCTGCAGGGCGTGCGTGCCGACGTCGCGGACCCCGCCCTGGCGCACGGCTCGCCCACCACCCGCTGGCTCGCGCTCGCCTCCACCGGTGGCCCCCTCGCACGTCTCGCGG
The DNA here is from genome assembly GCF_057652395.1 of Georgenia sp. Z1491. Classification (NCBI taxonomy): domain Bacteria; kingdom Bacillati; phylum Actinomycetota; class Actinomycetes; order Allobogoriellales; family Allobogoriellaceae; genus Georgenia; species Georgenia sp. Z1491. Next base: position 1,585,450 of record NZ_CM172729.1, read on the forward strand.
CCAGGCCGTCACGGCTGCGCGCCGGCCGTTCACGCGTGCGCGAGGAGCGTCGGCGCGCCGCCGTGAGCGTCGGCGCGCAGGTGGACGGTCCCGTGCACGACACGATCCTGCGTCACGTGCGCGTCGCGGACGCCGCGATGACGTCGCGGTGGGAGGACGGTGGCGCCGCCGAGATCCTCGCCGGCGAGCGCGTGCACCGCTCGCGCGGACCGGAGGCGCTCGCCGAGCGTGCCGTCGAGGGGTGGCAGGACGCCGTCGCCGAGGAGGTGGCCGCGGTCCTGCCCGGGACGGTGGCCGCCGAGGCGCTGGGCGCGGACGGCGTCGCGGGCCTCGTGCGGGCCGCGGCCGCCGGTCTCGCCGGGCCCGCCACTGCCCTGCGGGGGTTGTTCCCCGCCGACGGCGAACGGCTCGTGCAGTCCGCCCGCGAGCGGCTCGCGGACCTCGCCCAGGGTGCCGTCCGCGACGTCGCCCGCCCGTACGCCGACGTGCTGAGGGACCTCGCCGTCGATCCCGGCACCGCCGTCCGCCTGCGTGCGGGCGAGCTGAAGGAGTTCACGTGACCGATCCCGCACCGACCGCCACCGACCGGGCGGCCGGACGCCCGGCCGCCGCCGACCGGGCCGCCGAGCCTGTCGGCGGCAGCGGCACCGGCCGCCCCGCGATGCCCGCCGCCTCCGACCGCCCGGTCGCCGACCGGCTCCGCGCCCGCATCACCCGCCTGACCGACGCGCTCGACCGCGCCGGGGACCGCGTCGACCCGGAGGCCGCCGCCGCGGCCCGGGCCCGGTGCGCCGAGCTGCTCGACCGCCTCGAGCTGGGTGTCGACCACGCGGTCGTCGCGCTCGTCGGCGGCACCGGCTCCGGCAAGTCGTCCCTGTTCAACCAGATCGCCACCCTCGAGGTCGCCGAGGTCGGTCCGCTCCGGCCGACCACCGAGGAGCCCACGGCCTGCGTGTGGGGGCCGGACGCGAGCGGGCTGCTCGACTTCCTGCTCGTCGAGCCCGGGCGTCGCGTCACGCGTGAGTCGCTGCTGGACGCGTCCGACGAGGAGCTCCTCCACGGCCTGGTCCTCCTCGACCTGCCCGACCACGACTCCCGCTCCGAGTCCAACCAGAAGATCGTGGAGCGGATGCTGCCGCTCGTCGACGTCCTCGTGTGGGTGGTCGACCCGCAGAAGTACGCCGACCACGTGCTGCACGACAACTACCTCACGCACCTGCGGGGCCGCGAGGAGCACATGCTCGTCGTCGTCAACCAGATCGACAACCTGCGCGAGCAGGACGTCGACGTCGTGGTGCGGGACGTGAGCCAGGTCCTCGCCGACGACGGGCTCGGCGGGGTCGAGATCCTCACCGCGTCCGCGCTGACGGGGGAGGGGGTCGCCGACGTACGCGAGTTCCTCGCCCGCGCCCTCGTGCGCCCCACGACGTCCTCGGCCACGCTCGACGCAGGTATCGACCGGCTCGCCGCGCAGCTCGGCGACCAGGTGGCCGCCAGGTCCGTCGCGCTGCCCGCAGACGACGCCGTCGGCGCGCACCTGTCCCGAGCCGTGGGCACCGAGGCCGCTGCCGACTCCGTGCGCACCGCCGTTCGGTCGGGCGGTGCCGCCGCCCGGCCCGAACCGGTGCGACCGGTCGCGGTCGAGGACGTGCGCACCGACTGGCTCGCCGAGGTCACCGGCGGGCTGCCCGGGCGATGGTCGAGCGCCGTCGACGACTCCGTGACCGCAGCGCCGGACCTGGCCCGCTCGGTCGACACGGCCGTCGCCGAGGTGCCTCTGCCGGCCACCGACGTGCCGCGGGCACGCGGACTGCAGATCGGTGGGGCGGTCGCGCTGGCCCTCGCGGTCGTCGTCGTCGTCCTCGGTCTCGTGCTCGACCTGCCCACGATCGCGTGGATCGTCGTGGCGGTCGTCCTCGCAGGCGTCGGCGCGTACCTGCTGCTGTCGGCTCCGCGCGTGCGAGCGGCCGCCGCGCAGGAACGGGCCGACGAGTACTCCCGCGAGCTCGAGACCCGGCTGCGCGCGGTCGGGCGCTCGGGCCTGCGCGAGCCCGCGGAGCAGGTGCTCGAGGACCACGAGGCGTTGCGCGCGGCCCTGGGCTGACCTGGTCCGACCGTGATCTGACCCGGTTCGACGCGACGCTCCGACCCGAGCTCGCGGCCCCGCGGCGCCCTGGTCGGAGTCCCACAGGTAGCCACGCCGGCGTCCCCCCACCGGTAGCCACGCCGGCGTCCCCACAGGGCCGCTCGGCGGCAGTCCATCCACAACCCGCACCAGCTCCGGTGCGGCGCCGGGGCGCCTCGCGCCACGGTGGGCGCGAGTCGGCACGGCGCCGGCAGCGAAGGAGCACGCCATGTCCAACGAGATCAACGTGACGGTCCGCGGTAACGCCGCCGCCGACGCCACGCTCCGCCACACCGAGTCCGGTTCGCCCTGGGTGACGTTCCGGCTCGGCTCGACGCGACGGAAGTTCGACCAGGCCACGGGCTCCTGGGTGGACGCCGAGACCCAGTGGTTCAACGTCAAGGTCTTCGGACGAATGGCGCCGCACATCGGTGCCTCCGTCAAGAAGGGCACCCCCGTCCTCGTCCGCGGCCACCTGCTCACCGAGATGTGGGTGGACAAGGACGGTGCCGAGCGCACCTCGCTCGTCATCAACGGCGACTCCGTGGCGCTCGAGATGTCCCGCGGGGTGACCACCTACATGAAGGTCGACAACGGCTCGCGCGACCAGGCCGGCGGAGCGGCCGGCGACGCGCCCGCCGGTGAGGTGACGTCCGGCGGCCCGGGCAGCTGGTCCGTCGTCGAGCACACGACGACGGATGCCGAGAGCTCCACCGCCGGCGACGTCGCGGATGGCGTCGACGACGAGGGGGTGGCCGACGTCGAGGAGGTCGGTCCGCAGCTCGAGCACGCCTACTCCTGACATCGGGAGGCGTCCGGCCCGGCGGGGGAGCTGGGCCGGACGTCGCCATGACGCCGCCCCGGGCGATGCCGGGCGTCGTGCCGTGATGCTGCCGGCGCCCGGCCCCCGTCGCTCGGTGCCCGTCGCTCGGTGCCCGTCGCCCGGGTGGTTCGTGTCCCCGGGCACGTGCGGTGCGGGGCCGCGGCCCCGCCCGGCTCGCCTACGCTGGGGGACAGCGCTCCGGCAGATCCGGCCGGGCACACCCACCACCCGATCGAGAGGGAGATACGTGGCCGAGTACATCTACTCCATGGTCCGGGCCCGCAAGGCCCACGGGGACAAGGTCATCCTCGACGACGTGACGATGTCGTTCTACCCGGGCGCCAAGATCGGCATGGTCGGTCCGAACGGCGCGGGGAAGTCCACGATCCTCAAGATCATGGCCGGCCTCGACCAGCCGTCGAACGGCGACGCGGTCCTCACGCCCGGCCACACCGTCGGCATCCTGCTGCAGGAGCCGCCGCTGAACGAGGAGAAGACGGTCCTCGGCAACGTCCAGGAAGGCGTCGGCGAGATCCTGTCCAAGGTCGAGCGGTTCAACGAGATCGGCAACGAGATGGCCGAGCCCGACGCCGACTTCGACGCCCTGATGGAGGAGATGGGCAAGCTCCAGACGGAGATCGACGCGGCGAACGCCTGGGACATCGACGCCCAGCTCGCCCAGGCGATGGACGCCCTGCGCTGCCCGCCGCCGGACGCTCCCGTGACCAACCTCTCTGGCGGTGAGCGGCGTCGAGTCGCGCTGTGCAAGCTCCTCCTCGAGCAGCCCGACCTGCTCCTGCTGGACGAGCCCACGAACCACCTCGACGCGGAGTCCGTGCTCTGGCTCGAGCAGCACCTGTCGAAGTACCCCGGCGCCGTCATCGCCGTCACGCACGACCGGTACTTCCTCGATCACGTGGCTGAGTGGATCGCCGAGGTCGACCGCGGCCGCCTGTACCCCTACGAGGGCAACTACTCCACCTACCTGGAGAAGAAGCAGCAGCGCCTCGAGGTCCAGGGCAAGAAGGACGCGAAGATGGCCAAGCGCCTGGCCGACGAGCTCGAGTGGGTGCGCTCCAACGCCAAGGGCCGGCAGGCCAAGTCCAAGGCCCGTCTCGCCCGGTACGAGGAGATGGCGGCCGAGGCCGAGCGCACGAGGAAGCTCGACTTCGAGGAGATCCAGATCCCGCCCGGGCCGCGCCTGGGCAACGTCGTCATCGAGGCGGACGACCTGCACAAGGGGTTCGGCGACCGCGTCCTCATCGACGGGCTGTCCTTCAGCCTGCCGCGCAACGGCATCGTCGGCGTCATCGGCCCCAACGGCGTCGGCAAGACCACGCTGTTCAAGACGATCGTCGGGCTGGAGCCGTTGGACTCCGGAGACCTGACGATCGGCGAGACCGTGAAGATCAGCTACGTCGACCAGTCGCGTGGCGGTATCGACCCGGACAAGAGCCTGTGGGAGGTCGTCTCCGACGGGATGGACTACATCCAGGTCGGCAACGTCGAGATGCCCTCGCGCGCCTACGTCTCGGCGTTCGGGTTCAAGGGACCGGACCAGCAGAAGCGGGCCGGCGTGCTCTCGGGCGGTGAGCGCAACCGCCTCAACCTCGCGCTCACCCTCAAGCAGGGCGGCAACCTCCTCCTGCTCGACGAGCCGACGAACGACCTCGACGTCGAGACCCTCGGCTCGCTGGAGAATGCCCTGCTGGAGTTCCCGGGCTGCGCGGTCGTCGTCACGCACGACCGGTGGTTCCTCGACCGCGTGGCGACCCACATCCTCGCGTGGGAGGGCACGGAGGAGAACCCGGCGAGCTGGTACTGGTTCGAGGGCAACTTCGAGTCCTACGAGGCCAACAAGATCCAGCGTCTGGGCCCCGAGGCGGCTCGTCCCCACTCGGTCACCTACCGCAAGCTCACGCGCGACTGACGCGCGACCGGCGATTACCCGGCCGGGCACCCTCCGGGGTGTCCGGCCGGTCCAGGGGCCTCCGCGAGACCGCGGGGGCCTCGTTGGTGCACGCCTGGGCCTCGGTGGTTCACGCCCGCTCGCGTCCGATATGGTCTCGGGCGGCCCTCCGGCCGATTCCCGACGACGCAGGAGACACACGTGACTGAGTACGACCCCTCGGCAGCATCGGCACCCGGGCCCGGCGGCCCGGCCGGCCCCGGCCAGCCGCAGGGCCGGCCGGCCGACTACGACCAGGGCGATGGGCAGCCGGGCTACGGGCAACAGGGCTACGGACAGCCTGCGTCGGGCCAGGCCCCCGGCGGTTACGGCCAGCCGGGCTACGGTCAGCCGGCGGCCGGCCCGGCTCCCGGCGGATACGGCGCACCGGGCCAGCAGTTCGCCCCGCAGTCCTCCGGCGGCAACATCTTCGCCGCCCTGTTCTCCGGCGACTTCTCCCGCTCGGCCGTGGCGCGGTTCGCCTCGACGGTCTTCTACATCGGCGTCGCCGTCCTCGCGATCGAGTGGCTCGCCCAGCTCTTCACGCTCACCGCCGGTCGCGGCGACGTGCCCGCGGGGATCTGGGTGGCGTGGGTGCTCAGCCTGCTCGTCGTCGTGCTCAAGATCGCGCTGCTGCGCGGTTTCATCGAGATCGTCGTCGCCGTGACGCGCGGTGGCGACCGCCGATAGGTCAGTGGACCGGGCCGGCCGGCCCGGGGCTCGTCGGCGGGCGGGGAGCACGGCTGCATGCCGGTTCCCCGCCCGCCGTCGTCCCCGGGCACCCGGCGCACGGAGGACAATGGCTGTCATGCCTCGCCTGACGATTCCCGTGCGCCTGCGCTGGTCGGACATCGACGCCTACCGGCACGTCAACAACGCCCGGATGCTCGGCATCCTCGAGGAGTGCCGCATCCAGGCGTTCTGGGCGTCCGTCCCCGGGGACCCGGCGGGCCCACCCGCCGAGGCACCGGCGACCTCGGGCCCGACCATGTCCGCCCTCCAGGCGGCCGCCGACGCGCCGGGCACCAAGGTCCTCGCGACCGGCCCGGGCTCCGGCACCAACACCTACATCGCCCGCCAGGAGATCGAGTACCTGGCGCCCGTCCCGTACTCCCTCGAGCCGCTGCAGGTCGAGCTGTGGATCTCGCACCTGGGTGGCGCGTCGATCGACGTCTGCTACGAGATCCCCGGACCGGACGGACCGGCCGCTCGCGCGACGACCACGCTGGTCCTCGTCGACGAGGAGACCGGCCGTCCGCGCAGGCTCACCGCGGACGAGCGTTCGGTCTGGTCCGAGTTCATGGATCCTCCGATACGTTTCCGGCGCCGGGACCGAGACACGTCCGACGCTGCCTCGGCGACCGCCCAGGACGGCGCCTGAACCGCCTCATCGGGTCGGCTCACCGCAGGGACGGCCGGCGCCACTCCCCGTCCGGACCGGAGGCAGCCAGCGGCGGGTCGGGGTCGGGCACCCGGACCATGCCCTCCTGGCCGATCGACGAGACGAGCGCGCCGGACCGGTCGTAGACCTCGGCCGTGCCGAGCCCACGCCCACCCTGCGCGGACGGCGAGCGCTGGACGAACAGCAGCCACTCGTCGACCCGGACCTCGCGGTGCCACCACATCGAGTGGTCCAGGGACGCCATCGACAGTCCCTCCGAGCGCCACGCCAGCCCCTGTCGGCGCAGGACAGGCTCGAGCATCACCTGGTCGCACGCGTAGGCGAGCAGGGCGCGGTGCAGGAGCTGGCTGGTGCTCTCCGGGAGCGGGGTGCGGGCCCGCATCCACAGCATCTGCCGCTCGGCCCGGTCCGGGTCGGGCCCGAGGTAGAGGTTGCCACCCACGTGGCGGATGTCGAACGCCGCCGTCGAGGACATGAAGCGCGCCACCGGATGGTCGACGGACTCGAACAGGTCGATGGCGCTCGGCAGAGTCTCCGGGTCCGGTGCCTGCGGCGCGGGGTCGTGGTGGTCGAGGCCCGGCTGGGACTTCTGGTACGAGGAGATGATCGACAGGATCGGCTTGCCGTGCTGGAACGCGTGCGTGCGCCGCGTGGAGAAGGACCGACCGTCGTGGAGCTGCTCGACGGCGAGGGTCACCCCGTCCTGAGAACGGCCCGGCCGCAGGAAGTACCCGTGCGCGGAGTGGAGGTACCGCGGGCCGTCGTCGGTGAGCGTGTCGTCCGCGGCGAGCAGGGCCTGCGCGAGGACCTGACCGCCGTAGATCCGTCCGGACAGCTGGGGCAGGGAGCCGCCCGCGAACGAGTCCGGGCCGGTGCGCTCGAGCCGCAGCGAGTCCAGGATCTGCCGCATCTGCGCCGAGTCGCTGTCCGGGACGTCGAGCACGCCGTGCCGGGCTCCCGGCGGCGGGGGCACGGACGGCACGCCGACCCGGGACGGGGCGTCGCCGCTCACGGCCGCGGCTCGAGCGTGTTGATCATGGCGTCGGCCGCGCGCACGAAGTAGTCCCACATGGCGCGGTCGGCCTCCGGGTCGAGAGCGACGTCGTCGAGGGCTGCGCGCATGTGCGTGAGCCAGCGGTCCCGGGCGTCCGGCGTCACCCGGAACGGCTGGTGCCGCATCCGCAACCTCGGGTGCCCGCGCTGCTCCTGGTAGGTCGTCGGTCCGCCCCAGTACTGCTCGAGGAACATGCGCAGCCGTTCCTCGCCGCCGTCGAGGTCGCCCTCGTACATCGGGGCGAGGACCTCGTCGGTCGCGACGCCCTCGTAGAACCTCCTGGTCAGGCGCTCGAACGTGTCGTGGCCGCCGAGGCGGGCGTACAGCTCCGCGCGCTGGGTCGTCTGGCTCGGCCGGTCGCTCGTCGTCATCGCACCATTGTCACCCGCACGACCGGTGCGGCACCACGGCGCCACCTCGCGTCGTCCGCGGCCGTGCTCTGGCAGGATCGGGGGGTCCCGAACGATCAGCAGGCCGGCCAGCGCGGGCCACGGATAAGGAGCTCAATGTCGGACGCCGGCGACGCCGAGACACCCTCGAAGGCCCTCGCGCGTCTGGCGGACCTCAAGGGGGTCGCCACCGAGTTCTGGGACTTCCACGGGAAGCACCGGACGATCAGCGCCGCCACGATCCGGGCGGCGCTCCGGGCGCTGGGAGTGCCCGCCGACTCCGACGACGACGTGAGCGCCTCGCTGGCCGAGCACGACCTGGCCCCCTGGCGCGAGACCCTGCCGGACTCGGTGGTCGTCCGGCGCGGGCGCGAGTCCCGCCTGCCCGTCTACGTGCCGCTCGGCTCGGAGGTCCGCGTCGAGATCCACCTCGAGGACGGTGGCAGCTGGCAGCTCGCGGCCGCGTCCGAGCCGCCCGAGATGCGCGAGGTCGACGGGCGCACGCACACCCGGATCGAGTTCGTGGTCCCGGCCGACCTCCCGCTCGGCTGGCACACCGTCGTCGCCGAGCCGGCGGGCGCCCGCCGCCGACGCGCGCCGATCGCCGTCACGCCGGACCGCCTCGAGCTTCCCGAGCTCGAGGGGGGCCGCGGGTGGGGCCTCGCCGCGCAGCTGTACTCCGTGCGCTCGCGCCGCTCGTGGGGACTCGGCGACGCCGCCGACCTCGCCGAGCTGGCCGCGATCGCCGGCAGCTCCGGTGCGGACTTCGTCCTCATCAACCCCCTGCACGCGGCGCAGCCGGTGGCGGGGATGACGACGTCGCCGTACCTGCCGGTCACCCGCCGGTTCGTCAACCCGATCTACCTGCGGCCCGAGGAGATCCACGAGGCGGCCTACCTCTCGGGCCCCCAGCGCTCGCTCGTGCAGTGGGCGGCGGACGAGGTGCGGCCGCTGAACGAGACCAACGAGCCGCTGGACCGCGACGCCGTCTGGGCCGCCAAGCTCCAGGCCCTCGAGGTGATCTTCGCGGCCGGCCGGACCGCGGCCAGGCAGCAGGCGTTCGAGAGGTTCCGGGCCACCGAGGGGGAGGGGCTGCAGGACTTCGCCCTGTGGTGCGCGCTGATCGAGGACCAGGCCGGCCGGCCGTGGCCCGTCGAGCTCACCGATCCCGCGAGCCCCCAGGTCGCGCTCAAGAGGTCCGAGCTCGCCGACCGCGTGGAGTTCTTCGCCTGGCTGCAGTGGGTGCTCGACGACCAGCTCGCCGCGGCCCAGCGCGCCGCGAAGGACTCAGGGATGGCGCTCGGGATCATGCACGATCTCGCGGTCGGCGTCGACTCCCAGGGCGCCGAGCGCTGGTCCGGCCAGGAGGTGTTCGCCGCCGGCATCGAGGTCGGGGCGCCGCCGGACATGTACAACCAGCAGGGGCAGAACTGGTCGCAGCCGCCGTGGCGACCGGACGCCCTGGCGCGCACGGCCTACGCCCCCCTGCGCCAGATGCTGCGCACCGTGCTGCGGCACGCGGGTGCGATCCGGGTCGACCACGTCGCCGGCCTGTTCCGCCTGTGGTGGATCCCGGCCGACGGCGGCGCCGACCAGGGCACGTACGTCAGCTACGACCACGAGGCGATGGTCGGCGTCATGCTGCTCGAGGCGCACCGCGCGGGCGCGGTCGTCATCGGGGAGGACCTGGGGACCGTCGAGCCCTGGGTGCGCGACTACCTCGAGGAGCGCGGCGTGCTCGGCACGCAGGTGTTCTGGTTCGAGAAGGACGACGACGGACGGCCCAGGCGGCCCGAGGAGTACCGACGGCTCGCGCTCGCGACGGTCGACACGCACGACCTCCCGCCGGTGGCCGGCTACCTGGCCGACGAGCACGTGGACCTGCGCGAGCGCCTCGGCCTGCTGGTCGAGCCCGTGGAGAAGGTGCGCGCCGAGTCGGCCCTCGAGCGGCGCCGCGCCGTCGAGCGGCTGCGCGAGCTCGGGCTCGTGGGGGCGGACCCCTCAGAGCGCGAGATCCTCGAGGCGCTGCACGCCTACGTCGCGGCCACCCCGAGCTACCTGGTCGGTGTCTCGCTCGTGGACGCGGTCGGGGAGCGGCGCGCGCAGAACCAGCCGGGCACGCACACCGAGTACCCGAACTGGAAGGTGCCGCTCGCCGACGGTACCGAGCAGGTGGTCCTCCTCGACGACCTGCACGCCCACCCGCGGGTCCGTTCGCTCGTGCGGACCGTCAACGAGGCGATGGGGCGCGCCACCGACTGATCTGTCCCCGGCAGGCCCCGCAGGCCCGCCCGCCACCCGTGAGATCGGGGGAAGATTCACGAGTGCGGGGGAAACAACCCCTAATCTCGAGCTCTTCCCCCGATCTCACCGAGTTGAGAATGGCGACCGGCCACCCGGCCACCCCCGGGTCAGGCGGGCAGCAGTGTGCTGGTGGCGACAAGCTCGCGGAGCTGCGAGACCTGCTCGGCCCGCTCACTCAGCGTCCCGCGTCGACCGCCTGGGCGCGCACGGCACGCTCGGCCGTGTCGAGCCGCTCGGCCACGAGCCGGCGCAGCGCGGCGGGGGCCTCCGCGTGCGCGTCCAGCCAGGCCCGGGTCTCGGTCACGACGTCGACGCCCGCCTCTGCGGACCGGCCCGCCAGGGCGGCCGGGAACGCGTAGGTGACCACGTTCTGCGCCATCTCGTTGGTCTGCTCCGCCCACACGCGCGTGAGGGAGTCGAGGTAGGGCCGCACGAACGGCGCGAGCACCGCCGGGTCGCGGACGTCGGCGAACCCGAGCGCGGCGTACCGCTGCTGCGTGTTCGGCAGGTTGGCCGCCGCCACGACGTTGTCCCACACCCACTGCTTGGCCTCGGCCGTGGGGCGTGCGGACCGCACCCAGACGGCGTGCTCCCGGCCGGTCGCGGACGGGTCGGCGTCGAGGGCCGCCGTCACGTCGTCCTCGGTGAGGGCGCCGGCCAGCGCGAGCCCGCGCAGGACCTCCCACCGCTGCTGCGGGTCGACCTCCTGGCCCGGCAGCGGGCCGCTGCCGTCGATCCACCCGCGCACGGTGGCGACCTGCTCGTCGGTGACGGCGAGCTGGGCGGCGGCGCGGGAGAGCTGGAGCTGGGCGTCCGAACCGGGATCGGCGCCCGTGGCCAGCGCCACGAGGTCGTCCGCGACGGCCGCGCGCACCCGGTCCCGGGTGGCGGGGTCGGAGTACCGCTCGACGGCGGTGCGCACGTTGGCAAGCAGCACCCGCATCGCGGTGGGCTGGGTCTCGGAGGCCAGGGCCCGCAGCGCGAGGTCGAGGTAGCGGCTCGCGGCCCACTGGCCGTCACGGGTCATGTCCCAGGCGGAGGCGAGCACGAGGGTGCGGGGCATGGCCTCGGCGAAGGCGTCGACGTGGCGGGTCGCGGAGGCGAGCGAGCGGTCGTCGAGCCGGACCTTGGCGTAGGTGAGGTCCTCGTCGTTGACGAGCAGCACCGCCGGCCACGGGCGGCCGACGAGCGTGGGCAGCTCGGTGCGCTCGCCGTCGACGTCGACCTCGTCGGACCAGCTGCGCACGAGCCGGTCGCCGTCGAGGTCGTAGCCGGCGACGGCGAGCCGGTGCGGGCGCTGCACGGGATGAGCCTCGGGCACGGTCTGCACGACGGCGGCGGAGGCGATCCGTTCGACGCTGTCGTCGCCGGTCTCCGTCGTGACCTCCGGGACGAGCGTGGTGACGCCGGCGGACTCCAGCCACACCGTCGACCACGAGCGCAGGTCGCGGCCGGAGGCCGCCTCGAGCTCGACGAGCAGGTCGGAGAGCTCGGTGTTGCCAAACGCGTGCGTGGCGAAGTAGCGGCGCAGGCCCGTGAGGAAGGCGTCCCTCCCGACGAACGTCACGAGCTGGGTGAGCACCGAGGAGCCCTTGGCGTAGGTGATGCCGTCGAAGTTGACCTCGACGTCCTCGAGGTCCTCGATCGACGCGACGATCGGGTGCGTGGTCGGCAGCTGGTCCTGGTCCAGCGCCCACGCCTTCTCCAGCGACGTGAACGTCACCCACGCGTCGTCGATCCCCAGCCCCTCGGCGGCGGACAGGTGGGAGGCGTACTCGGCGAACGACTCGTTGAGCCAGAGGTCGTTCCACCAGCGCATGGTCACCAGGTCGCCGAACCACATGTGGGCGAGCTCGTGGAGGATCGTGATGACGCGGCGCTCCCGCACGGCACCGGAGACCGGGCCGCGGAAGACGTAGTTCTCCAGGTAGGTGACCAGCCCGACGTTCTCCATGGCGCCCGCGTTGAACTCCGGGACGAAGACCTGGTCGTACTTCGTGAACGGGTAGGGCCGGTCGAAGGCCTCCTCGTAGAAGGCGAAGCCCTGGCGGGTGACGTCCATGATCGTCTCGGCGTCGAGGTGCTCGGCGATCGAGGCGCGGGCGTAGACGCCCAGGGGGATGGTGCGGCCGTCGCTGGAGGTGAGCTCGCCGGTGGTCCCCGCGTAGGGGCCGGCGACGATCGCCGTGAGGTAGGTCGAGATGCGGGCGGTGGGGGCGAAGGTCCAGGTCCGCGCACCGGCCCCGTCGACCTCGCCGGCCTGCGCGGCCGCGTCCGTGACCTCGGCGGCCGCCTCGTTGGAGAAGACCGTCCACTGGGCCGGAGCCGTGACGACGAAGGAGAACTCGGCCTTGAGGTCGGGCTGCTCGAAGCAGGCGAAGACGCGCCGGGCGTCGGCGACCTCGAACTGCGAGTAGAGGTACACCTTCTCGTCGACCGGGTCGACGAAGCGGTGCAGCCCCTCGCCGGTGGTCATGTACGCGCCCTCGGCCTCCACGACGAGCTCGTTGGTCTGCGCGAGGCCGGACAGGGCGATGCGCGAGTCGGCGAAGGCGGAGGTGTCGACGTCGGCGCCGTTGAGGGTGATCCGGTGGACCGCGGGAGCGATGAGGTCGACGAACGTCGAGGATCCGGGCGTCGCCGTGAAGGTGAGTGTCGTCGTCGAGCCGAACACCTCTGGCCCCCGGGTGAGGTCGAGCTCGACCCGGTAGGTCTGCGTGGCGACGAGGGAGGCGCGCTCGGCGGCCTCCGCCCGGGTGAGGTTCTCTGCGGGCACGGGGGCTCCTGGGGCTCGAGGATGACGCACCGGGACCGCCGTGGTCCCGGCCGGGCGCGTCGCGCCACCAGGCAGCGTAACGGTGCCGTGACCGCTGCGACGCTCGAGCCGACCGGCGGTGCTCCCGCCCCGCTGCGGTACCACGTGTGACGATGGGGTCATGTCGGACTCCGCCTCCTTCCAGCCGAACGACGTCGACCTGTTCTTCGACCCGCACTGCCCGTGGGCGTGGATGACCTCCCGCTGGCTCACCGAGGTCGCCGAGGTCCGCGGCCTCAACCTCCACCTGCACCTCATGCCGCTCGTCATCATCAACGAGGGCAAGGACGTCCCCGAGGAGTACCGGGCGGGGCTCGAGAGGCAGTGGGGGGTCGTGCGCATCTTCCAGGCCGCCAAGGAGCGCCTGACCGACGAGCAGTTCGCGGCGCTCTACACCGCCGTCGGCACGCGGTTCCACCCGGCCGGCCGCACGGACGAGGGCTCGGGGGTCGTCGCTGAGGCGCTCGCCGAGCTCGACCTGCCGGCCGACCTCCTCGACGCCGCCGACGACACCTCGCTGGACGCCGCCTTCCGCGCCACGACCCAGGCCGCGCAGGACCTCGTGGGTGACGACGTGGGCGTGCCCGTCATCAGGTACGGCGACTCCGCGTTCTTCGGCCCCGTCGTCACGCCCGCCCCGACCGGCGACGACGCCCTACGGCTGTGGGACGGCTTCGCCCTGGTGGTCTCCGTCCCCGGCATGTACGAGCTCAAGCGCAGCCGCACCTCGGGCCCGATCTTCTCCTGACCCCGCCGGCGGCCCCACCCCCGGGGCCGTCGACGCGTCCTTCCTCGTCCCCACCTCCGAAGGAGTCCCCATGCGACACGGTCGCAGCATCGGCGTCGGCGCGACGCTCGCCCTGGCGGCGGCGCTCGCCGCCTGCAGCCCGGTCGAGAGCCTCGACGACGAGGAGACCACCGAGGCCGAGGAGTCACCGTCCGGGTCCGCCTCCGAGCAGCCCACCGCCGGCGAGGAGAGCGAGGAGTCCACCACGGACGGGACCGACGACCCGGAGGCGCCGAGCGCGGCCGACGACGGGCCTGCCGACCCGGAGGAGGAGACGGACGAGTCCGAGGAGGAGCCCACCTCCGACGGTGCCGAGGAGGAGGCTCCGCCGCTCGACGGCGAGCAGCTGACCGTCGAGCACGACGCCGGGACGGTGAGCTACACGCTCCCCGAGGAGTGGAACGACCTGTCGTTCGCCTACGAGGGGCACCCGACGATCGTCATGGGCGCCGCCCCGCTGGCGACCGCCGCCAACGGCACCCAGGTGACGCTCACCGCCATCGAGGGCGGCGCAGGTTCGTACGAGGCCTACCGGGAGGCGCTCGAGCAGCAGCGTCCACCGGACGCCGAGATGACGGACGCCGATCCGCTGACCGTCGACGGCGCCACCGTCGAGGGGCTGCGGGTCGAGATGTCGACCCCGACGGGCGGGTTCGTCCAGTACACCTACCCGATCTTCGAGGGCGGCTACCAGTGGGAGCTGCAGTTCGCGATGGACGCCGCCGACGAGGAGGGGGACCTGCCGGGCATGCGGCAGGTCGCCGGGTCGATCACCATCGAGTGAGGCAGGTCCGGCGTCGAGTGAGGTTGGCCGGCGCCGGGCCGACGGGTAGCCCTACCTGGTCAGACATCCCCATGACGGCGATACAGGGGACGGCCGTCGGCGGTTTAGCGTGAAGGCATGAACAGGCGAACTGTTACCCCCCGTCACGCAGCCACTGCCAGCCTCGCCCTCGCCGCCGCGCTCACGCTCGCGGCGTGCGGCGGCGACGACACCATCGCTCCCTCGCCCGACGACGACACCACGACGACGGAGCCCGCGGAGCCGTCCGAGGACGAGCCCACCGACGACGACACGGACGAGGCGCCGTCCGACGACGCGGACGACGACGCGGCCGAGGAGCCCGGCGACGACGGCGCTGACGACGGCACGGACGAGGCGCCCTCCGACGACGCGGACGACGACGCGGCCGAGCAGCCCGGCGACGACGACGCTGACGACGGCGCGGCCGCCTCGGGCGAGTTCCCCCAGGTCGAGGTCTCCTGGCCCTCGGAGTGGGTCGACATGTCCGACCAGGTGCCCGCGCAGCCGGGCCTCGAGGTGCAGGTGCACGGCGAGCCGAACCCGGACGGCTTCTCGATGAACGGCGTCGTCACCACGTACCCGGCGGGCACCGCCCCCGAGGGCGCGACCTACGGCGACCTGCTCGTCGAGGAGCTCGGCGGCGACTCCGGCCAGCTGGCCGAGGTCGGCGAGCGCGAGATCGACGGCCACACCGCGATGGGCTACCAGCAGGACGCGTCCGAGGCCGGCGAGACCTTCCGTCAGCGCCTGTACGGCGTGGTGCTCGAGGACGGCAGCATCGTCGAGTTCGTGCTCTCGGCCGAGGTCGACCAGATCACCGAGGGTATGGAGCTGTTCGAGACGGTGCTCGACTCCGCCGTCATCGGCTGACCTCCGACCCGACCGACGACCGGACCTGAGGCCCGGGACCGAGCAGCTCGGTCCCGGGCCTCAGGCCGTCCCGGGCACCGCCCTGCGCCCCTGCCACCAGGGCGGGAATCACCGGCGGGGTCGTCTCCGCGAGGGGCGACGACTGCGATACTTGTGGCATGCAGACACCTTCGCCCTCGCGCCTGGCCGCGACCGCGTCATTGACCCTCGCCTCCGCCCTGGTCCTTGCCGCATGCGGCGGGGGCGACGACGACAGCTCGCAGATCGCGCCGTCGCCCGACGACACCCCCGCACCGGCCGAGACGTCCGAGCCGGCCGAGGAGGAGCCCGACGACTCGTCGGAGTCCTCCGAGCCGGCCGAGGAGGGACCCTCCCAGGACGCGTCCGACGCCCCCACGGACGAACCCGCCGACGACCCCACGGACGAACCCACCGACGACCCCGCCGGGGCCCCGGGCGGCGTGCCCCAGGTCGAGGTGGCCTGGCCCGAGGACTGGACCGACCTCTCCTCGGACCTCGGCGGGAGCGTCCCGCCGACCTACGACCTGCAGGCCTACGGCATCCCGAACCCGGCCGGCTTCTCGACCAACGTCGTGGTCGTCGCCTACCCGCCGGGCACGGCGACCGGCGGCTCCTACGACGAGATGGTCGAGGCGCAGGGGCTCGCGCCCGACGAGCTCCGCGCGGTGCCGGACCGGGAGATCGGCGGCCACCCGGCGACGGGGTACTCGACCGACGCGAGCGGCGGTGGCCTGACCTACCGCCAGCAGATGCACGGCGTGGTCCTCGAGGACGGCAGTGCGGTCGAGGTCGTCTACTCCGCCGACGTCGAGGAGTTCGACGAGCACGTGGGGACGTTCGAGGCGATCCTCGACTCGATCGTCATCGGCGGCTGAGATCTCCTCGGGCAGCGGGTCCGGCGTGGTGACACCGGGCCCGTTGTGAACGTCTGACCTGGTGCGGCGCCGCGTGCCGCACTCGATGTTCACCCTCGGCGAAGAGAGCCGTGGAACGGTGCGGGAGCGCCGATCTACGGCGCCCCGTCCCGCCTGCGTGCGGGCTTTCTCACGCGAGGCAGAGGTGCGGGCGGGCGCCGGTGGTGCAACTGTGGTGGCGATGAGAATCCGACCGACGAGCTCCCGGGCGGCCGCGGCACTGGCCGTGACCGTCGGTTCGCTCACGCTCGCCGCCTGCGGCGGGGGCGACGACGAGTCGGAGACGTCCGGGCAGGAGACACCGTCCGACGAGACCGCGACCGATGCCGAGTCCGCGTCGGAGAGCGAGACGGAGACCGAGGAGCCGTTCGACGGCCCCGCGGTCGACATCACGTGGCCCGACGAGTGGGAGGACCTCGCCCCTTACATCTCGACGACCCCCGAGGGCGCCGAGGTCCAGGCGTACGGGGACCCGACCACGGAGTACGCGACGTCCGTCGTCGTCATGTCGTTCGGTGAGAGCACGGTCGACGGGCGGTCCTACACCGAGATCCTCGAGGAGCAGGGGACCGATCTCGCCGAGCTCCTCGAGCTGCCCGCACGGGACGTCGACGGGACGACGGTCACCCCGTACGAGCGCGTCACCGAGGCCGACACCGGGCCGGTCGTCCAGCACCTCTACCCCGTCGAGCTCGACGACGGCGGCCTCGTCGAGATCACGCTCGTGGCCGAGCAGACCACGTTCGCCGGCCTCATCCCCGTCTTCGAGGAGATTCTCGACTCCGTCGTCATCGACTGAGCGAGCAAGCACGTGGGGAACGCCTCACGGGGACATGTCCCCGTCGAACCTCCCCGCTCAGACCAGACCCCTACTGGAAAGTGGTTCGCATGAACATCACGCACACACCTGTCCGTCGTTCGCTCGTCGCGGCTGTCGCGCTCGGCGCGGGCCTCACGCTCGCCGCCTGCGGCGGGGGCGACGACGAGGAGTCGACGACCACCGAGGAGGCTCCGCCCGCCGAGGAGGAGCCCGAGGCGCCCTCCGAGGACGAGGAGACCGAGTCCGACGACTCGGGCCTCGGCGGCGAGACCGAGTCGGACGACGCCGCGGGCCTGCCCGGCGAGTCCGAGAGCGAGGCCGGCTCGGACGGCGCTGCCGGCGGCGAGTCGGGCAGCGACGCCGCGGGCGAGGAGCGCATCGAGATCACCTGGCCCGAGGGCTGGGAGGACCTGACCGAGGTCACCGAGATGCCGACGCCCGACGGCGTCGAGGAGATGCACGCCTACGGGCTCACCGACTCCGAGACCTTCGCGACCAACGTGACGGTCATCCGGTACGCCGAGGGCATCATGGGCGAGGGCTCCTACATCGAGCTGCTCGAGCAGAGCGGCCAGGACACGTCGTCCTTCACCGAGATCGAGCCGCGCGACATCGACGGTAACGAGGCCGAGGGCCTGGAGTTCGAGCAGGACCCGGGCACCGGCCCGATCCTGCAGCGCGCCTACGGCGTGCAGCTCGACGACGGCTCGTTCGTCGAGGTCGTCCTGTCCTCCTCCGCCGAGGAGTTCGAGACCCACGAGGCCGACTTCGAGTCGATCCTGGACTCCATCACCATCAACTGACCCCTCCGCGGACGGTCCTGACGGACCGTTCCACGGCTCCACGACGGCGTCGCCCACCTCGGGCGGCGCCGTCGTCGTGCGTGGCGGGTGCCTCCACGCGCGCCCCGATCCCCGTCCGCGCGGCATGTCAGCGACAGTGGAAGGCATGAACATCACGCACGCACCTGTCCGTCGTTCGCTCGTCGCGGCTGTCGCGCTCGGCGCGGGCCTCACGCTCGCCGCCTGCGGCGGGGGCGACGACGAGGAGTCCCCGGCCACCATGGACGCTCCGGCAGAGGCTCCCAGCGGTGGCGACGAGACCGGGTCGGACGAACCCGGCGTCGGCGAGAGCCCGTCGGAGTCCGGCTCGGACGATGCCGCGGGCGCCCCCGGCGGTGGCGAGTCGGAGAGCGAGGCCGGCTCGGCCGGTCCCGGCCCCGGCCCCGGCGGCGAGTCGGAGAGCGGTGCCGCGGGCGAGGAGCGCATCGAGATCACCTGGCCCGAGGGCTGGGAGGACCTGCAGGCGGACGCGGCCGGTCCGCTGCCGCAGGGAGTCGCGGAGATGCACTCGTACGCGCTCGACCCGGCGGAGCCGTTCCCGACCGGGGCATCGGTCACCCGCTACGCGCCCGGCACCATCGGTGACGGCTCGTACATCGAGCTGCTCGAGCAGAGCGGCCAGGACACCTCGGAGCTCACCGAGATCGAGCCGCGGGACATCGCCGGGCACGACGCCGAGGGCCTGGAGTTCGAGCAGGACCCGGGCGAGGGGGAGATGCGTCAGCGCGCCTACGGCTTCCCGCTCGACGACGGCTCGTTCGTCGAGGTCTCCCTCCAGGCACCGGTGGAGCAGTTCGACACCCACGAGGCCGACTTCGAGTCGATCCTCGACTCCATCACCATCAGCTGACCCGCAGATGCGCGGCCCTTGGGGGCCGCCGCGCGGATACTCGACGGCGTCGCCCACCGCGGGCGGCGCCGTCGCCACGCCTGTGGACGACGGACGGTCGGAGACGGAGCTGTGGACGAGGCTCCGTATCGCGCATGCGGCGGGGCAACGCTGTCGGCATGCGCACAGTCACACGCCCCGAGTCCCGCCCGACCGTCCGCCCCGCCGCACTGACCGCCTGTGCCGGTGCGGTGCTGCTCGTCCTCACTGCCTGCGGCACCGGAGAGCTGGCTCGTCCCGTCTCGGAGCCGCTGCAGCTCGCCGCCGAGTCGGCCTCCGCCGGCGCAGCGTCGGACGGGTCCGACGGCTCCGGCGCGACCGCTGCCGCAGAGCAGCCGTCAGCCCCGTCCGCCCCGGCCGACCCCGACCCCGCCCCTGGCCCCGAACCCGACCCCGCCGACGTGCCCGAGGACGCGGTCACCCTTGACATCACCTGGCCGCAGGCCTGGGCGGAGCAGCCGGCGGCCGCGGAGTCCCTTCCGCCCGGCTCGCTGGCCATGGCCACGGTGACGGAGAGCGGGACCATCGCCGCCGCGACGGTCGTGCTCCAGGAGGACCCGGCCGGGACGACCGACTGGGCGGCCGTGCTCGTGGGGCGCGGGGCCGACCCGGCCAGCGTCGTCGAGGGCGAGGCGCGCACCGTCTCCGGTGCTCCGGCCACCCGGTGGGAGGCCCGCAGCACGTCGGGCGAGTGGGACACGATCGCCTACCCGGTCCCCGGGCCGGACGGCCTCGTCGCGCTCTTCTCGTTCGTCGTCACCGCCGACCGGGCCGACGAGGTCGAGGACGACATCGCGTCCGTCCTCGACTCCGTCGAGCTCGGTTGACGACGCGGCTCACCGGTCGGCGCGTGTCACCGGGCGACGGGCGTCACCAGATGGCGACGCGGTCCTCGGGGGCGCGGTAGCCGCCGTCGCCGGGCTGCACGTCGAACGCACGGTGGAACGCGTCGAGGTTGCTGGCCGTGACGTTGGCCCGGAACTCGTCGGGGGAGTGGGGGTCGGTGGCCATCTGGGTGCGCAGGGTCTCGTCGCGGTGCTTGGACCGCCAGACCCGGGCCCACCCGGTGAAGAAGCGCTGCAGGCCGCTCCGGCCGTCGAGCACCGGAGCGTCGTCGATGCTGTCGATCCCCTGCGCGCGCAGCGCGAGGGCGTAGGCCTTGAGACCGATGTCCAGGCCGCCGAGGTCGCCGATGTTCTCGCCGACCGTGAGCGCGCCGTTCACCGACGCCTCCGAGCCCTCGCCGAGCTGCGCAGGCACCAGGCCGTCGTACTGGGCGATCAGCGCGTTCGCCCGCTCCATGAACCGCTCCCGGTCCTCCTCGGTCCACCAGTTCGACAGTTGGCCGTCGGGACCGAACTTCGAACCCTGGTCGTCGAACCCGTGCCCGATCTCGTGCCCGATCACCGTGCCGATGCCGCCGTAGTTGAACGCGTCGTCCGTCTCGGGGTCGAAGAACGGGGGCTGGAGGATCGCCGCCGGGAACACGATCTCGTTCCACACCGGGTTGTAGTAGGCGTTGACGGTCTGCGGCGTCATGAGCCACTCCCTGCGGTCGACCGCGGTGCCGTAGCGGGCCATCTCGTCGTCCCACCAGTACGCGCGCCCCGCGCGCACCGACCCCACGAGGTCGCCCTCGGTGACGACGAGGCCCGAGGAGTCGCGCACGACCTCGGGGAAACCGATCTTCGGCGTGAACGCGGCGAGCTTCGCCTGGGCGCGCTCCTTCGTCCCCGCGCTCATCCAGTCCAGCTCGTCGATCGAGACCCGGTAAGCCTCGACGAGGTTCGCCACGAGCTCGTCCATCCGGGCCTTGTGCGCCGGCGGGAAGTGCCGGGCGACGTAGAGCCGCCCGACGTCCTCGCCGAGCAGACCCTCGACGAGGCCGACCCCGCGGCGCCAGCGCTCGCGGTTCTCCTGGGCGCCGGTGAGCGTGCGCCCGGCGAAGTCGAAACGCTCGGCCACGATCTCCTTCGTGAGGAACGGTGCGCGCGAGGCCGCCGCATGGAACGAGAGCCACACCCTGAGGTCGTCGACCGGTGTCGAGGCCCAGGTCTCCGCCGCCCCGACGAGCGCCGACGGCGTGGCCACCAGCAGCTTGAGGTCGCCGTCGGGCAGCCGCAGGCCGGCGCGGTAGGCGGTCCAGTCCAGGCCCGGCGCGGAGGCGGCGAGCTCGTCGAAGCTCATCGGGTTGTCGATCTTGTCCGCCTCGCGCGTGGCGACCACGTCCCAGTGGCTCGAGGCGATCCGGGTCTCGAGCGCGAGCACCCGCTCGGCGGCACCCGCGCCCTCGCCGGCCCCCACCGCGCCGACGAGCTCGAGCAGACGGCCGACATGACCCGCGTACGCCTCGCGCACGGCGGCGTGCTCGGCCTCGCGGTAATAGGCCTCGTCGGGCAGCCCGATGCCGTCCTGCGCGAACCACACGAGGTAGTCCGGGTCAGAGATGCCCGGCGAGACGTCGATCCCGGCCAGCCCGGACACCCCGGTGCGCTGCAGCTCACCCATGACACGAGCCAGCGAGGCGTGGTCGTCGGCGCCGCGCACGAGGTCCAGGTCGGCGGCGAGCGGCTCGGCCCCGGCCGCCTCGATGGCGCTCTCGTCCATGAACATCGCGTAGACCGCACCGATCTTCGGGGCGGCACCGGCCGGGTCGGCGTCGGTGACCGCAGGGTCCGCCGCGTGCTGGGCGACACCCTCCGGGTCCCCGTCGGCAGCGGCCGCCGCGCCGAGCTCCTCGATGAGGGCGCGGACCCGCTCCTCGGAGCGGTCGCGCAGGTCGATGAACCCGCCGATCCTCGCCCGGTCGGCCGGGATCTCCGTCTCCGCGATCCAGCGGCCGTTCACGTGCCGGAACAGGTCGTCCTGCGGGCGCACGTCGGTGTCGACGTAGCTCTCGAGGTCGACGGGGGTCTCGGTGGTCGATGAGGTCATGGCCCCCAGGGTAGGCGCGGCACGGTGCGTGCCACACTGTGCGCCATGCGCGTCCACATCGCCGCCGACCACGCCGGCTTCGAGCTCAAGTCCGCCCTGTCCGCCCACCTCACGGGGGCCGGCCACGACGTCGTCGACCACGGGGCCGACACCTACGACGCCGAGGACGACTACCCGGGCTTCTGCTTCACGGCCGGCCGCGCCGTCGTCGAGGAGCCGGGCTCCCTCGGCGTCGTCATCGGCGGGTCCGGCAACGGCGAGCAGATCGCCGCCAACAAGGTGCCGGGCGTGCGCGCCGGACTGGCCTGGTCCGTCGAGACCGCCCGCCTCACCCGGGCGCACAACGACGCCAACGTCGTCGGTATCGGCGCCCGCATGCACACGCAGGACGAGGCGTTCGCGATCGTGGACGCCTTCCTCGCCGAGCCGTTCTCCGGCGAGGCCCGCCACCAGCGGCGCATCGACCAGGTCGCGGAGCTCGAGCGATGAGCACGCGCACGAGCCGTCGGGGCGGAGCCGGCCGCCGGTCGGCCTTCGCCGGGGCGGTCCTCGCGGTCGCGCTCACGCTCGCCGGATGCGGGGGCGGGGACGACGAGTCGACCGACTCGGGCAGTCCGGAGCCGCCCGAGGCGCAGGAGGTCGACCCGCCGGAGGACACCTCCGAGGCTGCCTCCGACGACGACGCCACCGCGGGCGAGGACTCTGCCTCCGACGACGCGACCTCGGAGGACGAGGCCGACTCGGCCTCGCCCGGGGAGGACGCCGACGACGCCGCGGCCGACGACGAGGCGGACGGTGATGCCGGGGCCGACGGTGCCGGCGAGGGGACGCCGGCCGGGATCGACCCGGTGTCGCTGACCTGGCCCGCCGAGTGGATCTCGCTCACGCACCTCATGGGCGCGACGCCGAGCGGCGCCGAGCTGGAGATGTTCGGCATCTCGGAGACCGAGGTCTATCCCGGTGGTGTCCTCACCGTCTACAGCCCCGAGTTCGTCGCCGGGCAGAGCTTCGAGGAGATGGTCGCCGCCGAGGGCGCGCCGGCCGAGGAGCTCGTCGAGCTCGAGCCGCGTGAGGTGGCGGGCCAGACGGTCACCCCGCTCGAGGTCGACCTCACCCCGCACGGCCTGCCCGCGACCCAGCGCTTCTATCCCCTCGAGCTCGAGGGCGGGGGCATGGCCGCGATCACGCTGACGTCCCCGGTCGACGTGCTCGCCGAGGCCGAGCCGTTGTTCGACCAGATCCTCGCCTCGGTGACGATCGAGGACTGAGCCCGTGGTCGAGAGCCCCTCGACGCTGGTCCTCGTCGGCGGTAGCGGCCTGGGCGGCTGGGTCTGGGAGCGCGTCGTGCCCCTCCTCGAGCGGCGGGGCCACCGCGTCGTCACGCCGCACCTGCGCGGCATCGACGGCGACCCCACGCCGGCCGCGGAGGTCACCCTCAGCGACTGGGCAGACGACCTCGCAGCGGCCGTCGAGGGCGAGGCGGACGGCCAGGGCGGCAAGGGCGTGACCGTCGTCGCGCACTCGTTCGCCGCCTACGTCACGGCGGGAGCTCTCGTCCGCCTTTCGACGAGTGGGCGGACTCCTGCCCGTGCGGTTGCCCCACCCGTGACGAGTGAGCGGACTCCTGCCCGTCCGTCCACGCCGCTGACGACGTCCGCGCACGCTCCGGCGCCCCGCACGAGTGCCGTGCGCGCCGTCGTCATGGTGGACGCGGTCCTGCCGAGTCCTGGCCGGTCCTGGTTCGACCAGCAGCGCCCCGGGGCGGCCGAGGTGATGCCGCTCCTCGCCGTCGACGGGGCGACGCCCTGGTTCACGCGCCAGGAGATCGACGCGCTGTTCCCGGGGCACGGGCTGACCGACGCGGACCATGCGTGGATGGCCTCCCGCGTGAGCGGGCAGCCGCTCGGGACCTATGCCGAGCCCGCGCCGGACTTCGAGCTGGCCGACTCAGGGGTGGCCCTCGGGTATGTGCGCTGCCTGCGTACCGATCCGCCGACGTCGTCGGTCACCGCGTCGACCCCGGGCTGGTCCTACCGGGAGATCGACGCCGGGCACTGGCCGATGGTCACCGCGCCCGAGGAGACGGCGGCGGTGCTCGACGAGCTCGCCCGTTCGCTCACGGGCGTCAGCGGCGGTGGGCCGACCCCCGGACGCTGAGGGCGGCGCACAGTGCGGCCAGCAGGATCACCGCGACCGCGAGCGGCCCGCCGAGCAGTGCCGCCACGGCGACCGCAGGTCCCTGGACGAACCAGGCGAGGGGCAGGGCGAGGTTCTCCTCGCGTCCGGCGATCGCCTGGGTGCGGGCCACCTCGGCGGCGTCGCCGGGCTCGAACAGGGAACGTCGCCAGGCCACGGCGGCGAGCGTGTCGGCGAGCGCGGAGGCCGACCACCAGGCACCGCCCGCGACGAGGGCCGTCGCAAGGCTGACCGGCGCCCCGGTGACCATCGCGGCAGCGAGCCCGACGACGGGGCCGAGCGCCGCCGTCGTGGCGGCTCCGGCCGCGATGCCGAGCCGGGAGGACCGGCGACCGACCCGGCGCACGAGGACCACCCCGACGGCGGAGGCGACGAGCCACCCGGCCCCCACCGCGAGCGCGAGCAGCGCCGCGCGGCCCGCGGCGCCGTCGAGGACCGCGAGGACGAGGCCGAGGACCAGCGGTGCGGCGGCGATCCCGGTGACGACGAGCGACCGGCGGCGCGACCGGCGGGCGGCCGCGGTGAGCTCGGCCCGGACGTCGATGTGCTCGTGGGGCACGGAGTCGTCGCAGTGTGAGCAACCAGCCCCGTGCGCGTCGGCGGAGGCGGGCGTGGGCAGGGTGGAGAAGGACATGATGCTGCGATCATAAGGACCATGTCCGCACCCAGGCCCGTGGGGATCACCACCACCGAGCTCACCGAGCTGGTGCTCGACGTCGCCCAGCAGGTCCCCGAGGGGAGGGCGACCACCTACGGCCTGATCGCCGAGGCCGTCCGGGACCGCACGGGGCGGGGCAGCGCACGGTACGTCGGCACCGTCCTCGCACGCCACGGCTATCGCGTGCCGTGGTGGCGGGTCGTGCGGGCCGACGGCACCCTGCCCCGGCAGCTGCGCGCCGACGCGAGCGTGCGCTACCGGTCCGAGGGGACGCCGCTGGAGCCGCTGGTGCCCACGATGGTCGACCTCCGCCGCGCCCTGTGGGACGCGCCGACCGCGTGGAAGGCGCCCGAGACGCATGCCTGAGGGCCACTCGATCCGCAGGCTCGCCACCATGCTCGACAGCCTGTTCACCGGTCAGGTCGTGCGCGCCTCGTCCCCGCAGGGGCGGTTCGACGCCGGGGCCGGGGCCGTCGACGGCTGGCGCGTGACCGGGACCGACGCGCACGGCAAGCACCTGTTCGTCGAGCTCGAGCCGCCCGCCGGGGGCGAGCCCCGGTTCGTGCACGTCCACCTCGGGCTGTACGGCGCCTGGGCGTTCGTCACCGCCGACGGAGCAGGGCCGCACGCCATCGGCGCTCCGCGTCGGCCCACCTCCCGGGCACCCGAGACCGGCACCGGCACCGATGCCGTAGCTGTAGCCGATGCCGTCGTACCGGCGGACCCTGCGGACATCGAGGCCGAGGCGAGCGCCGAGCTCGTCGTGCCCGAGCCGCGCCCCACCGTCCGTCTCAGGCTCCTGACCGACACCGTCGTGGCCGACCTCACCGGCCCCGCGCGGTGCGACCTCATCGACGAGGGCCAGAAGGACTCCGTCCACGACCGGCTCGGGCCCGACCCGCTCAGGCGCGACGCCGATCCCGAGCGCTTCGTCGCCGCCGTGCGCCGGACGCGCCGCAGCGTCGGCGAGCTGCTCATGGACCAGTCGGTCATCGCCGGCGTGGGCAACATCTACCGGGCCGAGGCCCTCTACCGCGCCCGGATCCACCCGCGGACCGAGGGGCGTGCCGTGAGCGTGGCCCGGCTGCGCGCCATGTGGGACGACGTCGCGGAGCTGCTGGCGGACGGCGTCGAGCACGGAGTGATCGTCACCACGCGCCCCGAGGACCGCCGAGCCCCGCGCCCCGACTCCTGGGCCCGCGCCGCCGAGCGGGCCACGGACGAGGAGGCCGACTTCCGCTGGTACGTCTACCGGAGAGCCGGGCGGCCCTGCCACGTGTGCGGGAACCCGGTCTCGATCGACGACCTCGCCGGGCGCACCGTGTTCTGGTGCGCCAGATGCCAGCGCAGGCTGAGGTCCCGCGCGAGGGCCGCGTAGGCAGCTCTGCGGGCGGTCGGTGGGCGAGGGGGAGGCGCACGCGCCTGGGACGCCGATATCGTGGAGCGGTGAACGTCGGTGTCCGCCCGGGCACCTCCATCGACGAAGGAGTCCGCATGTCGCAGAGAACTGCCGTCGTCGCCTCCGCGCAGGGCCTGCACGCCCGACCGGCCTCGGACTTCGTCGCCGCCGCGTCCAGGAGCCCGGTTCCGGTGACCATCGCGAAGGACGGTGCGACGCCGGTACCGGCCGGATCGATCCTGTCCGTGATGAGCCTCGGCGTGAAGCAGGGGGACACGGTCGTGCTCGAGGCGGCCGGTGACGGTGCCGAGGAGACGCTGGACGAGCTCGTCACCATGCTCGAGAAGGAGGACGGCAAGTGACCGGCGCCGCAGCCCACCCCGGGCTGGCCGGGATCGGGGTCGGACGCCGCGGCGTCGTCGGGCCGGTCCGGCACGTCCGTGGTGGCCCGGAGCTCCCGGCGGACGAGCCTGCGCCGACAGATCCGGAGGCTGCCGTCGCACGCGTCGAGGAGGCGCTCGGCGACGTGCGCGCCGACCTCACGGCGCGGTCCGAGGCGGCTGCCGGCAGCACGCTGGGGGAGGTGCTCGGTGCCGCGGCGCTCATGGCCGGTGACCCGGCGCTCGCCGCCCGCGCCGCCGAGCTCGTGCGCTCCGGGACCGGCCCCGCGCACGCGGTCCACGACGCCGTCGAGGAGTTCGCGGCCACCTTCGAGTCCATCGGCGGCTACATGGCCGAGCGCGTGACCGACCTGCGCTCGGTCCGCGACCGCGTGGTCGCCCGCCTGACGGGGCAGCCGGAGCCGGGTGCCGAGCTGAGCGAGCCTGCCGTCGTCGTCGCCCGCGACCTCTCGCCCGCCGACACGTCCGCGCTCGACCTCTCGCTCGTGCTCGGCATCGTCACCGAGGAGGGTGGGCCCACCTCGCACACGGCGATCATCGCCCGCCAGCTCGGCCTGCCCTGCGTGGTCCGCGCCGCCGGGGCGACCGGACTGCCCGACGGCGGGATCGTCGCCGTCGACGCCGCGAACGGCCGGGTGCTCCTCGACCCCGACGACGACGTACGACGCGAGATCGAGGGCCGGACCGCGGCGCTCGACGCCCTCGAGTCCGACCGCGAACCGGGAGCGACCTCCGACGGCCACGCCGTCCAGCTGCTCGCCAACATCGGCACCGTCGAGGACGCCGAGCGGGCCGCGGCGACCGCCGCCGAGGGCGTGGGCCTGTTCCGCACGGAGGTGCTGTTCCTCGACGCCGCGGAGGCGCCGACCGTCGAGGACCAGGCGGAGGCCTACGCCGCCGTGCTGAGCGCGTTCTCGGGGCGGAAGGTCGTGGTGCGCACGCTCGACGCGGGGGCCGACAAGCCGCTCGCGTTCGCCAACCAGGACGACGAGGACAACCCGGCCCTCGGGGTCCGGGGCTACCGGCTCGTGCGTACGATGCCGGACCTCGTCCAGGACCAGCTGCGTGCCCTCGCGCAGGCCCGCGAGCAGGCGGGGGAGGGGGCCGCCGAGCTGTGGGTGATGGCGCCGATGATCGCCACCGCCGCCGAGGCGCGGGAGTTCGCTGCCGCAGCACAGGAGGCCGGGCTGCAGGGAGCCGGTGTGAAGGTCGGCGTGATGGTCGAGGTCCCCGGCGCGGCACTGCGAGCGGAGGGCGTGCTCGCCGAGGTGGACTTCGGCTCGCTGGGGACCAACGACCTTGCCCAGTACACGATGGCGTCCGACCGGCTCCTCGGCGGCCTGGCCGACCTGCTCGACCCGTGGCAGCCGGCGGTGCTCGACCTCGTGGCGCGCACGGCGTCGGCGGGTGTGGCGGCCGGGAAGCCGGTCGGCGTGTGCGGCGAGTCGGCCGGCGACCCGCTCATGGCGCTCGTGCTGACCGGTCTGGGCGTGACGAGCCTGTCGATGTCCACCGGGGCGTTGGCGGAGGTGCGGCACGCGCTGCGCTCCCACACGTCGGCCGAGTGCGAGGCGATGGCGCAGGCGGCGCTCGCCGCGGGCGACGCCGGCGCCGCACGGGAGGCCGTGGCCCGGCTGCTGCACGCCGACGTGCGCGAGGTCCTGGGCATCTAGGCCGCGGAGAGCGTGCGCGCCCGTGGCCGTAGGGCTGGCTGGTCAGCGGGTGCGGCCGCCACCGTCGTCGAGGTCGTGCCGTACATGGTGAGGTCGTGCGTCCGAAGCACGACCTCACCACCCCGGGCACGAGCTCGATGCGGCTGGTTCCTCAGATATAGATCGCCGGGTCCATCCAGCGGGCCTCGTCGGCCGTCACCTTGGGGCGGATCGCCTTCGCCGGCACGCCGACGGCGGAGGTGCCGGCCTCGACGTCCTTGACGACGACAGCGTTGGCGCCGACCCGGGCGTCCGAGCCCACGGTCACCGGTCCGAGGACCTTGGCGCCGGCCCCGATCGTCACGCGGTCGCCGACGGTGGGGTGCCGCTTGCCCTTCGACATCGAGACCCCGCCGAGCGTGGTCCCGTGGAAGATGACGACGTCCTCGCCGACCTCGGCGGTCTCGCCGATGACCACGCCCATGCCGTGGTCGATGAACATGCGTCGCCCGATGACCGCACCGGGGTGGATCTCGATGCCGGTCACGGCGCGTGCGACCTGCGAGAGCAGCCGCGCGGGCAGCCGGAGCCGCCCGCGCGACCGGTCGGCGTGCCACATCCGGTGCGCGACCCGGTGCGCCCACAGGGCGTGGACGCCCGGGTACGCCAGGGCCACCTCGGCCATGGAACGGGCGGCGGGGTCGCCGCGCTGGGCCGCCTCGAGGTCCTCGCGCAGGAGGACCCAGAAGGGCACGCCGGAATCGTGCACGTCAGTCGACCAGGCCCTCGAACAGCGCCGTCGACTGGTAGCGCTCGCCGAGGTCCGGGAGGACCACGACGATCGTCTTGCCCGCGTTCTCCGGACGCTGGGCGACCTGGACGGCGGCCGCGATGGCGGCACCCGAGGAGATCCCCACGAGCAGGCCCTCCTCCGTGGCGGCGCGGCGCGCGAAGTTGAGCGAGGCGTCGAGGTTGATGTCGACGACCTCGTCGTACAGGTCGGTGTCGAGGATCTCGGGTACGAAGTTCGCACCCAGGCCCTGGATCTTGTGCGGCCCGGGCTTGCCGCCCGTGAGGATCGGGGACTCCTCCGGCTCGACGGCGACGAGGTGGAGCTCGGGCTTCTGCGACTTGAGGTAGCCCCCGGCGCCGGTGATCGTGCCGCCGGTGCCGATGCCCGACACGAAGATGTCGACGGCGCCGTCGGTGTCGTTCCAGACCTCGGGGCCGGTGGTGGTGCGGTGGATCTCGACGTTGGCCTGGTTGGCGAACTGGCGGGCGAGGACGGCCCCGGGGCGCTCGGCGGCGGCCTTCTCGGCGGCCTCCACCGCGCCTCGCATGCCGTCGGGCCCGGGCGTGAGGATGAGCTCGGCACCGAAGGCGCGCAGCAGTGCGCGCCGCTCCTTCGACATGGTCTCCGGCATGGTGAGGACGACCGTGTAGCCGCGGGCCGCGCCGACCATCGCGAGCGCGATGCCGGTGTTGCCCGACGTCGCCTCGACGATCGTCCCGCCGTCGGTGAGCTCACCGGAGGCCTCGGCCGCGTCGACGATCGCGACGCCGATCCGGTCCTTGACGGAGTTCGCGGGGTTGAAGTGCTCGAGCTTGGCGAGGACGGTCGCGCCGGCGCCGTCCGTCACGCGGTTGAGGCGGACGAGGGGGGTGCGACCGACCGCCTGGGTGACGTCGTCGAAGATCTGGGCCATGGGGTCCTCCGAGAGTTGGGTGGGTGTGCGTGCTGGTCGGGTGCGCCGATGACGGCGAGGCCGTACCCGGTCCGTCCTCGGGCATGGCTCGAGCGGTGGGGGCCGGGTCGGCGGGGCGGGGGGTCGGGAGGCCTGGCGGCGGTTACGGGCCCGACGCCCTAGCGACAGCCGCCCTCGGTGCAGAAGCCGAAGTGCGGTGGGGGAGCGAGGGACACCAGGTCGTCGCGCACGCGTCACCTCCCTGCACGGGCCGTCAGTGGCCACCGATGGATTGAACTCTCAACCACCTTAGCCGGTGGCCGGTCCCCATGGTGCCCGATCGGTGCCGCTCGCATGTACGCATGGTGGGCCCGGTCCGCCATGTGGGTGCGGGCCGGTACTCAGTCGGTGCTCGTGCCGCTCCGCCCGCCCGCGACCGGTCCCTGCGGCTCGATCGACTCGCTCGCTCCCGGGCGGGTGGCGCTCCCGAGCGGCGTGTCCTCGATGTGCGACACCGGCCGGGCTCGCTCCGCCATGGTGTTGAGCAGGGCGGCGCCCCGTTCGGCGTCGTCGACGGTGATCACCTGGATGCGGCCGCCGGTGCGCTCGATCCGCACCGCCGCCCCCTTGCGGGTGACGAGGCCGACGCGGCCGTGGACGTCCGTGCGCAGGCCCCAGCCGCCGAACTCGGGGAACGGCTCGATCGAGACGACGTCGGCCCGCACGACCTCGTCCGCGCGTGCCCGCAGCACGGTGACGCCGAGGGCCGAGCGTGCGACCAGGCCGTCGGCGTCGACCCGGACGACGTAGCGCAGCAGTGCGAGCTCCAGCGCGATGAGGGGGGCCGCGAAGACCGCGCCCCACCACCAGCTGCTGAGGGCGCCGATGAGGACGCCGGAGCCGACCAACAGCACCACGATCACGACCAGCGTCCTGACGGAGGCCCCCGTCCCGCGGACCCAGACGGCGCGCTCGGTGGGGCCCAGGTCCGCCCGGGCCGCGTCGGCGGGCACGGGATCGGTCGCCGGGACGACCGGGTCCTCGCCGGCCGCCGCGGCTGCCGCGACCGCGACGGCGAGACCCGCAAGGCTGGCGAGCACGATGCCGGCGACGGGATCGCCCGGCGGGTCGGTGAGGTTGACCTGCACCGTCGAGACGGCGATGCCGGCGAACATCGTGGCGAACCCCGCCGAGATTCCGACGATCGTCCGGCGGGTCATGGACTGCCGCCCCGTGAACGCCGCGAGCGGGCAGGTGAACGCCAGGCTCACGCCGCACATCACCGCGGGGATCGTCAGCAGCTCGGTCACCGAGCTCCACCGGTCCGGCCCGTCGGTGCCCCAGTGCACCGCGACCCGGTCCGGGAGGTCGCCGGCCACTACCGCGATGTAGATCCACGCGGCTGCCGTCACGGCGAGCGGGAGCACGACGCCGAGAAGCAGGCGACGTCCGCGGTGCGGGATCGGTCCGCGGCCGGGCTTTGTCGTGTTCCGGCCGGTGGCGCTCATGACTGCGGCTCCTTGAGGAGGTGGATGACGGTGTTGAGCGGGACGCCCGACTCGG
This sequence comes from Georgenia sp. Z1491, assembly GCF_057652395.1. Lineage (NCBI taxonomy): Bacteria > Bacillati > Actinomycetota > Actinomycetes > Allobogoriellales > Allobogoriellaceae > Georgenia > Georgenia sp. Z1491. The sequence goes on from NZ_CM172729.1 coordinate 1,616,746, forward strand.
TCGCGGCACGGCGCACGTTCTCGATCGCGCGCAGGAGCTTCGGGTCGGGGTAGGGGTGGTCCTCGCGGACGGTGGCGCCCCGCCCGCGGCGAAGCTCGATGAACCCTTCGTCCCGCAGGAGCTGGTAGGCGTGCAGCACGGTGTGCTGGTTGACGTCCAGTCCGGCGGCGAGGTCCTTGGCGGACGGGAGCTTCTCGCCCGGGCCGACCTCGCCCGCCAGGACGGCACCACGGACCTGGGCGGCGACCTGCTCGAAGAGCGGCTGCGCCGAGGCGGTGTCGATGACCACTTGCATGGCTTCATTCTATAGTTCTATTGCAACTAGAACAAGTCGCGAGTGAGGGGACTTTCGTCTGGCGATGAGGGACCTCCTCCTGGCGGTGGGCCACGACAGGAGTGCGGGGACGGACCGACCGCCGACTGACGCCAGCACGACGAGTGCGGTGGCCGGCCCACGAGGGAGGGGATCCGCTCCCCGCACTCGTCGGTCGGTCACCGCACTCGTCGGGGTAGGAGGCGAACGGCCCCTCACTCGTCGAGGGTCAGCTCGACCTCGTGCGGGCCGATCTCGGTGGTGCGCGCCGCCCCCGCGGAGAGCTCCGCCGTCCGCGCGTCGAGTCCGGCCGGGTCGTCGGTGGTGACGTCGAGCTCGACCCCGTCCGGGCCCCAGCGGACGTCCAGCACAGAGATCAGCGAGGCCGTCGACGAGCGGAGCTCGGCCTCGATCCGCGCCCCGGTCGCGTGGTCCGCGGCGACCGTGCACCGCGTGAGGACCCGGACCCGCACCAGGGGGAGGCCGGCGAGCACCCCACCGACGGCGTCCCCGTACGCGCGCACGAGCCCGCCGGTCCCGAGCAGCGTGCCACCGAAGTACCGCACGACGACGACGGCCACCGCCTCGAGCCCCGCGCCCGACAGCCGGTCGAGCATGGGCCGCCCCGCCGTCCCCGAGGGCTCGCCGTCGTCGGAGCTGTGGGCCACCGGCGGGCCGCCGCCGTCGACGGGCAGGATCCACGCGGAGCAGTGGTGCCGGGCCTGCGGGTGCTCGGCGCGGGTGGCGGCCAGCAGTGCGCGGGCATCCTCGGCCGTGTCGGCCCGCGCCGCGTAGGCGAGGAACCGCGACCGCTTCTCCACGAGCTCGGACTCGGCCCGTGCGCCGCGCGCGGGCCGCAGGGCGGCGGGGGGTGCGTCGTCGTCGGGGCGGGGCGTCCCGGGGCCGGCGCCGGGCGCCCCGGCCGGATCCCCGGCGGGCGAGCCGGTCACTCGGCGGCCTGCTCCTCGCGGCCCAGGAGGTGCGCCACGCGCTCGGCGTCGAGGGCGTCGACATGGCGGTCGGGCGCGGTGCCGGTCGTCAGCACGAAGTCCGTCAGCTGCTTGCGGACCGTCGCGCGCAGCACGTCGGGGTCCCAGGGCTTGGCGATGTAGTGGTCGAGCCCGCCCTCGTTGACGGCGCGGATCGTGGCCGCCTGGTCCGCCTCCGCCGTCAGCAGGATCTTGCGCGAGTCGGACGTGCGCGGGTCGACCCAGGCCTCGACGAGCAGGTCGACGCCCTTGCGGCCCGGTAGCCCGTGGTCCACGAGCAGCAGCGCGGGAAGGTCCTCGTCGGCCATGACCTCGTCGACGATGGCCCACGCGTCGTCGACGGTGTCGGCCTCCTCGATCCGCACCGTCGCGGCGAACGGTTCCAGGTCACGCACGACGGCGGAGCGCACCCCGGGGTCGTCCTCCAGCACGACGACGGTCAGCCTCGGCTCGCTCATCTCGTCTCCCTCCCGGCGGCCGATGCCGCCACGTGCGCGCCCGGGTCGGGCGGCAGCTCCACGATCATCTCGGTCAGTCCCTCGCGCGAGCGTGCGTGCATCGTCCCGCCCGCGCGCTCGACGATGTCCTTGGACAGGGCGAGCCCCAGCCCGAGCCCGCCGCCGCGCCCGCCGGACCTGGTGGTGAACCGACGGGTGAAGATGCGGTCGAGGTCGCCCGCGGGGATGGGGGGACCGTCGTTCGCGAGGACCACGCGCACCAGGCCGTCGTCGGTCTGCGTGAGGTCGATCGTCAGCGTGCCGGAGCCGCCCATCGCGTCGGCGGCGTTGACGAGGACGTTGGTCCACACCTGGTCGAGGTGGCCGGGCTCGGCGCGCACCGGGGGGACGTCGCCGAGCGAGAGGTCGCAGCCGAGCCCGCGACGTCGGTGCTCGGTGAGCGTCAGCGCTGACCTGAGGGAGTCCGCCACCACGACGCTCTGGCGCGGGTCGGCGTCGGCGCGGGCGTCATGGGTGCTCGTCTCGTCGGCACCCTCGGCCGTGGGGGGCTCGGTGCCGGTCGTCGCCTGCACCTCGTCGCCCGGGGGGAGGGGGCGCACGTGCGCGCGGATGCTCGAGACCAGCGCGCCAACCTGGCGCGAGGCGGCGTCGAGGTGGCGCAGCGCATCCCCGACGGCGGTCGCGTGCCTCGCCCGCTCGATCGCCGGCTCGCCGCCGGCGGCGAGGTCGGCGGCATCGGCGGGGTCCTCGGCGCCGGCGGCCACCAGGCGGCGCGCGAGCACGTCGTCTCCCACCTCGCCCGTGATGGCCCGCCGCAGCGCACGCGCGTCCGCGCTCGAACGCAGCGTGCGGTCACGTGCGCTCGAGATGCGGCGCCGCGCGTCGCCGGCCCGGGCGCGGACATCGGCGTCGGCGGTGCCCTCGGCGAACGAGGCGAGCAGGTCGTCGAGGTCGTGGGCGAGATGGTCGAGCGCGCTGCGAATCGCCGCGACGGGGTTGGTCATCTCGTGCGCGATCCCCGCCGTGAGCTCGCCGAGCAGGGCGGTCGACGCCTGGGCGGCCTCGTCCTGGGACAGGGAATCGAGGTCCGGGGACGCGCCGTCGAGGTCGTGGTCGTTCCGGGCCGCGCTGTCGTCCGGGATCGCGGGGTCGGCCGCGCCGTCGTCGGTACCCGCGTGCGGGTTCGGCACGGTCGTCGCCTCCTCGGGCTCGGCAGTGCAACGATCCTAGACGGCCGGTGTGACGCGTCGCGCGCCCACCCGTCTGGCGAGGGATCTCACACGACGCGTAGGCTGTGCAGGTTGGCCCCCGTCCTGCACGCTCTGGCATCCTTGGGGGTCGTTGATCGTCCACCCGAGAAAGGAGCGGCAGGGTCATGGCAGTTCCCAAGCGCAAGATGTCCCGCAGCAACACCCGCTCTCGCCGGTCCCAGTGGAAGGCCGAGCTCACGCAGCTCGTCACCGTCCGCGTCAAGGGTCGCGAGATCAAGGTCCCCCGTCGTCTGGCGAAGGCCTACCAGAAGGGCCTCGTCGAGACCGACTGACGAGCCCGTTCCGCACGGCCCCGTACCCGCCAGGGTCCGGGGCCGTCGTCGTGCCCGGGGCCGGACACCCGATCGCCGCGCGGACCGGGGCGAACTGCCCGTCCGGCGCTCGACCACCGAGTCGCGGCCGGGGGAGGATGACGGGTCCCGCCGGTCCGGGCGGGCGTGAGTCGCAAGGAGTGAGCATGTCCGCCGTCCCGGGACTGGTGCGCGTCGAGGGCGCCGAGCGCCGCTACGCGTGGGGCTCGGCGGACCTCATCCCCGAGATGATCGGGACCACCCCCGACGGCGGCCCCGTCGCCGAGCTCTGGTTCGGCGCGCACCCCGAGGCACAGGCGCGCACGCGCCCCTGCGGAACGCCTGACGACGCCGCGACGGGCCGCACCCTCGGCGAGCACATCGCGGCGGACCCCTCCCGGACCCTCGGCCCCGACGTCGTCGGCCGGTACGGCGAGCAGCTGCCCTACCTCCTCAAGCTCGTCGCCCCCGCCCGCGCCCTCTCGCTGCAGGTCCATCCCGACCTCGAGCGCGCGCGGCGCCGATACGCCGAGGAGGAGGCCGCGGGCATCCCGCGCGGCGACTTCGCCCGCAGCTACCGCGACCCCAACCACAAGCCGGAGATGGTCTACGCCCTCACCCGGTTCGAGGCGGTGTGCGGGTTCCGCGCGCCGCGCCGCGCCATCGAGGTCCTCGCCGGGCTCGGCACCACGCTGACCACCGAGCTCGAGGAGACGCTGCGGCGCGCGCCGTCGGCCGACGGGGTGCGCGACGTCGTCGAGCGGCTGCTCCGGGACGAGACGCGCCCGGGCCCGGACGAGGTCGATGCGGTGGCGAGCGCGTGCGCGCGGCGGCTCGCGAGCGGCTCCTCGCCGTCGCCGCGCGTCGACCGGATCGTCGGCCAGCTGGCAGGGGAGCACCCGGGAGACCCGGGCGTCGTCGTCGCGCTCCTGCTCAACCCCGTCACCCTCCACCCGGGCGAGGCGATGTTCGTGCCCGCCGGCGCCGTGCACGCCTACCTCTCGGGATTCGCGGTGGAGATCATGGCCTCGTCGGACAACGTGCTGCGGGCGGGGCTCACGACCAAGCACGTCGACGTCGCCGAGGTCCTCGAGGCGCTCGACTACGTGGCGGCACCGCCCGTGCGGATCGCGCCCGAGACCGTGAGCGGCAGCGTCGGCGTCTACTACGCGCCGGTGGACGACTTCGAGCTCGCCGTCGTCACCCTCGACGGCGAGGGCCGGGCCCTCGTCCCCGGTCGTGGCCCGCGGATCCTGCTCGCGCTCGAGGGGGAGATCGACGTCGCGATCGACGGTCGCACGACGACGCTGCGCCGCGGTCAGGCCGCCTTCGTCGCCGGCGACCTGGGGCCCGTCAGCGTCAGCGGCGCCGGGCGGCTGGTCCAGGCCGACGTGCCCTGACCGACCGGCCCCGGCACCCGGCTCCTGGTGCCCGGCCCTCGGCGCCCGGCGCGTACCCGGGGAGAACTGGCCGCGTCTCGTGCGCGCCGGCCCGGGGCCACGGCGATAGCGTGTCGGCAGCCTCACCCGCGCCCGCGAGGGCGTACCCCGACCAGAGCGGAGTCCATCGGTGGACCACGAGCCCGGCCAGCAGTTCGCCGGCTACACGATCGTGCGCGAGCTCGGCCGCGGCGGCATGGGGTCGGTGTACCTCGCCAAGCACCCTCGGCTGCCCCGGTACGACGCCCTGAAGATGCTCAGCACCTCGCTCGCCAAGGACGACAGCTTCCGCAACCGCTTCGAGCGCGAGGCCGACCTCGCGGCCCAGATCTTCCACCGCAACGTGGTCGCCGTCTACGACCGCGGCGAGCACGACGGCCAGCTCTGGATCGCCATGCAGTACGTCGAGGGCACCGACGCCGCGGCCGCCCTCAAGGAGGCGGACGGCGGGCTCGACCCCGCCCGCGCCGTCCACATCGTCCACGAGGTCGCCGCGGGCCTGGACTTCGCCCACCGCACCGGGCTGCTGCACCGAGACGTCAAGCCGGCCAACATCCTGCTCGCGCCCCCGCTCGACCCCGACGACGAGGACGAGCCCGAGCAGGTCCTGCTCACCGACTTCGGCATCGCCAAGACCGTCGACGACGGCGAGAACCTCACCGGCACCGGCAACCTGCTGGCGACCCTCGCCTACGCCGCCCCGGAGCAGATCGAGGCCCACCACCTCTCGCACAAGGTCGACGTCTACGCCCTGGGCTGCGTGCTCTATGAGCTGCTCACCGGCAGCATCCCGTTCCCCGCGGAGACGCCGTTCAACAAGATGAACGCGCACCTCACGCTGGAGCCGCCCAAGCCGTCCGCCGCCGTGCCGGGGCTGGGCACGGCCTTCGACGACGTCGTCGCGAAGGCGATGGCCAAGGATCCCGCCGAGCGATTCGAGAGCTGCCGCGCGCTGAGCCGTGCGGCGTACGCCGCGCTGCGTGAGCAGCGGGCCGGCGAGAACGTGGACGGCGGTGCGGGTGCCGGTGCGGGGGCCGGGTCCGCGGGCGGCGGTGCAGGAGCAGGTGCCGGCGCGGGAGCCGGTGCCGGCGCGGCGGGGTCGTCGACGTCGGGCGGGCCGAGCGGCCTGCACACTGCCGGGCCGCCGACCGGCAGGCGCGTCGCAGGCCCCGGCGAGCGGACCGGGACCGGGCGGGCCGCGGCCCCCGGCGCGGGCTCCCAGGTGATGCCCGGGCGCCCCACGGGCGGCGTGCAGTACCCGAGCGAGTCCCACACGGGCCCACGCCCGCCTTTCACGGTCATGGTGCGTCGGTTCTTCGGCCCCGGGACCCAGTCGCTTCAGGTCGGTCCGGTGGACACGCGCCAGGTATCGCCCCAGGATCGCGGCGCGATCGAACAGCTGTTGCGCGACTCCCAGTTCTTCGACCTGCCGCCCCGCCTCCCGCTCGAGCGGGTGGTCCAGGGTGACCACCTCGAGGAGATCACCGTGGGCAGCGGTGGTCGGACCTGGACGGTGGCGTACGAGTTCCAGGGGGCTCGGCACCCCGAGGTCCTCGACGGGATCGGCCAGCGGCTCGCGCGGATGCAGCAGTGGCAGCCGACCGCCGCTGTCCCCGTGTCCGAGCAGGCCGGTGGGCCCGGTGGGGCACCTGCCGGTGGGCCCGCTCCTGGTCAGGGCGGCGTGCCCGGCGGTGCCCCCTCCGCGGCGTCCGGCGCCACGGGCAGCCACGGTGTCCCGGTCTCGGCCGCGTCCGGTGCCACCGGCCCGCACCCGGTGCCCGGTCCCGGCGGATCGCCTCAGCAAGGACCTGGCGGACCGGGCACGTCGGCCGGCTCCGCGACGGGTCCCGCGCCGTTCCCCGGTTCCCCTGCGTCGTCGGGCGGGCCCGCACCGTTCGCAGGGTCGCCTGGCCCCGCGGCGGGTCCTGCGCCGTTCGCAGGTTCCCCCGCGTCGACGGGTGGTCCTGCTCCGTTCGCGGGTTCGCCTGCGTCGGTGGGCGGGCCCGGACCGGCTCCGTACGGCGGACCGTCGCAGGCGCAGAAGCGTCGCGGCCTGAACCCGCTCGTGGTGGTCGTGGCGATCGTCGTCGGTCTCGTCGTCGTCGGTGGTGGGATCTGGCTTCTCGTCCGCGGAGGTGGCGACGAGGAGGCAGCGGAGCTCGCCGACGCCTGGGGCGAGCAGTCCTCGATCCCCGCCACCTTCACCGAGCTGGTCTCCACGCAGGAGGGCGGCCAGGGCTACAACTCGGCCACCTGCGCGAACGGCGTCTCCGCGCACATGGACACCCAGCCCGACGGCCTCGTCACGGCGGTCACCTGCACCCAGTCGGACGGCATCGAGTACTCGGTGCTGCAGTTCGACGGGAGCGCCTCGCGAGACGCCTTCACCACGGACGGGGACCAGAACCGTGGCTGGCAGAACTCGACCTGGAACTACAACAGCAACCCGGACGAGGAGGCCGGAATCCTCTTCCGGACCCCGCCGGAGGTCACCGACCCGGGCGAGCACTACACGACCTTCCACGACGCCGAGCGGCAGAACATGGTGGTCGCCGTGTACGGGGAGGGCATCGGCTCGGAGTCGCTGCACGACGACTGGTGGAACGCCTCGCCGTTCTGACGCACGGCCCGCCGCGCTGTGGAGCGGGTGACGGGAATCGAACCCGCGTAATCTGCTTGGAAGGCAGAGGCTCTACCATTGAGCTACACCCGCGCGCCCCGGTCGTGACCGGGGCGGCGCCCACGTTAGCAAGGTGGACGGCCCGCGCCGAAGCGGGCCGGGCGGTGAGTGATCGGTCTCTCGCAGCCGGGTCGCGGGCACCCCGCGGACGAGCGCGTGCGTACCCTGAGCGAGCGACCGTCGATCGGACCGCGCCCTCGGCGTACCGGACGGCGGGCCGCCGCCTCCGGGGGACCGGGGCGAACGGGGTGTGGCGCAGGTGGTAGCGCGTCCGCTTTGGGAGCGGAAGGCCGTGGGTTCAAGTCCCGCCACCCCGACCGTGTGATGTCCCAGGACATCGTGAACGAATCCGTCGCCCCAGGGATGTGGTCCCGGGGGCGCGCGGGCCGGCCCGCCCGGGTGCAGGCCACCCGGGCGGACCGGCCCGCGACGTCGACGGCCCCGGCGCGTCCTACCGCAGCGGCGTGGTGTCGCGGCTCGCGATGTGCTCCGGTCGCGGCGCGGAGGCGGCGTACGGCTCGGTCAGCGCGTTGTCCACGCTGTTGAACACGAGGAACACGTTGGAGCGCGGGTACGGCGTGATGTTGTTGCCCGACCCGTGCATGATGTTGGCGTCGAACCAGAGGGCCGACCCGGCGGGGCCGGTGAACTGGTCGATCCCGTGCTTCTCGGCCATCGCGGTGATGTCGTCCTCCGACGGCACGCCGATCCGCTGCTCCTTGAGCGAGGAGGCGTGGTTGTTGTCGGGCGTCTCGCCCACGCACGGGACGTAGGTGCGGTGCGAGCCGGGCATGACCATGAGACCGCCGTTGTAGGGGTAGTTCGGCGTGAGGGCGATGGAGCAGCTCACGGCGCGCGGCGCGGGCATGCCGTCCTCCGCGTGCCAGGTCTCGAAGTCCGAGTGCCAGTAGAAGCCCGTCCCCTTGAAGCCGGGCATGTAGTTCACCCGGGTCTGGTGGAGGTAGACCTCCGAGCCGAGGAGCTGCCGCGCCCGGTCGAGCAGGCGGGGGTCGCGGCTGAGCGCGTCCAGCACCTCGCTCAGGGCCTGCACCTCGAACACGGACCGGACCTCGCCGGTGGCCTTCTCGGTGACGAGCCGTGCGTCGTCGGTCAGGCGCGGGTCCGTAGCGAGCCGGTCGAGCTCGGCGCTGAAGGCCCGGACCTCCTGCGGCGTGACGAAGTCCTCGAGGATCGTGAAGCCGCGGGACTCGTGCGCCTCGAGCGCGGCCGCATCGAACGGCCCGTCCGCCTCCGTGCCCCACACCGTGGGGTGCGCACGGTCGGCGAAGCTGCCCGGCGTCGCGAGGCGGGTGCGGTAGTGGTCGGTGGTCGGATCGAGGGCTGTGGTCATGAGTCTCCCTTTCCTCGGGCGACGAGACCGTCCGTGGACGGGTCCCGCGCGCGGCGGCGCCGGGCTCGGCCCGGTCGTCCGCTCTGCTCGGTCACCAGCGGTTGCACGCTGTGCTCTTGTCCGCCACCCCGGCCGACGTGGGCGGGTGGCTCACTCCCACCGTACGCATCGTCGCCAGATCTGCACGTCGTGACTGTGGACAGCCAGGGTTGGGTCTCGCCCCGCGGGGACGACGACGCTCGCTCCCCGGGTACGACGACGCCCCATGTCCCGAGCGCGACGACGCCGGCCACAGGCACGACGACGCCTCCCGGCCCTTGCGGGCGGGAGGCGTCGGTCGTCGGTCGGGTCAGCGCTCTTCGGAGGCGGGTCAGCGCGCCTCGTAGGAGAGGCAGTCGGCCTCGGCGCCGCCGACCCTGATGAACTCGGCCGCGCACTCGAGGTCCTTGTTGTGCACGCAGGACGTGCGCTGGCAGGCACCGACCTGGGCGACGATCTTGTCGAGCCCACCCTTGATGTTGAGGGGCAGGAACGTCGCACACTGCGCGTCCTGCCCGACGGTGACGGCAAACGCGGTGCAGCCGTCGTGGTTGTACGAGCAGGCGCCGACCGAGCACTCGGTGACGTGGGGCATCTCCATGACACTCATGACCATCTCCTTCGACCGAGGCACGTTGATCGCGCCGCTTATGAAGAATGTAGAACGATATCGAATGCGCGTCTAGAAAGGTATGGCACGCCTTACCGCTTGTTTCGAGCAATCATTGATTTGTGCGTGGCTAATGTTTTCTTATTCGTCCGTGTCACTTATTTCTGGAACCCGGCGTCCAGGCGCGCGCATCGACCGCGCGGCGGCGTGGCCGCCTCTGTCGCCCCCGGCACGAGGCGCGCCACGGTCGGTCGGCGCTCTATGGCGCCGCCTGCGGATGAGCCGCGTATCGACGTCGCAGCCGTTGACGTCGAAAACGTAGTCGGACACCTTGACGTCAATATCGTCGTCGGAGGATCGAATGGCGTACATCGGCAGGATTGCCGGCCCGAGTCGCTCGGACGGATCATCCGGCAGTCGCGCCTGCTCGAGGGGTTCACGCAGAGCGAGCCGGCCGACCAGCCCGGCACCACCCAGAGGTACGTCCGGGAGCTCGAGGCAGGCAAGCCGTCGATCCTCGTCGACCGCCTCTTTGCGTACATGCGCACGACCGGGTCGTTGCCGCCGACGTGGCCTGACGCCGCTCCGCCGGCGCGGAGAGCGGCCGCTCGTCCGCACGCTCGCCTGCCGGCCCGGCGCGCCGGATCACCTCCCCGCGTCCCACCACCGGCGCGCGGACCGCTCGGACAGCACCCAGGCCACCGCGATCGCGCCCGGCACGTAGAGCCAGATCGCCGGGCCGACGGGGTCGTCCACCTCGGCCGTGCTCCGCGCGAGCAGCACCAGGGCCCCGACACCGAGCGTGGACAGGAAGAGAAGCGCGCCGACCGCAGTGTCGAACGCCTTGCGTCGACCGGCGTCCCGGTGCACACCGTGGCCCGCGAGGGAGGCGAGCGCGAGGAACGAGACGAGCGCGGGCAGGCAGAGCACGATCACCACGACGATGCCGTCCGTCGCCAGTGCCCCCTCGGCGGTCGCCTGGAGCGCCGCCCACGCGAGGGCGAAGGATCGTTCCTCGCCGTCGTGCGTGTAGTGGATGAACGGCAGGACGAGCCCCGCGACGAGCAGGGCGCTCGCCGTGGCCATGACGAACCGGACGAGGGCGGTCTCGAGCTCGAGCACCCGCCCCTCGAGGCTGCGTACCTCGCGGCGGAGGTCGGTGGCGCTCGGATCGGTGGTCATGGCGGCTCCGTCGTCGGGGCGTGTGTGTCGCAGCCGAGCGTAGGCGCCGGCCCAGGAGCCGGGTCGCGCTCCGGGTGTGGTGTGGCCCGGATGACGCTGTCCCTGGGTCGTTCACCCTCTACGCGAGCCGCGGTGTGCCGTAGGATCGTGAGGATCGTGCGTGCCCACGCCTGCTCGACGAGGCGTGCGGCGCCACCCCACGGGTCCCACCGCGCCGCCGTGCGCGCTGCCCCGTGCTCAAGTCAGCTACCGACGAGTTGGAGTACCCCGCAGTGAAGACGGACGTGGAGAACCTCGAGGCCACCAGGGCCCGGCTGACCGTGACGGTCCCGTACGAGGACCTCAGCTCGGCGATCGACTCCGCCTACGCCACGGTCTCCCAGCAGGTGAGCATCCCCGGCTTCCGCAAGGGCAAGGTCCCGGCCCGGATCATCGACCAGCGCGTGGGCCGTGCCGCGGTCCTCGACCAGGCGATCAACAGCCAGATGGACTCCCTCTACCGCGAGGCCGTCGGCGAGTCGGGCGTCAACCCGCTCGGCCGGCCGGAGATCGAGGTCACCGAGCTCCCTGCCGTCACCGGCCCCCTCGGCGGTCAGCTCGTCTTCACGGCCACCATGGACGTGCGCCCCGAGATCGAGCTCCCCGACTTCTCCACGATCACCCTGACGGTGGCCGACTCCGAGGTCTCGGACGAGGACGTCGAGGAGCGTCTGACCGCCCTGCGCGAGCGCTTCGGCACGCTGACGGGCGTGGACCGCGCCGTCGAGACCGGCGACTTCGTCACGCTCGACCTGTCCGCCATGGTCGACGGCGAGGAGGTCGACACCGCGTCGGGCATCTCCTACGAGGTCGGCTCCGGCTCGATGCTCCCCGGCCAGGACGAGGCCCTCGTCGGCCTCACCGCGGGCAAGGAGGGCACCTTCACCACGACGCTCGCCGGCGGCGACCACGCCGGCAAGGAGGCCGACGTCTCCGTGACGCCGACCGCCGTCAAGGTCCGCGAGCTCCCTGACGCCGACGACGACTTCGCCCAGCTCGCCTCCGAGTTCGACACGCTCGAGGAGCTGCGCGCCGACCTGCGTACCCAGGTGGCCTCCGACCGCGCCGGCAACCAGGCCGTCGAGGCCCGTGACCTGCTCCTGGCGCACCTGCGCGACAACCTCGAGGTCCCGATCCCCTCGGGCGTCGTCGACGCCGAGATCGCCCGTCACCTCGAGGCGGAGGGCAAGCCCGAGGGCGACCCGCACGGCGAGGAGATCCGCGGCGAGACCGAGGAGCTCCTGCGCGACCAGATCATCCTCGACACGATCTCCGACCAGGTCTCGGTTCAGGTCTCGCAGAACGAGCTGCTCGAGTTCCTCGTCGAGCAGGCCCAGCAGTACGGCATGGACCCGAACAACTTCATCCAGGCCGCCGGCCAGACCGGGCAGCTGCCCGCCTTCATGGGTGAGGTCGCCCGCAACAAGGCCCTCGCCGTGGTGCTCCGCGACGTCAAGGTCGTCGACGGCTCCGGCACCGAGCTCGACCTCTCCGAGTACCTCGGCTCCGAGGAGACCGACCAGGCCGAGGCGGAGCTCGACGAGATCGACGCCGAGGAGAGCGAGGAGTCGGCCGACAGCGCGGACTCCGGCGACTCGGCCGACAGCGCCGACTCGGCGGACTCCCCGGACAGCCCCGAGTCCGCCGACAGCGCGGACGAGGCAGCAGAGGCCGAGACCGAGAAGCCTGCCGCCAAGAAGCCCGCTGAGAAGAAGGCTGCCGCCAAGAAGCCGGCCGCGAAGAAGCCTGCTGCCAAGAAGGCGGCCGCTGAGGAGTCCGACGAGGCGACGACCGACTCGGACGCCTGACCCGGGCACCATCCGCCACGAGGGGCGGCCGACCACCGGTCGGCCGCCCCTCGGCCCGTGTACGCCCCTTGGCCCGTGTACGCCCCTCGGCGCGTGTACGCCCAGAGGCGTGTGTACGCCCGGCGTGGCTGCCCTGGCGGCCCCGGCGCGGCTGCCCGTGCGCCGACAGCGAAAAGGCCCCGGACAGGGGCAGGAACCTCGGCCGCGCGCGGTTAGGGTCCAGTGACTACCCGCGGCGGAGGCACTCCGCACCGCCGCCCCCACCTTCGATCTAGGAGCTGCACGTGAGCGAACCGATCGCGCGCGCCGAGGCGAGCAACCTCGGTCTGAACGACAGCATCTACAACCGGCTGCTCAAGGAGCGCATCATCTGGCTCGGCTCGGAGGTGCGCGACGAGAACGCGAACGCCATCTGCGCGCAGATGCTCCTCCTCGCCGCCGAGGACCCGGACGAGGACATCTTCCTCTACATCAACAGCCCCGGCGGCTCGATCACCGCGGGCATGGCCATCTACGACACGATGCAGTACGTCAAGCCCGACGTCGCCACGGTCGGCATGGGCCTGGCCGCCTCGATGGGGCAGTTCCTGCTCACCTCGGGCACCAAGGGCAAGCGCTACGCCACGCCGCACGCCCGCGTGATGATGCACCAGCCCTCGGGCGGCATCGGCGGCACGGCCACCGAGATCAAGATCAACGCCGAGCTCATCCTTCACATGAAGAAGGTCCTCGCCGAGCTCACGGCGGAGCAGACCGGCCAGCCGCTGGACCGGATCAACTCCGACGCCGACCGCGACCGGTGGTTCACGGCCGCCGAGGCGCTCGAGTACGGCTTCATCGACCACGTGGTCGCCAGCGCCGCCGCCGTCACCGGTTCGGGTGGCACCGCGTCCGACGACGAGTCCGACCCGTCCTCCACGTCCTGAGCCCCGCGACCACCGAAGGAGTCCGAATGAACCTCCCCATGATGGGCCGCGCCGGCTTCGCACCGAACGGCGCCACCGCCCCGATGCCCGGCGGGACCGCCCCGCAGAGCCCGACCTCGCGCTACATCCTCCCGTCCTTCGAGGAGCGCACCGCCTACGGCTACAAGCGCCAGGACCCGTACGCCAAGCTCTTCGAGGACCGCATCATCTTCCTCGGCGTGCAGGTGGACGACGCCTCGGCCGACGACGTCATGGCCCAGCTGCTCGTCCTGGAGTCGCAGGACCCGGACGGCGTCATCACCATGTACATCAACAGCCCCGGCGGCTCGTTCACGGCGCTGACCGCGATCTACGACACGATGCAGTACATCAAGCCGGAGATCCAGACGGTCTGCCTCGGGCAGGCCGCCTCGGCCGCTGCCGTGCTCCTCGCGGCCGGCTCCCCGGGGCGCCGCCTCGCGCTGCCCAACGCGCGCGTGATGATCCACCAGCCCGCCCTCGAGGGCGGCGGCTACGCGCAGGCCTCGGACATCGAGATCCACGCCAACGAGGTCCAGCGGATGCGCCAGTGGCTCGAGCAGACGCTCGCGCACCACACGTCCCAGGACTCGGAGACGATCTCGCGGGACATCGAGCGCGACAAGATCCTCACCGCCCAGCAGGCGCTGGAGTACGGGATCGTCGACCAGGTCCTGGAGTCCCGGAAGAACACCGAGCCGGTAACCATCCAGAAGTAGCCTCGCGCACAGCGCCCCCGGACCAACGGTCCGGGGGCGCCGTCGCGCGTGGGCGCGGCCCGACGGCGTCTCGCACCTGCCGTACGGACGGTGCGCCGTGGCGCATGGGCGCGGCCCGACGGCGTCGCGCACCTGCCGTACGGACCGTGCACCGTGGCGCGGACGACGAGGCGCGCCGGGCAAACGCAGATGCCTACCGGGTCGCGCGTGTGCGAAGGTTGAGCCGAGAGCCGTACCCAGCGGCGAGCGGCCCCGGACCGCGACGAGACAAGGAGGACCCGATGGTGCGCACTGGACCCGCCACGGCGGACCTCCTCACGTGCTCGTTCTGCGGGAAGAGCCAGAAGCAGGTCAAGAAGCTGATCGGCGGCCCGGGCGTCTACATCTGCGACGAGTGCGTCGAGCTGTGCAACGAGATCATCGACGAGGAGCTGGCCGAGCTCGGCGAGTCCTCCCTGGAGGACCTGCCCAAGCCCCGCGAGATCTTCGACTTCCTGGGCGAGTACGTGGTCGGGCAGGACGAGGCGAAGCGTGGCCTCGCCGTCGCGGTCTACAACCACTACAAGCGGGTGCGGTCGGCCGAGGAGAAGCCGGCGCCGGACGCCGTGGAGATCCAGAAGTCCAACATCCTCATGATCGGCCCGACGGGTACGGGCAAGACCTACCTCGCACAGTCGCTCGCGAAGATGCTCGACGTCCCGTTCGCCATCGCGGACGCCACGGCGCTGACGGAGGCCGGCTACGTCGGCGAGGACGTGGAGAACATCCTCCTCAAGCTCATCCAGTCCGCCGACTTCGACGTGAAGAAGGCCGAGACCGGCATCATCTACATCGACGAGATCGACAAGGTGGCCCGCAAGGCCGAGAACCCGTCGATCACCCGCGACGTCTCCGGCGAGGGCGTCCAGCAGGCGCTGCTGAAGATCATCGAGGGCACCTCCGCGGCGGTGCCGCCGCAGGGCGGGCGCAAGCACCCCCACCAGGAGTTCCTGCAGATCGACACGACGAACGTGCTGTTCATCGTGGCCGGTGCGTTCGCCGGCCTCGAGGACATCGTGAGCAGCCGTGTGGGGCGGCACGGCATCGGCTTCGGCGCCGCCCTCAAGGGCACCGAGAGCGAGGCCGACCTGCTGACCAAGGTCTCGCCCGAGGACCTGCACAAGTTCGGGCTCATCCCCGAGCTCGTCGGGCGCCTGCCCGTCACGGCGACGGTCAATGCGCTCACCCAGTCCGACCTGGTGACGATCCTGACGGAGCCGAAGAACGCGCTCGTCAAGCAGTACCAGAAGATCTTCGACCTCGACGGCGTGCAGCTCGAGCTCACGGACGAGGCCGTGGAGGCCATTGCCGAGCTCGCGCTCGAGCGCGGGACGGGGGCGCGCGGGCTGCGCGCCATCATGGAGAACACCCTGCGCGAGACCATGTTCGACGTGCCCTCGCGCGACGACGTCGAGAAGGTCGTCGTCACCGCCGAGTCGGTGCGCAGCGGCCAGGCGCCGACCCTGGCGCTGCGCAGCAAGACCCGGCGTCGCCAGCAGCGCTCCGCCTGACGCTCCGCGGCGCTCCGCGACTCCCCGGGGATGCCCTGACCTCCCCGCTACGCACCGTCCCGAACGTTGCTTGTCCGCCCGACCGGCGCCGCGGGGCTGCCCGCACCTCACACTGGCCGTCCCGCCACACCCCACGTGTCAATCTGGGTTGACAGACTGTCCGCTGTCAACCAAAGTTGACGCATGGCCGTCAAGGACACCGCAGTCGCCGCGCAGGACCCGGACCCCCGGCGCGGGCTCCGCGGCGTGCGCGCGCTCAGAGAGCTCGCCGACCGGCTGGAGATCCTCCAGGTCGAGCGCGCCCGGGACGAGGGCTGGTCGTGGCAGGAGATCGCCGACCAGCTGGGCGTGAGCAGGCAGGCGGCGCACAAGAAGCACGGCCGGGGACGCTGAGGAGGAGCTCCGCATGAAGGTCAACCGGTTCACGAGCGAGGCACGGGCTGCCGTCGTGCACGCGCAGGAGCTGGCCCGCCGGGCCGGGGCTCCGCAGATCGAGGTCGTGCACGTCGCACGCGCCGCCCTCACCACGGACGGGGAGGCGGCCCGTGCCCTGGGTGCCGGGGGCGTGGACGTCGACGGGGCCAGGGCCGGCCTCGCGGCCCGGCTGAGCGGTCCGGGCCTGGACGGCGAGGCGCTTGCCGGGCTCGGGATCGACGTCGACGCCGTCCGGAGTGCCACCGACGCGACGTTCGGCGAGGGCGCGTTCGCGCGCGCCGACCTCATCGCCCGCAACCGCGGGCGCCGTGGGAATCATCTGCCGTTCACCGCCGCCGCGCGGAAGGTCCTCCAGCTCGCGCTGCGCGAGGCGGTACGCCTGGGGGACAAGGCCATCGACGAGCGGCACATCCTCCTGGCGGTGCTCAGGTCCGGCGGCCCGGTCGCCGAGACGCTCGCGCAGGCGACCGACCGGCCGTCCGTGCGCCGGGCGCTCGAGGCCGGCTCGCGGGTCGCCTGACGGTCCGGACGGCCTGCGGGGCATCCGCTTCCCGGTCGTTGCACCCGATCCCCAGGGCGGTCGGTCTACGGTGGTGCGCATGACCGACGCCGCGCGCACCGAGCCGGACGATCTGCCCGAGGGGCTGCGGTCCGCCCGCGGGACGATCGACAACATCGACGCCGCCCTCATCCATCTCCTCGCCGAGCGGTTCCGCTGCACCCAGGCCGTGGGGCGGCTCAAGGCCGAGCAGGGGCTGCCGCCGTCCGACCCCGGGCGCGAGGAGCGGCAGGTGGCGCGGCTGCGTGAGAAGGCGGAGGAGGCCGGGCTCGACCCCGTGTTCGCGGAGAAGTTCCTCGACTTCATCGTCGCCGAGGTCATCCAGCACCACGAGACGATCGCCGAGGAGCACGGCCGGTCCTGACGGTCTGGCCTCGGCACGGGCGCGGCTTCGGCGCCAGGTGCAGCTCGTCCCAGATACATTGGCAGCCATGGGTGCTCTCGATATCCGCTTCAGCAAGCCCTTCATCATCGCCATGATCGTGGTCGGGGTGCTCCTGCTCGGCACCACGTTCCTCAGCCGGAGTTGGGCGATCTCGTTGCCGGGCTTCCTTCTCCTGCTCTTCGGCCTCCTCGCACTCGTCAACCCGATGGCGCGCGTCGAGCAGGGGGAGGCGCAGCGCAAGAACCTCTTCGGGATGACCCTCAAGCGCTTCCCCATCCGGGCGCAGTCCGACCTGCGAGCGGACGAGAAGGCTCTCTGGCACGTGCCGACCGGCAAGAAGGTCACCACGCTCGGGTTCGGCGTCGACAAGGCCGACGCCGCAGCGATCCGAGCGCAGTTCGGAGGCCAGCCCCAACAGGGTCAGCCGCACCAGGGGCCCCCGCAGCAGGTCATGCCCGCGCACCAGGGCGCGCCGTACGGCCAGTCCGCGCAGGGCTACCCGCAGCAGGGAATGCCGCCTCAGGGTGCTGGTGCCCCGCACGGCCAGCCGGCCCCGCAGGGCTACGGACAGCCGCCGCAGGGCTACGGCCAGGCGCAGCCCGGCCAGCAGCCCCCGCAGGGCTACGGCCAGGCGCAGCCCGGCCAGCAGCCCCCGCAGTAGGCCGCGGCGGCCGGCTGCGGTCAGCCGATCGTGACGGCGTTGAGCGCCTCGCCGGTGACCCCATCGACGGTCACGCGCACGCGATCGTGGCCGTCCCGCAGGACCACGGTCGTCAGCGGTCGGTCGATACCGTCCGGCACCCCGATCCGTTCGATCTCGCCGTCCTGCACCTCGCTCGCCGTGCGTGCGGCGTCCTCGGCCGTGACGACCCACTCGGCCAGGACCGCGGTCGGGACCTCCGGGACGTGCGGGTGGGTCAGCGGATGACGTTCCGGCTCGCCCACGGCGGGGAACGCGACCGTCGAGACGGTAGAGCCGTCCGTCGTGTGCACGGCCCACTCGGTCGCCTCGGCCTCGTGGAACTCGTCCGGCGCCGTGGTGTCGTCGCTGTAGTGGACCCGGATGAACTCGGGCTGCACCGCCAGTGTGAGCTCTCCGTCGCCGGCCGCGTCCTCGGCCAGTCGGGCGACGTCCGCCGGTGTGAGCCTCCCGAGCTCGCTGATCGCCTCGACCGCGTGTCGCTCCAGCCGGTCGAACGCGTCGTCCGGGAGGCCGAGGTCGTCGTCCGACGTCGGCAGGGTGCCTGCCGCTCCGCCCGCACCTCCGGCCCCCGCCGATCCGCCGGCCGGCCCGCCGGGCCCGCCGGCGCAGGCGGCCAGCGATAGCCCGAGCACCACCAGCGCGGCTGCAGCCAGCGGGCGGAGCGTCATCGGGGCGGGGGGACGGTCGGCGGTACGCATGGCAGGACGCTAGGACCCGCGCCCCGCGGGCGGAGGAGGGCGGGGTACCCCTGCCCTCCTGCGGGACGGACGACCAGACCCGGCGACGTCGGGCACCGGACCGCCCACCGGCGGCGTCCGCCCCGGCTACCTCCCGATTAGGCCTTGGTCGACCGCTCCGGCTTCGGCCCGGCGTAGAGCTCGTCGATGACGTCGGCGAACCGCTCGTGCACGGGGGCGCGCTTGACCTTCGACGACGGCGTGAGCAGGTCGTTCTCCAGCGTGAAGTCGGTGTCGAGGATCGTGAACTTGCGGATCGACTCGGCGCGGCTGACCGCCCGGTTGGCCCGTTCGACGGCGCGGTCCAACGCCTCGCGCACCTTCTCGTTCCGGGCGGCCTCGGCCACGCTCATCTCGGGCAGGTCGTGGTTGGTCAGCCACTGCGGCAGCATCTCGGCGTCGAGGGTGACCAGGGCGCCGATGAACGGCCGACCCTCGCCGACGACGACCACCTGGGAGACGATCGGGTGGCCGCGCAGCCGGTCCTCGAGCACGGCGGGCGCCACGTTCTTCCCGCCGGCCGTCACGATGATCTCCTTCGCGCGGCCGGTGATCGAGAGGTAGCCGTCGTCGTCGAGCGTCCCGAGATCGCCGGTGCGGAACCAGCCGTCGTCGGTGAACGACTCGCGGGTGGCCGCCTCGTCGTCGTGGTACCCGCGGAACACGTGCGGGCCCTTGATCTCGATCTCGTTCGTCTCCGAGATCCGCACCAAGGTGCCGGGGTAGGCGGGGCCGACGGTGCCGATCTTGATGCGGCCGGGCAGGTTGACGGACGTGGGCGCGCCGGTCTCGGTCAGGCCGTAGCCCTCGAGGATGACGAGCCCCATGCCGCGGTAGAAGTGCCCGAGCCGCGTGCCGAGCGGGCCGCCGCCGGACACGGCGTAGCGCAGGTTCCCGCCCATGACCTCGCGGAGCGTGGAGAACACGAGGCGGTCGGCGACCTTGCGCTGGGCGGCGAGCACCCGGCCCACGCCGTGGCCGGACTCCTCGGCGCGCGAGGTGCGCTCGGCGACCTTCGCGGCCCAGCGGAAGATCCGGCGCCGGACCGTCGAGGCGGAGGCCTTGGCGTCCGCGGAGTTGTAGACCTTCTCGAACACGCGCGGGACGGCGAGAAGGAAGGAGGGCCGGAAGCTCTGCAGGTTCGGGACGAGCTGCTTGAGGTCGGGGCTGTGGGCGAGGACCGCACCCGAGTGCACGCACAGCACGGAGACGAACCGGCCGAACACGTGCGCGAGCGGGATGAACAGCAGGGTGCGGGCGCCGTCGCTCGCCACCACGTCGCGCAGGTTGGGGTCCGCGACGCCGTTGACCACGAGCGCCACGAAGTTGCCGTGCGTGAGCTCGACCCCCTTGGGCCGGCCGGTGGTGCCGGAGGTGTAGATGATGGTGGCGACGTCCGACCCGGTGCGCGCGGAGATGCGGGCCTCCACCTCGCCGTCCTCGACGCCCGCGCCCCGGCGGACGAGCTCGTCGATCGCCCCGTCGTCGATCGTCAGGGTCTCGCGCAGGGCGGGCGCGTTCGGGGCGGCCTCCGAAAGGACCGCGGCGCGGTCGGCGTCGTCGACGAACGCCAGCACCACGCCCGCGTTGGTGAGGATCCACTCGCACTGCTCGGCCGAGGAGGTCTCGTAGATCGGCACCGGCACGGCGCCCGCGCTCCAGGCCGCGAGGTCGAGCAGCGTCCACTCGTAGCGGGTCGCGGACATGATGGCGACCCGGTCGCCCACCTCGACGCCCGACGCGATCAGGCCCTTGGCGACCTCCACGACCTGCGTGTGGAACTGGGCGACCGACACGGTGTCCCAGCCGCCGGACGGCGTGGCCACCTCGAACATCGGGGCCGTGCCGCCATTCTCCAGGCGGGCCCGCAGCAGGTGCGGGATCGTCGTCGAGCCGTCGATCTCGCCGCGCGCCTCGGTGCTGGACGTGGGCTGGGTCATCGCATCCTCCGTGGTCGCGCGTGGGGGGTCAGGAGAGGCCGGCACCCCGCCGGTGGGGTCCTGGGCACCCGGAACGAGGGTACGTGCTCAGGCGGCCGGCTCGAGCAGGTGGTCGGTGACCGCGGTGGTCTCCACGCCGTCGGTGATGGTCAGCTCGCCGCGGATCTTGGCCGCGTCGCGCAGGTCGCCGGCGACCGACCGGACGAAGGCGGCGTCCGCCGTCGGGACCGCGAGCGTGACCGAGGCGAACGGGACCTTCTGGGAGACCTTGGCCTCCGACTTCACCTTGCGCAGCGCCGCCAGGGCGCGCCCGGCCGCGCCGACGAGCCCGGCGTCCGCGTCCCCGGCCGCGGCGCGCAGCTGGTCGCCGGTCGGCCAGTCGGCGGAGTGGACCGAACCCTCGCGGTACCAGGTCCACACCTCGTCCGTGGCGAAGGGGAGGAACGGCGCGAGCAGCCGGACGTAGGTGTCGACGGCGAGCGCGAGCGCCGCGCGGGCGGACTCCTTGGCACCGGGCTCGGCGGTGCCGTCCCGGTCGTAGGCCCGCTCCTTGACGAGCTCGAGGTAGTCGTCGCAGAACGTCCAGAACGAGGACTCCGTGACCTCCAGCGCCTTGGCGTGCTCGAAGGCGTCGAGCGCGCGGGTGGCCTGGGCGACGACGTCGGTCAGCCCGGCGAGCATCGCCCGGTCGATCTCGTGCGTCACCAGGGCCGGGTCGAGCTCGAGGTCGGCGTCGCCGCCCATCGTCAGGGCGAACTTCGAGGCGTTGAGGATCTTGATCGCCAGGCGCCGGCCGATCTTCATCTGTGAGACCTCGAAGGCGGTGTCGACGCCGAGCTTCGCGGACGTCGCCCAGTACCTGACCGCGTCGGAGCCGTGCTCCTCGAGCAGCGCCATCGGCGTGACGACGTTGCCCTTGGACTTGCTCATCTTCTTGCGGTCCGGGTCGAGGATCCACCCCGAGATCGCGGCGTCGGACCACGGCAGCGCGCCGAACTCCAGGTGCGCGCGCACCACCGAGGAGAACAGCCACGTGCGGATGATGTCGTGCCCCTGCGGGCGCAGGTCCATCGGGTACACGCGGTCGAACAGGTCCTCGTCGCGCAGCCAGCCGGCCGCGATCTGCGGGGTGAGCGAGGACGTGGCCCACGTGTCGAGGATGTCGGCCTCCCCGACGAACCCGCCGGCCTGCCCCCGCTGGGACTCCTCGTAGCCCGGCGCCGGGTCGGAGGTGGGGTCGACCGGCAGCGCGGACTCGTCCGGAACGATTGGGGACTCGTGCCGGACCTCGCCGTGCTCGTCGAGCGGGTACCACAGCGGGATCGGCACGCCGAAGAAGCGCTGGCGGCTGACCAGCCAGTCCGAGTTGAGGCCGTCGACCCAGTTCTCGTAGCGCGACTGCATGAAGCCCGGGTGGAAGCGCAGGTCGCGGCCGCGCTGAAGGAGGTTCGTGCGCAGGTCGACGCCGTTGGTGTCCTCGTGTGCGCGCCCGCCGTTGCGGATGTACCACTGGCGCGAGGTGACGATCTCCAGCGGCTTGTCGCCCCGCTCGTAGAAGTTCGCCTTGCGCTGCGTGGGCGTGGGGTCGTCGAGCATCTCGCCGGACTCCCGCGCGGCCGCGGCGACCGCCTCGCGGGCGGAGAACGCGGTCTTCCCGGCGAGCTGCTCGGCGTAGAGCTCGGCGCCGGAGCCGGTGAGCCACTCGGGTGTGGCGCGCAGCAGGCGGCCGTCGCGCCCGACGACGGCGCGGGTGGCCAGGTCGAGCTCGCGCCACCAGATGACGTCGGTGAGGTCACCGAACGTGCAGACCATCGCGATGCCGGTGCCCTTGTCCGCTTCGGCGGCGGGGTGGGCGAGCACGGGGACCTCGACGTCGAACAGCGGCGTGCGCACGGTGCGGCCGAACAGGAAGCGGTACCGCTCGTCGTCGGGGTGGGCGACGAGGGCCACGCACGCGGGCAGCAGCTCGGGGCGGGTGGTCTCGATGACGACGTCGGCCGCCTCGTCGGTGTGGAACGCGAGCCGGTGGTAGTGCCCGGGGTAGTCGCGGGCCTCGAGCTCGGCCTGGGCGACGGCGGTCTGGAAGGTGACGTCCCACAGCCCTGGCGCCTCGGACTGGTAGGCCTCGCCGCGGGCGAGGTTGCGCAGGAACGCGGTCTGGGAGGCGCGCTGGGCGTCAGCCCCGATCGTCTGGTAGGTCTGCCGCCAGTCGACGGACAGGCCGAGGCGGCGGAACACCTGCTCGAAGGCCTCCTCGTCCGAGGCGGCCAGGCGCAGGCACAGCTCGACGAAGTTCTTCCGGCTCACCGGCACCTGGTCGGCGGCCCGGACCGACTTCCCGTCCCCGCCCTCCTGGGGCGGAGTGAAGCCGGGCTCGTAGGGCAGGGAGGGGTCGCAGCGCACGCCGTAGTAGTTCTGCACGCGACGCTCGGTGGGCAGCCCGTTGTCGTCCCACCCCATCGGGTAGAACACCGAGCGACCACGCATCCGCTGGAAGCGGGCGAGCACGTCGGTCTGGGTGTAGCTGAAGACGTGGCCCACGTGCAGGGAGCCCGACGCCGTGGGCGGCGGGGTGTCGATCGAGAAGACGTCGGCCCGGTCGGCCGTGCGGTCGAACGCGTACGTGCCGAGCTCGCTCCAGCGGGCGTCGTGCCGATCCTCCAGCCCGTCGGTCCCTACCTTGTCCGGCGCCGTGGGGGCGGGAAGACGGGTGGGTCGCGAGGTGGAGGACGGGGTGCTCATGGTGTCCGATTGTTCCACGGTGAGGGCGCTGCCCGGGTGGGCCGAACGGTGGCGGGCGCGACTCTCGCGGGCCCGTGGAGGAGGTCTGCGGCGTCGGCCTGCGGCTCACCCGCGTGACCTCGCGTCGATTCCCGCTCGACTGTCGGTGGCGGGAGGCGCGGGTCAGGTCCGTGGCCGCTCCGCCGGGCCCGTGTGGCCCCTCGCCGGGGCGGTGCGGGCGAGCTCGTCGACGAGATCGCGGACGAGGTCGGCGCCGACGACGGGCCCGCCGGCCAGCAGCCCGTCCGACCCGAGCACGACCGCCGAGGGCGCGCCGGTCAGCCCGAGGCGCCGGTAGGCGCCACCGGCGTCGCCCTGGGTGACCCGGACGTCGACGTGCGGCAGCCGGCGCCGCCAGTCGGGCAGCGCCGTGCGCAGGTGCTCGGCGTCCTTCCCGAGGCGGGGGATCCGCACGAGCAGCTGGGCGCGCTGCGCGGCCAGCTCGGTGAGGTCGCGTCGCACCCCGTCGACGACGACCTGTCCCGCCGGGATCGGCCGGCGCAGGTAGGGCTGCACCCGGCCGGAGCCCTCCTCGCCGCTGCCCCAGAGATGGACGACGAGCGCGATCGCCCCGGCCGCGCCGAGGATCGCCGGGTGCAGGTCGTCGACGGCCCACCAACCGGTCGCCCCGGCCGCGACGGCGCCCCCCGCGGCGAGGACGAGCAGGGCGTTGAGGGCGACGTGCAGCGGGCCGACGGGTCGGTCGTCGTCCTGCCCGAAGCAGTGGCAGGCGAGGGGCTCGGGCGACCGCCACGCCCGCAGGGCGACGACGAGGTAGGCGACGGTGAGCAGGAGGACGACCGTGCCGACGCCGGCGAGCCACGGGCCCGGCGCGCCGAGCAGCGCGAGGGCGAGGACGATCTCCGCGACGGCGTGGGTGCGCACGAACCCGTACCGCTGCAGGCCGCGGGGCAGCCCGAGGACGTCCATGTGGACCGGGTCCGGCGGCCGCGCGAGCTTCCCGGCGCCCGCCACCAGGAGGACCACGGTGAGGGAGAGGACGGCTGCGCCGAGGACGACGTCGGTCATGGACGACCCGGGTCAGCAGCCGGCGGCGTCGACGACCCGGGCGAGGAGCGCGTGCAGCTGGGCGGCCTCGTCCTCGTCGAGCGGGGCGAGCAGGGCGGCCCCGTGAGCCGCCCGGGCCGCGGCGACCTCCTCGGCGAGCGCGCGCCCGGAACCGGTGGGTTCGACGAGGATCGCGCGCCGGTCGGTGGGGCTCGGCGTCCGGCGGACGAGGCCCTTGGCCTCGAGGGAGTCGACGACCTCGGTCGCCGAGCGGGGGGCGATGCGCAGCCGTTCGGCGATGTCGGCCAGTCGGGCGCCGCCGTCGGCCGCGACGGCGGCGCGTAGCGCGCGGAACTCGTGCGGCGAGGGGCCGTCCGACTCGAGCGCCTCCATCCACCGGCGCCTGACCTGGCGGGCCGCCCGGACGATGAGCTCGTACGTGTCGGGCTCGTGCGCGTGGTCGGGACCGTGCGGCCGGTCCGTGCCGTGTGCGTGGTCCGGACGGTGCCGGTGCTCGGCCTTCGCCCGGCCGTCGCCTGCCACGTCGGCCCGCGCCCGTTCGTCGTGCGGGTGCGCGGGGGAGGCGGACTGGCGGCTCACCGGAATAGCGTACTGCCCGTCGCGGTTACCCTCATCGTGAGGTAACCTCACTATATGGCTCCGGCCGGTCGCCCGGTCGCGCCGTCGAGCCCGACGACTCCGACGAACAGGAGGTGGTGCGCCATGGCAGCACCCCACAACTTCTCCTCCGGCCGCCGAGGTGGTGGCCCCTCGCGCCACACGCATCAGGGCGGCGGCGCGTCCGACGGAACCGGCGTGCCCGGTGGCCCGGGCGGACCTGGCGGCCCCGGTGGCCTGGGTGGACCTGGCGGACCCGGTGGACCTGGCGGCCCGGGCGGCAGGGTCGCCACCGTCGACCCGGCCGACAGGGCCCAGCTCGCCGAGCACCCTGTCAGCCTGCGCCGCATCGGCGCGCTCTTCGCTCCCCACCGCGGCACGATCGCCGTGGTCATGATCCTCATCGTCGCGACCTCGCTCGTCGGCCTCGCGACCCCGTTCATCACCAAGCACCTCATCGACGACGCGATCCCGCACCAGGACGTCCCGCTCCTGCTGTGGCTCGTGGGCGGGCTCCTCGCCGTCACCATCGTCACCGCCGTTCTCGGGGTGGTGCAGACCTGGATGTCCACGACCGTCGGCCAGCGCGTCATGCACGGGCTGCGCACCGACGTCTTCACCCACCTCCAGCGTCAGTCCGTCGACTTCTTCACCCGCACCCGAGGCGGCGAGGTCCAGGCCCGCCTCACGCAGGACATCCAGGGCATGCAGTCCGTCGTCACCACGACCGCCACCTCGATGGCCACCAACGTGACGACGGCGGTCGGCACCGCGGTGGCGATGGTCGCCCTGTCCTGGCAGCTGTCGCTGCTCTCGCTCGCCGTGCTGCCGCCCGCGATCTGGTTGACCCGACGTGTCGCGCTCCTGCGCCGGGAGATCACCACGCGGCGCCAGCGCGCGATGGCCGACCTGCAGAGCCAGGTCGAGGAGTCGCTGTCCGTCAGCGGCGTCACCCTGGGCAAGATCCTCGGCACCGGACCGACCGCGTCGGCGGCCTTCGCGGGCACGTCCCGCGACCTCGCGGACCTCGAGGTGCGCTCCCAGCTCGCCGGACGTTGGCGGATGGCCAGCCTGAGCATCGTGTTCGCCGCGATCCCGGCGCTCATCTACCTGGTCGCGGGCCTCCCGGCTACGTCCGGCGGCATGACGATCGGGACGCTCGTGGCGTTCACCGCGTTGCAGTCCCAGTTGTTCCGCCCGCTCATGGGCGTGCTCAACGTGGGCGTGCAGGTCGTCACCTCCATGGCCCTGTTCAGCCGCGTCTTCGAGTACCTGGACCTCGTGGTCGAGATCGACGACCCGGCCGACCCGGCCGAGATCGACCCCGGGGCCGTCAGCGGCCATGTGCGGCTCGAGGGCGTGGGCTACAGCTACCCGGGCTCCTCCGTGCCCGCGCTGGACGGCATCGACCTCGACGTGCCGGCGGGGCGGTCGCTCGCCCTGGTCGGGCACACCGGCTCGGGGAAGTCCACGCTCGGCTCGCTCGTCGCCCGCCTCGCGGACCCGTCCGCCGGCCGGGTGACGATCGACGGCGTCGACCTGCGCGACATGGCGCTCGCCGACCTCGCCTCGGTGGTCGGCGTCGTCTCCCAGGAGACCTACCTGCTGCACACGACGATCCGCGAGAACCTGCGCTACGCCCGGCCCGACGCGCCCGACGAGGAGATCGTCGCCGCGGCCCGCGCCGCCCAGGTCCACGAGCTCATCGAGGACCTCCCCGACGGCTACGACACTGTGGTCGGCGCCCGCGGCCACCGGTTCTCCGGCGGTGAGAAGCAGCGCATCGCCATCGCCCGCACCATCCTGCGGGACCCCCGCGTCCTCGTCCTCGACGAGGCGACCTCCGCGCTCGACACGAGCACGGAACGGGCCGTCCAGGAGGCGCTCGACGCGCTCGCCGAGGGGCGCACCACGATCACCATCGCCCACCGCCTGTCGACCATCGCAGGAGCGGACCAGATCGCGGTCCTCGACCACGGCCGGGTCGTCGAGCGGGGGACCTACGCCGAGCTCGTCTCCCGCGGGGGAGTCTTCGCCGGGCTCGCCGGCTCGCAGGAGCTGGTCGACGCCTGAGTCCGGGTGCTCGTCGGACCGACCGCCGGCGAGCTGGACCGGTAGCGGTCGAGCTGGACCTCTGCGTGGTCAGTCTCGACCGGGCATGGTCCAGTTCGGCGTGGTGGGCCGGCGAGCTGGCCGGGTCAGTCCCCGGCCAGCTCGGCGTCGCGCGCCATCACCGCGTTCGCCCCGGCCACGACGGCGGCGGGGAAGCCCGCGGCGTCGAGCGCGACCATGCCGGCGACCGTCGTGCCACCAGGCGAGCACACCCGGTCGACGAGGTCCTGGGGGCTCGTGCCCTCGGCGGCGAGCTCGCGCGCGAGCGTGCCCGCACCCGCGGCGGCCTGCGCGGCGATCCGCACGGCCTGCGCCTTCGGGAGCCCTGCCGCCACGGCGGCGCGCGCCAGGGAGTCGACGAGCTGGAACACGAATGCGGGTGAGGAGCCCGCGATGGCGGTGAACGCGCTGAAGTGCCGCTCCTCGAGCACCTCCGCGGTGCCGACGGCCTCGAAGACCTCGACGACGGCGGAGACCTGCTGCTCGGTCGCCGCGTCGTTCCCGCACACGGCCGCGGCGCCGACGCCGACCTGGGCGGCCACGTTCGGCATCGCACGTACCACCGGGTGACCGTCCGGCACCGCGGACGTCAGCGTGGCCAGCTGCAGCCCGGCGGCGATCGACACCACGGGTGCGCCGGTCTCGGCCAGCGACTCGCGGACCCCCTCGAGCACGCCCAGCACGACGTGCGGCTTGACCGCGACGACCACGAGCCCGTCCGGACCGACCTCGCGGACCAGGGCGTCGGCGTCGGGCACCGCCGTGCCGCCCACCGCGGCGGCGACCCGCTCCGCCGAGGCCGCGACGACGTCGGTGACGACGATCTCGTGCCCGCCTGCCGAGGCGGCCACCCCGTGGGCGATGGCCGAGGCCATCGCCCCGGCCCCGATGAATCCGATGCGCACGTGTGTGTCCTCCCGCCGGTCCTGCGTGGTCAGTGACTACATGATGGACCCATGAGTACCGACCACCCAGCGCCGTCCGCCCCGGGCGCCCCGCGCGCCCTCGTCACCGGAGCATCGTCCGGCATCGGCCGCGCGACCGCCCAGCACCTCGCGCGGGCCGGGTACCGCGTCGTCGCCACCGCCCGCCGGGCCGACCGGCTCGCCACCCTCGCCGACGAGATCAGCTGCGACACGTTCGTCGCCGACCTCACCGTGCAGGCCGACGTCGACGCGCTCGCCGACCACGTGATCGCCGGCGGGCCGCTGACCTCGCTCGTCAACAACGCCGGCGGAGCCGTCGGGGCCGACAGGGTCGAGGACGGCGACCCGGCGGACTGGGCGCGGATGTACGACCTCAACGTGCTCACCACGCTGCGGGTCACCCGGGCCCTCCTCCCGCACCTGCGCGCCGACGGAGGCGGGGACGTCCTCGTGGTCACCTCGACCGCCGCGACCGGGACCTACCCCGGCGGCGCCGGGTACACGGGGGCGAAGCACGCGGCCCGGATGATCGTCGACACGCTCCGGCTCGAGCTCATGGGCGAGCCGATCCGCGTGCTCGACATCCAGCCGGGCCTGGTCGCCACGCCCGAGTTCTCGGTCAACCGCTACCGGGGCGACGTCGAGGCGGCCGCGAAGGTCTACGAGGGCGTGGCCGAGCCGCTCACCGCCGACGACGTGGCCGACGTCATCACGTTCGCCCTCACCCGTCCGCATCACGTCAACCTCGACTCGATCGTCATCCGACCGCGCGCGCAGGCCACCCACACCCTCCTGCACCGGGAGCCCTGAGTCTCAGGGGCCGGGTCACCGGCCCGGGACGTCTCGGTCACGCGACCGGCCCGCGCGGCTCGCCGGGTGCCGTGTCGCGAGTGGTGCCCGGTGCGTGGTCCGGGGCTGCGTCGGGCGCGTGCGGGGTCGGGGTCTCCGTGTCGCCGTCACATCCGGTCCCGTCCTGCTCGCACAGCTGGTCGTCGTGGTCGCCCGTGGTCGGATCGGGGGTGACGACGTTGAGAACATCGCCGGTCACCGCCTCGATGCCGACGCGTGCGAAGTCGCCGTCGTCGGTGCGGATGCCGACGAGCAGGATCGACGCCGGCTCGTCGGGCGGCATCGCGACGAGGACCTCGCCGGGCAGGACCTGCAGCGCGTTCTCGACGGCGTCGGACACCCGGACCTGCCAGCCCAGGACGATCTCCAGGGCCTCTGTGCCGCCGGCCTCGTCCTCCGTCAACGGGAAGGACTCGGACCGCCCGGTGTCGACCCGGCCGTTCAGGAGCTCGGTCAGCGCCATCTCGTCGTCGCCGACCGACCAGACCTGCCATGCCTCGCCCCCGCTGGTGTCCTCGGGGTGGAGGCCGAGGGCGACGTCGTGCCCCGTGTGGTCCAGGGTCGCGTCCTCGAGGGACCGGACCTCGTCGAGCGTGAGGGCGGGTGACGTCGCCGTGGACTCGAGGAGGAGGGTGTCGACCGTGACCAGCGAGATCGGGTCGACGTCGAGGACGTCGTCGGTCGTGGGAATAGGCGGCTCGGGACTGTCCGTGCCGTCGGTCGGCGGTGCGGTGCCGACGACCTCACCGCCGGCGCACCCGCCGACGAGCGCGAGGAGCAGGGCGGCTGCGGCGGCGGCGAGGGGGGAGCGCCGGGGGCGGGTCGTGGTCATGGTCGGAGGCTAGGGAGCCGGGCGCCGCACGGCCATGGCCGACGGCGGGGAGCGCTACCTGGGGCAGCGCTCCCCGCAGTGGTGGGGTCGGCCGGCGCGCACCCGTGAGGCGCACCCCGTGAGGCCGGCCGGCCCGTGGGGCGTCAGCCGACGCGGACCTCACCGGTGACGGCGTCGACGTAGACGTCGACCTCGTCGTCCTCGTCGTGGTCGAACTCCCAGTAGACCGTGCCGTCCTCGGTGTCGAGCTCGATCTCCTCGACCATCGGGTCGTCGCTGATCGCGCCCTCCTCGGCGGCGGCCGTGATCGCGTCGATGATCGTCAGCTCGGCGGTCTCGAGCTCGGCGACCGTGTCGTCGTCCACGTCGTCGGACTCCTGCTCGACGATCGAGTGGTCGGCGCGCAGCGTGACGTCGATGAGCGTCGAGCCGTCGACGACGTCGACCTCGTACCCGGTGTCGTCCCGCTCGACCATCACGACGTCGCCCTCCGGGGCGACCTCGAGGGCCGCGTTGACGGCGGCGGCGAGCTCGGCCACGCCGGGCAGCTCGGCGCCGTCGGACCCGGCCTCGCCAGAGCTGGCGGAGCCCGACTCGCCGGAGTCGTCCTGGCCATCCGCGCCCTCGGACCCGGTCTCGCCGGAGTCGTCCTGGCCGCCCGCCTCGCCGGAGTCGTCGGTGCCGGCGTCATCGCCGGTGCCGGTGTCGGCCGACCCCGTCTGGTCCTCGGCGCCCGACCCGTCGTCGGTCGAGGAGGAGCACCCGGCGAGGACGAGCGCGAGGGCGAGCGTCGAGGCGGACAGGGTGGCGGTGAGTCGGTTCGTTCGCATGTCTCCATGATCGCGCGCCGGCATGAGGCAGTGGTCAAGGTGCCGGTGAGAGCGTTCTCAGCGGCGCCGGTGGCGGCCGCGGCGCCGGGGTGGTCCCCCGATGGAGAACGCGCAGGTGAGCGCCTTCTTATCGCAATGAACATAAGTGCAGCCGTGGCGAGTTGCATGGGCCAACAGGTGACATAGAGTGCAAGACGCGGGATCAACGAGCGCTTCCGCACCGTCCCCCCGGTGATGTCGCTCGGGCAGGCGAATCGAGAAGGATCTTCAATGAATGACAGGACCCGTTCCACGAACCACCAGGGCGCCGTCGGCGCGTGGTTCATCGGAGCGCGCGGCTCGCTCGCGACCACCGCGACGGTCGGTCTGCGGGCGCTGGCCCACGAGCTGGTCGAGCCGCACGGCGTCACCACCGCGGCCGGCGACCTCGCCGACGCCCCCTTCGTCGGGTTCGGCGACATCGTCGTCGGTGGGCACGACGTCGAGACGACCCCGCTGGCGACGAAGGCCGCCGCACTCGCCGCCGGCGGGCTGTTCCCGCGCGAGCTGGTCGACCAGGTCGCCGAGGACCTTGCGGAGATCGACGACGAGCTGTGTCCTGTCCCGCTGGCCGCCGCCACGCAGCAGGAGGCGATCGACGCGATGGCCGCCGACATCACCTCCTTCAAGGACCGCCACGGCCTGCGCACCGTGGTCGTCGTCGACATCTCCTCGACCGAGGCCCTGCCGGACGACCACCCGGCCTTCCACTCGGAGGACGACCTGCTCGAGGCGCTGAAGTCGCCGGACGGCGACGTGCTGCCGGCGAGCGCGGTCGCCGCCGCCGCGGCCGTCCAGGCCGGCTCGCCCTACGCCGGATTCACCCCGTCCGCCGCCCTGAGCCTGCCCGTGCTGCGCGCCCGCGCCGAGCTGGCCGGCGTCCCGTACGCCGGGCAGGACGGCAAGACCGGCGAGACGCTGCTCCGCACGGTCATCGCCCCGATGTTCGCCGCGCGCAACCTCAAGGTCCTGTCCTGGGCCGGCACGAACATCCTCGGGGGCGGCGACGGCGCGACGCTCGCGGACCCGCGCGCCGTGAGCTCCAAGCTCGCCTCCAAGAACCGTGGGCTGCACGCGCTCGTCGGGGACGACGTGCACACGCCCCTGCACATCGACAACGTGCCGGACATGGGCAACGTCAAGACCGCCTGGGACCACGTCCACGCCGTGGGCTTCCTCGGCAGCCGCATCACGTTGCAGACCACGTGGAGCGCCCACGACTCCGCACTCGCGGCGCCGCTCGTCATCGACCTCGTCCGCTCGCTCGCCCTCGCCTCCGACGCCGGTGTGGCCGGCGCGGTCACCGAGCTCGGCTGCTTCTTCAAGGATCCGTGGGGCAGCGACGTGCACGCGTTCGCCGAGCAGACCAGGCGGTTCGCCGCGTGGGTCGAGCAGACCTCGCTGTTCGCGGCGACGGGAGCTCGTGGCGCCGCGCCGGGACACGAGGGCACGCACGACGACGCCGGCACGCCCGCGGCCGACACGCGCGTCTCCGCCGGACGATGACGGCGCCGGCCGATGTCCTCGAGCTGGTCCGGGCGCCCGCTGCGCTGACGGTCGTCGGCGACACGCTCGTCGGTGCCACGGCCGCGCGCGGGCGGGTGGGCGGCCGCGCCGTGCCGCTCGCCCTGTCCTCCGCGTGCATCTACGCGGCCGGCATGGCCCTCAACGACTACGCCGACGCCGACCTCGACGCCGTCGAGCGGCCCGAGCGGCCCATCCCCTCCGGGCGCGTGCCGCGCGAGACGGCCCTGGTCGTGGGCGCCGGCCTGACGGCCACGGGCGTCGGCCTGGCGTTCGGCGCGGGCCGCCCGCACGGCCGTGTCGCGCTCGCGCTGGCCGCCTCGGTGTGGATCTACGACCTGCTGGCCAAGTCGACGCCGGCGGGACCGCCGGTCATGGCCGTGTGCCGCGGGCTGGACGTCCTCATGGGCGCCGCCGGCCCGGGCTGGCGCCGGGCCGCGCTGCCGGCCGCGCTCATGGCCGCGCACACCGCCGCAGTCACCACCGTGTCCATGGGTGAGGTGCACGGCACGAGCCGCGCCGCCGCCTCGGCCGCCGTCGCCGTCACCACCGGCACCGCCGCGCTCGTCCCCGTCGGCGCCCGCCGGGGAGCCGCCGCCGGGGCGGTCCTGGGCGCCGCCACCTACGCCGGCGCCGTCCTGCCCCCGCAGGTCGACGCGGCGCGCGAGCCCACCGCGGACCACGCCCGTACCGCTACGAGGCAGGGCATACGCGGGATGGTCCCGCTGCAGACGGCGCTCGTCGCCCGCACCGGGCACGCGATCGGTACGGCCGCTCTCCTCGCCGTCCAGGGCGCGAGCCGCCTGGTCGCGCGCGCACGCACGAAGGGAGACGTCACATGACCACGCGCCACACGACCAGCGACGCCTGGGCCCTCGGCTACGGCACCAACGGGTTCGCCGACCACCGACTGGCCGACGCGCTCGACGTCATGGCAGAGACCGGCTACCAGGCCGTCGCCCTGACGATCGGCCACCCCCACCTCGACCCGTTCGCGGACGGGTGGCGGGAGTCCGCCGAGGCGCTCGCCGCGGACCTGGACCGGCGCGGCTTCCGCTCGGTGGTCGAGACCGGCACCCGCTACCTCCTCGACCCGCGGCGCAAGCACCGCCCCACCCTCGTCGACCGGGACGCCGACGCCCGAACGGCCTTCCTACGGCGCGCGGTGGAGATCGCACAGGTCCTGCGGGCCGACTGCGTCTCGTTGTGGAGCGGGGTGCTGCCGGAGGACGTCACCGCCGACGAGGGCTGGGACCTGATGGTCGGGCGCCTTGCCGAGCTCGTGCCGTTCGCCGCCGAGCGCGGCGTGGTCCTGTCGATCGAGCCCGAGCCGGGGATGCTGGTGGAGACCGTCGCCGACGCGCTCCGGCTGCGCACCGCACTCGGTGAGCCGGAGGGCGTGGGCATCACCGTCGACCTCGGCCACTGCGTGGCGGTGGAGCCGGACGGCGTGGTCGGCGCGCTGCGGGCGGCCGGCACGCTCCTGCGCAACGTGCAGGTCGACGACATGCTCCCTGGCGTCCACGAGCACCTCGAGCTCGGCGCCGGCGAGCTGGACCTGATCGCCGCGATCGCGACGCTGCGCGAGATCGGGTACGCGGGGGTTGCCGCCGTGGAGCTGCCCCGGCACTCCCACGACGCCCCGCGGCTCGCCCGCACGTCCCTCGTGGCATGGGAGGCCGCCGCCGAAGCCCCGGGGGCGGCAGCGACAGCCGACGGCACGGCCGGAGCGCCCGCCGTCGAGGCCGGTGCCACGACCGGGGCGGCCGCCGCGCGAGACGCCTCCGCCCGTGACCCGTGGACCGCCACCGCCGTCGCCGCGGTCACCGAGGAGCCCGCCCGGGCGACCCGGCTGTTCGCCGAGGCCGGCCGCAAGGTCGGCCGTGCGCCCCTCGACCCCACCGACACCGCCGGGTTCGGCGGCACGGCCGACGACGAGGCCCGCGCCACGATCGTCCGCGCGCTGAAGGACGCCGGCGCGGGACCGGACACCGTCCGCGCCCTCTACGAGCACGGCGACGACTCCGAGCGCCGCGGCGTCCTGCGCGGTCTCGGCACCCTGACCGCGTCCGGAGAGCTCGACGACGACTGGCGCGCCACCGGCCTCGACCTCACAGCCGACGCCCTGCGCACCAACGACCCCCGCCTCGTCGCCGCCGCCATGGGCCCGCTGGCCGCGGCCCACCTCGACGCCCACGCGTGGCGCCACGGCGTCCTCAAGCTCGTGTTCATGGGCGTCCCCCTGAGCGTCGTCGCCGGCCTCGACGACCGGCGCGACGCCGAGCTCGCCGCGATGGCCGCCCGGTTCGCCGAGGAGCGCCGCGCGGCCGGCCGCACCGTCCCCGACGACCTGCACCTCATCGACGAGCAGCCCCAGACGCACGAGCAGCCCCATATCGACGACCGCCCCCAGGAGGCGTGACATGCGCATCTTCGACCCCCACATCCACATGACCTCCCGCACCACCGACGACTACGAGGCCATGTATGCCGCGGGCGTGCGGGCCCTCGTCGAGCCGGCGTTCTGGCTCGGCCAGCCGCGCACCAACGTCGGGTCCTTCGTCGACTACTTCGACTCCCTCATCGGCTGGGAGCGCTTCCGCTCCGCGCAGTTCGGCATCCGGCATCACTGCACGATCGCGCTCAACCCCAAGGAGGCCGGCGACCCCCGCCTGACCGAGGTGATGGACATCCTGCCCCGCTACCTGGGCAAGGACGGGGTCGTCGCCGTCGGGGAGACGGGATACGACTCGATGACGCCGGAGGAGGACGACATCCTCGCCCGCCACCTGGCGCTCGCGATCGAGTTCGAGCTGCCGGCCCTCGTGCACACCCCGCACCGCGACAAGGCGCCGGGCACGCAGCGCACCCTCGACGTCGTCGCCGAGTCGGGCCTGAGCGTCGAGCGGGTGCTCGTCGACCACCTCAACGAGACGTGCGTCGACATGGTCGCCGACACTGGCGCCTGGATGGGCTTCTCCATCTACCCCGACACGAAGATGGACGAGACCCGCGTCGTCGCGATCATGCAGCGCCTGGGCCTGGACCGGATCATCGTCAACTCCGCCGCCGACTGGGGCCGCTCCGACCCGCTGAAGACCCTGAAGACCGGACACGCGATGCTCGAGGCCGGCTTCAGCGAGGACGACGTCGACAAGGTCCTGTGGCGCAACCCCGTCAAGTTCTACGGCCAGTCCGGCCGCCTCGAGCTCGAACCGATCCCCGGCTTCGAGCCCGAGCGGCAGGGCCCCGACCTGTTCGAGGGCAACTCGGTCCTGCGCGGCATGAAGTCGCGCCGGGAGGCCTGATGGACCTGTCCTACTGCACCAACGTCCACCCTGCCGAGGACCTCGACGGCATCATCGACCAGCTCCGCCGCCACGCGGGACCGGTCCGCCGCCAGGCCGGGCTCGACACGCTCGGCGTGGGCCTCTGGCTCCCGGTCGGCGCCGCCGCCGAGCTCGCCGGCGACCCCGCGGCGCGCGACCGGCTCCGCGATGTGCTGGCGGCCGAGGGACTCGAGCTGCGCACCGTCAACGCGTTCCCTTTCGCGGGCTTCCACGACGACGTCGTCAAGCTCGCCGTCTACCGCCCGGACTGGACCACCCCAGAGCGGCTGGCCTACACGAAGGACTGCGCGACGGCGCTCGCCGACCTCCTGCCCGCGGGCGGCTCGGGCAGCATCTCCACCCTGCCGCTGGGCTGGCGCACCGGCTGGGACGCGGCCGCCGACGCCGAGGCCGAGGACAACCTCACCGCGCTCGTCGCCCACCTGCGCGAGCTCGAGGCGAGCACCGGACGCACTGTCCGCCTCGCCGTCGAGCCGGAACCGGGCTGCATCCTCGACGACGTTGCCGACGTCGTCGCCTGGCTCGGCGCCCGCCCGGCGCTGATCGAGGACGGCTACGTGGGGCTGTGCCTGGACACCTGCCACCTCGCGGTCTCGTTCGCCGACCCCGCCGGCGCGGTCGCCGCCGCGAACGCGGCCGGGGTGCGGGTCGTCAAGGTCCAGGCCTCCGTCGCGCTCGAGGTGCCCGACCCGTCCGCGCCGGGCGTCATGGCGGCGCTCGAGCCGTTCGCCGAGGCCCGCTACGTCCACCAGGTCCGGGCGCGGCCGGGCGGCGCCGACCAGGCGCGTGGCCCCGGCGACGGTCCGCCCGCCGACGAGTGGGAGGCGCTCGCGGCCGACGACCTCATCGACGTCCTGCGCGCCGACCCCGCCTGGCCGGTCGACCGCCCGTGGCGCGTGCACGTCCACATCCCGCTGCACGCACGACCCGCGGAGCCGCTGCGGGCCACGACCGAGGTGCTCGCGTCCGCCGTCGACGCCGTGCTCGACGCCCCGCACGGGGACGAGGCACACCTCGACGTCGAGACCTACACCTGGCACGTGCTCCCGGACGCGCTGCAGCCGGACAGCCTCGTCGGTGGGATCGCCGCCGAGCTCCGCTGGGCGACCGAGCACCTCGCCGACGCCCTCCCGCCGGAGATGATCCCCGCCGGCGACCCCCGCACGAGGAAGGAGGTGGCCCGATGAACCGCGTCCTGCTTCTCGACGTCGTCGGCCTCACCCCGAAGACCCTGGCCCACATGCCCCGGCTGCGCGCCCTCGGCGAGCAGGGGCGGGCCGTCCGGCACGACACGATCCTGCCCGCCGTCACGTGCAGCGTGCAGTCGACGATCCTCACCGGCCGCATGCCGCGCGACCACGGGATCGTCGGCAACGGCTGGTACTTCCGCGGCCTCGGCGACCCGCTCCTGTGGCGCCAGCACAACCGCCTCGTCGAGGCCGAGAAGGTCTGGGAGACCGCCCGCCGGGCCGAACCTGCCTTCCGGGTGGCGAACATGGGCTGGTGGTACGCCATGGGCGCGACGACGGACATCACCGTCACCCCCCGGCCCATCTATCACGCCGACGGCCGCAAGAGCCCCGACGCCTACGTGCGCCCGCCCGCCCTGCACGATCAGCTCGTCGGCGAGCTGGGGGAGTTCCCGCTGTTCCAGTACTGGGGGCCCACCGCGTCGATCGTCTCCTCGCGCTGGCTCATCGAGGCCACTCGCGGCCAGCTCCGGGGCCGGTTCGGCCAGCCGGAGTCGGACCTGGTGATGACCTACCTGCCGCACCTGGACTACGACCTGCAGCGCTTCGGCCCGGACTCGCCCGAGGCCGACCGGGCCGCCGCCGACCTCGACGCCGCGCTCGCCCCGCTGCTCGACGACGCGCTCGAGCTCGGCTACTCCGTCATCGCGCTGAGCGAGTACGGGATCGCGGACGCCGACCGGCCGGTCGACATCAACCGGGCGCTGCGCCGCGAGGGCCTCCTCGAGGTGTACGTCCAACAGCGGCGCGAGCAGCTCGACCCGTGGACGTCGCGGGCGTTCGCCGTCGCCGACCATCAGGTCGCCCACGTCTACGTCCCCGACCCGGCCGACCTCCCACGGGTGCGGGCGATCGTCGGCGGGCTGGCCGGGGTCGACGAGGTGCTCGACCGAAGCGAGCAGGCCCGCTACGGGCTCGACCACGAGCGCGCGGGCGACCTCGTCGCCGTCGCCGAGCCCGGCGCCTGGTTCACCTACTACTTCTGGCTCGACGACGACCGCGCGCCCGAGTACGCCCGCGGCGTCGACATCCACCGCAAGCCCGGGTACGACCCCGCCGAGCTGTTCTTCGACCCCGAGGACCGGCTCGCCAAGGCCAAGGCCGGGCTCAACCTCGTGAAGAAGAAGGTGGGCCTCAGGTACGCGATGAGCACCGTTCCCCTGGACCCGCGACTCGTGCGCGGGACGCACGGCCGGCTGCCGGACAGTGCCGCCGACGGCCCGATGCTGCTCACCTCCGACCCGTCGTTGCTGGCGGACGACGTGGAGTCGGTCCGCGCGACCGCCGTGCGCGACCTCGTCCTCGCCGCGCAGGGCCTGGGCGGCGCGGGAGCGGGAGGAACGGGGTGACCGCGGGGGAGGCCGGCGCGACCGGGGAGGAGCTCGTCGTCCTCGTCGACGAGGACGGGACCCCCGTCGGCACCGCCCCGAAGGCCGAGATCCACACCGACGCCACGCCGCTGCACCTCGCCTTCTCCTGCTACGTGCTCGACGCGCGCGGCCGGACGCTCCTCACTCGCCGCGCGCTGAGCAAGACGACCTGGCCGGGCGTGTGGACCAACGCGTGCTGCGGGCATCCCGGACCGGGGGAGACGTCGGAGGACGCTGTTGTGCGCCGGATGCGCGACGAGCTCGGCCTCGAGGTCGCGCGGGTCCGGCCACTGCTGCCGGACTTCCGCTACCGGGCGGTCGCGAGCGACGGGATCGTCGAGAACGAGATCTGCCCGGTGTTCGTCGGGGAGGTCGTCGGCGACCCGGTGCCGGCCCCCGACGAGGTCGAGGAGTGGGCGTGGATCGAGATCGACGACATGTTGACCGCGATCGCGGCCGCGCCGATGGTCTTCAGCCCGTGGTCGGTGCTGCAGGTCGAGCAGATGCGTGCCCGAGGCGTGCGGCCCGCCCATGGGTAGCGCCGCCTCGCCCGCGACGGCGCCGGCCTCGCCGGTGACTGTCATCGGCCTCGAGGAGGTGATGGCGCGCGTCGAGGAGTTCATGGCCGGCGCGCACACCCTGACCGACGAGCTGTGGGCCGGCGTGTCGGGCGGCCCCTCGGCGTCGGACGCCCTCACCGAGCTGGTCGAGGCCGCACGCGCCGCCGACGGCGGCAAGTACCTCCGGCCTCGGCTCGTTGCCGCGGCCTACTACGCGTTCGGCGGGACGGACCCGGAGCTGCTGCGCCGGGTCGCGGCCGCCCAGCAGCTCCTGCACGTCGGGCTCTGCGTCCACGACGACCTCATCGACGGTGACCGCGTGCGCCATGGCCGCGTCGGTGTCGTCGCCCGGGTGGAGGACGCGGCCCGCGAGGCGGGCGAGGATGCGGGCGACGCGGGGCGGCGGGGCATGGCGGCCGGCGTGCTGTCCGGGGACCTCGCGATGAGCACGGCCGTCGCGGCGCTCGTCTCGGCCCCTGCGTCGACGGCCGTCCGGCTGCGGCTCGCGGAGGCCGCGCTGGCGGCGCTCGAGCAGGCGATCGCCGGCGAGACGCTCGACGTCTGGTCCGAGACCGCGGAGCCCGCGACGTCCCGGCCGCTCGTGGTGGCGGCGCTGAAGACGGCGTCGTACAGCATCACGCTGCCGCTCGTGCTGGGTGCGGTGGCCGCCGGCATGGACGACCAGCCCGTCCGAGCGGTCCTCGCCGAGGTGGGCGAGCCGCTCGGTGTGGCCTACCAGCTGAGGGACGACGATCTCGGGCTGTTCGGCGAGCCGGCGACGACGGGCAAGTCCGTCGTCTCCGACCTGCGCGACGGCAAGCGCACCGAGCACGTCCGGCTGGCGGCTCAGCGGGCGGACCCGGACCAGCGCAGGGACCTCGACCGGCTGCTGGGCGATCCCGACCTCGACGACGACGGGGCAGAGGTCCTGCGCACGATCATCGTCTCCACCGGCGCGCGGGCCGCCGTCCTCGAGCAGGTCGACGCCCTGCTCGGGCAGGCCCTGGAGGCCGCCGAGGCAGGGCTGCCGCCCGCGCTGTCCACCTACCTGGTCGGCCTCACGGCCACGCTGCGCGACCGCGAGAGGTAGCCTCGAGAACTCATGACTACGCGTCGGCAACGACACTCCTGTCGGTGAGATGATGAAGATTTCCGATAGTGACCGCGATGCCCTGGAGGCGAGCAGCGGGGAGACGCCCGAGTGGCGTCTCCTGGAGCTCACCCGGTCCGACTCGATGAACGTCGTCGTCTCCGTCCTGATGAACCCGAGTCTCAGCGAAGCCGTGCTCCGCAGTCTCGTTGAGGCGCGCCCCGACATGGCCGAGTCGATCGCGAGCGAGAAGAACGCGCCGCTGGAGGTTATCGAGGCGCAGCCGGTGAATCGCGTCGGTGGGGCGATCCTCAACTACATGTGGCGGATCGGGGCCGACGACGACCTGTGGCGTCGATTCGTTTCCGCCCAGCGCGCGTACCCGCCGACCGGTGGCCCCCCGCTCGGTGAGATCACTCGCGAGTACCGGATCCGACACGAGCACGACGACGTCGCGCACCGCGCGGCCACCGCGAGGCATCGCGCCATGCAGGACGAGACCTGGCACATGAATCGTCTGCACAAGGAAGTGGTGGACCCGGCCACGTCCCTTGCCCGTCTCGTCGAGATCGCTCGGGACGACTCGATGTACGTCGCGTCCGCAGTGCTGGCCAGGGAGCCGCTGCCCGTCGAGGTCCTCTCGGTGCTGCGCGAGCTGCATCCTCACGTGGCCGACGAGGCCGAGCGGATCGCCGACCGGTCCCGTCCGGCCCCGCCCCCGGCCCCAGAACGGAAGTCGGCCGAACCCCGAGACTGAGGGTGCTGGTGCGCAGATCAGGTGTCGCTCATCTGTTCAGCAGACCCCACGCCGAGAGTGCGGTCGGGGAGGGCCCCGACCGCACTCTCGGCGATCCCGAACCGCACACTCGGCGATAAAGAACCGCACACTCGGCGAACCGGGCAGGTGCGGGAGCGATCAGTCGTTGCGGCGGCGCTGATCCCCGAGCACCGTGGACTGCAGCGGCCGGCAGGCCTCCGCGGACAGCAGGGTGAGCAGCACGCCGAGCACCACGGTGGCGAGCACGACGAGGATCCCGGTGGCGCTCGGCCTCGAGAAGGCGAGGAACGGCACCGACAGCAGCACGCCCACGCCGATCGAGATCGCGAGCGTGACCACGAGCGGCACGAGGACCTGGTGCCGGCGCAGCGCCGCGAACACCGGCCGGGGCGTCCCCGCGCGGTCCATGGCGACCGACTCCTCGGCCCGGTCGACCACGGTGGACGCCTGGTTGACGAGCGTCGACGTCGCGGCGACGACGAGCCCCACGGCGAGCGTGATGACCACGCCCGTGCGCATGTCGGTGGCCATGATGAGGCTCGCGCGGTCCGCGCCGAGGGAGTCGGCGTCCGAGGGCAGCAGTGCCGCGAACGCGGCGATCATGCCGAGCAGCGCCACGCTCGAGACGTTGCGCCACGCGGCCCGCGGGTCGTCGACGATGCGGCGCGCGGCGAGCAGCCGCGGCACCGAGGAGGTGCGGGCGAGCGGCCGGGCCACGAGCTGGAGCACCCACGGGCCCACGAGGTTGAGGGCGCCGATGACCACGAGCATCATCCCGACGAGGAACGCGTAGCCGAACAGCTCCGAGGCCGCGACGGCGTCCCCGAACGACTGGGACACCAGCGCGAACGCGAGCACGGCCGCGACCATGATGACGAGCCGCCAGGCCTTGAGCCGCGGGGGCACCTGCTGGGCGGCCACGCCGAGGGGGCTGATCCGCACGCGCTGCAGTCCGACCACCGTGGACAGCGCGGCGAGAGCGAGCAGACCGGCGACCGTGGCGAGGCCGAGCCAGAGCGGCACGAGCATCTCCGTGGCGCCGATAGGAACGCCCTGGAAGGACACGGCCTGCCACAGGGGAAGGGACAGCAGCCACAGCGCGCCACCGACGATCGTGCCGGCCGCGGCCTGGACGAGGGTCTCGAGCACGGACAGGGACACGACCTCGCCCCCGGTCATGCCGACGAGCCGCATCGAGGCCAGCCGGCGGGAGCGGCCGCGCGCGCCGAGCCGGGCGGCGGCGGCGCCGAGGCCGAGGACCGGCAGCACCAGCAGCGCGCAGGCGATCGCGGCGAGCACCACGTACACCTGCAGCTGGTTGTCGGCCCACTCGGGATCGAGCGCCATGGCGGTGAGGACGGACTGCGGCGCCTCCTGGAAGCGGGTGATGAACATCCACGTGCCGCCCACCACGGTGAGCGCGAGGAACGAGCTGACCGCGAACGTGACGACGGCGAGCACGTCGAGCGTGGCGCCGGCCCGCGCGCCGCGCATGCGTGCCACGGCCAGCCGGGGAGCGAGGGAGAGGACCTGGTTCATCGCGCGGCCTCCAGCTTCCGGTCGGCGTGGATCATGGCGTCGCGCAGCTCGACGAGCCGCTCGCACCAGGACGCGACCTGGGTGTCGTGCGTGACGACCACGAGCGTGGCGCCGGACATCCGGGTCGTGGTGGTGAGCACCTGCATGACCTCGTGGCCGGTGGCCTGGTCCAGCGCACCGGTGGGCTCGTCGGCGAACACGACCGACGGGCCGTGGACCATCGCTCGCGCCACGGCCACCCGCTGCGCCTGCCCGCCGGACATCTCGCCGGGACGGCGCCCCGCCGCCTGCCCGATGCCGAGCCGCTCGAGCCATTCGTCGGCGGTCCTGAGCGCCTCGCCCCTGCGCGTGCCACCCAGGAGGAGGGGGAGCGCCACGTTCTCGCGGGCGGAGAGCTCGGGGACGAGCTGTCCGTCCTGGAAGACGAAGCCGAGCCGTTCGCGCCGCAGCCGGGACCGGGCGGTGTCGCCCAGCGCGGATACCGGCACGTCGCCGAGGCGCACCTCGCCGGAGTCCGGCACGCGGATGCCGGCGAGGCAGTGCAGGAGGGTGGTCTTGCCGGAGCCGGAGGGGCCCATGACGGCGAGGGTCTGGCCGGCCGGGACGGCGAGGCTGACGCCGGCCAGGGCGCGGACCTGCCCGTACGTGGTGGTGAGGTCGGTGGCGAGCAGGGACGCTGGGCCGTTGTTCTGTGTCATGCCTCCACCTCACTGCGTGCCGGGTCGCTTTCCCATGGTGCCCGGTGCCGACCTGGGGTGGTGCTGGCACCACCGCCGAGCGGGCGGTGGCACTCGGGGCGGATCGGCCGTGCCTCGGTACGGTAGC
Organism: Georgenia sp. Z1491; assembly: GCF_057652395.1. Taxonomy (NCBI): domain Bacteria; kingdom Bacillati; phylum Actinomycetota; class Actinomycetes; order Allobogoriellales; family Allobogoriellaceae; genus Georgenia; species Georgenia sp. Z1491. Next base: position 1,659,468 of record NZ_CM172729.1, read on the forward strand.
GGGATGTCGTCCCTGAGCAGGCCCGAGCGCGGTGCGCGCCGCCTGTTCTGGCTCCAGGTGGCCGTCGGGCTGGTCGGCGGGGTCGTCCTGCTCGGTGCCGTCCTCGCCAGCTTGAGCGCCGGTTCGTGGTGGGCCTACGGGGCCGTGCTCGGGTTGGCCTGCCTCGGTGTGCTGGTCGGTGCGCTGCTCGCCCTCGAGCGGCGCAAGCCGTTCGCCGAGGACGTCGCGGACGTGCCGGAGTGGGCGCAGCGCGTCGCCGACCTGCGCACCTCGCGCCGGGAGATCGTCGCCGCCTTCGAGCTCGAGCGCCGCCGCATCGAACGTGACCTGCACGACGGCGCCCAGCAGCACCTCGTCACCGCCGGCATGAAGCTGGGGGAGGCCGCGATGCTCGTCGAGCAGCACACCGGCGCCACCTCGGATCCCGTCCACGCCCCCGACGACGACGCCGTCCCGCCCGGCCCTGACCGCCTCGCGAACGTGTCCCAGCTGCTGGCTGCCGCGCAGGACGACGCCGACCGGGCGCTCGCCGCCCTGCGCGAGACCGTCTCCGGCATCCACCCCACCGTGCTGTCCGACCGTGGTCTCGAGGCAGCCGTCCGCGAGCTCGGCGAGCGCGCCGTCGTGCCCGTGACCGTCCAGGTCCCGCACGCACTGCCCGCGCTCCCGGAGGGCGTGGCGGCGGTGGCCTACTTCGTCATCAGCGAGGCGCTGACCAACGTGGCGAAGTACGCGCCGGAGGCGTCGGTGACGGTGCTGCTCGTCGTCGACGACGCCCTGCACGTCTCGATCGTCGACGACGGTCCCGGCGGGGCCGAGATCGTGCCCGGTCGCGGGCTGGCCGGGATGGCCGAGCGGCTCGCCGCCGTCGGGAGCGGGCTCGAGGTCTCCAGCCCCTCCGGCGGGCCGACGATCGTCGCCGCCCACGTCCCCCTGCTGCTCGACCAGGGGGACGCCGCCGTCGTCGTCGAGCTGGGAGGTCGGCCGTGAGACTGGTGGTGGCGGACGACGCGGCGCTGCTGCGGGAGGGCCTGGTCGGGCTGCTCGAGCGGCAGGGGCACGAGGTGGTGGCGCAGGCGGCGTCGGCGCCCGAGCTCGAGGCCGTCGTCGAGAAGGTGGCGGGCGGCGGGGAGGCGATCGACGTCGTCGTCACCGACGTGCGGATGCCGCCCGGCGACGGCGAGGACGGCCTGCGCGCCGCAGCCCGGATCCGCGCCGCGCACCCGGAGATCGGGATCCTCGTGCTGTCCCAGTACGCGGCCCCGGCGTACGCGGCAGAGCTGTTCGCGCCGCTGTCGGACCCGGCGGCCGCGGCCTCGTCCCGGCCCGACGTCGGCGGGTTGGGCTATCTGCTCAAGGAGCGGGTGGCGCGGGTGGCGGACTTCATGCGTTCGCTCGGCATCGTGGCGGCCGGGGGAGTGGTGGCGGACCCCGACGTCGTCTCGCGTCTCGTGGCAGGCCGTCGCACCGCCGTCGACGCGCTGACCGTCCGAGAGCGGGAGGTGCTCGAGCTCATGGCCTCGGGGCTGAGCAACTCCCAGATCGCCGAGCGGCTGGTGCTGTCGAACGGGGCGGTGGCCAAGCACGTGGCCAACGTGTTCAGCGGGCTGGGGCTGGCGGCGAACGAGGAGAACCGCCGTGTGCGCGCGGTGCTCGCCTACCTCACCGCGGTCGGTTCCTGAGCCGGAACCACCCGTCAGGTGGTGGTGCCGCCCTCGTCGGGCTCCTCGGTCTCGCCGCGGTCGCCCCGGGACCCGCCGTCCGAGGCACCGTTGCCGACCGGCACCGCGTTGAGCACCTCACCGGTGGCGGCGTCGACGGTCACCCGCAACGCGGTCCCGTCGTCCTGGAGGATCCCTACCGCGAGGAGCGAGCGGGCCGACACGTCGTCCGTCGTGGCGACGATGAGGACGCTGCCCGGGCGTGCGGTCACCGCTGCCGCCGCTGTATCCGTCAGTCCTACCTCGTGGGCGGCCAGCTGGTCCTCGGCGCCGGTATCCAGCTCCTCGTTGCCGAATGTCTCGACCTCGAGCGGCTCCCAGGCGTGCGGGTCAGGGTCGAGCGGGGCCGGCCAGCTGACGATGCTCACCTCGTCGGCATCGGCCGTGTAGACCTGCCACACGTCCTGATCGAACCGGCCCTCGGTACCGTCGGTCGTGCCGTGGTCCTCCGTACCCGCGATCGTCGAGTGCTCGACCACCCAGGCGATCCGTTGCCCGGTCTCGCCGAGGGAGAGCTCCTCGAGAGTTGCGATGTCGGCGATGCTCAGCGTCGGGCTCTGGTCGTCTGCGTCGCGCAGCGCACGATCGACGGTGTCGAACGCACGGTCGGGCAGCCCGAGCCCGTCGTCGGTCGTCGGGAGGTCGACCGGCGGTGCGGGCATGGTGTCGCACTCCGGCCAGGCCGGGCAGGGGTCCGACGGCACCTCGGTGGGTCCGGCCGGTCCGGTGGGGGTGCCGGAGGGCGGGATCGGGTCGCCGGCGCAGGCGCCCAGCGTCAGTGCGATGCCGGCCACGGCGGCGAGGGACCAGGTGGTGCGGTGGGGGGACATGTCGCGACCGTAGCCGTGCCGCAGTGCGATCTGCCGGGGCGGACGAGGGGAGCACTGCCCCGGGAAGCCCTCCCCTTGTCGGACTCGAACGAATGCGGGCGGCCGGCCGACGTCGGTGCCTGTCATCCCACCGGGCTGACGTTCTCCCCGGTGACGGCGTCGTAGACGACTGAGAAGTCGTGGGCGCCGTAGAACAGGAAGTTCCACGCCGCGTCGCCCTCCCACACCTCCGTCAGGGACAGGCTGTGCAGGATGAACTCGCCGCCACCGAGGCTGGTCTCCTCGATCGCGAGGTCGATGGCGTCGTCGATGGTCAGCGTCGCGACGTCGAGGTGACCGAGGATCTCCGCGTCGGCCGGCGCCGAGGTCTCGTCGACGACTGCACCCGACGGGTCGAGCGTGATCGTCAGCAGCTGGTCACCGCTGACGGCCTCGACCACGGTGCCGTTGCCCTCCGGCTCCTCGGGGAACTCGGTGGTGTCGTTGTGGGAGACGGCGACGACCTCGGCATCCGGGTATGTGGCCTGGACGGTCGCGATCGCCCCGAACAGCTCAGCCGAGCCGGGGACGTCGGTCGGGTGCGCGCTCCCGGCGTCCTCGCCGTCGTCCTCCTCGTCGTCGGATGGGGCCTCCTCGGCGGGCGGCTCGTCGGACGGGGTCTCCTCCGCGGGCGGTTCCTCGGTGGTCGGATCCTCTGACGGCGCCTCCTCCGTCGGGGCCTCCTCGGACGGCTCTTCGGTCGGCTCGGGCGCCGGTTCCGACGTGGCCGGCGGTTCGGGCTCGGTGGCATCGGTGTCGTCGTCGGACGAGCACGCGGCGAGGCTCAGCGCGAGAGCCACGGCCGATACGGGTACGACCTGTCTGCTCAGTGAGTGACTCATACCACCACCGTGGCCCTCGTGTGGCCGGTCTGCACCGCACGCGCATGGGTAGGTCGATCCTCGGCGGAGATACGTGCAGGTCGGGAGCTGCCCGATCGCACCTCGGGAGCCGCACACTCGACACCTGGAAACCGCACGCTCGATGAATCTGCGGGGCCGCTACACTCGTCGCACAGGCATCGACCCGGCCCCGTCCGTGGGGGCATCACCGGCGAGCCTCCGGAAGAACAGGCGTTCCCCGTCAGCGGGGGCCCCAGTAGACCCGGACGGGGCAGGCCCGTGACAGCCGGAGCAGAGCGGCCGCACCCGCGCAAGAGCGGGGGAGCGGCAAGCGGGGTGGTACCGCGGCACCGGCCGCGCGGAGACGCGCGGAAGGAGCGTCGTCCTCGCACGGCAGGCAACCCGTGACGAGAAGGACCGCGATGAGCACCCAGGGCCACTACCCCCTCCACCGCGACGGCGACGTCGACCCCTCGCCGCGCCTGCCCCGCATCGAGGAGGACGTCCTCGCGCACTGGCGTGCCGACGACACGTTCCAGGCCTCGATCGACAACCGCGAGCCGGGCGAGAACGGGGACAACGAGTTCGTCTTCTACGACGGCCCGCCGTTCGCCAACGGACTGCCCCACTACGGGCACCTGCTGACGAGCTACGTCAAGGATCTCGTGGCCCGCTTCCAGACCCAGCGCGGCCGCCGCGTCGAGCGCCGCTTCGGCTGGGACACGCACGGCCTGCCCGCCGAGCTCGAGGCCGAGCGGATCCTCGGCATCACCGACAAGTCCCAGATCGACGAGATGGGCATCGAGGCCTTCAACAAGGCCTGCCATGACTCCGTGCTGCGCTACACCGGCGAGTGGCAGGACTACGTCACCCGCATGGCCCGCTGGGTCGACTTCGAGCACGACTACAAGACCCTCGACGTCACCTACATGGAGTCGGTGATCTGGGCGTTCAAGCAGCTCTACGACAAGGGCCTGGCCTACGAGGGCTACCGCGTCCTGCCGTACTGCTGGAACGACCAGACGCCGCTGTCCAACCACGAGCTCCGCATGGACGACGACGTCTACTCCGACCGCCAGGACGAGACCGCCACCGTCGGCGTGCGGCTCGAGACCGGCGAGCTCGCCCTGATCTGGACCACCACCCCGTGGACGCTGCCCTCGAACCTGGCCATCGCCGTCGGGCCGGACATCGACTACGTGGTGGTGCGCTCGGCCGACGGCCCCGCCGCCGGCGAGCGCGTCATCCTCGCCGAGGCCCTCCTCGGCGCCTACGCCAAGGAGCTCGGCGAGGAGCCCGAGATCGTCGAGCGGCTCACGGGACGCGACCTCGCCGGGCGCAGCTACGCCCCGATCTTCGACTACTTCACCGGCCGCGACGACGACGCCGCCCCCGGTCCGCACGCGTGGCAGATCATCCTCGGCGACTTCGTCACCACCGAGGACGGCACCGGCCTCGTCCACCTCGCCCCCGCCTTCGGTGAGGACGACATGGCGGTGTGCGACGCCGTCGGGATCCGACCCGTGGTGCCCGTCGACGCCGGTGGCCGCTTCACCGCCGAGGTGAGCGACTACGCGGGGCAGCAGGTCTTCGACGCCAACAAGTCGATCCTCACCGACCTGCGCGACGGCAGCGGACCGCTCGCCCGCCGGCCCGAGGCCGAGCGCGCGCTGCTCGTGCGCCGCGCGTCCTACGTGCACTCCTACCCGCACTGCTGGCGGTGCCGCACCCCGCTCATCTACAAGGCCGTGACCAGCTGGTTCGTCCGCGTCACCCAGTTCCGGGACCGCATGGTCGAGCTCAACCAGGACATCACCTGGGTGCCGGAGCACATCAAGGACGGCATCTTCGGCAACTGGCTCGCCGGTGCCCGCGACTGGTCGATCTCCCGCAACCGCTACTGGGGCACCCCCATCCCCGTGTGGGTGAGCGACGACCCCGCGTACCCGCGCACGGATGTCTACGGGTCCCTCGCCGAGCTCGAGGCCGACTTCGGCCGCCTGCCGACGGACCGGGACGGGAACCCCGACCTGCACCGCCCGTTCATCGACGAGCTCACCCGCCCCAACCCGGACGACCCGTCGGGCAGGGCGACGATGCGCCGCATCCCCGACATCCTCGACGTCTGGTTTGACTCCGGGTCGATGCCGTTCGCGCAGGTGCACTACCCGTTCGAGAATGCCGACTGGTTCGAGCACCACTACCCGGGCGACTTCATCGTGGAGTACATCGGGCAGACGCGCGGCTGGTTCTACACGCTGCACGTCCTCGCGACCGCGATCTTCGACCGGCCGTCGTTCCGCACCTCGGTGAGCCACGGCATCGTGCTCGGCTCCGACGGCCGCAAGATGAGCAAGTCCCTGCGCAACTACCCCGACGTCTCCGAGGTCCTCGACCGCGACGGCGCCGACGCGATGCGCTGGTTCCTCATGGCCTCCCCGATCCTGCGCGGCGGCAACCTCGTGGTGACCGAGGAGGGCATCCGCGAGGTCGTCCGGCAGGTGCACCTCCCGCTGTGGAACGCCTGGTACTTCTACGCGCTCTATGCCGGGACGCTCGACGGCGGGGCGGGCTACGTGTCGGACGGCGTGGACCTGGGCGACCGGGAGGCGTTCGAGGCGCTCGACGTCATGGACCGCTACCTGCTGGCCCGCACGGGGACGCTCGCCGACGAGGTGGGCGCCGCGCTCGAGGCCTACGACGTGCCGCGGGCGACCCAGCTCGTCCGTGAGCACCTCGACCTGCTGACCAACTGGTACGTGCGGACCTCACGCGACCGGTTCTGGGCCGAGGAGCGCGGGGCGTTCGACACGCTGCGTACGGCCCTGGAGGTGCTCACCCGCGTGATGGCTCCGCTCGCGCCGATGGTCACCGAGGAGGTCTGGCGGGGGCTCACCGGCGGGCGCTCCGTGCACCTCACGGACTGGCCCTCCCTGGGTGAGTCGGTCGTGGCGCCGGAGATCGTCGCGGCGATGGACCAGGTCCGCGAGGCCGTCTCCGCCGCGCACGCGCTGCGCAAGGCGGCGTCCCTGCGGGTGCGCCAGCCGCTGCGCACCCTCACCGTGGCCGTCGACGACCCGGCGGCCCTCGAGCCGTACGCGTCGCTGATCGCCCGCGAGGTCAATGTGCGGGCAGTCGAGCTCGTCCGCCCCGAGGACGCCGCCCTCGAGGTCCGCACCGACCTCGCCGTGCTGCCGCGCGAGCTGCCGAAGGAGCTGCGCCGGCTGACGTCCCAGCTGTTCGCCGCCGCGAAGGCAGGGGAGTGGCAGGAGATCGACGACGGCGGAGCGACGTTCCCGGGCGTCCTCGTCCCCGAGGGCCTCGAGGGAGCCGGCGCACCGGTGACGCTGGGCGCCGAGCAGGTCGAGCGCACCACGACCGTCGACCGGGCCGAGGGGGCCTCCGAGGACGTGACGGCGGGCGTGCTCCCGGCCGGCGGCTTCGTCGCGCTGGACACCTCCATCGACGACGAGCTCGAGGCCGAGGGGTACGCCCGCGACGTCGTGCGCGCCGTGCAGGACGAGCGCAAGAACGCCGGCCTGCATGTGTCCGACCGGATCGCGCTGGAGCTCGCCGTGCCTGCGGGGCGGGTCGCGGTGGTCGAAGCGCATCGGCAGCTCGTCATGGACGAGACGCTGTCCATCGGGCTGACGGTGTCCGCCGGGGAGGGCGACGCGATCGTGCCGCAGGTGCGCAAGGTCGGGTGACGCCGGCAGTCGGCGCCGGGGGGTGGTGCGGGCGCCGGAGGCTGGCTGAGCTGCGGGGGCTCACGGTTCCGCCGCCTCCCGGCGCGGGTCACACCTTGAGGTCCAGGCCGATGTCGAGGACCGGCGCGGAGTGCGTCAGCCAACCGGCCGACACCAGGTCCACGCCGCTGGCGGCCACGGCGGGCGCTGTCTCGGCGGTCAACCGCCCCGACGCCTCAGTGACCATTCGGCCGTCGACCAGCGCGACCGCCTCCGCCAGCTGGGCGGGCGTCATGTTGTCCAGCAGGACGGCGTCGACCGGGGTGGTCAGCAGCTCGCGCAGCTGATCGAGCGTGTCGACCTCCACCTCGATCGGCACGAGGTGGCCGGCCGCCTCGCGCACCCGGGCCACGGCTGCGCCGACGCCGCCGGCCAGCGCGACGTGGTTGTCCTTGATGAGTACCGCGTCGTCCAGGCCGAAGCGGTGGTTGACGCCCCCGCCCGCGACCACGGCGTGCTTCTCCACCGTCCGCAGACCCGGCGTGGTCTTGCGGGTACAGCACACCCGCGTGCCGGTCCCGTCGATCGCTCGTGCGATCTGGGTGGTCGCGGTGGCCACCCCGGACAGGTGACCCAGGAAGTTCAGTGCCACCCGTTCCGCCGTCAGTAGCGCGCGGGCGGGACCGCTGACCGTGGCGACGCGGTCGCCGGGAGCGACGGCGGTCCCGTCGGGCCTCTCGACGTCGACCGTCACCCGCGCGTCGAGCAGGCCGAAGGCGAGGACGACGAGGTCCGTGCCTGCGACGACGCCCGGGTCCCGCGCGACGAGCTCCGCGGTGGCGACCCGGTCGGCGGGGACGACCCAGTCGGTGGTGACGTCGCCGGCGCGGCCGAGGTCCTCGCGCAGGGCGTCGCGGACGAGCGGTTCGATCAGGACGGTCGGCAGGTGCCTCATGCGGAGCTCCGTTCCAGGGCGTGGTGGTAGGCGTCGGCCAGGGTGAGGTCCTGGTGGGCCGCCGGTGCGGGGGAGGGGTGGTCGGTGCGGTGGTGCGCGCCGCGGCTCTCCTCGCGCCGAAGCGCACCGGTGACGAGCAGGAGGGCGACGAGCGTGTCGTCGTCATCGGGATCGGTGAGATGGGCCGCGCGGAGCCGGTCCTGGGCGGCAGTCAGGGTGGGGCCATAGCGCACGACGCCGACGGCGGACGACACGAGGTCGCGCACCCTGGCGAGATCGAGCGCCTCGGGATGTTGCTGCGCCGGCCCGCGATGCCCGAGGTGGGGCGTGGTGTGGGCGAGCGTGGGAGGGGCGCCCCCCGCGACGTCCTCGGCCACCCAGCGGGAGCACACCGCCGCCTCGAGGAGCGAGTTCGACGCGAGCCGGTTGGCGCCGTGCAGACCGGTGCTCGCGACCTCCCCGACGGCCCACAGACCCGGCACCGTGCTGCGGCCGTGCTCGTCGACCACGACGCCGCCCATCTGATAGTGCGCGGCCGGCCGTACGGGGAGCAGATCGCGGGCGGGGTCGATCCCCGCCGCCCGGCACGCGGCGGTGACGGTGGGGAAGTGGTCGGCGACGTCCTGGAGGTCGCGGGCGTCGAGGAAGGTGCGTCCGCCGTCGGCCAGGTGCGTCCACACCCGGCGGGCGACGACGTCGCGCGACGCGAGCGGGTCACCCGGCAGGTCGCGGCCGGAGGCGTCCACCAGGCGCGCGCCGGCGCCACGGAGCGCCTCGCTGACCAGCGGCATGGGCCGCAGGCCGACGTCGAGGGCGGTGGGGTGGAACTGCACCATCTCCAGGTCCCGCAGCACCGCGCCGGCACGCGCCGCGAGTGCGAGGCCCTGGCCGCGCGAGGACGAGGGGTTGGTCGAGTGCGCGAACAGGCCGCCGATCCCGCCGGTGGCCAGCACGACCCGGTCGGTCGGCAGGAACGCCGGCTGGTCGCCCTGCAGGACGACCTCGAGGCGGCGGACCGTCCCGTCCTCGACGACGACCCGGACCGCTCGCGCGTGCTCGAGCACCGTGACCGACGGCGTGCGCCGCACGGCGGCCGTCGCAGCGCGCAGCAGCTCGCGTCCGGTGGCGTCGCCGCCCGCGTGCGCGATGCGATGCCGGCTGTGCGCCCCCTCCAGGCCGAGGACCAGGGCACCGTCGTCGTCCCGGTCGAGCTCCGCGCCCAGCTCCACGAGGTACGCGAGGGCCTCGGCGGCCCCGTTCGTCACCCGGTCGATCGCCCCACGCTGGCCGAGCCCCGCGCCCGCGGCCAGCGTGTCGAGTGCGTGCAGCGCCGCCGAGTCACCGGGCACCACGGCCGCGGCGATGCCGCCCTGGGCGAGCGCGGTCGAGCTGTCCGCGCCGAGCGTTCCGGCGCTGAGGACGAGGCACGGCGTCGGGGCCAGGCGCAGCGCGGTGAGCAGGCCGGCGAGCCCGGCGCCGACGATCACCGGCCGATCGGCGCTCATCGGACCGCGAGCATGCGCTCGACGGCGGCGCGGGCGCGCTCTGCGACGTCGGGGTCGATCGTCACCTCGTTGCGCATCTCCTCCAGCGCGACCCGGATGTTGCCGAGGTTGTTGCGCTTCATGTGCGGGCACAGGTTGCACGGGCGGACGAACTCCACGCCGGGGGAGGCGGCGGCGATGTTGTCGCTCATCGAGCACTCGGTGATGAGCGCGACCTGGCGGGGCCGGCGGTCCTGGACGTAGTCGATCATCTGGGCGGTGGAGCCGGACATGTCGGAGACGTCGACGACGTCGGGCGGGCACTCCGGGTGGCTGACCACGACGACGCCGGGGTGGTCGCGGCGGACCTGGGCGATGTCGCCGGGCGTGAAGCGCTCATGCACCTCGCAGCGGCCGGCCCACGTGATGACCTCGACGCCGGTCTGCCGGGCGATGTTCTGGGCGAGGTACTCGTCGGGGATCATGATCACCCGGTCCACGCCGAGGGACTCGATGATCTTCACGGCGTTGCCGGACGTGCAGCAGATGTCGGACTCGGCCTTCACGGCGGCCGAGGTGTTGACGTAGGTGACGACCGGGACGCCGGGGTGCTGGGCCCGCAGGCCGCGCACGTCGGCGGCGGTGATGGACTCGGCCAGCGAGCAGCCGGCGCGCAGGTCGGGCACGAGCACGGTCCGGGACGGGTTGAGCAGCTTCGCGGTCTCGGCCATGAAGTGGACGCCTGCCAGGACGATGACGTCGGCGTCGACGTCCTGGGCCTCGCGCGCCAGGGCGAGGGAGTCCCCGACGATGTCGGACACCCCGTGGAAGATCTCCGGGGTCTGGTAGTTGTGCGCGAGGATCACCGCGTTGCGCTCGGCCTTGAGCCGCCAGATCGCCGCGACGTCGTCCTCCATCGTCGCCCACTCCACGCGCGGCACGGACCCGCGGACCCGCTCGTAGAGGGCGTCGGTGCTGATGCTGACCGTCGTCATGGTGCCTTCCCTGCCTGGTCGTCGGTGACCGCTAGTGATGCTCAGAGTGAGCATTAGTGATGCTCGAGGTGAGCATAACCAGAGCGGTAGCGCGGTGCAAACGACTCGGCGTCGTGTCGTGCCGCGGCGTTCTCTGTGGGTCCGCGGAGTCGGACGGGCCGACCGCCGCTCGGCCGGCCATCAGCCGTGCCGGCTCGGCAGATGGCTACGCTCGCGGCGTGGAGCTGACGGGCGAAATCGGGCGTGGGGCGTGGCTGCTCGAGCGCGTCGGCGGCTGGGGCAGGGTCGGGGGCTCCGCGGGAACCGGGTTCGAGGCGTACGCACGGATCCTGCACCCCGTCGACGCACGCCGTGTGGTCTCGCCGGACGCCGACGAGCCGGGCGAGCGCGCGGCGATCGACGCTGCCCGGTGGACGTGGGCTGAGGTCGCCGCCCGCAACGGCCGGGTGATGCACCCGCTCGTGCAGTGGTGCCGCCTCACGGACGACGAGACGGCCCTGTCCTTCGCCGACGGTTGGCAGGTCTCGCCGAGTGTCGAGGGGATGCTCGAGCCCGACCAGCTCGCCGCCCTGACGGAGCATCTGAGGCTCTCCACCGCCGCTGCCGATGATGTGACCGCCGGCGTCTGGAACGGGTGGGGCGAGCTCCACGGCAACGGTGCCGTCTACGTGTTCGTCGACGCCGACGCAGACCCGGTCGAGAGGGCGACCGAGCGTGCTCGAGCTGAGGCGGAGCGGAGGGATTCCGTCTGCGCTGACGTCCGTCGCGCGGCGGTGACGGGGCCGTTCCTCGAATGGCCGGGCCGGGACTTCCTGCTTTTCGGCACGAGTCTGACCGAGCTCGCCGACCTGAGGCGGGTGAGTGCCGGCGAGTGTGATCCGGGCTGGGGGATCGGAGGAGTGCTGCCCCAGCTGCTGTGGCCTGCGGACCGGTCGTGGGTGGTGGCGAGCGAGATCGACTGGGACTCGACGATCGTCGCCGGCTCCCGCACGCTCGTCGAGGAGGTCCTCGCCGACCCGCAGTTCGAGGCGTACGAGGTGGACGAGGACTCGGACCTCACCTGGGACGGCGACACTCTGAATGCCGAGACATCCGCTCGTCGACCCGACCTATAAGCGCACAGGTAACGGCGTGACGGAGCGCCTGGGTCCGGGACTGACCGGAGCGCTTCGGCCGGACCGTGCAGGTCGCAGGCGTCAGCGCGAGCGGACGATCGGCAGCTTCGTCCCCGCGGCCTCGCGCTCGTCGAGGACCTCGCGGCGGAACCGGAACAACTTGGCGGGACGCCCGCCTGTGGAGTGCTCCACCTCGCCGGTCTCCTCGACCAGCTCCTGGTGCTCGACCAGCCGGCGGAAGTTCTGCTTGTGCAGTTGGTGGCCGGCCACCGCCTCGACCGTGGACTGGAGGCGGCCGAGCGTGAACGACTCCGGGACGAGCTCGAAGATCACCGGCCGGTACTGGATCTTGGCGCGCAGCCGACCGATCCCGGTGGCGAGGATCCGCCGGTGGTCGCGGTCCATCGGCCGCCCGGTCACCTCCGGGTCGGCGCTCGCACCGGCCTCGGGGACCAGCCCGACCTCGTACAGCAGCTCGTAGCGCTGCAGCGCCATGCCGGGCAACCACGGTTGGCCCTCCAGGCCGAAGGTGACGGCGCACCGCAGGCGCCGGCGCACGGCCAGCTCACGGTCCGGCGGCTCGTCCGCCCAGCGGCTCAGCGCGGGCGCGAGGTGGGCCTCGATAAGGTCGTCGCCCGCGCGACGGTCCTCCCAGGGGAAGTACTCCAGCCAGCTCACCCACGAGTCCGTGGGGGAGGCGACGGTGGTGAGCCCGAGGTAGGAGATCTCCAGGGCCGGGTGGGGCGCACGCCGCCGGTCGGCGAACGTGTAGAGCTGTTCGACGTACCCGAGGTCGTGACCGGTCTGCCGGGTCACCCACGAGCGCATCCCGGCCTGCATCGACCGGTGCTCGGTCTGCAGGGGCCCCGACGGCAGCCGTCGCCCGTCCTCGGTGGTCAGGGCCAGGGGTTCGCCGTCGTGCACCGCCGTGATGACGGCGACCAGCTCGGCCTCCACCTGCTCGGCCACGTCGGCCATGGACCCTCCTGTCGTCGCACCGGAACCATCATGCCGCCTGGTGCGCCGTCGTCGGCCCGACTGACCGTGCACCTGTGCCACCTGGTCGCATGTTCGCCGGATTGACGGAAGAGTGACCCCATGAGCGACTGGAGCGAGCACGCGATCTGGTGGCACGTCTACCCGCTCGGGTTCACCGGCGCCCCGGTGCGCCCCACCGAGGAGGAGCGTGCCGCCGTCGAGGCCGAGCCGGTCCACCGCCTGCGGCACCTGACCGCGTGGCTCGACCACGTCGTCGAGCTCGGGGCCAACGGCCTGCTGCTCGGCCCGGTCTTCGAGTCCGAGACGCACGGCTACGACACGACCGACTTCTTCCGCATCGACCCCCGCCTCGGCGACGACGACGACCTCGACCACCTGGTGGCCGAGTGTCGCTCGCGCGGGATCCGTGTCCTCCTCGACGGCGTCTTCAACCACGTCGGCGCCACCCACCCGCTCTACACGGCGGCGCTCGAGGGGGGCGAGGGGTCGGCCGAGGCCGAGCTGTTCCGCATCGACTTCTCCGGGGACGAGCCGGTGGCCGAGGACTTCGAGGGGCACGGCTCGCTCGTCGCGCTCAACCACGCCAGCTCGGCGGTGGAGGACCTGCTCGTCGAGGTGATGACGCACTGGCTGGCGCGCGGGGTCGACGGCTGGCGACTCGACGCCGCCTACTCGGTGCCCACGGAACTGTGGGCACGCGTGCTGCCGCGCGTGCGTGAGGAGTTCCCGGACACCTGGTTCCTCGGGGAGGTCATCCACGGCGACTACGCGGGCTTCGTCGTCGACGGCACGATCGACTCCGTCACCCAGTACGAGCTGTGGAAGGCGACCTGGAGCTCGCTGAAGGAGGGCAACTTCTTCGAGCTCGACTGGACGCTCCAGCGGCACGACGAGTTCCTCGAGGCCTTCGTGCCCCAGACGTTCGTCGGCAACCACGACACCACCCGCATCGCCAGCCAGGTCGGGGCCGAGAAGGCGGCGCTCGCCGCGGTCGTCCTGCTGACGGTCGGCGGCATCCCGTCGATCTACGGCGGCGACGAGTACGGCTGGGAGGGCGTCAAGGAGGAGCGGCTCGGCGGCGACGACGAGGTCCGCCCGATCTTCCCGCCGGACCCGCCGGAGCCGGACGGGCTGAACCCGCAGCAGCAGACGATGCTTCGCGTCCACCAGGACCTCATCGCGCTGCGCCGGCGGCACCCGTGGCTGACTACCGCCCGCACCGAGACCGTCGAGCTCACCAACACCCGGTACGCCTACGACGCCGTCGGGGCCGACGACGAGCGGCTGCGCGTCACCCTCGACATCGGCGGCGTGCCGTGGGCGGATATCCGCGACGGCGACCAGACGTTGCTCGTCGTCGGACGCTGAGCCCGCCCGCGGACCGCGAAGGTCCGAGCAAGAATGCGCGGGCTCGACGTGACAGGTCCACCTAGCCTGGTGGCATGCGCGCATCGCCTCAGCACGCGGACTGGCGGCCACTCATCGCGGCACTTGCGAATCCGCACTGCCGACTCGTGTTCTCACAGATCGTGGTCGGCGAGTCGGCGGAGGTGATCGGTTCCGACCTCGGTCCGACACGGCGGCGGCGCACGCTCGATGCCCTCGTGCGATCCGGTCTCGTTCGTGAGGAGGAAGGCACCTTCGTGGCCTGCAGTGACGTGTTCGCCGATGCGCTCGCAGCCGGTGCCTCCGACCGACCGCAAGGCCCCGAGAGATTCCTCGACGGCGAAGGTCGCATCGATCGCTACCCCACCGATCTCGACGAGCGTCGCGCACTGCTCCACCTCCTCGCGAGAAAGACGATCGGCGAGGGCGAGGTGCTCCCGGAGCGGGAGCTGAGCGAGCGTCTGACAGCGTTCGCAGACGATACGGCGCGACTGCGACGCGAGATGATCGACCACGAGGTGATGGAGAGGACCCCGTCAGGGTCTGAGTACGCACGAGTCCTCGACAACGAGAGCGCGGACGTCGTCGCGGGTCCATCCAGATGTGACACGAACGGCGGCGGGGGCGATCAGGGCTCGGCCGACCCCTCGCGGTAGATCTTCGCCCCCGAGATGCGACCGTCGGCAATGTCGAGGACGGCCACGAGCGCGGCCGTCCTTTCCTGGTCGTCATGCGTCCACCGCTCGGTCATCTCCATGGCGATCGCCCGCCCACCGTCGATCACCCGATGCAGGGTCAGTCGGGGCCGGAGCGAGCTCATCGCGCCGCGGAAGAACTCCTGCAGCACGCGACGGGAATCCGGACAAGGGGTGGGGCGCGCGTGGCAGCATCGGTGCGTGCGCACCTCCGGAGGACCCCAGAGCCCAGCAGCGGTGACGCCCGACGGCGTGCTCGAGGCCGGCGGGGTGACCTACCGGGTCGACCGGGCGAGGGCGGAGGACGTCCCGGCGATCGTCGACCTGCTCCGGGACGACGTGCTCGGCGCCCAGCGCGAGGACCACGACCTCGCCGCCTACGAGCGCGCGTTCGAGGCGATCGATCGCGACCCGAGCCACTACCTCGCGTGCGCGCGCGACTCTCAGGGGCAGGTCGTCGGCGTCATGCAGCTCACGCTCCTGCCGGGCCTCTCGCGCGGCGGCGCGCTCCGCCTCCAGATCGAGGGCGTGCGGGTGGCGGCCACGACCCGCGGCTCCGGCCTCGGCGGGGCGATGTTCGACTGGGCCCACGCCTACGGCCGCAGCCGGGGCGCCCGCTTCGTCCAGCTGACGACCGACAGGTCGCGCGCGGACGCGCACCGGTTCTACGAGCGACTCGGCTACCGAGCCACCCACGAGGGCTACAAGCTGCCGCTGGACTGAGGCGGCTTCGCCCCACGGTGGCGAGGTCGTGCCTGGTGTGGCGAGGTCGTGCCTCCGAAGCACGACCTCGACGGCTCAGGCACGAAGTCGGTGAAGCTCGGGTGGAGCGGTGGTAGAGCCGATCGCCCCGGCGGCGAGCCCCCGGCGCGTGGGAGGATCGGACGGTGACGACTCCCGGCGGTAACGAGCGGCCCGACGACGACGCGCGCGACGACATGCGCGGCGACGAGCCCGCGATCAGCGAGTCCTTCCCGACGATCGACGAGGCCCTCGCCGCCGCGGAGGACGAGGCCGACCCCGAGCTGGCCGAACGCCTGGCCGAGGCCCGGGCGGAGGACGACGAGCGCGAGGCCGACCTCCAGGTCGTCCTGCGCTCCGGCCTGTTCGGCGGACCCGACGACGACGTCGTCCGGGAGGTCGCCGGCGAGGCCGGTCGGGACGCCGACTTCGACGACGACTACGACGAGCTGTTCGTCAGCGACGACGAGCGGATCGACCCCGACGACGCCCATCGCCCCGACGACGACCCGCACGCCCCCTACGCGGGCACCGACGACGCGGGCGCCGGCGACCCGACCGGCGACCCGGCGTCGTCGGAGAACCCCACCGGCGAGGGCACCCCCGAGGAGGAGGCGGCGCTCGCCGAGCTCGCCGCGCAGATCGTCGCCCGCGCCCCCGAGCACGCCCCGCAGCCGAGCCTGGAGCGCGTCCGCGAGGCGCTCGACCTCCTGGGGAACCCGCAGGACTCCTACCCGGTCATCCACCTCACCGGCACCAACGGCAAGTCCTCGACCGCCCGCATGATCGAGGCGCTGCTGCGCGAGCGCGGCCTGCGCACCGGCCGGTTCACCTCCCCCCACCTGCACTCGGTGCGCGAGCGCATCGCGCTGGACGGCGCCCCCATCTCGACGCCGGACTTCCTCACCGCTTACCACGACGTCGCCCCGTACCTCGATCTCATCGACGAGCGGAACGTCGCCGACGGCGGCGCGCGCCTCAGCTTCTTCGAGCTCCTCACCGTCCTGGGCTACGCGGCCTTCGCGGACACCCCCGTCGACGTGGCGGTCGTCGAGGTCGGCCTGGGGGGTCGCTGGGACGCCACCAACGTCGCGCGCGGCCAGGTCGCCGTCCTCACCACCATCGAGCGCGACCACATGCGCTGGCTCGGCTCCACCCTCACCGACATCGCCAACGAGAAGGTCGGCATCATCGAGGAGGGCGCGACCGTCGTCGTGGCCCGCCAGCACGAGGAGGTCGAGGGCATCGTGCTGTCCGCCGCGGCCACCGCGGGCGCCCGGCTCGTCCGCGAGGACGTCGAGCTCGAGGTCGTCGACCGGGAGACCGCGGTCGGCGGCCAGGTCCTCACCCTGAGCACCCCCGCCGGCGTCTACGAGGGGATCTTCCTCCCGCTGCACGGTGCCCACCAGGCCCGCAACGCGCTCCTGGCGCTGGCCGCCGTCGAGCAGTTCTTCGGCGGGGCGGCGCTCGCCGGCGACGTCGTGGAGCAGGCCTTCGCGGGCGTGACCTCGCCGGGCCGCCTCGAGGTGGTCCGCGCCTCGCCGCTGGTCATCGTCGACGCCGCGCACAACCCCGCCGGCATCGAGGCCCTGCGCGAGGGCCTGGCGGAGGCGTTCGACCTCGAGCACGTCGTCGGCGTCGTGGGAGTGATGTACGACAAGGAGGCGGAGGCGATGCTCGGCGAGCTCGAGCCCCTCCTGGAGGAGGTCGTCATCACCGACGCCGGCACCGACCGCGCGATGCCCGCCGAGGAGCTCGCCGAGATCGCCCGCGAGGTGTTCGGTGAGGAGCGCGTCCATCTCGTGCCCCGCCTCGACGAGGCCATCGACCGGGCCGCCACCCTCGCCGAGGCCGACCAGTCGGAGCTCGTCACGCGGACCGCGGTCCTCGTCGTCGGGTCAGTCGTGCTCGCCGGCCGCGCCCGCGAGGTCACCGGGCACACCCGGGGCTGAGAATCCGTCCACGGCCGGCGGACGGGAGTGACGCCGCACGCACGACGCGGCAGGATGGTGCCCACCAGCCATCGAGGGAGATGCCATGAAGAAGTTCCTCAACGACCCGGCCCGCTTCGTCGACGAGTCCGTCCGCGCGTTCGGTCTCGCCCACTCCGACATCCTCGGGGTCAACGCCGACCCCCTGTACGTCGTGCGCAACGACGCCCCGGTGGCCGGACGCGTCGGCGTGATCTCCGGCGGCGGCTCCGGACACGAGCCGATGCACGCCGGGTTCGTCGGCGAGGGCATGCTCGACGCCGCCGTCCCCGGTCCCGTCTTCACCTCGCCCTCGCCGGACCCGATCGAGGCGGCGAGCCGTGCGGTCGATTCCGGCGCCGGCGTCCTGCACATCGTCAAGAACTACACGGGCGACGTGCTCAACTTCGAGACCGCCGCCGAGCTCGCGGACGACGTCGAGATCACGACCGTCCTGGTCAACGACGACGTCGCGGTCGAGGACTCCCTCTACACCGCGGGCCGGCGCGGCGTGGCCGGCACGATCCTCGTGGAGAAGATCGCCGGGGCCGCCGCCGCGCGCGGGGACGACCTCGCGGGCGTCACCGCTCTCGCGCAGCGCGCCGCCGACAACGTGCGGTCGATGGGCCTCGCGCTCGACTCGCCGGTCTCGCCGAGCACGGGCGAGCACTCGTTCGACCTGGGCGACGACGAGGTCGAGATCGGCATCGGCATCCACGGCGAGCCCGGCCGCCGTCGCATCCCGATGACGACCTCCGACGAGCTCACCGACCAGCTCACCGACCCGGTGGTCGAGGACCTGGGGCTCACCGGCGGCGAGAAGGTCGTCCTCCTCGTCAACGGCATGGGCGCCACCCCGGACTCCGAGCTCTACCTCATCTACGGCCGCGCCCGCGCGCGGCTGGAGGAGAAGGGCGTCGAGGTCGTCCGTTCGAAGGTCGGCAGCTACGTGACCAGCCTCGACATGGCGGGTGCCTCGGTCACCGTGCTCAAGGTCGACGACGAGCTGCTCGCCCTGTACGACGCCCCCGCCCGCACGGTCGCCTGGACGCAGGGCTGATCCGTAGGCCGACCCGGCCGCCCGTGCGGCCGGGTCGGCGCGGGCGGCGCAGGCCCTGACGGGTCGCGCACGCACACCGACCGACATACGCACACCGAGAACGACCTGAGGAGAGACATGAGCACGCTGGGCACGGACTGGGCGCTGGACTGGGTGAGCAGGGCGACGGCGACCATCGCCGAGCACCGCATCGAGCTCATCGACCTCGACCGAGCGATCGGCGACGCCGACCACGGCGAGAACCTCGACCGGGGCTTCTCCGCGATCGCGCCGCGCTTCGAGACCTCCGCACCCGCGACGGTCCCGGACGTCCTCAAGGGCGTGGCCAGCACGCTGATGTCCGTCGTCGGGGGAGCGGCGGGCCCGCTCTACGGCACCGCGTTCCTGCGGGGCTCCAAGCAGATCGGCGAGGAGGTCGACGCCGCCGGCGTGGCCGCGTTCCTCGAGGCCGCCCTCGAGGGCGTCAAGGCCCGCGGCCGCGCGACGCCGGGGGAGAAGACGATGGTCGACGCCCTCGCCCCCGCCCTCGAGGCGGCGAAGAAGGTGCAGTCCGACGGCGGGGACGCCACCGCCGCGCTCGAGGCCGCCGCCACCGCCGCTCAGGAGGGCGCCGAGGCCACCGTCCCGCTCGTGGCCACCAAGGGGCGCGCCTCCTACCTGGGTGAGCGCTCCGCGGGCCACATGGACCCGGGGGCCCGCTCGACCGCGCTCCTCCTGCGCGCGGCCGCCGACGCCGCCGCGGCCCAGGCGAACTGATGTCCAGGGTCGCGCTCGTCGCGGTGTCCCACTCGCGGGCGCTCGCGGACGGGCTGGTCGAGCTCGCGGCGCAGATGGCGCCCGACGTGCGGATCGTCGGTGTCGGCGGCACCGACGACGGCCGGATCGGGACGAGCTTCGACGCCCTGGAGACGGCCCTGACCGACCTGCTCGCCGAGGACGAGGTGTCCGGCGTGGTGCTCGTCGCGGACCTAGGGTCGGCGGCGATGACGATCGACTCGGTCCTCGAGCTGCACGACGACGAGCCCGCCCGTCACGCGACCGGTCCGCTCGTGGAGGGGGTCGTCGCCGCGGCGGTCGAGGCGCAGGGTGGCGGGGACCTGACGGCGGTCGCCGGCGCGGTCGCGGCGGCCGGGCGCAGCCTCGTCGACGGTGCCGCGGGTGCGGCGGCGGAGGGCGAGCCGGACGCGACCGCGGCGGAGGGCGGTACCTCCCCCGGAGCAGGCGACGCCTCGGCCGCCGACGCTGTCCGGGAGACCGTCGTCATCGAGGACCCGATGGGCCTGCACGCCCGGCCGGCCGCGGCCGTCGCGACGACGGCGGCCACGTTCGAGGCGGCCGTGACGATCGACGGCGCCGACGCACGCAGCGTCCTCGCCCTCATGGCGAAGAACGTCAAGCCGGGCACCGAGCTCACCGTGGCGGCCACCGGCGCCGACGCCGCCGAGGCCGTGGCCGCGGTCGTGCGCGTGATCGCCGAGGCCAAGGGCTGACCCGCGGACCGGCACCCGACGACGGACCTTCGCCTGACCACGGGCCGACGCCGCCGGCGACCGGCCGGTCCCGTCAGGCGTCCAGGGCGGCGTAGACGATGAAGTTGTCCTCCAGCTGCCCGGTCTCAGGGTTGAGCCCGTCGCAGGTGATGAGGCGGATCTCGGGCCCCGCCGTGTTCCCGTAGACGTCCAGCGTGGGGAACTCCTGCTGGTAGAACTGCTCGGTCCGGTAGACGGTGAACGTCGCCACCGAACCGTCCTCCCGCGTGACCTCCACGGTGTCTCCGACCTCGGTCCGGGGCAGGTCCGCGAAGATCCCGGGCCCGCCCTCGCTGCCGTTGCGGTGCCCGAGGACGACGGACGGACCGGCCTCTCCGGGGGTCGGCGAGTGGACGTACCAGCCGGCCGGCGACCCGAGGTTGTACGGCGGGACCTCGATGACCCCGTTCTCCTGGCGACCGAGGTCCATGACCTCCGAGGAGACGCCGAGGCTCGGGATCTCGATCCGGGCCGGCTCCGAGGCGGGCATGGCATCGGCGACGGGTACCTCCTCCGCCTCCTGCGCGCCGTCCTCCTGCGGAGCGGGCGCGTCGGTCGGAGAACTGGACCCGTCACCGGGGGAGGGAGCAGGCCCCGGGCCGTCCGTGGGCGCGTCGGGGGCCGCGCCGTCCGACGGTGGGACCTGCTCCCCGTTCGGGGTGGTCGACCCGCGATCCCCGTCAGGAGTGCTCGACGCCGAGGGGCCGACCGGGTCGGCGTAGTCGGGCTCGTCGGTCCCCGAGCAGGCGCCGAGGACCAGGAGCACGGCCGCCGCGCCGGCCGTGAGGCCCGCGCGGCGACCGTGGATGCGAGGCATCACGGGGTGCTCCCGACCCGTCAGGCCGTGGCGGCGCGACGCTTGAGCGCCCAGGCTCCGCCGCCGAGGATGCCGACCCCGAGCACGCCGGCGCCGACCGCGAGCGCGGTGCCGTCGTCCGACTGCTGCACCGGCGAGCCGGTGTCGGCGCCGCCGTGCGGCATCTCGCCCACCTGCGAGACCGTCACCGGTCCGCAGGCCGCCGGCAGCGTCGCGGCCAGGGGCAGCGACGGGTCGAGCTCGCTCTGCGCGCCGGCCGCGGCGTCGGACAGGTTCGCGGGGTCGACGCCGTGGACGACCACGACGGCGGTGCCGTCCGCGAGGGCCGCCACGGTGTCGTCGTCGAGCTCGAGGGTCCGCTCGTACGTGTAGGCCGAGCCGCCCGGGAAGCGGTCGACGGCCAGGCCGGAGTCAGGGCTCGTGTCGCCCTCGGTGGTCAGCGAGGTGGCGATCATGCCGTAGAAGGGGTGGCCCTCCTCGACGTTGACCGCGTCGTCGCCGTTCATGTCGGCCTCCGGCCCGGGGCAGGTCCCCTCCGCGCCGATGTGGATGTGCTGCGCGTGCGGGAACGGTGCGTCCATGAACGTCTCGGCCGCACCGGAGACGTTCATCGACACGGTCGCCTCGTGGCCGTCGAGCTCGAGCCAGAAGTCGCCGGTCGTCCCGCTGTTGTTGAGCTCTCCCAGGTGGGCCTGGCCGGACCAGGTGCCTTCGGCGTGGCTGCCGCCGTCGTGACCGCCGTCGTCGTGCCCGTCGTCGTGGCCGTGCGCCAGCGCCGGGCCGGCCGCCAGGGTCAGGGCACCGAGCGCCAGGGCCGGTGCTGCCAAGAACTTCGTCGTTCGCATGATGAGCTCCTTCGTGATCCGTCGGTCGGACACGCAGGGTTCGGAGCCGGTGGGCGATCGGATGGGTGCGGATTCGACGACGCCGAGATTCCGTCGTCGCTCTGCCGAACCGTTGCTCGCGAGAGTGCGTGACATGTAACATCGGTGCATGGCGAGCACGCGCGAGAGGGTCCAGGCGTATCGCCAGCGTCTCCGTGACCAGGGGCTGCGACCGGTGCAGATCTGGGTGCCGGACGTGCGCGCACCCGAGTTCGTGGCGGAGGCGCATCGCCAGTCGACTCTCGTGGCCGGCAGCGCACACGAGAGCGACGACCAGGCCTTCGTCGACGCCATATCGGTGGAGTGGGGCGACGAGGACGAGGGCGAGTGAGACGCGGCGAGATATGGACCGCTGCTGCGCGGGGCAGCTACTCCGGAAAGCCACGGCCCGTGGTGATCGTCCAGGACGACCGCTTCGATGCGACCGGGTCCGTGACGGTCTGCCCGATGACCACCAGCGCTGTCGACGCCCCGTTGCTGAGGATTCCTGTGGACCCCGCCGTCGGCATCGCTCGGTCCAGCTGGATCATGGTCGACAAGGTCACCACCGTGCCGCGTGCAGGCGTGCGCGAGCGGGTGGGACGGCTGCCCGACGACGAGCTCGTGCGGCTGAACCGGGCACTGCTCGCCTTCCTCGGCCTCGCGGGCTGACCGGCCCGGTTCGCCCCGGGGCTGCGGAGGCCATCGGCACCGACGTGGTGCAGGACAACCGCTCCCGACAGACCCGGGCAGCGAGCCTACGATCGAGGCTCCGCCACCGACCCCGGGAGCCGCCGTGCCCATGCCAGCCCTCGTGGCCTTCGACCTCGACGACACGCTCGCGCCGTCGAAGCAGCCCCTGCCGGACCCGATGGTCCGCGCGCTCGCGGACCTCCTCGCCCGCGTGCCCGTCTGCCTCATCTCGGGCGGCGACGTCTCGCAGTTCCGCACCCAGGTGGTCGAGCGGATGGCCGGCCACGACCTCACCGACCTCCACCTCCTGCCCACGTGCGGCACCCGCTACCTCCGGGTCGAGGGCGAGCAGCTGGTCGAGATCTACGCCCACGAGCTTCCCGAGGCCATGCGCTCGGCCGCGGCCGCCTCGCTCGAGCGCCGGGCCCGCGAGCTCGGCCTGTGGGAGCCGGACACGTGGGGCGACATCATCGAGGACCGCGGCACCCAGATGACGTTCTCCGCCCTCGGCCAGCGGGCCCCCGTGGACGCGAAGAAGGCGTGGGACCCCACGGGCGAGAAGAAGGAACGCCTGCGCGCCGCCGTCGCCGCCGACCTGCCGGACCTCGAGGTCCGCTCCGGCGGTTCGACCTCCGTGGACATCACGGCCACCGGCATCGACAAGGCGTACGGCATGGAGCGGCTCGCACAGCGGACCGGCGTCGCGCTGGCGGACATGCTCTTCGTCGGCGACCGCCTCGACGAGGGCGGCAACGACCGCCCGGTCCTCGACCTCGGCGTGCCCTGCCGGGCGGTCACCGGCTGGGAGGAGACGGTCGACCTGGTGACGGCCCTGGTGGCCGACCTCGACACCGACGGGCCCGCCACGTCCTGAGCTCTCCTGGCGACCATCGGTCCAGATGCGCCTACCGTGGTCGGGTTCCGACCGGGAGGGGTGACATGAGCACCGTTCGATCACCGCGGCGCGCTGCGCTCGCCGCGCTGGCCACCAGCACGCTCGTCCTTGCTGCCTGCGGCTCGGGCGGCGACGACGCCGAGGGGGACGGCGGGCAGGACGGCGACGGCGGTGCCGACGGTTCCACCGCCCACGTCGCGCAGGCCGCCGCGCCGGGGGAGTCGCTCGTGCTCGAGGGGGAGGGCACCGCGCGTTCCGTCGCGGCCGCCGGCACCTATTTCGACTCGTCCCCGGTCGTCGTCCTCGCGCCCGACGGCGGACCCCGTTCCGTCGAGGCGGCCTCCGCCGGCGTGCACCTCGGGGTGCCCGTCCTGGTCGACGGCGATGACGCGGCCGAGGCCGCCGAGATCGAGCGCCTCGGCGCGACCACGGTCCTCGCCGTCGGGCCGGTGTCGGTCCCCGGGGACGTCGGCGTCGATGTCGCCGCCCCGGCCGACGATGCCGCGCTCGCCGAGCTGCTCGGCGGGCCCGACGTACAGGAGGTCGAGTCCTCGGAGGCCGTCAGCGCCGTGGCCGGGACCGGCGCCGAGGCGCTCGTCGTGGCCGGTGCGGACTGGGGTCCCGGCGCTGCCGGCGCCGAGACGACCACGGACGGCCCGGCCGAGCCGGCGAGCGACGGTCCGGCAGGGACGACCTCGGACGGCCCGACGGAGCCGGCGAGCGACGGCGCCGCCGAGACGGGCTCGCACGACGTCGTCACCGAGCTGCCCGACCTCGGTGACACCGAGGCCTCCGCCGGCGAGACCGTCGCACTCGGGGGCGGCACCCTCGACGAGCTCGCCGTCGCCGCCACCGCACGGGCGGCCGGAGCCAACGTCGTCGTGGCGAGCGGCGGCGACCCGCGCGCGAGCGCGGCCGGCGTCGAGGCCGTCCATGCGCTGGCCACCGACCTGGGCCTGGCACCGGACGAGGAGAGTGCCTCAGGTGGGCCGGAGGCGTCGAGCGACGGCGCCGGGAGCGACTCCGACGAGTCCGACGAGTCCGCCGAGTCCGACGAGTCCGACGGTGCCCCCGGCGAGTCGCCCTCCGACCCGGCCACCGCCGAGGGCGAGGCCGAGGCGGAGTCGGGTCTCGTCGTCGTCGGACTCTCGCCCGGTCTCGGCGACGCCGATCAGCTGGCCACCCGGACGAGGAGTGCCGCCACCGGTGTCCAGCTGCCGGCGGGCGGCCAGCTCGTGCTGCCCGAGCCGGACGGCGACCAGACCGGCGCGCTCTACGTCGCGCTCTACGGCAGCCCCGACTCCTCCGCCCTCGGCGTGCTCGGCGAGCAGGGGCCCGAGGAGACGATCGCCAGGGCGGAGGAGGTCGCCGCCGAGTACGAGGGGCTCACCGACGAGACGGTGGTGCCCACGCTGGAGATCATCGCGACCGTGGCCTCCGGTGAGCCGGGCGACGACGGCGACTACTCCAACGAGACGCCGGTCGAGCGGATCCGCCCCCTCGTCGACCTCGCCGGCGAGCACGGGCTGTACGTCGTGCTCGACCTGCAGCCCGGCCGCACGGACTTCGTCACGCAGGCGCAGATCTACGAGGAGCTGCTGCTCGAGCCGCACGTCGGGCTCGCGCTCGACCCGGAGTGGCGGCTCACGCCGGACCAGGTCCACCTCACCCAGATCGGGCAGGTCCCGGTCGAGGAGGTCAACGAGGTCGTCACCTACCTCGCCGACCTCACGTCGGAGCACGACCTGCCGCAGAAGCTCCTCGTCCTGCACCAGTTCCAGGTGCGGATGATCCCCGACGTCGACCAGGTCGACCAGTCGCGCGACGAGGTCCAGGTGCTCATCCATGCCGACGGCCAGGGCGCGCAGGGCGACAAGCAGACGACGTGGCGCACGCTGCTCGACAACGCACCGTCCGTGACCGCGTGGGGCTGGAAGAACTTCTACGACGAGGACACGCCGATGCTGACCCCGGAGGGGACGATGGCGGTCGAGCCGACCCCGGACCTGGTCACCTACCAGTAGCTCGTGCCGGGTGCGGGTCAGGTTCCGCGGTGCAGACCGAGCCGGAACCCGACGCCGAGCGCGAGCACGACGGCACCGGCGAACACCCAGCCGGACACGGCCAGCGCCTGCGTCCCGGACAGGAAGACGCCGATCGTGCAGCCCAGGCCGATGATCGAGGCCCAGCCGATGAGCACACCGCCGAGGAGCCCGGTCCCGGAGCCGCGCAGGGTCAGCGGCTCGATCGAGAACCGCCTGCCCGGCAGCGCCGCGGCGAAGGAGCCCGCGACGATCCCGATGACGAGCCACCCGTTGGAGGTGATCGTGTCGACCACGAGGGCGACGCAGCCGCCCAGGCTGACGTCGAGCCCGAGGAGGGTGTGGGGCAGGGCGTCGACCGAGTCCATCGTCGTGCGGGTCAGGCTGGACAGCTGCGAGGTCACGCCGAGCGGACGGTCGCGCAGGAACGCCAGGAAACCGATGACGCCCACGCCGGCGCCCGTGGCCAGGGCCGGCCACCGTTTGAAGAAGACCAGGCGGCGGAGGGTGTCGGCGTCGAGCGTGCGTCGTGGCCGCGCCGCGATCGGCGGGTTCCACCGGAGCAGCGCGACGGCCACCGCGGCGAGCACGCCGAGCTGCAGGGCGACGGCGATCCCGTATCCGGCGCCGGCCGGCAGCCACGGCACAGGCGCGCCGACGACGACGTGCGAGTAGATCGGGTTCCACGTGAGGAAGCCGAGCCCGAACCCGATCAGCGCGCCGAGCAGCGCGGGGATCGAGCGCAGGCTGCCCTCGCCGAGGCGGTAGAGGTGACCGGCGATGCAGCCGCCGGAGATCACTACACCGGCCCCGAACACGAGGCCGGCCACGACGAGCGCGATGCTGACCGGCGCGATGTGCGCGCCGGAGGGCAGCGTGCCAGACGTGGGGTCGGGCAGCCGGATCGAGAAGACGAGCGCGTAGCCCACGGTGCCCACGCCGATCGCGGTGAGGATCGAGTAGACGCCCCGGGTGTTCTTCTTCTCGAAGGCGTCGCGGAAGATGCAGAAGAAGCAGAACCGGCCGCGCTCGAAGAGGATGCCGAGACCGGTGCCGGCGAGCAGCGCGAAGCTCGCCGCGCTGCCCCCGACCCCGTCGCCGCGCACGGACCCGAGCCAGCCGGCCGTCGCCAGCAGCGCGACGGCCACCGTCAGCGCGATCACGGTCCGTACGGTGTCGGCCGGCGTCCAGCCGAGCGGTCGTTCGCCCTCGGGGGTCGCCCGGGGCGAGGGGGCAGGGCCGGCCGCAGGGGCTGCCACGGGTGCTGTGCTCACGGTCGTCGTCGTCCTTTCGGTGGCGTGCCCCGACGGCGGAGGCGCGAGGCGCGTCCGCCGTCGGGGGCATCGGTGGGGTCGCCCGTGCCGGGCGGGAGGACTACCGGCTCGTGCCCCACACGCCGCCGCGGTCGCCGGTCTCGTTGGTGACCGGCACACCGACGGTGTTGCCCCACTCGGTCCAGCTGCCGTCGTAGTTCTGCACGTCGAGGCCGAGGATCTGGGAGAGGGCGAACCAGGTGTGCGAGGAGCGCTCGCCGATCCTGCAGTAGGTGATGATCGGGCCGTCGAGGTCCACGCCCGCCTCCTCGTAGACCGCGCGGATCTCCTCGGCGCTGCGGTAGGTGCCGTCCTCGTTGACGATGGAGCCCCACGGGACGTTGATCGCGCCGGGGATGTGCCCCCAGATCACCGTGGACTCGCCCCCGAAGATCGCCGGGTCGACGCCGACCTCGCCGTTGTACTCCTCGGTCGAGCGGATGTCGATGAGGGTGTGGCTGCCGGTGTCGACGGCGTCGAGCACCTCGGGCTGGAACGCGCGGATGTCGAAGTTCTGCGGCTGGGCGACCCACGTGCCGGGCTCGGGCTGGGGGACCTCCTGGACGAGCTCGCGCCCGTCGACCTGCTCCCACTTGTGCAGGCCGCCGTCGAGCAGGCGGACGTCCTCGAAGCCGTAGAGGTTGAACACCCAGGCGGCGTAGGCCGCGAACCAGTTGTTGTTGTCCCCGTAGAGCACCAGGGTGGAGTCCTCGTCCAGGCCGAGGCCCTGGCTGACCTCGGTGAACTGGTCGGCGTCGATGAACTCGCGGGTGTTGTCCTGGGTGAAGGAGGTCGCCCAGTCGAGGAACTGTGCGCCGGGGATGTGGCCGTCGACGTAGGGCGTGAGCTCGGAGGAGGCGAGCTGCTCGCTGACGTCGACCAGCACGATGTTGTTCTCCTCCAGCCCCGACCCGATCTGCTCGGCGAGCCAGTCGGTGGAGACCAGGACGTTCTCGATGTCCTCGTCGCCGCCCTGGTGGACCGAGTCGAGACCGCGGTGCTCGCCCTCGGCGAAGCTCTGGGAGACGGTGTCGGCCACGACGGTGTCCCCGTCGACCGCACCCGCCTGGCCGGCGCCGCTGCCCGGGGTGTCCGCGTCCGCCTCCGCCGTGCCACCGCGGCCGATCAGCAGGCCGGCAGTGCCGGCCAGGGCCGCCACGGCGACGACGGCGACGACGGTCTGCCAGGTCTTGCGCCCGCCGGCGGGCGGAGACGTGGCTTCCTCGGGTGCGGGTGGCGAACCGGTGGAGCCCGCGTCGTCGGTGGGCTCTGGGCGCTCGGTGGGCGTGTTCTGCTCGCTCATGGGGGACTCTCCTTGGTGGCTTCCGTGCCGGGTGCGCCGTCTGTGCCGCGCCTCTCTCGGTAGTGGAAAGTTAAAGGGAATCCGACCGCGTCGTATCGCTAGGTGCGCAGAATCCACATGCTGAGATCCCGGGACCTCAGGTATGTGGAGCCGCTGGGCTGCGGGTGCTCGGGGCCGCGGGTCTGCAGGCCTGTGGACCCGCGGGACTGCAGGGCCGCAGGCCGGCAGCTCCGCGGTCCCGCGGGTCCGCGAGAGCCCGGGTCAGACCGCGCCGTGCCCCTCGGCGACCTCCTCGCCCGCGGCCACCGGCCCCGGCGGGGTTCCGTCCCCGAACGGGCGTCCGCCGAGGGCCTCGCGGCCGTGCGGCGTCAGCCAGCTCCACAGCGCCGGTCCGGCGGGCACGATGCCCGACGGGTTGATGTCCGTGTGCACCACGTAGTAGTGCTCCTTGATCTGGACGAAGTCGATCGTGTCGCCGAAGCCCGGGGTCTGGAACAGGTCGCGCGCGTACCCCCACAGGGCCGGCATCTCCCGCAGCAGGTTGCGGTTCGCCTTGAAGTGCCCGTGGTAGACGGCGTCGAAGCGGGCGAGCGTGGTGAACAGGCGGACGTCGGCCTCGGTGATCGTGTCGCCGACGAGGTAGCGCCGCTCCGTCAGCCTGTCCTCGAGCTGGTCCAGGGCGGTCCACAGCCGGTCGTAGGCGGCGTCGTAGGCCTCCTGGGAGCCGGCGAACCCGCAGCGGTACACGCCGTTGTTGACCTCGGTGTAGACGTGCCGCATGACCGCGTCCATCTCGTCGCGGTGGGCCGTCGGCAGCAGGTCGGGGGCGGCCTCGCGGTGGTGCTCGGTCCATTCCGTCGACAGGTCGAGCGTGATCTGGGCGAAGTCGTTCGTCACCACGGCGCCCGACCGCTCGTCGACGATCGCGGGCACCGTGATGCCGCGCGCGTAGTCGGGGTCGCGCGCGAGGAAGGCGTCCTTGAGCCGGGGGATGCCGAGCACCGGGTCGACGCCGCCGGGGTCGAGGTCGAAGGTCCACGAGTCGGCGTCGTGGGTGGGGCCGGGCTGCCCCAGCGAGATCACGCCCTCCAGGCCGAGGAGCCGTCGCACGATCACCGTACGGTTCGCCCACGGGCACGCCCGCGCGGCCACGAGGCGGTAGCGGTTCGGCTCGACGGGGTAGTCACCGGAGCCGGGTTCCGGCTCGCGGACGATCCGCGTGGTGATGTAGTTCGTGTCCCGCGAGAACTCCTTGCCCGGGACCGAGTAGGTGCCGCCGGTCGAGTGCTCGGGCCGGCTCTCGGACTGCTGGTCGCTCATCGCCCCAGCCTAGGACGCGACGAGGGCCGCGGTCCGGGGAGAAGGAGCTCCCCGGACCGCGGCCCTCGCCTTTTCCGGACCGTGCGGTGCCCGTTCCTACACCAGGCCCATGAGCTGTGGCAGCCACATCGAGAGCTGCGGGACGAACACCACGAGGAACAGCATGGCGATGATCGCGAGGAGGAACGGCCACAGCTTGGCGATGACCGGCTCGATCCGTAGTCGGGCCACGCGTGACCCGACGAACAGCACGTTGCCGACCGGCGGTGTGATCGTCCCGATCGACAGGTTCATCACCACCATCGCACCGAAGTGGATCGGGTCGATCCCGAACTCGGTGACGATCGGGAGGAAGATCGGCACGAAGATGAGGATGGCCGGCGTCGGGTCCATGAACGTCCCGACGATGAGCAGCACGACCATCATCAGCAGGAGGACGACGGTGCTCGAGTCGGTGAACCCGAGGACCGCGTCCGAGATGAGGTCCGGGATCCGCGCGAGCGACATGACGAAGGACAGCGCGGTGGAGACGCCGACCAGCAGCATGACGATGGCCGTGGTCCGGCCCGCGTCGACGAGGATGCCCGGCAGGTCACGGACCTTGACCGTGCGGTAGATCGCCGACAGCACGAGGCAGTAGACGACTGCGACGGACGCGGACTCGGTGGCCGTGAAGTAGCCGGCGAGGATGCCGCCGACCACGATGACGATCATCAGCAGCGACGGGAGCGCACGCCAGAAGACGAGCAGGGCCTGGCGGAACGTCACCCGGTCCGCCGTCTTCAGCCTGCCCGGCTGGCGCACGGCATAGATCGCGACGACGATCATGCAGGCGGCAGCCCACAGGAGCCCCGGGATCAGGCCCGACATGAACAGCGCCGCGATCGACGTGCCGGACACCAGCGAGTAGACGATGAACGTGTTCGACGGCGGGATGAGCATGCCGGACGGCGCGGAGGCGACGTTGACCGCAGCCGCGAAGCCGCGGTCGTACTTCTCGGCGACCATCCGGTTGTTCATCACGTTGCCGACGGCGGCGGCCGCAGCGACCGCGGCGCCGGAGACGGCCCCGAACATCGCGTTCGCCGCCACGTTCGTCTGGGCGAGCGAGGCCGGCATGCGTCCGATGAGCACCTTCGCGGCGTCCACGAGCCGCCCGGCGATACCGCCCGAGTTCATGATGACGCCCGCCAGCACGAACATCGGGATCGCGAGGAGCGGGAAGCTGTTGATCCCCGTGAACATGCGCTGCGCGGAGATGAGCACCGCCTGCTCGGAACCGAGGATCGGGATCGTCGCGAGGAAGGACGAGACGCCGATGACGACGGCGATCGGCACGGACAGCACGATGCCGATGACGATGCCGCCGACGAGGATGAGCGCTGCGAGCGTTGTCGGGTCCATCACGCCTCCGTCGTCGGTCGGGCGGACGCGCCGCCGCGGGTGGGGGGACCGTGGTTCGGGCCGGCCGTGTCGTCGGCCTCCGGCCGGCGCGCGTCGGAACCGTCGTCCGGGAGGACGATCGACTCGACGTCATCGGCACCGACCCGGACGTCGGGGTCGTCCTCGTCGGTGTGGTCGCCGTAGGGCGCCTCGGCGCCGGTGGCGACCTGGAGGATGTAGTAGATCGAGTAGAACGCGATCAGCACGCCGGAGATCGGCAGCGCGAGGTACATCTGACCCAGCGTGAACGGCAGGGCCGACAGGTTCTGCAGCCACGCGTTGTCCGACGCACGCATCCCGCCCCAGATGAGGACGACGACGGCGAACGCCAGGACGACGAGCTGGACGACGATGGCCAGGACGCGCTCGGCGCCGCCGGGCAGCTTGCGGGCGAGGAACTCGACCGCGATGTGCCCGCGCTCGCCGAACACGAACGCCGAGGTGAACAGGCCGAGCCAGACGAAGGTCAGCCTGGCGCCCTCCTCCGTCCAGGTGGCGGGGTCGCCCAGCACCTGCCGGGTGAAGATCTGCCACACGAGGACCACGACGAGCAGGGCGAACAGCACCACCGTGATCCAGCACAGGGCTGTGTCGAGCACCCTCTTGATGGCTCTCATGCGTCACCTCCTTCGGTCATGACTCGGCCTGTCCGGATCACTCGGCCGCTGCGCGCGCCGCGTCGTAGAGCTCGCGCTGCGAGTCGGTGGTGATGAACTCGTCGGCCAGGGCCTCGAGCGGCTCCGCGAAGGCGGCGTCGTCGACCTCGGTGAAGGTCGCGCCGCCCTCGGTGGCGCCGTCGATGGCCTCCTGCGTGGCGTCGGCCCAGAGCTGGGTGTGCTCCTCGTAGGCCGCGGTCCAGGCCTCGTCGAACGCGGCCCGGTCCTCCTCCGATATGCTCTCGAGCAGGTCGGTGTTGATGATGAGGTAGTCGAGGCCGACGAGGTGGTTGGTGTACGACCAGTGCGGCGCCACCTCGTAGTGGCGCTGGGTGAAGTAGGAGACCTCGTTGTTCTCCGCGGCGTCGACGACCCCGGACTGCAGGCCCGTGTACAGCTCGCCGTAGGCCATCGGCGTGCCGTTGCCGCCGAGGGCCTCGGCCATGGCGATGTGCAGGTCCGACTCCTGGACGCGGGTGTCCATGCCGGCGAGGTCCTCGGGCGTCTCGACCGGGCCCTCGGTCGTGTAGATCGACCGCGCACCCTGCGTGAAGCCGCCGAGCACGGTGAAGCCGTTGGACTCCTCGAGCGAGGCGTACAGGTCGCCGGTGATCTCCGGGTCGTGGATGACGTTCATCTGGTGCTCGACGTCGTCGAACACGCGCGGGAGGTTGAAGGTGACGAAGTCGTCGTTGAGGTTCTCCAGCTGGGTGCCGGAGACGATCGCCATGTCGACGCTGCCGTCGGAGACGAGCTGGAGTGCCTCTGCCTGCGCGCCGAGCGTCTCGTTGGGGTAGACCTCGATGCCCCAGCCGTCGGCGTTCTCCTCGAGGGCGGTGCCGAAGTTGTCGAGCGCCACGTACGAGGGGTGGTCCTCGGTCTGGTTGAGCGCCAGCCGCATCGTGGTGCCGCCGCCCCCGCCCCCGCCGTTGTCGTCGCCGCCACCGCAGGCCGCCAGGAGCAGCGCGGCGCCGGCGGCGCCTGCCACGGCGATGACCGAGTTCTTATGATTTCCGTCCTTGCCTCGGGGGAGACTCCGTCGTCAGACCGTTGGGATGTGGCGTTCCTTGCCACGTCGTGCGTCCCGGGCGGGCAGCCATGCCGTGCCCCGATCGGAGGGGCGGCCGTCCGGCGGAGGTGCCGCTGTTGTTGGTGGAGTCATTGAGTCAGGTCGGTACGTCCGCCGGACACTGGTTGCCACGAGTTGCCAGGGCGGGCCGGATCACGGCGCCGTGATCTGCGCCGCGAGATGGCCGGCCCCGTAGCCGTTGTCGATGTTGACGACGGCGACCCCGGGCGCGCAGGCGTTGAGCATCGCGAGGAGAGCGGCGACCCCGCCGAACGACGCGCCGTAGCCCACCGAGGTGGGGACCGCCACGACGGGCGCTGCCACGAGGCCGGCGACGACGCTGGGGAGCGCTCCGTCCATACCCGCGGCCACGACGATCGCCGACGCCGAACGGAGCAGGTCGAGGCGGCCGAGCACACGGTGGAGACCGGCGACCCCGACGTCGACGACGAGCTCCGTCCTGCGCCCCAGGTGCTCGGCCGTGAGACGTGCCTCCAGAGCGACGGGCAGGTCGGACGTCCCCGCACTGAGGACGACGACGAGGCCACCGCTCGGCGCGGGCGGGGCAGCCGGCCAGGCGAGCAGCCCTGCCTCCTCGTGGTGGGCCGCGTCCGGGAGCGCCTCGAGCACGACCCGTGCGTGCTCGGGGCTCGCGCGGGTGAACAGCGTCGGCGCGCCGCGCTCGGCGACGGCGGCCGCGATGGCCGCGACCTGCGCGACGCTCTTGGGCTCGCACAGGACTGCCTCGGGGTAGCCGCGCCGGGCCGCCCGGTCGTGGTCGAGGCTGGCTAACGCCTCGAGCTCCGGTCCCGGACGCCAGGCCGAGGGAGCGACCGGTTCGCCGCCCTGTGCGTCGCCGGGCGTGCCGTCCTGCGGGTCGCCGGGCGCACCGGCGTGTGCGTCGCCGGGCCTGTCGTCCTGCCGGCCGTCCTGGTCAGCGGCCATGGCTGATGTCGACGAGCGGGAGGGTGAACGCGCCGGACTGGATGCCGCGCAGGTCGACGGCGGCGAACCGGAAGCCGGCCGCGGTGATGGCGGCGTGGACCTCGTCGCGCAGCTCGGCCGCGCGCACGATCTCGGCCGCGGGCAGCTCGATCCGGGCGACGTCCCCGTGGTGGCGCACGCGGCCGTCGGAGAAGCCGAGCCGGCGCAGCGCGCCCTCCGCGGCGTCGACCTGGGCCAGCTTCTCGGGCGTGACCTCCTCGAAGTGCGGGATGCGTGAGGCCAGGCACGGCGCCGCGGGCTTGTCCGCGACCGGCACGCCGAGCTCGCGTGCCACCTGCCGGACCATCGCCTTGGTCAGGCCGACCTCCGCCAGCGGGCGCAGCACGCGGTGGTTCGACGCGGCCTGCGCCCCGGGCCGGTCCGGGCGGCGCGCGTCGTCGGCGTTCTCCCCGTACGCGACGGCCGCGAGACCGAGCTCGGCGACCAGCTCGTCGGAGATGCGGGCGAACAGCTCGTCCTTGCAGTGGAAGCAGCGGTCCGGGCCGTTGGCGCGGTACTCGGCGTTGTCGCCCTCGTGGGTCTCGACCTCGACGACGCGCGCGCCGATCTCGCGGGCCGTCGCGTGGGCGGCCTCCCGCTCGTCGGTCGCGAGCGAGGGGGAGACGCCGAGGATCGCGACGACGCCGTCCGGCCCCAGCGTGCGGACCGCGAGCGCGAGGAGCGTCGCGGAGTCCACGCCGCCGGAGTAGGCCACGCCGAGCAGGCCGTGTCCGGCGAGGAGCCGGGCCACGCGGTCGGCCGGCCCGGCGTCGTCGTGGCGTGTGTCGCCGCCGGTCGGCTGCTCGGTGACCGGCGGCACGGACGTCGTCGTCGCACGGGTGCTCATCGCTGTTCTCCCTCGTTCTCGGCGCGCACGTCGCCGGTCGCGCCACGGTACCCAGGGTCGCATCGTGACCGAGACCGGCGGCCGCACGGACCTCGTTGCCACGGGTTGCCACGCGGCGCGCGGCTACCGTGGGGCCATGAGCACCGACGGGGAGGCACGCAGGATCCCCACGATCTACGACGTCGCCGCGGCCGCCGGGGTGTCGCCGTCGACGGTCTCCCGGGCGCTCGCCCGCCCGGGCCGGGTGAGCGCGGAGACGGCCGAACGTGTGCGCGAGGTGGCCGCCGAGATCGGCTACCGACGCTCCGCCGTCGCGCCCGCACTCGGCGTCGTCCCGAGCAAGCTCCTGGCGATGGTGGTCGCCGACATCGGCAACCCCCTGTTCGTCGACGTCTTCCGCGGTGCCGAGGTCGCCGCCGGCCGGGCCGGCTACACGATGCTCCTGTTCGACGCCCGCGAGGCGGAGTCCCGTGAGCGCGCCGCGGCCGAGTCCTTCCTCGACTTCGTCGAGGGGTTCATCCTCGCCAGCCCCCGGATGTCCGACTCCGCGCTGTTGCGGCTGGCCAAGCAGCGCCCCGTCGTCGTGCTCAACCGCATGGTCAGCGGCCTGCCGAGCGTGCTGACCGACGGCGCGCGCGGCGTGCGTCGGGTGGCCGAGCACCTCGGCTCCCTCGGACACCGGGAGGTCGCCTACATCGGCGGTCCGGAGGCGTCGTGGGCCGACGGCGTGCGCTGGCGCGGGCTCCAGGAGGCCGGCGAGGAGCTGGCCCTGCGCGTGCGCCGCATCGGACCCAACGAGCCGACCGTCGTCGGCGGCGAGCTGGTCGCCGCCCGGTGGTCCCGGAGCCAGGTGACCGCGGTCGTCACCTTCAACGACGTCATGGCCATCGGGTTCGTCCGCGGCCTGCGGGCGCAGGGCCTGGAGGTCCCGACCGACGTCAGCGTCGTCGGTTTCGACAACAGCCGCCTCGGGGCGCTCGCCACGCCGGCGATCACCTCGGTGGCCTCGCCGCTGGCGCTCCAGGGCCGCACAGCCGTGGGCAACCTGCTCGCCATCGTCAAGGGTGCCCGGCCGCCGCGGCAGCCGGTGCTGCTCCCGGTCAAGCTCGTGCCGCGGGAGTCCACCGGACCGGTGGGCGGGGCGTCCGGCGGGCCTGCCGGCGGGGCGTCGCCCCACGTCGGCTGAGCCGTTGACAACATCTGGCCACCACTGAGGCCTGCGGCGCGCCGCGGACATACTGGGGGAGGAGCACCGCCCAGTCGCCGAGGAAGGGACGACCGCATGACCGTCAACGACACCACCGCGAGCGCGCAGATCGGGGTGATCGGGCTCGCCGTCATGGGCAGCAACCTCGCCCGCAACTTCGCCCGCAACGGCTACGCAGTGGGCCTGTACAACCGCACGACGTCGAAGACCGACGAGCTCATCGCCGACCACGGCGGCGACGGTACGTTCGTCGCGTCGACCACGCTGGAGGACTTCGTCGCGAGCCTGGAGCGGCCGCGCAAGATGGTCATCATGGTCAAGGCCGGCGGTGCCACCGACGCGGTCATCGAGCAGCTCGTCCCGCTGCTGGAGGAGGGCGACATCGTCGTCGACGGCGGCAACGCCCACTACGAGGACACCCGCCGTCGGGAGGCGGCCCTGCGCGAGGTCGGACTGCACTTCGTCGGCGCCGGGATCTCCGGCGGCGAGGAGGGTGCGCTCAACGGCCCGAGCATCATGCCCGGCGGCCCGGCCGAGTCCTACGAGACGCTCGGGCCCATCCTCGAGGCGATCTCCGCGAAGGTCGACGGCGAGCCGTGCTGCGTGCACATCGGCCCCGACGGCGCCGGCCACTTCGTCAAGATGGTGCACAACGGCATCGAGTACGCGGACATGCAGTTCATCGCCGAGGCCTTCGACGTCCTGCACTCCGCCGGGCTCACGCCCGCCGAGCTGGCGGACGTGTTCCGGGAGTGGAACACCGGCGATCTGGACTCCTACCTCATCGAGATCACCGCCGAGGTGCTCGGGCACGTCGACGCCGAGACCGGCCGGCCGTTCGTGTCGATCGTCCAGGACGCGGCCGAGCAGAAGGGCACCGGGCGGTGGACGGTGCAGATCGCCCTCGAGCTGGGCGTGCCGGTGAGCACCATCGCCGAGTCGGTGTTCGCCCGGTCGACCTCGGGCCACGCCGCGCTGCGGGCGGCGTCGAAGGGGGTCCTGCCCGGCCCGGCGCGCGGCGAGGTCCCGGCCGAGCAGCGGGCGGAGCTCGTGGAGCAGGTGCGCCAGGCGCTGTGGGCATCGAAGGTCGTCGCCTACGCGCAGGGGCTGGACCAGATCCGGACGGCGTCCGAGGAGTTCGGCTGGGACATCGACATCGCCGAGGTCGCGAAGATCTGGCGCGGCGGCTGCATCATCCGGGCGCGTCTCCTCGAGCGGATCCGCTCCGAGTACGCCGCCGGCAACCTCACGACTCTGCTCGAGGCGCCGTCCGTCGTCGCCGGTCTCGAGGCCAGCCAGGCCGGTTGGCGCGGCGCGATCGCCCACGCGGTGGCCTCCGGCGTCCCGGTCCCGGGCTTCTCCGCCGCGCTGTCCTACTACGACACCGTGCGGGCCGAGCACCTGCCGGCCGCCCTCGTGCAGGGACAGCGGGACTTCTTCGGCGCGCACACCTACCGGCGCACCGACAAGGAGGGCACGTTCCACACGGAGTGGTCGGGCGACCGCAGCGAGACCCCCCAGTAACCCCGACGAGTGAGGGGATTCTTCGTCACGAGTGAGCACGGTTCCGCCCGTCGAGCGAACGGGATTCCGCCTCCTGAGTGAGCGGGCATCGACCCGTCGCGAGATCGCCCTCCCACCGGTACGCCGGTGGGAGGGCGATCTCGCGTCAGAGGAACGTCGTCGTCGGCAACATCCGGCAACCGGGTGACCTGCTCCATCGCTCCCGGCGATGGTCGACGCACCGGTGAGGGGCACACCGACGACGGATCGCCCCCGCCGGTGTGCGCCGTGACCAAGCACGGCGTCCGAGGTCGACGACGACTGCAGGAGGAACACGATGTCCAGATCCCCGAAGAAGGGGCGTAGGTGAGCTGTGCTGGGAGCGGTGCTGGCCGTCCCGCTGACGCTCACGGTCGCGCTGGCCGGTGGTGCCGGCGCTACGCCGGAGGCACCGGACGACTCGGCTCCTGCCGAGCAGCCGGACCAGTTCGAGCAGCCGGAGCTCGAGAGCCGTACCACCGAGATCATCGAGGTCGACGGGTATCAGTTCCGCGACCTCAACGACAACGGTGAGCTCGACCCGTACGAGGACTGGCGGCTGTCCGTGGCGGACCGTACCGATGACCTCGTCGCGCAGATGACGCTCGAGGAGCGCGCCGGACTCATGCTCATCGACACGCTCAACGCGGCGTGCGTCGACGGCGTGCGCGGCGTCGTGCCGGAGTCGGGCACCGACTTCATCGAGAACCAGCACATGCACCGGTTCATCTTCCGCAACACCGTGGCCGGCCCGGAGGACGCCGAGTGCGGCGAGGCGGGTGGCGGATTCCAGGCCTCCACCACCGTCACGCCCGCGGAGGCGGCGACCTTCACGAACACCGTCCAGGAGATGTCCGAGTCGACCAGGCTCGGCATCCCGTCGCTGTTCAAGTCGAACGCCCGGAACCACATCGACCCCGACGCCCGCGCGGGCATCAACGAGTCGGCTGGCGCGTTCACCGCGTTCCCCAAGGAGGCCGGCATCGCGGCGGCCTCCCTCGGCGCCGAGGCCGCAGCGACTGGTGAGGACCCGACGACGGGCGACATGGCGGTGGTCGAGGAGTTCGCCGAGGTCATGGGCGACGAATGGGCCTCGATCGGCCTGCGCGGCATGTACGGCTACATGGCGGACCTCTCCACCGAGCCTCGCTGGTACCGCACCCACGAGACCTTCACCGAGGACGCCCAGCACGCGGCGGCGATCATGTCGACGCTCGTCGGGACGCTGCAGGGCGAGATCCCGGCTGACAGCGAGAACGGCTTGGCGCTGAGCCCGGAGACCCGGGTCGCGCTCACGCTCAAGCACTTCCCGGGCGGCGGTCCGCAGGAGCTGGGCCTCGACCCGCACTACGCGTTCGGCAAGGCGCAGGTCTACCCCCAGGGACTCTTCGAGGAGCACATGCTGCCCTTCGAGGCGGCCATCGACGCGGGTGTCTCCTCGATCATGCCGTACTACGGCATCCCGGTGGACGTGCCCGAGGTGGGCAACGAGGACGAGAACTACCCGCTGACGGGCTTCGCCTTCTCCGACTCCATCGTCAACGGGCTGCTGCGCGACCAGCTCGGTTTCGGCGGCTACGTCAACTCCGACACGGGCATCATCAACGACCGTGCCTGGGGCCTCGAGGACGCGACCGTGCCGGAGCGCGTCGCGGCGGCCATCAACGGCGGCACCGACACCCTGTCCGGCTTCAGCGACGTCACAGTGATCACCGACCTCGTCGAGGACGGCCTCGTCAGCGAGGAGCGCGTGAACGAGGCCGCCGAGCGGCTCCTCGAGCCGATGTTCCGCATGGGCCTGTTCGAGGACCCCTACGTCGACCCGGACGTCGCCACCGCGACGATCGGCAACGAGGCACACCGCGAGGTCGGCCTGGAGCAGCAGCGCGACTCGCTCGTGCTCCTGGAGAACCAGGAGACCGAGGAGGGCCCGGTGCTGCCGCTCCAGCCGGACTCCGACGTCTACATCCTCGGTGACTTCACCGAGGAGACCGTCGCCGAGTACGGCTTCGACGTCACCGACGGCAACGTCGAGGAGGGCGAGGAGCGGCCCAGCGCCGAAGACAGCGACTACGTGCTCATCTCCATGACCGCCAGCGCCG
This sequence comes from Georgenia sp. Z1491, assembly GCF_057652395.1. NCBI lineage: Bacteria > Bacillati > Actinomycetota > Actinomycetes > Allobogoriellales > Allobogoriellaceae > Georgenia > Georgenia sp. Z1491. The sequence goes on from NZ_CM172729.1 coordinate 1,698,611, forward strand.
ACGGCAGCGACTACGTCAGCAACAGCGACGGCTTCGGCCTCAACCCCGAGCACGGCGTCAACCCGAGCATCATCGCGGGCATCGAGGGCCTGGACGGCCAGAGTCTGAGGGGCGCGGCGGATGCCTGCGTCACGCACGGGACCGACGGCTGCACCGACGACGGTCTGCGCTTCGGCGGCGCCTACCCCTGGGAGTCGGACACCCTCGACTTCACCGGCATGGAGGCGGCCGAGTCCTGGGAGGTGACCCCCTCGCTGGAGACCATCCAGGAGGTCATGGCCGAGGTCGACGACCCGAGCCAGGTCGTCCTGCAGGTCTACTTCCGTCAGCCCTACGTGCTCGACGAGGCCAGCGGCCTGCGTGACGCCGGTGCCATCCTCGCCGGCTTCGGCGTGACCGACACCGCGCTGATGGACGTCCTCACGGGCGAGCACGCGCCGCAGGGCCGGATGCCGTTCGCCCTGGCCGGCACGCCGGAGGCGATCGTCGAGCAGGACACCGACGCACCGGGCTACGACGAGACCACCGACGGCGCCCTGTACCCGTTCGGCCACGGCCTCACCTACGAGGAGGAGCACCCGGAGGAGCCGGGTGAGCCTGGTGAGCCGGTGCCGCCGACGCCGGGTCGTGGGTTCTACCTCAACGATGGTTGGGGGATCTGGGCGGACCACGAGTTCTCCTTCGGTCGCCCGGGCGACGAGGTCCTGGTCGGTGACTGGGACGGCGACGGCAGCGACACGCTCGCAGTCCGGCGTGGGAATGCCTACTTCCTGTCGAACAACCTGTACGGGGGCAACGCGGATGTGGAGCTGACGTTTGGTCGTGCATCCGACACGGTGCTGGTGGGTGACTGGGACGGTGACGGCGCGGATTCGTTCGCGGTGCGTCGTGGGAACAGCTACTTCCTCACCAACTCCCTGTCTGGTGGGAATGCGGAGGCCGAGCTGGATTACGGCCGGGCGGATGACCAGGTGCTGGTGGGTGACTACGACGCCGATGGTGCGGACTCGTTCGCGGTGCGCCGGGGGAACACCTACTACGTGTCCAACAGCCTGTCCTCGGGTTGGGCGGATGCTCAGTTCGACTACGGGCGGGCCGGTGATCAGGTGCTCGTGGGGGACTGGGACGGTGATGGGGCGGACACGTTCGCCTCGCGTCGCGGGAACCTGTACCTGGTGTCGAACAGCCTGACCGGTGGGTGGGCCGACATCGAGGTCCGCTACGGCCGGGCCGGCGACGAGGTGTTCGTCGGTGACTGGAACGGCGACGGCTCCGCCACACTCGGAGTCCGCCGCTGACCAGGAGCTGGTGCCGATAGTTCGCGAGTGAGCGGACTTCCGCTCCACGGATGAGCGCCGCCCGGATCTCGGTCCGGGCGGCGCTCACCTGACGGGCGGGCCCCGCACCCTGATGGGGGTGCGGGGCCCGCCCTTCGCCGTCGTCGTGCCCGTCGCCGGCTCGGACTGGTCGGTGAGTCAATGGGGTAACCATCGAGTCAGTGCCCCCGGGGGACTGCCTCGATGGTTACCCGATTGACTGGGCAACGGCAACGGCAACGGCAACGGCAACGGCAACGGCGACGGCAACGGCAAGGGCGTGTCAGATGGTTTGTGTAAGGGGTGGGGTCAGCGTTCGAAGGAGAACATGCTGTGACCATGACCAAGGAGAGTCCGGAGCGTGCGGAACGCAGACGGCGGCAGAAGGAGATCGCGGACGGTCTGAAGGGCTCTGGAGCGTTGGACGACATCTTCGCCAAGATCGATGCCGGCGAGCCGCTCACGGGTGAGCAGGGCCTGCTCGGCGGGATGCTCAAGGCCGCGCTCGAGCGGGGTCTGGGTGCCGAGCTGACCGAGCACGTGGGCTACGACCGTGGCGACGCGGACGCTGCCGAGCACCCGAACTCGCGTAACGGGACCAGCCCGAAGACCGTGGCGACCCAGATCGGGGACGTCGATCTGGCCGTCCCCCGGGACCGGGACGGGACGTTCACGCCGATGCTGGTGCCCAAGGGGCAGCGCCGTCTCGATGGCCTGGACGGCATGATCATCAGCCTCTACGCAGGCGGGATGACGTTGCGGGACGTCGAGCACCACCTCGCGACCACGATCGGCACCGAGATCAGTTACGAGACGATCTCCAAGGTCGTGGACCAGATCAGCGAGGAGGTCCTGGCCTGGCAGCACCGCCCGTTGGAGGCGCTGTATCCGGTGATCTACCTCGACGCGATCGTGGTCAAGATCCGCGATGGCGGACACGTGCGCAACAGGTCCGCCCATCTCGCCATCGGCGTCGATATGGACGGGATCAAGCACGTCCTGGGTATCTGGGTCCAGGCCAGCGAGGGAGCGAAGTTCTGGGCCGGCGTCTGCGCCGAGCTGGCCAACAGGGGCGTGCGTGACGTGCTGATCGTGTGCTGCGATGGGCTCACGGGGTTCCCCGAGGCCGTCGAAGCGACCTGGCCCCAGGCGACCGTGCAGACCTGCGTGGTCCACCTGATCCGGGCCGCGACGAGGTTCGTGAACTACAAGGACCGTAAGGCTCTGACGGCCGCGCTGCGGCCGATATACCAGGCGCCCAGCGCTGAGGCCGCCCTGGAGGTGCTGGAGGCCTTCGAGGCCAGCGAGCTCGGCCGTCGCTACCCCTCGGCGGTCAAGACGTTCCGCGCCGCGTGGGAGCGGTTCACCCCGTTCCTGGCGTTCCCGCCCGAACTCAGGCGGGTCATCTACACGACCAACGCGATCGAGTCGCTGAACTACCAGCTCCGCAAGGTCACCAAGAACCGGGGCCATTTCCCCAACGACGCCGCGGCAGTGAAGCTGCTGTGGCTGGCGATCTGCAACATCGAGGACAAAAGAGCGCGCGAGCGAGCCAAGGAACGAGGACGACCCGCCGCCGAGCGACGAGCCTCGGGCCGGCTCGTCGAGGGCGCTGTCACCACGAACTGGAAGACGGCCCTCCAACAGCTCTCACTGGTCTACCCCGACCGAATCAACCCCCACCTCTGACCCGGCCCCCTTACACAGACAACTTGACAGGCTCAACGGCAACGGCAACGGCAACGGCGACGGCGGGACGGCGCGACACCGCGACCCGCTCCGCAACGGGCAGAACCGCGCTCACTCGCCACACAGACCGCAACGGACTGAACCGCGCTCACTCGCCACACGGACCGGAGCGGGCAGAACCCCGCTCACTCGTCACACGGAGCGAGCAGAAGTCCGCTCACTCGCCGCACGGAGCGAGCAGAACCCCGCTCACTCGCCAGGATCGGCAGGATCGGCAGGATCAGGAGGGGTGGCGTTCGTGACCGGCGCGCTGGTCGAGCTTGTCCTTGGTCGACCACAGGCCGGCCGACGGCGTGGAGATGTAGAAGACCCGCTCGCCGTCGGGCATGGTGTTCCACCCGTCGGTCATGACGTCCGGGTCGTAGCGCCGCAGCGCCTCGTCGACGTCCAGGTACCGGTAGCCCACGCCCTCGATCTCCTCGCGCGTGAGATGCCCCGGCGCGTAGGTGATCGTGAAGCGGCCCTCGCTCGATCCGTGCGGGAGGTGCGCGGTGCCGTGCGGGATGTCCTGCATGTCGGCCTCGCTCTGGTAGAGCTCGACCGCCTCGGACTGCGAGATGTAGCCGTACTTGCGGATGAGCGCGTCGACCTCGGGCTGCTCGCCGAACCGCTCCACGCCGGGGGCGATGACGAGGAGCTCGCCGCCGTCGGCGATCGCCATGCGCGTGCGGTACACGGCCTTGTTCGCGACCCACAGCGCCCGGAACTCGTCCGCCTGCATGACGGCGACGATCTTGTCGACCGGCTCGTCGAACTGGGTGATGTTCTGCTCCTGCGAGGCCCGCGCGGCGTCCAGGTAGGTCTCGAGGTCGTCACCGACGTAGAGACCGGTGTGCCGCAGCGCGCCGGTGTCGTCGTAGTCCATGACGACCTGGAGGTAGACGTCGGGCAGGTCGCCGAGGAAGTGGTCCTCGGCGTAGTTGAAGCACTGGCGCACCGGCGTGAGGAGGTTGCCGAGGTTGTTCTCGATCCCGTACACGGCCGACGCCATGTGGGAGGCGCCCAGCAGCCGCTTCCCGCCCAGGCCGATGAAGTAGTTCTTGTTGTGGTTGGCGAAGCCGAGCACCTCGTGGGGCACCACGTGGCCGACGTTGATCACCAGGTCCCACCGCTCGGTGACGAGCATCGTGTTGAGGTCGACCGGCATCTCCCAGTCGACGGCGCCACCGGTCGCCTCGCGCACGACCTCGGCCGGCACGGTCCCGACGTTCGTCACGCCGTTCTTCCAGTCGTGGGCATGGATCCGTTCCTCGGGGATCGAGCCGAACATCCACCGGTTCTCCTCCGGGGTGTGCGGCACGTGCTGCCCGAGCGTGGGGATGACGTGCACCTCGGCCCCGGCGTCGTCGAGCCGCCGGTAGAGGTACTCGGTCATCCAGCCCGTGCCGGAGTGCGCGCGGGTGAGGTCCGGCGGCAGCAGCAGGACCCGGCGGTACTCCGCGATCGACAGGCGTTCGGCGGCCTCGGTGAGCAGCCGGTCGCACGCCTCCTCGATGCGCTCGCGGGAGAGGAATCGGGCTTCGTCCGTGAACCACGTCATGGCACAGAGCATGACGGGAAGTGACTCGCGCAGCCACCTGTTGGCAAGGGTTGGCAACGTGGTGGCCGTCCCGGGCGCCTTCGGGACGATGAGCCCATGAGCGACGACGCCCACCCCTCTCAGCTTGCGCATCCCGACCGACTGCTCCCCGCCGAGCCGGCTCTGCGGGACGTCGCCCGGCGCCTGTACGACGCCACGAAGGACCTCCCGATCATCTCCCCGCACAGCCACGTGCCGCCCGCGTGGCTGGTCGACGACGAACCCTTCCCCGACCCGGCGTCGCTGCTCATCGTCCCGGACCACTACGTGCTGCGTCTGCTGCACGCGAACGGCGCCGACCTGGCCGACCTCGGGCGCGGCCCGGACGGGCCGGTCGAGCTCGACGAGGCGGCCGCCCGCAAGGCGTGGCGCATCCTGTGCGAGAACTACCACCTCTTCCGCGGCACACCGGTGAAGTACTGGTTCGACACCACGTTCGCCGACGTCTTCGGGATCACCGCGGCCCCGTCCGCCGCCACCGCCGACGCGCTCTACGACCAGATCGCCGAGGCCCTGACGACCCCGGCGTTCCGGCCGCGCGCGCTGTTCGACCGCTTCGGCATCGAGGTGCTGGCGACCACGGACGACCCGCTCGACGACCTCGCGGCGCACCGTGCCCTCGCCGAGGACGAGAGCTTCACGGGCCGCGTGGTCCCCACGTTCCGGCCGGACCGGTTCCTCGAGCTCGGCCGCCCGGACTGGCCGGGGCTCGCCCGTTCGTTGGGCGAGGTGGCCGACATCGACACCGGGTCCTACGCCGGCTACGTCGCCGCGATCGAGGCCCGCCGCCGATACTTCAAGGACCACGGGGCGGTCTCCTCGGACCACTCCCACCTCGACCTCGGCACCGAGCCCCTGTCCGAGACCGAAGGGAGCCGCATCTACGCCGCCGCACTGCGCGGCGAGGCATCCACCGACGAGTCCGTGGCGTTCCGCCGGCACATGATGAGCGAGACCGCCCGCATGGCCACCGAGGACGGCCTCGTCATGACCCTGCACCCCGGCGTCCGCCGCGACCACGACCCGGACAACCTCGCCGCGCACGGGCACGACGTCGGCTCCGACATCCCGGTCTCCGTCGAGGTCACCGACTCCCTGCGCCCGCTCCTGGGCCGCTACGGCAACCACCCGAACCTCCACCTCGTGCTGTTCACCATCGACGAGACGGTGTACTCCCGCGAGGTCGCCCCCCTCGCCGGCTTCTACCGGTCCTTCTACGCGGGCGTACCGTGGTGGTTCATCGACGCACCCGAGGCGATCCGCCGGTTCCGCGGCGCCGTCACCGAGACGGCCGGCTTCTACCGCACGTCCGGGTTCATCGACGACACGCGCGCGTTCCTGTCCATCCCCACCCGGCACGACATGTCCCGCCGGCTCGACGCCGCCTACCTCGCCGAGCTCGTGGCCACCCACCGGCTCACGGAGGAGGAGGCTGCGGCGACCGCTCTCGACCTCGTGACGACGATCCCGAAGCAGGTGTTCAAGCTGTGACTGACCGGCTCTCCCGCGGCCCGGACCGGCCGGCCGCCCCCATCCGGCTCGTGCACGTGGGCCTGGGGAACTTCTTCCGTGCCCACCAGGCCTGGTACACCGAGCACAGCCCGGACGCCGCGGACTGGGGGTACGCCGCGTTCACCGGACGCAACCCCGCGGCGGCCGAGGCGCTCGGCCCGCAGGAGGGTCTGTACACGCTCGTGACCCGGGGCCCCGAGCGGGACGAGCTGGAGATCGTCGGCTCGATCAGTGCCGTCCACGGGTCGACCGAGCACGAGGCCTGGCTCGGGTACCTGCGGGACCCCGCGGTCGCCGTCGTCACCCTCACCGTCACGGAGGCCGGCTACCTGCGCGGCCCCGACGGCGGGCTCGACCTCGCCCACGAGGGCGTGGCCGCCGACGTCGAGGCACTGCGCGCGGACCCGACCGCCCCGGTGACCACCGCGCCCGCGCGCCTCGCGTCCGGCCTGCTGGCCCGCCGCGCCGCGGCCGCCGGGCCGATCACCCTGCTGTCCTGCGACAACCTCCCGCACAACGGTGAGGTCCTGCGCCGGGTCGTCACGGACCTGCTCGCCGCGGTCGGCGCGGACCCCGCCACGACCGACGACGTCGACTTCGCGGGCTCCATGGTCGACCGCATCACCCCCGCCGCCACCGACGACGACGCGGCCCTCGTCGAGCGCGAGCTCGGCGTGGCCGACAGCTCCCCGGTGACGACGGAGCCGTTCAGCGAGTGGGTCGTCGCCGGGTCCTTCCCGGCCGGCCGGCCCCGCTGGGAGGAGGCCGGAGCGACGCTCGTCGACGACGTCGAGCCCTACGAGCGGCGCAAGCTGCTGCTGCTCAACGGCGCACACTCGCTCATGGCCTACGCCGGTCCGGTCCTCGGGCACGAGCGGGTCGACCAGGCCTTCGACGACTCCCGCGTCCGGGCGTGGGTCGAGCAGCTCTGGGACGACGCCGCGCCGATCCTCGAGCTCCCCGCCGACGAGCTCGACGCCTACCGCGAGGCGCTCCGGGGACGCTTCGCCAACCCCCGCATGCGCGACTCGCTCGCGCGGATCGCGATGGACGGCTCCCAGAAGCTCCCCGTCCGCCACGTCCCCGTGCTGCGGGCCGCGCGGTCGGCCCGTCGGCTGCCCGCCGGGGTCGTCGTGGCGCTGGCGGCCTGGATCACGCACCTGCGCGGCTGCGGCGTCCCCGTCAACGATGTCCAGGGGGACCGCTGGCGGTCCCTGGCCGCCGGGTCGGCCGGCGAGGCCGTGGCCGCGGTCCTCGGCGAGCTGGTGCCGGAGCTCGCGGGCGACGAGGAGCTGCGCGACGCCGTCGTCGATCGACTCGACGCGTTCGAGGTGCCGGGCGGCCCGGGAGACACCTCCGCGGGCAGGGGTCCGCAGCCGTGGGCGTGATCGTCGGACTCGACGTCGGCACGACGGCGGCGAAGGCGGTGGCCGTGGACACCGCGTCCGGATGGCGCACGTCCGCCAACGCCGAGTATCGGCTCGACGCGCCGCGGCCCCGGTGGCAGGTGCAGGACCCGTCGGCCGTCCTCGCCGCCGTCGACACCGTGCTCGCCGAGGTGGCCCGGGCCGTGGGTGACCGCGGCGGAGGCGCCGGCAGCTCCCGGAGCGCCGGCGGCGCCTCCCGTGCGCGCCCCACCGGTGCCACCGGCGAGCTGGAGGTCCTCGGGGTCGGCACCGCCATGCACGGGCTGATCGGCATGGACGCCGAGCTGCGACCCGTCACCGAGCTCATCACGTGGGCGGACACCCGCGCGCACGCCGAGGCCGCCGAGCTGCGCGCGCAGGGGCGCGCCACCGAGCTGCTCGAGCGCTCGGGCACGCCCGTCCACCCCATGAGCCCCCTGACCAAGCTCATGTGGTTCGGCCGCCACGACCGGTCCACGCTGCACGCCGCCCGCCACTGGATCGGGCTCAAGGACCTCGTCCTGCTCCACCTCACGGGCCGGGTCGTCACCGAGCTGTCCACGGCGTCGGCCTCCGGCCTGGTCGACCTGGCTGCTCGTGACTGGTCGCCCGGATCGCTCGATCTCGCCGGCGTGTCCCGCGAGCAGCTGCCGGACATCCTGCCCACGACGGCCCTGCTCGAGCTCTCGTCCGCAGCCGCGGACCGGACCGGGCTACCGTCGGGCCTGCCGGTCAACTCGGGCGCCACCGACGGCCCGCTCGGCAACCTGGGGACGGGAGCGATCGCCCCCGGCGTCGCCGGCATGTCGATCGGCACGAGCGGCGCGGTGCGCACGGTCGTGCCGGAGCCGCGCACGGACTCCCGCGGCCGGCTGTTCTGCTACGCGCTGACCGACGACGCGTGGGTGCTCGGCGGCGCCGTGAGCAACGGCGGCCTGGTCATGCGCTGGGCGGCCGAGACCTTCCTCCCGCAGGCCGACGGCACGGCCCGAGACGCCGAGGCCCTCGCGCTCGCCGCCCAGGCGCCGCCAGGCAGCGACGGCCTCGTCATGCTGCCCTACCTGCTGGGGGAGCGGGCGCCCCTGTGGGACCCCGATCTCTCCGGCTCCTACCTGGGCGTACGGCACGCGCACGGCCGGGAGCACTTCATGCGCGCCGCCCTGGAGGGCGTGTGCCTGCAGATGGCGGACCTCGTCGACGTGCTCGACGGCGTCACCCCGGTCACCGAGGTGCGGTGCACGGGCGGGGTCTTCCGGTCCGGACTCTGGCGCGGCGTCATGGCCGCGGCCCTCGGGCGACCCCTGGTCCCCACCGACGACGCCGAGGGATCCGCCCTGGGATCGGTCGCGCTCGCGCTCCTGGCGACCGGCCGGGCGGACGACCTGACGGGCGCGCTCGCGCAGGTGGCCCCCGCCGGCGGGGCCGACGAGGCCGTCGAGGTCCCGGAAGCGGACCGCGCGACCTATGCGCGCGTGCGCGGCCGGACCCTGGACCTCCTTCGCGGCTACGGCGAGCTCGCCGAGCACCTCGCGGACCTGGCCGACGCGCGGGGCTGAGGGCGATGCGCCCCGGTGACACGCCGGATACCTGGCGCACCGCCCGCGCCGGCGCAAGCGGTGTTCGCCGAGAGCGGTCCGACCTGCGGGACCGGCGGTGCCCGATTAGGTTTGGGAGGTGACGGACGTAGGAAATGCGAGCTTTCGGTACCGCGACACCGCGGTGCTGTCGGTGACGCACATCGAGGCCCCGGTGCGGGTGCCGTCGACCGATTTCGAGGACCGGCTGGCCGACACGCGCCGGCGCCTGCGCATCCCGGACCACATGCTCGAGCGTGTCTCCGGCGTGGTCGAACGGCGCTGGTGGGAGCCCGGCACGAGGTTCGACGACCCGGCGATCGAGGCCGGCGCGAAGGCACTCGCGGACGCCGGCGTCGACGCGTCGCGGGTCGGGCTCCTCGTCAACACCTCGGTCACCCGCACCCACCTCGAGCCCTCGGTCGCGGTCCGGATCCACCACGGGCTGTCGCTGCCGAGCTCGGCGCTGAACTTCGACCTCGCGAACGCGTGCCTCGGGTTCGTCAACGGAATGATGCTGGCCGCCACCATGATCGACTCCGGCCAGATCGAGTACGCCGTCATCGTCAACAGCGAGGATCCGCGCGAGACGCAGCGGACGACGATCGAGCGGCTCGGCCGGTCCGACGCCACGCGCGAGGACTACAGCCGCGAGTTCGCGTCCCTCACGCTGGGCGCCGGCGCCGCGGCAGCCGTGCTCGGTCCCGCGGGGCGGCACCCCGGCAGCCACCGCGTGGTCGGGGGCGTGAGCCGCGCCGGCACCGAGCACCACGAGCTGTGCGTGGGGGACCTCGACGGGATGTTCACCGACACGAAGGGTCTGCTCGACGGCGGGCTCGCCCTCGTGACGGACGCCTGGCGGGAGGCCCACAACGGTGCCGGCTTCGACTGGACCGACATGGACCGCTACGTCACGCACCAGATCTCCACCCCCTACACCAGGGCGGTCATCGATGCGATCGACCTGCCCGCCGACCGCGTGCCGATCACCTTCTCCCACTGGGGCAACGTCGGGCCGGCCTCCCTGCCGATGACCCTGGCCGCCCAGGCCGAGAGCCTCGAGACGGGCGACCGCGTGCTGTGCATGGGCGTGGGCTCCGGCCTCAACACCGCCATGCTCGAGCTCGCCTGGTGACGGGCCCGCCGCCGGGTCTGTCCGGCCTCGACCAGCGGTGGAGCCGCCACGTCACCGTGGCCGGCGGCCGAGACCGGCCGACCACCTGGCACCTGCTCGACAACGAGGCGGACCTCGTCGCACCGGCGCGCGGGACGCTGCTCGCCGTCCACGGGAACCCCACCTGGTCCTACCTGTGGCGGGAACTCCTGCACGCGGGGGCCGGCGCCGGGTGGCGGGTGATCGCCGTGGATCAGCCCGGCATGGGGTACTCGCCGCGGGACGGGCGTCGGCGACGCCTGGCCGAGCGCGTGGCGGACCTCGGCGCACTCACCGACCAGCTCGGTCTGACCGCGCCGGTCGTCACCGTTGGGCACGACTGGGGCGGGGTCGTCTCGCTGGGGTGGGCCACCGAGCACCCCGAGCTGCTCGCCGGGGTCGTGGTCATGAACACCGCCGTCCACCACGACGGCGCCACGCCGATCCCCGGGCTGCTTCGCCTGGCCGGTCACCCGGCGGTGCACGGATGGGCCACGAGCGGGACCACCGCCTTTCTCGACGCCACGCTCGCCCTGGCCGGTCCCGGGCTGACGACGGACGTCCGCCGCGCCTACCGCGCGCCCTACCGCCGCGCCGCCGACCGGCGCGCGATCGCCGACTTCGTCGCCGACATCCCCGCGTCCCCCGACCACCCGAGCCACCCCGCGCTCGCCCGGATCGCCGAGGGCACCGCACGGCTGCACGTGCCGGCGCTCGTGATGTGGGGACCGCGAGACCCCGTGTTCCTGGAACGCTACCTGCGCGACCTGCTCGCCCGCCTGCCGCACGCCGACGTCCACCGGTTCGAGGGAGCGGGCCACCTGCTGCCCGAGGACGCCGACGTCGCCGGCACCGTCGTGCGTTGGTTGGGCGAGACCTTCGCCGACACGGACGAGACGCACGGACCCCGGCACCGGGCCGGCGGACGCACACCCGACGCGGGCGCCACCGAGGGACGCACACCCGACGCGGGCGCCACCGAGGGACCCACCGCCGCGGACCGACCGGCCCCCTACCGCCCGCTCAGCGCGGTCCTCGAGGACAACGCCGACAGCGACGCCGCCGCCGTGGTCGCACTGTCCGCCGACGGCACCGACACGGTGAGCTGGCGCGAGCTCGCCGCGCGGGCCCGCCACCTGGCCCTCGGGCTCCACGACCTCGGCGTCCGGCCGGGGCAACGCGTCAGCCTGCTCATCACGCCGGGGGTCGAGCTCACCACCGCGCTGTTCGCCTGCCTGCGCCTGGGCGCCGTCGTCGTCCTCGCCGACCAGGGGCTCGGCCTGCGCGGCATGAGCCGGGCGCTGCGCGGCGCCGACCCGAGCGTCGTCGTCGGCATCGAGCGCGGACTGGTCGGCGCGCGGCTCCTGCGCTGGCCGGGCCGCCGCGTCGCCGCCGCGCCCGGACAGGCGCGGGCACGTGCCCTCGGTGCGGAGACCACCGTCGACGACCTCGTCGCACGTGGCGCGCACCTCGAGCGGACCGGCGCGACCCCGCCCGCGGGTCCGGACCCGGACGACGACGCCGCGATCCTGTTCACCTCCGGCTCGACCGGCCCCGCCAAGGGGGTCGTCTACAGCCACCGCCGCCTCGCCGCCATGCGGGACGCGCTTGCCGCGACCTACGACCTCGGCCCCGGATCCTCGTTCGTGGCAGGCTTCGCGCCGTTCGCCCTCATCGGCACCGCCCTGGGCTCGCTCGCGGTCACGCCGGACATGGACGTCACCGCGCCGGCCACGCTCACGGCCTCGGCCCTGGCCGACGCGGTCGCCGCGGGCGAGGCCACTGCGGTCTTCACGTCGCCGTCGGCGCTGGTCAACGTGCTCCGGACGGCCGACGAGCTCGACGACGAACGTCGCGGTGCGCTCGCACGCGTGGGACTCTTCCTCTCCGCCGGCGCCCCGATCGCGCCCGAGCTGCTCGCCGAGGTGGGCCGCATCATGCCCGCGGCCGCCGCGCACACCCCGTACGGCATGACGGAGATGCTCCCGGTCACCGACATCGACCTCGACGGCATCCGTGCCGCGGCCGACGACGCCGCCCGAGAGGACCTGGTCGTCGGTGCGGGCGGGGGGACGTGCGTGGGCCTACCCGCGAGCGGGGCACGGGTCCGGATCGCCGGGCTCGACGCCGACGGCCGGGCCACCGGCGAGGCGACGTCGGCCCCCGGCGTCACCGGAGAGGTCCTCGTCACCGGTCCGCACCTCAAGCGCACCTACGACCGCCTGTGGGCCACCCAGGCCGCGAGCGCCGACCACCCGGGCTGGCACCGCACCGGCGACGTCGGGCACCTCGACTCCGCCGGACGCCTGTGGATCGAGGGGCGCCTCGGGCACGTCGTCCGCACGGCTCACGGCGTCGTGACGCCCGTGGCGATCGAGCACGCCGCACAGGCCGTGCGGGGCGTGCGTCGCGCGGCCGCGGTCGGCGTCGGCCCGGACGGGGCGCAGCAGGTGGTCGTCGTCCTCGAGACCGACCCGCAGGTCGACCCGCGGTCCGCCGCTCAACCTTCGCTCGCCACGCCCGGACTCACGCGGGCCGTGCGCTCCGCCGTCGGGGCGAGGTGCGGCCGCGACGTCGCTGCGGTGCTCAGGGTCCCCGAGCTCCCCACCGACGTGCGGCACAACGCGAAGGTGGAGCGCGCAAGGATCGGGCGGTGGGCCGAGCGTGCGCTGGGCGGCGGACGGATGGGCGCGCCGTGAGCCGCGTCCTCGTCACCGGCGCCAGCGGCATGCTCGGCCGGGCCACGGCCGAGCGGCTCGTGGCGGCCGGCCACGACGTGCGCACGTTCCAGCGCCGGCCCGCCGGGGTCGCCGGCGCGGCCGACTCGCTCGGGTCCCTCACCGACGACGAGGCGGTGCGTCGCGCCGCCGAGGGGCGCGACGCCGTCGTCCACCTCGCCGCCAAGGTCTCGGTCAGCGGACCGCGCCGGGACTACGAGCAGGTCAACGTCGAGGGGACGCGCCGCCTGCTGGCCGCGGCGGGGGCGGCGGGCGTGACCCGGTTCGTCCACGTCTCCTCGCCGTCCGTCGCGCACATCGGGGACGCCCTCGTCGGTGCGGGCGCCGGTCCGGCCGAGCCCGGGCTCGCACGCGGCCACTACGCGCGCACCAAGGCGGCGGCCGAGCGGCTCGCGCTCGCGGCCGACGGCCCGGGCCTCGCCGTCGTGGCGGTACGACCGCACCTCGTGTGGGGACCGGGGGACACCCAGCTCGTCGGACGGATCGTCGAGCGAGCCCGGGCGGGTCGGCTCCCGCTGCTCGACCAGGGTGCGGCGCTCATCGACTCGGTGTACGTCGACAACGCCGCCGACGCCCTCGTGGCCGCCCTCGACCGTGCCGAGGACGTCCACGGTCAGGCGTTCGTCGTCACCAACGGCGAGCCCCGGCCGGTGGGTGACCTCCTGGCCGGGATCTGTCTCGCGGCCGGTGTGGCGCCGCCCGCGTGGCGCGTGCCCGCGGTGCTGGCTCGCGCGGCGGGCACGGTCGTGGAGACCCTCTGGGCGGTACGCCCGGGTCCCGACGAACCACCGATGACGCGCTTCCTCGCCGAGCAGCTCTCGACGGCGCACTGGTTCGACCAGCGACGGACCCGAGCCGAGCTCCGGTGGCGGCCGGCCGTCAGCATCGACGAGGGCCTGGCGCGCCTCGCCGCGCACGCCCGACGCGCCTGAGCGCCGCCCGACGCCCGACGCCCGACGCACCTGAGCGCCGCGCACGCCCGACGCGCCTGAGCGCCGCCCGACGCGCCTGACCGGCTCGTCGCCGCCGTCAGTCCGCGAAGCGCTCGGACCGCTCGACCACCCCGCCCGCGCGGCTGTAGACCTCGCGGCCCGCGATGAAGGTGCGCTCCACGTGCGCGGTGGTGTCGAGCGGGTCGCCGCTCCACACGACCACGTCGCCGTCGCGCCCGGCCTCCAGCGCGCCCACGCGGGTGTCGAGGCGCAGGAACGCGGCCGGGTTCGTCGTCAGCGCCTCGATCGCGGTGCGCGGGTCGAGACCGTCCTTCACGGCGAGGCTGGCCTGCAGGACGAGGAGGTTGATCGGCACCACCGGGTGGTCGGTGGTGATGGCGACGCGGACGCCCGCGCCCGCGATCTGCGCGAGGTGCGGGGTGGCCCGGTCGACGATCTCGACCTTCGACCGGCTGGTGATCATCGGACCGTAGATGACGGGGATGTCCCGCTCGGCGAGGACGTCGGCGATCTTGTGGGCCTCCGTGCCGTGGTTGAGGACGAGCCGGTAGCCGAACTCGTCGGCCAGGCGCACGGCGGTCGCGAGGTCGTCGTGCCGGTGGGAGTGCTGGTCCCAGGCCAGCGTCCCGTCGAGGACGGCGGCGAGGGCCTCCATCGTCACGTCCCGGTCGAACGGCTTGCCCTCGGTCGCGGCGTGGGCGCGGCGCGCGGCATAGTTCTGCGCGGCGGTGAACGCCTCCCGGATGATCTTCGCGACGCCGAGGCGGGTCGACGGGGTGACCTTCTGCTCGCCGTAGACGCGCTTGGGGTTCTCGCCGAGGGCCGACTTCACGGAGACGGCGTCGGAGATGACCTGCTCGTCGACGGTGCGCCCGCCCCAGGTCTTGATGGCGACGGTCTGGCCGCCGATCGGGTTGCCGGAGCCGGGCTTGACCACGGCGGTCGTCACGCCCCCGGCGAGGGCGTCGCGGAAGCCCTCCTCGTCGATGTCGATGGCGTCGATCGCACGGACGCCGGCCTGGTTGGGGCCGGTCATCTCGTTGACGTCGTTGCCGGCCCAGCCCCGCCCCTCCTCGGAGACGCCGAGGTGGGCGTGGGACTCGACGAAGCCGGGCAGGACGACCTGGCCGGTGGTGTCGACCCGTTCGACGCCGTCGGGGATCGTCACCGAGCCGACCGGTCCGACGGCGGTGATGACGCCGTCCGAGACGAGCACGACGCCGTCGGGCACGTCGGCGCTCGCGACCGGGCGCACGAGGCCTCCCACGAGTGCGACGGACGCACCGGGGCGGTCGGCGGTGGGGACGGGGAAGAAGGGGCTGATCGAGGTCATGCCACCGATCATCCCACCGGCACGGCGGCGTCGACGGTCGGTGCCGCGGCCGTGCCCGGGGCGCCGAGCACGGACCGGCGCTACGGCTCCGGCACCGGCCAGAGCGCCACGGGGGTGTTGGTGTCCATGTTCCGGCGATAGTCGAGGAGCATCCGGCCGATCGCCACCTGGCGGGTCACGCCGCCGGACTCGTAGGCGTCCACCGCTGCGACCTGCCAGGACGCCCCGTTCTGCCGGCGCTCCACCCGCTGGGCGATGATCCCCAGGTAGTGGTCGGCCACGTCCTTGTCCACGCCGAGGCTCGCGAGCCCGGAGCGTGCCATCGGTAGCAGGATGCCCTCGATCAGCTCGAGCGCGTCGATCTCGAGCTCGCCCGGCCAGCTGAGCCGCGCGTCGATCCCGTGCCGCGCCGCGGCCTCGAAGTTGTCGCGGGCGGCGGAGAACGGCATCCGCGTCCAGGTGGGCCGGTCCTCGCGCACGAGGGCCTCGACGGCGCCGTAGAAGAACGCCGCGTTGGCCACCGTGTCGACGACCGTCGGTCCGGCCGGCAGCACGCGGTTCTCCACCCGGACGTGCGGTCGTCCGCCAGAGACGGCGTAGATCGGGCGGTTCCAGCGGTAGACGGTGCCGTTGTGCAGCGTGAGCTCGTCGAGCGTGGGGGTGCCGCCGGCGGCGAGGACCTCGAACGGGTCGGCGTCGGTGGTCTCCGGCAGCAGGGCCGGGTAGTAGCGGACGTTCTCCTCGAACAGGTCGAAGATCGAGGTGATCCAGCGTTCGCCGAACGTGACGATGGGCCGCACGCCCTGGTGCCGCAGCTCCGGCGCTCGGGTGTCGGTGGCCTGGAGGAACACCACCGGTCGGGTCTCGGCCCACAGCTTGTGGCCGAACAGCAGGGGGGAGTTGGCTCCGAGCACGAGCTGGGGGCCCGCCAGGAGCTGGGCGGAGTTCCAGTAGCGCGCGAACTGCTCGGGGCGCACCTGGAGGTGCAGCTGGGTCGACGTGCACACGGACTCCACGGCGATCGACTCGAACGTGGCGGACAGGGGTTCCGGGCCGGCGATCTCCAGCGTGATCTCCTCGTGGCGCGCCATCCGGATGGCGGCGTCGAGCGCGAGGTACCGGTCGTCGTCGGAGATCCAGTCCCGCTCGGCGTGCTCGGGGCCCAGCGTGGGCAGGATGCCGGTCATGACGATGTCGACGCCGAGCTCGCGGGCGCGGTCGCGGGCGTGGTTGAGCGTGTCCCGCACGTCCGTCTCGAGGTCGGCGAGCGTGGTGCCGGACAGCACCCGTGGCTCGACGTTGAGCTCGATCGTGTACTTCCCCAGCTCGCTCTGGTAGCTCGGGTCCGCGATCCCGGCCAGGACCTCGGCGTTGGTGCTCGCGGGGGCTCCGTCGCCGGTGACGAGGGCGAGCTCGATCTCCAGGCCGGTGCTCGAGACGTCCTCCGCGAAGTGGCCGCGCGCGAGCATGACCTCGAGCGCGTCGAGGCACTGCGCGACCTTCGCGCGGTACCGGGTCCGGTCCGCGCCGGAGTAGCTCGTCTGCGTGATCTCGCGTCCCATGACCAGATGCTCGCACCCGGGGCGGCGCCGCGCGCGTCCGACCTCGTGCGCGCCCGGCATCCGGTCGGACCGCGTCGGTCGTGGGCCGGGTCCGCCCCGGTCCTCGGGTGTGCCCGCGCCGCCCGTACACTGCAGCGATGACCTCGGACGACGTGGATCCCGCACGCCGGTCACCGTCCGAACCCGGTCCCGATCCCGCACGCGTCGAGGCGGAGGCGGAGACCGACGACTCCCTCGACGTGACCGCGCAGCCCGCCGTTCGCCGGGGCCGGGTCCTGCACCGCCGGATGCCGTGGTGGGTCATCGGCGTCGTCGTCCTCCTCGTGGCCGTGGGGTCCGCCGTCGTCGGGGTCGCGACGGCGCACGTGACCACCACGGTGGGACCGCACCGCGCGGACGTCGAGATCACCCTCGACTCCGACCTCACCATCGACCTGGGGCCTGCCGGCAACGTCGTGCTCGACTCGCCGCTGCCCGCCGAGCTCGGCGTCACTGCGGTCGTCAAGGAGCTCCCGGCGGACGCGACGGTCGGCGTGGAGGGCGGCCTCGTCCCGGGGCTGCTCGCCGACGCGGAGTCCTACGCCCGCCTGCTGGCCTACCCGGACGCCGCGTTCGCGGAACCCACCCGCGCACTGATCGACGACGTGCTGGCCCGCTCGACGCTGATCGCGGCCGTCGCGCTGACGGCCGTCGCCGCCGTCCACACCGGCCTGCACGGGACCTGGTCGCGGTCGTTCCGCCTGGTGACCGACCGGCCGGTCGTCGGCTCCCTGGTCGCGTGCGCCGTCGCCGTCGGGCTGCTCGCCGCGATCGTCCCGGCGACCCGGAACGATGCGCCGCCCGGCGTGACCATCGCGTCCTTCCGGGGCACCCCGCTCGAGGAGGCGACGATCTCCGGCCGGCTCGGCGATCTGCTCCAGGCGTACGGCCCGACCATCCGCCTCTTCTACGACGGCAACACCGAGTTCGCCGGGGAGGCCCGCGCGTCTCTCGAGGCAGGTCTCGAGGAGGCCGGCAGGTGGTCGACCGGGCCCGACGGCGAACGGCCCGAGAACGTGACGACCGCGATGTTCTACACGGACGTGCACTGCAACGTCGGCGCGGCCGAGGTCGTGGGCCACGCCGCGGAGCTCGTCGAGGCCGACCTCGTCGTCGACGGCGGGGACACGACCATCGCGGGCACCGCCATCGAGCAGTTCTGCGTCGACGCGATCGACAGCTCGATGCCCGACGAGGCCACCTACGTCGTGGCGGCCGGCAACCACGACTCGATCGTCACCGTCGACCAGATGCGGCGGGCCGGCTGGACCGTGCTCGACGGGTCGATCATCGAGGTCGCCGGCCTGCGGATCATCGGCGACACCGACCCGCGGATCACCACGCTCGACCAGCCCACCGTCCAGGAGCGCGCCGAGACCTGGGAGGAGACGGCCCTTCGGATCGGCGAGGACTCCTGCGAGGCCCTGGCCGACGGCGACCCGGTCGACCTGGCCGTCCTCCACGACGCCTTCGGCGGGCGCCGCGTGGCCTGGACAGGATGCGTCCCGCTCACGCTATCCGGCCACATCCACACCCACGTGGGCCCCGAGATCGACGGGCTGGGCGTGCGCTGGGTCGAGGGCGCGGCCGGCGGGCAGGGCCAGGGTGTGCCCACCCTCGGGGCCGTCCGGGAGCCGGCGCCGATGGGGCAGATCGAGTTCGACTCCGAGACGGGCGATGCCCTGCGCTACCGGAGGATCGTCCTCGAGCCGGACGCGACCGTCGGTGTGGGGCAGTGGCAGGAGATGCCCGACGCACTGCCCATTCCCAAGGTGGACATCGACGGCGACGAGGTGGACCCCGAGAGCCGCTCCGGCGGTCCGGGGGAGAGCCCGAGCGGGTTCGGCGACGAGGTGCCCTCGGAGGGGCCGCCGCCCACCGACGGCGCGGACGAGGGTACTGATGGCGCGGACGAGGGTGCTGACGGGGCGGACGAGGGCCCGGACGGCGGCTGACCCGGTCGCGACCGCGAACCGTGCCCGCCCGCGCCGGCAGTCATACTGAACGCGTGACCCGACGAACCCCCCGCCGTCGTCCCGACGACCCGACCCCCGACCGTGGGGCCGATGTCGTCGATGCCGAGCTCGACGAGCATGTCCCGCACGACGACCGCGACGCGGCGCTCGACGAGCACACGGACGACGACGGCTGGGAGGACGTCGTCGACCGCGCGGAGCCGAGCGAGCACGAGAGGGCCGGAGGCGCACCGCGCGAGCTGTCGATCCTGCTCGTGCTCGCCGGGCTCGCGGGCCTGTGGGCCTCGATCGAGCTCGTCCGCTCCGAGCTCATCGTCGCGGCCGACCCGGGCGCGGCGCTCGGCTGCGACATCAACCCGCTCATCGGCTGCGGCACGTTCCTGTCGACCTGGCAGGCGCACGCCCTCGGCATCTCGAACGCACTCCTCGGGACGGCCGCCTTCGGCGCGCTGCTGGCGACCGGACTGATCCTGCTCTCCGGCGGGCGCCTCGGGCGCTGGTTCTGGTGGCTGCTGACCGCCGGGGCGGCCTTCGCCCTCGTCGCGCTCGTGTTCTTCGTCTACACGGCGTTCTACGAGATCCGGGCGCTGTGCCCCTACTGTCTCGTGGTCTGGGCGGCGATCATCCCCGTCATCGTCCACGTCCCCGCCCGGGCGGCCCAGGCGGGCCACCTACGGCTGGGGGAGCGGCTGACGCGTACGCTCGTCCTCGACCGGTGGATCATCACCGGCGTGCTCTACGCGGCGATCGTCCTGTACGCACTGGTCCACTTCTGGGACCAGTGGATGCTGATGGCGCGCTGAGCGCCGGGGCAGTCCGGCGGACCGTCGGCTCCGAACCCCCGCCGACGACGCCTGCCGACCCAGCTCCGAGGAGCCGCTCATGACCGGTACGACCACGAGCCGCGCGGACCGCGCGCGCCGGCTCGCCGACCTCGTGGCCAGGGTCGCGACCGGTGACGAGGCGGCGTTCGCCGATCTGTACGACGCGACCGCGCCGATGGTCCACGGCACGTGCGTGCGGGTCCTGCGCGACCCTGACCTGGCCGCGGAGGTCACCCAGGAGGTGATGATCGAGGTGTGGACCAGGCCCCACCGCTTCGACCCCTCCAGGGGGAGCGTGCCGGCGTGGATCGCGACCATGGCTCACCGTCGTGCGATCGACCGGGTACGCGCCGTCCAGGCGCAGCGGGACCGGGACGAGGTCGCGGGCGTGCGGGGCTACGGACGGCCCTACGACGACGTGAGCGAGAGCGTCGAGCGCTCCAGCGATCGCGAGCGGCTCGTCTCGTGCCTCGGGACGCTGACCGACGTGCAACGCGACGCCGTGGAGCGCGCCTACTTCGGTGGACGCACCTACCGGGAGGTCGCCCACGACCTCGGGGCGGCGCTGCCGACCGTGAAGTCGAGGATCCGGGACGGCCTCGCGCGGCTGCGGACCTGCCTGGGGGTGGCGTGATGGAGGGGAGGCCGATGGACGACGACCCGTCGCGGCGCGGGCGGGACGACGCGGCTCACGAGCGGGCCGAGGTCGACGCCCTGCTGCACGCCTGGGCGCTCGACGCGGTCGACGACGCCGAGCGTGCGCGTGTCGAGCGTGCGGTGCGGGAGGACCCCGAGCTCGCCGCTGAGGCCCGCGCGCTGCGGGAGACGGCGGCCCTGCTGGCCGAGGGTGGTGCGATCGCCCCGCCGGAGGGGATGCGTGCCCGCGTGCTCGGGGCGGTCGCGCGGACGCCGCAGGAACGCCGTGCGGGCCCCGACGAGGGTCCCGGCACCGACGTCGACGGCGCCGGTGCCGCGGGCGGGCTCGGGGGCGCCGCTGCCGACGGCGTCGGCGGAACGGTTGACTCACTCGGCCGCGTCGGGAAGCCGGCCGAAGCCGTCGACGAGGTCGGCGCGGCCCGCCGCAGCCGTCGCTGGCCCCGCGTGCTGGTGGCCGCCGCCGCGGTCCTCGCGATCGCCGTGACCGGGACCGTGGCCGTGCAGCAGTACCGGCGCGCGGAGGAGACGCAGCAGGAGATCGCGGCGATCCACGACCTGCTCGCCCGCCCGGGCAGCGAGCTCGTGGTCGCCGAGGTGGCCGGTGGCGGGACCGCGGCCGCGGTGCTCGGCGACGGCGAGGCGGTGTTCGTCGCCGGTGGACTGCCGGAGCTCGGCGAGGACCGCGACTACCAGCTGTGGGTGATCGATGCGGCGGGCGCGGAGTCGGCGGGCGTCCTCACGGCGCACGACGGTCGCGCCAGGGCCGAGCTCCCGCAGCTCGCAGGCGGGGACGTCCTCGGTGTGACTGTCGAGCCCGCCGGCGGGTCGGACGGCCCCACGAGCGACCCGATCGTCACCCTCGCGGGCGGGTAGGGCCGGCCGCGAGCCGGTCGCGAGCCGGTCGCGGGCCGGTCGCGGGCCGGCGCGACGGCCCGCGACCAGCGGCTCAGGGCCCGAGCCGACCGGCGGCTCAGGGCCCGAGCCGACCGGCGGCTCAGGGCCCGAGCCGACCGGCGGCTCAGGGCCCGCTCCACGTGTAGGTCACCTCGGGCCGCCCGCTCCCGCCGAGGCGCTGCCCGCGGTCGGCCCGGCCGGAGTCGGCGAGATACTGCAGGTATCGACGGGCGGTGACCCGGGAGACGTCGACCTCACCGCCGACCTCCGAGGCGGACAGCCCCTCCGGTCCGCCCGCGCGCAGCACACCGATCACCCGGTCGAGCACGCTGCCGACGAGCCCCTTGGGGGCGTTGTCGGTCGCCAGCACCGGCCGGCGCAGCTCGCGGAAGACCGAGTCGACGCCGGACTGGCTGGCGGCGTCCGCGGCCGCCAGCCCCTCCCGGTACCGGCGGTAGGCCTCGAGCCGGTCGCGCAGGTCGGCGAACGTGAAGGGCTTGAGCAGGTACCCGACCCCACCGAGCGAGACGGCGGCGCGCACCAGCTCGATCTCCCGGGCCGCCGTGATCGCCATGACGTCCGCCGGGTGCCCGCCGGCCCGCAGCGCCCGCGCGATGTCGAGGCCGTGACCGTCCGGCAGGTTGAGGTCGAGGAGCACGAGGTCCACCCGCGTCCCGGCCAGGAAGCGGAGCGCCTCCTGCGTCGTCGAGGCGGTGCCCGCCACGGCGAAGCCGGGGACGCGTCGTACGTACTCGCTGTGGCCGGTGACGGCGACGTCCTCGTCGTCGATGATCAGCACGCGGAGGTCATCCACGGTCGGCCCCCCTCGACGCCTGCCCGGGCGCCCGACCCGGCACCGGGACGCTGATCTCGAAGGTGGCGCCCGGCGGGTCGTGCACCACCATGCGGGCGCCGAGCGACCCGACCGTCTGCTGCACGAGCGACAGCCCGATACCGCGGGCGGCGTGCGGGCCCTCCTTCGTGCTCCAGCCCCGGTCGAACGCGTGCTCGGCGGCCTCGCCGGTCAGCCCCGGCCCGGTGTCGCCCACCGTGAGCAGCACCTCGCGCGGCGACGTCTGGATGTCGACCGCCACCCTGCGCTCGGCGGAGGGCGGGAGGGCGGCCGCCGCGTCGATCGCGTTGTCCACGAGGTTGCCCAGGACGGTGACCGCCTGCCGGGGTGGCAGCAGCCCCGCCGCCAGGTGGGCGTCCGGGTCCAGCTCCAGGGTGACGCCCCGATCGGCGGCCTGGGCCACCTTGCCGAGCAGCAGCGCGGCGACCGCGGGTTCCTCGATCGCGGCGTTGATCGCGTCGCGCTGGTGCTGCGTGGCCCGGAGCTCCTCGGTGGCCAGGCGCAGGGCCTCGTCGGTGCGGTCCAGCTCGATGAGCGTGATGACGGTGTGCAGCCGGTTCGACGCCTCGTGGGTCTGTGCCTGCAGCGCGTCGACGAGGCTCTGCACCGTGCCCAGCTGGCCGGTCAGCTCCTCCAGCTCGGTGCGGTCCCGCAGCGTCGTCAGTGTCGCGATCCGGTCGTCGTCGCGGGTGACCTCGGCCGAGGAGACCAGGAGGATCCGGCCCCCGTGGACCTGCGCCTCGTCGTGCCGGTCGGCACCGGTCAGCATGCCCGCCAGGTCCGAGGGGATGTCCAGCTCGTCGACCGGCCGTCCGACTGCCTGCTCGTCGAGCCCGAGCAGCCGCCGGGCCTCGTCGTTGGCGACCTGGACCCGCCCGTCGCGGTCGGTGATGATCAGTCCTTCGCGCACCGCGTGCAGCACGGCCTCGTGGTGGTCGTGCAGGCGGCGCAGCTCGACGGCGCCCAGCCCCAGCGTCCCCCGGCGCACCCGACGGGCCACGACCAGGGCCGCTCCCGCGGCCACCGTACCCGCGGCCAGGCCGGTCAGCAGCACCCGGGGCAGGACGTCGCGCAGGTTGTCCGCCACGCGGTCGCGGGTGATGCCGACCGCCACCAGGCCGATCACCTCGCCGTCGTGCAGTACCGGCACCACCGCGCGGGTCGAGGGTCCGAGCGTGCCGGTGTACTGCTCGAGGACGATCCCGCCGGCCCTGGCCCCGTCGATGTTCCCGATGAACTCCTCGCCCACCAGGTTCGCGGTGGGGTGGGTGTGCCGGGTGCCGTCGGGGTCCATGACGACGATGAAGTCGGTGGCCGTGCGCTCGAGCTCGCGCGCCACGACCTCCTCGAGCGCGGCGGCCGGGTCGGGGGAGGCCAGACCCTCCACCACGTCGTCGGTGGCGGCGATCGTCTCGGCCACCGTGGTGACCTTCGTGGCCGCGGTCGACTCGACGCCGCGCCGCGCATAGTCGTACGCGGACGCCAGCGACAGACCCATCATCACCGCCGCGACGACGCTGAGCACCACCAGCACCTCGGTGGCGACGCTGCGCGTCCTCGTGGACATAGTGAACACAAGCGTGCACCCCCCTGGACCTGGTCGGCAGCCTTGGCCGGCGTCGCACCGATGCGGCACCGAACAAGGAGGTCGGAATGATAGCCGTGCACACCGCGATCGCCATCGTGGCGATCATCCTGCTGATCATCAGGTTCACGGTCGATCCCGTCATCGCCCTCGTCCTCGGCAGCTTCTACCTCGGGCTGGCCACCGGGGTAGGGTTCGGCGGCACGGTGGGGGCGATCACCGGCGGGTTCGGCGAGATCATGGCCGACATCGGGCTGCTCATCGGCTTCGGCGTCCTCATGGGGTCGCTGCTCAACCGGATGGGCGCCTTCCGCAGCATGGTCGAAGCGCTCGTGCGGATCGTGCCCGCCAGACGCCTGCCGTACGCGCTCGGCGTCGCGCTCAGCACCATCGCCCCGTCGATCTACGTCGACGTCCAGGTGGTCCTCGCCGCACCCGTGGCCCGGTCGTCGGCCGGGCTCGTCGGCAGGCACGGACTCGCGCGGCTGGCCGGGGCCCTGGGCACCGGCATCTTCTGCGGCTACGTCTTCGTCGTCCCCGGGCTGGCAGCGGTCTCGGTGGTCTCCCTGCTCGGCGTCGAGATGGGGACCTACCTCATCTACGGCATCATCATCGGTCCCGCCACCGCGATCGGGACGATCTGGCTCTTCCACCGCATGCTGGGCGCCGGCTGGTGGCGGCCCGCGACCGACGAGGAGGAGTCCGAGGCGCTGCAGCAGCAGGAGGCCGCCGCCGAGGAGCAGGCCGACGGCGAACGGCGCCCCCCGCTGTGGCTGGCACTGTCGCCCATCGTCGTGCCGCTGCTGATGATCGCCTTCGGTGCCTTCGCCGGGCTGGCCGGGGTGGAGAACGCCGTCGTCAGCTTCATCGGTGACGCGACCGTCGCCCTGTTCGTGGGCCTGCTCGGGGCGTTCGTCATGAGCCGCGTGGTCGTGGGGACCGAGCGGACCAACGACGCCGTCGGCGACGGCCTGCGCACGAGCGGTGAGATCCTGCTCGTCACCGGCGTCGGCGGCTCGCTCGGGGCCGTCATCGAGGCCACCGGCCTGGCCGAGATCCTGGGCGGGCTGTTCTCCGTCGGGCAGGGCGTCACGGTGATCGTGAGCATCCTGCTGGCCTGGGTCGTCGCCGCCCTCATGCACCTGGCGATCGGGTCGGTGTCCGTCGCCGCCATCGCGGCGGCCGGCATCGTGGCCCCGGTGCTCGGCACCCTGGAGGTGCCCGCGGTGATCATCGGCCTGGCGATCGCGTCCGGCTCGCTGTTCGCGCTGCAGGTCAACAGCAACTTCTTCTGGCTGTTCAAGGCGCTGCTCGGCCTGTCGACGAAGGGCACCCTCAAGACGATGACGACGGTCACCTCGATCGCGTCGGTCGTGTCCCTCGTGGCGGTGCTCGGGGCGTCCCTCGTGCCCATCGGCTAGGCGGAGGGCTCCGGTGGTGGCGGCAACGGGTGGGCGCCCGCTGCCGCCGCGCCTGCGTCGGGCCTCCGGCGGGACGAGTGTCGCCCTCGGGGCGGACGCCTCTCCAGTCGGGGCGGCTGCCGCTTCTGCGCCGCCCGGGTCAGACGGTCGGGGAGGTGCCCGGCTCCGCGGGGACGTTCGCGGGGAACCCGGTCTCCCGGATGGCGGCGCGCAGGCGCTCGGCCGCGGCGTCCATCTCCTCGTCCGGGACGTCGGACCGCGCGACGGCGGGGTCGAGCACCGTCTCGTCCCAGGCCGGGTACACGTGCACGTGGAGGTGCGGGACCTCGAACCCGGCGACGACGATCATCGCCCGCGGCGCACCCGTCGCGGCCCGCTGGGCCGCGCCGATGCGGCGAGCGACGACGGCGAGGTGCGCGACGAGCTCCTCGTCGGCGTCGAGCACGTTGTCGACCTCCGCGCGCGGGACGACGAGCGCGTGCCCCTCGGTGTGGGGGCCGGTCGAGAGGAAAGCGACGCACAGGTCGTCGGACCAGACGAAGCGCCCGGGGATCTCGCCGGCGATGATGCGGGAGAAGATGGTGGCCATGCCGCCAGGCTAGGGCCTGGGCGGTGCCCGTGCTGCGGGCGACGGCGCGCAGGACCGCTGCACTATGGTGCGCCACGGGGACGGCGAAGGGATACGACGGGTGGACTCGACGCGGGACGCGGCCGGGGGCGACGCGCCCCCGGACACGGGCATGCGCCTGAGCAGCTCCACCTGGGAGGCGCTGCTGCGCGCCGAGGTCACCCTCATGCGCACCTTCGAGGCGTCCGGGGACTTCCAGCCGTTGTCGAAGACCGAGTACGACGTGCTGTTCATCCTCGCCACCGCGCCGGGCCGCAGCCTGCGCATGCGCGACCTCAACGAGCAGGTCCTCATGGCCCAGCCGAGCCTGAGCCGGATGGCCGACCGCCTGGCCGCCAAGGGCTACCTCCGGCGCACGCCCGCCGTCAACGACGCCCGGGGGACGAACCTCGTCCTCACCGAGGAGGGGCTCGAGATGCAGCGCGCCGTCGGGCGACGGCACGTGCGGACCATCCACGCCGAGATGTCCGTCCTCGACGAGGACGAGCAGCGCGAGCTCCGTCGTCTCCTGCGCAAGGTCCGGACCGAGGCGCGCCCGGCCGACCCGCGCTCTCGGCGATCAGGGCGGTGGTAACCTGCCCGACATGGCTTTCGTGCTGCTCCTTCCCGGGCCGCGCTGAGCAGTCCACCGCCCCACGCGGGCCGGTGACTCGGCGCGGCGGACCTCCCATGTCGGGAGGTTTTTTTCTGCCCGGAGGCGAGCACCCCACACCGGATGAGCTGAGGACCATGACGACCGAGACCACCGCCGCGCACCCCACCGACGACTCGACCCCGCCGCACCGCTACACGGCGGCCCTGGCCGGCGAGATCGAGCAGCGCTGGCAGGACCGCTGGGCGGCCGAGGGCACGTTCCACGCGCACAACCCGACCGGCCCGCTGGCCGGTCCGCGCGCCGACCGCCCGCGCTTCTACCTCCTCGACATGTTCCCCTACCCCTCGGGCAAGGGCCTGCACGTCGGGCACCCGCTGGGCTACATCGCGACCGACGTCGTGGGGCGGTTCCGGCGCATGCGCGGCGACAACGTCCTGCACACCCTCGGCTACGACGCGTTCGGCCTGCCCGCCGAGCAGTTCGCCGTGCAGACCGGGCAGCACCCCCGGGTCACCACCGAGGAGAACATCGCGACGATGCGCCGCCAGCTGCGGCGCCTGGGCCTGGGGCACGACGAGCGCCGATCGATCTCCACCACCGACCCGGAGTACGTGCGCTGGACGCAGTGGATCTTCACGCAGATCTTCAACTCCTGGTACGACCCGACCCACGTCCGGCCCGACGGCGGCACCGGTTCCGCCCGGCCGGTCGCCGACCTCGTCGCGCAGCTGGAGTCCG
Organism: Georgenia sp. Z1491; assembly: GCF_057652395.1. Taxonomy (NCBI): domain Bacteria; kingdom Bacillati; phylum Actinomycetota; class Actinomycetes; order Allobogoriellales; family Allobogoriellaceae; genus Georgenia; species Georgenia sp. Z1491. The sequence continues at coordinate 1,725,696 of NZ_CM172729.1, forward strand.
GCGAGCGCGAGGTGCCGGGCGGGCGCGCCTGGGCGGACCTCACCGACGTCGAGCGGGCCGAGGTCGTCGCCGGGTACCGGCTGGCCTACGTCTCCGAGCAGCCCGTCAACTGGTGCCCGGGCCTGGGCACGGTCCTGGCGAACGAGGAGGTCACGGCCGACGGCCGCTCCGAGCGCGGCAACTTCCCGGTCTTCACTCGCAACCTGCTGCAGTGGACGATGCGGATCACCGCGTACGGCGACCGCCTGCTCGAGGGCCTGGACCACATCGACTGGCCGGACAAGGTCAAGACGATGCAGCGCAACTGGATCGGGCGCTCCGAGGGCGCCAACGTGCGCTTCGACGTTCCCGGCCGCGGCGAGTTGGAGGTCTTCACGACCCGTCCGGACACGCTGTTCGGCGCGACGTTCATGGTTGTCTCGCCCGAGCACCCGATGCTCGACGGCGAGCTGCCGGCCGCCTGGCCCGCCGACGTCCCCGCGGTGTGGACGTCAGATGCGCCCGACCCGGCCTCCGCCGTCGGGCAGTACCGGGCCCAGGCCGCCGCGCGGACCGACGACGAGCGCACGGACGACGCGCGGACCAAGACCGGTGTCTTCACCGGCCTGTACGCGACGAACCCCGTCAACGGCGTCCGGGTGCCGGTGTTCACGGCCGACTACGTGCTCATGGGCTACGGGACGGGCGCGATCATGGCGGTCCCGGGCGGTGACCAGCGGGACTTCGAGTTCGCGACGGCCTACGAGCTGCCGGTGATCCACACCGTCGAGCCGCCGGCCGACCACGAGGGTGGCGCGTGGGCGGGAGACGGCCTGGTCACGGCGTCGGCGAACGAGGAGATCAGCCTCGACGGCATGACGGTCGAGGACGCGAAGGCGACGATCACCACCTGGCTGTCCGACAAGGGCCTGGGCGAGCAGGCGGTGACCTACCGGCTGCGCGACTGGCTGTTCTCCCGCCAGCGCTACTGGGGCGAGCCGTTCCCGGTCGTCTACGACGAGGACGGCGTCGCGCACACGCTGCCCGACGAGATGCTGCCCGTCGACCTGCCCGAGGTCGCGGACTACTCGCCGCGGACCTTCGCCCCCGACGACGTCGACTCCACGCCCGAGCCCCCGCTGGGGCGCGTGCCTGAGTGGGTGAACGTCCGCCTGGACCTGGGTGACGGGCGCGGCGAGCAGACCTACCGCCGGGACACCAACACGATGCCGCAGTGGGCGGGCTCGTGCTGGTACGAGCTGCGCTACCTGGACCCCACGAACTCCGAGAGGTTCGTCGACCCCGAGATCGAGGAGTACTGGCTGGGCCCGCGCACGCAGGGCGGGGTCGGTGGCACCGACCTGTACGTCGGTGGCGTGGAGCACGCGGTCCTGCACCTGCTGTACGCGCGGTTCTGGCACAAGGTCCTGTTCGACCTGGGCCACCTGTCGAGCTCGGAACCGTTCCACGAGCTGTTCAACCAGGGCTACATCCAGGCGTACGCGTACGTCGACTCCCGGGGTCAGCACGTCCCGGCCGACGAGGTCGAGGGCGACGAGACCGCCGGCTTCACCTGGCAGGGCCGGCCGGTCACCCAGGAGTACGGGAAGATGGGCAAGTCCCTGAAGAACGCGGTGACGCCCGACGAGATGTACGCGTCCTACGGCGCCGACACCTTCCGCCTGTACGAGATGTCGATGGGGCCGCTGGCCGACTCGCGCCCGTGGGACACCCGCGCGGTCGTCGGGTCGCTGCGCTTCCTCCAGCGGCTGTGGCGCAACGCGATCGACGAGACCACCGGGGAGGTCACCGTCACGGACGACGCGCCCGACGAGGAGACCGCCCGCCTCGTGGCCCGTACCGTCGCCGAGGTCACCGACGAGCTGGAGGGCATGCGGGTCAACACCGCCATCGCCCGGCTCATCGTCCTCAACAACCATCTGACGACCCTGGAGCGGGTGCCGCGCGCGGCGATCGAGCCGCTCGTGCTCATGCTCGCGCCGATGGCCCCCCACGTCGCCGAGGAGCTGTGGGAGCGTCTCGGGCACCCGGGGTCGCTGGCCTACGAGCCGTTCCCCGAGGCGGACCCCGACCTGCTGGTCGAGGAGACGGTGACCGCGATCGTGCAGGTCAAGGGCAAGGTGCGGGCGAAGCTCGAGGTGTCGGCGTCGATCGGCGAGGACGAGCTGCGTGAGCTGGCGCTGGCCGAACCGGCCGTGGTCAAGCACCTCGACGGCGCCGAGCCGCGGCGCGTCATCGTGCGCCCGCCGTCCCTGGTCAACGTCGTCCCGTAGCCGGACGGGCCCGTAGCCGGGCGGGCCCGTAGCCGGACGGGCCCGTAGCCGGACGGGCCTCCTGGACGGTCAGGTCTCCTGGTGGGACGGGCCTCCCGGTCGGCCGGGTCTCCTCGTGGGACGGGTCTCTGGGCCGGCCGGGTCTCCTGGCCGGGCAGGTGGTGCTCAGCGGCGCCGGTTGCCGAGGATCGAGCGGATGATCGACGTCCCGGCGGTGCGCGCCATCGAGGTGAGCACCGATTCGCGCTGCCGGGCACGCCGCTCGGCCTCGCGCTCCTCGCGGCGCCGGGCGGCCTCGAGCTCCTTCTCCATCTCCTCGAGGCGCTCGTCGTCGGCCTGCTGGCGCTCCGCCTCGATCCGCGCCTGCTCCTCGGCGAGCCGCTCGGCCTCGGCCTGGGCGGCCGCCGCACGGGCGGACGCCTCCATCCGAGCCGCGAGCAGCTCGGTGGCGGACTCCGGGTCGACCCGCTCGGCGTAGCGACCCGCCAGGGGAGAGGCCGCCAGGGCCGCGGTGGCGGCCTCGTCGTCCGCGGGTCCCATGACGGCGGCGGGGGCGAGGACCCGGGTGACGGCCACCGGCGTCGGCGCGCCGTCCTCGGCGAGCACCGTGACGACTGCCTCGCCGGTGCCGAGCGAGGTGAGGACCTCGGCGAGGTCGTAGGGCGACGTCGGGAAGGTCGTCACGGCCTCCTTGAGCGCGCGGGCGTCCTTGGGGGTGTGGGCCCGCAGCGCGTGCTGGACGCGGCCGCCGAGCTGGGCGAGCACGGCCTCGGGAACGTCGGTCGGCGACTGGGTGACGAAGACGATGCCGATGCCCTTGGAGCGGATGAGCCGGACCGTGCGGACGACCTGGGAGAGGAACTCCTTCGAGGCGTCGGCGAAGAGGAGGTGGGCCTCGTCGAAGAAGAACACGAGCCGGGGGCGGTCGGTGTCGCCGACCTCGGGGGAGGAGCCGAACAGGTCGGCGAGCAACCACATCACGAACGTGGAGAGCATGGCGGGGCGCTGGTGCAGGTCGGGCAGCCGGAGCACCGAGAGCACGCCGCGCCCGTCCGCCGCGGTGCGCAGGAGGTCGGCCGTGTCGAAGGCGGGCTCGCCGAAGAACTCCTCGCCGCCCTGGGCCGCGAGCGCGGAGACCTCACGCAGGATGACGCCGGCGGTCGAGGTGGCGATGCCGCCGATCCCGCGCAGCTCCTCCTTCCCGGCGTCCGACGTCAGGTGGTCGACGACCGAGCGCAGGTCTCCGAGGTCGACGAGCGCCAGTCCCTCGGTGTCGGCCCAGTGGACGATCAGCTGGAGGGCGGACTCCTGGGTGTCGTTGAGGCCGAGGACCTTGGCCAGCAGCAGCGGGCCGAAGTCCGAGACCGTGGTCCGGACGGGGACCGCGCCCGGTCCCTCGCCCACGCGGAGGAGCTCGACGGGGAATCCCGTACCCGCCCAGTCCTGGCCGAGCGGGTCGGTACGTTCGCGCAGCTTCTCGCCGCCCGTGCCCGGCTGGAGCAGGCCGGTGAGGTCGCCCTTGACGTCCGTGACGAGGGCCGGGACGCCCGCCGCGGAGAGGCCCTCGGCCATGAGCTGGAGGGTGCGAGTCTTGCCGGTTCCGGTGGCGCCGGCCACGAGCGCGTGCCGGTTGAGGGTCGCCAGCGGGAGGCCGACGCGGACGTCCGGGACCGGCGCGCCGTCCTCCAGGAGCACGCCCACGGGCAGGAGGGCACCCTCGGCCGCGTAGCCGTCGCGGATCTCGGCGGCGTGGGCGGAGAGCGCGGCCTGCGGGGCGGCGGTCTCGGTGACGTCAGCTTGGGTGTCGTCGGCCGGCGCGGCCGCGGCCTGCGTGGCGTCGGCCTGCGGGGCGTTGCCCGGCGTGGTGTCGGCCTGAGTGGTGGCGACGGGTCCGGCGTCGGCCTCGGTGACGGCGTCCTGCGTCGCGTTGCCCTGCGTCGTGCCGGCCGGCGTGCCGCCGGCCTCGCCCGCGAGGGCCGCCTCGAGGGCTGCTCGGGCGGCCGCCGCCCGTGCCTCCGCCGCCTCGGCCTCGGCCTGGGCCGCCTCTGCCCGTAGGCGCGCGATCTCGACCGACGCGCTGTCGTCCGTGGTGTCCGTCACGGGGACAGCGTAGAGCGCGTCGGCGGCGCGACACCCCATCGCGCGACGGCGAACCCCGGTCCACACCGATAGGTTCAGCGCCCGCATCCACAGCCGCGCGGTGCCCGGCCGACGTCGTACCGATCCGCTCCCTAGCGTCCCTGGCATGGACCCGGCGCGGAGCGAGGCGACCCGGCGGCTGCGCGACCTCACGCGCGTCGCCTACACCGCGGCGGCCGGTCATCTCGAGGTCGATCCCGAGGAGGGAGAGCGCCGGGCCGTGCGCGCCTGGCCCTCGCGCCGGGCGGTCGTGGCGGTGCTGGTGATCCTCGCGCTCGTCGTTGCTGCGCTCGGTGCTCGCCACCTGCTCTCCCGCCCGGGTCCGGGCGAGGAGCTCGCGGCCGGCGGGCACGAGGAGGCGACCGCGAGCTCACCGGCAGACGCGATTGGGAGTGACCCGGCGGGCGCCGGGGCCGACGCTGGGGTCGCCGCCGCGGACGAGGGCGCCGCCGATCCGGACCGCTCCGGCTCGGGCGTGCAGGACGACCCCGGAGCCCCCGACGCGGTGGGCGGCGACCCGTCGGCCCCTGGCGCGGACGGAATCGGGCACAACGCAGGACCGGTCGGCGGGTCCGGTGACGGAGCCGGAACCGACGTCGTGGTGCACGTCGCCGGCGCGGTGGCCCGACCGGGCGTCGTCTCCCTCGCTCCCGGTTCCAGGGTGGGTGATGCGGTCGACGCCGTGGGTGGCGCCCGAGCCGAGGCCGATCTCATGTCGGTCAACCTGGCCCGCCCGCTCGTGGACGGCGAGCAGGTGTACGTGCCCGTGGAGGGCGAGGAGCCGCGCGAGCCACCGGCCGGAGCGCAGGGCGCGCCGCCGGGAGCGGGGGACAGCTCGGGTGCCACGGGCGGGGACGCCACGGGCGGGGCTGGACCGGTCGGGGCGGCCGACGGCGCGCAGCCCATCGACCTCAACACGGCGGGGCCGGGCGAGCTGGAGACGTTGCCGGGGATCGGGCCGGCGCTCGCGGGCCGCATCGTCGCCCATCGGGAGCAGGTCGGCGCCTTCGTCTCCGTCGAGGAGCTGCAGGACGTCTCCGGGATCGGTCCCGTCCTCATGGACCAGCTGCGTGACCTCGTCACGGTCTGAGCACGCACGAGCCAGGCCGGCCGGCTCCTCTGCGCATCGTCTGACGGGCTCGTCGGGGTCGGGGGTGCACCGTACGGCTGACCCCGCCGGGAGCCGAGACATCGACCCTGCCGCGAGCCGAGACTTCGACCCTGCCGGGCACCGGCCGGCGGACCCGCACGACATCCGGCTGGTCCCGTTCGCACTGGCGACCTGGGCGGCCGTCGGTATCGGGCTCGGCGCGCCGACCTCCGTCGTGGCGACCGCCGGCCTTCTCTCGGGCACGGGAGCCCTGGTCGCCCTGCTGGTCGCGCTGCGGCTCCGGGGCTATCTGGCTGCCTCGTGGGTGCCACAGGTGGCGCTCGTGCTCGGCGGCCTCGCCACCGCCCTCGCGGTGGTCACGTTCCACCACGCGGACCGTGAGGCGCACCCGCTGACCTTGCTCGCTGCCGAGGGGTCGGAGGTCGTCGTCGAGGGCGTGGTGCTCGGTGACCCCGACACGGCAGGCCGGGGCCAGGAACGGTTCGTCCTCGACCTCCGCACGGTCGCGCCCGCGCGGGAGCCTGCGTCCGCCCGGGACCCCGCGCCCGCGGACGCCGGGGGCACGGTCCTCGTCCTCGCGCCGCCCGGCGAGCACCGGCTGCGGGTCGGCGCGACCGTCGAGGTCGTCGGCGACGCACGGCCCACCGGACGCGCGGAGGCAGAGGTCGCCCTGATCTTCGCCGACGACCCGGTGCGCGAGACCGCGCCGCCGACGGGCGCCCTGGGGGCCGTGGACGTGCTGCGGGAAGGACTGAGGGGCGCCACCGACACGCTCCCGCCGCAGGCGCGCGGCCTGGTGCCGGGCATCGCGCTCGGCGACGATCGCGCCCTGCCCGCCGACCTCGAGGACGCCGCACGGGTCACGGGGCTCACCCACCTCACGGCGGTCAGCGGAGCGCACGTCTCCCTCGTCCTGGCCGCGGTGCTCGGCATCGTCGGCCGTGGCCGCCCGCGGCTCGCCGCCCTGATCGGGCCCGCGGTCGTCGTCGCTCTCGTCGTCCTTGTCCGGCCCGAGCCGTCGGTGCTGCGTGCAGGAGCGACCGGGGGTGTCGTGCTGCTCGCCGGGCTGCTCGGCCGACCGGCGCGCGCACTTCCGGCGCTAGCGACCGCCGTGGTCGTCCTGCTCCTCGCCGACCCGGCCCTGGCCAGGTCCTACGGGCTCGTGCTCTCGGCCGGAGCGACGGCCGCGATCATCCTGCTCGCCCGACCGCTCGCCCGGCTGCTCTCGGCAGGGGTGCCACGGTGGCTCGCGCACGGGCTCGCGATCCCGGCGGCCGCGCAGCTCGCCTGCGCTCCGGTGCTCGCGCTCCTGGACCCACGGCTCGCGATGACGGCCGTGCCCGCCAACGTGCTCGCCGCCCCCGCCGTACCGGGCGCGACCGTCCTCGGGCTCGGGGCCGCACTGGTGTCGCCCCTGTCCGCCGATGCCGCGCACGCCCTCGCCACGGTCGCGTCCTGGCACACCGCGTGGATCGCCTGGGTGGCACTGACCCTGGCGGGCGCCCCGGCCGCGACGGTCCCGTGGCCGGGCGGCGCGCTCGGCGTCGTCCTGCTCGCCGCCTGCACGGTGCTCTGCTGCGTCGCCGTCGCGCGCACCGCCACGACGGGGGCGCGGGTACGGGCGCTCGTCGTCGTCATGGTCGCCCCGGGCATCGTCTCGGTCGCCCCGACCGCCCCGGGAGCGGGCTCGCCGCAGGGCTGGGTCGTCCGCCAGTGCGACGTCGGCCAGGCCTCGGCGCTGCTCGTCCGCACCGGGCAGGGATCCGCCGTCCTCGTCGACACCGGTGACGCCGACGGCTCGGCGGCGACGTGCGTGGCCGACGCCGAGGTCGACACGCTCGACGCCGTGGTCCTCACCCACGACCACGCCGACCACACCGCGGGCCTTCCGGCGGTGCTCGACGTGGCGGAGGTCGACGAGATCCTCGTGCCGGCCGTCGACGGCGCGAGCCCGTTGGCCGATGCCCTCGAGGCGGTAGCGGACTCGGGAGCCACGGCCCGGGTTCGCGAGGTCGGTACGGGGGCGGAGCTCGACTGGCGCGGCGTCACCGCCGAGGTGCTGCTGCCGCGGGTCGGGACGCGCGCCTCGCCGGACGACTCGTCCGCGGTCAACGAGTCGTCGATGGCGCTGCTCGTCGAGCTGCCGGCGGCACGGGCCGGTGGCGGTGGCGGTGGCGACACCGGTGAGCCGGACTCCCACGTTCGTCTCGTCGTCGCCGGTGACCTGGAGGAGGCGGGGCAGGGCAGGCTCGCCCGCGTGCTGGTCGAGCGTGCGCCGTCCGGCGTCGACATCGTCGTGGTCCCGCACCACGGCTCGGGCAACCTGGACCCCGCACTCGCCGAGGTCACGTCACCGGTGGTGGCGCTCGTGTCCTCCGGGGCGGACAACGACCATGGGCACCCCGCGCCGCGGGCCGTCGAGACCTGGTCCGCCGTCGGTGCACGCGTGGCGCGCACCGACGAGTGCGGCGACCTGTGGCTCGTCCCTGGGTCCGGGGGCTCGCTCACGCTCGTCGGGTGCGGGTGAGCGGCGCTGCGACCGGACCTGGCAGGTTTCCCCGTGACCGGGCAGGCCTCCCCGCGACCGGGGAGGACCGTTCCGATGCAGACGAATACGCTGGGCGGACCACCGACGACCGCGCGGGGCGCGGATCGCTCGTCCACCGACGGCGCCGAGGAGCAGCGATGACACGCATCCGTGCCGCAGCCCTCGCCGTCGTGGCGTGCCTCGTGATCGGAGTGCTCGCCCTCGGTGCCCACACCGGCGCGATCGGGTTCGGCCCGGACCGTCTCCTCCCGCCCGACGCCGGGGAGCACCTGCCGCCCGAGCCCACCGGCCCGCGTACCCCGAGCACCGACCTGCCCGAGGACGAGGACGACCCGGGCCCGTCCGACCGGCGCCCGGACCCGGGCGAGTTCGACCACGGCGACGGCGCGCCGGGCATCTTCACCGCAGCCCCCGGGGACTGTCTCATCAGCTCGGACGACACGCGGGTCGTCCCCTGCGACCACCCGCACCAGGCGGAGGTCTACTACACGTTCACCGTGGAGGAGACCGAGTTCCCGCACGACGGCTTCGACACCGAGGCGTGCCTCGAGAGGTTCGGCGCCTACGTCGGAACGACCCCCGAGGCGTCCGGGTACGGGCTCAGCTGGCTCGTCCCCAGCCCGACGACCTGGGAGGACGCCGGTGACCGCGAGGTGATCTGCCTGCTCACCTCGAGCGAGCCGACGACGGGTTCGGCCTTCCGCTCGGCCGAGCTCGTCGCCTGAGCCCGACGGACACGGGAGGCCCCCGGCGGACCCGGGGAGATCTCTCGGGGGGAGCACTTCCCATCGGATGTGGTGCGGTGGTGGGTGCCTGCGGGTCTAACGTCTTCCCTCAGCACCGCCCCCCGGTGCGGTGAGCATGATGTTCACCCGGACTCTTGGAGGTTCCTATGCAGCGCACGACCACGACCGCACGACGCAAGATGGCCCTGGTGGCGTCCCTGCCGTTCCTCGCACTCGGCCTCGCGGCCTGTGGGGACGACGAGCCCGTCGCCCCGCCCGAGCAGGAGTCGGAGCCGTCGACGCCGGACGGCGGCGGCACCGATGGTGACACCGGTGGTGACACCGGTGGCGACACGGAGGGTGAGTCCGACGGCGGCGACACCGGTGGCGACACCGAGGGCGGGTCGGACGGCGCCGGCACCGGTGGCGACACCGAGGGCGGGTCGGAGGACGACGAGAGCGAGGGGACCGACGGTGGCGACACCGGCGCGTCCGCCGACCTGTCCGAGTTCGACAACGGCGAGGGCGCACCCGGGGTGTTCACCGCGAACCCGGGCGAGTGCCTCGACAGCGTGGCGACCGACGAGATCATCAGCTGCGACGAGGAGCACGACCTCGAGGTGTTCTACACCTACAACATCGAGGCCGACGAGTTCCCGGGCGAGGACGTCGTCAGCGAGGAGGCGCAGGCCACCTGCGAGGAGAACTTCGAGGCCTACGTGGGCAGCGCCCCCGAGGACTCCGAGTACGCGATGTTCGCCCTGAGCCCTTCGCAGACCACCTGGGACCAGGCCGGCGACACCGAGGTCATCTGCATGCTCGAGTCCGCCGAGCTCACCACCGGCTCCGGCTACCAGAGCAACGGCTGATCGTCTCGTCGGGACCGTCGTGGTCCCGACGGCTCTGGCCCTGGCCAGGTCCTGAGCACCTGAACCTTCCGGGGGCCGGCGCACAGCGCCGGCCCCCGGTCGCGTGCGCCTGGCCGGGCACGTCCGTCGCGACGGGCACCTCCGTCGCGACGGGCACCTCCGTCGCGTTCGGCCGGTCGCGTGCGTCGCGTCGGTCGCGTCGGGCACCTCGGTGGTGCGGGCGCCTCGAGCGCGTCGGTCGCGTCGGGCACTTCGGTCGTGCGGGCGGCCCGGGTGCGTACCCTGTGGGGCCGATGCCGGGCCGACCGGCGGACGAGAGGAACGACGCATGCCTGCACGACCACCGTACGGAGACCGCACGACCGGCCGACGCCTCGCCGTCGTCGCGATCGCGGGGCTGCTCGTCGCGGCGTGCGGACGCGGCACGGACGACGGCGCGCCGGGGGCGGGCGGCGACGCGGAGGACATCACGATCGCGCCCGTCGAGCCGGAGGCCCCGACCGAGGAGGCAACCACGCAGTCCGGCGGCGAGGACGAGACGGGGATGCCGACCCGGGTGCCGGAGCTCTCGCTCGAGGACTTCGACATGGGCGACCCCGTCACGGGTGCGGACGGAGTGTTCACCGCCGACCCCGGCCAGTGCCTGACGGCGCCCGAGCCCGGCTCGCCGATCTCCTGCGACGGCGCCCACCGCGCCGAGGTCTTCTACACCTTCAACCTGCCCAGCGGCGACTACCCGGGCGACGACGTCGTCGACTCCGAGGCCACCAGCCAGTGCGACTCCCAGCTCGCGGCCTACCTCGGTGGCGAGGACAGCGAGGGGACGTACTCCGTCGCGGCACTCACGCCGTCGCGCGCGACCTGGGAGGACGACGACGACACCGAGGTCCTGTGCCTGCTCACCACCGAGAACGACGTCCAGGGCTCGGCCTTCCAGTCGGAGCGCTGACCGCGGGCACCTCCGCCGCGGCCGACCCGGTACCCGGATCCGCCGGGCCGGTGGACGACGCGGGCCCGAGGTGGGCGCGCCGTGGCACTGTGGACCCGTGCCTGCCCGCCGCTCCGCGAACCTGACCTGGGAGACCGTCCAGCCGGCCCCGGTCGTCCTCGTGCGCGGGCCCGAGGCGGTCCTGGCCGAGCGCGCCGAGCGGGCCGTGATCGACCAGGTCCGCGCGAGCGACCCCGACGTCGAGATCACCCGCATCGACGCCGCGGCCTACGAGAAGGGCCGGCTCCTGCTCCTCACGAGCGCCTCGCTGTTCGGCGAGCCACGGCTCGTGCACGTCGAGCACCTCGAGGCGATGACCGACGCGCTGCTCGAGGAGGCGCTCGCCTACCTCGAGGACCCGGCCCCCGACGTGGTGCTGCTCATGCGCCACCACACCGGCACGCGGGGGAAGAAGCTGCTCGACGCCGTGGCCGCGGCCGGGCACCCGGTCGTCCGGTGCGAGGCCCTGAAGCGGGACTCGGACAAGGCCGACCTCGTCCGGGCCGACGTGCGTCGCGCACGGGGGCGCATCGAGCCGGGGGCCGTGAAGGACCTCGTGGACGCGCTCGGTTCCGACGTCGCGGAGCTCGTCTCCTCGGTGGCCCAGCTCCTCGCCGACTCGGGCGGCGACATCACCGCCGAGCAGGTGCGGCGGTTCCACGCGGGACGGGTGGAGGCGACCGGTTTCGAGGTCGCCGACGCCGCCGTGGCCGGCCGCCTCGGGCCCGCCATCGCGCTGCTGCGGCACGCCGTCGCCACGGGGACGGGGCCCGTGCCCGTCGTCGCGGCGCTCGCGTCGAAGCTGCGGACGATGGCGATCGTCTCGGCGTCGAGGGGTGGTGGTGCTCCCAAGGGGCTCGCGCCCTGGCAGGCCGACCGTGCGCGGCGCGACCTCGCGGGATGGACGCCGCACGGCCTGGCCGCGGCGATCAGCGCGGTCGCCGCCGCGGACGCCGAGGTCAAGGGCCTCTCGCGCGACCCGGTGTTCGCCACCGAGCGGGCGGTGCGCAGGATCGCCGAGGCGCGCAGCCGCTGACCGTCCTCAGGCGCTGACCGTCCGTAGGCGCTGCGGCGCACCCCACGGTCGTCGCGGAGTAGGTTGTCGGGGTTCCGGGACCGATCGATCCCGGGGGAAGGGACACTCGATGGTCGACCCCACGGGGGCCGGGCCCAGACGCGGCGAGTCCGACGGGCGACGCCCCGCGCAGACACGCTCGGAGCGCCTCGACGGCCTGCCGTTCACCCGACGGCACACGCGGCTCCTCACCGGGTCCGGCATCGGCTGGGCGCTCGACGCGATGGACGTCGGCATGATCTCGTTCGTCATCGCCGCGCTCGCGCGCGAGTGGCACCTCAGCGACGGCGAGATCAGCCTCGCGCTGTCGATGGGCTTCGCCGGCATGGCGATCGGGGCGTCCTTCGGCGGTCTCCTCGCCGACAAGATCGGCCGGCGCACCGTGTTCGCGCTCACGCTGCTCGTCTACGGGCTCGCCACGGGAGCCTCGGCGCTGGTGAGCTCGCTGGCGCTGTTCGTCGTGCTGCGGTTCGTGGTCGGGCTCGGCCTCGGCTCGGAGCTCCCCGTCGCCTCGACGCTCGTCTCCGAGTACTCGCCGGCCCGGATCCGCGGCCGGGTCATCGTGGTCCTCGAGGCGTTCTGGGCCGTCGGCTGGCTGCTCGCCGCGCTCATCGGCTACTTCATCGTTGCCGAGTACGACTCCGGCTGGCGGTGGGCGCTCGCGATCGGCGCCGTCCCCGCCGTGTACGCGCTGTACGTCCGCGCCAGGATCCCCGAGTCCGTGCGCTTCCTCGAGGCCCGTGGCCGTGACGCCGAGGCGGAGGCCGCGGTCCGGCAGTTCGAGGACTCGCCGCCGATGAACATGGGCCGGGGGCGGGCGCGGGCGTCGGCGGCGATCCTCGAGCCGGAACCCGCGCCCGAGGACGAGCACCTGCGTCCGGGCGTCGCCTCGCTCTTCGCGGGGCGCCTGCGGCGGCGCACGATCGGCCTGTGGATGGCGTGGTTCTTCCTCAACTTCGCCTACTACGGCGCGTTCACCTGGCTGCCGACGATCCTCAGCGCCGACGGCGGCTCACTGACCAGGTCCTTCGGCTACGTCGTCATCATCACGCTCGCGCAGCTGCCCGGCTACGCGGCTGCAGCGATCCTCATCGAGACCTGGGGGCGGCGCGCGACGCTCGCCTCGTTCCTCGTGGGCTCCGGACTGGCCGCCGGGCTCTTCTCGCTGGCCGAGGACCCGTGGCAGATCATCGCGGCGGGCTGCCTGCTGTCGTTCTTCTGCCTCGGTGCGTGGGGCGCGCTGTACGCGGTCACGCCCGAGATGTACCCGACCGTCGTGCGGGGCTCGGGTGCGGGCTGGGCCGCCGGGTTCGGACGCCTCGCGTCGATCGCTGCCCCGTTCGCGGTCCCCTTCTTCCTGCGAGCCGGCGGTGCGGCCCTGGCGTTCACGGTGTTCGCCGTCGCGTTCGCGCTCGCCGCGGTCGGTGCCCTGCTGCTGGCGGAGAAGCGGGGTCAGGCGCTCGAGTGACGGGACGGGACGCGCCGGGTGAGCCGGCGAGAGGAGACGGGCCGACGGGACGGGACGCGCCGGCGGGACCGCGCCGCCGGATCTGGCCGACGGGGCGGGACAGACCGGTGGGGCCGCGCCGCCGGAACTGGCCGGCGGGGCAGGACTCCCCGGGAAAAGACTCGTCCGTTCACCGGACGGACACCAGGATCGGGCGTGTGCGAAGCCGGGCGGTCACCAAGAGACATGAGCATGGCCCGATGCGCGTCGCGATCGTCACCGAGTCGTTCATCCCCTCCACCAACGGAGTGACGAACTCCGTGCTGCGGGTCCTGGACCACCTCCGGCTGCGCGGGCACGAGGCGATCGTCGTCTGCCCCGGCCCGGCGCCGCGCCAGTACAACGGCTTCCCGGTCGTCACCGTCCCGTCGTTCAAGTACGGCGGCCTGCAGGTGGGTCTCGTGTCGTCGTCGATCTCGCGGATCCTCGACGCGTTCGACCCGGACGTCCTCCACGCCTCCGCCCCGTTCGGTCTCGGCGCCCAGGCGGTCGCGGAGGCGCGGTGGCGGGGCATCCCCACGGTGGCGGTCTTCCAGACCGACGTGGCCGGCTTCGCGCGCAAGCACGGGCTCGCGGCCACCTCGCCCGCGATCTGGCGGTGGCTGCGCACGGTCCACAACCGGGCCGACGTGACGCTCGCGCCGTCGCGCCCGACGATCGCCGACCTGGAGGACAACGGCATCGAGCGAGTGCGCGAGTGGTCGCGCGGGGTCGACGCCGTCCTGTTCCACCCGCGGCGCCGTTCGACGCCGCAGGTCGCGCGGCTGCGCGAGCGCCTGCTCGACGGCGCGGAGGGTGCGGCCGTCGTGGGGTACGTCGGGCGGCTGGCGTCGGAGAAGCGGGTCGAGCGGCTCGCGAACCTCGGGGGACGCAGCGACGTCCGGCTCCTCGTCGTCGGGGACGGCCCGTCGCGCCCGTCGCTCGAGCGAGCCCTGGGTGCGTCGGCGCACTTCACCGGCAAGCTCTCCGGTGACGAGCTGGCCGACGCCTATGCGGCGCTCGACGTCTTCGTCCACACCGGCATCCACGAGACGTTCGGGCAGACGCTGCAGGAGGCGATGGCCACCGGCGTGCCGGTCGTGGCGCCGGCCTCGGGGGGCCCGCTCGACATCGTCGCCGTGGGGGAGACGGGCTACCTCTACGGTGCGGAGGACGACGACGAGCTCGTCGCCCACGTCGCGCACCTGGCCGGCGACCCCGCGCTGCGCGCACGCATGGGGGAGGCGGGCCGGCGGCGCGTCCTGCCCCGCTCGTGGGAGGCGCTCGGCGACCAGCTGCTCGGTCACTACGAGGACGCGATCGACGCCGCCCGGCCCACCTCGCGGTCCTCGAGGCTGGCCGGGCTCTTCCGCTAGACCCCGGGCGCAGGGGCACCGCTCGCGCGGCCCGTGGTGGCGCTCGGCGGGTGCGACACCGAGCGACCGGTGCTGCTCTCCCGACCCGTGGTGGCGCTGGTCGGCTGCGACGTCGCCGGCCGCGAGAGACGACGAAGGGGCCCCCGGAGGGGCCCCTGTCGATCGTCGGTCCGCCGCGCGGCGGGACGAGTCAGAGCGCGGAGACCTGCTTCGCGAGCTTCGACTTGCGGTTCGCGGCCTGGTTGGCGTGGATGACGCCCTTCGAGGCGGCCTTGTCGAGCTTGCGGGAGGCGGCGGCGAGCGTGGTGCCGGCCTTCTCCTTGTCGCCGGCCGCGATGGCCTCGCGGACGCGACGCACGTGGGTGCGCAGCTCCGTCTTGACGGCCCGGTTGCGCACGCGTGCCTTCTCGTTGGTCAGGTTGCGCTTCTTCTGCGACTTGATGTTCGCCACGTGGATGATCCTTCGGTTCGGCTGATGCGTGCCCGCCGCGGCGGGAGTGCTGACGATCGGTCGGGGCCGTCCGGGCGAGCGGGCGCCGACGGATCCCCTGGTCGTCGCCGAGAGGGGGGCTCCGACCCAGCGGCCCAGCCTACCAGCGGGGTCGTGTGCCGTCAGCGGTGGTCAGTACCTCGACTCAAGGGCATGGGTCACACGTTCGTACATGCGTCGGTCGAGGGCGGCGCCCTCGCGGCGGACCGCGTCGTGAGGCAGGCGGAGCAAGCGGTCGAGCCGCACCTCCGAGTCTCGGCCCTGACCGTCCCAGGCGCCGGTACCGACGTCGATCCACGACCGGCCGTGCCGGTCGGTGTGCACGCCGCCCTCGGCGCGGTCCTTCGACGTCATCTGTGCGCCGAGCAGGTCGCCGTCGAGCCGCGCGAGCACGAGCACGGGCCGGTCCTTGCCCCGGCCGTCCTCCTCGTCGTACGGCACCCACGCCCACACGACCTCGCCCGGGTCGGCGCGGTCGTCGCGCCGCGGGTCGTAGGCGAGCTCCGGAAGGCCGAGCCGGTCGACGTCGTAGGCGACGGCCACGTCCAGCCGCCGCTGCTCCGCCCGGCCGGCGTCGTACGCCGACCGGGCACCGTCCGAGCCGGCGCCGGCCCGTGCCGAGCCCGTGCCGTCCCGTCCGCCGGGCCGGGAACCGACGCCGCTCCCACCGGCGCCGCCGCGCCCGGCACGCCGGTCGTCGTCGCGTCGAGCTCCGCCGCGTCCGGCGGGGCCCGCGCCCCCGGACCGGCCGCGCAGGCGCTGCTCGAGGCGGCGTCTGCCCTCGGTGGCGACGTCGTGGGCGACGGAGCGGGCGAGGCGGCCGAGTCGGCTGGCGATGCTCATGCAGCGGAGCCTACGTGTGAGCCGCTGCACGCCAGCACATACGATCGGGTCATGACCGATCTCTTCGACGGGTACCCGCCGGGCGCGGCATGGGACGAGATGATCGACGGCTCGGAGGTCAACGCGCCCTACCGGCCGGTCCATGAGGCACTGACGGAGCTGAGCACCGAGGAGCTCGCCGCCCGGTCGGACTCCCTGGCACGCAGCTATCTCGCCCAGGGCATCACGTTCGACTACGGGGGAGAGGAACGGCCGTTCCCGCTCGACACCGTGCCGCGGGTCGTCGCGGCCGAGGAGTGGGACCTGCTGGCCCCGGGCGTCGCGCAGCGCGTCAAGGCGCTGGAGTCCTTCCTCGAAGACGTCTACACCGACCAGCGCGTCATCGACGAGGGCGTGATCCCGCGCCGCGTGGTCGTCACCTCGCAGCACTTCACGCGGGCCGCCATGGGGTTCCGCCCGCCGGGCGGTGTGCGGGTGCACGTCTCCGGGATCGACGTCGTGCGGGACTCCGCGCAGGGCTGGCGGGTCCTGGAGGACAACGTCCGCGTGCCGTCCGGCGTGAGCTACGTGCTGTCCAACCGGCGCGCGATGACGCAGACGTTCCCCGAGCTGTTCGCCGCGCTGCGCGTGCGCCCGGTCGTCGACTACCCCCGCCGACTGCTCGCCGCCCTGACGGCGACGGCACCGGACGGCGTGGACGACCCGACCGTCGTCGTGCTCACGCCGGGCGTCTACAACTCCGCCTACTTCGAGCACTCGCTGCTGGCGCGCCTCATGGGCGTCGAGCTCGTGGAGGGCCGCGACCTGTTCGTCGCCGGCGGGCGCGTGTACATGCGCACCACCTCCGGCAGGCGCCGGGTCGACGTCATCTACCGCCGGGTCGACGACGACTTCCTCGACCCGGTGGTCTTCCGCTCCGACTCCATGCTCGGCTGCCCCGGCCTCATGTCGGTCGCCCGCGCGGGGAACGTGACCATCTCCAACGCCGTGGGCAACGGGGTGGCCGACGACAAGCTCGTCTACACCTACGTCCCCGACCTCATCCGCTTCTACCTCGGGGAGGAGCCCCTGCTGGCGAACGTCGACACGTGGCGCCTCGAGGAGCCCGACGCGCTGGCCGAGGTCCTCGACCGGCTCGACGAGCTCGTGGTCAAGCCGGTCGACGGCTCGGGCGGCAAGGGCATCCTCATCGGCCCCGCGGCCGGCCGCGAGGAGCTCGACGCCGCACGTCGACGCCTCCGGGCGGACCCGCGCGGGTGGATCGCGCAGCCGGTCGTCCAGCTCTCGACCGTGCCGACCATGGTCGAGAGCCGGGCGCGGCCGCGGCACGTCGACCTGCGTCCGTTCGCCGTGCACGGCGGGGAGGACGTCTTCGTCCTGCCCGGCGGCCTGACCCGGGTCGCGCTCCAGGAGGGTCAGCTCGTCGTCAACTCCTCCCAGGGCGGCGGCTCGAAGGACACCTGGGTGGTGGGTGGCCGACCGAGACTGAGGCGACCGCCGGCGGACGCCGGCGAGGAGGAGCGCGCGACGGCTCCCGTGCCGCAGGGCGTCCCGCTGGACTCCGACCGGGAGGGCACGGTGCGCGTGCAGCACGAGCAGCAGCAGCAGTCCGGCCCGACGACGGGGGTGACGACGTGCTGAGCCGCATCGCCGAGTCGCTGTTCTGGATCGGCCGCTACGTGGAGCGCGGGGACGCCACGGCCCGGCTGCTCGACACCCACCTGCAGCTCCTCCTGGAGGACCCGTGGGTCGACGAGGACACCGCCTGCCGCGGCCTGCTGGCGATCATGGGCCAGTCGACGTCGGACGAGGACGAGGTGGCTCGCCGTGACGTCCTGGACCGCCTCGCCTACGACCGGACGTCGCCGGCGTCGATCGCGGGCACCATCTGGTCGGCCCGCGAGGCTGCACGGCGCGCCCGCGAGACGGTCTCCTCGGAGCTGTGGGAGGTCCTCAACCACACGTACAACTCCCAGAAGGACATGGCGCTGCTGCGCTCCGCGCACGACTACTTCGGGTGGGTGCGGCAGCGCAGCGCGATCGTGTCCGGGCTCGTCGACTCGACGATGAGCCGCGGGGAGACGTGGAGCTTCCTCGTGCTCGGACGCTCCCTGGAGCGCGCGGACATGACGGCGCGGCTGGTCGCCACGCGCGCCGTGACGACGGCCGGCGCGCCGGACTGGACGACCCTGCTGCGCTCGACCGGCGCCTTCGAGGCGTTCCTGCGCTCCACGCGCGGGCGGGCCGGGGACCGTCAGGCGGCGCAGTTCCTCCTCGTCGACCGGCTGTTCCCGCGTTCCGTGGTGCACTCGCTGGACCAGGCGGAGCGGTGCCTGGTCGAGCTGCGCAGCACGATCGGCGAGCAGGTGGCCGTGCCGGACGAGGGCGGCAGGATCCTGGGCCGGGCGAGGTCCCGGATCGAGTACATGGCGATGAACGACGTGCAGGAGAACCTGCTCGACGAGATGGAGACGATCCAGGTGGCCTGTCAGAGCGCCGCGGACGCGGTGCGGGCGAAGTTCTTCGTCGGCGAGCCGGCCGCTTGGAAGGGGGAGAGCGCGTGAGCGTCATCCGAGTCGTGCACCGCACGACCTTCAGCTACGACCAGCCGGTCCTCGCCTCATACAACGAGGCGCGCATGCGGCCGGCCGCGACCGCCGGGCAGCGGGTGCTGGACACCGAGCTGCACGTGCCGACCGCGACCCACCTGTCCGCCTACACGGACTACTTCGGCACCACGGTCGACGTCGTTGAGGTGCTCGCGCCGCACGAGACGCTCACGGTGCGCGCCGAGTGCCTCGTCGAGCGCGACCCGGCGCAGCGGTTCGAGGGGGCGTCCTGGGAGGACGTGCGCCGTCCGGAGGCCGTCGACGCGCTCGGGGAGTGGCTCCAGCCCGACCCGGTGACGGACCCGCCCGAGGAGCTCGCCAGGTTCGCGGCCGACGCTGCTGCGCGCCTGGACCCGCAGGACGCCGCGATCGAGATCTGCGAGCACATCGGCGACCGGGTCGAGTACCGCAGCGGCGTGACGTCCGTGCACGGCCTGGCCGCCGACGCGTGGCGGGCGGGCAAGGGCGTGTGCCAGGACATCACGCACCTCGCGCTCGGCGCTCTGCGCTCGGTCGGGATCCCGGCGCGATACGTCTCCGGCTACATCCATCCGGAGAGTGCGCAGGTCGGCGAGCCGGTGCTCGGCGAGTCCCACGCGTGGGTCGAGTTCTCGGCCGGTCGCTGGACGCAGCACGACCCGACCAACCGGACCGACGTCGGCGAGCTGCACGTGCGTGTCGCGCACGGTCGCAGCTATGCCGACGTCTCGCCCCTGCGGGGGGTCTACTCCGGTGGCGGGACGTCGCGGCAGACCGTCGAGGTCCGCACCACCCGGGAGTCGTAGTCCACGAACGAGGGCCGTCGGCTAGTCGGTCGCGGCCTCCGAGCCGGCCTCGCCGGACGTCGACCCGTCGCTGGTGGAGCAGTCGGCGACGATGTCGACCTCGGCGCCCTCGATCGGCGTCTGCGTCATGCCGTCGAAGCCGTCGACGGGTCCGGTGACGGTCCAGACGCCGGCCTCCTCGACGGCGTTCGCCGTCAGCTCCTCGCCGACGCCGGCGCTGGTCATCCACATGATGGGTCCGCCGTCGTCGGGGGACTCGCTCGACTGCACGACGACGGAGGTCAGCTCCTGCTGCTGGAACGAGACGACGGCGGAGAGCTCACCGTGGTCCGGGCTCGTCCCGGCGAGGGAGACGACGAGGCCCTCGTCGTTGCCGAGGCACTCGACGCTGATCTCACCCTCGGCCTCGGCGGTGCCGGCGACGATCCGGTTGGTGCTCGAGGTGTTCGTCACGTGGTCGACGCCCTCGGGCAGCGGGCCGGGGTCGTTCGGCGGGATGGCGCCGCTCGTGGGGACCTCAGGGCGCTCGGTCGCGGACGCGGAGTCCGACTCCGCGCCCGTCCCCGACTCCGAGGTCGTCTCCGGCTCGGCCGTCCCGGTGCCCGACGTGGTCTCGTCGCCGTCCCCTCCGCAGGCGGCGAGCACGGTGGCGAGGGCGAGCGCGGCGGTGAGGGCCGAGGCCCGGCGGCGGAACGTGGCGGGAAGCACCTGGTCTCCTTGAGGTCGGGGAGACGGCCGGTCCGGGAGGACGCCTCCGACCGGACGACGGTACACAGCCCGGGTGTCCGCCGCGGGAACGGCGGACGACCCGGGCATGCTGCCCCGACACCTGCGCGGCGGCGCGTGCTGTCCGGCTGCGCGTGTCGTGCGGCACCGCGTGCTGTGCGGTTGCGCGTGTCGTCGGGCGCCGCGTGCTGTGCGGCTGCGCGCGTCGGCGGGCGCCGCGTCCGGCGCGGTGGGAGCCGCTACGCCTTCTGCACCGTGATGGTCCAGGCGGCGTCGCCGACCCGGTCGAAGTGCGTGACCGGGTAGCCGTTCTCCGCGGCCCACCGCGGGATCGCGTCGGTGGCCTGCGTGCAGTCGAAGTTGATGACGAGGTGGTCGCCGTCGTCCAGGCTCGCCATGGCCTGCTTGGCCTCCACGAGCGGGAAGGGGCAGACCTGGCCGTCGGTCTCGAGCGTCAGTGGCACGGATGTCTCCTGTCGTCGGTGCTGGTGCTGGTGCTGGTGCTGGTGCTGGTTCTCGTTCAGGTGCGGTTGGTTTGGTCGTTGGTCGTTGGTCGTTGGTCGTTGGTCGTTGGTCGTTGGTCGTTGGTCGTTGGTCGTTGGTCGTTGGCCCGTGGTCGGTCGGCAGCTTCGCGCTGCCGCCGGCTCAGGCGTTCGTCAGCACCTTCGCGGTGCCGCCGGTCGACGAGCCCTGATCGCCGCCCGACGCGGCGCTGCCGCGGTGCCGGAGGATGAACAGGTGCGTGGCGGCGCCGGTGCCGAGGATCATGAACACGAGCGAGAGCCAGCCCTGGTAGGAGAACTGGGCGGTGCCCACCATCGCGTTGCCGATCGTGCAGCCGCCGGCGAGCGCGGCGCCGACCCCCATGAGGGCGCCGCCGGAGATCGAGCGCACGAGCGTGGTGGCGTTGGGCACGCGGAGCCGGAACTCGCCCGAACCCTTCGCGGCCAGGAACGCGCCGACGAGGATCCCGAGGACGAGGAAGACGCCCCAGTCCACGAGCTCGACGTCGCCGGTGACGAGGAAGGTGACGACGTTCGCCGACGGCGTCGTGATCCCCAGGCCCGCGGGGCGGTCGGCAGCCGTGCTCAGCGGCCAGGCGACGATGGCGATGATCCCGATGACCACCGCGGTGCCGAAGGCGTGCCACGGCTTCTCGAACAGGACGCGGGCCAGGCCGCTGCGACGCGGCGGCAGGGTGGCGAGCACCGTGCGCGGCTCGGCGGACAGGTGGCGGTACGTGGCGTAGCCGACGGCCGCGACGAGGATCCCGACGAGCCACCAGGGCGAGACGCCGAGCGACTCGTGGACGGAGGTCAGGTTCACCGTCTGCGCGCGGGCGGCGGTCGTGAGGTCCGCGAACGCCCCGTACTTCATGATGGCGGCGAAGCCGGCGTAGAAGATGAGCGCGAACCAGGAGCCGATGAGCCCTTCGCTCGAGCGGTAGAAGGTCCCCGTGGCGCACCCGCCCGCGAGGACGATGGCGAAGCCGAAGATGAAGGCCCCGACGACGGTGGCGACCGGCGCGAGCTCGCCTGCGCCCAGCTGGATGATCCCGGCGGCCTCGAGGGCGAAGATCCCCACGCTCTGCACGGCGACGACGACGAGGAACGCCGTGAGCCATCGCGTCCGTCCGCCGATCCACACGTCCCGGAACGCGCCGGTGACGCAGAATCGCCCACGCTGCATGGCGAAGCCGAGCGCTCCGCCGACGATCAGTCCTGTCAGGATCATGCTGTCCCCCCTGGGTCTCGATGACGCTCGGGACGCTAGGGACGGGAGCGGCCGCCGCGTCGGCGGTGACGACGAGCGTCCAGGATGCGAGACCGGGCGGTTCTTCGGGCGGGTGGCTGCGTCGTCGAGGCGCTGTGCGAGGTGCCCGGACGCACCGGCACGGCCCGCGGCCCGCGAGGCTCCGTGTGCGACGATGGGCCCTCCCGCCCGACCCCGTGAAGGTGAGCAGTGCCCCCGATCCCCGACGAGTCGCAGGCCGCGACGATCCAGCCGGCCGCGACGCCGCCCGCGCAGCTGCGCAACTTCTGCATCATCGCGCACATCGACCACGGCAAGTCGACGCTGGCCGACCGGATGCTCGGCATCACGGGGGTGGTCGCGGACCGTGACATGCGGGCCCAGTACCTCGACCGGATGGACATCGAGCGCGAGCGCGGCATCACCATCAAGTCCCAGGCCGTGCGCATGCCCTGGCAGGTCGACGACACGGCGTACGCGCTCAACATGATCGACACCCCGGGCCACGTGGACTTCTCCTACGAGGTCAACCGGTCGCTCGCCGCCTGCGAGGGCGCCGTGCTGCTCGTCGACGCCGCCCAGGGCATCGAGGCGCAGACGCTCGCCAACCTCTACATGGCGCTCGAGAACGACCTCGCCATCATCCCGGTGCTCAACAAGATCGACCTGCCCGCCGCGCAGCCGGAGAAGTTCGCCGAGGAGCTCGCGAACCTCATCGGCGGCGACCCCGAGGACTGCCTGAAGGTCTCCGGCAAGACGGGCGAGGGCGTCGTCGACCTGCTCGACACGATCGTCCGTGACATCCCGCCCCCGGTGGGGGACGCCGAGGCGCCGGCCCGGGCGATGATCTTCGACTCCGTGTACGACACGTACCGGGGCGTGGTCACGTACGTGCGCGTCGTCGACGGGCGCCTCGACCCGCGCGAGCGCATCTCGATGATGTCGACGGGCTCGACCCACGAGCTCCAGGAGCTCGGCGTGATCTCACCGGACGCGAAGCCGTCGTCGGGCCTGGGGGTCGGCGAGGTCGGCTACCTCATCACGGGCGTGAAGGACGTGCGGCAGTCGAAGGTCGGCGACACGGTGACGACGCACACTCGGGGCGCCGCCGATCCGCTGGCCGGCTACCGCGAGCCGCTGCCCATGGTCTTCTCGGGCCTGTACCCGGTGGACGGCTCGGACTACCCGGCCCTGCGCGAGGCGCTCGACAAGCTCAAGCTCAACGACGCGGCCCTCACCTATGAGCCGGAGACCTCCGTCGCCCTCGGGTTCGGCTTCCGCTGCGGCTTCCTCGGCCTGCTGCACCTGGAGATCGTGCGGGAGCGGCTCGAGCGAGAGTTCGACCTCAACCTCATCTCCACGGCGCCGAACGTCGTCTACGAGGTGGTCCTCGAGAACGGTGACCCGGTGACGGTGACCAACCCGTCGGAGTTCCCGTCGGGGGAGAAGTTCAAGGAGATCTCCGAGCCGATGGTGCGGGGCACGATCCTCACGCCCAGCGAGTTCGTCGGCGCGGTGATGGAGCTGTGCCAGGGCAAGCGCGGAGAGCTGCTGGGCATGGACTACCTCTCGGAGGAGCGGGTCGAGCTGCGGTACCGCCTGCCGCTGGCGGAGATCGTGTTCGACTTCTTCGACCAGCTGAAGTCGAGGACCAAGGGGTACGCGTCGCTCGACTACGACGAGGACGGTCAGGCGCCCTCGGACCTCGTCAAGGTCGACATCCTCCTCAACCACGACCCGGTGGACGCGTTCTCCGCCGTCGTACACAAGGACAAGGCCTACGGCTACGGCGTGGCGATGGTCGGCAAGCTCAAGGAGCTCATCCCGCGTCAGCAGTTCGAGGTGCCGATCCAGGCGGCCGTCGGGTCGCGGATCATCGCGCGCGAGACCATCCGTGCCCTGCGCAAGGACATGCTCGCCAAGTGCTACGGCGGTGACATCTCGCGCAAGCGCAAGCTGCTGGAGAAGCAGAAGGAGGGCAAGAAGCGCATGAAGTCGATCGGACGGGTCGAGGTGCCGCAGGAGGCCTTCGTCGCCGCGCTGCAGACCGACGCGCCCACGGGCAAGAAGTAGGTCGTGGTCGACGATCCTCGGCCGCGGGGCGTGGCCACCGCCTCCCCGCGCGCGCAGGTGCCGCGGCCGGCGGGTGAGCTCGGTCCAGAGCTCGGTCCCGTGGTCCTCACGGACGGTCCCGCGACCGTGGCCGCCGTCTGCTCGGTGGCGCAGCTGTTCCACGTGGGCTCGCGCGGTCTGATGAGCGGCATCGACAAGCGCCCCGTCGACCGTCCGCTCACCGTGCTGCGGCACGGCGTGTGGGGAGACGTGCAGGGCGACCGGGAGAACCACGGCGGCCTGTTCAAGGCCGTGTACGCGTACGCGAGCGAGACCCGTCAGGCGTGGGCCGACGCCGTGGGCACGGAGTACCCGCCGGGGGCGTTCGGGGAGAACCTGGTGACGTCGGGGATCGACGTCGACGAGGCCGTCATCGGGACCCGCTGGCGGGTCGGGACCACGGTGCTGCGGGTGACGTCGCCGCGCACCCCCTGCCGTACGTTCGCCGCCTGGATGGGCGAGCCGGACTGGTCGCGGCGCTTCACCGCGGGCGGGCGCTGCGGGGCGTACCTGGGCGTCGAGGAGACCGGGGAGATCGCTGCCGGCGACGACATTCTCGTGGAGGACGTGCCGGAGCACGGCGTGAGCGTCGGCGACGCCTTCCGCGGGCTGGACGCCGACCGGGCCGGGGCGCTGCTCGACTGGGCCGAGGCGAGCGGGACCGTGCTCTACGAGACGTTGGTGCGGCGGGCGCTCGACGCGCTGAGCCGCGGAGGCCACGAGCGTGAGTTTCCCGGTGAGCTGCGCTCGACCGGCCGCGGCCTCGGCGGGGGCGCGCGGTGACGGGGGACGGCGGGCGCTCGGCGGACAACGGGCGCGCGGTGGCGGGAGTTGCCGGGCGTCACGACGACGGCGGGCGTGCCTCGGTGGCACACTCCGGGCGTCACGACGACGGCGTGCGTACCGAGCCGCCGGTCGCCTCCTCCCGCGGGCCGGGACCGGACCGGACGATGCGCGACGGCGAGCACGGACCCGCGTTCGTCGACGCACGGGTGCGGTCCTTCACCCGACGCGGGACCCGCCTCAAGCCCAGGTTGGCGAAGGTCTGGGAGGAGCGCGGCGACGTCGTGCTGGACGTCCCGATGATGACGGAGACGGGCGTGGCCGACCATGCCCGCCTCGACCTGGACGGGGCCTTCGGGAACGGCCTCACGACGGGAGGCCGCCTCGTGGTCGAGATCGGTTGCGGTGCGGGGGAGCAGATCGTGCACGCCGCGCTCGCCGAGCCCGGCACGCGGTTCCTCGGCCTCGAGGTGTGGCAGCCGGGGCTGGCGCGCACGCTCGCCCGCGTCCTCGACGAGGGGGCGACGAACGTGCGGCTCCTCGGCGTCGACGCCGAGCAGGCCCTGCCGATCCTGCTGCCCGCCGGCTCCGTCGACGAGCTGTGGACCTTCTTCCCCGACCCGTGGCGCAAGTCCAAGCATCACAAGCGACGGATCGTCTCGCCGGAGTTCGCCGCGGTCGTCGCGGGCCTGCTCGCGCCGGGCGGGACCTGGCGCCTGGCGACGGACTGGGCCAACTATGCCCAGCAGATGATCACCGTCCTCGACGCGGCCCCTGCGTTCGAGCTGACGGTCGAGGCAGGGCGGTGGCCCGGGCGCACGCTCACCCGCTTCGAGCGACGCGGCGTCGAGGACGGGCGGGAGGTCACGGACCTCACGGCCGTGCGCCGTCGCGTCGAGGACATGCCCGATGGCTGACCTGCCCCTGGGTGACCCCGCACCCGACGACGGACGACTGCCCGCGAGCGCGGGAACGGGCGCCCAGGAGCGGACGTTGTCCGTCTACCTGCACGTACCGTTCTGCGCCGTGCGTTGCGGGTACTGCGACTTCACGACCTACACGAACGCCGAGCTCGGCGGGGGTGGCTCGGCGGCGGAGTACGCCGGGAACGCCGTGGCGGAGGTCGAGCTCGCGGGCCGCGTGCTCGCCGACCCCGAGCTTGCGGCGTCCGGGATGGTGTCGCGTCCGGCGTCGACCGTCTTCCTTGGTGGTGGCACGCCGACGCGACTGCCGGTCGAGGACCTGGCGCGGATGATCGGTGCCGTGCGGGACACGGTCGGGTTGGCGGACGGTGCCGAGGTGACCACCGAGGCGAACCCCGACTCGGTCGACGCGAGGGCGCTCGAGGACCTGGCGGCCGCCGGCGTCACGCGCGTCTCCTTCGGCATGCAGTCGGCCGTGCCCGAGGTACTGGCGACGCTCGACCGGACCCACGATCCTGCCCGCGTCCCCCGTGCCGTGGCGTGGGCGCGGGAGGCCGGCCTCGACGTGTCGGTCGACCTCATCTACGGCACCCCCGGGGAGAGTGTCGCCGACTGGCGGACCTCCATGGAGGCGGCGCTCGAGATGGAGCCGGACCACGTGTCGGCCTACGCGCTGGTCGTGGAGCGCGGGACGAGGATGGGCGCACAGGTGCGGCGCGGCGAGCTCGTCCTGCCCGACGACGACGACCAGGCCGAGAAGTACGAGCTCGCCGACGCGATGCTCGACGGCGCCGGCTACGGCTGGTACGAGGTGTCGAACTGGGCGCGGGTCGAGCCGGGGGACTCCCCGGAGACCGGGGGGCTCGTCCACGCCAGCCGGCACAACCTCGCCTACTGGCGCGGTGGCGACTGGTGGGGCGTCGGCCCCGGCGCGCACAGCCACGTCGGCGGCGTGCGGTGGTGGAACGGGAAGCACCCCACGCCCTACGCGGCCCGGCTGCGCGAGGGGCTCTCGCCGGCCGTCGGCCGGGAGGTCCTGTCCGACGGGTCGCGCGAGCTCGAGCGGCTGCTCCTGGGGGTCCGGCTCGCCGAGGGTGTCGAGGTCGCCTCGCAGGGGGGCCTCACCCCCGACGACGCCGGCGCGCGCCTCGCCGGGCTCGTCGCCGAGGGACTGTGCGAACCGGGGCCCGCCGCCGAGGGGCGCGCGCGACTCACGCTGCGCGGGCGTCTCCTGGCGGACGCGGTCGTGCGTGAGCTGACCGACTGACAGCGAGCTCCGGGCAGGCGGGCGCGATGCGGCGCGCCCGCGGGTGAGGGCGTTGTCGGTTCACGTCGGGTGATCGGGTACCTGAACGAGGCGGCTCGATGGGCATGCGCGAGCCTGCTCACGGGTCCGGGTCGGTGGGTGGGTCGCTGCCGCCGTCGTCGTGGGGGTCGCGCTCGGAACGCCGGTTGCGGGTGACCCGCTCGGCGACGCGTCGTCGGAGCGCCTGGTAGCGGTCCGTGGTCATCTCCGGGCCGGGGCGGTGCTGGTAGGGGAAGGGGGAGCGGGGGACGCTGTAGGTGTGCCCGGTCGGGGTGCGGACGTCGATCCGGCCGTCGTCGCTCGTGGCGTAGCGCCACCCGGGGTGCTGCTTGGCGTAGTTGCACGACGCGCACAGCCCGGTGGCGTTCGCGGCGCTGGTGGCGCCGCCGAGCGCGTGGTCGGTGGTGTGGTCGATGTGCTCGACGGGGTTGGTGCAGTACGGCGTGCGGCAGATGTCGTCGCGGATGAGCACCAGCTTGCGCAGCTCGCCGGTGAACACCCTCGAGCGGGACTCCATCGAGACCACGCCGCCGGTGTCGGGGTCGGTCCACAGTCTCTTGAACCACACCGTCCGTGCGTGGCGGACATGCTCGCGGGCGCTCTCCGCGGCCAGGGGGCCGTGGCCGGTGAGCCAGGCGGGCACGTCGGCCCCGGCCAGTGTGTCGGCGGGCATGACGATGGTCAGGGCCACGTCGCGTGGTTCGGTGGTGGCGGTGCCCGTGACGTGCTCGACGAGCAGGTCCGCGGCGAGCTGGTGACGGGTCCGGCCGCCGGCCTTGCCGTCGGTAGTCAGGGTGGCGGCCTGTGCGGTGAGGCTGGCGTGGACGCGCACGGCGTCGGTCATCGGTAGGTGCGCGGTCAGGTAGGCCATCGATCCCTGGCCGCCGCGCAGGGAGACACGGCGTTGGGAGTTCTCGTGAGCACGGCGGGCGGCCGCGTTGTCCGCGTCGAGCTCCATGGCGTGCCGGCGTGCGTGCTGGTGGATCTGGCCGTCGCCCATGGTCGGCAGGTCGACGGCCATGCGCGCGTCGACCTCGCGCCGGTCGTCCGCGGACAGGGTCACGGTCTCGCGCAGGAGGATCGTGGCCCGCCATTCCGAGACCAGGCCCTTCTCCATGAGGTCCAGCGTGTGCGGCAGGTCGGCCTGGAGGGCCTTGGCCAGTCCCAGGTAGCGGGCGCCGCGGCCCGGGGACTCCCGGCGGGCCAGCGCGATCTCACCGGCGACCCCCTGGCCCTGCTTCGCGGCCGGGACCTCCAGGGCCTTCTCGTGGTCGGTGCGCATCTGCCACAGATCCGCCGTGGCCCGCGCCTGGGCGGCACGCGCGGCCGAGACCAGCTCCTCCAGCGCGGTGATCTGATCGATCGCGTCAGCCTCGTCCTCCCGACGCAGCCCCGCCAGCACGGTCCGCATCCCGCGGATCTCACCGGCGCCCGGTGACGACGACGCCCCCGGCGGCACGCCGTCCTCAGACGTGGAGGTGCCCGTCGCGGAGGTGTCGTGGGCCGTGAGGTGCTCGACCGCTGCGGCGTCGTCCGCGGCGGAGGCGTCGGTCGGGGAGCGGCGGGCAGGCGGGTCGTCGATGTCAGGCTCGTCCACGTCTGTCGTCGACATCGCCATCACCTCCTCACCCTCGAGCTGCAAGACGCCGAATCTCTGTTCGAACTGCTACCAACCTATCGACCACCACTGACATCGGAGCCCCGGAATTCCGCGCCTGTGGACGGATCTGCAGCAGTCGTGCCTGTGGATCCGCCGCGATCATTCGAGCGGAAGAGGAGCCGTGTGCGACGCGCCTCACGAGGCCGGCTCGAGCCTGTGCGTGGTGCTCCGGGAGCGCGGTCGACCCGTGCGCTGACTATCCCGCGACGCGCGGTCGCCCCGTGCGGTAGCACTCCGGCAGGCAGGGTCGTCCCGCTCGACGTCGCCACCCCTTGAATGCATGCCGATACGGGTATATATTCGACCTCATGGCCCGAGCAGCGACGACGTCGGACGTGTTCAACGCGATCGCCGAGCCGCAGCGCCGCGCCATCCTCGGGCTCCTCCGCACGCGCGAACGACCGGTGACAGAGCTGGCCTCGGAGCTGAACATCACGCAGCCCGGGGCGTCCAAGCACCTGCGGGTGCTCCGCGAGGTCGGCCTCGTGCGGGACCGACGCTCGGGGCAGCAGCGCATCTACTCCCTCGATGCGCGCGGGCTGCGACCGGTGCACGAGTGGACGGGCGGGTTCGAGCAGTTCTGGCAGGAGTCCTTCGATCGGCTGGACTCGTACGTCCAGCAGCTCGAACGCACGGAGCACGAGGAGCGTGTCCGACCGGAGATGCCGTACAACGACGAGGAGCAGACGTGAGCAGCACCGATGACGCAGGGACCGCACGATCCGACACTGCCGACCGCGAGGTCGCCATCTCCCGCCTGATCCACGCACGGCGCGAGCTGGTGTTCCGAGCGTTTTCCGACGTACGGCACCTCGCGCAGTGGTGGGGCCCGGACGGGTTCACCACGACCACCCGGTCGTTCGACTTCCGCGTCGGCGGCGTCTGGGACTTCGTCATGCACGGCCCGGACGGGACCGACTACCCCGAGTGGATCACCTGGACCGAGATCGACCCGCCGGCGCGGATCGTGCTGCTCCACGGCGAGTACCGCGACGATCCGAGCTCCTTCACGTCCGTCCTCACCTTCACGCCGCAGCTCGGCCGTGGGGGCGGGGATGTCGATGACGCCGCCGGTCGCACCGGCGCCGATGCCGAAGGTGCAGACACCGAGCACGGCGACGTCGAGCACACGCTGATCGAGATGCGCACGGTGTTCCCCACCACGGCCCTGCGCGACGAGGCGGTCGAGAGCCACGGCGCGATCGAGGGCGGTCGGCAGACGTTGGGCAACCTGGCCGTCTACGTCGAGCAGCGTCTGAGGTAGACCCTGCGCCCCACGCTCGCGGCCGCTACCGTTCCCGCATGGACATGCTCATGGGCGAGCAGATCGCCGCGGCCGACCTCGCGCAGTGGCGCAAGCTCGCCCAGGGGCTGCACGCCCGCTACCTGGTCGACGACTTCGGTACCGCCGTGCGGTTCGTGGCCGCGATCGGTGAGGCGGGCGACGCGGTCGGCCACCACCCGCGCGTCTCGATCGGCAGGGGCTACGTCGATCTGGAGCTGGTGAGCGACGACGCCGTCTTTCGTGACGACGACGGCGAGGAGCACGTCGTCGAGTGGGTGACGAACAAGGACCTCGACCTGGCCCGGCGCATCACCGACATCGCCGGCGGCCACGCCGTCACGGCCGACCCCACCGCCGTCGGGGAGCTCGAGCTCGGTCTCGACACCACCCGGTCCGCCACAGTCGCGCCCGTGTGGACCGCCCTGCTGACCGGGAACGCCGAGGACCGGGGCCGCGGGACGCCGTCGGGCGACGAGATCCGGGACGCCACCGGGCGGGTGCCGAACCTGTGGTTCGGCGACGGCGAGGCGCAGCAGCGGTTCCACCTCGAGGTCTACGTCGCGCCCGACGTGGTCGAGCAACGGATCGCCGCGGCCCTCGCCGCCGGCGGGACCGTCGTCGACGACGCATCCTCTCCCGCCCTGACTGTCATCGCCGACCAGGACGGCAACCGGGGCGTCCTCTGCGCCGACACGTCATCCGTCGGCCCCGTGGGCCCGGACTGAGGCCCGGGCGCTGCGCGGTGTACGAGGAGCGCCGCGCGATGAGGGCCGCGCGGCCGGCCGAGGACCGTCCTGCGTCACCTACTCCGGCACCCCGGTGACGAAGTCGATGAGCTCCTCCACGCGCCCCAGCAGCTGGGGAGAGAGGTCGGCGTAGGTCCGCACCGAGCCGAGGATGCGCTGCCAGCCGCGCGCGACGTCGCCCTGGTCGGCGTGCGGCCACCCCAGGGCCCTGAGCGTGCCCACCTTGATGTCAGTCCCGCGCGGCACGTGCGGCCACTCCGTGAGCCCCACCCGCTCGGGCCGCACCGCCTGCCAGACGTCGACATAGGGGTGACCGAGCACGAGCACGTGCTGGGCGGCGCCGCCCAGCCGGCGGCGCGCGTCGTCGACGATCCGCGTCTCCTTCGAGCCCGCCACGAGGTGGTCGAGCAGCACGCCCGCCCGTCGGGCCGGTCCTGGCCGGAACGCCGCGAGCACGTCCGCGAGGTGATCGGCGCCCTCGAGCTGCTCGACGACCACCCCCTCGACCCGGAGGTCGTCGCCCCACACGCGCTCGACGAGCTCGGCGTCGTGCCGGCCCTCCACCCAGATCCGCGACGCCCGCGCCACCCGGGCGCGACCGCCCTCGACCTTGAGGGAGCCCGACGCGGTGAGGTTGCGACCGCCCGCCGTGCGCGCGACGTCGGGCCGTGCCTGAGCGGCCGACACCTGCGGCGGTACGAGACGGACCGGTGCGCCGTCGATCCAGAACCCCGGACCGAGCGTGAACGAGCGGCGCCTGCCGAGACGGTCCTCGAGGGTCACGAGGTGCATCCCGCCGGACTTCTCGATCCGGGTGATCGCCCCGACGAACCCGGTCTCCACGTCCTCCACCACGAGGCCCCGCTCGGCGGGGACGTCTCGCGTGACGGGTCGCCGGCGCGGGTCGGGACGGGGGGAGGCGAGGACGTCGGGTCCGTATCGGTCGGTCACCGGCCGAGGGTACGTATCAACCACCGCCCGACGGCGGAGCCCGCCCACGGGGCGGGTCGCCACGCGCTGGGGGAGTGCCGGACGAGCCGCGCCGCGGACCTGTGGCGGAGCCCGCCCCGCGGCGCCAGCCCGGTGGTGCGGTTCACGGCGGCATCCGCCGCTCACCGCGTACGATTGGCACTCAGAGGTGTCGAGTGCTACCTCGACGGTGCCGGGCGCGCCCCCGGCAGCCGCGTCGAGCCGGGCCCGCGACCCTCAGCGACCCGAGCGGGCGCCGGTCGGCGGCCCGACCGGGAGGACGTCGATCGAGGAGGTGCCATGTCGACCGAGGACCGCCGCCTGCGCGTGCTCCAGGCCATCGTCAGCGACTTCGTGCGCACCTCGGAGCCCGTGGCCTCGCGCGCGCTCGTCGAGCGCCACCACCTCGACGTCTCGCCGGCCACGATCCGCAACGACATGGCCGCCCTCGAGGAGTCCGGCCACATCGCACAGCCCCACACGTCCGCGGGCCGAGTGCCCACGGAGAAGGGGTACCGCGCCTTCGTCGACGAGATCGCCACCCTCAAGCCGCTGTCCGGGGCCGAGCGTACGGCCATCGAGACACTCCTCGGCCGCTCTGTCGATCTCGACGACGTGGTCGAGCGCACGGTGCGCCTGCTCGCGCAGCTGACCAACAACGTCGCCGTCGTCCAGTACCCGTCGCTCAGCCGCACCTCGCTGCGCCACCTCGAGCTCGTCCCGCTCGACGAGCGCCGGCTGCTCATCGTCATCATCACCGCGGCGGGCCGGGTCGAGCAGCGCACCGTCGAGATCCCGTCCGAGTCGGACCTCGTGGACATCGCCGAGCTCGGTGCCCGGCTCAACCTCGTGTGCGCCGGCCTGCCCGCCCG
Organism: Georgenia sp. Z1491; assembly: GCF_057652395.1. NCBI lineage: Bacteria > Bacillati > Actinomycetota > Actinomycetes > Allobogoriellales > Allobogoriellaceae > Georgenia > Georgenia sp. Z1491. The sequence goes on from NZ_CM172729.1 coordinate 1,758,147, forward strand.
GGACATCGGCCCCGCGCTCGTCGACCTCGCCGAGCTGCTCGAGCCGAGCCGGCGCCCGCTGCTCGACGTCGTCGCCTCCGAGCTCAGCCGCGTGCTGGCCGAGGACTCCGAGGAGCGCATCGTGCTGGGCGGTACCGCGAACCTCGCGCGCGCCGGCACAGACTTCAGCCGCACCATCGGCCCCGTCCTCGAGGCGCTCGAGGAGCAGGTCGTGCTGCTGCGCCTGTTCGCCGAGATGGAGGCGGACCGGCTCACCGTGCGCATCGGCTCGGAGAACCACCACGACTCGCTGACGGAGGCGTCGATCGTCGCGGGGGCGTACGGTGCCTCCGGCGAGGTCGTCGCGCGGGTCGGCGTGCTCGGCCCCACGCGCATGGACTATCCGGGCACGATGGCGGCGGTCCGCGCCGTCGCCCGCTACCTCTCCCGCTTCCTCGGCGGGTAGACCCGGGCCACCGACCGGCGCCGGGCCGCACGCCGCGGCACCCGGCCCGCCGCACCCAGCACCGAACCGAACCACTGCGACAGATTGCGACCTGTGAGCGACTACTACTCGATCCTCGGCGTGAGCCGTGACGCGAGCCCCGACGAGATCAAGCGTGCCTACCGCAAGCGCGCCCGCCAGCTGCACCCGGACGTCGCCGGGCCGGAGGCGGGTGACCAGTTCAAGGACGTGCAGCGCGCCTACGACGTGCTGCGTGACCAGGACAAGCGGCGCATGTACGACGCCGGGGGCGAGGACGCGCTGCGGGGCGGTGGTGCCGGGGCCGGTGCGGCCGGGTTCGGCGACTTCGCCGACATCTTCTCCCAGTTCTTCGGCGGCGCCGCCGGGGGAGGGATGCGTGGTCCCGTCCCGCGCGCCCGCCGCGGACGCGACTCCCAGATCGTGCTCGACATCGACCTCGTCGACGCCGTGTTCGGCTCGACCGAGGAGATCCCCGTCCAGACCGCCATCGTCTGCGGGACCTGCAACGGCACCTGCTGCCGGCCCGGCACCTCCCCGACCACGTGCACCACGTGCGGCGGGCAGGGTTCCGTCCAGCGCGTCACCCGCTCGTTCCTCGGCCAGATGATGGCGACGTCGGTGTGCCCGGCCTGCTCCGGGCACGGCACCGTCATCCCCGAGCCGTGCCAGGAGTGCGCCGGCGAGGGCCGCGTCCGTTCGCACCGCACGATCTCGGTCGAGGTGCCGGCGGGCGTGAGCACCGGCACGCAGCTGCGCCTGCAGGGCGAGGGCGAGGTCGGTCCCGCGGGCGGTCCTCCCGGCGACCTGTTCGTCGAGATGCGCGAGCGTCCGCACCCCGTGTTCCAGCGGCACGGGGACGACCTGCTGTGCACCCTGACCATCCCGATGACCGCCGCCGCGCTGGGCACCCTCGCCTCGATCGAGACGCTCGACGGGCCGCGGGACATCGACGTAGTGCCGGGCACCCAGCCCGGTGAGCGCATCACGCTCGAGGGACTGGGCGTCGGCCGGCTGCGCGCCCGCGGACGCCGCGGCGACCTCCACGTCGACGTCGAGGTCACGGTCCCGACCAAGCTCGACGACGAGCAGCGCGAGCTGCTCAGCAACCTCGCCAGCGCGCGGGGCGAGGAGCGTCCGGAGGCCCGCCTCACCAGCGCCGACAGCTCGATGTTCTCGCGCCTGCGCGAGCGCTTCGTCGGCCGCTGACCCGCCCGCGACGCCCATGACGCGGCCCGTGTTCCTCGCCGAGCCCGCCGAGCTCGCCGACGTGCGTGCCGGCGGCGTGGCGCACGTCCGCGGCCCGGAGGCGCACCACGCGGCGAGCGTGCGGCGCATCCGCAGCGGCGAGGAGGTCGACGTCGTCGACGGGCGGGGCCGCCGCGTGACCGGCGCCGTCACCGACGCCGCGAAGGACCGCCTCACCGTCTCGGTCACCACCGTGGTCGACGAGCCGGCCCCGACGCCGCGGCTCGTCCTCGTCCAGGCCCTCGGCAAGGGCGGGCGGGACGAGCAGGCCGTCGAGTCCGCCACCGAGCTCGGCGTCGACCGGGTCGTGCCCTGGCAGGCCGAGCGATGCGTGTCCCGGTGGGACGCGAAGGCCGACAAGGGCCGTGCGCGGTGGACCTCGGTCGCCGAGGGCGCGGCGAAGCAGTCGCGGCGGGCCCGCGTCCCCGCCGTCGACGCCGTCGTCACCACCGCGAGCCTCGCCGACGCCGTCGCGCGGGCCACCGGGGCGGGGGCCGCGGAGGCCTCGGGGCCCGGGGGGACCGCAGGGCACGGGGCGGGCGCGCCCGGCGCCGCCGGATCCGGAGCCACCGTCCTCGTCCTGCACGAGTCCGCCACCGAGCGGCTCGCCGCGCTCCTCGCAGCCGGCGCGGTCGCGCCCGGTCCCGCCGCCCCGGAGGTCCCCGTCCGGCCCGCGGCGGTCGCGCCCGGTCCCGCCGCCCCGGAGGTCCCCGTCCAGCACGCGGCGGCCGCGCCCGGCGAGGTGTGGTGCGTCGTCGGGCCGGAGGGCGGGATCTCCGACGCCGAGCTCGACGCCCTCGTGGCCGCCGGCGCGGTCCCGGTCAGGCTCGGTCCGCACGTCCTGCGCACCTCCAGCGCCGGGCCCGCGGCCCTCGCGGCGCTCGGCGCCGCCCTCGGCCGCTGGTGAGCGCCGGTCTCGCTACGATGGCCGAGTCCGCACCCGCCGACCCCCAGGAGTCTCGAGGGCACCGTCCCCGACCCATGAACCGCACCACCGACCACGGAAGCCCCGCGCCGGGCGACGACACCCGGCACCTGACGATCCCCGACCACCTGCCCCCCATGCTCCTGCTGGGCGCGAACGACGAGGTGCTGCGCGCCGTCGAGCGAGGCTTTCCCCAGGTGGCCATCCACGTGCGCGGCAACGTGGTGACGATGACCGGACCGGACGGCGACGTCTCCCTGACCGAGCGGCTGCTCGCGGAGCTCGTCGACATCGCGTCGGCCGGGCAGCCGTTGACGGCCGACGCCGTCGACCGGGCCACCGCGATCCTCACCGCCGGGGACACCCGGCCCGCCGACGTGCTCACCGCCGACATCCTCTCCTCGCGCGGCCGCACCATCCGGCCCAAGACGCTGGGGCAGAAGGCTTACGTCGACGCGATCGACGCCCACACGGTCACCTTCGGCATCGGGCCGGCCGGTACCGGCAAGACCTACCTCGCCATGGCCAAGGCCGTGCTCGCGCTGCAGCGCAAGGAGGTCACCCGGATCATCCTCACGCGCCCCGCGGTCGAGGCGGGCGAGCGGCTGGGCTACCTCCCGGGCACGCTCACCGACAAGATCGATCCCTACCTGCGGCCGCTGTACGACGCGTTGCACGACATGCTCGAGCCCGACTCCATGCCGGGTCTCATGGCCGCGGGCACCATCGAGGTCGCCCCGCTGGCCTACATGCGCGGTCGCACCCTCAACGACGCCTTCATCGTCCTGGACGAGGCGCAGAACACGACGCCCGAGCAGATCAAGATGTTCCTCACCCGGCTCGGCTTCGGCTCGCGGATCGTCGTCACCGGGGACGTCTCCCAGATCGACCTGCCCTCGGGCACCCGTTCCGGTCTGAAGGTCGTCCAGGAGATCCTGACCGGGGTCGACGACATCGCGATGTGCCACCTCACCTCCCGCGACGTCGTGCGGCACCGCCTGGTCAGCGACATCATCGACGCCTACGAGCGCTGGGACGCCCAGGCCGAGGCCGACGGCGAGCGCGAGCGGCGTGCGGCCGCCCGGTCCACCCGCGGTGCCGGCGGGCGAGCCGGCACCACTCGTCCCGTCCGACGCCGAGGAGTCGAGCAGTGAGCATCGAGGTCAACGACGAGTCCGGCAGCGGTGCCGACGCCGAGGAGCTCGCCGCGCTCGCCCGCTACGTGCTCGAGGAGATGCGCGTGCACCCGCAGGCCGAGCTGTCGATCATGCTCGTCGACGAGGACGTCATGACCGACCTCCACGTGCGCTGGATGGACGAGCCCGGACCGACCGACGTCCTGTCCTTCCCCATGGACGAGCTGCGTCCCGGCGCCGACGGCGAACCTCCCGTCGAGGGCACGCTCGGCGACGTCGTGCTCTGCCCGAGCGTCGCGGCCGCCCAGGCCCGCACGGCCGGACACTCGACGGCCGAGGAGCTCGGCCTCCTCACGGTCCACGGCATCCTTCACCTGCTCGGCTACGACCACGCCGAGCCGGAGGAGGAGAAGGAGATGTTCGACCTCCAGCGTCGGCTCCTGCTGACGTTCCTGGCCGGGCGGTGACCCGGCCATGACCCCTCCGCATACCGGCGGCTCCCTGCTCGCCACCGCCCCGTCCGGGGCCGCGACCGCGTCCGACGCACCGCTGGTCGTCGTGCTCGGAGCCGCGGCCCTCCTGCTCGTCGTCGCCGCGCTGTTCTCTGCCGCGGAGGCGGCACTGACGCGCATCAGCCGGTCGAGCGTCTCGGAGCTCGAGCACGACGACCACCCCGCGGCGGCACGCGTCGCCGGCCTCGTCGAGCGCCGCGAGACCGGGCTCGCGGGCCTGATGTTCGTCCGCGTGCTCGTCGAGATGACCACCGCGGTCCTGCTGACGGTCGCCGCCACGACGGTGATCGAACCCTGGGGTCTCGTCGTGCTCGCCGCGGTCGGCGCGTGCGCGGTGGTGGTCGTCGTCGTGGCCGGGATCGGCCCGCGGCGCCTCGGCCGCCGTCACCCGGGGCGCACCCTGGCGCGGCTCTCCGTCCTGGTGGCGGCCGTGACCGCCGTCGCCGGTGCGTTCGGTCGCCTCGGCCGCGCGTTCGCCCCGGAGCGCGAGCGCTCCGAGGAGGATCTCGCGCAGGAGTCCGCCGACGAGCTCCAGCAGCTCGTCGACCGGGTCAACGACGCCGAGCGGCTCGAGGAGAAGGACCGCGAGCTGCTGGAGTCCGTGTTCCAGCTCGGCCGCACCTACGTCCGCGAGGTCATGGTCCCGCGCACCGACATGGTCTCCATCGAGGGCGACCAGCCGCTGACCAAGGCCCTCAACCTCTTCACCCGGTCCGGGTTCTCGCGCGTGCCCGTGCACGGCGACTCCCTCGACGACCTGCGCGGCATCCTCTACCTCAAGGACGTCATGCGGCGGGTGCACCGCCGCACCGACACCGAGCACGTCCTGTGCGCCGACGTCATGCGCGAGCCGTTCTTCGTGCCCGAGACCAAGCTCGTGGACGACATGCTGCGCGAGATGCAGACCCAGGCCGTGCACATCGCGATGGTCGTCGACGAGTACGGCGGCATCGCCGGCCTCGTCACCATCGAGGACCTGCTCGAGGAGCTCGTCGGCGAGATGGTCGACGAGCACGACCGCGCCGAGACCGTGGTCGAGGACCTGGGCGACGGTCGCTGGCGCGTCCCGGCCCGCACCCCGGTCAGCGACCTCGGCGAGCTGTTCGACCTCGAGCTCGACGACGACGACATCGACACCGCGGGCGGGCTGCTCGCCAAGGTGCTGGGCAAGGTACCGCTGGCCGGTGCGTCGGTGGACGTCGACGGCGTGCACCTGGAGGCCGAGCGCGTGGAGGGCCGGCGGCGCCGCGTCTCGACGATCCTCGCGCGCCGGTCCGACCCCGACGAGGAGGAGGAGCGATGACGGACGTCCCGTTCCCGGGCGAACCGGGGTCGGGCACCGAGCTCGGCGAGGACACCAACGCCCTGGCGGACCTCGACCTCGGCCACCTCGTCGACGAGGACTGGCCCGACGACCACCGCGCGGGCTTCGTCGCCCTGGTGGGGCGGCCCAACACCGGCAAGTCGACCCTGACGAACGCGCTCGTCGGCGAGAAGGTCGCCATCACCTCGGACCGCCCGCAGACCACCCGGCGTGCCGTGCGGGGCATCGTCCATCGCGGCGACGGCCAGATCGTCCTCGTCGACACCCCGGGCATGCACCGTCCCCGCACGCTGCTGGGGGAGCGGCTCAACGACGTCGTGCGCGAGACCCTCACCGGCGTCGACGTCGTCGCGCTGTGCCTGCCGGCCGACGAGCGGATCGGCCCCGGCGACCGGCACCTGCTCACCGAGGTCGAGGGCATGCGTGGCGCCCTCGTCGCCGTCGTGACGAAGACGGACCGGGTCGGGCGCGGGGCGCTGGCGGAGAAGCTGCTCGAGGTGAGCGGGCTCGCCGACTTCGCGGAGATCGTGCCGGTCAGCTCGGTGGCCGGCGACCAGGTCGACCTCCTGGCGGACCTGCTGCTCGCCCGCATGCCACTGTCCCCGCCGCTGTACCCCAAGGGCGCCACCGGGGACGAGGCGGTCGAGCTGACGATCGCCGAGCTCGTCCGGGAGGCCGCGCTCGAGGGTGTGCGCGACGAGCTGCCGCACTCGATCGCCGTCGTCGTCGACGAGATGGTCGAGCGCGAGCGGGCCGAGGGCGACGACCGTCCGCCCGTGCTCGCCGTCCACGCGTCGGTCGTGGTCGAGCGCGACTCGCAGAAGGCCATCGTCATCGGCCGCGGCGGGTCCCGCCTGAGGGAGGTCGGCACGCGGGCACGGGCCGGGATCGAGGCCCGGCTCGGTCGGAGGGTGTTCCTCGACCTGCACGTGCGAGTGGCCAAGGACTGGCAGCGCGACCCCCGACAGCTCGGCCGCCTGGGCTTCTGACAGCGCGCCGCACCGGTCGTCGAGCGTGCGGTTCCCGGTCGTCGAGCGTGCGGCCCCTCGTCGTCGAGCGTGCGGTTCCCGGTCGTCGAGCGTGCGGCCCACGTGGCCGCGGACCGCACGCTCGAGGTGTCAGAACCGCACGCTCGACGACCGGGGGTGAACGGTCAGCTGATGTGGTCGACCATCTTGTGGATCGGCTCCTGCATGCGCGGGTAGGTGTCGATGTAGCTGTCGAGGTAGAACTGGTACTCCTCGTGGGCGTCCATGTCCGGCTCGATCGTGTCGGCCGTGTGGACCATGGCGTCGGCCGCGGCCGTGACGTCGTCGAAGAGCCCCGCGCCGGTCGCCGCGAGGATGCACGAGCCGAGCGCGACGGCGTCGGGCACCTTCGTCAGCGTGATCGGCGTGCCGGTGACGTCGGCGTGCATCTGCATCCAGAACGGGCTGTTCGTCGCACCGCCGCACGAGACGATCTCGTCGACCTTGTGCCCCGCGGCCCGCATCGTGCGCGCGATGTGCTCCGTGCCGTAGCAGACGCCCTCGAGGATCGCCCGGTAGAAGTGCGCCGGTCCGTGGTGCAGCGACAGGCCCCACAGGATGCCGCGCGCGCGGCCGTCGGTGTACGGCGTGCGGTTGCCCTGGAAGTACTCGTTGACGATGAGCCCCTCCGACCCCAGCGGGATCGCCGCCGCACGCTCGTCCATGAGGGAGTAGGCCGTGCGGCCCGCCTCCTCCGCCTCGGCCACGAGGTGTTTGGCGAAGTTGTCCCGGTACCACTTGACGACCGAGCCGGTCGAGACCTGCCCGCCCTCGACCGTGTACTGCCCGGGCATGACCGAGTCGGTGTAGCCGCCGAAGAATCCCTCGCCGGAGATCGCCTGGTCGGTCTGCCCGATGAACACGTGCGAGGACCCGGTGATGAGCGCCATCTTCCCCGGCGCGACGACGCCGAGCCCGATCTGCCCCGCGAAGGCGTCCGCGCAGCCCTGCGCCACCGGCGTGCCCTCGGCGAGCCCCAGGTGCTCGGCCGCGGCGCCGGTCAGCCCGCCGACGGCCACGCCGAGGTCGTTGACCGTCCCGGGAATCTTGTCGAGCACGTCGGCGACGCCGATGTCCTCGTAGAAGTCGACGGGCCAGCCGCCGTTGTCCCGGTCGTAGTACATCCGCGCCGACGCCGAGTTGATGTTGATCGTCCACTCGCCCGTGAGCTTGTAGGTGATCCAGTCCGGGGCGTCGACGAGGTACTTCGCGCCGTTGAACGTCTCCGGCTCGTGCTCCTTGAGCCACGCCGTCTTGAAGGGGAACCACTCCGCCGTCGCCGGCATCGTGCCGCCGCCGTTGTACCGGCGCGCCTTCGAGCTGGAGCTGCTCGCGCGCTCGGCCTGCTCGACCGCCCGGACGTCCATCCACATGATCGCCGGACGCATCGCGCGGCCGCTGTCGTCCATCGCGAGGACCGTCATCGTCGTGGCGTCGTAGCTGATGCCGGAGATGTCCGCGCCCGTGAGGCCGGCCTTCTCCAGGGCCTGCCGGCTGGAGGTCGCGATGGCGCCCCACCAGTCGTCCTCGGTCTGCTCGGCCCAGCCGGGTCGGGGGTGTGTGGTCTTGTACGGCGTGGCCGCGAAGGCGACCGGGTCGCCGACGAGGTTGAAGATCGCGACCCGGCAGCTCTCGGTGCCGAAGTCGATGCCCATGACGAACGGACCGTCGGGGCGGGTGGATGCAGTCATCGTCTCTCTCCCTTGAGCGTGCTGGACCTGCCGGGCGGCGTCGTCGCGAACCCGACCGCGGGCCCCGAGCGTACGCCGTGCGAGGCGTCGTGGCGGCGCAGCACCGCCGACGACGCAACATTATGGGGTGTTAAATCAACACAACACCATGTTAGTGTCTGAGACGTTCAGGTGTCAGCACCGGATCGTCCCGCGCGGCGGGAGGCCCGGAGCGCACGGTCGCTCGAGACGAAGAGGTGAGGCACGTGCCGACGAGTCGATTCGTCACACGGTCCGGCATCGAGATCCCGCCCGTGGGGCTGGGGACCTGGCAGATGGACGGTGACGTCGGCCGCACCGCCGTCGCCGGCGCGATTCGCGCGGGCTACCGGCTCATCGACACGGCGCAGCGCTACCACAACGAGCGGGCCGTCGGTGCGGGCGTGCGCGAGTCCGGCGTCCCGCGCGACGAGCTGCTGCTCGTGTCCAAGCTGCGCGGCGGCGACCAGGGCGCCGTCCAGACGCGGCGCTCGTTCATGGCCTCGCTGGAGAGCCTCGCGACCGACCGCCTCGACCTGTACTACATCCACTGGCCGCTGCCGATGCTCGGGAAGTACCTCGAGTCCTACGAGATCCTCATGGAGCTGCGCGCCGAGGGCCTCATCCGCGCGATCGCCGTGTCGAACTTCCTGCCCGAGCACCTCGCCGCGGTCCACGACCGGTTCGGCGAGTACCCCGAGGTCAACCAGGTCGAGCTCCACCCGGGCTGGCCGCAGGACGAGATCAGGGCCTTCGACGCCGAGCACGGCATCGTCACCCAGGGCTGGGGGGTCGCCGGACGCGGCAAGGGGATGATGGACGACGGCACGCTGGAGGAGATCGGGCGCGACCACGGCGTCAGCCCGATCGAGGTCTCGCTCGCCTGGACCGTCGGCAAGGGCGTCGCCGCCCTGGCCAAGTCCGCCGACGCCGGCCGGCAGCGCGCCAACCTCGCCGCCCCCGGCATCGAGCTGACCGAGCAGCAGATCGCGCGCATCGACGCCATGCCCCGCGTAGCACTCGGCAAGGACCCCGCCGTCAACGAGGAGTACTGAGGCAGGACCTCGTCCCGCGACGGCGCACGGCCGACGACGGCGCACCGCACCGCCGACGTCCCGACCGCCCCGCCACGCGCCCGCACGGCGCACCACCCATGAACCGTATGAACCGCACGAACCGCACGAACCGCACCACCACCTCGAACCAAGGAGCTCCCACCATGAGTGGAATCGACATCCGTCTCGGCCGCATGTTCGACAAGGACACCCGCCGCTCGTTCACGGTGGCCTTCGACCACGGCCAGTCGCTGCGCATCCCGGGCGGCCTCGGCAACCCGGTCGCGCTCCTCGAGCGCGTGGCCGCCGGCGGCGCGGACGGCATCCTGCTCAACAAGGGCATGCTCGCGCAGGCCTCCCACGTCTTCGCCCACCGCGGCGCACCGGCCGCGATCCTGCGCGCCGACTGGACCACGCTCGACCCCGCGATGAAGGAGGAGCAGGGCGAGGGCTACCGGCCGCTCGTCGACCCCGCCGACGCGATCGCGCTCGGCGCCGACGCCCTGTGCATGTACCTCATCGCCCGTCCGAAGTCCGACGGCATGTTCTACGACAACATCGCGAACGTCGCGGAGACGATCGACCGCGCCCACGCCGTCGGCCTGCCCGTCATCGTCGAGGGCACCCTGTGGGGGCTGCGCAACGAGGACCAAAAGGACCCCGAGGGGCTGCGCCAGGTCTGCCGCATCGCCGCCGAGCTGGGCGCCGACGCTATCAAGACCGAGTACGTCGGCGACGTCGAGGCCCAGCGCACCATCATCGAGGAGGTCGGCAACGTCCCCGTCCTCACCCTGGGTGGGGCTCCCGGTGACGACGCCGACGTCGCGGCCGCCGCGGCCGGCGCCATCGAGTCCGGCGCGCGCGGCCTGATCTTCGGCCGCAACGTGTGGCAGGCCGGCGACCTCGAGGAGCGCCTGTCCACCCTCGGCCGGATCACGCACCAGGCCGGCGACGCCCGATGAGGGCGGCGGTCTTCGGCGGTCCCGGCATCGTCGAGCTGCGGGAGGTCTCGACCCCGACCGCGCCGGAGGGCGGACTGCTCCTGCGCACCGGCGCCAACACCGTGTGCGGTACCGACGTGCGGATCATCCGCGGCGAGAAGTCGGCGGGCATCGACGTCGGTGTCGTCCTCGGTCACGAGATCGCCGGCGAGGTCGTCGAGCTCGGCGCCGGCGTGGACGGGTTCGCCGTGGGCGACCGCATCGGGATCAATCCGACCGTGCCGTGCGGGCGCTGCGCCTACTGCCGGCTCGGCCGGGAGAACCTGTGCAGCGACTCGAAGATCTTCGGGTACGCGCTCGACGGCGGTCTGGCCGAGTACGTCGCCGTCCCGGCCGAGGCGATCTCCCGCGGTGGCGTGTTCGTCGCGCCGGCGGACGTCCCGTACTCCTCGATCGCGCTCGCCGAGCCGCTGGGCTGCGTGCTCGGCGGGGCCGAGTCTTACGGGGTCGCGCCGGGGGAGACCGTGGTGGTGCTCGGCGCCGGGCCGATCGGCCTGCTCCACGCGCAGGTCGCCCGGCTCGCCGGGGCCGGCCGGGTGGTCGTGTCCGACCCGTCGGCGGGCCGCCGCGAGGTGGCGTCCGCGCTCGGCGCGACCGACGTCGTCGACCCGACGGTCACCGACCTGCGCGAGCACGTCCACTCACTCACGGACGGCCTCGGCGCGGACGTCGCCGTCGTCGCCATCGGGATCCCCGCCCTGTTCGCGCAGGCGCTGACGGTCGTGCGCAAGCGCGGTCGGGTCAACGCCTTCGCCGGCTTCCCCAAGGGGGTCTCCGCCGAGGTCGACCCGAACCTCGTGCACTACAACGAGCTCGTGGTCACGGGCGCGTCGAACTCGCGCCGGGTCGACCACCAGCGCGCGCTCGCGCTCATCGCCTCCGGTGCGATCGACGTCGCCTCCCTCGTCACGCACGAGTTCGCCCTCGAGGACGCCGTCGAGGCGATCGAGTTCTCCGCCGGGGGAGAGGGCATCAAGGTCGCCGTCCACCCCTGAGGCGCTGTCCGCGCCTGGGCCGTCCACGCCCGGCCCGACGCCCCGGGTGCCGCCAGTGGTCCGGTGCAGGCGGGCGGAGACCGGCCTGCGCGCTCAGCCGTCGCCGCCGACCTGGGCGATCTCGACGCCGGCCTCGGCCATGATCGCCAGCTCGTCGGCGGGCGCGTCGGTGTCCACGACCACGAGGTCGAACTCGGCGACCGAGGCGACCCGGTGGGTGGCGGCGTGCCGGAACTTCGAGCCGTCCGCCACGAGGATGGCGCGGGTCGAGGAGGCGAGCATCGCCTGCTTGACGTCGGCGTTCTCCTCGAGCGGGTGGAACAGCTCGCCGCCGACGAGCGCCGTGGTCGACATGAAGCACACGTCGGCGCGCACCGAGCGCAGGGTGGTCAGCGTGGTCGAGCCGTAGAGCGAGTCGAGCTCGGGCCGGTAGCGGCCCCCGGTGACGAACAGGCGGACGGACCGCAGCGCCGCGGCCTCGCGGGCCACGGCCTGGGAGTGCGTCACGATCGTCACCGGCCCGCGGTCGTCGAGCAGCGGCACCATGCCGAGCAGCGTCGTCGAGTCGTCGATCATGATCGTGGACCCGGCGTGCACCTCCTCCACGGCGCGGGCGGCGAGCTGCCGCTTCGTCGCCTGGTTGAGGGTGCTGCGGAACGCGGCCGAGGCCTCCGACATCGACGTGGCGCGCGCGGTGACGGTGCCGCGCGTGCGCGTGACGATGCCGCTGCGCTCGAGCTCGGCGAGGTCGCGGTAGACGGTCATCGTCGAGACGCCGAACTGCTGGGCCATATCGTCCACGGAGAGCGTGCCCGCCTCGAGCACCAGCTCCGCCATCGTCGCCAGGCGCTGCCGGCGGTCCTTCATCGGGACGGGTGCGGCGTTCATGCCCCGATACTGTCATGGCGATCACACCGCACTGTGAAATCAACACTGATGAGTGTGGAAGACGTCGAGGCTCTCGTGGTAGCGGTGGAGAGTCGACGTCGTGCTTTGTCCCGGTGCCCGGCGTACCGCGCAGGCATGGGGACCCCGCCCCGCCCCCGCGCGGGCGGGGCGGGCTCGGGCCGGTAGGTTGGACTCCGCACGAGGCCCGAGAGAGGTGAGCATGCAGGTGCAATGGGGTTCCGCCTCCGACGCGGGCGGCCGGCGCAAGATGAACGAGGACGCTGCGTTCGCGCGTCATCCGGTGTTCGTCGTCGCCGACGGCATGGGCGGGCACGCCCGGGGCGAGATGGCGTCGCGCACCGTCGTCGCCGCCTTCGGGGCGCTCGCGGACCACGAAGGATCCATCACGCCGGACGACGTGACGGCCGCGGTCCGCGCCGGCGCCGAGCAGATCCGGCAGACGATGGAGGAGGAGGCCCGGCAGGGCGGCCTCGGCCCGGACCTGCAGGACGTGATGGCGGGCACCACCGTGGCCGGGGTCGTGCTCACCCACTCCGGGGGCGAGCCGTACTGGCTCGTGCTCAATGTGGGCGACTCGCGCGTCTACCGCTTCTCCCGCGACCGCCTCGAGCAGGTCTCGGTCGACCACAGCCTCGTCCAGGAGCTCGTCGATGCGGGCGAGCTCGACCCGGACGCCGCGCGCACGCACCCGCGCCGCAACGTCATCACCCGCGCCGTGGGCACCGGTCTCGACGTCGAGGTCGACTACTGGATGCTGCACGTGGGCGCCGACGACCGCCTCCTCGTGTGCACCGACGGCCTGTTCGGCGAGCTCGGCGAGGAGGAGATCGCCGACGTCCTGCGGACCCGTATGCACCCCACCGCCGCCGCCGAGGAGCTCATCGAGCGGGCGGTCGCCGACGGCGGCGCGCGGGACAACATCACCGCCGTGGTCGTCGACGTCGACAACGAGGACGCGGTCGGGACGACCGCCACCGGCAGCGGGTACGGGCGCGCGGAGGTGGTGCCGCCGACGCAGGCCGACGAGATCGCCCGCAGCGAGCGCAGCCACGCCCTCACGGCGCCGAGCCCCGACGCGCCGCCCACGGAACAGACACCATTCCCGGCCCCGACGCCGGCACCCACTACCGCGGAGAGCTGACATGCACGAGTACACCTCAGGACGCTGGATCGCCGTCGTCGGGGAGAGCGCGGTGGCGCTCCTGGACCCGTCCCTCGGCGTCGACGACGCGCGGCGGCTGTGGGAGAACGACCGGGACGGATCCCGGCTGAGCCGATGGATCGAGGTCCTCGCGGCCCGCGGCATCACGGCTCTGCCGCCCTTCGCGCTCGTCGAGGCCCGCGACGACGGGCTGTTCGTCCTCGTGCGCGGCGACCTGGCCGTGCGCGCGGGCGCCCGCACCGTCACCGGCCGCGGCTACTCGACCTGGTACGAGGAGGTCGTCCACGGCGCCACCGACTTCGAGATCACGGCGCCGGAGGCCTCCGACGACGACGAGACCCTGCCCGTCACGACCGGCATCGTCCTCGCCGCCCGCGTCGCGTCGCACGCGCCGGCGGGGGAGACCAACGCCGGTCTGACCGTCGCCGAGGACGAGCACGGGAACGAGGCCGGGTCCGGTGGGTCCGGTGCCGCGGCGGTCGCTGCCGGCACCGCCGATGACGACACCACCGGCGGCGCGCCCGCCGAGCCCGCGCAGTCGGACGTCGCTGACGCCGGCGGTGCCGCGGGTGCTACGGCCGCCGGCCTCGCCGGAGCGGGGCTCGCCGGTGCCGGGGCGGCCGTCGCCGCCGATCTCGCCTCCGGCGACGATGACGACGCCGGTGCCGACGTCGACGCAGAAGCGCAGGGCGTCACCGCCGTCGAGGCGCAGGACGAGGCGCGGTCGGACGCGGAGGCAGAGGCGGCGGCCGAGGGCGCCGGGCTCGTGGACGCGGATGCGATCGCGGGCGAGCCGATCGAGTCGGTGCCGACCGACGTCGACGTCCCGGACGACGTGCCCGCCGAAGGTGGTAGCCCCGAGGGCGAGCCCGTCGCGGACGCGGGTGCCGCGGACGGTGGCCCCGAGGGTGAGCCCGTCGCGGAGGGAAGCCCCGAGGCCGGGGCTCCCGAGGCGCCGGTGGAGGCGTCGACGGAGACGGAGCCGGACGCCGTCGAGGAAGGGGCCGCCACGTCCGGCGGCCAGGACGCCTTCCAGGCCGACGAGCAGGGCGCCCCGGGAGCCGGTGCGCCCGACGCCCCCGAGGCCGCTGAGGTCGAGGGTGAGGGCTTCGCCGACCCGTTCCACGAGGGCGCGGCCCTCGAGCAGAGCGAGGACGTCGACGCGCACACCGACGAGCCCGGACGCCCGGACGACGCCGAGCTGGCCGAGGCTCTCGCCGCGGAGGACGACGTGGCGCTGACGGCGGAGCCGACCGCCGTCGACGGCTACGTGGGAGAGGGGCCGGAGGACACGAGTACTGACGGCGACGCCGACGGCCTCATCGACAACGTCCCCACCTGGTCCGACGAAGCGTCGGCGACCGGGGCGGGAGCAGAGCCGGGAGCCGAGGGCGCGGGTGACGACCTCGGACCGACGGACGCCCCTGACGCCGAGCACACCCAGATCTACGACGACGCCGCGGACGAGGGCCTCGGCCGCGACGTCCCCGCGGTCGAGGAGCAGCCCGTCGACGCGCACGCCGTCGACGCCGGATCCGGAGCTGCGCTCGAGGGCGCCGCTGAGCAGGCCCCGGCCGCCGGCGGGTACGAGCTCGACCATCAGGACCAGGGCGGCGCCCACGCCGACCAGGACGGCTACGACCAGCAGGGTTACGACCAGCAGGGCTACGACCAGCAGGGCTACGACCAGCACGGCTACGGCGAGCACCAGGGCGACGACCAGGGCGCCGGTGACGGCGTCGCCGGCCCGGACCACGACGGTGCGACGAGCATGGTCGCCGTCGGCGACTACGCCGAGGGCCTGATCCTCGTCCTGCCGGACGGGACCAGTGTCCTCGTCGACCGCCCGGTCCTGCTCGGTCGCGCGCCCGACGCCGCGCGGTTCAGCGGCGACGACGCCCCGCGGATCGTCCAGGTGCGCAGCCCCGAGCGCGACGTCTCGGCCACGCACGTGGAGGTCCGGCCGGCCGGCGACACGGTCGTGGTCACGGACATGGACTCCACGAACGGCACGGTCATCGTCCTGCCCGACCAGCCGGCATTCCGCCTGCACCCGCGCACGGGCGTCCCCGTGCCTCCGGGCGCGTACGTCGAGCTGGGCACGGATGCAGGGTTCCACGTCGACGTTGCCGGGCAGGTGCCCGAGCAGTGAGCCAGAAGCGTCCGGCGGGAGAGCCTCCCGAGCTGCACGGGTACGAGCACGTCCGTCTCCTCGGCTCGGGCGGCTTCGCCGACGTCTTCCTGTACAGCCAGCACCTGCCCCGGCGCAACGTCGCCGTCAAGGTGATGACCGAGGAGGCCGCCGAGGGGCAGTCGCGGGAGCAGTTCACGGCCGAGGCCAACCTCATGGCCCAGCTGTCCTCGCACTCCTCGATCGTGTCGATCTACCACGCGGGCACCTCGCCGGACGGGCGCCCGTTCCTCGTCATGCAGTACTGCCCGCTGCCCAACCTCGCCGAGCGCACCCGCCGCCGCCCGCTCGGGGTCGCCGAGTCGGTCGGCATCGGCGTGCGCCTGTCGGGCGCGCTGGAGACCGCGCACCGCGCCGGCATCGTCCACCGCGACATCAAGCCGGCCAACGTGCTGACCACCGAGTACGGCCGACCGGCGCTGACGGACTTCGGCATCGCCGGCCTGCTCTCGAACACCCTCACCGAGACCGCGGGCCTGTCGATCCCCTGGGCGCCCCCGGAGGCGATCGACGGACAGGTCACCGGGGTCGAGGGAGACGTCTACTCGCTCGGCGCCACGATCTTCACCCTGCTCGTCGGCCGTTCGCCGTTCACCCGCCCGGGGGGACCGAACACGCGCCTGGACTACACGACCCGGATCCGGCGCGACCCGGTGCCGCGCATCGAGCGAGAGGACCTGCCCGACTCGCTGCAGCGCGTCCTCGACAAGGCGATGGCCAAGCAGCCCGCGCAGCGCTACCGCAGCGCCGCCGACCTCGGTCGAGCGCTGCAGATCGTCGAGCAGGAGATGCGCCTGCCGATGACCGAGATCGAGATGCCGGACACCTCGTGGCTGGCACCCGACCCGCAGGACCGCCGCAAGGCACCGCGGGCGGCGCTGGAGAACCGGGAGGGCTCGCGTCGCGCCGACGACGCCTCCGGGGCCTCCGCCGACTCGTCGGCAGGCACGTCCTCCGGGTCCTCGCGTCCCTCGACCGGCTCGCGCCGCGCCGCGGGCGCAGCCTCGGCGCCCGAGAGCACCTCGGGCGATCGAGGTGCCTCTGCGCCACCAGGGCCCGGGACCGGTGCCGGCGGGACCGTTTCCGGAGGATCCGAGGGGCGCCCGGAAGCCGGCACCCCCCAGCAGGGTGCGGCGCGTCCGCCCGCGGAACCCACCCGGGTGAACTCCATCCGGGCCGTGCCGCCGCAGGCGCCGCCCGCGCGGTCGACCGATGCCCGGCCCCCGGCGGCGGCGTCGGCGGACAACGCAGGCGCCGCCGCCTGGGCGGGCCACCGGACCGGTCTCCAGGCCGGCATGCAGGGCGCGGACCAGGGCGGCCACCCGGGCGGCGCCTTCCCCGGTGCCGGGAGCCCCGCGAGCGCGGGCGTCGGCGCGCCGATGAGCCCCGGCGCCGGGAGCCCGGCGAGCGCGGGGGTCGGCGGGCCGATGCACCCGCCCGGCCACGGTCAGGGCACGCAGCCGGGTCCGGCGGGCTCCCGACGGGCCGGTTCCGGCGTCGTCATCACTGCGGTCGCGTGCGTGATGGCCGTCGTCGTCGCCCTGATCTGGGCGTTCGGCACGCTCACCGGGGACGACACGAGCAGCGGCGACGGCGAGGTCACGGCGGACGCCTCGGGCCCCACGACGATCGACGTCCCCGACCTCGTGCCTACCCCGGTCGACCTGGTCGGCACCCGTGCGGGCTCCACGGTCGAGTTCACGTGGGCGGCCCCGGACGAGCTGGACGGGCAGGACGTGACCTACGTGTGGCAACGTACGGACGGATCGTTCCCGCTCGCCTCGGCCGAGGAGCCCGTAGCATCGGTGGAGGAGCCGGGCGAGGTCTGCATCGAGGTGAAGATCCGGCTCACGAACGGCCGGACGTCGAACGAGCCGGCGACGACGTGCGTCGACGAGGAGGCATGACCCATGGGTATCCAGGTGGAGTTCTGCGGCGACTGGTTCCCGGTCGACGACGAGGAGCCGTTCGTCGTCGGGCGGGAGGGGCCGCTCGAGCTCGACGACAACCCCTACCTGCACCGCCGGTTCCTCACGATCGCCCGGTCGGGCGGTCTGTGGTGGGTCTCCAACGTCGGCACGCGGCTGACCGCGACGGTCGCCGACCCCGACGGCAACACGCAGGCCTGGCTCTCGCCGGGTGCCCGGCTGCCGCTCGTGTACGCGCGCACGACCCTGATGTTCACCGCGGGCCCGACCACCTACGAGGTGCTCGTCGCCAACGACGACCCCGCGTACTTCCCGACCCGGCCCGAGGACGAGATGGAGGTGGGGGAGACGACCATCGGTCCGGTCTCCCTCACGCCCTCGCAGCGGCTGCTCGTCCTCGCCCTGTCCGAGCCCGTCCTGTCGGGCCGGGGCACGACGACGTCGATCCCCACCTCCGCCGAGGCCGCCAACCGGCTCGGCTGGACCCTGACCCGGTTCAACCGCAAGCTCGACAACGTCTGCGACAAGCTCGCCCGCTACGGAGTGCGCGGGCTGCGCGGCGGACAGGGCAAGCTGGCCGTCAACCGTCGCGCCCGGCTCGTCGAGCACGCGGTCGCCTCCCGGCTCGTGACGGTCGACGAGCTCGAGCTCCTCGACGCACCGCAGGACGCGGACGCCGCCGCCGCGGAGTGACGGCCGGGGCCGGTCGTCGTCCCTGCCCCTCCTGACATCGGCGCCTGCCACGTCGACCGTCGTGACGCCGGCTCTCGCGACCACGGCACCGGCCATCCCGGGCGTTCACCCGGTGTTGTCCGTCCGGACCCATGCGGTCGGATCGAGGTGGGCAGGTTCACCGGAGCAGGTCGTCCACCCCGCGCCGCGGCCGGCGGTCCGGCGATAGTCTGCGCCAGGACGGTCCGGCGCGCCCTCGCGCCCGGTCGACGAGGCGGACACGGGGAGGCTCCGGCATGGCGTGGTGGCGTCGTCGTGCCCGGGACACCCGAGGTCCCGAGGCCGCAGACCGCACCGCCCCTGCGAGCGGGTCGGCCGCGGCCGAGCCGGAGGCCACGATGGCCGCCGAGACCGACGGCGGCCCCGCCCACCGACCCGCCACCCGGTCCGCCAGGCGGGCGGCCGGCACCACCCGAGCGGGTACCAGCCGAGCGGGCGCCCGCGCAGCGGGTGCCACCGGCGGCGTCGCCTCGCAGGCCGCGGACGCGGACGCGCGGCGCACCGAACGGGTGCGGCGTCGTCGGCGCTCCGTCGCTGCCGGTGCCGCCCTCGCGGTCGCCTCCACGGGCATCGTCGCCGCCGCCCTCGCCTACGACGGCGAGCCCGTCGCCGACATCGAGCTGCACGACGGCGGCGTGTGGGTGACGAACTCCGACGAGCTGCTCGTGGGACGCGTCAACTACCCGGTCCAGGAGCTCGACGGCTCGGTGACGGCCGCCTCCGCCGACGTCGACGTGCTCCAGGAGGGCAGCACCGTCCTCGTCGTCGACCACGGCGCCGCGCTCCTCCAGACCCTCGACCCCGCGACCGTGTCCACCGGGACGGGCGCCGTCACCCTGCCGCGCGGCGCCGAGCTCGGCCTCGGCGGGGACACGGTGGGCATGCTCGAGCCCGGCTCGGGCGCCCTGCGCTCGGTCCCCGTGGACCAGGTGGGCCTCCTCGGCGACGCGGAGGCCGCCCCCAACGCCCACGTCGGTGCCGACGGGCAGCTCGCCGTCGGGCGCGACGGCGCCGTCCACGGCATGTCGGTCACCGACGGCACGGTCGTGACGATCCCGGCGGGCACCGAGCCCGCCGGCGGCGGCCCCGCCCCGGCCGAGTCCGGCAGCGATGCACCCAGCGACGAGCCCGGGCCCCCCGAGGCCGAGGAGGGCGAGGAGGAGACGACCGAGGCACTGCCCACCGTGGACCTCGGCGTGGGCCCCGACCGGCTCGCCGAGGCCGAGCACGTGGCGCTGACCGCCGTCGGCGAGGAGCCCATGGGCGCCGTCGTCACCGAGGACCACGCCCAGCTGCTCGTCCTGCGCCCCGACCGCGAGCCCCTCGACCTCACCTCCTACGACCTCGACCTGACCGAGGTGGCCCTCCAGCAGCCGTCCGCCGCCACCGGACAGGTCGCCCTGGCCACCCGCGACGCCCTCGTGCTCCTCCCGGTCGACGGCGACGAGCCCACGATCATCCGCTCGGAGATGGCCGGCGTCCCCGCGGAGCCGATCGCCGTGGGCGACTGCGTCCACGGCGCGTGGGCCGGTGCCGAGGGCTCCTACCTCGTCCGGTGCGGGGACGCCGAGGCCGTCGACGCCCAGGTCCCGCTGCAGGGCTCGGACAACGAGCTGCGCCTGCGCACCAACCACGACCTCGTCGTCCTCAACGACACCCTCACCGGCACCGTGTACCTCCCGCAGGAGGACATGATGATGGTCGACAACTGGGACGACACCACCCCGCCCGAGGGCGAGTCCGAGGAGGAGACGGAGTCCACCGACGACCGCCTCGAGGACCAGCCGCTCGACCGCGAGGAGGAGAACCGGCCACCGCGCGCGGTCGACGACGCGCTCGGCGTGCGACCCGGGTCGGTCACCGTCCTCGAGGTCCTGGCCAACGACACCGACCCCGACGGCGACCTGCTCACCGTCACCGACTTCGGCGACGTCCCCGAGGAGACCGGGGTGCTGTCCTCGATCATGGGCGGCCGCGCGCTCCAGATCGCCGTCCCCGAGACGGCGACCGGCCAGGTCTCGGTGCCGTACACGATCACCGACGGCCGCGAGAACGGCGAGGCCGAGGGCACGATCACCCTGCGGGTCGTCCCGGACACCGAGAACAGCGCGCCGCAGGTGCGCGAGGACCGCGACCCGCGCATGGACCTCGCGCTCGGCGGCACCGGCGAGATCGACGTCCTGGCGTCGATGATCGACCCCGAGGGCGACGAGATGCTGCTCGCCCGCGCCGAGACCGACTCCGACGACGTCGTCCACTTCACGCCCGACGGGCGGCTGACGTTCGTCGACACCGGGACGAGCTCCGGCGTCAAGGAGGTCACCGTCGCCGTCTCGGACGGCACCGACGTCACCGAGGTGATCGTCCCGGTCGAGGTGCACGACGCCGAGAACCTCCCGCCCCGCGCGGTCAACGACTACGTATCCCTCAGCGTGGGCGAGGAGACGGTCGTCGAGGTGCTGGCCAACGACGTCGACCCCGAGGGGGAGCCGCTGCGGCTCGGCTCCGTCACCCCCGCCGAGGTCGCCGACGTCCGCCCCGACTACGACACGGGGCAGGTCCACCTCACGGGACTCTCGGAGGGGACGAACTACCTCGAGTACGTGGTGGCCGACTCGGGAGGCCAGGACACCACCGGCCTCGTGCGCGTCGACGTCGTCGCCCCGGACACCGAGGCGCCCCCGGTGGCCGTGCGGGACACGGCGCTGCTGCCGGCCGGCGGCTCGGTCCTGGTCGACGTCCTCGCCAACGACGAGGACCCCGCGGGCGGCCTGCTCGCGGTCCAGCAGATCGAGGTCCCGCAGGACTCGCCGCTGGTCGTCGCCGTGCTCGAGCACCGGATGCTGCGGATCTCCGCCGCGCAGACCCTCACCGGACCGCAGCGACTGACCTACACCGTCTCCAACGGCACGGCCACAGCCACCGGCGAGGTCGTCGTCCTGCCGATCATGTCCGACGTGGCCCCGCAGCCGCCGGTGGCCGAGCCCGACGTCGTCGACGTGCGCGCCGGCGACTACGTGACGATCCCGGTCCTGCAGAACGACTCGCACCCGCAGGGCCTGGAGTACACCCTCGACGCCGAGCTGTCCGAGGAGCCCGAGTCCTCCCGCGGCCACTTCTTCACCTCCGACCAGGTGGTCCGCTTCCGGGCACCCGAGACCCCCCAGACCGTCAACGCCGTGTACTCGGTGACCGACGAGAACGGGAACTCGGCGTCGGCGCTCATCACGGTCCGCGTCCAGGCGGCCTCGGACGCGAACTCGGCGCCCCTGCCCGAGCCTGTCGAGACCAGGGCCTTCGGCGGCGAGCGCGTGCGCATCCAGGTGCCGATGTACGGCATCGACCCGGACGGCGACTCGGTCCAGCTCCTCGGCGCCGGCACCGCCCCGCAGCTCGGCCGCATCGTCGAGGTCGGCTCCGGCTACCTCGACTACGAGGCCTACGGCCAGTCCTCGGGCACCGACACCTTCACCTACACCGTGCGCGACCGGCTCGGCGCCGTGGGCTCCGCGCAGGTGCGCGTCGCCGTCGTCCCGCCGCCCATGAGCAACTCGCGCCCCCAGGCGCAGGACGACTCCGTCCAGGTGCGCCCCGGCCGCACCGTCGACGTCGACGTCCTGTCCAACGACACGGACCCCGACGGCGACCCGCTCTACCTCGCCGACGACCCCGACGGCGGGCCCTTCGACGACGTCCCCGAGCTCTCGCCGCAGGCCACCGAGCAGCAGCGCGTGCGCGTGTCCACGCCGGCCGATCCGGCCACGTTCTCGCTGATCTACCGGGTCTCCGACCGCCGCGGCGGGCTGGACTCCGGGGTGGCGACGATCGACGTCACGCCCGACGCGCCGCTGCTGCCGCCGCTCGCGCGGGACGACCTCGTCGCGCCGGCCGACATCATCGGCCACGACATCGTCACCGTCCCCGTCCTCGCCAACGACGAGGACCCCGACGGCACGGCCGACGCGCTGACCGTCTCCCTCGTCGACCCGCCCGAGGGCGCGCGCGTGGCGGGAAACGACGTGCAGGTCCCGGTCCTGCCCACCCGGCAGGTCGTCACCTACCGGGTGACGGACCCGGACGGCCTCGAGGGCTACGCGTTCATCGACGTGCCCGGCTCCGAGGACACCGGTCCGGTCCTGCGGACGAACGTGGACCCGATCGAGGTGCACTCCGGGGAGCGCATCGAGATCGACCTCGAGCACTACGTCGTGGCCCCGTCCGGCCGGGACATCCGGCTGACCGACGAGACCCAGGTGACGGCGACGAGCTCGGACGGCTCGAGCCCGGTCGTCGACGCGACGACCCTGCAGTTCACCTCCGCGCCCGACTACTACGGGCCCGCGTCCATCACGTTCGAGGTCACCGACGGCGAGACCGCCCAGGACGGCCTCAGCTCGCGGCTCACGCTGCCGATCACGGTGGTGCCCGACGGCGTCAACATCCCGCCGACCTTCCGCGGCGGCGAGATCGAGGTCGTCCCCGGCGAGGACCCGGAGTCGGTCAACCTGCGCTCGGCGATCGACGACCCGGAGGACTTCTCCGCGCTGCGCCTGGAGGTCGTCGAGGACGGCGTGCCCGACGGCCTGACGGCGACCGTGGAGGGGCACACGCTCACGGTGGAGGCCGACGTCGACGTCGTGCCCGGCCAGACGCTCGACCTGCCGATGACCGTCTCCGACCCCGTCAACGATCCCGTCCCCGGGGTCGTGCGCGTCGAGGTCACCGCGTCGAACCGCGACATGCCGTCGGTGCCCGACGTCGACCTCGGCGAGGTCGAGCAGGGCGAGACCGAGGTGGTGGACATCCTCCAGGGCGCGTTCAACCCGTACGCCGAGGACGGCGAGCCGCTGACCGTGGTCTCCGCCGCCGCCGAGCAGGGCGTGGCGCGCGTCGAGCACTCGCTCACCGACGTCTCGGTGACGCCGGGCGAGGACTTCGTCGGGCCGCTCACCGTGCGGGTCACGGTCGAGGACGCCACGGGCCTGCCGACCAGGCAGGCCGAGGCGCGCATCTCGATGAACGTCGTCGGCGTCCCGGGCACGCCCGCGCCGCCGCGCGTCCAGGAGTCCCAGGACGGGGCCGTCGTGCTCACCTGGGCCGCCCCGGTCGCGAACGGCTCGCCGATCACCGGGTACACCGTCGACACGGCGGGCCAGCGGCAGGAGTGCGCGACGACGACGTGCACCGTCTCCGGGCTGACCAACGGCCAGGAGTACACGTTCACGGTCATCGCGACCAACGCCGTCGGCGACTCCGAGCCGTCGGCGCCGTCGGGCCCCGCGATCCCCGACGTGCGGCCCGAGCGGCCGGCGGCACCGTCCGCCGAGCGCGGCGACGGCCAGGTCCAGCTGTCCTGGGAGACCCCGGTCTCGCGCGGCACACCGGTGGAGCGGTACGACGTGCAGGTGACGCCGTCGACCGGCGGCGGCCAGGTGTCCGCCACCTCGACGAGCCACACGTGGAGCGGGCTGAGCAACGGGACGAGCTACACCTTCCGGGTCCGAGCGCACAACGGCGCCGACGAGCCGTCGGAATGGTCGCCGTGGTCGCAGGCCGTCGTGCCGGCCGGCCCGCCGAGCGCGCCGGGGACGCCGCAGGTGCAGCGCGTCGACTCGCCCGTCGCCGCCCAGATCACGGGCTCGTTCGGCGCGGCCGACGCCAACGGCTCGCCGATCACCGGCTACGAGGTCGTCATCTACCAGGACGGCGCGGAGTTCTCCCGGTTCACGACCCAGGACACCTCCTTCACGCAGGACGCGCCCGAGGGCCACGACTACTCGGTGGCGGTCGCCGCGACCAACGACGTCGACCAGGGGCCCGCGAGCCCCCGGTCCGGCACCGTCCGCTCGTTCATCCAGCCCACGGCCCCGGGGACCCCGACCGTCACCGCGACGGGCAGCGACGGCCAGGTCACGCTCGACTACGGCGCCGCCGACCCGCGCGGCGACGAGATCTCGCGCTACGAGTACTCGATGAACGGCGGTGGCTGGGAGACCCTGTCCGGTGACTCGGTGTCCGGCCTGACCAACGGCAGCAGCTACACCTTCCGCGTGCGCGCCTGCAACACGTACTGCGGCGACCCGTCC
Source organism: Georgenia sp. Z1491 (assembly GCF_057652395.1). Lineage (NCBI taxonomy): Bacteria > Bacillati > Actinomycetota > Actinomycetes > Allobogoriellales > Allobogoriellaceae > Georgenia > Georgenia sp. Z1491. The sequence continues at coordinate 1,782,551 of NZ_CM172729.1, forward strand.
GGCGCCTCGTCCTCGGCGGTCCCGTTCGGGCCGATGGCTGACCCGACGATCCGGGCGAGCGCGAGCACCCCCTCCCAGTACGGCACGCCCGCCACCGTCGACGTCAGCTGGAGCGTCCCCGACGGCAACGGCCGGCCGATCGTCGAGGCCTACGTGGAGATCACCGGGCAGAGCCGGATCGACGCGCGCCAGCGCACGAGCATCACGATCAACCCCGCCGACTGGAGCACCGACTACCGGGCGACGATCACGGTCGTGCGCGACGACGGCTCCCGCACCACGCGCGAGGCGACCGCGAACGCCCGCACCGGTGCCGAGCCGGACCGGCCCACCCGCACCGTGACGATCGTCCGCGACCGGGACGCCCGCGGCGAACCGGGCACGCCGCCGTGCCTCCCGGACAACAACGACTGCGCGTTCCTCGACTTCACGTTCGACGGGTTCGAGCACTGGGGCGACGAGGCGCCGTACACGGTGACCTGGTACGACGACGACGGCAGCTACGGCCCGATCAGGCCCACGGACGGCTGGCCGAACCCGTCGCAGTGGACCCCGAGCGGGGACAGCGGGCGCGAGAACTCCCAGCGCTACCAGGGCAACCCGGTCACCCTCACGCTCGAGATCGAGAACGCGAGCGGCGCCGTGGTGGCGCGAGATACCCACCGGGTCGTCCCCTAGCGGGCGGCCGCGGGTCGTCCCGCATCGCCACCCGCTGACCCGCCCGCCGCCCCGTCCGTCCCTTCCCCGCACCACCGAGAGGACCCCATGACCGCCGTCACCCTCGAGCAGCTCTCCGAGGAGCAGGCCGCCTGGTACGCGAGCACGTTCGACCGCGTCGTCGACAACGTCGGCCGGGCCGTGGTCGGCAAGACCGGCGTCGTCCGGCTCGTCGTCACCGCGTTGCTGGCCGGCGGCCACGTCCTGCTCGAGGACTACCCGGGCACGGGCAAGACCCAGCTCGCCCGCTCGCTGGCCCAGACGCTGCGGGCCACGAGCTCGCGCATCCAGTTCACGCCCGACCTCCTCCCGTCCGACGTCACGGGCGTGTCGATCTACGACCAGGAGAAGAAGACCTTCGAGTTCCACCCGGGACCGATCTTCGCCAACGTCGTCCTCGCGGACGAGATCAACCGCGCCTCCCCGAAGACCCAGTCGGCACTCCTGGAGGTCATGGAGGAGGGCCGCGTGACCGCCGAGGGCCGCACCCACGAGGTCGGCGACCCGTTCATCGTGCTCGCCACCCAGAACCCCATCGAGCAGGCCGGCACGTACGCCCTGCCCGAGGCCCAGCTCGACCGTTTCCTCATCAAGACGTCCGTGGGCTACCCGGACCACGACTCGACCGTCGCCATCCTCACGGGCGCCTCGGTGCGCGACCGGGCCGCCGAGCTGCGCGCCGTCGTCACCGCCGAGGTCGTCACCGAGATGGTGCGGATGTCCGGCCGGGTCCACGTCGACCCCGCGATCGCGGACTACATCTCCCGACTCGTCACCGCGACCCGGACGGCCCCCGGCGTCGAGGTCGGCGTCTCCGTGCGCGGCGCGCTCGCGCTCGTGCGCTGCGCCAAGACCTGGGCCGCCTCCCAGGGCCGGGGCTACGTCCTGCCCGACGACGTCCGCGAGCTCGCGGAGCCCGTGCTCGGTCACCGCATGGTGATGGAGGCCGAGGCCCAGTTCGACGGGGCGACGGCGGCCGGCGCGCTCGGCACGGTCCTCGAGCAGGTCGAGCCGCCCGCCCACCGACAGGTCGCCGGGGACCACGACCGCTCGTGAACGACTCCCGCCCCGACGTCCCGGAGGCGGTCGAGCGGCACGCGGTCGTCCACGACCCCGCCGAACGTCCCGGCTCCGCGGCCTCCCCGTACACCGGATTGCCGCCCACCGGTCCCTCGCCCGGTTCGGCCCATTCGCCGTACTCGATCGGGTCGATGACCTCCGGCGGCTCCACCACGGGCCGCTGGCGCACGTCAGCCCGCGCCCGGGTGGGCGCGATCCCCGGGCTGACGACGGCGCTCGAGCGCACCATCGGCCCGCGCCGGGAGGTCGCCCGCGTCCTCGGCGGCGTCTCCGCGCTCGGCTGGACGGCGCTCGGCCTGGGCCTGGCCGGACTCGTCGTCGCCCTCGTGCTCGGCTGGGGCGAGGCGATGGCCGGCGGGGTGGCGCTGCTGGCGCTGTTCGCCGTCGCGGTCGCCTTCACCGTGGGACGGCAGAGCTACTCGGTGGACCTGCGGCTCTCGGACCGCCGCGTCACGGTGGGGGACCGGGCGCTGGCCGGCGTCATCGTCACCAACACCGGCGCGCGCTCCACCTCGGCGGCGCGCCTGGAAATCCCCGTCGGCCCCGGCCAGGTCGCCATCCCGCTGCCCGGGCTCGCCGCGCGGGACTCCGTCGAGGAGCTCCTCGCCGTGCCCACGCAGCGGCGCTCAGTGGTCGACATCGGTCCGGCCCGCACCGTCCGCGGCGACCCGCTGGGCCTCGTGCGCTCCGCGCGCACGTGGACCGAGGTCCTCGAGATGTACGTCCACCCGCGCACCGTCCGCCTCGCGCCGGCGTCGGCGGGACTCCTGCACGACCTCGAGGGGCGCCCCACCGCCGAGCTCACCGAGTCCGACCTGTCGTTCCACGCGCTGCGGGAGTACGCCCCGGGCGACGACCGGCGCTACATCCACTGGCGCACCTCCGCCCGCACCGGCACGCTCATGGTCCGCCAGTTCGAGGAGTCCAGGCGCAGCCACGTGGTGGTGGCCCTGAGCACCTCGGCCGCCGACTACGACGAGCCCGACGAGTTCGAGACCGTCGTGTCCACCGTCGGCTCGCTCGGGCTCCAGGCGATCACCGAGGACAAGGAGCTCACCGTCCTCACCACGGGCAGCCCGCTGCCGACGGTGTCGCCGCGCGCGCTGCTCGACGCCCTGACCCGGCTGACGATGACGCCGACCCGCACCGAGGTCGTCGACATGGCCCGCGAGATCGCCCTGTCCCACGCGCGTGCCACGCTCGCCGTCCTGGTGTGCGGCTCGCCCGTGCCGCTGCGGGACATCCGGGCCGCCGGCTCCGTGCTGCCCGTCGGCATGCGGGCCCTCGCCGTGCGCGCCGACCCCTACGTCGAGCCGAGCGTGGCCGCCGTCGGGCCGGTCACGGTCGTCACCGTGCCCCACCTCGACGAGCTCACCCGCGGGCTGCACATGGCGGCGCTGTGAACGCCCCCTCCGCCCTCGAGGAGGGCCGTCGGACCCGGGAGGCCAGCGAGGCGCTCGCCTACCGGGGCGACGCACCGACCCGTGCGGCACTTCGGCGTCGGGCCCGGATGCGCGTATGGGACGCCGTCGCGGTCCCGCTGCTCATGCTGCTCGCGCTCGCGCCGCTCTGGCCCGCCTACGGGGTCGGCCGGTTCGTCGTGCTCGCGCTCCTGGCCGTCGCCGCCGGGTCCGGGATCGCCCTGCTGTCCGCGTGGCGGCGCTGGGGCGCGCTCGTCACGCTCCTCGCCGTGCTGCTGGCCCTCGTGCTCCTCACCGGGGTGGCCGCGCCGGTGGAGGCACTCGTCGGCTGGCTGCCCACCCCGGCGAGCATCGGGGCCGTCGGCCAGGGCGTCGTCACCTCCTGGAAGGACCTGGTGACGATCCTCGCGCCCGTCGGCGCGACCGGGGCCGTCCTCACGGTCCCGCTCGTGGTCGGCGTGGTCGGCTCGGCGCTCGCGATGACGATCGCGCAACGCACCCGGCGGCCCACGCTCGCCGCGCTCGTGCCGCTGGCCGTGCTGCCCGGCAGCGTCCTGCTCGGCACCCGGGACACCGGGCTCGCGGTCCCGGTCGGACTCGCCTTCGCCGTCGTCGCGCTCGTGTGGGCGTCGCGCCGGTCGAACCGGCTGCACACGGAGCGGCCGGTCGCCACGGCGGTGCTCCTCGTCGTCGCGCTCGTCGCGGGCGGTGTCACGGGCCTGCTCTGGCAGGACGAGGACCGGCGCACGGTCGTCCGGGACCACGTGGCCCCGCCGCCGGATCTGCGCGACTACCCGAGCCCGCTCGCCGGGTTCCGCGCCTACCTCAAGGACCACCTCACCGACACGGTGCTCACCGTCGACGGGCTCGAGCCCGGCGAGCTCGTCCGGCTCGCCGCGATGGACTCCTACGACGGCACCGCCTTCACGGTGGCCCCGGGCGGCGAGGCGGGCACCGGGGAGTTCCAGCGCATCGGCGCCGCCGTCGAGGAGGGACTGCCCGGCGCGGAGGAGATCGACGTGACGATCGGGGAGTACCGCGACGTGTGGGTGCCGGTCGCGGGCCGGATCTCCGACATCACCTTCACCTCCGAGCGCTCCACGGACCTCGCGCGGTCGCTGTACGTCAACCCGGTCGCCGGCGTCGGGCTCGTCGAGGCCGGGCTGCGCCCGGGGGACCGGTACACGCTCCTGGCGGCGCCCGTCGAACGGCCGGACCTGGGCGCGCTCTCGGCCGCCCCCGTCGACGACCGGGCCCTGCCGCCCGTGACGGTGCCGGACTCGATCGCCACCGAGGCCTCGATCCTCGCCGCCGACGCGACGACGACACTCGCCCGCATCCAGGCCGTCGAGTCCGGCCTTAGGCAGGGCTACTTCAGCCACGGGCTCGAGGGGGACACGCCGTCGCTCGCGGGCCACGGCGCCGCGCGGCTCGACGCCATGCTCACCGGGCCGGCGATGGTCGGCGACCAGGAGCAGTACGCCGCGCTCATGGCGCTCATGCTGCGCTCGATGCAGATCCCCGCGCGCGTGGTCATCGGCTTCGAGGTGCCGAACGGGACGGGCGCGATCCAGGTCGCCGGCGAGGACGTCACGGCCTGGGTCGAGGTGCCGTTCGAGCAGTACGGCTGGGTGCCCTTCTTCCCCACGCCGGACGAGGACCGCATCTGGCAGGAGCAGAACCTCGAGCCGCAGGAGCAGCCCCAGCCGCAGGTCCTCCAGCCGCCGCCGCCCGTGCTCGAGCCGCCCGACGCCCCGCCGGCCGCCCGCCAGGACGTCGACGTGCGCGAGGAGCCCGACGAGCGGGAGAGCCGGCTGTCGATCGTCTGGGTGATCGTCGCCGCCGCCGGGGGCGGACTGCTGCTCCTGCTGCTGGCGCCCGTCGTCGTCATCCTCGCGTGGAAGGCCACGCGGCGCAGGCGCCGTCGCACCCGCGGCACGACCACGCACCGCGCGGTCGGGGGGTGGTCCGAGATCGTCGACGTCACCCGCGACCTCGGTGCCCTCGTGCCCGGTGGCGCCACCCGGTCCGTCGCGGCCGGAGCCGTCGAGCGCTCGCTCGGGGGGTCGGGTGGAGCCGGTCCCGCCGGCTCGACCGGCCCGGGCGCTGCCGCGGCGGGAGCAGGCGGCGTCGGAGCCGGTTCCGCAGGTGCGGCGTCGAGCGTCGGTCGGACCGCCACCGGTCCCGGGGGAGCGGCCTGGGGCACGGGACGGCCCGTCTCGGACCCCGGTCGCAGCGCGCGACGTCGCGGCGGGGAGGACCCCGACCGGGTGCGCCCCCCGGGGTCGACCGCCCCGGGCGGCGGCGAGACCGCACCGGACGGCGACGCAGAACCCGGGAGCGCGGCCGGCGACGGGTCCGCGGTTGCCAACCCGATCGACCTCAGCGCCGTCGACCTTCGCGGCCTGGCCAGGCGGACGGACGCACAGGCCTTCGGGTACCGCGAGCCGGACGACCGCGACGTCGAGAAGCTGTGGGCGGAGGTCGACGAGACCCTCGAGCGCATGCGCGCGGCGGCGGGGCGTCGGCGCTGGTGGCGCTCGCGGCTGTCCACGCGCTCGCTGCGCCGGCGTCGCGGCCGGCGGCAGCCGGGGTCCAGGCCCTGACCGTGCACGCGGGCAGGTCGGTGCACACTGATCCCATGCCTGGTTCCACGTCGGCGGTCCGCCGTGCCGCCCACCCGTCCGCCGTCCGGCGCGACTGGGCCACCTTCAGCTCGGTCCTCATGCAGCGCCAGACGGCGCTGCGAGACCTGTACCCGGCCGCCACGTCGGTCCCGCGCGCGCTCGGTGGGCTTCTCGCGCTGGCGCTCGCCGTCGTCGGGAGCCTCATGCTGCGCCCGGGAATCGCCGGAGAGCCGTGGGGCCCGCTCCAGGCACCGGTCCTCGTGATCGTCGGGATCGTCCTCGTCCTGGCCGCCGCGGTCCTGGCGATCCTGCTCATGCGGGCCGGGAACCCGGCGATCGCCGGCACGCTCGCCTGGGCGGTCCTCCCGACCGTGGTGACCGAGGACGGCCGGCGCCAACGGCGCGCCGGGCCGCTCACCGCGCGGCAGCACCAGGCGGTCGAGGAGGTCGGCCGGCTGCTGCCTCCCGGCCCGGTGCGGCTGCGCCAGGTCGGGGCGGGGCTGGCGATCCTCGCGACCGTGGCAGCCACGGCGATGGCGATCGGTCCGGTCGTCGAGCAGACGCGCCCCTACGCCAACGAGGCCATCCTCGGTGCCATGGTGGCCGCGCTGGTGCGCGCGGTGGCCTGCTGGTGGCTCGCCGTCGCGGCAGGACTGGGCGCATGGCGGCTCACCGTGGCTCGCAACGGCGGCCTCGGTCCGGGCGGTCAGGGCGCCCGTGTGTGGACCCTGCGCCGCGCGGGCATCGACGTGACCGGGGCCGGGGATTCCGCCCGCGAGGACGGTGCCGGGGACCGGTGGTCGGACGACGCGCCCGTGCTGGCGCCGCCGGTCTCGGGCGTCGAGGGCCACGGGGAGCGCCATCACGGCGGGCCCGGTGACCACGGGCACGGCTACGCGGCCGGGTACGGCGGGCCCGGTGACCACGGGCACGGCTACGCGGCCGGGTACGGCGGGCCCGGTGACCACGGGCACGGCTACGCACCTGGGTACGGCGCGGACGGCTACGGCGCACCGGGCCGCGGCCCGGCGGAACACGGCGGCCCGGGCTCCGGCACCGGGTGGCCGCCCGCGGGAGGCTACGACCCGCAGCCGCACGTCACCCCGCCGGGCAGCGGCTCGCACGCCCCCGCGCGCCACGGCGCGCAGGACCCTTCGCCGTCCGGCGCGCACGCCGCCGCGTCCTACGACGGGCACGGTCATGGCCACCCGTACCCGGGCCCTCCGGTCGGTGGCCCGATGGGCGAGCCGCGCGCGGCGACCCCGCCCGGCGCGGTCAGCCCCGACGCAGCGCCGGTCACCGCCGAGCCCGGCCCGCGCACCACGGGCACCCACGCCGCGCTCGGCGCGCACTCCGCGCCGGCGTGGCGGGAGACGGGGGAGTGGGAGGAGGTGCCGGACGTGCGCGTCGGCGGCTACCTCCTCGACGGCGGGATCACCCTGGTCGGCCGCGACCCGGAGCCGAGGGCGGGGGAGCTCGTCGACAACCTCATGGTCGTCCCGGACCCGTCGATGTCCAAGACGCACCTGTCGGTCCGCCTCACCGGCGCGGGCCTCCACGCGATCGACCGGGCCTCCACGAACGGCACCTTCTACGTGGCCGAGGACGGGTCGGTGAGCAGGCTCGAGCCGTGGCGCGAGGTCGTGGTGCCGGAGGGTGCCGTGCTGCGCGTCGGCGAGTCGCTCCTGGAGTGGGACGACCCGTGGTCGGAGGACGAGGACGAGGCCGGGCAGACGATCCTGCGCTGATCGCCCGGCAGCCGTCTCACCAGGCCTCGAGCAGCCGGAGCCAGACCTCGCTCATCGTCGGGTAGGCGGGCACGGCGTGCCACAGCCGGTCCAGCGGCACCTCGGCGACCACCGCGATCGTGGCGGCGTGCAGGAGCTCGGCGACGTCGGGACCGACGAACGTCATGCCGACGATCACCTCCCGCTCCTCGTCGACGACCATCCGCACCCGCCCGGCGTAGCCGTCGGCGTGCAGCGCCGCCCCCGCGACCGTGCCGAGGTCCTGGTCCACCACGCGCACGGGGACCCCGTCCCGCTCGGCCTGCGCCGCCGTCCGGCCCACGCTCGCCACCTGGGGGTCGGTGAACACCACCTGCGGTGTGGCGGCGTCGTCCGCCGTCGCGGCGTGCATGCCCCAGGGCTCGTCCTCCACCGCGACGCCCGCCGCGCGAGCGACGATCGCCGCGCCCGCCGCACGGGCCTGATACTTGCCCTGGTGGGTGAGCGGGCTGCGGTGGTTGGCGTCCCCCACGGCGTACAGCCACGCCAGCGGGTCGCCGTCCGGACCCAGGGCGCGGAGGGTGCTGTCGACCTCCACCCAGCCCTCGGGCAGGCCGGCGACGTCGAGACCCAGGTCCGGCTGCGGCTCGCGCCCGGTCGCCACGAGGATCTGCTCCGCGGTCACGGTCCGCCCGTCGTCGCACCGGACCGTGACGCCGTCGGACCCGCGGCTCACCTCGGTCGCCGAGACCCCGGTGCGGACGTCTGCCCCGAGCTCCGCGAGGGACTCGGCCACGGCCTCACCGGCGAACGGCTCGTAGCCGCCGAGCAGGCCGGAGCGCGCGAGGACCGTCACCTCGGCCCCCAGGTCCGTGAATGCCACCGCCAGCTCGCAACCGACGACGCCCCCGCCGACGACGACGAGACTGCCCGGGACCTCCTGCGCCGACACCGCCTCGCGGTTGGTCCACGGCCGCGCCGCCGCCAGGCCCGGCACGTCCGGGAGGTGCGGGCGTGAGCCCGTGGCGAGCGCGACGGCGTGCCGGGCGCGCAGGACGCGCTCCTCGCCGCCCGGCGCCGCGACCGTCACCTCCCGCACGCCGCTGAGCCGCCCGCGGCCGCGCACGAGGTCGATGCCGGCGGAGCGCAGCCAGTCGACCTGCCCGGCGTCGTCCCAGTCGGACGTGAAGGAGGTCCGCCGCCGCAGGACGGCCTCGACGTCCAGCCCTCCGGTGACGGCCTGCCGCGCACCGTCGACGGCCAGGGCGGCCCGGCGCGCCTCCCCGCTGCGCAGCAGCGCCTTCGAGGGCATGCACGCCCAGTACGAGCACTCGCCGCCGACGAGCTCGGCCTCGACGACCACCGCGGACAACCCGCCCCGCACGGCCTGGTCGGCGACGTTCTCACCGACCGGGCCGGCGCCGAGCACGACGACGTCCCACGTGTCGGCGTGGTCGTCCAGGCCCGGGTGCTCCCCGGCTCCGTGCGGCCCGGCCGCGGGAGGGTCGGGGGCCGTCGACGGTGGCGGGTGCTGCTCTGACCGGTGCGGATCGGACACGGGGCCCTCGCTTCGTCGGGACGGGGAGGTGGTCACGAGCCTACGCTCGGGAGATGACACACGCACGAGGCCGCCGCGATGATTGAGTTCCGGTCGGTCGACAAGGCCTTCCCGGGCGGTACCCGGGCCGTCGACGACCTCGACCTCGTGATCCGCCCCCGCGAGATCACCGTCCTGGTCGGCTCGTCGGGGTGCGGCAAGACGACGATCCTGCGGATGATCAACCGGATGGTCGAGCCGACGTCGGGCACCGTCTCGATCGACGGCACCGACGTCGCGACCCGGTCGCCCGTGCCCCTGCGCCGCAGCATCGGCTACGTCATGCAGAGCGCCGGCCTGCTCCCGCACCGACGCGTGCTCGACAACGTCACCACGGTCCTGCGGCTCACCGGCACCCCGAGGGCGGCCGCGTCCGCGAGAGGGCTCGAGCTCATGGACACCGTCGGGCTCGACCGGACCCTCGCGGGCCGCTACCCGGCGCAGCTCTCCGGCGGCCAGCAGCAGCGCGTCGGCGTGGCCCGGGCGCTCGCGACGGACCCGAACATCCTGCTCATGGACGAGCCGTTCGCGGCGGTCGACCCGATCGTCCGCACCGAGCTGCAGGACGAGCTCCTGCGGCTGCAGAGCACGCTCGCCAAGACGATCGTCCTCGTCACCCACGACATCGACGAGGCCTTCCGCCTCGGCGACCACGTGGTGATCCTCGCCGACGGCGGGCGCATCGTGCAGCAGGGCAGCCCGGCCGACCTGCTGGCCGAGCCCGCCGACGACTTCGTCGCCTCGTTCATCGGGGCGGACCGGGGCAGGCGCGCGCTGCGGATCGAACACCGCGGCGGGCGGCGCCTCGTCGTCGACGCCGAGGGCCGCCCCGCCGGGGTGCTGGACGACGGCGCGGTGCAGGACGGCGGCGCCGGATGACCTGGGTCGCCGCGAACATCGACCTCATCGTCGACCTGTCCCTGCGGCACGCGCTCCTGTGCGTGATCCCCGTGGTGGCGGGACTCCTCCTCTCGCTCCCGCCGGGCGTCCTCGCGTGGCGCTACCCGGCCGCACGCGGTGCGGTGCTCGCCGCTGTCGGGCTGCTCTACACGATCCCGTCGCTGGCCCTGTTCGTCCTGCTGCCGCCGGTCCTCGGCATCGGGTTCCTCAGCGAGCTCAACGTCGTCATCGCCATGACGATCTACGCCGTCGCCCTCATGACCCGCTCCGTGACGGACGCGCTCGACGCCGTCGATCCCGCCGTGCGCTCCGCAGCGACCGCCCAGGGGTTCTCGACCGCGGGGCGCTTCTGGTCGGTCGAGCTGCCGCTGGCCGGTCCCGTGCTGCTGGCCGGGCTGCGCGTGGTGTCCGTGAGCACCGTGAGCATGGTGACCGTCGGCGTCCTGGTGGGCATCCGCAGCCTCGGCGACCTGTTCATGGACGGACTGCAGCGCGGGATCGTCGCCTCGATCGTCGCGGGCATCGTGGCGACCGTCGTCGTCGCCCTGCTCTTCGACCTCGTGCTCGTCGTGCTCGGTCGCCTGCTCATGCCGTGGCACCGGTCGGGAGGTGCCCGGGGCGGCTCGGTGCGACGCGCGCTCCGGCTGCCGAAGGGGGCGGGCCGCGAGGACGAGCGGGGCGCCGGCGGGGGCGTCGGCCCGGACGCCCACCGGCCGGCCGAGGTGGGCGCATGAACCTGTTCGCCGACGCCTTCGCCTGGCTGGCCGCGCCCGAGCAGTGGTCCGGCTCCGGGGCGCTGCCCGAGCGGTTCGGCGAGCACCTGGTCCTCACGCTGCTCGCGCTCGCGATCGCGACGGTCGTCGCCGTCCCGCTCGGCTACCTGGTCGGGCACACCGGCCGGGGCAGGCAGCTCGTCGTCGCCCTGTCCGGGGCCGGCCGCGCGCTTCCCTCGCTCGGCCTGCTCACCGTCCTCACGCTGCTCGTCGGCGTCGGCGACGCCGCCCTCGCCGCGACGGCGGTCCTCGTCGTCCTCGGCGTCCCCTCCGTGCTCGCGGGCGCCTACGCGGGGGTGGAGAACGTCGACCACGCCGTCGTCGACTCCGCCCGCGCCCAGGGCATGACCCGCTGGCAGGTCCTCACCCGGGTCGAGGCGCCGCTCGGCCTCCCGCTGCTGGTCGGCGGGATGCGCAGCGCCGCCCTGCAGATCGTGGCCACCGCGGTCCTGGCGGCCTACGTCGGGCTCGGCGGGCTGGGCATCTACATCCAGCGGGGCATCTCGCTGCAGCGCTACGACGAGATGCTGGGCGCGGCGATCGCGATCGTCGCCCTCGCCCTCGCCGTCGACGGTGTGTTCGCGCTCCTCGCCCGGCTCGCGCTGCGGGTGAGCGGAGGCCGAGGCACACTGGGGGCCACATCCCCGACGGAAGGACGTACCTGATGCGTTCCTCGACCCGCCGCGCCGCGGCACTGTCCCTCGTCGCCGCGGTCGCGCTCACCGCGTGCGGGTCGGACGACCCGTTCGACGAGGGGGAGGACGAGACCTCCGGCTCGGCCGGTGACGGGGCGGAGTCGGGCTCCGACGACTCCGGCGGGAGCGTCGTCGTCGGCTCGCAGGCCTACTACTCCAACGAGATCGTCGCCGAGATCTACGCCCAGGTCCTCGAGGAGGCGGGCTACGAGGTCGAGCGGCAGTTCCAGATCGGGCAGCGCGACGTCTACCTCCAGGCCATGGAGAACGACGAGATCGACGTCCTGCCCGAGTACACGGGCAACCTGCTGCAGTTCTACGCGCCGGACACCGAGGCGCGGTCCAGCGGGGACGTCGCCGCCGAGCTCGCCGACGCGCTCCCGGACGGCATGGCCGTGCTCGAGTACGCCGACGCCGAGGATGCGGACTCCTACAACGTCACCACCGAGTTCTCCGAGGAGCACGGCATCACGAGCCTCGCCGACCTCGCGGACCACGACGGCGAGATCACGATCGGCGGCAACGCCGAGCTCGAGAGCCGCCCCTACGGGCCCGACGGGCTCGCCGAGCTCTACGGCGTCGACGTCGAGTTCGTCGCGATCGGCGACAGCGGCGGCCCGCTCACCAAGGGGGCGATCCTCGACGGAACGATCACGATGGGCGACATCTACACCGCGGACCCCGACCTCGCGTCCGGCGACTTCGTCACGCTCGAGGACCCCGAGGACATGATCCTCGCGCAGAACGTCGTCCCGCTCGTGACCGACGACCTCGCCGGCGAGCTCGGCGAGGTGCTCGACCCGGTGAGCGAGGTGCTCACCACCGAGGAGCTCATCGAGCTCAACGCCCGCAGCGTCGACGAGCAGCTCGACTCCGCGACCATCGCGACCGAGTGGCTCGCCGACAACGACCTGGGAGGAAGCTGATGGCCGCCGTCCACGATCTCCTGCTCGACGCGTTCTCACGGGTGTCGGGCTCCGTCCACCGGGCGGGGGAGGGGCTGACCCGCGAGCAGCTCGAGGCCCGCCTCGACCCCGGCGCCAACTCGATCGGCTGGCTCCTGTGGCACCTCACGCGCGTGCAGGACGACCACGTCGCCGGCGCGTTCGGCGTCGACGAGCTGTGGACGAGCGGCGGTTGGGCGGACCGCTTCGGCCTGGACGTGTCCGGGATCGGCTACGGGCACTCCGCTGACGACGTCGCGAAGGTCGTCGGCTTCGACGCCGACCTCGTGCTCGCCTACCACGACGCCGTGCACGAGCAGACGCTCCGGTGCGTCCGCGGGCTCACCGAGGCGGACCTGGGCACGGTCGTCGACGAGAGCTGGGACCCGCCGACCACCATGGGCGTGCGGCTCGTCAGCGTCATCGACGACTGCCTCGAGCACGCCGGCCAGGCGGCGTTCGTCCGCGGGGTGCTCGAGCGGCGCTGAGTCGGGGCCGTGGGAGACGACCCGGCACCGGTGGTGGCGGTCGGTGGCGGTCGGCTGTGCGCGGTCAGGCCGACAGCGCCCGCGCACGCTCCTCGGCGTCGTGCCGGAGCCGGTCCGCGCCGACCAGCCCACGGTCGTGCAGCGCTTCCGCGACGCCTTCCCACAGGGCGTCCGCCCACACCTCGTAGCCGGCGGCGTTCGGGTGGAACAGGTCCTGCGCCATGTGCGTGAAGACGATCCTCGGCCACAGCGGGCGCGTGGCCGCGTGCAGCGGCGCGACGTGCAGGTCGTGGGCCTCGGCCGTCTCCCGGATCGCGGTGTTGGCACGACGCACCCACATCTCGTGCGGGCCGTACCCGTAGCTGGGCACGTCGGCGACGACGCTCCCGTGGGGGAGAGCGTCGGCGATCGCCCCGACCCGCTCGGTGAACCCGGGGAGCGCGACCTGGCGACGCGCGACGTCGTTGGCACCGATCTCGCAGATCACGAGGTCCGGCTCACGCTCGAGACCCTCGAGCAGGGGGAGCTGGTCGTCGATGAGGTCGCTCGTCGTCGCGCCGGAGACCGACAGGTTGGTCGTCACCACGGGCCGGCCGAGCAGCTCGGCGAGGCGTCGTTCGACCCGGGCGACCCAGCCGTGCTCCGGGTCCGGGACGCCGACGCCCTGGGCCGCGGAGTCGCCGACGACCACGAGGTGGAAGGCGTGCGGCACGGCGGAGGCGCGCACCTCGTGCGTGCGCCGCGCCCAGTACTCGCGGTGTACCGGGACCTGGCGGCTGACGATCCCGCGCTGCTGCAGGTAGGCGGCCGCGGCCCCGCAGGCGGCCACCGCACCGGCGGCGACGGCGCCGACCGTCACGGTGAGCGGGCCCCAGGGGCCACGCGCGGACGGGGAGAACTCCGAAGGCATGCCCGCCAGGCTATGGGCGGACGGGCCGACAGGCCAGGGGAGCGGGACCCGCCGAGCGACCCCTCGCGGCCGGGTGCGCGGCGCCGGTGCACATCCGTGTGGCGCCGGCACGCATCCGCGCGGCACCGGCACGCGCCGACCACCGGCCGTCCGAAGGAGTAGGGTGACGACCGTGCGCACCGGGCTCCTGCTCCTTATCTGCCGCGGCGAGGCCTCCTGAGGCCGGCTCCTCGTCGCGGGAGACGTCGTGCTGGCCGCACGTGACCCAGACGAGGAGACCCAGACGATGAAGACCCGCGGCACCACGAACCTCCAGCGCCCCTCCGGCATGCCGGTGACCAAGTACCGGTCGTTCGCCGAGACGAATCCGGTCCACCTCCCGGACCGCACCTGGCCCGACAAGCAGGTCACGGTCGCTCCCCGGTGGCTCTCGACCGACCTGCGCGACGGCAACCAGGCCCTCATCGAGCCGATGAGCCCCGAGAAGAAGCGCGAGATGTTCGACCTGCTCGTCCGCCTCGGCTACAAGGAGATCGAGATCGGCTTCCCCGCCGCCTCGCAGGCCGACTTCGACTTCGTCCGCTCACTCGTCGACGACGACGCCGTGCCGGAGGACGTCACCGTCTCCGTGCTCACCCAGGCGCGGCCCGAGCTCATCCACCGCACGGTCGAGTCGCTCGTCGGGTTCCCGCGGGCCACCGTGCACCTGTACAACGCGACCGCCCCGGTGTTCCGCGACGTCGTCTTCCGCTCCGGCCGCGAGGGGACGCGCGAGCTCGCCGTCGACGGGACCCGCGAGGTCCTCGCCCACGCGGAGAAGGTGCTCGGGGAGGAGACCGTGTTCGGCTACCAGTACAGCCCGGAGATCTTCGTCGACACCGAGCTCGACTTCGCGCTCGAGGTGAGCGAGGCCGTCATGGGTGTCTGGCAGCCCGAGGACGGCCGGGAGATCATCCTCAACCTGCCGGCGACCGTCGAGCGGGCCACGCCCAACGTCTACGCCGACCAGATCGAGTGGATGAGCCGGCACCTGTCCCGCCGTCAGCACGTGGCACTGTCCGTGCACCCGCACAACGACCGCGGCTCGGGCGTGGCCGCCGCCGAGCTCGCCATGCTCGCCGGCGCCGACCGGGTCGAGGGCTGTCTGTTCGGCCAGGGCGAGCGCACCGGCAACGTCGACCTCGTCACGCTCGCGATGAACCTGTACTCCCAGGGCGTGGACCCGATGATCGACCTGTCCGACATCGACGAGGTCCGACGCACGGTCGAGCGCTGCACCCAGATGGACGTGCACGCCCGCCACCCCTACGGCGGCGACCTCGTCTACACCTCGTTCTCCGGCTCGCACCAGGACGCCATCAAGAAGGGATTCCAGGTCCGGGAGAGCAAGGTCGCCGAGGCCGGCGGCGCGGACGCCGACGTCGTATGGGACCTGCCCTACCTGCCGATCGACCCCAAGGACGTCGGCCGCACCTACGAGGCCGTCGTACGAGTGAACAGCCAGTCCGGCAAGGGCGGCGTCGCCTACCTGCTGCACTCCACGCGGAGCCTCGACCTGCCTCGGCGCCTGCAGATCGAGCTCGCCGGCATCGTCCAGAAGCACACGGACGCCTACGGCGGCGAGATCGACGCCGAGCGGCTGTGGTCGATCTTCGTCGACGAGTACCTGCCCTACACCACCACCGACGGCCTGGCGCCGTGGGGCCGCTACACGCTCCGCAGCACCTCGCTGACCTCCCACGGGGAGGGCGGGGACGCCGACCTCACGGTCGTCCTCGACGACGGTGGGGAGGAGCGGCTGCTCTCCGGCCGCGGCAACGGCCCCATCGACGCGTTCGTCCACGCACTGGCGACCATCGACGTCGGGGTCGAGGTCCTCGACTACGCCGAGCACGCCCTGTCCGCGGGCGGCGATGCGATGGCGGCGGCCTACCTCGAGGTCGAGACGAGCGACCAGGTGGTGTGGGGCGTCGGCGTGGACCCGTCGACGATGACCGCCTCCTTCCAGGCGATCATCTCCGCGGTCAACCGCGCGGCACGCGGGGTGACGGGCGGAGTCCCGGTCGACGGCGAGCCGCGCTGACGGGGCGGGGACGGGGCGCACGCGAGTGTCCGGGCGGAGCCGGGCGGGGGGATCGCGACGGTGTGAGCGGAACGGAACGGGTGCGTGGAACGGCGCAGGTGCGCCTGAGCGGTCTGCTGGTGTGCGCGTCCGCCGGTGAGGCGGAGCTCGTGCAGCGGTACCTGCCCGGGCACACGGCGCTCACCCGGTCCGGGCCCGCCTGCCTCTCGTTCGAGGTACGCCCGACCAGCGATCCACTCGTCTGGCAGGTCGTCGAGCTGTTCGCCGACGAGGCCGGGTTCGCCGGCCATCAGGAGCGTGCGGCGGCGAGCGAGTGGGGCCGAGCCACGGCCCACATCGAACGCCGCTACACGGTCGAACTGGCGGAGCGTCGGTGAGCGCGCTCCTCGACCGGCGGCTGCTCGATCGTCAGGGCCGGATCGCGGTCACTCGGGCCAGGCGAAGCCGCGGATGGTCTCCACGAAGTCGATCCGCTCGAAACCGGGCAGGCAGTGGGCGAGCACGTCGGCCTTGACGTTCCCGAACGTGGTCTCCGGCCGGTCCTGGAGCCCCTCGGTGAACGCGGCCAGGATCTGGTTCTTGAAGTCCGGGCGCGGGTGGGCCGCCACGACGGCCGCGCGTTGCTCGTCGGTGATCGCGTCGTAGCCGACACCCAGGACGTCGAGCTCGACACCGCGGGTGACCAGCGCGATCTCGGGAGCCATGTGCAGGGGGATCTCCGGGGTGGTGTGCAGCGCGATGGCTGTCCATACCCGGTCCGCGGCCTCGCCGTCGACGCCGTACCCGCGAAGGAAGCGGCGGGCCTCGTCGGCGGCGTCGATCTCGAAGCGCTGATCCGTCCGGCGGTAGGTCTCGGTGAGGCCGAGGTCGTGAAACATGGCCCCGACGTACAGCAGCTCGGGGTCGTGGTTCAGTCCCTGGTCCTGGGCGCGCAGGGAGCCGAAGAGGAACACGCGTCGGCAGTGGTGGTAGACGACGGGAGTGGCGACGTCGCGGACGAGCTGGGTGGCGTCCTTCGTCATCGTGCTGTCGGGGATCTCGATACCGGCGATGGTCTCGGTCATGAGGTGCCGCCTCTCGTGGCCGTCGTTCGGTGGTCCTCCTCCATCCTGCGTCCGGGCGTCGGGAGGTGCGACCCGGGTGGGCGGTCGGTCGTGCGGAGCGTTCGCTGCTCGTCGAGTCCGAGATCCGCGCCGCGGGCCTCGACCTGACGGCGAACGACGCGGACATCTCGAGCCTCGACCCCGATGTCCTCTTGGAGACGTTCCGCGCGAACCTGGTCGGCATGTTCCTCGTGACCAAGCACGGGCTCCCGACGATGCTCGACCAGGGCGCGGGCAGCATCGTCAACATGGCGTCCGTGTCCGGTATGGCGGGCGAGTCGTCGCTGAGCGCGTACGGCATGTCGAAGGCGTCGGTCATCCACTTCACGAAGCAGGTGGCCGTGCAGTACGGGAAGCAGGGGATCCGCTGCAACGCGATCGCGCCTGCCTTCGTCAACACGCGTAACAACAAGCAGTACGCCTCGCAGGAGTTCGCCGACGTCTATCTCCGTCACATGGTCTCTACGAGCGGCGCGGAACCCCAGAACATCGCCGACGTCGTCGTGTTCCTCTCCTCCGACGAGGCCGCGCTCGTCAACGGCCACGTGATCCCGGTCGACGGCGGCATCACGGAGGTGTCGCCGATCGTGGCGGACGTGCGGGAGCTGGGTGGGCACACCGCCTGACTCGCGGTGCCGCGTGCAGGGGCGCCGATCGTGGCGACCCTGCACGCAGCACCAGAATCACTGACGAGCCACGCGGTCGGTCCGCATCGGCCGGAGGTCACGTTCCCGGCCGGTTCCTTCGAGCGACAGCATCTCCGTGCGGCTCATCACCGGTCCGACGAGCCGGCGAAGTGCCAGATCGACCGCCTCACTCTTGGTCCGCACGTCGTACCTGCGCATGACCTCAGCGATCAGGTCGTCGTCCAGGTCGAACGTTGTACGCGCCATACCCCCAGCCATGCACCTCGCGTGATCGATACGCGCGGTGCGTGCCGTGGTGGTCCTCCGGTATGTCGGGCCGAGGGGGGAGAATGGACCGGTGAGGCTCTACCGGGACGAGGCGGTGGTCCTGCGCTCCCACGACCTGTCGGAGGCGGACCGCATCGTCACCATGCTCTCGCGCGAGCACGGCCTGGTGCGCGCCGTCGCGAAGGGCGTGCGGCGCACGAGCTCGCGGTTCGGCGCGCGGCTCGAGCCGTTCACGGTCGTCGACGTCCAGCTGCACCGCGGCCGCAACCTCGACACGGTCACGCAGGTCGAGACGATCGCTCCCTACGGGCGCTCGCTCGCCGCCGACTACTCGTTGTTCACGTCCGCGACCGTGATGGTCGAGACCGCGACCCAGCTCACGCAGGCGGAGGAGGTCCCGGCGCCGCAGCAGTACATCCTGCTCGTCGGCGCCCTGCACGCGATGAGCATGCGCCGGCACGCGGCAACCCTCGTCCTCGACTCCTACCTGCTGCGCTCGTTGGCGGTCGCCGGGTGGGCCCCCAGCTGCTACGACTGCGCCCGCTGCGGGACCGAGGGGCCGCACCGCGCCTGGTCCACGCAGATGGGCGGTGCGATGTGCTCCTCGTGCCGGCCCCCTGGGTCGGCCTCGCCCGCGGAGGAGACGATGACCCTGCTCGGTGCCCTGCTCTCCGGCGACTGGCCCGTCGCCGACGCCTCCGTGTCACGCCACCGCACCGAGGCGTCCGGCCTGGTCGCCGCCCACCTGCAGTACCACCTCGAGCGCCGGCTGCGCTCCCTGCCGTTCGTGGAGCGCGCATGACCTCGCCCGTCCCGCCGCCGTCGCACCCGTCCGGTGCCCGTCCGCCCGCGATTCCGCGCGAGCTCGTGCCCGCGCACGTCGCGGTCATCATGGACGGCAACGGCCGGTGGGCGAACGCCCGCGGGCTGCCCAGGACCGAGGGGCACGCGGCGGGGGAGGCGTCGCTCCTCGACGTCGTGGCGGGTGCGATCGAGATCGGCGTGACCCACATCAGTGCCTACGCGTTCTCCACAGAGAACTGGAAGCGCTCGCCCGCCGAGGTCCGCTATCTCATGGGCTTCAACCGGGACGTCATCCGCAGGCGACGCGACGAGATGCACTCCTGGGGCGTGCGGGTGCGGTGGGCCGGACGCCGGCCGCGACTGTGGGGCTCGGTGATCCGCGAGCTCGAGACCGCCGAGGAGATGACCCGACGCAACACCACCGCGACGCTGACGATGTGCGTCAACTACGGTGGCCGCGCCGAGCTCGCGGACGCCGCCGCGGGCCTCGCCCGGGACGTCGCGGCGGGGCGGGTCAACCCCGATCGGGTGACCGAGCGGACCCTGGCCCGCTATCTCGACGAGCCCGACGTCCCGGACGTCGACCTCCTGTGGCGCACCGGCGGGGAGCAGCGGACGAGCAACTTCCTGCTGTGGCAGTCCGCCTACGCCGAGCTCGTCTTCACCGACGAGGCCTGGCCCGACGTCGACCGACGCTCGCTGTGGCGCGTCGTGGAGGAGTATGCGCGCCGCGACCGGCGGTGGGGCGGGGCGGTCGACGCGGCGGCCCGGCCCGGCGGCTGACAATCGTTCGGGGAGCATGGGCGCCCGGGCTGTGGGATTCCGAGCGCAGGACCGGGCCGAGTGAATCGCCGGCTCGGCCCCCCGCCTATGGGGTGGATCACGCAGGTAAGGCTTGCCTGATCTACTGTGCGTCGGTAACTTTTCGACACGCAAACCTAGCGTAATGCGCGGGCGTGGCGTCGTCAGGCACCGCGCCCGCCCCGAACGAGAGCTGGTCCACTTGCGTCACCACCGATTCCGCGTCCTTGCTGCTGCCACGGTCGCGGTACTGACCCTCGCCGCCTGCGGCGGCTCCGACGAGTCCTCCGACGACGCGACGGGCGAGCCGACGACAGAAGAGAGTGATGACCGGCCGGCGGTGGGCGACGAAGAGTCCGGCTCGGAGTCCGCCTCCGACGACGCCGAGTCCGGCTCCGAGAGCGCGTCCGGCGACGGCGGCGACGACGCCGCGGACGACTCCGGCGATGCGGGCGCCACTGGTATCTCCGGCGCCGAGCTGCCGATCGAGATCGAGCACGCCTTCGGCACCACCGTGATCGAGGAGGTCCCCGAGCGCGTGGCCACCGTCAACTGGGCGAACCACGAGGTGCCGCTCGCCCTCGGCGTCGTGCCCGTCGGGATGGCCTCCGCGGACTTCGGCGACGACGACGGCAACGGCATGCTGCCCTGGGTCGAGGAGGAGCTCGAGACCCTCGGCGCCGAGCCGCCCGTCCTGTTCGACGAGACCGACGGCATCGACTTCGAGGCCGTCGCCGACACCCAGCCGGACGTCATCCTCGCCGCCTACTCCGGGCTCACGCAGGAGGACTACGACACGCTCACCGAGATCGCGCCCGTCGTGGCCTACCCCGAGACCGCGTGGGGCACCTCCTGGCAGGACGTCATCACCTACAACGCCGCGGGCCTCGGCATGGTCGAGGAGGGCGAGGAGCTCATCACCGAGCTCCAGGGCGAGATCGACGAGACCGTCGCCGCGCACCCCGAGCTCGAGGGCGTCTCGACCATGTTCATGACGCACGTCGACGTCTCCGACCTCAGCACCGTGAACTTCTACACGGCCAACGACACCCGCGCCGCCTTCTTCGAGGACCTGGGCCTGAGCACGCCGGCCGCGGTCGAGGAGGCCTCCGCCTCCGGTGAGTTCTCCGGCTCGATCAGCGCCGAGCAGGTCGACATGTTCGAGGACGTCGAGCTCATCGTCACCTACGGCGACCAGGAGCTCGTCGACACGCTCGAGGCCGACCCCCTGCTGTCGCAGATGCCGGCCGTCGAGTCCGGTGCCATCGTCTTCCTCGACGGATCCGGCCCGATGGGCACCGCGGCGAACCCCACGCCGCTGTCCATCTCCTGGGTCCTCGAGGACTATGTCGCGCTTCTCGCAGAGGCCGCAGCCGGGTCCCAGTGACCCAGGCCCCCGCCCGCGAGGAGGCCGGGGGGACTCCATCCTCCTCACCCGGTGCCGGGCCGGACGTCGGCGTCCTCCGCCGTCCGGCCCGGACGCGCCTGCTCTGGCTCATGGTCGTGCTCGGCGCGGTCGTCGTCCTGACGATGGCGTCGGTCGCGATCGGCTCGCGCAGCGTGACGGTGCCCGAGATCGTCGCGGGGATCATGGGCTCGACCGACTCGATCGGCGAGGCCGCCGTCTACACGCGCGTGCCGCGCACCTTCCTCGCCCTGCTCGTCGGGGCCGCGCTCGGCGTCGCGGGCGCCGCCATGCAGGGCGTC
Organism: Georgenia sp. Z1491; assembly: GCF_057652395.1. Taxonomy (NCBI): domain Bacteria; kingdom Bacillati; phylum Actinomycetota; class Actinomycetes; order Allobogoriellales; family Allobogoriellaceae; genus Georgenia; species Georgenia sp. Z1491. The sequence continues at coordinate 1,803,842 of NZ_CM172729.1, forward strand.
ACCCGCAACCCGCTCGCCGACCCCGGGATCCTCGGCGTGACGATGGGTGCCTCGCTCGCCGTCGTCGTCGGCATGGCCTGGTTCGGCCTGTGGACCCGGACGGGCATGATCTGGACCGCCATCCTGGGGGCCGGCCTCGCGGCCGTGTTCGTCTACGTCGTCGCCTCGGTCGGCCGGGGCGGCGCCACGCCGCTCACCCTGGCCCTGGCCGGCGCGGCCACCTCCGCGGCCCTCGCCTCCTTCATCACCGCCGTCGCCCTGCCGCGCGGCGACATCGCCGGCAGCATCCGCTCCTGGCAGGTCGGCGGCGTCGGCGGGGCCAGCCACGAGGCCACGGCGCAGGTGCTGCCGTTCCTCGTCGTCGGCCTGCTCGTGTGCCTCGCCTCGGCACGCAGCCTCAACTCGCTCGCCCTGGGCGACGACGTGGCGGCGGGCCTCGGCGTCCGGGTCGGCGTCACGCGACTGGTGGCCGCCGTGGGCGCGGTCGTGCTCACCGGGGCGGCGACGGCCGTCGCCGGACCGATCGGGTTCGTCGGCCTCGTGGTCCCGCACCTGTGCCGGCTGCTCGTGGGCGTCGACCACCGCTGGCTCATGCCGTTCTCCGCCCTGACGGGGGCCGGGCTGCTCGTGGCCGCGGACGTCCTCGGCCGCATCGTCGCCCGCCCCGGCGAGATCGACGTCGGCATCATCACCGCGATCGTCGGCGCCCCGTCTTCATCGCCATCGTCCGCCGCACGAGGATCCGCGAGCTATGAGCGCCCTCGCCGAGAACGCAGAGGTCCGGACCGCACGCCGGACCGGCTCTGCGGACCACCCGACCCGTCCGCCGTCCGACGACGCCGTGGCAGCGCTCGCCGCCGCACGCCGACGTCGCGCGCGCCGTGGGCTCGTCGTGGCGCTCGTCCTGCTCGCCGTCGTCGTCGGGCTGTGGTGCGCGTCCCTCGTGGTCGGCCGTACGTTCTACCCGCCCGCCGACGTGTGGCGCGTGCTGACGGGGGAGGAGGTCCAGGGCGCGAGCTTCACCGTCGGACGGCTCCGCCTGCCGCGGGCGACCCTCGCCGTCGTCGCCGGCCTGTGCCTGGGACTGGGCGGCGTCACCTTCCAGACCATGCTCCGCAACCCGCTCGCGAGCCCGGACATCATCGGCATCAGCGCCGGCGCGAGCGCGGCCGCAGCCTTCGCGATCATCGTGCTCGACCTCGACGGCGGGCAGGTGTCGGTCGTGGCCGTCGCTGCGGGTCTCGGCATCGCGGTGCTCATCTACCTGCTGTCCTACCGCGGCGGGGTGGCCGGCACCCGGCTCGTCCTCATCGGCATCGGCGTGGCGGCGATGCTCGACTCCGTGACGAGCTACCTGCTGGACAACGCGGCCCAGTGGGACCTCCAGGAGGCCATGCGCTGGCTCGTCGGCAGCCTCAACGGCACCACGTGGTCCGCCGTCGTCCCCGTGGCGATCGCCCTGGCCGTCCTCGGCCCGGTGCTGCTGTCCCGGGGCCGCAACCTCTCCGCCCTGCAGCTCGGTGACGACGCGGCCCGCGCCCTGGGCGTGCGGGTCGAGCGCACGCGCCTGACCCTGGTCGTCGCGGCCGTCGGCCTCATCGCGTTCGCGACCGCCGCGGCCGGCCCGATCGCGTTCGTCGCCTTCCTGTCCGGCCCGATCGCGGCGCGCGTGGTGGGGCCGGGGCGCTCCCTGCTCGTCCCTGCCGCACTCGTCGGCGCGGTCCTCGTGCTCGTCGCCGACCTCGCCGGGCAGTACGCGTTCGGCACGAGGTTCCCCGCCGGCGTCATCACCGGCGTCCTCGGGGCGCCGTATTTGGTATATCTCATCGCACGCACCGACCGGGCCGGAGGCTCCCTGTGACCGACCGACAGCTCACCGCCGACCACGTGTGGGTCGGGTACCGCGACCGCGGGGTCATCGAGGACCTCAGCCTCGCGGTCCCGCCGGGGCGGATCACCGCGATCGTCGGCGCCAACGCCTGCGGCAAGTCGACCCTCCTGCGCGCGATGTCCCGGCTGCTCGCCCCCAGCCGCGGCCAGGTGGTGCTCGACGGGAAGGACGTCCACCGCATCCCCGCCCGCCGCCTCGCCCAGGTCCTCGGCCTGCTCCCGCAGACCCCCGTGGCGCCCGAGGGCATCACGGTGGCCGATCTCGTCGGTCGTGGCCGGCACCCGCACCAGGGCATGCTCGCGCGCTGGAGCGAGGCCGACGACCGGGCCGTCGCCCGTGCGCTCACCGCCACGCAGACCGTCGAGCTCGCCGACCGCCCCGTCGACGAGCTCTCTGGCGGCCAGCGTCAGCGCGCGTGGATCGCCATGGTGCTCGCCCAGGAGACCGACGTGCTCCTCCTCGACGAGCCGACGACGTTCCTCGACGTCTCCCACCAGGTCGAGGTCCTCGACCTGCTCACGGACCTCAACCTCGAGCGCGGCACGACGATCGTCATGGTGCTGCACGACCTCAACCTCGCCGCCCGCTACGCGGACCACCTCGTGGCGGTGGCCGGCGGGCGCGTGCACGCCGCCGGAAGCCCGGAGCAGGTGCTCACGTCGGAGTGCGTCGAGTCGGTGTTCGGGATCGGCTCGACGATCGTTCCCGACCCGGTGACCGGGCGGCCCCTCATGGTGCCGATCGGCCGGCACCACAACGGTCCGGAGCAGCTGTCGGCCTGAGCGTCACGCACCGTGCGGCGTCGAGCACGACCGTGCGACGTCGAGCATGACCGTGCGACGTCGAGCTCGACCCGGCACGGTCCAGGTGGGCGAACGGGAGCGTCGGCGGCAATCCGTTACCGGTCGGCGGGCGGCTCCCACGCCGGGTCACGTCCGATGAACCCGACGAGCCGGTCCTGGGCGGAGGCGTCGCCCGGCACCGGCACCGGGGGGCCGTACTGGCCCGACGAGCGCAGGACGTCCTCCATCTGCGCCATGCCGGCGAGCAGCGACTCCGACAGCTCCGCGTCGAGCCCGGGCTCCTGGCCGGTGGCCCGAGCGAGGTCCCACGTGTGCATGAAGACGTCGCCGACGTAGAACCGGCTGATCGCCCCTGGGAGCGGGACCTCGCCGAAGTTGGGGTTGATCAGGACCTGGTCGGCCGAGGCCGGGTCGTCGAGGATCGCCTGGACGGCCCGGCGCTGGTGGTGCCACGCGCCGGCCGGGTCGATGTCCGCGTCCGGGCCCTCCGGCAGCGCCGGACCGCCGGACGCGGCGAGCATGGTCGGCAACCAGGTCGTCAGGTGCCCGACGACGTCGCGCGCGGCCCAGCCCTCCACCGGGGACGGCGCATCCCACGCGCCCGGCGCGACGCCGTCGACCACGGCGGAGAAGCCTGCCGCCACCTGTCGGTGAAGGTCCGCGGGAGCATCGTCGTCCCTCACGTGGCGCCCTCGGCGAGCAGCTCGTCGAGCTTCTCGAAGCCCTCGACGACCCCGACCTCCATGCCGGAGGCGAGCATGGCGTCCCGGATCTCCATCGAGTCGACGACCGAGAGCAGCGTGAGACGCGTGCGCCCGTCGCCGATGTCCTCGAACGTGCCGGTCTCGAGCGAGACCCCGTCCGGGAAGCCTTCGAAGGTGAACGTCTGGACGATGCGCTCGTCCTTGCGCACCTCGTGGAACGAGCCGTAGAAGCGGTACCTCTCGTCACCGTCCGCGTTCGAGTACCGGTAGGCGCCGCCGGTGGTGCAGTCCCAGTGCTCGATCTCGGTGGTGAGCGAGCGGGGGCCGATCCAGCGCGCGAACAGCTCGCGGTCGGTGTAGGCGCGGAAGACCTTCTCGACCGGGAAGTCGAGCTCGCGGACGATCCGGATCGTCGGCAGGTCGGGGTTCGCCTCGATGGTGGTCTCGGGGTGGTGGATCTGCGTGGTCATGATGCCTGCTCCTTCGTGGTTGCTGCGTGTCGGGTGGTGTCGTCGTCCATGGCAGCCAGCACCTCCTCGAGACGCTGGAATCGTTCCTCCGCCGCTCGGCGGTAGCGCTCGATCCACTTCGTCATGAGGGAGAGGACCTCCGCCTCGAGGTGGGCCGGTCGGCGCTGCGCCTCACGGGTGCGCGAGACCAGTCCGGACTCCTCGAGCACCTTGAGGTGCTTGGAGATCGCCTGGACCGAGACCGCGTGGGGCTCGGCGAGCTCGGTGAGCGTGGCGTCGCCGTCCGCGAGCCGGGCGACCATCTCGCGCCGGGTCGGGTCCGCCAGCGCCGCGAACACCTTGTCGAGCCTGTCGTCCTGCACGTGCACTCCTTTGTCAACCGTATGGTTGAAGAAGACGCTAGGGGTGTGCAGGGGCCGCTGTCAACCACAAGGTTGAGTAAGGCGCGCGGGCGGCTGCGTCAGGAGGCCGCGGCGTTCTCGTCGACGTCGACCACGGCTTCGGCACCGTCCAGGTCCGTGGTCTGGTTCCGAGTGGCCGGCGTGCTCGCCACGGCGCCGTCCAGGGCCGTGGTCTCGGTCCGAGCGGCCGGTGCGCTCACCACGGTGCCGGCCTCGGTCTCGAGCGTCGCCCCGGTCGTCGGAGTCGCTGTCCGCCGCCGCAGCCTGTGGGCGACGAACGTCGCGACCAGGAGGACGACAACGGCGACGATCACCGCGATCCCGAGCGGCGATCCGGCCGCGGCGGCGATGACGGCGCCCCAGACGGCGAATCCGATCGTCGAGTAGATCGCCGCCCACGCGAGCGAGCCGGGGATCTGTGCGAGCGAGAACTTCCACCAGGCGATGCGCAGGATTCCGGCGCCGGCCATGATCATCGACTGGAAACCGACGGTGAGATAGCCGAGGGGGACCATCACGAGGCCCCAGCGGCGCAGGGCATCGATCCCTCGCTGCGGCCCCTCGCCGGAGAGCCAGCCGTGCGCCCGCAGCTGCCAGCCCTTCGTCGGGCGGGTGTGGTTCACCGTCAGGTGGGTGGCCCACCGGCCGAGCCAGTAGATCGACTGTCCGCGCAGCGTCGCCCCCGCGTAGAGGAAGGCGAAGACGACCCAGAAGGGCCATCCGCTGAGGAAGTCGGGCACCCGGTCATTGTCACCCGTCGAGCCGCCCACCGGACGCCGACGTGAGGAGATCCACCGCCGCAACGCCGACCCGGTCAGCCGGCAGCCGGTGCCGCGTCGCCGACCCGGTCAGCCGGCAGCCGGTGCCGCGTCGCCGACCGTGACGTCGTCGTCGTGCTCGGGGTGCGGGTCCCGCGGAGCCTCGCGGCGGCGCCTGCGCGCCTCCACCACGGGGTGCGCGACCGCCGCCAGGGCGTAGGCCCCGATCGCGAGGACGACGATCGTGGCGCCCGGCGACCACGGCCGCACGTAGGTGACGACGAGCCCGGCGACGGTGACGACCAGGCCGATCCCCATCGCGAGGCGCATGGTGCCGGCGAACGACCGCGTGAGCTGCTGCGAGGCCGCCACCGGCACGATCATCAGCGCGGAGACGAGCAGGACGCCGACCACGCGCATCGACACGGATACCGTGAGGGCTGCCATCACCGACACGAGTGCGGACAGCAGCCACGTGGGCAGGCCCGACGACCTGGCGAGCTCCTCGTCGTGGCACAGGGCGAACAGGGCGGGTCGCAGCCCGACCCCGACCCCGATGACGACGACCGCGAGCACGAGCGCGAGCCACATGTCGAGCGAGGACACCGTCGCGATCGAGCCGAACAGGTAGCCGGTGAGGGTCGAGCTCGACCCGCCCGAGATCGTGATGATGAGGACGCCACCCGCGATGCCGCCGTAGAAGAGCATGGCCAGCGCGACGTCGCCGGACGTCCGGCCGCGGGCCCGGACCAGCTCGATGAGCAGCGCCCCGGCGACCGAGGCGACGATCGCCCCCGGTACCGCGAACCGGTCGATCGGGGAGACGCCGGTGAGCGACCCGACGAGCCAGCCGAGCGCGACGCCCGTGAGCGCTACGTGACCGATGCCGTCGCCGAGCAGCGCGAGCCGGCGCTGGACGAGGTAGGTGCCCATGACCGGGGCCGCGACCCCGACGAGCACCGCCACGACCAGCGACCGGCGCATGAGCGGGCTGCCGAGCATCTCGCTCAGCGTCTCGACGATCCCCATCAGATCGCCCCTCTCGGTGCGGGCAGTGGTGCACCCGGCTCGAGGACGGCCCTTGCAGGTGCGTCCTCCGTGGTGTCCTCGTGGTGGTGGTGACGGTGGTCGGGCTCGTCGTGCCCGGGGGCCGGCGGTGGTGGAGCGCCGTCGTGCACGACGGCCCCGTGGCGAAGGACGACGGCCCGGTCGAGGAGGGGGGCCAGCGGGCCGGGCTCGTGCAGCACGACGACGACGGCGCCACCCCGGGCGGTGAAGTCGGCGAGGAGGTCGGTGGTGGCCCGCTGGGACGCGGAGTCCATCGCGGACAGCGGCTCGTCGAGGACGAGCAGGTCCGGGTCGCGCACGAGCGCCCGTGCGACCAGGACCCGCTGCTGCTGGCCGCCGGAGAGCACGTGGACCGGGTCGTTCTCGCGGTCGTCGAGGCCGACGCGTGCGAGGGCCGCCCGCGCACGCGCGTCCGCACCGCTGCGCGGTCGCCAGCGCCAGCCCGCGAGGTCGCCGGCGGCGACGACCTCGCGCGCCGTGGCCGGCACGCCGGAGCCCGCGGAGGCGCGCTGCGGCACGTACCCGAGGCGCGGCCACGGGACGGAGCTCCGGCGTCCGGCCATGTCCCGGCCGTAGAGACGGACCGCGCCGGACGTCGGTCGGCGCACGCCGACGATCGATCGGACGAGCGTCGACTTGCCCGACCCGTTGGGCCCCATGAGGGCGACGCACTCACCGGCTGCCACGGTCAGGGACACGCCACGCAGGATGCGCTGGCCGTCGATCGTCACGCGGACGTCGTCGACCTCGAGGGGTCGGACGGAGGTGGGGGGCGCCTCAGCCACACTGCTGTCCGGTCGCGAGGGCGTCGATGTTCGCCTGCATGGCGTCACGGTAGTCACCGTCGGCGGGCGCGATCTCGAGCGGATCGAGGACCTGGACGTCCGCGCCCGTCTGCTCGGCGACGGCGCGCACGGCGTCGTCGGGCGCGTTGGCGTCGCGGTAGATCGCCGTGGCACCCGACTCCTCGACGAGCGCCGAGAGCTCGGCGATGCGGGCCGGGCTGACCTCGGTGCCGCCGTCGATCCCGGCGAGGCCGGTCTCGACGAACCCGTGCGGGGCGAGCAGGTACCCGTAGGCCTGGTGCCCGACGACGACGGTCTCCACCGAGCAGCTCCCGAGCCGGTCGGCGATCTGCTCGCGCAGGTCCTCGAGGTCGGCGACCACGGCGTCGAGGCCGTCCGCATAGGCGTCGGCGCCGTCGGGGTCGATCTCCGTCAGCCGGTCCGCGACGGTCTCGGCCAGTGCGATCATCCGTTCCGGGTCGAGCCACACGTGCGGGTCGAGCGCGCCGTGGTCGTGGCCCGCGTGGTCGTCGGCCGCGCCGTGGTCCGAGTGGTCGTGACCTTCGGCGTCGTGGGAGTGGTCGTCGGCCGCGTGGTCGTCGGCCGCGTCGGCGTGGGAGTGGTCGTGGCCCTCGTCCTCGTCGTCGTGGTCATGGGCGTCGTCGCCGCCCTGCTCCGCGAGCTCCTCGGGCGCGAGCGGCTCGGTGGGGCCTGCGGCGTCGAGCACGGCGCCTTCTCCGAGCTGGCCGACGGCGTCGTCCATGGCCGCCTGGTACTGCGGCAGGTGCACGACGAGGTCGGCCTGCTCGAGATCGACGACCTGCGCGGGTGCGAGCTCGAGGGAGTGCGCGTCCGCGCCCGGCGGGGTCACGTTCGTCACCGCGACGCGCTCGCCGCCGACCTGCTCCACGAGCCACTCGAAGGCGTACGCGGCGGTGCCGACCTCGACCGCCGCGTCGTCGTCGGGGTCCGCGCCGGAGCAGCCGGCGAGCACGAGCGCAGCCGCGGCGGACGCGAGAACCACGCGGGAGGGACGGAGCATGAGACTCATTCTCATGAGGCTCGAGAACGGGTGTCAATCTGACGGACCGTCGTGTGTCCGACCTCTCCGCCTCCGGCCGCCGCACCGATCGGGCCCCGTCGCCGCCACATGCCACCCGCCCACGGGCCCTGCCGCCCGACCTCCCCGCCTGCGACCTGCGGACCTGGTCGCTACCCTGTCCACGATTCAATCGCCCGCGCACGCGGGCGCCCTCGGAGCACGGAGAAGAGGCTGCATGTCCGGTCGGCCGCTCGGCAGCCGATACACGCTCGATCGGGAGATCGGCCGCGGGGCCGTCGGATCGGTCTGGCGAGGTCACCGCACCGACGACGGGACTGTGGTCGCGATCAAGCGGCTGCGGGCGGAGGTGGCCGAGGACCTGGAGATCGTCCGCCGCTTCATCCAGGAGCGGACCCTGCTGACGAACGTCGTGCACCCGAACGTGGTGCGGGTGCTCGACCTCGTGGCCGAGGGCAGCACGCTCGCCATCGTCATGGAGCTGGTCGACGGGGGAGACCTGCGTCAGGAGATCGACCGGCGCGGGACGCTGACGCCGGCTGACACCGCCGCGTACGGGGCGGGCGTGGCGCGCGGGCTGGCGGCGATCCACGACGGCGGGGTCGTCCACCGTGACGTCAAGCCGGCCAACATCCTCCTTGAGCGCACCGAGCACGAGGTGGTGCCGAAGGTGACGGACTTCGGCGTCGCCCGCGTGACCCACGGCGAGATCACCGAGGCCACGAGCGCGACGATGGTGGTCGGGACGCCCCTGTACATGGCGCCCGAGGTCATCCACGAGCGCACGCCCACCCCGGCGAGCGACGTCTACTCGTTCGGGATCCTGCTCTACCGGATGCTCACCGGTATCACCCCGTTCACGGGCGACGGCGGGACCTACGGGGTCATGCGGCGCCAGACCGAGATGATGCCGGGGCGTCCGGACGGACTGCCCGACGAGCTGTGGCACGTCATCGAACGGACCCTCGCCAAGGAGCCCGGGAGCCGGCCGGACGCCGCCCGGCTCGCCGACGAGCTCGACGGCCTGGTCGCCCCCCTCGCCGACCTTCCTGCCCGTACGCGGCTCGTGCACCCGCCGACGGGGACGCCGTCGTCCGGCTCACGTCCGTCCGGTGCGCCGTCGCCCGGCACGGACCTGGCCCGGACCTCGTCGGCGAGCGGCATGCGCGAGCCCGTCCCCGAGGACGCGGACGAGGCGACGGTCCTGCGGGAGCCGTCCGGGTCCGTCCCCGCGGCAGCCACGCGCCTTCCGGTGCGCGGCACGGTGGTGCAGGCGCCCGACGACGCGCCCGTGCGCAGCCGCCGACGCCTCGTGATGCCGGCGGTGCTCGCTCTGGTGGTCGTCGCGATCGTCGCGCTGGGCGCCGTCTGGCTCACCCGGTACCTCGACGAGCCCGAGCCGGGCCCGACGCCGAACCTGTGGGGCATGACGCTCGAGGAGGCGGAGGAGGAGCTGGGCGACGTCGACGTCGTCGTGGAGGACGGTCTCGCCGACTCTCACGAGGTCGGCACCGTGATGAGTCAGTCGCCCCGTCGCGACGAGCAGCACGACGGCGAGGTCGAGGTGACGATCGCCCGGGAGAGCGCCCGCCGGGGCGTCGAGGACCTCGACCCGCTCACGGGCGAGGAGTACTCCGGGTTCGAGGAGGAGGCCGTCGACATCGGCGACGACTCGTTCCTGCACGGCGTGACCTCCGAGCCCGGCGAGCCGTCGGGGAGCTGGGGCTGGGACCTCGACTCCGGCTTCCACGTCTTCAGTGCGACCCTCGGGCGGTGGCCCGCGAGCTTCTCCGACCCGGAGGAGCAGGAGAGGTTCGAGTCGCGGGTCGTCGCCGTCGAGGTCACGGGTGACGGCGAGATCCTGTGGAGCGGTTCCGTGACCGTCGACGAGCCGAGGAACGTGACCCTCGACGTCGAGGGGGTCGACGAGCTCGTCATCAGCTGGTCGCTGACGAGCGGGGGCGACTCGACGTCGGCGGCGTTCGCCGTGGGTGACGGCCGCGTGCTCACCCCGCCCGGCGAGCTGCCGGCGCGGTACGGCGACGGCTGAGCCGCGCCGTGGCGGCGCGCCGCGACCGCAGCGGCGCATCGGTACCCTTTCGCCTGAACCCGACCCACTCCAGCGAGACTCGAGGATCCATGACGTCACGGCCGCTCGGCAGCCGCTACACGCTCGACCGGCAGGTCGGCAAGGGCGCGATGGGCGCCGTGTGGGCGGGGCACCGCAACGAGGACGGCAAGCAGGTCGCCGTGAAGATCCTGCGCTCCGAGTACGCCGACGACGCCGAGATCGTCCACCGCTTCATCCAGGAGCGCTCCTTCCTCGTCCGGGTCCTGCACGAGAACGTCGTCCAGGTCCACGACCTGGTGGTCGAGGGCAGCACCCTCGCGATCGTCATGGAGTACGTCCCCGGCGGGGACCTGCGCGGACTGCTCGACGAGCGCGGCACGCTCCCACCCGGCGAGGCCTGCTGGTACGGCCGGCTCATCGCCCGCGGCCTCGAGGCGATCCACGGGCGCGGCGTGATTCACCGCGACGTCAAGCCCGGCAACGTGCTGCTCGCCGAGGGCGGCGCGGACGGGACGATGGTGCCCAAGGTGTCGGACTTCGGCGTCGCCCGCGTCACGCAGGCCCTCCACGCCACCACCTCCACCGCCATGCTCGGTACCCCGCTGTACATGGCACCCGAGATCATCGAGGAGGAGCCGCCCGGCCCGGCCACCGACGTCTACGCGCTCGGCGTCATGCTCTACGAGATGGTGGTCGGCGTGACGCCGTTCGCCGGGCCCGGCGGGACGTACGGGGTGCTGCGCCGGCACTCCGAGAACCTGCCGGGGCGGCCCGAGGGATTCCCCGACCAGCTGTGGACCGCCGTCGGGCGGATGGTCGCCAAGGACGCGGCCGACCGGCCGGGCGCCGCCGACGTGGCGGAGGAGCTCGGACACCTGGCCGAGGAGCTCCGCGGCCTGCCTGCGCTGGGAAAGCTCGACGCCCCACCGCCCGGACCGACCGCCCCGCGGCGGCCGCAGGAGGATGGCACGACGGACCTCGGCCGGCGCACCGCCGCCGCGGCGACCGGGGGCGACGAGACCAGGCAGGTCGATCCCGCCCTCGTGGAGCGGGTGGGCGAGGGGCAGACTCGCATCGCGCCCGCGGGGCAGGTCGCTCCAGGGCCCGGGATGCCTGCTCAGGCCGCGCCCGGACCCGGGGTGCCTGGCCACGGGACGCCCGGCCAGGGGGAGCCTGCGCAGGGTGGGCCGGCCCAGGGGATGCCCGGCCAGGCGGCGCCGTGGCAGGCCGGTCCGGGCGCGGCGGGCCAGCCGTGGGTGGGCCCGGGAGCCACGAGTGCCGGCTCGCCGGCATCGGCCCCGTACGGCGGGCCGGGACCCGGCACGACCGGCCAGGTGTACGGCACGAGCGGTCCGTCCGGACCCGGCGGACCCGGCGGACCCGGCGGTGCCGCGGGCTACGGCGCGACCGGATACGGCGGACCGGGTGCGGCGGGCGGTACGGGCACCGGTGGTTCCGGGGGCGCCACCCGGTCGCGCATGCCGGTGATCATCGGTGGCGCTCTGGTGGCGCTCCTCGTCGTCGTGCTGGTGGTCTGGCTGGTGTTCCTGCGCGGTGGCGAGACGCCCGACCTCACGGGTCAGACGGTCGAGCAGGCGCAGAGCGAGCTCGGCGGTGCAGACATCGTCCCGACCCAGGTGCTGGCCGACGGCCAGGCGGTCGGCACGATCGTCGGCCAGGAGCCGGCGGCGGGGGAGACCCACCACGGCACGGTGGAGGTCGAGGTGGCGCAGCCGAGCACGCGGCTCTACCTCGAGTCGCTCGAGGAGCCCGCCGACGGCGAGAGCTACGGCTACCCCAGGACGGATGCTGTCCAGATCGCCGGCGAGAACTTCCCGTACGGCATCCTCACGAGCGCCGGCCGTGATGCGGACACGCTGGCCTGGGACCTCGACGGCGGCTTCCGCACGTTCATCGGCACGATCGGCCGGTGGGACGACGAGAACGTCCTGCCCGACGAGGAGGCGGCCTTCGACGCCCGCGTCGTCCGTGTCCAGGTCATCGGCGACGGCGCCACGCTGTGGAGCGGCGAGGTCACGCTCAGCGAGGCGGTCGAGCTGGAGCTCGACGTGACCGGTGTCGACGTGCTCCAGGTCGCCTTCACCTCGACCGACGGTGGGCCCGCGACGCTGGCGATCGGCGACGGACGGGTGCTGGCCGTCCCGGACGAGGTGCCGTCGATGTACCAGGACATGTAGCGGCGGTCCGATCCGCGTCCGCGCGGTTCTACCCGCGCCGGAGCTGCACGCGGCGGGTGCGCTGCCGCGCGTGACGCACGGACGGGACGGCGATGCCCGGACGCGCGTCGCCCCACCCGGCCCCGGCGTCTACGGTGGTCCCCGTCCGCACCACCCGGGTGCGGCTCGACCGTCGCGCACGGCGCGGCAGAAGTACGGAGACCACATGGCCGCCACCGCACTCGACAACGTCATCGCCCTCGCCAAGCGACGGGGCTTCGTGTTCCAGTCCGGCGAGATCTACGGCGGTACCCGCTCCGCCTGGGACTACGGACCTCTCGGCGTCGAGCTGAAGGAGAACATCAAGCGCCAGTGGTGGCGCCGCATGGTGACGTCCCGCGACGACGTCGTCGGCATCGACTCGTCGATCATCCTGCCGAGCAAGGTGTGGGTCGCCTCCGGCCACGTCGGCGCCTTCACCGACCCGCTCACCGAGTGCCTCGAGTGCCACAAGCGCTACCGCGTGGACCAGATGCAGGAGGAGTACGCGCAGCGCAAGGGCATCGACAACCCCGACGACGTCGCGATCACCGACCTGCCCTGCCCCAACTGCGGCACCCGCGGGCGCTGGACCGAGCCGCGCGACTTCAACATGATGCTGCGCACGCACCTCGGCCCGGTGGAGGACGAGTCCGGCCTGCATTACCTGCGGCCCGAGACCGCCCAGGGCATCTTCGTCAACTTCTCCAACGTCATGACCTCCGCGCGCCGCAAGCCACCGTTCGGCATCGGCCAGATCGGCAAGTCCTTCCGCAACGAGATCACGCCCGGCAACTTCATCTTCCGCACCCGCGAGTTCGAGCAGATGGAGATGGAGTTCTTCGTCGAGCCCGGCACGGACGAGGACTGGCACGAGTACTGGATCGAGCAGCGCACCGCCTGGTACACCGACCTCGGCATCGCCCGGGAGAACCTGCGGCACTACGAGCACCCCGAGGAGAAGCTCTCGCACTACTCCAAGCGGACGGTCGACATCGAGTACCGGTTCGGCTTCGCCGGCGGGGAGTGGGGCGAGCTCGAGGGCATCGCCAACCGCACGGACTTCGACCTCTCGACGCACTCGGAGCACTCCGGCAAGGACCTGTCCTACTTCGACCAGACGAAGGACACCCGCTGGACGCCCTACGTCATCGAGCCGGCGGCGGGGCTCACGCGCTCGCTCATGGCCTTCCTCGTCGAGGCGCACACCGAGGACGAGGCCCCGAACGCCAAGGGCGGGGTCGACAAGCGCACCGTGCTGCGCCTCGACCACCGGCTCGCGCCCGTCAAGGCCGCCGTGCTGCCGTTGTCCCGCAACGCCGACCTGTCCCCGATGGCGCGGGACCTCGCGGCCGAGCTCCGCCAGAGCTGGAACGTCGACTTCGACGACGCCGGCGCCGTGGGGCGCCGCTACCGCCGTCAGGACGAGATCGGTACGCCCTACTGCCTCACCGTCGACTTCGACTCGCTCGAGGACCGGGCGGTCACCGTGCGCGACCGCGACACGATGACCCAGGAGCGGGTCGCACTCGACCAGGTCGCGGGCTACCTCGCGCAGCGCCTCGTCGGCGCCTGACGCACGTTCCGGCGAGTGAGCGGGGTTCTGCCCGACGAGTGAGCGGGGTTCTGCCCATGCCCGGCGAGTGAACCCCGGCGCTCATCCCGCGACGTCGTCGGACGGTGCCTGGTCCGACGACGCCGTCAGCCTCAGCTCGTGGTGGATCAGGGGGACCGACGCGCCGGACGGAGCCCGGTCGACGTCCGTGCGCACGGGAATGAACCCCGCGCGTGCGAGCGCACGGCCGGAAGCGGCGTTGTCCGGCGAGGTACGCGCCGTCAGCGTCGTCAGACCGCAGCGCACCGCCAGGGTGCGGGCCAGCGCGAGTGCGCCCGCCGCGTGCCCCGTTCCGCGGGCGTCCGCGCGGAGCCAGAAGCCCACCTCGCCGGTCGTCGACGTGACGCCGAACAGCACGAGGCTGCCGACCAGGAGGTCGTCCTGGTCGACGACGGCGAGGAGGGCGAGGTCCCCGCGGGCGAGTCCCGCGGGGACGACGTCACGCGCGATCCGGGCCACCGACGTCGTCGTGTAGGTGGGCTCGGGCAGGTGCGCCCACCTGATCACCGCCTCGTCGCGCGTGCCCTCCGCGTAACGCGCGGCGTCCCGTTCGGCGAGCGGTCGCAGGGTGCGGGAGCCGTCGCCCAGGGGGAGGGTCCGTGCGTCGATCATCCTGCTAAACTAACACGCGATGGTTAAGGGGTGAGATGGGTTACTGGGATCAGGTCCGCACGGTGCAGCGGCGCAGATCGATCGACCCGGGCACGATCGCGGCCGCGTCGGTCCGGCTGCTCGACGAGTCGGGCCTCGCCGGCTTCACGCTGCGCGGGCTCGCCGGGGCGCTCGGGGTGGCGCCCGCGAGCCTGTACTCGCGGCTCGACGGGCTTGCCGACGCCCACGATCTCGCCCTCGACGACGCCCTCGCCCGTGACGCCGACGTCCGGCAGGCCGTCGATGGCGCCGGTCAGGTGCGGCAGGCCGTCGATGGCGCCGGCGAGGTACGTGAGCTCGCGCTGGCGCTCTACCGGCACCTGCTGCGGCACCCGTGGGCCATCCACGTGCTCGCCGCCCGCCCGCCCCGGGGCCCCGCGTACCTGGCCCTGTCGGAGGAGCTCGTACGCCGGCTGCGCAGCAGCGGTCGGGGCGACCCGCTCGCGCTCGCCTACGCGGTGTCGAATCTCGTGCTGGGCAGCGCCCTCACCGCGGGCGCTGCCCGGACGGAGCCGACGACCCCCGTCGACGACGATGCCGCCCCGACGTATGCGCGCCACCACGACCGCGCTGCGGTCGACCCCGAGGCCGTGCTCGACGCCGCGCTGCGCGCACTCCTGGCCGCACCCGACGCCGGGCGGGCGGCGGCCACGAGCACATGAGCGCCGGGTGCCGCCCCGGCCCCACGAACCGGCTGCGGTCGGCGCGACGCGACGACCGCGTGGCCGTCCACCCGAGGTGACGACCGCGCGGCCGTGGGCACCGAGGTGAGGACCGCGTGGCCGTGGGCACCGAGCCGTGAGCAACGAGCCGTGAGCACCGTCCCACCCGGGGCGCCGGCGGGGTGCCGCACAATGGAGAGCCCGTCGGGCGCGACGGACCCGGAGGACGGACGAGCAGGAGCGGGCGGATGACCGGCACGGTGACCGAGGCAGGTGGGGGTGCCCCGTCGGGGACCCGACGGTCGACGACGACGAACCGCACCCTCGACGAGGGGGTGGGACTCCAGGTGGGGGAGGTTCGCGTCGGCGTGCCCGTCGTCCTGGCCCCCATGGCCGGCGTCACCCTGCCGCCGTTCCGGCAGCTGTGCCGCGAGGCGGGCGAGGCTGCGCTGGCGCCCGAGCGCCGGGTGAGCGACGCCGTCGGGACGCATGCTCCCGCGGGCCTGTACGTCTGCGAGATGATCACGTCCAGGGCGCTCGTCGAGCGCACGCCGGACACGATGCGCATGATCACCCCGGACCCCACCGACCCGGTCCGCTCGGTCCAGCTCTACGGCGTCGACCCGGTGACGGTCGCGGCCGCCGTGCGGATCCTCGTGGAGGAGGACCGGGCGGACCACGTCGACCTCAACTTCGGGTGCCCGGTCCCCAAGGTCACGCGCAAGGGCGGGGGAGCGGCGCTGCCCTGGAAGGCCGACCTGTTCACCGACATCGTGCGCGGCGCCGTCGACGCCGCACGCACGGCGAGCAGGGGGCGCGGCCACGAGGTGCCGGTGACCGTGAAGATGCGGATGGGCATCGACGACGACCACCTCACCTACCTCGACGCCGGGCGGGCCGCCGAGTCGGCCGGCGCCGCCGCCGTGGCACTTCACGCGCGCACGCTCGAGCAGCACTACTCGGGCAGCGCGCGGTGGGAGGCGATCGCGCGCCTGAAGGAGGCGGTGCGGACGGTGCCCGTGCTCGGCAACGGCGACCTGTGGTCCGCCGAGGACGCCGCGCAGATGATGGCGACGACCGGGGCGGACGGCGTCGTCGTCGGACGCGGTTGCCAGGGCCGTCCCTGGCTGTTCACCGACCTCGTCGCGGCCGCGACCGGTTCGCCCGCCCGGGTGCGACCGGGGCTGCGCGAGGTGACGGGCGTGCTGCGCCGCCACGCGGAGCTGATGGTCGAGCACCTCGGCGACGAGGACCGCGCGCTGCGCGAGATGCGCAAGCACGTGGCCTGGTACTTCAAGGGTTACCCGGTGGGCGGCGACGCCCGGCGCGCCTTCGCCCTCGTCTCGACCCTCGCCGAGCTCGACGCCCTGGTCGCCGAGCTGGACCTCGACTCGCCCTATCCCGGCGAGGGCGCGGAGGGGCAGCGAGGCCGCGCCGGGGGGCCGAAGCGCGCCCACCTGCCCGACGCCTGGCTCGCCTCGCGCGACGTCGACGACGCCTGGGCCGCCGTGCTCGCCCAGGCCGAGCTGTCCGTCTCAGGAGGCTGAGACCGGCACGACGAGGTCGGGTCGAACACGCACGAGGGGCGCGCGGCCGTGAAGACCGCGCGCCCCTCGCACGTTGGACGAGTGCGTTCACCCGTCGAGCAGAACTCCGCTCACCGTCGAGCAGAACTCCGCTCACTCGTCGAGCGGGGGTCGCTCGCCAGAGGTCAGCTGACGTCGTCGTCGACCCAGTCGAAGGTCTTCGTCACGGCCTTCTTCCACAGGCGGTAGGTGCGCTCGCGCTCCGCCTCGTCGAGCTGCGGCTTCCAGCGCCTGTCCTCGGCCCAGTTGTCGATGACGTCCTGCTCGCCCTTCCAGAACCCGACGGCGATGCCGGCCGCGTAGGCCGCGCCGAGGGCGGTGGTCTCGGCGACGACCGGCTTGACCACGTCCACGCCGAGGATGTCGGCCTGGAATTGCATGAGCGTCTCGTTGGCGACCATGCCGCCGTCGACCTTGAGCTCGGCCAGCTCGGCCCCGGAGTCGGCGTTCATGGCGTCGAGGACCTCGCGCGTCTGGAAGGCCGTGGCCTCCAGGGTCGCGCGGGCGATGTGCCCCTTGTTGACGAACCGGGTCATGCCGACGAGGGCACCGCGGGCGTCGGACCGCCAGTAAGGCGCGAACAGGCCGGAGAACGCCGGGACGAAGTAGGCGCCGCCGTTGTCCTCGACCGTCTTGGCGAGCTCCTCGACCTCGGGCGCCGAGGAGATGATCCCCAGGTTGTCCCGCAGCCACTGGACCAGCGAGCCGGTGACGGCGATCGAGCCCTCGAGGCAGTACACGGCCGGCTGGTCGCCGATCTTGTACCCGAGGGTCGTCAGCAGCCCGTTCTCCGAGAAGACCGGCTCCGTGCCCGTGTTGATGAGCATGAAGTTGCCGGTGCCGTAGGTGTTCTTGGCCATGCCGACCTGGAAGCAGGCCTGGCCGAACGTGGCGGCCTGCTGGTCGCCGAGGATGCCGGAGATCGGCACGTCGGCGAGCAGACCCTGCTGGCGGCCCTTGCCGTAGACCTCGGAGGAGGAGCGGATCTCCGGGAGCATCGAGACGGGGATCCCCATGTCGGCCGCGATGTCCTCGGCCCACGTGAGCGTCGTGACGTCCATGAGCATGGTGCGCGACGCGTTGGTCACGTCGGTCACGTGCAGGCCGCCGTCGACGCCGCCCGTCATGTTCCACAGCACCCAGGCGTCGGTGTTGCCGAAGACGAGGTCACCGGCCTCGGCCTTCTCGCGGGCGCCGTCGACGTTGTCGAGGATCCACTTGATCTTCGGGCCGGAGAAGTAGGTCGCGAGCGGCAGGCCGACGCGCGACTTGTACTTCTCCTCGCCCTCGTCCCCGGCGAGCTCCTTGATGATCTTGTCGGTCCGGGTGTCCTGCCAGACGATCGCGTTGTAGACCGGCTCCCCGGTCTTCCTGTCCCACACGACGGTGGTCTCGCGCTGGTTGGTGATGCCGGCGGCGGCGATGTTGCCGGCGTTGAGGGAGGCCTTGGACAGGGCGAGTCCCACGGCCTCACGGACGTTGTTCCAGATCTCCTTGGGGTCGTGCTCGACCCAGCCCGCGCGGGGGAAGATCTGCTCGTGCTCGAGCTGGCCGACCGAGACGATCTGGCCCGAGTGGTCAAAGATGATGGCCCGGGACGACGTCGTGCCCTGGTCGATGGCAAGGACGTACTTCTGGTCGCTCATGGTGGGGGCGTTTCCTTTCGACGGCGATGTCGATGTGCTTCCGGTCGTCGGCGGTTTCCGGCGACCGGTCCTTCGGGGGTTCGACGGCGGGCGGGGGCCGGAGGGCCCTCGCCCGCCCGCTCTGGGGTCAGTGTGCCGGATCGATCTCGACGACGGGGACGAGCTGGGGCACCGCCGTGCGCGTGGCCGAGGCCGCCGCGTCGTTGTCGGTCTGCTGGGCGGCGAGGATCGCGTCCGCCTGGTCGACCCAGCTCTGCACCTCGCGCTCGCGCCGGGCGTCGTCCCAGCCGAGCAGGGCGCCCATGACCTCGGCGACCTCGGGGGCCGCCGCCTTTCCGCGGTCCGGAAGCTCGAAGTCGAGCCGGACCCGGTGCAGGAGCATGTCCTCGAGGTGGAGAGCGCCCTCGTGCGTGACGCCGTAGGCGACCTCGGCGCGCAGGTAGTCCGGCGCGTGCTCCAGGGGCGTGGCCAGGGTGGGGTCCGCGTCGATCGTCGCGAGGACGTCCGGGAGCTCGGAGCCGTAGCGCGAGACGAGGTGCTCGGCGCGCTCGCGGCTGAGGTCGTACTGGGCGCTGAGGCGCGGCAGCTGGCGGCGGGTGGCCTCCAGGCCGGGTGCGCCGACCAGCGGGGTGGTCGCGGTGATCGACGGCTTCGCCTTCGCGCGGGCCTTGCCGAGCGCGTGGTCGACCGCGTCCTCGGCCATGATCCGGTAGGAGGTGAGCTTGCCGCCCGCGATGACCGTGAGCCCTGGCTGCGGGTTCGTCACGGTGTGCTCGCGGGAGACCTTGGTCGACTCGCCGTCGCCCTTGTCCACCGGCTGCAGCAGCGGCCGCAGGCCGGCGTAGGTGCCGATGATGTCCTCGCGCGTCAGCTTGTCGGAGAGCACGGCGTTGGCCTGCTCGAGGACGTAGTCGATGTCCTCCGACGTCGCGACGGGGGAGTCGACCTGCTCCGTCCACTTGGTGTCGGTCGTGCCGATCACCCAGTAGCGCTGCCAGGGGATGATGAACAGGACGGACTTCTCCGTGCGCAGGAAGACACCGGTCCGGCCCTTGATGCGCTCTTTGGGCACGACGATGTGGATGCCCTTCGAGGCGAGGACCTGCAGCCCGCCCTCGGCACCCCCGAGGCTCTCGGTCTCCTCGGTCCACACGCCGGTCGCACCGATGACGTGCTTGGCGCGGACGGTGATCGCCCGGCCGGTCTCGAGGTCACGGACGATCGCGCCGGTGGCCCGCCCGGAGGCGTCGGTGACGATCGACGTGACCTGCGAGCGGCTCGCGGCGTGGGCGCCGAAGCCCTGCGCCGTGCGCACGAGGGTCATGACCAGGCGGGCGTCGTCGACGCGGGCGTCGTAGAAGCGGATGCCGCCGATGAGGGTCTCGGGGTCCAGGCTCGGGACGAGGTCGAGGGCACCCTTGTGCGAGTAGTGCTTCTGCATGGGCACGGTCGCGCCGCGGTTGCCGATGATCGACAACGCGTCGTACATGCCGACGCCGACCGCCGAGTAGCCGCGCTCGATGACGCGCTGCTTGAGCGGCCAGAGGAACGGCTGGGCCGAGACGAGGTGGGGGGCCGTGGTGGTGAGGAGGATGCCGCGCTCGCGCAGCGCCTCCGACACGAGGGCGAAGTTGAGCTGGTACAGGTAGCGCAGGCCGCCGTGGATGAGCTTGGACGACCACTGCGAGGTGCCCGACGCCCAGTCCCGCATCTCCACGATGCCCGTCGTCAGGCCGCGGGTCGCGGCGTCGAGGGCGACACCCGCCCCGGTGACTCCACCCCCGATGACCAGGACGTCGAGCTCCTTGGTGGCCATCTGCTCCAGAGCGTCCTGGCGCGACTCGGGTGTGAGTGCTGTCGTGTTCACGTGCTCGCTCCTCCATCGGCTCGTGCGTCGACGCCTGAGGATCGCGTCCACCGCGTCGTGTTGATCCTTAGGATGGTCGCCATCGCACATCCGCACAACTCAGGTGGGCGGACGTGCACGACGACGGAGGACCGGTGGACGAGCGTGACCGCGAGCGGGAGGTCTTCGAGGCTGCCTCGATGTACTACCTGCAGGACGAGACCATGGAGACGATCGCTCGGCGCACGGGCGTGTCGCGCTCGACCGTCTCGCGACTGATCAAGCAGGCGCGCGCCTCGGGCATGGTGCGCATCGAGCTGCACCCGCCCGCCGAGATGGGGACGCGGGAGTCGATGGTGCTGCGCGACCTGTTCGGCGTGCAGACGCACGTGGTGACGGTGCGGCCGGCGTCCACCGAGGTGCAGCGGCTCGAGCAGGTGGCCCGCGTGGCCGGCCGGCTGGTGTCGGGCTGGATGCAGCCCGGCTCGGTGCTCGGCATCGCGTGGGGGAACACCATCGCCGCCGTGGTCGCGCAGTTCGTCGCCCGCGCCGCGCCGCGGTCGGCGGTCGTCCAGCTCAACGGCGCGGCCAACCCGACGACGACGGGCATTCCGTACGCTGGCGCCATCATGGAGGCAGCTGCGCGGGCCTTCGAGTCCTCGGTGCACCACTTCCCGGTGCCGGCCTTCTTCGACTACCCGGAGACCAAGCTCGCGATGTGGCGCGAACGGTCGCTCGCCGCGGTCCGCGCGCTCCAGGCACGGACCGACGTCGCGCTGTTCGGCGTCGGCGCCTTCACCGGGTCGCTCAGCTCCCAGGTCTACGCGGGCGGCTACCTCGACCAGACGGAGATCGCGAGCCTGCAGGCGGCCGGCGTCGTCGGCGACATCTGCACCGTGCTGCTGCGGGAGGACGGTACGTACGCGGACATCGCGACGAACGCCCGCGCGTCGGGGCCGTCGCCCGCGGCGCTGCGGCGCATCGGCCGCCGCGTGTGCGTGGTCTCCGGCAGTGCGAAGGTCCGCCCCACGCTCGGGGCGCTGCGTGCGGGTGCCGTGACCGACCTCGTCATCGACGAGCCGACCCTGCGGGCGCTCGCCGAGCGCATCTCGAGGTCCGGGCTGGCGCGCGGCAGGCCGCTGCCCCCGGTGTGAGGGAGGGGTCCGACGGGCACGAACCGCACCCCCGAAGGGACGGGGCACGCGCAGATTCGCACGCATCGACGACACCCGTGCACTTCCGCTCACCATGGGTGAGCATCTGTCGAGCCCTTTGGTAGGGTCCCGAAGCAGATCGCGCCGCACGGGTGCGACGGGTGACGGAGCCCGAGAACCGTCACCCGAGAGGCGCGCAGGCGCCGGAACGGGAGGCGACATGGGCTGGCGGATAGTTGTCGGTTCGGACAACGCCGGGTACGAGTACAAGGAGGCCCTCAAGGCCGACCTCGAGGCGGACCCCAGGGTCGATTCGGTGATCGACGTCGGCGTCGGCGACAACGCCGACGCGAACCCCTACCCCAACATCGGTACGGCGGCCGGCGAGAAGGTCGCCGGCGGTGAGGCCGACCGCGCGCTGCTGGTGTGCGGCACCGGGATGGGCGTGGCGATGGCCGCGGGCAAGGTCCCGGGCATCCGGGCCTCGGTCGCCCACGACTCGTTCAGCGTCGAGCGTCTCATCAAGTCCAACAACGCGCAGGTCCTCACCTTCGGCCAGCGCGTCATCGGTCTCGAGCTGGCGCGCAAGCTCGCCGGCGAGTGGCTCGGCCACGAGTTCGACGAGAGCTCGGCGTCCGCCGACAAGGTCGCCGTGCTCAGCGACTACGAGAGCAAGAACCAGCAGGCGGGCTCCTCCGCCTCCTGACCCCTGCGCCCCGACCGGTATACCGGTCGGGGCGCGGACCTCGGGTCGCAGGGTCCCCCCGCGCGGCCCGGATCCGCCATCGTCATCGTCCGACGTCGGCGGTCCGACACCGCAGTCACGACACTCCCCACGACGCCGTGGGGGAAGAGAGAGGTACCACCGACGTGGAAATCGACATCGTCTGGTTGATCGTCGCCTTTGCCGGAGGTGCGTTCGGCGCCGCCATCGGCGGGCAGACCGCATTCATCTTCACCGGCTTCGCCTTCCTGTTCGGGTTCTCCGCCCTGCTCGGCGGCGTGCCGGTGGCGCAGGACTTCATCAGTGTGTTCGCGTTCGGCCCGGTCTTCGGCCCGCACATCGCCTTCGCCGGCGGTGCGGCCGCGGCGGCCTACGCGGCCAAGCGCGGATACTTCCCCGAGGGAGTGAACGGCCGCGACATCGTCACGCCGCTCGCCGGCTACCCGAAGGCCGACATCTTCATCGTCGGTGGTGTCTTCGGCATCCTCGGCTACGTCATGAACCAGTTCTTCATCTGGCTCTTCGGCCTCTGGGCCCCCGAGGGCGAGGGACTGCTGTTCACCACGGACACGGTCGCCCTGTCGGTCGTGGGTGTCGCCGTCGTCGCCCGTCTCGTGTTCGGCGTGAAGTCGCGCTCGCTGGTCGGTCCGTTCAAGGGGCACAGCCCGCTCTCGCTCAAGGACGGCACGCACTGGGTCGAGCACCAGGAGAAGTGGAGCATGTCGGCCCTGCACGGCCTGACCTCCGGTCTGCTCTTCGCGTTCGTCGCCGTGTGGCTCATCGGCAACGTCCCCACGGACAACCCGGCCTACACCAACATCGTCAGCCAGGTGTTCCTCATCGGCTGGGCGATCTCGGCCATCTCGCTGATCTTCCTCAGCCTGGGGCTGAAGACCCCGGTCACGCACCACATGACGATCCTCGCCGGCCTCGCGGCCGTCCAGCTGCTCACCGTCGTCGGCACGGACCCATGGGTCGCCGTCGTCGTCGGTGGTCTCGCCGGCCTCTTCGGCGGTGTCCTCGGTGAGGCGTTCTCGCGGATCTTCAACGCCCGCGGCGACACGCACATCGACCCGCCGGCAGGTGCGATCTTCATCGGGACCACGCTCATCTACCTGGTCACCACGATCTGATCACCGCTCCGGGGCGGGGGCCGAGGCCCTCGCCCCGGAGTCGTCCCGGCACCGCAGGGACGCGCGCCGCCGGGCCACGTCCGCCGTACCGCACACGCAGAAGGGCAGCACCACATGATCGACCAGGCCGGTCCCACCGGTTTCTACGAGGCCTACGTCTTCGACATGGACGGGACGATCTACCTGGGCGACCACCTCCTCCCGGGTGCGAAGCGACTCATCGAGGAGCTCCACCGGCGCGAGCTCCCGGTCCGGTTCCTGTCGAACAACCCCACCAAGGACCCCGCCGAGTACGCGACCAAGCTCGAGGGCCTCGGGCTGCCGACCCCGGTCGACGAGATCGCCAACACGGTCGTGACGACCGTGCGGTGGCTCCAGGCCCACCACCCCGACGCGACCGTCTTCCCCATCGCGGAGCCCCCGCTCCTGCGGGCGCTCGACGCCGCCGGGATCCGGCGATCCGAGGATCCCGCGGAGATCGACATCGTCATCGCGTCCTACGACCGGACCTTCGACTACCGCAAGCTGCAGATCGCGTTCGACGCGATCTGGTTCCACGAGCGGGCGTTCCTCATCACGACGAACCCCGACCGCTACTGCCCGTTCCCGGGCGGCCGTGGCGAGCCCGACGCCGCCGGCATCGTCGCCGCCATCGAGGCGACGACCGGGGCCACGCTGCAGGCCAACATGGGCAAGCCCGAGGGAGCGATGCTCGAGGCGGCCCTCGTGGGCCTCGACGTCGACCCGTCGCGCTGCATGATGGTCGGCGACCGCCTCGCGACCGACATCGGCATGGCCGTGCGCACGTCGATGGCGTCCACGCTCGTCCTCACCGGTGACAACACCCTCGACGACGCCGAGGCGCTGCCGGCCGAGGAGCAGCCCACCTTCGCGCTGAGCCGCATCGACCACCTGATCCCCGCCGCCGAACGGGAGGCGCTCGGCTGGACCGACGACGACACCGACTGACCAGGCACCGACCGACCAGATCCGGCGCGGCCGCGCCGACCCCCACCGACCGCCCGCGCGAGGTCGCGCGGGAGGACGTCCAGCGAAGAGAGGCGACGATGTCTGCTCGTACCCCCACCGGCCCGTTCGTCATGGGCATCGACTTCGGCACCGAGAGCTGCCGGGTCGGGATATTCGACCTCGTCGGTCGGCCCGTCGTCTTCGCGGCGACGACCTACCGCACGACCCACCCCCGCCCGGGCTGGGCGGAGCAGTCCCCGACCGACTGGTGGGAGGCGCTCAAGGCGTCGACCGCCAAGGCGATGCGCGAGTCCGGCCTGGCCGGTCGCGACATCAAGGGCATCTCCTACGACGCGACGACGATGACGGTCGTCGCCATGGACCGGACCGGCAAGGCCCTGCGCCCCGCGATCATGTGGATGGACGTGCGGGCCACCGAGCAGGCCCAGCGCGTCGTCGGGCACCCCTCGCCGGCCACGCGGTACACCGGTGACGGCACGCTCCCGCCGACCGCCGAGTGGTACCCGTTCAAGGCGGCCTGGCTCAAGGAGAACGAGCCCGACACGTACGACGCCGCGTACCGTCTCATCGACGCGCCCGACTGGTTGACCTACCAGCTCACGGGCCAGTGGACCCTCAACATCAACACGGCCGCGCACCGGTCCTACTACGACCGCGACAACGGCGGCTGGCCGGTGGACCTCTACGAGGCGGCCGGCGCCGGCGACGTGTTCGACAAGCTCCCCGAGACCGTCAACGACCTGGGCGTGGCAGTCGGCGGCCTCACCTCCCACGCCGCCGAGGAGCTCGGGCTGACGCCGGGGACGCCCGTCGCGCAGGGCGGCGGCGACGCCTGGCACGGCCAGATCGGCCTGGGCGTCCTCAGCCCCGGCAAGATGACCCTCGTGACGGGCTCCAGCCACGTGATGTCCGGCCAGAGCGCCGAGCCGATCTCGGGACCGGGGTTCTTCGGCGGGTACGTCGACGGCGTGGTCCCCGGCCAGTACACGGTCGAGACCTCGCTGACGTCCTCCGGCTCCGTCCTCAAGTGGTTCCGGGACGAGTTCTGCCAGGACATCGTCGACGCCGCCGAGCGCACCGGCCTCAACCCCTACGACGTGCTCAACGCCCAGGCGCGCGACATCCCGCCCGGGTCCGACGGCGTGATCTTCACCGAGTACTTCCAGGGCAACCGCACGCCGTACTCCGACTCCAAGGCGCGCGGCACCGTCTCCGGCCTGTCGCTCTCCCACACCCGGGCACACCTGTACAAGGCCGTCCAGGAGTCGGTCGCCTACGGCGTCGAGCTCAACATGCGGGGGCTGCGCGAGGGCGGCCTCGAGGTCGAGGAGTTCGTCGCCGCCGGCGGCGCGCTGAAGTCCGGGGACTGGATCCAGATGCACGCCGACGTCACCGGCGTGCCGATCACGCTCACCGAGGTCGGCGACGCCGTCACCCTCGGTTCCTGCATCCTCGCCGCGACCGGCGCAGGCCTGCACCCCTCGGTCCAGGAGGCCGCCGAGGCGATGGTGCACACGCGCGCGCGGCTCGAGCCGAACAAGGCCCGCCACGAGGAGTACTCCTTCTACGTCGACCAGTACGCGAAGCAGTACCCGGCGCTGCAGGGGCTCATCCACGACACCGTCGACCACGTCGCCGGCTGAACCGCCGCGCACCACCAAGCCCACGCCGAGAAGGAGAAGCTGTCATGACCGAGGACCTGATCGCCACCGCACTGAGCACCGCCACCGACACCAAGGCGATCGTCCACGGACGAGGGGTGGTGGACCGGACCGGGGACGTGTTCGCCGAGCAGTTCCCGGGCCGGCGCGGCATCGTGGTGGCCGACGGCAACACGTGGGACCTCGCCGGGGAGGCGGTGACGGCGTCGCTGCGCGCCGCCGGTATCGACCTCGACGAGCCCTACGTGTTCCCGGGCGTCCCGACCCTGTACGCGGGCTACGAGAACGTCGAGCTGATCCGTGAGCACCTGCGGGGCACCGACGCGGTCGCCTGCTCGATCGGCGCGGGCACGCTCAACGACATCGTCAAGCTCGCCTCGGGCGAGCTCGAGCGCCCCTACATGAACGTCTGCACGGCCGCCTCGATGGACGGCTACGCGGCGTTCGGCTCGTCCATCACCAAGGACGGCTTCAAGATCACCCGCAACTGCCCGGCACCGACGGCCCTGGTCGCCGACCTCGACCTCATGGCGACGGCCCCGCAGCGCCTCACCGCCACCGGGTTCGGCGACCTCGTCGAGAAGGTCCCCGCCGGCGCCGACTGGATCGTCTCCGACATCCTCGGGGTCGAGCCCGTCGACGAGTACGTGTGGGGCCTGGTCCAGGGCCCGCTGCGCGAGTCCCTCTCGCGTCCCGCCGACCTGGCCACCTCCGACCCCGACGCGCTCGCCGGCCTCGCCGAGGGCCTGCTGATGTCCGGTCTGGCGATGCAGGCCCACCAGAGCTCACGGCCGGCCTCCGGCGCGGGCCACCAGTTCTCCCACACCTGGGAGATGGAGGGCCACGGCCTGGACTGGGAGCCGCCCCTCTCGCACGGGTTCAAGGTCGGCCTCGGCACGGTGGCCATCTGCGCCCTGTTCGAGGTGGCGCTCACCAAGGACGTTCCCGGCATCAACATCGACGCCCTGGTCACCGCCTGGCCCTCGCGCGAGGAGATGGAGGCCCGGGTGCGCGCCATGCACACGGCGGAGCGCGCCGCGCCGCTCGTCGAGCCGGCCGTGGAGCAGACGCTGAAGAAGTACCTCGAGCCCGAGGAGCTGCGCGCGCGGCTCGAGCTCGTCGTCGAGCAGTGGCCGACCATCGTCAGCCGCTGCCGCGAGCAGCTCGTCCCGGCCGCCGAGGCCCGCGAGATGCTCCGGGCCGTCGGGGCGGTCTACCACCCGGAGCAGATCGACATCGACATGGAGCGGTTCCGGCTGACCTACTACCGCGCGCAGACGATCCGCTCGCGCTACACGATCCTCGACCTCCTGCTCGAGGTCGGCCTGCTCGAGGAGTGCGTCGAGGAGCTCTTCGGGCCGGACGGCTACTGGGCCCGGGACGACGCACGCTGAACGGTCGGGGGCCCGGACCGGCGGGAGCCGGGCCCCGCCGACCGCGCTCGTCCGCTCCCGCCACCCACGTCGGCGTCATCCTGAGCGCCGGGAGGAAGGCATCATCGTGACCAAGGACAGCAAGTTCGTCATCGGTATCGACTTCGGCACGCTCTCCGGACGCGCGAGCATCATCCGGGTCAGCGACGGCCTCGAGAAGGGCTCCTCGATCATCGTCGACTACCCGCACGCGGTCATGGACCGCACGCTCGACGCCGCGGACGGTTCGAAGCTCCCGCCCGAGTTCGCGCTGCAGGACCCGGACGACTACATCCACGTGCTCAGGAAGGCCGTGCCCGCGGCCATGAACGACGCCGACATCACGCCCGACCAGGTCGTCGGGGTGGGCATCGACTTCACCTCCGCGACCGTCGTCGCCGCCAAGGAGGACGGCACCCCGCTGTGCACGCTCGAGGAGTTCCGCAACCGGCCCCACGCCTGGGTCAAGCTGTGGAAGCACCACGGCGGCCAGGAGCAGGCCACGCGCATCGTCGAGGTGGCCAAGGAGCGCGGCGAGACCTGGCTCGGACGCTACGGGAACACCATCTCCTCCGAGCTGCTCCTGCCCAAGGTCCTGGAGACCCTCGAGGAGGACCCGGAGGTCTACGCGGCCACCGACGTCTTCGTCAACGCCCTGGACTGGATCGTCTGGAAGATGACCGGCACGCTCGTCCAGTCCGCCGGCGACTCCGGCTACAAGCGCATGTACCAGGACGGGCAGTACCCCTCGCGCGAGTACCTCGAGGCGCTCAACCCCGACTTCGGCGGTGTCTTCGAGGAGAAGATGTCCGCGCCCGTCGCGCCGCTGGCGTCGAAGGCCGGCGAGCTGAACGAGGAGTTCGCGAAGCTCATGGGCCTCGACGCCGGGACCGCGGTCGCGGTCGGCAACATCGACGCCCACGTCACCGCCGCCGCGGTCAAGGCCGTCGAGGCCGGCCAGCTCACCGCGATCCTCGGCACCTCCGCCGTATACGTCGTCTCTGGACCGGAGCTCGTCGAGGTGCCCGGCATGTTCGGCGTCGTCGACGGCGGCATCGTCGACGGCCTGTGGGGCTTCGAGGGCGGCCAGTCCGCCGTCGGCGACATCTTCGGCTGGTTCGTCGACCACAGCGTCCCGCCCGAGTACCACGAGGCCGCGAAGAAGGCGAAGAAGTCGGTCCACGACTACCTCACCGACCTCGGGGCGAAGCAGGAGATCGGCGAGCACGGTCTCGTCGCCCTCGACTGGCACGGCGGCAACAGGTCGGTGCTCGTGGACACGGACCTGTCCGGCCTGATGATCGGCACCACGCTGACCACGCGCCCGGAGGACCAGTACCGCGCGCTGCTCGAGTCGACGGCGTTCGGCGCCCGCATGATCGTCGACACCTTCAAGGAGCACGGCGTCGAGCTCACCGAGTTCGTCGCCGCCGGCGGCCTGCTGAAGAACAAGTTCCTCATGCAGCTGTTCTCCGACGTCACCCGCCTGCCGATCTCGGTCGCGACGGCGGCGCACGCCGGGGCACTCGGCTCGGCGGTCCACGCGGCCGTCGCGGCCGGTGAGTACGGCACCATCCAGGAGGCCTCGGAGGCCATGGGCGGCAAGGTCCGCAACGCCTACCTGCCCAGCGAGGCGCGCGCGAAGCTCTACGACGAGCTCTACGCCGAGTACGTCACCCTGCACGACTACTTCGGCCGGGGCGGCAACGAGCTCATGCACCGGCTCAAGGCGATCCGCGCCCGGGCGGCCGCCCGGGGCGCCACGAGGTGACCGTGGCGGACGTCGACACCCCGCGCGGGGAGGTCCCCGCCCTGGCGGACCTCCCGGCCGAGGTGCGCGACGACGTCGCCCGGGCGCGCGCGGAGGTCGCCGCCCTGCACGCCGAGCTGCCCCGTTGGGGGCTCGTCGTGTGGACCGCGGGCAACGTCTCGGCACGTGTGGCCGTCGAGGGGGGCGAGGACCTCATGGTCATCAAACCCTCCGGCGTCAGCTACGACGAGCTCGCTCCGGAGCTCATGGTCGTCACCGACCTGTGGGGCCGGGCGCTGAGCGAGCCGGACGCGTCCCGAGTGCTCAGCCCGTCGTCGGACACGGCCGCGCACGCCTACGTCTACCGGCACATGCCCGACGTCGGGGGAGTGG
The DNA here is from genome assembly GCF_057652395.1 of Georgenia sp. Z1491. Classification (NCBI taxonomy): domain Bacteria; kingdom Bacillati; phylum Actinomycetota; class Actinomycetes; order Allobogoriellales; family Allobogoriellaceae; genus Georgenia; species Georgenia sp. Z1491. The sequence goes on from NZ_CM172729.1 coordinate 1,833,292, forward strand.
TGCACACGCACTCGACCTACGCCGTCGCGTGGGCCGCCCGGGGAGAGGCCGTGCCCTGCGCGCTCACGATGATGGCGGACGAGTTCGGCGGGGAGATCCCCGTCGGGCCGTTCGCGATCATCGGCGACGACTCGATCGGTCGCGGCATCGTCGAGACCCTGCGCGACCACCGCTCGCCGGCCGTGCTCATGCAGAACCACGGTCCGTTCACCATCGGGAAGGACGCACGGGCGGCCGTCAAGGCGGCCGTCATGTGCGAGGAGGTGGCGCGCACCGTCCACGTGTCGCGCCAGCTCGGTGAGCCCGTGCCCGTGCCCGACGACGCCGTCACGCGCCTCTACGAGCGCTACCAGGGCGTCTACGGTCAGAACTGAGAACCCCACCACCCGCGCGAAGGAGCACCCACATGACCACCGTCGTCGTCCTCGGGTCCGGCATCATGGCCACGGCGCTGACCTACCCGCTGCGCCAGAACGGCCACGAGGTCCGTCTCGTCGGCACGCACCTGGACCGGGACATCATCGAGTCGATCCGGACCACGGGCCGGCACCCCGACCTCGACCTCGTCGTCGAGGAGGGGATCGCCGCCTACCAGCTGGAGGAGGCCGAGCAGGCCTTCGACGGCGCGGACGTGGTGATGTCGGGGGTGAACTCCTTCGGCGTCGACTGGGTGGGTGAGCAGCTGGCCCGGCTCCTGCGGCCCGGCCAGACCGTCCTGTCGGTCACCAAGGGCATGCTCGCCGACGACGACGGCAACCTGGAGATGATCCCCGACGCCCTCAAGCGGATCGTCGGCGAGGAGCTCGCCGGCCAGGTGGACTGGGCCGCGATCGTCGGCCCGTCGATCGCCGGCGAGCTGGCGGTCGGCCACGACACCGCCGTCGTGTTCTGCGGCGACAAGGAGGACGTCGTCGAGCGCCTGGCGGACATGTTCCGCACGGACTACTACCACGTGTGGACGTCGACCGACTTCCTCGGCGCCGAGATCGGCGCCGCCACGAAGAACATCTACGCGTTCGCCGCCGGGTTCGGCGAGGGCCTCCAGCGGGCCGAGGGCGACGACGCGAACGACCGCTACCGCCGCCTCAACCTCACGGCGGCGATCTTCGCCCAGGGCGCCCAGGAGATGCACCGGTTCTACGAGATCCTCGGCGGCGACCCGAAGATGGTGTGGGGGCTGCCCGGCGTGGGCGACATGCACGTGACCTCGGCCGGGGGGCGCAACGTCAAGGCCGGCACCTATGTCGGCTCCGGCGTCCCGTTCTCCGAGGTGCGCGACTCCCTGATGAAGGGCGTCACCCTCGAGGGCGTCAACGCCATCCGCGTGGTCGGCGCGGCGATCGAGAAGCAGATCGATCGGGGCGTCCTCGAGGCGCACGAGTTCCCGCTGCTGCGCCACCTCCACGGGATCATCGCCCGCGACGAGCCGATCTCGCTGCCCTGGGACGAGTTCTTCGGGGGCCGGTCATGACCGACGACCCGCTGGTCATCGCCATCGACTCCTCGACGTCGGCCACCAAGGCCGTGGTGGTGGACCCCAGCGGCACCACCGTCAGCGAGGGCCGGGCCGACATCGACCTGCTCCAGCCCAGGATGAACCACTACGAGCACGACGCGCGGCAGTGGTGGTTCTCCACCGACGCGGCGGTCGGCAAGGCCGTCGGCGGGCTGAGCGCCGATCAGAAGGCACGCGTCGCGGCCGTCGCGATCACTCACCAGCGCGAGAGCTTCGTGCCGGTGGACGCGTCCGGCCGTCCGATCCGCAACGCCGTGCTGTGGCTCGACTCGCGCGCCGCCAAGCAGATCCGCGAGCACGGCTCGGACGAGATCCACCGGCTCTCCGGCAAACCCGGCGACACGACGCCCGCGCTGTACAAGATGATCTGGCTCAAGGAGAACGAGCCGGAGATCTTTCAGCGCGCGGCGAAGGTCGTCGACGTGCACGCCTACCTCGTCCATGCGATGACCGGACGGTGGGTCTCCTCCCACGCGTCGGCCGACACGCTCGCGCTGTTCGACATCGAGGCGCTCGACTACTCCGAGCAGCTGCTCGAGCTCGCCGGCGTCACGCGCGAGCAGATGGCCGAGCTGGCCGCGCCGGGCGAGGTGGTCGGCGAGCTGGACCTCGAGGTCGCCCAGCACTGGGGGCTCAAGCACACCGTGCCGGTGATCTCCGGTCTCGGCGACGGGCAGGGCTCCGGCCTGGGCACCGCCGCGATCGAGCCCGAGGTCGCGTACATCAACATCGGCACGTCGATCGTCGCGGGGGTGCACTCCGCGGACTACCGCTACGGGCGCGAGTACCGCACCCTTGCCGCCGGGCTCGCCGGGCAGTACGTCCTGGAGATCGTGCAGAACTCCGGCTCGGTGCTCGCGAACTGGTTCCGCTCCGAGCTCGGTCGGCCCGAGCTCGACGGCCGGCCGGACCCCGAGCTGGAGGCGGCGGCCGCCAAGGTCCCGATCGGCGCCGAGGGCCTGCTCACGCTCCCGTACTGGAACGCCGTGCAGTCGCCGTGGTGGAACCCCGTGGCGAGCGGGGCGATGGTCGGGTTCGGCGGCAGCCACACGCGCGCCCACATGTATCGCTCGATCCTCGAGGGGACGGCCTACGAGCTGCGGCAGAACCTCGCCGGCATGCAGCGGGGGACCGGGACGCGGCTCACCGAGCTGCGGGCCACGGGCGGCGGGTCGCGCTCGGACCTGTGGACGCAGATCCTCGCGGACACCGTCGGGCTGCCGATCGTCGCCTCCGGCGTCGACGAGGTCTCCGCCCAGGGCGCCGCCGTGCTCGCGATGGCCCACACGGGGGTCCACGGCGACGTCGCGGCCACCGCCCGAGCCATGGCCAGGACCGGCCACGTCACCGAGCCCGACGAGCGTCGCGGCGAGGAGTACGCGCGCTGGGGCGACGCCCAGGCCACGCTCTACGAGCACCTCGAGCCGGTCTACGAGCGGCTCTGGGAGCTGGGGGGCGAGTGAACGGACGCGGGCCGGGGCAGGAGTGTCCCGGCCCGCGGCTTCGGCCTCCACGGGCCCACCCGATTCACGGGATGCCTGTTGTTTGTCACATCCGAAGTGTGGGATGATGCGGGCGGCTCGCGGTTGGGCCGACGAGGTTCACCGACGAATCGAGGCAGCGACATGACGACGATCACCATCCTCGGCGCAGGGGCCATGGGTTCCGCGCTCGCCACGCCCTATCGCGCCCAGGGCCACGAGGTCCGCCTGTGGGGGACCTGGCTCGACGACCACCTGCTCGACGCCGTCGAGGCGGGCGAGCCCCACCCGCGCACGCAGGTCCCCGTGGCCGAGGGCACCCGGCTCTTCCGGTCCGGCGAGATCGAGGCCGCCCTCGACGGGGCCGAGTACGTCGTCCTCGCCGTCGCGTCCGTCGGGGTCGAGAAGGTCGCCGAGCTGGCCCTGTCCGGCATCGCACGGGCACGGGTGCTCCTGCTCACCTCCAAGGGCTTCGCCCCGGACGCCGAGGGGCGCATCGAGCTCCTGCCCGACGCCGTGCGGCGCGTCGCCGCGGCGAGTGGCACGCCCCTGCCGCCGATCGTCGCCGTCGGCGGCCCGTGCAAGGCCAACGAGGTCGCCGCCGACCGCTGGACCGCGACCCTCTACGCGGGGAAGGACGAGGCGGTCGTCCGTGAGGTGGCGGCGGCGCTCAGCTCGACCACCTACCGGATCGAGCCGTCCGCGGACGAGGTGGGGCTCGAGGTCAGCGCGCCGATGAAGAACGTCTACGCGATCGCCCTCGGGCTCGCCGACGGTCTCCAGGAGGCCCACGGCGAGCCGTTCCACAACCTCAAGGCCGCCACCTTCGCCCAGGCGGTGCGCGAGATCGCGCTCCTCGGTCAGGCTCTCGGCGGCCGCGCCGAGACCGTCTACGGGCTCGCCGGCGTCGGCGACCTCGAGGTCACCGGTCTGTCCGGACGCAACAAGGTCTACGGCTCCCGGATCGGCGCCGGCGAGGAGGCCACGGAGGCCCTCGCCGCGATGGAGGCCGCCGAGCAGACCGTCGAGGGCGTGCCCGCCGCCGGTCTCGCGGTCCGGCTCGCCCGGCAGGTCGGCGGCGGCCTCACCGAGCGCATGCCCCTGCTGTCCGCCGTCGCGGACGTCATCGACGGCGCCGACGACCCGGCCGGACGCGTCGCGGCCGCGGTGCTGCCGTGAGCGGGGTGCTCGCGGACGGCCCGCCGGCGACCGGTGCGCGCGGCCGATGACGCAGGAGGACGCGCGGGGCGCCGGCGAGCTCAACCGCCGCCGCCACCGCCTGGCGGACATCGTGGTCGAGCGCGGCTCCGTCCAGGTCGAGGAGCTTGTCGCCGAGCTGGGCGTCTCGGCGATGACCGTCTACCGGGACCTGGCGGCGCTCGAGCAGCTGGGCCTGCTCGCGCGCTCGCGCGGCACGGTGACGTCCGTGGTCACCTCGCTCGTCGAGGCGTCGGCCGCCTACCGGCTCGCGCGTGACACGGAGGTCAAGGACGAGCTCGGCGCCGTCGCGGCCCGGCTCGTCGCCCCGGACAGCGTGCTTATGCTCGACGACTCGACGACCGGCCTGCACGTCCTGCGCGCGCTCGGCGCCACGAGCGGTCTCACGGTCATCACCCACTGCCAGTTCGTCGCCACCGCAGCCCAGGCGATGGAGGGGGTGCGGCTGCACATGGTCGGCGGACGCTGGACGCCGTGGGCGCAGGCCTACCACGGCCCGTCGACCGTGGCGGCGCTGCGCGAGCTCAGCGCCGACTGCTGCGTCATGTCGGCCACCGCGATCTGGGACGACGCGATGCACCACCCCGACGGCGACGTCACGGAGGTCAAGCGCGCCATGCTCGCGCGGTCGGTGCGCAAGATCCTCGTGGTCGACTCGAGCAAGTTCAGCCGGCGCGCGATGCACCGGGTCGCCGACCTCGCCCAGGTCGACGACGTGGTCGTCCCCTCCGCCCTGTCCGCCGAGCGGGTCGAGCACCTGCGCGACCTCGGCCTGCGGGTCCACGTGTCATGACCGCCGCACGAAGGGCCGTCCCGGCGCCGTCTGGCCACGGTACGACCGCGGGACCGCCGACCACCGGCGCACCGCCGGCCCTGACCATCCTGTCCGCCCCGTCCCCGTCACCCAAGGAGATCCCGATGCCGACGACGCACCAGATCCTCACCGACCCGAGGGCCGCCCGATGAGGGCCGTCGTCCTGCGCGGGAAGGGGGACGTCGTCCTCACGGAAGTGCCGACCCCGAGCCCGGGCCCCGGCGAGGTGCTGCTGAGGGTCGCCGCGAACACCGTGTGCGGCACCGACGTGCGGCTGCTGCGGGGGGAGAAGGACGCCCGGCCCGGGGTCGTGCTCGGCCACGAGGCGGCCGGCGTCGTCGCCGAGGTCGGCGACGGAGTGACCGCGGTGGAGGCCGGCGACCTGGTCGCGGTCCTGCCGACGATCTCGTGCGGCTCGTGCTTCTACTGCCGCCGCGACCTCGAGCACCACTGCGAGCAGGCCCGGCTGTTCGGCTACCAGGTCGACGGCGGCCTGGCCGAGTACCAGCTCGTGCCCGCCGACGCCGTCGCGCGCGGGAACCTCGTGCCGGCCCCGTCGGGCATGGACCCCGCACACCTCGCGCTGGCCGAGCCGCTCGCCTGCGTGCTCAACGGGCTGCGCGAGTACACCGTCGAGCTCGGCGACACGGTGCTCGTCATGGGGGCCGGCCCGATCGGGCTGCTCCACCTCCAGGTGGCGCTCCTGCGTGGCGCGCGCCACGTCGTCGTCACCAACCGCTCCGCCGAGCGGCGCCAGGTCGCGCTCGACATGGGCGCGACCCTCGCCCTCGACCCGGCCACCGACGACCTCGACGCCGAGCTGCGGGCGCTGACCGACGGCCGCGGCGCCGACGTCGCCGTCATCTCCATCGGTGCGCCCGAGCTGTTCAACGAGGCCTCCCGCCTCGTGCGCGTGGGCGGGCGCGTGAGCGCGTTCGCCGGGTTCCCCAAGGGCGGGACCGCCGTCATCGACCCGAACGACATCCACTACGGCCAGCTCACCGTCACCGGCGGCTCGAACTGCCGCCGGTCCGACTACCACGAGGCCGTCGGCCTGCTGGCGTCCGGCGCCGTCGACGGCTCGCGCTACGTCACCCACCGGTTCGACCTCGACCACGCGCTCGACGCCGTCGAGCTCACCGCTCAGCGGGGCGGGCTCAAGGTCGCCGTCGTCCCCGGCGGGACGACCGCCGCTGCGACCTGATCCGGCGCCGCGCCCTGACCGACCCGAGCACACCCGACCTGACCAGACCCGCCCCGACCAGCCACGTCCCGCCCCCGCACGTCCGTCCACCCATCCACCCATCTACCCATCACCCCCACCAGATCGACACCGAAGGAGCTGTCATGACCAAGCTCGTCAACGACCCGTCGGACTTCCCGGCCGAGCTCGTCGCCGGATTCGCTGCCGCGTTCCCCCACCACGTCCGTGAGGTGTACGGCGGCGTCGTCCGAGCCACCCGCACCCCGAAGGGCAAGGTCGCCGTCCTCACCGGCGGCGGGACGGGCCACTACCCGGCGTTCATGGGCTGGGTCGGCCCGGGCTTCGCCGACGGCGGCGTCACCGGGAACATCTTCGCGTCGCCGTCGGCCGCCCAGGCCGTGTCGGTCGCGAAGGCGGCCGAGCGCGGCGGCGGCGTCATCATCGGCTTCGGCAACTACGCCGGCGACGTCCTCCACTTCGGCGACGCCGTCGAGCGCCTGCGTGCCGACGGCATCGACGCCCGCGCGCTGGTCGTCACGGACGACATCGCCTCCGCGACCGAGGACGAGATCGACAAGCGCCGCGGCATCTCCGGCGACCTCCCGGTATTCAAGATCGCCTCCGCCGCGGCCGAGGAGGGCATGGACATCGACGAGGTCGAGCGCGTGTTCCGCCACGCCAACGACCGCACTCGGACCCTCGGCGTCGCGTTCTCGGGCTGCACCCTGCCCGGCTCGTCCGAGCCGCTGTTCACCGTGCCAGAGGGCCGGCTCGGCATCGGCCTCGGCGTCCACGGCGAGCCCGGCATCGACGAGACGGACCTCGGGACCGCCGACGAGGTGGCCACCACCCTCGTCGACACCGTGCTCAAGGAGCGTCCCGAGGGCGCCGACGGACGCGTCGTCGTCCTGTTCAACGGGCTCGGCACCGCGAAGTACGAGGAGATGTTCGTCGCCTACCGCACCATCGAGAGCCAGCTCGAGGCCGCCGGCCTCACCGTGGTCGACCGGCTCGTGGGCGAGCTCGTCACCTCGCTGGACATGGGCGGGGTCTCCTTGACGCTGGTGTGGGTCGACGACGAGCTCGAGCGGCTGTGGAAGGCCCCCTGCGACACGCCGACCGTGAAGATGGGGCAGATCGCCGGCGAGGAGCTCAGCGCCGAGGAGATCCAGCAGGTCGAGTCCGCCGAGCAGGCGATCCCCGACGCCGACGACGCCGGGAAGGCCGCCGCGGCACGCCTCGTCGAGGTGCTCTCGTCGGTGTCCGAGGCGCTCGCCGCGAAGAAGGAGGAGCTCGGTGAGCTCGACACGTTCGCGGGCGACGGCGACCACGGCACGGGGATGGCGCGCGGCTCGAGCGAGGCGCTCGCCTCGGCACGGGAGGCCGTCGACGCCGGAGCGGGCCTGCGCACCGCGCTCGGCCGGGCCGGCGAGACCTGGTCCGACCGAGCCGGCGGCACCTCGGGCGCGCTGTGGGGCGCACTGCTCAACGCGGCCGCAGGCGAGCTGTCCGACACCGGGTCGCCGAGCAACGCCGACCTCGTTCGGGCCGCCAAGGCCGCGGTGGACGCCGTCGCCCGCGTGGGCGGGGCGGTCGCGGGTGACAAGACGATGCTCGACGCACTGCTGCCCGCGATCGACGCCCTCGGCGAGGGCGACTGGGCGGCCGCCGCGGTGGCTGCCCAGCAGGGCTCGGAGTCGACCGAGCAGATGCGGCCCAAGCTCGGGCGCGCGCGTCCGCTCGCGGAGAAGTCCGTGGGGCACGCGGACCCCGGCGCGGTCTCCGCGGCGCTGGTCGTCCGCACGATCGCTCGGCACGCGGGCACGGCGCACTGAGGCGAGGCGCGGGACTCGGCGCCGAGATCGTGGTTGGAGCGAGCTGAGGAGACGGACCTCGCGCCGAGAGCGCGGTTGACGCGCCGAGAGTCAGGTCGGGGCGCCGAGTGGACACCCGCCGGGGGTCCATTCGGCGTCCCGACCGCGTCGTCGACGACGAACCGCGCCCTCGGCGTTCCGACCGCGTCGTCGACGTGCCGGAGCCGGCAGTACTCAGTCCGCGCTGTTCTCCCGCACCGCCCAGACGGCGGTGTCGACCGGGACCGTCCCGTCCTCGCCGGCCCCGGGCTGCGAGGCCAGGACCACCCGCCAGCCCTCGGGAAGGTGGACCGGCTCGCCGCCGGTGACGAGCACGACGAGGACCTCCCGGCCGTCGGCTCCTCGGGAGATCAGAGCGAGCACGCCGTGGGCGTCGAGCCCGTCCAGGTCGCCGGCGGCCGTGCCCTCCGCGCCGCCCGACGCGGGCATCTCGACCGCTCCCGGCCCAGCGGCGCCGATGGGCTCGACCGCTCCCGGCCCACCGGCGTCGACGAGCTCGAGCGACGCGCGGCCGAGACCGAGCTTGCGGCGCAGCCGCAGCGCCTCGCGGTAGAGCTCGAGCGTCGAGCCGGCCACGCCCGCCTGCCGGTCCGCCGCCAGCGCACGGAACTCCTCGGGCTGGGGCAACCACGAGGCGCCCGACGGCGAGAAGCCGAATGCCGGTGCGTCGGCCTCCCAGGGCAGCGGCACACGGCAGCCGTCGCGCCCGGCCTCGGCGCCGGCGGTGCGCGCGTACGCCGGGTCCTGACGGGCCTGCGCCGGCAGGTGGGTGTGCTCGGGCAGGCCGAGCTCCTCGCCCTGGTAGAGGTACGCCGAGCCGGGCAGAGCGAGCATGACCAGCGTGACCGCGCGGGCGCGGCGCAGCCCCAGGGCGGCGTCGGGCTGCGGGTCGTCCGCCGTGATCCCGTTCGGCCCCTTGCCCGTGTCCTCGCGGGCGAGGCCGAGCCGGCTCGCGTGCCGCACGACGTCGTGGTTGGACATCACCCAGGTCGACGGCGCGCCCACGCGGTCCGCCGCGGCGAGCGACCCCCGGATCGCGGCGGCGTACGACCCTGAGTCGTAGCGGGTGGACAGGAAGCGGAAGTTGAACGCCTGGTGCATCTCGTCGGGCCGCACGTACCGCGCGAGACGTTCGTCGTCGTCGACCCAGGCCTCGGCCACGAGGATGCGCGCGGGGGAGTACTCGTCGAGGACGCGCCGCCAGGTCCGGTAGATCTCGTGGACGCCGTCGCGGTCCCACATCGGCGCGGGCGGGACGTCGGCCGGGTCGACGTCGGAGCCCGAGACCATGCGCAGGTGCCAGGGCCAGTCGGGCAGCCCCGCCTCCTTGACCAGGCCGTGTGCGACGTCGACCCGGAACCCGTCCACGCCCCGGTCGAGCCAGAAGCGCAGGATCGAGAGGAACTCCGCGCGGACCTCCGGGTGGTCCCAGTCGAGGTCGGGCTGCGAGCCGTCGAACAGGTGGAGGTACCACTGCGGGTCGTTGGCCCACGCGGAGCCCGGGGCGTCGGTCCGGTCGCGCACGCGGGTCCAGGCGATGCCGCCGAACACCGAGGTCCAGTCGTTCGGGGGCAGGTCGCCGTCGTCGCCCCTGCCGTCCCGGAAGAGGTACCGGTCGCGCTCCGGCGAACCGGGACCCGCGGCGAGGGCCGCGCGGAACCACGAGTGCTGGTCGGAGGTGTGGTTGGGGACGAGGTCGACGATCACCCGCAGCCCGAGCTCGTGCGCCCGGACCAGCAGGATCTCGGCGTCGTCGAGCGAACCGAGCACGGGGTCGACGTCGCGGTAGTCGGCGACGTCGTAGCCCGCGTCCTTCTGCGGCGACCGGTAGAAGGGCGAGAGCCAGATCGCGTCGACGCCCAGGTCCGCCAGGTGCTGGAGCCTGGCGGTGATCCCCGGCAGGTCGCCCATGCCGTCGCCGTCCGAGTCCGCGAACGAGCGCGGGTAGACCTGGTAGACGACGGCGTCGCGCCACCAGTGGTCACCGCCGCCGGAGCCGGCGGCGTGCAGGAGGGTGCCCGCCGGGCGGTCGTGGGGTGCGGCTGCGTCGGTCATCCGTCCTCGTCCTGTGCCGGGTTCGTCGGTGGTGCGGGTGGGGCCTCGGCGCCCGGTGCGGGCGACGGGTACGCGGGCGACGGGGAGGCGGTCGCCGCGGCCGGCGACTCCGGCGGAGCCGCGCCGGTCGAACGACGCACCACCAGCTCAGGGACGAACGTCAGCTCGGCGGCGCTCGGCGAACCGCCCCGGATCATCGCGACGAGCGTCGACACCGCCGCCTGGCACATCGCCGGCACCGGTTGACGGATGGTCGTCAGCGGCGGGTCGCTGAACCCCATGAGCGGCGAGTCGTCGTAGCCCACCACCGACACGTCCTCGGGCACCCGCAGGCCCGCCGCGCGGACCGCGCGCACGACCCCGAGCGCCATGAGGTCCGACGCCGCGACGACGGCGGTGCAGCCGGCCTGGAGAAGCTCGAGGCCGGCGGCGCGGCCCCCCTCGACCGTGAACAGGGTCGAGACCGTCGCCGGGTCCGGGTCGTCGACGTACCGGGCCGCCGCCGCACGGAAGCCGTCGATCTTGCGGGCGACCGGTACGAAGCGCGTCGGACCGACCGCCAGGCCGATCCGACGGTGCCCCTGCGCGGCGAGGTGCCGCACGGCCAGATCCATGGCGTCGGCGTCGTCGGCGGCGAACGCCGGCGCCGAGATGTCCGGGTTCGTCCCGTTGACCAGGACGAACGGGACGCGCCGGTCGACGAGCCGGTGGTAGCGAGCGGGATCGGCAGAGGTGTCGGCGTGGAGGCCGGAGACGAAGACGATCCCGTCGACGCCGTGCTCGAGCAGCATCTCGACGTAGTCGTCCTCGGTGGTCCCACCGGGGGACTGGGTGCACAGCAGCGGCGTGAGGTCGGAGCTGCTCAGCAGCGTCTCGATCTGCTGGGCGAACGCCGGGAAGATCGGGTTCGAGAGCTCGGGGACGATCAGGCCCACGAGCCCGGCCGAGCGCTGCCGGAGCGACGAGGGCCGCTCGTAGCCGAGGACGTCGAGGGCGGCGAGCACCTCGCGCCGGGTGGCCTCCGCCACCCCCGGACGACCGTTGAGCACCCGGGAGACCGTCGCGGTGGAGACGGCAGCCTGGTCGGCGACGTCGGTCAGCCGCGTCCGGGGCGTCATGCGACGCTCTCCGTCGTCGACGTGGTCGGTAGGCCCCGTGGAGGGCGGTGGAGGGTCATCGTGCGCTCCTCGTCGAGCGTCCCGCTCGCGCGGTCGTGGGGAAGAGGTGCAACGGCACCGTCTGGATTCCTGAAAGTTACTGCAAGTGGTTGCAGATCGCCAGTCGGCTGCGTACTGTGTGCCTCGATCCGCGAGGTGCGCAGCGATGAGCACGTCCGCGGAGACATCCCCGTCACCTTCACACACCTGGAGACCGAGATGCGACGGAGCATCACCACCCTCGCGGCAGCAGCTGCCGTGGCCCTCACCCTCGCCGCCTGCGGAGGCGGTGACGACGAGTCGACCGGTACCGAGGAGGAGCCCGCCCAGGACGCCGGCGGAACCGACGACGAGGCGTCCTCCGACGACGCCGGTGGCGAGTCCTCCTCCGACGAGGCGTCCTCCGACGACGCAGGTGGGGACGAGGTCGCCGAGGCCGGCGAGGTCACGCCCAACGAGGACGGCACCCTGGTCGTCTGGGTCGACGAGACGCGCCAGGCAGCCGTCGAGGAGGCCGCCGTGGCGTTCGAGGAGGAGACGGGCATCGAGGTCCAGACCGTGCTGCGCAACTTCGAGGACATCCGCGCCGACTTCGTCACGCAGGTGCCCACGGGCGAGGGCCCGGACATCACCGTCGGTGCGCACGACTGGCTCGGCGAGCTCACCGTCAACGGCGTCGTCGCGCCGCTGGAGCTGACCAACGCCGACGTGTTCGAGCAGGTGGCCATCGATGCCGTCACGTACGACGAGCAGGTCTACGGGCTGCCGTTCGCCATCGAGAACATCGCGCTCATCCGGAACACGGAGCTCGCCCCGGAGGCCCCGGCCACGTGGGACGACGCGCTCGCAGCGGGCGAGCAGGCGGGCACCGAGTTCCCGATCCTCATCCAGACGAGCACCGAGGGCGACCCCTACACGTACTACCCGCTCCAGATGTCCTTCGGCGCCCCGGTCTTCGAGACCGACGACGCGGGCGCGTACACCGAGGAGCTCGGCCTGGGCGGGGAGGGCGGCGCGGCGTTCGCGCAGTGGCTCGCCGAGCAGGGCGAGAACGGCACGGGCGCCCTCGACACGAACGTCACCTACGACGTCGCCGTCGAGGCCTTCGCCAACGGCGAGTCACCCTTCATCGTCGGTGGCCCGTGGATGCTCGAGTCCTTCGCGGACATCGACGTCGCGATCGACCCGATCCCGGCGCCCGGTCCCGAGGCCGCCACGCCGTTCGCCGGCGTCCAGGCGTTCTTCGTCAACGCGCAGTCCGCGGACGCGCTCAACGCCAACGACTTCCTCGTCAACTACATGTCGACCGAGGAGGCGCAGACCACGATCTTCGAGACCGGTGGTCGCCTGCCCGCGCTGACCGCGTCGGCCGACGCCGCGGCGGAGGACGAGATCCAGGCCGGCTTCCGCGAGGTCGGCGCCGACGCGGCCCCGATGCCCGCACTGCCCGCGATGGGTCAGGTCTGGCAGTTCTGGGGCGTGACCGAGGCCGGCATCGTCTCCGGCGCCGAGGCCGACCCGGCCGCCGCCTGGGAGACCATGGTGGCCGACATCCAGGGCGCGATCGACGCCGGCTAGACCCTGCCCGTGCGGGGCGGCGGCCGACCTGCCGCCGCCCCGCAGCATGGCCCCGCCCGCCACGCGTCGCTACGGTGCGCCGTTCCCACCTCGCACCTCTCCACCTCGCACCCCGCGCCCCGCGGTGCGCCGCTCCCACCTCCGCTCCATGCGGTGCGCCGCTTCCACCCCGCGCGCCACGGCGCCGCTCCCACCTCGCGCCCCACGGCGCATCGCACTCCTCTCCGCACCGTAGGTCGGCACGACGTCGTGCCCACGTCCCCGAAAGGGCCCCATGACCGCGACAGAGCTCCCGGTGGCCGCCCCGTCGCCCGGCACCGGCGGCACCCGCACCCGTCCCGCCGCCGGCGGTGACGTCAACGTCTGGTTCTTCGTCAAGCTCGCGCTCGTCGCGCTGGTCGACGCGCTCGGTATCACGATCGTCATCCAGGCGGTCGGTGCCGAGTCCTGGTGGCTGCTGGGCGGCACCGTCGTCGTGCTCGTCGTCGTCAACTGGGTGTACTTCTCGCGCCGGGTCGTCCCGCTGAAGTACCTCCTGCCCGGACTGATCTTCCTCGCGATCTACCAGGTGTTCACCATCGTCTACACGGGGTACGTCTCGCTGACGAACTACGGCGACGGCCACATCCTCGACAAGCCGACGGCGATCGAGCGGATGCTCGAGCAGAACGAGCGACGGCTCCCGGACGCGACGACGTTCCCCGCCGTCGTCGTCGAGACCGATGACGGTCTCGGGCTGGCGATCTACGACGAGGCGTCGGGCACCGTACGGATGGGCGTCCACGAGGGCGAGCTCGAGGACGTGCCGGACGCCGTCGTCGACCTGGACGCCACGCGTCCCCTGATCACGGAGGTGCCCGGCGCACAGATCCTCCCGCGCGACCAGATCTCTGACCATCAGGCCGAGATCCTCGAGATCCGCATCCCGTTCTCGGACGACCCGAACGACGGGTCGCTGCGCACCACCGACGCCTCGAACGCGTTCCAGGCCACCTCGCGCCTGGTCTACGACGAGGACGCCGACGTCGTGACGAACGTCGAGTCCGGGGTCGAGTACCGGCCGGACGACCGGGGCAGCTTCGTCTCCGCGGAGGGCGAGGCGCTGACCCCCGGCTGGCGGGTGCTCGTCGGCCCCGAGAACTACATCGACGCGTTCGCCGACTCGAGGTACTCCGGCCCGCTGCTCAAGGTCCTGGCGTGGACGGTCGCGTTCGCCGCCCTGTCCGTGGTCACGACCTTCCTCCTCGGTCTCTTCCTGGCGGTCGTCCTCAACGAGCCGCGCCTCAAGGGGCAGAAGATCTACCGGACGCTGCTCATCCTCCCGTACGCGTTCCCGGGCTTCCTCGCGGCCCTGCTGTGGTCGGGTCTGCTCAACGAGCGCTTCGGCTTCGTCAACAACGTCCTCCTGCTCGGCGCCGAGATCCCGTGGCTCACCGATCCGTGGCTGGCCAAGCTCTCGGTCCTCGGCGTCAACCTCTGGCTCGGCTTCCCGTACATGTTCCTCATCGCGACCTCCGCGCTGCAGTCCATCCCCGGCGACCTCAAGGAGGCCGCGCGGATCGACGGCGCGGGCGTGTGGCAACACTTCCGGTCCATCACGATGCCGCTCGTGCTCGTGGCGACGGCCCCGCTGCTCATCGCCTCGTTCGCCTTCAACTTCAACAACTTCAACCTCATCTACATGCTCACCGGCGGCGGTCCGCGCATGGACGACGCGAGCGTGCCGGTCGGGCACACCGACATCCTCATCTCGATGGTCTACAACATCGCCGGCATCGACGGCGGGGCGCAGAAGGACTACGGGCTCGCGTCCGCGCTCTCGATCCTCATCTTCGTCATCGTCGCGGTGATCTCGGTCATCGGCTTCCGACAGGCCCGCAAGCTCGAGGAGTACAACTGATGACCACCACGACCCCCGACGCCGACCCGGTCGTCGACCGGAAGGGCCAGGAGATCGCCCCGCAGCGCCGCATGGGCTTCGGTCGCTGGTTCGCCGAGCTCGGTGTGCGGCACGTCGTCGGCATCGTCTTCGTCGTCTACGCCGCGTTCCCCATCGTCTACGTGCTCTCGGCCTCCCTCGCCGGGCAGGGCGCGACGCTGACCGGTTCGAACTCGCTGTTCACGTCCCTCGACGTCGGCAGCTATGCGCAGCTGTCCGACACCACGCTGTTCTGGACCTGGTTCCGCAACACGATGTTCGTCGGCCTCTCGACGGCGATCGGTACCGTGATCATGGCCGCCGCCGCGGCGTACGCGTTCTCCCGGTTCCGGTTCCGGGGGCACGGGTTCGGCCTCAACACCCTGCTCGTGCTGCAGATGTTCCCCCAGCTCCTCGCGTTCGTGGCGGTCTTCCTCCTCCTGCTCTCGCTCGGCGAGGTGGTGCCGGCGCTCGGGCTCAACTCGCGGGTCGGGCTCATCTGCGTGTACCTCGGCGGGGCGCTGGGCACGAACACCTTCCTCATGTACGGCTTCTTCAACACGATCCCCAAGGAGCTCGACGAGGCGGCCAAGATCGACGGTGCCAGCCACGCCCGCATCTACTGGACGATCATCCTGCGGATGGTCTCTCCGGTGCTGGCCGTCGTCGGCCTGCTGTCCTTCGTCGCCACGTTCTCCGACTTCGTCATCGCCCGCGTGGTGCTGCAGTCCGAGCAGAACTGGACCCTCGCGCTCGGGCTGTACGGCCTGGTCTCCTCGCTGACGAACCAGAACTGGGGCGTGTTCGCCGCGGGCGCCGTCATCTCGGCGGTCCCGGTGCTCCTGCTGTTCCTCTTCCTTCAGCGCTACATCGTCGGCGGGCTCACGGCCGGCTCGGTCAAGGGGTAGCGCGCCGGGACACGAGCCGGCGCAGGCCCAGCACTCCCCGCACTCCTGGTGCTCAGATGAGCGAACAGCGCGCCGCATTTGCGCGCATGCGCGAGCCGCTGGCAGGCTGAACGCACCCGAGCACCGGTCGTCGATAAGTCGATGACGCGGTGCGCCCCCGAGAACATGGGAGTTCCCGATGACTGACGGCCCCTACCTGCTGGGCATCGACATGGGTACCGGCGGTGCGCGCGCCGGGATCTTCGACGCCGCCGGCGCGCTCAAGGGCGTCGCCTCGACCGAGTGGAAGACGTCCTTCCCGCGGCCCGGCCGCGCCGAGCAGGACCCCGACACGTGGTGGTCGTCCATCGTCACCTCCGTCCGCGGCGCGCTGGCCGAGGCCAAGGTCCCCGCCGACGCCATCGCGGGCATCTCCGTCGACGCCACCAGCTCCACGCTCGTGGCCGCCACCAAGGACGGCCGCCACCTGCGACCCGCCCTGCTGTGGATGGACGTCCGGGCCGCCGCCGAGGCCGAGGAGCTCTCCCGGGCCGGCGACCCGGCCCTGAAGTACTCCGGGCACGGCGCCGTGTCCGCCGAGTGGGGCACCCCGAAGTCGATGTGGCTGAAGAACAACGAGCCCGAGATCTTCGCCGAGGCCGACCTCCTCGTGGACTGCACGGACTGGCTCGTCCACCGCCTGACCGGCGAGTGGACCATGTCCCTCAACCACGCGGCGGGCAAGTACTTCTACGACACCTCCGTCGGGGGCTGGCCCACGTCCCTCTACGACGCGGTCGGCGCGGCCGACCTGCTCGAGAAGTTCCCGGAGCGGGTCCTGCCCGTCGGCACCGCGGTGGGCGGCCTGCGCCCGCAGATCGCCGACGAGCTCGGCCTCGCCGCCGGCACGCCCGTGGCGGAGGGCGCGATCGACGCCTACGCCGGAGCGATCGGGCTCGGCGTCGTCGAGCCCGGCAAGATGGCCCTCATCACCGGCTCCAGCCACGTGATGATCGGCCAGTCCCCGGTGCCGTTGCACGCCAAGGGCCTGTGGGGCTCCTACACCGACGCCGTCATCCCCGGCGAGTGGACCGTCGAGGCCGGACAGGTCTCGACCGGGTCCGTCGTCGCCTGGTTCCGCGACCACCTCGCCCGCAAGGCGAACGACCGCGCGGCGGCGGAGAACCGCTCCGCCTACGAGGTCCTCGACGAGCTCGCCGCGGAGGTCCCCATCGGTTCGGAGGGCCTCGTCCTGCTCGACCACTTCCAGGGCAACCGCTCGCCCTACTCCGACCCGCGCTCCCGCGGCGTGTTCTGGGGCCTCACGCTCGGCCACACCGAGGGCCACATGTTCCGCGCGATCCTCGAGGGCATCTGCTTCGGCACGGAGAACATCTTCCGCACCATGCGCGCGGGCGGCTTCCCGCCGCAGGAGGTCGTCGTCTCCGGCGGTCCCACGAAGAGCCGCTTCTGGATGCAGATGCACGCCGACGTCTCGAACGTGCCGATCACGTTCACCGACGTGAGCGAGGGGCCCCTGCTCGGCTCCGCGATGATGGCCGCCGTCGGCGCCGGCGTCCACGCCGACCTCCCGACCGCGGCCCGGGAGATGGTCCGCACCGTGGATGTCATCGAGCCGGACACCGAGGCGCACGAGGCCTACCAGTACAACCTCGAGGCGTACATCGACACGTACGAGGCCATGAAGGAGCTGACCAACTCGATGTCGCGTCACGTCGACGAGGCCTGACGCCCACCGCAGAACCACCGGCAGCGCCGCGCCCGCGGCAGCGCCCGACCACCAGAAGGGAACCCGAGCCACACATGACCGAGACGATGAAGGCCGTCCAGCTCCACGCCGTCGGCGACGCACGCCTGGAGGAGGTCGAGAAGCCCACCCCGGGACCCGGCGAGGCCCTCCTCAAGGTCGCCGCGTGCGGCGTGTGCGGGTCCGACCTGGACCGCATGTTCAAGAAGGGGGCGCACAAGCTCCCCCTGATCTGCGGCCACGAGTTCTCCGCGTGGGTCGAGGAGCTCGGCGAGGGTGTCACCGAGGTGGCCGTCGGCGACCTCGTCACGGTCCCGCCGATGCTGCCCTGCTTCGAGTGCGCTCCCTGCGTGGCCGGCCACTACAGCCTGTGCGAGGACTACGACTACTACGGCTCGCGCCGCCACGGCGCCTACGCCGAGTACGTCGCGGGCCCGGCGCGGCTCCTGCTCAAGGTGCCCTCGGACCTCGACCCGCGGGCCGCGGCGATGGTGGACCCGTCGGCGATCGCCCTGCACGCTCTGCTGCGGACGAAGCTCGCGCCGGGCAAGCGGGTCGCCGTCGTCGGCGCGGGGGGCCCGATCGGCCTGTTCGCCATCCAGTGGGCACGTCTCGGCGGCGCGCTCGACGTCCTCGCCGTCGACGTCTCCCCGGAGAAGGCGGAGCTCGCCCGCGAGGCCGGGGCCACCGCCACGGCCACCACCCCGGAGCAGGCCGCCGAGGCTGCCGGGCTCGGCTACGACATCGTCGTCGAGTGCTCCGGCAACCCGATCGCCGAGAACCAGGCCGTCGGCCTGGCCGGACGCCACGGCGAGGTCGTGCTCATCGGCATCCCCAACGCCGACGTGACGATCAGCGACACGAACTGGGCGCGCATGATGCGCCTCGAGATCAACATCCTGGGCTCGTGGAACTCGTTCTCGGCGCCGTTCCCGGGCACCGAGTGGACGACCACGGTCGAGGCCATGCACCAGGGCCTGCTCAAGTGGGAGTTCATGATCACCCACGAGCTCCCGCTGGAGAAGGTCGGCGAGACGATCGAGGCGATGTACAACCGCACGATCCACAGCTCGAAGGTGCTGTTCCTGCCGCACGGGCTGTGAGCCCGGCAGGACCACGGACGCGGACGAGGACGACGACGACGGGGAGGCACGGTGCCGGTGCGCAGCGGTGACGAGGAGCGCGACCTGCTCCTGCTGCGGGTGGCCACGCTCTACCACGAGCAGGAGCTGACCCAGCAGGAGGTGGCCGAACGGCTTCACCTCACCCGCTGGCAGGTCGGCCGCCTCCTGCAGGAGGCGCGCCGCACCGGCATCGTCCGGATCGAGATCGTGCATCCACGGGCGCGCTCGCACGCCCTGGAGTCCGAGCTCGTCTCGCGCACCGGCCTCACCGCCGCCGTCGTCGTCCCGCCCGAGCGCGACCCGGTCGCCACGCGCGCCCGGGTCGCCGGTGCCGCCGGCGAGCTGCTCGCCGACCTCAAGGAGTCCCCGGGCACGCTCGCGGTGTCCTGGGGGCGCACGATGATCGACCTCGCCGAGCAGATCCCGCCGTCGTGGTCCGACGGCACGGTGGTGGTGCAGGCGAACGCCGGCCTGCCCCTGCCCGGGGCGAGCAACCCCGGGCAGGTCGTCGCCGAGCTTGCCCGCCAGGCACGGGGCACGGCCGTGTTCCTCCAGGCCCCGGCGATCGTCGAGTCGCCGGACCTGGCCGCCACGCTCATGGGCGACGCCTCGCTCAGGCGGGTCCTCGACCAGGCGCGGGAGGCCGACGCGCTCCTGTTCTCCCTCGGTGAGCCGGTCGGCACGTCCGTCCTCGTGGAGGCCGGCTACCTCAGCGCGGCCGAGGTCGAGCGTCTCGTCGCCCAGGGCGCCGTCGGCGACGTGCTCGGCCGGTTCATCGACTCCCGGGGCCGCCCGGCGGACCCGGCGATCGACGCGCGTACGGTCGGGCTCACGCTCGACGAGGTGCGCGCGTCCCGGCTGCCGATCGCCGTCGCGGCCGGCGTCGCCAAGACCCCGGCCGCGCTCGCAGCCGTCACCAACGGCCTGTGCAAGATCCTCGTCACCGACGAGGACCTCGCCGCCGGCCTGCTCGCCTCCCTGCCACCCGAACCCCCACGACCATCCCGAACGACAAGGAGCACGTCATGACCACCCGTACCCGCGCCGAGGTCGCCCAGCTCGTCGACCACACGCTGCTCAAGCCCGAGTCCACTCCCGACGACGTCGCCGCCCTCGTCCGCGACGCCGCCGAGCTCGGCGCCTACTCCGTGTGCGTGTCGCCGAACCTCGTCCCGCTCGAGGTGCCCGCCGGCCTCAAGGTCGCCGTCGTGTGCGGCTTCCCCTCCGGCGCCCACGCCGCCGAGGTGAAGGCGGCCGAGGCCGCCCGCTCCGCGGCCGACGGGGTCGACGAGATCGACATGGTCATCAACCTCGCCCTCGCGCTCACGGGCCGCTACGACGAGACCGAGGCCGAGATCCGGGCGGTCCGGGACGCCGCCCCGGGCGTGGTCCTCAAGGTCATCATCGAGTCCGGCGCGCTGGACGACGAGCAGATCGTCGCCGTCTGCGAGGCCGCCGAGCGCGCCGGCGCCGACTTCGTCAAGACGTCCACCGGCTTCCACTCCAGCGGCGGGGCCACGACCCACGCCGTCGAGCTCATGGCGCGCACGGTGGGCGGACGCCTCGGCGTCAAGGCCTCCGGCGGGATCCGCGACACGGAGAAGGCCCTGGCGATGATCGAGGCCGGCGCCACGCGCCTCGGCCTGTCCGGCACCGCGGCCGTCCTCGACGGACTGGACGCCTGACCCGGACCCCACGACGGGCTGTTTGGCCGCTGCGAGGAACGCGGCGGCCGGACGGCCGACCAACCGGCGTACCACGGCGTCGCCGGCTCGACGACTGGCGGCGTCACGGCGTCGGGGGCCCGACGACAGGCGGCGTCCCGGCGTCGCCGGTCACCACGGCCGTAGGGCCGCGAGAGGATGAGCGCATGCTGGCCTACGAGTTCCAGTCTGACGGCGAGCTGCGGCTCGTCGAGCGGCCCGTCCCGGTCGCCGACGACGGCGAGGTGACGATCGACGTCGCCGCCACCGGTGTGTGTGGGACGGACCTGAAGATCGCCCGCGGGCAGCACCGGCTCTTCCCGCCCGGCACGGTGCGCGTCCCGGGGCACGAGGTCGTCGGCCACGTCCGGGAGAACCGCTCCGGCGACGACCGGTTCGCCCCCGGGACGCTCGTCGCCCTCGCCCCGAACGTCGGGTGCGGGACCTGCCACGCCTGCGCGGGCGGCCGCAGCAACCTGTGCACGGACTACGCCGGCGTCGGCCTCACCTTCGACGGCGGGTTCGCCGAGGTCGTCCGCGTGCCGGCGCGCGGCGTGGCGGCCGGCAACGTCCTCGTGGTCGACGCGGGCCTCGAGCCGGTCGAGGTCGTCATGACCGAGCCCGTCGCCGCCGTCGTGCGGGGCCTGCGCCCCCTCGACCCCGGACCGGGCGACACGGTGCTCGTCTGCGGCGCCGGCCCGATCGGGCTCACCACCGTGCTGCTGGCGCGGATGCGCGGGGCCGAGCGCATCATCGTCAGCCAGACGTCCGCGCCGCGCCGGGAGCTGGCCGCCGCCCTCGGCGCCGACGACACCGTCGACCCGCGCGCCGAGGACCTCACCGAGCGCGTGCTCGAGCTGACGGGCGGTCGTGGCGCGGACTGCGTGGTCGTCGCCACCCCGGTGGCCGAGGTCTTCGGCGACGCCCTGCGCGCCGCCGCCGTCGGCGGGCGGGTGAACTTCTTCGCCGGCCTGCCCTCGGGGAAGGGTGAGATCGCCCTCGACGCCAACCTCGTCCACTACCGCGAGCTGATCGTCACCGGGTCCACCGCGAACACGCCCGAGGACAACGCGGAGGCCCTGAAGATCGTGTCCTCCGACCCGCGGCGCTTCCGCCGCCTCATCACCGACCGCGTGCCGCTGGCCGACGCGCCCGCCGGGTTCGCCCGTGCGGCGGCGGGGGAGAGCCTCAAGCTCGTGCTTGAGCCGTAGGATCGCGAGCACATGATCGAGATCCTCACACCCCCAGAGATCGCCCGCGGCCGGGTGACCGGCGCGATCGTCGCCGGGATCCTCGGCGCCGTCCGGGAACGGACCGTGCCGGGCACGAACCTCCTCGAGATCGACGAGTGGGCGCGCGACCTCATCGCGATGGCCGGCGCGACGTCCTGCTACGTCGACTACGCGCCGTCCTTCGGGCGTGGCCCGTTCGGCCACCACATCTGCACCGCCGTCAACGACGCTGTGCTCCACGGCCTGCCCCACGACCAGGTCCTCGCCGACGGCGACCTGCTCACCCTCGACCTCGCGGTCCTCAAGGACGGCGTGGCGGCGGACGCGGCGATCAGCTTCGTCGTCGGGGAGTCGACCGACCCCGAGAGCGAACGCCTCATCGACGCCACGCGGCGCGCGCTCGACGCCGGCATCGCCGCGGCGGGCCCCGGGCAGCGGATCGGTGACCTCTCGCACGCGATCGGTACCGTCCTGTCCGACGCCGGGTACCCCGTCAACACCCAGTTCGGCGGCCACGGGATCGGCAGCACCATGCACCAGGACCCGCACGTGCCGAACACCGGCCGGCCCGGCCGCGGCTTCCCGCTGCGGCCCGGCCTCATGCTCGCGCTCGAGCCGTGGGTGATGACCGACACCGACGAGCTCGCGATGGACGACGACGGCTGGACGCTGCGCAGCGCCACCGGCTGCCGCACCGCGCACACCGAGCACACGATCGCCATCACCGACCACGGCGCCGAGATCCTCACGCTGCCCTGATCCGTCCGGCCGGAAGAACGGGCCCGCACGACGCCGGGGGGCGAGGTCCGTACGGACCTCGCCCCCCGGCGTCGTGCTCCTCAGGGTCAGCTCGCGTCGATCGCGTCCGCCATCGCTGCCAGCAGCACGGACACCGAGATCGCGCCCGGGTCCGGATGGCCGACGCTGCGCTCGCCCAGCGACTTCGACTTGCCGAACCCGGAGACGAGCTCGGCGGAGCGCTCCACGCCCTCCGCGGCGGCGTCGGCCGCGGCGCGCGCGGTCGCCGTGAGCCCGTCCGGGACCGCCGAGCGGGCGGCCTCGGCGGCGGGCACGAGCGCGTCGAGCATCGTCTTCTGCCCGACCTGCGCCTTGCCGCGGCGCATCACCTGCTCGGCACCGGCCTCGAGCGCCGAGGCGAACCCCTCGGCGTCGAGGGTGTCGCCGTCGAGGACCTTGGCCGGTGCCCGGAACAGGGTGCCGAAGATCGCGCCCGAGGCCCCGCCGCTCGTGGCGAGCACCGCGGAGCCCACGGCCTTGAACGCCTCGCCCGCGGAGCCGGGCGAGGCCTCGGCCAGGGCCTGCTTCCCGGCCGTGAACCCGCGCGCCATGCCGACGCCGTGGTCGCCGTCGCCGATGGCCTGGTCCGCCTGGGTGAGCCGGTCCTTCGCCGCGACGATCGCGTCGCACGCGGCGGTGAGCACGGCCGTCACCTCGGCAGTCGTCAGCTGGTCCGCCATCGCTCAGGCCTGCGAGTAGGGCAGCGAGCGGCAGGGCGCGGCCAGGAGACGCTCGAGGTCGTCGTCGAGCCGCAGGAGGGTCAGCGAGAAGCCGGCCATCTCCTGGGAGGTGAAGTACGAGCCGACGTCGGTGCGCACGACCTCGATGCCCTTGTCCTCGAGGAGCTGACGGGCCCTGCGGTTGACCACGAGGAGCTCCATGAGCGTGGTCGCCCCGAGGTTGTTGACGAGCAGGGCGACGCGGTCGCCGGAGGAGAAGGGCAGGTCCGCGACCAGCTTGTCGACCATCTTCTCGGTGAGCTCGTCGGCGGTCATCATCGCCGAGCGCTCGACGCCCATCTCGCCGTGCATGCCCAGGCCGATCTCGATCTCGTCGTCGCCGAGCTCGAACGTCGGCTCGCCGGTCTCCGGCAGGGAGCCGGCACGGACGGCCACCCCGAGCGTGCGCGTGGCCTGCTGGGCCCTGACGACGAGCGCCTCGGCCTCCTCCAGTGAGTCCGCCTGTGCGCACGCCGCGCCTGCGATCTTGACGACGTAGAAGGCGCCGCCGATGCCGCGGCGGGTGTCCGGGTCGTCGGTGGCGACGTCGTCGTTGACGAGGACCGTGCGGGTGTCGATCTCGTCGTCGTCCTCGGCGAGCTCGGCACCCATGTCGAAGTTGAGGACGTCGCCGGCGTAGTTCCCGTACAGCAGGAGGACGCCCTTGCCGCGGTCGGCGGCCGCGATGGCCTCCTGGACGTGCTGCGGCGCGGGGGCGGCGAACACGTTGCCGGCCACGCTCGCGTCGGCGAGTCCCTCGCCGACGTAGGCCGTGTACATCGGCTCGTGCCCCGAGCCGCCGCCGATGACGAGCCCGACCTTGCCGTCCTCGATCGAGTCGCGCACGAGCACCCGGGAGCCGGGAGCGCGCGTGAGGGACCCGTGCGAGGCGAGCACGAGCCCGTCGAGCACCTCGTCGACCAGGTTCTCCGGGTCGTTGATGATCTTCTTCGCCTTGGTCATTCCACACCTCGTCGTCGTCGTGCGGAGGCGGCGTCGACGGGGGCGAGGGGACCGACCCCGATGAGCGCGTGCTCACCGCGATGTGAGAAGTTCTCAGCGCCGTGCGCTGCGAGTCTGAGCCTACGCGGGGTGCTGTCCGGGGGAGAGGGGCGGTGCAGTGGGCCGGGAAGAGATGCTCATCTGAGCGGAGTGGGGCGGGTGGTATTCGCGGTGGACGGGCACAGGCGTGCTCATCCTCACGGAAACTCGCTCGACCGGACCGCACGAGTGCCTCGGGGAGCGGGCGGGGGCGCAGCAGGCAGGGGGCGGCCGGACCGGCATACGCCGCGCCACCGCGCCGTTTCGAGGGCCGACGGCGCTGCGCCCCGCGGACCGGCAGCGGGCGGACCTGCTGTCGCGGCACGTGTCCGAGGCCCCGGACCGGGTGCGCGTGGAGCTGCCGGCCGACTGTTGCCATTTCGTGATGTGCGGGTAGCGTCGGGACCTTGAACTGCGAAGGACGGCCGTCGCATCCGCCCCGCGAGTCCTTCGTGACATGGAATCGATCTGATCCGGTCGGGCGGTCGGGCGCGTCGACGGCGCATCCCGGGACGGGGCCGTGGAGTTCAGTGTGATGCAGCAGCAGACCACCACCAGCGGCGCACGGCGATCGAAGCGATTCCTGCGCGGCGGACTGATGACCACCGCGGGTGCCGCGGCCTTCGCCGGGGCGATGCTCATGCCGACGGCCGCGAACGCGGCTGACGACGCCACCTGGGACGCTCTCGCCGAGTGCGAGTCGGGCGGCGACTGGTCGATCAACACCGGCAACGGCTACTACGGCGGCCTCCAGTTCCTCCAGTCGACCTGGGAGGCGAACGGCGGGACCGGGAACCCGGCCGACGCGTCGCGCGCCGAGCAGATCCGCGTCGCGGAGAACGTGCTGGCCACACAGGGCTGGGGCGCATGGCCGGCGTGCTCCGCACAGATCGGGGCCACCGGCGAGGCGGAGCCTCGCGACACGCCCGCGCCCGAGCCGGCGCCCCAGGAGCAGGCACCGGCCGAGCAGGCACCGCAGGCCGAGGCCGCTCCGCAGCAGCAGGCACCGGCCCAGCCCGCCCCGCAGGAGCAGGCACCGCAGGCCGAGCCGGCTCCGCAGCAGCAGGCACCGGCCCAGCCCGCCCCGCAGGAGCAGGCCGAGCCCGCTCCGGCGCTGCCCGACGTGGCGCCGTCCGACGAGACCTACACGGTCGTCGCGGGCGACACCCTGTTCGACATCGCCGAGGCGCACGGCATCGAGAGCGGCTGGCAGGGCATCTACGCCGTCAACCAGGACACGGTCGCCCACCCCGACCTGCTCCACGTCGGCCAGGAGCTCGTCCTTCCCGCCGAGTAACGCGGGCGGAGCCGAGGGCGGGCGGAGGACCTGACGGGTCCTTCGCCCGCCCTTCGCGTGTCTCCGGCTGCCCTCGCCGGCAGCTCTCCCCGGCTGTTCCCTCCGTGTGGGCGGCCTGGGCGGGCCGGGCGGCGTGGGCGGTCCGAGCCGTCTCGGCCTCCGGGCGAGGAGCCGCGTCAGCCGAGGCGGAGAAGTGCGGCCGTGCCGGGTTCGAGGACATGCCCCCCGTCGACGTCGCGCACGTCGGCCGACGCGTGGGTGACGTGCGCGTTGGGCGGGAGCTCGACCGGATCCGGACCGAGCGCGAGCACGAGGTGACGGGAGTCGAGCACGAGCACCAACGCGTCGGTGTCGACGTCGCGCAGCCCGAGGTAGCCCGACGCCGTGCCCAGCTCGCGGCGCAGCCGTAGCCACGCGCGCAGGCGCTCGTAGGTCGAGTCGTCCTGGTGCCGCACGGGCGCGAGGGCCGCCACCAGGTCCCCGAGCGATCCGGTCGAGCTACCCGCTTCGGCGGAGCCGCCGGCGGGGGAGTCGTCCGGGTCGAGCTCGACGCCCTGACGCAGGTACACCGCACCGGGCAGCATGAGCGTCAGCGCCGTCATGGAGCGGACCCGCCGGGCGCTCTCGGCTGCGTCGCGCGCGTGGGCCCAGGTCGGGGGTGGGGCCGCGGCGCGACCGGTGGCCAGGGCCCAGGCCGGGCGTGCGCCGAGCGGCTCGTGGACGCCGAAGACCCCGGTGAGCGCCTCACCCATCGCGGCCGTGTCCCAGCCGGTGCGCGCGAGCCGGTCGTCCCGCGTGGCGTGGAGCCAGTCCTCGTGCAGGACCTCGGCGTAGGCCTCGAGGGAGAGGGCCCGGACGCCGCCGGTGAGCGCGCCGTCGTGCTCGGCGACGACCGCGTGCAAGGCACCGGGGGTCGCTCCGCGGGGGTGGCGCAGCAAGGTCCGGGGCGCGGGTGCGCCGGCTGAGGCGGTCTCCCGCTCGTCCAGGCCGAGCGCGCGGGCGTCGGTGGTGCCGCGTGCGATGCCCAGGTCGATCCCGTCCACCCCGAGGGCGAGCCAGCGCTCCACCCGCGCGAGGTGGGAGGCGCTCGTGTCCGAGATCTCGATCGGCAGCACCGAGGCCACGACCTTCAGCGCGCGACGGTGCGCGCGGCGGACCACGGCGGCCACCGCCTCGGCGACCAGCGGGTGCCGGGGATCGAGCTCGGGGGCCGTGAGCAGGAGCGCGTCGCACCCGAGCGAGGCGACGTGCGGCACGTGAGCGGCGACGTCGTCGAGGGCGTCGACCGTGCGGACCTCGGCGGTCTCGTAGACCGCGGCCGTCGACCACCACGGCAGCGGGTCCGTCGGCCTGCGGTGGAGCATCCGCGTGGCGCGCGAACCGGTCGTGGCGGCGTCGGTGGTGATCGTCGCGAGAGCCATAGACGGACATTGTGGCCCCGCCCGGGCGGCCCACCAAGCCCACACGGCGCGAGAGGGCGGTTCTGCCCGGCGAGCGAGCGTGGTTCTGCCCGGCGAGCGAGCAGCCGCCGGCATGCCCGTCGTGCTCGGACATCACGGCGTACCCGCAGATGAGCGATCCCGGCACCGGCGGCTGCGATTCACCTGGCGGCCGCCGGAGATCCAGCCACCGTTCACCGGGCGCTGGTCTGCTCCGCAGGGATGCGCCCTCGGCGCACCCACCATCCCCCTGAACGCGAGGAAGAGGAGAGTCGTGCGCGCACGAGCTCGAAGAATGTCCACCGCGGCGGCCGGAATGCTCGCCGCCGCTCTCGCCGCGACGCTCGCCGCACCTGCGCTCGCGCAGCCGGCGCCCCCGGACCCGGCGGCACAGGACGATCAGACCGACGAGAACGACCAGGCGGCGGAGGGGTCCCGCTGGACGCTCGCCAACCTGCCGGACACCCAGTTCTACTCCCGCTACGCGGCCGACCAGTTCGAGCCGCGCTACGGCAGCAACCCGTACCAGGCGCAGACCGAGTGGCTCGCCGAGGTGCGCGACGAGCTCAACATCCCGTTCGTCACGCACGTGGGCGACGTCGTCGACCGTGCGGGCGTCGAGCGCGAGTGGGAGACGCCGGACGCTGCCCACCAGGTGCTCGAAGACGCCGGCCTTCCGTACTCGGTGCTGCCCGGCAACCACGACCTCACCGACTCGAGGTCGAACGACACCGAGCTGAGTCCCGACGAGCCTTACCTGCAGTGGTTCTCCCCGGAGCGCTCGGCCGCGCAGTCCCCGGACTCGGGCCGCGACGCCACCGGCTTCAGCGAGTACCACGTCTTCGAGGCCGAGGGGCAGGAGTACCTCGTGCTCTCGCTCGCCTGGCGCACCTCGGACGAGACGCTCGAGTGGGCCGACCAGGTCATGGCGGAGCACCCCACGCTCCCGACGATCCTCGTCTCGCACGAGATCCTCGGCGTCGACTCGGACGGCGTGACCGCTGTGACGGGCGGGAACGGGGAGCGGCTGTGGGACGGGCTGATCCGTGACAACGACCAGATCTTCCTCACGCTCTCGGGCCACAACCACGGGTCGACGCACCGGGTGGTGGAGAACGACAACGGCAACGGGGTCATCCAGATCCTCCAGGACTGGCAGATGCACTACGAGGGCGGCAACGGCTACCTGGGCCTGCTCGAGTTCGACC
Organism: Georgenia sp. Z1491; assembly: GCF_057652395.1. NCBI lineage: Bacteria > Bacillati > Actinomycetota > Actinomycetes > Allobogoriellales > Allobogoriellaceae > Georgenia > Georgenia sp. Z1491. The sequence continues at coordinate 1,861,323 of NZ_CM172729.1, forward strand.
TGGAGAGCGACGCGATCCACGTGTCGGCGCCCTCGCCGTGGGTCGTCGGCAAGGACCCCGAGGACCTGACCGTCCACGACCGCCCGATGCTCGACGCTCCCAACGAGGAGTACACGGTCGACATCGACTTCGCCGAGCGGTTCTCCGGCTTCAACCCGGACTGGGAGCCGGGCGACGGCGAGGACACCTCGCTCACGGAGCGCGCCCGCAGCCTCATCCTCGACGGCTTCGAGGGCGTGCCGCCGGTCGACCGTGCGGTTCCGGGCTCCACCGAGGACTTCGTGCGCACCGAGGGGACGGTCGCGCACTGGCGGCCGAACCTCGTCGACGCGGAGATCGGGGAGGTGCTTCCCGAGGGCGCGATCCTGCCCGACGTCATCCGTGAGGACCAGGCGATGACCCGCGGTCCGATCGACACCTCCCCGACGGCGCAGGAGGCGGACGTCTCCCTGTGCGAGGGACACGCCTTCTCCTCCTCCGCGAGCGGCATCTGCTTCGACAACTCGTCCAACAGCGACGACCGGTTCAGCTACTTCAGCACCGAGCACGGCGTGCCCGTGACCAACGTCGAGTTCGACGACGGCTACACGATCGAGGCGTTCATCAACATCTCGGAGGAGTGGACCGCCGAGGAGAACGCGTGGACCCGCGCGCTGGCCCGCTCCGGCAACCGCTCCCGCATCCCGGACATGGCGCAGATCTGGGACTACACCGACTCGCCGGCGTCGATCGGCTTCTCCAACCTGCGCGAGTTCCAGTGGACGGTCGTCCCCGAGGACCCCACCACCGGCGACCGCACCGCATGGTCCGGCGAGATCACCTCCGACGACTGGTACCACCTCGCGATGGTCAACGACCCCGAGGACGGTTCGGTGACGATGTACGTGGACGGCATGCCGATCCTGCGCAACATCAGCGACGGCAACGGCATGTCCTTCGAGGAGGGCTACCCGTGGATGATCGGCGCCGCCCTGAGCGACGACGAGGTCGGGGCCGGCTGGCACGGCGGCGTCGGTGAGGTCCGCGTCATCGACCGCGCCACCGAGCCCGGCGAGTGGCTCATCGACCGCCCGGAGGTCGAGGCCTTCACGGCCCCGACGGCGGAGCTCGAGTCCGGCGCCGACGGCGTCCTCCCGGCGCTCACTGGCACCGGGCAGCCGGGCGCGACCGTCGTCGCCACCGGCGCGGTCACCGGTGAGGCCGTCGTGGCGGAGGACGGTTCCTGGACCCTCGAGGGTGCCCTCGCGGACCCGACGGCGACCGGCACCCACGAGTTCGGCCTCACCCACGGGTTCGGCGAGCGTCGCTCGGAGGCCGTGGCCGGCCAGGTGACGGTGCCGGGCGACGACGAGGAGCCGGGTGAGCCTCGTCCGGACCCCGAGCCGGAGCCTGAGCCGGTGCCGCCGTCACCGGGGCGTGGGTTCTACCTGAACGACGGGTGGGGGATCTGGGCCGATCACGAGTTCAGCTTCGGTCGTCCGGGTGATGAGGTGCTGGTCGGTGACTGGGACGGCGACGGGTCCGACACGCTGGCCGTGCGTCGGGGTAACGCCTACTTCCTGTCCAACTCGCTGTATGGCGGTGCGGCGGAGGTCGAGCTGACCTACGGGCGTGCGGACGATGCGGTGCTGGTGGGTGACTGGGACGGGGACGGCGCGGATTCGTTCGCGGTGCGTCGTGGGAACAGCTACTTCCTGTCGAACTCCCTGACCGGTGGGAACGCGGATGCGGTGCTGGACTACGGCCGCGCCGACGACACCGTGCTGGTCGGGGACTATGACGGCGACGCCGTCGACACCTTCACCGTCCGCCGCGGCAACACCTACTTCGTCTCGAACTCGCTCAGCACGGGCTGGGCGGACGTCGAGCTGGACTACGGCCGGGCCGGTGATGACGTGCTGGTTGGTGACTGGGACGGCGACGCGGTCGACACCTTCGCCGTGCGCCGCGGGAACCTCTACCTGGTGTCGAACTCGCTGACCTCCACGGTGGCCGACACCGAGGTCCGGTACGGCCGGGCCGGCGACGAGGTGTACGTCGGTGACTGGGACGGCGACGGCTCCGACACCCTCGGAGTCCGCCGCTGACCAGAACCTGATGCCGATCATCGGCGAGTGAGCGGACCTCTGCTCTGCTCCACGAGTGAGCGGAGTTCTGCTCCGCCGGTGAGCGTCGCCCGGACCGAGGTCCGGGCGGCGCTCACCTGTCGGGCGGGCCCCGCACCCTGATGGGGTGCGGGGCCCGCCCGTCGTCGTCGCGATGCTCGGTGCTCGGCTCGGTGTGGTCGGTGAGTCAATGGGGTAACCATCGAGGCAGTGCCCCCGGGGGACTGCCTCGACGGTTACCCGATTGACTGGGCAACGGCGCCTCGGCGCGACACCGGAATCCGCTCCCCAGCGGGCAGAAGTCCGCTCACTCGCCACACGGAACGGGCAGAGGTCCGCTCACTCGTCATAAGCGCCGGCAGTACCGCGCTCACTCGCCGGGTTGGGGAGGGCGGGAGCAGCGCGGGACCGGGCCACCTAGACTTGATCCGTGAGCGCATCGGCGGAGCAGGTCGCACGGACGAGGTCCGTCCCGGCCCCGTACACCGCCACCGACGCCGACCGATGGTGGCCCGAGGAGGGCAAGAATCCGCGTCGCTCCCCGTTCCAGCGGGACCGCGCCCGCGTGCTGCACTCCTCGGCGCTGCGCCGTCTCGGCGCAAAGACCCAGGTCCTCGGTCCGAGCTCGGACGACTTCGTCCGCACGCGTCTCACGCACTCCCTCGAGGTCGCGCAGGTCGGCCGCGAGCTCGGTCAGGCGCTGGGGTGCGACCCGGACGTCGTCGACGCTGCCTGCCTCTCCCACGACCTCGGTCACCCGCCGTTCGGCCACAACGGCGAGCGCGCGCTGCACGAGGTGGCCGCCGGCATCGGCGGCTTCGAGGGCAACGCCCAGACGCTGCGGCTGCTCACCTCGCTCGAGCCGAAGATCATGACCGACGACGGCACCGGCGTGGGCCTCAACCTCACCCGCGCCACGCTCGACGCCACCGTGAAGTACCCGTGGGCCACGGGTGCCGGCCCGCGCCGCGCCGACGGCACGACGACGGCGAAGTTCGGTGTCTACGCCGACGACGCCGAGACGTTCGCCTGGCTGCGCGACGGGGCCCCCGATCGGCGCCGCTGCCTGGAGGCCCAGGTCATGGACCTGGCCGACGACGTCGCGTACTCGGTGCACGACGTCGAGGATGCCGTGGCCGGGGGCCGCGTCGACATCGCGGGCGTCCGAGCCGACCGCGTGCAGGACGGCGTCGTCGCCCAGGTGCGCTCCTGGTACGACCCGGCGCTGAGCGACGACGAGATCGGCGCCGCCCTCGACCGCGTCCTCGCACTTCCGGTCGTCCCGCGGAGCTTCGACCACTCGTGGGCGGGCCTCGCGGCGCTCAAGGACATGGCGAGCCAGCTCATCGGCCGGTTCTGTGCCGCGGCCGAGGACGCGACCCGGGAGCGCCACGGCGAGGACCCGCTCACCCGGTACGCCGCCGACCTCGTCGTCCCGCCGGGCACCGAGGCCGAGATCCTCGCGCTCAAGGGGGTCGCGGCGCACTACGTCATGGCGCCGCGGGAGACCGAGCCGCTCTACCTGGCGCAGCGCACGATCCTCTTCGACCTCGCGGACGCGCTGAGCGCGGGCGGGGCCGAGCATCTCGAGCCGCACCTGGCGCAGCGCTGGCGAACCGTCGGCTCGGACGCCGAGCGCCTGCGCGTGGTCGTCGACCAGATCGCGTCGCTCACCGACACGTCCGCGCAGCAGTGGCACGCCCGGCTGTGCGGGATGCTCTCCGAGGTGTACTGAGTGGCGGGCATGATCCGCCGCGAGGACATCGAGGCGGTCAAGGAGCGGGTCCGCATCGAGGAGGTCGTCGGCGCGCACGTCACGCTCCGGTCCGCCGGCGTCGGGTCGATGAAGGGCCTGTGCCCGTTCCACGACGAGCGCACCCCCTCGTTCCACGTCCGCCCGCAGGTGGGCGTCTGGCACTGCTTCGGCTGCGGCGAGGGTGGCGACGTCGTCAGCTTCGTCCAGCGGATCGAGGGCCTGTCGTTCGCCGAGGCGATCGAGATGCTCGCCGACCGGGTCGGCCTCGAGCTGCGCCGGGAGGACGGCGAGGGTCGCTCCCGTCAGTCGTCCGGCACCGAGCCCGGCCGTCGTCGCCGTCTCGTGGAGGCCAACCGGATCGCGGCCGAGTACTTCGTCGACCAGCTCTCCTCGCCCGGCGCCGCGCCCGCCCGCGCGTTCCTCGCCGAGCGGGGCTTCGACCAGGCCGCCGCGGCGCACTTCGGCGTCGGGTTCGCCCCCGAGGGCTGGGACCACCTGCTCAAGCACCTGCGCAGCCGCGGGCTGACCGACCAGGAGATCCTCGCGGCCGGCCTCGTCTCTCAGGGGCAGCGGGGTGTGTACGACCGGTTCCGGGGCCGCCTGGTCTGGCCCATCCGCTCCACCTCGGGGGAGGTACTCGGCTTCGGCGCGCGCCGGCTGCTGGAGTCCGACCAGGGGCCGAAGTACCTCAACACCCCCGAGACGCAGCTGTACCGGAAGTCGCACGTCCTGTACGGCATCGACCTCGCGCGCAAGGACATCGGGCGCGGTCGGCAGGTCGTCGTCGTCGAGGGGTACACCGACGTCATGGCCGCGCACCTGGCCGGCGTGACCACGGCCGTGGCCACCTGCGGCACCGCGTTCGGCGAGGACCACGTGCGCATCGTGCGCCGCCTGCTCGGGGACGTCGGCGACGCCGCGTCCGGCGTGATGACCGCCGGGTCCGCGCGCGGCGGTGAGGTGGTGTTCACGTTCGACGGCGACGCCGCCGGGCAGAAGGCTGCCATCCGCGCGTTCGACGAGGACCAGCGTTTCGCCGCCCAGACCTTCGTCGCCGTCACGCCCGGTGGCCTGGACCCGTGCGACCTGCGGCTCGAGCGTGGCGACGCCGCGGTCCGTGACCTGGTCGCCGGCCGCGAGCCGCTGTTCGAGTTCGTCATCCGTTCCTCGCTGGCCTCCCTCGACCTGGGCACCGCCGAGGGACGCGTGGCGGGCCTGCGCTCGGCCGCGCCGGTGGTCGCCGCGATCCGCGACCGCGCCCTGCGCGGCGAGTACGCCCGGCAGCTCGCCGGCTGGTTGGGGATGGACGACGTGAGCGTCCGCCAGGCCGTCCGGTCCGCGGAGAGCAGCGCGCGGCGCAGCGCGGCCCCGCCGGCACGGTCAGGCCCGGGAGGACAAGGAGGACCGGGGGGACAGGGAGGACAAGGAAGACCGGGCCCCGACGGCGGAGCCTCGCCCGCGTACGACGGCGGGCCCGGGCAACCGGGCGGAGGCCGTCCCGACGGGCAGCTCGCCGGTCAGGGTGGTTCGTGGGGGGCGACGGCGGGCGGCGCCGTCGGGCACCGTGGCCCGGAGGACCCGGTCGCGCGGCTCGAGCGACAGGTCCTCGAGGTCGCGCTCCAGCTGCCCGCCGACGCGGCCGCAGCCGGCTTCGACTCACTCTCGGCCGACACCTTCACCGTCCCCTCCTACCGTGCCGCGCACGACGCGATCCGGGCTGCCGGCGGGGTCGCGACCTTCGCGACGCACCTCGCCGAGCGGCGCGGCGCCGGGGCGGGCGAGCAGGCGGCCCAGCGCGAGGCTGCCGCGCACTGGGTGGAGGCCGTGCGGGAGAACGCGGTCGGACCGGTGGCCGACTCGGTGACCGGCATGGCGGTGGCCCCGCTCCCGGAGGACCGCCCCGAGGCGTTGAAGGACTACGCGCGCGGCGTCGTCGTCGCGCTGGTACGCATGGGGCTCACCCGGCTCATCGGTGACGCCAAGGGTGCGCTGCAGCGCACCGACCCCGACGACGCTGCCTACGCGGAGCGGTTCGCCGCCCTCATGGAGCTGGAGTCGAGGCGACGCTCGCTCGGCCCGCCGTAGCCCGCCGCGGCCCGCAGTAGCGCACCCGGCGAGCGTCGCGGTCGGGAGCGTCAGTCGATCGTCCAGGCCAGGGCCTCGGTCTCGCCGCCCGAGACGATGTTCGTCACGGGCTGGTAGATGACGTCGTAGGAACCCTCGACGGGATCGGGCACGAGCACGGTGCCGGTGGCCTCCTCGCCGGGGCCGACCACCGGGGGCAGGGACTCGGAGTCGTCGATGCACCCGAGGACGTCGACCGCGTTGATGTCGCCCTCTGAGGTGGACACCGTGATGCCCGGCAGCGGCGGGACGGCGGGGACGAGCTCGTCGTCGTGCGCGACCACCGTGAACGTCAGGGCGGTGAACGGGTCGCCCGGGGAGGTGGCGCACTCGGCGTCGCGCTCGACCGCGTCGAGGGTGACCTCCATGCCGTTCTCAAGCGTGTGGGTCTCGCCGATCTCGAGGAGCGTCGCGTCGTCGGGGGTGCCAGGCCCGTCGGCGTCGTCGTCGCTCGGGGACTCCGCGCCGCCGGTGTCGTCCTCCGACCCGTCGTCGGTCTCGGACTCGTCCTGCGAGTCGGTGTCGGACTCGTCCCCGGGCCCGGTCCCCTCCTCGGTCGGGTCGTCGCTCGGCGTCTCGTCGCCGGAGGGGTCCTCGTCGGTCGGCGGGGCGGAGTCGGAGCCGGACTCCCCGCTGGGAACCTCGACGTCGGCATCGTCGGTCGCGGCCTCCTCGTTGCCGGAGTCGCGCAGGAGGAAGAACCACACCGCGACGGCGGCCGCCGCCACGGCGAGGACGCCGAGGATGACGGCCAGCCAGGGGAATCCTCCGCCGCGCGGGGTCCTCCCGCCGTCGCCCGGGGGGAGGTCGCCGCCGGATCCGCCGCCGTAGGAGGGCTGGTAGGTGGGGGCAGCTCCGGCCCCGCCGGCCGTGTACTCACTACCGCGGTAGGCCGAGGCCCCCTGGGCTCCGCCCGTGCGGTCGGAGCCGTAAGCCGACGCGCCCTGGGCTCCGCGCCCGTGGTCGGAGCCGTACGCCGAGGTGCCGTGCCCCGCGGAGCCCTGGCTGCCGGAGACCGGACCGTAGGCGCCGGGGCCGTCGGCGCGCGGCGCGTCGCCCGCGTGGACGGGCCGGGTGGCGTCGGCCCCAGGCTGCTCGAACGCGTTCCCCTCGTGGCGCCAGCGTCCCTCGTTGCTCATCGTGTCCTCCCAGGTCTGCCGCCCGGCCGGGCGATGCGCGTCAGCCTACGGGCGCGGTGCGCCCCGGCAGCGCGACCGGAAACGGGGAGGGGTGCCCGGGTTCTTGTCGGAGGACCGATCTCAGTCGATCGTCCAGCGGACGAAGGTCTGCGGGCCGGCGTCGTCGAGAATGCCGGGCTCGAGCTCGACGTCGAACCGCCCCGGCCCGGGGGCGAGGACGAGGACCGTGCCCGACACCGTCTCGCCGGGGGAGACCGTGCTCGGGAGGGCCGTCGAGCCGCCGGCCAGGCATGCGGGCGTCACGGCCGTGAGCGTGCCGCCGGGCGAGCTCAGGGTGACGCCGGGGACGAGGGTGAGGGCGGGTGCCCGGGTGTCGGCAGGCACGGTCATCGTCACCTCGAGCGCGACGACCTCTCCGGACGGCGCCCAGGCGGCGGAGCACTGCAGGTCGCGCTCGACGTCGTCGATCGTGAGGGTGGTCCCGTCCGGCCCGGTCCACGTCTCGCCGATGGCGACGACGTCGACGACGGCGTCGTCCCCGGCGGCGGCCGAGCCCTGCGTGAGAGGGAACGCGTGGGCGATGCCGGCGGGCAGGTCGCCCCCGGCTCCGGGCGTCCCCGGTGGGAGCGGGAAGGGGAAGGGGAACGGCGAGTCCGGGCCGTCCGGCGGGGGCGTGGGCGACGGCGTCGGTGAGGGGACGGGCGCGGGCGTGGTCGGTGGTGCGGTGGGTGGGACTGTCGGCGCGGGACTCGCGGTCATGGCGGGTGGCGGTCGTACGGCGTCCAGGGGGAGCCCGTCGCGCTCGGCGGTATCGACGACCCAGTAGCCGACCACGGCCGCGAGGACGACCGTCGCCGCCCCGACGACGAGCCAGGGCCAGTCGTGCGAACGAGCGACGTGCCGACCACCCCCCGCTCCCACAGGGGCGGTGGCGGTGGCGGGGTCCGGGCGTGCTCGGTCGGGACCGGTCTGTGTCAGGTGGCCCTCGTGGAAGTCGAGGTGGGGCGGCAACCGGCCGTCGGCGTACCGTCCGGGCCCGTCCTGGTCGTGGAAGAACTCCTCGAGATAGCCGGCCCGGGCCAGCCGGTGCTCCTCGTCCACCATGCCGACCTCCGCGCCGACGCTTCCGGCACCGCGATCCTCTCGCAGTGCGGCCCGCCGGGCGGCGGGTGGCGCCGCCACGCTAGCCCGGTGTGGCTCACGTGGGGCCGGGGACCGGCCTGGTCCGACCGGATCTCGACGCTCCTGGACGGCTCTGGACGGCGCAGGGTCAGTCGATCGTCCAGCGGGCGACGGACAGGTCGGTGCCCGGCATGGCGATCCCCATCATCGGGTCGTACTCGAGGGTGAACGGCCCGTCGGCCGGCGGGACGAGGAGGACGAGACCGGTCTCGGTGGCGCCCGGGTCGACGAACGGCTCGAGCTCCTGGCTCGTGTCGCTCAGGCATCCGATCGCGTCGAAGGAGTTGATGTCGCCCTCGGGCGACTGCAGCGTGAGTCCCGCCGACGGGGAGGTCGCCTGGGTCGAGCCCGCGGCCGTGACGGTGAATTCCAGCGCCACGAAGGAGTCGGTCGTCAGCGGCTGGCCGTCGCACTGGAAGTCCCGCTCGAACGAGTTCAGGGTGATGGTGTGGCCCTCGGCGGTCTCGAAGGGTGCGCCGACCTCGACGTCGACGACGGTGGCCTCGGACTCGCCGCTGCCGCCGGGGATCTCCGGGAACGGGGCGTCGCTGCCGTCCCCTCCGTCACCGCCCGGCAGCTCGGGGATGTCGGTCGGCAGGTCGTCGGGCATCGACGGCATCCCGCCCTCCGGCATCTCGCCCTCCGGCACCCCATCCTCCGGCAGCGCGGGGAGACCGCCCTCCTGCTGCGGCTCCTGCGCGCTCTCGTCGTCACCCGCGAAGAAGAGGAAGTACGACCCGACGCCGAGGGCCGCGACGACGACGACCCCGACGAGCACCCACAGCCAGCTCTTCGATCCGCCGGACCCGGGACCTCCGGGTTGCTGGGGTCCGCCGTAGCCGCCGGGTTGCCCGTAGCCGCCGGGTTGCCCGTAGCCGCTGGGCTGCCCGTAGCCCTGGGGCGGGGGACCGTACCCGTGAGGCTGCTGGCCGCCCGGCCCGGCCTGCGGCGGATAGCCGCCCTGCGGCGGGTAGCCGCCGTGCTGCGGATAGCCGCTCTGGTCGGGATACCCGCCCTGCTGCAGGTAGTCGCCCTGCTGGCCCCACTGGCCGTCGTTCGACACGTCTGGTCCTCCACACCTCGTCGTGCCGTGGCCGGGCCTCGGCCCGTCGCACGCCGCCCACCGTTCCCGGCGGACAGCGCCACGGTATGTCTGCGCCGGGTGGCGGGGGCCGGAGCCCGATGGGGAGTCCTCACCCGCGGCGGGCCCGGACGTACGTCGGCGCCGCACGCTGGGCGTGCGGCGCCGATGTCATGGTCGGGTACGGGTCAGCGTGCGCTGCCCTCGGCCGAACCGGTCGTTCCCGCGGGGGTGGTGAGGATGCAGATGCCCTCACGGTCGTTCGCCTGGTCCCAGGTCTCCTGGGTGGGGGTGAGCAGCTGAGCCGCGAAGACGCTGGTGGCGTAGTCGATGCCGACGTACTCCTCGAACGCCGCCTCGCACTCGGCCTCGAGCTCGCTGGCGACCTGCTCCGCACCCGGGAACTCGTCGCCCTCGAAGGTGTGGACGACGTAGACCTCACCGGTGTGCTCCTCGGTGCAGTCCACGACGGGGAGCTCGGAGACGGTGCCCTCCCCGCCGCTGGTTGCTGCGTCCATGTCGAGGCACTGACCGACCTCGAACTGCTGGACGGTCGACGTGCCGCCCTGCGGTGCGTCGGTCTCCTCCGTGGTGGGTTCCTCGGTGTCCTCCGTGGTCGGTTCCTCGGTCTCGTCCGTGGTGGGCTCCTCGGTCTCGTCCGTGGTGGGCTCCTCGGTGTCCTCCGTGGTGGGCTCCTCGGTCTCGTCGGTCGGCTCGTCCGTGCCCTCCTCCGGTGGCGCCGACGAGGTGGCCTCGTCGGTCGGCCCGCCGGTCGCGCTCTCGTCGTCGTCGCCGGAGAAGAACAGGAAGTACGCGCCGACGGCGAGCGCGGCCGCGACGAGCAGGCCGATGATCGCCCACAGCCAGCCCTTGCCGCCTGAGCCCCCAGAATCCGGCCCGTCGTCACCAGGGCTGCCGGGGCCACCGGGCCCACCAGGTCCGGGCCCGTAGCCGGGTTGCCCGTAGCCGCCCTGGGCCGGATAGCCTCCGGCCTGGCCGTAGGCGGGCTGCTGGCCGTACGCGGGCTGCTGGCCGTACCCGGGCTGCTGGCCATACGCGGGCTGCTGGCCGGACCCGGGCTGTTGCCCGTAGCCGCCCTGCCCGGCAGCGCCCGCGCCCTGGTCCCATCCACCGTTGGCCGGGTACCCGGCCCCCTGGTCGAAGCCGCCCTGTTGCGGGTTCCCGCCGGGCTGGCCCCACGACCCGTCGTTCGACATCGTGCCCTCCTACGTCGTCGTGTGCTGCACCCGAGCCCGGCCCTCCGGTCGGCCCCCGTCGGCAACGGATGCCTGCCAACGATATGTGCCGCTGACCAGCGCCGCAGGGATGTTCCCGTCCGGGGTCCCGTGGGTCTCGTCGCGCTGCGGGCCCGCCCCCGCCGCGGCTACCGTGCGAGGTGCATCGATCGTCGACGACGACAAGGAGAACGCCGTGCCCGGACCAAGGATCATGATCGTCAGCAGCACGATGACCGACCTCGTCTCCTACCTCGATCGCATGCCGGACCGGGGGGAGACGGTGTTCGGCAAGGACTTCGCGCAGGGCTTCGGCGGAAAGGGTGCCAACCAGGCGGTGATGGCCGCGCTCCTCGGCGCGCAGGTGACGATGGTCTGTGCCGTCGGGACGGACTCCTTCGGCCGGGACACGATCGAGAACTTCCGGTCGTCCGGGATCGGCACGGACTTCATCGTCGAGGTGGACGACACCCACAGCGGGCTGGCGATGATCCTCGTGGACCCCGACGGCGACAACCGGATCGTGCTCGCGCCCGGTGCCAACGAGCTGCTCACCCCGGACCACGTCGATGCCGCGTTCGACGGCTCGCCGGCCCCCGATCTCGTGCTCAGCCAGCTCGAGGTCCCGCAGGAGACGATCTGCCGCGGCTTCGAGCGCGCCCGTCGAAGCGGTGCGACCACGGTCCTCAACCCCGCCCCCGCCGCCCCGGTCGATCCCGAGCTGCTGCGGGTGACCGACTGGGTGGTGCCCAACGAGACCGAGCTCGCCATCCTCCTCGAGGCCGAGACGGGGCGGACCGTGGGCGACCTCGAGGCCGACGCCCTCACGTTCGCCGACCGGATCGACGCGTCGCTGGTGGTCACGCTGGGGGAGCGGGGCGCGCTGCTCGTCCGCGACGGCGTGGCCGAGAGGTTCGAGGCGCCCGCGGTCCGCGCGGTGGACACCACCGGTGCCGGGGACGCCTTCTGCGGCGGGTTCGCGTACGCGCTCGCCGGGGGCGCCTCGCCGGCGGACGCGATCAGGCTGGGCACGACGCTGGCGTCGGACTCCGTCACGCGCCGTGGGACTCAGGCCTCTTACGCCCGCGGCGAGGGGCTCGACCGCCTGCTCGAGCGGTCGTAGCGGTCGACCGTGGCCGACACGAGGGCCGCGGACGCGCCGTGGTTATACCGGTGGCTACAGCGGGTCGTAGAAACCGGTGCCCCCGGCGGGGCTTGAACCCGCGACCGACGAATTATGAGTTCGCTGCTCTGACCGGCTGAGCTACAGGGGCGCATGGCCGCCACCGATCCGCGCGAGCGGACCTCGTCGGCCACGGCGGCCCATCCTAGTTCGGCGACGGAGGTCCGGGCGCCCACCTCGACGGACTCCTGTGCGACGACCTGCGCACCGCGTCCGGCCCCGCGCGGTGACCCCGGCCCTGCACGCCACGTCCGACGCCGCGCCACGTCTGGCCCCGCGCCACGTCCGGCCACGCGGGCCCGCTCCGGTCCGTCGTCGGGGCCTACTCTGAGCGCCGGGCGTCCACGCGAGAGCGCCCGAGACCTGGACGGAGACCGACATGGCTACCCGCACCCTGACGCTCACGCGCGACATCGCCGCGCCGCCCGACGCCGTCTGGCAGATCCTCACGGACCCCGCCGGCAGCGAGCAGGTCCTCAGCGGCGTCAGCTCCATCGAGATGCTCACCGACGGTCCCTATCGCGTGGGAACCCGCTGGAAGGAGACCCGCTCCTTCATGGGCGGCTCGGAGACTGAGGAGATGTGGGTGACGGCGGTCGACGAGCCGCGCTCGACCGTCCTCGCCGCCGAAGCGCGCGGCGCCACCTACGGGACGACCTTCCACCTCGAGCCGATCCCTACGGGCACGCGGCTCACCATGGAGTTCGGCGGGGAGGAGACGGACGGGGGCCTGATCAAGCGCGTCCTCATGACGGTGCCGAACCGGCTCGGCCTGATGATGGCGAAGAAGATGATGAGGCAGGACCTCGTGGACATCGCTGCCGCGGCGGAGGCCCGCCCCTCGTCGTGAGGTCCCGGCGCTGTGCGGCGCCGCACCGGCACCGCCGGCAACGCCGGCGCCACGTAGGTTGGGACCATGCGCCGTCGTCGCCCGCTCCCGCCCGCCGAGATCCGTGCCCACCTGACCAAGGCCCCCGTCCTTTCGGCCGCCGAGCTCGAGGACGGCACCTGGGCCGTCGCCACGCCGTCGGCCCTCACGCTCGTCGACGCCGAGGCCGTCCGCTCGCGCACGCCGTGGCACGAGATCCTCCACGCCCGCTGGGACGGAGAGACACGCGTCTTCACGGTGACCTACGTCGACACCACGACCCCGGCCGCCGAGCTGCGCACCAAGGACGACGACGTCCAGGCCCTCGCCGACGCTCTCCGCGAACGAGTGACCTCCTCGCTGGTGCACACGGTCCGCCGCGAGCTGCCCAACCGCTCCGAGGTCCAGGTCCACGTCCGGCGCGGGGAGGCCGGCGAGCTGATCTCCCAGACGACGACCACCGGCCCGCTTGCCGGTGACACCGCGGAGGCCGAGGCGATCCTCGCGGCGGAGGCGGAGGCGCGCGGCGCCGTCGGCCTGGGTGAGTGAGGCTGCCACCTGTCGTGTCGGCTCGACACCGGCTCGCGGGAGCGCGAAAGTACGAGGCATGACTGTCGACGACGACTTCCTCACCGCCCTGCCCAAGGTGGAGCTTCACCTGCACATCGAGGGCACCCTCGAGCCCGAGCTCCGCTTCCGGCTCGCCGAGCGCAACAACCTGGCCAACCCGTTCGAGAGCCCCGCGGCGCTGCGCGAGACCTACGACTTCGACGACCTTCCGTCCTTCCTCGCCGTCTACTACGAGGGCATGAACGTGCTGCTCACCGAGGAGGACTTCTACGACCTGGCACGGGAGTACCTCGAACGCGCCGCCGCGCAGAACGTGGCCTACGTCGAGATGTTCTTCGACCCGCAGGCGCACACGTCGCGGGGCGTGCCGTTCGACGTCGTGATCCGGGGTCTGCGGCGTGCGCAGATGGATGCCGAGAACCGTCTCGGCGTCCGTAGCGCGCTCATCATGTGCTTCCTGCGGGACTTCGAGGCGGGCTACGCGATGGCGACGCTGCTCGAGTCGCTGCCGTACCGCGAGTGGATCGTCGGGGTCGGCCTGGACTCAGACGAGAAGGGGAACCCTCCGGAGAAGTTCGCAAAGGTGTTCGCTCGCGCACGCCGCGAGGGGTACCGGCTGACGATGCACTGCGACGTCGACCAGGAGAACTCGATCGAGCACATTCGTCAGGTGCTCCACGAGATCGGCGTGGAGCGCATCGACCACGGGACGAACGTGCTCGAGGACGAGGAGCTGACGCAGGAGGTGATCGTGCGCGGCATCGGGCTGACCTCGTGCCCGATCTCCAACACCTTCTGCGGCGACGGCACCAAGGCCGCCGAGATCCGGCGCTGCCTCGAGCTCGGCATCAGGATCACGATCAACTCCGACGACCCGGCCTACTTCGGCGGCTACGTCCAGGAGAACCTCGCCGTGCTGGCGGAGGAGGCCGGGTTCACGCCAGCCGAGCTCCTCCAGCTGGAGCGCAACGCCGTGGACATCTCCTGGGCGCCGCCCGCCGTCAAGGACGACATCCGCGCGCGGCTCGACGCCCTGGCGTAGCACGCGACCGGTCAGCTGGGCGGCCGGCAAGCGGACGGCCCTCGGTGCCCCGGTAGAAACCGGAGCACCGAGGGCCGTCCGTCGCGCTGCGTTCGGGAGGTCAGCCGACGACGTCGGCCGGCACGTGACGCTCGTCGGCCGGCCCCCGGTCGGTCGGGTCGCGCGGACGGTCAGCACGCGCTCGATCGGTCGGGCCGTGCGGGACGTCCGCGTTCCCGGCGGGGCCCGTCGTCGGGGCCGGGCCGCCCTCCGCGATCGGCGATCCCTCGCCTCGTCCGGCGTCGTCGTGCTCCTCCTGGTCCGTGGGGGTCCGGATGAACCAGGCCAGCACCGCGGCGACGAGCGCGAAGCCCGAGGCCACGAGGAAGCCCGTCTGGGCGCCCGGCTCGCCTGCGGCGGCCTTCGGGAGCCCGTCGTCCGTGCCCGCGCCGAGGACGGCGGAGTACAGGCCGACGAGCACCGCGACGCCCGCGGCACCGGCCACCTGCTGCAGAGTGTTGAGCACCGCCGAACCGTGCGGGTACAGCGCGCGGGGGAGCGACCCGAGCGACGCCGAGAACAGCGGCGTGAAGGACATGGCCAGGCCCAGCGAGATGCCGGTCTGGACCACGACGATCAGCCACACCGGCGTGGCCTGGCCGATGGTCCCGTAGAAGAGCAGCCCGGCCGTCAGCAGGGTCGTGCCCGGGACGAGCAGCGCGCGGGGGCCGCGCGCGTCGTACGCCCGGCCGATGACCGGCGCGAGCAGCCCCATGACGAGCGAGCCCGGCAGCAGGACGAGGCCGGACTGCAGGGCGTCGAGCTGGGCGACGTCCCGCAGGAACAGCGGCAGCAGGTTGAGCGTGCCGAACATGGCCAGCGCGACGATCGCCATGATGGCCACGGCCACGGTGAAGTTCCGCGAGGTGAACACCCGCAGGTCGAGCAGCGCCCGGTCCGACCGCTGGAGCGCGAGCTGGCGCCACACGAAGAGGGCGAGCACGACGAGCCCGACGGCGAGGATCGTCAGCGCGAACCCGGTCGTCGACATCCCGACCCGAGCGGCGAGCCCCGCCTCGCCCTCGGCCGCGAACTGGCTGAGCGCGAACACGGTGCCGCCGAAACCGAGGGCCGTGAGAACGACGGACAGTGGGTCGAACGACGGCCTCGACGTCTCGCCGAGGTTGGTCATCCAGCGGGCGCCGAGGAACAGCGAGACGAGGGCGATGGGCAGGACGATCGCGAAGAGCCAGCGCCAGCTCAGCGCCTCCAGCACGGCGCCGGACAGGGTGGGGCCGATCGCCGGGGCGAGCGAGATGACCATGCCGACCAGGCCCATCATCCGCCCGCGGGAGCCCGGCGGGACGACGTTCATGATCGTCGTCATCAGCAAGGGGAGCATGATGCCGGTGCCGGTGGCCTGTACGACGCGGCCGGTGAGCAGCAGCGGAAATCCGGGTGCCACGAGGCAGATCAGGGTGCCGAGCGCGAACAGGCTCGACGCCGCGAGAAACACCTGGCGGGTGGTGAACCGCTCGAGCACGAACCCCGTGGTGGGAATGACGACCGCCATCGTCAGCATGAACGCGCTGGTCAGCCACTGCCCGAGCTCGGGGTCCAGGCCGAGGTCCCTGTTGAGGTCGGGCACGGCGATGCCCATCGTCGTCTCGTTGAGGATGGCGACGAAGGCGGCGACGAGCAGCAGCCAGATAACCTTCATGCCCTGCGGGTCGATGGCCTCGTCCGGGCGTGAGGAGGTGGTGGCGGCGGGTGACATGGGACCTCCAGGAGGACGGGCGGTGCGGAGCGGCGCTCGCCGCTCGTGGCCGGGAGCGGCAAGGCGTCGGAGGTCGGCGCGGGACGTCGACGGACGGTGGTGGCCCGATAGGTGCGGGGCGTGAGCCGGGCACGGACCGGCGGGCCGCGGACGACCCTACGACCGAACCGATGGCGGGGCGAGAACATTCCGGGCCGGGCACCGACAAAGGCCCGGGACCGTGGTGGTCCCGGGCCTTCTCGGCTCCCGCGGCTGGACTCGAACCAGCAACCGTTCGATTAACAGTCGAATGCTCTGCCATTGAGCTACGCGGGATCGTGCGACGACCGACTCTAACAAACCCGGGGGCGGCCCCAGGGGCAGAATCCCGCCCCGCGGGCGACCTGTGGGCAGACTCACCGAGCCGGACCCAGGGGGTGGGGGACGAGCGCCGGGCGCGCCCCCGCGCCGGTGAAACAATGAGCCCCATGGCCATGCGTGAGATCAGGACCGTCGGCGACCCCGTGCTGCGCACCGTGTGCGACCCCGTGACGGACATCGACCACACCGTCAAGCAGCTCGTCGAGGACCTGTGCGAGACCGTCGACGACGAGGGGCGCGCCGGCCTGGCCGCGAACCAGATCGGGGTCTCCCTGCGGGCGTTCTCCTGGAACATCGAGGACGAGATCGGCTACATCCTCAACCCCACGCTCGTCGCCGTCGACGAGGAGCACTACCAGGACGGCGAGGAGGGCTGCCTGTCGGTCCCCGGCCTCTGGTACCCCACCGAGCGTGCCTGGTACGCGCGTGCCGAGGGCATCGACGTCGACGGCAAGAAGGTCGTCGTCGAGGGGGAGGAGCTCATGGCGCGCTGCATCCTCCACGAGCTCGACCACCTCGACGGCATGCTGTACCTCGACCGCCTCGAGCGCTCGGTGAAGAAGAAGGCCATGAAGGCCGTGCGCGAGATGATGGTCTGACAAGCCCGGTGTCGCCCGGGCCCGCCCCCGGCTTCCGTGACTGGGTCCACACGGTGACTTGAACCGTACGGACGGTACAGTTTTGGGTCGTGACGATGACCGGACGCACCTCCACCACCGCAGCCTCGCGGCGCTGGCTCCTGCTGGCCACCGTGAGCGTCGGCCTGCTGCTCATCACGCTCGACAACTCGGTGCTCTACACGGCGCTGCCGACCCTGACCGCCGAGCTCGACGCGTCTGCATCGCAGGCGCTGTGGATCATCAACGCCTACCCGCTCGTCATCGCGGGCCTCCTCCTCGGCTCCGGCGCGCTGGGGGACCGGATCGGCCACCGGACGATGTTCCTCGGCGGCCTCGTCGTCTTCGGCGTCGCCTCCCTCGCGGCCGCCTTCGCCCCGACGGCGGGCGTCCTCATCGCGGCGCGGGCCTTCCTCGCGGTGGGCGCCGCGGGGATGATGCCGGCAACTCTCGCGCTCGTGCGCCTCGGCTTCGACGACGTCCGAGAGCGCAACTTCGCGATCGCCGTCTGGGGCAGCATCTCGATCATCGGCTTCGGCATCGGCCCGATCATCGGTGGCCTGCTGCTCGAGCACTTCTGGTGGGGATCGGTCTTCCTCATCAACGTGCCCGTGGTCGTCGTCGCGCTGATCGTCACCCCGCTCGTGGCCCCGCGCGCGCCGCGGGACCCGTCGAAGTCGTTCGACGTCCCCTCCTCGATCCTGGCGCTGGTCATGCTCAGCGGCGCCGTGCTCGCGATCAAGGAGGCGTTCCACCAGCCCCAGGCCTGGGGGACTGTCGCCGCGGCGGCCGCCGTCGCCGTCGTCGGCGGTGTGCTGTTCGTCCGCCGGCAGCGGCGCCTCGCCGACCCGCTCCTCGACTTCACGGTGTTCCGCAACCCGGCCTTCTCCGCCGGGGTGCTCGCGGCCGTCACCGCCATGTTCGTCATCGGCGGCGTCCAGCTGCTCACCACGCAGCGCTTCCAGCTCGTCGCGGGCTACTCGCCGCTGGAGGCCGGGCTGCTCGTCACCGCCGTCGCGGCCGGCTCGCTGCCGACCGGGCTTCTCGGCGGCATGATCCTCCACCGCGCCGGGCTCCGGCTGCTGATCTCCGGCGGCTTCACGATCGCCACCCTGGGCCTGGTCGTGACGCTCGCCGGGGCCCGCTCGAGCCTCGCCCTGCTCGTCGTCGGCCTCGTGATCACCGGCCTCGGGCTCGGCGCCTCGATGTCCGTCGCCTCGACGGCGATCCTCGGCAACGCCCCGCCGCGGCGGGCCGGCATGGCCGCCTCCGTGGAGGAGGTGAGCTACGAGTTCGGCGGACTGGTGGCCGTCGCCGTGCTCGGCAGCCTGTCCTCCCTGCTCTACACGGCGCGCGTCTCCCTGCCCGCCGGTGCGCCCGAGGCGGCCGGATCGAGCATCGGAGAGGCGCGAGAGGTCGCCGGTACGACCCCCGGCCTCATGGAGGCCGCCTCCGCCGCCTTCGACCACGCCTACGCCGTGGTGCTCGCCGTCGTCACCCTGGCCCTCGCCACGACCGCGGTCGCGACGGCGCGGATGTTGCGTCACCACGGCCGCGGCTCCCGCGCCAGCACCTACGAGGGGAACGAGTGATGTCCCGGTCCAGCAAGCGTGCCGCCGTCCTCGACGCCGCCTTCGCGATCGTCGGCCGCGACGGCGTCCGTGCGCTCACCTACGAGGCGCTCACGGTCGAGACCGGCCTGACCAAGGGCGGCCTGCTCTACCACTTCCCCTCACGAGAGGCCCTCCTCGAGGCGATGCACGAGAGGGTCGGCGAGCAGTGGCACACCGAGATGAGCCGGCACGCGGGACGCGGCGCCGGAGCGGCCGGTGAGGCGTCGGAGGGTCGTGCCGCCGGTGACTCGGCCGGCACGGTTGTCGGTGACGCGCCGGCCGGCACCACCGGTGCCCCACGCGCCGAGGAGGCCCGGCTTGCCGCCTACGTCCGCAGCACGGCGGCGTCGGCGACGCGCGCCGAGCTGCGCCTGCTCCTGGAAGCGGCCGACGAGGACGGCCTGCTGCTGCCGTGGCGGCGTGTGCTGGAGGAGTGGGCGCCGGCCGCCCCGGACCCGGACGACGACGCAACAGTCGATCGGTTCGTGGCGCGCCTCGCCGCCGACGGACTCTGGCTCTACGAGGCGCTGACCTCCGAGGAGCTCCTGCCCCCGGTGCGGGAGCGGCTCGTCGCGCGCATCATCGACGTGGCGGGGGCACGGGACGACGTCCCGAGCGACCGGGGGCGCTCGGAGGCCTGAATTCGTCACTCGCGTCGCACTATCCCCATCTACCACACCCGTCCGTCCCGACTCTGGCGCAATGCCGCCGACTCGTGCATCCTGGTGCTGTTCCGCCGTGGATCATGTTCAGCCCGGTTCCTCGTGAGGCCGTTGGGGAAGACGTCCCTCGCACACGAACCAGGAGGCTCGACATGAGTGGTGCCTACACCCGCGGCGTTGTCTTCGTGCACTCCGCGACCCGTGCGCTGTGCCCCCATGTGGAGTGGGCGGCCGGCCAGGTCCTCGACGCGCGCGTGGCGCTGGAGTGGACCGAGCAGCCCGCCGCGCCCGGACTCCTGCGCGCCGAGCGGTCCTGGGTCGGCCCCGTCGGGACCGGCGCGCGCCTCGCCTCCGCCCTGCGCGGCTGGCAGCACCTGCGCTACGAGATCACCGAGGAGGCCGCACCGGGCTCCGACGGCGGACGGTGGTCGCACACACCCGAGCTCGGCATCTTCTACGCCCAGACGGACTCACACGGGAACGTCGTGGTGCCCGAGAACCGCGTGCGCGCAGCGCTCGAGCACGGGACCGACCCCTCCCGGCTGCGGCACGAGCTCGACCTCGCCCTCGGCCAGGCCTGGGACGACGAGCTCGAGCCGTTCCGGTACGCGGGCGCCGGTGCGCCCGTGCGCTGGCTGCACCGGGTGGGGTGACCCCGGGTGAGGCGACCCGCCGGACGCCGCGTGCCGCCCGGAGCGCACCGGCACCAGCGGCCGACGCCCTTCCGTAATGGCACCGCGTGCCATAGCCTGCTGGGACATGCCTCGGCAGGCACCGACGCCCGCCGGGCCGACGGAAGGAGCACGCCATGGCAGGCCGTCTCGAGGGCAAGGTCGCCTTCATCACCGGAGCAGCGAGGGGACAGGGCCGCAACCACGCCGTCCGTCTCGCGCAGGAGGGCGCCGACATCATCGCCGTCGACGTCTCCGAACAGATCGACACGGTCCCGTACCCGACCGCGACCGCCGAGGACCTCGCCGAGACCGTGCGTCAGGTCGAGGCGCTCGACCGGCGCATCGTCGCTCGCGAGGTCGACGTCCGCGACCTCGCGGCGCTGACCGCCGTCGTCGACGAGGGAGTGGCCGAGCTCGGCCGCCTCGACATCATCCTTGCCAACGCCGGCATCAACACGATGTCGCCCACGCTCGAGATGGACGAGCACATGTGGCAGACGATGATCGACATCAACCTCACGGGCGTCTGGAAGACGGTCCGCGCCGCGGCGCCGCACATCGTCGCCGGCGGCAACGGTGGGGCGATCGTCATCACGAGCTCGCTCGCGTCGATGAAGGCGAACGCCAACATCGCCCACTACACGGCGGCGAAGGCCGGCGTCGTCGGGCTCATGAAGGTCCTCGCAAAGGAGCTCGCCCCGCAGAGCATCCGGGTCAACACGATCCACCCGACGACGCTCGCGAGCCCGATGATTCTCAACGAGCCGACGTACAAGCTCTTCCGCCCCGATCTCGAGAGCCCCACGCGCGAGGACTTCGAGGAGGCGGCGCGGCAGATGAACATCATGCCGACGGCCGCGCTCGAGCCGGACGACTCGTCCGAGGCGGTGCTCTACCTGGTCTCCGACAGCGGGCGGTACGTCACGGGCATCGAGCACGCCCTCGACGCCGGGGCGCGCCTGGGCTGAGCTCGTCGGTACGGAGCCGGCGCCGTCGTGAGTCCACGGGTCCGAAGGTCCGCTCCGCACCTCACGCCGGTGCGGTCTGTGCGCCGAGGTGGATGACCAGGCCGTCAGGGTCACGCACGTGGGCGACGCGCTCGCCCCAGGGCATGTCGCTCGGTGCGCCCTCGTCGCCGGCACCGGCGTCGATAGCCCGGCGATAGCTCTCGTCGACGTCGTCGACGTAGAACCACAGCTCCGTGCGCCGGTCCGGCGGAGGTAGCTCGGTGCTGACGCCGATGCCGAGCTGCATGCCACCCACGTCGAGCGCGACGTAGACGTCCCGGCCGTCCTCGCCCGGGTAGCGGTACGTCTTCGTCGCCTCGAACGCTGCCTCGTAGAAGGCGACGAGCGGCTCGATGGCGTCGCTCGTGAGGATGGGAAAACCGCTTCTGACGGCCATGCCGGGAAGCGTACGATGCGGTACGTCGTCCCGCGACCTGAAGACGTGCGACCGGAACTCGAGGAGGAAGGGCGGTCGGTCATCCCCGTCATCCGGATCGAGCTTCCGAGTACGCGCGTCGCCGCTCCGAAGGTGCTCGCGCTCTATCAGGCCGGTGCTCGCGACCGCGCCCTGGAGGACGAGGCCGTCGAGGGCGCTTGCCGGCTCGGCCGGTCACCGTCCGGTGAGGTCCGGTTCGTCGGGGTGGTGAACGGCCAGCCGCCCCGACTGGCGTTCGACGTCGGGACGGACAGCGAGGTGCGGTGAGCGCCGGCCGTCAGACGCTGCCGACGAGGAGCGCGGCGTTGTGGCCCCCGAACCCGAACGCGTTGTTGAGGGCAGCCAGTCGGCCGGTGCCGGGCAGATCGCGGGGCGTGTCACGGACGACGTCGACGTTGACGGCGGGGTCGAGGTTCTCGATGTTGATCGTCGGGGGAGCGGTGCGCTCCTTGACCGCGAGCACGGCGAAGATCGTCTCCAGCGCCCCGGCCCCGCCGAGCAGGTGCCCGGTCATCGACTTCGTCCCCGAGACCGTGACCTGCTCGCCGAAGAGCCGACGGACGGCCTCTGCCTCGATGGTGTCTCCCACCGGGGTGGAGGTGGCGTGCGCGTTGACGTGCACGACGTCGGACGCCGCGAGCCCGGAGTCCTCCAGCGCGATGCGCATCGCCCGTTCCTGCCCCTGGCCCGACGGGTCGGGGGGAGCGACGTCGAACGCGTCGGCCGTCATCCCCACGCCGAGCACCTCGGCGTGGACGGTCGCGCCGCGGGCGGCCGCGTGCTCGGCCGACTCCAGCACGACGATGCCGGCGCCCTCGCCCATGACGAAGCCGTCGCGGTCGACGTCGTAGGGGCGTGAGGCGGCCTGCGGGTCGTCGTTGCGCGTCGAGAGCGCCTGCATCTTCCCGAACGAGGCCATGGTGACCGGGTGGATCGCGGACTCGGTGCCGCCGGCGATGACCACGTCGGCGATGCCCTTGCGGATCATGTCGACCCCGTACGCGACGGCCTCGGCGCCGGACGCACAGGCGGACACGGGCGCGTGCGCACCGGCGCGTGCGCCGCGCTTGACGGAGATGCTGGCCGCGGGGGAGTTGGCCATGAGCATCGGGACGGTGAGCGGGAGGACGCGGCGGGCGCCCTTCTCCCGGACGGTGTCCCACGCGTTCAGCAACGTGTGGATTCCGCCGATGCCGGTGGCCACGACCACGCCGAGGCGTTCGCCCTCGACGTCGGGCTCGCCGGCGTCGACCCACGCCTCGTCCGCCGCGACGACGGCGAGCTGGCCCGACGGGTCGAGCCGGCGCGCCTCGGGGCGCGGCAGGACCTCGAGGGGGTCGACCTTGACGGTGCCGGCGAAGGTGACGGTCGTCCCGTAGGTCTCGGTCCAGTCGTTGTCGAGGGTCGCCACGCCGGAGGTGCCGGCGAGCGCGGCGGACCACGTCGACGCGACGTCGCCGCCGATGGGGTTCGTCGTCCCCATGCCAGTGACGACGACCTGGCGGCGTGCGGTGGACTGCTCGGGCACGGTTCCTCCTCGGGTGCGCGCCGGAGCGGCGCGATGGTTCGGCCCCCTTCGCGGGGGAGCGGTCGGGGGCGCCTGGCGGGGCCCCCGACCGGTGGTCAGGACTGGGCCCCGACGATGTACTTCACGGCGTCCTGGACCGTCTTGAGGTTCGCGACCTCGTCGTCCGGGATCGTGACGCTGAAGCGCTCCTCGGCGAGGGTCGCGATCGTCATCATCGACAGGGAGTCGACGTCCAGGTCGTCGGTGAACGACGCCTCCGGCTTGACGTCCTCGACCGGCAGCCCGGTCTCCTCGTTGACGATCTCGGCGAGGCCCGTGAGGACCTCCTCCTCCGTGTGTGCCATGTGCTTCTCCTGGTTGGGTTGAACGTGGACGGGGGTCAGTGTGGCAGGCGCGGGCACCGGATCACGGCACCACCACCACCTGTGCGGCGTAGGCGAGGCCCGCGCCGAAGCCGATCTGCAGCGCGATGTCGCCGCTGCTCGCCTGTCCCTCGCGGATCAGGCGCTCGAGCGCGAGCGGGATCGAGGCGGCCGAGGTGTTACCGGTGTCGGCGATGTCCCGTCCGACGACCACGTCGTCGCGCAGCCCCAGGTACTTCACCATGTGGTCGATGATCCGCATGTTCGCCTGATGAGGGACGAACACGTCGATGTCCTCGGGGCGCAGACCCGCGGCCTCGATCGCCCGGCCCGCCATCTTCGTCATCTCGAAGCTCGCCCACTTGAAGACGGTGGGCCCCTCCTGGCGCAGCGTCGGCCAGGAGCGGTCCGCGTCCGGGTCGTCCGAGCGGAACGTGGACCAGGGGTGGGTCTGGGCGATGACGTCGGCCTTGGACCCGTCCGAGCCCCACACCGTCGGACCGATCCCCGGGGTGTCCGAGGGGCCGACGAGGGCGGCGCCGGCACCGTCGCCGAGGATGAAGCTGATCGACCGGTCGGTGGGGTCGATGTACTCGCTCATCTTCTCCACGCCGATGACGAGCACGTGCTCGGCGGTGCCGGAGCGGACGAGGGCGTCGGCCTGGGCGATGCCGTACGCGTACCCGGCGCACGCGGCGGAGATGTCGTAGGAGGCCGCCGGGTTCGCGCCGATCCGGTCGGCGACGATGCCCGCGAGCGACGGCGTCTGCGTGAACCAGGTGACGGTGCCGACGATGACGGCGTCGACGCTCGTCGCCGGGACGCCGGCCGAGGCGAGGGCCGCCTCGGCCGCCGACGACGCCATGTCGGCAACCGTGGTGCCGGGGTTCGCGTAGGTGCGCGTGACGATGCCCGTGCGCTGCTGGATCCACTCGTCGGAGGAGTTGATCGGCTCGACGATGTCGTCGTTGGGGACGACGTTCTCGCCGCGGAAGCCCCCGACGCCGAGGATCCTCGCGTGAGGGTTCGGCGGTGCGGTCCTGAGTGCGGGGCGGCTCATGAGGCTCCTTCGGTGTCCGTGTCGACGAGCTCGACGGCGGCGGCCAGGTCGTCCGGGGTGGACAGGGCGCGGGCGGTGACGCCCGGAAGGGTGCGCCTGGCCAGTCGGGTGAGCACGCCGGCAGGGGCGAGCTCGACGGCGGCGCGCACCCCGCGGGAGAGCATGGTCTCGCAGCACAGGTCCCACCGGACCGGGTGGGCGATCTGGGCGACGACGCGCTCGAGCGCCTCGACGCCCGAGGTGACCTCGACGCCGTCCCGGTTGGACAGGAGCGTCACGCGCGGGTCGGCCGCGGCGAGGCCGCCCGCGGCGGAGCCCACGACGTCGACGGCGGGACGCATGTGCTCGGTGTGGAATGCGCCGGCGACGGCGAGCGGCACGACCCGGGTTTTGGCGGGCGGCTGCTCGGCGAACGCGGCGAGCTGCTCGAGGGTGCCGGCCGCGACGATCTGGCCGCTCCCGTTGACGTTGGCGGCGGTCAGCCCGGCCGCCTCGATGGCGGCGGTGACCTCCTCTGCGTCGCCTCCCACGCAGGCGGACATGCCCGTGGGCGTGACGGCGGAGGCGTCGGCCATGGCCCGGCCGCGGACCGCGACGAGACGCACGGCGTCGACGTCGGACAGGACGCCCGCGATCGCGAGTGCGGCGAGCTCGCCGACGGAGTGGCCGGCGGTCAGTGACGGCACGAACCCTGGCGAGCGGGCCTCGAGCGCCCGGAACGCGAGGATCGAGGAGGCGACGATGAGCGGCTGGGCGAGCGCCGTGTCCTTGATGGTCTCCGCGTCGGCGTGCGTGCCGAGGTCGGCGAGGTCGAGGTCCGCGGCGGAGGACAGCTCGTCGAGCAGAGCGGCGGAGCTGGGGTCCTCGACCCACGGGGCGAGCATGCCCGGCGTCTGGGCCCCCTGGCCTGGGGCGAGCACAGCGATCATCGGGCCAACCTACCGCCGGAGCGACGGCAGGTCAGGGCTCCGCCTACGTGTCGGACGCCTCGCAGGGGGTTGCGCCGCGGGGACCGGTACGGGCCTCCGAACGGGCGACACCGTGGGTGAGACCGGGAGCACTCGCTCACCGAGCGAGTTCGGTCGTGGCCGCTATCCTGAGGAGCATGTCCCTCGCGCGCCGTCCTGCTCTCCTGCTCGCACTGCTGCTCGCCACGACCGACCACGGCCACCACCGGCCCGCCCACGAGCAGGCGCCCGACCCACGCGAGGAGCAGCTGCGGGCGCGGCTCGAGGAGGACCCGAACGACACGGTCGCGTTCAACGAGCTCGCGGAGATCGTGCGCCGCCACGGCTCCCAGTCCCGCGCGGCGGACCCGTTGACCGCGGACGTCCCGCAGTCGGACCCGCGCTCGGCCGACCTCGCCGTGTGGGCGCTGGCCGAGGAGCTCGCCGGTCGGCCGAACGCCTGGTACCCGCTCATCGAGCTCGCCCGGCTCTCCGTGGAGGACGACCTCGACGGCGCGAACCGGAGGCTCGGTGCGGCGTGCGCGCGCGAGGAGACCGGCCTCGCGCTCGCCGAGTCGCTGTGGGTGCTGCGGGAGTCCGGCCACCCCACGCATGCGCACGCGCTGGCGACCGCGCACTGGGACGCCGAGCAGCACGTGCCGGCAGCGGGCCGCCAGATCGTGCTGGCCGCGATCGAGTCCGAGCGCTACGAGGACGCCGAGAAGTACCTCGAGCTCCTGGACGCGCACGAGGACGAGGAGAGCGCCGCCGTCGTGACCGAGCTGCGCTCGGTGCTCGAGGACGCCCGCAACCAGTAGCCCTCGACGTCATCGAGTGTGCGGTTCTCGACCCTCGAGCGTGCGGTTGGGCTTGTCGAACCTGCGGTTCGTCGGGGCTCCATCTCGGCGGGGACGGCGCGGGCGCCTGCGGGTGTGGACGGCCCAGGTTGTGCACAGGGTGAGCGGTAACCGCCCACCGCGTGGGCCGGGCCGCTAGCCTCGGCTGCATGACGCGACCAGGGGGGCGCCGTCGGCGTCGGTTGACCGCACTGCTGCTCGTCGGTGCGATGGGACTGGCCGGCTGCGGTGGCGAGGGCGACGACGACGCGGACGAGACGCAGCGACCACCGGTGCGTGTCGGACCCGACGACGAGGCCGAGTCCGGGGAGACACCGTCCGACGGGATGACGGAGACACCGTCGGAGTCGTCGAGCGGTCGTGAGTCCGGTTCAGCCGGGGCCGAGGTCAGCACCGAGGACATCGAGTGGACCGAGTGGGAGCTCGAGCGCCGTGCGCGGCCCGCGCCCGAAGCGCCCCCGGAGATGGACGACGACGGCGAGGCCGGCGCGCTGGCGGCGGCTCATCACTTCCTCGAGCTCATCGAGCACCTGACTGAAACCGGCGTAACCGGACCGTTCGTGGAAGTGTCGGGTGACGACTGCGGATACTGCTCGTCATTGGTTGATTCGACCGAAGAACTTGCGATCGATGGCAGATATATCGACGAGTACGTGGTACGGATCGATGAGTCGATCGTCGGCGCACCAACTGAACAGCATCCTGATTGGATCGTCGAGTTCAGGGGGTCCGAGGAGCCTCGTTCAGTCGTCGACGTCCACGGTGAGCAGATCGAAGCAGTGGAGGAAGCACCCTTCATCATGCATATCGTTCTCCGACATCACGACGGAGAGTGGCAGTTCGTTGCTGGAGCATATGAAGCTAGTTCGGACGAGACCGCGTCATGAGGAGGTACACCGTGACGCTGGGCAGTCTCACCACCGTTC
Source organism: Georgenia sp. Z1491 (assembly GCF_057652395.1). Taxonomy (NCBI): domain Bacteria; kingdom Bacillati; phylum Actinomycetota; class Actinomycetes; order Allobogoriellales; family Allobogoriellaceae; genus Georgenia; species Georgenia sp. Z1491. The sequence goes on from NZ_CM172729.1 coordinate 1,888,413, forward strand.
TAGCATTGATATGGGTTACACCCGTGGCTAGTGCTGACGATGGAGAGCACGGCGGAATCGGTACCGGAATCTCTGACGAGGGTGTGGATGTCGCCGCGTCCGAGCAGCTGGCATCGGCCCGCGGCACGACCAACAGTGAAGTCGCGGAGAGCGGGCATGCCACCGATCGCGGACACGGCGCCCCTGCCGAAGCCCAGCGCGCGTTCGTTGCGCTCGGTCTCGGCAAGGGCAACCCGGGGTTCTACGGCTCGCAGATCGGGCAGTGCACGAGCGTGATGGAGCAGGGGACAGGCTCGACGTGCGCACTCGAGGCGCCCTGGTCGGTCTCCCGTCCGCAGGCCGACGTGCCTGCCGCACCCGGGGAGGACCCCGTCGTCGTGACGGTGTCCCGGTCCGAGGCGGCGAGTCTGCTGGTCAACACGGGGGAGGCGATGATGGACGGTCGGTGGCAGTTGGCGAACATGCCCGTCCTGCTCTGGACCACGGCGGCCGAGCACACCGTGTCCACCGAGCTTCTCGGACAACAGGTGGATGTGCGGTTCACGCCGGCCGAGCACGTGTGGGACCCGATGGACGGCAGCGCACCGTTCTCCAGCGGGGACGATCCGGGCGCCCCGTATCCCGCGCACACGGTGTCCTATCCGTACTCCGACGGCCATGAGGCGATTCATGTCGAGCTCACCACCGTCTGGGAGGCCGAGTTCCAGGTGGGTGGGACGGGCGTGTGGGAGCCGATCGACGGAACGATCCCGATCACCACCCGCACGGAGGACTTCGAGGTACGTGAGCGCCAGGTGCGTCTCGTGCCCGAGTGCGCCGTCCACGGCCGCTGCTGACCCCATCCCGGTCAGGGGCCCCATCGGGTAGTTCATCGCCTGCAGCGATCGAGCAGGGGGCCGGAGTCGCGGTCGTGCGCCTCCTCGAGCTTACGAGCTCTCGATCTTCGCGAGCTCGGCAGGCGCTACGTCAGGGACGGGGTGCGTCGTCGTCGACGATCGGGCCGGACGTCTGACGGACGCCGTAACGCTCACCGCATTGCCGGCACTACCCCCACGACTGGCGCAGCGAACGTGCGCGACGGGTATGGCGGACCTGTACGACGATGCCGACAACGGCCAGCACGAACTGACCGACGTACCACAGCGGTTCGTCGACGACAGCGACCCGGGTGTCGACGTAGTGGTCGAGGTCGACGTTGCCGAGCAGCAGCAGGAGACCGCCGACGGCGGCGCTCGCACCGGCCAGCGCACTGATGACGACGAGCACCAGGTCGGGCATGTCTGTGACGGCCGCGAGCAGGCCCAGTACGACGCCGCTGACCACGCCCACTGCCATGATCACCCACGGCTCGGAGACGCCCAGAGCCCCGGCGACGGTCCGGCCGAGCACGAATCCCATCGAGGCGAACCCCAGCACGACGGCGATCGAGAAGAAGACGAAGGCCAACCAGGAGAAGACCAGAGCGAGGACGACCGCTGCCATCCAGCCGGCCGTGCTCGCGAGGTACCCCTCGCCGGTCACCTCGGCAACCACCACCATGCCGAGCCCGAACCCGACCAGCGCGCCCCACAGGGCGAGCAGGACGCGCATAGCCCCGCGCCCGCGGAAGCACAGCAGCAGCCCGATGACAAGGGCGAGCACACCTACGACGACGTCACTCACACGGCTCTCCGTCCCTCTCGCGGTCGGGTCGGCCGCCCGGCGTACGGGCTGCCACCCCAGTGTCTCGCGCGCAAGCCCGCCCGTGTGGCAGGACCGGCGTGGTAGCTACCCGCGTGCGGGAACGAGCCGGTCGAGCAGCTCGCGCACACCCGCGAGCCTCGGCGCATCCTCCTGGCGGGCGAGCACCGCGCCGTCGGGGTCGAGGAGGAAGAACGTCGGGGTCCGGGTGACGCCGAGAGCCTCGCCGAGCTCGAGGTGCCGGGTGATCTCCAGCTCGACGTGCCGCACGCCGGGCTCCTTGCCGGCGACCCAGGCGAGCAGTCCGCGCGTCGACCGGCAGGGCGCACAGAAGTTCGACGAGAACTGCACCAGGGTGGCACGCCCGCCCAGCGGTCCACGGATGCCGAGCTCCTCGGCAGTGAGAACAGGTGCCCTGCCCGGTGACGTGCTCATGCGATGACGTGCTCCTTGTCGAGGGGCGCGGGGTGTGGATCGCGCTCCGCCTGGTTCAACGTCAGATTCAACCGTCGCGGACGCGCAGAATTCCGCGTCACGACCGGCCCCACCCGACCGCTGGGCAGCTGCTCAGACCACCTGGCCGGAACGTCACCACGCCCCGGGATCCGATCGCCGGATCGGCCGGCCGACCGCTCCGGCCACGGCAGTCGCGCACGGGGCCGGAATTACTGCTCGAGAGGTGCCAGCAGGCATCACCAGGTCGCACCACCGCTCCCACAGCGAGCGCGGTTCGACCGACCGCACTCTCGACCAGCGCCAACCGCACGCTCGATGACCGGAAACCGCACGCTCGACGACCGGAAACCGCACGCTCGACGACCGGAAACCGCACGCTCGACGAAGGGGGTGCGCAACGACGGGAGGGGCTCCCGGCCAGGTCGGCCGGGCGCCCCTCCCGTTGGTGTGCTGAGCGTGCGTCAGGAGTCGCCGCCGGCGGTGCCGGACTGGCCGGCCCGCGGGTTGAGCAGGTCGTACTTCTCGATCGCCTCGCGCACCACGGAGCCGTCCATCGACCCCTGCTTGACGAGGGCCTGCAGCGCCTTGACCACCATCGAGTGGGAGTCGATGAGGAACTGCCGGCGCGCGGCCGGCCGGGTGTCGGAGTAGCCGAAGCCGTCCGCCCCGAGCGTGTGGTAGTCGCCGGGCACCCACTGGCGGATCGAGTCCTGCACCTGGTGCTCGTAGTCCGAGGTGGCCACGAACGGGCCCCCGGCGTCCTCGAGCTTGGTGGTCAGGTACGCGACCTTCTGGTCCTCGGGGTTGAGGAAGTTGTGCTTCTCGACCTCGAGGGCCTCGCGGCGCAGCTCGTACCAGCTCGTCACGGACCAGACGCCGGCGCGCACGCCCCAGTCCTCGGCGAGGATCTCCTTGGCGTGCAGCGCCCACGGCACGCCAACGCCGGAGGCGAGCAGCTGGACCCAGGGCCCGTCACCCTCGGCCGGCGAGACCCGGTGGATGCCCTTGAGGATGCCCTCCACGTCGACGTCGTCGGGCTCGGCCGGCTGGACGAGCGGCTCGTTGTACACCGTGAGGTAGTACAGGACGTTCGGGTCGCGCTCGTCCTCGCCGTACATGCGGGTCAGGCCGTCGCGGACGATGTGCCGGATCTCGTAGCCGTACGCGGGGTCGTAGTGCACGAACGCGGGGTTGGTCGACGCCAGCACGGGGGAGTGCCCGTCCATGTGCTGGGTGCCCTCGCCGGCGAGCGTCGTCCGGCCCGCGGTGGCGCCGATGACGAAGCCCCGGGCCAGCTGGTCGCCCGCGGCCCAGAACTGGTCACCGGTGCGCTGGAAGCCGAACATCGAGTAGAAGATGTAGACCGGGATCATCGGCACGCCGTGCGTCGCGTGCGAGGTGCCCACGGCCTGCAGCAGCGACGCCGAGCCGGCCTCGTTGATGCCCGTGTGCATGATCTGGCCCTGCTCGGACTCCTTGTAGGAGAGCATGAGCTCGGCGTCGACCGGCGTGTAGTTCTGACCGGAGGTGTTGAAGATCTTCGCCGTCGGGAAGATCGAGTCCAGGCCGAACGTGCGGGCCTCGTCCGGGATGATCGGGACGATGTGGCGGCCCAAGCCCTTGTCCTTGATGAGCTCCTTGAGCAGCCGGACGAACGCCATCGTCGTGGCGACCTCCTGCTTGCCCGAGCCCTTGGCGAGAACCTCGAACGGCTTGTCCCCGGGCATCTCCAGGGAGGGCTCCGGCTCCCGGCGCTCCGGGACGAACCCGCCGAGCTCGCGCCTGCGCTCGAGCATGTACTGCAGCGTCGGGTCGTCCTCGTCGGGGCGGTAGTACGGCGCGTCGTACGGGTCCTCGAGCTGCTCGTCGCTGATCGGGATCTTCACCGAGTCGCGCAGCATCTTCAGGTCCGCGACCTGCATCTTCTTCATCTGGTGCGTGGCGTTGCGACCGGCGAAGTGCGGGCCGAGGCCGTAGCCCTTGACCGTGTGCGCGAGGATCACCGTCGGCTGGCCGGTGTGCTTCGTGGCGGCCGTGTAGGCGGCGAAGATCTTGCGGTAGTCGTGCCCGCCGCGCTTGAGCGCCCAGATCTCGTCGTCCGTCATGTCCTTCACCAGCGCCTTGGTGCGCGGGTCACGGCCGAAGAAGTGCTCGCGGACGTACGCGCCGTCGTTCGCCTTGAAGGTCTGGTAGTCGCCGTCGTTGGTCGAGTCCATGAGGTTGACCAGCGCGCGGTCCTTGTCGGCCTGCAGCAGAGCGTCCCACTCGCGGCCCCACACGACCTTGATGACGTTCCAGCCGGCGCCGCGGAAGAACGACTCGAGCTCGCGGATGATCTGGCTGTTGCCGCGCACCGGTCCGTCGAGGCGCTGCAGGTTGCAGTTGACGACGAACGTGAGGTTGTCCAGGCCCTGGTGGGCGGCGAGCTGGAGCATGCCGCGCGACTCGGGCTCGTCCATCTCTCCGTCGCCGAGGAACGCCCACACCCGCTGGTCGGAGGTGTCCTTGATGCCGCGCTCGGCCAGGTAGCGGTTGAACCACGCCTGGTAGATCGCACCGGAGGGGCCCAGGCCCATCGAGACCGTGGGGAACTCCCAGAAGTCCGGCATCTGGTGCGGGTGCGGGTAGCTGGGCAGACCCCGGCCGTCCTCACGGTGGCTGTACTCCTGGCGGAAGCCGTCCATGTCGGCCTCGGTCAGGCGACCCTCGACGTAGGCGCGGGCGTAGTTGCCCGGCGAGGCGTGGCCCTGCCAGAAGATCTGGTCGCCGCCGCCCGGGTGGTCCTTGCCCCGGAAGAAGTGGTTGAGGCCCACCTCGTAGAGGGTCGCCACGGACGCGTAGGAGGACAGGTGGCCGCCGACGGCGACGTCCGGCTTCTGCGCCCGCGCCACCATGACGGCGGCGTTCCAGCGGATCCAGCCGCGGTAGGTGCGCTCGACGTGCTCGTCGCCGGGGAAGTACGGCTCGTCCTCGACGCCGATGGTGTTGACGTGCGGCGTGGTGAGGTTGCCGGGGACGGCGATGTCGCGACGCCGGGCGTGGCGCAGCAGGTTGAGCAGGATGTAGCGGGCGCGGGGTCCCCCGCGGTCGTCGATGAGGCCGTCCAGGGACTCGAGCCATTCGGCGGTCTCGTCCTTGTCGATGTCCGGTACCTGGCTCAGCAGGCCGTCGATCAGCGGCCGTCCGTGATCAGTGGCAGTCACGTCATCTCACTTCCCGGGTGTGTGCGCCGAGGCCTCCGGCGCCTGCATATGGGCCACACCATCGTAGGCCGCCCCGTGTGGGCGGGCCCAACTTCCCGCCTGTACCCGATGAGGTGAGATGCCCGATACCGTGCGGGGTGACGTCGCGCGCTCGCGGGGCGTCCGCAGCGACCTCCGGGACCCCGGGGGCGCATCGTTCGGGCGTCAGCCCGGGGAGGAGTAGTCGGGCTGTGCACGCCAGTGCGTACGAGGCAGTCGCCGGAGCGTTCGCGCCCGGCCAGGTCGTCCAGGAGTTCTGGTGGGACGAGGACGCCGACGACGGCCTGCGGGAGGCCGTCGAGAAGCACACGGGCACCGAGCTCGTCGACGAGAACCACTCCGACGTGTGCGACGGCGCCATCATCTGGTGGCGCAGGTCGGACACCGAGGAGGGGGACCTGACCGACCTGCTCGTCGACGCCCAGGCCAACCTCGACGACGGCGGCACCATCTGGGTGCTCACGCCCAAGCCGACCTCGCCGGAGCACGTGGGCCCGGCCGAGATCTCCGAGGCCGCCCAGATCGCCGGCATGAACGCGACGTCCGCCGTCGCGGCGGGGAGCGAGTGGTCGGGCACCCGGGTGGTCTCCCGGTCCCGCGGGAAGTAGCGCCCGGGGCGGGGACGGCCCCCGGAACGGCGACGCCCCCGGGGCTGGGACGGCCCCGGCGTGGCAGCTCCTCGAGGCGGGTGTTCGTCGAGCTGGTTATCCCTCGATCCGACCGATGACGTCGCCCTGGTGGACGGCGGCGTCCTCCTCGGCGACGACGCGCAGAACCCCTGCGGCCGGCGCGGTGACCTCGACCGAGACCTTGGCCACCTGCACCTCGGCGATCAACTGCCCCTCGGCGACCTGCTCGCCGTCGGAGGAGTACCACGTGGCGACCACACCCTCGGCGCTGGGGTCGTCCTCGTCGACCCGGGGGAAGAGCACCTCCCTCATGCCACGACCCTGCGGATCGCGTCCTCGATGCGCGCGTGCAGGGGGAGCACCGCGTACTCGAGGTCGTGGGCGTAGGGGATGGGGATGTCCGGCATCGTCACGCGCTGCACCGGCGCCGTCAGGAGCCGCGGGTCCTCGTCGGTGATCGTCGCCGAGACCTCGCCCGAGAGCCCGAACGAGAGGTAGTCCTCGTCGACGACGACGAGCCGCCCCGTCCTCCCGACCGAGGCGAGGATCGCCTCGCGGTCCAGCGGTACGAGCGAGCGCAGGTCGAGCACCTCGGCGCTGATCCCCTCGCCCTCGAGCTTCTCCGCGACGTCGAGGGCGTGGTGGACCGACAGTGACAGGGTGACGACGGTGACGTCGCTGCCCTCCTTGACGACGTTCGCCCGTCCGATCGGCACGAGGTGCTCGCCGGCGGGGACGTCGCCGATCGACCGGGAGTTCTTCTTCATCCAGGGCAGGCCCATGATTCCCTTGTGGTACATGAAGACCACGGGGTCGTCGTCGCGGATGGCCGACGTCATCAGACCCTTGGCGTCGGCGGGGGTCGAGGGGACGACGACCTTCATGCCCGGCAGGTGGGCGAACGTGCCCCACAGGCACTGGGAGTGCTGGCCTCCGTCGGAGTAGCCGCCGCCGACGGCCGTCGCCAGCACCATCGGCACGGAGACGTGGCCGCCCGAGAAGTACCGGATCTTGGCCATGTGGTTGTAGATCTGGTCGAGGCAGACGCCCATGAAGTCGGCGAACATCAGCTCGACGATCGGCCGCATCCCCTCGGTCGCCGCCCCGATGCCGAGACCGATGAACGCGGTCTCGGAGATGGGGGTGTCGATGATGCGGTCGGGGCCGAACCGGTCGAGGAGCCCGGTGGTGGAGGAGAAGATGCCGCCGTAGGAGCCGACGTCCTCCCCGAGGTAGACCACCGTGTCGTCGCGGTCCATCTCCTGCGCGACGGCCTCGACCATCGCCTTGGACGTGTTGAGCCGGCGGGTGGTGGCGGGCTGGGTGGTGTCGGTGGCGGTCATGACTGCTCCTCGGCGAAGACGTACCGGTGGACCTCGGCCGGGTCCGGGATCGGACTGTCCTTGGCGAACGTGACGGCATCCTCGACCTGCTCGCTCGCCCGGGCGCGGATGCTCTCCTCCGTGGCGTCGTCCAGGACGCCGGCGCCCCGCAGCCGCTCGGCATAGCGGGGGATCGGGTCGAGGTCGGCGACCGAGGCGAGCTCGGGGCGGTAGCCCTGGGCGTCGCCCTCGAAGTGGCCCCACATGCGCACGGTGGCGACCTCGATGAGGCTCGGCCCGTCTCCGGCGCGGGCGCGGGCGACAGCGGTCTCGGCCGCTGCGTGCACCGCGTCGACGTCGTTGTCCTCCACTCGTACCCCGGGAATGCCGTACCCGGCGGCGCGCTCGGCGTTCGACGCGACGGACGTCGATGCCGTGCGGGGCACGGAGATGCCCCACTCGTTGTCCTCGACGACGAAGACGACCGGGAGCTGCCAGAGCGCGGCGAGGTTGAGCGACTCGTGGAAGGCACCCTGGTTGGCGGCGCCCTCCCCGGTGACGGCCACCGCGATGCCGCCGGTGCCCTTCCGCCGGAACGCGAAGGCGGCTCCGAGCGCCGGCGGGTACCCCTCGGCGATGATCCCGGAGCAGGAGAAGTGCACCGCCGGGTCGAACAGATGCATGTGGCCGCCACGGCCGCGTCCCAGGCCGGTCTCCCGGCCGAAGATCTCCGCCGTCATCCTCCTCAGGTCCACGCCGTGGGCGACCGCGAAATGGTGGGGCCGGTGGGGTGCCGTCACGGCGTCGTCGGACGTGAGGTGCGCACAGATGCCGGCGGCGACCGGCTCCTGTCCGGCCGAGAGGTGCATCTCGCCGGGGATCTGCCCCTTGCCGATGTCGAAGCCGGGGCCCTTGTCCACGTGGTACTCCCGCAGGATCGCCTCCTCGTAGGTGCGGGAGCGGACCATCGTCTCGAACAGCTCGAGGCGGACCTCGTCGGGCGGTGGGGCCGCGGCCGGTGGTTCGTCCGTCGTCGGCTGCGGGGGTGGGTTCGTCGTCGTCGACATGTGTGCCTCCGTTGGCTCGTGTGCCGTTGGTGCCCACCATCGGCCTGGCCCGGGCGCGTCGCAACGCCGAGTTTTCAGTTGGTGATAATCCGCGGGCCGCGGCGCGGTGGAGGTCCGGACCGAGCAGGATCAGGAGGGTGCGAGGGCGACGAGGCCCGCCGTGCGGTGCAGCTCGTCGATGCGCGCGAGCACCTGCTCGGCGCGCCCCGCGGGGACTGACACCGCGACCGCCTGCGCGCGACCGGGCACCTGCACGGCCACACACACGACACCGAGCAGGTACTCCTCCCGGTCGACGGCGAACGGCACCTGCCGCCCGATCTGCGCCATGAACGCCCTCGGGGAGGTGAGGGTGTGCGGAGTGAGATCGGCGAAGGTGTGCCGCGCGACGAACTCGCGCCGGTCGTCGTCGGGCAACGACGTGAGCAGGGCCTTGCCGAGGGCGGTGGCGTGCGCGGCCTCGTCGAACGCCACCCACATGTCGATGCGTGGCGCCTCGGGCGAGTCGACGACCTCGGTGAGCAGGGCCTCGCCATCCGCGTACGTCGAGAGATAGGCGGCCGCGTGCAAGGCGTCGTGCAGCCCGCGCAGCACGCGCCGTACACGGTGGGGCTCCGCCCCGCGGCCGAGCGCCGCCGCCTGGTCGCCGAGCGCGTAGCCCTCGTTCGTGTGCTCGACGTAGCCCTCGTGCACGAGCGTGCGCAGCAGGTGGTAGGCCGTCGGCAGCGGGATCCCGACGGCGCGGGCCAGCTTCTTGGCGGGCTGGGGCGACCGGGCGTCCCCGAGCGCGTCGAGCAGGTGCGTCGCGCGGACGACCGAGTTGATGAGTGTCGGCTTCGTCGCCATCTCGCCTCCACTGCCAGGGTAGCGCCGCGGCGCCGGTTAGGCTTCGGCGCGGGCCCGTAGCTCAGCTGGTCAGAGCGCCGCGTTTACACCGCGTAGGTCGCCGGTTCGAACCCGGCCGGGCCCACTCGTCGAGGGTCGACCTGCGTCGCCCGGGATCCCCCTCTCACCGCGTGGTGTGGGCGCCGCCGTTGACGTGCATGTGCTGTCCGGTGAGGTGGCGCGCCCCGTCGGACGCCAGGAAGGTGACGAGGGACGCGACCTCCTCGGGGTGGCCGGCGCGCTTGTCGTAGGTCCGTTCGACCAGGGCGGTGCGACGCTCGTCGCTCATCTGCCCTCCGAACAGGTCGGTGCCGTCGTCTCGCCGGGCGTCGTCGACAGTGTCCTCGCTGCGGATGACGCCGCGACCGCGGGCCTGACGCTCGACGAGCTCGACCAGCTGGAGGACCTGCTGTCGAGACTCGTGCCGTGAACGTACGCAGTCGACCGTCCTATCGGCGCCGTCGGGCGGCGCGTACCGGACGACAAGGTGTGCGGCCGACCGAGGTCCACCCGGTCCGGCGCGACTCCCTCACCCGAGCCACCAGGGTTTGAGGTCGATCAACCAGTGACTGCGCAGCGTGAGTGCACGCTCGAGCGACGCCGCGGTGCCGGCGATCAGCAGGGTGGTGTTGAGCCAGGCGGGCAACGAGATCGGCGAGGTGTAGGTGCCGACACGGTCGCCGACGACGTCCCACTGGGTCACCGCCTCGAGCAGCTGCGGCCCGAAGAGCACCAGCCCGATCAGCAGGATCACGACGGCTGCGCGCCCGATCCACCTGCTGAGGGCGGGGTGCCGATGCTCGGCCACCGCGCGCCAGTACTCCGCGCTGTGCCGGACCGGCCTCAGCGTGCGCTCCTGGCCGCCGTCGTCGGGCACCAGGTGTATCCGCCGGAGCCCGGAGGCCCCGACCGCGACCTCGAGGATGCCGCCGGGCACGGGGAAGGCGGTGGGCTGCTCGGACACCAGCTCCTGTCGACCGTCCACGTAGAAGTGGACCGTGCCGTCCCAGCTGAAGTACCTGACGTCGACGGCGTAGTCGCGTGCGACTCCGTCCTCGTCGGTGAGCTCGACCTGAAAGACCGAACGGGTCAGCATCTGCCAGGGACGGTGCGGCCTCAGCGCACTGCCGTCTCCCGGCTCGGTCCTGACCGGCCGGCGCCTGCGCCGCCGCTCCGACCACATGCCGCCCCCTCGTCGGGATCAGCCCTTCTTTCGCGAGCCCCCGGCGATGAGCGCGATGGCGATGGCCATCATCCAGGAGTCCTTGGCCAGCGACGTTCCCTCGCCGGACGGGCGCACGCCGTCGTCGGTGGTCTTGGCCGGGTCGCGGAAGTAGATGCTCAGCAGGCCGGCGGAGAAGCCGCCGAGCGCGAGTCCGGCCAGGCGGTTGGGGACGAACGGCGCCAGCAGCGCCGCTCCGACGCCGATCTCGCCGTAGCTGAGCAGCTTGGCGAACTGCGTCGGCTCCAGCGAACCCAGCTGCGGGATGCCCTTCTCGGCCTCGGCCTGCACGTAGCCGGCGGTCTCCTCGTCCATGCCGATCTTGCTGATGCCCGAGTTGAGGATGAAGGCGCCCGGGATCCCTCGGAGGGCGATGTTGGCGATTGCGTTGAAGGCCATGAGAGGTCCGATCTCCAGAGTCAGACGGGGGTGCGGTCGCTTCACACTAACCGCCTGCCCACCGGTGGCGGAGGTCGGGCCGTACCCGGCCGCACGTCGAGCAGCTCACGGGTGGGAACGCCGTGCTGGCCGATCAGCGCACGAGGTGAGCCGTCGCCGACCGTCGCCGGCGACGTGTCGCGGAGCGTCGCGACAGCGCTGTCGGCTGCGAAGCGGGGGTCGACGTCTCCCCGGCGTCGACGACCGACATGATGACCGCCGCGGTGCTGGTGAAGCCGATGGCGAGGGCGAGAAGGAGAGAAGGGACGAGGTCGCTCGGCGACGGGATCCAGCCGCCGAGGATCCACGGCAGGACCACCAGGGCAACTACGGCCAGCGAGGTGACGATCTCGTTCGCGGCGAGCGCGAGAGACCTCCTCGTCGCGCCCTTCTTCACGATTCGACGGGACGTGTCGACGGTGGCGATCACCAGCGCCGCTGCGCACACCACGCACGTGACGGTCGCCCAGACCGGCTCCGCACCGACCAGGGCGAGAGGGACGATCAGGGGCAGGCTGTACGCGATGAGCACCCACCGGGTGCCTGCCCGGATGTACCGGTCCGGCGAGCTGCCTGCGGCACCGCGGGCCCGGTGGAGCGCCGAGTCGAGGTAGAAGAACACCGCCACGATGAACGTTCCGACGAGGGTCGCTGCGATGCTCGCGAGGGCGAGCAGGAACTCGTCGGATCCGTCTATCACTGTCGGTACCTTCCCTCTCTACCGTGCTCCTCGCTGGTGGAGTTCGCTCCGTCGACCGTGATGAGCTGACCCGTGATGTACGACGCGCCCTCGCCGGCGAGGAACGCGATCGCGTACGCCACCTCGTCCGCGGTGCCGGACCTGCCGACAGGTGTGGCCGCGCCCATCGCCCGCTCATGGTCCGAGCCGGTGATGATGGCGACGCGCTGTCGTCGGGATGTCATGGCGAGACCTTCCACTGGCTGTACGACCGCGGGCGGTAGCGGACGTACGAGGGTCGGCCGACCGGTCGCTGCCGGTCATCGCCGTGCCCACAGACTTCTGCCGGCGGTGCTCCGTTCGCGTCGGTGGAAGCCACCTATGTCCGGGTCGGGCACGACCTCAGGGGTTTCTACCGACGCGAAGGCTCCGCAGCCGGTGCGAGCCTGACGAGCGCACACGGGCCGTTCGCGACCGGATCGCCGCTACGCGCTGGAACGCATACGCGGCTTGACCATGACGCGACGTCATCGTTTGGACTCGGCGCATGATTCGGATCGTCTTCTTCTACCTGGCTGCCTTCGGCACGTCGTTGCTCGGCAACTCGATCACCGCGATCGCACTCCCGCTCCTGGTCCTGTTCACCACGGGCAGTCCGATGGGGGCCGGAGCCGTTGCCATCGCGGCGGCGGTGCCGTCCGCCGTCGCCGGGCTGTTGATGGGCTCGCTCATGGACCGGATCAACCGCCGCACCGTCGCGATCCTCTCCGACGTGATCTCGGCCGTAGCGCTGGTCATCCTGCCCGTCATCGAACTCACCGTCGGACTGCACCTGGGCTGGTTCATCGCCGTGGCGGTGCTGAACTCCTTCGGTGACGTTCCCGGCATCACCGCGCGGGAGGCCATGCTCCCCGCCGTCGCCCAGGCCGCAGGGATGGACCCGTCACGGCTGATCGGCCTGCGGGAGTCCCTGGCAGGGGTCTCGCTGCTGGTCGGCCCCGCCATCGCCGGCATCCTCGTGGCCTCCCTGGAGCCCGTGGCGGTCATGTGGGTCACCTCGGGCATCGCAGCATCGGCAGCCCTGCTGACCCTCGTCATCCCCTCCCGGTCAACTCGACTTCCGCGTGCAGAGCAGGAGGATCGTGCACCGCAGGACGATTCCGAGCCCGAGGCCCCCAGGTCCGTCTTCTCCGGCCTGGTGGTCATCTTCCGCACACCGCTCCTGCGCGTCGTCGTCCTGCTGGGTCTGGCGCTGGCGGTCGTGCTCGCTGCCCTGCAAGGCATGGTGATACCGGTGCACTTCGCGTTCCAGGGTGAGGCCGGGTTCGTCGGGTTCGTGCTCAGCGCGCTGGCCGGGGGCCTGCTCGTCGGCGGCGGACTCTTTGCCTGGTTCGGCGCCAGGATCCCGCGCCGGGGGTGGTTCACCGCCGGTGTCACCGTCGTCGCCGTGGGCTTCGTCGTCGTCGGTGTTCTGGGGCCGGTGTGGTCGGTCTTCGCCGGAGCTGCGATCGTTGGCCTGGGCGGTGGCTGCATGAACGCCGTCGTCGGGCTGACGTTCGTGGAGAACGTCGTAGATGCCCAGCGCGGGAAGGTGCTGGGCGGCCAGAACGCCATCATGACCCTCGTTCCGTCGGTGGGGATCGGCATGGCTGCTGTGCTCATCGAGATCGGCACCCTGCACGTGGCCACGACGACGCTCGTCCTTGTGTGGATCGGCGCGGCCGCCGCGACCCTGCTGAGTCCGAGCATCCGCCGACTAGGGCACGCTTCACCCTGATGCGCATCTCAGAACTGGCCGAGCTCGCGGGGGTGACGGTCCGGGCCGTCCGCTACTACCACCAGATGGGCGCGCTGGAGGAGCCGCCGCGTGGGTCCAACGGATATCGGGACTACACCGCGGATCATCTGGTGGCCCTGCTGAGGATCAGCCAGCTGACGAGCTCCGGTCTGTCGCTGGCGCAGGCCGGAGTCCTGGCGGCTGAGCCCGGTTCCTCCTCCACCGAGGAGGAGCTGGACGAGGCGGCGCGGGCCCGAGCCTGTCAAGTTGTCTGTGTAAGGGGGCCGGGTCAGAGGTGGGGGTTGATTCGGTCGGGGTAGACCAGTGAGAGCTGTTGGAGGGCCGTCTTCCAGTTCGTGGTGACAGCGCCCTCGACGAGCCGGCCCGAGGCTCGTCGCTCGGCGGCGGGTCGTCCTCGTTCCTTGGCTCGCTCGCGCGCTCTTTTGTCCTCGATGTTGCAGATCGCCAGCCACAGCAGCTTCACTGCCGCGGCGTCGTTGGGGAAATGGCCCCGGTTCTTGGTGACCTTGCGGAGCTGGTAGTTCAGCGACTCGATCGCGTTGGTCGTGTAGATGACCCGCCTGAGTTCGGGCGGGAACGCCAGGAACGGGGTGAACCGCTCCCACGCGGCGCGGAACGTCTTGACCGCCGAGGGGTAGCGACGGCCGAGCTCGCTGGCCTCGAAGGCCTCCAGCACCTCCAGGGCGGCCTCAGCGCTGGGCGCCTGGTATATCGGCCGCAGCGCGGCCGTCAGAGCCTTACGGTCCTTGTAGTTCACGAACCTCGTCGCGGCCCGGATCAGGTGGACCACGCAGGTCTGCACGGTCGCCTGGGGCCAGGTCGCTTCGACGGCCTCGGGGAACCCCGTGAGCCCGTCGCAGCACACGATCAGCACGTCACGCACGCCCCTGTTGGCCAGCTCGGCGCAGACGCCGGCCCAGAACTTCGCTCCCTCGCTGGCCTGGACCCAGATACCCAGGACGTGCTTGATCCCGTCCATGTCGACGCCGATGGCGAGATGGGCGGACCTGTTGCGCACGTGTCCGCCATCGCGGATCTTGACCACGATCGCGTCGAGGTAGATCACCGGATACAGCGCCTCCAACGGGCGGTGCTGCCAGGCCAGGACCTCCTCGCTGATCTGGTCCACGACCTTGGAGATCGTCTCGTAACTGATCTCGGTGCCGATCGTGGTCGCGAGGTGGTGCTCGACGTCCCGCAACGTCATCCCGCCTGCGTAGAGGCTGATGATCATGCCGTCCAGGCCATCGAGACGGCGCTGCCCCTTGGGCACCAGCATCGGCGTGAACGTCCCGTCCCGGTCCCGGGGGACGGCCAGATCGACGTCCCCGATCTGGGTCGCCACGGTCTTCGGGCTGGTCCCGTTACGCGAGTTCGGGTGCTCGGCAGCGTCCGCGTCGCCACGGTCGTAGCCCACGTGCTCGGTCAGCTCGGCACCCAGACCCCGCTCGAGCGCGGCCTTGAGCATCCCGCCGAGCAGGCCCTGCTCACCCGTGAGCGGCTCGCCGGCATCGATCTTGGCGAAGATGTCGTCCAACGCTCCAGAGCCCTTCAGACCGTCCGCGATCTCCTTCTGCCGCCGTCTGCGTTCCGCACGCTCCGGACTCTCCTTGGTCATGGTCACAGCATGTTCTCCTTCGAACGCTGACCCCACCCCTTACACAAACCATCTGACACGCCCGCGGGCCTGGAGGCAAAGATCGCGGCCCTGACCGAACAACGCGATCGGCTGGCCCGGGCACGCGCCGGACACCACGTCGGGCTCTCGAGGACAGCAGCAGCTCTGAGCCTGACGCCCGCCGACATCCCGGTGACCGTCGTGGTCGCCCATCTCCTCCGGGAGCATCCGCAGACCGAGGTTCTCACCGATGCACTGCTCGACCCGCAGGTGCGGTCGGAGCTGGTGGCCCTGCAGGAGCGCTTCGACGCCATCGACGAGGCCACCTCCGACGGCGAGCTCCGCGAGCTCATGTCGCAGGCACAGTCACTGGTCGGCGAGGTCGCCGCCGGACTGCCGTCGCTGACCGAGGAGCAGCTGCAGGTCATCCTCGACCTGGCCGAACGCGACCTGAACGACCGGCAGAAGGACTTCCTGCGCAGTGAGATCAGGCCGCCGTCATAGCGGCGGAGGTCGGGTCGCCCACGACCCCTCCGGGAGATCCGGCGTCGGCCCCTCCCGCGGAGGCTACGGATCAGCGCCGACACCGTTGTGCCGCGGGCGCGACGGGTGGAGGCTGACCGCATGAGCATCCCGGCCAACTTCGTCATCGTCACCCTCGGTGTCGCCGACCTCGCGCGGAGCATCGCGTTCTACCGCGCACTCGGGTGGGAGCAGCGCGGGGACAACGATGCGGTCATCACCTGGTTCCGTACATCGGGCACGTGGGTGGGCCTGTTCGGCTACGAGGACCTCGCCGCCGACGTCGGCATCCCCGCCGGTCCGCCCCCGCCCTACCGCGGTGTCACCCTCGCGATCAACGTCAACTCTGCCGAGGAGGTGGACGCCGCGCTCGCGCACGCGACCGGCGTCGGCGCCCGCCTCGTCAAGGAGCCCGAGCTGGTGGAGTGGGGCGGCTACTCGGGCTACTTCGCGGACCCGGACGGGCACCTGTGGGAGGTCGCGTTCAACCCGTTCTTCCCGGTGACGGACGACGGCACGATCGAGGTTCCGGCCCGACGGTGAGGCGTCGGGTCCGGTCTGCCAGACATGCGTAGACAAGTACGGACATGAGGCGATACGGTCCACCCACGATTCGCTGACGAATCAGCACTCACCGTGGAGGGCACATGTCCAGATACCTGCTCGGCATCGATGCCGGGACGTCTGTCATCAAGGCTGCCGTGTTCAACGAGACCGGGACGGAGATGAGCCGAGGTGCGGGCAACGTCCCGATCATCTCGCCGGACCCGGACAGGGCCGAGGAGGACATGGACACGGTCTGGGCGGCCGCCGCCAAGGCCATCCGGGACGCCATCACCGGCTCGTCCGTCCGTCCGCAGGAGATCGTGGCCGTGTCGGTCACCGGTCAGGGGGACGGCAGCTGGCTGATCGGCAAGGACGGCAGGCCGGCCGGCAACGCCATCCTCTGGACGGACGGGCGCACGGGCAAGGTCATCGACACCTGGTACGAGGACGGCACGGTCAGCAGGCAGTTCGACACGAGCGGGCTCGGCCCGTACGCCGGTACCGCATCGGCGATCCTGCGCTGGCGACTGGAGAACGAGCCGGAGATCCTCGAGGGAGCCACGCAGCTGTGGTGCAAGGACTGGGTCGAGTACAACCTCACGGGAGACGTGTCGACCGACGCCTCCGACGCGAGCCTCGCCGGCATCGACGTCCGCACGCGGACGTGGTCCGACCACGTGCTGCGGACGTGGGGCATCGACGGCATCAAGGACGTCCTGCCCCCGATCAAGGCCGCGACCGACCTCGCGGGTGAGGTGACGACGCAGGCCGCCGGCCAGACCGGGCTCGTCGCGGGCACCCCCGTCTACAAGGGCCAGATGGACATCACCGCCTCGTCGCTCGGGGTCGGCGTGGCCCGGCCCGGTGACTGCATGGCCGTCATCGGGACCGCCGGCATCGTCACCGTCGCCACCGACTCCCTCGAGAACGGGTTCGCACCGGCCGACTCCGGCTGGGTGATCCCGCACAGCCCGGACACGTGGATCCGGTCGATGGGCATGAACTTCTGCACCCCGAACCTCGACTGGTTCCTCGACGAGCCCGGCAACGTCCTCCGGCTCGAGGCGCGCACCCGCGGCATGGAGCTGTTCGAGTACCTCGACGACGTCCTCGCCGACACCCCCGTCGGGGCGCGCGGCCTCATCTTCCACGGGTACCTCGCGCCGGGCGGTGAGCGGGCGCCGTTCGTCAAGCCCAGCGCACGCGGCTCCTTCTTCGGGCTGCGCGGCTCGCACACCCGGCACGACATGCTCCGTGCCGTCTACGAGGGCGTCGCCTACGGCATCCGCGACTGTCTTGACTCGATCCCCACCACCGTCGAGACGGTGCGGATGGCCGGAGGCGGGGCGAACTCCGAGTCCTGGTGCCAGATCTTCGCCGACGTCCTCGGTCGCCGGATCGTGGTCCCCGCGGGCACGGAGTTCGGCGCCAAGGGGGCGGCGATCGTCGCCGGCGTCGGGTCCGGTGTCTTCGAGAGCTATGCGGCGGGAGTCGACGCCACGGTGACGATCGTCCGGACCTACGAGCCCGACCGCGCGAAGACCGCGGTGTACGACCGGTACTTCGCCCTCTACCGGCGCACCCGCGAGGCGCTCCAGCCACTGTGGGACGACCTGCAGGACGTCACCGCCCTCGAGGTCTCGTGACGGCACAGCACAGGCGAGAGGTCGCGGCCGCCGCCTCGGGCGGCGAGCTCGAGCACCTCGAGTACGGGGTCGACGCGGGTGCCCGGGCCGGCGAGGTGCTCGCCGCGCTCGGGGCCCGGGGCACGGTGGCGGTGCTGGCCGACACGGTGCCCAAACCCACCGGCGACGGCGACCTCCTGGAGATCGCGGTGGCAGCCGTCCGCCGCGCCGGGTACGACGTCGCGCGGGCGACGCCGTGCACGGGGCCGCACGGCGTCGTCCTCGACGAGTCCACCGTCGACGAGGCGGCTGCCGCGCTCGCCGGTGCCGGCGCCGTGGTGTCGGTCGGCTCCGGCACCGTCACCGATCTCGCGAAGGCCGCGACGCCGACCGGGGTCCCGCTCGTCGCCGTGCAGTCGGCGCCGTCCGTCAACGGATACGCCGACCCGCTGAGCGTGCTCGTGCGCGGCGGGGCGAAGTCGACGGTGCCGACCCGGTGGCCGAACGCGCTGCTCGTCGATGCCGGCGCGCTCGAACACTCGCCCGACCTGCTCGTCGGGGCCGGCGTCGGCGACGCCGTGGCCGTGGCCTCCTCGGTCGCCGACTGGGTGCTCGCCGCCCGGCTCGGCGCCGGCGGGCCCGCCGACCCGGCGGTGCTCGCGGACCTGCTCGGCGCCGTCGCGGACCTCCGCACGGGCCGGTCGGCCGACGGGTCGATGACCGCGCTCGTCGACGCCCTGACCTACGGGGGCCTGTCGATCGGGGTCGTCGGCAGCACCGCACCGCTCTCGGGCTGCGAGCACCTGACGAGCCACATCCTCGACATGGCGGCGATGGCCGCCGACGCCCCGCACGACCTGCACGGCCGGCAGGTCGGTGTCGCCACGGTCCTGTCCACGGCCCTGTGGCAGGAGGCCCTCGAGCGCGACCTCGTGCGGATCGACGACGCGACGGCCTTCCCCGACGACGTCGAGCACCGGGTCGAGCGCACGTGGCGCGTGGTCGACCCGACGGGCCGCCTGGGTGCGACCTGCCGGGCCTCGGTGGGGGAGAAGGTCGCGGCCTGGGAGCAGGGCCGGGCGACGCGACGCCCGCTCGACGACGCGTTCCTCGATCGGCTCCGCGCGCTGCTGCGACCGCCGGAGGAGGTGGCGGCCACACTGCGCGCGTGGGGCGCGCCCACCCGGTTCGGCGAGCTCGAGCCGGCCGTCGCGCCCGAGCGCGCCCGCTGGGTCCTCTCCGCCCTGCCGTTCATGCGCAACCGCGTCACGCTCGCGGACCTGCTCGTCATGAACGACGCGTGGGACGACGACCTTCTCGACGCCGTCCTCGACCGCGCCGCACGGGCCGGGGGTGGTGCGTAGCCCGACCGTCCGTTCCCACCCGCTGCACCGCGCCCCCGCCGCGCAGCCTCCAGGACCCAGCTTCCACGACCCGGCCCTCGGGCATCGACGCCCGGCCACCCCTCACCGAAGGACTGACGATGACGAAGCTTGTGAACAACCCCGACGACTTCCCCCGCGAGCTGGTCTCCGGGTTCGTCTCCGCGAACAGCCGCCACGTGCGCGCGGTCCCCGGCGGCGTCGCCCGCGCCACGCGGTCGACCCCCGGCAAGGTCTCCGTGCTCGTCGGCGGCGGCACCGGCCACTACCCGGCCTTCATGGGCTGGGTCGGCCCGGGCATGGCCGACGGTGCCGTGACCGGCAACATCTTCTCCTCCCCGTCCGCCTCCCAGGCCGTGAGCGTCGCCAAGGCCGCCGACCACGGCGGCGGGACGGTGATCTGCTTCGGCAACTACGCCGGCGACGTCCTGCACTTCGGGGCGGCCGTCGAGCAGCTCAAGGCCGAGGGGCACCAGGCCAGCGTGCTCGTGCTCACCGACGACGTCGCCTCGGCCGGGCCCGACGAGAAGTCCAGGCGCCGGGGCATCTCCGGCTTCGTCCCCGTCTTCAAGATCACCGGAGCCGCGGCCGAGGCGGGCCTGGACTTCGACGGCGTGTGCCGCGTGTTCGACAAGGCCAACGAGGCGACGCGCACGCTCGGCGTCGCCTACTCGGGCTGCACCCTGCCCGGCTCGAAGGAACCCCTGTTCAGCGTCCCCGAGGGGCGCCTGTCCCTCGGCCTCGGCGTCCACGGCGAGCCCGGCATCGACGAGATGGACATGGGCACCGCCGACGAGGTCGCCCGCCTGCTCGTCACCGAGCTGCTCAAGGAACGCCCCGAGGGGGCGGACGGCCGGGTCGTCGCCCTGCTCAACGGGCTCGGGACGGCGAAGTACGAGGAGCTGTTCGTCACCTACAACGGGGTGCGCGACGCCCTGGAGGAGGCCGGCGTGACGATCGTCGACCAGGTGGTCGGCGAGCTCGTCACCTCGCTGGACATGGGCGGCGTCTCGCTCACCCTCGTCTGGCTCGACGACGAGCTCGAGAAGTTCTGGCTCGCCCCCGTCGACACCCCCGCGCTCAAGCTCGGGTCGATGGCGCAGCACGAGGTGCTCAGCGAGGAGGAGCGCGCCGTCGCCGAGGACGAGGTGGCCGCGATCCCCGAGTCCGACGACGCCTCCCGCGCCGCCGGGGCGGTCGCCGTCGACGCCATCTCGGCCATCGCCGATCGCCTGCGACGGGAGTCCGACGAGCTCGGCCGTCTCGACGCCGTCGCCGGGGACGGCGACCACGGCATCGGCATGTCGCGCGGCGCGACCTCGGCCCTCGCCGCCGCCCGGGCCGCGTCCGAGGCCGGCGCCGGCCTGAGCACGGTGATCACCCGCGCCGGGCAGGCGTGGTCCGACGACGCGGGCGGCACCTCCGGCGCCCTGTGGGGTGCGATGATCCTCGCCGCCGGCGGCAGCCTGAGCGACACCGGCGCGCCCGCCTCGGACGACGCCGTCGCCGCCCTGCGCGCCGCCTCCGACGCGCTCCTGCGGGTCGGCGGGGCCGAGCTCGGCGACAAGACGATGGTCGACGTCGTCGTGCCCGTCGTCGATGCCTTCGAGAAGGCCGTCGCCGACGGCGCCAACCCGGGATCCGCCTGGTCCCGGGCCGCCGTCCAGGCCCGGCAGCTCGCCGAGCAGACCGCGCCGATGCGGCCGAGGATCGGCCGCGCACGCCCGCTCGCCGACCGCTCCGTGGGCACGCCGGACCCCGGCGCCGTCTCCGCGGGCATCGTCGTCGACGTCATCGCCGAGGCGCTCGTCAGCTGACCGAGGCCCCTTCCTCCCACCCGTCGTCCCGCCCGAAAGGACCCGACCCGTGCTTCCCGAGAGACTGACCGGTTTCAGCTCGAAGAGCTACCTCACGCTCGAGCAGGCCGAGGCATGGATCGAGACCGTGGCACGGGGCCTGGGGATACGTCGGGGTGCGGGGGAGGGGACCTACATCTGCGTGCCGTTCCCGCTCGTCGAGCGTTTCCGGGACGCGCTCGGACCGCTGGGCACCGAGATCGGCACCCAGGACGTCTCGGCCTTCCCCGCCGGGCCGTACACGGGCGAGGTCACTGCGGAGCTCCTCGCGGCGCTCGGTTCGCGCTACACGATGGTCGGCCACCCCGAACGGCGCCGTCACCTGGGGGAGTCCGAGCAGGTCGTGCGGGCGAAGATCGAGGCGGCCGTCGACGCCGGCATCGTCCCGATCCTCGTGTGCGGGGAGACCACCCGCGACGACGACCCGGTCCCCGCACTCACCGAGCAGGTCGCCACCTACTTCGGCGGCCTGCCCGACGGCGCCGAGGTGATCGCCGCCTACGAGCCCACGTGGGCGATCGGCCAGCCCGAGCCGGCCCCCGCGCAGCACGTCGCCGCCACGGTCGAGGCGCTGCGCGGGGTCCTGGAGGCGACCGTGTCCTCGTTCCGGATCGTCTACGGGGGTTCGGCCGTGCCCGGGACGTACGCCGACATCGTCGCCGCGGCCCGGAACCGCGCGCAGGAGCCGGACGGGATCTTCCTGGGGCGCGGGGGGCTCGACCCCGCCCAGTTCCTCGCGAGCGTGGACGAGGTGCGGGCGAGCGCCCCGAGCCCCTGACCCGGCGGTGCGAAACGGTGCCACAGAGTTGTATGGACATGTATAGTCCAAGAGGTCGGGCAACGTTCGGGTCGGCTCGACGCCGCGCCGGCACCGGCGCCATCGGGAAGGAACTCCAATGACCATCGCCAAGACGCTCGATCTCGTGCGGGCCGCCCGCGAGGGCGGGTACGCGGTCCCCGCGGTCAACATCGTCGACGACCACTCGATCCGCGCCGTGGTCGACGCGGCCGAGTCCGTCGGCTCGCCCGTCATCCTCCAGACGTCGGTGAAGACCGTGAAGCTCATCGGCGCCGAGCAGCTCGCCTTCGCCGCGCACGCCGCGGCGCGCAACGTGTCGGTCCCGGTCTCCCTGCACCTCGATCACTGCCCGGACCGCGCGGTCATCACCGAGTGCATCCGGCACGGCTGGGACTCCGTCCTGTTCGACGCCTCGGACCGCCCCCTGGAGACCGCCTGGGCGGAGACGACGGAGGTCGTCGCCGAGGCGCACGCGGCCGGCGTCGCCGTCGAGTCGGAGATCGAGAACATCATCGGGGTCGAGGACGGCGTCGGCTCCGACGAGGCCGTGCACGCCTACACGGTCGACCAGCTGATCGAGGTCGCCGAGGACACCGGGGTCGACACCCTGGCCCCGCAGCTCGGCACCGCCCACGGCCTGTACACGGCGTCCCCGGAGCTGCGCGTCGACCGGGCCGCCGAGCTCGTCTCGAAGACCGAGGTGCCGATCGTCCTGCACGGCGGCACGGGCCTGACCGAGGCGGACTTCCACGCGTTCATCGACGCCGGCGTGGCCAAGATCAACATCTCCACGGCGCTCAAGCTCGCCTACATGAAGGGCGCGCAGGCGCACCTCGCCGAGTGCGAGCGCACGGGCAAGTGGGAGCCGGTCAAGCTCTTCGCCGCGATCGCCGAGGACGTGGCGAAGGTCCTCACCGAGCACGCCGAGATCTTCCGCTCCGCGGGGAGGGCCGCGTGATGGCCCGCGCGCTGATCCTGGACTGCGACGGCGTCCTCGCCGACACCGAGCTCGACGGTCACCTCGTCGCCTTCAACCAGACCTTCGAGGAGCTGGGCCTGCCCTTCCGCTGGAGCGCCGAGGAGTACGCGCGGCTGCTCAAGGTCGGCGGCGGCAAGGAGCGCATGCGCGCCTACCTCGCCGAGCACCCCGAGCTGGACGTCGCGTCCGCGCCGGACGTCGACGAGACGGTCGCCGCCGCGCACCGGCGCAAGAGCGAGATCTACGTCGAGCTCGTCGAGGCCGGGGCGCTGCCCGGCCGGCCGGGCGTGCGCCGCCTCATCGGGGAGGCGCTCGACGCCGGTTGGAAGGTCGCCGTCGCCTCGACCTCGGCCGAGAAGAGCGTGCGCGCCGTCCTGCGGTCCGTCGTCGGGGAGGACCTCTACGCGCGCGTCGACGGCGTGTGGGCCGGGGACGTCGTGCCCGCGAAGAAGCCCGCGCCGGACATCTACGAGCTCGCCGTGCGCGAGCTCGGGGTCGAGCGCGGCGAGGCCGTCGTCGTCGAGGACTCCGAGGCGGGCGCCAAGGCCGCCGCAGCCGCGGGACTCACCCACGTCGTCACGCTCAGCCACTTCACGCGCGACGACGACTTCCCCGCGGCCTCTGTCGTCGTCGACCACCTGGGCGAGCCGGACGACGCGACCGCCGTGCGTGCGGGCGCGGACGTGCTCAACCTCGGGGTCGTCGACGTCGCCTCCCTCGAGGCGCTGCTCCTCGCCCCCTGAGGCGGTCGGGCGAGATGGGGGTCAGATCTCGTACTCGAAGGTGAGCCGCACCTTGTCGCCGCGGAACGTGACCTTGGAGTACTCGAACCGCTGGCCCGACGGCGTGGAGATCTCCTGGCGCAGCACGAGCAGGGGAGCGTTGCGCCCCACGCCGAGCAGCTTCGCGTCGGCCGGGCTCGGCGTCCCGGACTCCAGCGTCTCGACGATGCGCCCCATGACCAGGTCGTAGTGCTGCTCGAGGATGACGCACAGCTGCTGCTGGGCGGCGTCGTGCTCGAGGAGGTCCTCGGCCAGGCGCTGGGGGATGTAGGACTCGTGGAGGCTGATGGGCTCGTCGTCGACCGTGCGCAGCCGGCGGATCTTGTGCACCGGGGCGCCGTCGGGCAGGGCGAGCCGCTCGGCGAGGTGGCGGTCGGCGACGACGAGCTCCTCGCTGAGCAGGCGGGTGCTGGTCGTGTACCCCATCTGCTCGAGCTGTTCGCGGATGCCCTTGTAGGACGGCGAGCGCGTGGCGATCTTGCTCGGCGCCACGAACGTCCCCTTGCCCTGGACGCGGAAGAGCAGGCCCTCGTTGACGAGCTGGGCGAGCACCTGGCGGGCCGTCATCCGGGAGATCCCGTACAGCCTGTTGAGCTCGTTCTCCGACGGGATCTTCTCGTTGGACTGCCACTCGCCGGCCTCGATCTTCTCGCGCAGGATGTTCGTCAGCTGCACGTACATCGGGATGGGGCCGGTACGGCTGAGGGTCTCGGTCATCTCTCGGTTCCAGTTCTACGGCCCACGACGGCCGGGCAGGACGTGTCCTTACAGGTCAAGCGTCACGCACTCCTTACAACTTGTCTAGAGATGTATAGTGAAGGTAATGTCGCGCTCGCGACCGAGGCGGCCGCGGTGCCGGGGCGACCCGGTTCCACGGGCCTCCTCGGAACGCCATGCTACGGCCAGGCGGCGGCGTGCGACCGGCCAACGACGGCACCACGAGCAGATCGAGAAGAGTGCACCATGCCAAAGAAGACAGCTCTCGAGCCTTCGGTCGACTGGGTCGAGCTGACCAGCACGGACGACGACTGGGACGCGATCGACCCGGACGTCCTGGTCGCGATGGCGACCCAGCTCCACCTCGTGCGGGCCTTCGAGGAGGAGGTGCTGGACCTCGCGGGGCAGAAGCTCATCAACGGTCCGGCGCACTCCAGCATCGGCCAGGAGGGCGGGGCCGTCGGCTCGATCTTCCCGCTCGTGGGCGCCGACCACATCAACGGCTCGCACCGGGGCCACCACCAGTTCCTCGCCAAGGCGTTCGGTTTCGTGCGTCCCGACGGGTTCGACCTGCGCGACGGCGTCCCGGACGACATCCGCACCGTGCTGCGCCGCAGCCTCGCCGAGATCGCCGGCCTCGCGCAGGGCTACTGCCGCGGGCGCGGCGGGTCGATGCACCTGCAGTGGAAGGAGGCCGGCGCGATGGGCACCAACGCCATCGTCGGCGGCGCCGTCCCCTTCGCCTCCGGGTTCGCCTGGGCGAACAAGCACGCGGGCTCCGACAACGTGTCCGTCACCTACTTCGGCGACGGCGCAGTCAACATCGGCTCCGTGCTCGAGACGCTCAACCTGGCCGCCGCGTGGAAGCTCCCGGTGTGCTTCTTCATCGAGAACAACCAGTACGCCGTCTCGACCACGGCCGAGGAGGCCACCGGCGAGCCCCGGCTCTCCGGGCGCGGCCCCGGCTTCGGCATCCCCAGCTGGAAGGTCGACGGCATGGACACCGTCGCCGTCTACCTGGCCATGCAGGAGGCCCTCGAGGTCATGCGCTCCGGCGGCGGCCCCACGGTCATCGAGGTCGACACCTACCGGCACTTCCACCAGAACGGCCCGTTCCCGGGCAGCGCCTTCGGGTATCGCTCGAAGGAGGAGGAGACCCACTGGAAGGACCGCGACCCGATCCGGCAGATGGACGCCCAGCTGCTGCGCCGCGGCATCCTCACCGAGGACGAGACCGCGGCCCTCCGGTCGAGCGCCAAGAGCACGATGGCCGAGATCTCCGCCGAGCTCGTCGAGCCCGACCCGGACGGCAAGCCGGGCACGCAGCGCATCCGGCCCGAGCTGTGGCCGGACACGGACTTCATCGACGTCGGCATCCGCGGCCCGGAGGACCTCGGGTCGGCCAAGGTGCGCGAGACCGCCGACTTCGGCCCCGACGAGGTCGAGGACCGCAAGTTCGTCGAGGTCGTCGCCGAGGTCATGCACCGGCGGATGTCCGAGGACGAGTCGATCATGGTGCTCGGCGAGGACGTCCACAAGCTCAACGGAGGGTCCCGCGGCGCCACGAAGGGCCTGGCCACCGACTTCCCCGACCGCGTGCTCGGGACCCCGATCAGCGAGGCCGCCTTCACGGGCCTCGGCGGCGGCGTTGCGCTGGACGGTCGCTACTACCCGGTCGTCGAGCTCATGTACGCCGACTTCATCTGGGTCGCGGCCGACCAGATCTTCAACCAGATCGGCAAGGCCCGCCACATGTTCGGCGGCGACCACGACATGCCGCTGCTCATGCGCATCAAGATCGGCACGGGCACCGGCTACGGGTCGCAGCACTCGATGGACCCCGCCGGCATTCTCGCCACGTCGGTCGGCTGGCGGATCATCGCGCCGTCGACTCCGCTGGAGTACGTCGGGCTGCTCAACAGCGCGATGCGCCTCAAGGATCCGGTCGCGGTGCTCGAGCACGACGCCGACCTGTACAAGACCGAGGGGCCCGCGCCCGTCGACGACCTCGACTTCTGCCTCCCGGTGGGCCAGGCCGCCGTGCGGCGCACCGGGTCCGACGTCACGGTCATCAGCTACCTGTCGATGGTCCGCCGGGCGCTCGAGGCCGTCGAGACCGCCGGGGTCGACGGCGAGGTCATCGACCTGCGCTGGCTCGACATGGCGAGCATCGACTGGAGCACGATCGGCGAGTCGATCCGCAAGACCAACCGCGTCGTCATCGTGGAGCAGGGGCCGATCGGCACCTCCTACGGGGGCTGGCTGAGCGACGAGATCCAGCGCCGCTTCTTCGACTGGCTCGACGCCCCGGTCACCCGCGTGCACGGCAGCGAGTCCTCGCCGAGCATCTCCAAGATCCTCGAGCGGGCCGCGCTGGCGTCCACGGACGCCATCGTGTCCGCACTCAGGTCCGTCTGACCCGCCACCGACGAGAGAGGGCGAGAACTCATGGCGAAGTTCCTCCGGATGCCCGGCGTCTCCGCCGACGCCGACGCCGCGATACTCAGTCAGTGGTCGATCGAGGCCGGGGCCACCGTCGCCGCCGGCGACGTCGTGGCCGAGGTCGAGACCGAGAAGGCCGTGGTCGACATCGAGGCCGACGACGCCGCGGTCGTCCACACGCTCCTGGTCGACGGCGGTGCCACGGTCGGGGTCAGCGACCCCATCGCGGTCCTCCTCGACGTCGGCGAGGACGCCTCCGCGGCCGAGGACCTGCTCGCGCAGCTCGGCGGCGCGCCGGCCGGTGGCGCAGCGCAGGGCGACGACGCGAGCCCGGGGGCCGCGAACGAGGCCGCCCCGAGCGGTTCCGCCCCGACGGACGTCGAGGTGCCCGCCGAGGCGATCGCCCCCGAGACCGACGCCGACGGGGCCGAGCCCGCCGCGCTGCCCGCGGCGGCGGACGCGCAGGCCGCGTCGGGGCAACCGGCGCCGGCCGAGGCGGCTCCCACGGCCCCGGCCACTGGGCGGGGGACCGGCGGCAACGAGCACGGGCGGATCTTCTCCAGCCCGATCGCCCGGAAGATCGCCCGGGAGAACGACCTGGACATCCGTGCGCTCACCGGGACCGGTCCGGGCGGCCGTATCGTCCGCAAGGACGTCGAGGCCGCGCTGTCGCAGGCGAGACAGCAGGCGGAGGCACCCGCCGCCGCAGCTCCGTCGGCAGCAGCGGCACCGGCGGGACCCGCCGCGGCGGGTGCGCAGGGGTACACGGATGTCCCGCACAGCCGGCTGCGCCGGTTCGTGGCCGCCCGCCTGCAGGAGAGCAAGCAGGTCGCCCCGCACTTCTACCTGCGCGGCGACGTGCGCGTGGACCGGCTGCTCGCGCTCCGCGCGGAGATCAACGAGGGCGCACCGGTGCGGGTCTCGGTCAACGACTTCTTCGTCAAGGCCGTCGCCCGCGCGCTGCAGGACGTCCCGGACGTCAACGTCACGTGGGCGGACGACTACGTCCGGTCCTACGAGCGCTCCGACGTCGGCGTCGCGATCGCGAGCGACAAGGGCCTCGTCACCCCGGTGATCCGCGGGGCCGACCAGCTCCCGCTCACGACCGTCTCCGCCCGGGTCAAGGACTTCGCGCAGCGGGCGAACGAGGGTCGTCTCAAGCAGGACGAGCTCGAGGGCGGGTCGTTCACCGTGACGAACCTCGGGATGTTCGGCGTCGACGAGTTCTCCGCGATCATCAACCCGCCCCAGGCGGGGATCCTCGCGGTCGGCGCCGCGCGGAAGATCGCGGCCGTCACCGACGAGGGTGGGCTCGAGCCGGCGACCGTCGTCGGACTCACCCTGTCGGTCGACCACCGGCCCGTGGACGGGGCGTTGGCCGCCACCTGGTTCGCCCGGCTCCGCGAGCTCCTCGAGAATCCGCTGACCATGCTGGTGTGACGGGTGGACATGGCGAGGGGCCCGACCGACCGGTCGGGCCCCTCGCCATGCTGCCGTGTGCCGGGCGGTCCGCTCAGCGGACCTGGAGCACCACCTTGGCTCCCCGTCCGACGAGCTCCATCCCGCGCTCCCACTCCTCGAGCGGGAGCACCTCCTCGACGACCGCACCCGGGTCGACCGCGCCTGAGGCCATGAGGCGGAGCGCCGTGCGGAAGCTCGAGGCGCGCTTGCCGCGGGACCCCACGACCTCCAGCTCGTGGTTGGTCACCCGGTCGATGTCGAGCGTCGGCGGGGTCCGGTAGAAGGCGAGCAGGACGATCCGGCCCCCGCGGCGCAGCAGCGGCGGCAACGACTCGATCACGCCCTCGCCGCCGCTGCACTCGAAGACGCTGTGCGCGCCGTAGCCGCCGGTGAGCCGGGAGACGAGCTCCGGGAGGTCGGTGGTGTCGGCGTCGACGGCGTGCTGGATACCCGTCCGACTCGCCGCGGCGAGCTTGTCCGCGTGCCGCGCTCGGCCCACGAGGACGACCGTGGCGCCGACCGCCCGGGCCACCTGGGCGGTGAGCATGCCGACCGCCCCCGGGCCGACGACGACCACCACCTCGCCGGCCAGGGAGGGGCTCTGCTCGACGACCCCGTGCACGGCGACCGCCGTCGGCTCGGTGAGCGCCCCCACGACCTGCGAGACGTTCTCGGGCAGCGCATGCAGCGCCCGGGACGGCATGACGAGCTGCTCGGCGAGCCCGCCGTCGGTGGTGGTGCCGATACCGAGCCGGTGCGGGCACCGGTTGTACTGCTCGGCCCGGCAGTACGCGCAGCGCATGCACAGGTATGCGTCGGTCTCGACCGTCACCCGGTCGCCCACCGCGAGGTCCGGACGGTCCGCGCCGGCACCGATCTCCGCGACGGTGCCGGCGACCTCGTGGCCGAGGATGCGCGGCACACGGAAGTCGTGACCGCCCTCGATCGCCGCCCGGTCGGTGCCGCAGACCGCGACGGCGTCGACGTCGAGCAGGACCGTGCCCGGGGCGAGGGTCGGTGCTGGCACGTCGCGCAGCTCGACGTTCCCGGGGCCGGACGCGTACTTGACCAGTGCGCGCATCTGAGTGCCTTCCTGCTGAGTGCCTTCCTGGTCAGGACCGGGGGCGGTTCCAGCCCTTGGTGAGCTCGACCGCCCGCTGCCAGCCTTCGTAGAGCGAGTCGGCCTGGTCGCGGGACATGGTCGGCTCGAAGACCTGGTCGACCTCCCACTTCGACTCCAGCTCCTCGAGGTCGGCGTAGATGCCCGTCGAGAGGCCGGCGAGGAGCATGGCGCCGAAGATCGTCGCCTCGGCGTTCTTCGGGCGCACCACCGGGATGCCGAGGATGTTCGCCTGCATCTGGCACAGCAGGTTGTTGCGTACCGCGCCGCCGTCGACGCGCAGCTCGGAGATGCTCACCCCGAGCTCGCCCTTGGCGGCCGCCTCGACGACGTCGCGGGTCTGGAAGACCATCGACTCCACGGCGGCGCGGATGACGTGCAGCCGCGTGGTTGCGTTGCTCATGCCGATGATCGCGGCGCGGGCGTGCGGGTCCCAGTTGGGGGCGGCGAGTCCGGTGAACGCCGGGACCAGGTAGACGCCCTCGGTGCTCTGCACCTGGCCGGCGTACCACTCCGAGTCCGGTGCCGAGTGGATGAGCTGCAGGTCGTCGCGCAGCCACTGCATCGTCTTGCCCATGGCGAACAGGACGCCCTCGATCTCGTAGGTCGTCTCCCCGCCGATCGTCCAGCCCACGGACGGGGTGAGCCCCTCGATCGGGCGCGGCTTCGAGCCGGAGTTGATGTTGAGCACGCCGGCCGTGCCGTAGGTCATCTTCGACAGGCCCTCGCGGTAGGCGGCCTGACCGAACAGTCCGGCCTGCTGGTCGCCGAGGTTGGAGCCGATCGGCACCGGCGCGCCGAAGGTGGCGCTGATGTCGCCGAAGACCTCGCCGCTGGAGGCGATGCGGGCGAGCATGTGGCGGGGGATCCCGTAGTGGCCGAGGAGCTCGTCGTCCCAGTCGAGCGTCTCGAGGTTCATCATCATGGTCCGCGACGCGTTCGACGTCTCGGTGACGAACTCCTTGCGGCCGGTGAGGTTCCAGATCAGCCAGGTGTCGACCGTTCCGGCGAGCAGCTCGCCCGCCTCGGCGCGCGCCTGGGCGCCGGGCACCTGGTCGAGGATCCAGCGGATCTTCGACGCCGTGTAGTAGGCGTCCGGGATGAGGCCGGTGCGCTGCTGGATGAGGTCGCCGAGGCCGTCGGCGACCCACCTCTCCACGACCTCCACCGAGTGGCGGGAGGCCCACACGATGGCGTTGTAGATCGGCTCCCCGGTCTCCTTGTCCCAGACGATGCCGGTCTCGCGCTGGTTGGTCAGCCCGACCGCGCTGAGGTCGGAGGGCTGCAGGTTCGCGTCCCGGAGCGCCGCACGGATCGACTCGAGCTGCGTACTGAGGATCTCCTTGGGGTTGTGCTCGATCCAGCCCGGTCGTGGGTACTGCTGGGTGATCTCCGCCTGGGCGAATCCCACCACGTTGGTGTCGTCGTCGATGACGAACGCCCGTGCACTGGTGGTGCCCTCGTCGATCCCGAGAATGTACCTGGCCATGCTCACTCACCTCATTGTCGATGGCGGTCGCCTCGTTGCGTCCGAACGCAAGGTAGGTGCGTCCGACCTGGCATGTCAACGCCTGTCTATGGTTGTCTAGGCGCAGGAGCGACGGCCTAGCCTGTCGTCGTGGGAGTGACCAAGGAGGTTCACATGCTCGCCCCAGAGACCCTGGCCGGCGTCCGCGCCGTCGGGCTCGACGTCGACGGCACGATCTCGCGGGACGACCACACCGTCTCGGCCCGGACCGCGGCGGCGATCTCCCGGGTCGCCGAGCTGGGCGTGCCGGTGTTCCTGCTGACCGGTCGCGCGCGGCGCAACACCCTCGAGCTCGCCACGCGGCTGGGCCTGACCAACCTCGTGGCGAGCAACAACGGCTCCATCACGTTCGACCCGGTCACCAACGCCGACGTCGCGCTGCGCCCCATGGACCGCGGCGAGGTGCGCGACCTGCTCGACCTCGGCACCGAGCTCGGCCTCGAGGTCACGTGGTGGACGACGACGGACATCTACGTCAGCCGCGAGGGCGACTGCGCGGACATGCTCCGGATGCTCGGGGAGGACGGCGTCGTCGTCGGTGACACGAGCTCGGTCCCGCCGGTGGTCACCAAGACGATGCTCTTCGGCACCGCCGCGCAGCTCGACGCCGCGACCCCCGTGATCCTTGCCAGGAACCCCCGCGGCACACGATCGATGGACGAGTTCTTCGAGTTCGTCGCCGAGGACGCGAACAAGTGGCACGCCCTCGAGGACCTGCTCGGGCGGTACGGCATCGCGGCCGGGGCGGTCCTCGGCATGGGCGACGGCGGCAACGACGTCCCCTGGCTCACGCGCATCGGCATCCCGGTCGCGGTCGGCAACGCCCGCGAGGAGGTCAAGGTAGTAGCGTCCGCGGTCGCCCCCGCCAACAGCGAGGACGGGGTGGCCGTGGTGCTCGAGGCGCTCGCGGACCAGCTGAGCGGCGAGCTGACGGCGAGGAGCCCGCGATGAGCGACGTCGGCGCGTCCTACGTCCTGTGGATCGACGCCGGCACGGACCCGTACGAGGTGGTGCGTCGGTTCGCCGTCGGGCAGTCCACCGGCACCTGGCTGCCGGTGCCCGGCCTGACCGACGAGCTCCGAGCGGCGCACGAGGCCCGCGTGCTCGACCTTCAGCCGGTCCCCGCCGCCGACCTCGTCGACAACGGGTCGGCCGGCAGCTGGTACCTGGCCACCATCGCCGTGCCGTCGGTCAACGTCGGCGACTCGATCCCGCAGCTGCTCACCACGGTCATCGGCAACGACGCGTCGACGTCGGTCCAGGCCAAGCTCGTCGGGCTCGACCTGCCGCCCGACCTGCTCGCCCGGTTCGCCGGCCCGCGCCACGGGATCGACGGTCTGCGCGAGCGCGTCGGCATCCACGACCGCCCGCTCCTGCTCAACATGGTCAAGCCGTGCACCGGGCTGACCCCGGAGGCCGGGGCGGAGATCGTCCACCGCACCGCGCTCGGCGGCGTCGACCTCATCAAGGACGACGAGCTGCTCGGGAACACCGAGTTCTCCCCGGTCGTCGACCGCGTCCGCGCCTACACCGCGGCCATCGACCGGGCCGCCGACGAGACCGGTCGGCGCGCCCTGTACTTCGTCAACGTCACCGACCGGCCCGACCGGATGCTCGACACCGCCCGGCGGGCCGTCGACGCCGGCGCCGAGGGCGTGATGGTGGCCTACGCGAACGCCGGCTACGGCTCGATGCAGGCGCTCGCCGAGGCCGTCGAGGTCCCGGTGCTGGGCCACTTCGCCGGCTCTGCGCCGTACTACGAGAACCCGACGACGGGCATGTCCTCGGACCTCGCCAACGGCCTGCTGCCACGACTGGCCGGGGCCGACCTCTCGCTCGTCAACACCCCGTACGGCGGCTACCCGATCTCACCCGTGGCCTACCGGCGCACCGCGGCCGAGCTGACGTCCGACCGCCCGGGACTGCGCCGCACCGCGCCGATCATCGGCGGTGGCGTTCACCCGGGGACGGTCCGACGCTACGTCGACGAGGTCGGCGCCGACGTGGTTCTCGGCGTCGGGGGTGCCATCCAGGGCCACCCCGGCGGAGCGGCGGCCGGGGTGCGGGCGATGCACGCCGCGATCGAGGCCGCCGTCGCCGGGCTGGACGTCCACGAGGCGGCGGCCGAGGACGACGACCTGCGGGTCGCGATCGAGCGCTGGGGCACGCTCGAGCCGTAACCCCTTGCCGCTTCCGCTGCCCAAACTGCGAGTACGGGCTGCGGCGGGAGAGCCGCCGAGGACCTGCCGCTGGTCAGTGCGTGACGGTCGTCTGCTGGTAGAGCGCCAGCCGCGTCTCACCGTCGACCACGCAGTAGTGGCTCGCCATGAGGGCGACGAAGGGCGTCTCGTCGCCCTGACGGGACGCCGTCGCCGTGTAGACCAGGGCGGCCGACCGCTCGCCCGTCGGCACGACGCGCGCCCCCGTGAGGGAGTAGGAGGACCACGGAGGTGACTCGTCGAGGGACCGCGCGACGGTCGCCCGGTCGAGCACCATGCCGTTGACGAGGATCATCACGGCCTCGGGAGTCATCAGCTCGCCGTAGAAGCTCCCGCCGGTCGAGCTGCACAGGGCGTCCCAGCCCCGATGCTCGAGGGCGAGCAGGTGGTCTGTCGTGAGAGTGCTCATGGTCAAGGTTAGGCCTGTACGAGACCACATCCACCCCTGAGGTGCCGTTCAAGACGACGGGAAAGCAGGAGTGCGCGTGTCCTCCACCCGGCGCCGGCGTGGCCAGAGATACCTCGGCCGGCACGTCGTCGAGCCGACGCCCTCCGGAAGGGGGCGCGACGTAGTCGTGCAGCACGTTCCAGGAGGTCAGGCCCGCGATGTCGGTCCGGTGAAGGTTCGAGAGAACCCCGAGAGCTCGCGCGTCGAGATCGTAGGCAAGGTTCGCACAGTGCTCGACCTCCGACGGGTCTGGCTTCTGAAGCATCGTCGACCGGATGCTGCGCGATCAGCGCCATTACGCTCGGCGAGAGCACGGCGGCCCGCTGTGCCGAATACGCAAGGGAGACAGATGACGCCGAACGACGGGGTGGACGGTGTGCGCAGCGGTTCGCGTGCCTCGACGGGTTCGGTCGGTAGCGCGCTGCGCCTTCTCGAGATGTTCCGGGGCCAGCAGGTCGTACGGGTGACTGATGCCGCGGCCGAGCTCGGCGTCGCGCGGTCGACCGCCCATCGGCTCCTTCAGGTGCTCAGCGCACACGACTTCGCCGTCCAGGACGAGGGACGCGCATACCGCCCGGGGCCCGCCCTTGTCGGTCTTGCCGTCACGCTCGTGGACGGTCTCGACCTGCGGTCCGTAGCAGCCCCGATCATGGTCGACCTCGCTCAAGAGCTGGGCGAGACCGTGCACCTCTCGGTGCTGCAGGGCACGCAGATCCTCTTCGTCCACTCCGTGGAGAGCTCGCGCACCCTCCGAGTCGGCATACGCACGGGCGGCACCCTGCCGGCCTACGCGACGGCCGCCGGACGCGTCGCGCTTGCGTTCCTTCCCGACGACGACGATCGACGTCGTCCGCCCCGATCCGGTTGGACGGCTGTGACGAGCCGGACCATCACCGACGCTACACGTATCGAGCACCTGCTCGACGAGGCTCGCGACCGTGGTTACGCGACGAGCTTCGGAGAGACGGAGGAGGACGTCGCGTCCGTGGCGGTCCCGGTGCTGGACGCTGCTGGCGCTCCGCTCGCTGCCCTTGCCCTGTCGGCGCCGCCCGCGCGTCTCCGCGAGGACATGGCGCCCACTCGAGCCGCAGTCCTCGCAACAGCCGCCCGGCGCATCGGCGAGTTGCTGCCCGCCGGACGCTGACCTACACCCGGAACGTTTCCAGTAGCGACGCCGGGAACAGGTCCTCCACCGCGAGCCGCCGTTCCGTCAGCCGCTGCTCGTGGGTGTATGAGAGAAAGGCCTCGAGAGTGGTGCGGTTGGCTGCCACGCCGTAGGGCCAGAAGTCATCCCCGACGACGGAGGCAGCCTGTCTCGCCCTGTCGGCGCCCCACGGCAGCGGGAACTGCGGTGCGGTCGGGTCGAGCAGCCGAGCGAGGCTGTTGTTCTTCGCCCTCGTGAAGGCCGACACGAGGTTGCCCGCCACCCATGGGTGGCGCTCGTGGACGGTGGCGTCGAGGACTGCCACGTGCATGATCGGGAAGATCCCGGTGCGAGTGAAGTACTCGGCCTCCACGGTCGCGCTGTCGCTGAACAGCTGCACGAGCTTCCCACTTCCGTCGGTGGCGCCCTCCGGCGGGTGCGGCACGATGATCGCGTCGAGCTCGCCGTCGATCAGTAGGTCGTTGAGCGTGCGTTCCCGCTCCGGGCGGATGCGGATTCCCTCGGGCACCTGGACCGGAAGGGTCTCGATCCGTCCAGGTGCGTTGATCCCGCCCTGCACCCAGTCGATCACCGTGAGGTCCAGGCCGAACTCGTGCTGGAGCAGCGCGCGCTGATAGATCGTGGCGGTGACGGTCCACTCGGGGAACCCGATCCTCGCGCCGGCAAGCCGTTCGGGCGCGTCCACCGGGCCGTCGGCTGCCACGAAGATGCCCGAGTGGCGGAACGCGCGCGACGGAAACACGGGCAGCCCGACGAGCGAGTCGTCCCCGCGACTGCGTAGGGCGACGAACTTACCCATCGAGAGCTCGGAGACGTCCCATTCCCGATGCCGGGTGTGCCGGAAGAAGATCTCCTCGACGGGGTGGTGGACCGTGCGCAGCGAGACGCCCTCGACGCGCACCCGTCCGGTCGCCAGGTCGCGGATCTGGTCGGAGTCGTTGATGGCCAGGGTGAGCTCGACCGGCCCGGCGACGGCGCTCACACGAAGCTCGATCCTGCGTCGAGGACGAGGCTCTGGCCGGTCATGGCGCGAGCCGCGTCGCTCGCGAGGAAGACCGCAGTGCCGGTGATGTCGTCCGGTCCAAGCCGCCACTTGAGCGACTGTGCGGCGAGGATCCCCTCGTTCGGGCCCGGCGGGGCGGAGGCGCGTTCGATCCCGGTGTCGACCGAGCCCGGCAAGATCGAGTTGACCGTCACGCCGTGGGTCCCGAGCTCGCGGGCGAGCGACCGGGTCATGCCGATGACGCCGGCCTTCGACGTCACGTAGTGCAGGTAGAGCGGCCGTCCGTTCAGCACGGTCCCGGACGACACGTTGATGATCGATCCGCGCCGCTGCGCGCGCATGACCGGTGCGACCGCGCGGGTCGTGAGGAACATTCCGGTGAGGTTGACGTCGAGCACCCGACGCCACTCGTCGGCGGCAATCTCCTCGAACGGCTTCATCGTCAGGCTCGAGAACACCGCGGCGTTGTTGATGAGGGTGTCGATCCGGCCGAACTCATCGAGCACCCGGCGAAGGGCGATCGCGACGGCCTCCTCGTCGGTGACGTCGACCTGTATGGCGAGGGAGCCGTTCCCGAGGCCGGCGAGCTCCGCGGCCACGGAACGCGCCGCCCGCTCGTCGACGTCCGCCACGGCCACGGCTGAGCCGGCGTTCGCGAGCGCATGGGCGAACGCGCGGCCGATGCCCTGCCCGCCACCGGTGACGATCGCTGCCTGCCCCTCGAGGGGCAAGGGCGGTGGCGCGCCCGTGCGAGCGTCGCCGCCCGATGCGGCGTCGTGCGTCGTCGCGGTCATGGTGTCTCCCGTCGTTGAGCGGTGCTGTGGCGGCGTCGCTCAGATGTGGTTGACGTCGCTGTTCTCGATGCGTACGGTAACGCATGTTCGTTCAAGCGGTACAAGGTTCGGTCTAGCCGAACAGATCGCGTTCGATGAACCGGAGGTGGGTCGATGACGACCCTGGAGGAAGCGCGGGCACTGGTGCGGCGCCGTTGGGGGATGGTGATCGACGGGCGTGTGACGCCGTCGGAGTCCGGGCGAGAGCTCGACGTCGTCGCGCCGGCGACCGGCGAGATCGTCGCGACGTTCCCCCACGGGACGAGCATCGACGTCGACCGCGCCGTCGAGTCTGCGCACGCGTCCTTCGCCGCGTGGCGCAGGGTGCCCGCGATCGAACGCGGCCGGCTGGTCTCCAGGCTGGCCGACGCCGTCGAGGCCGCGGGGGAGGAGCTCGCGGCGATCGACGCCCTGGAGAACGGCACCCCGCTCCACCTCCTACGCAAGGACGTCGGTCTCGCCGTCCAGCGCCTGCGCTACTACGCGGGACTCGCCCTCCAGCTGCGTGGCGAGTCCATCCCCGCCGACGGCGGGATCGACTTCACCCGGATGGAGCCGTACGGCGTCGTCGCCCGACTCGTCCCCTTCAACCACCCGCTGATGTTCGCGGCGAGCGGCGTCGGTGCCCCGCTCGTAGCCGGCAACACCGTCGTGCTCAAGCCGTCGGAGCACACCTCGCTCTCCGCGCTCCGGATCGGCGAGCTGGCCGCGGAGATCCTGCCCGCGGGCGTGGTCAACGTCGTCACCGGTCTTGGCGCCGACGTCGGTGCCCGCCTCACCGCGCATCCGCGCGTACCGCGTGTGGCCTTCACCGGCAGCGTCGAGACGGGCCTGCAGATCCAGCGGCAGGCGGCGTCGGAGGTCGTCAAGGTCGTCACCCTTGAACTCGGCGGCAAGAACCCGCTCATCGTCTTCCCCGATGCCGACGTCCACGAGGCCGTCCGCGGCGCGATCAATGGCATGAACTTCACCTGGCAGGGCCAGTCCTGCGGCTCGACCTCCCGCCTGTTCGTCCACCGCTCTCTGGTGGAGCAGGTCGAGGCGGGGCTCAGCGAGGCGCTCAACAGTTTCGTAGTCGGCGACCCGTTCGACCCGAACTCGCAGATGGGTGCCCTTGTCAGTCGGTCGCACCACGAGCGCGTGAGCCGGTTCATCTCGGAGGGGCGGGAGGACCCCGCCGCCAGGGTCATCGCCGGAGACGGGGAACTGCCGGAGTCCGGTCTGTTCGTCCGACCCACGGTGCTCTCGTTCCCGGATGCGGCCCACGACTCCCGCATCCTCGACACGGAGATCTTCGGCCCCGTCCTCGCCGTCGTCCCCTTCGACACCTACGAAGACGTGATCGCCCACGCCAACGCGCTCCCGCTCGGACTGACCGCCAGCGTATGGACGTCCTCGCTGGACATCGCGACCGCGGCAGTGCGCGACCTCGAGGCCGGCTACGTGTGGGTGAACGCGAGCTCGCAGCACATCCCCGGTGCGCCGTTCGGGGGCGCCAAGAACAGCGGCGTGGGGCGCGAGGAGGACCTCGGCGAGCTCTACTCCTACGCCCAGACCAAGAACATCTTCATCCGGACGGAGAACTGACCGACATGACGGACATGTACGACGGACTCATCATCGGCTCGGGTCAGCACGGCCTCATCTTAGGGACCTACATGGCCAGGCTCGGGCTCAAGGTCGCTGTGCTCGAGCGGCGCAACATGTTCGGCGGCGGCCTGAGCACGGTCGAGCCGGGGCCGCCGGGCTTCTACCAGAATCCGCACTCGATCAACCACTTCAACATCACGGACAGCCCCTGGTTCACGGACCTCGGACTTGCGGACACGGTCCGCTACGTGACGCCGCGCTACGAGTTCGCCCAACCCCACCTCGACGGCACATCGCTCGTCATCTCCCGCGACGCCGAGGAGACCATCGCGTCCCTAGCCCAGATGTCCAAGAAGGACGCCGAGACCTTCCGCGACTGGAACCGACGCGCCGACGCCATCAGTAACATGGTGTTCCTCGCTGAACGCTACTCCGAGCCGCTGGCCGAGGCGGAGCGCAACGAGCTCCTCTCCCGCACCGCGATCGGCCGGGACTTCCTCGAGATCATCGACCACCAGCCGCTCGACCTCGTCAAGGAGCTGTTCGACAACGAGCGGATCCAGCTCCTCATGCTGTTCAAGCTCTCTCTGTTCGGCACCGTGCTCTACGACGCCGTCTCGGAGAAGAGCCCGATGGGCTCGGCTGTCCGAGGGTTCGACCTCAGCGCCGGCTACCAGGTGTGCGTCGGCGGGAGCTGGAACCTCGCGCGCGGCCTGCACGAGCGATTCCTCCAGGCCGGCGGCACGTTCATCAACCACGCCGAGGTCTCGCGCATCGTGGTCGATGGCGGACGCGCGACCGGCGTCGAGCTCTCGGACGGGCGCTCCTTCAAGGCCCGCCAGTTCGTGGCCAGCACGATCGACGTCCCCCAGACGTTCACGAAGCTCGTCGGCCAGGACCAGCTTCCGCAGGCGTACCGCACCAAGGTCGACAATTTCAAGCAGACCGCCTGGACCTTGTTCGGCGTTCACCTCGCGCTCAAGGAGGCTCCGCAGTACGTCGGAGCAGACTTCAACCCCAACATCAACAAGTCGCTGAAGTACAACGTGGGCGCCGAGACGATGGAGGACCTGTTCGGCCTGCACAGTCAGGTGGCCGCCGGCCAGATCCCAGACCTGGTCTCGTTCGGAACCGGGCACATCACCCAGTTCGACCCGAGCCAGGCACCCCCCGGCAATCACACTGCCTACGCCTGGTACCCGATGCCGTTCGCACCCGGCGGGGACCCGAACAACATCGAGGCCGTCAAGGCAGACATCGCGCAGAAGGTGCTCGACGAATGGCGGAAGTACGCGCCAAACCTGACGCCTGACAACATCCTGCACGTTTACACCTACACCGCGAACGACTACCACCGCGAGTTCACGAACATGGTGAACGGCGACATCTTCGTCGGCTCCTTCGCCGGCGAGCAGTCCATGTGGAACCACTTCGGCTACCGCACGCCCATCGAGAACCTCTATATGGCCGGGTCTCCCACCCACCCCGGTGGCGGTATCTCCGGAGGTGGTGGCTACATCGCCTCGCGCGTCATCGCCGAGGACCTCGGCCTCACGCCCTGGTGGACCCCGATGGACGTCCGATCCGTCCTCAAGGCCGCCACCGACTGAACTCAAGCCACTCTTTCTCCCGTTCATCTCCCCCTGACAAGGAAGTCACTCCATGAACACACGAATGCGTATGCGAATCCTCCCCGTCGCGACGGCCGCCGCCCTGCTGCTCGGGGCCTGCGGGGGAGGCGATGACGACGCCACGACTGACGACGCCGACGAAGGCGGCGGCGAGGGCGAGGGTGGCAGCGAGGGTGGCGACGGCGCCTCGGAGGCGCTCACCGAGATCACCGTGGGAGTCCTGCCGATCGTCGACGTCGCCCCGATCTACCTCGGGGTCGAGCAGGGGTTCTTCGAGGAGCAAGGGCTCGACGTCGAGCTCGTCACCGGGCAGGGAGGCGCGGCACTCATCCCGGCAGTGATCTCGGGCGAGAACGAGTTCGGATTCTCCAACTTCACCTCGCAGGTGAACGCCGTCAGCCAGGATCTCCCGCTGCTCTCCGTCAGTCCGGGCGTCTTCACCACGGGCGAGCAGGGCGACGACGCAGCCGGGGTCGTCGCCCTGCCCGAAGCCAACATTGAACGTGCCGCCGACCTGGAGGGCCTGACGATCGCCACCAACACTTTGGCGAACAACTTCGTCATGACGATCAGCCACGCGGTCGAGGAGGACGGGGGCGATCCGGACCTTATCGAGTGGGTCGAGATCCCGTGGCCCGAGATGCCGGCAGCCGTGGCGAACGGGCAGGTCGATGCAGGCGTCGTCGTCGAGCCATTCGTCACCTTCGCCGAGGACGAGGGTGCCGAGGTCGTCCTATGGCACTGGGTCGAGACCGACCCGAACTTCCTCGTCGCGGGCTACTTCACCACGGAGCAGTACCAGGCAGACAACCCCGAGACCGTCGAGGCGTTCGTCGCCGCGCTCGACGAGTCCCGGACCTACGCCGACGAGAACCCCGACGAGGTTCGACGCATAACTGGCACCTACACGGAGATCGATGAGGACGTGCTCAACCGGATGCACCTACCCCGGTTCGGCGGCGAGTTCGTCATCGAGGAGCTGCAGTGGCAGGCCGACCTGGCCAACGACTTCGGCATCACCAACGGTGCGGTCGACGTGGCGGAAATGCTGTTCAACGAGTGAGAACCGGGTCCGGGTGCCCACGTCCGCGATGAGCGCGGGTGTGGGCACCCGCAACCTCGGTCACGCTCGTCCCG
Source organism: Georgenia sp. Z1491 (assembly GCF_057652395.1). Lineage (NCBI taxonomy): Bacteria > Bacillati > Actinomycetota > Actinomycetes > Allobogoriellales > Allobogoriellaceae > Georgenia > Georgenia sp. Z1491. The sequence goes on from NZ_CM172729.1 coordinate 1,929,234, forward strand.
CAGCGGGCGGCACGAGATCGCGCGATGCGGCGACGATCACGGTGCGCAGCCAGTCGATCCCCGGTGGCACCAAGAAGTGGGTGAGAACAGTCTCGGCACGGCGTGTCGTCATTATCCGGCGACGCGCGCCTTGTCCCGCGGAGCCCGGTCTTGGACCCTGGCGTCATGACCACTCCAGCCCAGTTCGCAATCGTCACGCTCGGAGTCGCCGACCTCGACCTGAGTGTCGACTTCTACAGGGCGCTCGGCTGGGAGCAGCGCGGCGACAAGTCCGCGGGCATCACCTGGTTCCGCACGTCGGGCACGTGGATCGGCCTGCTCGACCACGACGCACTGGCCGATGACGTCGGCCTCCCCGCGGATCCGCCGACCACCTACCGCGGCATCACGCTGGCGATCAACGTCGACTCGGTCGACGAGGCGGCCGCGGCGTTCGCCCATGCAGTCGGCGTCGGCGCACGACCCGTCAAGGTGCCCGAGCCCACGGAGTGGGGCGGATACTCCGGCTACTTCGCCGACCCGGACGGCCACCTCTGGGAGGTCGCGCACAACCCGTTCTTTCCAATACCCGACGACGGGACCATTGACATCCCCGTCTGACAACGGGCTCCCTACGGCGTCGGCGACTTCCGTGGCCGGAAGGCACCCGTCGAGCTCGACGCTCGCACCGCGCGTCAGCAGGGGATCCGCCTCGTCGACGTAACGCCAGATCGCGACCCGGTGCTTCGGCGACTGGCGGTAGGTGTTGGCGGTCACCTCACAACCACCGTGGGTCGTGTCCACCATGCGGTGCCCTCGCCGCGACATCTCGGCCAAGTGAGTCGACTTCCCGGCGCCGGACATCCCGGTGAGCAGGATCCGCACCATCAGTCGTCCGTTCAGGCGTACACGGCGGCGAGCCAGTCCTCCCACTTCTTCGTCTCTGCCTCCGCGTCGGCGTCCGTGAAGAGGTAGTGCCCGAACGCGACCGGCATGCCCATCACCGTGTTGTTGTGGAAGCGGTAGAGGCCGTCCGCGGCGCGGACGCCGACGAAGTCGTCGGTGGGGACGACCCAGTCGACGACGCCCACGATCGGCTCGAGACCCGCGGGCGTGAGTGTCACCTCGTCACCGACGGCGAGGGTGCCGGTGACACCGAGCGCGGCCGCGACCGGCGCCCAGGCCGCGGGGGAGGTCTGCGACTGCGGGCCCTGCCCGGTGACGAACGTGCCGTCCCGGCCGGCGAAGTGGGTGAGGTACTGGGCGAGGTTGACCATGTACAGGTCCCACCCGTACCCGGTCATCGTCTCGAAGTCGTACTCGCCGCCCCAGTCGTCGCCGAGGAAGCCGCTGTGCACGAACGTGAGGACCGTCGTCGCGTCGTCGCGCGCCTCGATGAGGTACTCGTAGGCATGGAACGCCCCGTCGGGGCCGTCGGGCGTACGGACGAAGAGACGCTCGTTCTCCTGCCGCTCGACCTGCATCCCCTCGGCCTCCATGGCGTCGGGGTCGGGGGACCAGGAGCGTTGCCCTTCGCGCGTGGCGACGGCGTGCCACACCTGGGCCGGGGTCGCCGGGAGGACGACCTCCTTGCGGATCTCGAACCGGTCGGACATGACGTTCTCCTCAGGTGGTGGGGACGTGGGGGTGGACGGCGACGACGAGGCGGTGGGTGCGCGCCCCGTCGGAGTCGGGACAGTGGTAGCGCCGCACGAGGTCGGTGACGGCGTGCTCGAGCTCGCGGGAGAACGCGGCCCGGTCGGCGGCCGAGGCGAACCGGACCTCGCCGTCGACGGCCCAGGTCGCCACCCGGGTGCCCGTCCGGCGCGCACCGGTGACCAGCGCGCCGACGTCGCGGACCAGCCGGGCGGCCAGCGCGAGCAGCCACGCGGCCGAGACCCGGTCCGGGTGCCGGTCGGGGTTGGGCTGCACCTCGGCCAGCGTCTCGGGCGAGATGACGAACGACCCGGCCCGCGAGCGCACGACGCGCTCGGTGAAGTTGCCGCGTCGGCGCTCCTCGACGAGCTCGACGAGGCCGCGCTCCTCGAGCACGCGCAGGTGGTAGTTGACCTTCTGGCGCGGCAGGCCGAGGTGGGCGGCGAGCGTCGTCGCCGATCCGGGCTCCACCAGGGCGGCAAGGACCCGGGAGCGCACCGGGTCCAGGGCGGCCGCGGCGGTGGCCGCGTCGTCGATGAGGTCGATGTCGAGCACGGGAGCGATCGTGCGCTTGACAAAAAGATCTGTCAAGAGCGACGTCGACGAGGTTGTCCATCCGTGGAACCGGGCGTCCCGGTACCGGGGGCGCTGCCTAGACTGACGCCGCCCGCCATCTTCGAGGAGGCCCCATGGTCGCGCCCGCGATCCTTCGTACCGTCCGCGCCGTCAGTCTCGACGTCGACGGCACGATCTCCGGCGACGACCACGCCGTCGCGCCCCGCACCGCGGCCGCCGTCACCCGCATCGTCGAGCTCGGCCTGCCGGTCTTCCTCCTCACCGGGCGGGCGCGCGCCAACACCCTCGGCCTGGCGCGGGACCTGAGGATCCCCAACATCGTCACCAGTGACAACGGCGCAGTCCTGCTCGACCCCGTGCGCGGCGAGGACGTCGCCGTGCGACCGATGGCCCGCGAGCACGTCCGCAGCCTCGTCGAGCTTGCCGCCGAGCTCGACCTCGACATCACGTGGTGGACGACGGAGGCGATCTACGTCGAGCACGAGGGCGCCGCGGCCGACCTCCTGCGCCGGCTCAACGGCGACCTCGTCGAGGTCGGCGACACGCAGGACCTCCCGGAGAAGGTCACGAAGGTCATGCTGTTCGGCACACGCGAGCAGCTTGACGACGCGGCGGACACGATTCGTTCCCGCTTCCCCGACGCGACCCGGTCGATGGACACCTTCTTCGAGTTCGTCGACGACGCGGCCACCAAGTGGAACGCGCTGACGGAGATGCTCGCCCGCCACGGCGTCGACCCGGAGCACTGCCTCGGGATGGGCGACGGCGGCAACGACGTCGAGTGGCTCGGCCGCATCGGCGTCCCGATCGCCATGGGCAACGCGCGTCCCGAGGTCAAGGAGGTGGCCGTCGACGAGACGGCGACGAACGTCGAGCACGGCGTCGCGCTCGTCCTCGAGGCGCTGGCCGACGAGCTCACCCGCACGAACGAGCCGGATACCGCGACGACGGACGACTGACCTCGGCGTCCGTCTCGTCGTCCGCCCCGGTCCCCGAGCTCGCCAGCAGCGCGGCGATCGCCGTCGTCACGGGGATGGCCAGGACGAGGCCGATCGACGACACGAGCGTGCGCACGACCTCCTCGGCGATCTCGCCGGACAGCAGGGTGTCGGCCACGGGCCGTTCGACGAGCGACGCGAGCATGATGAGCGGCAGCGCCGTCCCCACGTAGGCGAACGCGAGCGTGTAGACCGTCGAGGCGATGTGGTCCCGCCCGATGCGCATCGTCCGGACGAACAGGCGACGCCGGGAGACCCCCGGGTCGGCCGCCGCGATCTCCCACGCGGCCGACGCCTGCGTGATCGTCACGTCGTTGAGCGCGCCGAGCCCCGCGATGACGATGCCGCACATGAGCAGGTCGCCCAGGGAGATCCCGGGGAACTGCTGGAACAGCATGAGACCCGTCTCGGCGGCCCCCGTGAGGTTCGCCGCCCCGGTGCCCCACATCGCGAGCAGCACCGTGACGGCGAGCCCGACGAACGTGCCGAGCAGCGCCGTCGTCGTGCGGATCGATACCCCGTGCGCGAGGTAGACGGCGAGGAACATCATCGCCGAGGAGCCCACCAGCGCGGTGAGGACCGGCGAGGACCCGAGCATGAGCACGGGCAGGATGAACAGCGCCACGACGGCGAGGGAGCCGAGCAGGCCGACGACGGCGGCGAGCCCCTTCCAGCGCGCCACGGCGAGGACCGCGGCGAGGTAGAGCACCGTCAGCCAGGCCACGGGGACCGTGCGCTCGAACTCCCAGAACGAGTACAGCGTTCCCGTCCCGATGTTGCTCGGGACGTAGAGCAGCTGGACCCGGTCGCCGACGTCGATGTGCGCGGCCACCGACGGGTGCGGCGGGGCCACGGCGGTCTCGTGCCCGTCGTGTCCGCCCTCCGTGACCCGGGCGAGCATCTCGCTCGCGGGGTCGTCCGGGTCGGGCGCCTCGATCACCTCGGCCGAGACGATCTGCGTCCCGTCCTGGAGCAACGGGAGCGAACCCATCGGGCTCTCGCCGCGCGGCCACAGCGCGACCAGCCCCACGATCGTTGCCACCAGCAGGGGCAGGACGAGTGCGGCGAGCAGCCTGCGTACGCGCCTGCGGCGGCCCTCGGGCAGCTCCGACGTGACAGTGGAGTGGGAGTGCGACACGTGGGACATGGTCGTACAGGCCAGGCGCACGCCTCGACGGGCGCGCCGCGTCAGGCGTGGTCGCGCGGGTCACCGCTCCGGGTCGAGGGGGATCCGGGTCGAGGGGGAGCCGAGCGACCGTGCGCTATCTGGGGCCGCGAGCCACGCGCACGGCCTGTGCGACGAGGACCGCCTGCAGCGGAAGGCGCCCGTCGGCGACGGCGCGCCACGGCGGGGACCGGCGCCGCCAGTCCGCGGCCATCTGGACGTTCGCCGGAAAGACCGCGACGAACAGGGCGGCGGCCGCGGCGCCGCCGAGCCGGCGTGTCCGGGGGAGCGTGATCAGCCCGGCGACGGCCAGCTCGGCCACGCCGGAGGCATAGGTGTAGGCCCGGGGGCTGCCCGGCAGCCGGGGCGGAACGATCTGGTCGAACGTGCCGGGAACCGCGAAGTGCATCGTCCCCGCTCCGGCGAGGAGCACCGTGAGGAAGCGGGCGGTCCGGCGACTCATCCGGACACGCTACCCGCGCCGCGGCACGGACGAACCGTGCCGCGGCTGCGTGCGTGCTCAGATCGAGTAACGGGCCTCGGTGGACATGTCGAACAGGTCCTCCACCGTGAGTCTCCCGCTGACCAGTCCCTGTTCGCTGGAGTATCGCAGGAAGGTCTCCAGCACGTGCCGGTTCGCCTCGACGCCGTAGCTCCAGTAGTTCTCGCCGAGCAGTGCGACCGTCCGGTCGAGCTCGGCGGCGAGCCAGGGGAGCGCGACGAGCAGGGCGGATCGGTAGCGCAGGTCGTCCATCGCGGCGTCGCGGGAAGCGAGGCACGCGTCGACGAGCGAGGTGGCCACCCACGGGTTCCGCTCCAGGATCTCCCGGCGCACGACGAGCACGTGCATGATCGGGAAGATCCCGGTGGCGCGGAAGTAGGCGACCTCGACGTCCCGGTGGCCAGGGAACAGCGGCTCGACGAGGCCGTCCGCGAGCGCCCCGGGGGAGTGCGCCGTGATCAGCCCGTCGAGCTCCCCGGTGGCGAGCAGGTCGGTCAGCGAACGGTCGGGCGGAGCCGTCTCCAGCTGCACCCGGTCCGGGAGGTCGAGCGCGATCTTCTCCGTGCGGCCGGGGCTCTCGGCCCCACCGGTGACCCAGGTGATCGAGTCGAGGTCGACCCCATGGTGCTCGCCGAGGATCCCGCGTTGCCACACGGGTGCGGTCATCTGATATTCGGGGACCCCGACCCGCCGGCCGTCGAGCTGCTCCGGCCGAGTGATCCCTGATCCCGTGCGCACGTAGATGTTCTGGTGCCGGAAGTACCTCGACGGGTAGACCGGCAGCGCGACGAACCGGTCGTCGCCCCCGTCCCGCCCGAGGGTGTAGGAGGACAGCGACATCTCGCTCACATCGAACTCGGCGTGCCCGAGCTGGCGGAAGAAGACCTCCTCGACCGGCATGGACAGCATCGTGAGCTCGATGCCCTCGGGTCGGACTCGTTCGTCGCGCAGCGCGGCGAACCGGTCGCAGCGCGTGGCGGCGAAGGACAGGTGCAGCCGGCTCACGGCAGCAGCAGGTCGAGGTCGGGCTGCTCGGACATCGTGCCGAACTCGATCGCCTTCTCGGCGAGGAACTCGGCGGCCTCGCGGCTCATCTCGGGAACGAATCGTGGCAGCACCATCCGCTCGAGGACATCCTCGTCGATCTCGGTGTAGGTGCCGGTGATGCGCCGCACCTCGTCCGGGTTCTCCTCGGAGAACTCGAGCGACCGGTCGACGGCTCGAGCGAAGGCGTCGACCAGCTCGGGGTCGTCCTCGATGAGGGCGCCGGAGGTGAACACGCAGCTGACGTCGAGATCCGGGTGCATCTCCGCGAACGGCCACGAGATCACCGTCGCGCCCATGTCCAGCGCCTCGGTGACGAACGGCTCGACCGCCCAGACCGCGTCGACCTGACCGGTCTCCAGCGCGGCGGGCGCCTCGGGGAACGGGACCTCGATGAACTCCACCGTCGACTCGTCGCCGCCGTCGCGCTGGATCGCGGTGCGGATGATGGTGTCGCCGATGTTGTTCAGCGTGTTGACGGAGACGGTCCGCCCCTCGAGGTCGGCCGGCGACTCGATGCCCGAGTCCGGCATGACGAGCACCGCCGAGAAGTCCGGGTCGCCCTGCGCGGTGTTGGCGTTGGCGATGCACTGGATGTCCAGGCCCTGTTCGCGAGCGATCATCGACGACAGGAGATTGCCGCGGCCGAACTCGTGCTCGCCGGAGACGACCGAGGGGATGACCGCGGCGCCGCCCGCGGCGGACTCGATCGTCAGGTCGATGCCTTCCTCCTCGAAGAAGCCCTGCTCGAGGCCCAGGTGGAGCGGTGCGGAGTCGACGATCGGCTGCGTCGAGATGGTCACCGGTGTCGGCCCGTCCTGGCCGTCGGGCGAATCGGACTCATCGTTGCTCCCGCAGGCGGAGAGGACGAGCAGGCAGGCCAGGGCGATGCCGGTGGCCCGGACGCGTCGTGGAGTGGTCATGTCATGTCCTTGATCGGTGTGGAGAGTGGATTCAGCTCTGGATCTGGGCGCACCAGACGTCCCAGGCACGGCGGATCTGGCCGCCGATCGAGGTCGTGGCGGTGGCCGCCTCGGAGCGGGTGAGGTGGACGGGCGAGCCGAGCGGCAGAGCGGCGAGCAGCACGGAGGCGTTGACCTCGGCGTAGATCGCCCGATAGGTGACCTCCGGGACCGAGCCGCCGACCGCCGTCGACCCGTGCCCCCGCATGAGCACGAGCGGCCGATCGCCGAGCACGTGCGCGAGGGCAGCCCCCCGGTCCCCATCGGTGACGAGCAGATCGGTTCCGTCGGCCACCTCGTTGCGCTGGTCGTAGACCGGAGCGCGAGAGCCGAGGAAACCGGCCATGTGCATGACCGGCACGAACGGGACGTCCGTGAGCCCGAACGGCAGGATCGCGGCCGAGTGCGAGTGCACGACCGCGGCGACGTCGGGACGGGCACGGTAGATCTCCGTGTGGATGTGGCTCTCGAGGTACGGGGCACGGTCGTCGTCGACGGTGCCGTCGAGGTGATGGACCTGAAGGTCGTCGGTGGAGACCTGCCCCGGCGCAAGGTTGCGGGACAGGAGGAACGAGTCCCCGCTCAGGCGGGCCGAGACGTGCCCGAAGGCATCCAGCACGGAGTGCCGTACGAGGATGTGGTTCGCCTGGACGATCTGCCTACGCAGCTCGTTCGCGCTCGGGTCGGTCCTGGTCACGGCGCTCCCTCGTATCGGTCACACGTCGATGTGTGATGAGGACGCTAGGGCTGGGACAGGCAACGGCCAACCGACGTATTCTCCTCAGAGGAATCTCAAGGAGGTGAGCCCCGACCGTGACTCATGAACCGGGCCATCACGTCCCCGGCTACCCCGTAGCCGGCGTGTCGCGCACGCTCGGCGCACTCGAGGTCCTCGCCGCCGCCGAGAGCGTCTCGGTCGCCGAGCTCAGGGAGGCCCTGGGGATCGGGGCGTCGACGGCGCACCGTCTGCTCGCGATGCTCGTCTTCCACGGCTATGCCCTCCATCTCGACGACCGCCGATACGCGCAGGGCCCCGCGCTGTCGGCGCTCGCGCGCGGAACGGTGCTGAGGCGAGACACCCCGGAACCGGTACGGACGGCGATGGCGGCAGTCGCGGCGAGGTGCGGGGAGACCGTGCACGTCGGGTCTCTCATCGGCACCGACATCCTCTACACGGACGCGATCGACTCGCCTGCGGTGCTCCGCGTGACCACGCGCGTCGGCATCAGGCAGCCGGCGCACGGCACCTCGATGGGGCGATCGATGCTCGCCGAGCTCGACCCGGACGATCTTGATGCGATGTACCCCGGCACCGGGCCACCGGCACTCCCGAGCGGTGTCCACTACTCCCGCAGCGAGCTCGACGCCATGCTTGCAGCCATACGTGCGCGCGGCTGGGCGGAGAACCATGGCGACGTCGAGGAGGGGGTCTCCTCGGTCGCCGTGGCCGTCCACGGGTCGGCCGGCCGGCTCGGCCTGTCGATCTCGGGGCCGAGCACCCGGATGCCGGCTGAGCGGGTCGCCGACCTCGCGCACGTGCTGGTTGAGGAGTGCGCCGCCCTCGAGGGCACTCTCGCCGGGTGAGGAAATGTCGTGGTGGCGCCGGGGTGGCGCCCCTACGGTTCGCCGCATGACACTTCGAGTGACGACGTCGTCACCCCACCGGTTCAGCCGCCTTGGCCCTGACCCGGAGGCGGATCTCGCCCGCGTGCGGCGGGTCATCGACTCCGGCCGGGTCACGCCGGACGATCTGTTCGTCGTCACGGACGATGCGGCAGACGTCGGCCGGGCGTTCCTCATGACGCTCGAGGACGGCACGCGCGTCATGCAGGCCGTCCGTCTGGACGCCGCTCACCCGGACGTCGTCGAGCTCGTCCGGCTCCTGCTCGACGCCGTCGCGGCGCGGGCAACCGCCACCGGGGCCGTGCGCGTGCACGCGGTCGTCACCGACGACGACTCTGCGCCGGACGCCCGACGCACCGCGCTTGCCGCGGCCGGCTGGCTGCCGGACGGCGACCGGCTCGAGCTCTCCGCAGTCCCGGTGCTGCGCGACCTGCCGGCCGGGGTGGTGGAGGTCGACCCGTCCGACCCTGCTGTGCTCGAGGTGCTCGGCGCTGCCATGGCGGACAGCCTCGACGACTACGACCGGGTCCAGGTCGCCGAGCTCGGCCCCGTCGCGGCAGCCCTCGCGTACCGCGACATGCTCGCCTCCTCCGGACGTCGCCCCGTGCCCTGGTTCGGCCACAGCACCGGATCCGGCCTCGACGGCGTGGCCGCGCTCGAGGGCTTCGACACTGACTGGTGCCTCGGCTACCTCGGCGTCGTCCCGGCCGGCCGCCGCAGGGGAGTCGGGGCGGCGCTGACCTCCGCGATGCTGTCCGCGACGGCGCAGGCAGAGGTGCCGCTGGCGACGGCCAGCGTCGCGGTCGGTAACGCGCCCGTGCGCGCCACGCTGGGGCGACAGGGCTTCACGGTGCGATCACGTCGCGCGGACTTCGTCCGGTACCTCGACCCGGCTGGGCGGACGGCTGACCGGACCTAGGCTCACGGGCATGCGCACCGACGGGTACGGCCGCCTCCAGGTCGTCGCCGGCCCCATGTTCTCCGGCAAGTCCGAGGAGCTGCTCCGCCGGGTCCGGCGTGCACGGCTCGCCGGTCTCGAGGTCGCCCTGGTCAACCACGCCTGGGACGAGCGATACGGCACGGGCGAGGTCACCTCCCACGCGGGACTCTCGCTCGGGTCGACGTCGGCTACCGACGTAGCGGCCCTGCTCGCGGCCGTCGGGGACCGTGAGCTCGACCTGCTCGCCGTCGACGAGGCCCAGTTCTTCGGCCCCGATCTCGTCCCGGCCGTCGAGACCCTGGTGCGCCGGGGGACCACCGTGGTCGTCGCGGGCCTGAGCGTGACGTTCGACGGCCGCCCGTTCGAGCCCCTGCCCACGCTCATGGCCATCGCCGAGGACGTCACCCGTCTGACGGCGGTGTGCGCGGTCTGCGGCGCGGACGCGGTCTTCCACCAACGGCTCCGCGGCGGCACGGGCGCGGATCCGCTCGAGGGCACGCCGGCCCACGTCGGCGGGACCGAGACCTACGTGGCGCGCTGCCGGCGCCACCACGAGCCCTGACCCGACCCGGCCCACCCGGCCGTCCCGAGTAGTCTCGGCCCATGCCCTCCACGCTCGCCGACGTCGTCGACGCCGTCCATCGGCGCTACCCGCCGGGGACCGCGGAGGCGTGGGACGCCGTCGGGCTCGTCGTCGGCGACACCGCCGCGCCGGTGCGTCGCGTCCACCTCGCCGTCGACCCGACCGAGGAGGTCGTCGACGAGGCACTCGCCCTCGGCGCGGACCTGCTGTGGGTCCACCACCCCCTGTTCCTCAAGGGCACGACGACGATGGCCACCACGAGCGACAAGGGTCGCCTCGTGCACCGGCTCATCACCGGCGGCTGCGCGCTCCTCACCTCGCACACGAACGCGGACATCGCCGTCGCCGGCGTCTCGCACGCGCTCGCCGACCTCCTCGGGCTCGTCGACCAGCGGCCCCTCGTGCCGACCGACGGACCGGCCGCGACCCTCGTCGTCCACGTGCCGGCCACGCACACGCGCCTCCTGCTCGACGCGCTCGCCCGCGCCGGCGCGGGGCGGCAGGGCGACTACGAGCGGGCGGCGTTCACCTCCCGGGGCACCGGGACCTTCCGGCCGCTGCCGGGTGCGCACCCGACGATCGGCGCCGTCGGAGACGTGGAGGAGGTCGAGGAGGACCGCCTCGAGATCCTCGTGCCCGCCGGTCGCGAGGGCGACGTGCTGCGGGCGCTGCGCGAGGCGCACCCCTACGAGGAGCCTTCCTACGCGCTGTTCCGCCACGACGGGGCGTCACCCGCCCCGACGACCGGCCACGGACGCGTCGGACGACTGCCCGCACCTCTCACGCTGGACGAGTTCGCCGACCTCGCCGCCGAGCGGCTGCCCGGTACGCCTGCCGGCCTCACCGTCGGTGGTGACCTGGCCGCCGAGGTGAGCACGGTCGCCGTCTCGGGCGGCTCGGGCGATGCGTTCCTCGCTGACGCCCGGCGGTCCGGGGCCGACGTCTACCTCACCGCCGACCTGCGCCACCACCCGGCCTCCGAGCACCTGGCGGGCGGCCGGCCGTACCTCGTCTCCGCGACCCACTGGGCGACCGAACGTCCGTGGCTCGACGTCGCCGCCCGCCTGCTGCGCGAGGACATGGGGCGCGAGGACGCGGGGCTCGAGATCACGGTCTCCGACCTCGTCACCGACCCGTGGGCGGCGCGCCACGGGGCCGACCGAACCGAAGGGAGCTGACATGCCTACCGCACCACTCGTCGACCAGTTGAGGCTGCTCGACCTGCAGGACCTCGACACGACGATCGCTCGGCTCGGCCACGAGCGGCGCTCGCTCCCGGTTCTCACCCAGATCGCCGAGCTCACCGGCCGCGCGGACGACCTGCACGACGAGCTCGTGCTCGCCGCCTCCGCCGCCGGCGACGCACGCCGTGCGCTGACCAAGGCCGAGGCCGACGTCGAGCAGGTCCGGTCGCGGGCCAGGCGCAACCAGGAGCGGCTCGACTCCGGCCAGGGGCTCTCCCGCGAGCTCGTTGCCCTCCAGGAGGAGCTCGAGCACCTCGCCGGCCGCCAGGCCACCCTCGAGGAGGCCGAGCTCGAGGCCATGGAGGTTGCGGAGGAGACCGACGCCCGGGTAACGGCGCTCAAGGAGCAGTCCGCTTCCGTGGCGACCGACCTCGAGTCGCTCGGCGCCGAGCGCGACGCGGCGTTCACCCGGATCGACGCCGACGTCGCCGCCCGGCGGTCCGAGCGCGACGAGCTCGCCGGCACGCTGCCCGGGCCGCTGCTCGACGAGTACGAGGCGGCGCGCCGCCAGACCGGGGGGCTCGGGGCGGTGGCCGTCCGCGGGCACCGGGCGGAGGGGGTCGCGGTCGACTTCACCCTCGCCGAGCAGTCGATGATCGACCGGGCCGCCGAGGACGAGATCCTCGTCAGCGAGGACCACGGCTTCATCCTCGTGCGGGTGGGGGACCGCCGGTGACCCGCCGGATCGTCCTTCACACCGACGGCGGCGCCCGCGGCAACCCCGGGCCCGCCGGCTACGGGGCCGTGCTCACCGACGCCGGGACGGGCGAGCGGCTCGCGAGCCGCAGCGGCTGGCTCGGGGAGACGACGAACAACGTCGCCGAGTACACCGCGGTCGTCGAGGGCCTGCGCGCCGCGGCGCGCATCGACCCCGACGCCGAGGTCGAGGTGCGGGCGGACTCCAAGCTCGTGGTCGAGCAGATGTCCGGCCGGTGGAAGATCAAGCACGAGGACATGCGCAGGCTCGCCCTCGAGGCGCGCGACGCCTTCCCGGCCCCCCGGGTCCGCTACACGTGGATCCCGCGCGCGCAGAACTCCGCCGCCGACGCCCTGGCGAACAAGGCGATGGACGCGCGCGAGGACGCGGACACCGACGAGTGGCTCACGAGCCGCACCCCGACGGCCGAGCTCGGCTCGGAGTCCGACGAACCGGCGACCGCACTGTTCGAGATCAGCGAGCCGGCGCCTACCGACGGCACACGTGCCGCGCCCGCCGCGGCGCCGGCTTCCGCGACCCGCCCCGCCGGCGTCGACCGGTCAGGCGGGGCCACGCGCGTGTACCTCGTCCGGCACGGCGTCACCGAGTGGACCGTCGGCGGCCGGCAGTCCGGCTCGGACACCCCCGGGCCGGACCTGCTCGACCTGGGCCGGCAGCAGGCCCGCCGTGCGGGCGCGCTCCTGCGCGCACTCGCGACGGACGACGACGCCGACCTGTCCTCGGCCGAGGTCCGCGTCTCGCCGATGGTGCGCACGCGGCAGACGGCGCAGGAGGTGGCGGCCGCGGCCGGCCTCGGCGAGGCCGTCGTCGACGACCGGCTCCGCGAGGTCGAGTTCGGCCGGTGGCACGGACTGACCACCGCGGAGATCGAGGACGGCTGGCCGGGCGAGTGGGCGCGGTGGCGGGCCGACATCGACGTCACGGCCCCGGACGGGGAGTCCCACCGCCAGGTCGGGGCCCGCGTGGCGAGGGTGCTCAAAGAGGTGGCGGGCACCGAGCGGCGCACGGTCGTGCTCGTCGCGCACGCCGTCGTCGTCCGCGCGGCCGTCGCGCTCGTGGCCGGCATCGAGCCCCGCGCCTGGGGGCGGGTGCGTGTGCGCCCGGGGTCGGTGACGATGCTGGGCGTGAGCGGCATCGACCCCGACGGCCGGTTCGAGGGACAGATCAACTACGTCGGCGCCCCGAGCGAGGGCGTCGGTTGACGGCTCACGGCCGCTGGGTGAGCACCATGGTCAGGTCCGTCGGTCCGCCCGTGCGGGCCGGGGGCGTCAGCTCGACGTCGGTGAGCGTCCAGGTCGTGCGCTCCGCCCCCTTGCGGGGCGGTGCGGCGGCCTCGCGGACGGTCCCCACCAGCTCTCCCGCCGCGGCCGCGAGCTCGTCCGGTGTGGCCGGGGCGGCGCCGCCCCGGCGCAGGAGGTGACCGACGAGCAGGCCGCGGAACCACTTCGCGTCGTGCGAGACCACCGAGCGGCGGCCCCCGCGCACCGTGACCGCTCCCACCTCGACGTGTTGCGCCGTCGGCGGGACCTTCCACATCGCCCGGTAGCCGCCCGAGCGGCAGTCCACGACGAGTGTGCCGGCCGCCCGATCGTCGAGCTCGGCCGCGAGCGGCCCGCGCCAGAAGGCGCCCAGCCCGCCGAGGTCGGGGAGCGTGGCGGTCGCCCCGAGGCGGTGGGCGGGGATCCGGTCGGCCGGGGAGAGCGCGCCGAACGCGGCCGACATGACGAGGACGTCGCGGTCCGCCCGCTCGCGTGCGGCCCCGTCGAGGTCGGCGATCCCGGCACGGTCGAACAGCACGCCCGTGAAGACTCGGTCGGCGCGCGCCGTCGGCAGCTCGTGGATCCGCCGTTGCGCCGCCACCTCCTCGCCGGCCGATGCCGGTGCCCGAAGGACCTCGAGCGCGTCGGGCCGGTTGCTGACGGCGACGAGGGCGTCGAGCACGGTGGAGCGCGCACGGGTCAGCCCGGGCAACGCGAGGGCGGTCAGGTCGAGCGGGGGTCCGTCGTCGGGGGCGGTCTTGCCCTCGGAGGGGGGAAGCAGCACGAGCACCACGGGAGCCTAACCGGGCACGATGCTCGTCCCCGCGGAGGTCCGACGGGTAGACTCACCTGTTGCGGAAGAGTCGGTCGGGCGGCCGCGTGGCCCTCGCGCCCCGAGGAACGTCCGGGCTCCGAAGGGCAAGGTGGTGGGTAACGCCCACCCGGGGTGACCCGCGGGACAGTGCCACAGAGAACAGACCGCCCCGCAAGGGGCAAGGGTGAAACGGTGGGGTAAGAGCCCACCAGCGCCACGGGTGACCGTGGCGGCTCGGCAAACCCCACCTGGAGCAAGACCAGACAGCAGGCGTTCGAGGACGGCCCGTCCGATGCCTGCGGGTAGGTCGCTGGAGGCGTACGGCAACGTGCGTCGTAGATGGATGGTCGCCACCGGCGGGGCAACCCGTCGGGACAGAACCCGGCGTACAGGCCGACTCTTCCGCCCCCGCGAGCCGGCTCGCGGCAACGTTGCTATCGTCATGTTCGACCAGGTCAGGGCATGTGCAGCCACGGCGAGGAGAAGGCGATCGTGACGAGCGACGACAGTACCGGCGGGAAGCGCCCGGGACCGATCCAGCAGTCGTTGGCGGTGATGGGCGCCTCGACCGGCGTGGCGATAGTGCTGGGGCTCCTCACCTGGTTGGTGCTGGAGCTCGCGGTCGGCCAGGAGCGCTCGAGCGCCGTGGGTACCGCCGCCTGGGTGGCTGTCGCGGTCCTCGCTGCCGGCGTCGTCTACAGCATGTTCCGCGCCCTGGGCGGCGAGATGTCGGACCGCTGACCCGCGGCACGGGCGGTCAGGGCGTGAGCACGTACCCGTTGGACGAGTGGTTCAACGCGATGATCCAGTTGCCGTCCTCCACGACCCGTTCCGGCAGGCACAGCACGAGGTTGCCCTCGACCGACTCGCCGCCGCTGATCGCCTCGGCGTGGAAAAGATCGTCGGGGGCGACCGCGGAGGTGGCGCCGTACACATCGCCGGATCTCGTCGTCCAGTAGACGAGCAGGGAGGCGAACGGCACGAACGGGTCCGCGGTCTCCGCCGTCACGCGGACGCGCTGGGTGACGTAGACGTGCCCGTCCGGGGGCGGGGGGTTACCGGCTTCGTGGGCCATGACCTCGTCGGTCGCGTCCCAGTCGGTGGGGCCCACGAGCTGTGCGTCGATCCGCTCACCGGTGTCGTCGAACGTCCACGGCATGACCGAGGAGCGGCCGAACGGCGTCGCGTTCTCGAGCTCGAGCTCCCCGAGCATGGCGAGTGGCTCGGTGTTGGTGGGGACGCCGTCGGGACCGGTGTGCGCGCTCTGGTCCTGCCCGCGCGGGAATGTGTCCTCGGGCCGGAGCCCGGCCAGTGTACCGGCGTCGTCCGTGCCGGTCTCGTCGGGTAGGTCGGACGGGTCCGTCGGCTGCCCGTCGGCGTGGCCGCCCCCGGCCTGGTCGCCTCCGGGCTCCGGCGGGGGCTCGACGTCGAACTTCCCCGGACCGTCCTCCTCGCGCGCGGCGGGCTCGCGCAGAACGAACGCCCAGATCGCCACCGCCACGAGCGCCACGCAGGTGGAGGCCGCGACCGCCGCGGGTGCGGCCCGCGTGTACCAGGGTCCGCGGCGCTCGGGAGCGGGCGGAGGTGAGGACGTGGCTGTCGGCGGCGTGGCGGAGTGGCCCGACGGCGCGTAGGGCGATGGCTCGTAGGGGGCGGCGGGGTGAGCCGGCGGAGCAGGGGGAGACGGTCCGTACGGCGCCGCCGCGTGTGGTGCGGAGGGCGAGAAGGGCGCGGACGGTGCGTGCGGCGGGGAGGCCATCGGTGGCCCGGAGGGCGCGGACGGTGGGGAGGCCATCGGTGGCCCGGAGGGCGCGGACGGCGCGTGCGGCGGGGAGGCCGTGGGGTGGCCGGCCGCGGCCTGCATCCCGAAGGCGGCCGAGGAGGACGTACCGACGAACGAGCGTCCCTGGTCCGGCGACCAGGCGTGGGTCTCGCGCAGGTCGTCCTGCTCGAGCCGGGCGGAGCGTCGGGTCGTGTCCTCGGGGTCGTCGTCGGCGCCGACGGGCTCCACCGGGTCCACGATCCACATCTGCCAGTCCCGAGGAGCCGGGGGCCAGCGTGGGTCAGGGCGCCAGCCGACCGGCGGCGCGAAGCCCGGAGGCACGTGCCAGCCAGGGGGCGGGTTGAACCGCGGCACGGCGCCTCCTCTGCCTCGGTGCGGAGCGCGGAACCTGGAACGGCCGGGCGGGCGCCCGGCCGATCACGAGGTTACAAGTGACGGGCGCGCAGGGGCCAGGAACCGGCGGGGACAGGTCCCCTGACCACGGCGTGACGCTTCGGCCGGGCCCGGATGCCCTGTCCTGATGCCGGCACCGGCGATGGGACGTCAGCGAGTGAGCTCGGCGGCCCGGTAGGCGGCCCCGACGATCCCCGCGTTGTTCCGGAGCTTCGCGGGGACCATGGGCGCCCGGGTCGTCAGGAGCGGCAGGAACTTCTCGTGCTTCCGGCTCACGCCGCCGCCCACCACGATGAGGTCCGGGGAGAACAGCTTCTCGACGACCTCGTAGTAGCGCTGCAACCGCTTCGCCCACTTCGGGTAGGACAGGTCCTCGCGCTCGCGGACCGCCGACGAGGCGTGCGACTCGGCGTCGCGGCCGTCGATCTCCAGGTGGCCGAGCTCGGTGTTGGGCACGAGCGTGCCGTCCACGAGCAGTGCTGAGCCGATCCCGGTCCCGAGCGTGGTGAGCAGGACGACGCCGGGCACGCCCTTCGCGGCGCCGTAGTGGGCCTCCGCGACGCCGGCGGCGTCGGCGTCGTTCATCGCGACCACCTCGCGGCCCAGTTCCCTGCGCACCTCGTCCTCGATGTTCATGCCGACCCAGCTCTGGTCGAGGTTCGCCACGAACGGGAACCCGCCGTGCAGCACGGGCGCGGGGAAGGTGAGCCCGACGGGCGCGTCGTCGTCCTCGTCGAACTCCGCGAGCAGGCGCCCGAGGACCTCGATGACGGCGGCCGGCGTGGAGGGCTGCGGGGTCGGGATCTTCACGCGGTCGGTCGTCAGCTCACCGGTGGTGAGATCGACCGGGGCACCCTTGATGCCGGAGCCGCCGATGTCGATGCCGAAGGCGAGGTGGTCAGTGGTGGGCATGGACTTCCTTCGTCGTCGAAAAGAAGGGGGACGTGCAGGACTCTAGACGACCGTGAGGATCTCCGGGCCGTCGCTCGTGATGAGGATGGTGTGCTCCCACTGGGCCGAGCGCGAGCGGTCCTTCGTCACCACGGTCCAGCCGTCGTCCCACTGCTCGCCGTCGGGGTCACCGAGCGTGAGCATAGGCTCGACGGTGAAGACCATGCCGGGCACGATCTCGTCGTCGAAGTGGGGCGCAGAGTCGTAGTGCGGGATGATGAGCCCCGAGTGGAACGCCTCGCCGACGCCGTGCCCCGTGTAGTCGCGGACCACGCCGTACTCGTACCGCCTGGCGTAGGACTCGATGACGCGGCCGATGACGTTGACCTGGCGGCCCGGCCGCGCCGCCCTGACGCCGCGGAGCATGGCCTCCTTCGTGCGCTCGACCAGCAGGCGGGACTCCTCGTCGACCTCGCCGACGAGCGCCATCACCGAGGCGTCGCCGTGGACGCCGCCGATGTAGGCGGTGATGTCGATGTTGACGATGTCGCCCTCGGTCAGGACAGTCGAGTCCGGGATGCCGTGGCAGATGGTCTCGTTGATCGACGTGCACAGCGACTTCGGGAAGCCCTGGTAGTGCAGCGAGGACGGGTAAGCACCCTGCGAGATCAGGAACTCGTGGCCGATCCGGTCGATCTCCTCGGTGGTGACGCCCGGTCGGACGGCCTCGGCGGTGAGCTCGAGCGCCTGCGCCGCGATCCTGGCGGCCCGGCGGATCCGCAGAATCGTCTCCGGGCTCTTGACCTCGCCCGCCGTCACGCGCTCGGGTCCGGTGCGCCCCACGTACTCGGGGCGCTCGATCGAGGCGGGGACCTCGCGGACGGGGGAGACGGTGCCCTTGGTCAGGGTGCCCCGCGGGGCGCGATCGGCGAGCATGGTGCCCCAGTCTACGGATCGTGGACGAGAGTCCGAGCCCCGAGGAGCAGACATGAGCACCGGCGACTACTGGTTCAACCTGCGCACCAAGCAGGTCGAGAGGGGACAGGTCTCGCCCGTCGCGGACCGGATGGGCCCCTACGACACGCCCGCGGCCGCCGCGGCCGCCCTGCAGAGCGCCGCGGAGCGCAACGAGGAGGTCGACGAGGCGGAGGAGGAGTGGCGCACCTGGGGCGAGGGCGACGACGCCGGCTGACGGACGGTGCGTCGGGGAGTCCGGCGGGGGCGTCGCACGGCCGAGCCTCCTGAAAGTCGGCGTCGAGCGCACCAGGGAGTCGTGGGCGCGCGGCGGCCTACGAGTCGAACGTGTGCTCCGTGCCGGGGAAGGTGCGGTCCTTGACGGCGGCCACGTACTCGCCCGTGGCGCGACCGAGGGCCTCGCCGAGCTCGGCGAAGCGGCGGGCGAAGCTCGGCGACCAGTCGGACATGCCGGCCATGTCGATCCACACGAGCACCTGCCCGTCGGTCCCGGAGCCGGCCCCGATGCCGATCGTCGGTACCGCGACCGAGCGGGTGACCTGCTCGGCGACAGGTCCGGGCACCATCTCCAGGACGACGGCCACGGCGCCCGCCTCCTCGAGCGCACGGACGTCCGCGACGAGTCGCTCCGCCGCGCCCTCGCCGCGCCCCTGGATGCGCTTGCCGCCCAGCAGGTGCTCCGCCTGGGGGGTGAAGCCGACGTGTCCCACCACGGGGATGCCCGCCTGCGTGAGCAGGTGGACGTGGGGGGCGCGGTGGGCTCCACCCTCGAGCTTCACCGCGTGCGCTCCGCCCTCCTTCATCAGCCGCACGCCCGTGGCCAGCGCCTGCTCGGGCGAGGACTCGTAGCTCCCGAACGGCAGGTCGGCCACCACGAGCGCGCGCGTGACGGAGCGCGCGACCGCCCGGGTCGCCACGACCATCTCGTCCACGGTCACCGGCAGAGTCGTCGGGTGACCCAACATGTTGTCGCCGATCGAGTCGCCCACCAGCAGCACGTCGATCCCCGAGGCGTCGAGGACGCGGGCCGTCATGGCGTCGTACGCGGTGAGCATCGTGATCGGCTCGCCGCGCTCCTTCATCTGCGCGAGGTGGTGGACGCGGACCCGCTTCGGTCGGCTCGGGCTGTCGTTCACTGCTCGTCTCCTTGTCGCTCGTCCTGCTCCCGCCAGCGCGAGGTGACCGGCAGGCGGCGGTCGCGGCCGAACGCCAGCGCCGTCACCTTGGGCCCCAACGGGTACTGCCGACGCTTCCACTCGGCGCGGTCGACGAGACCGAGGACCCGGTCGACCACCTCGGGCGCGTGACCCGCCACCAGGAGCTCGGCCCGGCCGAGGTTCCGCTCGACGTAGTCCTGGATGACCGGGTCGAGCTCGTCGTAGGGCGGCAGCGAGTCCGAGTCCTGCTGACCCGGCCGCAGCTCGGCCGACGGGGGCTTCTCGATGGAGCTCCACGGGACCGGCACCGGCTCGCCGGCGTCGAGCGCGACCTGGTTGCGGGCCCGCGCCAGCTCCCACACCTTCGTCTTCGGCACGTCCTTGATCGGTGCGAACCCGCCCACGGCGTCGCCGTAGATCGTCGAGTAGCCCACGGCGAGCTCGGACTTGTTGCCCGTGGCGAGCACGAGGTGCCCCTCCATGTTGGACAGGCCCATGAGGATGACCCCGCGCACGCGCGCCTGCAGGTTCTCCTCGGCTACGCCGGTGAGCTCGACGTTCGTCAGGAACGTCTCGACCATCGGCGCGATCGGCTGCACCCGGTAGTCGAGCCCGATCGCGTCGGCGGAGGCAGCGGCGTCGTCCTTGGAGTGCTCCGAGGAATAGCTCGACGGCATCGAGACGCCCACGACGTTCTTCGGGCCCAGGGCATCGGCCGCCATCGCGGCGACCAGCGCCGAGTCGATGCCGCCGGACAGGCCGAGCACGACCGACCGGAAGCCGTTCTTCCGCGCGTAGTCGCGCAGCCCGAGGACGCACGCGGCGTACATCTGCGCGGCGTCCGGGGCCTCCTCGGCGGGTGCGCCGGACGCGACCACGCCGGATTGGCCGGCCCCGCCCGTGAGCTCCACCTGCACGGTCCCGGGCTCGAACCCCGGGGCGCGGGCCACCACGGCGCCGCCGGCGTCGACGACGAACGAGTGCCCGTCGAACACGAGGTCGTCCTGGGCGCCGACGAGGTTCGCGTAGAGCACGGGGCAGCCGAGCCGGCCCGCGAGCGTCTGCACGATCCCGAGCCGCACCGCGCCCTTGCCGTACTCGTACGGCGAGCCGTTGAGGACGAGCAGCGCGTCGAGGCCGGCGCCCGTGTACGCGTCGACCGCCCCGCCGTCGACCCAGATGTCCTCGCAGATCGCGAGCCCGAGCCGGCGGCCATCGACCTCGAGGACGACCGGATCCGCGCCGGGTTCGAAGATGCGGATCTCGTCGAACACCCCGTAGGTCGGCAGGTGCTGCTTGACGTAGGTCGGTCCCACCTCGCCGCCGGCCAGCACGGCGGCGCAGTTCGTCGGACGGCCCTGGGCCGAGGTGCCGAGCGTGCCGAGCACGACGACGACGTCGCCCAGGCCGTCGTCCGCGAGGTCCCGGGCGAGCGTCTCGAGCGACCGCTCGGTGGCGCTACGGAACGAGGCGCGCAGCGCGAGGTCCTCCACCGGGTAGCCGGGCAGCGTCATCTCCGGCAGGAGCACGAGACGCGCGCCGCTCCCGGCCGCTCCCCGCACCGCGTCACGGACGAGGGCGGAGTTCCCGGCGAGGTCCCCGGCGCACGGGTCCACCTGGGCGATCGCGATCGGCAGCGGCATGCTGTCAGGGTAGTCGGGCGTCGTGGGTGACAATGTGGGAGCACTGATCCGACCGGGAGGAGGCGGGATGGACCGCCAGCAGGAGTTCGTGCTGCGAACCGTCGAGGAACGCGACATCCGGTTCATCCGGCTGTGGTTCACCGACGTCCTCGGCACGCTGAAGTCGGTCGCCATCGCGCCGGCCGAGCTCGAGAGCGCGTTCGAGGAGGGCATCGGGTTCGACGGCTCCGCCATCGAGGGCCTCACCCGCGTGTTCGAGTCCGACATGCTCGTGCGGCCCGACCCGACGACCTTCCAGGTCCTGCCGTGGCGTAGCGAGCACCACGGCGTGGCGCGCATGTTCTGCGACGTCCTCACCCCCGGAGGCGAGCCCGCCCGATCGGACCCGCGCAACGTCCTGGCCCGCGCCGTCGAGCACGCGGCCAAGGCCGGCTTCACGCCCTACGTGCACCCCGAGATCGAGTTCTACCTGTTCGACGAGATCAACGACCCCCGGCAGCCGCTCGTCCCGGCCGACCGCGCGGGCTACTTCGACCACGTCGCCCGCGGGTCCAGCCACGACTTCCGCCGCGAGGCCATCACCACCCTCGAGGAGATGGGCATCCCGGTGGAGTTCTCCCACCACGAGGGCGGCCCGGGGCAGAACGAGATCGACCTGCGCTTCGCCGACGCCCTGTCGATGGCGGACAACGTGATGACGTTCCGCACCGTGGTCAAGGAGGTCGCCATGCGGCAGGGGCTGACCGCGACCTTCATGCCCAAGCCGATGCCCGGCCACCCGGGCTCGGGGATGCACACCCACTTCTCGCTGTTCGAGGGCGACTCCAACGCGTTCTACGACCCGGCGGGGGAGTACCAGCTCTCCACGACGGGACGCAGGTTCATCGCCGGCGTCCTCACGCACGCCCGGGAGTTCGCCGCCATCACCAACCAGTACGTTAACTCCTACAAGCGCCTGTGGGGCGGCGGCGAGGCGCCCAGCTACGTCAGCTGGGGCCACAACAACCGCTCCGCGCTCGTGCGGGTCCCCGGCTACAAGCCGGGCAAGCCGCAGTCCAGCCGCGTGGAGTTCCGCGCGCTGGACGCCGCCGCGAACCCCTACCTCGCGTTCGCGATCATCCTGCGGGCCGGGCTCAAGGGCATCGAGGAGGGCTACGACCTGCCCGACCCGGCGGACACCGACGTCTCGACGCTGTCCCGCGGCGAGCGCCGCGCGCTCGGCATCGTCTCGCTGCCGGCCTCCCTGGCCGACGCGATCGACGCGATGGAGGGCTCCGAGCTGGTTGCGGAGACGCTGGGGGAGGAGACCTTCGACTTCGTCGTGCGCAACAAGCACGAGGAGTGGGAGGCCTACCGCGACCAGGTCACGGACTTTGAGCTGGCCCAGTTCATCCCCTCGCACTGATGGCCGGCGGACGGGTCGTCTCCCGGCTCACCCAGCTGCGGCGCGTCGGCATCCACGAGCCGCGCCGCGCCGAGGCGCTGCTCGACGACCCGGCCCTGGCCCCGTACCTGGCCGCCGAGGGCGTGGCGGAGCGGCTGCTCGGCCACCTCGCCTCGGCCGGGAACCCCGACCACGCGCTGCTCACCCTCGTGCGGATCGCCGAGAGCGCGCAGGAGAGCGGGGACGACGCCGCCCTGCGCACGGCCCTCACCGGCGACGACGTCGCGATGCGTCGGCTCGTCGCCGTGGTCGGAGCCTCCCGGCCGCTCGGTGACTCGCTGGTCGCGCGGCCGGGGGACGTCGCCCATCTCCACGACCGGCACGGCGAGGTCCCGGTGCTCCACCTCGAGCCGCGCGACGAGCGGGCCAAGGCGCTCGAGGCCGTCGGCGCCGACCCGGCGCAGACCAACCCCGTCGCCACGGTCACCGGCGAGGAGGGCATCGCGGCGCTGCGGCGCACCTACCGCCGCCGCCTCCTGGAGATCGCTGCCGCGGACCTCACGGGTAAGGACTCCCTGGAGAGCTTCCCGCTGGTGGCTGCGTCGATCGCCGACATCGTCGCCGGTGCGCTCGACGCCGCCCTCGCGGTGGCCCGCGCCGGCCTGCCCGACCACGGTGCGGGTGTGCGGCTCGCGGTGATCGGGATGGGGAAGACGGGCGGGCGGGAGATCAACTACATCTCCGACGTCGACGTCGTCTACGTGGCCGATCCCGAGCTCGACGCCGACGGCGCCCCCGTCCGCGACGAGGACGAGACCATCGAGGTGGCGACCCGGTTGGCCGGCACGCTCGCGGACGCGGTCGGCGGCGTCGGCCCCGAGCCGGCCCTGTGGCCGCTGGACGCGAACCTGCGGCCGGAGGGGCAGGACGGACCGCTCGTGCGCACGCTCGCCAGCCACGTCAGCTACTACGAGAGCTGGGCCAAGGGCTGGGAGTTCCAGGCCCTGCTCAAGGCGCGCCCGGTCGCGGGGGACCTCGCGCTCGGTGAGGAGTACTGCGCCGCCGTCGCGCCGTTCGTCTGGAGCGCGGCCTCGAGGGAGAACTTCGTCGAGGAGACCCAGAAGATGCGCCGCCGCGTGGAGGCGCACGTGCCGGCCCGCCACGCGGAGCGGCAGCTCAAGCTCGGCAAGGGCGGGCTGCGGGACGTCGAGTTCACCGTCCAGCTGCTCCAGCTCGTCCACGGCCGCACCGACGAGACCCTACGGTCGCGGACCACCCTCGAGGCGTTGGAGGCCCTCGCCGAGGGCGGGTACGTCGCGCGCACCGACGCCGCGACCCTGGACCACCACTACCGGTTCCTGCGCGTCCTCGAGCACCGCATGCAGCTGTGGCGCCTCCACCGCATCCAGGTGGTGCCGAGCTCGGCGGGCGACCTCGAGATCCTCGGCCGTGCCTTCGGCGCGGAGGGCATCACGGACGGTGACGCCCTGGAGAAGGCCTGGCGCGCGGTGAGCCGCGAGGTCCGCCGGCTGCACGAGGAGATCTACTACCGACCGCTGCTGCCCGCGACCGCGCGCCTGTCGCCGGCCGAGGCCTCCCTGGCCCCCGACGCGGCCGCGGCACGGATGGAGGTCATCGGCTTTGCCGACCCGAAGGGCTCCCTGCGTCACATCGCGGCCCTCACCGAAGGCGTGTCCCGGCGCGCGACGATCCAGCGCCAGCTCCTGCCCGTCATGCTCGGCTGGTTCGCCGACGCGCCCATGCCCGACGTCGGCCTGCTCGCCTTCCGGCGGCTGTCGGAGACGATCGGCACGACCCACTGGTACCTGGCCCTCCTGCGCGACTCCTCCGCTGCCGCCGAGGCGCTGGCCACGGTGCTCGCCACGTCGCGGTACGTCGGCGACCTGCTGCTCCAGCTGCCCGAGGCGGTGAAGTGGCTCGACGGCGATCAGGGCCTGGCCCCGCGCCGCCGCGAGGACCTCGAGGGCGAGATCGACGCGATGCTGCGTCGCCGCGAGGACGCGACCGACGCCGTCGGGCAGGCCCGCTACCTGCGTCGGCGCGAGACCACGCGCGCTGCGATCGCCCACGTGCTCGAGCAGGCCCCGCGGTCGCGGCGCCGGGAGCTGGCCGACGTCGCGGACCTCGCCCTCGAGGCGGCGGTGAGGGTAGCCGCCCGCGACGCCACGGCCCGTGCCGGCCTCGACGAGCCGCCGGGGGAGTTCCTCGTCGTCGCCATGGGCCGCCTGGGCGGCCGCGAGGTCGGCTACTCCTCCGACGCCGATGTCCTCTTCGTCCACGACCCCGCCGAGGGGGTCGACGAGAAGGTGGCTGCGGACTGGGCCCGCGACGTCGCGACGTCGGTCCAGGAGCTGCTCGGCGCCACGAGCGACGAGCCCGCGCTCCCGGTCGACGCCGACCTGCGGCCCGAGGGGCGCTCCGGCCCGCTCGTACGCACCCTCGCCTCCTACGCCGAGTACTACGAGCGGTGGGTGGAGGTGTGGGAGCGGCAGGCGCTCCTGCGGGCCCGCCCCGCCGCGGGCTCGCGTGCGCTCGGGGAGCGGTTCATGGCGCTCGTCGACGCGGTGCGGTACGTGCCCGGCGGCATCGGTGCGGCCGCCGAGCGGGAGATCCGCCGGGTCAAGGGCCGGGTCGAGCAGGAGCGCATGCCACGCGGCGTGCCACCCAACCGGCACCTCAAGCTCGGCCCCGGCGCGCTGACGGACGTGGAGTGGACCGTCCAGCTGTGGCAGCTGCGGCACGCCGGCGACGTGCCCGCGCTGCGGGTGACCTCGACCGAGGAGGCCCTCGAGGCGCTGCGCGCCGAGGGGCTGGTCGGCGACGCTGATGCGGCGACCCTCCTGCACGCCTGGACGCTGGCCGGGCAGGTGCGCGACGCCGTCGTGCAGGTCTCCGGGCGCACGACGGGGCCGAAGACCGACGTCCTGCCCCACGGGGTCGAACGGCTGGAGACGGTGGCGCGCATGCTCGGCTACCCGTCCGGACACCGCCAGGAGCTCGAGGAGGACTACCTGCGGGCGGCGCGGCGCTCCCGGGCGGTCGTCGAGCGGCTCTTCTGGGAGTAGGCCCTCACGGGCGCAGGGAGCAGATGCTCAGGAGTCGAAGGCGAGGTCGACCAGCCAGACGACCACGGCGAAGACGACCGCCGCGACCAGGAGGGTGACGACGAACCGCCAGCGGCTCGGCGGCCTGGGGCTGGGGTCCTGCTCGTCGGTCGTCGTCGGGACGTCCTCGTCGGGCGGCATCCGTGCAATGTACGTGACGCGTCACAGCGCCCGCACGGCACACCTGGGACACTGGACGATATGCGGCTCATTCTCGTCCGGCACGGTCAGACCGACTCCAACGTCATCCACGCGATCGACACCGAGGCGCCCGGCGCCGATCTCACCGAGCTCGGCCGCCGGCAGGCGGAGGCCCTCGTGCCCGAGCTCGCGTACGAGGACGTGGAGTCCATCTGGGTGTCCAACCTCGTGCGCACGCACCAGACCGCGGAGCCGCTCGCCCAGGCCACGGGGCTCACCCCGATCGAGCGCGAGGGGCTGCGCGAGATCCGCGCCGGCGACCTCGAGATGGCCACCAGCGAGGCGGCCGTGCGCACGTACCTCGCGGGCATCATGGGCTGGGTAGCGGACCCGGACTCGCGCATCCCCGGAGGCGAGACGGGCCGCGAGGTCAAGGACCGCTACGACGCGGTCGTGGCCGAGATCGCCGCGACGGGCCACGAGACGGCGGTCATCGTCTCGCACGGGGCCGTCATCGTCTCGTGGGCCGCCACGACCGTCGAGGTGCCGCGCGAGTTCCTCGGCCGCTCGATCTCGAACACCGGGGTCGTCATCATCGAGGGGAACCCGGACGACGGCTGGCAGCTCGTGCGCTGGGAGTCCCACGCGCTGGGCGGACCGTCGGTGTCCGACGTCGAGCACGACGGGCCGACGGGGTACCCGGACGCGAACCACCCGGAGGCGCTCGGCGTGGCGGGACGCGCCGCCCAGGAGTGAGGACGCGCCGCCCTGGAGTGGGAGAGACCACGTCCACGCGGGCATGGCGCGTCGTGATCATCGCCACCTCGGTGGTGGTCCTCGTGCTGCTGTCGATGCCCGTTCTCGGACGCGTGGGGGTGCACGGTGTGCGGTGCGAGGTGGTCGGCGCGTCCGCTGCGCAGGGAGAGCGGGTGCACAGCGCGGGATGGCGCGTGCTCGTCGAGACCGAGGACTGCCGCACCGTCGTCTACACCGGCGGCGTCACGGCCGACACCGCAGCGCGGGTGGCGGACGGTTTCACGCCCGGGGCGTACGAGTTCGAGATGAGTGCTCTCGACCGGATCGCGGCCACGGGATGGGCCCCGGGGCTGAGCCCGAGCGCCGAGGAGTTCCGCCGCGTGCGATGAGCCACCCGCGGCGGATTGCGTTCGTTCATCGTCGGGAATACCTCACTGCCCAGGACGTTGGTGACGCAGGGAGCGCGTGCCACTCCCTCCGCGTGCGCGCGCCGTATCCGCCCGCGCCCGGACCAGCTGACGAAGAAGGGTGGGCGGCATGGTCGTCTACAACGAGCTCATCGCCATCACGGCGGGGGCCGGTCTCATCGGGTTTGCCCAGTTCCTGGGTGTCCTCCTCCGCCGCAAGGCGGTCGACAGCGAGGGGTGGGCCGCGTTCTTCGGCGTCACCGGGCTCCTGCTGCTCGCGCTCGGCCTGCACCTCACCGTGACCTGGCCCTACCAGGAGCCCGGGTTCGAGTACTACAACATCGCGTTCGGCCAGCCGGCCGCCGCCTTCGGCGCGCTGCTCCTGGTCGCCGCCGTCTACCTGTGGCGCAGCCGCAGCCTGTTCGCCGGCGATCAGGAGATCGCCCGCGAGACCGCGCTGCGCGCCTTCCGCCCGGTGAGCATCTTCGTCGGTGCGGTCGGCCTCGCGATGGGCGTGCTGGCGATCACGTTCGTCCGCTTCCAGCTCGGTGCGGCCCCGCCGGAGGAGCCGATCACCGGTCGGTTCGGCCACCTTCCCTGGATCGAAGCACTGTTCCTCGGCGGGCTCTGGGGCGTCATCGCCCTCGGCGCGCTGCTCTTCGCGATCTCCTACCTGGCAGGCCGGCCCGGCCTGCTGAGGTGGTCGGCCTGGGCGTTCCTGCTCGGTGGCGTGGCGCTCCTGCTGTTCGGTGCGATCAACTTCTACACCCACATCGGGATGTACACGAACTTCGCGTACGACACGAACTACCGCTGGTGATCCAGACCTGACGACGGCGGGCACCCGGACCGGGTGCCCGCCGCCGTCGGTGGTGCGTCGCTGCGCGAGGTCGCTACGGGACGAGGATCCCGCGACCGACCAGCCGGCCGTTGTCGAGGTCGTCGATCGCGGTGGCGTAGTCGGCGAGGTCGTAGACCGACGTGTGCAGCGAGATCTTGCCCTGGGCGGTGAGGATCATCAGCTGGTCGAGGTCCTCGTAGGTGCCCACGAGGTTGCCGATGACGTTGATCTCGCGGGAGATGATCCCGATGGTCTCGAGCTGGACCATGCCGCCGTAGCCGATGACGTAGTAGTCGCCCTGGTTGCGGATGAGGTTGGGCCCGAGGAGCTCCATGCCCTGCTCGCCGACGAAGTCGAGCACGACGTGCGCGCCTCCGCCGGTGATGTCGTGGATCTGCTTGGTGACGGCGTCGGTGTCGTCGGTGGCGAGGGCCGTGTGGTGGGCGCCGATCGACGTCGCGAGCTCGAGGGCCTGCTCGGAGCGGTCGAGGACCGTGATCTCCGCAGGGGTGAGAGCCACGAGGGACTGGATGCCAATGTGCCCCAGCCCGCCGGAGCCGATGACGACGACGTGCGTGCCCGGGTGCAGCCGCGGGGCCGCCTTGCGGACCGCGTGGTAGGCGGTGAGGCCCGCGTCAGCGAGGGCGGCGATGTCCCTGGGCTGGAGAGAGGGGTCGAGCTTGACGACGGCCCGCGCGTTCGTCTTCATGTACTCGGCCATCCCGCCCTCGGCGTTGAGGCCCGGGAAGGAGGCGTTCGAGCAGTGCGAGTCGTTGCCTCGCCGGCACTCGGTACACAGCCCGCAGGTGACGAGCGGGTGCATGATCACCGTGTCGCCCACCGCCACGTTCGACACGGCCGAGCCGACGGCGTGCACCCAGCCCGAGTTCTCGTGCCCGATCGTGTACGGCAGCGTGGGGTTCTGGATCGGGTCCCACTGACCCTCGATGATGTGCAGGTCGGTGCGGCACAGGCCGGCCGCCCCGATCTTGACGATGACGTCCCACGGGCCCGTGATCTCGGGTTCCGGGACGTCATCGAGCTTCGGCATCTCCTCGTACGCGTGCACGCGCACTGCCTTCATGGCGATCACCCTTCGTCGACGTTGACGGGACAGCGTGCGCTAACCGTATGACCGGGTGATGCGGGGCACAAGGGGCCCGAGCGTGGCGCCTGCGCAGGTGAAGCCTACGGCCGATAGTCGAGTCCTGGGTCGTGGTAGCGCACGGTGGCCGGAATCGTCCTCGTCGAGGTGCTCTTTCGCGTTTGGAAGGCTCAGTGCCCTGTCAGTCAGTCGCTGGCCCGATAGTTACTCGAAGAAGTCTTCGTCGATCTCGACTACCTCGACGCGCGTTTTCACCTGCACACCGACTCCGTACTGGATCATCAGCCGGGTCAGACGTTCACCGTCGACGAGGATGACGCGGGTAGCGACGCGGACTCGGCGTACGCGGTCGCTGTACGCGCAAACTGGCTAGTGGTGATGAAGACACCCTGGTTCGCCTGATTACCTGCCAGCGCGCCGACGAATGCTTGGATCGCCTCTCTGCCGACAGTATTCTCGCGCGCGTAGCGTTTGGCTTGCACGTAGATGCGGGAGAGGCCGAGGGCGTCCTGGTCGATGATGCCGTCGATCCCTCCGTCGCTGGAGAGCTGCGTGCGAGTCGCGTTTCCTTCGGCACCCCCATATCCCATCGCCATGAGCAGGTCGAGCACCGCTTGTTCGAAGAACACCGGTTCGCGGGCAAGAATTAACGTCAGGAGCTGGTCGGCGACATCCTCGTTGATTCTCGCGACGCCTGCTGCGATCTGCTCCTCGGGATCCAGTGCTGACACCTCTTCGATGGCAGTTGCTGTTCGTGACGAGGGTGTCGGGAACGCCTTCCAGGTGTGCGGTGCGTCAGGATTGCCCGAGAGAGCGCGGAGATGCCTCTCCGTCACACCTTCCGGGTGATCGGACAGGAGTCGGCGTCCGACTTCGGTGATCCGATAGTTGCCGCGGCTCGGGCGTTCGACCGCGCCTACTCGCGCCAGGTAGGACAGCGCCCAGGCACCACGGTTGCGGAACTGCTCCTGACCGGAAGGGATGAGGACCTGGCGCTGCTCCTGGGTGAGACCTAGCAGGTCAGCAGCGGCCGCGATGATGTTCCGAGACCGGTGGGTCCCGCCGTCGAGGAGAACACGGAGGGACGGTGCCATGTACTGGTCCCACGTCGGGACGGTCATCATCCGCCTCCACGGGGTAGCCAGCGAGTGCCACGAGAGGATCGCCATCGTTCGCGAGCCGATCGTCGCTCTCCAGGTTAGGTGGGGAATCAGTGGGTGGGCGCCAACCGGGAGGTCGTCATTCGAACGGACTGATGTGTGGGTCGTCCTGCCACGACCAAAAGAGCCTCCCTAGGAAGCTGACCTCCCAACAGTGTCTTCTCGCGGGGGACGCGGGCAGCCGAAAGGCCCCTGATCCTGCAGACATGCAGGTCAGGGGCCTTTCGTTTGAGAGCGAATCGGCTCAGATGTCGTAGTACAGCTCGAACTCGTGCGGGTGCGGGCGCAGGCGGATCGGGTCGATCTCGTGCGTGCGCTTGTAGTCGACCCACGTCTCGATGAGCTCGGGGGAGAAGACGTCGCCCTCAGTGAGGTAGTCGTTGTCCTCCTCGAGCGCGCGCAGCGCCGCACCGAGCGACTCGGGGACCTGGGCGATCTGCGCGTGCTCCTCGGGCGGGAGCTCGTAGAGGTCCTTGTCGATGGGCTCCGGCGGCTCGATGCGGTTCTTCACGCCGTCGATGCCGGCCATGAGCATCGCCGAGAAGGCGAGGTAGGGGTTCGAGCTCGGGTCCGGCACGCGGAACTCCACGCGCTTGGCCTTCGGCGAGGATCCCGTGACGGGGATGCGGATGCAGGCCGAGCGGTTGCGCGCCGAGTAGACGAGGTTGACCGGCGCCTCGTAGCCGGGCACGAGGCGGTGGTACGAGTTGAGCGAGGGGTTGGTGAAGGCCAGCAGCGAGGGCGCATGGTGGAGGAGACCACCGATGTACCACCGGGCGATGTCCGAGAGCCCGCCGTAGCCCTGCTCGTCGTAGAACAGCGGCTCGCCGTCCTTCCACAGGGACTGGTGGCAGTGCATGCCCGAGCCATTGTCGCCGAACAGCGGCTTGGGCATGAAGGTCGCCGACCGGCCGTGCTCCCACGCGACGTTCTTGACGATGTACTTGAACTTCATGACGTCGTCGGCGGCGGCGCGCAGGGAGTCGAAGCGGTAGTTGATCTCCTGCTGGCCGGCGGTGCCGACCTCGTGGTGGGCGCGCTCGACCTTGAGGCCGACGTCGGTCATCACCCGCACCATCTCGTCGCGCAGGTCGGCGAAGTGGTCGTTCGGCGGGACGGGGAAGTAGCCGCCCTTGAACCGGGTCTTGTACCCCAGGTTGCCGCCCTCCTCCCGGCGGCCGGTGTTCCACGCGGCCTCCTCGGAGTCGATGTGGTAGAAGCTCGACTGGGCCGAGGTCTGGAACCGCACGTCGTCGAAGAGGTAGAACTCCGCCTCGGCGCCGAAGAAGGCGGTGTCGGCGATGCCGGTCGAGCGGAGATAGGCCTCGGCCTTCGAGGCGACGGTGCGCGGGTCGCGGTCGTAGGCCTGTGAGGTGAA
This sequence comes from Georgenia sp. Z1491, assembly GCF_057652395.1. Taxonomy (NCBI): domain Bacteria; kingdom Bacillati; phylum Actinomycetota; class Actinomycetes; order Allobogoriellales; family Allobogoriellaceae; genus Georgenia; species Georgenia sp. Z1491. The sequence goes on from NZ_CM172729.1 coordinate 1,960,436, forward strand.
GGGGTCGACGATCGCGAAGTTGAGCACGAGCGTCTTCTGCGCGCGGAACGGGTCGATGAAGGCCGACCCGATGTCCGGCACGAGCTTCATGTCGGACTCGTGGATGGCGGTGAACCCGCGGATAGAGGAGCCGTCGAACATGAGGCCGTCGGTGAAGGCGTCCTCGTCGAACGTCTCGACCGGGATGTTGAAGTGCTGCATCACCCCTGGCAGGTCGCAGAACCTGACGTCGACGAACTTGACGTCCTCGTTGCGGGTGTAGGCGATCGCCTCTTCGGGGGTTGAGAACATCCGTGGCTCCTCGTTCGCGTGCACCGGCGGTGCCGGCTGGACGGGTGTGACGCTAGACCCGCGGAGTTTCCCTGCCGTCTCCCGGGCGTGTCGGTCATGTTACGGGGCGAGTGCTACGCCGGATGCGACGCCACCTAGACTGGACCGGTGCCCGACGTCGATCCCGCCCCCGCGAGCTCCGCGGCCGCGCGGGCGGGCGGACCCCGATCGGGGGGACGGCCCGGTGCCACGCGACCTGGTGCCGCGCGACCGGGCTCGGCGGGCGGTCCCGTCCGGGCCTCGGAGCTCGCCCCGTTCGGGCGGCGCCTCGGCGCGCTCCTCATCGACTGGGCGATCGCGATGGCCATCGCCTACGGGTTCGCCGGCGGGGACGCGATGGCGATCCTCGGGATCTTCGCCGCGGAGCGCGCCCTGGTGGGAGGCCTGGCCGGCGCGTCGATCGGCCACCGCCTGACCGGCCTGCGCCTCGTCCACGTGAGCCGCGGCCGCGCCCCGTTCGTGGCAGTCGTCGTGCGCACGATCCTGCTGTGCCTGGTCCTGCCGGCGCTCTGGCGCACGGTCGAGGGCGTGCCGCTGCACGACGACCTGGCGCGCACGAGGCTCGTGCGTGCCTAGGACGCGCGTCCTGCCGCTGCTAGGCGGAGGTCACCGGCTCGGTCGCCGTCATGTGCTCCTCGTTGCCCGGCAGTGCGTCGACGGGGGAGTCGGCGTCGCCGATCGAGATGCGCGCGAAGGCCATGGGCACTCCGGCGGCGGTCCACAGCGAGCGGCGGTCCATGAGCTGGGCGTGGACGTGCGGCTCGGAGCTGTTGCCGGAGTTCCCGCACCGGCCGACGACGTCGCCCGCGCGGACGGTGTCGCCCCGCCGCACGGTGGCCGAGCCTTGCCTCAGGTGGGCGACGAGGGCGTACGTCCCGTCGTCGGCCCTGATCGTCACGTGGTTGCCGACGACGTTGCCCGGCCCGCCGAGCTCGCGGACCATCCCCTCGAGCAGCATGTAGTACAGCGCCCACGCCCTCGAGCGCGAGAGGTGGTCTCGGCGCCGGTCCGTGGCGGCCACGACGACGCCGTCGACCATCGCCCGGACCGGCTCGTCGAAGGCGGGGTAGTCGGCGTTGGGGCGCATCCCGGGTCCGTCGCCGAACTGCGGGCGGAGCGCCCCCTCCGGCTCGGCCACGAGATCGATCGCGTACGCCTGCCCGTAGCCGCGCACCCCGTGGCTCGGCACCTTCGACGCCGGGCTGTTGATCGCCAGCCAGCGCCCGGTCACGGGGGAGTGCACGACGCGCAGGCCGCGCTCGGTGCGGACGCGTCCGCCGAGCACGACGACGAGGAGCCAGACCGCCATCACCGCCAGGCCGGCACGGATGATCCAGGCGAGCGCGGGATCGGCCGGCCCCTCGGGGAGCAGGCGTCGCAGCAGGACGGTGCCGGTGGTCGTGAGGACGGCGGCGTAGAACAACGGGACGCGCACGCGGTACAGGGCGCGCAGGAGTGCGGTCATCGCTCGGCCCCCACCACGGTGGCGAGCAGCGGCACCACGCGTGCGGCCGGGACCGTGTAGCGGCCCCGGCCCGCCTGACGCACCCACCCGGCCGAGACGAGCTGGCGCAGGTGGTGGTGGAGCTGTCCGGTGGTGCCGAGCCCGTCGGCCTCGGCGAGCTCGGCCGTGGTGGCGGTGCCGCCGAGGATGAGTCGGAGCAGCTCGAGGCGGACCGGGTGGCCGAGCGCACCGAGCGTCTCGGCAACCTCGGACCAGTCCGACTCCAGCAGGGCGTCGGTGGCCCCGGCCTGCTGCCACTCGACAGGGGCTCCGTCCGGCAGCGTGAGCGACCCGACGAGCATGACGGCGCCGGACTCGGTCACGGGATGCGCGGCGCGCCGCTCGCGCAGGCCGGTGAGGGCCCAGAAGGTCTCGGGGTCCGGTCCCTGGGGGTTCGTGGAGGCGGAGGCGTCAGGGGTGGCAGGTGGCTCGGTCGAAGCGGATGCCTCGAGGGCGACCACCCGGGCCTCGAGCGCCTCCACCGTGGCGCGGAGCTCGTCGATGACGTTCATACGTCGATCATACGGAAGAACGTAAATGCGTCCAACAGAATAGTCGTCGTTCCGTGGGCGGGGCCGTGGCCCTGGCGTCATGCACGAGGGCCCCGTCGACGACGGGGCCCTCGGAGCGAGGTGCGGAGCGCGGTGGCTGGCGGTGGCGTGGTCAGCGGCCGCGCATGCCCTTGCGGTCGGGGCGCGCCTTGTTGGGGTCGATGCCCTTCGGTACGGACTGCCGGATGCCGCCCAGGGCGTTGAGGCGCTTGGTGACGGCGGCGATCTCGGCCGACGTGAGCTTGGCGCCACCCAGCTTCTTGATCGTGGGGACGAGGTCGGGCAGGGGCACCTGCCCCTCGGCACGGCCGGCCTGGACGAGGTGGACCTGGACGCCGGGAGCCACGCGGGTGACCTTCTTGCGCTCCTCCTCCAGCAGGCGCGTCACGCGGTGCGGTGGTCCCTCGGAGACGAGCACGATGCCCGGCTTGCCGATCGACCGGAACACGAGGTCCTGGTGCTTCGGCGTGAAGGCGACGGGCTCCTCCTCGACGTACCAGCCGCGTCCCAGCTGGCCGAGTGCGGCGGACGCGGCCCCCAGCTGGCCCTCGACCCGCGCGTAGGCGGCGACTCGGGTGAGCCTGCCGAGCACGATGAGCACGGCGATGATGCCGATGAGCACCCCGAGGATCCCGAGGTAGATCGGGTGGCCGATGACGAAGCCGATGCCGACCATGACGCCGAGCACGGCGACGAACACACCGAGGAGGATGACCGGCGTCGCCGGACGGTGCTCGGCGGTGATCCGGTACGCCTCGGCGAAGCTGTGGTACCAGCGCTTCTTCTTGGGCTTCGGGGTCGTGGGTGCGCCGTCGTCGGCGGTCTTCTTGGTGCGGGCCATGATGGGGTCAGGGTACCGGCCGGTGTGGCCCGCCTAGGTCCCGCCGCGCGTGCGACGGATCATCGTCAGCAGCAGTCGACGCAGCGCGGCCTCCTCCTCGGCGTCGAGAGTGGCCTCGATCGGCGTCGGCTCGCTCAGGGACTCGACGACGGACGCGATGGCGCCCAGGCCCTCCGGCGTCAGCGCGACGACGCGGCGCCGGCCGTCGTGCGGGTCCGCGCGTCGGACGAGCAGGCCCTGACGCTCGAGCGTGACGAGGTGCCGGGCGAGCGTCTGCTCGGTGACCCCGACGAGCTGCGCCGTCTGCCGCTGGCTGCGCGGACCCGGTGCGAGGACGGCGAGAACCGGCATCGTCGCGTGGCTGAGGTCGAACACGGCGAGCCGTTCGTCGAGCTCGCGCTCCGCCTGGCGGGCGACCGAGGAGAGGAGCCGACCCGTCGGCCACCTGGAGGGATCCTCGGCGACTCCGGGGCCCTGCCCGGACGCGCCGCTCAGGGCCCTGTGGTTCTCCTCGGCCTCGGACACCCCCTCATGGTGGCAGAGCACCACGATCCTTCTTGCGGCTCGCAGGACGAGCCCCCATACTGACCCAGTTACTCAGCATGCTGAGTACTTTCTCGAGGACGGGGTATCGCATGGCAGGGCACGGCAGTCGCACGGCGTACCGGGGACGCGGCCTCGTGACCGCCGTGGTCGTTCTCCTCTGGGTGGCCATCGGTGGGATCGGCGGACCGTTCCTGGGTCGACTCTCCGAGGTCCAGGAGAACGACGCGTCGATGTTCCTGCCGACCTCGGCCGAGTCCGTCCGGGCGTCCGACGCCGTCGCCGGGTTCACCGACACCTCGACCCTTCCCGTGCTGCTCGTGCTGCGACCCGCCGACGGCGGACCGATGAGCCCCGAGGACCTCGAGGCGGCCGACGAGCTCGCCCGGTCCGCGGGCTCCGCCACACTGAGCGACGGCCGCGCGGTCGAGGAGGTGCTCACGGCCCCGACCGCCGTCGTGCCCTCGGAGGACGGCGAGGCCGCCATGGTGGTGCTGGGGATCGACACCTCGCTCACCGACGAACTGCTGCCCGACGGCGAGAACCTCGTCGGATCCGTGGTCACCGAGGTACGGGCCGCCGTCGGCGACGGGCTCCAGGCGGCCGGGCTGCAGGGCTGGGTGACCGGTCCCGGCGGGTTCGCGGCCGACCTCAGCTCGGCGTTCGGGTCCGTCGACCTGGTCCTCCTGGCGACGGCGCTCGTCGTGGTCCTCGTCATCCTGCTGCTCGTCTACCGCTCGCCGCTGCTGCCGCTGACCGTCCTGCTCACCGCCGTGCTCGCGCTGGCGCTGGCGGGCCTGGTCGTCTACCTCCTCGCGGACGCCGGCGTCGTCCAGCTGAGCGGCCAGACGCAGGGCATCATGTCGATCCTCGTCATCGGTGCAGCGACCGACTACTGCCTGCTGCTGGTCGCCCGGCACCGTGAGGAGCTCGGCCGCCACCGCGACCCGTTCGACGCGATGCGGATCGCGTGGCGGGCCTCGCTCGCGCCCATCTCGGCCTCCGCCGGAACCGTGGCCCTCGGCCTGCTGTGCCTCCTGCTCTCGGACCTGGGGTCCAACGCCGCGCTCGGACCGGTCGCCGCGGTCGGGATCGCCGCCGCATTCGTCGCCGCGCTCACCCTGCTGCCCGCGCTCCTGCTCCTCGGCGGCCGCCGCTCCCGGGCGGTGTTCTGGCCGCGCATCCCCCGCGTGCCCGACGAGGAGGTGGAGGCCGGCGGGGCCGAGGACGTGCGGCGGGCGCCCGAGGACGCGTCCGGGATCTGGGGCCGGATCGCGCGGCTCGTGGGACGGCGGGACCGGCGCACCTGGGTGATCACGTCTGTCGCCCTGCTCGCCGCGGCCGGGCTCGTCACCACCCTCGACGCCGATGGCACCTCCGACTCCGAGGTCTTCCTCGCGCAGTCCGACGCCGTGGACGGCGAGGAGGTGCTCACGCAGCACTTCCCCGCGGGCGCGGTCCAGCCGCTGGACGTCGTGGCCGATGCCGACCTGGCCGAGGACGTCGTGGCCGCCGCGGAGGCGACCGACGGCATCGCGTCCGCCACCGTGGTCACGGAGGCTGCGCAGGGGGGCCAGGAGCCGGGTGGCCCGCCTGCCGAGGACGGGTCGCAGCAGGGCGGGCCGGGCGACGGCGGCCGGAGCGAGGACGGAAACGGTGCGGGGGGACCGCCCGCCGAGGACGCACCGCCGCTCGTGGTCGACGGCCGTGTCCACGTCGAGGCGACCACCGAGGCGTCGGCGGACACCGAGGAGGCCGTCCGCGCGGCCGCCGACCTGAGGACAGCGGTGCACGAGGTGGACCCGGCCGCGCTCGTCGGCGGCGCCGCGGCCGAGACGCTCGACACCCGGGACACGGCCGAGCGCGACCTGCGGGTCATCATCCCCGCCGTCCTGCTCGTCATCCTGCTCACGCTCGTCGTGCTGCTGCGCTCGGTCCTCGCACCGCTGCTGCTGCTCGCCGCGAACGTGCTCAGCTTCGCCACCGCGATGGGGATCGTGGCGGTGGTGTTCAACCACGTCCTCGACCTGCCCGGGGCCGATCCGACCGTTCCGCTGTTCGGCTTCGTCTTCCTCGTGGCGCTGGGGATCGACTACACGATCTTCCTCATGACCCGCGCCCGTGAGGAGTCGCTGCGCATCGGGACCCGGAGGGGTGTGCGCCGGGCCCTGTCCGTCACCGGCGGGGTCATCACGTCGGCCGGCGTGGTGCTGGCCGCGACGTTCGCCGCGCTCGGCGTGGTCCCGCTGCTGTTCCTCCTCCAGCTCGCGATCATCGTGGCGCTCGGCGTACTCATCGACACCCTCGTCGTCCGCACCCTCCTCGTGCCGGCGCTCGTCCACGACATCGGGAAGACCGTCTGGTGGCCGCGCCACGGACGGTTCCCCGACGACGACGAGGAGCGCGGTGAGGCCACGCCCGACCCCGCGACCACCGCCGTGGCCGCACCTGTGGAGAACTCCGCGACGGGCTGAGGGGACCTGGTTCGCTCGGTCCATGGGGCGGGCAGACGACGACGGACGCGTGCGGGTGCCGGGCTACCGGATCTCTCGGTCGCTGGGCGGCGGATCGGGACGGGTGTACAGCGCGACGTCCGACGAGCGCGGCTCGCCGGTCATCGTCTCGGTCGTCGACCTGCCCGAGGGGCGCTCCGGCGACGCGATGCGCCGGCGCCTGGCGGGCCTGCGCACGTCCCCGCACCCTCACCTGCCGCGGGTGCTCGACGTCGTCGACCTGACCGACGGGCGGGCGGCGCTCGTCACCGAGGTCGTGCCGGGGGCGTCCCTCGCGGCCGTGCGGGTGGCCCGCGGCGCGCTCTCGGTGCCGGAGGTGGCGGGGGTCCTCACCGACATCGGCTCCGCGCTGGCCCACCTGGCGGCCGCCGGCATCGTGCACGGCGACGTCTCTCCGGCCAACGTCGTGGTGGACACCACGGGGACCGTCGTCCTCGTCGACCTCGTCGGGGATGTGCGGCACGAGGAGGGGACGCCGGGGCACGTGGCGCCCGAGCGCATCGCCGGGGGTCCGGCGTCGACGGCGTCCGACGTCTACGCCCTCGGCATGCTCGTGCGCGGCCTGGCCCCCGGCGACCTCGAGGTCGAGGAGCTGACCACCCAGGCGTGCAGCGACGAGCCGGCCGTGCGGCCCACCGCCCGCGCGCTCGCGGCGCGTGCCGCCGAGCTGGGCGGGCGCTCGGGCGTGCGGCTGCCCGCGGGTGCGGACATGGCGGGCGCCCTCCTTCGCGAGGGTGCGCTGCGCGAGGCCACGGCGCACGTGCCGGCGGGCAGGTCCCGGGTCCGTCCGGGCTCGGGAGGCCGGGCCGGCCGGCGGGCGCGAGGCGGACCTGGTGCCCGGGGCGGGCGTCGAGCTCGGTCCGTGCGGCCCGAGCAGCGGGCACGCGGTGCGGGCCGGCTCCCCGCGCTGACGGCTGGGGGGAAGGTCGCCGTGCTCGGCGTCGCGGCCGTCGTCCTCGTACTGGGCGGGTTCGTCACGACGCGGACGATCCTCTCCCAGGCCGAGGCGCCCGACGCGACGGGCGCAGGGACACCCGCAGCGACGCAGGAGCCCTCCGCGGGTCAGTCGCAGGCCCCGGCGCCCTCGGGGTCGACGACGGGGACATCGCCGGAGGTCACGACCGAGAGCGCGCGCGGCACCGCGGCGGACGCGTTCGACGTCGTCTCCGAGGTCGTCGACGCCCGGGAGCGGGCGCTGCTCGCCGGGGACGCGGCCGCCCTCGCCGACGCCACCGTCGACGGCTCGCCCGCGCGGGCCGCCGACGCCGCTCTGACCCGTGCCCTGGGAACGACGACGATCGCCGACCTGTCGACCGACGTGACGTCCGTCGTCCTCACCGAGGGCGGGGCGACGGACGACAGGTTCGTGGCGGAGGTCTCGCTGCGTCAGGAGGAGTGGCGCGCCTCGGACGCCACGGGGGAACGCGTCTATCCCTCTGCCGAGACGTGCCGGCTCCTCACGCTCGAGCGGGTCGACGACCGCTGGGCGGTGGCCGATGCGGACAGGTGCGGCCCCGCCGACCAGGGCGGATAGCCTGCCACGGTGACGAGAGGACGACTGGCGCCGCCGAGCGGCGGAGGTGTCGTCGCGGTCCTCGCCCTGGCGGGCATGACGGCCTCGTTCATGCAGACGCTGCTCATCCCCATCCAGTCGGAGCTGCCGGAGCTGCTCGGCGCCACCCGCGACGACACCGCCTGGGCCATCACGAGCACGCTCCTCGCCGGGGCGATCTGCACGCCGATCTCGGGACGGCTCGGCGACATGTACGGCAAGCGGCGCGTCCTCCTGCTCCTCGTGGGTGCGCTCGTGGCGGGCTCGGTCGTCGCCGCGCTGGCCTACTCGGTCGTCCCCCTCATCGTCGGTCGCGCGCTCCAGGGGGCGGGTCTCGGCGTCATTCCCCTCGGCATCTCCGTCCTCCGCGACGTCCTGCACCCCGACCGTCTGCCGTCGGCCATCGCCCTCGTCAGCGCCACCCTCGGCGTCGGTGCCGCGCTCGGCCTGCCGATCAGCGCGGCCGTCACCCAGTACGCCGACTGGCACGTGCTGTTCTGGGGAGCCTCCGCACTCGGTCTCGTCCTGCTCGTACTGGTGGCGTGGGTCGTTCCGCCGAGCACGCTGCGCACGGGCGGCCGGCTCGACGTCGTGGGCATCGTCGGGCTCACCGCCGGGCTGACCGGTGTACTGCTCGCTGTCTCACGCGGGAACGACTGGGGCTGGACGTCCCCGCTCACGATCTGGCTCACGCTCGGTGGCGTCGCCGTCCTGCTTGCCTGGGGCGTGTTCGAGCTACGGGTCCCCAACCCGCTCGTCGACCTTCGGGTGTCGGCCCGCGGGACCGTGCTCGTGACCAACCTGGCGTCCGTCGCGATGGGGTTCGCCCTGTTCACCGCCAACGTCGTCTTCCCCCAGCTGCTCGAGCTGCCCCGGGAGCGCGGCGGACTCGGGCTGTCGTTGATCCAGTCGGGGCTGGTCCTCATGCCCCTGGGTCTGGCCATGCTCGTCATGTCACCCGTCGCAGGACGCCTCATGGGCCGCTTCGGCCCCAAGCCGCTGCTGGTCTCCGGGGCCCTCGTCATCGCGCTCGGCTACGGCCTCTCCGTCGTGGCGCCCCTGGACGTCGGCCTCGTGCTGCTCGTCAATCTGCTCGCCGGTGTCGGGATCGGCCTCGGTTTCGCGGCGATGCCCTCGCTCGTCATGAGCGCGGTGCCGTCGACGGAGACCGGCGCGGCCAACGGCCTCAACCAGTTCATGCGCAGCCTCGGCACCACCTCGGCCGCCACCGTCGTGGCGGCGGTCCTGGCCCGGTCCACGACCAGCGTGGACGGCGTGGAGGCGCCCGGCATCGACGGCTTCCGTGCGGCCCTGGTGCTCGGGCTGGTCAGCGCCCTGGTCTCCGCCGTTCTCGCGAGCCTCGTCCCGCCCCCGCGCCGCCACGCCGGCGAGCACGCGTCCATGCCGGAGGGCCGGTAGGTCGCCGGGGTCAGCTCGTTCGCGAGCCGCCCGGACCGACCAGCCACCGCGCGGCGGAGGCCACGTCCGGGTGCGCGAACTCGAAGCCGTCAGCGACGAGCGTCTCGGGGCGCATGCGCTGGGAGGCGAGGACGTCGGCAGCGAACTCGCCGAGCACGGCGCGCAGCGCGAGGCCCGGCACCGGGAGCCCGAACGGCCGGCGGAGCTCGTGCGCGAGGGCAGCGAGCACCTCGCGCTGGCGCGCCTCGCCGGGCGCCGCGAGGTTGATCGGGCCGACCCGCGCGGAGCCTGCGAGATGGAGCTGGGCCCGGACGTGGTCCTCCAGCGTGATCCACGGCCACCACTGCTGCCCGCCGCCGAGCGGCCCGCCCAGGCCGGCCCTGAGCAGGGGCAGCATCCGGCCGAGCGCGCCGCCGCGGGGGGCCAGCACGATCCCGGTGCGCAGGAACGCGGTCGGCACCCCGGCCTTGACGGCGGGCGCCGCCGCGGCCTCCCAGGCGGCCGACAGGTCGGCCGTGAACCCGCGTCCGGCGGGGGAGTCCTCCGTGAGGACCTCCTCACCGCGGTCCCCGTACCAGCCGACCGCGCTGCCCTGCAGGTAGCGCACCCCCGGGGCCGTCCGACCGGCCTCGAGGGCGCGGGCGAGCGTCGTCGCCAGCAGCGAGGTGCTCGACGTGCGGGACAGCAGGGCCGTGCCCTTGTAGGCCTCGGTCCACCGTTTGTCGCCGAGCCCCGCCCCCGCGAGATTGACGACGAGGTCCGCGCCGTCCAGCGCCGCCACATCCAGGAGGGCGTTCGCCGGGTCCCACGTGGCGTCGTCCCGTCCGGCGCGTCCCGACGACGGCCGCAGCAGCCGACGTACCCGCCAGCCGCGCCGGTCCAGCGCATCGACGAGGGCGCTCCCCACGAGCCCGGACGAACCGGCGACGACGGCGAGCCGGCCGTCCTGGTCCTCCCGGCGGGTGGTCACGTCAGCCCAGCCGCGCGAGCAGGGAGGATGCCTCCTGGCGGGAGCTGCCCTCCTCGGTGAGGTGGCGGAGCTGCTCGGGGACCTCCTCGCCGCGGCTCGTCATCGCCTGGCCCCACAGGCGCCCGGCCCGGTAGCTCGAGCGGACCAGCGGTCCGGCCATGACGCCGAGGTAGCCCAGCTCGGTGGCGATGTCGGACAGCTCGACGAACTCCTGCGGCTTGACCCAGCGGTCGACCGGGTGGTGCCGCAGGGAGGGCCGCATGTACTGGTTGATGGTGATGAGGTCGGTGCCTGCCTCGCGGATGAGGCGCAGGGCCTCGACGACCTCGTCGAACGTCTCACCCATGCCGAGCATGATGTTGGACTTGGTGACGAAGCCGTCGTCGCGTGCGGCGCGCAGGACCGAGAGCGAGCGGTCGTAGCGGAAGCCGGGACGGATGCGCCGGAAGATGCGCGGCACGGTCTCGACGTTGTGCGCGAGCACCTCCGGGCGCGAGGAGAAGACCTCGGCGAGCTGGTCGGGGTCCGCGTCGAAGTCGGGGATGAGCAGCTCGACGCCGGTGCCCGGGTTGAGACGGTGGATCTGCCGCACGGTCTCGGCGTAGAGCCAGGCGCCGCCGTCGTCGAGGTCGTCGCGGGCCACGCCGGTGATAGTCGAGTACCTCAGGCCCATCCGGCGCACCGAGCTCGCCACCTTGAGCGGCTCCGCGCGGTCGAACAGGGCCGGCTTGCCGGTGTCGATCTGGCAGAAGTCGCAGCGGCGCGTGCACTGGGACCCGCCGATGAGGAACGTCGCCTCGCGGTCCTCCCAGCACTCGTAGATGTTGGGGCAGCCCGCCTCCTCGCAGACCGTGTTGAGTCCTTGGCCGTGCACGAGGTCCTTGAGCTCGTTGTACTCCGGTCCCATCGTCGCGCGCGTCTTGATCCACGCCGGCTTCGCACCGATGGGCGTCTCGGCGTTGCGCTTCTCGACGCGCAGCATCTTGCGCTCGCCCGGCGCGGTCCTTCGCGGGCGCACCGGCGGGGCCGAGGCGGCCGGGGCCGGCTGGGCGTCGACCTTCGCGTCGCCGTGCCCGCCGCAGCCGCACGACCCGCCGCCCCCGCAGCCGCACGAGCCGCCACCCGAGCCGCACGGGCCCCCGGTGGCGCCGACGGCCTGCAGGCCGAGGTCGACCTTGACGTACTCCCCGTTCCCGCCGGACCGGGACGCGGCCGGGGCCGGTGCGGGCGGGGCGGTGACGGCGTCGGCCGCGACGTCGGGCAGGGTGTGGGCGGCCGTCATCGGCAGCAGGTGCCGGACGAGCGCACGTTCCACGACGTCGGCGACCTCGGCGAGGGTCAACGACCGGCCGAGGGCCTCGCTCAGCGAGGTGACGCCGGCGTCCGGGATGCCGCAGGGGACGATCCGGTCGTAGGAGGTGAGATCGGGGGCGACGTTGAGGGCGATGCCGTGCATCGTCGTGGCCCGGGCCACGCGCACGCCGATCGCACAGATCTTCGCGTCGACGCCACCGTCCGTGCCCGGCACCCACACGCCGGTGCGGCCCGGCACGCGCGTGGTGCTCAGCCCGAGCTCGGCGCACGCCTCGACGACGGCGTCCTCGAGGGCCCGCACGTAGGCCACGACGTCGACGGGCTCGGCGAGGCGGACGATCGGGTAGACGACGAGCTGGCCGGGCCCGTGCCAGGTGATGCGGCCCCCGCGGTCGACGTCGACGACCGGGGTGCCGTCGGTGGGCCGGTCCGACCGAGCCGTGCGCCGGCCGGCGGTGTAGACGGGGGCGTGCTCGAGCAGGAGCAGCGTGTCGCGGGACTCGCCCGCTGCGACCCGGGCGTGCACCTCGCGCTGCAGGTCCCACGCCGTGCCGTAGTCGGTCAGGGTGGTGCCGAGATCGAGCCTGCGCAGATCCATACCCTCGATGCTAACCGTGCGGCGAAGCTCCGCGTCCACCTGGACAGACCGTGGCCGCAGGGCGGACGACGGCGGGCCCCGTCACCCCCTGCGCAGGGGTGACGGGGCCCGCCGGTGCTGCCGGTGTCAGAGACCGAGGTCGCCCTCGAAGGAGCCCTCCTCGAGGCGTGCCTTCATGGTCTGGAGGAACCGGGCGGCGTCGGCGCCGTCGACCAGCTGGTGGTCGTAGCTGATCGCCAGGTACATCATCGAGCGGATGGCGATCGCCTCGTTGCCGTCGGTGTCCTTCACGACCACGGGGCGGCGCGTGATGGTCCCCGTGCCGAGGATGGCGACGCCGGGCTGGTTGACGATCGGCGTGTCGAACAGCGCGCCGCCGGAGCCGGTGTTGGTGACCGTGAAGGTCGCTCCGCTCACGTCGTCCGGTGTGACCTTGCCGGTGCGGGCCCGGTCGGCCTGCTCGGCGATGCGCTTGGCGATGCCGCCGAGCGTGAGGTCGCCGGCGTCCTTGACGACCGTGACCATGAGGCCCTTCTCGGTGTCCACCGCGATGCCGACGTTCTCCACGTCGTGGTAGATCACGTTCTCGCCGTCGATCTGCGCGTTGAGCTTCGGGTGCGCCTTGAGCGCCTCCGTCGCGGACTTGACGAGGAACGGCAGGTACGTGAGCTTGACGCCCTCGTTGGCCTGGAACGTCGACTTCGCCCGCGTGCGCAGGTCGGCGATGCGGGTGAGGTCCACCTCGACGACCGTCGTCAGCTGCGCGGTCGTCTGCATCGACTCCATCATCCGCTTGGCGATGACCTTGCGGGTGCGGGACATCTTCTCCGTGGTGCCGCGCAGGGTCGACGCCGGCGGGACCGTCGTCGGGGCCTTGGCGGCGGGCGCACCGGCCGGAGCGGCGGACGCGGCCGCGGGTGCCTTGGCCGCCTCGGCGGCGGCCTCGACGTCCTGCTTGCGGATGCGGCCGCCGACGCCGGACCCGGAGACCGTGTCGAGGTCGACGCCGAGGTCGCGGGCGAGCTTGCGCACCAGCGGCGTCACGTAGGAGGTCGCGCCGGCGGCGTCCGCGGGCGGGGCTGGCTTCTCCGTCGGGGGCTCGGGCTTGTCCTCCGGCGGGGCCGGGGGAGCGGCCTTCTCCTTCGGGGGCTCCGGCTTGTCCTCCGGCGGGGCCGGCGGAGCGGCCTTCTCCTTCGGGGGCTCGGGCTCGTCCTCCGGCTGCTCGGCGGGCTTGTCCTCGGCCGGCTTCGACGGTGCCGGGGCGGCCTCCTCGGCCGGCGCGGCGGCGGACGAGTCGGCGTCGCCTCCGATGATCGCGAGCACGGCCCCGACCTCGACCGTCTCGTCCTCGCCGACCTTGATGTCGGTGAGCGTGCCCGAGAACGGGGACGGGACCTCGGTGTCGACCTTGTCGGTGGAGACCTCGAGCAGGGGCTCGTCGACGGCGACCTCGTCCCCGACGGCCTTGAGCCACTGGGTGACGGTTCCCTCGCTGACCGACTCGCCCAGCGCGGGCATCGTCACCTCCTGGCCCCCACCACCACCGGTGGACGCGGACGCCGGAGCGGACTCCGAGGCCTCCTCGGCCTCCTGCTCGGCGGGCGCCTCCTCAGCGGGCTCCTCGGCAGGCTCCTCGGACTCCGGCTCGGCAGGCTCCTCAGCCTCGGCGGGGGCCTCGTCGGTCTCGGCGGGGGCCTCGTCGGCGGGTGCGTCGTCCGACCCGCCGCCGGAGCCGTCGCCGATCATCACGAGGTCGGTCCCGACCTCGACGGTCTCGTCCTCCTCGACGAGGATCTTCTCGATCGTGCCGGCCACGGGGGAGGGCACCTCGGTGTCGACCTTGTCGGTGGAGACCTCGAGCAGCGGCTCGTCGACCTCGACGGTGTCCCCGACGGCCTTGAGCCACTGGGTGACCGTTCCCTCGCTGACCGACTCGCCCAGGGCGGGCATCTTCACGGCTTCAGACATGATGTGTGCTTTCTCCTAGGGCGCGGGCTCAGTTGTGCGAGTGGAGCGGCTTGCCGGCCAGCGCGAGCGCTGCCTCGCCGACCGCCTCGTTCTGGGTGGGGTGGGCGTGCACGAGCGCGGCGACGTCCTCCGGGTAGGCCTCCCAGTTGACCAAGAGCTGGCCCTCGGCGACGAGCTCACCGACCCGGGTGCCGACCGCGTGGTAGCCGACGATCGGCCCGTCCTTCTCGCGGACCAGCTTGATGAACCCGGTGGTGCGCAGGATCTGTGACTTGCCGTTGCCCGCGAGGTTGAACTCGACGATCTCGACGTTGTCCTTGCCGTAGGTCTCCTCGGCCTGCGGCTGGGTGAGCCCCACGGAGGCGACCTCCGGCTCGCAGTAGGTGACCTTGGGGATGCCCGCCTCGTCGATGACGACCGGGTCGAGCCCGGCGATCTCCTCGGCCACGAAGATGCCCTGCTGGAATCCGCGGTGGGCCAGCTGCAGACCGGGGACGATGTCGCCGACGGCGTACACGTTCGGCAGGTTCGTGGCGAGGCGCTCGTTCGTGAGGACGAAACCACGGTCCATCTCCACGCCCTGCTCCTCGTAGCCGAGGTTCGAGGTGGCCGGGCCGCGGCCGACGGCGACGAGCAGGTAGTCGGCCTCGATCGACTTCCCGTCCTCGGTGGTCACCGTGACGCCGGAGTCGGTCTGCGTGACGCCGGAGAAGCGGGCGCCGGTGTGGAACGCGATCTTGCGCTTGCGGAAGGCGCGCTCGAGGGCCTTGGAGACCGCGGGGTCCTCGTTGGGCACGAGGTTGGGCAGCCCCTCGATGATGGTGACGTCCGCGCCGAACGACTTCCAGACCGACGCGAACTCGACGCCGATGACGCCGCCGCCGAGGACGACCACCGAGCTCGGCACGTGGTCGAGCGTGAGGGCCTGCTCGGAGGTGATGACGCGGCCGCCGAGCTCCAGGCCCGGGAGGGACTTCGAGTACGAGCCCGAGGCGAGGATGACGTTGCGGCCGACCAGGCGACGCCCGTCGACCTCGACGGTGTTGGGCGCGACCAGCGTGCCCCAGCCGGTGACGTACTCGATCGACGACGCCGAGACCAGGCCCTGCAGGCCCTTGTAGAGCTTCCCGACGACCCCGTCCCGGTAGCCGTTGACGCCGGGCATGTCGATGCCCTCGAAGGAGGCCTTCACGCCCACGTGCTCGGAGCCGTGGATCTCGTCCGCGACCTCCGCCGCGTGGAGCAGCGCCTTGGTCGGGATGCAGCCGCGGTGCAGGCAGGTGCCCCCGAGCTTGTCCGCCTCGACGAGCGCGACGCTCAGCCCCAGCTGCGCCCCGCGCAGGGCTGCGGCGTAACCGCCGCTGCCCGCTCCGAGGATGACGATGTCGTACTCCTGGTCTGCCACGTGCCTCTCCTTGCCGCAGGCTCGGCGGTCCACCTGACGGGACCGCCATGTCAACAGGTCCAACCGTAGTCGCCCGGCGCGGCCCGCCTCGCACGCGGGAGCCGGGCCTCGGGGCGCCTTCGGGTCGATCGTGTCACGGAGCGGGCCCCCGACGCTCGGCGAGGGCCCGCTGCGTCGGAGTCAGGCGGCCGAGCGGGCCTCGAGGTAGGACAGCATCGTGCGCACCCCGTACCCCGTACCGCCCACGTGCGTGTAGCCGTACGCGGCGGCGGAGTTGTAGCTGGGGCCCGCGATGTCGATGTGCGCCCACGGGGTCTCGCCGACGAACTGCTGGAGGAACACGCCCGCGGTGAGCATGCCCCCGGCGCGCTCGCCGGAGTTCTTGAGGTCGGCGACCGGGGACTTCAGCCCGTCCAGCTGCTCCGGCGGCAGGGGCATCGCCCAGGCGTCCTCGCCGGCCGCCCGGGCCGCGGCGACGACCTGCTCGCGCGCGGCGTCGGTCCCCATGACCCCCGCGGTGCGGTCGCCGAGCGCGACGACCTGGGCGCCGGTGAGCGTGGCGATGTCGAGCACCGCGTCCGGGGAGGCCGCCACGGCGTCAACGAGGGCGTCGGCCAGCACGAGACGGCCCTCGGCGTCGGTGTTCGTCACCTCGACCGTCGTCCCGTCGCGCTGGGTGAGCACGTCGGAGGGACGCTGCGCGGTACCGCTCGGCATGTTCTCGGCGAGCGGCAGGTAGCCGGTGACGGCGACGGGCAGCCCGAGCTCGGCGGCAGCCAGCACCGTGTGCAGCACCGCGGCCGCCCCGGCCATGTCGGACTTCATCGTCTCCATCGACTTCGGCGGCTTGAGCGACAGACCGCCGGAGTCGAAGGTGATGCCCTTGCCCACCAGCGCGTAGCGGCCCTTCGGACGCCTCGGCGAGTACGTGAGGGTGACGAGGCGCGGCCCGCGGGGCGACCCCTTGCCGACGCCGACCAGGCCGCCGTAGCCGCCCGCCTCGAGCGCGGCCTCGTCGAGGACCTGGACCTTGATCGAGGTCTTCCTCGCGAGCTCCTTGGCGCGGTCCGCGAACGAGGCCGGGAACAGCTCGCCCGGCGAGGCGTTGACGAGCTCGCGGGTGGCGTTGACGTGGGCGGCGACCACGCCGGCGCGGGACACGGCGGCGTCGACCTCCTTGCCCTTGCCCGCGACGAGCGTCAGGCGGGCCACCGGGGCCTCCGGCTCAGAGCGGTACGAACCGACGGCGAACGCCCCCAGCAGCGCCCCCTCGGCGACGGCGCCCGCGCGGGACGGCTCGTCGGCGGGCAGGGCGAGCACGGCGTGCGCGACGCCGGTCAGCGAGCGGGCGGCGGCACCCGCCGCGCGGCGCAGCGCCTCGGCGTCGAGGTCGTCGACCGGACCGACGCCGGTCAGGGCGACCGCGGGCGCCTTCCACGCGTCGGGCGCGGCGACGCGCACGACCTGGTCGGTTCGGCCGGTCACGCCGAGCGCGGCGAGCCGGCCGGTCAGCGCCCCGGCGTGCCTGCCGAGCGCGTCGCCCCCGACGAGGGCGGGTCCGTCGGCGGTGGTGCCGACCCCGACGACGACGACGTCGGCCGTGATCGAGGTCGCGGACTTGTGGCTGAGATCGAGTGTGGTCACCGCCCCAGGGTAGGACGCCGATGCGCCCCCGGTGACGTGGCGCCTACGCTGCGCGCGTGCCCCTGCCCGACCCGTACCCCGCGGCCTACCGCCACCTCATCTCCCGCATCGACGCCGAGGACGCCCACGTCGCCGCGGTGCGGGCGATCGGACTCGCCGGTCGCCTCGAGCCCGCCCGACGACTGCTCGCTGCGACGCTCGGGCGCCGGCCCGCGGTCCCGGTCGCCCCGGCACCGCACGGCCCGCTCGCGCGCCAGGTCCCCTCCGTCGTGGGACTGGCCGCCGGCATGGACAAGGACGGTCGCGCGGTGCTCGGCCTCGACGCGCTCGGCTTCGGCTTCGTCGAGGTCGGCACCGTCACCGCGCACCCGCAGCCGGGCAACCCGCGGCCCCGCGCCTGGCGCCACCCCGAGCTGCACGCGCTGCGCAACGCCATGGGCTTCAACAACCTCGGGGCCGACGCGCTCGCCGCCCGGCTGCGCGAGCTGCGGTCGACCCGCCGGGGGCGTGGCGTCGTCGTCGGGGTGAACATCGGCAAGTCCAAGGTGGTGCCCGTCGACGACGCGGCCCACGACTACGAGCGCTCCGCCCGGGTGCTCGCGCGCTGGGCCGACTACCTGGTCGTCAACGTGTCCTCGCCGAACACGCCGGGCCTGCGGAGCCTGCAGTCCGTCGAGCAGCTGCGCCCGATCCTGCGCGGCGTCCGGGCGGTGGCCGACGACGCGGCGGACCGGCGGGTGCCGCTCCTGGTGAAGATCGCCCCCGACCTCGCGGACCAGGACGTCGACGCCGTCGCCGACCTCGCCGGGGACCTCGACCTCGCGGGCGTCTCGGCCACGAACACCACCATCGACCACGACCTCGGCCCCGGCGGGCTGTCGGGAGCGCCGCTCACGCTCCGGTCGCGCGCGGTCGTCGCGCGGCTGCGCGACCGCCTGGGACCGGGGCCCACGATCATCGGCACGGGCGGCATCGGCTCGGTCGACGACGCCCGCGCGATGCTCGGCGCCGGGGCGGACCTCATCCAGGTCTACTCCGCGTTCGTCGAGCAGGGACCGCTGCTGCCGGGACGGCTCTCCCGACTCGTATGACCGGGGTCCTCAACGCCTTCGGCACGATCGGCGTCATCATCGGCGCGGGCTTCCTGCTCGCGCACCTGCGGATCGTCGACGTCTCCGTCCAGCGTGCGCTGGGCAAGGTCGTGTTCTGGGTGGCGGCCCCTGCACTGCTCGTGGGGGTCGTCGGGGACTCGGACCTTGCCGACATCGTCTCGGTCGGCGCGCTCGCGCAGCTGCTGGCCGTCGTCATCGGCATGGCCCTCGTGGCGGTTCCTGCACGGCTCGTGTGGGGTCACGGCCTCGTGGGCACCACCGTGGCCTCCTCGCTCGTGGGGTTCGTCAACGCCCTCAACCTCGGGCTCCCGCTCGCGATCCTCGCGCTCGGTGACGCGTCCGCGATCGTGCCGATGGTGCTGATCCAGCTGCTGTTCGTGCAGCCGTTGATGATCGCCGTCCTCGAGCGGTCCCGGCCGGGGACCGGGGGAGGTCCGGTGCGTGCGGCGGCGCGCACCCTCGTCCAGCCGCTCCTGCTGGGGACGGCCCTCGGGGTGGTGCTGTCCGCCACCGGCTGGGACCTGCCCACGGTCCTGGCCACCCCGCTCGAGATGATCGGGTCGATGACGATCCCGGCGATCCTCATCGGGTTCGGCGTCTCGCTGCGGCTCGGCCCGTCGATCGGTGCGGGCCGCTGGCGCGAGGTGGCCTGGATCACGGTCGTCAAGCTCGTGGCCATGCCCGCGGTGGCGGTCGGGGTCGCTCTCGCCCTCGGTCTGGACCGCTCGGCCACGCTCGCCGTCGCGGTCGTCAGTGCTCTGCCCTCGGCGCAGAACGTCTTCGTCATCGCCGGCGAGTACGGCCGCGGCGAGGACCTCGCGCGCGACGGGATCGTCGTGACGACCCTGCTCTCGTTCCCGGCGATCGTCGGGATCGCCGCGATCCTGGGCTGAGCCCGCCCGCTACTGCCTGGGCTGCACCGGCCCGCCGCCGATGCGCACCTGCGGCTTGGGCTGGCGCAGGAAGCGCGGGTACATCGAGCGGATGAAGGCGTACCAGACCGTGCCCTTGACGTACCGGTCGCCGTGCTCGGCGACGAGCCGCCGCTTGAGGATGAGCACCGCGATGACGGACGTGATGATCGACAGGACGAGCAGGAGGTACATCGCCATGACGATGGCGGCCTCGTACCCGGGCAGGAACTGCCCGACGACGAGCATCGCGAGCATGATGACGAACGCGCCGGGCAGGAAGATCTGCGAGGGCAGGAAGCGGGAGTCGATCCAGTCGCGCGCGGCGCGGCGCACGGGGCCGCGGTCACGGGCGGGCAGGTAGCGCTCGTCGCCGGTGCGCATCGCCTGCTGCTGGAGCGCGAAGTTCTTGTTGCGCTGCTCCTTGGCGCGCTTGCGGGCCGCCTTGCGGTCGTTGACGACCAGCGGCTGGCGGTTGCGCGCGGCGGCCTCGGCCTTCGTCGGGGTGGGGCGGCCCTTGCGTGGCGTGGCGCCCGGCGCCGACCGCTCGTCCGCGGCCAGGTCGTCGGCGCCCTCGCTGTGCTCGGGTGCCTCGGGGGACGCGTCGGTGCGGCGGACTCTCACCCCAGCAGGATAGTGGACGCCCGCCGGCGCCGGGCCGGGCGGCCCGGTGGCCCGAGGCACAGCTCGGGGCGGGAGGGACGGATCGAGCGGGGAGGGCAGGTCGCAGCTCGAGGAACGGATCGAGCGGGGAGGGCAGGTCGCAGCTCGAGGGACGGATCGAGCGGGGAGGGTACGTCTCTGCTCGAGGCACGGCGCGTGGGGGACCGGCGCTGGGTCGCTAACCTCGAGGGGTGAACA
Organism: Georgenia sp. Z1491; assembly: GCF_057652395.1. Classification (NCBI taxonomy): domain Bacteria; kingdom Bacillati; phylum Actinomycetota; class Actinomycetes; order Allobogoriellales; family Allobogoriellaceae; genus Georgenia; species Georgenia sp. Z1491. The sequence goes on from NZ_CM172729.1 coordinate 1,980,472, forward strand.
TCGACGACCTCATCGCCCGCGCCGAGCAGGACTACCCCCGGGTGCTCGCCGAGCTACAGGAGCTCGTGACCATCCCTTCGGTCTCCAACCCCGCGTTCGACCAGTCGGCCGTGCGCGTGAGCGCCGAGGCGGTGGCGGGCCTGCTGCGCGGTGCCGGGATGCAGGACGTGCGGATCGCCGAGGCGACCACGCCCGGTGGCGCGGTCTCCCGCCCCGCCGTCCTCGGGCACAAGGTGGGCGTCCCCGGGGCACCGACCGTGCTGCTGTACGCGCACCACGACGTGCAGCCCCCCGGCGACGCGGCCGCCTGGTCGACGGAGGACCCGTTCGTCCCCGAGGTCCGCGGCGACCGCCTCTACGGCCGGGGCGCGGCCGACGACAAGGCAGGGATCATGGCCCACGTCGGGGCGCTGCGGATCCTCGGCGACGACCTGCCGGTCAACGTCACCGTGTTCGTCGAGGGCGAGGAGGAGATCGGCTCCCCGACCTTCCGTGACTTCCTCGAGCAGCACCGCGACGCGCTCGCCGCCGACGTCATCGCCGTGGCCGACTCGTCGAACTGGGCGATCGGTACACCGGCGCTGACGACCAGCCTGCGCGGCGTCGTCCAGGTCGAGGTCGAGGTCCGCGTGGCGCACCACGCGGTCCACTCCGGTCTCTTCGGCGGACCGTCGCTCGACGCCGTCACCTCCCTGGCCCGCCTGATCGCCACGCTCCACGACGACGACGGCAACGTCGCCGTCACCGGGCTGCAGACCTCGGACGCGGAGCTCGTCGACTACCCGGAGGCGGACTTCCGGGCCTCGTCCGGCATGCTCGACGAGGTGCGGCTCGCCGGCTCAGGACCGCTCGCCGGCCGGCTGTGGAACATGCCGGCGATCGCCGTCATCGGCCTCGACGCCACGCCCGTCGCGACGTCGTCGAACACCCTCATCCCGGCGGCGCGCGCCGCGATCTCGTTGCGGGTGGCACCCGGTCAGGCCCCCGCCGAGGCGGCCCGCGCCCTCACCGACCACCTGCAGTCCCACGCCACGCTCGGCGCTCAGGTGACGACGACCGTGGTGGAGGCGGGACCCGGGTTCGACGGCGCGGGCGACGGTCCGGCGCTGCAGGCCGCCGAGTGGGCGCTCGCCCGCGCCTGGGGTACCCGTCCCGTCCACCAGGGCATGGGTGGGTCGATCCCCTTCATCGCCGACCTCAAGGAGGTCTTCCCGCAGGCGCAGATCCTCGTCACCGGCGTGGAGGACCCGCAGTCCCGCGCCCACTCGGAGGACGAGTCGCTGCACGTGGGCGAGCACGCGCGGGCGGTCCTCGCCGAGGCGCTCCTGCTCGCGCGGCTCGGCGGGGTCGTCTAGCCGTGCGGGTGCTGCTCGCCGTCGACCGGGTCGGGGCGCTGCCGGCCGTGCAGGTGGCGGCCGCGCTGACGCAGGGCTGGGCGGCGGAGCGCCCGGACGACGAGCTCGAGGAGCTGGCCCTGTCCGACGGCTCCGCCGGTGTCCTGGACGTGCTGCCGCCGGGTGGGCGGGAGATCGTCGTGGTTCCGGGCCCCCTCGGCGAGCCCGTCCCCGCGAGCCTGGTCCGTGCCGGGCGGACCGTCTGGATCGACGCCGACGACGTCCTCGGCGCCCGCCTCGCCCCCGGCCGGGTCGCGGAGTGCCTGGAGGAGGGGACGAGCGCGGGGCTCGGGGCACTGCTCGCGCACGCCGCACACTCGGGAGCGGGCCGGGTCGTCGTCGGGCTCGGCGTGGCCGGGGTGCACGACGCCGGTGCCGGGCTGCTCACCGAGCTCGGCGGCGGCCCTGACGACGTGCCGCGGGCGGCCGAGCGGCTCGAGGGGCTCGACGTCGTCCTCGCCCTCGCCGTGGACGAGCCCCTGACCGGACTGCACGGCACAGGAGCGCAGCTGGCCGAGCGGCACGGCATCGATCCCGCCCGGGCGCAGGAGCTCGACGGACGCACCGGTCGCACGGCCGACCGCATCCTCCGGTCCGCCGGTGATCGTCGCGGGCGCACCGCCCTGCCGCTGCTCGGGCACGGCCATGCGGGCCACGAACACGCGGGCGGCGGCCACGCGGGCCACGGGACCACGGGGGAGGGGGCGCCCGCGAGCCGGCTGACCACGCGCACAGACGGAGGCGGCGCGGGCGGGGGCACCGCGCTCGCGCTCCTCGCTCTCGGTGCGCGGGCGTTCGACGGCGCCGACGTCGTGGCGAGCGAGCTCGGCCTCGGCGTGGCGCTCGACCGGCTGGCGGGCGTCGGTCTCGTGGTGACCTCGGCCGGCGAGGTCGGCCCCGACGAGGCTCGGCGGTCGGTCATGGCCACCGTCGGACGCGCCGCCGCGACCCGGGCGCTCCCGGTCGTGGCCGTCGGGCGCACCGTCACGTCCTCGCGTCGGGAGCTCGCGCCTGCCGGCGTGTCCGCGAGCGCCGCCCTGGTCCCGGGCCGGCACCCGGACGAGCCGCCCGCCGCGGACGACCCGGCGGCCCTGCGGTCGGCGCTCGTCGACCGGGGCACCCGCCTTGCTCGGACGTGGTCGCGGCCCTGAGGCCCGCGGCGCGCGGGGGCTGCCGCGCGCGACGTGACGGATCCGCCTCTCCCGGAGGAGGCAGGCGTGGACGTACCCTGGGACCGCGGGAACAGCGCGGGACCGATCCGCGTTGACCCTGCCACGCCCCGGTGGGCCCGGGACGAGAACCTGAGGAAGGACGTGCCATGACGGACACGACGATCGACGCCACCCACGGGGTCATCCTGACCGACGGCGCCGCCGCCAAGGTCAAGAGCCTGCTCGACCAGGAGGGCCGGGACGACCTGCGCCTGCGCGTGGCGGTGCAGCCGGGCGGCTGCTCCGGACTGATCTACCAGCTGCACTTCGACGAGCGTGTCCTCGACGGGGACCTGCTCCGCGACTTCGACGGTGTCGAGGTGGTCGTCGACAAGATGTCGTCCCCGTACCTCGACGGCGCATCGATCGACTTCGCCGACAGCATCGAGCGCCAGGGCTTCACCATCGACAACCCCAACGCGGGCGGCTCCTGCGCCTGCGGCGACTCCTTCCACTGACAACGGCCACGGCGCGCCGACGCACAGGTCGGCGCGCCGTCGTGCTGCCCGGACGACCCCACGACACCGAACCCGACGGAGACCTTGTGCGCCGACCCACCCGACTCGTGACCGCAGCCCTGCTCGGGGCGTCCCTCGTGCTCGCCGGCTGCTCCGGCTCCGACGAGGGCTCCGACGAGTCCGGGTCGGAGCAGGCGAGCGACGGCGAGGCGGCGACACCGCCCGGCGAGGACCTGCCGACCGTGAGCACCGAGATCGGCGAGACCCCGGTCGTGGAGTTCCCGGGCAGCGGTGCTCCCGCGACCCTCCAGTCCGAGGTGATCGTCGAGGGCGACGGCGCAGAGGTCGGTACGGACGACGTCGTCGTCGCGCACTACCAGGGCCAGATCTGGGACGGCGAGGTGTTCGACTCCTCCTACGAGCGGGGCGCGCCCAGCGCGTTCTCCCTCAACCAGGTCGTGCCCGGCTGGAAGGAGGGCCTGACCGGCACCCACGTCGGCGACCGGGTGGTCCTCTCCCTCCCGCCGGAGGACGGCTACGGGGAGCAGGGCCAGCCCGGCGCGGGCATCGAGGGTGACGACACGCTGCTCTTCGTCGTCGACGTCGTCGACACGTTCGCCCCCGACGCGCAGGGGCAGGCCGACGCGACGCCCGTGGAGCCGGCGCCCGACCTGCCGGTGACGATCGACGGCGAGCTCGGCGGCCCCGCCACGATCACGGTCGAGGAGGGCGCCGAGGAGCCCTCCGAGATGACCACGCACGTCATCGCCGAGGGCACGGGGGAGCCCGTCCCGGAGACACCGGGCAGCACGGTGGTCATGCAGTACGCGGCCGCCTCGTGGGACGGCACCACCACCGAGTCCACCTGGGAGCTGGGCTCCGTCATGTCCCAGGCCGTCGGCGCGGGCAGCGTCGCGGACCAGCTCACCGGCGTCCCGGTCGGTTCGCGCGTCGTCGTCCTCGCCCCGGCGCTGGCCGAGCAGGGCGTCCCGGCCTCGGCCTTCGTCTTCGACGTCGTCGGCGCGGTCGAGGGTCCCCCGATCGAGGGGATGCCCGGCGAGTCGGGCTCGGAGTCGGGGTCCGGCGAGAGCCCGTCCGAGAGCGCCTCCTGACGCGAGCGTCGCGGAGCCGGGCGGCCCCTCCCACCGGGTGCAACACGCGGGAACGGACCATTCGGTCGATGGCGACGCGCCGTCGTGACGGCGGGGTAAGGTGGCGGCTACGGGCCGAGGTTTCACGCGCCGAAGGGCTGCCCAGCCCACCTGCGCGTGGACGGCCGGCCCAGCTGTCAAGACGTCGGGAAAGGTCCACCGTGCGCAGTACTCAGTCCCACAAGCGGCGCACGCCGCTCCTCGCCGCCGCCGTGCTCGTGAGCGTGCTGCTCGCCGGCTGTGCGGGCGACCGCGGGCCCTCGGAGGAGGGGATGGGTCTCGACGTCGGCTTCCTGCCGTCCACACGGGACATGACGGACAAGACCGACCAGCTCATCAGCCTCTGGAACGGGACGTGGCTGGCCGCGCTCGCCGTCGGCGCCGCCGTCTGGATCATGACGCTGGTCTGCATCGTCGTGTACCGCAAGCGCAAGAACGACGACCGCCTCCCGGTGCAGACCCGGTACCACGTGCCGCTCGAGATGATGTTCACGGTCATCCCGGTGTTCCTGGTCGGGACGCTCTTCTACTTCTCGCAGGCCTCGACGGCGACGATGCAGGACACGGACGGCGAGGAGGACCTCGTCGTCAACATCTACGGCAAGCAGTGGAGCTGGGACTTCGTCTACACGACCGACGGCGTCTACTTCTCCGGGGACCGGATGAGCCTCACGGGGGAGGAGGGGGTCGAGGAGACGCTCCCGACCCTGTACCTGCCCGAGGGCCAGACGGCCGAGATCGTCGTCCACTCGCGCGACGTCGCGCACTCGATCTGGATCCCGGCCTTCCTCTACAAGGTCGACATGATCCCGGGCCGTACCGCCAGCTTCGAGGTCACCCCCACCCGTGAGGGCGTGTACTCGGGCAAGTGCGCCGAGCTGTGCGGCGAGTTCCACAGCGAGATGCTGTTCAACGTCGCGGTCGTGCCCCAGGAGGAGTACGACGCGATGATGCAGGAGTACCGGGACAACGGGTGGGAGGGCGACCTGCCCCCGGAGCTGGGACGTAACTACGACCTGCCCCGGTACCCGGTCGAGAGCGCGAGCGAGGGCAACTGATGGCAACGACGATCGAGCAGCCGGCCCACGCCGGCGAGGGTGAGGGTGTCCCCGGCCTGAGGCCGCGGAAGCAGTCGATGGGGAAGCTCTTCGTCTCCTGGATCACGTCGACCGACCACAAGGTCATCGGCTACATGTACCTCGTCACGTCGTTCGCGTTCTTCGCGATCGGCGGACTGCTGGCACTGGTGATGCGGCTCGAGCTGTTCTCGCCGGGCCTCATGCTGCAGTCGGCCGAGCAGTACAACCAGTTCTTCACCATGCACGGCACGATCATGCTGTTCCTGTTCGCGACGCCGTTGTTCACGGCGTTCGGCAACATCATGGTGCCGCTGCAGATCGGTGCCGCGGACGTCGCGTTCCCCAAGCTCAACATGTTCGCCTACTGGCTCTTCCTGTTCGGGGGGCTCCTCGCGATCGGTGGCTTCCTCACCCCGCAGGGCGCCGCGAGCTTCGGCTGGACCGCCTACACGCCGTTGTCCACGGAGGCCTTCTCGCCCGGCCTGGGCGGTGACCTGTGGGTCGTCGGCATCGCGATGACCGGTTTCGGCACGATCTTCGGGTCGGTCAACTTCATCGCGACGATCATCTGCTACCGCGCGCCGGGTATGACGATGATGCGCGTCCCCATCTTCACGTGGACGACGCTGGTGACCTCGCTGCTCGTGCTCATGGCGTTCCCGGTGCTCGCCTCCGCACTGTTCGGCCTCGGCTTCGACCGCGTGCTCGGCGGCCAGATCTTCAACCCGGAGGCAGGCGGCGCGCTCCTGTGGCAGCACCTGTTCTGGTTCTTCGGCCACCCCGAGGTCTACGTCATCGCGTTGCCGTTCTTCGGCATCATCTCCGAGGTCATCCCCGTCTTCTCCCGCAAGCCGGTGTTCGGGTACCAGACCCTCGTCTACGCGACGATCGCGATCGCCGCCCTGTCGATGACCGTGTGGGCGCACCACATGTTCACGACCGGCGGCGTCATGCTCGACTTCTTCTCACTGATGACGATGCTCATCGCCGTGCCCACGGGCGTGAAGTTCGTCAACTGGGTCGGCACGATGTGGCGCGGGAAGCTCACCTTCGAGACGCCGATGCTGTGGGCGCTCGGGTTCATGACGACCTTCGTCTTCGGCGGCGTCACCGGCGTCATCCTCGCCTCCCCGGCGCTGGACTTCATCCTCCACGACACGTACTTCGTGGTCGCGCACTTCCACTACACCGTGTTCGGCACGGTCGTGTTCTCGATGTACGCGGGCATCCACTTCTGGTTCCCCAAGTGGACCGGCAAGATGCTCAACGAGACGCTCGGGAAGATCACGTTCTGGCTGACGTTCATCGGCTTCCACACGACGTTCCTCGTGCAGCACTGGCTGGGCGCGCAGGGCATGCCGCGTCGCTACGCGGACTACATGGTCGAGGACGGCTACCAGCTCTACAACCAGATCTCGACCGTGGGCGCGTTCATCCTCGCCAGCTCGACGATCTTCTTCTTCATCAACGTGTACGTGACGATGCGCGGGCCGCGCACCGTCTTCGTCGACGACCCGTGGGGCTTCGGCAACTCCCTCGAGTGGGCCACCGGCTCGCCCGTGCCGCGGCACAACTTCACGTCCCTGCCCCGTATCCGCTCCGAGCGGCCGGCGTTCGACCTCCACCACCCCGAGGTCACGGCGATGGAGCACACCGCTCCCGACGAGGCCGTGCTGGCGGCCGCCGGCAGGGGCGGGCCGTCCACCACCCGACTGGAGGAGCGGCGATGACCGCACAGATGCCCGACGGCAGCGACACGCATCCGATCGGTGTCGAGGAGCAGCAGACGAGGATCCGGCCCATGCGGGTCGAGATCGTCATGTTCGCCGCGCTCACGGTGTTCTTCACGCTCTGCGGTGTGGTCTACGCGGCGGTCGCGGACTTCGAGTCGGTCGGCACCGTCGGGTTCCTGCTGCTCGGTGGGATGAACGGCTTCATCGCCTTCTACCTGTGGCTCACCGCCCGTACGACCGACGCCGCCGCGCGGTGGGAGGACGACCCGCACGCCGAGATCGCCGACCGTGCCGGGGACATCGGCCAGTTCGCGCCGCAGTCGTGGTGGCCGCTGGTGCTGGGTGTCGCCGCGACCCTGGGTTTCCTCGGGATCGCCGCGGGATGGTGGATCACCGGGCTCGGGCTCGTCGTCGCGCTGGTGGGCGTGGCCGGTCAGATGTACGAGTTCAACCGGGGCATCCACGCGCACTGACACCGCGGGGCGACCGCCGGACCGGGCCCGTGCTCCGTCGAGGGGCACGGGCCCGAGCCGTCTCCGGGCCCCCGGGAGCCCCAGGAACGGCCGACGGGCCCGCACCCCCTGCCCAGGGGAACGGGCCCGTCACGCTGTCGTACGCGGCCGTCAGGCGACGACGAGGCCGCTCGCGTTGGCCGTGGCCTTCGCGAGGCGCTCCGAGGCGTCCTGCCAGTTGGCGATGTTCCAGAACGCCTTGACGTAGTCCGCCTTGACGTTGAGGTAGTCGAGGTAGAACGCGTGCTCCCACATGTCGAGCATCAGCAGCGGCAGCGTGCCGACGGGCACGTTGTTCTGCTGGTCGAACATCTGGAAGACCACGAGGCGGCCCGAGACCGAGTCGTACGCGAGCACGGCCCAGCCGGAGCCCTGGATCGAGGTCGCCGCGGCGGTGAAGTGCGCCTGGAACTTCTCGAACGAGCCGAACGAGTCCTTGATCGCCTCGGCGAGCTCGCCCTCGGGCTGCCCGCCGCCCTCGGGGGAGAGGTTCTTCCAGAAGATCGAGTGGTTGATGTGTCCGCCGAGGTTGAACGCGAGGTCCTTCTCGAGCTTCGGCGCCGCGGCGAGGTCACCGGACTCCCGGGCCTCGGCGAGCTTCTCGAGCGCGGTGTTGGCACCCGTCACGTACGTGTTGTGGTGCTTGGAGTGGTGGAGCTCCATGATCTTGCCGCTGATGTGGGGCTCGAGCGCCGCGTAGTCGTAGGGCAGCTCGGGAAGCGTGTACGTCATGCGTGTCCTCCATCGTCTCTCCGGCCGTTCGCCGGGGGGTTGTCGTGCTCACGGGCCGCCGGCCCGCTCACTGGGTGCAACAGCACGTGCTCCCTATTGTTCCCCGTTCCGTGATCCGGCGCACGCGCGTGTCAGGGCCCGACGACGAACGGCGCCACCCGCTCGGGGTGACGCCGTTCGTCGTCGGGTTGTGGCCGGCTCAGTCGCGGATGAGCCGCGCGCTGGACTCCGAGCGCGGGGGCTCCTCGTAGTGCTCCTCGGCGGGGTCGGTGCCCTCGACGAGCCCGTGGCGGTGCTGCTCGGCCTCGGCCAGCTCGGCCGGGGTGACGGGCTCGACACGGTCCTCGTAGAACCACCGGGACAGGGCGATCCGCATCCTGCCGGGGCCCTTCTGACCCGCGGGACGGTCCACGCCGTTCTCGTCGACCTCGGGCTCCGCCACGAGCGGGCGGCCGGCCTCGTAGCCGACCAGCGTCCAGCGCTCGTGCTCGTCGAGCGGCCGGTGCCAGCTGTGCATCGAGCCGTCCGGGAGCTGCACGAGCCGACCGGTGTTGTGCCCCTCGAGCACGAGCTCGCGGTCGCGGCGCTGCAGCGAGAGACAGATCCGCTTCACCAGCGGGAACAGGATGAACGGCAGCACGATGAAGCCGATCCGGAACGCCCAGGTGATCTGGTTGATGGACAGGTCGAAGTGCGTCGCGATGATGTCGTTCGAGCCGGCCGCGTTGAGCAGGAAGAACTCGGCGATGATAATCACGCCGACCGCGGTCCGCACCGGCACGTTGCGCGGCCGGTCGAGCACGTGGTGCTCGCGCGTGTCCTTCGTGGCCAGCTGCTCGATGAACGGCCACAGCGCGAGGATCCCGAACATCAGCCCCGGGATGATCACACCGGGCACGAGCACGTTGAACGGGATCGTGAAGCCGCCGATGACCACCTCGGTCTCGCCCGGCATGAGGCGCAGGGAGCCCTCGAGGAAGAGCATGTACCAGTCGGGCTGGGCGCCGGCGCCCACGGGGGAGGGGTCGTACGGCCCGTAGTTCCACACGTTGTTGATCGACATGAGCGAGCCCATGAGCGCGAGCACGCCGAACACGATGAAGAAGAACCCGCCGGCCTTGGCCATGTACACCGGGAAGAGGGGGTAGCCGACGACGTTGTTGTCGGTGCGGCCCGGGCCGGGGTACTGGGTGTGCTTGTGCACCACCACGAGCATGAGGTGCACCGCGACGAGCGCGAGGATCAGGCCCGGGATGAGCAGGATGTGCACGGTGAACAGGCGCGGGATGATGTCGGTGCCGGGGAACTCGCCGCCGAACAGCCCGTAGCTCGCGTAGGAGCCGATGATGGGGATCGACTTCGCGACGCCGTCGGCGATCCGCAGGCCGTTGCCGGACAGGACGTCGTCGGGCAGGGAGTAGCCGGAGAAGCCGGCGAGCAGGCCCAGGATCATCAGGCTGAAGCCCACGACCCAGTTGATCTCGCGAGGCTTGCGGAACGCGCCCGTGAAGAAGATGCGGAACATGTGCGTGACGATCGCGGCCATGAACAGCAGGGCGGCCCAGTGGTGGATCTGCCGCATGAGCAGACCACCCTTGACCTCGAACGAGGTGTAGACGGTCGAGGCGTACGCCTCGGACATCTCCAGACCCTGGTGGGACACCGGCAGGGCGTCCAGGGGGTAGGTCGTGTGCCCCATCGAGGGGACGAAGAACATCGTGAGGAAGATGCCCGAGATGATGAGCGTGATGAAGCTGTAGAGCGCGATCTCGCCCAGGAGGAACGACCAGTGGTCGGGGAAGATCTTCCGCGCGAACTCCTTGACGAGCTTCGCGGCGCCGATCCGCTCGTCGAGGACCACGCCGGTCTTGCCGGCCAGGGTCGTCGGCGCGGGCGCGCGCCGTGCGTCGGGGGTGGCGGTCGTGGTCACTTGAGACGCTCCCAGTAGCTCGCCCCGATGGGCTCGTCGAAGTCGGCGGTCGCGATGAGGTAGCCCTCGGTGTCGACGGCGATCGGCAGCTGCGGGAGCGCCCGCTTCGCCGGGCCGAAGACGACCTTGGCGCCGTCGGTCATGTCGAAGGTCGACTGGTGGCAGGGGCACAGCAGCTCGTGGGTGGTCTGCTCGTAGAGCGCGACCGGGCAGCCGACGTGCGTGCAGATCTTGGAGTAGGCGACGATCCCGTCGTAGCTCCAGTCCTGCCGCTCGGGCGTCTCGACGAGGAGCTCGGGATCCATCCGGACGAGGATGACGACGGCCTTGGCCTTCTCCTCGTAGTAGTGCTCCTCGGCCTCCATGCCGTGGGGGACGATGTGGAAGACCGATCCGCGCGTGACGGAGGCGGCCGGCAGCGGGTCGCCGGTCGGGTCGATCGCGAGGCGGCGCCCGACGCGTCCGTCGGCGGTCTCGCCGAAGAAGGAGGGGTCGGCCTCCTCGGGCGTGTCGCCCCAGATCGTGTGGCGGAACTTGTCGACGTCCCAGTCGCGGCCGAGGTTGCCGACCAGCGGGACCACGAACGGCAGCGGCGCGAGGGCCAGCGCCCCGGCGAGCGCACCCTTGAGCAGCGGGCGACGAGCGATGTTGGAGTCGGCGGCGCCACGGCGGAGGATCTCCTGGGCCTCGGCGCGGCCCGCCGCGTCGGAGGCCTGCATGTGGCGCTCCTCGACCTGCTCCTCGTCGTTCATCAGCGACTTGGCCCAGTGGACGGCCGCGAGGCCGATCCCGAGCGCACCGATGCCCAGGCCGAGACCGAGGGCGAGGTTGGAGGTCCGGACGCTCATCATCTCGGCGTTCAGCGGCAGCACGACGTACAGGACGACGCCGGCGATCGAGGCGATGACGGACAGGACCAGCAGGATGACGACGATGGCCTCGGACCGCTTCGCGGCGGCCGGGTCGGAGTCGCCGAGGCGGTGCCGGTGCGGCTCGAGACCGGGATTCTCGAACCGGTCGTCCACCGCGACGTCCCCCGAGCGGTGCTCCGCGCGCGCCACGTCGTGGTTGCCGTTGTCGTTGGGCGGGGTGGTGCTCACGAGGACCTCGCTCCGATCCAGACCGAGGCGGCCACGAGGACGCCCATGCCGACGATCCACACCCACACGCCCTCGGTGACGGGGCCGACCGAGCCCAGCGACAGTCCGCCGACCGACACGTCGCGCTGGGCGACGAGGTAGGAGATGACGTCGCGCTTGCCCTCGGGAGTGATGTTCGCGTCGTTGAACACCGGCATCGACTGCGGGCCGGTCTGCATCGCCTCGTAGATCTCCGTCGGCGTCGAGCCGGACAGGTCGGGCGCGTAGCGGCCCTCCGAGAGGGCGCCGCCGGCGCCGACGGCGTTGTGGCACATCGCGCAGTTCGTGCGGAACAGCTCCATGCCGTTGGCGGCGTTGCCCAGCTCCGGGTCGACCTGCTCCGCGCTGGGGATCGCGGGGCCGGGGCCGAGGCCCGCGACGAAGGCCGCGACCTGGTTGATCTGCTCGGGCGTGAAGCTCGGGTTGCCCTCCGCCGCCTGGGGGCCGTTCATGCGCATCGGCATGCGGCCGGTCGCCATCTGGAAGTCCACGCTGGCCGCGCCCACGCCCACGAGCGAGGGGCCGATGTCCGTGCCGGTCGCGTCGAGGCCGTGGCAGGTGGCGCAGTTGGCCTGGAACAAGCGCTCGCCGGCCTCCGCGTCCTCCGAGGCGCTCTCGGCTGAGGTGGCGTCGGCGGTGCCCGCGTCGACGAGGGCGAGGACGCCGCCCGTCATGATCAGCGCGAGCAGGAGCAGGATCACCGGTGCGTACCGGCTCCTCCTGCGTGCGGCGAGTGCCTTCACGATTCTCGACCTCTCGGTGGTGATTTCGGTGGTGGGGGCCGTGGGATGTCGGGGCAGGTCCGGACCGTTCCGTGCCGCGCCCCGGCGACGCTATCTGATGATGTAGATGATGATGAACAGGCCGATCCAGACGACGTCGACGAAGTGCCAGTAGTACGACACGGCGACGGCCGATCCGGCCTCGAGGTGGCCGAACGTCTTGGCCTGGTAGGACCGGCCGAGGACGTAGAGGAAGGCGATGAGCCCGCCGAGCACGTGCAGGGCGTGGAAGCCGGTGGTGATGAAGAAGACCGAGGAGTACGAGCTGGCCTGGATCGTCACGCCGTGGTGCATGAGCTCGATGTACTCGGTGGTCTGCCCGGCGACGAAGATCGCGCCGAGCACGTAGGTGAGGAAGTACCACTCGTTCATGCCCCACCGGCGGACGTCGAGCAGGCCGCCGGTGCGGCGCTGCTGGAACCGCTCCGCGGCCCACACACCCATCTGGCAGGTGAACGAGCTGGCCACGAGGATGATGGTGATGCTCAGGGCCCAGGGGAAGTTGAGGACGGACGCCTCGTCCGCCCAGGCCTCGGGGCCGGCGACCGACCGGTGCGTGAAGTACATCGCGAACAGGCCGGCGAAGAACATCAGCTCCGAGGCGAGCCAGACGATGACGCCGACCGACAGCGGGTTCGGCCGGTTCACCGTTCCCGGTGCGTGCGCGGGTGCAGAGGTAGACGACACCTGGTCATTATGGCCCACGTCAGGGGTGGTGCGGACCTCTCCCGTCGGCGCGCCTGCCGGTCAGGACGGTCACATCCGCGCCGGGCCTACGATGTGGTGGGCGTGCGGCCGGGCCGCCGTGCCGAGCATCGGACGCGTGAGGAGCAGGACATGACCGTGACCAGGACCGACCAGGGCGCCGAGTCGACCGGGGAGGTCGGCGAGGCGCGGATGACCGTCCTCGTCTTCTCCGACGACTCCGCCACACGCAGTCAGATCGTCTCCTCGGTGGGGCGCCGTCCGGCACGGGACCTCCCGCTCGTGGACCTGGTCGAGACCGCGACCGCCGACGCGGTCGTCTCGCGCGTGGAGGCCGGCGGCGTGGACGCGCTCGTGCTCGACGCAGAGTCGCCGAAGGAGGGCGGCATGTCGTTGTCCCGCCGGCTGAAGACGAGCGTCTACCGCTGCCCGCCGGTGCTGCTGATGATCGCGCGGCCCGAGGACCGGTGGCTCGCCACGTGGTCGGAGGCGGACGCGGTCGCGACCTACCCCGTGGACCCCCGCGCGCTCCAGGAGGCGCTCTCGGGCCTGCTGCGCGAGCGGCTCTCGTGAGGTCGGGCCGCGCGGTCCGCTGGCCCGACCTGCTCGCACGGGTCGTCGCGGGCGAGGACCTGTCCGCGCCGGAGACCGCGTGGGCGATGAACGAGGTGATGACGGGGGCGACGGACCCGGTGGTCCTCGGCGGCTTCCTCGCGGCGCTGAGCACGAAGGGCGAGTCCGTCGACGAGCTGCGCGGCCTCGCGGACGAGATGCTCGCGCACGCGCTGCCGGTCGACGTCCCCTCCGACGTCGTCGACATCGTCGGCACCGGGGGTGACCGCCTGCGCACGGTCAACATCTCGACGATGGCCTCGCTCGTCATCGCCGGCGCGGGGGTGCGCGTGGTCAAGCACGGGAACCGGGCCTCCTCGTCCGCGTCCGGCTCGGCCGACGTGCTCGAGAGCCTGGGTGTCGACCTCGACCTCGACGTGCCCACCGTGGAGCGGGTCTTCCACGAGAACGGGCTGACCTTCTGCTTCGCGAACATGTTCCACCCCTCGATGCGGCACGCCGCGCCCACCCGGCGCGCGCTCGGCATCGGCACGGCATTCAACCTCCTCGGGCCCCTGACGAACCCGGCGCGGCCCCGCGCGGGGGCGATCGGTGTCTCACCGGTGCGCAGCGCCCCGCTGGTGGCCGGCGTGCTGGCTGCACGCGGGACGTCCGCGCTCGTGTTCCGCGGGCGCGACAACGGACTGGACGAGCTGTCCACCACGACCGTCAACCAGGTGTGGGAGGTCGCGGACGGTGAGGTGGTCGCCCACGAGATCGACGCGGTGACCGAGCTCGGGCTCGCGCCGAGCACGGTCGAGGACCTGCGTGGGCAGGACGCCGCCTACAACGCCGCCGTGGCCACGCGTCTCCTCGCGGGCGAGGCGGGGTCGGTGCGGGAGGCGGTGCTGCTCAACGCGGCGGCCGCGCTCGTCGCGGACGGCACGCTGCCCGGTCTGGACCGTGCGGAGCACCCGGGCCTCGTCGACCGCCTGAGCATCGCGCTGGACCACGCCCGGGAGTCCGTCGACTCCGGCGCGGCGCGCACCCGCCTCGACCGCTGGATCGAGCTGACGGCCGGCTGACGCGCGACGACGCCACCCGGTCATCAAGGAGTGAGCCTGGATACTATCGTATCCAGGCTCACTCCTTGATCTCTGGCGGGCTCAGTCGAGCCCGATGTGGAACGCCTGCTCGAGATCGTTGCGCGAGTACGCCTGGAAGGCGAGGTACGTGGTCGTGCCCGTGACGCCCTCGATCTTGCCGAGACGGTCGGACACGACGTCCGCGAGGTCCTCGTGCTGCTCCACCCGGGCGATGGCGATGAGGTCGAAGTCACCGGTGACGGAGTAGACCTCGGAGATGCCGTCGAGGTCGGCGACGCGCTGGGCGACCTCGGGGATGCGGGCGACGTCGGCCTCGATCATGACGATGGCGGTGAGCATGTCTCCTCCTGGCTGTCGGGCGGCCGATGGGCGGGCCGGGGCTGGGACGGCGTCAGCGGCGCCGACCCCCATCATCCCCGATGAGCGAGTCGGGTCCCGGCGGCAGGGGCAGCGAGCCGGCGCCGCCGACCGGGGAGCCGAGCGGGACGTCCCCCGTGCGGTCGACGATCCGCGTGCCGCCGCGCCACAGCCACTCGGCGAGGATCTCGGTCTCCTCCGCGGACGCGGCTCCCCACGTCGACGTCGGCACGGGGACGTGCTCGGCGGTCGCGACCAGGTCCGCCACGGTGGCCATCGGGTCGACGCCCGGCGCAGAGATCGCGGTGCCGGCGAGCCGGCCGTGCCGCACCACGACGATCTCCCAGCCGCCGGCCGGCCTCGCCCGCGCGGCCACGATCTCGGCGGTGGCGACGAGCGGCCGCAGCAGCTCGGTGCGCCTGGCTGCCACGAGCAGCGCCCGCAGCCGGTCGCGCTCGGTGGCCGCCTCCTCGTAGCGCTGCCGGGCCGCCAGGTCACCGATCCTGCTCAGCAGGGCCGTCCGCACGGCCGTGAGGTCACCGGCGAGCGCGCGGCGCAGGCCGGCGACGGCCTGGTCGTGGTCCACGGGCTCCTCGGTCCCGGTCGCCAGGGTGCGGGGCCGGATCTGCAGCAGCGCGGGCCCTGCCGCGCACGGCGCCGAGCACTGGCCCAGCTCGGCGAGCGCGCACGCACGGGCGTCCGCCCGGGGCACGGCGGGCAGGCGGGCGGTGCAGCGGCGCACCGGCACCACCGACTGCAGCGCCTCGACCGCGAGCCGCGCCGCCCGCTGCGAGCCGAACGGGCCCAGCGCCGTGCCCAGCCTGGCGGCGTCGAGGGAACGCACGATCGTCAGGCGCGGGTGGGGCTCGTCGGTCAGCCGGACCCACGGCAACCTGCTCGGTCGCTTCGAGCGTCGGTTGTAGGGCGGGTCGAGCTCGGCGATGAGGCGCAGCTCGCGCACCCGCGCCTCGAGCACGGTGGCGCACGGGATCTCCTCGACGCTCGCCGCGAGGTCGACCATCTCGCCGATGCGGGCCCGGCGCTCGGCGCTCGTGAAGTACGAGCGCACGCGCTGGCGCAGGTTGGTCGCCCGCCCCACGTACAGGACCTGCCCGCCGGGCCCCACGAACCGGTAGACGCCCGGGCCGCGGGAGAGCCCGTCCGCGATGCTCGCCTTGCGGCGGCGGTGCGCGGGGACCTTCTCGGCGAGAGTGGGCAGGTCCTCGCGATGGGTGATGCCGAGCGGGGTGAGACGCCCGATGAGGGCGTGCAGGACGTCGACGGTGGCCCGGGCGTCGGACAGCGCCCGGTGGTCGGGCGTGGTGGTCGCCCCGAAGTATGCGGCGAGCGTTCCGAGCCTGCGGTTGGGGACCTCGTCGTTGGTCACGACGCGCCGGGCCAGCTGCACGGTGTCGACGACCATCGGCGCGGGCCACTCGCGGCCGTGCCGGCGCATCGCCTCCTTGAGGAACCCGACGTCGAACCGGGCGTTGTGCGCCACGAGCACGGAGCCGCGGTCGAACCCCGCCATCTCCAGGAAGGTCGGGAGCACCTCCTCGATCGGCGGGGCGGGCGCGACCATCGCCGTGGTGATGCCGGTCAGGACGGTGATCTGCGGGGGGACCGGGATGCCGGGGTTGACCAGCGTGCCGAGCTCGGCGAGCACCTCGCCCCCGCGCACCTTGACCGCGCCGATCTCGGTGATCCGGTCCGACCTGGCGGCCCCGCCGGTGGTCTCCAGGTCGACGACGACGAACGTCACCTCGCTCAGTGGCGTGCCGAGCTCGTCGAGCCCCACCTGGTACGGGCGGCCGTGGCCCTGCGCGTCGCTGCCGCCTCGAGCGTCGCCGTCGTCGACCAGCCGGCGGCCGGGAGGCGGGGCGAGCAACGAGGACACGCGGACAGGCTACGGACGGACGCCGACACCGTGGTCGGCGACCACGGTGTCGGCGCGGCGCACCGGGGACGAGGTGCCGTGGACGCCGGGCCGCCCGGGGCCGGTCAGGCGTCCGCGCCGGTGGCCGCCGCCCGGCGGGCCCGGGCGTCGGAGTACAGCGAGTCGACGAGCTCGGCGTGGTCGGCGAGGACGGCCGCGCGCTTCACCTTGAGCGACGGCGTGAGGTACCCGTTCTCCACCGTGAGGTCCTCGGGCAGGATGACGAACTCCTTGATCTGCTCGGCGCGCGAGAACTTGGTATTGATCCGGTCGATCGCCTGCTGGAGCCGCTCGCGCACGAACGGGTCGGTGCGGGCCTGGTCGGCGGTCATCGGCTCGCGACCGTGGTTGTCGAGCCAGCCCGGCAGCATCTCCTCGTCGAGCGTGATCAGCGCCGCGATGAACGGCTGCTGGTCCCCGACCGCGAGGCACTGGGAGATGAGCGGGTGACCGCGCAGCGGGTCCTCGAGCAGGGCGGGGGCGACGTTCTTGCCGGCCGCCGTCACGATGATCTCCTTCTTGCGCCCGGTGATGCGCAGGTGCCCGTCGTCGAGCGAGCCGAGGTCCCCGGTGCGGAAGAACCCGTCCTCGGTCATGGCGTCCGCGCCCACCCCGCCGCGGTAGCCGCGGAAGACGGGCAGGCCGCGCACCTCGATCTCGGAGTCCTCGGCGATGCGTATCTCGGTGCCCGGCATCGGCAGCCCCACCGTGCCGATCCGCAGGGAGTCCGGGCGTCCCACGGCGATCGGCGCCGTCGTCTCGGTGAGCCCGTAGCCCTCGAGCACGACCAGGCCCACGCCCCGGTAGAAGTGGCCTAGCCGTTCGCCCAGCGGCGCGCCGCCCGAGACGGCGTACCGCAGGCGTCCGCCCATGACCGCGCGGAGCTTGGCGAGCACGAGGCGGTCGAGGACGCGGTAGCGGGCCTTGAGGAGCGCCGACGGGCCGCTCGAGGTGTCGAGGGCGCGGGAGTAGTCCTCGGCGGCCTTCGCCGCCGCCCGGAAGAGGCGGAGCTTGATGCCGCTGCCCGCCTTCTGCTCGGCGGAGTTGAACACCTTCTCCCAGATGCGCGGCACCGACAGCAGGAGGGTGGGCCGGAAGACGGCGAGGTCGGCCACGGCCTCCTTCGGTTCGGGGGAGTGCCCGAGCGGGACGCCGGCGGCGAGGATGAGCACCTCGACGAAGCGGGCGAACACGTGCGCCAGGGGGATGAACAGCAGCGTGCACGAGCCCGGCTGGGAGACGACCTCGCGCAGGGTGTGGACGGCCTCGACGGCGAGGACGGCAAAGTTCTCGTGCGTGAGCTCGGCGCCCTTGGGCCGGCCGGTCGTGCCCGACGTGTAGATGATGGTCGCGAGGTCGTCGAGGTGGACGGCCCGCTGGCGCTCACGCACCTCGTCGTCGGAGACCTCGGCGCCGCGCTCCGCGAGCGTCTCCAGCGCGCCGGAGTCGATGACGAGGACCTCGCGCAGGGTCGGGGTGCCACCCTCGAGACCGCCCGCCTCGCGCAGGACCTCGGCGTTGGCCTCGGTCTCCGCGAAGGCCACCGTGACCTCGGCGTCGCTGACGATCCACTGGGCCTGGTCGGCGGCGGACGACTCGTAGATCGGTACGGGCACGGCCCCGACGTACCAGGCGGCGAGGTCGAGCAGGGTCCACTCCAGGCGCGTGCGGCACATGATGGCCACCGAGTCGCCCGCGGCGACCCCGGAAGCCATGAGGCCCTTGGCGAGCGCCTCGACGCGCGCGAGGCTCCAGGCCGCGTCGCGGTCGACCCACTCGCCGGCGACCTTCTCCCGGAAGAGCACCCGGCCGGGCGCCTCACGGGCGTGGTCGACGAGGAGGGTGGTGATCGAGGAGTCGGCGGGCACCTCGACCGCGCGGGGGAACGAGGCGGTCGGGCGGGGGGTGGTCTCGCTGGACATGGGGGCCTCCGTCGGCGCTGGTCCTGGCGGGCGACCATGACCGCGGCCGCCCTGCCGTACTGGTGGGACAAGAGTAGGCGCCGGGGTGGCCTCAGACGACCGCACCGTCCGAGCCGTGTCCCCGCTCCCCGGGCAGCCGGCGCACGAGCAGCACGATGCCTGCGACCGTCACGGCCAGACCGAGCA
Source organism: Georgenia sp. Z1491 (assembly GCF_057652395.1). Lineage (NCBI taxonomy): Bacteria > Bacillati > Actinomycetota > Actinomycetes > Allobogoriellales > Allobogoriellaceae > Georgenia > Georgenia sp. Z1491. The sequence continues at coordinate 1,999,357 of NZ_CM172729.1, forward strand.
GCATGAGGGCGACCGACGGGGGACGGCCGAGCACCCCCAGGACGATGCCGAGGACGATCGGCGCGATCGCGCACGTCCAGCCCAGGATCGCGCCCGGGTCGGACAGGTCGGGCCCCGGCGGGTCCGGCTCGACGAAGCCGTCGATGCCCCACTCGGGGTCCTCGGGGTGCTCCTCGACCACGTGGTCGCGCGGTCCCAGCCCGCGGCCCACGGCCGGCCGGGCGCCGAGACGGTCGGTGCCGACGGGTGCGTCGCCGTCGGCCCCGGGGTCGGTGGGGCCGGTGGTGCGCCCGGCACCTGCCGGACCGGCGTCGTCGGGTCCGGCGTCGCCCGGGCCGACGCCGAGCTGGTCGAGGATCGAGGCGAAGCGCCGGTCGACCTCGGCGTCGTCGAGCGGCCGGCGCGACCGACCCGGGTCGTGCGACGGCGTCGGGTCGTCGTCACCGGGGTCCGGAGGGCGGATGGTCACGCCTCCACGGTAGACCCGGACCCGCCCACCGGGGCCACGGGGCCACCGGCGGCGCTCCTAGGATGGGGGAGTTACGTGTGGTCCGCGCCGTCGAAAGGTCACTCATGTCAGTCCGCCGCGTCGCCCTGCTCACCGCGGGCGGCTTCGCCCCGTGCCTGTCCTCCGCCGTCGGCGGTCTCATCGAGCGGTACACGGAGATCGCCCCCGAGGTCGAGATCATCGCCTACCAGCACGGGTACCACGGGCTGCTCACCGGCACGTCGGTGACGATCACGCCCGAGGCCCGGTCGCAGGCTCCGATCCTGCACCGCTTCGGCGGCAGCCCGATCGGCAACTCCCGCGTCAAGCTGACGAACGTGGCGAACCTCGTCGAGCGCGGGCTCGCGCCCGAGGGGGCGGACCCGCTCAAGGTCGCCGCCGACCAGCTGGTCGCGGACGGCGTCGACGTGCTCCACACGATCGGCGGCGACGACACGAACACGACCGCTGCCGACCTCGCCGCCTACCTCGAGGCGAACGGCCACCACATGACGGTGGTCGGCCTGCCGAAGACGATCGACAACGACATCGTGCCCGTGCGGCAGTCCCTCGGGGCCTGGACTGCGGCGGGCGAGGCGGCGCGGTTCGCATCGAACATCATCGGTGAGCACCGCTCGAACCCGCGGATGCTCATCGTCCACGAGGTCATGGGCCGGCACTGCGGCTACCTCACGGCGGCGGCGGCGCGCCGCTACCGGACGTGGCTCGACACGCAGGAGTGGGCGCCCGCGCTCGGGCTCACCCGCGAGCGGTGGGACGTCCACGCCGTCTTCCTGCCCGAGGTGCACCTCGACATCGACGCCGAGGCCGACCGCCTGCGAGCGATCATGGACGATCAGGGCAACGTCAACATCTTCCTCTCCGAGGGCGCCGGCGTGCCGGAGATCGTGGCGGAGCTCGAGGCCCGTGGCGAGGAGGTCGAGCGCGACCCGTTCGGCCACGTCAAGCTCGACACGATCAACCCGGGCGACTGGTTCGCGAAGCAGTTCGCCGAGAAGCTCGGCGCCGAGAAGGTCATGGTCCAGAAGTCGGGCTACTTCTCGCGGTCCGCCGCGGCCGACCCCGACGACCTGCGCCTCATCAAGTCGATGACCGACCTCGCCGTCCAGGTGGCGCTCGAGGGCGGCTCCGGACTCATCGGCCACGACGAGGAGCGCGACGGGCTCCTGCGCGCGATCGAGCACGACCGGGTCGGCGGCGGCAAGGCGTTCGACATCGCCCAGGAGTGGTTCACCGACCTCATGGCCGGCATCGGTCAGCCGGTCCGTCCCGCCGCCCCCGCGGAGCACTGACACCGGCCCGGCCGCCGTGGCGCGGCACACGTCACGTCCGTGTGCCGGCCACGGCGTCCTGGGCCGGCGGCCCGCCGCCTACGATGGCGCGGTGAACGTCGAGCCCACCGCGGAGACCCTGGCCGGACTGCAGCAGTGGCGGAGCGTGCCCGCCGCCCAGCAGCCGAGCTATCCCGACCCCGCCGCGCTCGAGACCGTCGTGGCCGAGCTGGAGGCCAGCCCGCCGCTCATCTTCGCGGGCGAGGCCGACCGGCTGACCGGTCTCATGGCGGCGGCCGGCCGCGGCGAGGCGTTCCTCCTGCAGGGCGGCGACTGCGCCGAGACGTTCGCGGAGTCCACGGCGGACCGGATTCGCAACAAGATCCGCACGGTCCTGCAGATGGCCGTCGTCCTCACCTACGGCGCCAGCCTGCCCATCGTCAAGATGGGCCGCATGGCCGGCCAGTACGCCAAGCCGCGCTCGAGCGACCTCGAGACCCGCGACGGCGTGACCCTGCCGTCCTACCGGGGCGACGCCGTCAACGCGCACGGCTTCACCGAGGCCGACCGCGTGCCGGACCCGCAGCGGCTGCTGGGGATGTACCACCGCTCCGCGACGACCCTCAACCTCATCCGAGCCTTCACCGGAGGCGGCTTCGCGGACCTCAGGCTCGTCCACGAGTGGAACCGCGGGTTCATCGAGAACCCCGCCCACGGCCGCTACGAGTCGCTCGCCGGCGAGATCGGGCGGGCGCTGCGGTTCATGGCGGCCGCCGGCGTGGACTTCGACGCCCTGCGAACAGTCGACATGTACTCCTCGCACGAGGCGCTGCTGCTCGACTACGAGGCCGCCCTCACCCGCATCGACCACCGCACCGGGCAGCCGTACGACACCTCCGCGCACTTCCTCTGGATCGGGGAGCGGACCCGGCAGCCGGACGGCGCGCACGTCGACCTGCTCTCCCGGGTGCGGAACCCGATCGGCGTCAAGCTGGGCCCGTCGGTCACCGCCGACGAGGTCCGGGCGCTCATCGACCGGCTCAACCCCGACGGTCTCGCCGGGCGGCTGACCTTCATCTCCAGGATGGGTGCGGGCAACGTCAGGGACGCCCTGCCGGGCATCGTGGAGACGGTCGTGGCCGACGGCCGCCCCGTGACCTGGGTGTGCGACCCGATGCACGGCAACACGATCACCTCGCCGTCGGGCTACAAGACGCGCGAGATGCACACGATCCTCGACGAGGTGCGTGGCTTCTTCGAGGTGCACCAGCAGCTGGGCACGGTGCCGGGCGGTCTCCACGTCGAGCTCACGGGCGACGACGTCACGGAGATCATGGGCGGTGCCGACCCCATCGACGACGCCGGGCTCGCCCGGCGCTACGAGACCCTCGTGGACCCGCGGCTCAACCATCAGCAGTCCCTGCAGATGGCGTTCGAGGTCGCGGAGATGCTCCGGAGCTGACGCACCGGGGCGCGCGGGCGCCCGGGTCGACCCGTAGGTCCATGCGCCGGGTGACGGCGGTGGCGGCCGGTCAGACCACGCGCAGCGTGACGGTCGTGCCGCGCTCGACCATCGAGCCGGCCTCGGGAGTCTGGTCGCGCACGGTCCCGTAGAAGGCGCCGAGCACGTCCTCCCGCTCCGCGACGAGGTCGAGCGCCTCGAGCTCGTCGACGGCGTCCTCCACCTGCATGTTGAGCAGGTCGGGGACCTCGACGAGCTCGGGTCCCAGCGAGACGACGAGCTCGACGTCGTCGCCGACGAACGCGTCGCCCTCGGCGGGGTCCTGCGAGATGACCGAGCCCTCGTCGACGGTGTCGGAGTACTCCTCGAGCACGTCGGCGCCGAGCCCCGCCTCCTCGAGCTCGTCGACCGCCGACGCCCGGCCCAGGCCCGTGACGTCGGGGACGGTGGTCGGCTCGCGGCCGTCGGAGACGACGAGCGCCACCGGTTCGTCGTGGGGGACGACCTCGCCCGCCTCGGGGTCGGTGGCGATCACCTCGCCGGCGGGGACCGAGTCGTCGTACTCGCGGGTGACCTCGCCGACCGTCAGCCGCGCGGTGGACAGGACCGACTCCGCCTCCTCCTGCGTCTGGCCGACGACGTCGGGGACGGCGAGGGTCTCCACGCCGATCGAGACCACGACCGTGACGGCGTCGTCCCGCGTCCTCTCCCCGCCGTCGGGCGACGTGGAGACGACGTTGCCCTCGGCGACGTCGTCGGAGTAGGCCTCCTCGAGCACCGGGTCCAGGCCGGCCTCCTCGAGCGCGGCGACGGCCGCCGTGCTCGGCCTGCCGGTGACGTCGGGGACCGGGGTGCCGGCGAGCGGCCCCGCGGTGAGGAGCCACCACGCGCCGGCCAGGGTCGCCGCCAGGACCACGAGCAGGAGTGCGACGAGGCCGGTGCGCCGTCGTCGACCCCGCTGTGCGCGTGACTGGGCGGAGCCTGGCCGTGACCGGCCGTCGTCCCCGTCGCGGCGCACGGGGATGGGCCGGGTGTCGCTGGTGTCGGCCGTGGTGGCCCGCTCCGGGCGGGTGACCGGATGGACGGGGGTGTCGTCCCGGACGGGGACGCCCCCCGCGGCCTGCGACGGCGGAGCTGCAGGCTCCGCCGGTGCGGCGGCGGACGCGGACGCCGCGGACAGGGGGGCCGCGGAGCTCGCCGACCGGGGCGCTGCGGGCCGGGAACCGGCCGCCGGCGCCTTGCTGCGGCGTGGCGCGGGACGGCCGTCGGGTCGGATCGCCCCGATCGGGATGGCCACGGACCGACCGGCGGGATCGGCCTCGTCGCGCGTGGCCGGCGGGGTGGGCGCGGACGGTGGTGCGGGCGGTGCCGAGCTAGAGCCGGGGCCGGTGGTGTCGTGGTCGCCCTGGTCGTCGAAGGTGGCCGGCGGGCGCGGCTCGACGTCGGAACGCCGGTCGAGGACCTCGGCCGGCAGCACGGTGCGGGTGCGGCGCAGCAGGGCGAGCGCCTCGCCGGCGTCGGCGGGCCGGTCGTCCGGGTCCTGCGCGGTGAGGGCGGCGACGAGGTCGTCGACCTCGCGCGGGATCCAGGTCAGCTCGGCGCCCGGGCCGGGGACCGTGCTGTTGACGTGCTGGAACGCGACCTGGGCCGGGGTGGAGCCGGAGAAGGGCTGGGCACCGGTGAGGAGCTCGTAGGCGACGACGCCGACGCCGTAGACGTCCGCCGGCGGGTCGGCGACCCCGTCGAGCACCGTCTCGGGCGCGATGTAGGCCACCGTCCCGAGCACGGTCCCGGACGTGGCGGCGGTCGTCTCGCTGATCGCCCGGGCGAGCCCGAAGTCGGCGACCTTCACGCGGCCGTCCGCGGTGACGAGGATGTTCTCGGGCTTGATGTCCCGGTGGACGAGGCCGGCGCGGTGGGCCGCGGCGAGGGCGTCGAGCACCTGGTCGAGCACGTCGAGCGTCTGCCCGAGCGTGAGCGATCCGCGGGCCCGGAGCTCGTCGCGCAGGTTGGGGCCGTCGACGAGCTCCATCGCGAGGTAGGAGGACTCGCCGGCGACGCCCTGGTCGTGGACGGCGACGACGCCGGGGTGGGACAGCCGAGCGGCCGCCCGGGCCTCCCGCCGGAAGCGACGGACGAAGTCGGGGGACTCCGCGAGGTGCGGGTGCATGATCTTCACGGCGACGACCCGCTCGAGCCGCAGGTCCTGCGCACGGTAGACGCTGGCCATGCCACCCCGGGCGATGCGCTCGATGATCCGGTAGCGCTCGTCGACGAGGTGGCCGGCCAGCGGGTCGGCGCGGGTGTCCACGGGCGGATGCTATCCGGGCCGGGTGATCCCGGGGTGGACCCGCGCCGGGCCGGACATCCCGCCGACGAGGGCGGGGCGCCGGCCCGGCGCGGAACGGATGTGGTGCCTGGTCAGAACCGGTTCATCGCGGCGCGCACCGTCTCGACGTAGCGCTCGGTGTCCGGGTACATGCCGTGGGCCCGGACGCCGCCCAGGCCCTGGTAGTACGCGGCGATGCCCTGGTCGGAGTCCTCGGCGGAGGACTGGAGCGCGCGGATGATCGCGACGCCGGCCACCACGTTGTCCTGCGGGCTCATGATGTTGAGCGGGCGACCGACGAGCTGGGAGGCCCACTCGCCGGAGGACGGGATCACCTGCATGGTGCCGACCGCGTTCGCGGGGGAGACCGACGCGTGGTTGAAGCCGGACTCGACGAACGCGTGCGCGAGCGCCAGGCGTGGGTCGACGCCCATCGAGACCGCCGTGCTGCGGACGAGCTCCTGCATCGACGCCCGGGACGGGACCCCGGCCTCGAGGAGCGCGGTGCGGTTCGCGTTGGCCGCACCCACGACGGCCTCGGGGTACGTGCGTCCGGCGAACGTCGACCCGATGCCGGCCGAGTCGTTGCCGGGGTCGGACGTGGCCGGGCCGGAGGCCGCGGCCGCACCCGGGAGGGTGAGCCGCTGACCCACGTAGATCCGACCGTCGGAGCCGATCGAGTTCGACTCGGCGATCTCGCGGACCGACGTGTCGTTGGCCCGGGCGATGCGCGTGAGCGTGTCGCCCGGGCGCACCGTGTAGCTGCCGCCCGTGGACGACGACTCGGACGCCGCGTTCTCGGAGGACGCCGACGCGCCCGCACCGGGGAGGGTGAGAGTCTGTCCCGTCCGGATGACGGTGCCCGTCAGGCCGTTGGCCTGCTGGAGCTCGCGCACGGTGGTGCCGTGGGCGCGGGCGATGCCGATGAGGGTGTCGCCCGCCACGACCTGGTGCGAGCCGGACGAGGCCGAGGGCTCCGTCCGCGCCGCAGCCGCGGCGCCGGGGACGGTGAGGACCTGTCCGTCGATGATGAGCGAGCCCGTGAGCGAGTTGGCCTGCTGCAGGGCACGGACGGTCGTCCCGAGCTGCCGGGAGATGCCGATGAGGGTGTCTCCCCGGCGCACCGTGTAGCTCGACTCCTCGGGCGAGAGGCGCACCGGCGTGAGGGTGGCGGCCCGGGTCGGCGTGGTCGCGGCGGCCGGGGCGGTGCGCACGGTCTGGACCGCGGCTGCCTCTGAGCGGACGGACGCCGCGTACGGCATCGCCGTCTGCGGGGCCATCGGGGCCGGTGCGTCGGCCACGGCCGGGACGGCCAGGAGCGTCGGCACGCCCATCGCCGTCGTGGCGAGGGTGGCAAGGGTGAGCGGACGTCGGGTGCTGCGGCGGTGCGCATGTGCGACGGCGGGCATGTGTCCTCCGGGAAGTGGTACGCGACCGACCCCTGCGAGATGCCCCCCCAGGTGACGGGTGTGAACAGATGGACCTGTGTTACTCGTGTAACGATTGGGACACTAGTGGTTGATGGGGCTCACGTCTAACCCGGGGTCCGTCGTTCCGGCCCGCTCGAGCGGTGAACTGCGAACCGCGGGCGGTGAGCCGTGAGCGGCGGACGGCGTCCGTGGCCGTCGACCGCGCGCGACTACGCTGACCGGCATGCCCGGACCGACCTGGATCTCCGTCCCCGACGCCGCCGACGCGCTCGGGGTCCGCGACCGAGACGTGCGCCAGCTCGTCCGGGACGGACGGCTCGTCACCGTCCGCTCCAGCACCGGCGCTGCCGGCGTGGCACGCGAGATGCTCGACCTGGCGGCCGACCCGCCCGCCGTGGTCGACGGTCTGCCCGGCACCCTCACGCTGCTCTCCGACGGCGGGATGTCGGAGGCCGGGGTCGTCGCGTGGCTCTTCGAGCACGACGACGAGCTCGGCGAGGCGCCCATCGACGCCCTGCGGGCCGGCCACGTGCACGCGGTGCGCCGGGTGGCCCTCGCCCAGGCCTTCTGAGCGGTAGCGCTACGCGGCGCGCGCCGAGCGGTCGCGCTACGCCTTACGCCGCGCGCGTGACCAGCGCGTCGGCGAGCGCGTCGAGCAGGCGGCGCGGCTCGTCGTCGAGCTGGAGCCGGCCGAGAGCGGCCCGCGTGGCCCGCTCCCGCTCGTCGATGAGGCGCTCGTGGGCGTCGCGCGCCCCCGTGGCGGTGATGATCTCCCTGAGCCGGTCGACCCCCGCGGCATCGAGCGCCGGGTCCCCGACGAGTTCCTCGAGGACGGCCTGGTCGGTGGGCCCGGCGGCGCTCCACGTCAGCGCCAGCAGGGCCGTGCGCTTGCCCTCGCGCAGGTCGTCGCCCGCGGGCTTGCCGGTGACCAGCGGGTCGCCGAAGACCCCGAGCTCGTCGTCCCGGAGCTGGAACGCCTCGCCGAGCGGCTCCCCGACGGCGCGCAGGCCCGCGACCGTCTCGCTCCCGGCGCCCGCGAGCGACGCGCCCACCACGAGTGGGTGCTCGACCGAGTAGCGGGCGGACTTGTGCCGCAGCACCGTGAGCGAGCGGTCCAGGGCCCCGTCCGGGTCCGTGCGCAGCGGTGTCGCGGCCGCCCGCACGTCCAGGTACTGGCCGGCGGCGACCTCCGCGCACATGTGGTCGTACACGTGCCTCGCGGCCGCGCCGGCATCGGTCGCCACCGACGCGCGCGCGCCGTCCATCACTTTCGACGAGGCGGCGAGCAGGAGGTCGCCGAGGAGGATGGCGCCGGCCACGCCGAACGACTCCGGGTCGCCGTCGAGCCCCTGGGCTCGGTGGGTGGCCCTGATGGCCACGTGCGCGGCGGGCCGGCCACGGCGCACGTCGGCGTCGTCCATCACGTCGTCGTGGACGAGGGCCGCCAGCTGGAACAGCTCGAGCGCCGCGCCCGCCTGCACGATCGGGTCCGGGGCGGCGACGTCGCGCGCACCCCCGGCGGCGCGGTGCCCTGCGTAGGCGAGCAGCGCCCGCGACCGCTTGCCGCCGGCGAGCAGTGCGCGCCCGGGGGAGGCGAGGTCGTCCAGCCGATCGGCGAGGCCGTCCAGCTGCTCGATCGCGGACTCGAACCCCGTCCGGGTCGCGTCGTCGACGGCGGCGCGCACGTCCTCGAGGGGCTCGGGAAGAGGGGCTGGGGCCATGGCACGAGGGTACGTGGGCGGGCGGGCGGTACCGACCGCCGCGGGTCCACAGGCGGGTCGACCCGGTGTCCGTGCACAGGTGCCGGACGCGGCGTGGGCCCCGGCTGCCAGCGTGGCCGCATGACACCCATGACGCTCAGACTCTCCTGCGACGCCGACCTCGTCGGCGCCGTCCCGCACCTCCTGGGGTTCCGGCCCGAGGACTCGCTCACGCTACTGACGACCCCCAAGGTGGCCGGTGGCCGCGCCGTCGGACCGGCCGCCCGCCTCGACCTCGCCGACGCGGGAGCGACGGACGGCGAGCCCTTCGTCGCCGGGGTCGTTCGCCGGCTCGCCCGTGAGCGACTCGGCATCTACGCGGCGGTCGTGCACACCGACGCACCGCTCCGGGACGCCCGGGAGTCCCCGACCGTCCTCACCGCAGTGCGGCGGGTCCGGGCGCTCGACGACGACCGCGTGGGCGCGTGGGTCGTCGCCGCCGACGGGTGGCAGCGCCTGCCGGGGCACGCGCCGTTCGACGACCGGCCCGGTCGACGGTCCCTGGACGACCTCGTCGAGGCGCGCGCCGTGGCCGAGCTCGTCCTCACCGGGTCCGCACCGCTCGGCGTCCGGGCCGACCTCGGGGTCGTGCGGGAGCCGGGCTCGCCGAACGGACGCCTGCTCCTGGACGCCGTCGCCGCCAGGATGCGACGCAGGGCCCCGGGCATCGGCCTCTCCGTCCGGGCGTACGACGAGCTGCTCGCGCGGCGCCGCACGACCGCGAGCGGAGCGCTCCCGATGAAGGAACGTGAGCTGCTCGCCCGCCTACTCGTCGGGCTCGAGCGCCTCGAGGTGCGCGACGCCGTGCTCACCCGGGTGCTCGTGGGAGAAGGTCTGCCCACCGAGCTCCTGGCCGAGCCGGAGATCGTCGGCCCGCTGTGGATGGGCGGACCGATCGAGACCGCCGACCGGCGGCTGCCCCTGGAGGTCCTCGCCCGGTACGCCCCGGACGGTGCCGCCGCCCCGGCGCTCGCCATGCTCGCCATGCTCGCCTGGCGACGCGGGGAGGGCCCCCGGGCGGCGGTGCTCGCCGACCTCGCGCTCGCCGATCGCCCGGGCTACTCCCTGGCACGTCTCGTGGCGGACCTCCAGGCGTCCGGCACGGTGCCCCCGCGGGACGTCGACGAGTGGCTCTGCGACGACGGGCCCGAGGACGGCCTGGGCTGGTCCGACCTCACCGCCTTCGACGACGACCTCCCGGGCGAGCGGTTCCTCGACGGCGACCTGATCGACGAGGACCTGCTGGACGAGCGGCTGCTCGGCGACGACCTGCTCGACGAGGACCTGCTGGACGAGCCGCTGCTCGACGAGGCGGAGCTGCCCCGCGAGGACGGACGCGGCTGACCGGGAAAGTACGCGGCTGAGCGGGGGCGGGCGACGGTGGGCGGGCGGCCCTGCTCCCGGGCACCGCACGGGCGGTCCGGGTAGCGTCGCCCGTGCGCGCGTCGCACCGGCGGCGCACCGAGGAGGACCCGATGCACGTCGTCGTCGCGTACCTGGCCACGCCCGAGGGCGAGGCCGCACTCACCCACGCCCTGTCCGCGGTGACCGAGACCGACGAACGCGTGGTCGTCGTCCTCACCCGCACGAGGACCGAGGACGACAACCAGACCGTCGTCGAGGTCGACGCCGACACGGCACGCGACCGGCTCGACGACGCGGACGTCGCGTACGAGATGCGATACGTCGGTCTCGGTCAGGACGCCGGCCACGAGATCGTCCGGGCCGCCCAGGAGACCGGTGCGCGCCTCGTGGTCCTCGGGCTCGCGCGGCGGCCGGCGACCGGCACCCTCAGCGTGGGCTCCGGCGCCCAGCACGTCCTGCTCGAGTCGCCCTGCCCCGTCCTCGTCGTCCATCCCTGAACCCCTCCTCGTCCATCCCTGAACCCGCTCCGGGACGCCGTCACCGCCGTAGGCTGGCAGCAGCACCCGCACCGTCCGACGGAGGATCGCCGTGACCGAGCAGGACGTCCTGCACACCCCGCTGCACGCCGCGCACGTGCGCGCCGGAGCGTCGATGACCCCCTTCGCGGGCTGGGACATGCCCCTGCGCTACACCGCCGAGCTCGAGGAGCACCGCGCCGTCCGCAGCGCGGCCGGCCTGTTCGACCTGTCCCACATGGCCCAGGTCGTGGTCTCCGGGCCGGGCGCGCCCGAGGCGCTGGACCGCGCGCTCGTCACCAGGCCCTCGACCGCGGAGGTGGGGCGCGCCCGCTACTCGGTGCTGCTGGCGCCCGACGGAGGCATCGTCGACGACCTGGTCGTCTACCGGACCGCCGGACACGAGTACCTCGTCGTGGCCAACGCAGCGAACCGCCTGGTCGTCGTCGACGAGCTCACACGCCGCGCCGAAGGCCTCGACGGCGTCTCGGTCGACGACCGCACCACGGCGCGCGCGCTCGTGGCCGTCCAGGGACCCGCAGCGCCGGAGGTGCTCGCCGCGCTCACGAACGACGACCTCACGACGCTCCGGTACTTCCGCGCACGTCCGGCCACGGTCGCCGGGGTGGAGCTCCTGCTCGCCCGCACCGGGTACACCGGCGAGACCGGCTACGAGCTCATGCTCGGTGCCGCGCACGCGCCCAGGCTGTGGGAGGCCCTGCTCGAGGCGGGGGCGGCCCACGGACTGGTTCAGGCGGGCCTCGCCGCGCGCGACTCGCTGCGCCTCGAGGCGGGTATGCCGCTGTACGGCAACGAGCTCACGCGCAGGACAGGACCGGACGAGGTCGGCCTCGCCCGCCTCGTCGACCTCGCCGACGGTCATGCGTTCGTCGGACGGGCCGCGGTGGAGGCCGCGCGCCAGCGGCCCACGGGCCGGGCGCTCGTGGCCCTGACCGGCGAGGGACGCCGTGCCGCCCGCGCGGGGTCCTCGGTGCTGCTCGGCGAGGACCGGATCGGCGAGGTGACCTCCGGGGCGCTCTCGCCGACGCTCGGCCACCCGATCGCGCTCGCCCTCGTCGACCGGGCGCTCGAGCCCGGCACCACAGTCGAGGCCGACGTCCGTGGGAGGCGCCAACCCATGACCGTCGTCGAGAGCCCCTTCTACCGACGAGCCGGCTGATCTGCCGGACCGTCGCACCGCCACAGCACGTCCTACCGCGTCGCACCGTCACACCGCGAGGAGAGAGAGTCGTGAGCACCTATCCCGAGGACCGGAAGTACACCGACGAGCACGAGTGGATCTCGGTCGAGGGCCCCACCGGACGGGTCGGCCTGACCCGCTACGCGGCCGACGCGCTCGGCGAGGCCGTCTACGTCGACCTGCCCGCGGTCGGGGACTCCGTCGTGGCCGGCCAGGCCTGCGGGGAGATCGAGTCGACGAAGTCGGTCTCCGACCTCATCGCCCCGGTCTCCGGCGAGGTGACGGCCGTCAACGAGGCCGCGGACGCCGACCCGGCGATCGTCACCGGCGACCCGCACGGCGAGGGATGGCTCTACGAGGTCGCCGTCTCGGACGTCCCCGCGAACCTGCTCGACGCCCCGGCGTACGCCGCGCTCGCCGACGGGGCCGGCGCGTGACCCGGTTCGTCGACCGCCACCTCGGCGTCAGCGCGGACGCGCGCGAGGTGATGCTCTCCGCCGTCGGGGCACGCTCGACCCGCGAGCTGATGTCGAGGGCGCTGCCGCCGAGCATCCGGGAGGACGCGGACGCGCTGGTCGCCGAGCTGTCGGTCCCGACGGCGGCGAGCGAGCCCGAGGTCCAGGCCGAGCTGCGGGAGCTGGCCGCCGCCAACGTCGTGCGGCGGTCCATGATCGGCCAGGGCTACTACGGGACCCACACCCCGGCAGTCGTCCGGCGCACCGTCCTGGAGAACCCGTCCTGGTACACGGCCTACACGCCCTACCAGCCGGAGATCTCCCAGGGCCGGCTCGAGGCGCTCCTCAACTTCCAGACCCTCGTCTCGGACCTCACCGGGCTCGCGGTCTCCGGCTCGTCCATGCTCGACGAGGCGACCGCCGTGGCCGAGGGCATGCTCCTGGCGCGTCGCGCCGCCAAGGGCGCGGGGCCCAGGGTCGTCGTCGACACCGACCTGTTCACCCAGACCGCAGCCGTGCTCGAGACCCGCGCGGAGCCGGTCGGGATCGAGCTCGTCCCCGCGGACCTGCTCGGTGGTGAGCTACCGGACCTCGACGGGGTCGCCGGTGTGATCGTCCAGGTGCCGGGCGCCTCGGGACGCATCCCGGAGGCCGACGTGCTGCGCGGCGTCGTCGACGCCGCCCATGCCGCCGGAGCGCTCGCCGTCGCCGCGACCGACCTGCTCGCCTGCACGCTGATGACCGCGCCCGGCGACCTCGGGTTCGACGTCGCGGTGGGCTCCTCCCAGCGGCTCGGCGTGCCGATGGGCCTCGGCGGGCCGCACGCCGGCTTCCTCGCCGTCCGGGCGGGCCTGGAGCGTCAGCTGCCCGGACGTCTCGTGGGCGTCTCGGTCGACGCCGACGGCCGGCAGGCCTACCGGCTCGCGCTCCAGACGCGCGAGCAGCACATCCGGCGGCAGAAGGCGACGAGCAACATCTGCACCGCCCAGGTGCTCCTGGCGGTCATGGCCTCGTCCTTCGCCGTGTACCACGGGCCGGACGGCCTGACGGCGATCGCCACGCACGCGGCGCGCACGGCGGACGACCTCGCGCGCCGGCTGCGCTCCGTCGGCGGCGAGGTCACCACCGCGGGACGGTTCGACACCGTCGAGGTCCGCCTGCCCGGGCGCGCGGCGACGGTGGCCGCGGCCGCACGCGACCTCGGTGTGCTGCTGTGGGAGCAGGACGCGGACACGCTGCGGATCTCCACCGACGAGACGACGACGCCGGCCGACCTCGCCGCGGTGGTGCGCGCCGTCGCGGGCCGGGACGGGAACGACCCGAGTGCCGCCGACGCGACCGACTCCGCCGACGCGGCCGACGCCGGCGGTGCGGACCGCGCCGCGGTCCGCGCGGAGGACGCACCCGAGGACGCCACCGGCATCCCGGCGTCGATGCGTCGCACCACGGACTTCCTCACTCACCCGGTGTTCGCGACCCACCGCTCCGAGACCCAGATGCTGCGCTACCTCAAGCGGCTGGCGGACAAGGACTACGCGCTCGACCGCGGGATGATCCCGCTGGGCTCGTGCACGATGAAGCTCAACGCGGCGATCGAGATGGAGTCGATCAGCTGGCCGGGCTTCGCGGCGATCCACCCGTTCGCCCCGGCCGAGGACGTGACCGGGTACCTGCGGCTGGTGGCGGACCTCGAGGGCTGGCTCGCCGAGCTCACGGGCTACGCGGCCGTGTCGCTGCAACCGAACGCGGGCTCCCAGGGCGAGCTCGCCGGACTTCTCGCGATCCGCGGATACCACCGCTCGCGGGGCGACGACGGGCGCACCGTGTGCCTCGTGCCCGCCTCCGCGCACGGCACCAACGCCGCGTCCGCGGTCCTCGCCGGCATGTCGGTCGTCGTCGTCCCGTCGGCGGACGACGGCTCGATCGACCTCGACGCGCTCACGACGCTCGCTCAGGAGCACGCTGCCGACCTCGCAGCGATCATGCTCACCTACCCGTCCACGCACGGCGTGTACGAGGAGCACGTGCGCCAGGTCTGCGACGTGGTGCACGAGCACGGCGGTCAGGTCTACCTCGACGGTGCGAACCTCAACGCCCTGCTGGGGCACGCCCGGCCGGGTGAGCTCGGCGGCGACGTCAGCCACCTCAACCTGCACAAGACGTTCTGCATCCCGCACGGCGGGGGAGGTCCGGGGGTGGGGCCGGTGGCCGCGAAGGCGCACCTGGCCCCGTTCCTGCCGGGCCACCCGCTCGCGCAGGGCGAGATGCGCTCCGACGGGGCCGTCTCCGCCGCGCCGTACGGGTCGCCGTCGATCCTGCCGATCACCTGGGCCTACATCCGGCTCATGGGCGCCGACGGGCTGCGCCGCGCGACGGAGGACGCCGTCCTCGCCGCCAACTACGTCGCCGCACGGCTCGGCGACACGTTCCCGGTGCTCTACCGCGGGCCCGGCGACGCGGTCGCGCACGAGTGCATCCTCGACCTGCGGCCCATGCGCGCGGCCACCGGGATCACGGTCGACGACGTCGCCAAGCGGCTCATCGACCACGGGTTCCACGCGCCGACCATGAGCTTCCCCGTGCCCGGCACGTTCATGGTCGAGCCGACCGAGTCCGAGGACCTCGGCGAGATCGACCGCTTCGTCGACGCCATGCTCGCGATCCACGCCGAGGCCACCGCGGTGGCCGAGGGCCGGTGGCCGGCCGACGACAACCCGCTCGTTGGCGCCCCGCACCCGGCCGCACGCCTGGCGGGGGAGTGGCACCACCCCTACACCCGGGCCGAGGCCGCGTTCCCGGCCGGCGAGGAGGGCAAGTACTGGCCGCCCGTGGCCCGGATCGACGGCGCCTACGGGGACCGGAACCTCGTGTGCTCGTGCCCTCCGCCGGAGGCGTTCGCGCAGGGGTAGGCGGTCGGGGGTGACGTCGCACGCGTGATGGTGTAATGTCCGTGTCGGCTATAATTGTAGGGACGGCGCGCGCCGCCCCGGCCCGGTCCCGCGGGTCGGTAGGAACACCCGGCGCGACCGGCGCGTTGACACCTCGACGCCCCGAACCCCGGCGAAAGGCCCCCTGCATGAGCACCCCCACGACGACGCCCGCGACGGACACCGCCGCCGACGCCACGACCGAGACGGCAGCACCCGCGACCACCGCCGCACGGAAGCCTGCTGCCAAGAAGCCCGCTGCCAAGAAGCCCGCTGCCAAGAAGCCCGCTGCCAAGAAGGCGGCCACGAAGAAGCCTGCTGCGAAGAGGACGACCGCGAACCCGGCGAAGGGCCGGGCGAAGGCGTCCACCGCGACGCCCCCCGTCGAGGTGGACGAGGACGAGGAGACGACGGCCACCCCCGAGGACGTCGACGACGCAGCCCTGGAGACGGACGACCAGGCCGACGACGCGATCGAGGCGGCGGACAGCGCCGACGAGGTCGACGAGCCCGAGGACGAGGACGACGAGAAGGACGCGGCGCCCGTCCAGGCCTCCGGACGCGCCTCCCGCCGCGCCAAGCTGGCGGTCGTCCCGGACGCGGTACCGAGCGGGGAGACCGGCGGCCGCAAGGAGGAGACGACCTCGAGCGGGTTCGTGGTCTCGGACTCCGACGACGACGACCAGCCCGTCCAGCAGGTCGTCACCGCCGGTGCGACCGCGGACCCGGTCAAGGACTACCTCAAGCAGATCGGCAAGGTGGCGCTGCTCAACGCCGAGCAGGAGGTCGAGCTCGCCAAGCGCATCGAGGCCGGTCTGTTCGCCGAGGAGCGCCTGGCCCAGGACCCGGACATGGAGCGCAAGCTCTCCCGGGAGCTGCAGTGGATCGCGAACGACGGCCGCCTGGCGAAGAACCACCTCCTGGAGGCCAACCTGCGCCTCGTGGTCTCCCTCGCCAAGCGCTACACGGGCCGCGGGATGCTCTTCCTCGACCTCATCCAGGAGGGCAACCTCGGGCTCATCCGCGCGGTGGAGAAGTTCGACTACACCAAGGGCTACAAGTTCTCCACGTACGCGACCTGGTGGATCCGTCAGGCCATCACGCGCGCCATGGCCGACCAGGCCCGGACCATCCGGATCCCGGTGCACATGGTCGAGGTCATCAACAAGCTCGCCCGCGTCCAGCGGCAGATGCTCCAGGACCTGGGCCGCGAGCCCACGCCCGAGGAGCTCGCCAAGGAGCTCGACATGACACCGGAGAAGGTCGTCGAGGTCCAGAAGTACGGCCGCGAGCCCATCTCCCTGCACACCCCGCTCGGCGAGGACGGCGACTCCGAGTTCGGTGATCTCATCGAGGACTCCGAGGCGGTCGTGCCGGCCGAGGCGGTGAGCTTCACCCTGCTGCAGGAGCAGCTCAACGCGGTCCTCGACACGCTCTCCGAGCGGGAGGCCGGCGTGGTCTCCATGCGGTTCGGCCTGCAGGACGGTCAGCCCAAGACGCTCGACGAGATCGGCAAGGTCTACGGGGTCACGCGCGAGCGCATCAGGCAGATAGAGAGCAAGACGATGTCGAAGCTCCGCCACCCGAGCCGCTCGCAGGTGCTTCGCGACTACCTGGACTGATCGGTCGCGACGATCGGCCGGCCCGCGGTGCCGTAGCCGGGCCGGACGATCGCCCTGCTCAGATGATCAGCCAGATGATGAGCAGGACGCCGAAGGCGATGGCGATGCCCCACAGCGCGCGGATGAGCAGCGCCGTGGTCCGGCGCGACCGTGGGTCGTCGTCGTAGCGTCCCCAGGGCATGCCCGCGAACGTGGGATCCCCCGGTGCGCGCCCCTCGTGGGCTGCCGCGGCGCGCTCCGCGTCGCTGATGCGCGACGGTCGGGGCTCGGCCTGCTCGTCCGGCGACCCGGAGGGTGCGGACGCGCCGCCGGGATCGGTGGCGCCGTACACGTCGGACGCACCGTAGGGGTCGGTCGCGGGCCGGTCGGCGGCCGGCACCGGGGTGGCCGACGCCCCGTACGCACCGGGCGAGCCGCTCTCCTCGGGCCCAGCGCCCGGGTCGCGGACGTCCGCGGTCCACCGCTGTCCGTCCCAACGCCTCTCGAGGCCCTCCTGCCAGGGGTCCGCGTGCCAGCCTGGTTCGCGCTGTTCCATCTCGGGCTCCTCGTCTCGCGTCGTCGTGCGTGCCTCAGCGTGGCACAGACGGCCGCTCGGCACCGGTCCGGGCAGCATCGGCGCGGACGTCGCCGGCAGCACCGGCGCCCCGGGGCGCCCGGCACCCGGCCGGCCGCGCGCCGACCGGGCTCAGGGGTAGGGCCACCCGTTGGGCACGCAACCCTGCATGCCGAGAGTCTGCTGCTGCATCACCGGGGCGAGCCGGCCCGGAGCGGGGCAGCCGACGTGCCCGTGCCCGAGGAAGTGCCCGACCTCGTGGTTGACCACGTAGTCGCGGTAGGACGTCAGCGAGCCGCCCGCGTTCGTGAACGGCGCCGCGCCGTAGGCCCACCGGTGGGCGTTGATGACCACGGTGGAGCCGACCCGGCACGAGGTGTATCCGTTGGTGTTGAGCGGGTGGCAGAGCCGGTCGACGGTCGCAGGGGTGGTCAGCCGGAGCACGACGTCGGCGGGTCCGTCCGTCCGCGCGAAGGTCACCGCACCGTGGCGGCCCCAGCCTCGGGAGGCGTTGAGGGTGGTCATCACGAGGCCGCCGAACTCCGGGCGGTCCACCGAGATGCCGCGCTCGGTCTCCACGCGCACGCGCACGGTCCGGGCGGCGTCGCCGGGCGCGGGCACATGGCCGGGGACGACCGCGAAGGTCCCCGAGCCGGACCACGGCGGGGCACCGACCAGACCGCCGTTCGTCGGCGGCTCGGGCGGCGGCGTCGGCGCGGCGGGCGGACGGCGCAGACCGAACGTGTCCGCGCCGTCGCCGTCCCAGTCGCCCGCGAACGCGGCGTCCGTCGTGCGGCCGAACGACACCGACGTCTCGGCGTCGCCGCCGGCCAGGGTGTTGCTCACGTGCAGCACGGTGCCGCGGCGCACGGCGAGGGTGTCGGTCCCGTCGCCGTCCCAGTCGCCCACGAGGACGGTGTCGCCGGCGCGGCCGTAGTCGAGCTCGATCTCCGCGTCGCCCGAGGTGAGCGAGTTGGACAGGAAGTACCGGTTGCCGCGGCGCACGGCGAGGGTGTCGGTCCCGTCCCCGTCCCAGTCACCGACGAGGACGGTGTCGCCGGCGCGGCCGTAGTCGAGCTCGATCTCCGCGTCGCCCGAGGTGAGCGAGTTGGACAGGAAGTACCGGTTGCCGCGGCGCACGGCGAGGGTGTCGGTCCCGTCCCCGTCCCAGTCGCCCACGTGCACGACGTCGGTCGCGCGCCCGTAGGCGACCTGCCGGTCCGCCGGGCCCGAGGTCAGCGAGTTGCGCAGGTGATAGACCTGCCCGCGCCGGACGGCCAGGGTGTCGGTGCGGTTCCCGTCCCAGTCGCCGACCAGGACGTCGTCGTCCGTACGGCCGTACACCAGGTGCCGGTCCGCGACCCCGTCCAGCTCGTCGTCGAGGAAGAACTCCGTGCCGGATCCACCGACCTCGCCCGAGGCCGCGGCCTCGGGCGGTGAGGTGGCGAGGCCGGCGAGGAGCGCGAGGGCGGGCAGAGAGGCGAGCGCGCCGAGGAGGCGTCGCCGGGGTCGGTTCACGTGCCCAGCGTAGGGCGCCGGTGGCCCGCCCGAAGCGCCCTCGAACCAGGCGCCGGCGACGTGCCCCGAGGGCCCCGGGTCAGTCCTTGACGACGTGCCGGGCGGCGAGCACCTGGAAGACGCCGAAGAGCATGAGCCCCACCGCCACGGCACCGACGAGGACGGTCCCGCCCGGCCAGCCCAGGATCGTGGCGAGCGCGGTGTCCGTGCCGCCCGCCTGGTCGGGGTCGGCGCGCAGGGCCGCCAGGGCGACGAGCACCCCGAGGACCATGAACGCGGCGCCGCGGGACGCGTGGCCGATCCGGCCCGCGTTGATCACCGCCCGGGACACGCCGGGGGAGAGCTTGCTCGCGAACCGCGCCGTCATCCCGCTCCACACCCACCACGCGCCGAGCACGACGACACCGACCCCGACGGCACCCAGCAGCACCTGGCCGCCGGGCTGGGACATGAGCGTGCTCGCCCCCTCCTCCTCGGTGCGGCCCGAGCCCGAGCTGCCGCGCAGGAGCACGACGACGCCGGTGACCGCGAGCGCGAGGGCGACGACCGCCTTGGCGGCCGAGCCGATCCGGCGCGCGACGCCCTTGAGGCCCTTCTCGCCCGGGTGGCCGCCGACGGCGAGCACGCCCTGCCAGGCGACGTAGCACAGCAGGCCGAGGACCATGACGACGAGGAGGGCCAGCCCGAGCGGCGTGCTGCCGATCTCCTCGATCGCCCCGGAGGTCGTGGCCTCCTCGGACGAGCCGGAGCCGCGCGCGAGACGCATCGCCATCCAGCCGACGGCGAGCCACACCACGCCCTGGGCCGCGAAGCCCACCTGCCCCAGACGGTGGAGCCGTCCACCGCGGGCGGAGGCCTGGGCGTCCCGCGCGACCCCGTCCACCCGAGCCCTGGTCGATCCGTTGCTCATGGGGTCATCGAAGCATCCGGCACCGGGGGCCGCACGGCGAACGGCCGCCGCCCCGCGAGGGGACGACGGCCGTGCGGCGTCGGGGGGATCAGGCGTTCGCGTCGTGCAGGCGGTCGCTCTCGTCGTGGATCTCGGTCGCGACCTCGCCGAGCTTCTCGGCGTGGCGGCGCGCGTGGTGCGCGCAGAAGAGCAGCGAGCCGGAGCGCAGGGTCACGCGGACGTAGGCCTGTGCGCCGCAGGCGTCGCAGCGGTCGGCGGCGGTGAGCTGGGGTGCGGTGGCTGTAGTGGTCACGCCAGCATGTAACCATCCACGTGGGCGATCCGTGCCCAGGTGGCGGGGGAGTTCGCCCCCGGCGTACCCGCGTGTCGCCCGGGTCACCACGGCCACGCCTCCGGGCCTGCCGGCCGGGCCGGCCGTACGATCCTTCGGTGAACCCCACCTCAGCCGCCGAGTACTCGGCACGGCACCTCTCGGTCCTCGAGGGCCTCGCCGCCGTGCGCAAGCGCCCCGGGATGTACATCGGGTCCACCGACGGGCGCGGCCTCATGCACTGCCTGTGGGAGATCGTCGACAACTCGGTCGACGAGGGGCTCGGCGGCCACGCGGGCCGCATCGAGATCGTCCTGCACCCGGACGGTTCGGTCGAGGTGCGCGACGACGGGCGCGGCATCCCGGTCGACGAGGTCCCCGGCGTCGGGCTGTCCGGCGTCGAGGTCGTCTACACCAAGCTGCACGCGGGCGGGAAGTTCGACTCCGGCTCCTACGCCGCCTCGGGGGGTCTGCACGGCGTCGGGGCCTCCGTGGTCAACGCACTGTCGGCCCGCCTGGACGTCGAGGTGGACCGGGGCGGGAAGACGCACCGCATGACCTTCCGACGCGGTGAGCCCGGCACCTTCGACGACCCGCACGGCGGGCCCGCGGCCGACTCCCCGTTCCAGCCGTTCGACAAGGGCTCGACGCTCGAGGTCGTCGGCAAGGTCCGGCGCGGCGTCACCGGCACCCGGGTGCGCTACTGGGCGGACCCGCAGATCTTCCCGGCCACCGCGGAGTTCAGCCTCGAGGAGGTGCTCGGCCGCGCGCGGCAGACGTCGTTCCTCGTCCCGGGCCTGACGATCGTCGTCTCGGACCATCGCGCCGCCGACCCGGCCGAGCACACGAGCGAGGAGTTCCGGCACGACGGCGGGACGTCGGACTTCGTCGAGCACCTCGGCCCGGACCCGGCGGTCACCCAGGTCTGGCGGCTCACGGGGCAGGGCACGTTCACAGAGTCGGTCCAGCAGCTCGACCGCCAGGGGCACCTGCGCCCCGTCGACGTCGAGCGCACGTGCCTCGTCGACGTCGCGGTGCGGTGGGGCACGGGCTTCGAGACGACGGCGCGCAGCTTCGTCAACATCATCGCCACCCCCAAGGGCGGCACCCACATGGCCGGCTTCGAGCAGGCCGTGCTGAAGGTCGCGCGCAAGCAGATCGAGGCGAACGCGAGGCGCCTGAAGGTCACGGCCAAGGATCCGCGCATCGAGAAGGACGACGTCCTGGCGGGCCTCACCGCGGTGGTGTCCGTGCGGCTGCCCGAGCCGCAGTTCGAGGGGCAGACGAAGGAGGTCCTCGGCACCGCCCAGGTCCGCCAGGTCGTCGCCAAGGTCGTCGAGTCCGAGCTGACCGACATCCTCACGTCGAGCAGGGCGGCGGTCCGGTCGCAGTCGAACGCGCTGCTGGAGAAGATGGTCGGCGAGATGCGCGCCCGGGTGGCCGCCCGCACCCAGAAGGACATCTCGCGGCGCAAGAACGCGCTGGAGAACTCCTCGCTGCCGACCAAGCTCGTCGACTGCCGGACGAAGGACGTCGAGCGCTCCGAGCTGTTCATCGTCGAGGGCGACTCGGCCCTGGGCACGGCCCGGCGCGCGCGCAGCTCGGAGTTCCAGGCGCTGCTGCCGATCCGCGGCAAGATCCTCAACGTCCAGAAGGCCTCGACCGCCGACATCCTCAACAACGTCGAGGTGGCGACGATCTTCCAGGTGCTCGGCGCCGGGTCGGGGCGCACGTTCGACCTGGACCTCGCGCGCTACGGAAAGGTCGTGCTCATGACGGACGCCGACGTCGACGGCGCGCACATCCGCACCCTCCTGCTCACGCTGTTCTTCCGGTACTGCCGGCCGCTGGTGGAGGCCGGCCGCGTCTTCGCGGCGGTGCCGCCGCTGCACCGCGTGGAGGTCGCCGGGTCCGGAGGGAAGAAGGGGGAGGTGCACTACACCTACTCCGACGCCGAGCTCGCCGCGCTCGTGCGGAAGCTCGAGCGCGCCGGGAAGCGCCTCAAGGACACGCCCCAGCGCTACAAGGGGCTCGGTGAGATGGACGCTGACCAGCTGGCGGAGACGACGATGGATCCCGCCCGGCGCACCCTGCGGCGGATCACCGGGGCCGACGAGGCGGCCGTCGCGCGCGCCGAGTCCGTGTTCGAGCTGCTCATGGGCAGCGAGGTGGCGCCCCGCCGGGACTTCATCGTCGCCGGCGCGGCCGAGGTCGACCGCGAGCGGATCGACGCCTGAGGGTCGCGGCCGGGCCGCCTCCGCGGTGCGCCGACGTAGACTCGGAGCCATGATCGTGTCCTCGGCGAGGCCCGGCGCGCACTCCGCGCGCCGCTTCGACGCACCGGCCTCCGCAGCCCTGCCGGGCCCGCACCTGGGCCTGACCTGGCGCACCCTGGACCCGGGCGACGGCGCGGACGTCCATGCTCTGTGGGACCGCTCGGACGCGGTCGACGTCCACGGTGACAGCACGACGCGCGGGGAGCTGGACGAGACCCTGCGCGCCGCCGCGCGCTCCGGCGACACGCTCGGCGGTTTCGACCCCGAGGGCATCCTGCGGGCTGCTGCCGCGCTCGTGCTCACCAGCCGGGCGGACACCGCCGAGGTGCGACTGCGTGCCACCGTCGACCCGGGTACCCGCGGACGAGGGATCGGCAAGGCACTCCTGGGGTGGCAGGACGACCGCGCCCGGCAGCTGCTCGCCGCGAGCGCCCCGGCGGGACCGGCACGCATCGTCATCGACGTCGGGCTGCACCAGGGTGACCGTCGTCGGCTCTACGCCGCCGCCGGTTTCGCCCCGGAGCCCTCGGGACCCGGCACGACGTTCGCGGTGACGCTGTGAACCAGCCTGCGGGACGCGGTCTGCGTGCCGCCCTCACCGGCCTGCGCACCTCCACCCGGCACCCCACGGGCGACACCCGGGCGATGCCCCTGCTCGGCGACGAGGGCGATGTCAGCTCCTTCGACGACCACCTCCTGCCGCGGCAGGTCGAGGGCCTGGTGTGGTCCGTGCTCGACGCCCCCCGAGCCGCGGAGCTCGCCGCGCTCGTCTCACGCATCGAGACCGCCGACGGTACACCGGTGCGTACCTCCGCCGAGGAGGTGGAGAGCTACTTCGCCGAGCGGGAGGGCTTCCGTGCCGTCGCCGGTGACGACGGCGACGGCGTCATGCGAGCGTTCGGACTGGTCCGCCCGAAGGGCCAGGTCGAGGGCATGCAGTCGTTCACGTGCTCGGGCGGTGTCGACGACGCCCTGCGCCTCAAGGGCGCCGGCTTCGCGCTGGTCGACTGGCAGGTGTCGACCTCCCGTGCGTTGCTGGCGTCCTCGGGAGCGGAGCAGGGCGTCGTCGTCGTGCACGTCGACGAGACCGAGACCGACCTCAGGGCGCTCCTCGAGGAGCACGGCTTCCGGCCGCGCCGCTGGTACGTCCAGATGCGCCGGAGCCTCGCCCTGGACATCCCGGGCATCGCGCTGCCGCAGTACGTCTCGGTCGAGCCGTGGACGGCCGACCTGGCCGAGCAGGTGCGCCGCGCGCACGGCCGCGCCTTCGCGGACCAGCCCGAGGGAGCCATGGAGCGCGGGTCGGACCTGTGGGGACCGGAGGCGACCGCGTTCGAGCCACGCTGGAGCTTCGTCGCGCTCGACCGCTCCTCGGACCGGGCGAAGATCGCGGGCTACATCGTCTCCAGCCGGTACGAGCAGGACTGGGAGGCGCTCGGCTGGACCGAGGGCTACACCGAGGTCCTGGGCGTGCTGTCCGAGTGGCGCGGCAAGCACGTGGGCAGCGCCCTGCTCAGCGCCGCCATGCGCGCGTACGCCGCGGACGGCATGGAGTACGCCGGCCTCGACGTCGACGTGGACTTCGCCCTCGACGTCGACCACCCCGAGCCGCACTCGATGATGGCGCTGTACACGAGCCTGGACTACGTGCCCACGAGCCGGTCGGCGCTGCACGTCCTCGAGCTCGGGGCCCCCTAGGAACCTCCGGCGCGCAGGTACGGCTCGACGAGCTCGGCGTACCGCGCGCTCGCGGTGGCGAGCGTGACCTCTCCCGGGGCGTCCCAGATCTGCTGGTTGAAGATCTCGACCTCGACGTCACCGCTGTAGCCGGCCTCGGCGACCCAGGTCGAGACGGACCGGAAGTCGACGAAGCCGTCGCCGGGGAAGCCTCGGGAGAGCAGCGGGTCGGCGGCGATCGGCTGGTTCCAGTCGCACACCTGGTAGGCCGCGAGGCGGCCCTCGGCGCCGGCACGCGCGATCTGCTCGCGCAGGTCGGGGTCCCACCACACGTGGTAGGTGTCCACGACGACGCCGACGGTGCTTGCCGGGAACGGCGCCGCGAGGTCGAGGCACTGGCGCAGCGTGGACAGCACCGCCCGGTCCCCGGCGAAGATCGGGTGCAGCGGTTCGAGGACGAGGCGGACGTCGTGCTCGGCGGCCACGTCCACGAGCTCCGCGATCCGGTCGGCCACGCGAGCGCGGGCGGCGACGAGGTCCCGGTCGCCGCCCGGGGCGGGTGGCCGGTTGGGCCCGGTGGCCGCGGGCAGCCCGCCGGCGACGATGATGAGCTCGTGCGTCCCCAGGGTGGCGGCCTCGACGATCGCGGCCGCGTTGTCGGCCAGCGCGGCGCGCCGCCCGTCCTCGTCCGGGGCCGTGAGGAACCCGCCGCGGCACAGGGAGGAGACCCGCAGCCCGGCCTCGCGCACGAGCCGCGCGGCGTCCTCGAGCCCGACCTCGGCCACGCGGTCCCGCCACAGGCCGAGGGCGGGGATCCCGGCGGCGAGGGCTCCCTCGACGGCCTGCTCGAGCGTCCATGCCTTCGTGGTGGCGGTGTTGAGCGAGAACCGGCTGAGGTCCGGCGCGCTCATCGTGCACCCGCCGGGGTGAGGCCGGTGACCTCGAGGAACCGGCCCATGCGGTGGGCGGCGAGGTCCGGGTCGGTGAGCAGGCCGGCGGTGTCGGCGAGCCGGAAGAGCTCGACGAGGTGGGGTGCGGAACGTCCCGACTGCAGCCCGCCGACCATCTGGAAACCGGGCTGGTGCCCGCCGAGCCACGCGAGGAACGCGACGCCGGTCTTGTAGTAGTAGGTCGGTGCGGCGAAGAGGTGCCGGCCCAGCGCCTGCGTGGCGGCCAGCGTCTCGTGCGCGCGGGAGGGGTCGCCGGCGTCGAGCGCGGACAGTGCGTGGGACGCCGCCGGCGCGATGGCGGCGAACACGCCGAGCAGGGCGTCGGAGTGTCCCCGCTCGTCGCCGACCACGAGGTCGGGGTAGTTGTAGTCGTCGCCGGTGTACATGCGCACGCCCGCGGGCAGGCGCTCCCGGACCCGGACCTCCAGATCGGCGTCGAGCAGGGAGATCTTGATGCCGTCGACCCGAGAGGCGTGCTCGGCGACGAGGGTGAGCACGACCTCGGCGGCGGCGTACGGGTCGTCGTGGCCCCAGTAGCCGGCGAGCTGCGGG
The DNA here is from genome assembly GCF_057652395.1 of Georgenia sp. Z1491. NCBI lineage: Bacteria > Bacillati > Actinomycetota > Actinomycetes > Allobogoriellales > Allobogoriellaceae > Georgenia > Georgenia sp. Z1491. Next base: position 2,024,948 of record NZ_CM172729.1, read on the forward strand.
TCGAAGGCCTCGCCGAGCCAGTGGAGGATCACCGGGGTCGAGCTCTCCGTGAGCAGCGTCGAGTACACCGAGCGGTAGTCGTCGGCGTCGCGGGCGGTGGCGGCGAGCGCGCGCGAGGCCATGAGGATGGGGCGGGCCCCGGCCTCGCCGACGACGGCGAGCTGGCCGCGGTAGGCGTCGGTCACGGTGCGCAGCGCCGAGTCGTGGTCGGCGTCGGCGAGGCTCGCGGGAGAGACCTCGTCGGTGCCCGCGCCGCAGGCGATGACGGCCCCCACCGAGCGCGCCTCGGCGGTCGAGCGGCGGATGAGCTCCGCGGCGGCGGGCCAGTCCAGGCCCATGCCGCGCTGGGCGGTGTCCATGGCCTCGGCGACCCCCAGCCCGTGCGACCACAGGTGGTGGCGGAACCCCAGCGTGGCGTCCCAGTCCAGGACGGCGGGCGATCCGGGGGTGCTGTCGGCGCCCACGGCGGGCACGACGTGGGCCGCCGCGTAGGCGACCCGGGACGTGAACGGCGCCGAGGGGCGGCCCCAGTCGCGCGCCGCGGCGAGGCGGTGCTCGGTGACGGTCCCGTCGGCCGCAGGCAGCGCGACGGCGGGCGTGGAGGAGGGGGCCGCGCTCATCGGGGCGCTCCCACGGCGGTGTCGTCGAGCGAGACGACGGGGACCTCGAGGCGGCGCCCCTCGGCCGACGACCGCAGGCCGAGCTCGGCGAGCTGCACGCCGCGCGCGGCGGAGAGCAGGTCGTAGCGATGGGGGCGGCCCGCCACGACGTCGGCGAGGAACTCCTCCCACTGCGCCTTGAACCCGTTGTCCAGCTCGGCGTTCGCGGGCACGTCGAGCCACTGGTCGCGGTAGGACTCGGTCACCGGCAGGTCGGGGTTCCACACCGCGGCCGGGGTGTGTGCTCGCTGCTGCGCCACGCAGGAGTGCAGGCCCGCGACGGCGGACCCGTGGGTGCCGTCGACCTGGAACTCCACGAGCTCGTCGCGATGCACCCGGGTGGCCCACGAGGAGTTGATCTGCACCACCACGGGGTCTCCGCCCGGTGTGGTGACGTCGAAGATCCCGTAGGCCGCGTCGTCGGCGGTGGCCGGGTACCGCGCGCCCAGCTCGTCGACCCGGGCGGGAATGTGCGTGACGGTCCGGGCCGTCACGGTGTCGACGGTCCCGACGATGCCCTCGAGCACGTAGTTCCAGTGGCAGAACATGTCGGTCGTGATACCGCCGCCGTCCTCGCTGCGGTAGTTCCACGACGGGCGCTGACCGGGCTGCACGTCGCCCTCGAACACCCAGTAGCCGAACTCGCCGCGCATCGACAGGATGCGGCCGAAGAATCCCTCGTCGACGAGGCGGCGCAACTTGACCAGGCCCGGCAGGTAGAGCTTGTCGTGGACGACCCCGACGGTCACGCCGGCGTCGGCGCCCCGGCGCGCGAGCTCGACGGCCTCGGTCAGCGTCTCCGCGGTCGGCTTCTCCGTGTAGACGTGCTTGCCGTGGGCGAGCGCGGTCGTGATCGCCGGTACCCGCCGCGACGTGACCTGCGCGTCGAAGTAGACGTCGACCGTGGGGTCCACCAGGACGGCCTCGACGTCGGTGGACCACTGCTCGACCCCGTGCCGACGCGCGAGCTCGGCCACCTTCTCGGCGTTGCGGCCCAGGAGTATCGGCTCGACCTGGACGCGGTCGCCGCCCGGGAGCACCACGCCCCCGGCGTCCCGCAGCGGAAGGATCGAGCGCACGAGGTGCTGGCGGTAGCCCATGCGACCGGTGATGCCGTTCATGGCGATGCGGAGCGTGCGAGTGGTCATGGTCTCTCCATCGAGTACGAGGCGGAATGCGCTTTCCAGATTATGTCCAGGCTACCCGGGTGTCAACGCGGGGCCGACGCGTGTCCGGGGCGTGGCTGAGAACGCGTGCCGGGCTCGGGCACTGCGCGCCGGGCTCGGGCGACCCGTGTCCGGGCTCGCCCGGCACGCCGACGCGTCGGGTCAGCGCAGGTCCGGCGTGGACTCGCGCAGGACGACGTCCGCGCCGACGAGGATCTCGCGCGGGCCGTCGTCGGGCTCGAGCGCGAGCGGGACGGCCAGCCGACCCATGCGCTCCATCGGCAGGGCGACGGTCGTGAGGCCGGGGGCGACGTCGCGCAGCGTGGTGATGTCGTCGAACCCGGCGATCGCGACGTCGTCGGGGACGTCGAGGCCGGCCTCGCGCGCGGCCGACATCGCGCCGACGGCCATGACGTCGTTGACGGCGAACACCAGGCGCGGCCTGCTGCTCCCGGCGAGCAGGGTCGTCATCGCGGCGTGTCCGCCGTCGCGGGTGAAGTCGCCGGGCACGACCCAGGTCGCGGGGATCTCGACCCCGAGCTCCCCGAGCGCACTCCGGAAGGCGGCCACGCGGTCGCGGGCCGTCACGTGCCAGGTGGGTCCGGCGAGGATGCCGATCTCCCGGTAGCCGATCGCGTGCAGGGCCCGGGCGAGGTCCGTGCTGCCCGCGACGTTGTCGGGCACGACCGTGCTCAGCCCGGGCAGCGGCTGCCCCACGAGAGCGACCCCGGCCCCGCGGTCCTGGTAGGCGTGCAGGACGCGGTGCAGGCGCTCGTTGACGTCCGCGTCGTCGATGCGACCGCCGGCGATGACGATCGCCCGCGCGCGCTGGTTCTGCAGCGTGGCGATGAAGTCGAGCTCTCGGGCGGGGTCGCGGTGGGTGGTGGCGAGCGTGACGACGCAGCCCGCCGTGTCCGCGGCGGCGATGACGCCGGCGGCGATGGCCGAGAAGTAGGGGTCGGCGATGTCCTGGACGATGAGCCCGACCGTGTCGGTGCGGCCGCGCGCCATCGCCTGGGCGTTGGCGTCGGGGGAGTAGTCCAGGCGCGCCGCCGCGGCCAGCACACGCTCCCGGAGCTCGGCGCGCACGGTGCGCTCCGAGCTGCCGTTGATGGCGCGCGAGGCGGTCGCGAGGGACACGCCCGCCGCCTCGGCGACCTGGGAGAGCGTGACCCGGCCGTGCCCCGCGCGCGCCGACGTCGGACGCGGGGGTTCCTCCTCGCTCATCGAGCCTCCTCGAACTCGGACGCGGCACCTGCCGAGCCGGCGGGCACCGGTCGGCGTGACGCTAGCCCACTCGGCCCGACCGCGCCCGCGGGGCTCACGACGGCTCCCGGGGCGGCCGCCCGCGTCCCCGCGGCTCACGACCGCCCCGCGTCGGGATCAGGCGGCCGGCCGGCCCCCGAGGTAGAGCTCGCTGAGCTTCGGGTCGGCCAGCAGCTCGGGCGCGGGTCCCGTGGTGAAGATCGTCCCCAGGTCCAGGACGCACCCGATGTCGGCCATCTCGAGCGCTCGCCGCGCGTTCTGCTCCACGAGGAGCACGGCGACCCCCGCGTCCCGCATGCGGGCGACCTCCTCGAAGACGACGGTCGTGCGCTTGGGGTCCAGGCCCATGGACGGCTCGTCGAGGAGCACGACGTCGGGCCGCACCATGAGCGCGCGCGCGAACTCGACCTGCTTCTGCTGGCCGCCCGAGAGGAGCCCGGCCGCCGCCCCCCACTTCTCGGCCACGATCGGGAACACTCCGCGGACGAACTCCACCCGGTCGGCGAGCGAGGACTGGTCCTTGACCGAGTAGCCGCCGAGCATGACGTTCTCCTCCACCGTCATCTCCTTGAAGACGGAGTGGCCCTGGAGGACATGGCTGAGCCCGCGGCGCAGCAGCGGCTGCGGTCCCTTGCCCGTGACGTCCTCGCCGTTGAGCGTGATCGACCCGGACCGAGGGCGCAGCAGACCGCTGGCCACCTTGAGCACGGTCGACTTGCCCGCGCCGTTGGGTCCCACGAGGCACACCACGGTGCCGCGGCGGACGGTGATCGACAGCCCGCGCAGCACGAGCGCGGCCCTGCCGTAGCCGGCCTCGATGCGGTCGAGGTCGAGGATGACGTCGGACTCAGACACCAAGGTAGGCCTCCAGCACTCGCGGGTCGGACTGGACGACGGACGGCGGTCCCTCGGCGATCGGGGCACCCCGGTCGAACACGACGATGTGGTCGCACAGCCGCATGATGAGGTCCATGTTGTGCTCGACGACGAGGAAGGTCGTGCCCTCGTCGTTCAGCTCGCGCACGAGCACGGCGATGCGCTCGATCAGCGAGGGGTTCACCCCTCCTGCCGGCTCGTCGAGCATGACGAACGGCGGGTCGGACATGAGGGTCGACCCCAGCTCGAGGAGCTTCTGCTGGCCGTAGGAGATGTCCCTGGCCTCGGAGCGCTCGAGGTGGTCGATCCCGACCCGGGCGAGCATGGCGCGCGCCCGCTCGACCGTGGCGGGCGACGTGCTGCCGCTCAGGTACTGGCCGAGCGAGCGGGGCTGGACGGCGACGAGCATGTTCTCCAGCACGGTCATGCGCGGGAAGACCCGGCACAGCTGGAAGCTGCGCCCGAGGCCGGCGCGGGCGATCCTGTGCGGCGCCCAGCCGGTGATGTCCTGCTCGCGCATGGTCACGCGGCCCGAGTCGGGTCGGATCATGCCGGTCACGCAGTTGAAGAACGTGGTCTTTCCTGATCCGTTGGGGCCGATGAGCCCGTTGATCTTCCCGTCGAGGAACGTCACCGACGCCTCGGCCACGGCGTGCACGCCGCCGAAGGACTTCGACAGGTTCTCGGTGCGCAGGACCGCCGCGCCGGTGGTCGTGCGTTCCTCGGTCCTCGTCGCGGTCATCGCCCGCTCCCTTCGTCGGCGCTGTCGTCCGTCGCGTCGTCGGGCCCCGCCTCGGGTGCGGGTGACGCACCCGTCGTCGTGCCCGTGGTCGGGGTCTGCGCGTCGCGCAGCTCCTCGGCGGTCATCTCGCGGATCGACGTCTCGCCGGTGTGGCGGACCCGGCGCCACAGGCTCTGCAGCTCGGTGAGCACGCCGTCGGGCACGAAGAGGACGACGATCGCGAGCAGGAGGCCGGTGGCGACGAGGTGGAACTGGCTCTGCCCGAACTCGAGCACGAGGTACTCCAGCGCGGAGCCGACGACGATCGCGCCGATCAGCGGGCCGAAGAGGAACCGGGTCCCGCCCAGGAGCGCCATGAGCACCACCTGGGAGCTGAGCACGACGTCGAACTGGAAGATCGGGTCGAGGTCGCCGAACCACAGTCCGTACAGGCCGCCGGCGAGCCCGACGACGAACGCGGAGATCGTGAACGCCACGAGCTTGAGTCCCGCGGTGGGGACGCCGAGCGACTCGGCCTTGTCCTCGTCCTCGCGGACCGCCTTGAGCCCGGAGCCGAACTGCGAGAGGTCGATCAGCGCCCAGACCACCAGAGCGAGCGCGAGCAGACCGAGGAAGAGGAAGTAGAACGTCTGGTGCATCTCGGGCCGCAGCATGCCCTCGAACGGCCGGGGCACGGGCAGGCCCTCGGAGCCGCCGGTGAAGGAGCGCCAGGACTGGAACACGAGCTGCAGCACGAGGACGAGCGCGATCGTCACGATGACGAAGGACGCCCCGCGCACCCGCAGCGCGGCGTAGCCGACCGGGATCGAGACGAGCAGGACGATGACGGCGGCCACGCCCATGGCGACGAAGCTGTCCATCCCGGTGTCGCGCACGAGCAGCGCGGTCCCGTAGGCGCCGAGGCCGAAGAACGCGATGTGCCCGAGCGAGATGTACCCGGTGAACCCGCCCATGATGTTCCAGCCGGTGGCGAGCACCGCGTAGTTGAGCACGATGACGCCGGCGGAGAGCATGTAGGCGTTGGGCGCCAGGAGCGGCCAGAGCGCGAGCAGGGCGACGACGACGGCGATCGCACCGAGGCTGCGCGCCCGCCGGACCCCGGAGGAGCGCTCGTTCGGGCGCGTGGCGCGACGCACGGTGGCGGGCGCCGTGATGGTCTCAGAATCGCTGGGCAAGACGGCCTCCGAACAGTCCCTGCGGACGGAACATCAGGGTGAGGAAGAGCGCGAGGTAGAAGATCGTCTGGGCCCACGTGGAGCCGACGGGGATCTCGAGCATGAGCCGCATGACGCCGAGGACGAGGGCGGCGACGGCCGCCCCGGGGATCGACCCGAGCCCGCCGACGACGATGATCGCCATGAGCGGTCCCACCCAGTGCCAGTGCAGCGACGGAAAGATGGTCGCCTGGAGCGAGAGCGCGGCACCGCCGACGGCCGCGGTGGCCAGTCCGAGCCCGAAGCCCAGGCCGGCGACCCGGTCGGTGTCGATGCCGACGAGCTTGGCCGCCTGGGGGTGCTGGATCGTGGCCCGCAGCGCCCGACCCGTGCGGGTCCTCTGCAGGATGAACCACAGGACGAGCAGGGCGACGACGGCCAGCCCGAACGAGATGATCTGGACGACCGGGATCCGGGCGCCGAGGAGCTCGAGGCTCTCCGACCCGTAGGAGAGGTTGATGCGGCGCTGCGTGCCGGTGTAGGCCATGCCGAGCCCGCCCTCGATCGCCAGGGCGATCGCGAAGGTGAGCAGCACCGACATCATCGTCATCGTCGCCGGACGGAGCCGACTGAGCAGGAACCGCTGGATGACGAACCCGAGGAGGAAGAACAGCGGGATCGTCACGACCAGCGAGAGCAGCGGGTCCCAGCCGGTGACGATGTGCCAGCGCCAGGCGATGTAGGCGGAGAGCACGATGAACGCGGCGTGCGCGAGCATGACCACGCGCATGATGCCGAAGTACAGCGTGAGCCCGGCGGCGAGCAGGGCGTAGAGGCCGCCGAGGAGGATCCCCAGGATCAGGGACTGGAACAGCAGCGTTCCGGAGACCATCCGCTCACCACTCCGGCTTGGGGTAGACGAGCTCGGTCGTGGCGGTCTCGTCGGGCAGGACGATGGCGATCTCACCGTCGACGTACTGCTGGATCAGGTGGGCACCGTCGGGGCGGCCGGCCTCGTCCCAGGACAGGGTGCCGACGATCGTGTCGACCGAGTTCTCATGGAGCCAGTCGATGAGGTCCTGCTGGCAGTCACCCTGCTCGGCGCAGCCGACGGCCTCGACGGCGGCGGCGACGACCTGACCGGTGGTGTAGGCGTTGGCCTCGTCCTCGCCGGGCGCGTGCCCGTGGATCTCGGTGTAGGCCTCGACGAACTCGGCATTGGTGGGGAACTCGGCCTCGGGGGTGTATCCGGTCGGGGCGATGATGCCCTCGACGTTGCCGCCGATCGCCTCGACGAACTCGGGGTTCGTCGGCGCGGTGGAGAAGGCCGCCAGCCGTGGCTGGTAGTTGAGCTGCTGCAGGGCCAGGATGAGGTTGACCGCGTCCTGGTACTGCGTGCCGCCGATGACGACGTCGGGGTCGGCCGAGGCGATCTGGGCCGCGATGCCCGAGAAGTCGGTGGCGTTGGGCGGGTAGACCTCGTCGACGACGATCTCGAGCCCGAGCTCCTCGAGACCGTCCCGCAGGCCGTACGCGGTGCCCTGGGCGAACGGGTCGTCCATCGCGGCGACGGCGACGGTCTCCGGCCGCTCGTCCTCCGGCATCTGGCCGATGTACTCGACCAGGTTGTTGTAGTGGTCGGGGGCGATGGCGGGCGCCGCGTAGAAGATGTTCTCGAAGCCCTGTTCGAAGACCTCGGCGGCCGCGGCGGCCGGCTCGACGAACAGCATCCCGTACTCGGAGGCGACGCGCGAGGCGGGCACCACGAGGCGGGTGGAGAAGGGGCCGAAGACGAGGTCGACCTCGTCCTGCGCGATGAGCGACTCGTAGTCCGACACCACGCGGGCCGCGTCCGAGGCGTCGTCGAGGATCCGCAGCTCCACCTGACGCCCCAGCAGGCCGCCGTTGTCGTTGACGACCTCGGCCCACACCTCGTAGCCGCGCTGGACGCCGAGACCCGGCTCGGCGAAGTCGCCGGTCAGGGGGAGCGAGACGCCGATGACAATGGGGTCGTCGGTGTCCTCGCCGCCTCCCTCGTCGTCCGATCCGCCGCACGCGGCGAGCACGAGGGCTGCGCCGGCGGTCACCGCGGCGAGCCTGAAGATCTTCGTCGACATCCGAGCCTCCTTGTTCGGAACGTGCATGCGCGAAAGCGCTTTCCGCAGAGTAGGTGCGCAGCGGTGACGACACAACCCCCGGCGTGTCGCGCGGGTCGTTCGCCACGGTCGCCTGCCCACTCGGTGGCGAGTGAGGGGAGTTGTGCTCGGTGGGTGAGGGCGGTTCTTCCCGGCGAGTGAGCGGCAGTCTGCCGGACGAGTGAGCGCGGCTCTGCTCCACGAGCGAGAGGGATCTCAGAGTGTCGGGGCCGCACTCTCCTCGGGATCGGGGTGCTGGTTCGACGGCTGCGCGCGATGCGAGGCGGCCCCGCTCCCGGAGGGGGGCGGAGCCGCGCGGGTGGGTCGAAGCCGAGGCCCGGAGGTGGGGATCAGACGAGCGTGTACCCGCCGTCGACGACGACGTCGGTACCCGTCGTGTAGCTCGCCGCGTCGCTCGCGAGGTAGACGGCGATGCCCTTGAGCTCTTCCGGGGTGCCGACGCGGCGCTGCGGCGTCAGGCTCGCCCACTCCTCGAGGAGAGGCTTGAGCGCGGGAGCCTGCAGAAGCTCGGTCCCGATGTACCCGGGGCTGATCGTGTTGACCCGTACGCCCCGCTGGGCCCACTCGGTCGCCGCCGACCTCGACAGGTGGATGACGCCCGCCTTGGACGTGTTGTAGTGGGCCTGCGGCTGGGGGACGTTGACGATGTGGCCGGACATCGACGCGGTGTTGACGATCGCGCCCCCGCCGTTGGCCAGCATGTGCCGGCCGGCCGCCTGGGTGCCGTAGAAGACGGCGTTGAGGTTGAGGTTCATCATCCGCTGCCAGTCCTCGACCGTCAGCTCCTCGACCGGCTCGTTGTGCGCCATCCCCGCGTTGTGGAAGGCGATGTCGAGCGAGCCGAGGTCCGCCACGACGGAGTCGACAAGCACCTGTGCCTGTGCGGGGTCGGTGACGTCGATGCGGTAGGCCGCCGTTCGCCGGCCCGTCGCCTCCGCCAGCCGGTCCGCGGTCGCGCGGGCCGCGTCCTCGTCGATGTCGACGATCGCGACGTCTGCACCCGCCTCGGCCAGCGCCTCCGCGAGGGCTGCCCCGATGCCCCGTGCGGCGCCGGTGACGTAGGCGACCTTCCCGTCGAGGCTGAACATGTCGATGACTGACATCTGGTCCTCCCTGGTTGTTCGAGCGCGGCACCTGTCCGGTCCGCGTGGGACCAGCACAGCACGGCACGGGCCGCGAGTCACGGGACCAACGGCCTGCTGAGCAGGGACGACGTGGGTGGGCGGCCCGCGTACGAGCCGTCCCCGTTCCCCGGCCGGCGGGCCTCCCGGCCGTCAGCCGATCGCAGCGACCGGCACCGACAGCGCGTGGCCGGACCCGTCGCGGCGCTCGTCGACCTCGGGAAGGTCGACGGCCTGCCCGCCGGCCCCGACGGCGCGCACCGGCATCGGACCGACCCAGGCGAGCTGGAGCTCGTCCTCGCCGCGCAGGAACCGGTGCGCCCGCACGCCGCCGGTGGCGCGGCCCTTGGCGGGGTAGCGGTCCAGCGGGGTGACCTTGGCGCTCCCGGGCGTGGTCCCGGGCAGCGCGCCCCCGGGCCCCGCGATCGTCACCACGGCCCGTGAGCCGAGGTCCGACGTCGGGGCGACGCCCATGTGGACGAGCCGTGCGCCCGCGGCGAGACGGATCCCCGCCACGCCCTTGCCCGAGCGTCCGGTGGGCCGCACGAGCGAGGCGTCGAACCGGAGCAGCTGGGCGTCGGAGGACACGAGCACGAGCTGGTCGTCGTCGCCGGCGTGGCGGGCGGCGACCAGGGAGTCGCCGTCCGCGAGGGCGATGACGTCCCAGGACTCACGGCTGGCCGGGCGGTCGGCGGGGGAGACCCGTTTGACCACGCCGGACGCGGTCGCGAGGGCCACGGTCGGCGCGTCGTCGCCGAGGCCGACGAGCCCCACGACCGTCTCCTCCCGCTCCAGCGCGACGAGCTCCTCGACGGCGGTCCCGCCGGACAACCCGGGCGCGGTGGTGGTCCCGGGCAGGGCGGGGGCGTGGAGCGCCTCGAGCCGGACGACCCGGCCCGCGGAGGTGACGATCCCGACGTCGGAGCGTGCGGTCGTCGCGACCGCGTGGGTGACGGCGTCGTGCGCGACCCGGTCGCCCGTGCGCGGCGGGGCGTCCTCGCCCGGCGTCCGGGCGATCCGCCCGGTGCCCCCGAGCAGGACCCAGCACGGGTCGTCGGGCTCCTCCAGGGGCGCCGCGGTGGCCCCCCTCCGGCCGCGGGCGGGCACCGCGGCCGCCTCGGCGCCGGACCTCGGCGCGCCCCCGGCGGACTCGAGCAGCACGGTGCGCCGCGGTGTCCCGTGGGCCTTGGCCACCTCGGCGAGCTCCGCGGAGACGAGCGAGCGCAGCGCCTGGTCCGAGCCGAGGATCTCCTCGAGCTCGGCGGCACGGCGCAGCAGCTCCTCGTGCTCGCCCTCGATCTCCAGGACCGAGTAGCGCGTGAGCCGGCGCAGCTGGAGGTCGAGGATGTACGTCGCCTGCTCGGCGGTGAGGTCGAAGACGGTCATGAGTCCGGTCCGGGCCGCCTCGGCGCTCTCGGCCGACCGGATGAGCTGGACGACCTCGTCGATGTTGAGCACCGCGGCGAGCAGGCCCTCGAGCAGGTGGGAGCGCTCGCGAGCCCTGCGCAGGCGATGCTCGGAACGACGCCGCGTGACGGTGAGCCGGTGGTCGACGTAGACCTCGAGCATCTCCTTCAGCCCGAGGGTCCGTGGCCGACCCTCGACGAGGGCCACGTTGTTGATGCTGAAGGACTCCTCGAGCGGGGTGTACCGGTAGAGCTGCTCGAGGACGGCGTCCGGGTTGAACCCGGTCTTGAGCTCGATGACGAGCCGCAGCCCCTGGTGCCGGTCGGTGAGGTCGACGACGCCGGTGATGCCCTCGATCCGCCGCGCGTCGACCCCGTCCTTGATCTTCCCGATCACGCGCTCGGTCCCCACCATGTAGGGCAGCTCGGTGACGACGATGCCCTTCTTGCGTGGTGTGACCTGCTCGACCCGGACGGTCGCCCGGGTGCGGAACGACCCGCGGCCACCGGCCTGCGCCTCGCGCACGCCCTCGAGGCCGACGATCCGTCCGCCGCCGGGCAGGTCGGGGCCGGGGACGAACCGCTGCAGGGCCTCCAGGCTCGCGTCCGGGTGGGCCACGAGGTGCCGCGCCGCGGCGACCACCTCGACGAGGTTGTGGGGCGCCATGTTGGTCGCCATCCCGACGGCGATCCCCGAGGCGCCGTTGACGAGCAGGTTCGGCCACGCCGCCGGCAGCACCTCGGGCTGCGTCGTCGAGCCGTCGTAGTTCGGCACGAGGTCCACGACGTCCTCGCCGAGGTCGGCGACCATCGCGACGGCGGCGGGCGCCTGGCGCACCTCCGTGTACCGGGGGGCGGCGGGGCCGTCGTCGAGCGAGCCGAAGTTGCCGTGCCCGTCCACGACGGGCAGCCGCATGGCGAAGTCCTGGGCGAGCCGCACCATGGCGTCGTAGATCGCCGTGTCGCCGTGCGGGTGGAGCTTGCCCATGACGTCACCGACCACCCGGGAGGACTTCACGTGCGCCCGGTCGGGCCGGAGCCCCATCTGGTCCATCTGGTAAAGGATCCGGCGCTGGACGGGCTTGAGCCCGTCGCGGGCGTCGGGGAGGGCACGGGCGTAGATCACCGAGTAGGCGTACTCGAGGAACGAGCCCTCCATCTCGGCGGCGACGTCGATGTCGACGATGTGCTCGTCCACGACGGGCGGTGCGGTGCGCGGCATGCCGACGATCGTCGCACCACGGCGGGCGGTGGGCGGCGTACGGCACGCCGCCGGACGCGCCCCCGGCCCTGCCGCCGCGTGGGGCGCGTCACGTCGCGCACTAGGTTGGACCCATGGGAACGCCTGAGGCCACCGAGGACCGGGACGCCGGGACCGACCGGGGGGCGCCCGCGGGCTGGGAGGCGGACGTGGTCCTGCGCGACGGGGCCACGATGCACATCCGGCCGATCTCGCCGGCGGACGCCGACGCGCTGTCCGACTTCCACGCCGCGCAGTCCGAGCGCTCGCAGTACTTCCGCTTCTTCGCCCCCATGCCGCGGCTCTCGCCCCAGGACGCCCACCGGTTCACCAACGTCGACCATGTCGGGCGGGTCGCGCTCGTCCTCACCGAGGGGCCGGTGATCCGGGGCGTGGGTCGGTACGACGTCGTCGAGCCCGGCACGGCCGAGGTGGCGTTCGCCGTCTCCGACGCAGAGCAGGGCCGCGGACTGGGCTCGATCCTTCTCGAGCACGTCGTGGCGGCGGCGCGGGAGCGTGGCGTCCACACGTTCGTCGCCGACGTCCTGCCGGAGAACACCCAGATGATCCGGGTCTTCTCCGACGCCGGCTACGAGGTCCGCTCCCGCTACGACGACGGGGTGGTCAGCCTCGAGATCCCGCTGCGCAGCACGGGCCGCTCCTGGGAGGTCCTCGCCGAGCGGGAGCGGCGCGCGGAGGCGCTGTCCATGCACACCCTGACCGCCGCGCGGGGCGCCGTCGTCGTCGCCCTCGACGAGGCGGGCCGGCCGATGGCCTCGAGGATCCTCGCGCGGGCGCGTGCCGCGGCCGGGGCGCAGGGGACGATCCCGCTCGTGGCCGTCGGCCCCCTGGACCCGGGCGGCGCGGAGCACGTGAGCGACCTCGACGCCCTTTCCTCTGGAGAGGTCGACCTGCCCGAGCACCTCGACCTCGCCGTCGTCGCCGGCGAGCCGGCCCGGGTCGTCGCCTGCGTCCCCGGGCTGCGCGCCCTCGGCGTGCGCTCGCTCGTGGTGCTCACGGGCGGGTTCGCTCTCGGTCCGGGCCGGGAGCACCAGCTCGACCTGCTGCGCGCGACGCGCCTCGCCGGACTGCGCGTGCTCGGTCCCGCCTCCTACGGGGTCCTGGGCAGGGGCGACGCGGGCGCCTACGACCTCACCCTCGCCGACCCGGGCCTCGGCCTGGGCCCCGACGGGCCCGCTCCGGAGGTCGGTGGCCGGGGCCTCGGGATCTTCGCCCAGACCCGGGAGGCGGCCCTCGCGCTCCGGCAGGGCGCCGCCAACCGCCGGCTGCCCGAGGTCGCGGTCGTGGCCGCCGGCAACCGCATCGACGTCTCCGGCAACGACACGATGCAGGGCTGGTCCGCGGACGACCGGGTCGGGGTCGGCATCGTCCACCTGCAGACGCTCGGCAACGCCCGGAAGTTCACGCGCGTCGCCAGGCGGTTGTCCGCCGAGCGCGCCCTGGTCGTGCTCACGTCCGCGACCACGGCGGTCGCCACGCTGCCCGGGCACGCGGTCGCCACCTCCGCGCTCCCGCCGTCCGTCATCGACTCCGTGCTGGCCCAGGCCGGCGCCCTGCCCGCCCGCTCCGTGCGCGAGGCGCTGGACCTGGCCGCCGTGGCCCTCACCCAGCCGGCACCCGCGGGCGTGCGGGTCGCGCTGGCGGCCACGTCCCACTCGCTCGCGGCCACCCTGTCGGCGACCGCCCGGGCGGCCGGACTCTCGCCCGTCGGCCCGGTCGCCGTCCTCGACGCCGGCCCGGTCGCCGCCCGCGAGCGGCTGCAGGGGGTCGTCCTCGACGAGGACGTCGACGCCGTCGTCGTCGCCGTCGCGGACGTGCTCGGCGGGGTCGACGACGAGCTGCTCGCCGTCGTCGCAGCGGCCGCAGCCGCCGACGCGGACCGCCCCTGGGTCGCCTGGGTCTCCGGGCTGCACGGACTCGACGAGCGGCTCCGCTCCGGCGAGCACGCGCTGCCCGCCGTCGGCTCGCTCGAGGTGGCCGCCCGGTCCGTCGCGCTGCGCGCCGCCGCCCAGGCGCGGCGCGACGCGGACGTCGGGGCCCTGCTCGAGCCGGACGGCACCGACCCGCTCGCCGCGCGCGCCGCGGTCCTCGACGTGCTGCCCACCGCGACCAGCGGCGAGACGGTCGTCCTGACGCCCGACCGCGTCGCGGCGCTCCTGGGCACCTACGGCATCGACCTTCTGCTCGCTCACCCGGTCGGGTCCGGGCCGGCCACGACCGACGACGACATCGCCGCCGACGCGGTGACGGTCGCCCGGGAGGTGGGGTACCCGGTGGCGGTCAAGGCGTTCGACGACGTGCTGCGGCACCGCACGGACCTGGGCGGCGTCCGCCTGGACCTGCTCGACGACGACGACGTGCGCGCCGCAGTCCGCCAGATACGTTCGCGCTCGCGCGACGTGCTGGGCCGGGAGTCCGCCCTGGAGGTGCAGGCGATGGCCGCCCCGGGCGTCGCCGTCGTCGTCCGCGGCGGGGAGGACCCCGTGTACGGTCCGGTGATCTCGCTCGGCGTGGCCGGCGACGCCTCGGAGATCCTCGGGGACGTCACCTACCGGGTCGCGCCGGTCACCGCCAGGGACGTGGCGACGATGATCACCGACCTGCGCGCGGCCGCCCGACTCACCGGCGACCGAGGCCTGCACGCGGTGGACACCCGCGCGCTGGCCGACGTCCTCGGTCGCGTCGCCGCCCTCGTCGACGACCTGCCCTCGATCGCGGAGATCGAGCTCAACCCGGTCATCGTCGGGCGCCGTTCCCTGTCCGTGGCGGGTGCGCGGGTGGCGCTGCGGGCGCCCAGCCGGATGGACGCCGGCCGACGGGCGCTGCCCCGGCCGTCCACGCCGGACGACGAGGGGTGAGGATCCGACGCGAGGAGCGCCGGGGGCCACGCCCGCCCATGCGGGTCCGGCCGGGGTGGCAGGATGAGACGGTGCCTCGGACCAGCTCACTGCGCCAAGACCTCGACGACGCGGGCTTCTACCCGCAGCTCGTCGCGGACGTGCTCGACGTCGCGCTCGCCGGGGAGGCCGTCACGGCGCACCTCGTGCACCCCGAGACGACCTTCGACCACGAGCTGCGCCGCCACCTCACGGTGCTCGCGCTGACCCGCAGCAGGTTCGTCGTCGTCCACGTCGACGACGTCGCGGACGAGGAGTCCGGCCCGGGCGCGCTCGCCACGTCCGAGACCGTCGCCCTGCACGAGATCCGCACCGTCGCACTCACGCACGGCGTCCTCGACCCCGCCGGCCGCGGGAGCACGTCCGAGCTCACCCTGTCGGTCGGCTGGGGGGCGATCCACCGGGTCGACCTCGAGCGGCAGTCGTGCGGCGACCCGGACTGCGAGGCGGACCACGGGATGACCGGCACGCTCTCGCCCGAGGACGTCGTCATCCGGGTCGCGGCGCAGGCCGACGGGCAGGACGCGCTCGACCGCGCGCTGCGGTTCGCCCGCGAGCTGTCCGGCGCGACCGCCGGCCAGTCCTGAGGCCGGACCGGATGCGGGCACGGGCACCCGGCGCACCCGACCTCGGCCGCCACCTGCGGGCGGTCCTGCCGGCGGCGTTCGACTCCGTCGGTGTGGCCACCGCCTCGGCCGGCCGGGACTCCGCGCTCGACCGCGCCGACCTGGGGCTGCCGACGGCGACCAAGGTGTGCGTCGTCCTCGTGGACGGTCTCGGCCTCGCCCAGCTGACCGAGCGCGGGGGGCACGCGCCGTTCCTGCGCTCGCTGCTGCCCGACGCCGTCACGCTGGACACGTGCCTGCCCTCGACCACGGCCGCCGCGCTGACGACCTTCGGCACCGGCGAGCTCCCGGGCCTGACGGGCATGCTCGGCTACACGCTGCGTCATCCGCCCAGCGGCGAGCTCGTCAACCTCGTCACCTGGCAGGACGCGCCGATGACCGCCGAGCGGTGGCAGCGCGTCCCGACCCTGTTCGAGCAGGCGGCGGCCCGCACCGGCGACGCGCGCGGCGCCGTGACGATCGGGCCGGCACGGTTCGTCGGCTCGGGCCTCACGCGGTCGGCCCTGCGCGGCGGCCGCGGCGTCACGGGGGAGTCCCTCGCCGACCGGGTCGACGTCGCGGTCGGCGCACTGCGGGGCGACGCGAACCTGGCCTACCTCTACTGGGGGGAGGTCGACCACGTCGGTCACGTGCACGGCTGGGGGTCGTGGGAGTGGGGCGAGGAGCTCATGGCGGCCGACGCCGAGCTGCGCCGGCTCACCCGGGAGCTGCCCCGCGGCACGCTCGTCGTCGTCACGGCCGACCACGGCATGGTCGACGTCGCCGAGCGCATCGACCTCGCGGCGCACCCGGAGCTGTGCCGAGGAGTCGCCCAGGTGGCCGGCGAGCCGCGGGCGTGCCACCTGTTCCTCACCGACGACGCCCACCCCGACGACGTCGCACGGCGCTGGCGGGACGTGCTCGGGCCCGACTCCGCGGTTCTCACCCGCGAGGAGCTGCTCGCCTCCGGGGCGCTGGGCGTCGACGTGCCCGAGGACCGGCGCGGGGCCGTCGGCGAGGTCGTCGCGCTCCTCGGCGGTGCCACCGTGGTCCTCGAGGAGGGCTCCGCATCGATCGGGTCCACCGCCCTGATCGGCGTGCACGGTTCGTCGACGCCGGACGAGCAGCAGGTACCGCTCCTGGTGGCCGACGCCTGATGGGTCGGCTCGTCTTCTTCTCCGGGACCATGGACTCCGGGAAGTCCACGCTCGCGCTCCAGGTCGACCACAACCACGCCGCGCGCGGTCTGGACGGGCTGCGCTTCAGCCGTAGCGACCGGGGCGGCACGGGCGTCCTCTCCTCCCGGCTGGGGCTGCGAGCGCCGGCCGTCGAGGTCAGCGACGAGACCGACTTCTGGGCGGAGGTCGTCCGGCGCCGCACCGCGGGTGGACGGGTCGACTACCTCGTCTGCGACGAGGCGCAGTTCTACACGCCCGGGCAGGTCGAGCAGCTCGCCCGGGTGGCCGACGAGATGGACGTCGATGTCTTCGCGTTCGGCATCACGACGGACTTCCGCACGCGGCTGTTCCCCGGGGCGGCCAGGCTCGTCGAGCTCGCCGACCGGGTCGAGCGCCTCCAGGTCGAGGCGCTGTGCTGGTGCGGTGCCCGGGCGACGCACAACGCGCGCACGGTCGGCGGCGTCATGGTCACCGAGGGCGAGCAGGTCGTCGTCGGCGACACCGCCGACCTGACGGGAGCCCCCGCGGCGGAGGTCGCGTACGAGGTGCTGTGCCGCAGCCACCACATGCGCGGGCTGACGGCCGCGCGCGCCCGGGTGGGCGAGCTGAGCCCACCGACGCTGGACCTCGCGGGCGACTGACGCGCCGGAGCGGCGGGGCGTCGTCGGTCGGCCGCGCCCTGGTGCGGTGGGTCGCCGCCCTGACGCGGTGGGTCGTCAGTCGGTGGGATCCGAGCGCGACCCGAACACGATCTCGTCCCACGACGGCACCGACCGCCGCTGCTTGCGCCCGGACGAACGTGGGGATCGTGCCGTCCTCGCCGGGGCGGGAGCGTCCTCCTCCGTGGCGGAGCCGTCGGCGTCGGGGGAGGCCGCGGCGGGTGAGTCGTGCTCGGGGTCACCGTCCCCGTGGTCGGTCGGCGGGTCCGCGTCGGGGTCCGACGCGTGCGTGTCGGGTGCGTCCGTCGCCTCGCCCGCGGCCGGACCACCGGTGCGGGTGCCCTCCCCACGGGCGTCCGCCGTGCGGGCCGTCGTCGTCGCGCGCGCGTCCTCGTCCGCGCTCGGGGCCGGCCTGCCCCGCCCCGAGGGGTGTGTGCCGCGCGGGTCGAGCGCGACCTCGTCGGGGTCCGGCCCGATGCCGGGCCGCGCGCGCCGATGGGCGTCAAGCGACAGCACCTGGGCGTCGCGCGCCTGGTCGGGCCGGGAGGCCGGGGGGTGCGCGGCCGGGATCTCGTCCGCGTCGTCGTCCTCGTCGAGCGAGTCCAGGTCCAGCTCGTCCTGCAGGTCGTCGATGTCCTGCCGGGTCCCGCGGTGGGCGGCCAGGTCGTCCAGCAGCGCCTCCGTGGCGTCGTCGTCCGGCAGGTCGGCGGGCGAGGTCACGGGGTCCTCCGTCGCGCCGCCCACCGCGGACCGAGGGGTGCCGCCCGCGGCGGACGCGTCCACGCCGGAGCCGTCGCGGTCGGTGACGGCCCGTTCCGCGGCGCCGGCAGGTCGGTCCTCGCGGGCCCACGGCGGCTCGGCACCCGGTCGGGAGCGGACCTCGCCGAGCGGGCCGTCGCTGCGCGCGGGACGCCGGCCCGCGCTGACGTCGGTCTCCGAGAGCCACCTGGCCTCGTCGTCGACGGCGACCAGGGTCCGCGCCTGCAGGTCGATCGTCCACATCGCGGTCCGCTCCTTGCGGGCCGCGACGAAGGTGACGCCGACCTGCCACGACTCGCCCGCGCGCCGCCGGGCGTCCCACGCCAGGTGCTCGACCTCGACACCGCGGGCCGCCAGCCGGTCGACGACGAGGTCGCCGAGCGTGGGGGAGTCGGAGTCGTGCCCGACCCGCTGCTTGCGGGCCTGCTCCGTGACGAAGGCGCGCTCGGCCGTCACCGGGGGCTCGAACGGCGCGACCCGTTCCCGGGGCAGCCCGTGCTCCTCGGCGATCTCGTCGACGTCCTGGCCGGCGCGCAGGAGCGTCTGGATGTCCCGGGGCGAGAGGTGCCTCGGCTCGGCGGTGCGCCGGCTGGTGGCCGATGCGCGGCGCAGCGCGGTGCGGAGGTCCTCGTCGATCCGCAGGCGGTACTCGGCGCCGTCCGGTCCGCCGACGAGCAGGTGCTCGCCGGACTCGGACGTTCCGGTGACGGTCAGATCGACCATGGGGTCCTCCTCGGCGACAACCCGTGGGCCCGGGCGCCAACAGGATAGGTGCCAGCGAGCCGGGGGCGCGGGAGGTCGCGGCGGCCCCGGGGCCGGCACCGGCGCCGGTGGCAGTGGAACGCCTCACAGTGCGCCGCGTGCGGCCGCGGGTGCGGGGCGGCGCACCGGCGGAGACGGGCGCGAGGATCCGCGGCCGGCCGCGCCCCGGGCGCCGACCCGTGGATCCGGGTGGCCGCCGGAGGATTTGTGGTGCACAATCCGTCCGACCAAGGTCGGGAACAATCTCCGCAGGTATGCGTTGACCGCGATCCAGGGGCGTATCCCACCCCGCGAACCACGAGTAGAACCCGGAGCGTGACGCCAGCATGGCGACTGACTACGACGCACCCCGCAAGAACGAAGAGGAGCTGGGCGAGGACTCGATCGAGGAGCTCAAGGCGCGTCGCGCCGAGCAGTCGTCGAGCTCGGTGGACGAGGACGAGACCGAGGCGGCCGAGGGCTTCGAGCTCCCCGGCGCCGACCTGTCCGGCGAGGAGCTGAGCGTCCGCGTGCTCCCGCGCCAGGCGGACGAGTTCACGTGCTCGCGCTGCTTCCTCGTCCACCACCGCAGCCAGCTCGCGTACGAGGAGAACGGTCAGCTCGTCTGCACCGAGTGCGCGGCCTGACCTGATCTCAGCGCGGCGGCCAGCTCGTCCGGCCGCCGCGTCGAGACGACCCACATCGGGGTCGGGTCCCGATCGTCCTCGACGACGACCGCGACGCCGCGACGGACCCACGAACGATGGACGAGAAACGACCGCGCATCGGCGCGCGGCCCCATGATCGCCCGCATCCCCTCGCGGTCGAGCGGGTGGGCGTCCCCGAGCCTGGCGAGAGCGATCGCGGCGCCTCCGGCCCGCAGCGTCGGTCCCTCCTCGCCGACGTCGCCCTGCTCACCGGGCCCCTCCGCCACGACCTCGACGACCGGGGACGTGAGCACGAGCCCGGCCCCCGCCGCCACGGCCGAGACGACGCCGACCACGACCGCCGGGACGACGCCGAACGGCATCGCCGCCAGCGCGAGCGACAGGCCCAGGAAGGCCGCCAGGACCATCGGCACGAGGCCGGGGACGAGCCGCTCGCGGAAGAGCGGGGACGAGGTGGTGGTCACGGCCCCAGCCTGCCACCGCGGGCGGGCTCCGACCACCGCCGGACGACCGTGACGCACCACCGGCCGCAGCGGGCCGGGCCTCGCGGGTAGGCTCGCACGCGGTGTCCGCCGGGCGCGCCGCGGCCGCGGCGACGGCGGGCAGGAGAGGAACGCATGGGACTGTTTTCACGCGGCCGGCACAAGGCGGCCGAGACGCCGGAGCCGGAGCAGGACGACGCCACCACCGGTACCGACGACGCGGAGAGCGCCGACGAGGCGGCCGGCCCGTTCGACGTGGCCGACCGGCCCGACCTCGACGGTCGCCTCGACCTCGGCGCGCTGCGCATCCCCCGGGCGTCGGGGATGAAGGTGCGGCTCGAGCTGGAGAAGAAGCGCCGCACGGTCATCGGCACGTCGGTCGCGCTCGAGGGCTCCGCCCTGCAGATGCAGCTGTTCGCCGCCCCACGCTCGGCCGGCCTGTGGGACGAGGTCCGCGCGGAGCTCGCCGCCTCGGTCGAGAAGCAGAAGGGCATGGTCGAGGAGACGACCGGACGCTGGGGCGACGAGCTCGTCGTCCACCTCCCGGTCACGCGCTCGGACGGTACGAGCGCGATGAACGTGCTGCGGTTCATCGGTGTCGACGGGCCACGCTGGTTCCTGCGCGGCATGCTCTCCGGCCTCGCGGCCACGGACGACGCCGCGGCCGAGCCGCTGCGGGACGTGCTCGCGGACGTCGTCGTCGACCGGGGTCCGGAGGCCCGCGCCCCGCGCGAGGTCGTCACGCTCACCGCGCCCGGCACGGCCGAGGCCGGGTCGGAGGTCGACACGGGCGGTGCGCCGGAACGCCGCACGCTCACGCTCCGCGACCTGCAGCGCGGCCCCGAGACCACGGAGACCCGGTGACGTCACGGCGCGGGCTCCTCCCGAGCGTCGCCGAGCTCGACGCCCGCGACGAGCGCGAGTCCTCCCGGGTGGACGGCTGCCGTCCGATCGGGTCCGTCCGGCCCCGCGAGCGGGTCCGCGTCACGGGTGTCCTGCGGTCGGTCACCTACCCGCCGGTCGATGCGGCCCCGGACCTGCGGGCGCACCTGTTCGACGGCACCGGCGAGCTCGCGCTCGTGCTGCGCGGGCGGCGCCGGGTGCCCGGCGTGGTCCCGGGCCGACGCCTGGTCGCCGAGGGCGTCGTGCTCGACGACGACGGCCCCACCCTCGTCGATCCCGCCTACGAGCTGCGGCCCTCCCTGGCCGAGCTCGAGGAGATCGACGCCGCCGACGGCAGGCACCGATGAGCGCGCCGGACGCGCCGGCCGAGGAGGGCCGCGGCGACGCTAAGGACCATGACGCCGCTGGTGACCCGGCCGCTGCGGCCGGCGCCGCGCTCGCCGGTCGCCGGTCCGGCCTGGGGCAGGTCGCCGCCGAGGACTTCTCCCTGGCCGACTCGATCGGCGGCGTGCGCGGGGTCATCGAGGCGGTCGCGCCCGGCGCGGTCTTCGTCGTCGCGTTCGTCATCTGGCGGGAGCTGACGATCCCGCTCGTGGCCTCCCTCGCCGTCGCGGTCGTGCTGTGCGCGATCCGGCTCGTGCAGCGCACCCCGCTCACGCAGGCGCTGTCCGGGCTCCTGGGTGTGGGCATCGGCGTGGTGTGGGCGTGGCGCTCGGGCCAGGCGGAGGACTTCTTCGCCTGGGGCCTGTACGTCAACGCCGCCTACGCCCTCGGTCTGGTGATCGCGATCCTGGTGCGCTGGGCGCCGATCGGGGTGCTCGTCGAGCTGCTCAAGGGGCGCGGGATGCAGTGGCGGACCGATCCCGAGGCGGCCCCGCTGCGTCGACGCTACGTCGCGGCCTCCTGGCTGTGGGTCGGTGTCTTCGCCGCCCGGCTCGCGGTCCAGGTGCCGCTCTACCTCGCGGGCGAGGTCGCGGCGCTCGGCGTGGCGCGACTCGTCATGGGTATCCCGCTGTTCGCGCTGGCCGCCTGGTTCACGTGGGCGCTCGTCCGCGAGCGGCCGGGGACGGCGCCCGCTCAGTCCTGAGCACGGGGCGCGAGCTGCTCCTGGAGCTGATCGAGGTCGTCCTGGCCCTGCGCCGAGAGCACGAGCAGCAGCTCGTCGCCGGCCTCGAGGGTGAGGTCCGGCTCGACCCCGTACGCGGTGCCCGAGCGCATGACGGCGGCGAGCACCGCGTGCGGCCCGAGGTCGACGGTCCCCACCCGGTGCCCGACGACGGGCGAGCCGTCCGGCAGCGTGAGCTCGTGGATCGAGGCGCCCGAGCGGTGGAAGCGGAACAGCGGCACGAGGTCGCCGACCGAGACCGCCTCCTCCACGAGCGAGGTCATGATGCGCGGCGTGGAGACGGGCACGTCCACCCCCCACGTCTCGGTGAACATCCACTCGTTCCTCGGGTTGTTGATGCGCGCGACCACCCGGGGCACCGCGAACTCGGACTTGGCGAGCAGGGAGACGACGAGGTTCGCCTTGTCGTCGCCCGTGGCCGCCACGACGACGTCGCTCTCGCCCGCCCCGGCCTCGGTGAGCGCCCGCGGGGAGCACGCGTCGGCGAGCAGCCACTCCGCCTGCGCGACCGACGCCACGCGCATGGCCCCGGGCTCGTGGTCGACGAGGGTGACCGTGTGACCGTGCGCGAGGAGCTCGAGCGCGATGGACCGCCCGACCGATCCCGCGCCGGCGATGAGCACCCTCATCGCCGGCGCTCCGGCGGGTCGTGGAGCGCGCGGCGCACCGCGCCCACCCGGTCGGTCGTCACCGCGGCGTGGACGAGGTCCCCCTGCTGGAGCACCGACGTCGCGTGCGGGACGGTGCCCGCGCCCCTGCGGGTGAGGAACGCGACCCGCGCGCCGGTGGCGTCCTGGACGTCGACGACCGTGCGGCCCGCCCAGGCCTCGTTCGGCTCGACCCGGACGATCGAGACGAGGCCGGAGGCGTCGACGAGCTCGGCGGGGGTGGGCGAGGGCAGGACGTGGGCGAGGACCTGCTCCGCGGTCCACCGCACCGTGGCCACCGTGGGGATCCCGAGCCGCTGGTAGACCTCGGCCCGCTGGGGGTCGTAGATGCGGGCGACGACGCGGGACACGGCGAACGTCTCCCGGGCGACCCGCGCGGCGATGATGTTGGAGTTGTCGCCCGAGGAGACCGCGGCGAACGCGTAGGCGTCCTCGATCCCGGCCTGCTGCAGGGTGTCGCGGTCGAACCCGACGCCCTTGACCTGACGGCCGGAGAAGTCGTCCCCGAGCCGGCGGAACGCGTCGGGGTCCTGGTCGACGACCGCGACGGAGTGCCCGGCGGAGTCGAGCTGCTCGGCGAGCGAGGCCCCGACCCGGCCGCAGCCCATGATCACCACGTGCACGCGGTGACGGTACCGCGGTCTAGCATCGACCGCGTGCCCGACCTCGCCTCGGCGCTCAAGCGGCTGGTCGTGGGTCGCCCGGTGCGCACCGAACGCCTCGGCGGCACCCTGCTGCCCAAGCGTCTCGCGCTACCGGTGTTCGCCTCCGACGCTCTGTCCTCCGTCGCGTACGCGCCCGACGAGATCCTCCTGACCCTCGCGCTCGCGGGCGTCGCGGCCACCGCGCTGTCGCCCGCCGTCGGGCTCGCCGTGGTCGTCGTCATGGTGGTCGTCGTCCTGTCCTACCGGCAGACGGTGCGCGCCTACCCCTCCGGCGGCGGCGGGTACGAGGTCGTGACGACGAACCTCGGCCGCCGCGCGGGCCGAGGGGTCGGGTCCGCCCTCCTCGTGGACTACCTGCTCACCGTCGCCGTGTCGGTCTCCTCCGGGGTCCAGTACCTCGCCTCGGCGGTGCCGCCCCTCCAGCCCTACCGCGTCCCGATCGCCGCCCTGCTCGTCGCCGCCCTGGCCCTGCTCAACCTGCGCGGCACGCGGGAGTCGGGCCGGGTGATCGGCGTGCCGTTCTACCTGTTCATGGCCTCGGTGGGCGTGCTCGCGCTCGTCGGGGCCGGGCGCGAGCTGCTGGGCGGCGGACTGCCCGACGCGGCGACGGCGAGCCTGACCGTGGTGCCCGACCCGGCGCACGACCAGGCCCTGACCACCCTCGGCGGGGCGTTCCTCGTCCTGCGGGCCTTCACCTCCGGGTGCGCCGCCCTCACCGGCGTCGAGGCCGTGGCCAACGGCGTGCCGACCTTCCGCAGGCCCAGGTCCGGGAACGCCGCGACGACGCTGCTGCTCCTCGGCGGCATCTCCGCGGCCATGCTCATGTCGGTGATCTGGCTCGCCACGGCCATCGACGTCCGCGTGGTCGAACGTCCCGCCGAGCAGCTCCTGCGCGACGGCGTCCCGGTCGGCGCGGGCTACCACCAGGACCCCGCCATCGTGCAGATCGCGGACTCCGTCCTGTGGGGGTGGGCACCGGTCGTCGCGCTCGTCGCCGTCGTCGCCGGCGCGATCCTCCTCCTCGCCGCGAACACGGCGTTCACCGGCTTCCCGGTCCTCGCGTCGGTCCTCGCCCGCGACGGGCTGCTGCCGCGCCGCCTGCACACGCGCGGCGACCGGCTCACGTACTCCAACGGGATCCTCGCCCTCGCCGCGGGGGCCGCCGTCCTCGTCGTCGTCCTCCAGGCCGACGTCACCCGGCTCATCCAGCTCTACATCGTCGGCGTGTTCGTCTCCTTCACGCTGACGCAGACCGGGATGGTGCGGCACTGGCGCGGCGTCCTGCGCAGGGAGCACGACCCGGCGCTGCGGTCGGCCGCCCGCAGGTCCCGCGCGATCAACCTGGTCGGCGCGGTGCTCACGGCCGTGGTGCTCGTGGTCGTGCTGGTCACCAAGCTCACCCGCGGTGCCTGGATCACGGTGCTGCTCGTCGCCGTGGTGTTCCTCCTCATGGGGGCGGTGCGCAGGCACTACGA
Source organism: Georgenia sp. Z1491 (assembly GCF_057652395.1). Taxonomy (NCBI): domain Bacteria; kingdom Bacillati; phylum Actinomycetota; class Actinomycetes; order Allobogoriellales; family Allobogoriellaceae; genus Georgenia; species Georgenia sp. Z1491. The sequence goes on from NZ_CM172729.1 coordinate 2,049,581, forward strand.
CGACGTGGCCCGCCGGACGGCCGTGCCCGCCGACGCGGAGGCGCGGTCCCTGCCTGCGCGGGTGCACGCGATCGTCCTGGTCTCCACGCTCAACCAGCCCACCGCCCGCGCCCTCGCCTACGCCCGCGCCACGCGCCCGTCGAGCCTCGAGGCCGTGACGGTCCTCCTCGACGAGGACTCCACCGACGAGCTCCGACGCCGGTGGGACGAGGTGCGCGTACCCGTCCCGCTCACCGTCCTCGACGCACCGTTCCGGGACGTCACCGAGCCGGTCCTCGAGCACGTCCGCGCGGTGCGTCGGGCCTCGCCGCGGGAGATCGTCGTCGTCTACATCCCCGAGTACGTGGCGGCCCGCGTGTGGTACCGCTTGCTGCACAACGGTTCCGCCCGGCGGCTGCTGGACCGCCTACGGCTCGTGCCCGGCGTCGTCGTCGCCACCGTCCCCTTCCAGCTCGCTCGCGCCGACGAGGTCGGCGGTCAGGAGGTCGCACGTGACTGACGAGGACGACGCGGGCCCCGGAGCCCGGCGGACCGGGGGCCCAGGGCCCGACCGGCGCCGCGGGCGCACGCGCGGACGCGCCGGATCCGGTCGGGGGAGCGGGCGCACCGGCCGGGGACGGCGTGGCCGCGGTGGGGCCGCCCGCCGCGGCAGGACCGGGCCGGGGCCCGCCGAGGTCGCCGAGATGCTGGACGACCCGATCGCGGTCGGGTCCCCCGCGCACGGGGGGTTCGTCGTCGGGCGGGCCGGCTCGGTCGTCACCCTCGTCCGGCACGCGATCCCCGGCGAGGTGGTCCGGGTGGCGGTGACCTCCCGCCGGTCGCGCGTGTGGTTCGCGGACGCGGTCGAGGTCGTCGAGCGCTCCCGGGAGCGGGTCGCGCACGTGTGGCCCGAGGCCGGCCCTGGCGGCGTGGGCGGGGGAGAGCTCGGACACGTCTCGCCCGCCGCACAGCTGGAGTGGAAGAGCGCGGTCCTCGCGGACTCCCTGCGCAGGATCGGCGGTGAGCAGGTGGCCGGGGACGTGGCCGCGGCGGGCTCGACGACGGTGCACCCGGTGGCCGACCCGGCCCTGCCCGGCACCCGCACGCGGGTCGAGCTCACCGGCACCGCGGAGGGCCGCCTCGGCATGCACCGCCACCGGGGGCAGGACGTCCTCGCGCTGGAGACGCTCCCGCTCGCCGACCCCCGCCTCGACGTCGGCTCGCTCCTGGGTTCCCTGCGCGTCGATCCCGGCGCGCGGGTGCGGGCCGTCGTCGGGTCCGGGTCCGGGCCGGACGCCGAGCCTCGCGTGCTCGTCGACGGTTCGCCGCTGTCCGGGACCGGGTCGGTCGCGGAGTCGGTCCCCACGCTGCTCGGCACCATCGACTACACGGTCGCCGCGGACGGGTTCTGGCAGGTGCACCACGCCGCACCGGCCGTGCTCGTCGAGGTGGTGCTCGCGCTGGCCGCCGGGCTCGAGCCACGCCTGCCCGACCCGGCGGCGTGGCAGGAGGCGGACCAGGCCGGCGCCCCGGCCGGCGTGGTCGATCCTGCGCCGCGCGCAGAGGACGGCTCCGGCGCTGCCGGCGAAACAGGTGCGGACCCGCCCACCGAGGCCGGTGCGGACGCCAGGGCCCGCGCCGACCGCGTGCGCGCGGCACTCGACGGCGCCCGCGTCCTCGAGCTCTACTCGGGTGCCGGGCTGCTGAGCGCCGCGCTCGCCCGGGCGGTAGGGACCGACGGCCGGCTCGTCACGCTCGAGGGCGCCGCCCGCGCCGTCGACGACGCGCGCGCCACCCTCGCGCCCACGCCGTGGGCACGGCCGCTGACGGGAGCGGTCGATGCGTCCGCGGTCGCGGCGCTCGGCCGGGAGCCGGAGTGGTCGACCGGGGGCACCGTCGTGCTCGACCCGCCCCGGACCGGGGCCCGGAGCGAGGTCATGGCCGCGGTCGCCGCCCTCCACCCGGCGCGGATCGTGCACGTCGCCTGCGACCCCGCGGCGCTCGCCCGGGACCTCGCCGCCGCCCGCGCGGCCGGCTACGTGGCGGAACGGGTCGTCGCCCTCGACCTGTTCCCGCACACCCACCACCTCGAGGCGGTCGTCTCGCTCGTCCGCGCCTGACGACGCCGCCGGCGCGGCGGTTGGACATGACGCGACGACAGCAAGTATCTTGATGTCGAGATAATTGCCCCTCGGGCCGCCGGGTGTGTGGCATGACACGATGGGGCCGGGCCGGCCGGCGCAGGGCGTCGGCGGCGAACGACGAAGGAGTGGACATGAGCCTGGACAGCTTTGGATCCCGCGGACAGCTTGACGTCGACGGCACGGAGTACGAGATCTTCCGTCTCTCCGCAGTCGAGGGACTGGAGAAGCTTCCCTACAGCCTCAAGGTTCTCGCCGAGAACCTGCTGCGCACCGAGGACGGCAAGAACATCACCGCGGACCAGGTCCGGGCGCTGGCCTCGTGGGACGCGGACGCGGAGCCTCACGTGGAGATCCAGTTCACGCCCGCCCGCGTGCTCATGCAGGACTTCACCGGGGTGCCCTGCGTCGTCGACCTCGCCACCATGCGCGAGGCCGTCGCGGAGCTCGGTTCCGACCCCGACAAGATCAACCCGCTCGCTCCCGCCGAGCTCGTCATCGACCACTCCGTCGTCATCGACGTGTTCGGCCGCGCCGACGCCTTCGAGCGCAACGTCGAGATCGAGTACGAGCGCAACGGTGAGCGCTACCAGTTCCTGCGCTGGGGCCAGACGGCCTTCGACGACTTCAAGGTGGTCCCGCCGGGCACCGGCATCGTGCACCAGGTCAACATCGAGTACCTCGCCCGCGTCGTCATGCCGCGCGAGGTCGACGGCGTCTTTCGCGCCTACCCCGACACCTGCGTCGGCACCGACTCCCACACCACGATGGTCAACGGGCTCGGCGTGCTGGGCTGGGGCGTCGGCGGCATCGAGGCCGAGGCCGCGATGCTCGGGCAGCCGGTCTCGATGCTCATCCCGCGCGTCGTCGGCTTCAAGCTCTCGGGCTCGATCCCCTCCGGCGCCACGGCCACCGACGTCGTGCTGACGATCACCGAGATGCTCCGCGAGCACGGGGTGGTCGGCAAGTTCGTCGAGTTCTACGGCGAGGGCGTCGCCCAGGTGCCGCTCGCCAACCGCGCCACCATCGGCAACATGTCTCCTGAGTTCGGCTCGACCGCCGCGATCTTCCCGATCGACGACGTCACGCTCGACTACATGCGCCTCACCGGCCGCGACGAGCACCAGGTGGCGCTGGCCGAGTCCTACGCCAAGGAGCAGGGGATGTGGCACGACCCCTCGCGCGAGGCACAGTACTCGGAGTACCTCGAGCTCGACCTGTCGAGCGTCGTCCCCTCGATCGCGGGGCCGAAGCGCCCGCAGGACCGGATCGCGCTGAGCGAGTCCAAGGACCAGTTCGTCAACGACCTGAAGAACTACGTCGTCAACGGGCACGGCATCGAGAAGAGCCCGCAGGACGAGGAGCTCATCGGGACGTTCCCGGCGTCCGACGCGCCGTCGCACGACGCGCACGACTCCTCCTCGGACCTCGGCCGACCGCACCACTCGGGCGCCGCGCCCGCCGGCTACCGCCGCCCGCACGCCAACGTCCCCGTCACACTGGCGGACGGCACGCAGACCGAGCTGGACCACGGTGCGGTCGTCATCTCCTCGATCACCTCGTGCACCAACACCTCCAACCCGTCGGTGATGATGGCCGCGGGCATGCTCGCGAAGAACGCGGTCGAGAAGGGACTGTCCGTCAAGCCCTGGGTGAAGACCTCCATGGCGCCCGGCTCGAAGGTCGTCACCGGCTACTACGACAAGGCCGGCATGTGGCCCTACCTCGAGGAGCTGGGCTACCACCTCGTCGGCTACGGCTGCACCACCTGCATCGGCAACTCCGGCCCGCTGCCGGAGGAGGTCTCGTCGGCCGTGGCCGAGCACGACCTGGCCGTGGCGTCGGTGCTCTCGGGCAACCGCAACTTCGAGGGCCGGATCAACCCCGACGTCAAGATGAACTACCTCGCCTCCCCGCCGCTGGTCATCGCCTACGGCCTCGCCGGCTCGATGGACTTCGACTTCGAGAACGACGCGCTCGGGCAGGACAGGGACGGCAACGACGTGTTCCTCGCCGACATCTGGCCCTCCCCGGAGGACGTCGAGCGCACGATCACCGAGTCGGTGAGCTCGGACATGTTCACCGAGGACTACGCGGACGTCTTCACCGGCGACGAGCGCTGGCGGAGCCTGGAGACGCCGGACGGCTCGACCTTCGAGTGGGACGCCGACTCCACCTACGTGCGCAAGCCCCCGTACTTCGACGGTATGCCCGCCGAGCCGGAGCCCGTCACGGACATCTCGGGCGCCCGCGTGCTGGCCAAGCTCGGCGACTCCGTCACCACCGACCACATCTCGCCGGCCGGCGCCATCAAGGCCGACTCCCCGGCGGGCAGGTACCTCGCCGAGCACGGCATCGAGCGCCGCGACTTCAACTCCTACGGCTCGCGCCGCGGGAACCACGAGGTGATGATCCGCGGGACCTTCGCCAACATCCGGCTGCGCAACCAGCTGCTCGACGACGTCGAGGGCGGGTTCACGAAGAACCTCCTCACCGGTGAGCAGGAGACGATCTTCGACGCCGCGCAGGCCTACCAGGCGAAGGACATCCCGCTCGTCGTGCTCGGGGGCAAGGAGTACGGCTCGGGCTCGTCGCGCGACTGGGCGGCCAAGGGCACGGCGCTGCTCGGTGTCCGCGCGGTCATCACCGAGTCGTTCGAGCGCATCCACCGCTCGAACCTCATCGGCATGGGCGTGCTCCCGCTGCAGTACCCGTCGGGCGAGAGCGCCGAGTCGCTGGGGCTGGACGGGACGGAGACGTTCGACATCTCAGGCGTCACCGCCCTCAACGACGGCTCGACGCCCGAGACGGTCCACGTGACCGCCACGAAGGAGGACGGCGAGAGCGTCGAGTTCGACGCGGTCGTGCGGATCGACACCCCCGGCGAGGCCGACTACTACCGCCACGGCGGCATCCTGCAGTACGTGCTCCGCTCGCTCGTCGCGGCCTGACCGCGACCACACGGCTCACCCGCGGCCCCGGTCCTGTCGACCGGGGCCGCGGCTGTGCGTGGGGCGGTCGGGAGCCGGCCCCCGGAGCCTGCAGCGGTCGGAAGGCAGGGCGCGGGCGGGCACCGGAGGCCGAGGACCGGTCCCGGGGCTAGGCTCACGGCCATGACCCGGCGGTCCGCCCCCTGTGCACTCGGCGCGGCCCTCGTGCTGCTCGGGCTCGCCGCGTGCGGCGGGGGGAGCGGCACCGCGTCCGATACGGGGAGCGAGACTCCGACCGGCGACGTGAGCGATCCTGATCCCGGCGACGCGTCCGACCCGGGTGGCAGGCCCGACCCGGGTGGCACGCCCGACCCGGGCGGCGGTGCGGTCGAGCTCACCGGTGACGGACCGGACGACCAGCCGGCCCCGGTCGCCCTCGAGGACGTCTCGGCGCTCGAGGACCACCTCGCCGCCACGGCCGCCCTCGGCGCGGACGCGGTGACCCAGGCGCTGAACGACCCGGAGACCGACACGATCGTCGTCTCGCCGTCGAGCCTGGCCACCGCCCTGGCCATGATGGCCGCCGGCGCCGAGGGAGTGACCCGCGCGGAGCTCGAGGAGGTCCTGGGCGGGGCCGACAGCGACGTGCTCGAGGCGATCCAGTCGCTGCGGTCCGAGCTGGCGGACCTCGACCAGGACCCCGCGACGATCGAGCTCGACCCCCTCCCGGACCGCGCGATCGTCCACATGGCCAACCAGGTGGTCCTCCGCTCCGACGTGACGCCCGAGCAGACCTGGCTCGACGCCGTCTCCCACCGGCTCGGTGCCGGCGTCGTCGCCACACCGTTCGAGGCGATGCAGCAGGTCCTCGACGACTGGGTGGACCTGCACACCGCCGGCCTCGTCGACGAGTCGGGCATCGAGGCGAGACCCGAGACCGTCCTCGTCGTCCAGGACGCAGTGCTCGTCGCCTCGGCATGGCTCGACGGCTTCTCCGAGTCAGCCACGACCGAGGAGGACTACACGCTGCCGGGCGGCGACATCGTCCAGGTGCCGACGATGCACGGGCAGCGCCCGATGCCGTACGCCGAGGTCGACGGCCACCGCGCGGTCGAGCTCGCCCTCCTCGACGGTCTCGTGCTCGAGGTCGTCCTGCCGGCCGACGGCACAGCGCCCGGCGAGCTCACCGCAGAGGACTGGGCCGCGCTGGCCGACGCCCTGGACCCGGGTGCCCCCGCGCTGGTCGACCTCGCGCTGCCCAGGGCCGATCTCGAGACGAGCGTCGCCCTCGCCCCCGTGCTCGACCCGGTCGGCGTGGTCGAGCTGTTCGGTCCGGCCCCCGAGCTCGGTCGCATGCTGCCCGGCGACGGCTACGTGGTCGACCAGGCCGTCCAGCAGGCCCGGCTCCAGATCGGTGAGGAGGGCGTCGTGGCCGCCGCCGTCACGGAGATCGCCGTCGCCGAGTCGGCCCAGCTGCCGCCCGAGGAGGAGGTCGAGCTCGTCGTCGACCGCCCCTACGCGGTGCGGATCGTCGACGGCGGGACCGGCTGGGTGCTCTTCCATGCCGCGATCGGCGACCCCCGCGGCGAGGAGTAGGCCAGGGCGGACGGGACCGCGCCGGGCGGGGCCGAGCGGGGCAGACCTCCCCGGTCAGGACGACCCGGGTCAGCGGTCCGGCCGACACGGCCGCGATCCCTAGGGTGCGGACATGTCCCGCCGCCCCGGCCCCGCCCGCCTGCCCCGCACGCTCGGCGTGCTCGGCCTCGCCCCGCTCCTCGTGCTCGTCGCCTGCACGTCCGGAGAGGAGGCCACCACGCCCGGTGGCGAGCAGGACCAGGGCACGGAGGTGCCGGAGCCGGTCGAGCTCGGCCTGGCGGGCGCCGTCGAGGACCACCTGCGGGCCGTCTCCGACCTCGGCGCCGATCTCGTGGCCGAGGCGGGTCAGGACACGCTCGTCGTCTCACCCGCGGGCCTGGCGACGACCCTCGCGATGCTCGGCGCCGGTGCCGGCGGAGCCACACGCGGCGAGATCGAGGACCTGCTCGGCGCCGACGTCGACGCCACGCTCGAGGCGATCCAGGCGCTGCGCGCCGCCCGCTCCGACCTCGACCAGGACCCGGCCATGATCGAGCTCGACCCGCTGCCCGACCACGCGATCCTCCACCTCGCGAACCAGGTCGTGCTCGCCGAGGGGACCGAGCCCCACCAGGCGTGGAGCGACACCGTGACCGGGCGCCTCGGGACGGAGGTCGTCACCGCGGGCGAGGACGAGCTCCAGCAGGTCCTCGACGACTGGGTGAACCTCCACACCGCGGGACTCGTCGAGGAGTCGGGCATCGATGCCGACCAGGACACGCTGCTCGTCGTCCAGGACGCGCTGCTCGTGGCCTCCGCGTGGCTGACGAACTTCTCGGAGTCCTCGACGTCGGAGGAGGACTTCACGCTGCCGGGCGGCGACGTCGTCCGGGTGCCGACGATGCACGCGGAACGACCTCAGGCGTATGCCGAGGTCGACGGCCACCAGGTTGTCGCCTTCGACCTGCTCGACGGTCTCGACCTCGCGGTCCTGCTGCCCGCCGAGGGGACCGCCCCGACGCAGGTCACCGCCGAGCAGTGGTCGAGCGTGTCCGACGCGCTCGCCGAGGGCGAGCAGCCGATCGTCGAGCTCGCCCTGCCGCGCGCCGACGTGGAGACCAGCCTCGACCTCATGCCCCTGCTCGGCACGCTCGGGGCCGCCGAGCTCGTCGGCGGCTCGCCGGACCTCGGCGGCATCCTCGAGGAGGATCTCGTGGTGGACCAGGCCGTGCAGCAGGCCCGCCTCCAGGTCGGCGAGGAGGGTGTGGTCGCGGCCGCAGTCACCGAGATCGGCGGCACCGGATCCGCCCAGCCGCCGCCGGAGCGGGTGGAGATGACCGTCGACCGGCCCTACGCGCTGCGCATCGTCGACCAGGACGGCTGGGTCCTCCTGCACGGCGTGATCGGCGACCCGCGCGGCGAGGCCTAGGCCCGCGCGGACAGCCCCCACACGCGGTCGAGGAACGCGGCCTCGGCCTCCGCGGCGCGCACGATCGCCTCGGTGGAGCGGAAGCCGTGCCCCTCGCCGTCGAGCACGACGAGCTCGACGTCCCCGCCCGCGGCCCGCATCGCGTCGGCGACCCCGGTCGCCTGGTCGAGCGGCACCACCCGGTCCTCGGAGCCCTGCAGGAGCAGCACGGCCGCCGTGATGCGGTCGACGTGCCGGACCGGGGAGCGCTCCTCGTACGTGGCGTCCGCCTCCGGCAGCGGTCCGACGAGGCGGTCGAGGTAGCGCGACTCGAAGTCGTGGGTGCCCTCGGCCAGCGTGCGCAGGTCACCGATCCCGTAGCGCGAGATGCCGGCGCTGAACACGTCCGTGAACGCCAGCGCGGCCAGGGTCGTGTAGCCGCCGGCAGACGCACCGCGCACCGCCATCCGCTCGCCGTCGACGAGGCCGCTCTGGGCGAGGTGCCGGGCCCCGGAGGCGACGTCGGCGACGTCGACGACGCCCCACTGGCCGTCCAGCCGGTCCGCGTAGGCCCGTCCGCGCCCGGTGGACCCGCGGTGGATGACGTCGAGGACCGCGAACCCCCGGGTCGTCAGGGACTGGATCGACCCCGACCAGGTCGCCGTCGTCGACGCCGTCGGGCCGCCGTGGTTGACGACGACGAGAGGCGGCAGCTCGCCGGCCGGACCGGCGTACCGCTCGGAGGTCGGCGGGTAGTAGAAGCCGTGGACCTCCTCGCCGTCGTCCCCGGTCCAGGCCACCGAGCGGGCGTGCGCGACGTCCCCCGGCGCGAGCGGGCCCGTCGCCTCCCCGGCGAGGAGCTCCCAGCGGCCCGTACCGGGCGTGAGCTCGTAGAGCGCGGGTGGTCGGTCGGCGCCCGCGAGGACGGCGAGGACCCGGCCGAACCCGGCCGCGACGGGCCCCACGGCCTCCAGCCCCGTCACCCACTCCTCGGCCTCCCCGTTGGCGAGCCGCACGGTGCCCAGGTGCCAGCGGTCGTCGGTGACCCACGTGCACAGCACGTGCTCGTCGTCGAGCTCGGTGATCGTGCGGGGGCCCAGGCCCCACTGGGGCGGTGCGAACTCGGAGTCCACGGGGTGCAGGTCCCGCAGGCGGCGTTCCTGCGACGTGGGCGCCTCGGTCCGGTAGAGGTTCTGCCAGCCCGAGGAGTCGTCGGCGTGGACCAGGTCGCCGGAAGACGTCCACACCGGCTGCGAGGCCGCGACACCGTCGCCGCCCGCGACCCGCGCGGCCGCGCCGGGCCGGCCGTCGTCGTCGAGCGTGGCGACCCACACCTCGCCGCCGGTCCACGGCATCTCCGGGTGGTCCCAGGCGACGTAGGCGAGGGCGTCGCCGGCGGGGGACAGGCGCGGCGAGGTGACGAAGTCGCGGCCGTCGAGCAGGACCTCGAGCAGGTCCGCGTCGTCGCTCGCCGAGCCGTCGATCGGGACGCCGACGATCTGCGCCCGGTGCCGTCCGCCGTCCTCGCCGGGTGCCGACCGGACGGCGATCACCCGCTCGCGCGCGAGGTCGAGCTCGAGGTCGCCCCACGCGGAACCGTCGTCGGGGGTCAGGGGCTCGAGCACGTGCCCGTCGACGACGCCGTGCAGCCGGGAGTCGCCCCGGTCCGACACGACGACGACGCCGCCGCCGACCGCGTAGGCGAGCCCGCCGTAGCCGTGGACGTCGGAGGCGACGTCGGGCGTGGTCCCGTCGGGCCGGATGACGGCGCGGGAGGAGACCTCACCGTCGAGGCCGCGGTGGACGAGGGTCGTCCGTCCGCCGTCGGCGGGTCGCTGCTCCGTCCACCAGGCGCCCCGGTCGTCGAGGCGGGGCTCGCCCACCCGCGTGCCGCCGGCGAGCCGGTGGACCGGGACCGGCCACGGCCAGGTCCCGTGGGGACGGACGTGCGGGACGACCTCGTCGGCGCTCATCGGCCCAGGCTACGCGCCTGGTGCGGTGCATCACCGCGACCTGTGTCGGCGACGCGCCTAGAGTTGGTCGGGCCCGAAGGTCCCGACCGATACGTCAAGGAGCGCGATGAGTCTGCTGGAGTCGATCCGCGAGCCCGCGGACCTCAGGCGCCTCGACCGCGCCGAGCTCGGCGTGCTCGCCAAGGAGATCCGCGAGTTCCTCGTGGACAACGTCTCCCGCACGGGCGGGCACCTCGGGCCCAACCTCGGCGTGGTCGAGCTGACGATCGCCCTGCACCGGGTCTTCGACTCGCCCCGCGAGACCATCGTGTTCGACACCGGGCACCAGTCGTACGTGCACAAGATGCTCACGGGCCGCCAGGACTTCCGTGCGCTGCGCACGAGCGACGGCCTGTCGGGCTACCCCTCCCGCGCGGAGTCCCCGCACGACGTCGTCGAGAACTCGCACGCCTCGACCTCCCTGTCCTGGGCGGAGGGGATCTCGCGGGGGCGCCTGCTGGCGGGCGACGACTCCCCGGTGGTCGCGGTCATCGGCGACGGCGCCCTGACGGGCGGCATGGCCTGGGAGGCGCTCAACAACATCGCCGACGGTCCCGACCGGCCCCTGGTCGTCGTCCTCAACGACAACGGCCGTTCCTACGCACCCACGATCGGCGGCATGGCCCGCCATCTGGACGGGCTGCGCACCGCGCCCGGTTACGAGAAGGTCCTGGGGTGGGGCCGCCGCAGCCTGCAGCGCGCGGGCGTCCCGGGGCGCATGACGTACGACGCGCTGCACGCGATGAAGGCTGGGGTCAAGGACGTCGTCGCACCGAGCGCCGGCGTGTTCGGGGCGCTCGGCCTGAAGTACCTCGGCCCGGTCGACGGCCACGACCTCGACGAGGTCGAGGCTGCGCTCGCGCGCGCCAAGGAGTTCGGCGGCCCCGTCGTCGTGCACGTGCAGACGGAGAAGGGTCGGGGCTACGAGCCCGCCGAGTCGGACATCGCCGACCGCTTCCACGCGGTGGGCAAGATCCACCCCGAGACGGGGCTGCCCGTCGCGCCGTCGCGCTTCGGCTACACGGCCGTGTTCGCGGACGAGATCGTCAAGGTGGCCCGAGAGCGTGCGGACGTCGTGGCCCTCACGGCGGCGATGCTCGCACCGGTGGGTCTCGCTCCGCTCGCGGAGCGGATGCCGGAGCGGGTGGTCGACGTCGGCATCGCCGAGCAGCACGCGCTGACGTCGGCGGCGGGCATGGCCTACGCCGGCCTGCATCCCGTCGTCGCGGTCTACGCGACGTTCCTGGGCCGCGCGTACGACCAGCTGCTCATGGACGCGGCGCTGCACCGGGCGGGCGTGACGATCATGCTCGACCGCGCCGGAATCACCGGCGACGACGGCGCCTCGCACAACGGGATGTGGGACCTCGCCCTGCTGAGCACGGTCCCGCGCCTGCGCCTGGCGGCCCCGCGCGACGAGGCGACGCTGCGTCGCGCCCTGCGTGAGGCGGTCGACGTCGACGACGCGCCGACGGTGGTGCGCTACCCCAAGGGGAGCGTCGCCGACCCCCTCAACGCGGTCCGGGTCGAGGACGGGCTCGACGTGCTGGCCGAGCTGGGGGAGAAGACCCAGGTGCTCGTCGTCGGCGTCGGCTCGATGGCGGGCGTCGCCGTCGAGGTCGCCCGCGCGCTGGACGCGCAGGGGATCGGTGCGCGGGTCGTCGACCCCCGGTGGGTGCTGCCCGTGCCGCCCGCCCTCGTGCGCGCGGCCGCGTCGGCAGAGCTCGTGGTGACGATCGAGGACGGGCTCGCCGACGGCGGTGTGGGCTCCGCCGTGCGGGACGCCCTGGCACGCGCGGAGGTCGAGGTGCCGGTGCGCAGCCACGGGCTGCCGACCGAGTTCCTCGAGCACGCCTCCCGCACGCAGATCGTCGAGTCCGCCGGCCTACGGGCCCAGGACGTCGCGCGATCGGTCGCCGAGCACGTGGCGGCCCGCCGCGGCTCGACCTACCGCGGCTCGGCCTACCGCAGCTCGCCGGCGCCGCGCAGGTAGGGCGTCAGACCCCCGCGGTGCCGCGGGAAGCCGGCGCCGAGGATCATCGCGAGGTTGACGTCGTCCTCGGAGGCGACGACGCCCTCGGCCAGCAGCAGCCGGGTCTCCTCGCCGAGCGCGGCGACCACGCGGTCGAGCACCCCGGACTCGGTGACCGCCGCGGGGTCGCCGTCCGCGTCGGCACCCGGGTCGGCGGCGCTGCCGTGCCCGAACCGGGCCGCGAGGTCCTCGGCCAGGCGCCCGTCGGGCGTCATGGCGCGGGCGCCGTCGACGACCAGGGAGCGCAGGCCGGCCGAGGCGGGGTACCGGTCGCCGAGGCCCGCGCGCAGCGCCTCGATGGCGTGCTCGGCGACGGCGGCACCGACGAGGTCGAGCAGCGCGAACGGCCGCATCGGCAGGCCCATCGGATCCAGCGCACGGTCGGCGACGGCCGGCGGCGTGCCGTCCTCGACGGCCCCGAGGAGCTCCGCGAGCAGGCGCAGCAGGAGCCGGTTGACGACGAACCCCGGGGCGTCCCGGACGTCGACGGCGATCTTCCCCGCGGCGGCCGCCACCGCTCGGGCCGTCGCGTGCGTCGTGTCGTCGGTGGCCGGCGTGCGCACGACCTCGACGAGCGGCATCCGGCCGACCGGGTTGAAGAAGTGCAGGCCGACGAGCCGGTCCGGGCGGGCGAGCGCCTCGCCCATCGCGGTGACGGACAGCGCGGAGGTGTTCGTGGCGAGGATCGTGTCGTCGGCGAGGACCCCCTCGAGCTCGGCGAGGACCGCCCGCTTGACGTCGAGCCGCTCCGTCACCGCCTCGATCACGAGGTCGCACCCGGCGAGGTCGTCGAGATCGGTCGTCGCCGAGACGAGCGAGCGCACGTCGGCGGCCGCCTCGGCGGTCGTGCGCCCGGCGTCGACCTCCTTGGCGAGCGCGGCGTCGACGGCGGCGAGTCCCGCGGCGCACCGGGCCTCGTCGAGGTCCCGCATGACGACCGGCACCTGCAGCCGGGAGGCGAGCAGCAGCGCGAGCTGGGCCGCCATGAGGCCCGCACCGGCCAGGCCGGCGCGGGTGACGGGCCGCGAGCCGCCCCGCCCGGAGCGGGCCGCCCGCGCCTCCGCGCGTGCCGTCGAGCGAGCCTTGCGCAGGAGCCGGGCCGCGTACATCGACGACCGGCCGGCCTCACCCGTGGCGAGCTCGACGAGGGCGTCGTCCTCGGCGGCGAAGGACGTCGCGACGTCGAGGGTGGCGGCCCCGCCGACGAGCTCCCAGGCGCGCTGCGGCGCGGGGTTCCCGGTGGAGGCCGCACGCGCGACCGCCGAGCGACGACGCCCCAGCGCCTCCGTGGTCCGGCTGAGGTCGGCGTCGGACCGCCCACCGCCGGGGGCCGCGCTCACGCGGCCCGCGGCGACCTCGGCGGCCAGGAGGTCGATCGCGGCGGCCAGGCCGAGGTCTCCCGCCGGCTCGACGACGGCGTCGACGAGCCCGTGCTCGAGGGCCGCGGCCGCGTCCAGCGTGGCGTCCTTCGCGGGCAGGTCGAGGATGACGCGCAGCGCCGTCTCCGGCCCCACGAGCCGGGGCAGGAGGGTGCACCCGCCCCACCCGGGGACGATGCCGAGCGAGGTCTCGGGCAGGCCGATCGCACGCACGGAGCACGCGGCGACGCGGTACCCGCACGCGAGCGCGACCTCGTACCCACCGCCGAGGGTGACTCCGGTGAGGTGCGCGAGCGAGGGCACCGACAGCTCCCGGATCGCGGTGGCCAGGGTGTGCCCGGCCGTGGCGATCGGTGCGAGCTGCTCGGGCGTGTCGGCGGACTCGAGCAGGTCGAGGTCCGCGCCCGCGATGAAGCTCCGGTCGGTCCCGGTGAGCACGACGGCGTCGACCGCGCCCGCCCGCCCGTCGGCGTCGACCTCCCGGACCGCCTCGGTGAGCCGCGCGAGACCCAGGTCGCCGATCGTCGTCGGGCGCGCCGGGTCGGGGGCGGCGATCGTGAGGACGGCAACGGTGCCGAGCTCGTGGGTTCGGTCGGAACGGGTGACGGCGAGCGCGCGCTCGGCCGACTCGGTGTGCTGCACGTGGAGCCTCCGCGGGGGTAGGTAGGTGAGACTCACGGTACCGGGTTCCTGCTCGGACGTGACACCCGTCGGACCGGCGCGCTGCGCTCGGCGGGCCGCCTGCGCTCGGCGGGCCGCCTGCGCTCAGCGCGCGGCGTCGGCGAGGGCGCTCGCCAGGACCGCGCCGGCCTGCTCGATCTGCCACGGCCGTGCGCCGTGCGCGCGCAGGGCGTCGTCCAGCTCGGCGGGCTCGACCCCGTCCCACGAGACGCGACGCTGGATCGCCGGCGCGAGCAGGTTCTCCTGGGGGATGCCGATCTCGTCGGCGCGGGCCCGCAGCGCGGTGCGCACGGCGTCGAGCCGGACGGCGGCGTCCGGCCGGGCGTCCCCCCAGGAGCGCGGCTGCGGCAGGGCGTCCGGGTCCCGCGGCGGGCGCCGGCCCGGCAGCGCGTCCTCGGGCGCGGCGAGACCCTCCTCGACGGCGGCCCACCAGTAGTCCGCGCGGCGCCTCGTCCCCTTGCCGGAGAACTCCGGCAGCGACGTGAGCGCGTGTCGGCTCTCCGGCAGCTCACGGGCGGCGGCGACGATCGCCGCGGCGGGCAGGACCCGCCCGGGAGCGCGGTCGATGTCCTTCGCGAGCCGCTCGCGGGCCTCCCACACCGCGCGCGCCACGGCCAGCCCGCGCGGGCGCCGGACCTCCTGCAGGCCCGAGGTCCGGCGCCACGGGTCCACCTTGGGCGCCGGGGGAGGGGCGAGCCGCTCGTGCTCGAACTCCTGCAGGGCCCAGGCGAGCCTGCCCGTGCGGGCCAGTGCGACCAGCTGGGCCTCCCGCACCGCAGCGAGGAGCTCGACGTCGAGGGCCGCGTAGCGCCGCCAGTCCTCGGGGACCGGACGGGTCGACCAGTCGGCCGCCGAGTGCTCCTTGGCGAGCGCGTAGCCGAGCTCGTCGGCGACGACGGCGGCCAGGCCGACCCGGGCGCGACCGAGGAGCCGGGCGGCGATCTCCGTGTCGAAGAGCGAGGCGGGCGTGAGCCCGAGCTCGCGCAGGCAGGGGAGGTCCTGGTCGGCGGCGTGCAGGACCCACTCCAGCGGGTTGACCACCTCGGCGAGCGTGGCGAGGTCGGGAAGCGCGACGGGGTCGACGAGGTGGATCTCGCCGTCGGAGCGCCGCAGCTGGACGAGGAACGCCCGCTGGCCGTACCGGAAGCCGGACGCCCGTTCGGCGTCGACGGCGAGGACGCCGCCCGTACGGGAGACCTCCTCGACGGCGGCCGCCAGGGCCTCGGGCGTGTCGACCACCGGGGGAGTGCCGCCGGAGGGCTCGGTGAGCGGCTCGGGCGCGGACGCGCCGTCCTGTTCGGCGTCGACCTGCTCCGGTGCGGCGGCCTGCTCGTCGGCGGTCATCGGCGCCTCGCCAGAGAGGTGACCGTCGACGGCACCGGCTCCAGACCGGCCACGGTGCACGCGAGGTCGGCCCAGGCCGCCAGGTGCGGACCGAGCTCGGGAGTGTTGGGCGTCCACGACGCCCGGACCTCGATCTCGACGTCGCCTCCCGCGAGCTCCAGGCCGCCGAAGGACTCCGAAAGGACGCGGGTGACGCTGCCGGACAGGTGGCGGAACCCGGCGCCCTGGGTGACGAGGGACTCGCACAGCCAGGACCAGGCGACCTCGCCGAGCAGCGCGTCGGCCCCCATCTCCTCCTCGAGCCGGGCGCGGGCGAGGACGACCACTCGGAACGTCCCGCCCCAGGCGTCCTGCCCGTCCGGGTCGTGCAGGACGACGAACCGTCCGTGCCCGAGGAAGGCGTCGGGGTCGAGGTCGCCGGGGGAGTGGGTGATCTCCGCGGTGAGCGCGGCGGTGAAGGGCGCCAGGCGGGCGGGCGGGGGCACCTCCTCGAGGTGCACCTCCCGCCGCAGCCGGGGCTCGCGCAGCGAGAGCAGCGCACGCTCGAAGTCCGCGGGGATGTCCCGGCCCGTGCTGCTCACCCCGACAGGCTAGGCGCGCGCCGCGGACGTGGTCGGCGGCGCGCCGGGCGTGGCACAGTTCCTTCGGTGAGCCACCCGGACCTGCGCCCCGTCGTCCTCGGATCCGACCTCGGCACCTACTCGGTCGCCCGCGCCTTCCACGAGGCCTTCTCGGTCCGCTCGACGATCGTGCTCAACCAGCCGCGCGGACCCGTGGACCACAGCGCGATCCTCGACCAGCTCTACCTGGGCAGGGGAGGGACGCTCGACACCGGGCTCGTCCTCGACCGCCTCGAGGAGCACGCCGCCGCCCACCCCGACCGACGCCACCTCCTCATGCCGACGATGGACCAGGACGTCGACATGATGCTCACCCACCGCGAGCGCCTCGAGAAGAACTACCTCGTGGGGCTCGCGCCCGCCGAGCTCGTGCGCGCTGCGTCGGACAAGGCGAACCTCGAGCAGGTCGCGCGGTCGGTCGGCGTCCCGACGCCCCGGGGTACGGAGGTGTCGCTCACCGACGACGAGGACGCCTGGGCGGCCGCGCTGAAGGAGGTCCCGCTGCCGGCGATCCTCAAGCCCGCCGACGGCGGGACCACGTACGCCAACCTGTTCTTCGAGGGCCGGAAGAAGGCCTACCCGGTGGCCGACCGGGCAGAGGCGATGGACGTCCTGCGCCTCGTGCGGGGCGCCGGGTTCACCGGCACGTTCCTCGCCCAGGAGCTGGTCCCCGGGGACGACACGACGACGTGGGTCGTCAACGGCTACGTCGACTCCTCGGGGCGGATGACGATGGCCGCCACCGGGCAGGTCCTGCTGGGGCTCCACCAGCCGGGCTTCATCGGCAACGCGGGGATCATCTACGTCCGGGAGCACCCCGACCTGCTCGAGGACGCCCGCCGGGTGATCGGTGCCCTCGGCCTGACGGGCCTGTTCAGCATCGACGTGAAGATCGACCCGCGGGACGGCCGGCGGGTGCTGCTCGACGTCAACCCGCGTGCCGGACGGGGCGGCTACTACGTCAACGTGGGCGGGCTCAACCTCATGGAGGCCCTCGTGGCCGACCGGGTCGAGGGCCGTGCGCTGCCGGAGCGCGTGGCGTCCCGCCGCGGCGTCATGGCGTTCGTGCCGACCGTCGTGCTGCCGCGCTACGTGCGCGACCGGCGGCTCCTGCGCGAGGTGCTGGGTGTGCTCGCGAGGCGCCGGGCGGTCAACCCGCTGCTCTACCGCAGGGACCGCAACCTGCGCCGGTCGCTCTACGCCCGCCAGGCGGGCCTCAACCAGCTCCGCGCGCTCGCGGCCCACTACCCGCGGCCCACGGCCACGGGGTTCTAGGCCGGCTGCGCACGTGCGGCGGGCAGAAGTCCGCTCATTCGCGGGGACGGGGGTCAGCGGCGGCGCAGCCCGGCCAGCCGCCGTCGGGCCGCCTGCTTGAGGTGCCGGCCGGCGACGAGCGTGCGGTACACGCCGGGACGCACCGGGAGGTCGCGTGCGGCGGCGGCCGGGACGACGTCGGGGTGGAACTTCGTCTTGAACATGGTGAGCCCGGCGAGCGAGTCGAACTCCGCCGAGCCGACGCCGCCGAGGTCGTAGGTGCGCACCCCCTCGGCCTGGAGCCGCTGCATGATCTCCCACTGGAGCAGGTCGGGCGCGCCGGAGTGCCGGGCCGACTCGCCCGACGCGCCGATCGAGTACGTCGCGTGCGCTCCGATGACGTTGACCTGTGCCCACGCGACGGGTCGGCCGGCGTCGCGCACGACGAACAGCCGCATGATCTCCGGCCCGACGAGGCGCATCATCTCGTGGTACCGGTCGGCGGGGTGCACGCCGAACGCCGCGCGCTCGCCGGTCTCCTCGAACAGCGCGTACAGCTCGTCGAACGCCGCCCGGTCCAGCCCGGTGTCCTCCGTGACGGTAAGGCCCTCCTCGCGCTCCGCCCTGCGCACGTCGCGCCGGCCGCGCTTCTTCATCCGCGCCAGAACGTCCTCGGCCGTCCCGGTGAGGTCGACGACGACCGTCGAGTCGAACGTGATGCCCTGCATGACGGGGACCAGGTCGACGTCGTCGTAGCGGGCGTGCAGCCGGACGAACGCCACCCCCGGGTCCACGCGCCTGAGCGACGCCGCCAGCTGGTCGCGCAGCGCTCGCTCCCGCTCGGGGGTCGGCTCGTCGAGCCAGACGGGCCCGAACTTCGCCCACAGCCACGAGACGCCGGCGCCGACCGAGACCTTCGACAACGAGACGACGGCGACGGCCTCGCGCCCCTCCCAGGCCGCGAGCCGGCCCCACGGGGTGCGGCCGGCCACGGTGGCGTCGTAGTCGTCCCACTCGATGGTCTGCTCCACGGGCATCGCGGCGTCGGCGGTGAGCCGCCGGTACTCGACGTCGTCGCAGGGGCGGAGCTGAAGCGTCACGTGACCTCCGGTGGATGGGCGCCCGCGGGTCGTCGGGCAGGGCCAGGCTATCGCCGACGCGTATGGTGTGCGGTGTCCGGCGCCCGTGAGCCGCCCACCGCTCCCCGACGCACCCGGAGGTGCCGTGCCCCGCTCGCAGATCGTCCCGCTGACCCCCGGCGCGCTGGAGGAGGCGGTCGCCGCGGCCGGCCGCGAGCTCCCCGTCGAGCAGTCCGAGGCGTGGGACGCGTACGACGCGGCGATGCCGGGGCGTGAGCCCGCCGGCCGGCTGGCCTGGCTGCTCGACGGCGAACCGCAGGCCGTCCTCGCGCTGTCCCGTCTGCGTGGGCGCGGCTTCACCTACCTGTGGGCCCGGCACGGACCCGTCTGGCTCACCGCCGACACCCCCGAGGCGGAGCACGCGCTGCGCCGGGCGCTCACCCGGTCGCTCCGCGCCGCCGAGCCGCGGGCGGCGTTCGTCCGGCTGCACGCCCGCCACCCGGCGGACGACCTGTTCGAGCTGCTGCAGTCCGTGACCTACGACCGGACCGTCGTCCTCGACCTCGCGGGCACCGGCGACGCCGAGACGCTCCTGGCCGGCATGAAGAAGCGGGGCCGGCGCGACGTGCGCAAGGCCGGCCGCAACGAGGACCTGGTCCCCGGCGAGGAGACCGGGATCGACGCCGCCGGGTTCGCCGAGCTCTACGCGCTCCTGGAGGAGACCGCCGAGCGCGACGGCTTCGGCATCGCGGTCTCGAGCCAGTACACGACCATGCTCGACTCGCTCGGCCCGGAGCACGCCCGGCTGTTCGTCGTGCGCGACCGCGAGGGGCAGCCCCTGTGCTGGGGGATCGTCACGGTCGGCGAGGGGCTGGCCACGTACTACTACGCGGCATCGAGCCACGCGGGCCGCCGGGCGGGCGCGCCCGACCTGCTCGTCTGGCACATGGCGGCCACCCTGCAGGCCGAGGGGGTGCGCACCTTCGACCTCATGGGCATCGACTCCCCGCGCGCACCGCGCCTCACCGGCGTGCGGGACTTCAAGACCAAGTTCTCCGACGACGTCACCGAGGTGCCGGGAGCGTGGGACGTCCCGCTGCGGCCCGCCCTCTACCGGGCGCTCGTGGCCGCACTGGCCGGAAAGCGGCGCGCCGTCGCCGCGCTGGCGTCGGTGCGCTCGGCGCTCCACCGATCGACGTCCGACGCAGACGCCGCCGCTGACGCCTGATCCTCTGGGTCGGTCCCGTCGACCCTGTGGACGACACTCGTCGGGTGAGAGTCAACTCACCAATCTCTCCACCTGTTTCTGATTTTCGGCACCTCCGCGTTGGCTATATATCGGTTAGGGTCGCCTTACCTCACTGCGCGAGGCCCGTACCACTTAGACCGATGGAGAGCTCATGAACACCCTGCGCTGCACCCTGATCGGCGGGTCCGCCGCGTTCGCACTGCTCGCGACCGCCGCCTGCTCGTCCGCCGACGACGAGTCGAGCGAGGTGCCCGAGGACGACGGCACGAGCGAGGAGGCCCCCGAGGAGGAGGGCGGCGTCGACACGGAGCCCGAGGCCGGCTCCGACGGGTCGGAGACCGGCTCCGACGAGGCGGGCTCGGACGAGGCAGGCTCCGACGACCCGGCCGCCGGTGGCGCCGTCGAGTTCGAGGACAACAACGGTACGCACACGCTCGACTCCGCGCCGGAGTCGATCGTCGTCACCGACAACCGCAGCTTCGAGACCCTGGCCGACTGGGGCATCGAGCCCACCGCCGCCGCCGTCTCGCTCATGCCCGAGACGGTGACCTTCCCCAACCAGGACGAGATCGTCGACCTCGGCAACCACCGCGAGCCGGACCTGGAGGCCGTGGTCGTCGCCGACCCGGACATCATCGTCAACGGCCAGCGCTTCACCCAGTACGCCGAGGACTTCGCCGAGCTCGCGCCGAACGCCGTCGTCACCGACCTCGACCCCCGCGAGGGCGAGCCGTTCGACGCCGAGCTCGCCCGGCAGGTCACCCAGCTCGGCGAGATCTTCGGCCACCAGGACGAGGCCGCGACGCTGGTCGAGGAGCTCGAGGCCGCCGTCGAGCGGGTCACCGCCGCGTACGACCCCGAGCAGACGGTCATGGCCGTCAACACCTCTGGCGGCAACATCGGCTACCTCGCGCCGACCGTCGGCCGCACGCTCGGCCCGGTCTTCGACATCGCCGGCCTGACCCCGGCGCTCGAGATCGACGACGCGTCCGACGACCACCAGGGCGACGACATCTCGGTCGAGGCCATCGCCGACTCCAACCCCGACTGGATCCTCGTCATGGACCGCGACGCTGCCGTCGGGGCGGACGAGGAGGGCTACACGCCGGCCCAGGAGCTCCTCACCGGCTCCGAGGCGCTGTCCGGCGTCACGGCCGTCCAGGAGGACCAGATCGTCTACATGCCCGAGGACACCTACACGAACGAGGGCATCCAGACCTACACGGAGTTCCTCAACGACTTCGCGGACGCCCTCGAGGGCGCTGCCTGATCCCGCGATGAACCAGCGGCGGTGGGCCGGCCCGTCCACCCGGCCCACCGCCGCTCCTCGCCCCGCGGGCCGCGCGGGGCACGAGCCACGACGTCCTCGACGAAAGACACCATGACGACGACCGACACTGCGCCGCGAGCGCGCACGAGGGGGAAGCTCGCCGACCGCAGGCTCGCGGTCGGCATCGCCGTCGTGGCGCTCCTGCTGGTCGCGTCCCTGCTGACCGGCGAGTACGACATCTTCGGCGACAACCCCACGGACGTCGACATGTTCGCCATCACCCGGGTGCCGCGCACGGTCGCGCTCGTGCTGGCCGGCGCCGCGATGGCCATGTGCGGGCTCATCATGCAGCTCCTCACGCAGAACCGGTTCGTCGAGCCGACGACCACGGGCACCACCGAGTGGGCTGGTCTGGGCCTCCTCACGGTGATGATCCTGTTCCCGGGCGCGAGCATCCTCGGCCGGATGACCGGGGCCGTGATCTTCGCGTTCGTCGGCACGATGATCTTCTTCCTGTTCCTGCGCCGGGTGTCGCTCAAGACCTCCCTCATCGTCCCGATCGTCGGCATCATGCTCGGCGCGGTCATCGGCGCCGTCTCCACGTTCGTCGCGCTGACGACCGACATGCTGCAGAACCTCGGTGTCTGGTTCGCCGGCAGCTTCACCTCCGTGCTGCGTGGGCAGTACGAGCTGCTGTGGCTCGTCGCGCTCGTCGGCGTCGCCGTGTTCCTCGTGGCCGACCGGTTCACGGTCGCCGGGCTCGGCGAGGAGATCTCGACGAGCGTCGGGCTCAACTACAACCGGATCATCCTGCTGGGCACCACGCTCGTCGCGATCGCCACCGGGGTGGTGACGGTCGTCGTCGGGAACCTGCCCTTCCTCGGGCTCATCGTCCCCAACATCGTCTCGATGGTCCGGGGCGACGACCTGCGCAGCAACCTGCCGTGGGTGTGCCTGCTCGGCATCGCCGTCGTCACCGTCTGCGACCTCATCGGTCGCACGATCATCTCCCCGTTCGAGGTGCCGGTCTCGCTGGTGCTCGGGGTCGTCGGCTCGATCGTCTTCATCGCCCTCCTCCTGCGGCAGCGTCGTCGTGGCTAGCCCGACGACGGCCCACGACCCCGGGCCGACCACCGGTGAGGACGACGTGACGGGCCCGCCCGAGATCACGGCGCCGATGCGCCCCCGCAGCGCCCGGCGCACCTCCGGCTCCTTCCAGACGCGACGCCAGCAGGTGCGCTACTGGCTCGTGCTGTCGCTCATGATCCTGCTGTCGGTCGGCTTCGGCTTCGGTTTGCTCGCCTACGACAACCCCGTCCCGATCTCCGACGACCGGTTCTGGATCATCGCGCGGATGCGTGCCACCGACGTCGTCGTCATGGCGCTGGTGGCCACGTGCCAGGCGATCGCGACCGTCGCCTTCCAGACGGTGACGAACAACCGGATCATCACGCCGTCGATCATGGGCTTCGAGTCCCTCTACGTCGCGGTCCAGACCTCCGCGGTCTACTTCCTCGGCGTCGCCGGGGTCGTCGCGGTCCAGGGCGTGCCCCAGTTCGCGCTGCAGGTCGCCCTCATGGTGGTCTTCGCGCTGTTCCTCTACGGATGGCTGCTGTCCGGGAGGTACGCGAACCTTCAGGTCATGCTGCTCGTCGGCATCATCATCGGCGCCGGGCTCGGCTCGGTGTCGACCTTCATGCAGCGCCTGCTCACGCCGAGCGAGTTCGACGTCCTCACCGCACGCCTGTTCGGCTCCGTGTCCAACGCCGACGCCGACTACCTCCCGCTCGCGATCCCGCTGTGCGTCCTCGCCACGGGCGCCATCCTGCTGCGCGCCCGTCGGCTCAACGTGGTCGCCCTCGGCCGGGACATCAGCATGGGACTCGGGGTCAACCACCGGGCCGAGATCATCAAGGTGCTGTTCCTCGTCTCGATCCTCATGGCCGTCTCCACCGCGATGATCGGCCGGATGACGTTCCTCGGCTTCCTCGTGGCGACGCTCGCCTACCAGTTCTCCGGCACGCACGACCACCGGTACACCCTGCCGATGGCCGGCCTCACCGGCTTCGTCGTCCTGTCCGGCGCCTACTTCGTCATGCGGAACATCTTCTCGGCGGCCGGCGTGGTCTCGATCCTCATCGAGTTCGTCGGCGGCATCGTCTTTCTCGTCGTCATCCTCAGGAAGGGGCGCCTGTGATCACGCTCGACGCCGTCCGCAAGGACTACAGCTCAGAGGTGACGATCGGTCCCGTCACCATCGAGATCCCTGCCTGCGGTGTGACGGCCCTCGTCGGCCCCAACGGTGCCGGCAAGTCGACCACGCTGACGATGGTGGGCCGGCTCCTCGGCATGGACTCGGGCGCGATCGAGATCGCCGGCTACGACGTCTCCAGCACGAAGTCCCGCGACCTCGCGAAGATCGTGTCCGTCCTGCGCCAGGAGAACCACTTCATCACCCGGCTCACGGTGCGCCAGCTCGTGGGCTTCGGACGGTTCCCCTACTCGCAGGGGCGACTGACCAGGCGGGACGAGGAGCTGATCAGCCAGGCGATCGACTTCCTCCACCTCTCCGAGCTCGAGGGCCGCTACCTCGACCAGCTCTCCGGCGGCCAGCGACAGCGCGCCTACGTGGCCATGGTGCTCGCGCAGGACACCGAGTACGTGCTGCTGGACGAGCCGCTCAACAACCTCGACATGAAGCACTCGGTCCAGATGATGAAGCACCTGCGCCGGGCCGCGACCGAGCTGGGCCGGACCGTCGTCATCGTGCTGCACGACATCAACTTCGCCGGCAAGTACGCCGACCACATCTGCGCGATGAAGGACGGCATGGTCTGCGACTTCGGCACGTCGGAGGAGATCATGACCGACGAGGTGCTCACGCGGGTGTTCGACACCCCGGTGCGCGTCATCGACGGCCCCGACGGACGCCTCGCGGTCTACTACTAGGCGCCCGTTCGTCGCACGACGACGACGCCCGGCCCGTCGAGCGTGACCGCCCCGGCGGTGGTGCTGGTCGTGGCCGGGTCCCAGGCGAGCAGCACCTCGGGGCCGTCCACGGTCGCGCCGGGCTCGGACGGGGCCGCGCCGGGCCGGTCGCCGATCGCGTCGGCGCCGGCGAGGGGAACGGTCGTCGGCGCGTCCGGCGTCGCACGTGTCACGGCGACGACGTCGATGCCGCCGCGCGACATGCGCAGCCAGCCGGCCTCGTCGTCGACCGCGACCGCCGTCGCCGAGCGGTCCCCGCTCGCGAGGTCCGGCTCCGCGCGCCGCAGCGCGAGCGCGGCGGCGTAGAACGCCCGGATGCGGTGGCCGCGCTCCGTCGTCGCCTCGTCCCGGTCGAGGACCGAGGCTTCGCGCGTGGCGGGGTCCTGGGGGTCCGGGACCTCGGGCTGCTCGCCGTCCGCGCCCCAGCCGTGGCGGGCGAACTCCGCGCGACGGCCCTCGGTGACGGCGCGGCCGAGGTCGGGGTCGATGTGGTCGGTGAAGAACTGGAAGGGCGTGCGTGCGCCCCACTCCTCGCCCATGAACAGCATCGGCGTGTAGGGGGACAGCAGGACGATCGCGGCGGAGACCGCGAGCTGCGCGTCGTCGAGCACGACGCTCGGGCGGTCCCCGACGGCGCGGTTGCCGACCTGGTCGTGGTTCTGGCCGAAGACGACGAACCGGTGGCCGTCCACGTCGTCGTCGACCGGCCGTCCCCAGTCCTGCCCGCGGAAGGTGGACCATCCGCCGTCGTGCACGAACACGCGCGTGAGCGCGTGCGCGAGCGTGCTCCCGGCGCCGAAGTCGACGTAGTAGCCCTCCCCCTCACCGGTGAGCCACGCGTGCAGGGCGTGGTGGACGTCGTCGACCCACTGGGCGTCCATACCGAGGCCGCCCTCGGCCGTCGGGGTGACCATCGCGTGGTCGTTGAGGTCCGACTCCGCGACCAGCGTGCGCGGCAGCCCCAGGCTCTCGCCGAGCGCGTGCACCCGGTCGGCGAGCTCGGCCAACAGGTGCGGCTCGGAGGTGTCCTCGATCGCGTGCACCGCGTCGAGCCGCAGGGCGTCGACGTGGAAGTCCGACAGCCAGCGCAGGGCGTTCTCCAGGAAGAACGCGCGCACCTCGGCGGACCTTTCGCCGTCGAGGTCCGGACCCGACCCCCACGGGGTCTGGTGGCGTTCGGTGACGTAGTCGGCGAAGACGCCGAGGTAGTTGCCGTCGGGACCGAGGTGGTTGTAGACGACGTCGAGGCACACCCCCAGGCCGTGGGAGTGCGCCGCGTCGACGAAGCGCTGCAGCGCCGCCGGCCCGCCGTAGGAGTCCTGGACCGCGTAGAGGCCCACGCCGTCGTACCCCCAGCCCCGGACGCCGGGGAAGGCGGCGAGCGGCATGAGCTCGATCATCGTCACCCCCAGCTCTGCCAGCCCTCCGAGGTGGGTGATCGCGGCGTCGAGCGTGCCCTCGGCGGTGAACGTGCCGACGTGCAGCTCGTAGATCACCGATCCCGGGAGCGCGACCCCGGCGAAGCCCATGTCCGTCCAGTCGAAGGTGGAGGGGTCGTGGAGCCGCGAGGGCCCGTGGACGCCGTCGGGCTGGTGGGCGGAGCGGGGGTCCGGCACCGGGTCGCCGCCGTCGCGGGAGAAGAGGTACTCCGTGCCGGAGGGCCAGGGGGCGTCGGCCGTCCACCAGCCGCCCGACCGCCGGACCAGTCGGTGGCGGCCGACCGCGGGGGCCGCGGCCTGCTGCTCCCCGTCGGCCGGTCCGACCGCGGTGACGACGGCGTCGATGCTGCTCGCGTCGGGCGACCACACGGCCGGGACGAGCGGGTGGCGCACGAGGGCGTCGGTCTCCGCGTCGCGGTCGCCGAGCGGCGGGCGAGGGTGCCGCGGCCGGGCGTCCTGCGGGTCGGGGATCATGCGGAGGCCTCCAGGACGGCGACGGGACGGTGGGCGAGGAGCTCGGCGAGCAGGGTCGCGCCTCCCTCGTGGCGGGTGCCGGTGAGGACGTCGGTCCAGGTGCCGGGCGGGAGGACGACGGTGTGCTCGTGGAACCCCCCGAGCGCACGCAGCCCCTCGGCCAGGCGCGTGGCGACGGTGACGGCCCGGGGCTCGCCGTCCATCGTGCGGGTGAGGGCCACGGCGTGCTGGGTCGTCGTGGGCAGCGGCGCGTACCCGGACCGTTCGCCGACGAACGCGTTCGGCACGCGCCTGCGCAGGCGCAGCACGGCGGCCGTCAGGGCGAGCTTCTCCTCGCCCAGGTCGCCCGGGGTGCGGCCGGCGTCGAGCTCGGCGAGGGTGGCCGCGATCGCGCCGTGGTCGACGGGGCGACGGTTGTCGGGATCGACCAGCGAGTCGGTGAGGAGCTCGGTGCCCTGGTAGACGTCGGCCACCCCGACGAGCGTGAGCTGGAGCGCCTTGGTCCCGAGCACCGAGGTGCGCAGCGAGTGCGCGGTGTCCGCGACCCAGCCGGCGAACCGTTCGCGCACGGCCGGCTCGGCCGTCATGGCGGCGACCCAGGCCGTGAGCTCCTCCTCGCCCGCGGCGTCCTGGTCGGTCCAGGTGGTCCAGGTCTTCTGCTCGCGGACCGCCTTGAGCAGGTAGTCGGTCAGGCGGACGGCCTCGATCGGGCCGTCGGGGCCCCAGGTCCCGGCCAGCGTCTGCCAGACGAGGTTCTCGGTGCGCCCATCGAGGTCGGCGGGGCGGCGTTCGGCCGTGAGCTCGCGCAGGTCGGCGACCAGGGAGCGCCACGCCGCGGCGTGCTCGGAGATCACTCCGATGCGTGCCCGGACGTCCTCGCTGCGCTTGGTGTCGTGCGTCGATCCGTTGGTCATCGTCGCCGGCCAGAACGTCTGTGTGCGCCCGGCCCAGGCGTGCAGCTCGTCGACCGAGAGCGAGCCGCGCTGGGGTGCGCCGCCCACCTCGTTGAGCGAGAGCAGGTGGGTCCACCGGTAGAAGGTCGTGTCCTCGACGCCCTTGGCGGTCACGGCACCGCAGACCTGCTGGAACCGCACGATGATCTCGTCCCGGCGGGCCTCGCGGGTCCGCCCCGCGGAGCCCACCTCGCGGCCCAGCACCAGGTCGACGACGACGTCGAGGGTCTCGTGCCGGTCGGCGTCCAGCCGGGTCCGGGCGGTGGCGGCGGCATCCTCGACGAACGCCTCCGACTCCGGCGGCGCGGGCTCGCCCGGCACGACGTAGGCACGGTAGCGGTGCACCGCGATCACGAGCTCGCGCACGCACTCCAGCAGCGGCCGGAACGAGTGGTCGCGGAGCCGGACGTCGTCGTCGCACACGTCGGACAGCAGGGTGGCGAGGCGGTGCACCTCGGCGTAGAGGGAGCCCTCGACGATCTGCCGCTTGGCCGCGTCCCGGACCGACTCGTAGTCGCCGGGCGCGTCGCCGGCGATCTGCTGCATGAGCGCACCGGTGGTCGGCAGACCGGCCGGGTCCACCTGGATGCCGTGCAGCCGCCAGGCGGCGTCGTAGCCCGTGGTGCCGGCGACCTGCCAGTCACCGGGCAGGTCCTCGTCGTCCTCGAGGATCTTCTCGGCGACCACCCAGGCGCCCCCGGTGGCCTCGTGGAGGCGCCGGAAGTATCCGCGCGGGTCGGCCAGGCCGTCGGGGTGGTCGACCCGGAGCGCGTCGATGACGCCGTCGTGGAGGAGCGTGAGCAGCAGGCCGTGCGTGGCGTCGAAGACGGCCTCGTCCTCCACCCGGATCGCCGCGAGGGAGCCGACGTCGAAGAACCGCCGGTAGTTGAGCTCCTCGTCGGCGACCTTCCAGTAGGCCAGGCGGTAGAACTGGCGGTCGAGCAGGTCCGCGAGCGGGAGCTGCTCGGTCCCGGCCCGCACCGGCAGGACGTGGTCGTAGTAGGTGAGGACGTGCTGCTCGCCGGCGTCCTCCTCGCCGGGCACCACGGCAGTGGTCAGCTCGATCTCGCCGTCCGCGAGCGCGGCGCCGATGCGGCGGCCGAGGACCGGCATGAGCACGCCGCCACCTCCCTCGGACAGGTCGACGTCGAACCACGAGGCGTAGGGCGAGTCGGGGCCGAGCGCGAGGACCGACCACAGGGCGCGGTTGTGCCAGGCGGGTGTCGGCACGGCCATGTGGTTGGGCACGAGGTCGACGACGACGCCCATGTCCAGCTCGTGCGCGGCGCGGGCCAGCCGCTCGAGGCCGTCACGGCCCCCGAGCGTGGCGGAGATCGTCGTGTGGTCGACGACGTCGTACCCGTGCGTCGAGCCCGGCGCCGCGGTGAGCACGGGGGAGAGGTAGACGTCCGTGACGCCGAGGTTCGACAGGTGGTCGAGCTGTCTGCCGACGTCGTCGAACGTGAGGTCCGGACCGAGCTGCAGACGGTACGTACTCACCGGGGTACGCCTGCCGGGACCGGGCAGGTGCGCGGCGGCCGCGGCCCTCGTGGTGGCCTCGACGGCCGAGCGATCGGTGGCCGGGTGGTCGGTGGCCGACGTGTCGTTGGCCTCGTGGTGCGTGGTCACGTGCATCCTCCGGGGTCGTCGACTCGTCCGGGTCCAGTCTGCCCGGTCGCGGAGGTCCGTGCCCGCCGGCTCCGGGAGCGGGCAGGGGGCGGCCGACCGGTCCTACTCGGGTGTGTCGGCGGCGGCGTCGGACTCGGGGTTCCCGTCGTCGTCGGGGGAGGGGCTGTCGTCGGGCTCGTCGGCGGTGACCGCCGTCTGGCGGCGGCCTCCGCCCCACGCCGGTGAGGTGGGGATGCGTCCCGTGACGGTCCGACCGACGGCGTCGGCGGGGGCCGCCTCACGGGAGCCCTGCGGGCTCAGGAGGACGACCGTCGACCGGGCCACCACCGTGACCTGCGAACCCGCCGCGAGATCGCCGGACTGCGTCCGCTCCCCGGCGGAGTCCAGGACGACGGACCAGGTCGGCCCCCACTCGGCGAGCGGCAGCGTGACGAGGACGTCCTCGTGGGAGGCGTTGAGGATGATGAGCAGCGAGTCGTCGAGGATCCGCTCGCCGCGCGCGTCGGGCTCGGCGATGGCCTCGCCGTTGAAGAAACAGACGATGGTCTTGGCGTCGCCGCCCCAGTCGTGGTCGGCCATCGGGGCGCCGTCGGGGGCGAACCAGGCGAGGTCGGGCAGTCCGTCCGGCGACTCGGCGAGCGGCTCGCCGGTGAGGAACCGGCGGCGCCGCAGGACGGGGTGCTCGAGGCGGAACTCGACGAGCTCACGCGTGAACCCGAGCAGGTGCTGCGCGTCCTCGTCGAGGTCCCAGTCCACCCAGGAGATCTCGTTGTCCTGGCAGTAGACGTTGTTGTTGCCGCCCTGGGTGCGGGCGATCTCGTCGCCGTGCGAGATCATCGGCACGCCCTGGGACAGCAGCAGGGTGGTGAGCATGTTCCGCTGCTGGCGGGCGCGGAGCGCGTTGATGGCCGGGTCGTCCGAGGGGCCCTCGACGCCGCAGTTCCAGGACCGGTTGTGCGACTCGCCGTCGCGATTGTCCTCGCCGTTCGCCTCGTTGCGCTTCTCGTGGTAGCTGACGAGGTCGCGCATCGTGAAGCCGTCGTGGGCGGTGACGAAGTTGATCGACGCCACCGGGCGGCGACCCGAGTGCTCGTAGAGGTCCGAGGAGCCGGAGAGCCGGTAGGCCAGGTCGCCCAGCATGCCGGGCTCACCACGCCAGTAGTCCCGGACCGTGTCGCGATACTTGCCGTTCCACTCGGTCCACAGCGGCGGGAACCCACCGACCTGGTAGCCGCCCTCACCCACGTCCCACGGCTCGGCGATGAGCTTGGCCTGGGAGATGATCGGGTCCTGCTGGATGATGTCGAAGAACGACGAGAGCTTGTCCACCTCGTGGAGCTCGCGCGCGAGCGTGGAGGCGAGGTCGAACCGGAAGCCGTCCACGTGCATCTCCTGCACCCAGTAGCGCAGCGAGTCCATGATCAGCTGCAGCGTGTGGGGGCTACGCATGTAGAGCGAGTTGCCCGTGCCCGTCGTGTCGAAGTAGTGCGCCTCGTCGCCGTGGACGAGCCGGTAGTACTGGGGGTTGTCGATGCCCCTGAAGCTGAGGGTGGGACCCATGTGGTTGCCCTCGGCGGTGTGGTTGTAGACGACGTCGAGGATGACCTCGATGCCGGCCTCGTGCATCGCCTTGACCAGGGTCCGGAACTCGTCGACCTGCTCGCCCCGGCTGCCCTGGGAGGAGTAGGCGTTGTGCGGGGCGAAGAAGCCGATCGTGTTGTAGCCCCAGTAGTTGGACAGCCCCTTCTCCACGAGGTGGGGGTCCTGCGCGAACTGGTGGACCGGCATGAGCTCGACGGCGGTCACGCCCAGCGACGTGAGGTGCTCGATGATCGACGGGTGGGCCAGGCCCGCGTAGGTGCCGCGCTGCTCCTCGGGGACATCCGGGTGGAGGCGCGTGAGGCCGGCGACGTGGGCCTCGTAGATGACGGAGTCGTGGTACTCGTGGCCCGGCGGACGGTCGTTGCCCCAGTCGAAGAACGGGTTGACGACGACGGAGACCATCGTGTGGCCGAGCGAGTCCTGCGGCGCGAAGCGGCTCGGGTCGTCGAAGTCGTAGGAGAACAGGGACTGGTGCCCGTCGATCTGACCGTCGACGGCCTTGGCGTAGGGGTCGAGCAGGAGCTTCGTCGGGTCGCAGCGCAGCCCCCGAGAGGGATCCCACGGGCCGTGGACGCGGAAGCCGTAGCGCTGGCCCGGCCTGACCCCGGGGAAGTAGCCGTGCCAGACGTGGGCGTCGACCTCCGTGAGGTCGACGCGGACCTCGCCGTTGTCGTCGTCGACCAGGCACAGCTCCACCCGGTCCGCGACCGTGGAGAAGAGCGCGAAGTTCGTGCCGGCGCCGTCGAACGTCGCGCCGAGGGGGTAAGGGTGGCCTGGCCAGTGCTGCATGGGCACAAGAGTGGCACGTCCACGATCGGGGGGCCTCGCGGACCCTCCGGCGTGCGCGGATGGTCACAGGGCGACGGGCGGTGACGGGCCTGCCGTCGGTGGGGCCCCGGTGTGCGGTTGGGCCCCGGCGTGCGGTCACTCGCTCGCCGCTCGCCGCTCGCCGCTCGCCGCTCGCCCGCTGGTGGGTGGTGGTTGTCGTGGGCACGGTTTTTCCCCAGGTCAGGGTGGGTGGTGGATGTGGCGTAGTTGTCCACAGATTCGGGCATTTCGGTTGTTCTCGAATATGCGTTCGAGTAGCATCGGGGTAGTCGGATCGAGTGGCACGAGGAGGTGCGGGGGCGGTGGCTGAGGACGTGGGTGTGGACCAGGGGTGGTCGGCGTTGGAGGAGTTGCTCTCCGCGCAGATCGAGGCCTGGCTCGCTAAGAAGGCAGCCCAGAACGATGCCGCTTCGGAGTCCGATGCCGATGCCGAGACCGAGGACGTCAGCGACGCCGTCGGGTGCGATGCCGAGACCGATCCCGACGCCGATGCGGACGTCGAGGACGTCGGTGACCGTGAGCTCGACAGCCCCTACGGCACCGGCGCCGGCGCGGCCACTGACAGTGACGACGACCGGGCGGACCTTGACGAGGAGACCCACGACCTGCCCGCTGCGGTCACGCTCACCGGCGACGACGAGGATGAGCAGGACCCGGCCGCGGCGCCTGCGCTCACCGACGCCGCCGCCGCTCGTGAGCAGGGCGTCGCCTTGCATGTTGGCGAGCCCTTGTCGTCGGTGGGTGTGGTCGGTGGCATGCGAGGGGTGGTGGCTCAGCTCGACGCACTGAGCCAGGCTCGCGTGGGCGACCTGTCCGGGCAGGAAGCGATCGACCTGCTGGAAAGCATCGAGGCCGCCGAACGACGACTGACCGCACTACGCGCCACCACCACCGCCAAGGTCGAGACGGATGGTCTGTGGGCGTTGGATGGGCAGCGGTCGTTCCGGACGTGGTTGCGGGACCGGACCGGGACCAGTGCGGCGGTCGCGGGTCGGCAGGCCCGGCAGGCCCGCGCACTGCGCGACGACCTGCCGCTGGCCCATGGGGCGCTGTGTGTGGGGCGGATCAGTGTCGAGCATGTGCAGGTCCTGGTCCGCGAGACCCTGTCCACGGACCGGCTGCGCACCCAGCTCGCCGACACGGAGATGGGTGAGGGGTTCCTGGTCGCTCAGGCCCAGGTCATGCACGCCCAGGACTTCGCTCGCCTGGTCGCGGCGTGGAAGGTCCGGGCCGATCCCGCGGGAGCCGACAAGGCCTGGCGTGAGGACGACGCCCGCGAGGAGCTGACCATCGCTCCGACCACGGGCGGGTACCACCTCACCGGTTGGCTCGACGAGCTGTCCGGACAGGTCGTGACCACCGCCCTGACCGCTCACGCTGGCCGCAAAGGTGCCGATGACGACCGGAGCCCGGCACAGCGCCGGGCCGGCGCACTGGTCGCCCTGGCCCATGAGTCTCTCGACCGAGGCGGGCAGCTGGCCGGCGCCAGGGTCCGGCCGCATGTGACGATCACCGCGACACTGGAGACCCTGACCGCTCTCACCCGGGCGACCGGGTCCGTGATCCCACCCGCGTCGGCGACCGCCGGCTGGAACGCCACCCACGACCTCACCCCCGATGCGGTCCGGGCCTACGCGGGCCTGCCCGAGGGGCAGGTCGTCGGCCCGATCACCGCGGCGGAGTCCCTGACCGCGCCCGGCGGACCCCGCGACCCCCACACCCGCACCCACACCGGGAGCAGCGCTGGCGCTGCGTCCGTCACCGCCCCCGGGGCGGCGAACCACGATGGCAGCGCCCCCAGGCCGGCGAGCGAGGGTGGGGCGGGAGTCTTTGAGCTGTCCGACGAGGCCCGGCAGTGGCTGACCGCGTGGCAGCCGGGTGAGGATCACGTGATCTCAGCCGCGATCGACCCCCGCGTGATGACCGGCACCCAGCCCGCGGCCTCGGCGATCGTGAGCTCACCAGCGAGCACGCTCAACACGATCCGAGTCTTCTTCTCGACCGGAATCGAAGGGGGTCTTCCCATGGTTCTGATTCTCCTTCAGGACTGACTCAACAGCCCTGCCAAGAATCTTGACGCGCGACAGGAGAAACGAATCTTCCCCGCGAACATGACCCGGGCCATCCACGCCCGCGACCAGCACTGCCAATACCCCGGCTGCGACGAACCACCAGGCTTCGGCGAGATCCACCACTGCCTGCACTGGTACAAGGACCACGGCCCCACCAGCATCGAACACGGCATCCTGCTGTGCTGGCACCACCACGACCTCATCCACGCCCGCAACATCACCATCACCCGCACGCGCGGCCGATGGCACTTCCACGACCAACACGGCCGCCCCATCGAACCCACCCGACGCAACGAGCTACCTCAGCGCGAGTGACAGCGCACCACCGCCCGGGGAGTCACCCGACGAGGACGCCCGCGCGAGTAGAGGTGCACCGCCGCCCTCAGGCGCGGGGCACGAGCCGGGTCGATGGTCGGGGAGGCCGCAAGGCGAGGACCGAGCGACGACGTCACCGGCCGATATCCGTGCCGCCCCACCTGCGCCGTTCAGATGGATTGGTCCGCGGCACAGCCCGGCGAAGAGCGCGCCGGGTGCGCCACCCGCTCTCGCTCTATTGGCGCACGCGGCGGACGATCGACCAGGCTCCGGGGAGCAGGAGTGCGGCTGCTGCCGCCTTGATGACGTCGCCGACGAGGAACGGGACCACGCCCAGGGTGAGCCCCGTCGCCAGGTCGACGCCGAGGAACACGACGAGCCACGGGACACCGATCGCGTAGATCGTCGCCGTTGACGCCACCGCGAGAGCGGCCGTGCCCAGGACCGACCGGTCGGCCCGGCGACGGGCCAGCTCACCCACGAGTACGGCGGCCACGAGGTACCCGAGCGCGTAGCCGTACGAGGCGAACGCCCATCCCGAGCTGAACTCGGCGAACATCGGTGCGCCCGCGGTGCCGGCCGCCAGGTAGACGAGGATGCTCGCGGCAGCCCGTGCAGGTCCCAGCGCCGCACCGGTCAGAAGGACGGCGAACGTCGCCAGGGACACCGGGACCGGCGTGAAGGGAAGCGGGACCGCGACCCACCCGGCCAGAGTGACGAACACCGTCCCCGCCAGCACGAGGGCGACGTCCCTGAGACGGGTACCTGGCACGAGGTCGGCAAGAACGGGTGCGCGCCGGAAGCTGGCGACTGAGGTCATGTCATCTCCTTGGCTATGGACACAGGTGTCTGCGCATCATTCCAGGTCGGCCGGCGTGCGCCGTAGGCCGGACCGCAGACCGGCGCTAGGACCGGCTCGACCGATCCGACACACCTACCACCTCGACCGACCGGCCCGTCCGCCCGAACGCGGCGGGGCCCAGAGACACAGATCCCTGGGCCCCGCCGTCGTACGTCCTCACCGGCCGTCGGAGCCGCGAGGTGCGGCTACCGGCCGCGTGGCAGCTCGGACCGCCCCTTACTGAGCGTGCTCGAGGAGCGCGTCGAGATCGACCTCCTGGTCGAGCAGGCCACGCTCGTCGGCCATGTCGTGGTAGATCTGCACCGTCTCGCGCGAGACCTCAGGCTGCCAACCCGGCAGGATCACCCGGTCCTCGAGACCGTCGGGCAGATCGAGGTACGACTGCAGGATCTCCCGGACCGCGTCAGGGTTCTCCTGCGCGTAGGCGTTGGCCTCGGAGATCGCGGCCTGGAACGCCTCGACGGTCTCCTGGTTGTCGTTCGCGTAGGTGTCGGTCGTGAAGTAGGTGGCGATCTCCCACTCGTCGGCGATGTCGAGGAGCACCGCGGTCACCACGTGAGCCCCGCTGTCCTCCATCGCCACCGTGACGAAGGGCTCGACGATCCACGCCGCGTCGACGTCGCCGTTCTCCATCGCGGCAGGCATCGAGTTGAACGGCATCTCGACGAACTCGATCGTCGTGGGGTCCACGCCGGCGAGCTCGGCCGACTCCATGACCACCGAGTCACCGATGGCGTTGAGCGTGTTGGTCGCGACGACGGCACCCTCGAGGTCCTCGGGACCCTGGATGCTCTCGTCGGCGGACATGATGGTGAACCCGTCCTCCTCGGGGTCGCCCGTCGACCAGACGCCGGACGCGATGATCTGCAGGGGCATCCCGGTCGAGGCGGCGATGACGGTCGACATCGAGTTGCCGAAACCGAAGTCGAAGTCGCCGGAGACCACGCTCGGGACGATGGCCGCACCGCCCTGACCGGACTCGGCGGTGACATCGAGGCCGTGCTCCTCGAAGATGCCTTCCTCGATGCCGATGTAGAGGGGGGCGACGTCGATGATCGGGATGACGCCGACCGTGATCGGCGTCAGCTCGTCCCCGTCGCCACCACCCTCACCCTCGGAGTCGCCACCGCCGCAGGCGGCGAGGACAAGAGCCGAGGCGGCGAGGGTGGCGCCGGCTGCGTAGCTGCGACGACGTGATCGGAGGGGGGACATGGTGCTCCTTGCTGTTGGGGGTGTGGTGCTGCTGACGCGATCGATGAGCGGGTGTGTGGTGGGGGCGTCGCGCAGGCCGGCCTCGTCACGAGGTCCGTCGCACGGCGGGCGGTTCGTCACGGGTGCGCCTCTCGTCTCAGAGCGGGGTACCCGCGGTGGGCGACCCGTCCAGCCAGGCCGCACCCTCGGCATAGAGGGTCTCGACGGCGGGGCCGGTGAGGCCCGGCAGGCCCTGCTTGATGGTGAAGCCGGCCTCCTGCTGGAGGTAGGCGAGATGCCGGTAGCCGAGCGGGAACGCGGCCAGCACGTCGGCGTCGAGCGTCAGGCCGGCACCCGGGTCGAGGACGTCGAGCCGGTCCTTCTCGTAGACGGGCTGACGTCGCACGATCCTCCAGTCGTCGTCCTCGACGGCGAAGAAGTCGTAGAACCGACCCGTGCACACGACGTCCACCTCGACGCCGTGCACGCGGGCGCGTTGCGAGATCGTCATCTTGGTCTGTGCCGTCGCTCGATCTCCGGCGACGTCGACGGAGGTCCCGCCGAGGAAGTGGAGGATCGACACCCCCTCCTCGAACGCGGTGCGGCTCGCCCCGATGAAGTCGGTGGCCGATCCCTGGAACCACGTGGCGGTCATGTATCCCTGCGAGTGCCAGACGGTGGCGAACCGCTCCCACAGGCCGGCGTCACGCCACAACGCCCAGCTCTCCACGACCTCGCGGATGCGCAGGCGGTCTGTCATGCCCCGGTCCACCGACACGCGAAACCTCCTTGTTCCGGACACCGCCCGTCCCGGGCGGTGCGCCGGGCGGCACCTGAGAGTAACCCGCGCGATGATGAATCCGGATGGGACGACCATCACGACTGGATCGCGAATCCGTCGCGGCCGGGCCGACGCGCTCTGCGACCATTCCGACATGTCGCAGCCCATCGGACCGGCAGAGCGCGGACCGACCCCGCTCGCCGAACGCGCACTCGCACCCGACCTTGCGCGTGGCGCGATGCTGCTGCTCATCGCCCTGGCCAACGTGCGGGCGTTCGTCGACGTACCGCGAGAGGGTCTGCGTGGCTACCCGGATCCGGCCACGACCACAGTGCTCGACGACGTGGTCGCCGCATTCCAGCTCGTTCTCGTCGACGGACGGGCCTACCCGCTGTTCGGGCTCCTCTTCGGCTACGGAGTCTGGCAGCTGGCGTCGCGTCGCCTGGACGACGGTGCTTCCGCAGCGACCGTGGTCGGGATCCTCCGACGTCGGTCGGTGGTGCTCGTCGGCATCGGTGCGGCCCACGGCATCCTGTTCTTCCCCGGTGAGATCCTCGCCGCCTACGGTCTGCTCCTGCTGCTCCTGCCCGGCGCCATGGTCCGCGCACACGACGCCGCCCTGCTCGCCTGGGCCGGAATCGCCGGCGTCCTCGTGGTCCTGCTCCTGGCGGGCTCGGGATCGTTCGGGGCCGTCGCCGACCCGATCCCTGCCGAGCTCGGCCCGGCAGTGCGTGAGCACCTCGTCGATTGGCCGACCGGCGGCGTCCTGTCCAACGCCATCGGCGTGAGCGTCACCGTGCCGCTGGGCGTGCTCGCTGCCCGCCACCGCGTGCTCGAGCAGCCCGCCGGGCACCGGGCTCTGCTGGTGCGCTGCGCGGCCTTCGGTCTCGGCGCGGCGGTCGTCCTCGGCGCCTGGTACGCGCTCGTCGCCGCGGGCGCGGTCGGGCCGCCGTCGGAGGGGGCCGCCCCACTCATGGGCCTGCTCCACGGCGCCGGGGGCTACGCAGGTGGGATCGGTTACGCCGCTCTCCTGGGGCTCGTCGCGACGCGGGTCGCGCACAATCCGGAGGGCGGTCCCGCTGCGCCTGGTCCCGCCACACAGGGCCTCGTCACGCCTGGTCGGACCGCGGCTCGCCGTCCCCGGGGCGGCGCCCTCACCACCGCGATCAGCTCGTTGGGCCGGATGTCGATGAGCGGCTACCTCCTGCAGACGCTGGTGTTCGTCGTCGTGCTCGTCCCGTGGGGTCCGCTCGCGCTGGGACGGGACATCACCAACCTGCAGGCGGCAGGTGTCGCGATGGGTGCCTGGGTCCTCGGCCTCGCCGTCGCCGCTGTCCTCGCCCGCGGCGATCGGCGTGGACCGTTCGAGGCGCTCGTGCGGTGGTGGACATACCGCGGGACCGCCGCCGGGACGCGTGGGCCAACCTGACCACCCGCGGACGGTGACGATCCGCGGACAGCGAGGCCCCTGCGGACCGTGACGATCCGCGAACAGCGAGGCCTCCGCGCACGGCGATGCCCCGGCGGACGGCGGTGAACCGCGCACCGAACCGGCACCTCCGGCGCGGTGCGGCGGAGGGGGCGGCACCCGGACCTACAGTGGCCCGATGGCGCACA
This sequence comes from Georgenia sp. Z1491, assembly GCF_057652395.1. Classification (NCBI taxonomy): domain Bacteria; kingdom Bacillati; phylum Actinomycetota; class Actinomycetes; order Allobogoriellales; family Allobogoriellaceae; genus Georgenia; species Georgenia sp. Z1491. The sequence continues at coordinate 2,087,285 of NZ_CM172729.1, forward strand.
AGGGGAGCGGGGTGCGGCGGCAGGAGCCGCGTCCACGGTCGTGGGAGTCCCCGCTGCGGGCCCTCATCGACCACCCGCTGGACGCCGGCTATGCCGAGGCCGCCGCGCGCCGCGAGAAGGAGGGGACGAGCACGGGCCCCGTCCTACGGGTCGCGACCTGGACGACCGTCCTCGCGGTCGGCGTCGGGCTGGTCGTGGCCGGCCGTGAGCTCGCCGCGCCGGAGGAGGGGCGCGACCCGGTCCGGGCCGAGCTCGCGGCACAGATCGAGGGAGCCGAGGAGGCGGCCGCGGCGCTGTCCACCGGCAACCAGGAGCTCGCCACCGAGGTCGACCTGCTGCGCGACGAGATCGTCGAGGGCGCGCCGTCGGACCTCGGCGAGGAGGCGCGGGTCGCGCTCGGGGGCTCGGCCCAGTACGCGATCTCGGGTCCCGGCATCGAGATCGTGCTGTCCGACTCCGAGGACGCCGCGGCGGGTGTCGCGGACGCCGACGACGGCCGGGTGCGGGACACCGACCTTCAGACCGTCGTCAACGGCCTCTGGGCGGCGGGGGCGGAGGGCGTGAGCATCGACGGCAGGCGCCTCGCGTCCACCTCCGCGATCCGGGCCGCCGGGCGCGCGATCCTCGTCAACCTCGAGGCGACGAGCTCCCCCTACACGGTCGTCGCGCTCGGTGACCCCGAGGAGCTGCGGGACTCGCTCCGCACGGGCACCGCAGGCCAGCACCTCCAGCAGCTGTCCGACCGGTACGAGATCGACGTGTCCTACGCGGACCTCGACGAGGCGACGCTCCCGGCGCTCCCACCGCGGACCACCACCTATGCGACGCCCCTGGATCCCACGGGCGGCCCGACGGGGCAGGGGGAGCGGTAGTGCTCGCGATCGTCGGACTTGCGATCGGCGTGGTCGTCGGGGTGGTCCTCGACCCGACCGTGCCCGCGTGGCTCGTTCCGTACCTCCCGATCGCCGTGGTCGCCGCGATGGATGCCCTGCTCGGCGGCCTGCGTGCCCGTCTCCAGGGCGTGTTCGACGACCAGGTCTTCATCACCTCGTTCCTCTTCAACACGGTGGTCGCCGCCTTCCTCGTGTACGTGGGCGACCAGCTCGGCGTGGGCGGTCAGATGACGACGGCGATCGTCGTCGTGCTGGGGATCCGGATCTTTTCCAACGTGGCCGCCATCCGTCGCCACATCTTCAAGGCGTGAGCACGGTGCCTGACGAGTCGCACGAGCGCCGGGAGAAGGACCGCAGGCCCGACGCCGAGCAACGCACCCCGGACGAGGAGGACCGGTCCGACGAGATGACGGACCAGGCGCACGACGGCGAGGACCGGGCCCACGTCGATGACGCCGCGCCCGACCCGGCCCGGCGGCCCTGGTGGCAGGGCAGGGCCTCGGACCTCCTCGTGGTGATCCTGTGCGCGATGCTGGGGATCGCGCTCGTGGCACAGGTGCGGCACACCCAGGAGGATCCGCTCGCGGCGCTCCGCCAGGACGACCTGGTGCGGCTGCTCGACGAGCTCGACCGGCGCAACATCGACCTCGTCGACGAGCAGGACCGGCTGCAGGAGGAGCTCGACGAGCTGCGCACCGCGGCCGACTCCTCGCAGGCGGCCGCCGATGCCGCCGCCGAGCTCGCGGGCACACAGGGTGTGCTCGCGGGTACCGTGCCGACGGCCGGACCGGGCGTCGAGATCGTCGTCACCGACCCCGACGACTCCATGCGGGCGCAGACGATGGTCACGCTGGTCCAGGAGCTGCGCAACGGTGGTGCCGAGGCCATCGAGGTCGACGGCGTCCGGCTGACGGCGACCTCGTACGTGGTTCGGCAGACCGGTGGCCTCGTCGTCGACGGCACGACGATCGCCTCGCCGTACGTCGTGCGGGCCATCGGCGATCCGCAGACGATGCGGGTCGCGCTGGAGATCCCCGGCGGGGCGATGTCCACCACGCGCGGCCGCGGCGCGGAGGTCGAGCTCGTCGAGCGGGAGCGGCTGGAGATCCTCTCCGTCGCCGAGCCGCAGGAGCTGGAGCACTCGCGGGTCGTCGAGGACTGAGACCCGACGTCCGGCTCTGGGCGCGCACAGCGGTGGCTGTGCCGTACGACCTGATCAGAGCTTGTCACCACGGTGACACGAAAGGTCACGATCAGACTACGATGGCACGACGGCCCCGCGACCCGCGGGCCGGATGCACCCCGCCGAAGGAGGCACCGCGATGTCCACCCCTCCGCCTCCCGCACCCGAGCCGTGGGACGACCCGCGGCTGCACCTCGAGGAGGACGGCACCAGCGCCGACTCCACCGCGCGTTTCGGGATGCTCGGTGAGCCGTCGGCCGACCCGTCCCTCCCCGGCCTGTCCGCCGAGGAGTCCAAGGCGGTCGCCGCCCTGCCGGCGGGCAGCGCGCTGATGATCGTGCAGCACGGTCCGAACTCCGGCGCACGGTTCCTGCTCGATGCCGCCAGCACCTCGGTCGGCCGGCACCCACGCTCGGACATCTTTCTCGACGACGTGACCGTCTCGCGCCACCACTGCGAGTTCCTCGTCCGGGACGGCGGTGTCGACGTGCGCGACGTCGGCTCGCTCAACGGCACCTACGTCAACCGCACGCGCATCGACGCCGTCCGCCTCCGCGCGGGGGACGAGGTGCAGGTGGGCAAGTACCGCCTGACCTACCACCCGAGCCAGGTCCGCGGCGAGGAGGCTCGCGAGGCGTGAGCGCCGCGCGGTCCAGGGCCTCCCGGCCGGAGCCGGGCGGTGACGAGCGTCCCGACGTCGCTGCCTCGACGAGCTGGCCCCCCGGGGTGAGCACGACCCCGGTCATGGCGATCGGCCAGGTCCTCGCGGTCCTCAAGGACGAGTTCCCTGCCATGACCCTGTCCAAGCTGCGCTACCTCGAGGACCAGGATCTCGTCCGGCCCCACCGGGCCCCGTCCGGCTACCGGAAGTACTCCCGGGCCGACGTCGAACGGCTGCGCTTCGCCCTGGCCGCCCAGCGGGACGCGTTCCTCCCGCTGCGGGTGATCCGCGACCAGCTCGACGACCTCGACGCCGGACGCGGCGTGCAGGACCCCACGCTCGCTCGGCTCGTGGCCCGCGACGGCCAGGTCGTCACGCCCTCGGCCGGGTCGCGCATGACCACCGTCGAGCTCGCGGACGCCACCGGCGCGAGCGTCTCCGACGTCGAGGCGCTGGTCGAGGCCGGTCTCGTCGGAGCGGATGCGCGCGGGCGGCACCCCGGATCCGCCGTTCCGGTGGTCGTGGCAGCGACGGCGCTCGGCCGGCTCGGAGTCGATCCGCGTCACCTGCGCACCGTCCGGCAGGCGGCCGAGCGTGAGGCGGGGACGATCGCCGCCGCGCTGGCACCCCTGCGCGCCGGCCGTTCGGGCGCCGACCTCGAACGCGCCCACGCGAGCGCGCGCGAGATGGGTGAGCTCTATGCACAGCTGCACGCCGAGCTGCTCAGACGAGCGATCTCGGAGTCCTGAGCCCGGCTCGGCCGACCGCCGTCCTCGGAACCTGATACTCGCAGTCCCGGTCGAATATGCTCGGGGCGTGCATGAGATGGAGGTCCAGGGGGTCGAGGTGACGCTCGACGGTGGCCGGGTCGTGCTCCTGCTCAGGGACCCACCCAGCGGACGGGTGCTGCCCATCGTCGTCGGTGCCCGGGAGGGCGCCGCCATCGCGTCCGTCCAGGCCGGGCTGGTCCCGCCGAGGCCGCTGACCCACGACCTCCTGCTGTCGACGATCCGGGCGCTGGGCTCGGAGGTGGTCGCGGTCGTCATCACCGCACAGCTCGACGGCGTCTTCTACGCCGAGCTCGTGCTCTCGTCCGGCGAGCGGATCGACTGCCGCCCGTCCGACGGCGTCGCGCTCGCCCTTCGGGCCGGTGCCGCGATCCGGTGCGCGCCAGAGCTGCTGCCGGAGCTCGGCGCGACGACCCCGGCGCGCGGCGCGGCACCCGGATCGGGGGCCGCCCCGGCGACGGGAGGGGGACCGGCGACGGGGGGCGGACGGTCCCGCGGTACCGACGGCGCGGCGATCGAGGACGCGGTGGCCGAGCTGCGTCGCGAGCTCGAGGGGCTCGGTCCGAACGACTTCGGGGACCCACGCAGCGAGAGCTGATCGTCGCGCGGCCGTCCGTCGGTGCGTGCCTCACCCGCACCACGAGCCACGTCGGAGGTCAGCGGTAAACTGGTGAGCGACCCGCCGACCGGCGTCGTTGACCCCGGTCACGGGGCGCCCTAGCGTGACGGTGTCACCGGGACCACGCACCCGGTCCCGCCACGAGAAACGGAGCCCACCGTGAGTCCCACGGAAGCCACCGGCGCGCACGCGCGCGGCCCGCAGCTGTCCCAGGGCATGCTGTTCGGCGAGACGCTCCCGGACATCGACGAGGACACGGGCTACCGCGGACCCACGGCCTCGCGCGCGGCGGGCATCACGTACCGACAGCTCGACTACTGGGCCCGTACCGGTCTCGTCGAGTCCTCCGTCCGCGGTGCCAACGGTTCCGGCAGCCAGCGGCTGTACAGCTTCCGCGACATCCTCGTGCTCAAGGTCGTCAAGCGCCTGCTCGACTCGGGCGTCTCGTTGCCGCAGATCCGCGTGGCGATCGGGCACCTCAAGGAGCGGGGCGTCGAGGACCTCGCGGGCATCACCCTCATGTCCGACGGCGCCTCGGTGTACGAGTGCACGTCCGACGACGAGGTGATCGACCTCGTCCAGGGTGGCCAGGGTGTGTTCGGCATCGCGGTGAGCCGCGTGTGGCGGGAGGTCGAGGGGAGTCTCGCCGAGCTGCCGACCGAGCGGGCCGAGACCGAGGACGTTCCCGACGAGCTCGCCCGCCGGCGCGCCGCGCGCAACCGCCAGGTGAGCTGAGCGCTCCTCGACCGGGACGTCGAGGTCCGGCGTCGCCCGACTCCTCGCGGAGCGCGCGGTCCCGGGGCAGAACTGCCCTGCGGATCACGCTCGACAGTGACCAGAACGTGACCTGCGCGGCACTACAGTGCCCCTCATGAGTGTCGCGCCCGGGTGGTACACCGATCCCTACGACCACGCCAGACTCCGGTACTGGGACGGAACCACGTGGACGGAGCAGTCCGCGGAGCAGGGCACCCAGCCCGGCCACGGTCATCCCGGTCCGGGCAGCCCGACAGCCGGCTCGCCGGGATCCGCGGCCGGCTTCGGCGCAGCTGCGGCCGGAGCCGGCTACGGCAGCGCGGGTTCACCGGGATCTGCGGCCGGACCCGGTTACGGCGGTGCAGGTTCATCCGGCTACGGCCCGGCCGGCGCCTACGGGGGAGCGGGCGCGTACGGCACCGGCGGTCCCGGCGGGGGATACGGACCGGGCGGTCCCGGTGGTCCTGGGGGTCCCGGGGGTCCCGGCCCTGGCGGTCCCGGTGCTGGCGGGGAGCCGGACAAGCATCGCAGTCCTGCGCTCATCGCGTTGCTGTCGATCCTTGGTGTGGCCGTCGTCGGCGTCGGGGGATACCTGATCTGGGACGCGGTCTCGGGCGAGGACGAGACCGCCGGCGGGACCACGCCGCCGCCGGCCACCACCGGTGAGCCCGCCACCGAGCCGGCGACCATCGAGCAGCCGACCACGGAGGAGCCCACCTCGGAGGAGCCGACCACGGAGGAGCCCACGACGGAAGACCCCACCACCGAGGAGCCGACCACCGAGGAGCCGACCACCGAGGAGCCGTCCCTCGCGCCCGGCGAGCTCGTCGGCAACGGCGAGACCGGCACGGCGTTCTTCGTCGACCCGGACGGCGAGGCGCTCGGCACCCGTTTCGAGTCCGCGATCGCCGACGACCAGGTGCTCACCCTCACGCTCCGCATCGAGGAGCGTTCGGCGGTGATCTTCGGCGGGCACTCTCCGGAGGGCGAGGACCTGCGGTTCAGTGCGTCCGGCGAGGGCGGCGAGTTCACCGGTGACGACTCCCGGGCCCTCATGCCCGTCTTCGGCTTCCCGCAGTCGTACCTCGACCCGGCGGGAGCCTGGGTGATGGAGCCCGGGGACTACGAGTTCACGGTCGACGAGTACGGCGGGGACGCCTCGCAGGTCGTCATGGAGGTCCACTCCGGCTCGCTGGTCGTCGGCGTTCCGTCCGACACGCCGGTGACCATCGAGGACGGTCGTCCGTCGGTGTTCATCCTCCACGTCGGCGAGGAGACCCCGATCCGTGCGGGTGTCCACGGGGACGAGGACACGATGATCTACGTCGTCGACCCGGAGCTGTTCGTCTACCACAACGACGACGCGCCGCCCGAGCACGAGCCGCGCAACCCGCTGGACGCCTCGGTCGACACCGACCCGATCCCGGTGGGGGACAGCGTGATCGTCGCCAGCACCTTCTGGGGAGACCCGACCGACGCCGTCGTCCACATCGCTCCGCGCTGATCGCGGACGGAGAGGCGGTATGGCGACGAGGCAGGGCGGAAGCCCCGAGCACGGCGAACCCTGGCGGCACGACGCCCAGCAGGACGGGCGTGACGGCGCGGACTGGGACGAGGAGCACGGCGACACCGTGCGCAGGCCCGCGGAGGGGCGGACCGGACAGTCACGGGCCACCGCGTACGGCGACCTCGGCTACGGGGACGCGGGCGCCATGAGCTACCCGGGCTCGTCCAGCCCGGTCCCGACGGGGGAGCACCGCGTCGCGGGTGGCTGGGGCGACGACGAGGTGGACGTCGAGACGACGACGGGCACCTACGCGGTACAGGAGCCGGACGGCGGCTACGACGGGTACGCGGCCGTCGGGGCGGGCGCCTACCGTTCCGGCGGCATCGACCCCTACCGGGGCCGGCCCGTGGACCCGGGGACCGCCACGTGGCAGCAGCCGCTGGAGGCAGGTGCTGCGCCCCAGGGGTCGGCCCAGCCCCACGCGGGCGGACCGCGAGGAAGTTTCGGGCACTCCCAGCCGCACTGGTCGGGAGGGCCGTCCGGTGCCCCGGGCCCCGGCGGGACCGCCGGTGCGTCCGGGTACGGGCCGGGTGGGTACGGCCGGGGGCCCGGGGGGCCCGGGCCGTACGGATCTCCCGGAGGGCCCGGCGGGCGGGGGCGAGGACCCGTCGTGGCCGTGCTCGCGCTCGTCGCGGTGATCGTGGTCGCCCTGGCTGCCTTCGGGATCTCCAGGCTCGTCGGAGGTGACGACACGGCCGACGACGGCGGGCCGGGGACCTCCGACCGGCCGCCGACGACTCCGTCGCCGAGCACGGAGCCGCCGACCGACGATCCCAGCGATCCGCCGTCGACCACCCCGCCCCCCGCGGGCACCGAGGGCTCCGCCGGGGGCGACGGCGACGTCTCCGGCCTGGCCTATCTCGTGGACACGTCCGGGAACGACCTCGGGGCGGGCGTCGACGGCGCGTTCCCGCAGGACGGCCAGTACACCTCGACCCTGCGGGTGATCGAGCGGGTGCCGGTGGTGGTCGCCGGCTACTCGCCCGACTACACGACCCTCTCGATCACGATCGAGGGCAACGGCGTGAACCACGAGCTCACCGACTCGGCGGACGTCTTCGACTTCCTCGACTTCAGCGGATTCCCGTCGAGCCTCGACCCCGCCGGCGCGTTCGTCCTCGAGCCCGGCGACTACGAGCTCGTGGTGACGTCCGACTACGGCGACCCGAGCGCGTTCGAGCTCGAGGTGGTCGCAGGCGACGGCACGACGCTCGCCGACGGTGACCAGCTCGACGTCGACGTCCAGCCCGACGACGCGATCCTGTACGCGGTGGACCTCGAGGCGGACCAGGAGCTCACGGTGACACTGACCGGCGAGGACACGGACCCGCTGCTGATGATCGCCTCGCCGGACGGGACGATCACGGAGAACGACGACTGGGAGAGCTCGACGAGCTACGACGGCGAGGACCTGCCCGACTGGCTCGACTCCGGACTCACCGTCTCCGGCGACGAGGGGGAGCACGTCGTCATCGTCACCACGTTCGGTGGGCAGGGCGGCAGGATGGTCGCCGACGCCACCATCGGGTAGCGCGCGCCACCTCGCGGGTGTGAGTCTTGCCGCCGTGGGTCGCTCTCCCCGCGCGGAATGCCGGGCATGGGCCCTCGCCGTGGCTACCCTCGACAGGTCCGGACCGTGGGGAGCCCCACGCCGTCGCACGCTCGTCCACGGAGGAATCGTTGAGCACCGTCGAAGCAGGTTGGTACTCCGACCCCTGGGAGGACGGCAAGATCCGCTTCTGGGACGGCGTCACGTGGACCGACGAACAGTACGACGCCGAGGACTCGGAGTACGACGTGCACGGTGCGGAGGACCCCACTCCGCCTGTCGACCACACGGTTGCCCCGTCGTCCGTGCTGCAGGCCGGGCAGTCGTCCGGTGCGGTGGCTGGCGCACAGGACGTCGCACCGGCCGACCAGGGCCTGCCCCCGTCGGCCCCGTCCGCTCCGGGCTACGGCCAGATGCCGCCGTCGGCCCCGTCCGCTCCGGGCTACGGCCAGATGCCGCCGTCGGCCCCGTCCGCACCGGGCTACGGCCAGATGCCGCCCTCGGCTCCGTCCGCTGCGGGCTACGGTGTCGGTGCGCTCGGGCAGGGCGCGGCCGGTCCGCACGGCAGCACGCCGTCCGGCGGAAGCGGATTCACCGCGGGCAGCGGCTGGTCCGCCGGATCCTCGGCCGAGGCCGGCTGGGCCGGTCAGACGGGCCCGGGCTTCTACGGCATCCCCGGCGCGGGCTCCCCGGGGTCGACCGGTCCCGTCGTCGAGTCCGGGTCGACGGCTCAGCTCGGTGACGGATACGGCGGGTACGCCGCTGCCGGCGCCGGCAGCTACCCGTCGGGCGGCACCGCCGCCTACCCCCAGGGCGCCGGAGCGCCGTGGGCAGCGTCCCCGGAGGGCCCCGGTGGTTTCGGAGCACCGCCGCAGGTGGCCGGTTACGGCGCGCCTCAGGGGCCGGCCGGCTACGCCGGTCCGCAGGGCCCCGGCGGCTACCAGTCGCAGCAGAGGCGGTCCGGACTCTCTCCGCTCCTCGCCGGTGCACTCGTGCTGGCGATCGTCGCGGTGCTCGGCGTCGGCGCGTACTTCATGTTCTTCTCGGGCGACGACGACCCCACGGCGGGCGGCCCCGGGGGCGACCCGTCCGCCCCGGTCCCCGGCCCTGCCCCGGCCGACGCCCTGACGTTCACCGACTCGTCGGGCGCGGAGGTGCCGGAGTCCGGCCAGGTGCAGGTCCCGGCCGGCGGTGCGTGGACCGGGACCCTCACGGTCACCGAGCGCACGGGGTTCCTCGCACTGGCCGCCTCCGGTGACACGGATCCTCAGATCGCCGTGTCCGGCGAGGGGGTGTCGGTCGACGTCGACGACGTCGGGAGCGCGTCGAGCGACCTCGCCCCCCTCGGCGGCTCGTCGGGACTGGACGCCGCCGTCGGCCTGGTGCTCGAGCCCGGGACCTACACGGTCGAGGTCACCGACTGGCGCCAGAGCGGTGGGACGGTGCCTTTCGAGTTCCGCTCCGGTCTGGCGGGCACGCTCTCTCCGGGGGCTCCCGTCGACGTGTCCGTCGCCGTCGACGACGTCGCCCTGCTCGCGACCGAACCCGCCGGACCGTCGGGCTCGGTCCATACCCTGCGCGAGGGTGACTCCGACCCGCAGCTCGTCGCGTTCCCGACCGACGGCAGCGGTGTCGTCAACAACGACGACGGCGCCTACGACGCGCCCTCGGAGATCGGCGCGCAGATGTCCAACCGGGACGCGTACGTCGAGGTTCCGACCGGTTCGCCGACGCTCGTCGTCGTCAGCATGTGGCGGGAGGAGGCCGGCGACACGTCGGTGATCTACACCGATCACTGATCGCCGTCCGCCGGCGGGCACGAGCTCGCCGCTACGAAGGGTGCGGCTCCGGCCGGCGTCCACGGCACCGAGGAGGACCCCGCGGGCATGTGGGTCCGGCGGGTCTATCCTCGCCGCGTGCCTCACCCAGCTCGCCGCCCGCGGCCGGAGCACCTGCGGCCCGGGATCCTCGCGCTCGTGGTGCTCGGCGGGACGCTCGGCTCCGGCGCGCGTGCCGCTATCGACCAGCTGGCCGGGTCCGGCCCGGCCGACGTGCAGTGGGCGACCGCCGGCATCAACGTCACCGGCGCGGCACTCCTGGGCGTGCTGTTCGCCGTGCTCACCACGATGCACGACGAGCGGGCACGCCGGGCACGGGTGGTGCTGGGGTCGGGCGTGCTCGGTGGCTACACGACGTACTCGGCCCTCGCCCTGCAGACGGTGCAGCTCGCCGAGGCGGGACGACCGGCCGTGGCCGCAGGCTATGCCGTGGGGTCCGTCGTCGCGGGCGTCCTCGCGGCCTACCTCGCCCACGTCGGCGTGCTGCGGGTCGTGCGCGCGCAGCGCCGTCGCGACGGCGGGGGAACGGCATGACGTGGCTGCTCGTCGCGCTGGCGGGCGGCCTCGGCGCCGGTACGAGGTTCCTGCTCGACGGCGCCCTCACCGTGGCCCTGCGACCGGCACTGCCCGTGGGGACCGTGGTGGTCAACGTGCTGGGGTCCTTCCTGCTCGGGCTGGTCGCCGGGACCGGAGGCGTGTCCCCGGAGCTCGGGCTGGTCGCCGGGACCGGTTTCCTCGGCGGGTTCACCACCTTCAGCACCGCCAGCGTCGACGTCGTGCGTGTCCTTGGCGCCCGGCGACCCGTCGCTGCGTCGTGCCTGTGCGCCGGGATGCTCGCGTCGTGCGTGGGGGCCGCGTGGTGCGGGCTCCTGCTCGCCCCGGGCCTGTGATCGCCGTCGATCAGCGCCCGGTCGCGAACCGCGGTCGGCCCTGCCGGCCGTTCCCCAGCGGCCCCCGGCGACGGCCGGTCAGTAGTCGCCGATGAGCCGCGAGAGGGATTCCGCACGACGAGGCTGAACCCAGGCGGCATGGTTGGGCAGGTGCACCGTGGCACGGCCGTTCGGCGTGAGGGCCTCGCACAGCCGTGCGACCGCGACGAGATCGATGAGTGCGCCCCAGACGTCCGCCTCGACCCGGAGCCGGGTGCCCCCGAGCACGAGGTCGATGCCGGCGGGGATCTCGCCGGACGCCTCGTAGACCACGCGGGATTCGGTGAGCCGGTCCCACGTGCCCGCGGTGCGCGCGATGTCCCCGACGACCCGCATCCAGTCGTCCGAGGAGTCGGTCATCGTGTCCTCCGGCGGGAACCGGTACACGTTCGCCCACGCGCGGATGTCGCCGCGCACCGGGTGGTGCACGACGGCGTCGAGAAACGGGTCCCAGTCGGCCGGGTCGGCGGATGGTACGACGGCTCCGGCGACGTCGTCGACGGACAGCCTCGGATCGAGGCGGAGGCCCGACTCCACGAGCGCGGAGAGCCTGCGGCGGTTGGACTCGACGGTCTCCGGGTCGGGAGGTGCTGCGTCGGCGCCACGAGCAGCTCCACCCGGGCGGGGCCCGGCGGGGCCGGATGCGGTACCCGGGGCGCCGGCCACGTCGGGGGAGACGGGTACGGGCGCGCTCGTGCCGTCCGCGGTGGATCCGGCAGCGGTCGCTCCGAGGTCGGCCGGAGAGGCGTCGACGACGGCGGGCGGCGTCGTGGACGTGGCGCGGGTGGAGGTCCCGGGCGGACGGTCGGCCTCACCGATCGTCGGGTCCTCGGTCGTTTCGCTGATCGACGGGGGGACGTCGGCGAGCGCGAATCGGACCTCGGGCGCGCGGGAGAGGCGCACGGCGATCGACCGGGCCTGCTGACCGTGCTCCTTCGGCACGACGAGTCGGCGGTACGTGGCGCCCCTCCTCGGTCCCGCGTCGGAGGCGTCCGGGACGGTGGCCGGGTCGGAGTCGGAGCGCAGCAGGGGGATGGTCACCAGCCTCGGCGGGACCATCCGGTCGAGGAGAGTGTCGAGCACGGGGGCGATCTCCCGGCCCTCGAGCGGGACGGCGACGGGGGTGCCGCCGAGGGTGACTGTGACCGAGCCGGAGGCGCCGTCGTCGAGCATGACCTCGACCGTGCCCACGTGCCCCGACGCGCCCAGCGCGTCCTCCGCCATGTGCAGGGTGCGGTGCACGGACGCGGCGACCTCGTCCTCCGTGGCGGTGGCCGGCAGCACTGCATCGCCGACGACGAGCTCACGCACCGGGCGGTCGAACGATGCGCCGGCACCGTGCAGGAGGAGCTGGAACGGCAGGGGGGCGCGGTCGGCCGCGGCGAGTCGGAGGCGGAGGTCGTCGTGGCTGACACCCTCCCGAAGGTGGAGACCCATCGCGGCGAGGGCGGCCAGCTGCCGGGTGAGCGGCGCGTCGTCGGCAAGGTCGGCGGGGGAGGGACCGGCCGGGACGGCGTCCAGACCCGACGACCGTCCGGACCGTGCGTCCGCCGCACCCCTCCCGCGCTCGCGCGGCGTCCGGTCACGACCGTCACTGCCGGTACGACGACTGAACGGCCACATGGCGTGTCCTCCTCGATCGGATCGGCGCGGCGCGTGAGGCGCGCGTGGCACGCCTCCACGGTAGGTCACGGCACGGGCGTCGTCGCGCACATACGCACGTCCGTGCCGGCGAGTGAGCGGACTTCTGCCCGGCGCGTGTGGCGAGTGAGCGGGGTTCGGTCCGTTCCGTGTGGCGAGTGAGCGGGGTTCTGCCGGTTGGGGAGCGGTTGCGCCGTGTCGTGCCGAGGCGCCGTCACCCAGTCAATCAGGTAACCATTGAGTCAGTCCTCCGGGGGCACTGCCTCGATGGTTACCCCGCTGACTCACCGACCACACCGCCCCGGCGACGGGCATCGCGACGACGGCGAAGGGCGGGCACCGCACCCCATCAGGGTGCGGGGCCCGCCCGACCGGTGAGCGCCGCCCGGACCGAGATCCGGGCGGCGCCTATCCGTGGAGCAGGACTCCGCTCACTGGTGGAGCAGAAGTCCGCTCACTCGCCAGCTATCGGCACCGGGTCCTGGGTCAGCGGCGGACTCCGAGGGTGTCGGAGCCGTCGCCGTTCCAGTCACCGACGAACACCTCGTCGCCGGCCCGGCCGTACCGGACCTCGGTGTCGGCCACCGTCGAGGTCAAGGAGTTCGACACCAGGTAGAGGTTGCCCCGGCGCACCGCGAAGGTGTCCACGGCGTCGCCGTCCCAGTCACCGACCAGCACCTGATCACCGGCCCGCCCGTAGTCGAGCTCGCTATCCGCCCAACCGGTGCTCAGCGAGTTCGACACGTAGTACGTGTTCCCGCGACGGACCGTGAACGTGTCGACGGCGTCGCCGTCGTAGTCCCCGACGAGCACGGTGTCGTCGGCGCGGCCGTAGTCCAGCTCCGCGTCGGCGTTGCCGCCGGTCAGGCTGTTGGTGAGGAAGTAGCTGTTCCCCCGGCGCACCGCGAACGAGTCACTGCCGTCGCCGTCCCAGTCACCCACCAGCACCGAATCACTGGCCCGTCCGTAGGTCAGCTCGACCTCGGCCGCCCCGCCGTACAGCGAGTTGGACAGGTAGTAGGCGTTCCCACGGCGCACGGCCAGCGTGTCGGAACCGTCGCCGTCCCAGTCACCCACGAGCACCTCGTCACCCGGACGACCGAAGCTGAACTCGTGATCCGCCCAGATCCCCCACCCGTCGTTCAGGTAGAACCCACGCCCCGCCGACGGCGGAACCGGCTCCGGCTCCACCGGCGGCTCCTCGTCGTCGGACTGCGTGGAGACCACGAGGTCACGCATGCTCCCGGTGTTGTCGAACGAGCCGAACCCCACGCGACCGGAGCCGAACGTCGTGTCGGTCGCCGTCATGAGGGGGTCGTCGAGTCCGTCGACCCAGACCGCGATCTCGCCGGTCTCGGCGCAGTGCACGAGGCGGACGTCGTGCCAGGCGTCGTCGGTGATCGCCGGAGGAGCGCCGACCGAGGCCTCCTCGTCCCACTGGTCGTCGATCCGCAGACGATCGGCGCCGTCGACGAGGAAGATCCCGTTGTGCGCGTAGATCGTGTTGTCCTGCGACAGGTGCGCGTAGTAGTACTCCGTGTCGGACCGCTGCCCGAACACGAGGATGATGTCGCGGTTGTTGACCGACGGTGGTGCATCCAGCCGGACCTCGGCCTCGACCTGCACCGTTCCGACCGGGTCGCCCGCGGCGAGCAGGGCGTACTCGAACGGACGGCGGATGCCGTCGCCCGGGTCGGTGCCGGGACCGGTCATCGTGATCATGTCGCCGGGGAAGTCCCAGATCTCCGGCGTGCGCGGCGTCCAGTTCTCCTCGGCCATGAGGCCGGTGACCTCGGTGTCGAAGGTGCACTCGGGCGTGGACGGTGGATCGACGGGCTCAGCGCCGTAGGCCGCGTACTGCGCCGCTATCTGCTCCGGCGTGGGCACGGCGTCGAGGATGACGATGTCGTCCATGCGGCCGTCGAACGCGTTGCGCTCCCGGTCGTTCTGGGGGAAGCTGCCGCCGATCTTGATGCCGGCAGGGTTGGTGCCCGAGGTCGTTCCCTCGCCCCACGGGTTGTCCGCGGTGTACTCGCCCTCGAGCTCCTCGCCGTTCATGAAGAGGCGCATCTCGCCGGCCTCGTAGTCGAAGGTCGCGGCGAGGTGCACCCACTCGTTGCGGGCGAGGATCTCGTCCCACGGCATCGTGGCGGCGTAGGTCCACGATCCGGCGCCGTCGACGCGGCGGCCGAGCGCGACGAGCCTCAGCTCGCCGTCGACCTCGATGACCTCGAGCAGGGCGCGGACGCCGTGCCCGTCCGAGTCGCCCGACAGCACTCCCGCGAGACCGATCGCGTTGAACACGTCGTCCGGGTCCGTGGACTCGGAGTTGGGCACGGGGTGGTCGCCGGTGGGCTTGAACCAGCCCATAATCGATATCTGCCCCGCGTCCGCCAGCGCGTCGAGCGAGTCGACCCCCTCGGGGTCGTAGACGCCGGCCTTCCAGTCGTCGTTCGACGCGGTGTCCGGGCTCAGCTGCTGGGTCTGCAGCGCGAGTCCGGCGCCGGGGTAGGCCGCGTCGGCGACGCGCATGAGCTCCCCGCCGTTGACGAGCTCGATGTCCGTGCCCGAGCGGCCCAGGTCGTCCTCCCACGCAGGCGCGTCGGCCACGGGGTGGTCGAACGTGTAGTGGCTGACCACGTTGCGCGCGAGCTCGGGCAGCACGTTGGTCTCCGGCACCTCGTGGGCCCCGGTCACGCTCCAGATGCGGCCGTCGGCCTTGGAGACGAGGTACAGCTCGCCGGAGGCGTCGGCGCCGAAGCGCAGGTCGACACGCGTGTCACCGACGAGCTCGGCGAACGTCGTCTCGACTCCCTCGTGGATGACGCGGAGCTCCTCGATCGGTGCGAGGTCGTGTGGGTCCCCGTCGTTGCGGTGCATCTCGTCGGCGTTCGTCGAGAGGATCCACCCCCGGACGAGGTCGGTGAACAGGTACCTGCCCTGGAGCTCGGGGATCGACCCGCGGTAGACGAACCCGCCGTTGACCGCCACGCCGGCATCGCCGGTCTGGCCCGGGTCGCGGTTGTGGTCGTACGCGGCGACCGGGTAGGTGTAGCCGGCGTCGTCGTCGGGAAGGGGGTAGATCTGGCGGTCGTGGGCGAGGAAGGAGCCCTCGCGCTCGGACCAGCCGAAGTTGTCCCCGGACTCGACCTCGTAGATCGACTCCACCTGCCACTCACCGATGTGCCCGAGGTACATCGCGTGCTCGCCGGCGGTGTCCCAGCTGATGCGGTGTGGGTCGCGCATGCCGACGGCGTAGATCTCCTCGAGCGCGCCCTCGGTGCCGACGAAGGGATTGTCCGCCGGGATCCCGTACTCCCCGTTGGCGCTGTCCTCGCCCAGCGGGTCGATGCGGAAGATCGTGCCCTGCGGGGTCGCGAGGTCCTGCGGATTGCCGTTGTCGACGCCGTTGCCGCCGTCGCCCACGAGGATGTAGAGCATCCCGTGGTCAGGGTCTCCCGGCTCGACCGTGGGGTTGAAGGCGATCTGCTGGACCGTGTGGACGCGGCCGGCGAACGGGATCCGCATGAGCTCGCGGCTCGTCCCGGAGAACGTCTCGGCCGACGGATCGTCGGCCGTCCACTCGGTGATGACGCTGTGGAACGCGGTACCGCCGTACTCGGGGAAGTCCGGCTCGTCCTCCGTGAGCGCGGTGCCGCCCTCGGTGTGCACTGTGTAGAAGATGCCGTTATCGGCGAAGTCGGGGTGGAACTCCGCGAAGCCGAAGCCCGTGCCGAGGCCGGCGTGGTTGTGGAAGTTGTCCGCGAAGTGGTCCCGGACGTTGAGGTAGTCCACGTACTCGCCGGTGTCTCGGTCGACCAGGTACAGGATCTCGTTCATGTCGACGACCATGAGCCGGCCGGAGTCGTCGGGCACCTCGTCGAGGTGGGTGATCCGGTTGTGCCGGATCAGCCGCTCGTCGGTGGGCTCCGGGGTGGGGGAGGACTCGGGGAGCTGGACGAGCTCCTCCACCTCGATGGCGAGGGTCGTCAGGGTGGGGTCGGGAAGGGGATTGAGCAGAGGATCGCCGACGGGCTCGTCCGCCTGGGCGGCGGGCGCCAATACGAGCGTGGCGCACATGGCAGCGCCGGCAGCGATCGTCACCGCCGTTCGCCGTCGTCGGGGCCGTCTGTGGTGCCGGGTGGAGTTCTGCCGTGTGGACGTCATCGTCGCGCTCCTAGCGTGGAAAGCGTTTTCCTGGCAGTCAATCAATCTAGGCCCGGACGATGAGCCGAAACATCGTCCGCTGGTATGAGATCCGGACGGCCGGTCGTGGTCCGCCCGCGGGTGCCCTGGTGGCGGCGACGCTCAGGCGCACGACTGTCGGTGCTCGGGCGTATCGTCGCGCCCGGACGCGACCCGCCCGGTGGCCGCGCCGAGGCGAGGGGGTCGTCATGGTCGACGTCGTGCTGTTCCACCACGTCCTGGGGCTGACCGAGGGGGTGCGGGAGCTTGCCGAACGCCTGCGGGCCGGCGGCAGGCACTCGGTGACAACGCCGGACCTGTTCGACGGCCGGACGTTCTCGAGCATCGAGGACGGCTTCGCCGCGTTCTCCGCGATCGCCGAGGACGAGGTGCTGGCCCGTGCGGCGCGCGCGGTCGCTCAGGTACCGCGGCCGGTGTACGCGGGGATCTCGCTGGGGGTGATGGCCGCGCAGCGGGTGCTTCAGGAGCGTGGGGACGCTCGCGGTGCGCTCTTCCTCGAGGGCGCTCTGCCTGTGTCGGGGGAGTGGGCGACCGGGCCCTGGCCGACCGGCGTTCCTGTCCAGATCCACGGGATGGACGACGACGAATTCTTCACGCACGAGGGTGACATCGACGCGGCCCGGGCGATCGTGAGCTCCGTCGGTCCCGACAGCGGCGAGCTGTTCACGTACCCGGGGAACGCCCACCTGTTCACGGACTCGTCGTCAGCAGGGTTCGACGCCGACGCGACCAGGCTCGTCGTCGAGCGTGCGGTCGCCTTCCTCGACGGGCTGGGACCAGCGGCGTGACCGGAGTGGTGCCGGGACCGGTTGACGCCAGTTCGGCCGGGCGGTCGGAGGAGGGCGGGCCTCACTCTTATTGGCACCCCTGCGTATCGAGACGTGCCGGGTTCTCTGTTCTGACACTGCGAACAGGACAGGCATCGGGGCCTGGCGCGGCGACGTCGAGTCACCTTTCGAGGTGCTGGCGGAGGCGGGCAGCGACAGCGACAGCGACAGCGAGTCGAACCAGGGGACATGGGGTGACGGTGGTCGGCGGCCCGTAGGTCCTCGGTCGCGAAACGCGCACGGGGGAGTCGCTATCGCCGGCTCGTGTTTCGTCCGAGCGACGCCCGGCCTGGCCCGCCGGGCGTCGCTCCTGGACACGTCACGCCGACGTGGGCACCATCTCGACGGTTCGATCGCGCTGGCTGAGTTCGCGAAGTCCGGCGATACCGATGGGCTCGGCTGGGAGGAGCGGCAGGACGGCGCACCGCTCGGCGGTGGCAAGGACCTGCTCCAGCTCTGCGCGTTCGTTGCCTGCGCGCTTGAGGAGCAGGGCGTTGGTGGTCTGTGCGGCGGTGAGGGAGTTGTTGACGACCCATCCCCATGGCTCGATGCCCGCGCGCCGCAGATCGTCCTGCAGGTGCGTCGCTTCGAGAACCGGTGTGGTCTCAGGCAGCGTGATCACAACGACCTTGGTGTGCTCGGGGTCCTGGAGGCGCATCATCGGGGTGATGACGTTGTTGCTGTCGCCCATCTGGCGTACGACGTCGCGGTGGTAGGAGCCGGTCGCGTCGAGCAGGAGGAGGGTGTGCCCGGTGGGGGCGGTGTCCATGACGACGAAGCGCCGGCGCGCTTCGTTGACGGCCCGGGAGAAGGCCTGGAAGACGGCGATCTCTT
The DNA here is from genome assembly GCF_057652395.1 of Georgenia sp. Z1491. Taxonomy (NCBI): domain Bacteria; kingdom Bacillati; phylum Actinomycetota; class Actinomycetes; order Allobogoriellales; family Allobogoriellaceae; genus Georgenia; species Georgenia sp. Z1491. The sequence goes on from NZ_CM172729.1 coordinate 2,105,576, forward strand.
CGGTGCACGGCGAACGCAGGTCCTCCTCGAGCGCGGCCCGGCCGGCCTCGTCGAGCGCCGCACCACGGTTCCGGAGCACCGTCTCACGGTACGTGCGCGTGGCCTCGTCCGGGTCGATGCGCGAGACCTGAAGCCCGTCCACCGCCTCGTCGAGGGTGTCAGCCAGGTGGGCGGCCGGATCGGTCGTGGTGAGGTGGACGTCGCGCCCCCGTTCGGCGAGGGCGACGGCGACGGCCGAGGCGATGGTGGTTTTGCCGACCCCGCCCTTGCCCATGAACATGAGCAGGCCATGGTCCTGCTGCGCGAGCTCGTCGACGAGGGTTTCGAGGTCGTCGGTGCCGGCAGGAAGTCCGGCCGGGGCCTCCTCGATGGGTGCCTCGCGGCTGGTACTGGCCTCGTCGAAAAGTCTGGTGAGCGCGTCGAGGCCGACCATGTTGTCGGCCCTGAGCGGAAGGAGATCGGTCGGGAGGCCGCGCAGCGCCTTGGGCAGGTCGTTCAGCACGGCCTGTTCGCGGTCGTGGACGGCGCGTGCCAGCACGTCGCCGTCGCCCGGGGGCGGCAGCACAGCGTTGACGACGACGTGCTGCTGACGCAGACCGAGCTCGGCAAGCTCCCCGTGGGTTCTCGCGATCTCGGTGACAGCGCCGGTCTGCGGCCTGGCGACGAGCACGAGACGGGTGCGTGCCGGGTCTCCGAGAGCGTCGACGGCTTCGGCGTAGGTCGAGCGTTGGCGCTCAAGGCCGGAGAGCGGCCCCAGGCACGACGCATCCCCCTTGCCCTCGTCGAGGTAGTCCGTCCATGACCCGGGAAGCTGAAGCAGGCGGATCGTGTGGCCGGTCGGGGCGGTATCGAACACGACGTGGTCGAACGCGGCGGTGGTCTGCGTGTCGGTGAGCAGGCCGGTGAACTCGTTGAACGAAGCGATCTCGGTGGTGCACGCCCCCGAGAGCTGTTCCTCGATGAGATCGACCTCGGGCTCGGGCAAGATGCCCCTCACGGGCCCGACGATGCTCTCCCGGTAGGTGGTCGCGGCCTCCGCGGGGTCGATCTCGAGCGCGGACAGGCCGGGCACGGCGGCGATCTCGGTGATCGTGTTGCCGATCGCCGTGTCGAACACCTGACCCACGTTGGAGGCCGGGTCGGTGCTCACCAGGAGCACCGACCGTCCGGCCCGGGCGAGGTGCATCGCACTGGCACAAGCGATCGACGTCTTGCCGACGCCGCCCTTGCCGGTGAGGAACAGGTAGCGGGGGGCGTCGGTGAGGAAGGTCGGGATCACTAGAAGCCTTTCAGGAGCTCTGGTCGAGTGTCGGGGCAGCGAGGGACGGCGGTTCAGCAGCCGGTGGATCCGCCGCCGCAGCAGCCGCCGCTGGCCGGGACCATCGACAGCTCGGGCCGCCCGCTGGGCGCCGGAGCGGCGGTCTCGTCGTCCTCGATGCCGGCCCAGCGGGCGAGCTCTGCACGGGCGGGGTAGGCGCCCGTCCGTGCGACGGTGCCGTCCACGAGCACGAGCGGGAGCTGCTCGGAGCCGGAGACCTTGAGGAACTGCAGGACCTGGGGATTCTCGGCGAAGGCCTGTGCCTCGCTGCCGAGGTTGAAGCGGTTCACGGTGGCTCCCTGGTTCTTGAGCCAGTCCACATCGGCCGAGAAGTTCACCAGCTCCTGCGGGACGTCAGGACCGCACACGCCCGTGCTGCAGCACATGGCCGACTCGTAGACCTCGATGGTGCTCATGATGACTCCCTAGATGGATCGAGATTGATCGATGCAAGGACGAGCGTAAACCCTTAGATCGACCGCTGTCGATTCACGGGCCATACTGGGAGCATGACGAACCCGACGACGTTGGCTGCTCCGCTCGCCGCGGCCGACGACTGCTGCCCGGTAGTGGTGCGTGAGCACGTAGTAGTCGAGGAAGTGGCCGCCCTGAGCAGGGCGTTCAAGGCCCTTGGTGACCCGACCAGGTTGCGTCTCCTTGCCAGTATCGGCGGACACCCTGGGGACAGCGCCTGCGTCTGTGACCTGACCGAGCCGCTCGGGCTGAGCCAGTCGACCGTCTCCCACCACTTGAAGGTCCTTCGTGAGGCCGGGCTGATCGAGGGGGAACGCCGAGGTACCTGGGTGCACTACCGCCTTCTGCCCGGAGCGCTGCGCGAGCTCGGTGCCGCCCTGAGTGACGCTGCGAACCACGCGTTGCCTGGTGAGCCCAGCTCCTGACGCGCAGCGCCTAGGGCGTGTCTCCTAACTGGTTGGGGTTGCGGGCGGCAGGGTGGGGGTCATGTCGCGGACTCGTGTGTTGTCGGATGCTGCGTGGGCTCGGATCGAACCGCTGATGCCGGCCCCGTCTCGCAAGGGAGGTCGTCCGTTCCAGGACCACCGCCAGGTCGTGGAAGGGATCGCTTGGCGGTTCCGCACGGGCTCTCCGTGGCGGGACCTGCCCGAGTGCTTCGGACCGTGGCAGACGGTGTGGAAGCGGCACCGCCGGTTCAGTAGCGACGGCACGTGGGACCAGATCCATGCGGTGCTGCTGGCCGAGGCCGACGCGGTCGGGGAGATCGACTGGGCGGTGAGCGTGGACGCCACGGTCAATCGCGCCCATCAGCACGCCACGAACCTCCCGCGGGACACAGGGGGCACCGTCGAACTACACGAATCTGCTCATCGAGCCCGCTAACCACGCAGTCGGACGCTCCCGTGGAGGGTTGAGCACCAAGATCCACCACCTCGTCGATGGCCGCGGGCTTCCGCTGGTCGTGCTGGTGGGCCCGGGCCAGGGCGGTGATGCGCCGATGTTCCCGGTGCTCATGGGCCACCTGCGCGTCGCTCGCTGCGAGTCGGGCCGGCCCAGGACCCGACCAGAGCGGGTCCGCGGGGACAGGGCGTGTCAGATGGTTTGTGTAAGGGGTGGGGTCAGCGTTCGAAGGAGAACATGCTGTGACCATGACCAAGGAGAGTCCGGAGCGTGCGGAACGCAGACGGCGGCAGAAGGAGATCGCGGACGGTCTGAAGGGCTCTGGAGCGTTGGACGACATCTTCGCCAAGATCGATGCCGGCGAGCCGCTCACGGGTGAGCAGGGCCTGCTCGGCGGGATGCTCAAGGCCGCGCTCGAGCGGGGTCTGGGTGCCGAGCTGACCGAGCACGTGGGCTACGACCGTGGCGACGCGGACGCTGCCGAGCACCCGAACTCGCGTAACGGGACCAGCCCGAAGACCGTGGCGACCCAGATCGGGGACGTCGATCTGGCCGTCCCCCGGGACCGGGACGGGACGTTCACGCCGATGCTGGTGCCCAAGGGGCAGCGCCGTCTCGATGGCCTGGACGGCATGATCATCAGCCTCTACGCAGGCGGGATGACGTTGCGGGACGTCGAGCACCACCTCGCGACCACGATCGGCACCGAGATCAGTTACGAGACGATCTCCAAGGTCGTGGACCAGATCAGCGAGGAGGTCCTGGCCTGGCAGCACCGCCCGTTGGAGGCGCTGTATCCGGTGATCTACCTCGACGCGATCGTGGTCAAGATCCGCGATGGCGGACACGTGCGCAACAGGTCCGCCCATCTCGCCATCGGCGTCGATATGGACGGGATCAAGCACGTCCTGGGTATCTGGGTCCAGGCCAGCGAGGGAGCGAAGTTCTGGGCCGGCGTCTGCGCCGAGCTGGCCAACAGGGGCGTGCGTGACGTGCTGATCGTGTGCTGCGATGGGCTCACGGGGTTCCCCGAGGCCGTCGAAGCGACCTGGCCCCAGGCGACCGTGCAGACCTGCGTGGTCCACCTGATCCGGGCCGCGACGAGGTTCGTGAACTACAAGGACCGTAAGGCTCTGACGGCCGCGCTGCGGCCGATATACCAGGCGCCCAGCGCTGAGGCCGCCCTGGAGGTGCTGGAGGCCTTCGAGGCCAGCGAGCTCGGCCGTCGCTACCCCTCGGCGGTCAAGACGTTCCGCGCCGCGTGGGAGCGGTTCACCCCGTTCCTGGCGTTCCCGCCCGAACTCAGGCGGGTCATCTACACGACCAACGCGATCGAGTCGCTGAACTACCAGCTCCGCAAGGTCACCAAGAACCGGGGCCATTTCCCCAACGACGCCGCGGCAGTGAAGCTGCTGTGGCTGGCGATCTGCAACATCGAGGACAAAAGAGCGCGCGAGCGAGCCAAGGAACGAGGACGACCCGCCGCCGAGCGACGAGCCTCGGGCCGGCTCGTCGAGGGCGCTGTCACCACGAACTGGAAGACGGCCCTCCAACAGCTCTCACTGGTCTACCCCGACCGAATCAACCCCCACCTCTGACCCGGCCCCCTTACACAGACAACTTGACAGGCTCCGGGGACAAGGCCTACTCCTCCCGAGCGATCCGTCACCACCTACGCCGGCGCGGGATCGGCGCTGTCATCCCTGAACCGTCCGACCAGCAAGGACACCGCAAACGCCGTGGCCGCAAGGGCGGGCGGCCCGTCACCTACGACATCGAGGACTACAAGGGCCGCAACGTCGTCGAACGCGCCTTCAACGAGGACAAGCAATGGCGTGGCCTGGCCACCCGCTACGACAAGCTCGCCCTGACCTACCGCGGCGGCGCCGTCCTGCGGGCCATCACCCTCTGGCTCAAACGGTTAGGAGACACGCCCTAGCCCCGGACGCGTACCACTTGACTGCACCCAACCATCTCAGCCATCATTGACTCAATGGATACTGAGGCGCTTTCGCAGAGGGTGGGGCTCCACTCTGCTCTTGCCGACGCCGCCCGGTTACGGATCGTCGACACACTGACCCTGGGGGATGCCGCGCCCTCCGAGCTCGCACGAAGCATCGGCATGCCGTCCAACCTGGTGGCGCACCACCTGGCGGTCCTCGAGCGCGCGGGCATCCTCGCGCGGAAGAGGTCCGAGGGCGATCGCAGAAGGAGCTACGTCCAGCTCGTCCCTGGCGCGCTCGACGTCCTATCGCTCCGGCCGGCCCGTGTGGTCCCACGCGTGCTGTTCGTCTGCACCCACAACTCCGCCCGTTCTCACCTCGCGGCTGCCCTGTGGCGGCGGGCGAGCGCAGTGCCGGCGGCTTCGGCCGGCACGCACCCGGCCGATCGGATCAACCCGTCCGCGGTCGCCACCGCCGACCGGCACGGCTTGCACATGCCGTCGACCACCCCGCAGCACATCGACGCAGTACATGCCCCGGATGACTTCATCGTCAGCGTCTGCGACCGGGCGCACGAGGAGCTCGACATCCCGATCGACATCCACTGGTCCGTCCCGGAGCCCGTCGGCACGGGATCGAACGAAGCCTTCGAGGCGGCCTATGACGATCTCGCTCACCGGGTCACGAGCCTGGCCCAGGTCCTCGATCCAGCCTGACTGTCAGCACGTCCAGCCACCCCAAGGAAGTCACCACATGAGCAAGCAGCCCAGCGTCATGTTCGTCTGCGTCCACAACGCCGGGCGGTCCCAGATGGCCGCCGGATACATGAGCGCCCTGTCTGACGGCCGGGTCGAGGTCCGGTCGGCCGGCACCATGCCGGCGGAGCAGATCAACCCCGTCGCCGTGGAGGCGATGCGCGAGGAGGGTATCGACATCACCACCGCGCGTCCGAGGGTCCTGCAGGCCGACGAGGTCCAGTCCTCCGACGTGGTGATCACCATGGGTTGCGGGGATGAGTGCCCGTTCTTCCCGGGCGTGCGTTACGAGGACTGGCCCCTGGCCGACCCGGCGGGCCAGGGGATCGACGCCGTGCGCCCGATCCGCGACGAGATCCGCGGCCGCGTGGAGGTTCTCCTCGCCGAGCTCCTGCCCGTCAAGGCGTGATCCCCGTGACCACAGCTGCCGCTACGGCGGACGTCCGCGACGTCATCATCATCGGCTCCGGCCCTGCCGGCTACACAGCAGCCATCTACGCGGCCCGCGCCGAGCTGCGCCCGCTGGTCATCGCCGGCGAGCTCGACGCCGGTGGCGCCCTGATGAACACCACCGAGGTCGAGAACTTCCCCGGATTCCCCGACGGGATCATGGGACCCGACCTCATGGACAAGATGCAGATCCAGGCCGAGAAGTTCGGGGCCGAGGTAGTGTTCGCCACTGCCACCGCAGTCGACCTCACGGGGGCGGTCAAGACCGTCACCACCGACGAGGCCACCTACCGCGCGCGGTCCGTGATCCTCGCCAACGGCTCGGCCTACCGAAAACTCGGGCTCGACGACGAGGAGCGGCTGACCGGCCGCGGAGTGTCCTGGTGCGCGACCTGCGACGGGTTCTTCTTCCGCGGCCAGGAGATCGCCGTCGTGGGCGGCGGTGACAGCGCCGTGGAGGAGGCCACCTTCCTGACGAAGTTCGCCGACAAGGTCTACCTCATCCACCGCCGCGACAGCCTCCGCGCATCGAAGATCATGGCGGACCGCGCCCTGGCGAACGACAAGATCCAGCTGGTCTGGAACAGCGAGGTCACCGAGATCCACGGTCAGGACAAGGTCTCAGGACTCACCCTCCGTGACACAGCGACTGGCCAGACCCGCGACCTGCCCGTCACCGGCCTGTTCGTCGCCATCGGTCACGACCCCCGCACAGCCGTCCTCGACGGCCAGATCGAGCTCGACGACGAGGGCTACATCCTCACGGCCGCGCCCACGACCACCACCAACATCCCCGGCGTCTTCGCGTGCGGGGACGCGGTCGACCACACCTACCGACAGGCGATCACGGCCGCGGGCACCGGCTGCTCCGCAGCGCTGGACGCCGCGCGCTATCTCGCCAACCTTCCGGTGCTCACCCCCGAGCCCACTGCCTCCGAGCTCGCGCTCACCCACTGAGAGGACCGACATGAGCAGCGTTCCCGACATCACCGACGCCACCTTCGACGCCACGGTCCTCGGCTCCGACAAGCCTGTCCTGGTCGACATCTGGGCCACCTGGTGCGCCCCGTGCCGCCGCACGACCCCGATCATCGAGGAGCTCGCCGCCGAGCACGGCGACAAGATCCAGTTCGTCAAGGTCGACGCCGACGCCAACACCGAGACGGTCACCAGGTACGGCGTCACCTCCATCCCCACATTCAACCTGTTCGTGGGCGGCGAACTCGTCAAGAGCCTCACCGGTGCGCGGACGAAGACCCAGTTCCTCGAGGAGCTCGCCGAGTACCTCTGAGCCACCCAGGCCCACACGTACGCCCGACCGCCTTCCGACGGCTTCTACGAGGGGAGCCTCCGACACGCACGCTGACCTGGCTAATGGCACCTCTGCGTATCAAGCTCGGTCATACTGGCACCATCCAGAGGTCCGTTGCCGACTGAGTTCTCGCCCTCGGAGCGAATCACGCCACCAGTCGAGCCAGGGAGGCGACCACGGCGGTCCGGCCGTCGAGCAGAGCTGAGAGCCGGTGCCCGCCGGAACGCAGGGGCCGTGCTAGTGAGCGTGTACCCGTTAGGGTCGAGCCGTGACCGAGCCGGAAGCGTCGTCGCCGATCGATATCGAAGCGGCTGCCAATCGCGCGACCGCCCGGCTGCTCGATTACGTCGGCAACAGCGACGCGACCGACGAAGCGGCAGCCAGGTTCAGCGAGGACGTCAAAGTTGAGGGACGTGGCCTGGCCTCAGAGGCCCGCGAGCGCGCCGACGCGATCGGGGCAGCCGTCGAACGGGAGCGTACCGAGCATCGCGCCGAGCTCGCCCGCCTGTGGGGCCGGGCTCTCGATCAGTACCTCGCCGTCGCCCAACTCGCCGACGAAACCGTCTCGCACGTGCTCGAGCGCCGCCAGAACCAGGCGCGCTCCTCGTCATCGGTGGTGGACCCACGCTTGCAGGTCGTGGCGGCACTGCAGGCTCGGTTGTCTCGCGTCATGACCGAGGTGCACGCCCTCGCCTCCGACGGATTACCGAGAGGAGCGTTGGCGCGAGCCCGCACAGGTCACGAGATCTCGGTCTTCGCTACACTCTTGAGCGAGCACGGGGCCCCCGATGGCGACCACCCGGACCTCATCCAGCGGTTCGTCGACCACGCCCGCGTCCAGGCTTACCAGGACGCCAACACTTACCAGACCTCCGGTGCCGGCGACCTCAGCGACGAGCTCGTGAGGAAGTTCCGCCACGCCAGCGAGCAGGCGGTGACCGACCACGGCAAGGACTTCAAGGGCATCTACGGCTGGGCAGCAGTCCTCTTCCAGCCCCACCGTCGACTCCAGTTCCCGGACCTGGAGGACCTCGCGGGCCTCCGGCACACCCGCAGCTTTTACAAGTGGGCGAACCACGACGTGCACGCGACGGCCCGGAGCCTCGAGCTGAACACCCTGGTCGTTGGCGAAGACCGGGTCCGCTACCTAACTGGCCGCACCCTCGTCGGCCTCGCCGAACCCCTCAGCATGGCGCTGCACTCGCAACTCCAGGTCATGACCGCCTTGCTCATCGGAACTGGCGAATCTGAGAACGTGGTCTCGCTCGTTACCTGCACCATGCTCTCCGAGATGGTGCACAACGCCGACGACGAACTGGTCGCCGCCTCAGCACGAGCAGACTCGACTAATGACGATCTGTCGACACCGTCTCGCTGAGCCGAGCTCACCGGTCGCTTCGACAACGGCGCTACAGGCTCCGCGCCGGCGAGCGATGCACGCCCTCTGACGCGCGGCGGCGACTGCTGGTTGTGCCAGCTCAGCAGCATGTCTTCAACGGCCTGGTCCTCAGCATTGAGGGTGTAGACGCTCGGCTGACGCCACCACCCGCGCAGGTCACAAGCCCTGTCACCCGCTACGCGACAGGGGGCCGGCGACCGTCAGGGCGGGACTCTCATCGTGCATGCGGTGCAACAACGCCAGGTTTACTGGCTCTTCCTATTTGAGGTGGGGGTGGGTGAGTCCGCCGCCGATCAGGAGCATGCGGAGGCGGTAGTTGTCGCGGTTGCGGAAGCCGCGGGCGACGCGGCGGTGGAGCTCGATGAGTCCGTTGATGGCCTCGGTTCCGCCGTTGTTGGCTCGGCCGGTGGTGAAGTAGGCCAGGAACGCCTTGCTCCATTTCTTCAGGGTCTTGCCCAGTCGTCGGATCTCGGGGATCGGGCAGGTCGGCAGCGAGACCAGGAGCTTCTTCGCGATCTTCCTGCCGCGGGGCGGGTCGGGGTCCTGGTAGGCAGCGCGGAGCTGTTGGGCGCACTGCCAGGCAACATAGACCGCGTCGTGGCGTTCATCGGCAGCGATCGCGCGCCCGAGCCGGTCGCGCTGCCGGTCGGTGGGGTCTGCTGAGGGTTCGGTTGACTTCCTGACTGCTCTGCGGAGCGGAGAGGATGGCTCTCGTGCCGAAGATCTACTCAGAAGAGCTCAAGGCCAGCGCGTTGGAGCTGCTGGCTCAGGGGATGACGCAGCGGCAGGTCTGTGGCGACCTGGGGATGTCGAAGTCCGCGTTGCAGACCTGGGTCAACGAGGCTCGCCTGCGAGAACGCGGCTTCGAGCCCGCTCGCGGTGAGACCGCCGCGAGCGACGGGGAGCAGGCCCGGATGCTCAAACGGATCCGCGAGCTCGAGCAGGAGAACGAGATCCTGCGCAAGGCCACTGCCTATCTCTCCCAGGCCAACCTCGGCCCCGGGCAGGCCCGCCCAAAATGATGTACCCGCTGGTCCGTGACCTTGCCGCTGGCGTGATTCCCGTCGCGGTGACCTGCCGGGTGCTCGGCTTCTCCACGCAGGGCTTCTACCAGTGGCGCGCGAGCCCTGTCAGTGCTCGTGATCTGGAGGAGGCGCACCTGATCAACGCCGCCTACGACATCCACGCCGACGACCCCGAGTTCGGACACCGCTTCATCGCCGACGAGCTGAAGGACGCCGGCCACGCAGTGTCTGAGCGACGGGTGTGGCGGCTGTGCTCGCAGCAGCGGATCTTCTCGGCCACCGTGCGCCGCCGGCAGCGCTACGGCCGGCCGGGCCCACCGGTGTGCGATGACCTGCTCGAGCGGGACTTCACCGCCGAGACGCTGAACGCGACGTGGATGACCGATATCACCGAGCACCGCACCCGCCAGGGCAAGGTCTACCTGTGTGCCGTCAAGGACGCCTGCTCGGGCCGGATCGTCGGCTACGCCATCGATGCCCGAATGACCGCCGACCTGGCCGTCGCTGCCCTGCGGGACGCGGTCGCTCGCCGCGGCGGGACGGCCGTCGTGGCCGGCTGCATCGTCCACAGCGACAGAGGATCGCAATTTCGATCTCGGAAATTTCAGCGCGTACTCAAGGTCTACGGACTCCTCGGGTCCATGGGACGCGTCGGGGCTGCCGGGGACAACGCGGCGATGGAGAGCTTCTTCGCCACACTTCAGAAGAACGTGCTCGATCGGAAGCGCTGGGCTACCCGCGACGAGCTCCGGCTCGCGATCGTGCACTGGATCGAACGCACCTATCACCGACGACGACGGCAACGTCGACTCGGCAGGCTCACTCCGATTGAATACGAACTCGTCCACCACCACGCCGTCACCCTGGCGGCCTGACCCCGAAGTCAACGAAACCTTCAGCAGACCCGTGAGCTTGTCCTGTCCGCAGCGCAGGATGGTGCGGATCCCGTACAGCGGGTCGCCCTTGCGGCCGCGATGGCCAAGGGTGTCTTGCTGGACACGGCGACGCACGTCGTCGACCGCGGTGGTGCCGAGCTTGACCACGTGGAAGGCATCCAGGACAGCGGTCGCGTCCTGGAGGTAGTCATCGATGGCGTTCTTGTAGCCGTGGAACGGATCGAGGGTCGCGACTCGGACACCGTCGCGGAAGCTTTTTCCGCGCGCATGGAGCCAGTCGCTGTAGGCCTTGCCCGACCGGCCCGGGACGAGGTCGAGCAGCCGGGCCCGGACCACCCAGGTGCCCTTCGCGTCGCGGTGGCGGGTCAGATCGACCATCCCGGTCAGCATCTTCGGTCCGCGGCCGCCCTGGTCGTGGGGCCGTTGGCTGACGTGGTGCCAGACGTGCTCGTCCACACCCAAGCGCTCCACGCCCGCGTATCGGTCCTCGTCGGCAGCCATCGCCTCCAGCAGCGGACAGATCGCCGACCACACGGTGTTCCACGTCGTGCCCAGCTGGCGGGCCAGACCACGGACCGAGGCATGCTCTCCACGGAGCAGATCGATCGCCCACCAGGCCGCCCGCCGGGTCAGCAGCGCCCGCGGCAACGCGACCCGTTCGTCCTGCTCGGTGAAGGCCCCCACCGGGCACGCCTGGTCAGGGCAGCGCCAGATCCGCTTGCGCCACACCGCCTTGACCGGCCGGCCGAAGCACGGCGTGTCGATCAGCGTGACCTCACGACGGCCGTGACTGTGCGAAACCACGCCACAGGCCGGGCAGCCCATCACCGCCGGCGGCGACTCCACCCGCACGGTCAACCTCGCCATGGCGGCGGACCGCTCCACCCCGGTGACATGCAAGCCCTGAAGGCCAACGAGCAGATCGCAGCGCGAGCAGTAGTCCGTGTCGTGATCGCAGCGCGCGCCGTCGCACGCCGTAGGCTCTATCAACGTCGAGGCCTTCCGGTCGGGTCAGCTTGGTCGCTCCCGATCCTGAAGGCCTCGACCCCTGTAGCCCGCGCATCACGCCATCACCGGCGCGCCGCCCACCCCCACCCCAACTCGGAAGAGCCGGTTTACTGGTACCTCTGCGTATCAGGTATGTGCGTATGCAGACCGTTTGGACTCGGTCCTGGCCGAGTAGGCCGGATGCGACCATGCAAGGCGAGTTGCAGCATGGCCTGGGTTGAGCGGACGAAAACGTGCTCAACCATTCAGCGCCGAGATCTCCACCACCGCTGGCTGAGATCCGAGCGACGCTCGGGAATCTTGGCTGGTCGGTTAAGCCTGCCCATGGCTGTCTGCGCAAACCAGCCCAGCCAGCGATCAGCGAACTCATGAGGGTCATCCGGGTCAAGCGGATCGAGAGTCCAGGCGAGGTCTAGTCCACCCAACACCGGCATGAAAGCCTGCTCTGACCCCCATGGTTCCATGGAGCACGGAATAATTTCGGAGGGTGCGCCACTAAAGGCGGAGTCCCAGAATGCGGTTTCGAACCAGGCAAACTCGTCACGACTCTGGGCATCACAAAACCACAAAGAGTGGCTACGTCCAAACCACCCTGATGACTGTCTTTGGGCGGCACGGATCGTGATGATGGCGTCGGCGGCGACAGTGAAGGGTCCATCCCACTGGGCTGAAGGCTTCGGCACCGACAGCCCCAGTGTGGCGCCTGAGAGGCGCGCGACGAAGATCATCTCGCCACGTCCCTCTTTGCGGTCGACCGACGCTATCGGTGCGTCGTCAGCCAGGGCTGTGAGGAGGGCGTCGGCGACTCGATCGAACGAGCGGATGCCGTCGCTGGCTAGGGATTGCAGCCTTTCCTTAGCGGCTGTCTGCTGTGCAGATTCTGCCTCGGCACGTGCGCGCGCCTGGACAGCAGCTCTGTTCGCCTCTTCCAAGAGGCGTGCTCCCGAGCCGCGCGGTTCTGCGTCGGCACGATTGAGCCGGGCGAGCAGGCCTGCTGGCGTCGGTCGCGCGCTGGGTTCCTTGAAGAGGCAGTCTTCTATGATCTGCCGTAGTCGGGTCGTTCCGTTCGTGAGGGGCGGTGGCGTGGCGTGGAGGTGCTGATCGCGGTAGTGGTGGCGTTCCGGACCGGGGAACGGCCGCTGTTCGGCCAACATCTCGTAGGCGAGCACGCCCAGTGAGTACACGTCCGTGGCGCTGGTGGCTCGCTCTGCTCTCCATTGCTCGGGTGCTGCGTATGGGGCCGACCATGAGAATTTGCGTGTGTCGGAAGCAGTCGTCGCCTCCGCGAACCGTGAGATGCCGAAATCTGCCAGGCACCAGTTTCCGTCCAGGTAGAGGATGTTTGCAGGTTTGATATCCCGATGAACTACCCGACCTTCCAGAGATATTAGAGCCTTGGCGACGTCGGTCATGACGACTAAGACATCGTCCCCGGTCGGGTGGCTGTCAGCCCGTTCGAGATACTGAGCGAGGGATTGCTCAGCTCGGGGCATCACCAGCACAAGTTCGTCGCCGAGATCGGCTTTATCTAGAATCGGAACTACATTCTCGGCACCGTCGGCTTTAATGGCATCGCCGAAAAGCAATTCGCGGCTTGCGCCACGGTCGTTTCGCACACGCTTGATGACGGCTATTTCATCGTTCGGTCCGACCGCCTCGTAGACGGTTCCAAACCCCGCCGGGTCCGCGGTGAGCTGAGCTCCGACGCTCCAGACGTGGTTCTCAAGTCGCAAGTCGATCACGCTGCTCACGTTAGCCTGCCAATCTCGTGGGCGTGGACGGTCTGGAGCGCCAAGCGGGTTAGCCAAACGCGCCGAACAGCGACTGCGGGTGACGGATTAGCCGCCATTCTGCCCGCGGCCTACGTAGCGTCCCCACGGCTCGGCAGCCTTCTCGGCATGCTGAAAGGCGACTTGGTGGCTGTAGCCCAGGGCGTCGGCGACGAGCGATGGTGGGCACTCGAGCACGAGTTCGCCGATGGCTCGGTTGCGAGCTCCGAGCAGGTTGATGCCGAGATCGCGTAGTCGGGCCATGACGGTGATGGGGTGGAGGTGACGTCCGGCGAGTCTGCTGGGGAACAGCCACGGGCTCTCCGGACCGCCGGCGGTTCTCAGGTTGGGCCGGCTGGCCTGGTGCTGCCGGACGAGAGCGGCGAACGGCTCGAGGACGTCGACGCGGTGGCGACCCAGCGCGATGCTCATACCGTCACGGCCGTCGTCGACGGCGTCGGTGGTGAGGGCGACGACGCGGACGAGCGGCTGGGCGTAGAGCAGGAGGAGTGTGCCGGCGACGCGGTAGGGGAGTGCTTCGCTGGTGCCGGTCAGGAGTTCGTGGATCCAGGCGAGTCGCTGGTCCTGGCTCAGGGACGGGCTCGATTGCGGGGCGCGGTGGTTGATGTGGACGTTCGTGTTGAGCTGCGACTTGTTCGCAATTGTCGCGCGTCAAGATTCTTGGCAGGGCTGTTGAGTCAGTCCTGAAGGAGAATCAGAACCATGGGAAGACCCCCTTCGATTCCGGTCGAGAAGAAGACTCGGATCGTGTTGAGCGTGCTCGCTGGTGAGCTCACGATCGCCGAGGCCGCGCGCCGCGAGAAGGTCAGCGAGCAATCGATCGGCCGGTGGAAGGCCGAGTTCCTCGAGGCCGGCAAGACCGCGCTGGCGACCGGCCGCAACGGGCCGACGTCCCGCGAGGAGCAGCTCGAGGCCGAGGTCGTCGAGCTGACCCAGGCCCTCGGTGAGGCCGCTGTCGAGATCCGGGTCTGGAAGAAGAGCGCGGAGGGCCGGTTGGGCCCTTCGAGGACCTCGAGGTGATCCGGGAAGAGGCCGGGATGTCGACCGCGAGGTGGTGCAGGATCTTCGACATCCCCGAACGCACCTGGCGGCGTTGGCAGTCACGCGCCCGCGTCGGCGAGCCAGCCCGTCGGCCGCATCCGCGCCCGGCCCGGGACGCCGCGGCCACGTTGATCGACATGCATGCCGCGAAGCACCCGGTGTGGGGTCATCGCAAGATCTGGGCGATGGTCCGTCACGACGGTCACGTCGTCTCCGAGGCGACCGTGCTGCGCCGGCTGCGCGACCAGGGGCTCATCCTGCCCGGCCAGTACCAGCGGGAGAGACGCAAGCTCGCCGAGCGTCGCAAGGCCGCGTTCGCCGAGGAGCCGACCGGCCCGAACCAGGTCTGGCAGCTCGACTTCTCCGAGTTCGAGACCACCGCCGGTGGAACCTGGCGGATCGCGGGGTGCCGGGACTACTGGTCGAAGTTCGAGCATCGCTGGCACCTGTCACCGACGGCGAACCAGTTCGACGCGATCGAGGCCGTCGAGCTCGCCCTGGCCGACTACGAGACCCTGTTCGGGCACCCGCTGGTCGAGCGCTGCGGGGTCGACACCGAGACCGGTGAGGTGCTGCCGGTGGTCACGATCGTGACCGACAACGGCGGCCCTTTCCGCTCGTTCCGGTTCGAGGCGTTCATCGCCTCCCACCCCGAACTGCGACACGTCCGCACCCGCGTCCGATCGCCGGGGCAGAACGGCTCACGCGAACGCGGATTCGGGACGCTGAAGTACGAGCGGCTCTACCTCGACGAGATCGACGACGCGGTCATGCTCGCCAAGCACGCCGAGGACTACCGGATCGAGTACAACACGATCCGACCCCACGAGGCCCTCGCCTGGAACCGGCCACAGGAAGTCCACCTCGGCCTGGCCGACCCCACCGTCCCGACGGGTCTGCTGAAGGTTTCGTTGACTTCGGGGTTAGGCCGCCAGCGCGACGGCCTGGTGGTGGACGAGTTCGTATTCAACCGGAGTGAGCTTGCCGAGTCGACGTTGCCGTCGGCGACGGTGGTAGGTCCGTTCGATCCAGTGCACGATCGCGAGCCGGAGCTCGTCGCGGGTGGCCCATCGCTTCCGGTCGAGCACGTTGTTCTGCAGCGTGGCGAAGAAGCTTTCCATCGCCGCGTTGTCCCCGGCAGCCCCGACCCGGCCCATGGAACCGATGAGGCCGCGATGCTTGAGAGCGAGCTGAAATTTCCGGGAACGAAACTGCGAGCCTCTGTCACTGTGGACGATGCAGCCAGCCACCGCGGCCGCTCCCTGGCGGCGCGCGACCGCGTCTCGTACGGCTGCTACGGCCAGGTCGGATGTCATGCGGGCATCGAGGGCGTAGCCGACGATTCTCCCCGAGCAGGCGTCCTTGACGGCACAGAGGTAGACCTTGCCCTCACCGGTGCGATGCTCGGTGATATCGGTCAACCACTTCGCATTGACGCTCTCGGCGGTGAAGTCCCGCTCGAGCAGGTCATCGCATACCGGCGGGCCGGGCCTGCCGTAGCGCTTCTTCCGTCGCACTGTGGCAGAGAAGAGCCGCTGCTGGGAGCACAGCCGCCATACGCGCCGCTCCGAGACCACGTGACCGGCGGCCTGGAGCTCGTCGGCGATGAACCGGTGCCCGAACTCCGGATCGTCGGCGTGGATGTCGTAGGCCGCATTGAGCAGATACGCCTCGTCGACGTCCCGAGCACTGACAGGGTTCGCGCGCCACTGGTAGAACCCCTGCTTGGAGAAGCCGAGCACCCGGCAGGTCACCGCGACCGGGATTCCGGCAGCAGCAAGGTCAAGGACCAGCGGGTAGATCATTTTGGGCGCGACTGCCCAGGACCGAGATTGGCCCGCGAGAGATACGCGGTCGCCTTGCGCAGGACCTCGTTCTCCTGCTCCAGCTCCCGGATCCGTTTCAGCATCCGCGTCTGCTCACCACCGTCCCCGGCGCTCTGCCCGCGAGCTGGCTCGAAGCCGCGTTCTCGCAGGCGAGACTCGTTGACCCAGGCCTGCAGCGCCGACTTCGACATCCCGAGGTCGTGACAGACCTGCTTCTGAGTCATTCCCTGATCCAGCAGCTCCAACGCGCTGGCCTTGAGCTCTTCTGAGTAGATCTTCGGCACGAGGACCATCCTCTCCGCTCCGCAGAGCAGTCAGGAAGTCAACCGAACCCTCAGCAGACCCGACCTTTCAAACCATCAAATCCCTGCCAACTACTTGACGCGGGACACAATCATGAAGAAATTCCGGATCATGGTCCGAGTCGTCGGCCCGGTGGCCATCCACTCGTCGACGTCCTGCTGGGTGCAGGTGGCCGCGGTCCGGTGGTGCGTCTCGTGCAGCGAGGTCAGGAACTTGGCGGTCTCGGTGATCTCCTGCTTCGCGGAATGCACTGGCCCGCGGGTATCGCTACCGGCCTGCGACTTGGCGCGGACACTGCGTAGGTGGTGCCAGATCGCGAAGTGCTGGACGGGTTGGCGGACCCCGAGTGGTAGTCCCTCGAGCTTGGTGGCGATCCACGTCTCGAAGCGATGCAGGTAGGGATCCCGCCAGGGGAGCAGACCGTGGTGCTCAAGCAACGCCCGGAGGTGCTCTGTAGGTCTCCCCGGGACGCTGTCGAGACCGTCGTGGGAGAGCTCGATGGTCCCGTCGCCCAGGTGCCGCAGCAGCGTCTGGACCTTGGGGGAGCGCTTCCAGACGATGATGGACTCGGGCCTCTCCGCGGCGCAGAGCGCGTCGAGGAGTCCGCGTAGTACAGGGTGAGCGGGCTCCCCGCCGATCAGTTGTCGGAGGTCGTCGCGTAGGGCGCAGCGGGCGCAGAGTCGGCCGCGGTGGTGGCCGGCTTCGGTGCCGCACCGCTCGCAGTGGAAGTCGTAGGGGATCTCGGCACACGTTGAGCAGATCGGATCGCCGTCCGAGTTTTCCGGTCCGGGGAGCAGGCGCTCCTGGTGGCACCGGGGGCAGGTGCCGTGGTTGTGGACGGCGGCGTAGTAGCAGGTGAAGCAGAGTCGGCCCTCTGGCCAGCGCGCTGCGAGGCGCGGGATGTCCCGGCCGCACCTCGCGCACGGGTCCTCGCGGGCACCAATGGTGCGGGGGCGCCCGCGCGTCGTGGAACGAGGGGAGAGGCCGACTGGCGCCGGGTACGTCATCGAGCCGAGTCCTACTCGTCAAGGATGTGCGCGCGTCGGGGCCGGACGGTGCGGTCGAGCGATACGACGTTGGCGGGGGCATCGGATGCCGCCTTGCGTCGACGGGCGTCGGTGGCGGTGGTGGTGACCAGGTCCGCGGGCGTGCAGTCGAAGATGTCGCACAGTGCGGCGAGGACTTGGAGCGAGATCCGCTCGGGTCGTTGATTCACGAGCCGGTAGACCTGTGGCCGTGAGAGCGTGATGTCACGCTCGTTGAGCAGAGGGATCAGCTCCGTGGTGTTGTGCAGGCCCCTGGCCGCCATCAGCTCGGCGAGGCGCCACCGGTAGTCGACCTGGCGCTTCATGGTGCTCCCTCCGTTGTCGTGCGGGCCAATGCCTCGTTGACGGTCCGGTCCAGGACGCTGCGGAGCGTGCTGTGGCGGAACTCGTCGCCGACGAACTGGTAGATCCCGGTGGTCGAGGCGTACTCGTGTCCCATCTGGTCCTGGACGAACCGCGGGTCCCAGCCGGCCTCGAGCAGGTGGGTGGCATAGGAGCGACGGAACGAGTGCAGATCGAGCCCGTCAGACAGCCCGAGCTCGTCGCAGTAGCGACGCAGCCGTCGCAGGAGGGTGGACTCCGCGACGAGCCCGCCCCGTTCGCTGGGGAACAGATCGAGCGTGTCTGGCTCGCCGCGACCGTTGGCGAGCCAGTCCTCGAGGATCCCGGGTGTCCACCGCCACACGGTCAGCACGCTGCGCGGCTTGTTCGGGGAGGACCGCTTGGACTTGCCGTAGCGGACCTTGCACACGCCGAACCTGCCGAACTCACGAGCATGCGGGTTGCGCGCGAAGTCGACCGTCTGCAGGTGCCGCAGCTCGTTGAACCGCAGCCCGTAGGCATAGGCGATCTTCATCATCACCGAGTCTCGATAGGCCGACTGCCAACCCTTCCTACCGGACCTGCCCACGCGCTCGACCTCGTCATCGGCGTGGAGGAACAGGGTGTCGAGCTCGGCCCTCGTGTACGGACGCTTGTGCGGACGCGCGTCGAACCCTGGAGAGCCTGTCAAGTTGTCTGTGTAAGGGGGCCGGGTCAGAGGTGGGGGTTGATTCGGTCGGGGTAGACCAGTGAGAGCTGTTGGAGGGCCGTCTTCCAGTTCGTGGTGACAGCGCCCTCGACGAGCCGGCCCGAGGCTCGTCGCTCGGCGGCGGGTCGTCCTCGTTCCTTGGCTCGCTCGCGCGCTCTTTTGTCCTCGATGTTGCAGATCGCCAGCCACAGCAGCTTCACTGCCGCGGCGTCGTTGGGGAAATGGCCCCGGTTCTTGGTGACCTTGCGGAGCTGGTAGTTCAGCGACTCGATCGCGTTGGTCGTGTAGATGACCCGCCTGAGTTCGGGCGGGAACGCCAGGAACGGGGTGAACCGCTCCCACGCGGCGCGGAACGTCTTGACCGCCGAGGGGTAGCGACGGCCGAGCTCGCTGGCCTCGAAGGCCTCCAGCACCTCCAGGGCGGCCTCAGCGCTGGGCGCCTGGTATATCGGCCGCAGCGCGGCCGTCAGAGCCTTACGGTCCTTGTAGTTCACGAACCTCGTCGCGGCCCGGATCAGGTGGACCACGCAGGTCTGCACGGTCGCCTGGGGCCAGGTCGCTTCGACGGCCTCGGGGAACCCCGTGAGCCCGTCGCAGCACACGATCAGCACGTCACGCACGCCCCTGTTGGCCAGCTCGGCGCAGACGCCGGCCCAGAACTTCGCTCCCTCGCTGGCCTGGACCCAGATACCCAGGACGTGCTTGATCCCGTCCATGTCGACGCCGATGGCGAGATGGGCGGACCTGTTGCGCACGTGTCCGCCATCGCGGATCTTGACCACGATCGCGTCGAGGTAGATCACCGGATACAGCGCCTCCAACGGGCGGTGCTGCCAGGCCAGGACCTCCTCGCTGATCTGGTCCACGACCTTGGAGATCGTCTCGTAACTGATCTCGGTGCCGATCGTGGTCGCGAGGTGGTGCTCGACGTCCCGCAACGTCATCCCGCCTGCGTAGAGGCTGATGATCATGCCGTCCAGGCCATCGAGACGGCGCTGCCCCTTGGGCACCAGCATCGGCGTGAACGTCCCGTCCCGGTCCCGGGGGACGGCCAGATCGACGTCCCCGATCTGGGTCGCCACGGTCTTCGGGCTGGTCCCGTTACGCGAGTTCGGGTGCTCGGCAGCGTCCGCGTCGCCACGGTCGTAGCCCACGTGCTCGGTCAGCTCGGCACCCAGACCCCGCTCGAGCGCGGCCTTGAGCATCCCGCCGAGCAGGCCCTGCTCACCCGTGAGCGGCTCGCCGGCATCGATCTTGGCGAAGATGTCGTCCAACGCTCCAGAGCCCTTCAGACCGTCCGCGATCTCCTTCTGCCGCCGTCTGCGTTCCGCACGCTCCGGACTCTCCTTGGTCATGGTCACAGCATGTTCTCCTTCGAACGCTGACCCCACCCCTTACACAAACCATCTGACACGCCCCTCCTGGACGTGAGGAGCGGTGTTCCAGTCGAAGAAAACCTGCGCCGGGTGGGTACCGAAGTACTCCTCGCAGACCCGGTCCCAGCCGTAGTCCGGGTTGCACACGTAGCTCGTGAACGCGCGCAACGCGCAGTGGTAGCTGCGCAGCGTGGAGTGCGAGACGTGCCGGACGGTGCGTAGGTCGGCCGAGAACTCCTCGACCGTCGCCTGCGTCCAGCGCCACGGTTCCTCGTTCATGTGCGCGACGAACCTTCGCACGCACCGCACACGCTGATCGATCGTGGCGAACTGCAGGTTGCGCGAGAGCTGCTGATTCCGCCAGCCGTCCAGCATCAGCTCGAACACGCGCTCCTCGGGCCGCAGCACCGGCAGCGCCGGCACCAGCTGGACCCGACCCGCGCCATCCACCTGCATCACAACACCCCCGATCGGTGGTTACACCTAGTGATTCAATGATGCATCTGTTGAGACTACTCGGATGCTCCTGCAGGTCAAGGGCCAGCCATCGGAGCTCCACCAGACAACTGCCGGAGTTCCGCGACGAGTCGCATCCACCAGCCGAAGCGCGTCGCAAGCAGCGTTCATGCAGGTCAGACGTGTACAGCCGGCGAGGTGCACCGGCTGCCGAGCGGGGGACCCCGGTGATTCATCTGATGCAATACGCAGAGGCCAGAATGACATAATGTACATTATCGGATCGTGGGGTGCTGCGCCGAGAGCGGTGCTGAGGGTCGTCCGTGAGCCGGGAGCCGACCACGACATGGCACTGAGAACGACGTGGGGCCCGCCGAGCTGATGCTCGACGGGCCCCACGGCCGTGCTGATGGATCAGCGGCGCACACCCAGGGTGTCGACGCCGTCGCCGTTCCAGTCACCGACGAAGACCTCGTCGGAGGCCCGACCGTAGTCGAGCTCGATGTCGGCGTTCGTCGACGTCAGCGAGTTGTTGACGAAGAACGAGTTCGCGCGACGCACGGCGAACGTGTCCGTGCCGTTGCCGTCCCAGTCACCGACGTACACCTCGTCCGAGGCGTGGCCGTAGTCGAGCTCGGCGTCCGCCCAGCCCGAGGTGAGGCTGTTGGACAGGAAGTAGCTGTTGCCGCGACGCACCGCGAAGGTGTCGACGCCGTCAGCGTTCCAGTCGCCGACCAGGACCGTGTCGCCCGAGCGGCCGTAGTTCAGCTCGGTCTCGGCCCAGCCCGAGGTGAGGCTGTTGGACAGGAAGTAGGCGTTGCCGCGACGCACCGCGAAGGTGTCGACGCCGTCGCCGTCCCAGTCGCCGACCAGGACCTCGTCGGAGGCCCGTCCGTAGGTCAGCTCGACGTCCGCGTTCCCGCCGTAGAGGTTGTTCGACAGGTAGTAGGCGTTCCCGCGGCGGACCGCAAGCGTGTCGGACCCGTCACCGTCCCAGTCACCGACGAGGACGTCGTCACCGGGACGACCGAAGGAGAACTCGTGGTCCGCCCAGATGTCCCAGCCGTCGTTGAGGTAGAACCCGCGACCCGGCGTCGGCGGCACCGGCTCCGGCTCCACCGGGGGTTCGGGCTGGCCGGCTTCCTGGCCGGTGAGGTACTCGAACCCGGTGGTCACGAAGTCCTCGCCGTCGGCCGCCACGTCGTACTCGAGCACGTAGTACGCCACGGGCGCGTGCTCCTGCGCGGCAGCGATGATGCCCGGCAGGTCGACCTCTCCCTCACCGAGGTTGGTGAACGTCGGACGGCCCTCGCCGCCGACGTTGGTGGCGTCCTTGATGTGCAGGAGCTCGATGCGGTCCCCGTGCTCCTCGATCAGCGCCGGAACATCGACGCCGGCATGCGCGGCCCAGGCCACGTCGAGCTCGAACGTCACGAGCTCCGGGTCGGTCTCGGCGACCAGGATCTCCCAGGCCGACATCTCCACACCGTCGTGCTCGTAGGTGGTGGTGAACTCGCCGTCGTGGTTGTGCCCGAAGAACTTGCCGACCCCGGCGTCCACCGAGCGCTGACCGAGTCGGTTCATCGCCTCAGCCGTGGCCAGGGTGTCCTCGTAGGAGTCGATGCCCGGGGAGGCGAACCCGCCCGAGCCGACGTACTCCTGACCCACGGTCTCGACGAACTCGAGCGTCTCGTCGAAGGACGCCTCGTCGGTGTTGTAGTGCGACGACGGCACGCTCAGACCCAGGCCGTCCGTGAGCTCACGGAACTCCTCTGCCGTGTAGTCACCGAAGGTGCCACCGAAAGGCTCGATGTTCTCGAAACCGATCTCGGCCAGGCGTCCCAGCACCGGCTCCAGGCCCACATCGCCCACCCACGGGGTCAGCGAGAACATCTGGATCGACACATCCTCCACCGGAATCAGCTCAGGCTCGGGCGGTGCGGGCTCGCCGGCTTCCTGGCCGGTGAGGTACTCGAACCCGGTGGTCACGAAGTCCTCGCCCTCGGGTGCCATGTCGTACTCGAGCACGTAGTACGCCACGGGCGCGTGCTCCTGCGCGGCAGCGATGATGCCCGGCAGGTCGACCTCTCCCTCACCGAGGTTGGTGAACGTCGGGCGACCCTCACCTGCGACGTTGGTGGCGTCCTTGATGTGCAGGAGCTCGATGCGTTCCCCGTGCTCCTCGATCAGGTCGGCAACGTCGATGCCCGCGTGGGCGGCCCATGCGATGTCGAGCTCGAACGTCACATACTCGGGGTTGGTCTCGGCGACGAGGATCTCCCAGGCCGACATCTCCACGCCGTTGTGCGTGTAGGTGGTGGTGAACTCGCCGTCGTGGTTGTGCCCGAAGAACTTCCCGACCCCGGCCTCGACCGACCGCTGCCCGAGACGGTTCATCGCCTCAGCCGTCGCCAGAGTGTCCTCGTAGGAGTCGATGCCGGGAGAGGCGAACCCACCGGACCCGACGTACTCCTGCCCCACGGTCTCGACGAACTCCAGCGTCTCGTCGAAGGTGTCCTCGTCTGTGTTGTAGTGCGACGAGGGAACGTTCAGACCCAGACCGTCCGTCAGCTCACGGAACTCCTCTGCCGTGTAGTCACCGAAGGTGCCACCGAACGGCTCGATGTTCTCGAAACCGATCTCCGACAGGCGCCCCAGCACCGGCTCCAGACCCGCATCCCCCACCCACGGGATCAGCGAGAACATCTGGATCGACACATCCTCCACCGGGATCAACTCGTGCTCGGCCTGCGCGGGGGCGTCCGCCGGCTCGGGCTCGGCGGGCGAGGCACTCGCCGCGCTGAGCGCCATCGGCAGCACGAGTGCGCTGGCGAACGCTGCTCCCACCGCTCGGGGTAGCCAACGGCTACCTGGTCCTCGTCTGGTCACGATTCCTCCTTGAGCTCGCATACCTGTCTGGCCGTACCGTCACGGCACCTGTGCCCGAGGGCGGCGGCCACTCCGCCTCACGCCCCTCGGCCGGTCCGCGGCGCAGCGCACGCACCTTCCCGTCCTCGGGTCGAGGCGCCGCTCCGCCGCGGGTCTGTCCATCCAATCACCATGAAGACCAAAGCAACAGGGGTTTCGCTCAGGCAAAAAAGAAGTGGTGTGCCAGGTCTCGGTCGACGCCTCTCCCCCGCCAGTGCCGTGGCGTCGTTGCCGAGTCAATCAGGTAGCCATCGAGGCAGTCCCCTGGGTCGACTGCCTCGGTCGTTATCCGACTGCCTCACCGCACTAACCGAGCCGACGCCGACTATGACGACGGCGAAGGGCGGGCCCCGCACCCATCAGGGTGCGAGGCCCGCCCGTTGGTGAGCAGAAGTCCGCTCAGTGGTGGAGCGGAAGTCCGCTCACTCGCCGATGATCGGCATCAGGTTGCTGGTCAGCGGCGGACTCCGAGGGTGTCGGAGCCGTCGCCGTTCCAGTCACCGACGAAGACCTCATCGCCGGCCCGGCCGTAGCGGACCTCGATGTCGGCCCACCCACCAGTCAGCGAGTTCGACACCAGGTACAGGTTCCCGCGACGCGAGGCGAACGTGTCCGCCCCGTCACCGTCCCAGTCCCCCACCAGCACGTCGTCGGACGCCTGTCCGTAGTCGAACTCCGCATCCGCCCAGCCCGAGTTCAGGCTGTTGGAGACGTAGTAGGTGTTCCCACGACGCACCGCGAACGAGTCCGCACCGTCCGCGTCGTAGTCACCGACCAGGACCTGGTCGTCCGCGCGGCCGTAGTCCAGCTCGGCCTCCGCATTCCCACCAGAGAGCGAGTTCGTGAGGAAGTAGCTGTTCCCGCGACGCACCGCGAACGAATCGCTGCCGTCGCCGTCCCAGTCACCCACCAGCACCGTGTCCGACGCGCGACCAAAGGTCAGCTCCACGTCCGCGTTACCCCCGTAGAGGTTGTTGGACAGGAAGTACGCGTTCCCGCGGCGCACCGCGAGCGTGTCCGACCCGTCGCCGTCCCAGTCACCGACCAGGACCTCGTCACCCGGGCGACCGAAGCTGAACTCGTGGTCCGCCCAGATCCCCCACCCGTCGTTGAGGTAGAACCCACGACCCGGCGTCGGCGGAACAGGCTCCGGCTCCACCGGCGGCTCCTCGTCGTCCAGCTCGGCGATACGGACGTTGCGGAACGAGACGTCGTCGCCGTCACCGTGGTTCTGCAGCCCGATGTAGCCGGAGCTGAGGTCACGTGCCGGGTCGGTCGACTCGAACTCGTTGATGAGGACGTCGTTGAGGTAGACCTCGATCATCGGGTCGTCGACGACGATCTCGTACGCGTTCCACTCCCCCGGCGGGTTGAGCGCCTCGTCCCTGGCCGCCTCGTCGGCGCCCTGGAACGTGTAGATCGCGCCGGTGGTGCGGTCGGGCTCGTCGGTGGCGTCGATCTGGATCTCGTAGCCCTCGTTCACGGCGACCCACGGGTCGTCACCGGGCTCCGGGAACCCGACGAACACGCCCGAGTTGTCGTCGCCCGCCATCATCCAGTCCAGCCGGAGGCTGTAGGCGTCGAACTCCTCGGGGAACCACAGGAGGCCCATCCCGCCCGTGGTGAGGGCGGTGCAGTCCTCCTGCAGCTCGAAGCTGCCGGGGCCGGCCATGTTCCAGGCGTCCAGGCTCGCCTGGGTCCCGTCGAAGAGCGGGGTGTAGCCCTCCTCGACCTCGACAGGCTCGCAGACCGGGGGCTCCGGGTCGTCGCCGACCACCCGGAAGTGGTCGAAGCTCACGGTCGTGGGCTCCGCCTGCTGCGCACCGAGGGCATAGATGCCCGGGCCGGCGTCGCCGACCTGGTCGTTGGTCACCGCGCTGGGCAAGTCCTGCCAGGTCTCACCGTCGGTCGAGAAGGCACCCGTGAAGGTGTCTCCGTCCCGGGTGAGCCGGACGTGGTACTCGTCGGACAGTGGCAGGTCGGTGAGGTCGTCCTGCGGGTTCTGGATCTCGCCGCCCACCTCGCTGCGGAGCTCGACCCGCAGCGGGGTGTCGCTGCCGTTGGTGGCGTAGACGGGGTCGAGCTTGACGTAGTTGTCCTCGTCCCCGTAGACGATGATCCCGCCCTGCTGGTAGGCGCTGCCCAGGTCGGCGCTGAACGTCGTCTCGACCGTCCACTGGTCCCCCGTGAGCACCCGGTTCTGCAGGATGTTCGGCACGGGCGAGTTGTCGCCGGCGTAGAAGTCGGCGTCGGTGGTGGTGACGTTGTAGGCACCGTCCGCGACCGTGGCGAGCTCGGGGTCGTAGTTGATGATGTCCCACCGGCACGTGTCGACGACCGTTCCGTCGAACTCGTCGTCAGCCGAGATCTCCGCGTCCGGGTCCTCGCAGACCGGCGGCTCCGGTGCGGGCTCCTCGCCCCCGCCGGACGCCGTGAAGTGGAGGAAGTCGAGGTCGACGCCACCGGTTGAGGTGACGTAGACGGTGCCGGAGCCCTCAGGGATCGTCTCGAGCGTCGTGGCCACCTCCTGCCAGCCGTCGCCGCCGGAGATCTCGATCTCGGCGAACGGGTCGGCCGCGACGTCGTTCCAGCGCAGTGCCAGGGTGCCCTCGCCGGACGCCTGTGCTGCGACGGTGTCGATCGGCTCGCCCGTCGCTGCGTGGGTGAACGCGATCGGCTGGAACGCGATGTGGTCGCCCTCGTCGAACGAGGTGACGTAGGAGCCCGCGCTGGCGCCGGGGTCGTTCGCGACCTCGATGCCCTCCTGGGAGTTGTACCACTCGCCCTGCTGGACCTCGGGCTTGGTGATGAGCGTGGCCTCGCCGGTGGTGGCCGGGACCTCGCCCTGGGGCTCGTCGGTGTACGTCACCACGAGGGTGCCGTAGATCTTCTCGCCCTCACCGTGCTCGACGGCGGACTCGTTCGTCTCGATGGTGAAGTCGCAGCCGTTGCCGCTGACCTCCGGGTGGGCGTGCTCGTTGTGGCCCAGACCGAACGTCCATGCGACGCGGCCGCACTCCGGCGTGTCGCCGTCCTCGGCGTCGGTCACCGAGACGCTCATCGGGATGTCGTCGCCCCAGTCGAAGATCGCGCCGTCCGGCACGGACAGCGAGACCTCCGGCGCGGTGTTGCCGACGGTGATCGGGGTGTTGGCCAGACCGACCTTGCCCTCGGGGTCCGTCACCCTCAGGGTGACGTGGACCTGTCCGAGCTCGGCGAACGTGTGCGTGACCTGGACGCCCTCGGCGTCGAACTCGCCGTCGCCGTCGAAGTCCCACTCGTAGGTCAGGTCACCGCCCTCGGGGTCACGCGACTCCGAGGCGTCGAAGGCCACGTCGAGCGGAGCCTCGCTGCTGGCGACCGGGTCGGCGGTGAAGCGTGCCTGCGGCGTCTTGTTGTCCGGCGCGTAGTCCACGCGGTACAGGCCGGCGCCCGGGTTCTGCCGGAAGAAGCCGTCGCCGTAGTCCAGGACGTACAGCGCGCCGTCCGGTCCGAACTCCATGTCCATCACACCGTTCCAGACCGGCATGTTGGCGGTCTCCAGGTGGGCGTTCGGCAGGAAGTCGGAGATGCTCGTGACCGAGCCGTTCGAGCCGAGCTCGTCGACCCCGAAGGACACGACGTAGTCCTGCGAGAACTCCGCCAGGAACGGCGTGCCGTCCCACTCCTCGGGGAACGCGATCGTCGACTCGCTGGTCTCGTCGTAGCGGTAGACCGGGCCACCCATCGGGGCCTGGCCGCCACCGCCGAGGGTGACGAGGGCGTCCCACTCCGCGGGCTGGTCGCCCGGGTTGTCGCCGTACCAGATCTGCGGCTCGGTCACCGGCGGGAGCTGCTCCAGACCCGTGTTCCAGGTCGAGTTGTTCACCGGGCCCGCGTCGCAGTCGAAGAACTCGCCGGGCGTGCTGGTCTCGAAGTCCCACTCGTTGTACGCGCCACCGTCGTTGGGGCCGTGGCAGTACGGCCAGCCGCCGTTGAGCGGTTCGCTGGTCATCTGCCACTCGACGAAGCCCATCGGGCCGCGCTCGTCGCTGGCGGAACCGGCGTCAGGACCGTAGTCCGCCCAGATCAGGGTGTCGGTCTCCAGGTCGTAGTCGATCCGGAACGGGTTGCGCAGACCCATCGCGTAGATCTCCTCGCGCACGAGGTCCGGGTCGTACTCGCCAGTGTCGAACAGGTTTCCCTCGGGGATCTCGTACGTCGTGCCCGGGCCGACCTCGGCGTCCGCGGCGATCTCCTCGAGGGGATCGATCCGCAGGATCGCGCCGCGCAGGTCGTTCGTGCTGCCGGCGCCGCGACGCGCGTCGAGCCCGGGGTTCATCCCGGAGGCGTTGTTGATCGGGGTGTACCCGTTGGCCCCCGGCGTTCCTGCCGGCGTGTTGTCACCGGTGGACAGGTAGAGGTTGCCGTCGCTGTCCCAGGCCATGTCGGCGCCGACGTGGCAGCACTGACCGCGCTGGGCCTCGATCCGGATGATCTCCTCCTCGGAGTCCAGGTCGAGCGTGCCCGCCTCGGGGTCGAACACGAAGCGGGAGAGCACGTTGTAGCCGAGCCACTGCTCCCACTCCTCGAGCGAGTCCGAGCCCTCGATCTGCTCGGGAGCACTGCCCTGCGGCGTGGTCTCCGGGTACGGGAGGCCCGACGGCGAGACGCCGTCCATCACGCGCGGCGCGTAGACCATGTAGACGAGGTTGTTCTCCTCGAAGTTCGGGTCGAGCGAGATGCCCTGGAGCCCGTCCTCGGAGTTGGCGTAGACGTCGAGCTGTGCGATCTCGTTCGTCGTCCCGGTGTCCGGGTCGGTGAGCCGCACGACGCCGTCGCGCGCGGTGTGCAGCACGCGCGAGTCCGGGAGCACAGCCAGGTCGATCGGCTCGCCGGTGTCCTTCGAGAGCAGGATCCGCTCGTAGTCGTTCCAGTCGGTGTCACCCTCCTGCACCGGCGCCGCCGGGGGCGGGTCGGCCGGATCGCTCGGTGGGTGATCCGGATTCGCGCTCGCGGCGCTGAGCGTCATCGGCGCCACGAGGACGCCGGCGAGCAGCGCGCCCGCAGCTCGAGGTAGCCAACGGCTACCGGTTGATCGTCTGGTCACGATTCCCCCTCTTGAGATCGCACACCTGACGCGCCGCATCGGTGCGACGCGCGGCCCCCGGGGACGGCGGCAGCTCCGCCTCACGACCCCCGGGGCACCACGGCCGACCAGGGGTGCTCTCCCCCGTCCGGGCAGGGCGCCCGTCGACCGTGGATGAAGGGAGTAGACCAGGCCGTGAGCGTGAGCACAAGGGGTTTCGCTCAACTAAAAAATAAGTCGGCAGGCCCGGGACCAGGCGAACAGCGTCATCCTCCGCGGCCGTCCTCGTGCCGGGCGGCGGGGCGGCGCCACCGCGCGAAGCACGGCACGATCGTGCGTCAGTGGCGTTTGATCCGGGTCTCAGCCTAGATTCCAGAGGACGGCGCGTCGTGACATGTCATGCACTGATCTAGTTCTGAGCCCTGATCTCCTGCATGCGCGGGACCGCCGACAGTTCGAGCCCGGCTCGCCACACACGCCGGGGACCCGTAGCGTCGAGGACATGTTCTCCTTCCCGGACGGAACCGCCGTCCCCGCCGTCGGCCTCGGCACCGCGTCCGTCGACGGCGAGGCCGGGATCGCCGCGATCGCGGGCGCCCTCGACCTCGGGTACCGCTACGTCGACACGGCGGTCAACTACCGCAACGAGACCGAGGTCGGCGAGGCTCTCTCGCGCAGCTCCGTGCCGCGCGCGGAGGTCATGGTCGCCAGCAAGATCCCCGGTCGCGCGCACGAGCGTGACAAGGCGATCGCCGCCGTCGAGGGATCGCTCGAGCGGCTCGGCCTGGACCGGCTCGACGTCATGCTCGTCCACTGGCCCAACCCGTCCGTCGGCCGCTACGTCGAGGCCTACGAGGCGCTGCTCGAGTGCCGCGAGCGCGGTCTCGTCGACCACGTGGGCACGAGCAACTACACCGAGGCGCACCTGCGGGAGATCGTCGCGGCGACCGGGGAGGCGCCGGTGCTCAACCAGATCGAGTGCCACCCGCTGCTCCCCCAGCGACGGATGCTCGACGTGCACCGCGAGCTCGGCATCCTCACGCAGGCCTGGAGCCCGCTCGGCAAGGCGTCGGCGCCCTACGACGCGGAGCCCGTCGAGCGGGCCGCGCACACGCACGGGGTCACCGCCGCCCAGGTCATCCTGCGCTGGCACCTCGAGCGCGGCGTCATGCCGATCCCGAAGTCGATGCACGCCGAGCGTCAGCGGGCGAACCTCGACGTAGGGTCCTTCTCGCTCACGCCGGACGAGGTCGAGGCCGTCAGCGCGCTCGAGGTCGCGGACGGACGCCTGTTCGACGGGGACCCCGACACGCACGAGGAGATGTAGCCGGCCCGCATCCGCGCCGGCCCGCGGCCGGGCTCAGCCCCGCGGCGGGGCCGAGGTCCGCTCCGGCATCGGCCCGCGGCCTCGCTCAGTCGTCGCTGCCCGAGCCCAGGTGGGCGACCGCCTCGATCTCGATGACGGCCTCCTTCTGCCACAGGCGCGTGACGCCGAGCCCGGCCATCGCCGGGTAGTCGCGGCCTGCCATCTCGCGCCAGATCCGTCCGATCTCGCGGCCGTTGGCCATGTAGTCGTCGACGTCGGTGAGGTAGAGCCGGACCGAGGTGAGGTCCGCGGGCGACCCGCCGGCCTCGGCGAGCGTGGTGAGCACGTTCGAGAAGGCCTGGCGGAACTGCTCGACGACCCCTCCCGGGACGATCCGACCGTCCTTGTCGAGTGCGGTCTGACCACCGAGGTAGACGACGCCGTCCGCCTCGATGCCGTGCGCGTAGCCGGAGGGGTCGGCCATGGACGAGGGGTTCACGGTGCGGCGGCGGGCCATGTGCTGCTCCTTCACGTAGCGGGTGGGACCGGGTTCTTCCGCGTGCTGGGACCCGGTGCTATATTGAGCATACGTGACGGTCGGCAGATTGACGATATGCCGATCGAGCCCATCGCTGTCGCTGGTCTCACCCGGAAGGACACCCATGACATCTCCGGAACCCACGGATGCCGCCCCGACGGTCGGTCCCGACGTCGTCCCCGTCGTCACCCGCGCCGGTGAGGAGGACACCGCGACGATGCAGTCCGGCGACGCCGTCCGGGTCTCCGGCGTCGGGCCGCAGCACACCCCGGCCACGAGGATCTGGTTCGGTCAGGTGTCGAACGCGCCCGGCTACCGCTCTCCCCCGCACCACCACGGTGAGGCCGAGACCGGCGGCTACGTGCTGCGCGGGCACGGCCGCATCTACTTCGGCGAGGGCTACCGGGAGTTCCTCGACATGACCGCCGGCGACTGGGTGTTCGTCCCGCCCTACATGCCGCACGTCGAGGCGAACATGTCGATCACCGAGGACCTGGTCTGGCTCACCGCACGGACGCCCGACAACATCGTCATCAACCTCGACGAGGTGCCGGACGAGTCGCTTCAGGGGTACCGCCGACCATGACGGGCGCGACGAGCTCGGTGCTGCTCGGCGCCCTGGAGCTGACGGCCGCCGAGCGCGAGGGCGCCGACGAGGCCTGGACCGCGGTGACGGGTCCGTGCCCGTGGCCCAAGGCGTACGGCGGGGACATGGTCGCGCAGGCGTCGCTCGCCGCCATGCGGTCCGTCGACCCGGGCCGCGTGCTGCACTCGATGCACGGCTACTTCATGCGTCCCGTCGAGATCGGCCGACCCGTCCGGTACGAGGTCGACCGCACCCGCGACGGCCGGGGCTTCTCCACCCGGCAGGTGCGCGGCATCCAGGCGGGCAAGGTCGCCTTCCTCATGATGGCGTCCTTCCAGGTCCTGGCGGCGGGCCCGGAGGTCGCCGCGCCGGCACCCCCGGACGTCTCGGGGCCCGAGACCCTGCCGTCGTCCGCCGACGTGCTGGCACCGGTCGAGCCGGGCACGCCCGCCGCGGGCTCGATGACCGCCGAGGCGAAGGAGTACTGGAGCCGAGGGCGCAGCTTCGACATGCGCCACGTCCCCGGCCCCGTCTACCTCGAGGTGGAGGGCGGACGCACGCGGCACCAGGCCGTGTGGGTCCGCGCGTTCGAGACCCTGCCGGACGACGACCTCCTCCACCGCGCCGCCCTCGCCTACGTCTGCGACTACACGATCATCGAGCCGATCCTCAGGGCGGCCGGGCTCCCGTGGGCGGAGCCCGGGCTCGTCACGGCGAGCCTCGACCACGCGATGTGGTTCCACCGGGCCGCGCGCGTCGACGACTGGCTCCTGTACGCCCAGGAGGCCGTCTCCGCACAGGACGGGCGCGGCCTCGCCACCGGACGCTTCTTCGACCGCGACGGCCGGCTCGTCGCGACCGTCGTGCAGGAGGCCCTCGTCCGCCCACCTGCCGACTGACCCACCCGGGTCGAGGGTCGGCGACGGCGCCACCCCTTGCCCCTCCCCTCTGAGAGGACCCTGCACGGATGGACCTGACCCCGTCGTCGCACGTCGACACCTTTGCGCGCGACCACCTCCCGCCCCGCGAGCTGTGGCCGACCTTCGAGTTCACCCTGCCCGAGCTGCAGTTCCCCGACCGACTCAACGCGGCCGTCGAGCTCCTCGACCGGCAGGTCGAGCGATGGGGCCCGGACCGGGTCGCCCTGCGCACACCCGCCGGCGAGACGTGGACCTACGGCGAGCTGCGGCTCCGGTCCGACCAGGTCGCCCAGGTGCTGACCGAGGACCTCGGCGTCGTCCCGGGCAACCGGGTCGTCCTGCGCTCACCGAACAACCCGTGGACCGTGGCTGCATGGCTCGGGGTCCTCAAGGCGGGAGGCGTCGTCGTCACCACCATGCACGCGCTGCGCGCCGCGGAGATCGGCCAGCTCATCGAGGCGACGCGGCCCTCGGTCGCGCTCGTCGACGAGCGCTTCGCGGAGGATCTCGACACGGCCGTCGCCCGCTCGGGCGCGGACGTCGCGGTGCTCCGGTACGGGGGCGACGGGCCGGAGGACCTCACCGTCAG
Organism: Georgenia sp. Z1491; assembly: GCF_057652395.1. Classification (NCBI taxonomy): domain Bacteria; kingdom Bacillati; phylum Actinomycetota; class Actinomycetes; order Allobogoriellales; family Allobogoriellaceae; genus Georgenia; species Georgenia sp. Z1491. The sequence continues at coordinate 2,137,859 of NZ_CM172729.1, forward strand.
GTGCGCGGCGAAGGACGGCGTGTTCGACGCCGTCCAGACGGCGGCGGACGACGTCGCCCTGCTCGGTCCCACCTCGGGCACGACGGGCGTCCCGAAGATCACGATGCACTTCCACCGCGACATCCTGGCCAACGCGGAGACGTTCGGCCGCCACGTCCTGCGGCCGGAGCCCGAGGACCTGTTCACCGCCACGGCCCCGTTCGCCTTCACCTTCGGGCTCGGTGCGCTCGTCGTGTTCCCCCTGCGCTTCGGCGCCTCGTCCCTGCTCCTGGAGAAGGCGGCCCCGCTGGAGTTCGCGGAGCACGTCCGGGCGTCCGGCGCGACCGTCATCTTCAGCGCCCCCACGGCCTACCGCGCGATCCTGCGCGAGGGGCGGGAGGACCTCCTGGCCGGGGTGCGCACCGCCGTCTCGGCCGGCGAGCACCTGCCGGCCCCGGACTGGGAGGAGATGCGGCGGCGCACCGGGCTCGAGGTGATCGACGGCATCGGCTCGACCGAGCTCCTGCACATCTTCGTCTCCTCCCCGGTCGGGGAGATCCGGCCGGGAGCCACCGGCCGCCCCGTCCCCGGGTACCGGGCCACGATCCTCGACGACGACGGTCACGAGGTCGGTCCCGACGTCGCTGGCCGGCTGGCCGTCATCGGCCCGACCGGCTGCCGCTACCTCGACGACCCGCGCCAGGCCGCGTACGTGGTCAACGGGTGGAACGTCACCGGTGACACCTTCTCCCGCGACGCCGACGGCTACTTCCACTACCAGGCGCGTCGGGACGACATGATCGTCAGCTCCGGCTACAACATCGCCGGGCCGGAGGTCGAGACGGCGCTCTCCCGGCACGACGACGTCCTGGAGTCCGCGGTGGTCGGGCGCCCCGACGAGGCGCGCGGCACGGTGGTGTGCGCGTTCGTCGTCCTGCGCGAGGGTGTGGTCGGCGACGACGGCAAGCGCCGTGAGCTCCAGGACTTCGTCAAGCAGACGATCGCGCCGTACAAGTACCCGCGCGACGTGCGGTTCGTCGACGTCCTGCCGCGCAACCCGAGCGGCAAGCTCCAGCACTTCCGTCTGCGCCAGGAGCTGGCGGAGCAGGCGGCGCGCCCTGCGTCGCCCGCGTCCGCCCCCGTCTCCGGTTCCTGATCCTCGCCCCGAAAGGACGTCAGCCATGAAGATCGCCGTGATCGGCGGTGGGCCCGGAGGACTGTACTTCGCGGCCCTGATGAAGCAGCTCGACGCCGCTCACGAGGTCGTCGTCTACGAGCGGAACCGGGCGGACGACACGTTCGGGTTCGGCGTCGTCTTCTCCGACGAGACCCTGGGCGGGATCGAGAATGCCGACCCCACGGTGGCGGCGGCGATGACCAGCCAGTTCGCCCACTGGAGCGACATCGACGTGCACTACCGCGGCGAGGTCGTCACCGTCGGCGGACAGGGCTTCGCGGCGATGGGGCGCAAGGAGCTGCTCCGGCTCCTGCAGCAGCGGTGCGCGGACCTCGACGTCGACGTCCGCTTCAGCACGACGGCGCCGGACGTGGCGGAGCTCGCCGCGGCCAACGACCTCGTGCTCGCGGCCGACGGCGTGAACTCGGCGGTCCGTGGGCGCTACACCTCCTCGTTCGGTCCGGACGTGCACACGGGCCGCTCGAAGTTCATCTGGTTGGGCACCGACAAGGTCTTCGAGGCGTTCACGTTCATCATCAGGGAGACGCCGTGGGGCGTCATGCAGATCCACGGCTACCCCTACTCCGCGGACCGCTCGACCTTCATCGTCGAGATGGACGAGACCACGTGGCGCCGAGCAGGCTTCGACGTGACCGAGGACGCCGTCCTGAAGCCGGGCGAGAGCGACGAGCACGCGATCGCCCGGATCCGGGAGATCTTCGGCGAGGACCTCGGCGGCCACCAGGTGCTCGCCAACAACTCCAGGTGGATCAGCTTCCCCACCGTGCGCAACGAGTCCTGGCGGCACGAGAACGTCATCCTCCTGGGGGACGCCGCGCACACCGCACACTTCTCCATCGGCTCCGGCACCAAGCTGGCGATGGAGGACTCCCTCGCGCTGGCCGCGTGCCTGCACGAGAACGCCGACCTCCCCACCGCGCTCGCCGCGTACGAGGAGGAGCGGCGCCCGGTCGTGGAGTCCACGCAGCGGGCCGCCGAGGCCTCGCGCGGCTGGTTCGAGTCGATCCACCGGTACGTCGGGCAGGACCCGGACCAGTTCGCCTTCAACCTGCTCACCCGCTCCCGGCGCATCACCCAGGCCAACCTCGAGCTCCGCGACCCGGACTTCGCGCACCGGATCGACGCGGCGTTCGCCGAGCGGGTCGGGGCGACGGAGGTCGTGCCGGCCATGTTCCAGCCCCACCGCATCGGGTCCCTCGAGCTGCGCAACCGGATCGTCGTCTCGGCGATGGACATGTACTCCGCCGTCGACGGCGTGCCCCAGGACCTCCACCTCGTCCACCTCGGGTCGAAGGCCATGGGCGGGGCCGGCCTCGTGATGACGGAGATGGTCTGCACCTCGGCGGACGGACGGATCACGCCCGGGTGCACCGGGCTCTACACGGACGCCCAGCGTGACGCGTGGGGGCGGGTCGTCGACTACGTGCACGCGCACAGCCGGGCCGCGATCGGCGTGCAGCTGGGCCACTCCGGCCGCAAGGGCTCGACCCGGCTGATGTGGGAGGGCATCGACGAGCCGCTCGAGTCGCACAACTGGGAGACCGTGGCCCCCTCCCCGATCCCGTACGGCCCGGGCAACGCCGCCCCCCGGGAGATCACCCGCGCCGAGATGGACGAGATCCGCGAGGACTTCGTCGCGGCGACGCGCCGAGCCGCCGAGGCCGGGTTCGACCTCGTCGAGGTCCACCTCGCCCACGGCTACCTCCTGTCCTCGTTCCTCTCCCCGGTGTCGAACCGACGCACCGACTCCTACGGCGGCAGCCTCGAGAACCGGCTGCGCTACCCGCTCGAGGTCGTCGACGCGGTCCGCAGCGCCTGGCCCGCCGACCGTCCGCTGCTCGCGCGCATCTCCGCCGTCGACTGGCTGCCGGACGGCAACACCGACGACGACGCCGTCACGATCGCCCGGGCGCTGATCGCGCACGGCGTGGACGGGATCGACGTCTCCAGCGGCCAGGTGGCCAAGGAGGAGCGGCCGCGGTTCGGGCGCAGCTACCAGACGCCGTTCGCGGACCGCATCCGCAACGAGGTGGCGGCGCCGGCGGGCGCCACCGTCATCGCGGTGGGCGCGATCTCCTCCTACGACGACGTGAACTCCATCCTGCTCGCCGGCCGTGCCGACCTGTGCGCGCTGGGTCGGACGCATCTCTACGACCCGCAGTGGACGCTCCACGCCGCGGCCGAGCAGGAGTACACCGGGCCGGCGGTCACCTGGCCGCCGCAGTTCCGGGCCGGGCGCCGCAGGCCGCCGACCGCGCGGACCGACGCCGTCCGTCCGCGGCTGTCGCTGCTGCGCGACCAGGACAGCGACGCCGGGACCCACCGACGATGGGCGCCGAGGTCGCCGAGCCGCGCGTGAGCGCCCGCGCGGGTCGCCGAGGAGAAGGAGGAACGGTGGGAGCGTCGATCAGCTACGAACGGACCGTGGCCTGGGCGGAGACCGACGCCTCCGGGCACTACCACAACAGCACCGTCATGCGGCTGTTCGAGGCCGCCGAGGCCGCGCTCGTCCGCGACCACGGGCTGACCGACTACTTCGGGGTCACCCCCCGGGTGCGGCAGGAGATCGACTTCGAGGCCAAGCTCTACTTCGACCAGCCCACCACCACGGTGGTGACGGTCGAGCGGATGGGACGCACGTCGATGACGTACCGGTTCGAGGTGTGGGGCGAGCCGTTCCGTGACCAGCCGCGGGCCCGCGCGGCCAGCGGCATCGTCGTCGTGGCCCACGTGCCGGTCGGCTCGCCGTCCGCCAGGCCGTGGCCCGAGGACGTCGTCGCCGCGCTGGGCTCTCGCGCGGCGGACGGCTGAGGAGGAGCCCGGGACGGGACAGTGGTCCCGGAGCCCGGAGCCCTGGTCTCGGACGACGTGCCTCGCCCGCCCCGCCTCCGGTGTGCCCTCAGCCGGGCTCGCCCCGGCGGGGATCGTGGATGACGCTCAGCGCGTGCTCCTCGGCGCGCGGGCGCATGACGGCGTCCAGCCTCTCGAACAGGGCCCTGGCCGACTCCCCCGGCCAGTTCTCCGGCAGCAGGGTGAGCGGCAGGCCGGGATCGCGGTACGGCAGCCGCCGCCATCGCGTGAGCATCGGGACGTAGGCGCGGAAGTGGTCGCGGGCGGACGACCGTCCGGACTCGGCGAGCACGCGGTCCTGGTCGTGGCGCGCGAGGAACTCCGAGTACAGGGCACCCAGCTCGCCCAGCTCCCACCACCGGGCCACCCGCTCCCGCAGGTCGCCGTAGGCGAGGTGCTCCCCGCGGAACAGGTTGACGTAGGTGTGCAGGCCGTGCCGCTCGAGGGTGTGCCGTACCTCGTCCTCGAGGTTGGCCGGCGCCACCCAGAAGCCGGGGGCGATCGTGCCCAGGCCGAGCCGGGTGAGGTGCGACCTCAGCTCGTGGCGACGCGCCCGGTGCGACTCCGGTACCGAGAACACCACGAGCAGCCACCCGTCCTCCTCGGTGGCCCGACGCCGGTCGAAGATGCGCCGGTCACCCTCGGCGACGAGCCCGAGCGCGTCCTCGCTCAGGGCGTACCCGGCGGCGCCCCCGCGCCGCTCGCTCCGCAGCACGCCGCGTCGCTTGAGCCGCGAGATCGAGGACCGTACCGCGAGCCCGTCGACGTCGAGATCGGCCATCAGCGACACGACCGAGGCCACCGAGATCCAGTTGTCCTCGCGCCGCGCGTACAGGCCGAAGATCGTGAGGATGAGCGGGGCGAGCCTGCCGTCGTGGCCGCCGCCGCCGGCGCCGGCCCCGCTCCCGGAACCGGCGCCCGCGCGGGTCCCGCCCGCATGTCCGGCCCCTGAGCCGGTACCGCGCGTCGTCGCCATCAGCCCACCCCGAGGAGGCTCCGCGCGGCCGCCTCGTCGCGCCGGAACTCCGCCACGGTGCTCTCGTGCACGACGACTCCCTTGCGCATGACCGCGACCCGGTCCGCGACGGCGAACGCCAGGCGAAGGTCCTGCTCGACGACGACCGTCGCTAGACCGCCGGAGGTCAGGCCCTCGAGGATCTCCCGCACCTGGTCGACGACGGCAGGCGCGAGCCCGTCCGAGGGCTCGTCGAGCAGCAGGACGCGGGGGGAGCCCAGCAGGGCCCGTCCGATGGCGAGCATCTGCTGCTCGCCGCCCGAGAGCTGCGAGCCGAGGTTCGTCCGACGTTCGGCGAGTCGCGGCATGAGCTCGTAGACCCGCTCGGGGGTCCAGTCGCCCGACCGCCGGTGGGAGATCTGCAGCGTCTCGTGCACGGTCAGCGGCGCGAACACCCGCCGGCCCTGCGGCACGATCGCCAGTCCCGCCCGCGACCGGGCGCTGGTCGGGCGGTGGGTGACGTCCCTCCCGTCGATCCGGACCGTGCCCGCGCTCGCTCGCACGAGCCCCATCATCGTCTCGATGAGGGTCGTCTTGCCGGCGCCGTTGCGGCCCAGCACGGCGACCGACTCCCCCGCCGTCACGGCGAGGTCGATGCCCTGCAGGACCCGGCTGCCGTCGTACCCGGAGACCAGAGCGCTCACCTCGAGCAGCGGCGGCGCGGTCACGAGGACACCTCGAACAGCTCGGTGCCCGCGGACCGGCCGAGGTAGGCCTCCTGCACCGCGTCGTCCGCCCGCACGGCCTCCGGCGATCCGTCCGCGATGAGGCGCCCGGCGGCGAGCACGCTCACCCGCTCGGCGAGCCGGAAGACGACGTCGAGGTCGTGCTCGACGACGACGACGGTCACGGTGCGCGGCAGGGACTCCACGAGGGAGGCGAAGAGCTCGGTCTCCGCGACCGACATGCCTGCCGTCGGCTCGTCGAGGAGGATGAGCCGCGGGTCGCAGGCGAGCACCATCGCGACCTCCACCTGACGGCGTTCGCCGTGGGAGAGCGCCCCGCACAGGGCGGCGTGCCGGTCGGCGAGGCCGACGTTCTCCAGGTGCGTCATCGCGGCGTCGCGGATCGCGCGGTCGCGGCGCGGGCTCGGCCACGCCCGCACGGGAGAACCAGAGGAGCGTTCGACGGCGGCCCACACGTTGTCGAGCACGCTCATCCCGAGGAACAGGCTCGAGTGCTGGAACGTCCGGACCAGTCCGGCGCGGGCGCGGCGCGCCTCGCCGAGCTGGGTGATGTCCTGCCCCTCGAGGTGCACGGTGCCCGACGTCGCGCGGGTGCGGCCCGCGAGCACGGCGAAGAGGCTGGACTTGCCGGCCCCGTTCGGGCCGATGAGGGCGTGGCGGGCGCCGCGCGCGATCTCGAGCGTCACGGAGTCGACGGCCGTCAGCGAGCCGTAGCGCAGCGTGAGGTCGTGCGTGCGCAGGATCGCGGCGTCGGTGGGTGGGCTCACTGCTCGGTCCCCCGTCCCCTCGTCGTGGATCGTTGTCGGTCGGGCAGCAGTCCCAGGGGCCACCGGGCCCGGATCCCGGCGATGCCCCGGGGCAGCAGGTACACGGCGGCGACGAAGGCGATGCCGAGCAGGAGCGTGCCCCGGCCGTCGAAGTAGCCGCCCAGCCAGTCCCGCACGAAGATGACGAGGCCCGCACCGAGGACCGGTCCCCACAGGACGCCCGCCCCTCCGACGACGACCGCGAGGAGGGCGAACGCCGAGACGTCGAACCCCATGTCGCCGGGCGACATGAACCGCGTCTGGGCCACCCAGGCCGTGCCGGCCGCGCCGGCGATGCCGCCCGCGATCGTGTACGCGATCAGCTTGGTGGGGTAGGTCGACTGACCGAGGGCGCGCAGACGCGTCTCGCCGTCGCGCACGCCGCGCATCGACCGGCCCAGCGGTGAGGAGGAGACGAGCACCGCTGCGCCGAGGCCGAGCAGGAAGACGCCGAGCACCCACCAGTACACGTATCCCTGCAGCACGAGGGGCTCCCCGCCCGGGACGAGCGTGACGGCGGGGATCCCGGTGAGCCCGTTGGAGCCCCCGAGAGCCGCCACGGTGTCCGCCGCCCGGTGCGCGAGCTCACCGACGGCGAGGGTCACCATGAGGAAGAAGACTCCCGACGTGCGGACGACGACGGCGCCCGTCGCCGCGGCCAGCACGGCCCCGACGGCGACACCCACCCCGAGCTGGATGAACCCGTTCGTCGTCAGATGCTTGCCGACCAGGCCGGCGGCGTAGGCACCCGCGCCGAAGTAGGCGACCTGCCCCAGTGAGGGCATGCCCATGAGTCCGGTGAGCATGTCCACGCTGACCACGAGCAGGGCGAACGACAGCGCCCTGGCGACGAGGCCGAGCGGATAGGGGGCGAGGAAGAACGGCAGGAGGGCCAGGGCCAGCAGGGCGAGGGCGATGAGCAGCCGGCCGAGCCAGGCGCGGGAGGGCGCCCTGGTCGGTGCGCTCGGGCGCACGGCCTCGGCGGTCTCGACGGTCGTCGTCATGCGTGGGACCCCGTCCGTGCGGGCAGCAGGCCCTGGGGCCTGAGCAGGAGGACCGCCGCCATGGCGGCGAAGAGCAGGAAGGAGGCGAACTCCCCGGCGAGAACCACGCCGATCGACTGCACCTGGCCGACGATGAGCGCACCCAGCACGGCGCCGCCGAGCGAGCCCAGGCCGCCGATGACCACGATGACGAGGGCGAGGAGGAGGATCTGGTCGTCGAGCCCCGGCTGGGCGCCGAGGATCGGCGCGGCCAGCAGCCCGCCCACCGTGGCCAGCGCCGCGCCGACCCCGAAGACCAGCAGGAGCACGACCCGGGTGCGGATGCCGATGGACTCGACCATGCCGCGGTCCGCGACCGTCGCGCGGACGATCGCGCCCGCCCGGGTGCGGTCCAGGGCCAGGTACAGGGCGACGGCGATCACCGCGCCGACGCCGATCATCAGCAGCCGGTAGACCGGGTACGGGCTGCCGCCCAGCGAGATGGATCCCGCGAGGGCCTCGGGCGAGGCGACGGAGCGCACGTTCGACCCGAAGACCTCGCGCAGCAGCTCTGCTGCGATGAGGGCCATGCCCAGGGTGAGCAGCGCCTGCCGCAGGTGGTTGCGCACCGGCCCGGTCATCGCCGCCAGGAGTCCCCCGGCGGCGAACCCGACGAGCGCGGCGACGACGACCGCGAGCAGGAACGTGCCGGTCGAGGGGCGTCCGTCGAACATGGCGACGCCGACGTAGGCACCCACGAGCGAGATCGCACCGTGCGCGAGGTTGAGCACGTCCATCGTGCCGAAGACCAGGGAGAGCCCGATCGCGATGAGGAAGAGGACGGAGCCCAACGCGAGGCCGTTGAGCAGGGTCGTGAAGTTGGCTGCGAACCAGTCGAGCACGCCGCGGTTCCTCAGCCCTCGAGCTCGGCGATGATCACGTTGCGCAGCTCGCCGTCGACCTCCTGGACCTCACGGATGTAGTACGGGGTCAGCGGGTCGTGGTTCTCGTCGAAGCTCCACGGGCCGCGCGGGCTGTCGATCTCGCCGATCTCACCGAGCGCGGCGGCGATGCCGGGCCCGTCGATGCTCTCGGCTGCCTCCGCGGCGGCGTCGACCGCCGCTGCGGCGTCGTAGGCGGAGACGGCGTAGATGGTGGGGTACTCGCCGTACGCCTCCTCGTAGGCCTCGACGAACTCGGTGTTCCGCTCGGTGTCGATCATGGCGCTGTACGGCAGCGAGGTCTGGATCCCCAGTGCGGACTCGCCCTGCGCCTCGAGCAGGTCGCCCTCGACGATGAAGCCGTTGCCGTAGAGCTGGATGTCCTCCGAGAGACCGAACTGGTCGTACTGCTGGACGAAGCTCGCGGCCTCGGCCCCCGCGTAGAAGGCGAACACCGCCGATGCGTCCGACGCCTGGATCTCGCTGAGGTAGGGCTGGAAGTCGCTCGTGGTCCCGAACGGCGTGTAGGTCTCGCCCGCGACGGTGCCCCCGGCGGCCTCGAAGGCCTCCCGGAAGCCCGCGACGTGCTCCTGGCCGGCTGCGTAGTCCGCCGCGATGAGGTAGACGGAGCCGTCCCCGACGGCCTCGACGACGTGCTCGCCGATGGCGCCGCTGACGTCGCCGTTGCGGTAGGAGCTGCGCCAGATGTAGTCGGAGCCCTCGGCGGTGATGTCGTTCGCCCCGGCGTTCGCGAGGATGAGCGGCACCTCGGCCTGGATGAACGCGTCCTGGAGGCCGAGCGCGACCGCGGAGCTGACGATGCCCACGACCACGTCGGCCCCGTCCTGCGTGACGAGCCGCTCGGTGGCGGGCACACCGGTCTGCGGCCCCTCCCCCTCGTCCGCGGTGACGAGCTCGACGTCGAGCCCACCGAGCTGACCGTCGTTCTGGTCGAGGTAGAGCTGGAAACCCTGGTTGATGTCCTCGCCGAGCGGCGCGTAGACGCCGGACTGCGGGTAGGACAGTCCGACGGTGATCGAGGTGGCCCCGTCCTCCCCTGCCTCGTCGTCGTCGCCGCCGCCGAGGCTGCCGCCTCCGCAGGCGGCGAGCAGAGCCATGGACGTCAGTCCTGCTCCGAGGACGACGGTGCGGCGGGCGGGTCGGGGGGACCGATCCATGATGGACCTCCGGAGGTTCGTGTGCGGCACTGCAACGACCCCGGCAGCGTACGGCGTCCTCGTGACGGTCGTCAATATTCCGCGGTATGCGCGTGTCCTGGGCTCCCGCGCGCCTGCCTGGGTCCGCCTCCGTGCCTCGTCACGTCCCCTTGCCTCGGCCCCGCCGCGCTCAGGCGCCCACGTACTCCGCAAGGTGCTCGCCCGTGAGGGTGGACCGCGCGGCCACGAGCTCGGCCGGCGTGCCCTCGAAGACCACTCGGCCACCGTCGTGCCCGGCCCCGGGGCCGAGGTCGATGATCCAGTCGGCGTGCGCCATCACGGCCTGGTGGTGCTCGATGACGACGACCGACCGTCCGGACTCCACGAGCGAGTCGAGCAGCGCGAGCATCTGCTCGACGTCCGCCAGGTGCAGCCCGGTGGTGGGCTCGTCGAGGATGTAGACGTCGGCCGGCTCCCCCATCCGGACCGCCAGCTTGAGGCGCTGCCGCTCCCCGCCCGAGAGCGTGGTCAGTGGCTGTCCGAGGGTGAGGTAGCCGAGCCCGACGCCGACGAGCCGGTCGAGGATCTTCGCCGCGGCCGGGACCTTCGCCTCGCCGGCGGAGAGCAGCTCGAGGGCGGCCACCACCGGCATCTCCAGGACGTCGGCGATCGAGTGGCCGCCGAGGGTGAGCTCGAGGACCTCCGGGCGGTAGCGGCGGCCGCCGCACTCCTCGCAGGTGGTCGAGACGGTGTCCATGAAGCCCAGCTCCGTGAAGATGAGGCCCGCGCCGTTGCAGGCCGGGCAGGCGCCCTCGGAGTTCGCGCTGAACAGCGCGGGCTTGACGCCGTTGGCCTTGGCGAAGGCCTTGCGCAGGGGCTCGAGCGCGCCGGTGAAGGTGGCGGGGTTGGAGCGTCGCGAACCCTTGATCGGGCTCTGGTCCACCACGACCACACCCTCGCGACCGGCGAGCGAGCCGTGGACGAGCGAGCTCTTGCCCGAGCCGGCCACGCCGGTGACGGCGACGAGCACGCCGAGCGGCACGTCGACGTCGACCGACCGCAGGTTGTGGCTGTCCGCCCCGCGGATCTCCATGCTGCCCTTCGACTTGCGGACCGGGTCCTTCAGGCGTGCGCGGTCGTCGAGGTGCCGACCGGTCAGGGTGCCCGACGCCCGGAGCTCCGCGACCGTGCCCTCGAAGACGACCTCTCCCCCGGCGGAGCCGGCCCGCGGGCCGATGTCGACGACGTGGTCGGCCACCGCGACGGTCTCCGGCTTGTGCTCGACGACGAGGACGGTGTTGCCCTTGTCCCGCAGGCGCCCGAGCAGGTCGTTCATCTGCCGGATGTCGTGGGGGTGCAGCCCGATCGTCGGCTCGTCGAAGACGTAGGTGACGTCGGTGAGGGCCGAGCCCAGGTGCCGGATCATCTTCGTGCGCTGCGCCTCGCCGCCGGACAGCGTCCCGGAGGGCCGGTCGAGCGAGAGGTAGCCGAGCCCGATCTCGACGAACGCGGCGAGCGTGTCCGCCAGGTTCTCGAGCAGGGGTCCGGCGCCGGTCAGCTCGAGGCCGCGGGTCCACACCAGGAGGTCGGAGATCTGCATCGCGCAGGCGTCGGCGATCGAGACGCCGTCGATCGTCGAGGTGCGGGCGCCCTCGGCCAGGCGGGTGCCGGCGCACTCGGGGCAGGTGCCGAACGTGACGGCCCGGTCGACGAAGCGGCGCAGGTGCGGCTGCAGCGAGTCGCGGTCCTTGCTGAGCATCGACTTCTCGATCCGGGGGATCAGCCCCTCGTACGTGATGTTCATGCCCTCGGCCCTGATCTTGCGCGGCTCGGCGTAGAGCAGGTCGTGACGCTGGTTCTTCGACAGGTCCTTGATCGGCACGTCCAGCGGGATGACCGCGCCGAACAGCTTCGCGTACCAGCCGTCGGCCTTGTAGCCGGGGACGAGGACGGCACCGTCGGTGAACGACAGGTCCTCGTCGATCACCGCGGTGAGGTCGATGTCCGAGACGGACCCGGTCCCCTCGCAGCGGGGGCACATGCCGCCGACGATGGTGAAGGTCGCCTTCTCGGCCCGCGTACGATCTCCCTTGTCCACGGTGAGGGCGCCGGTGCCGGTGGCGGAGGGCACGTTGAAGGAGTAGGCCTGGGGCGAGCCGATGTGCGGAGTGCCGAACCGGCTGAACAGGATGCGCAGCACGGCGTTGACGTCGCTGACCGTGCCGAGCGTGGAGCGGATGCTGGCGGCGAGGCGCTCCTGGCCGACGATGATCGCGGTGGTCAGGCCGTCGAGCGTGTCGACCTCGGGCCGGTCGAGCCGGGGCATGAAGCCCTGGACGAACGCGGAGTAGGTCTCGTTGATCATCCGCTGCGACTCGGCGGCGATCGTGTCGAACACGAGCGAGCTCTTGCCGGAGCCCGAGACCCCGGTGAACACGGTGAGCCGCCGTTTGGGGATGTCGAGCGAGACGTCCTTGAGGTTGTTGACGCGTGCGCCGCGCACCCGGACGAGGTCGTGGCTGTCGGCGGGGTGTCCGCCCGGACGAGGTGCCGGCGTGCTGGCCATGGGGTCCTTCTTCGTCGGTGCCGAGGTGGAGCGGGCGTGGTCGTTCGGAGCGCGCCCGGGTGCGCCGGCACACGTTACACGCGGGGTCGGACGTCCCGGCGGGGCCCGGGGCGCCCCGGTCTCAGTCCGACGGCGGCACTGCGTCGGCGGGGCCGTCACCGGGGACGGGGCCGGCCGGCGCACCCGCGCCACCGACCGGTGCCGCGCCCTCGACCACCGCCTCGTCGGCGTCGGGGTCGACCCCCTGGGAGAACTGCGAGCGGTAGAGGCGGTGGTAGGCACCGCCCGCCTCGAGCAGCTCCTCGTGGTCGCCCTGCTCGACGATGTCGCCGTGCTCCATGACGAGGATCGTGTCGGCGTCGCGGATCGTCGACAGCCGGTGCGCGATGACGAACGAGGTCCGGTCCGTGCGCAGCGCGCCCATGGCCTGCTGCACGAGCACCTCGGTCCTCGTGTCGACCGACGAGGTCGCCTCGTCGAGGATGAGGATCGGCGGGTCGGCGAGGAACGCCCGGGCGATGGTGATGAGCTGCCGCTCCCCGGCGGAGATGTTGGCGCCCTCGTCCTCGATCGCGGTGTCGTAGCCGTCCGGCAGGGTGTGGACGAAGCGGTCGACGTAGGTCGCCGTCGCGGCCGCCCGCACCTCGTCGTCGGTCGCGTCGAGACGGCCGTACCGGATGTTCTCCATGATCGTCCCGCCGAAGAGCACGGCGTCCTGGAGCACCATGCCGACCTGGCTGCGCAGCACGCTCCGCTCGAGGGTCGCCGTGTCGACGCCGTCGAGCCGGATCTGGCCGGCGTCGATGTCGTAGAAGCGCATGACGAGGTTGACCAGCGTGGTCTTGCCGGCCCCGGTCGGCCCGACGATCGCCACCGTCCGCCCGGGCAGCGCCGTGAGCGAGAGGTCAGTGATGAGCGGCTGGTCGGGGGTGTAGGAGAAGGCGACGCGGTCGAACTCGACCATGCCCCGTACCGGCTGCGCGAGGCGCCCGGGCTGCGGGCCGGCCGGGTCGAGCGTGCCGCGCCCGGCGGACTCGGCGAGGTCGGGCTCCTGCTCGTCGGCGTCGAGCAGCTCGAAGATCCGTTCGGCCGACGCGACGCCGGAGATGAGCATGTTCGCCATGCCGGCCATCTCGCCCAGCGGCGCGTTGAACTCGCGCGAGTACTGGATGAAGGCGGTGACCTGGCCGAGCGACATCTGGCCGTTCGCCACCCGCAGGCCACCGACGACGGCGATGCCGACGTACCCCAGGTACGTCACCCACTGCATGACGGGCATGATGACGCCGGAGTAGAACTGCGCCTTGAACGACGCCTCGAAGAGCTCCTCGTTCCGCTCGTCGAACCGTTCGCGCATGCTGTCCTGGCGCCCGAACACCGTCACCAGGTCGTGCCCCGTGAACGACTCCTCGATGTGGCCGTTGACGCGCCCCGTGTGGCGCCACTGCGCGGTGAAGAGCTGCTGCGACCGCGACCCCACCACGCCGACGACGATCCCGGCGATCGGCAGGGCGGTGAGCGCGATGAGCGCGAGCTGCCACGACAGCACGAACATCATGATGGTGATGCCGATGATCGTCATGAGCGCGTAGAAGAGCGACGCGAAGGCCTGCTGCATGGCGGCCTGGACGTTGTCGACGTCGTTCGTCGTGCGGGAGAGCAGGTCCCCGCGCTGCCGGGTGTCGAAGTAGCTCAGCGGCAGGCGGTTGACCTTGGTCTCGATCGCCTCGCGGAGCCGGTAGACGACCCGCATGACGATCTCGTTGAGGACGAATCCCTGGAGCCAGTCGAACAGGGCCGCGGCCGCGTACATGCCGAGCACGACCAGCAGGAGGCGGCCGAGCTCGGTGAAGTCGACACCGGTGCCGGACAGGACCCCGTCGAAGATGACGTCCATGGCGTCGCCGAGGATCGTCGGCGCCCAGACGGTGAGCACGGTCGAGATCGCGCCGGCCAGGAAGACGGCGGCCACGCCGAGCTTGTGGTCGGCGAGCGTGGCGAACAGCCGGCCCAGCGAGGGCCAGAAGCGCTTGGCCTTCCGGGGCGCGGAGCCCTCGCCCCACTCACCCGCACCGACGCTGTCCTGCAGCTCGGCGATCTCCTGCTCGGAGAGCTCGTGCTCCGTGCTCATACCAGCTCCTCCGCACTGATCTGCGAGGCCACGATCTCCCGGTAGGTCTCGGAGCTCTCGAGGAGCTCGTCGTGGGTACCGCGGGCGACGATGCGGCCCTCCTCCATGACGAGGATGAGGTCGGCACCCGTGATGGTCGACACGCGCTGCGCGACGACGATCGTCGTCGCCCCGTCCGTGTACCGGCGCAGGGCCGACCGCAGCCGGGCATCCGTCGTCACGTCGAGGGCGGAGAACGAGTCGTCGAACAGGTAGACCCGGGGGCGTGCCACGAGGGCACGGGCGATGCACAGGCGCTGCCGCTGACCGCCGGAGACGTTCGTCCCGCCCTGCGAGACGTTGGACTCCAGGCCGGTGCGGGCATCGTCGCCCTCGCCCGTGGTCCGGTCACGGACGAACTCGGTGGCCTGGGCGGTGTCGAGCGCCGCCCACAGCTGTTCGTCGGTGGCGTCCGGGTTCCCGAACCGGAGGTTGTCGGCGACCGTGCCGGAGAACAGGTACGGCTTCTGCGGCACGAGCCCCACGGCCCGCGTGAGCGAGGAGCGGGAGAGCCGGTCCACGGGTAGGCCGTCGACGAGGATCTCCCCCGCCGTCGCGTCGTAGAGGCGGGGCACGAGATTGATGAGCGTGGACTTCCCCGACCCGGTCGAGCCGATGATCGCCGTCGTGGTGCCGGCGCGCGCGGTGAAGGTGACGTCGTCGACGACCGGGGCGTCGGCGCCGGGGTAGGCGAAGGTCACGCCGCGCAGCTCGACGGTGCCGTCCGGGTCGCTCGGCTCGAGGGGTGCCTCTGGCTCGGTGACGGAGCCTCGGGCCTCGAGCACCTCGCCGATGCGCCGCGCGCAGATGATGGCGCGCGGGAACATCATGAACATGAAGGTGCCCATCATCACGGCCATGAGGATCTGCAGGAGGTACTGCATGAACGCCGTCAGGGCGCCGACCTGGACGAGGCCCTCGTCGACCCGGATGCCGCCGAACCACAGCACGGCCGCCGTGGCCAGGTGCAGGACGAGGGTGATGACCGGCCCCATGAGGACGAACAGCCGGCCGATGTGCACCGAGGTGCGGGTGAGGGTCGCGTTGGCGCCGGTGAACCGCTCGGTCTCGTGCCGCTCGCGGACGAAGGCGCGCACGACCCGGATCCCCATGATCTGCTCACGCATGACGCCGTTGACGTCGTCGATGTTGGACTGCATGCGCTCGAACAGCGGCATCAGCCTCACCACGAGGACCCCGACGACCACGAGCAGGACGGGGACCGAGACCCACACGAGCCAGGACAGGCCGGGGTCCTCCTGGATGGCCATGACGATGCCGCCGATCGACATGATGGGCACCATCACCATGAAGTTGAGCGCCATGAGCACGACCATCTGGACCTGCTGGACGTCGTTCGTGCCCCGGGTGATGAGGGTCGGTGCACCGAACCGGCCCATCTCCTCGGCGGAGAAGGCGTCGACGCGCGTGTAGACCGCGCGTCGCAGGTCGCGGCCGAGCGCCATCGACATGCGGGCGCCGAACCAGACGGCCGCCACGGCGGTGACGAGCTGGACGAGAGCGACGCCGAGCATGAGGGCGCCCACGCGCCAGATGTAGGCGGTGTCCCCGGTGGCGATCCCGTGGTCGATGATGTCGGCGTTGAGGCTGGGCAGGTAGAGAGTGGCGATCGTGGCGGCCAGCTGCAGCACGAGGACGGCGACCACGAGGCCGAGGTACGGGCGACCGTAGGTCCGGACGAGCTTCCAGAGCATGAGGACTGCTTTCGGTCGGTCGGCGGTGGTGGATCGGGGTTCGAGAGACAGGAACGAGTGCCGGGCTCGCGGTCGGGACCTCATGCGCGGGGCCGGGGTCCCGCGCCGGGCCGCCGTCACGAGCCGGCCTACCTTAGACGCCCGTGCCCCGGTGGGCGCCAGTGGATTCTCGACGTGCTCCGCAACGGTCGTGCTCGGGCGGGGTGGTGCTCACACGCGGTGGTCATGCGCGGTGGATCAGACGTGGTGGTGCTCGGGCGTGCGGGAGGCACGGTATCGACCCCCACCGACAGCGCGCGGCCCCGGGCACCGCGTGGGTGCCCGGGGCCGCGATCCGGGTCGTCTCCCGCTCGGTCAGGCGCTGCGGCGGCGCAGCTGACCGCTGCGCAGGAGCGCGAGCCGCTCCTCGAGCAGGACCTCGAGCTCCTCGACCGAGCGGCGCTCGAGGAGCATGTCCCAGTGGGTGCGGACCTTGCGGGCGGGCTTGACGGGCTCCGGCCGCTCGGTGTCCCGGCGCAGGGACTCCTTGCCGCAGGTCGGGCAGTCCCACAGGGCCGGGATCTCGGCCTCCATGGAGAACGGGACGGTGTAGGTATGGCCGTCCACGCAGTCGTAGGTCACGCGCTGGCGCTCGGCGAAGTCCACACCGTCCTCGGACTCCATCGAGTACGCACCGATCTTCATGCCACGCAGTGCTCGGTCCGCCATGGTCTCTCTCCTCACCTGTCGGGGGCCGCGGCTGTTGTCCGCCGCGGCGGTGGGTCTCGGCCGCGCCACGACGCGGGTCGTGGGGCTGCGGAGCCACCTCCTGCTGATCTCGTGAACACCGGACGGTCGTCCGATGTTCCCTCGTCGGTCGCTTTCGTGTGTGACCTGGGCGACGCCCGCCGGATCCTCAGCGGCGGCGCAACCTGCCCAGGAGTCCGCGGACCTGCCCGGCCCGGTGGCGGGCGCCCCAGGCGGTGGTGCGCCACAGCGCCTCCCGCACGATGCCC
Source organism: Georgenia sp. Z1491 (assembly GCF_057652395.1). Classification (NCBI taxonomy): domain Bacteria; kingdom Bacillati; phylum Actinomycetota; class Actinomycetes; order Allobogoriellales; family Allobogoriellaceae; genus Georgenia; species Georgenia sp. Z1491. Next base: position 2,154,920 of record NZ_CM172729.1, read on the forward strand.
CCCGTCATCTTGGACACGCCCTCCTCGCGCTCGACGAACACGATCGGCACCTCGACGATGCGCATGCCCGCGCGGTGGACGCGCCAGGTCATGTCGACCTGGAAGCAGTAGCCGGCCGACTCCACCTCGTCCAGGTCCAGCGCGCGAAGCGTCGCGGCGCGGAAGACCCGGAACCCCGCGGTGGCGTCGCCGACCGACATCCCCAGCGCGAGCCGGACGTACGTGTTGCCGGTCCGCGAGATGACCTCCCGGCTGCGCGGCCAGTTCGCGACCTCGCCGCCCGGGACCCAGCGCGAGCCGATGACGAGGTCCGGGGCGTCGCCCGCCTCCGCGCGCTCGAGGAGGACCGGCAGGTCGACAGCCCGGTGGGAGCCGTCGGCGTCCATCTCCACGACGAGCTCGTAGCCGCGCTGAAGGGCGCGCGAGAACCCGTCGACGTACGCCCGACCGAGGCCCTCCTTGCCGGCCCGGTGCAGGACGTCGACCTGCGCGTCGGCCGCCGCCAGCTCGTCGGCGAGGTCGCCCGTGCCGTCCGGGCTCGCGTCGTCGACCACGAGGACGTCGACCCACGGTGCGGCCTCGCGCGCGCGGCGCACGGCCACGGGCAGGGACTCCAGCTCGTTGTAGGTCGGGATGATGACGAGCGTGCGCGGGTGCGCGTCCTCGGGCGAGGACGGGTGCGCGTCGTCGGGTGCGGACACGGGTGCTCCTGGGTCGGGGCCGGGGCGTGCGCCTCGGCTCACCGCGAGCGGGCGGGAGCCGTGAGGCGGCCCCTGACGATACCGGCCACGCCCAGGCCCGCGGTGACCAGGACGGCCACGAGTCCTGCGGGACGCGCCACACGCACGGCGGGCGTGATCTCCGTGCGCAGCGGGAGGTCCTCGCCCGTGTACGTCGTCACCTCGAACAGGTCGGTGCGCTCGAGCAGCTCCCCGTCGGGGGCGACGACGCCGGACACGCCGGTGCGTCCGACCTGCACGGCGGACCGCCCGAACTCCACAGCGCGGAACCGCGTCATGGCCAGCTGGTGCGCGCTGACCGCGGTGTCGCCGTGGGTGGCGTTGTTGGTCGGGATGACGATCATCTCCCCGCCGAGCGCCACGCCCTCGGCGATGATCGCCTCGTAGCCGACCTCGAAGCAGATCCCCACCGCGAGGGGGACCTGCCGACCGAGCCGCTCGACACCGACCTCGACGAGGCCCGGTCGGTCGCCGGGCAGCATGTCGGTGGTCACGCGGTCCACGGCCGGGGAGAAGAACCGGAAGAAGTTCCGGTAGGGCATGTACTCGCCGAACGGCACCGGGTGCTGCTTCGCGTAGGCCTGACCGACCGGCCCCTGACCGGCCTCCCAGACGACGAGCTCGTTGTAACGGTTCCGGCCGCCGTCGCCGTCGTCGACGTACCGCTGGGTACCGAGGAGGACCGGCACGCCGGCCGCCTGCGCGGCCCGCTCGACGGACGCCGCGACGTCCTCGTCCGTGCGCGGGTCGACGTCGGCCGCGGACTCGGCCCACAGGACGAGGTCCAGATCGGGCTCGCCGGACACGAGCTCCTCGGTGAGGTCCGCATGGTCGGCGGTGACCTGGCGAGCCTCCGCGCTGGTTGTCAGCCCGCCGCCGGGGACGTGGACCTGGACGGCACCGACCGAGAGCGTGCCCGACTGGGCGCCCGTCGGCAGCGGCAGGATCAGGCCCACGAGCAGGACGACGCCCCCGGTGGCGACCAGCCGCACACCACGGAACGGACGCAGCCTGCTCGTGGCGGACACGCCCTCGGCGAGCAGCACGCCGGTGAGCACGACGAGCGCGGAGACGAGCGGCTCCCCGCCGAGCCGGGCGAGGGAGACGAGCGGCCCGTCGACCTGGCTGTGCGCGAGCACGCCCCACGGCAGTCCGCCGAACGGGACGTTCGAGCGCACCACCTCCACGCCGACCCAGGCGAGAGCCGCGAGGAGTGCGCCGATCAGCGGTCGACGGGATGCGCCGAGCGCGGTCACGGCCCAGGCGCGCAGCGGCCCGTACAGGGCGAGGATGAGGGCCTCGAGGATCGACAGCGCCACCCACGGCAGCCACTCCCCGCCGCCGACAGCCTGGACCGCCCACGAGAGGTGCCGCAGCATGAAGGCCAGTCCGAAGCCGGCGGCCACGAGGTAGGCGAACCTCGCGGAGTGACCCCGCAGCGCCAGGTGGAGCGCCCCGACGGCGAGGATCGCGAGCCACCACCACGTCCGGGGGGCGAACGCCAGGTCGGCCGCGAGCCCGGCGGCGACGGCGAGGACCAGGGCGATCGGGCGCGGGAGCGTGGCGGGCACCGGGGAAGTCTACGAAGGAGCGGGGGCGCCCGCCGATCCGCCCCGGCGACCGCACCGGGGGAGGCCCGCGCACCCTTCGGACCGTGCCGTCGCCCGGGGGCGTCGACAACGTTTTCTACTGGGCGCGCGGGCCGTGCGACCTACGGCGTCACGGCCAGGTCGGGGCCCGGCCACCTGCCGCGAGGCGTTGGGAGAACATAGCCCGGACGCGGAGTACCCCGCATCCTCCCCTCCGCCACCGGCGGCGGTGTATTGGCAGGTCAAGGGCTTGGTTGCAGGTCAGTGGGCCGCGGACTCCCCGGCGTGTCGTCCCTCGGCGTGTCCTCCACGGGCTGTGGACAACCCCGGTGGCGTGGCCGCCGGCAGACGCTCAGACGCTCAGACGCTCAGACGCTCAGACGCTCAGACGCTCGACCATGCCACCACGCCTCGACGCACGAGACCGACCGCCTCCCAGGCGGCGTGCGCGAGCTCGGGGCTCGGGGCGGCAGTCGCGATCTGGTCGAGGACGTCGAGCAGCTGCTTGCACTGGCGCACGAGGTCGCCCGCCCCGATGCCGGCCAGGTCGAGGACGTCGATCAGGTAGCCGCCCTGCGCCCACTCGAGGATGGCGCGGACGAGTGCGTCGTCCACGGGCTCGGTCGGGGGCAGGCCGTGCGCGCGCTCGAGGTCGGCGAGGCGGGCCGCGTGCCGGTGGGTGCGTCGGACGGCCTCGCCGAGGGGGCCCGGCGGCCGGGCGGCCCCGGCGGCCGCGAGGTCCGCGGTGCGGTTCGACGAGACGATCATCGAGGCCGCGGCCGCGAGCTCCGCGGGTGCGAGGCCGTCCCAGTCGCCCGAGCGCAGGCACTCCGCGAGCAGCAGGTCGCGCTCGGCGTAGATGCGGGCGAGCCACCGGCCGTCCTCGGTGACCGTCCGGCCCTGCTCGGTCCCCGTCTCGTCGTCGAGGTAGCCGAGCTCGCCGAGGACGTCGCACACGCGCACGAGGTCCTGAGCCACCGACCCGGTGCGCTGCTCGATGCGTCCGGTCAGGTCGGCAAGCTCGACCTTCGCCCGGGACCAGCGCCGGGCGACGCGCGCGTGGTTCTCGCGGTCGGAGCAGCCGTGGCAGGGGTGGGCGCGCAGGGCCTCCCGCACAGCCTCGGCCCGGGCGTGGGGGCCCGGGCCCGCCGGCGTCGCGCCGCCGTGCGCGCCCGGACCGGCCGGCGCGTCGCCGGCCGGCGCGCCCGCGCCGTGGCTCGGGGCGTCCGCCCGCGGGCGGGTCCCCTGCGCCAGGGCGTTGCGGAGCGAGGAGGCCAGGTCGCGGCGCTCGGTGGGGTTACGCGGGTTGAACCGCTTCGGGAGGGGGACCTTGGAGACCACGCGGAGCCCGTGCGGGACCTCGGTCGCGGTGAGCCGCCGGGCGCGCCGGTCGTCGCCCAGGACCTGGATCCCGACCCGGTCCATGCCCGCCTCGGCCGGCTCGAGGACGACGGCGTGCTCGGTGCGGCGGCCACGACCGAAGGCGACGACGTCGCCCCGGCGCACCGTCCGGAACGACGCCTCGGTCTCCCGGCGGCGGGCGGCGGCGCGAGACCTCGACTCCTCGCCCTCGGCCGCGGAGAGCTGCTCGCGCAGCTCCTGGTACTCGGCGAAGTCCCCGAGGTGGCAGCGCATCTGCTCGGCGAGCTCCGCGACGGAGCGCTCGTGCTTACGCACCTGCCGGGCCAGGCCGACGGCGGACCGGTCGGCCTGGAACTGGGCGAACGACTGCTCGAGGACGTGCCGGGCGCGGGTGAGGTCGAGGCGCTGCAGCAGGTTGACGGCCATGTTGTAGGTGGGGCGGAACGCGGAGCGCAGGGGGTAGGTGCGGCGCGAGGCGAGGCCGGCCACGTGGGACGGGTCGACGCCGTCGGCGTAGAGCACGACGGCGTGGCCCTCGACGTCGATGCCCCGCCTGCCGGCCCGGCCCGTCAGCTGGGTGTATTCCCCCGGCGTGAGGGCCGTGTGCGCGGACCCGTCCCACTTGTCGAGCCGTTCGACGACGACGGACCGCGCGGGCATGTTGATGCCCAGGGCGAGGGTCTCGGTCGCGTAGACGACCTTGACGAGGCCGGCGGCGAACAGGTCCTCGACGACCTCCTTGAACACCGGCAGCATGCCCGCGTGGTGCGCGGCGACGCCCTGCTCGAGGGCGTGGGCCCACCGGTCGTAGCCGAGGACACCGAGGTCGGCGGGCGGCAGGGAGGCGGTGGCGGCCTCGTGGTGCCGGCGGATCTCGGCGGCCTCCCGCGCGGTGGTGAGCCGCACGCCGGACCCGACCGTCTGCCGCACGGCGTCCTCGCAGCCGGCGCGCGAGAAGATGAAGACGATCGCCGGGAGCAGCGCCTGGTCGTCGAGGGCCCGTACCACGTCGGCCCGCGCCGGGCGCCGGACCGGCCGGGCGTCGTCGCGGCGGCTCTCGAGGTCCCGGCCCCGGCCCCGGGGGCGGTGACGCCGCTGCGGCCGTCCGTGCTGGCCGCGCGTGTGGCGGGACGCCCGTCGGACGGCCTCGAGGAGCTCGGGGCTCAGGGGCGGGTCCGCACCCACGTCGGTGGGGTCGACGTCGTGGGAGTACAGGTCGTGGATGCGGCGCCCCACCATGAGGTGCTGCCACAGCGGGACCGGGCGCCGCTCGGAGACGACGACGGCCGTGTCGCCGCGGACCTCGGTGAGCCAGTCGCCGAACTCCTCGGCGTTGGACACGGTCGCGGACAGCGAGACGATGCGCACGCGCTCGTCGAGGTGGAGGATGACCTCCTCCCACACGGGCCCGCGGAACCGGTCGGCGAGGTAGTGGACCTCGTCCATGACGACGAAGCCGAGCCCCTTGAGCGCCGGCGAGCCCGAGTAGAGCATGTTGCGCAGGACCTCGGTGGTCATGACGACGACGTCGGCGTCGCCGTCGATCGAGGTGTCCCCCGTGAGAAGACCGACCCGGCCCTCGCCGTACCGGGCGCGGAGCTCGGTGAACTTCTGGTTGCTCAGCGCCTTGATCGGCGTCGTGTAGAAGGCCTTCCTGCCGCGGCGCAGAGCGAGGTGGACGGCGAACTCCCCCACGACGGTCTTGCCGGCACCGGTCGGCGCGGCCACGAGCGCGCCCCGGTCCTCGGCGACGGCGCGGCACGCCTCGACCTGGAACGGGTCCAGGGAGAACGCGAGCCCGGCCCGGAACTCGTCGAGCTCGAGCTCGGGGTCGACGCCGGCCGGTCGCCGGCGGGACGCGGCGTACCGCTCGGCGGGAGAGGTCATGCTGATCAGGCTATGTCGCTCGCGTCGAGGTGCACACTCGCCACGCCCCCGGCGCGGCCTCGGCGACCAGCGGGCCCGCCCCCACCTCCTCGCCGTCGGCCATTGCGACCGGCAGTGACCGGCCGTGCTCGGGGGCGTCGTGGATCTCGACCCGCCGTCCGCGCGAGACGTGCACGGGGTCCAGCCCCACGTGCGAGCCGCCCGCGAAGCGAGGGAAGAGCGTCGCGATCGTGGGGCGTCCCACGGCGTCGATGTGGACGACGTCGAGCATGCCGTCGCCCGGGTCCGCGCCGGGGGCGACCTCGAGGCCGCCACCGATGAGCGGGGTGTTGGACACCGAGACCAGCGTCGTCGGCCCGGTGCGGACCTCGCCGTCGACGTCCACGCGCGCGCCGTAGGGGCGGAAGCGCATCGTCTCGACAGCGGTCGCCCGCACGTACTTCGCTCCCCCGCGCGGCCAGCGGTAGCGGTTGGCCGTGAGGTTGACCTGGGCGGCGAACCCGACGACGAGGGACGACGCGCACCAGCGCACGTCCTCGCCGCCCGGGACGAGGCCGAGGCGGTCACCGGCGGCGTGGCGCCCGAGCGGCGCACCGGGGCGGGCGACGCGGACGGCGTCCATCGCGCGTGGCGCCGCGGACCGGTCGCGCGGGTCGAGGGCCGCGTGGATGATGCGCAGCGAGTCGACGTGGCGGCCGACGGGCAGGCCGAGCGCCCGGGCGACGTCGTTCCCGGAGCCGACCGACACGAGCCCGAGGGGGACGTCGGTGCCGGCCACGGCGTTGAGGCCGAGGTGGGCCATGCCGTCCCCGCCGACGACGACGAGGGCGTCGATCCGGCCCTCGCGCGCGGCGGCGTGCGCGCGGGCCAGCGCGTGCAGGGCGTTCGCGGAGGTGAGGTCGTCGGTGATCGCGAGGTCGGCCAGGACGGCCCGGACCTCGCTCGCCACGCGCGAGCCGTTGCCGGCGCCGGCGGAGGGGTTGATGACGAGCCCGACGCGCGCGGTCATGCGGGGTCCTCCGTGGCGGTCGTCGGTGCGGCTGTGGCCCCGGTGGGGCCGTCGGCGCCGGTTGCGGCGGTGGCCGCTGACCGGTCGCGGCGGGCACGGATGCGCTCCAGCACCGCGCACACGCCGATCGCCCCGAAGTACAGCACGAGGATCGGCATGGCCATGGCGATCATCGACCACGCGTCGGGCAGCGGGTTCGCGAAGGCGGCGAAGACGAACGCGCCGATGATCGCCCAGCGCCAGCCCCGCAGGAAGGTCCGGGCCCGCACGAGGCGGGCCGCGCCGAGCCCGACCATGACGACGGGCACGAGGAACGCCACGCCGAAGACGACGAGCACCCGGAGGACGAACACGAGGTAGGACCGGGCGTCGACGAGGCTCGTGCCCTGCTCGGGCACGAAGGACGTGAGGATCTCGACGACGTGCGGCACGAGCATCCACGCGAACGCACCGCCGGCGAGGAACAGCGCCGCGCCGGTGAGGGCGAAGGCGGCGGCCGTGAGGCGCTCCCCGCGGTGCATGGCGGGCGAGAGGAACAACCACAGCTGACCGACCCACCACGGCGAGGTGAGGAACAGCCCGATGACGACGGCGACCTGGACGCGCAGGTCGAACGCGGAACCCAGCGTGGTGAAGTTCAGGCCCGCGAGCGCGCCGTCCGCCCGGGCGACGTTGAGCGGCGCGGACACGGACTCGAGGACCGGGTCGTAGAGGAACCAGCCGGCCACGGCGCCGAGCAGGACGCCCGCGAGCGCGTAGAGGAGACGACGGCGCAGCTCACCGAGGTGCGCACGCAGCGGCATCCGTCCCTCGGGGTTGCGCCTGCGGCGCGCCACCGGCTACCCGGCGGAGCCGGAGGGCGGCTGCTGCCGACCGGGGGCGTGCGTGCTCGGTGGCCGGGAGGACGCGTGGTCGTCCGGGGCACGGTCGTCATCGGAGCCCGCCGGGCGCGGATCCGGTGCTCCCCCGCGTGGCGACCGGCCGCCGTCTCCCTCACCCCCGGGTGCCCGACCACGGTCGTCGATGCCACCGTCTCCCGTGCCACCGTGGGCGCCGGGGTCCTGGTCCGCGCGGCCGGACGGCGCGTCGTCGTCCTCGCGCAGCTCGCGGACCTCCTTCTTGAACACCTTGAGCGACTTCCCGATCGACGAGGCGATGTCGGGCAGCCGCGAGGCGCCGAAGACGAGCAGGATCACCACGACGAGCACGAGGATGTGCATCGGCTGGAGGCCGTTGCGGAACATGGCGGTCACCTTCGTCGGGGAGGATGGAACATGCCCAGGATAGACGCCCGCGCCGGATCAGGACCGGAGGGCGGGGCGGCGGACGACCACCTCGAGGTCCTCGGGCACCGCGGGGCGTCCGCCGAGCGCCGCGAGAACACGCTCCCGGCGTTCGTCCGCGCGGTCGAGGTCGGTGCCGACGGCGTGGAGCTCGACACGCACCTGTCGGCGGACGGGGTGCCGGTGGTCCGGCACGACCTGCTGATCGGCCGCCGGGCCACGCGCGAGCTGACGGCGGACGAGCTGGGGCGCCTCGGCGTCCCCACGCTCGTCGCCGCGCTCGACGCGATCGAGGTGGCGGCCGGGGATGCCGGGAGCGACCCGTGGGTGCTCGTCGAGATCAAGTCGGCCCCCGACGGCTCCCTCCCGTGCGCCACGCCGCGCGAGGTCGTGGCCGCCGTCGGTCAGGTGCTGGCGGGCCGCTCCGGCGGGCCGGGGTGCGTGCTCGAGTCGTTCGACCGGGCGGTGCTGGCCGCGGCGGCCGAGCTGCTGCCCGCGCTCCCCCGCGCCGTGCTCGCCGACGGTCCGTCCACCGCGGCAGGCTCGCCGTTCCTCGGGCCCGCGACCGAGGCGTGGGGAGATCCCGACCCGGTCGCGGCCGCCCGTGCTCTCGGCGCTCTCGCCATCGCTCCCCGGCACACCTGGTTGGGTCCGGAGCTCGCCTCCCGCGCGCGGGAGGCCGGCCTGGAGACATGGGCGTGGACGGTCAACTCGGTGACCCGCGCCGCGCGGGTGCGGGCGCTCGGGGCGAGCGTGGTCATCACGGACGACCCCGCCCGGATGGTCCCGGCCCTGCACCCGGGGCGGGAGTAGCCCGCGGCTGCTCGGCCCTCGTCGCTCAGCCGCCGTAGCGCCGCAGTGCCGCGCGGGCGGCCGCGCGCACCCGCTCGGCCTGCTCCTCGGGTCCGATCGCGGTGACCTCCTCGCCCAGGTCGAGCATCGCCCCGACGAACCAGGCCCGGTCGGCCACGCGCAGCCGGACCCGCACACCGCCGTCCGCGAGGTCCTCGGTCGCGATCGACGGCACGGTCTCGGCGAACGGCCGGGCCGCCGACGTCAGCTCGACGACGACCTCCTCGCCGATGTCACCGACCTGCCCGGTGCGCTCCGGCCACGGGTGCTCCTCGACCGGTGTGTCGGTGATGTCCGCGGTGACGATCCGGTCGACCCGGAAGGTCCGCGGCGCCCCGGCGCGCAGGCACCATGCGGAGAGCAACCAGTCGTCCGCGTCGAGGACGAGTGAGCGCGGATCGACGTCGCGCTCGGTGCGCACGTCGCCGCCGGAGACGTAGACCAGGTGCAGGCGCCGTTCCAGCCGCAGCGCCTCTCGCGCGCGCGACAGCGCGACCGGGTCGGCACCGGGCACCGCCACGTCGATCGCCCGCGCGACCGTCGACGCCGTGCCCGCGGCGACCTCGAGCTTGTCCGCGAGACCGTCGATGAGGGCGGTGGGCATCCCGACCGAGCCCGCGACGGCGCGCAGCGGCCCGAGGGCGACGAGCAGGAGGACGGCCTCGTCCGTGGTGAGCCGCAGCGGGCGGGCGAGCCCCTGGTCGTTCGCCAGCGAGATCACGCCGGACTCGAAGGCGTCGACGGAGAAGTCGATGAGGTCGTCGTGCTGGTAGCCGGGCAGGCCGGTCACCCACAGCAGCTCGACGTCGGCGATGACCTGCTTCTCACTGACCCCGAAGTGCTCGGCGAGCTCGGTGACGCTCTGGTCGCCCTTCTCGTGGAGCCGCAGGACCAGCGAGAGCAGCCGGGCCAGCCGGTCCTCGGCCCCCTCGCGACGCGGGGCGGGCTTGGTCGGGGCCGTGGTGCCCGTCTCCTCGGCGACGGGCGCCGAGGAGACCGGCACCGCGGCCGCGCGCGCGAGCCGGCGCCGCACGGCGTCGACGAGTGCCGGCGGCGCGAGGGCGAGGGCCACGTCCCCGAGCGCCGCGACGTCGCCGGCCAGCCCCTCGAGGTCGTCGGTCGTGAGGTCGAGGACGTCCCAGCCGTCCGGGACGAGGTCGGTGGCGGGCGCGGGATCCCTGTCCGCCGCGTGCCCGTCGGCAGCGCCACTGTCCGCCGCGTCCCCGTCGGCGGCGTCGCGGCCCTCGCCCGCCCGTGCGCGCACCACGGCCCCCCGTCCCGGCGCGAGCGCGAGGCTCGCCTCGGCCCGCTGACGACGCGACGCGCTCAGCACGGCCGACAGGTCGAGGTCCGCGGGTGCGGGCACACGCTCCGGGGCCTCGGCGTCGCTCACCCTCCCGCGCACGCGCGAGAGGTGGAAGACCCGGACGGCGCCCCGGTCGTGGTCGTGTCCCACGAGGTACCAGGAGCGTCCGCGTGCGGCCAGTCGCCACGGGTCCACGAGGCGGGTGCTCAGCTCGCCCGTCGAGGCGGCCCGGTAGTCGAACCGGACGGCACGTCCCGTCTCCAGCGCGTCGAGGAGCGCCGTGAAGGCCGGGCCCGGCTCGGCCAGCCCCACGCCGGTCCGGCCCCCGGGGCCGCCGGAGCGGACCTCGGGGGCCAGCCCGCGCAGCTTCGTCAGTCCGCGCTGGGCGGGAGCGCTCGTGGCGGCGTCCCGCCAGACCCCGGCGGCCGCGGCGAGGACCGCGGCCTCCTCGGCGGTCGGCTCGAGCTCCGCGACGCTCTCGTCGTCCCCGCCGAGCCGGTAGGCGATGTCGGTGAGGTGGACGGGTGAGACGGTGGTGAGCAGCGGGACGCCCAGCGAGCGCAGCGAGTCCTTGTCGCGCTCGAACATCCGCTCGAACGCGTCGTCCTTCTGGCCGCCGTAGCCGTGGACGAGTCGCCGCACGTCGGACTTGGACAGGCCGCGCTCGGTGGACCTCAGCGCGGCGAGGAGGTTGAGGAGTCGCTCCTCCTTGGTCACCCGGACCTTCGGCTCGCTCACCCCCTCACGCTACCGGCGGAGGTAGCGTGACGACGTGATCCTGTGGCGCGCCGGGACGGTGCTCTCCCTTCGACGCGAGTGGTCGGGCGCCGTCGAGCTCGAGGTCGACGTGGACGGGCGGTCCGTGCGCGCACTCGCCTACCCGGCGCTCGTCGGCTCGCCCGTGCCCGGCGACCGGGTTCTGCTCAACGTCACCGCCCTTAAGAAGGGCCTCGGCACCGGGGGCTACGCCCTCGTCGTCGCCCTGCCCGACCGGCTCCCGGCCGACCCCCCGCCCGGGCCCGGCCATCTCGTCAAGGCGCGCTACACGCCGGGGCAGGTGATGGTGCTCGGCGTCGACGAGCAGGAGTCCGCCCACCACGGCACCCTCGAGGACGCCGACGACCTCGGCGGGACGCCCGTCGTCGTGGCCGACCTGCACTCCGCACTGCCGGCCGTGGTGGCCGGCGTGCACGCGGTCCGGCCGGGCGCACGCGTCGCCTCGCTCATGACGGACGGCGGCGCCCTGCCCGCCTGGTTCTCGCGAACGGGGGCGGCTCTCAAGGACACGGGCCTGATCATCGGCACCGTCACGGTCGGTCAGGCGTTCGGCGGCGACGTCGAGGCCGTCACCGTGCACACCGGCCTGCTCGGCGCTCGCCTCGTGCTGGAGGCGGACGTCGTCGTCGTCGCCCAGGGGCCCGGCAACCTCGGCACCGGCACACGCTGGGGCTTCTCCGGGGTCGCCGCGGGCGAGGCGCTCAACGCGGCCACCGCCCTGCGGGGGCGCGGCATCGCCGTCCTGCGCATGTCCGGCACGGACGCGCGCGAACGTCACCTGGGGCTGTCCCACCACTCCGTGACCGCGCTGGGGCGGGTCGCGCTGGCGCCGAGCGACGTCGTCGTGCCCGGCGGGCTGTCCTGGCCCGGCGAGGACCTGTCCCCGCTGGTGGAGGCGCGGCTCGTCGACACCCTGGACGGCCGCCACCGGCGCGTCGACCTCGACGTCCGTGGGGATAGGGCCTCCGGCGCGCCGGACCTGCTCGCCGCGCTGCGGGGCGTCGAGGAGGCCGCGGGGCTACGCCTGTCGACGATGGGGCGCGACCTCGATGCCGATCCCGTCCCGTTCCTCGCGGCGGCGGCCGCCGGCGCGCACGCGGGGAGCCTGCTGGACCGCTGACGGCCGACACCCGGGGCGGCGGCCCGGTCAGCCGCGGGAGGAGCCGTTCCCGAGCTCGCGCGCGTGGAGCTCGACCAGCGTCGACAGTCGCGCCGCCGCCACGGTGGCACGCCGCCCGTCGCTGCGCTGCACGGCCATGACGGCGAGCGTGCTGGAGTCGGCGAGGTCGAGGTTGGCCCAGGGCCGGTGCTCGCCGTACTCGACGCCGAGGATCTCGGCCCACTCGACGCGCCGTCCGGACAGGAAGTTGCGGACCGTGAGCCCGGCCTCGTCCGGCAGCGCGGCGACGCGCGCCTGGCGCTCGAGCACCCCGACGATGATCAGCGCGAGGAGGGCGGTGAGCAGCTGGTCGGTGAGGTCCCAGTGCTCGACGCCCGGGATCCGGCCGGTGAGCAGGATGATCGCGGCGGCGCCGATCACGACGGCGACCTGCAGCGACCGTGCGACCAGCGGTACGAGTCTTGGGCGGATCGGTCGGTGGAGCCGGGCCCGGACCTGCTCGGGCCGCTCGTGACCCTTCGGCGCGCCCTGGCCGTCGGACGCACCTGGGCCGTCAGCGGCTCCCGGGCCGTCGGGTGCCGCTGGGCCGTCGGCCCCGTCGTGCGTCACAGGCGGCTCGCGAGGATCGAGGTGACGAGGATCGCGCGGGCCCCCGCCGTGTAGAGGTCGTCCATCACCTTGTTGACGCCGGCCCGCTCGACCATGACCCGCACGGCGACCCAGCCGTCGTCGCGCAGCGGGGAGATCGTCGGCGACTCCTGTCCGGGCGCGAGCGCGACGGTCCGCTCGACGTCCTCCTTGCGGACGTCGTAGTCGATGAGCACGAACTGGCGGGCGACGAGCACGCCCTGGATGCGACGGTCGAGCACGGACAGGCCGTCCGGCTCCTCGCCCGAGGCCCGCCGGACGAGGACCGCCTCGGACCGGAGGATCGGCTCGCCGAAGGTCGTCAGGCCGGCGGCCGCCAGGGTCGAGCCGGTCTCGACGACGTCCGCGACGGCGTCGGCGATCCCGAGGCGGACGGCAGACTCCACGGCGCCGTCGAGGTGCACGGTGCCGGCGTCGATGCCCCGATCGGCGAGGAACGCGCGCACGACCGTGTCGTAGGAGGTGGCCACCCGCAGCCCGGCGAGGTCCTCGACGCGCCTCGGTCCGTCCTCGGGCGCGGCGAACCGGAAGGTCGAGCGCGCGAAGCCGAGCGCCCGGTGCTCGACGGCGTCGGCACCCGAGTCGAGCAGGAGGTCCCGTCCGGTGATGCCGCAGTCCACGGTGCCGGCACCGACGTAGACGGCGACGTCGCGCGGGCGCAGGAAGAACAGCTCGACCTCGTTGTCGGGGTCGGCGACGACGAGCTGGCGGGCGTCCCGACGTCGGCGGTACCCGGCCTCGGACAGGAGGTCGGCGGCCGGCTCGGACAGGGAGCCCTTGTTGGGCACGGCGATACGCAGCATGTGGGGGTCTCTTCCGTGGTGCGGGCGGGGCGCGCTCAGAGGTGGCGGTAGACGTCGTCGAGCTGGAGGCCGCGGGCGATCATCATCACCTGGACGTGGTACAGGAGCTGGCTGATCTCCTCGGCCGCCGCCTCGTCGCTCTCGTGCTCGACGGCCATCCACACCTCGGCGGCCTCCTCGACGATCTTCTTGCCGATGGCATGGACGCCCGCGTCGAGCTGGGCGACGGTGCCCGAGCCCTCGGGGCGCTCCTCGGCCTTGGCGCTCAGCTCCGCGAACAGCTGGTCGAACGTCTTCACGCGCGTCAGTTTACGGCGCTCTCGGCGAGCACGACCGGGGTGTCCGGCAGCGCGGTGATCGCGGCCTCCGGGTCGACCTCGCCCTCGAGGAGGCCCGCCGAGGACATGAACTCCGCCATGGCGGCCCAGCGCTCCGCGTCGATCGTGCCGCGGGAGTCCGCGTCCCCGTACAGGGCGGCGGTGGCCTCGGAAACGGCGATCGCGGCCGCGCGCGCGTCCTCGCCCGTGAGGTCGGGGACGTGCGTCGCTGCGACGTCGACCGCGCCCTCGGGATCCTCGGCCATGTCGGCCATGCCGCGCAGCACGGCGCGCACCACGGCGGCGACGTCGCCCTCGCGCTCCCCCAGTGCCGCGTCGGTGGCGACGAGCCCGACGCCGACCAGCGGGACGTCGTCGCCGAGGGCGATCTCGCGCACGGGGGTGCCGGCGCGGGCCAGGCTGACGGCGTCGTTGTTGACGAAGCCCACGACGGCGTCGACGTGACCGGCGGTGAGCGCCGAGACCTGGGTGAAGCCGATGGTCTGGACGTCGACGTCCTCGCCGCCGCCGGGCAGCGTGGCCAGAGCCGCCTGCAGGCCGAACCAGGTCTGACCGAACTCGCCCGGCACGCCGACGCTGGCGCCGGCGAGGTCCTCGAGCGTGGTGATCCCGGAGTCCTCCGGCGCGAGGACCGCGACGGGGTAGTCCTGGTACATGGTGGCGACGGTGGTCAGACCCGCGCCCTGGGCGACGGCCTGGAGCATCTCGTCCCCGCCCGCGACGACGACGTCCTCCTCGCCGGCCTCGGCGGCCGTGAACAGTCCCTCGGAGGCACCGTGGTGCCGCAGCTCGACGTCGACGCCCTCGTCCTCGAAGTAGCCGCGCTCCTGCGCGATGTAGAAAGGCGCGAACTGGACGTCCGGCACGTAGGTGAGGCCGATGGTCAGCGGCTCGCCGCCGGAGCCGGCGTCGCTCCCGGACTCGGTCGGGCTCTCGGTGCCGCCGCCGCAGGCGACGAGCGTCGTGGCGGCGAGGCCCGCGACGAGGAGAGCGGCGGCGCGGCGCACGGTGCGTGGTGACGTGGTCATGGTCAGGCTCCTTGACGGTGGCGGAGGTGGCGCTGCAGGGCCCCGACCGCGGCGAACAGCGACGCGGCGAGGACGCAGAGGACGGCGAGGATCGAGAACAGGCCGACCGTGTCGGCGGACGCTCCGCGCGCGGAGAGCAGCATCCCCAGCCCGCGACCCCCGGTGACGATCTCCCCGACGATGGCGCCGGTGAGGCTGAGCGTGACGCCGTTGCGCACGCCGGTGAGGATCGCGGGCACCGCGAGCGGGAGGAGGATGCGGGCCAGCAGGACGGGTCCGCCGGCGCCGTCGAGGCGGGCTGCCTCGACCACGTCGGGGTCGATGTGGGTGAGCCCGTACACGGTCCCCAGCAGCATGGGGAAGAACACCATGAGGGCGCACAGGACGACGACGGGCAGGACGCCGTAACCGAGCCACAGCGCGAGCAGCGGGGCGACGGCCACGGCGGGCAGTGCCTGGGACGCGGCGACGTAGGGCTCGAGCACGCGGCGGGCGAGCGTCGAGGAGGCGATGACGATGCCGAGCGGCAGGGCGACGGCTGCGCCCAGGAGCGAGCCCCAGCCGGCGGCGACCAGCGTGGGCCAGAGGTAGGCGCGGGCGGGGCCCGCGAGGTCCTCGGCGACGCGGGCGAGGATCGCGCTGGGCGCGGGCAGGAAGTACGGGTCGACGGCGCCCGCGCGGGAGGCGGCCTCCCAGGCGACCAGGACGATCAGGCCGAAGGCGAGCGGCGCGAGCGCGCTGCCGGGGCGGGTGCGCTCCCGCGTGCGGGAGTCGGCCGAGGCGCGGGCGTCGTCGTCGTGCTCGATGGCCTGTGCCACCCGTTCCTCCTCCCGGTCGACGTGGCGACCGGGGCGAGGGGACGCGGGCGTCCCGAGAGGGTGGGCCGGATGGCCCACCGCGTGCTTCCTCTCATCCGGACTTTGACCGTCGGTCCCGGAGTTCCACCGGATCGGCCCTGACCACGCGTTGCTCTGCGTGGCCTCGGGTTCGCGGACTGTTACCGCCGGTTCGGATTTTCACCGACCCCGGAGCACGTGCTCGAGGGTCAGTGTACGACGACCGGGCCCGTTCCCACGACAGGGGCCGGGCCCGGTGGCGGAACGAACGAGGATCAGTCCTCGTCGTCCTCGGCATCCGCCGCGAGGTTGTCGTTGTCGGCCCGGGTGCGGGCGTCGTTCATCCGTCCCTCGGCGTCGTTGGTCATCGAGCCGTACGTCGAGCCAGCGCCGTCCTCGTGGTCGTTGAGGTAGTCGACGAACTGGGCCCGCTGATCGTCCGTCATCCGGTCGTAGGGGATCACCGAGCCGTCGCTGTCCCAGAACTGCGACCCGGCGTCGAGCTCGCGACCCGTCGCCTGCTCCCACCCCGTGAACGACGGCGACCCGTCGAAGTTCCCGGCCGCAGCGACGGTGGCGTAGAACCGGTCGTTGACCATCGCGTTCTGCGCCTGCTGCCACTCGGCGCCGGTGGCGCGCTGCGCGTCCTCGTTCCCGGTCTCGAACATGGCCTCCAGCACGGGGTCCGCGGCCCAGTCGATCCCCTTGTCGACGGCACCGCCGACGACCGGGATGTCGTCGAAGGGCACGAGGCCGATGCCCGCGTTGGCCATCGTCTGCATGTACTCGTTGTAGCTGTCGAGAGCGCCCGCGCTGTCGCCGTTCTCGTTCGAGAGTGACTCCAGGACGAATGCGTCGAAGTAGCTGCCCCGGCCGAACGCTTCCTGTGCGGCGTCCATGTTGCCGCCGGTCAGCGCCTCGTACATCCCGTTGTTGGTGTGCGCGCAGCTGGCGTTGAGGATCCGCTGCAGCGCGGGCGGGTTGTTCGGGTCGCCCTGCGTCGTGCCGTCCTCGCCGGGCATGACGATCGACTCGGGCCGGTCGTACCCGAGGTCACCGAACACGTGATGGAGGTTGTTCAGAGTGGAGTTGCTGAAGGTGATGTCGTACGTCCCTCCGTCACCCGCCCCGACCCCGTCCGCGGTCGCCTGGCCATCGAACCCGGTGTGGAGGTCGTCGACGTAGGTTGCCATGACGGTACCCATGGCAGGCCGCAGGGACATCATGTTGAACCCGGCCCTGGTCTCCGCGGTGTCGCCGGCGATCGGCTCGGACCCGGCGATCGCGTCGTTGTACCCGACGATGGACTGCTGCGCGAGCTCGACGGACTCACGGTCGCCGTCGTCGAGGGCATAGCTCTCGAGGACGTCCCCCATCTCGACGCCGAGGTCCGGCATACCCATGACCGCGCCGTCCGTGGCGTCGCTTCGACCGTGCATGTAGTACTCGATGATCGACTGGGTCTCACCGTCTCCGGCAGGGATGTCGGCGAGCAGAAGCCCGTAGGCGGCCTCCTCGCTCGTCCCGGCGGCGGCCAGCAGGTTGTGCAGCGGGTCGCGGCGGGGATCCGTGGGGTGCAGGTCGCCGAGCGGCGACGCACCCAGGTCGTACATGCTCCCACCCATGTGCGACGTGTTGGACCGGTGGGGGAAGTTCTCGGTGAGCCATTGGTCCCACTCGACCATGTCGGTACCGACGTGCTCCATGTAGTCACGGCCCACCTCGACGTCCGGGTTGACCTCCATGCCTGCGGCAAGGAGCTGGCTCTGGATGTCGTACCCGTACACCGCCGTGCCGTCCATGCCCTCCTCGTAGGGCTGCCCGGTATAGGGGTTGAAGCCCTCGCGGCCACTCGTCTTCAGCTGCTCGTACCACTCGGTGCGCCAGGTCTCCGTATCCTCGCGAGTGACCGGATCCATTCCCTCGAGCGAGCCCGTCGAGGTCGTGTACGCCCCGCCGAGGACGCTGAACATGTCGCGGTACTGCTCCTGCCTGTCGGGGTAGCCCTCGGAGGCGTCGATCCTCTCCATCAGGTGCATCGACACGGAGTTGACCCCGTCCGGACCGAGCCGTTCCATGAGCGCGGTCGCGAAGTACGGGTCGTCGGTGAGGTCGCCGTACGTGTCGACGATCTCCTGGATCGCGTCCTCGTCGCCGTTCTCGGCACGCTCCAGGAGGTCCTCGGCATGCTCTGCCTGCTCGTCCGCGACGTGGTCGCGCCGGCTGCCGTCAGAGATGGTGGTGCCCTCGGTCATCGCGGCGGCGATGTCCGCCGCACTTCCCTGCTGGGCCGCGGGGACGAACCCGTCGGTGAGCTCGGTGAGCTTCCTCGCCGCGGTGGCGGCCTCCTCGCCCAGGGTGTCGAGCGCCGTGTCGTACCGCTCCTTCATGTCCTCGCGGCGACTCTCCCGCTGGAGGTCGATCGACTCGATGGCCTCGGCCTTGTCCCGCTGGTTCGCGGGATCGGTGTAGTACGGGTCGGAGTTGATCTGGTCGAGGGCATCGTCGAACCAGGTGTCGACCTCGTCCCACTCGGTCTGCAGCCCCTCGATCGTGGATTCGCAGGTCTCGAACGAGGCTCCGACGTCCCAGATGCGCTGACCGGCGCCGCCCATGTTCTCGGCCGCGGTCTGCACGTGGCCGGACAGGATCGACAGCTCGGTATCGATCGCCGCGGCCGTCACTCCCTCCGGGAAGGCGCCACGCATCCGCTGCGAGGCCGAGCCGTCGGAGAGCAGGGTCTGCTGCAGGCGGCCCTGGATGCGCGAGACGTTGGTGCCCTGCACCATGAACGTCGTCGCCACACCGTCGGGCAGCGGGAGCTGATCGGCGCCGGCCATGTGGAGTCCTCTCGGATCTGGATCGGACGGGACCGACCCGGGGCGTGCGGAACGTGGTGTCGTGCGGCCGTGCGGCGGGCCGTGGTGCGGCTCGGCGCGTCAGACTTCGAGGACCACGGCTCAGACCTCGAGGAAGTCGAACCCGGTGCCGGAGTCGTGGTCGATCTCGTCGAAGCCCTCGGAGACGCTCACGGTGGACGAGCCGCACGCCTCGGTCGCCGCGGCGAGCGCGAGCAGGCCGGTGTCGTGCGTGGAGAGGAAGTCG
This sequence comes from Georgenia sp. Z1491, assembly GCF_057652395.1. NCBI lineage: Bacteria > Bacillati > Actinomycetota > Actinomycetes > Allobogoriellales > Allobogoriellaceae > Georgenia > Georgenia sp. Z1491. The sequence continues at coordinate 2,173,603 of NZ_CM172729.1, forward strand.
GCGATGGCCGAGCGCAGGGAGGACAGGTCACCGGCGATCCGGTCGGGGCCCGTGCCGACCGCACGGTCCATGACGCCTTGGTCCGGGAGCTCGCCGGCGCCGTCCCGCAGGAGCATGCCGTCCACCCAGACGTCGTCCCCGACGGCGGCGGTCGAGTAGGGGTCGATCTCCAGCGTCATCTCGTGCTCCTCGTCGGCGGGCCACGACGGGGCGAGCAGCCCGGTCATGGGGTCTGCGTGGAGCGTGACCCGCGGACGGGTCCGAGAGGTGAACGACGAGTGACGTTCAGGTGCCGGCCGCCGGGAACGGGCGGGGAGAACTCCCCGTGGCGCCGACGGTCCTCCGGCGCCCGGCCGGGAGGCCTGCTCAGTGCGCGTGAGCGGCCGAGGCCAGCTCCCGCAGCGCGGCGATCTCGTCGTTCGCGTTCTCGGCGTTGTAGACGGCCGACCCGGCGACGAACGTGTCGGCGCCCGCGTCTGCGGCGCGCTCGATGGTCGCCCGCGAGATGCCGCCGTCGACCTGGAGGCGGATGTCCAGCCCGGCGGCCGAGACCGCCTCGCGGGCACGGCGGATCTTCGGCAGGACCGACTCGATGAACGACTGCCCGCCGAAGCCGGGCTCCACGGTCATCAGCAGGATCATGTCGAACTCGGCGAGGTGGTCGACCAGCGGCTCGAACGGCGTGCCGGGACGGATGGCGATCGAGGCCTTCGCGCCGGCCGCACGCAGCTCCCGGGCGAGCTTGACCGGCGCCGCGGCGGCCTCGGCGTGGAAGGTCACCGACGCGCAGCCGGCCTCCGCGTAGCCGACGGCCCACCTCTCGGGCGCCTCGATCATCAGGTGGGCGTCGATCGGCACCGGGCTCACGCGCACGCACGCCTCGACGACGGGCAGACCCCAGCTGAGGTTGGGCACGAAGTGGTTGTCCATCACGTCGACGTGCGCGTAGTCCGCGCCCGAGATCCGCGTGAGCTCGCCGCGCAGGTCGGCGAGGTCGCTGGTGAGGATGGACGGCGAGATCACGACGGGGGCCATGGACCGAGGCTAGCCTCCCGGCGACGCACGGGAGTACCGCTCGCGCCCCCGAGGGCCGCATCGATGTCCGCCTTCGGTCGGGCGGCCGTGCGCGCGCCCCGGATCAGGCCTCGCGGCGCAGGAGCGCGAGGAACATCGCGTCCGTGCCGTGGACGTGCGGCCACAGCTGGACGACGGTGCCTTCCGCGCCGTCCAGCGAGCTTCCGACGACGTCGTCGGCGAGTCCCCCGGCGACCGACCGCGTGATCCGGGCCGTGTCCAGCAGTGTGAGCCCCGTTCCTGCCCGCAGCAGGCGGGAGACCTGCGCGCGGGTCTCGGTGACATGCGGGGAGCAGGTGACGTAGGCGAGCACCCCGCCCGGGGCGAGGGCGTCCGCGGCGGCGTCGAGCAGTTCGCGCTGGAGCGCGGCGAGCGCGGCGAGGTCCTCCGGGCTCCGGCGCCAGCGGGCCTCCGGGCGGCGCCTCAGAGCGCCGAGCCCCGTGCAGGGCGCGTCGAGCAGGATGCGGTCCGCCCCCTCGCGACCGGCCTCGACGAGCGTCCCGGCCGCGCGGCGACCGTCCCCCACCGTCACCCGGACGTCGCCCTCGGCCCTGGCCACCGCGCGACGCACGAGGTCCGCCCGGTGCGGCTGGACCTCGTTCGCGACGAGCCGAGCCCCGCGGCGCCCCGCCTCCGCCGCGAGGAGGGCGGCCTTCCCTCCCGGCCCGGCACAGAGGTCGAGCCAGGTCCCGCCGTCGTCGGCCGCCGGACCGGTGAGTTCGGCGGCGAGGAGCGCGTGCGTCACGAGCTGTGAGCCCGCGTCCTGGACCCCTGCCCGGCCGGTGGCGACATCGGCGAGCTCGCCGGGCGCGATGCCGACGAGGTCGACCGCGCCCGGGAGCGGGTGCTGCTCCACGTCGCCGCCCAGGTCGCGCGCCTGACGGCCGAGCTCGCCCACGGACGACCAGCCGGGGCGGGCGACGAGCGTGACCCGCGCCGGGGTGTTGTCCGCGTCGAGCAGGTCGCCGAGCTCGCGTCCGTCGCGACCGTCGGCGAGCAGGGCCTGCTGCAGCGCGCGGACGATCCACGCGGGATGGGACTCGACGGCCGCCGCGACGTCGAACCACTCGCCGCCGCCGGACCGCGCGGCGTCCGCCACGTCGTCGAGCCAGTCCTCGACGTCGCGGGCCGCGACCTTCCGCAGGACCGCGTTGACGAGCCCGGTCGGTGACTGCCCGGCGACCTCGCGCACGAGCGTGACCGACTCGGCCACCGCCGCATGCGAGGGGACGCGCATCCCGAGCAGCTGGTGGGTGCCGAGCCGCAGGACGTCGCGGACCGGCGCGTCGAGCGCGGCGACGTCCCGTCCGGAGGCGAGGGCAAGGATCGCGTCGTAGCGGCCCCGCATGCGCAGGGTGCCGTACGCGAGCTCCGTCGCGAACGCGGCGTCGCGCCCCGCGATCCGGCGCTCGCGCAGCAGGCCGGGGAGCACGAGGTTGGCGTAGGCGTCGTCGTCGTGGACCTGCCGCAGGACCTGGTAGGCCGCCCGGCGGGCCGGGTCGGGTCCGCCGCGTCGACCGGGGCTGCGTCGAACCGGGCCGCCGCGAAGACCAGGACTGCGCCGTGCGTCGGTCATGCGCCCGGCCGGTGGGCGCCGAGCCGGTCGCCCGCCTCGAGCCGTGCGCCGCGGGCCCACGCGTCGGCCGCCATCCAGCTCTTGCCGGCGGGCGCGAGCTCGGTGAGCTGCAGGGCGTGCGTCGCCGTGCCGACGAGCACGTCTCGCCGGGTCTCCCGCAGCTCGCCCGGTGCGAGGTCCGTGACGTCCGGGCGCAGGGTGAAGGGCCGGAGCTTGAGCCGGGAGCCGTCGGGCAGCGTGGTCCAGGGGCCGGGTGACGGCGTCGTCGCCCGAGCCACGCGGTCGATGCGCTCGGCGGGCGCGTCGAGGTCGAGGAGCCCGTCGGACGGGTCCAGCTTGGGCGCCGTGGACACCCCGAGCGCGCTCTGCGGGGCCGGGTCGATCAGACCCGAGACGAGCGTCTCCAGCGAGCGCGTGAGCAGCCGGGCACCGGCGACCGAGAGGCGGTCGAGCAGCGCGCCGGAAGTGTCGGTGGGCTGGATCGTCTCGGTCATGGTCGCGAGCACGGGACCGGTGTCGAGCCCCTCGTCGAGGAGGAAGGTCGTGGCTCCGGTGACGTCCTCGCCGGCCAGGAGCGCGTGCTGGACGGGCGCCGCGCCCCGGTAGGCGGGCAGGAGCGAGAAGTGCAGGTTGACCCACCCGTGGGCGGTGGCCGCGAGGGCCGGCGGCGGGACGAGCAAGCCGTAGGCGACCACCGCCGCGACGTCGGCCCCGAGCTCCCGGATCTCCTCCACGACGTCGTCGTCGCGCAGGGTACGTGGCGTGAGCACCGGAAGTCCGGCCTCCGCGGCCGCCTCCCCCACGGGAGACGGATGGAGCGTCCGGCCGCGGCCCCGCGGCGCGGGAGCGCGCGTGAGGACCCCCACCACCTCGTGCTGCGACTGCAGCAGGTGGTGCAGGGCCGGAAGCGCCACGACCGGAGTACCGGCGAACAGGACTCGCACGCCTTCGATGGTAAGCGCCGTGCCGACCTGCTGCCTCCGCGAGGGCCGGCGGCCGGCATCGGGGCGCGCGGCGTCGACGCGCTCAGAGCATGTCGGTCGGCGCCACCTGCACGCGCACGGTGCCGGGCTCCTTGCGCGCGGACCGCGCGGCCGCGGCGGCGGCGAGCAGCGGTCCCAGCTCCACGTCGTCGGCCGCCCGCAGCACGGCACGCGCCTGGGGTGTCTCGGCGGGTCCGTCGCGAGCCGCGTCGCGGGCGGAGCGCCCAGGCCCTCGTGCGTCGGTGGCCGGCGGGTCGACGGGCACCGGACCGAGCACCTCCACCCGGTCGGCCCGCGCGTCCGCGGCCAGGTGGGCGAGGAACGAACGGAGCGCGGCGGCTGCGCCCTCGGCCACGGCCACGGGCACGGCGGGAGGCAGCGAGAGCTCGGCACGCTCGCCGAGCTCCCGCTCGGCGAGCCCCACCGGGTCCCAGCGCACCAGTGCCTGGGCGACGTGCGGGGCCGGCCGTCCGAGCAGCAGGACCTTGCCGCCGTCGGTCGCGGGCCGCACCAGGGCCGCGGCGCTCACCCACCGCCGCAGCGCCTCCTCGGCGGCAGCGAGCCCGGGCCGGGCGGTCGCGACCCCGCCGTCCAGCAGCAGTGCCGCGACGTACCCGCCCTCCGCGGTCGGCTCCGCGCCGGGCGTGGCCACGACGAGCCGCGGACGGTCGTCGACCGTCCTGGCCACGCCCGTGTCCTGGCCCGCGTCCGAGGCCAGGACCGGCACGCCCGGGAAGGCACGGCCCAGCTCGTGGGAGGTGCGTCCGGCCCCGACGCGGATCGCCCGCAGCGACGGCGAGCCGCAGTGGGGGCAGCGGAAGTCGGCGGCGGCGCGGGCGCACCAGCGGCAGCTCGGCGGTCCGCCCGCGCGCGTGGCCTGCAGGGGGCCGGAGCAGTGCCGGCAGCGGGCGGGCTCACGGCACCGTTCGCAGGCGAGAGCGGGTACGTAGCCGGCGCGCGCCACCTGGACGAGGACGGGCCCCGTGGCGAGCGAGTCGCGCACGAGCCGCCACGCCGCATGCGGGATGCGGGCCGCCGCCGCGGGGCCCTCGGCGGCGAGGTCGAGGTCCGTCGGTGCCGTGACGCGCGGCGTACGGGAGCGCACGAGGGAGCGGTCGGCCGCGAGGGAGGCGGCGACGCCGGTGGCCACCAGGTGCTGGGCGGCGACCGATCGCCCGACGCCGATGATCGCCAGCGCCGCCCGCTCCCCCGACGTCCGTGGCCGGTCCTCGCTCGCGGTCGCGTCCTGCTCCTCGTCCAGGTGGCGCGCCAGCAGGACGTCACGGACGTGGGGGTAAGGTGCGCGCGGTTCCGCGAGCCGGTCGTCGCCGTCGTCGACCACGACGACGAGACCCAGCCGAGCCACCGGTGCGAAGGCCGCCGACCGGGTGCCGACGACGACCCGAGCCTGCCCGGTGAGCGCGCGCAGGAATGTGCGGTACCGGCGCGCGGTGCCGTCGTCCGCCGACAGGCGCACGACGTCGGCGATCCCCGCCTCGTCCAACGCGCCGGCGACGTCGTCGACGTGCCGGGCGGTCGGGGCGACGACGAGCGCACCCCGTCCGCCGTCGAGCGCGGCCCGGACTGCGCGCACGACGAGCGCGGGCGTGGTCCCGGGCAGCGCGGTGACGACCGCGGCGGGCGACTCACCGGCCGCGACGTGGGCGAGGAACGCGGGTCCGGCGGTGAGCTCGGCCCACGCGCCGGGATCCACGGGCGGCGCCGGGACCGGTGCCGGTGCTGTCTCGCTGCTGCCCGGACCGTCCTCGCGTACCGGCGCGTCCGGGCGGCGCGCCCCGTCGGCGTCGAGGGGCTCGTGCTGGTGCGCGGGTCCGTCCTGACCGGGAGCGGCCTGGTCGGCCCCCCTCATCGACTCCTCTGTGCCGGCATGGCGGGGCGGAACGGCGAGGCGGACGACGTCGGCGGTCGTGCCGCCGTGTGCCCGGGCGACGGCGCGGCAGAGCCGGGCGACCGGCTCGGCCAGCACCGGCACGGCGCTCACCGCGCGCCGGAGCGGGGCGAGGTCGGAGCGCGTCGTCCCGCGCGTGCGGGCGGTGACGTACCCCCCGAGCTCGCGACCGGCGAAGCGCACGCGCACCCGGGAGCCGACGGCGACCCGGTCGGCCATCGCCGGTGGGACCAGGTAGTCGAAGGGCCGGTCGAGGTGGGCGAGCGGGGTCTCCACGAGCACGGAGACGACGTCGGCGTCCGGGTCCCCCGCGCCGCCGGGCGGAACCGCGGCAAGGTCGACGAGCTCGCCCAGGGAGGGCTGCTCGGCTCGGGGGGTCATCGCCACATCACATCACGGAGCGCCGACGGCGGGGCCGACCGCCGGGGCGGTCTGTGCAGGACGCGCGCGGGGAGGCACCTGTGGGCCGGCGCCGTCGGCCGCGTCGCGCTCACACCCCGCCGGGCTCGGGCCCCGCCGGACTCAGGCCGCGGCGGCGCGCAGGGCCTCGACGCGGTCGAGGCGCTCCCACGGGAGGTCGAGGCCGGGCCGGCCGAAGTGGCCGTACGCCGCCAGCGGCCGGTAGATCGGGCGGAGCAGGTCCAGGTCCCTGATCACGGCGAGCGGTCGCAGGTCGAAGACCTCCCGGACCGCCCGTTCGATGGCCTCCTCGGGGACCGTGGCGGTGCCGAAGGTCTCGACATACAGGGAGACCGGGGCAGCCTGACCGATGGCGTAGGCGACCTGGACCTCGCAGCGCCGGGCCAGTCCCGCGGCGACGACGTTCTTTGCGACCCACCGCATGGCGTAGGCCGCGGACCGGTCGACCTTGCTCGGGTCCTTCCCGGAGAAGGCGCCGCCGCCGTGGCGGGACATGCCGCCGTAGGTGTCGACGATGATCTTGCGTCCGGTGAGCCCCGCGTCCCCCATCGGGCCGCCGAGCACGAACCGGCCGGTCGGGTTGACGAGCAGCGCGAGCTCGGCGGTGTCGACGTCGGCCGCGACGCCCGCGAGCTCGGCCGCGAGGACCGGCTGCACCACCAGCGTGCGGACGGCCTCGTCGAGCATCGACCCGGTGACGTCCTCGTCGTGCTGGGTCGAGACGACGATGCCCGTGATCGCGGCCGGGCCGCCGCGGGAGTAGCCCACGGTGACCTGGGTCTTGCCGTCGGGCCGCAGCCACGGGACCTGGTGCTCACGCCGGACCGCGGCGAGCTGCTCGGCCAGCCGGTGCGAGAGGTGGATCGGCAGCGGCATCAACGTGTCGGTCTCGTCGGTGGCGTACCCGAACATCAGGCCCTGGTCGCCGGCGCCCTGCACGTCGAGCGGGTCGATCTCGCCGAGGTCGTCGCGGGTCTCGAGGGACTTGTCCACGCCGGCGGCGATGTCCGCGGACTGCTCGCCGACGCTGACCGACACGCCGCACGACCGGCCGTCGAAGCCGACCTCGGAGGACGTGTAGCCGATCGCGCTGATCTCGCGCCGGACGATGGTGGGGATGTCGACGTACCCGTTGGTGCGGATCTCCCCCGCCACGTGGACCTGACCCGTGGTGACGAGGCACTCGACGGCGACCCGCGCGTCCGGGTCGACCTCGAGGAGCTCGTCGAGGATCGCGTCGGAGATCCGGTCGCAGATCTTGTCCGGGTGTCCTTCCGTGACGGACTCGGACGTGAAGGTGCGCAGCTGGGTCACCGCTGAATCGTAGGCTCCGCCAGTCGATCGACGATCGCGTCGAGCAGGATGTCCGCCATCTGGGCCTTGCTGCCGGCGCCGGTGGTCACGACCTCGCCCGCGGCGTCGAGGATCGTCAGCTCGGTGTCGACATCGCCGAAGCCGACCCCGACCCCGACGGCGTTGACGGCGAGCAGGTCGGCGCCCTTGCGGATCGCCTTCGCCCGGCCGTGGTCGAGCACGCTGCCCGTCTCGTCCCCGGTCTCGGCGGCGAACCCGACGACGAGCCGGCCGGGGCGGGACCGGTCCGCCGCGAGCCCGGCGAGGATGTCCGGGTTCTCCACGAGCTCGATCGTGCGTCGGCCGCTGCCGTCCTTCTTGCCCTTGGTCCCGGCCACCTCGGCCGGCCGGAAGTCGGCGACGGCTGCCGCCATGACGATGATGTCGGCCTCCGCGGCAGTGTCCTGGACGGCCTCGGCCAGCTCGAGGGCGGAGCCGACGGGGACGACCTCGATCGCGAGCTCGTCGGGCAGCAGCGCGCGCTCGACGTTGGCCGCGAGGAGGGTCACCCGGGCGCCGCGGTCGGCCGCGGCGCGGGCGATCGCCACGCCCTGCCGGCCGCTGGACCGGTTGCCGATGAAGCGGACCGGGTCGACCGGCTCGTACGTGCCACCGGCCGAGACGATGGCCGTGCGACCGGCCAGGTCCTGGCGACGCGGCGGGCACGCGCCGGACGAGAGCGGAGCGGGGACCTGCGCCGAGTCGGCACCCGACGGGGCGGCACCCGACGACGCCGCGACCGGGCGGCCGCCAGGGGTCAGTCCGACCAGCGCGAGGCCGGCGGTCACGATGCGCTCGGGCTCGGGCAGGCGCCCCGGCCCGGTGTCGGCACCGGTGAGTCGGCCGGAGTCGGGGTCGAGGACGGTGACGCCCCGGGAGCGCAGGGTCGCGACGTTGGCGACTGTGGCCGGATGCTGCCACATCTCGGTGTGCATCGCGGGCGCCAGCAGCACCGGGCAGGTCGCGGTGAGCAGCGTCGCGGTGAGCAGGTCGTCCGCGAGGCCGGCGGCGGCCCGGGCGAGGGTGTGCGCCGTCGTGGGAGCGACGATCACGAGGTCCGCGTGCCGGCCGAGATCGACGTGGTCGACGGCGGTGGCGCCGTCCAGCACGCCGGCGCGGACGGGCTGCCCGGACAGCGCCTCGAACGTCGGTGCGCCGACCATCTCCAGGGCCGTGGCGGTCGGCACGACGCGGACGCGGTGGCCGGCCTCGGTCAGCAGGCGCAGGACCAGGGGGGCCTTGTAGGCGGCGATGCCGCCGGTGACACCCAGGACGACGTCGAGCCGGCGGGGGGCGCGCACGCCCTCTCCCCCGGTGCTCGACGTCACGACCGGATCAGTCCTCGGTACGGGTGAGGGTGAGCTGCCCGGCGTTGATCTCGCGCAGCGCGATCGACAGCGACTTCTCCTCCGGGGCCGACGGCACGAGCGGGCCGACGAACTCCAGGAGACCGTCCTGCAGCTGCTGGTTGTAGGTGTTGATCTGACGCGCGCGCTTGGCGGCGTAGATGACGAGCGCGTACTTCGAGTCGACGGTGGTCAGGAGCTCGTCGATCGGCGGGTCCGTGATGCCGATCGGCTCGGCGACTGTTCCGGCCATGGGTCCTCCTCGCATGATGGGTGCGCTCGCGCGTGAGGGCGACGGGCACACGGACCGCCATCCTAGCGTGCGGGCTGCCGGACCAGGCCCAGGAGCCCGGCAAGGGCCAGTGCGGCCTCGGTCACGTCGGAGTTGACGATGATCTCGTCGAACTCCGCGACGGAGGCCAGCTCGACGTCGGCGGTGGCGAGCCTGCGCTCGCGCTCCTCCTCGGTCTCCGTGCCCCGACCGACCAGGCGCCGGACGAGCTCGACCCGGTCGGGCGGGGCGAGGAACACGTGGCGGGCCCCGGGCAGTGCGGCGCGCACCTGGCGGTGGCCCTGCAGGTCGAGCTCGAGCAGGACCGCCCGACCGGCGGCGAGCTGGTCGACGACGGCGCGGCGCGGCGTGCCGTAGCGGTGGACGCCGTGGACCACCGCCCACTCGAGCATCTCGCCGGAGTCGACGGCCTCGTCGAACTCGTCCGAGGTGAGGAAGTGGTAGTGCACGCCGTCGACCTCGCCGGGCCGGATCGGCCGCGTGGTGGCCGACACGGAGTACCACAGGTCCGGGTACAGGCGCCGCAGCTCGGTGACCACGGTGCCCTTGCCGACGGCGGTCGGCCCGGACAGCACGGTCAGGCGCGAGGTGTCGACGGGCGCGTGGTCGGGCCCGTGGGTGGTCTCCCCGATCGGTGGCGTCTCGTTCGGCACCGCGTCATTGTGTCAGGTCGACGGGCACGGTCGTCAGTCGCCGGTCGCGATCGTCAGCCGAACCGCTCGACGAGCCGCGAGCGCTGGTGCGGGCCGAGCCCACGCACGCGCCGGGACTCGGCGATGTTGAACTCCGCCATGATCGCCCGCGCCGTGGAGGAGCCGACGCCGGGCATCGCCTCGAGCAGCGCGACGACCTTGAGCTTGTTGAGCGCCTCGTCGTCCGGTGCGCGGCTGAGCACGTCCGAGAGCTGCAGGGCGCCTGCCTTGAGCTGGGACTTGACCTCGGCGCGCACGCGACGCGCCTCGGCGGCCTTGGCCAGGGCCGCAGCCCGTTCGTCGGCCGTGAGCGGGGGGACTGTCACAACGACCACCTCGTCAGTTGGTGAACACCGGTCCGGAGTAGAGGCTGACCCTAGCCCGGGAGACGCGGGTCACGCCAGATGAACACGCAGGTCCGTCCGGGCATCCGGGACGTACCGCGTGGGCGACGACGCGGTGAACGGCGCGTCGCCGGTCCGCCGCACTCCCCCTGCGGGTGCTCCGCCGCCCTGCCACCGCGCCGCGCGCGGGTCGCCCCGGCGGTCGGCCCTCGGGTGTCGCAGGCGGTCGCCCCGCGGGTCGCCCGGACGATCGTCCCGCGGGCCGGGGCTCACCGTCCGCGCAGCGCGCTGGTCACCACGGCGGCGGTCTCACGGGCGGCGCTGCCGACGGCGCCGCGCTGCGGACCGGCGGCGAGGACCGCCCGGGAGGCGGCGGCGAGCACCCGGTGGCGGGCGGGTCCGAACACGGCACGCAGCTCGTCGGGGCCGGCGCCCTGCGCGCCGACTCCCGGGGCGAGGATCAGCCCGCCGAACCCGTCGAGGTCGAGCCCGAGGTCCGTGGCCGCGGTGCCGATCGTGGCCCCGACGACGAGGCCGACCGGCCCCGGCGACGCCTCGGCGCCCAGACGGGCGTTGGTCGCCTCTGCCCAGGCCGCGACCTGACCCGCCACGGACCTGCCCGGGCCGCCGGCGTGCTGAACCGCGGAGCCCTCCGGGTTCGAGGTGAGGGCCAGCGCGAAGACGCCGCGACCGCCCGCGTGCGCGAGCTGGACGGTCTCGTCGAGCGAGGCGGGCCCGAGGTAGGGCGAGACGGTGATCGCGTCCGCGGGCATCGCGGCGTCGTCGGCGAGGTGCGCGGCCGCATAGGCTGCCATCGTCGAGCCGATGTCGCCCCGCTTGACGTCGAGGATCGTCAGCACGCCCGCCGAGCGCGCGGCCACCAGCACCTCCTGCAGGGCCGCCCAGCCGGCCGGGCCGTGCCGCTCGAAGAACGCCGACTGCGGCTTGAGGGCCGCCACGGAGCCCGCCACCTCGTCGACGACGCGCAGGCCGAGCTCGCGCGCCCCGTCGGCGGTGTCCGCCAGCCCCCAGGACGCAAGGACGCCGGCGTGCGGGTCCACGCCGACGCACAGCGGCCCGTGGTCGTCCATCGCGCCGGCGAGCCGCTCGCCGAACCCTGTGCGGGGAGCAGGTGCGTGGCGCCCGGATGACGCGTCGCCGGCCGACTCGCCGCCGGCCTGCGTCATGCGCTCGCCCCGGCCGCGGGAGCGGCACTACCGGGAGCGGCGCTGCCAGGAGCGGCGGCGCCCGCCCGGCCCAGGCCGAGGCGCTCGTCGCGCGCGGCGTCGAGGTCCTGGAGGGAGGCGACGTCGAACGCCCCGGCCCGCTCGGCCTCGATGGCGCGCACCGCGACGACGAGCTGCGCCGTCGTCGTGATGATCGCGCGGTCCACGGCCGTGGTCGCGGTACGGATCTCGTACCCGTCCGCGCGCGAGCCCTGCCCGCTGGGGGTGTTGATGACCATGTCCACCGAGCCGTCGGTGATGAGGTCGATGATCGTCGGCTCGCCGTTCGGTCCCCGCCCCTCCGAGTGCTTGCGCACCGTCGTCGAGGGGATGCCGTGGCGCAGGAGGACCGCCGCGGTGCCCTCGGTGGCGAGGAGCTCGAACCCGAGGTCGACGAGCCGGGCGGCCGGCCCGGCGATGTCCCGCTTGTCCCGGTCGGCGACGGACACGAACACCCGACCGCCGCTCGGCAACCCGCCGAACGCCGCGGTCTGGGACTTGGCGAAGGCGACCGGGAGGGTCGGACCGACCCCCATGACCTCACCCGTGGAGCGCATCTCCGGCCCGAGGATGGAGTCGACGACCTGTCCCTCGCGGGTGGCGAACCGCTTGAAGGGCAGCACGGCCTCCTTCACGGCGATCGCGGAGCCGAGGTCGATCGTGGAGGCGTCCACGGCGGGCAGCAGCCCGGACGCCCGCAGGTCGGCGATCGACTCCCCCGCCATCACCCGCGCCGCGGCGCGCGCGAGCGGCACGCCGGTGGCCTTGGCGACGAACGGCACGGTGCGCGAGGCGCGCGGGTTGGCCTCGATGACGTACAGGACGTCGGAGACCAGGGCGAACTGGATGTTGATGAGCCCGTGGACGCCGACGCCTGCGGCGATCGCCTCGGTCGAGTCGCGGATGCGCGCGATCTCGCCGGCGGAGAGCGAGACGGGCGGCAGCACGCACGAGGAGTCGCCGGAGTGGATGCCGGCCTCCTCGACGTGCTCCATGACGCCGGCTAGGTAGAGCTCGGTGCCGTCGTACAGGGCGTCGACGTCGATCTCCACGGCGTCGTCGAGGAACCGGTCCACGAGCAGCGGGGCCGCGCGACGGGTCGCGTCGCCGGCGTGGACGGTGGCGTCGGCGAGGTAGTCGGTGAGGTCGGCCTCGTCGTAGACGATCTGCATGCCGCGGCCCCCGAGCACGTAGCTGGGCCGCACGAGCACCGGGTAGCCGATGGATCCCGCCACGGCGAGCGTGTCCGCCGGGGTCACGGCGGTGCCGTGGGCGGGGGACGGCAGCCCGGCGTCGTCGAGGACGCGGCCGAAGATCTCGCGGTCCTCGGCCGCGTCGATGGCCTGCGGCGGCGTGCCGAGGATCGGCACGCCCGCGTCCGCGAGGCGCTGCGCCAGCGAGAGCGGCGTCTGGCCGCCGAGCTGGACGATGACGCCCTCGACCGGGCCGGCGGCGAGCTCGGCGCGGTAGACCTCCATGACGTCCTCGAACGTCAGCGGCTCGAAGTACAGGCGGTCGGAGATGTCGTAGTCGGTGGAGACCGTCTCCGGGTTGCAGTTGACCATCACCGTGGTGAACCGGTCGGCGAGCTCGAGCGTGGCGTGCACGCACGAGTAGTCGAACTCGATGCCCTGCCCGATCCGGTTGGGGCCCGAGCCGAGGATGATGATGGCCGGCCTCTCCCGGGGCGCGACCTCGCTCTCGGCGTCGTAGGCGGAGTAGTGGTACGGCGTCTGCGAGGCGAACTCGGCGGCGCACGTGTCGACCGTCTTGAACACCGGGTGCAGGTCGAACGCCCGGCGCACCTCGCGCACGGCGTCCTCGGACAGGCCGCGCAGCTCCCCGATCTGGACGTCGGACAGGCCGTGCCGCTTGGCCCGCGCGAGGACGCCGGAGGTGAGCGCGTGCGCGCCGGCCACCTCCTGGGCGACCTCCTCGACGAGCACCATCTGGTCGAGGAACCACGGGTCGATCCAGGTCGCCTCGAAGAGCTCCTCGACGCTCGCGCCGCCGCGGATCGCCTGCTGCACGTCGACGAGGCGGTGCTCGGTGGGCGTGGCCGTCGAGGCGACGAGTGCGGTCAGCTCCTCACCGGCGGGCGCCTCGCCGCGCCAGTGGAACTGCTGGCCGGACTGGTCCAGGGAGCGCAGCGCCTTGCCGAGCGCCTCGGTGAAGTTGCGACCGAGCGCCATGGCCTCGCCCACGGACTTCATGGTGGTGGTGAGCGTGGGGTCCGCGGCGGGGAACTTCTCGAACGCGAACCGCGGGACCTTGACGACCACGTAGTCCAGCGCCGGCTCGAAGCTCGCGGGCGTGGAGCCGGTGATGTCGTTCGGGATCTCCGGGAGCGTGTAGCCGATGGCCAGGCGCGCTGCGATCTTGGCGATCGGGAAGCCGGTCGCCTTCGAGGCCAGCGCGGAGGACCGGGACACGCGGGGGTTCATCTCGATGACGACGATGCGGCCCGTGCTCGGCTCGACCGCGAACTGGACGTTGCAGCCGCCCGTGTCGACGCCGACCTCCCGCAGCACCGCGATGCCGATGTCCCGCATCCGCTGGAACTCGCGGTCGGTCAGCGTCATGGCGGGCGCCACGGTGATCGAGTCGCCCGTGTGGACGCCGACCGGGTCGACGTTCTCGATCGAGCAGACGACCACGACGTTGTCCGCGTGGTCGCGCATGAGCTCGAGCTCGAACTCCTTCCACCCGAGGATCGACTCCTCCAGGAGCACCTCGGTGGTCGGCGAGAAGTGCAGGCCGGCGCCGGCGATGCGGTCGAGGTCCTCGCGCGTGTGGGCCAGGCCCGAGCCGAGGCCGCCCATGGTGAAGCTCGGGCGGACCACGAGCGGGAGCCCGAGCTCGTCGGCGGCGGCGTGCACCTCGTCGATCGAGTGCGCGATGACCGAGCGGGCGGACTCCCCGCCGGCGCGCTCGACGACCTCCTTGAACGCGAAGCGGTCCTCCGCCTTGTTGATGGCGTCGACCGAGGCTCCGATGAGCTCGATGCCCAGGCGGTCGAGCACGCCGGAGTCGTGGAGCGCGATCGCGGTGTTGAGCGCGGTCTGGCCGCCGAGGGTGGGCAGGATCGCGTCGGGCTTCTCCTTGACGAGGATGGCCTCGACGACCTCGGGGGTGATCGGCTCGACGTAGGTCGCGTCGGCGACCTCCGGGTCGGTCATGATCGTCGCCGGGTTGGAGTTGACGAGGACCACCCGCAGGCCCTCCTCGCGCAGCACGCGGCAGGCCTGGGTTCCGGAGTAGTCGAACTCGGCCGCCTGGCCGATGACGATCGGGCCCGAGCCGATGACGAGGACGGAGCTCAGGTCGGTCCGGCGGGGCATCAGTTCTCCTCGGAGGTGGTGGGGGTCGCGGGCTCGGCGCCGCGGTGGGCGGCCATGAGCGCGAGGAAGCGGTCGAAGAGGTGCTCGCCGTCGTGCGGTCCGGCGGCGGCCTCGGGGTGGTACTGGACGGAGAACGCCGGCAGGTCCAGCGCCCGCAGGCCCTCGACCACCTGGTCGTTGAGGCCGACGTGGCTGACCTCGACCCGGCCGTAGCGGCCGTCGTCGTAGGGCGCGACGGACTCCCCCTCCACGGGGGCGTCGACGGCGAAGCCGTGGTTGTGCGCGGTGATCTCCACGCGGCCGCTCGCCTTGTCCAGGACCGGCTGGTTGACGCCCCGGTGACCGTAGGCGAGCTTGTAGGTGCCGTAGCCGAGGGCCCGGCCGAGGAGCTGGTTGCCGAAGCAGATCCCGAAGAACGGGATCTGCTCGTCGAGGATGCCGCGCAGCAGCTCCACCTCGTGCTCGGCCGCGCCCGGGTCGCCGGGGCCGTTGGAGAAGAACACGCCGTCCGGCGTCAGCGCGAGCACCTCGGCGAGCGTGGTGTCACGGGGGACGACGTGGACGCGCGCGCCGCGCTCGGCGAGCTGGGCGGGCGTACGGGCCTTGATGCCCAGGTCGACGGCGACGACCGTGGCGACGGGCTCGCCGTCGGGCTCGATGGTGTACCGCTCACCGGTGGAGACCTCGCCCGCGAGGTCGGAGCCGGACATCGCCGGAGCGTCCCGGACGACGTCGACGAGGACCCGGGTGGCCTGCGGGTGCAGGTCCGCGGCGCCCGCGGGCAGCGCGGAGCCGGAGAAGATCCCGGCGCGCATGACGCCCGCCTCGCGCAGGTGGCGGGTGAGCGCGCGCGTGTCGACCTCGCAGATCCCGACGACGCCCTCGGCGGTCAGGCGCGCCTCGAGCCCGCCGGTGGCCCGCCAGCTGGACGACCGCCGGGCGGCGTCGCGCAGGACGTAGCCGGCGACCCACACGCGGTCGGACTCGTCGTCCTCGTCGTTGACGCCGGTGTTGCCGACGTGCGGCGTCGTCATCACCACGATCTGGCGGTGGTAGCTCGGGTCGGTCAGGGTCTCCTGGTAGCCGGTCATGCCGGTGGAGAAGACGATCTCACCGAGTGTGCGGCCGCCCGCGCCCCAGGCAGATCCTCGGTAGGTGGTGCCGTCCTCCAGGACGAGCAGGGCGGGTGTGCGCTCGGCGCTCACTCAGGACTCCTTCTTCTCGGGCATGCCGGCGAGGTCGTCGACGAGGGACCCGTCGAGGACGGTCGCCCGGCCGGCGTAGAACGTGTGCGTCACGGCGCCACCCAGCTCGCGGCCCGCGAACGGCGAGTTGCGGGACCGCGAGGCGTGCGCCGCGGTGTCGACGGTGCGTCGGGCGGCCGGGTCGACGAGGGTGAGGTGGGCGGGGGCGCCGGGAACGAGCTGCCGGCCCTGGTCGGCGACGCGGCCGATCCTCGCGGGCGCGGTCGACATCACGCGGGCGACCCCGGCCCAGTCGAGCAGGCCGGTGGCGACCATCGTCGTGGTGACCACGGCCAGGGCGGTCTCCAGCCCGGTCATCCCCATCGCGCCGGCGGCCCACTCGGTGTCCTTGTCCTCGGCGGCGTGCGGGGCGTGGTCGGTGGCGACGATGTCGATCGTGCCGTCGGCCAGCCCGGCGCGCACGGCCTCGACGTCTGCCGCGGTGCGCAGCGGCGGGTTGACCTTGTACAGCGGGTCGTAGTCGCGCACGAGGTCGTCGGTGAGCAGGAGGTGGTGCGGCGTGACCTCGGCGGTGACGTCGATCCCCCGGGCCTTCGCCCAGCGGACGATGTCGACCGAGCCGGCGGTCGAGAGGTGGCAGACGTGCAGCCGGGAGCCGACGTGCTCGGCGAGCAGGACGTCGCGGGCGATGATCGACTCCTCCGCGACCGCCGGCCAGCCGGTCATGCCGAGCTCGGCGGAGACGACGCCCTCGTGCATCTGGGCGCCCTCGGTCAGGCGCGGGTCCTGCGCGTGCTGCGCGACGACGCCGTCGACCGAGCGGACGTACTCCAGCGCCCGGCGCATGAGGACGGGGTCGCTCACGCACCGGCCGTCGTCGGAGAACACGGTGACGCCGGCCGCGGAGCGGTGCATGGCGCCGAGCTCGGCGAGCTGGGCACCGGCCAGGCCGACGGACACGGCGCCGACGGGTCGGACGTCGACGTAGCCGGCCTCGCGGCCGAGGCGCCAGACCTGCTCGACCACGCCGGCGGTGTCGGCCACCGGCATGGTGTTGGCCATCGCGTGGACGGCGGTGAAGCCGCCCGCGGCCGCGGCTCGGGAGCCGGTGCGGACGGTCTCGGTGTCCTCGCGGCCGGGCTCGCGCAGGTGGGTGTGCAGGTCGACGAGGCCGGGCAGCGCGACGAGGCCGTCGGCGTCGACCCGGACGGCGTCGGACGAGGCCTGCGCGGCCGCGTCGTCGCCCACGGCGGTGATCGTCCCGCCCGAGAGCAGGAGGTCGGCCCGGTCCCCGCCGAGGGGCCGTGCCCCGGTGATGAGGTAGCTGGTCATGACGTGGTCCCTTCGGAGCCGGCAAGCAGGAGGTAGAGCACGGCCATGCGCACGGCGACGCCGTTGCGGACCTGCTCGAGGACGACGCTGCGCTCGGAGTCGGCGGCGTCGGCGGAGATCTCCAGGCCGCGGTTCATCGGGCCGGGGTGCATGACGATGCCGTGCGCCGGGAGGAGCGCGAGACGGGCGGCGTCGAGCCCGTAGAGGCGGTGGTACTCCTGGGCCGAGGGGAAGAACCCTCCCCCGCCGGCGGACATCCGCTCGTGCTGGACGCGGAGCATCATCACCGCGTCGGGCGCGGCCTCGAGGGTGGCGTCGAGGTGGTGCTCGACGCGCGCGGGCCAGGCGCCCACGCCCACGGGCAGGAGCGTCGGCGGGGCCACCAGCGTGACGTCGGCGCCGAGCGTGGTGAGCAGGTCGACGTTCGACCGCGCCACCCGCGAGTGCAGGACGTCCCCGACGACGACGACGCGCGCCCCGGCGAGGTCGCTGCCCGGCGGGGCCGGGGTGTCGGTGGTCGGGGGCTCCCCGGGCGCGGGTTCCTCGGCACGCGAGTGCAGGTGGCGGCGCAGCGTGAAGGCGTCGAGGAGGGCCTGCGTGGGGTGCTGATGGGTGCCGTCGCCCGCGTTGAGGATCGGGACGTCGGTCCAGCCGGCGTGCGCGAGGCGGTGCGGCGCGCCGGAGGCGGGGTGCCGGACGACGACGCCGTCCGCGCCCATCGAGCGCAGCGTGAGCGCGGTGTCCTTGAGCGTCTCGCCCTTGGACACCGAGGATCCCTTGGCCGAGAAGTTGATCACGTCGGCGCTCAGGCGCTTGGCCGCCGCCTCGAAGGAGATGCGCGTGCGGGTGGAGTCCTCGAAGAAGAGGTTGACGACCGTGCGGCCGCGCAGGGTGGGGAGCTTCTTCATCTCCCGTTCCTGCGTGGCGGCCATCTGCTCGGCGGTGTCGAGGATGCGCACGGCCTCGGCGCGGGAGAGGTCGGCGGCGGAGAGCAGGTGCCTCATCGGTCCCCCTCCCCGACGATCCGGACGGACTCCGGCGTGCCGCCGACGGCGTGGGTGCCGGCGTCGGTGTGGATGGCGGCCGCGACCTCGTCGGCAGTGCGATCGGTAGTGCCGCCGGCGTCGGTCGCGGCGATGATCCCCGCGTCGGTCTCCGCGAGCGAGACCCGCACGCTCTCCTCCCGGGAGGTCGGCAGGTTCTTGCCGACGAAGTCGGCGCGGATCGGGAGGTCGCGGTGGCCGCGGTCGACGAGGACCGCGAGCTGGACCCGGCGCGGTCGGCCCAGGTCGGACAGGGCGTCGAGCGCCGCGCGGATGGTGCGCCCGGAGTAGAGGACGTCGTCGACGAGGACGACGGTGCGGCCGGTGAGGTCGACCGGGATGTCGGTGCGCTCGAGGCCGCGGACCGGGTGGTCGCGCAGGTCGTCGCGGTACATCGTCGTGTCGAGCGAGCCGTGCGGGACCGGCTCGGCGAGGTCGGCGGCGCGCGCGACGCGGGCCGCGAGCCGGGCGGCCAGCGGGACGCCGCGCGTGGGGATGCCGAGCAGGACGAGGTCGTCGGTGCCCTGGTTGCGCTCGACGATCTCGTGCGCGATGCGGGTAAGCGAGCGGTCGATGTCGCTCGCGGTGAGGACCTCGCGTCCGGCTCTCTCGCCGGCCGGCGTGGGTGATGTGGATGTGGGGTCTGCGGATGCAGCCGGGTCGGGGCACATGGTGCCGTGACCTCCTTCCCTGCCTCGCTGGACAGATCGTTAAAGGATGTCGGTGCGCCCAGGGTACGCCGGGCGCGGGTCAGATCCGGTAGAGGTCCTTGTTCCTGGACACCTCGCCGAGGACGCCGCCGACGAACCGCGGGGAGTCGTCGGTGGAGAGCCGGCCGGCCAGGTAGGTCGCCTGCTCGATGGCGACCCCATCCTGGACGTCGTCGAGGAAGACGACCTCGAAGACCCCCAGCCGCAGCAGACCACGGTCGACCGCGGGCATCCGCCTGAGCGACCAGCCGTGGGAGGTGGCGGTGAGGATCTCGTCGATGATCGTCAGGTGGTCGGCGACGCCCTCGACGAGCTCGACGGCGTAGGCGGGCAGGCCGTCCTGCGCGATCGTGCGCCCACCGCGCTCGGCGAGGACGGCGAGCAGCCGGTCGCCGTCGGTGACCAGGCCCTTGGCGTCGGCCTCGAACAGGACGTCGAGCGCCCGGTGACGCGCCTTGGTCCGGGCGGTGGCGTGGAAGGCCCTGCGCACGCCCTGGGTGTCCGAGGTGCTCCCCCGTACCGAGTCCGACCGGTCCGCGCTCACGCGGACCGCGCCGGCGGGCACCTCGTCCTCGGTCGTGACCTCGACCGGAGTCGGCTCGTCCTCGGTCAGCGGCGCGGGCAGGTCCTCGGTCGACGGCACAGCTTCGTCCTCGCTCACCTGCGCAGGGACGTCCTTACTCACCGGCGCGGAGCCGGTCGGCGCGCGGTCGAGGCCCTGGTCGTCCTCGCGCGCGGGTGTCTCTCCGCCCACTCAGGCGCGTCCGAGGTAGTCGCCCGAGCGGGTGTCGACCTTGACCTTGACGCCCTGCTCGAGGAACAGCGGGACCTGGATCTGGTAGCCGGTCTCGAGGGTGGCGGGCTTCGTGCCGGCCGAGGAGCGGTCGCCCTGGAGGCCGGGCTCGGTCTCGGTGACCTCGAGCACGACGGAGGCGGGCAGCTCGACGAAGAGCACCTGATCGTCGTGGGTGGCGACGACGACGTCGGTGTTCTCGAGCATGAAGTTCGCGACGTCGCCGACCACCTCGGGGCGCACGGGGATCTGGTCGAACGTCGCGGAGTCCATGAAGATGAAGTCGGTGCCGTCGTTGTACAGGTACTGCATGTCGCGGCGGTCGACCGTGGCGGTCTCGACCTTGACGCCGGCGTTGAACGTCTTGTCGACGCCCTTGCCGGACAGGACGTTCTTCAGCTTGGTGCGCACGAACGCGGGGCCCTTGCCCGGCTTGACGTGCTGGAACTCGACGACCGACCAGAGCTGGTTGTCGATCTTCAGCACCATGCCGTTCTTGAGGTCGTTCGTCGATGCCATGCGTGTGCCGTCCTTAGCGTCGGGAGTCGTCTCGGTCGTGCTGTCTCGATGCTGCCGTCCCGGCCCCGCCGGGCGCGTGGTCGGTGCCGGGGCCCGCGATCGTGGCCCGCGACCGGCCGTCGGCCTGGCCGCAGGGGCCCGGGCAGCGGTTCAGGATATCGCGACGAGGACACCCAGTCCCGCGAGCCCCCATGATGCCGCCCACAGGTAGGAGGCGAGCGTGCCGATGATGAAGCGCTCGGCCGTGAGTCCGGCGACGACGACACGCGGCGGGACCGGACGCTCCTGAGGGTCGCCCTGCAGGACGATCGGGGTCTCGTCGTCGCGGCGTCCGACGCCGGAGCAGTGGTCCGCACGCAGCTCGGGATAGCGCCCCAGGCCCTTGAGCGCGAGGACCACGGCGACGACCTCGGGGAAGCCGGTGACCAGGCCGCCGGCGATAGCGGCGCGCTCCAGGTAGCCGATCCACTGCCCGCCGCGGTCGAGGCCGACGGGGTGGGTGACGAGTCCGGGCGTCCCCTCCCTCCCACCGCCGGTCACCGTGAAGCGCCGCAGCAGCCGGGCGACGATGGGGCTCCCCGTCAGGGCGGCGCCGACGGCGGCGACGAGCACGAGGCCGGCCGTGACGAGCCCGAGGAGCCAGCCGTTCACGGGGTCTCCCCCTCGGCGTCGGCGACCATGCCGGCGACGTGCGGCAGCGCGGCCAGCTCCTCACGGACACCGGCGACCCGGACCCGGTCGTGGACCGCCTGGTAGGTGATGCCGAGCTCCTCGGCGACGGCACGCTGGGTGACGCCGGTGACGAGGCGGTCGGACACCTCCCAGCCGGCGTCGGACCTCGTGCGTCTCAGGGCACCGACGAGGTGGAGCACGGCGGTGGCGGCCTCGGCGGCTCCCTCGTCGGCACCCCGCACGACGATCGGGTACGGCGACGCCTTGCTCCGCGCGGTCTCCACCGCGTCCCGGGCGAGGACGAACGCCGTCCCCGACGACGCGCTCGCGCTGTCCGCGAGCGGTGAGTCCACCGGTCCGGCGCCGACCCCCACCGCCCAGTCCAGGCGGGCGAGGCGCAGCGCGACGTCGACCGCAGCGGGGGCGCTCGAGAGCACGGCCTGAACCTCGTCGCCGACCGTCCGCTCGAACGGGAGCACGACGGCGCGGCCCGCTCGTCGCTGCCATGGAGCCAGTTCGGCGAGGATCTCGTCCACGAGAACCCCCCGCTGGGTCGACCGATTCTGATCGGCGGTGACGACGAACATGCGATCAAGGCTATGTTCTTGATTGCAGAGGATCAAGGGGATGATCGGGGGCGGTTGGCCCGGCCCTTTCGCGGGCGATCTCCTCGTCGTGCGCGCGGAGTGCCTCCCGGTTCGCGGCGACGCGGGCCCTCAGCGAGTCGACCCGCCTGTCGGTGACGTTCTGGGCGAGCGTGGATCGGCTCGCGGCGTAGCGGTGCCCGGTCGGCGTCGTCACGGTGAGGCTCGTCGCCGTCGACTCGTGGGTCCAGCCGGCGTTCTCCTTGGCGAGGTTGCACCGCTGGCACAGGCCCGAGGCGTTGGCGAGGCTCGTCTCTCCGCCCTCGGCCCACGGGGTGGCGTGGTCGACCTGCCGGAAGTCCGCCCCGCAGAAAGGGTTGCGGCAGATGTCGTCGCGCAGGCTCACGAGGTGCCGCAGCGAGGCGGGGAACCCTCTGGCACGTGAGTCGACGCCGTCGATCTGCCCGTTCTCGGGCCGGACCCACAGGCGGCGCAGGGTCACGTCGGCCGCCTGGGCCTCGGAGAGGTAGCCGCGGGCCACCGCGGCGGGCACAGGGCCGTGCCCGGGCAGCCAGGCGGACTCGGGTCCGCCGAGCAGCGTCTCGTCGGTCATCACCAGGGTGAGCGCGACGTCCCGCGGCTCGCTGACGTCCGTGCCGGTCACGCGCTCGACGAGGAGGTCCGCACCGATCTGCGCGTTGCTCCGACCGTCGGCGGCGCCTGCTGTGACGGCGCTCCCGGAGTCGCGGTCGAGCGTGGTCTTCACCCGCACGGCGTCCGCCACGGTGAGCAGGGCGGTGAGATAGGCCATCCCGTTCGGGGCCGGGCGGACGTTCACGCGACGCTCGCTGGTGGCACGCTGCATGCGCAGGACGGCGCCGGCCTGGTCGAGCTCCTGGGCGAGCTTGCGCGCCCGGTTGCCGGCCTGCCGGTCACCCATCGCGGGGAGGTCGGGTGCCAGCGCCTCGTCGACGGCGCGGCGATCCTCCGGGGTGAGGAAGGCGATCTCCCTCGCGACCAGCGTGGCGCGCCACTCGGACACCTCACCGGCCTCCATGAGCGCGAAGGTGCGCGGCATCTCCGTGGTGAGGCAGCGGGCGAGACGTAGGTGTACGCCGCCCTGGCTCGGCGACTCGCGGCGCGCCAGTGCGATCTCGTCCGCCACTCCCCTGCCCTGGAGCTCCGCCGGCACACCGCGGTGATCCTCGTCGTCCCGACGCATGTCCTCCAGCGCCACAGAGGCTCGCGCCTGCAGGGCCTCGGCGGCGCACTTGAGCGACTCGACCGCGGAGACGACCGCGATCACCTCGGCCTGGCTCGCGACCTCGAGGTCCGCCAGGGCGCGCGAGAAGCTGGCGATGCCCTCGGCACCTCGAAGGGCGGCAGGAGGCATGACCGGCTCTACGGCATCCGTGGCTGCACCGACGGGGACGCCGGAGTCGCCGCTCGGCGAGCCGCCGTCGGGACCACCCTCGCCCGAGCCCGGCGTCCACTCCGTCGTCATACCGCTCACCTCCCCCGTCCTGTCACTGACCGCCGACGGATCCCTGTCCACCGACCGCGCCACGCCTTGTCGCGAAGACCCCTGCGTCGGTCGATCTGGTGGCTACGTTACGGGCCACCACCGACATCGAATCCTTGGAATTGCAACGGTTGTGGACGGTCATGCAGTGGGGGGACCTGTGGAGACGGCGACGAGAAGCTGGGCCTCATCCGGCACGGCCTGCCACGTATCTCCCGTGCGCCTCCGCCGTGCTCCCCCTAGCCTGGCTCCCACGCGATGTCGTCCGACGGCGGACGACCGACAGGTGGGCAGAGCGATGCGGGTCGCGATCGTCGGCGGCGGGATCTCCGGGCGGGCCATCCAGCGCGCCGTGACCGACCGGGGCGGCGCGGCCGTCCAGCTCTCCAGGTCCACCGGCTACGACGTCATCTGCCACAACCCGCTCGAGCACCTCCGCGGCTACGACGTCATCATCGAGGCAGCCAGCCGGTTCACGACGAGCGCGCGGGCGGCGACCGACTTCTTCACCCGTTCCACGACGGCGGTCGCGAGGGCGGCGAACGCAGGCGGAGCGCGGCACGTCCTGCTCTCGATCGTCGGTTGCGAGCTGCCCGAGGTGCAGGGCTACGGCTACTTCGCCGGCAAGGCCGCGCAGGAGCGCATGGCGGCCGAGGTCAGCGAGCACCTCGTCGTGGTCCGCTCGAGCCAGTGGTTCGAGTTCGCGGAGCAGAACCTGGGCCGTATGCGGCTCGGCCCCCTCGTCGCGGTGCCCACCATGCGCATCCGCCCGGTCGCGCTCGACGCCGTCGCCGACGTCCTGGCCGACTGCGCGCTCGCGCGACGTGCGGGCGACCGCCACGACCTCGTCGGTCCCGAGGAGCTGACGCTGTGGGACATGACCCGGCGCGTGGCCGGGAACGCGGCCGGGGACGGGCGGCGTATCCGGCCCTTCCCGCTCCCGCTGCCCGGACGGATGGGTCGCGCCTTCCGCGACGGCACGCTCGGCCGCGCACCCGGCGCCGAGGTGGTCGGGCCGACGTTCGAGGAGTGGCTCGTCGCGCGGGGCTGACGACAGGGGGGCGGCCCGGTGCCGCCCCGCGCGTCGGTCGGGGGTCGAGCTGCCAGGGCCCCACCCGCCGGTCGGGGGTCGAGCTGCCGGTCAGCCCGCCCGTACGACCTCGAGCACGGCGTCGCGCACCTCGTCCGGGTCCATCGCCGTCGTGTCGATCGTCGTGCTGGCGACGGCCTCGAGAGCTGCGTCCCGCTCGGCCGCCATGGTCGTCCACATCGCCCGCGGGTTCGGCAGCGCGACCGAGCCAAGGCCGGACAGACCGAGCCGGCGCATCGCGGTGCCCGGCGTCAGCCGGAGGTGGACGACCGGCACGCCCTCGGCGCGCAGCTCGGCCAGCCGGTCGGCGACCGCGCCGAGCGCACCCGAGCCCAGCCCGACGACGGCGGGCCTGGCGAGCGGGTCCGTCGCCAGCACCTCGGTCACCACAGCGGACTCGGCCGCCCGGTACTCGTCCTCGCCGAGGTCGACGACGAGCTCGTGCACCGGGGCACCGAGCCGTTCGGCCACGAGCTCGTCGGTGTCGCGCACCTCGATCCCCAGCGCCTCGCCCACCGCGACGGCCGTGATCGAGACCCCGGCCCCGGGCACGCCTACGAGGACGATCGTGCCCGTGCCGCGTGGCGTCGCGGTCTCCGGCGCCCGGTCGCCGTCCGCGCCGGCGATCGGAGCGTCGCCGGTCGCGAACCCGCCCGCGTCCCCGGTCACGCGCTCACCGTGTCCCAGGCCGCCTCGAGCGCAACCTCGTCGGGCCCGTCCAGAATGACCGGATCGCCCTCGGCGCGCAGGGCGACGAACCGCAGTCGGTCGCCGCGCACCTTCTTGTCGTTGCCCATCGCCGCACGGACCTCGCTCCACGGAAGCCCGCTCACGGTCACCGGGAGGCCGAGCGAGCTCAGCACCTCGCGGTGGCCCTCGGCGAGCCCCGGCCGCGCGAGACCCACCCGTTCGGCGAGCTCGGCGGCGACGACCATGCCGACGGCGACGGCGTCCCCGTGGCGCCACGCGTACCCGGAGGCGCGCTCGATGCCGTGCCCGGTGGTGTGCCCGTAGTTGAGGACCTCCCGCAGCCCGGCCTCGCGCAGGTCCTCCCCCACGACGTGCGCCTTCACGGCCACCGCGCGCTCGACCAGCTCGCGCAGTACGCGCGAGCCCGGGTCGAGCGCGGCCTCGGGGTGCGCACGCACGAGCCGCAGGACGTGTCGGTCGCCGAAGAAGCCGACCTTGACGACCTCGGCGAGCCCGGCGGCCAGGTCCGCCCGGGGCAGGGTGGCCAGCAGGTCGAGGTCGCAGACGACGGCGAGCGGCGCATGGAACGAGCCGACAAGGTTCTTGCCGGCCGGCGTGTTGACACCCGTCTTGCCGCCGACGGCCGCATCGACCATCCCGAGCAGCGTCGTGGGCACATGGACGACGCCGACACCCCGCAGCCAGGTGGCCGCAACGAATCCGCCGACGTCGGTGGTGGCCCCGCCGCCGAGCGTGACGACGACGTCCTGACGGCCGTAGCCGTGCTCGCCGAGCAGGTCGTGGCAGCGCCCGACGACCTCCCACGTCTTCGCGGCCTCGGCGTCGGGCAGGACGAAGGAGTGCGCGTCCCTGCCGCCGAAGCGAAGCGCGGCGGCGATCCGGCCGGCGCGCTCGGCCATCGCCTCGGGGTGGACGATGAGCACGCGGCGCGCCGTCTCGGGGATCGCGCGGGCGACCTCGCCGGACAGGTCGTGCCCGATGGTCACGCGGTACGGGTGGGCGCCGGGCACCGTGAGCACGGTCGGCTCCGTCGCGAGCGTGGCGACCTCGGCGGCGACGTCGGTCAGCTCACGGCCGTCGGTGTCGACCGTCCAGGTGGCGACCTCGTCGTAGAGCGGGGCCCGCTGCTCGGCGAGCACGGTGAGCCGGCCGACCGGGTCGTCGGCGAGCAGCGGCCGGGTCGAGGCGGTCCCCACGCGCGCGTGCGCCTGCTCGGGCGAGACCGACAGGTGCACGACGCGTCGCGTCGCAAGGTCGGCGCGCGTGTCCGGGTCGAGGACGGCGCCACCGCCGAGCGTGAGGATGCCGGTCCCGTGCCCGAGGGCATCGATGATCACCTCGCGCTCGAGCTGCCGGAACGCGTCCTCGCCGGCCGCGGCGAAGACTTCCGACACGCTGCGGCCGGCCCGGCGCTCGACGAGGTCGTCGGTGTCCGCGACGGACGTGCCCAGCATCCGCGCCAGGTGGCGGCCGACCGAGGACTTGCCCGCACCCGGCAGGCCGACGAGCACGAGGTCGGGGCCGCGGCCGGGGACCGGCACGCCGGCGATCCGAGTCCCGGTGATCGGCGTCCCGGCGATCGGCAGCGCCGTCCCTTCCCCGCTCACCGCTGGTGCTCCGGGAACGAGGCGAGGTAGGCGGCCAGGTTGCGGGACGCCTCCGCGAGGGAGTCGCCGCCGGTCTTCTCCAGCAGGGCCTGCGCGAGCACGAGCGCGACCATCGCCTCCGCGACGACGGCGCCCGGCGCCACGTGGCAGGTGTCGGAGCGCTGGTGCAGGGCCGTCGCGTCCTCACCGGTGGAGACGTCGACGGTCGACAGCGCCCGCGGGACCGTCGAGATCGGCTTGAGCGCGGCGCGCACGCGCAGGACCTCGCCGTTGCTCATGCCGCCCTCGGTGCCGCCGGCGCGGTTCGTGGTCCGCGCGATGCGGCCGTCGTCGTCGTGGACGATCTCGTCGTGCGCCGCGGAGCCGCGGCGCCGGGCGGTGGCGAACCCGTCGCCGATCTCGACACCCTTGACGGCCTGGATGCCCATGACGGCGCCGGCCAGGCGGGAGTCGAGGCGGGCGTCGCCGGACACGAACGAGCCCAGGCCGGGCGGCAGACCGTAGGCGAGGACCTCGACGACCCCGCCCACGGTGTCGCCGTCCTTCTTGGTCGCGTCGACCTCGGCGACCATCTCCTCGTCGACCCCGGGGACGATGCACCTCAGCGGGGAGGCGTCGAGCGCGGCGACGTCGTCGGGCGAGGGCAGGGGGGCGTCGTCGGGCACCCGGACCGGGCCGACGGCGAGGGTGTGCGAGACGAGCCGCACGCCGGCGACCTGCTCGAGGATCGCGGCGGCCACGGTGCCGAGCGCCACTCGGGCGGCGGTCTCCCGCGCGGAGGCGCGCTCGAGGACGGGCCGGGCGTCGTCGAGCCCGTACTTGCGCATACCGGGGAGGTCCGCGTGCCCGGGGCGGGGACGGGTGAGGGGGCGGTTGCGGGCCACCTCCCGCTCGTCGCCGGTGCCGGCGTCGACGAGGAGGTCGGCGGGGTCCACGGGGTCGGCCGACATGACGGTCGACCACTTCGGCCACTCGGCGTTGCCGATCGTCATTGCGACCGGACCGCCCATCGTCACGCCGTGGCGGACGCCGCCGAGGAGGGTGACGACGTCGGTCTCGAACTTCATGCGCGCCCCGCGGCCGTAGCCGAGGCGGCGCCGGGCGAGCGCGGCGACGATCTCGTCGGAGGTGATCGACAGGCCGGCGGGCACGCCCTGCAGCACGGCGACGAGCGCCTGGCCGTGGGACTCCCCGGCAGTGGTCCAGCTGAGCATGGGACCGATCATCCCATCTGCGGGTCCGGTCGCCGTCGCGTGCCCGAGGGCCGGAAGCCACGGGCGAGAAGTGATCGCCTCCGTGGTGTCACACCGGGGAAACATCACGGTCCTAGCCTGGATGTTGATGGTATCAACATCCACCGAGGAGCACCCATGACCGTCACCCGACCGGCACGCACCATCGACGACGGCGTCGCCACGTCGTTCCGCACGGCCATGGCCGGACTCGCCGCCGGCGTCTGCGTCGTCACCAGCTGCGCCCCCGACGGGGCACCCGTCGGGACGACGGTGAGCACGGGCTTCAGCGTGAGCATGTCTCCGCCGCTCTTCGGTGTCTGCTTCGACACCGGCTCACGGACGCTGCCCACCGTGATCGCACGCGGCGCCTTCGTCGGCAACGTCCTTGCGGGCGAGGCCCAGGACGTCGCTCGTCGCTTCGCCTCCCGCGAGCCGGACAAGTTCCGCGGGATCGCCCACCGGTACACCGCCGACGGTCTGCCGTGGCTGATCAAGGACGCCGTCAGCGCGGTCGAGTGCGAGGTCGTCGGCGCGACCGAGATCGGGGACCACGTCCTGGTGCTGGGCGCCGTCTCAGGCGTGCACCGCGTCCGCGACGAGTCGGCGACCTCGCTCGCCTACGTGGACCGCCGGTTCTTCTCGCTGCCTCGGGGCACTACCGACTGAGCGGGGTCCGGCCGTTCGGGCGGACCACGTTCTCCGTGGATGACGCGCAGCGAGGGGGGCCGGGCTCCGGTCCCCCTCGCTGTGCGCCGTCCACGTGTGCGCCCGGTCGCTACGTCACGGAGAAGGTCGATGCCTCGGTGATCGCCCGTGCGGCCTGGTCCACCGCGGCCCGGAACAGGGCGCGCCCGTCGTCGGCACCGGCCGTGGTCGGGTCGCCGACATGGCCGTCCGGCCCGAAGTCGTCGGACAGCCACCCGAAGCTCGCGGGCCTGCCGAAGCCGACGACCTCGAACCGGTCGAGCCGTTCCGGGACCCGCCTGACCGCACGATCCATGTGCACGAGCTCCGGCCGCAGGTGCAGCATCATCGACGTCTCGGTGTGGCCGCCGTGGATCCCCAGTCCGAGCTCGCTGGGATTGCCGTGCTCCCGCGCGACCTCTCCACCGACGGAGGCCGGGACGAAGAAGGTCGCGAGCCCGAACCTCCGCCTCAGCTCGCGCAGCGCCACCTGCTCGAGCGCGGCGTTGCCGCCGTGGCCGTTGACGAGGAGCACCCGGGTGATCCCCGATCCGGCGAGCGAGCGCCCGATGTCGACGAGCGTCGACATGAGGGTCTCCCACGACAACCAGATCGTGCCGGGAGACCAGGCATGCTCGTCGGACTTGGTGTAGGCCAGTGCCGGGAGAAGGACGACGTCGGCCCGGCCGTCGGCGGCTACCGCGTCGGCGGCGTGGGTCGCGACCTCGGTGGCCGTGACGAGGTCCGTCGACAACGGGAGGTGCGGTCCGTGCTGCTCGATCGCGCCCGTCGGCAGGACCGCCACGGTGTTCTCGGGCAGGGCCGCGACGTCAGGGAACGTGAGGTCGGCCCAGCGGGCGGCCCTCGGCGTCGGCGCGGTCACCGCACACCGATCGTCGTGCGCGTGTCGGTGCGTGCCCGCTCCGGCACGAGCTTGCCGGGGTTGAGCAGCCCCAGCGGATCGGTCCGGGCGGCCGTGGCCGCGACGAGCTCGACGTTGCGGTCGACGTACCACTGGTGCGGCGAGTGGACGCCGAGTCCGGCGGCCTCCAGGAGCGGTATCCCGTCCAGGACCTGCTGCTCGTCCACGTAGTCACCCACCACCATGGCGAGCGGCTCGGCACCCATGAGCTCGAGGTGGAGCCGGGTCCCGGGGTAGACGGCGCGGACCCGGGCCGGGTCGTCCCAGAGCGCGCGCCCGCCGGTCTCCATGTGGAAGCATGCGGGCTCCCCCACCTCCCGCTGCCAGTAGTAGATCGGGTGGTTGTAGGACATCGACGAGAGCCGGTCCGTCTCGGCGTACTCGTCGTAGGTCGCCACGACCTGGCCCCCGCCGGCGGCGACCAGGTCGGCCACCTGATCGACGGTGGAGGACTCGGCGATGACGCGCAGGCTGTGCTGCGTGGCGTCGAGCGGCGTCGGCGCGGGGAGGGTGGCGACCAGGGCGGGCTCGTCGGCGGACGCCAGGCGCGGCAGCACCGGCAGCGTGAGGAGCGCGCGGTGCGCGGCCACGAGGCCGTCGTAGGTCGGGAACGACGCGTACACCGCCGACCAGTCGCGGGCGGGATCGGTGCGGACCGTGGCGCTCGTGACCACTCCCGTGACCCCGTACGCGTGGATGTACGGCGTGGTGTCGGCTCCGTGGACGGTGAACGTCCGGCCGCTGCCGTCCATCGGGGCGACGGTCAGCGAGACCACGAACCCGTCGGTCGTGGTGCCGTGCTCGATCGTCCCGGTGCCCGCGCTCCCGCCCGCGAGGAAGCCGCCGAGCGTCGAGCCCTTCGTCGAGGGGAACATCCAGATGTCCCGCCCCGCCGCCCGCCCGGTGGCGTCGACGGCCGTGAGCCGGGCTCCGGCACCCGCGGTCATCGTCCCGTCGCTGTCGACGGCGATCTCGTCGAGCGCACGGAGGTCGAGGCTCAGCCCGCCCGAGAACGGCGTGAGCTGGCCGTAGTTCCCGGTCCCGGCCCCGCGCGGCGTGACGGGGACGCCGGCCTCGTAGGCGAGCTGGAGGACGCGGGCGACCTCCTCGGGTGTCCGGGGGCGGACGACGGCGTCGGCGAGGTAGCGGCCCGCCGGCAGCTTCTCCTGCAGGATCGGCGACATCCGCGACCAGTCGGAGGAGACCTTGGTGACGAGGTCGAGATCGGTCGAGACCGCGTCCGGCCCGAGCTCGTCGGCGATGAGGGCGGCGAGCCTGCCCGCGGCGGTGGTCGTGCTCATCGTGGCTCTCACTCCCCCATCGAGATCGACGGATCGATGAACTCGTTCGTGTACAGCTCGGCGGGGTCGAGCTCGGCGAGCGTGACGGTGCCCTGGTCGCGCAGCAGCGGGAGGAACGTGTCGGCGATCTCCTGCATCCGCGCGTCGTCGAACTGGCCGAAGACCCCCGTGGCCGGGTCGTCGGTGACGATCTCCTCCTCGACCAGCGCGGCCGCCGAGAAGTCGGCGACGCCCGCGGAGTAGGTCCACCCGACGTTGTACTGCTCCACCACCTCGACGAGCAGGTCGTTCGTCGGCCCCGGGTCCGCGAGGAAGTCGATCTGCGACTGCTGGAAGATCGGCACGAGCCGCTCCAGGCACCCGGCCAGCTCGTCGACCCGGTCGGCGCGCACCGCGAGGGACTGCGGGTAGATCGAGAACCCGACCTCGCTCATAAGCTCGAAGGCCACCGGACGCCCCCAGGCGTCGACCTCGTTCTCGTAGATGTAGGGCTCGGCCGTGACGAAGCCCTGCTGCACGATCGACGGGTCGGAGACGAACCGCGAGGGCGTCCCCTCGTAGCTCGTGTCGGAGGCCGCCATGTCGAAGCTCGTCGTCCGCGCGAGCAGCGCGGGCAGGACGTCGCCCGAGGTCACCACGGTGGCGCCCTGCGAGACGACCTCGTCGATGGTGGTCGCGCCGGGATAGGTCTCGGGGTCCCACATGAGGATCTGCGGGCTGTTCGTCATCTGGGACACCACCGCGACGGTCGGCTGTGCCTCGTGGGAGCTGATCGCGACGTCGGTGCTCACCGCGCCGAGCGTGATCTCGTCGTCGAGGTACATGAGGGCGGGAACCGGCTGGAAGCCGACGTTCGCGCCACCCGTGCGCACCTCGATGTCCACGCCGGTGTCCACGCCCTGGGCGACGAGCGAGCCGCGCACCGACTTCGTGTCCGTGTCGATCTCGGCGTCCGACCCCACGAGCGCGTACGTCCCGCCGTGCTCGGACTGCGGCTGCCAGTCCCACTGGACGACGACGGTCGCCGGGCAGACCTCCGCGAGGTCGAGGGCGCTGCCGGCCTCCGCGGCCTCGGCGTCGGGCGCGGCCCCCGCATCCTCCGCGGGGTCGTCCGCACCGTCGGCGGAGGAGCACGCGGCGAGGGCGAGAAGTCCGGCGACGGCGAGCAGGAGGTGTGGTCGGGCGTGCGTCATGGTGGTTCTCCTTGGCTGGGTGGTTCGGCCGGCGGGGGCCGGGCGAGGGACGGAGGGCACTGAGGGGTCCGCTCTCACGAGCTGGGCCGCTTCCCGTACCAGCGGCCGAGCACGAGGCGGTCGAGGACGGCGAAGAGACCGAAGACCACGACGCCGAACAGGGCGGTCAGGGTGATGGCGGTGAACAGGGCGTCCATCTGGAGGCGCAGCGTGTAGGTGCGCAGCAGGCCGCCGATGCCCACGGGGCCCTGCTGGAAGAAGTAGTCGCCGACCAGCGCACCGATGACGGACAACCCGGCGGCCGTCCGCAGACCGGTGAAGATCGACGGGACCGACGCGGGGAGCTGGAGCTTGACGAGCCGTTGGGTCCGTGAGGCGTTGTTGAGGGTGAGGAGATCGTGCGCGGCGGCGCTCGCCGACTGCAGCCCGAAGAACGTGTTGGAGATCATCGGGAACAGGGCGATGATCACGCAGACGATGACCCGTGCCGGGAAGCCGTAGCCGAACCAGATGCCGATGAGCGGCACCAGGGCGAGGATCGGGATCGTCTGGAGGATGACGGCGTAGGGGTACAGGATCGACTCGGTCCACCTGGACGCCGACATGGCGAGGGCCCAGAGGATCCCGATCACGACGGCGACGGCGAGCCCGATGGCCGCGACGACGACGCTGCGTCCCAGCGCGTCGAGCATCGGCTCCATGAGCTGCGGGTTGGTCAGGGTGCTGCCGAAGACCTCGTGCGGGGGCGGGAGCAGGAACCGCTGGTCCACGGGCAGGATCGCGAGCGCGACGACGTACCAGATGACCACGATCCCGATGAGCGAGAGCACGACAGGTGCCGCCCCGCGCAGGGCACCCACCGTCGCCGGGCCGATGCGCCGGCCGACGCCGGCACGACGACGGCCCGGCCGCTCCGGCGCGGGGACGGGGACGGTGAGTACCCGGTCGGGGTCGGCCACGGGTCGGTCGGACCCCGGGTCCGGGAGGTCGTTCGCGGTCCCTGCGTCGGGACGGATGTGGGCGTGCAGTGTCATGAGTGCTCTCCAAGGGCTGCCGAGACCTCGCCCGTCAGGGCGGCGAACTCGGGGTCGTAGCGGAGCTCGGCGGGTCGCGGGTAGGCCCACGGGATGCGGATGTCCGCCACGATCCGCCCGGGACGGCCGCTCATGACGATCACCCGGTTGGCGAGGTAGACGGCCTCCGAGACGGAGTGCGTGATGAACAGGCCCGCGAACTGCTTGAGCCGGAAGATCCGCTGGAGCTCGGTCTGCATGCGCAGCCGGGTGATCTCGTCCAGCGCCCCGAACGGCTCGTCGAAGAGGGCGAGGTCGGGCTCGGTGACGAGGGCGCGGGCGATCGACACACGCATCCGCATGCCACCCGACAGCTCGCGCGGATACTGGTTCTCGAACCCCGTGAGCCCCACGAGCTCGAGCGCCTCCCGGGCGAGCCTGCGTCGGTGGCCGGCGTCGACCTTCCGCAGCTCACCGGTCAGCTCGACGTTCTTCAGGGCCGTGCGCCACTCGAGGAGGGTGGCCTCCTGGAAGACGTAGCTGGTCGAGCGCGAGCTCACGGTGAGGACGCCGGAGCTCACGGTGTCGAGGCCGGACGCGAGACGCAGGAGGGTCGACTTCCCGCAGCCGGACGGGCCGACGACGGACACGAAGTCACCCGGCCCGATCTCGAGGTCGATGCCGTCGAGCGCGACGGTGCCCGTGGAGAACCTCTTGGTCACCCCCGACATGCGCAGGGTCCTGAAGCTCGTCGCGCGCGGGACCGCGGTGGGGGCGGACGGTTCGGTGAGGGTCATGACGTGGACCTTCCGATCGGTTGACGTGCGGGGGACGGGGCGGGGGCGAGATGCCGGTCGGCGGACCGGTGACCGAACGGACGTCGGAACCGGTCCGGGTGAGCAGCCGGACCCGGGTCCGCCAGGGCGAGGTCCCGGCTCACGCGGGTGTCGGCGACCACGACCCCGGCGCGCAGCACGATGCGGGCGACCTCGGCGCCGGCGAGCACGTCGGCGACCGGTACGTCGGGCACGAGCATGAGGTCGGCCGCGGCGCCGTCGGTGGGCCCCGCCGCCGACAGCCCCATGACCGTGCGGGCGCCCGACGTCACGGCTGTGAGGGCCTCGTCGGCGCCCAGGTGGCCGGCGGTCATGAGGAGGGCGGTCGTCCCGAAGGGATCGGCGGTGCCGACGGGGTTGAACGGGTCCCGGACGTTGTCCCCACCGGCGGCGAGCTCGATCCCGGCGTCGAGGATCTGCCTGAGCGGGGGCATGCCACGCAGCCGCGGCTCGTCGGGGCCGCGCCCCTGCAGGTACAGGTTGGTGATCGGCAGCGTGACCAGCCCGATGCCGGCCCTGCCCACGAGCTCGAGCACGGCGCGGAGCCGGTCGCTCGGCAGGGAGCCGAGCCGCACGCAGTGGCTCGCGGTCACCCGCTGCGCCAGGCCGCGGGCGATGACCTGCTGCGCGAGGTCGACCAGGTCGAGCCGGGGCGCGGCCGTCTGCTCGTCGGTGTGCAGGTCGACGGGGAGACCGGTGCGCTCGGCGACGTCGAGGAGGTCGGCGGTCTCGGCCGCCGGGTCGTCGGCCAGGTGGGGGCAGCCGCCGATGACGTCGACCCCCCGGTCGACGGCCTCGCGCAGGTGCCCGTGGTCGGCGCCCGGTCCGGCGAGGACGCACACCTGGATGGTCACGACGCCCGAGAGCTCGTCCCGCAGCCGGACGAGCGCGTCGACCCCGCGCAGCGGGTCGCCGTCCGCCAGGAGGTCGACGTGCGTGCGGATGGCCGTGACGCCGTTGGCGACGTACCGGCCCACGGCCCGCGTCGCGCGGGACCTGATGTCGGCGGCGCTCACGGACGGCGTGAGCGCCCGCCACCTGGACACCGCGGACTCGAGGTCGTCGCCGCCGGGCGGGAGCCGGTCGGCGGTGAAGGCCTTGTCGAGGTGTGCGTGCGGCTCGGCGGCCGCGGGCAGCAGCCGCCACCCGGAAGCGTCCAGCTCGGTGCGGGGGGCGGTGCTGCCCGCGGTCGCGGCTCCGCCTGCCAGCGGGAGGTCACCGAGGGTCCCGTCGAGCAGTCGGACCGAGCGCAGGCGGTCGACCCGCAGCCCGGCGAGGTGCGCGCGTCCCGACGGCGGCCCGGCGAGGTGGCGGCTCATGCGCCGAGCCCGGTGAGGACGACGACGCCGCCGACCTCGTGCCGCAGGGCGGGGCTGCCGAGCATGTCCCTGCTCGGCACCGGGCAGGTGCGTCCGTCGGCGACGGCGCGCGCGGCGGTGGCCACGCGTGCGACGGCCGTGCCGGGCAGCTCGTGGACGAGGTTGTGCGCGGGCAGCACCCGGCGTACGTCGAGCGCGGCGAGCCGGTCGAGCGAGTCGGCGAAGGCTGCGGTGTCGGCCTCGTCCCCGTGCAGCCAGTGCGCCGAGGCGAGGACCGTGTCGGCGGACAGCAGGGTCCCGGTGGACTCCTCGAGCAGGACGAGCGCGTCGGGCGCATGACCCGGTGTGTGCAGGACCGTGAGGCGTCGGCCGCCGAGGTCGATGACCTCGCCGTCCTGCACCCTCCCGGTCGGCGGGACGGCGCCCACCCGCCAGCCTGTGAGGTCCGGCAGGTCCCGCATCCGCGGCAGGTCGGTAGCCGCGAAGAAGAGCTCGTCGTCCAGGCGCCGGAAGTCCCGGTGGCGGGCGACGACGTACGACATCGCGTTCCAGTACCCCCGAAGCACCTCGGGATCGACCGCGCCGTGCCGGCCGCCGGGGTGGGCGAGCAGCTCCACGACCTCGACCGGGCCGGACGGGTCCAGCAGGTCGCCGTTGCCGCCCCGGTGGTCGAGGTGGTCGTGC
This sequence comes from Georgenia sp. Z1491, assembly GCF_057652395.1. Taxonomy (NCBI): domain Bacteria; kingdom Bacillati; phylum Actinomycetota; class Actinomycetes; order Allobogoriellales; family Allobogoriellaceae; genus Georgenia; species Georgenia sp. Z1491. The sequence continues at coordinate 2,209,134 of NZ_CM172729.1, forward strand.
GAGCTGAGCACGACGACCGGGAGGTCGGTGAGCCCGGCCACGACGCGGGATATCGGGGCGATCCCGAGACCGGAGTCGAGAAGCAGGGCGCGCTCGGCGCCGATCACCAGGTAGCAGCTCACGTGGCCGGGCTCGCCGATCAGCCAGATGTTGCCGGCGAGCTCCCGCACCTCGAACCAGGCCTGCGCCCGGTCGAGCCCCGCCAGCGGGGGCGCGGTCGGTGTGTGCGTCATCGATCCTCCTCGTGGGATCCTCATGTTGATCTGATCAACATCATCGACAGTACGGAGCGGCTGTTTCACGCAGGTGTCAGGCGGGCGCCGGGCGCGTGACAGAGTCGGCGACGACGAAGGAGTGCCACCCATGGACCGTCAGACGCGCGCCGACCTCGCCCTCGGCTCCGCGATCCGTGCCCGCAGGCACGCCCGCGGCGTCACGCTCGTCTCGCTCGCCGGCGCGACCGGACTGTCCCACTCGTTCCTCTCCCAGGTCGAGCGGGGGCATGCCCGGCCGTCGATGCGCTCGCTGTTCCAGATCGCCCAGGCCCTCGGGACCACGCAGCAGGCCCTCATGGGTGCCGGCCGGGTCGACGCCGACGAGGTCCTCCGCGGTCGGGACGCCCCCCGCGTGCGCGCGGTGCGCACGGGCGGCTCGTCCCGGCCGGACGCCGGCGCGTCCGGCGCCCGGCTGGTGCTGCGCGCCGGCGACGTCGACATCACCGAGTTCGTCGCGCCGCCGCAGGACTTCCGCGACCTCTTCACCCACGACCACGCCGAGTCGCTCTACGTGGCAGCAGGGACCGTCGAGCTCGAGCTCGTGGACCCGGACGGGACGCACCGGCTCGTCACGCTCGATGCGCGCGACACCGTGAGCTACGGCGGCGGGGTCCCGCACCGGTTCCGGCAGGTGGGGGCGCCGACCGCGGTGGTCCTCGTGGTGCACGCCCACGACGGCGGCGCGGACGCGGAGCACGTCAGCGACCCAGGGTCGCCAGACCGGCGATGACCGCGGCCCGGTCCTCGTCGTCGAGCGCCTCCGGCACCCCGGAGGTCACGAGGTGCTCGAACCCGCTGTCCATCGAGCCCAGGTCGTTGGCCATGATCGTCACCGCGTAGAGCCGCTCCGTCCCGGAGGTGTTGCGGATGTGGTGCACCGACCCCTCGGGCAGCACGAGGACGTCGCCCGCGGCGACCTCGACGGTGTGCTCGTCGCTCACGGCCTCGCCGCGCCCGGACAGGAAGATGAAGATCTCGACCGAGTCCGGGTGGGTGTTGTCGGGCTGCACCCCGTGCGGGTCCCAGATCTCGAAGAACACACTCGTGGGCGACTGCTCGGACGGCCCCGTCAGGTGGGTGAGCTTGACCGTGTCGCCCGCCTGGATGCGGTACGTCTGCAGGTCGGAGAGGTGCTTGAGGATCGGCGCGTCGGCCATGTGCGTTCCGTTCGTCGTGGGTGCGGTGGGGGGCAGGTGGAGCGCGGGGGCGCGGGTCAGGTCGTGACACGGGTCGGGGCGAGTGCCGCGGACAGCTCCGCCGGCGTCGTCGTGAATCCGAAGCACTGGCGCACGTTGTAGAGGGTCGCCGCGCGGCAGAAGTCCGGCGACGTGGTCGCGCTCGCGCCCTCGACGAGGACGACGTCGTAGCCGAGGGCCGCGGCGTCGGTGAGCGTCGCGAGCACGCACTGGTCGACGTTGACACCGGCCAGCAGCAGCGTGTCGACGCGCAGCCGGCGCAGGATCGAGTCCAGCGGGGTGTCGACGAAACCGGTCATTCGATACTTGGAGACGCGCAGGTCGCCGGGCTCGACCGTCAGCTCGTCGACGACCTCGGCGCCCCAGGAGTCCTCGGTGAGGACGGCCGGGCTGAGCCCGGCCCGCTCGCCGATGCCTCCCCCGCGCCCGTCGGCGTCGTACACGTGCAGCACGCCGGGAGGGAGGTTGGCCCGGTCCGGGCGGTTGCCCCAGCCGAGCCACACGACGGGTACGCCGGCCCCGCGCAGCTCCGGGAGCAGCTGTCGCAGCGGTTCGATCGCTGCGCGCGCGGGTGCGACGTCGACGCCGATCGAACCGAGCCACCCCCGGGGATGGAGGAAGTCGTTCTGCATGTCGACCACCACGACGGCCGTGCGCGCCAGGTCGATCGTCAGCCGTTGCGGCAGGGCGCCGAGGTCGACGGGCCTCGTCCCGGGCTGACCGGTGAGGTCGACGTGCTCGGGCCACAGGCCCCACGACCGGGGCCGCGGAGCGACGCTCGCCGCGGTCATCGCGCCGCCACCGCCCCGGCGGCCCGGACCAGTGCGAGGTCGGAGCCCGGGGGGCCGACGAACGACACCCCGGCGCGGGACCGCCCGTGGTGCAGCAGCGGGGCGCTGACGGCGGGCAGACCCGCGAGGGAGGCCAGGCTCGTGAGCCGCAGCGTGCGCGAACGGTCGACCTCGACCGACGCGGGCGACGCCGTCAGTGCGGGCGGCGGGCCCGAGGTGGTCGGCAGCAGGAGGATGCGGTCGGCGACGAGGTCGCGGAGCAGGCTCCGCGCGACGTCGAGCGTCTCCCGCGCCTCGGACGCGGCACCGGCGCTCACCCGGGACGCGGCGCCGAACCGCTCGGCGACGTCGGGGGCCAGTGCGCCCGGGTGCGCGACGATCCATGCCCCGTGGGACTGCCAGGCCTCGAAGGCCTGGACCGTTCGGAAGGCGGCGAACCACTCGTCGAGGTCGCCGGGGAGCCCCGCACGGTCCGCGCGCAGGTGCTCGGCCAGCTCCTCGACCTGCAGCCCGAGACTGGTGTCCGCGAGCCCGGTGATCGCGTCCACCACGACGTACGACCGCGGGCGGTCCGGCGTGGCCGACGGGGAGTCCCCGCCGAGCACGACGCGGGCGGCCCGGAGCAGCGTGCCGGGGCCACGGGTGAGCAGGCCGACGGTGTCGAAGCTGGGGGCGAGCGGAAGCATGCCGTCGGTCGGAACCGCCCCCTGGGTGGGGCGCAGCCCCCAGAGCCCCTGGTAGGCCGCGGGCACACGGATCGAGCCGGCGGTGTCAGTGCCGAGACCGATGCTCACCTCCCCGCGTCGCACGGCCACCGCCGGGCCGCTCGAGGAGCCGCCCGGCACCCGACCGGGAGCCTCCAGGTTCGGCGGTGTCCCGGTGGCGGGGTTCGTCCCCGCGATGCTGTAGGCGAGCTGGTCCGTCTGCGCGACGCCGGTGACGGCCGCCCCGGCGAGCAGCAGCGCGTCGACGGCCGGGGAGCTCTTAGCCTCGGGCTGCCGCTCGGCGAGCAGCGCCGGCACCCCGCCGCCGACGGCCTGGCCCCTCAGCGCCAGGACGTCCTTGACGGCCACCGTCTCACCCGTGAGCTCGCCGTCGCTCGACGGCGCGAGCAGCGGGCTCCCCACGACCCGCCAGACCGCGTGGTCCACGGTGCGCGGCGGCGCGGTGACGTGGGCGGCGGCCACGCGCCAGCCGTCGTCGGTGCGTCGCCACACCTGGGTCTGCAGGCCCGGCGTCCCGGTGGGCGAGCGGACCTCGGCCATGACGAGCGCGGTCCCGGGCGCAAGGTCGCGCACGTGCACGGCCACGACCTGCCGGGTCGGCGCGGTGCCGCGGGCAGACCGGTAGGCGGTGATCGCCCGGTGCCCGACCGTCAGCGTCGTGCCGTCCCCGCGCAGCGTGTCCTCGGCGTCGAGGAAGAGGGCGCCGAGCGCCTCGAGGTCGTTCGCGAGCAGCGCGCGGTCGTAGGCCCAGAACGCGTCGAGAAGAGCGGGGGGCGCCGTGCCGTCGACGCGGACGGGTGCGACGGCCTCGACAGGGCCCGGCGCGGTGGTGGTGTGCATGCCGCCCACGCTAGGAAGGGGTGCGTGTCGGTTCTGTTTCTCCCCGGGTCGGCCAGCGAACGATCACGTGTCCGTCATGTGTCCGGGGTGACGGACCCGTGAGACTCTAGGATCCCGCCACCGTCGCCGAGAGGGCCCCATGAGCAGGCACCACGTCACCGTGCACCCGTCCACCGCCGACCTGCCGCGCGAGCGCCAGCTGGCGTGGGCGATCGCCGAGCTCGCGGCCGACCGGGTCGAGCCGGACGCCGAGGTGACGGACATGGTGATCAACCGGGTGATTGACAACCACGCGGTCGCCGCCGCCTCCCTCACGCGGGCGCCCGTCGTCGCCGCACGAGCGCAGGCCCTGGACCGCCCGCGTGACCCGGGCGCGACCGTCGTCGGGCTCCCGTCCACGACCCGGGTGGCGCCCGAGTGGGCGGCCTGGGCGAACGGGGTCGCGGTGCGTGAGCTCGACTTCCACGACACGTTCCTCGCGGCCGACTACTCACACCCGGGCGACACGATCGCGCCGATCCTCGCCGTCGCCCAGCACCTCGCCGCCCGTGGGATCACGGGGGCCGACGTCGTCGCGGCGATCGCCACCGCCTACGAGGTCCAGGTCTCCCTGGTCACCGCGATCTCGCTGCACAAGCACAAGATCGACCACGTCGCCCACCTCGCGCCCGCGGTGGCCGCGGGCCTCGGCACGCTCCTGCGGCTCGGCCCGGACACGATCTTCCAGGCCGTCGGGCAGGCCCTGCACACGACGACGGCGACGCGCCAGTCCCGCAAGGGCCAGATCTCGACGTGGAAGGCCTACGCGCCGGCGTTCGCCGGCAAGGCCGCGATCGAGGCCGTCGACCGGGCGGTGCGCGGCCAGACCTCGCCGGAACCGATCTACGAGGGCGAGGACGGGGTGATCGCCTGGCTGCTCGACGGCCAGGGCGCCGCCTACGACGTCGACCTGCCGGCGCCCGGCGAGCCACGCCGCGCCATCCTGCGGACCTACACCAAGGAGCACTCCGCCGAGTACCAGGCCCAGGCGCTCATCGACCTCGCGCGCAGGATGGGCGAGCAGCACCCCGAGCTGCGCGACCCCGAGCAGGTGGCAGGCATCGTGCTGGAGACCAGCCACCACACCCACCACGTCATCGGCTCCGGGGCCAACGACCCGCAGAAGTACTCACCCGACGCCACGCGCGAGACCCTCGACCACTCGATCCCCTACATCGTCGCCGTCGCGCTTCAGGACGGGACGTGGCACCACGAACGCTCCTACGCGCCGGAGCGGGCCCGCCGGCCGGACACGGTCCAGCTGTGGCAGCGGATCACGACCGTCGAGGACCCCGTGTGGACGGAGCGATACCACTCGAGCGACCCGGCCGTGAAGGCGTTCGGCGGCCGCCTCGTCGCCACGCTGACCGACGGCAGGGTCATCGCCGACGAGCTCGCCCTCGCGGACGCCCACCCGGACGGCGCGCGCCCCTTCGCCCGCGCGCAGTACGAGGGCAAGCTCGTCACGCTCGCGACCGACGTCGTTGGCGAGGACGAGGTGCGACGGTTCCTCGGCGTCGCCGCTCGCCTGGCCGAGCTCGGCCCGGACGAGCTCGGCGAGGTCACCGTCACCGCGCCGGGGACGACGATCGAGTCCGCCGGCCGACCCGAGGGGATCCTCTAGGTGCTGCACTCCGCCACGTCTGCCGCCGACAAGCGCCGTGCCCTGCGCGAGCGCCTCTCCTCCGGGGAGCTTCTCGTGCTGCCCGGGGCGTTCAACCCGCTCTCGGCCAGGCTCATCGAGGACACGGGGTTCGACGGGGTCTACATCTCTGGCGCCGTGCTCTCGGCCGACCTCGGCCTGCCGGACATCGGGCTGACCACGCTGACCGAGATCGCGGGCCGGGCGGGTCAGATCGCGCGCGTGACGGACCTGCCGTCGATCGTCGACGCGGACACCGGCTTCGGCGAGCCGATGAACGTCGCCCGCACGATCCAGGTCCTCGAGGACGCCGGGCTCGCCGGCGCCCACATCGAGGACCAGGTCAACCCCAAGCGGTGCGGGCACCTCGACGGCAAGCAGGTCGTCGACGAGTCCACCGCCCTCAAGCGCATCCGGGCCGCCGTCGAGGCCCGGCGCGACGAGCACTTCCTCGTGATGGCGCGCACCGACGTCGCGGCGATCGACGGCCTGGGCGCCGCCGCCGACCGGGCGCGGGCGCTCGTCGACGCCGGCGCCGACGCGATCTTCCCCGAGGCCATGCGCTCGCTCGAGGAGTTCGCCGCCGTCCGGGCCGCGGTCGACGTCCCCGTGCTCGCCAACATGACCGAGTTCGGCAAGTCCGAGCTGTTCACGCACGCCCAGCTCGCCGACGTCGGCATCAACCTCGTCATCCACCCGGTCTCGCTGCTCCGCTCCGCGATGGGGGCCGCCGAGCGGCACCTGCACCACCTGCGCGAGCACGGCACCCTCACCGCCGTCGTCCCCGAGATGCAGACCCGGGCCCGGCTCTACGAGCTGCTGGACTACGCCGGCTACAACGCCTTCGACGACGAGATCTTCACGTACGAGCCCTGACCCGAGCACCGAGCCGAGCCCCGCCCAGAGCGCTGGGCGCCGCCAGGCACCCCACCGACAGGAGCCACGCCATGACGCAGCAGCCACGCGCAGCCGAGCCGGAGATCCGCAAGGGTCTCGTCGGCGTCGTCGCCGACACGACCGCGATCTCCAAGGTCAACCCCGAGACCAACTCGCTTCTCTACCGGGGCTACCCCGTCCAAGAGCTCGCCGACCGGTGCTCGTTCGAGGAGGTCGCCCACCTCCTGTGGCAGGGCGAGCTCCCCACCGCCGCCGAGTCCGACGCCCTGGTCGCCACCGAGCGCGCCCACCGCGCCCTCGGCGAGCAGACCCGCGCCGTCGTCGACGCCCTGCCGACAACCGCGCACCCCATGGACGTCGTCCGGACCGCGGTCTCCGTGCTCGGCGCGAGCGACCCGCTCGCCGAGGACTCCTCGCGCGAGGCCGAGCTCGAGAAGTCAACCCGGCTGCTCGCCCAGGTCCCCGCCGTCGTCGCCTACGACCAGCGTCGCCGCCGCGGCCAGGAGGCCGTGGCCCCGCGCGACGACCTCGACTACTCCGCCAACTTCCTGTGGATGACGTTCGGCGAGGAGGCCGACCCGGTCGTCGTCGACGCGTTCCGCCGCTCGATGGTCCTGTACGCCGAGCACTCCTTCAACGCCTCGACGTTCACCGCCCGGGTCGTCACCTCCACGCTCGCCGACCTCCACTCCGCGGTCACCGCGGCGATCGGGGCGCTCAAGGGCCCGCTGCACGGGGGCGCGAACGAGGCCGTCATGCACGTGCTGCACGAGATCGGCACCGCCGAGGGCGCGGCGGCCTGGCTCGAGCAGGCGCTGGCCGAGAAGCGCAAGATCATGGGCTTCGGCCACCGCGTCTACAAGAACGGCGACTCGCGGGTGCCGACGATGAAGGCCGCCCTCGACACGCTGGTCGAGCACTACGGCCGGCCCGACCTGCTCGCGCTGTACGACGGTCTCGAGGACGAGATGACGCGGGCGAAGAACATCCTGCCGAACCTCGACTACCCGTCCGGGCCCGCCTACCACCTCATGGGCTTCGACACCGAGATGTTCACCCCGCTCTTCGTCGCCTCCCGGGTGACGGGCTGGACGGCGCACGTGATGGAGCAGCGGGCGAGCAACGCGCTCATCCGACCGCTGTCCGCCTACTCCGGGCCGGACGAGCGGCACCTGGCGTAGGAGTCCGGCGCGCCCCGCGCACGGTCGCGGGGCCGGAGCTCGGCACAGGCTCACGGCGCGCGCCCCACGGAGCGAGCGCACCACCGTGCAGCGCGTCGGCGGCGTCCCGCACGATCGTTCGCGTCACCAGACATACTGGTGCTTCCAACACGAACCGTGGTGAGATCATCGTGGAGTCCGCGCCGGGACTGCGGCTCCCGTCGCGGCCGACGGCGGCCCGACGCCGATCAGCGCCGATTCGAGGTTCCCATGCCCCCGTCATCACCGCTCGTCATCGCGGTCGACTCGTCGACCACGTCCAGCAAGGCCATCATCGTCGACCCCGACGGCAAGGTGGTGGCGCTGGGCAAGCGGGAGATCCAGCTCCGCAGCCCGCAGCAGGGGTTCGCCGAGCACGACCCCGCGGCCTGGTGGAACTCCACCAACGAGGCGGTCGCCGCCGCGGTCTCGCAGCTGAAGAACGCCGACAAGGAGCGCATCGTCGCGATGGGCGTGACCCACCAGCGCGAGACGTTCGCCCCGTTCACCGAGGACGGCACGCCCCTGAGGAACGGCATCCTCTGGATGGACATCAGGGCCTCGGACCAGATCCTGAAGTACGGCACGAAGGACATCTGGGAGCTGTCGGGCAAGCCGCCGGACGTCACGCCGGCCATCTACAAGATGGCATGGGTCAAGGAGAACGAGCCGGGCGTCCTGGACAAGGCCGATCGCGTGGTCAACGTCCACGCCTACCTGGTGAAGAAGCTCATCGGCGAGTGGAAGGACTCCGTCGCCTGCGCCGACTCCCTCGGCCTGTTCGACATCGCCCGGCAGACCTACGACTCCTCGCTCCTCGAGATCGCCGGTGTCCGCGAGGACCAGATGGTCGACCTGTACAAGCCGGGCGAGGTGCTCGGCGAGATCCAGGAGTCCGTCCTCGACGGCTGGGGCCTCTCGCAGCCCGTCACGCTCGTGGCCGGCCTCGGCGACGGCCAGGGCGCCGGCATCGGCGCCGCCTCCGTGGACGAGCAGACGCTCTACATGAACCTCGGCACCGCGGTCGTGGCCGGCGTCCTGTCCGAGGAGTACGCGTTCGGCCCCGTCTACCGCACCCTCGCAGGCGGCGTCGCCGACACCTACGTGCTCGAGGTCCTCCAGTCCTCCGGCGCGTTCCTGCCCACCTGGTACCGCACCGCGTTCTGGAACCCCGAGCTGCGCGGGCGCCCCGACCCCCAGCTCGAGCGGATCGCCGCCGAACGCGCACCGGGCTCCGGCGGCCTGGTGACGCTCCCCTACTGGAACGCCGTCCAGAGCCCGCACTGGGACCCGATCGCGCGCGGCGCGGTCGTCGGATGGCGCGGCTCGCACGGCCGCGGCTCCATGTACCGCTCACTCCTCGAGGCGATCGGCCTGGAGATGGCCCGGTCGCTCGACGGCCTCGAGAAGGCCACCGGCACGACGATCACCACCGTGCGCGCGATGGGCGGCGGCGTCCGCTCGCCGCTGTGGCGGCAGATCATGGCCGACACGAGCGGGAAGCCGATCACGGCCTGCCTCGAGGACGAGATCTCCGCGCTCGGCGCGGGCGTCCTGGCCATGGCCTCCACCGGCGTCCACGGCGACACCTCGGTGCGCACCGCCGCCCAGGCGATGGCGCGCTTCGGCGACGTGACGGAGCCGAACCAGGACAACCACGAGATCTACGCCGAGCTCGGCGCGATCCAGGGCGAGATGTACGACGCCCTCAAGGGGACCACCGACAAGCTCCAGGCGTTCGCCACGAAGTACCCCGACGCCGAGGTGGGCGACGTCGAGTGACACCGCGCCCTGCCGCGGCCGACCCGGTCGCGGCGGGGCGCACACCGACCGGGGCGGCCGACGCGATCGGCCGCCCCGGACCGCACACGCAGGACTGCGCGAGCAGGACCGCACGAGCAGAGAAGAGAGCGCATGCGCGCGTACATGTTCCACGGACCCGGCGACCTGAGGCTCGAGGACGTGCCCGAGGGCCGTCCGGGACCCGGCGAGATCGCCGTCGAGATCAAGGCCGCCGCCACGTGCGGCACCGACCTGAAGTCCTACCGGCGCGGGCACCCCACGCTGTTCCCCTCCCTGCCCGCTCGGTTCGGCCACGAGTTCGCCGGCGTCGTCACCGAGGTCGGCGAGGGCGTGGAGCGGTTCGCCGTCGGGCAGCGCGTCGTCGCCGCCAACACGGCGCCGTGCGGCTCGTGCTGGGCGTGCACCATCGGCCGCGAGTCGCTGTGCGAGAACCTCCAGTACCTCAACGGTGCGTTCGCGGAGCAGATCGTCGTGCCGAAGGCGATCGTCGACCGCAACACCTACGTCATCCCCGACTCCCTCCCGTTCGAGGCGGCCGCCCCCCTCGAGCCGCTGTCGACGGTCGTCCACGGCATGCACGAGTCCGGCATCGAGCTCGGCGACACCGTCGTCATCAACGGTGCGGGCCCCATCGGCCAGATGTTCCTCAAGCTGGCCCAGCTCCGCGGCGCCACCGTCGTCGTGGCCGACCGCTCGGCCGGACGGCTCGAGCAGGCCCGCGCCGCCGGCGCGAGCGAGACCGTCGACCTCACCGGTCTGGAGACCCCCGAGGAGTGCGCGGCCGCCGTGCGCCCGTTCACCCCGGGCGGGCGGGGCGCCGACGTCGCGATCGAGGCCGTGGGTCTGCCGAACGTGTGGGAGCAGACCGTGCTCGGGCTGCGTCCGGGCGGCACCGCCGTGCTGTTCGGCGGGACCCCGAAGAACGCGCCGTTCTCGGTCAACTCCTCCGACATGCACTACAAGGAGTACACGCTCAAGGGCGTCTACCACCACCAGCCGCGGTTCGTCCAGATCGCGGTCGAGCTGCTGAGCACGAACAAGTTCGACGGGCTCAGTCTCGTCACCGAGACCCGCCCGCTCGAGGCCCTCGTGGAGTCGCTCGAGGACATGGCCGAGGGCAAGGGCTCGAAGTACATCCTCCAGCCCTGACCGGCCGCAGGGATGACGACGAGAGACACGAGGAGGGTCAGGTGAGCATGCTGCTCGAGAAGGAGCGCGCCGAGGTGGTGCGCGTCTGCCAGGAGATGCAACGACAGGGACTCGTGGTGGGCACCGCGGGCAACGTCTCGGTGCGGGTGGGCGACCAGGTCGTCATCTCGCCGTCGGGCATGGCCTACGAGGACCTGGAGCCCGGCGACGTCGGGGTGCACGACCTGTCGGGCGAGCCCGTCGACGCCGCGTACGCGCCGTCGAGCGAGCTGCCGCTGCACCTGGCGGTGTACGCGGCCACCGACGCCCGGGCGATCACCCACAACCACGCGCCGGCGTCGACGGCGCTGAGCGTGGTGGTCGACGAGGTGCCGGCGACGCACTACTACTCGTCGATGTTCGGCGGCCGCCTGCGGGTGGCGCCCTACGCGACCTTCGGCACCGACCAGCTCGCCACGAACGTGGCCGGCGCCCTCGAGGGCCGTGCGGGCGCGCTCATGGCCAACCACGGCGCGCTGACGACCGGGCCGACCCTGGCGAAGGCGTTCAGCCTCCTGCAGTACCTGGAGTACGTCTGCGAGGTGCACCTGCGGGCGATGTCCGTCGCGGGCGCGCCCGGGGCCCACGTCAAGGTGCTCAGCGACCAGCTCCTCGCCGAGGCCGGCAGCGGCCTGTCCGGCTACGGGCAGACCAGGAAGTAGTCGGGGCGCAGCCCCAGGGGCGGCCCCGGCCGGGAGCGGCCGGGCACCACCCCTGTCACGGGTCGTGCCGGGCGGTGTGGGCGGGCGGGCCCGCGACGTCAGACCGCGAGACCGCCGGTGAGCTCCAGCCACGTCGCCAGTGCCGCGCCCAGGAGCAGCGAGGGCCCGAGCGGGACGTGGGACCGCAGGTTCGCGCGCCCCACAAGGACCGCACCGATCGAGTGCAGCCCGCCGAGGACGATGCCGAGGACCGGACCCACGGTGGCGGCGGGCACGGACAGGTAGCCCAGCCACGCACCGATCAGCAGGAGCAGCTTGACGTCGCCGAGGCCGACCCCGCCCGGCGTGACGAGCGCGACGACGTAGAGCACGCCCGCCGGGACCAGTGACCCGGCCGCGGCCTGCATCAGTGCCGCCGGAGCTCCGGCCGTGACCGAGGCCGCCACGAGGAGCGGACCGACGACCACGGCGGCGGCCAGCAGGAGACGGTCGGGCAGCCGGTGGGTCCTGACGTCGGTCACCGCCAGCAGCACGGCGATCCCGGCGAGCCAGCCGCCCGCCGCCGCCCACAGCACGCGGGCCGCACCGGTCGCGGCACCGGCCGCGGCCCCTGGTCCGGCGTGCGGGGCCGCTGAGCCGTCCGCCGATAGCAGCGCGACGGAGGCGAGGACCGCGACCACGCCGGCAAGGCCGATCGTCGCCGGACCGACCGCGCCGAACGCCGCCGCCCTCGCCCGTCGGGCGGGAGCACCCGATGCGTCGCCCACGTGCCACCTCCCCCTCCTCGGGCGGCGTGCGGCACGCGGCGCCCGTCCGTCATCTCGCGGGCGGCAGCACCGGCGGCGAGTCAGGGATCGCCGCGCCACGAGCGCGCACGGCCAGCTGGTCGAGCAGCGCGGCCCGCACGGCCACGGCGTCGGGCTGCCGCCCGGTCCACAGTCTGACCTGATCGACGGCCTGGTGCAGGAGCATTCCCCAGCCCTCGGCGACCGTGCCGCCGGACGCGGCCCACGCGGCGGCCAGGGGCGTCGGCGTCGGCCCGTAGACGACGTCGAGGAGGACCGCCTCCGGGCGGACCGCGGCCGGCACGAGCTCCGCCACCGGGTCGGCGACGCCGCGCGGGAGCGTGGACACCACGACGGCGGCTCCCGCGAGCGCGCGCGCCACCCCGGCGGTGTCGGTGAGTCGGACATGCCCCGCCGCCAGGCCGGCGCGGTGCGCGACCGGCAGCGCGGACCCCGGACCGCCCACGTTGCGGGCGACGAACGTCAGCTCGCGCACCCCGGCGCTGCCGAGCGCCGCCACCGCCGACGAGGCGGTCGCACGGGCGCCGAGGACCACCGCCGGTCCGTCCGCCGCCGTCAGGCCCGCGTCCGCCAGCGCTCCCGCGATGCCCGCCACGTCGGTGTTGGCGCCGACGATGAGGCCCCCGGGCTGGACGACGATGGTGTTGACGACGCCGAGGAGCCCCGCCACGGAGTCCTTGACGTCCACCGCGCCCGCGGCCGCGAGCTTGAGCGGCATCGTCACCGACAGCCCGGCCCACGAGCTGTCGAGCCCGGACAGGACGTCCGGGAGCTGGTCGGTCGTCACGTCCTGGAGCCCGTACGCCCAGTCGGTGAGGCCCAGGCTCGCGTACGCCGCGCGGTGGAGGGTCGGCGACAGGGAGTGGGCGACCGGGGAGCCGACGACGGCGGCCCGCCGCCGTACGCCGGGCGCGTGGACGTCCTGGCCGACCAGGACCTCGCCGTGGCCGGTCACGACGCCCCCCGACCCGCCGTGGCCGGTCACCCCGTGGCCGGTCACGACGACGGGTTCTCGGCCTGCCACTCGCGCAGCAGCTGGACGTTCTCGTTCTGCTCCTCCAGCGTGGAGGCGAACAGGGTCTCGCCGGTGTCGAGGTTGACCGTGACGAAGTAGAGCCAGTCGCCCTCGGCGGGGTCGAGGACAGCAGCGATCGAGGTGTCGCCGGGCGACCCGATCGGGGTGGGCGGCAGGCCCGGGTGGACGTACGTGTTGTACGGGTTGTCCGGGTTGGCCGTGTCGTCAGAGGTCGGCATGCCGCCGGTCTCACCCATGCCGTACAGGACCGTGGAGTCCATCCCGAGCATCCCGTTGGTCTCCGTGGTGTCGTTCAGGCGGTTCTCGATGACCGTGGCGACCTGCGGCATGTACTCGTCGATGTTGACCTCGCGCTCGACGATCGAGGCCCGCGTGAGCACGGACTGCCAGTCCTCCTCCGGGACGCCGAGCTGCTGGAGCCGGTCGACCTGGAAGGTCACCATCTCGGCGAGGACCTCCTCCGCCGTCGTGTCCGGCTCGAACGCGTAGGTCGCCGGACCGAACCAGCCCTCGGACTCGCCCTCGGCCACCTCGGGCAGCCCGATCGCCTCGGCGTCGGCGGCCGCCTCGGCGACCTCCTCGACCTCGATCTCGAGGTTGCCGGCCACCCGCTCGACCACCTGGTCGCGGGTGAAACCCTCGGGGATGGTCATGGTGATCTCGTTGCGGCTGGCCGGGTCGAGCAGCGCCGCCACGGCGTCCTCCGCCCGCATCTCCTCCAGCAGGGTGTAGGTCCCCGGCTGGATGCCGCCGGAGTCGGGGTTGTTCGCGTAGGCGTCGGTGAAGGCGCGCTCGGACGCGACGACCCCGGCCTCGACGAGCGTCGAGGCGATCTCCGTGCCGGAGGCGCCGATCGGGATCGTCACGTCGACCTCGTCGCTGCCGGGTCCGGGAAAGTCCTCGGCGCTCGTGTCGGGCCGGAACCCGAGCATGTCGCGGACCTGCGGCAGGGCGAACCAGGCGACGGCGGCGAGGGCGAGCGCGGTGAGCACGACGACGACGACGGACCGGGTGCGACGCCTCCTGCGGCGCCTGCGCGCCTCCTCCTGCGCACGCACCTCGCGGCGCGAGGCCCGGACCGCCCCCTCGGGTTCCGCCGGGCTGTCGGCCACCTCGTCGAACAGGTCGCTCATCGGGAAGTCTCCTTCGGCGCTCGGGGGGTGACCGGGCGGCCTGCGGGCCTTCCGGTCGCGCGCTCGGCGTCCAGTGCGCTCTCGAGGATGAGCACGGCCGCGACCTGGTCGACGACCTCGCGGTGCCGCCGCCCCGGGCGGCCGCTGGCGTGCATGGCGCGGTGCGCGGACGTGCTCGTCAGGCGCTCGTCGACGAGGCGGACGGCGACGTCGGGGCTCGTGGCGGCGATGACGCCGGCGAGCGTGGCGGCGTAGTCGGTGGCGGCGCGCGCGGAGGCCCGCACCTTGCCGTCCATGCTCCGCGGCAGACCGACGACGACCTCGATCGCGCCGGTCTCCTCGGTCAGGCGCGCGATCTCGAGCTGGTCGGCGCCACCGGCGTCGCGTGCGAGCGTGGCGACGGGACTCGCGAGCACGCCGTCAGGGTCGCACCGGGCGACGCCGACGCGGACCGTGCCCACGTCGACGCCGATCCGCACCCCGCGGCGCAGCGTCATGCGCGGCCCAACGCCGCGCGGACGGCCGCGAGCGCGGCCGGGACGGCGGAGGCGTCCGTGCCGCCGCCCTGCGCCACGTCGTCCTTGCCTCCGCCACCACCGCCGAGCTCGCCCGACGCGGTGCGCACGAGCTGCCCGGCGCGTGCGCCGGCGTCGCGCGCGGCCCGGTTGGTCGCGACGACCACGAGCGGTCGGTCGTTCGCCGTGCCGACGAGGGCGACGACCAGGCCCCGGGACTCCCCCGCCCGGCCCCGCACGTCGAGCGCGAGGGTGCGCAGGTCGTCCGCGCCGGAGACGGCGCCGAGGTCCGCTGCCACGAGCGTGAGGTCCCCGACCTGCTCGCCCGCGTCGAGGAGGTCCCCGCCACGGCGCAGAAGCTCGGCCTGCTGGAGCGCGGCCAGCTGCTTCTCGGCGCCCTTGAGCCTGGTCATGAGCGACCCGACGCGGTCGATGAGCTCATCCGGGCGGGAGCCGACGAGCTGGCCGAGCTGGGAGACGATCGCCTTCTCGCGCGCCTGGTTCTGGTAGGCGCCTGCGCCGACGAGCGCATCCACCCGGCGCACGCCCGAGCCGATCGAGGCCTCCCCCAGCACGGTGACGAGCCCGAGGCTGCCGGTGCGGTCGACGTGCGTGCCGGCGCACAGCTCCCTGGACCAGTCGCCGCCGATCGAGACCACACGCACCTGGTCCCCGTACTTCTCGCCGAACAGCGCGACCGCGCCGGACTCTCGGGCGGCGTCGAGGCTCATGGTCTCGTCGGTGACGTCGAGGTCCTCGGTGAGACGCTCGTTGACGCGGCCCTCGATGTCGCCGAGCACGGCGGCGTCGACCGCCGAGCCGTGGCGGAAGTCGAAGCGCACGCGCGACGGCGAGTTCTCCGAGCCGGCCTGCGTGGCCTGCTCCCCGAGGTGCTCGTGCAGCGCCTTGTGGATCATGTGGGTCGCGGTGTGTGCGCGCGCGATGTGCCGGCGGCGCTCGGTGTCGATCGCGGCGTGCACGCCCTCGTCGAGGGTGACGGTGCCCTCGGTGAGGGCTCCGCGGTGGACGGTCAGGCCCTTGACGGGCTGCTGGACGTCCGCGACGTCGACGACCCCGCCGCCGACGAGCCGGATCTCGCCCTGGTCGGCCAGCTGGCCACCCTGCTCGGCCCAGAACGGGGTGCGGTCCAGGACGAGCTCGACGTCGGCGGGCGCACTCGCCGTGGGTGCCGGCTCGCCGTCGACGAGAAGACCGACGACCCGGCCCTCGGCCTCGGCCTCGTGGTAGCCGAGGAAGTCCACCGGAGCACCGAGGGAGGCGAGGATCTCGTTGTACCGGGCCGTGTCGACGTGGCCGGACTTCTTCGCGAGCGCGTCGGCGCGGGCGCGCTGACGCTGCTCGCCCATGAGGGTGCGGAACCCCTCCTCGTCGACGGACACGCCCTGCTCGGCGGCCATCTCGAGGGTGAGGTCGATGGGGAACCCGTACGTGTCGTGCAGGGCGAACGCGTCGTCGCCGGACAGCCGCGCCGCCGTGGGGCCGCCGCGCTCCTTGGCACGCGTGACCGCCGTGTCGAGGATCGTCGTGCCCGAGGCGAGCGTGCGGAGGAAGGAGTCCTCCTCGCCGTAGGCGATGTCACTGATCTGACCGAAGCCGGCCTCGAGCTCGGGGTAGGTCTCCTTCATCGCGTCGAGGGAGACGGGCAGCAGCTCCGGGAGGGTCGCCTCCTCGACGCCGAGCAGGCGCACAGAGCGCACGGCGCGGCGGATGAGGCGGCGCAGCACGTAGCCGCGGCCGTCGTTGCCGGGGCGCACACCGTCGCCGATGAGCATGAGCGCGGAGCGGACGTGGTCGGCCACGACGCGCAGGCGGACGTCATCCTCGGCGTCCGCGCCGTACCGGCGGCCGGTCAGCTCCTCGGTGCGCGCGATGACCGGGAAGACCTGGTCGGTCTCGTAGAGGTTGTTCTTGCCCTGGAGCAGGTAGGCCATGCGCTCGAGGCCGGCCCCGGTGTCGATCGACTTGCTGTCGAGCTCGCCGAGGAGCGGGTAGTCCTTGCCCTGGCCGGGGCCGCGGAGGAACTGGTCGAAGACGAGGTTCCAGAACTCCAGGTAGCGGTCGCCGCCCGGGTCGACCGAGCCACCCTCGGCCTCCGGGCCGAACTCCGGCCCGCGGTCGTAGTGCCACTCGGCGCACGGGCCGGCGGGGCCGGGCTGACCGGTGTCCCAGAAGTTCTCCTCGCGCGGGAGACGCACGATGTGCTCGGGGTCCAGGCCGATCACGGACGTGAGGTGGTGAAGGGCGGCCGCGTCCTCGTCCCAGACCGTCACCCACATGCGGTCGCCGTCGAGCCCGAGTCCCCGCTCGGCGTCCGTGATGAACTCCCAGGCGAGGTCGATCGCCCCCTCCTTGAAGTAGTCCCCGAACGAGAAGTTGCCGGCCATCTGGAAGAACGTGCCGTGGCGCGTCGTGCGGCCGACGTTCTCGATGTCGTTGGTGCGGATGCACTTCTGCACCGAGGAGATGCGGGGGTGCGGCGCCTTCTCCGTACCGACGATGTACGGGATGAACGGCACCATCCCGGCGATCGTGAACAGCAGCGACGGGTCCGGCGAGACGAGCGAGGCCGAGGGGACGACCTCATGACCGTGCCGGGCGAAGTGCTCGTTCCAACGGCGGTGGATCTCGGCGGTGCGCATCGGTCCTCTTCGGCGGTTCGGGGGGCGTCCGCAGACCGGACGGGGCCGGGCGGCTCGGGGCAGACTATCGCGCCGAGACGCGATCGTTACCAATCGGCGTTCTGGCTGATCCGGAGCCCGGTTGAGATGCCTGCGCCCCGATCACCTTCGTGACCGGGGCGCAGCGCGGGGGTGGATCAGCGCGAGTAGTACTCGACGACGAGCTGGACGTCGCAGGTCACGGGGACCTCGGGGCGGGCCGGGCGGCGCTTGAGCTCGGCGCGCAGCTTCTCGAGCTGGACGTCGAGGTAGGGCGGCAGCTCCGGGAGCACGTCGCGGTGCCCGCCGGCGGCGGCCACCTGGAACGGCGTCGTCGTCTGCGAACGGGGCTTGACCTGGATGACCGAGCCGGGCTGCACGCGGAACGACGGGCGGTCGACGATCTTGCCGTCGACGAGGATGTGGCGGTGCGAGACGGCCTGGCGGGCCTGCGCGGTGGTGCGCGCGAAGCCGGAGCGCAGGACGAGGGCGTCGAGACGCATCTCGAGCAGCTCGACGAGGGACTCACCGGTCATGCCTGGCTCGCGGCGGGCCTCCTCGAAGACCCGGACCATCTGGGCCTCGCGGAGCCCGTACTGGGCGCGCAGGCGCTGCTTCTCCTTGAGCCGGACGGAGTAGTCCGAGTCCTGGCGGCGGCGGGCGCGGCCGTGCTCGCCGGGGCCGTAGGGGCGCTTGTCGAAGTACTTCTGCGCCTTGGGGGTCAGGGCGATGCCGAGGGCGCGCGAGAGGCGCACCTGACGGCGGGTACGGCTGGGGGCCATGCGGATTCCTTACTCGTGTCACGACCGAACGGCGCTGCGCCGTCGGTGTGGGGTCGACCGTGGTGGCCGGCTGGTGCCGGCGGTGGCCAGGACCCCAGGAGCGCCTGCGCCGGTGGCGCAGGACAACCTCAGCAGGGTATCAGCGCTTCCCGCGCAGGATCGAGCGGATCGCGCCGAGGCGCCCTGTGATCTCCCGCTCGTGCCCGTGGGTGGTGGGCCGGTAGTAGGTGGCGTCCGCGATCTCCTCGGGCAGGTGGTCCTGCGCCAGGACGCCGCGCGGGTCGTCGTGCGGGTAGCGGTAGCCGACCCCGTGGCCGGCCCGCTCGGCGCCGGCGTAGTGCGCGTCGCGCAGGTGGTGGGGCACCTGGCCGGATCGGCCCGATCGGACGTCGGCCAGGGCCTCGTCGATGCCGAGGTAGGCGGCGTTGGACTTCGGGGCCGACGCGATGTGGATGGTGGCCTGCGCGAGCGGGATCCGTCCCTCGGGCATCCCGATGAGCTGGACCGCCTGGGCGGCGGCGACCGCGGTCGTCAGCGCGGTGGGGTCCGCCATGCCGACGTCCTCGGACGCGTGGACGATGAGGCGGCGGGCGATGAATCGCGGGTCCTCCCCCGCCGCGATCATGCGCGCCAGGTAGTGCAGGGCGGCGTCGACGTCGGAGCCGCGCATGGACTTGATGAACGCGGAGATCACGTCGTAGTGCTGGTCGCCGTCGCGGTCGTAGACGACGGCCGCGACGTCGATCGCCGCCTCGACGTGGGCGGTGGCCACCGCGGTGTCGCCGGCGTCCTCCGCGGCCGCGGCCGCGGCCTCGAGGATGGTCAGCGCCTTGCGGGCGTCCGGCCCGGCGAGCCGCACGAGCACGTCGGCCGCGTCGTCCTGAAGCGTGAGCGACCCGCCCAGGCCGCGCTCGTCGTGAAGGGCGCGCGCCACGAGGCTGCGCACGTCGTCGGCCGTCAGCGGGCGCAGGGTGAGCAGGAGCGAGCGGGACAACAACGGGGCGTTGACCGAGAAGCTCGGGTTCTCGGTGGTGGCGGCCACGAGCGTGACCCAGCGGTTCTCCACGGCCGGCAGCAGCGCGTCCTGCTGGGTGGTGGTGAACCGGTGCACCTCGTCGACGAACAGCACCGTCTCCCGCCCGGAGGTGACGAGGTCCCGACGGGCGGACTCGACGACGGAGCGCACGTCCTTGATGCCGGCCGTGACGGCGGACAGCTCGACGAACCTGCGGCCCGAGGCGCGCGCCACGAGGTACGCGATCGTCGTCTTGCCCGTGCCGGGCGGGCCCCACAGGACGACGGAGGCCGGGGCCGTGCGGCGTGAGCCGGACGCGTCGGCCGGCTCGAGGAGGCGGCGCAGCGGCTGCCCCGGCGCGAGCAGATGGTCCTGGCCGAGGACCTCGTCCGCGCTCGCCGGCCGCATGCGCACGGCCAACGGCGCGCCCGCCGAGGCGGCGGGCGTGCCGTCGTCGGTGGTCGAGGCGGAGGTGAACAGGTCCACCGCCCCAGCCTACGGAGCCCGTCCCACATCCGGACCGCCGTCATCGGGCGTGCGGGGGTGGCGCACGCCTCGTGGCCGCAACGGCAATCAGGTACGTGCGGCCGGTCGCGCGGTGCGAGCATGAGCCTCGTGTTCCGCGCACTGGGCCGACTGGTCACCTCGTTCCCGAAGCTCGTCGTCCTGGCCTGGGTGCTCGTCGTCGCCGGCGCCGGGACGTGGGCACTGACCGGGTTCGGCGGCGACGGGCTCTTCGACCGGATGGCCGCCGGCGACGAACCGGTCATCGAGGGCTCCGAGTCCACGATCGCCTCCCGCGCGATGGAGGACAGCTCGACCGACGCCGACACCGTGACGATGGTCGTCACCGGGATCGACGTGGCCGACCCCGAGACCCAGGCCGCCGTCGCCCAGGTGCTCGGACCGCTCACCGCCGAGCTCGACCAGATCTCGGGCGTCTCCCGCGCCGTCTCCCCCGCGGCTTTCCCCGGCGGTCCCGCCGACGAGCAGGCCGGCCCGTTCGTCTCGGCCCAGGGCGACGGCGTCGCGGTGATCGCGACCATCGACAACGACGCCGACGTCGACGCCACCCACGCCGAGGTCGTGGAGCTCATGGAGTCCGCCGACCTGTCCGCCCTCGGACCGGACGCGGACGCCCACCTCACCTCGACCCAGCTCGTCGTCGACGCCATCAACGCCCAGATCCAGGAGGACCTCATCCGGGGCGAGGCGATCGGGCTGCCGGTCGCCCTCCTCATCATGGTGGTCGTCTTCGGCGGCTTCCTCGCCGCGACGCTGCCCGTGATCGGTGCGCTCGCGTCGATCGTCGCCGGCATGGGTGCGCTGCTCGCGCTCACCTACGGGATGGAGATCCAGTCCTTCGTCCTCAACGTGGTCACCGTCCTGGGGCTCGGCCTGTCCATCGACTACGGCCTGCTCGTGGTCTCGCGCTTCCGCGAGGAGGTCGCCCGCATCCGCGAGACGACCGACGACGCGGGGCCCTTCCGGCCCGGGAGCCGCGACCCGCGGCTGATGGCGGCCGTGCGCAGATGCGTCGAGACCGCGGGACGCACGGTGTTCTACTCCGCCGTCACCGTGGCGATCTCCGTGGCCGGCCTGCTCCTCATGCGTCCCGACATCCTCACGACGATCTCGGCCGGCGCGGTCGCCGTCGTGCTCCTGGCCGTCGTCGCGGCAATCACGCTCATCCCGGCGGTCCTCGTCCTGACCGGCCACCGCCTCGCGCGCGGCTCCGCGCTGGCGAAGGTCCCGGGGCTCCGGCTCCTCGTGCGTGCCTTCGGGGACACCGGGTCCGACGAGGGCGCGTTCTCCAGGCTCGCCCGGTTCGTCCACCGCCATCCCTGGGCGATCCTCGTCGGGGTCACCGCACTCCTCGCCGTGGCCGTCTCCCCGCTGGCGAACATGACGCTGCGCTCGTCGTCGGTCGAGATGGTCCCGACCGACACCGACACCGGGCAGGCGCTGCAGGTGCTCGCCGAGGACTATCCCGCGCTCGGGTTCGCCGACGCCTACACGGTGGCCGACGCCGCGCCCGACGAGCTCGGCGCGTGGGCCGAGGCGGTCGAGGCGATCGACGGTGTGGAGTCCGTCGGGACGCCGAGCGTCCTGGACGACGGCCGGTCGCTCGTCACCATCACGCTCGCCACCGACGACCCGGGCGACGCCACGGGCGTCGCCGCCACGGAGGAGATCCGCGCCGTCGACCCGGGGTTCGAGACCTTCACCGGCGGGACGGCGGCAGCGCAGATTGACTTCACCGACTCCCTGGTCGACGGGCTCCCGCTGACGGCCGGCGTCGTCGTCCTGGCCGTGTTCGTCCTGCTGTTCCTCATGACCGGGTCGCTGCTCATCCCGATCAAGGCCCTGCTCATCAACGTCCTCTCGATCGCCGCGTCGCTCGGGCTGACCACCTGGCTCTTCACGTCCGAGACGGGATCGAGCCTCATCGGCCTGTCCGAGCCGCACGCCGGCCTGGAGACGTACGTGGTGGCGATCATCGTCGCCTTCGGGTTCGGGCTCGCGATGGACTACGAGGTCTTCCTCCTGGCGCGCATCAAGGAGTACTGGGACTCAACTGGGGACAACGACCTCGCCGTCGAGCGGGGGCTGCAGCGCTCGGGGCGGATCATCACCTCCGCGGCGGCGATCATCATCGCCGTGTTCCTCGGGTTCGCCCTCGGGGAGATCGACGCGATCCAGCAGGTCGGGCTCGGGCTCGCGCTCACCGTCCTCCTCGACGCGACCCTCGTGCGGCTGCTGCTCGTGCCCGCCACGATGACGCTGCTCGGCCGCTGGAACTGGTGGGCGCCGGCCCCGCTGAGGCGGCTCTACGAGCGCTTCTCGATCGAGCACTGAGGTGCGGCTCCTCCTCGACCTCACGCCGCTGCGCGAGTCGGTCCCCTACCGGCACCTGTGGGTCGGCCAGCTGGCGTCCGCCCTCGGCGCCCAGCTCGCCACGACCGCGATCGCGCTGCAGCTGTTCGCGCTGACCGGCTCGTCGATGTCGGTCGGGCTCGTCGGGCTGTTCGCGCTCGTGCCCATTGTCGTCGTCGGCCTGTACGGCGGCGCCGTCGTCGACGTGTTCGACCGGCGCAAGGTCGCTCTCGCCGGCGGTGTCCTGCTGTGGGTGACCGGTGGGCTCAACGTGGCGCAGGCCGCGCTCGGCAATACCGAGACGTGGGTCCTCTACGGGCTCGTGGTCCTGCACTCGACGGGCTTCGCGATCGTCTCCCCCGCGCGCTCCGCGATCTATCCCCGTCTGCTGCCGCCCCACCAGCTGCCGGCGGCGAACGCGCTCAACGCCATCGTCATGTCCGGGTCGATGTTCGTGGGCCCGCTGCTCGCCGGGTTCATGGTCGAGCACGTCGGCTACACGATGACC
This sequence comes from Georgenia sp. Z1491, assembly GCF_057652395.1. Taxonomy (NCBI): domain Bacteria; kingdom Bacillati; phylum Actinomycetota; class Actinomycetes; order Allobogoriellales; family Allobogoriellaceae; genus Georgenia; species Georgenia sp. Z1491. Next base: position 2,231,741 of record NZ_CM172729.1, read on the forward strand.
TACCTCGGCGACGCCCTGCTCTACACGGTGGCGATGTGGGGGATGTGGACGCTGCCGCCCGTGCCGCCGCAGGGCTCGGTCGCGGGCGTGCGGGCGCGCATGCCCGGGCTGCGCTCGGTCGCCGACGGCGTGCGCTTCCTCGCCACCGCACCCAACATCCGGATGACGTTCCTCACGGACTTCTGCGCCATGGTGCTGGCGAATCCCCGCGCCCTCCTGCCGGCGGTGGCGATCGTCTGGCTCGGCGGCACCGAGGGGACGACCGGCGTGCTCTCGGCCGCCATCGCCGCGGGGGCGCTGCTCGCGCTGACGTTCTCCGGTCCCGTGGGACGGGTGCGCCGGCAGGGTGTGGGCACGGTGGCGGCGGTGGGCTCCTACGGGGTGGCCGTCGCGCTCGCCGGGGCGGCCGTGCTCCTGGGTGGGCATCTCGGCGCGCCGTGGGCGCTGGTGCTCGTGTGCGTCGCGCTCGCGGTGTCCGGCTCGGCGGACTCCATCGCCATGGTCTTCCGGACCACGATCCTGCAGGTCGCCACCCCCGACCACCTGCGCGGCCGGCTCCAGGGCATCTTCATCGTCGTGGTCGCCGGCGGGCCCCGCCTGGGCGAGTTCCTCCTCGGCTCGCTCGCCACGGTCACCGGCGAGGGCTGGGCGCTCGTGGCCGCCGGTGTTGCGTGCGTCCTCGCCCTCGCCGCGGTCGTGGCCCTCCAGAGGAAGTTCCTCGACTACGACGCCGAGGACCCGCAGCCCTGACCGCGGGGCCGCCCGGTCCGGTCCCCACCTGCGCCGAGGTCGTGCCGCACATGGCGAGATCGTGCTCCGCAGGCACGACCTCACCACCTCCGGCACGACCTCGCCACCGTCCCCCTGCCGGTGCCGGACGAGCCGGCGCCTTCAGCGCAGGAACAGGGCGCGCAGCCGCACGGTCGTCAGCCACAGCCCCGCGCCCACCATCGCCACGAAGTAGCCGAGGTGCCCGAGCGTGGCCCAGTCGACGTGTCCGACGCCCAGGTGGCGCATCAGCTCGACGCCGTGCCACAGCGGAAGCGCCTGGACGAGCCACTGCACGGCCTCGGGGTAGACGTCGATCGGGTAGAGCGTGGCGGAGAGCAGGAACATCGGGAGCATGACGAACCCGATGACGTCCATCTGCTGGAAGCTCGTCATGAAGCTCGTGATCCCCATGCCGATCGCGGCGAAACCGAAGGCGACGAGGACGGCCGCGGGCACCATGAGCAGCGCCCACCAGCTGGTCACCAGGCCCATGAGGGCCATGACGCCGAGGAACCCGCACGCGTAGAGGAACCCGCGGAACAGGGCCATGACGATCTCGCCGAGCGCCACGTCGAGGGGACCGAGGCTCGTCTGCAGCATCGCCTGGTACAGCTTGGCGAAGCGGAGCTTGAAGAAGACGTTGAAGGTCGAGTCGTAGATGGCGCCGTTCATCGCGGAGGTGGCCAGCAGCGCCGGGGCGATGTAGACGGCGTACTCGACCGCCTGCCCGCCGGGGCCGACGACCTCGCCGACGAGGCCGCCCATGCCGATCCCCATCGCCAGCAGGTAGAGCACGGGCTCGAAGAAGCCGGAGACGAGGATGATCCAGTTCTGGGCGAGCACCACGGTGAACCCGCGCTCGACGACCGCCCCGGTGTTGCCCGCCCACAGCGAGCGGATCATGGACCGCGCGCTCATGAGGAGAGCCTGCGCGTGTAGGACCGCCGGGACCACACGAGCCCGAGGGCCGTGCACGCCACGAGGAACGCGACGTGCGCGGCGATGAGCCACGGGGCGACGTCGGCGCCGTAGGAGACCACCCGGGCCAGCTGGCTGCCGTGCCACACCGGGGAGAGCCAACCGATCCACTGGAGGTACACGGGCATCACGGTGAGCGGGAAGAACGTGCCCGCGAAGAGGAACATCGGCATGACGACGAAGCGCTGGATCGCCGAGAACTGGAAGCCCTCGTCCTCGAGCGTCGACGCGTACGCCTGCACCGGTGCACCGAACGCCGCGGCGGCCAGCACGCCGATCGGCACGAGGAGCACCGAGGCCGGCGACGACGTGGCGCCGAACGCGAGCATGATGAGCCAGAAGACGAGGCACTGGGCGGCGAACCGGAGCATGACGCCGACGAAGTGGCCGTGCGCGATGTGCCCGGGGCTCATCGCCGTCGCGGCGGGCGCGTGGTAGAGCCGCTGCCACTTGAACCCGGTCATCACGGGGTAGGTCATCTCGCCGGTCACCGACATCACCGCGGTCGAGACGAGGATCGCGGGCGCGACGAACGTCAGGTAGTCCACGCCGTCGACGGTGCCCGCGCCCTGGCCGACGAGCGTGCCCAGCCCGATACCCATGGCGATCATGTAGACGAGCGGCTGCCCGACGGCGTACATCAGCGCCGAGAAGGCGTAGTAGCGGAAGCTCCGCAGCCAGGCCTCGGTCTGGTACCACCAGCCCCAGCGTCGCGCGGCGGCGGCCATCGCCAGGTGGCGGGGGTCGGCGCCGGCGGAGGTGGCGACCGTCGCGTCGGGACCGCCCGACGACGACACCCCCGTCGTCGCCCCCGCCCCGGCTCCTGCCCGGGCGGCGTCCTCGTGGTCAGTCAACGAGGCTCCTGCCGGTGAGCCGGAGGAACACGTCCTCCAGGGAGGACCTGCGCACGAGCGAGGTGATCGGGCTCAGGCCCCGGTGGGCGACCTCCTCGACGACGGCCTCGCCGTCGTCGGCGTAGAGCAGCACGCGGTCGGGCAGCACCTCGGTGCGCTCGGCGACGTCCGCGAGCTCGGCCACCACGGACGAGTTGCGCGCGGAGCCGAACCGCAGCTCGACGACCTCGCGCGTGCAGTACTCGCGGATGAGCGCGCGCGGCGAGCCCTCGGCCATGATCCGGCCGTGGTCGACGACCACGAGCCGGTCGCACAGCTGCTCGGCCTCGTCCATGAAGTGGGTCGTCACGACGAGCGTGGTCCCGCCCTCCTTGAGGCGGAACAACCGGTCCCACAGGATGTGCCGCGCCTGCGGGTCCAGGCCGGTCGTGGGCTCGTCGAGCAGGAGGATCTTGGGGTCGTTGACCAGCCCCCGTGCGATCGTCAGGCGTCGCTTCATCCCGCCGGAGAGCGACTGCACCTTGGCCCGGGACTTCTCGGTGAGCTGGGCGAACTCGAGCAGCTCGTCGGCCCTGGCGGCAAGCTCGCGGCGCGACATGCCGAAGTACCGGCCGTACATCACGAGGTTCTCCTTGACCCGGAGCTCCTCGTCGAGGTTGTCCTGCTGCGGTATGACGCCGAGGTGGGCGCGGACCTCGGGGCCCTGCCGGCCCGGGTCCATGCCGAGCACGCTCAGCTCCCCGCCGGAGCGGTCCAGCGTGCCGCCGATCATGCGCATCGTCGTCGACTTGCCGGCGCCGTTGGGGCCGAGCAGGCCGAAGCTCTCTCCGGGCGCCACCTCGAGGTCGATCCCGTCGACCGCGACGAAGTCGCCGTACGTCTTGCGCAGGGCAGAGGCGTGGATGGCGGGTGGCACGCGGAGGATGATAAGCCAGGTCAACGGCGTTCGCGCCGCAATTCTCAGGCCGCGCGGGCGTTCGGAGTCACCGATCGGGCGCCGAGGTGCGGCACCCTAGAGTGCGGTCGTGGGCCTCTTCGACTTCATCGCCGGCTACTGGTGGCTGGTGTTCCCCCTCGGCGGGGTCATCGGCGGCGCGGTCGGTGGCGTCGCCACGGGTGTGAGCAAGTGGGACAAGCGCAGGCGTAAGCACAAGATCGAGCTCGCGCGGATCAAGTACGGCGCGCGGGACGCAGAGGCGGAGCGGGTCGAGGCCTCCCGGCGGGAGATCGAACGCACGCGCGCGCGGCACGCGGCGGTGGACGAGCGCTGGCTCGACTACGAGCTCGACATCGCCAAGCTCATCGACCACCCGCTGATGACCGACATGCGCGAACCGCTGACCGTGGACTTCCACCGGGCCAAGCGGGACGCCGACGCCCTCCGGCCGGGCGATGCCGACGGTGCTCCCGGCGCCGCCGGTGCCGACGAGCCGGTCGACGCGGAGCTGCTCGCCGAGTACCGGGACGCGGTGCGCCGGTACGAGACCGCGTTCGACGTCGCCGAGCAGGAGGCGCGGCGGCGTCAGGCCTCGGCGTTCTCCGTGACCGAGCAGCAGGCGCTCGTCCGTGCCAAGAAGTTCCTCTCGCTCGCCGACGACCCCTCGGCCACCTATGCGGAGCGGCAGACGGCCTACCGGCGCGCCACCCGCGAGCTCAGCGGACTCGTCGTGCTGCCGACCGCGGCCACCGACGCCTTCGAGCAGCGCATCGCCGGCGCGATCGGCGCACCCGCCGAGAGCGACGACGCACGTCGGGACTCGTGACGCCCGCCGGGGCTCGGTGGTCCGTGCGTCGTTCCCTGCTCACTCGAACCGGCTGACGTCCCCGGCGCCCACCCGCGCGACGCGCACGTCCCCCTCGCTGAGGTCGAGCACGCTCGTGGGTTCGGTCGAGGTGACGTCGGAGTCGACGACGGCGTCGAGCGCGTGGCCGATCTCCTCGGCCACGACCCAGCCCTCCGACATGGGCTCCTCCGCGTCCGGGAGGATCAGGGTGGAGGACAGGATCGGCTCCCCCAGCTCGCGCACGAGCGCCAGGGAGACGGGGTGGTCGGGGATACGCACGCCGACGGTGAGCTTCTTGGGGTGGACCATCATCCGCGGCACCTCCTTCGTGGCCGTGAGGATGAAGGTGTACGGCCCGGGCGTGAGCGACTTGATGAGCCGGAAGTCGGAGTTGTCGACGATGACGACCGAACCGAGCTGGGCGAAGTCGTGGCACACGAGCGTGAAGTGGTGCTTCTTGTCCAGGCGCCGGAGCTGCGTGATCCGCTCGATCGCGTCCTTGTTGCCCGGCGTCGCGCCGAGCGCGTACCCCGAGTCCGTGGGATAGGCGACCAGACCGCCCTGACGCAGGACGTCGACGGCCTGGGCGATCTTCCGCGGCTGCGGGTCCGTGGGGTGGATGTCGAGGTGGCGCACCATCGCCTCATCCTGCCACCGGTCGTCGGGGCGCGTCGCGCGCCCGCGGGCGCGTGCCGTCGCCCCGTTCCCGAGCCAGGCCCTCGGCACGGCCTGAACGATCGGTCAGGCGGGGTCGGCCGGCGCGATGTTCTCCACCTGCTGGACGAGCCGGAAGCCGAGCGACTCGTACAGGCGCCTGGGCCCGACGACGTCGGCCCACGTACCGAGCTGGACGACGCGCGCGCCTGCGGCGAGCTCGCGCCTCGTGATCGCGCACGTGAGCGCCGAGCCGACGCCCTGGCCCCGGTGGGCCGGGCGCGTGCCCAGGCCCGAGAGCACGGCGACCTCTCCTCCGCCCTGGACGGGCGCGCGCCGGGACGCCATGACGGCCAGCCACTCGCCGTCGCGCACGTAGCCGGTCCACGTGTGCTCCTCGAGGTGCCGGAGCGCCCACGTGTCCGGGTATGCCTCGGCGAGGACGTCGCGAACGACGCGGTTCGCCTCGACCTGCTCGAGGCGGAGCACCGCCTCCTCACCGGGCCTCGTCTCGGGCGCCTCGTGGATCGCGAGCAGGTCCCAGGCCCGTCCCGTGGTCATGGCGAGCCACGGCGCGAGGGCCGTCCGGGCGTCCGCCTCCGCCTCGGCCCGACGCCGCAGCTCGGCCAGCGTCCCGAGCGGCGCCTGGGCGGAGGCCAGGTCGGCGACCGGGTGGGCGATGAGCAGGTCGACGATCTGATCGACGTCGCCGGAGGCGAGCACGCGCCGGCCCCCGCCGTTCGGGTCGGGTCCCACGCCGACGCCCGCCGTGGCCGTCTGGGCCAGCGGCGAGGCCCCGATCCGCGCGGCCTGCGCCCGGTAGAACAGGTCGCCGTCGAGGAAGCCCTCGTGCGCGTCGGTCACGCTCGTGCGGACGGCGCGCCGGTACCGCCCGTCGGCTCGCTGCTGCCCGCCTCGGCCTGCTCCTGCTCCTCGTCCTCGGGCTCGGCGTCGACGCCGGCCTCGGCGCGCTGGTCCTCCGTGATGGGCGCGGGCGCGCCGGTCAGCGGGTCGTACCCGCCACCGGTCTTGGGGAAGGCGATGACCTCCCGGATGGAGTCCACCCCGTGCAGGAGCGCGACGATCCGGTCCCAGCCGAACGCGATGCCGCCGTGCGGGGGCGCGCCGAACTGGAAGGCGTCGAGGAGGAAGCCGAACTTCTCCTGCGCCTCGGCCTCGCCGATGCCCATGACGTCGAACACGCGCTGCTGGACGTCGCGACGGTGGATACGGATCGAACCGCCGCCGATCTCGTTGCCGTTGCAGACGATGTCGTAGGCGTAGGCCAGCGCCTCGCCCGGGTCCTCCTCGAAGCGGTCGATCCACTCCGGGGTCGGGGACGTGAAGGCGTGGTGCACGGCCGTCCAGCGTCCGCCGCCGACGGCGACGTCGCCCTCGTCCAGGGCCTCGGCGACCGGCTTGAACAGCGGCGCGTCCACGACCCACACGAACGCCCACGCATCCTCGTCGATCAGGCCGGTGCGCGCCGCGATCTCCTGCCGCGCCGCACCGAGCAGGGCGCGCGAGGACGTCTGCTCCCCGGCGGCGAAGAAGACGCAGTCCCCCGGCTCGGCGCCGACCGCGGCCGCGAGCCCGGCCCGCTCCGCCTCAGAGATGTTCTTGGCGACCGGCCCGCCGAGGGTGCCGTCCTCCGCGATCGTCACGTAGGCGAGGCCCTTCGTACCGCGCTGCTTGGCCCAGTCCTGCCAGGCGTCGAACGTGCGACGCGGCTGGCTCGCCCCGCCGGGCATCACGACGGCGCCCACGTACGGGGACTGGAACACACGGAAGGGGGTGTCTGCGAAGAAGTCCTTCAGCTCGGTGATCTCGACGCCGAACCGCAGGTCCGGCTTGTCCGAGCCGAACCGGCGCATCGCCTCGGCGTAGGTCATCCGCGCGATCGGGCGCGGGATAGCCACGTCGATGAGCGCCCACAGCTCGGCGAGGATCTCCTCGGCGACGCCGATGACGTCGTCCTGGTCGACGAAGCTCATCTCGACGTCGAGCTGGGTGAACTCCGGCTGCCTATCGGCCCGGAAGTCCTCGTCCCGGTAGCAGCGGGCGATCTGGTAGTACCGCTCCATCCCGCCGACCATGAGCAGCTGCTTGAACAGCTGCGGCGACTGCGGCAGCGCGTACCAGGAGCCCGGGGCCAGGCGGGCGGGCACGATGAAGTCGCGGGCCCCCTCCGGGGTGGACCGGGTGAGCGTGGGGGTCTCGATCTCGACGAAGTCCTGCGCGTCGAGCACACGCCGAGCGGCCTGGTTGACCTTCGAGCGCAGGCGGATCCCGGCGGCCGGGCCGGTGCGGCGCAGGTCGAGGTAGCGATGCCGGAGGCGGGCCTCCTCGCCGACGGCGCCCGAGTCCCCCGCGTGGTCCGAGACCTGGAACGGCAGCGGGGCCGAGCTGTTGAGCACGGTGAGCTCGGTGGCGATGACCTCGATCTCGCCGGTCGCGAGCTCGGGGTTGGCGTTGCCCTCGGGGCGCACGGAGACCTCGCCGGTCACCTGGACGACGAACTCGCTGCGCAGCTCGTGGGCGACGTCCTCGTCGCGGACGACGACCTGGGCGATGCCCGAGGAGTCCCGCAGGTCGAGGAACGCGACGCCGCCGTGGTCGCGCCGTCGATCGACCCAGCCGGCGAGCGTGACGTCTGCGCCGGCGTCGGCGGCGGTGAGAGTTCCTGCGGGGCGCGTGCGGAGCACGAGGGGTCCTTCCGTCGGGGTGCACCCCGCGAGACGGGCGGGGGCCGCCCCCGATGGTACGTCTCACGCACCGGTGAGTTGTCCGGCCGCCCCCCGCGGGGCGACGATGCGCGGGTGAGTGCTGAGGCGGGCGACGATCTCGCGGAACACACCGACGTGAGGACGATCCGGCTCCTCCTCGTCGTCTCGATCGCGCTCATCACCTTCGTCGCCTTCGAGGCCCTCGCCGTGGCGACGGCCATGCCGACGGTCTCCCGGGCGCTCGACGGCGGACAGCTCTACGCGCTCGCCTACGGCATCACGCTCGCCACGCAGGTGGCCACGACGACGGCCGCCGGCAGGTGGTGCGACGCGGGCGGGACCCGGGCCGCCCTGGTCACCGGCATCGTCACCTTCATCACCGGCCTCGCGCTCGCGGGCCTCGCCCCGGACATGTGGCTGCTCGTGCTCGGCCGGGCGGTCCAGGGCGTGGGCGGTGCGCTCGTCATCGTCCCGCTGTACGTGCTCGTGGGGACCGTCGTCCCCGCCCGGCGGCGCCCGGGTTTCTTCGCGGCCTTCTCCGCGGCGTGGGTCGTGCCGTCGCTGGTCGGGCCGCTGCTGGCCGGGTTCCTCGCGGACCACGTGTCCTGGCGGTGGGTGTTCCTCGGGATCGCGGCCGTCGCCGTGCCGGCCATGTTCCTCGTCCTCGCGGTCTTCGCCCGGCTCCGCCGCGACGAGGCGGCGGCCCGCGCCGCCGCGCCGAACGTGCCGGACGTGCCGAGGGCCCGGCCGGTCTCGACGCCGGGCGAGCAGCGGGGCTCGGCACCGGGCGAGAGGCGAGGATCCGCACCGGGCGACCGGGGCGGCTCCGCGATCCTCGTCGCCGTCGGGGCCGGGACCGGGGCCGCGCTCCTGCAGTCGGCGGGCTCGGCCCCCGGCGAGGGCGTCGGGCTCACGGCGTCCGACTGGATCCTCCTCGGGCTCGGCACGCTCGTGCTGCTGGCCTGCCTCCCCCGCCTACTGCCCGGCGGCGCGCTGCGGCTGCGAGCCCGCGTGCCCGCGCTCGTCACGGGCCGGGCCCTGCTCAACGGCGCCTACGTCGCGACCCAGGTCTACCTCGTGCTGCTCCTGCAGGAGCAGCACGGCTGGGACGCCATGTCGGCCGGCAGCGTGCTGACCGTCGGTTCCCTGTCGTGGGGCGCGGCCTCCGTGGTGGCTGCGCGCGTGCGGACCGAGGCGACGCGGGCGCGGCTGCCCTGGATCGGGTCGTCGATGCTGGCGGCCGGCATCGCCGTCGCGATCCCCACCTCGTGGCCGGACGTGCCCGCCTGGCTGACGATCGTCTCCTGGGTCGTCGCCGGCGGCGGGATCGGCCTCGCCATGTCCTCCTCCTCGGTGCTCGCGCTCGGCTGGACCCCGCGGGCGCGCCAGGGCGAGGTCAGCGCGCACCTCCAGATCGCCGACGCCCTCGGGCCGGCGGTCCTCGTCGCGCTCACCGGGGTCGCCGTGGCCGTCGCCCCGCCCGGCGCGCTGGGACAGGTCCCCTACGTGGCCGCGCTCGGGATCGGCCTCGTGCTCGCGCTGCTGTCGGCCACCGCGTCCTACCGCTCGCAGGGCGACCGGTCGACGCTGGCGACCTCGCCGGCCTGACCGGGGGCAACGGCGTCGTTGTGCCGGTTCTCACCGGGGCTCGACCACCCGCCGGGGGTGCCCGGCCGGTAACGTCTGGGGTCGAGCGCGCCATCCATGGCCGTGCACGCCCCACTCTTCTCTCCGACGCACAAGGCGCGGACGACTTCCGGGCACTGTGCGGCACGCGCCCCGTCCTGGGCGCCCCGCTCGCCGCACCCCGAGGAGATTTCGTGCCCGATCACGCCACAGAGCCTGCCCGCACCAGCGACCCGAGCCACGACGGCGACACCGTCCCCGACACCGAGCACGCCTCGCCCCGGGACGGCGCCGACCAGGCGCCGCAGGTCGAGGAGACCTCGAGCGTCGAGGCGCCCGCCGCGCAGGAGACCTCCGCGCCGGCCGAGCGCGAGGAGCGTCCCGCCACCTTCGCCACGCTCGGCCTGCCGACCGACCTGCTCCGCGCCGTCGAGGACCTCGGCTTCGTCGCGCCGACCGACGTGCAGGCCCGCACGATCCCCGTGCTCATGAGCGGCCGGGACGTCGTCGGGGTCGCCCAGACCGGCACCGGCAAGACGGCCGCGTTCGGTCTGCCCCTGCTCGCCGCTGTCGACCCGGGTCTGCGCAAGGTCCAGGCCATCGTGCTGGCCCCGACCCGCGAGCTCGCCGTCCAGGTGGGCGACGCGATCGCCGACTTCGCGCACCGCATGCCGGGGCTGCAGGTGCTGCCGATCTACGGCGGGTCGTCGTACACGCCGCAGCTGCGCGGGCTCAAAGACGGCGCGCAGGTCGTCGTCGGCACGCCCGGCCGGGTCATCGACCACATCGAGCGCGGCTCGCTCGACCTCACGCATGTGCGCTTCCTCGTGCTCGACGAGGCCGACGAGATGCTGCGGATGGGCTTCGCCGAGGAGGTCGAGTCGATCGCGTCGCACGTGCCGACCGACCGCCGCACGGCGCTGTTCTCGGCCACGATGCCGTCCGCGATCCGACGCGTCGCCGCCACGCACATGACCGACCCGGCGCACGTCTCGGTCACGCCGCCGGCGAGCACGGTGGCGAACATCGAGCAGACCTACGCCGTCGTGCCGTTCCGGCACAAGACCGGAGCGCTCGCCCGCATCCTGGCCGTCTCCGACGCCGATGCCGCCATCGTCTTCGTCCGCACCAAGGCGCAGGTCGAGGAGGTCGCGATCGAGCTCCAGGGCCGCGGCGTCCAGGCGGCCGCCCTGTCCGGCGACGTCCCGCAGAAGGAGCGCGAGCGCATCGTCGAGCGGCTCCGCGAGGGCACGCTCGACGTCCTCGTCGCCACCGACGTCGCCGCCCGCGGGCTCGACGTCGAGCGCGTCGGCCTCGTCGTCAACTACGACGTGCCCCGGGAGACCGACTCCTACGTCCACCGCATCGGCCGCACCGGCCGGGCCGGGCGCACGGGCCGCGCCCTGACGTTCCTCACGCCGCGCGAGCGCGGCCGCCTCGGCCAGATCGAGCGGGCCACGAACGCCACTCTCACCGAGGCCGTCATCCCCACGCCCGCGGACGTCTCCGCCCACAAGGCGCGCACGATCCTCCTCAAGACCTCCGAGCGGCACGACGCGGGCCGCCTCGAGATGTACCGCACGCTCCTCACCGAGGCCATGGGCGTCAGCGCCCCGGCCGACCCGGCCGAGGTCGCCGCCACCCTGCTCGCGCTGGCCGTCGGCGACTCCGGGCCGCGCCCGCGCTCGGAGTCCGAGCCCGACCAGCTCGCCCTGCCCGCGCGCAAGCAGCGGGACAAGAGCTGGAAGGACGACCGTCCCGGGTCCTCCGGCGCGGGCGACCGACGCGGCCGCACGCGGCGCGAGGAGAACGTCGACGAGCAGGGCGAGTTCCTCAGCGCCCGCTTCGAGGACGGCCGCGAGCCCAAGGGCCGCGTGGCCCGGCGCCCCCGCGGCACCGGCGACGGGACGACCTACCGCGTCGACGTCGGCCACCGCGACGGCGTCCGGCCGGCCGCGATCGTCGGTGCCCTGACCGGGGAGTCCTCGCTGCGCGGCGGCGACATCGGCAAGATCGACATCTTCCCCAGCTTCAGCCTCGTCGAGGTGAGCGCCGACCTTGACGCCCGCTCGCGGGAGAAGCTCGCCCGCGCCGTCGTCGGGGGCCGGCGCCTCAACCTGCGTGAGGACTCCGGGCCGAAGGGCGGGCACCGGCCCGCCGGCAGGGGCTCGGACCGCCGCCCCGGGCGCGACGACCGGCGTTCCACCTCGCCGTCGCGCCCCCGCCAGCCGCGGTACTGACCGTCGGCCGGTCAGCGCAGCGCGCGCACGGCCGAGCTGAACTCCTCGAACCTCGCGAGGTGCGCGTCGAGCGGCTCCGTGACGTCCGCGCGCACGCGCTCGGCGATCACGCTCCGTAGTCGCCTGCGCACCGCTCCCGCGCGGCGCCGCGCGCCGATGCGCGCGAGCCACGAGCCGAGCACCCACACGAGCAGCCCGGCCAGCACGCCGCCGAGGAGCAGCAGGGTCGGCACCGGCCAGCCGCGCCAGTCTGGCGTCGCGGGGGCCGGCATCCGCAGGTAGCCCATGACGGCGAGCCCCCCGAGCCACACGCCTCCGGCCACCGCGGCCCCGATCAGCACCCACTGGATCAGGCCGAGCACGCGCCACCACGCCGGGCGCCTGCCCTGGCCGAGGTCCACGGCACCGATCTCGGGATCGACCTGCTCGAGCAGTCCCGGGACCCGGCCCTCGACGTCCGCGCCGACGTCAGCACGCCACGCGTCGGGCATGCCCCCGGCCCGGGCCTCGACGTGGCGGCGCACGGCCGTCGTCAGCGAGGCGACCTGTGCCGGTCCCGCGGGCGGCAGGGACGTCACGCGCCCCGCTCCGCCCCGCTCCCCCAGGTGCAGGCGGCGCAGCGGGTCGGGCCGCAGGCGGCTGACCCACCGCACGGGCGGCCACCCGACGTGCCGACCGGCCCGGCGACGGTAGGCGGCCGCGGCCGCGCGCGTGACCACCGGGACCCCGGCGGCGCCGGAGGCCGCGGCCACGACCTGGCGCTCGTCGGCCGCGGGCGACCTGCCCGGCTCCGCGGCGTCCAGCTCCGCCGCCACGGCGAGCTCCTCGGCGACGGTCGCGGCGTCGGCGCGCAGCCGGGCGTGGGCGGCCACCTGGGACGCGGCCTGGTCCGCGACGGCACCGGCGAGCTCGGCGACGCCCTCGCCCGTGCGTGCGGAGGTCAGCAGCACCGGGACGCCGCCCAGACCGTCGTCGGCGAGCAGCCGCCGCAGGTCGTCGACGACGGCGTCCCGGGCCCCGCCGGAGAGCGTGTCGGCGTGGTTGAGCACGACGAGCGTGACGTCGGCGTGCCGCGCCATGGGCGCGAGGAACTCCCGGTGCACCACGGCGTCGGCGTACTTCTGCGGGTCGAGCACCCAGACGAGGACGTCGACGCGCTCGGCCAGCTGGGTGGCCAGCTCCCGGTGCGCGGCGGCGGTGGAGTCGATGTCGGGCAGGTCGAGCACGACGAGCCCGGCCGTGCGCTCGTCATGACCGCCGGCGGGCGTCCGCTCGGGGACGTCCAGCCAGTCGAGCAGCTCGGCGGTCGCGGCCGACCCGTCCGGCCCGGGCGCGAAGGTGACGGCGTGCGGGCGCTGCGTCGTCGGACGCGTGGGGGCCACGCGCGCCACCGGCGCGCCGGCGAGGGCGTTGACCAGGGAGGACTTCCCCGAGCCGGTCGCGCCCAGCAGGGCCGCCACCGTGGTGCCGGGGGCGAGGCTGCCGCGCTCGCCGGCGCGCGTGAGCACGACGTCGGCCCGGTCGAGCACGTCGGCGGGCAGGTGGCCGCGCGCGGCCTCGACGGCGGTGCGCAGGTGCGTCAGGTCGGTCGCCAGGTCCCCGGTGTCCCGTGCGCGCCTGCCGCGGCGCCTCGCGCTCATCGGGCGTTCTCCGCGCGGCGCGCGTCGGCGACCGCCCGGGCGGCGGAGTCGATCCGGTCCGCCAGGGCCTCGTCGACGCCGAGGGCGTCCAGCTGGTCCGTGAAGTGGCGCGCCCCTTCGGCGAGAAGGCCGCGGATGCGCCCCGCGAGGTCCTCGCGGGCGCGCTCGGCCATGCGCCGGACCTCGTCGTCGCCGAAGACGGCCTCGAGGATCTTCTGTGCGACGACCACCGTGCCGCCGCCGACGGCCACCTCGGCGCCGGTCGGGATGAACGCCGTCGACGCGAAGACCGCGACCATGAGGGCGGCGCCGAGGATGTTGACGCCGAAGGACAGCGCGCGGGCGGTCTGCCGGCGGTCGGCGCCCTCCTCACGCACGAGGTCGAGCAGGGCGGACTGCCAGGCGCGCACCTCGTCGGCGGCGCGGGCACGGATCGCCTCGTCGTCCGGCCGGTGGGCGACGGCGGCGCGCACGAGCTCACGGGCGGCCGGCTCGCGCAGCCAGGCCCGCTCGGCCTCGGCGGACGCGCGACGGACCTCCTCGACGAGGACGGCGAGCATCCCGGTCTCGATCGCCTCGGTGACGGGCTCGACCGGAGACCCCTTGCCGGTGAGTGCGGAGACGATGCGGTCGCGGATGCGGCCGACCCGGGACTCCAGGGCGCGCATGAGCTCCCCGGTCCCGATGAGCTCCTGCCACCGGGCGAGCACCTCGCCGCGCAGCATCGAGCCGTCGCCGGCGGCTGCGACGGCCCGTTCCTCCGCCGCGCCGTAGGCGATGTCGACGTCCTCGCGCAGGCGGTCGACGACGACGGACTGCTCGCGTGCGCCCTCGCCGACCGTGGCCGTGCGCCGGACGAGATCGTCGACGGCGCCGCCGAGCGTGGCCCGGGCGACCGCCGCACGCGAGGCGGAGTCGGTGGCGATGCCGCCGAGCCAGGCGCGCAGCGGCGCGACGTCCATGTCCGGCAGGAGCCCGCCGTCCGGGATCGGCACCTCGGCGACGGTGAACAGGGGCGCCCGGCCGAGGCCGGCGGCGGCGAGCCGCGCGGACAGGTCATGGCGGACCTCCCCCGACACCCCCTGCGGCACGCGGTTGAGGACGACGGCGACGACGATCCGTCGTGCGGCGGCTTCGGCGAGGAGCTCCCACGGCACGGCGTCCGCGTATCGGGCGGCGGTCGTGACGAACACCCACAGGTCCGCCGCGGCGAGGAGCTCGCCGGCGAGGCGGCGGTTGTCCTCGACCACCGAGTCGATGTCCGGTGCGTCGAGGACCGCCAGGCCCGGCGGCACCCGGTCCGAGACGCGCAGCTCGAGCTCGCCGTGGGTGCCCTCGCCGGCGGGCGTCGGCGCGGCGTCGCCGGAGACGTGCACGCGGGCGAGCCCGGGCAGCACCCGGTCGCCCGCGAACCACTCCTCGTCGAGAAGGTGGTGGACGAGCAGCGGCCGGCGCGTGGTCGGGCGGATGGCGGACGCGCTGGTCACCGGTGCGCCGAGGAGGGCGTTGACCAGGGTCGACTTGCCGGCACCGGTCGAACCGCCCACGACGGCGAGAAGCGGCGCGTCGATCCGGGAGTACCGCGCGAGCACGTAGTCGTCGAGCTGCTGCGTGACCCGCTGCGCCTGGGTGCGCGCGCCCGCGGCGACCGGTGTGGCCAGCGGGAGCCGCACGGCGCCGAGGACCTCACGCAGCTCGGTGAGTGCCGCGAGGACGCGCCGTGCCGCGGCGCCGGTGCCTGCGGGCAGGCTCACCGGCCGTCCTCGACGGTGGGCGCGACCGTCGGCCGGCGGTCACCGGCCGGCGGCTCCCAGGTGGCGGGGTCGGCGGCGACCTGCTCGCCGGAGCGGATGTCCTTGACCTCGTGGCCGTCGCCCGAGACGAACCAGACGAACGGGATCGAGCGCCGGTCGGCGTGGCGGATCTGCTTGCCGAACTTCGCCGCGCTCGGGGCCACCTCCACGGGGATGTCGCGGGCCCGCAGTGCCGCGGCGACGTCGTCGGACGCGCCGCGGTGGTCCTCGTCGGCGACCGCGACGAGCACGGCGCTGGGCACCGGACGGGACGCGCGCGCCAGGTCGGCGCCGAGGATGCGGGCGACCAGGCGGGAGACGCCGATCGACAGTCCTGCCCCCGGGAAGGTCCGGGAGCCGGCGGTGGCGAGGGAGTCGTACCGTCCGCCGGAGCAGATCGAGCCGAGGTCCTCGTGGCCGAGCAGGGTCGTCTCGTAGACGGTCCCCGTGTAGTAGTCGAGGCCCCGGGCGATCGACAGGTCCCCGACGACGGCCTCCGGGCGGCGGCGCTCGGCGGACGACAGCACGGCGAGCAGGGAGTCGAGCCCCTCGTCGAGGAGGTCCGTGCGCACGCCGAGGGCGCGGACCTGCTCCTCGACCTCGGACGCGGTGCCGCGGATCCCGGCGAGCCGCAGGGCCTGCTCGGCCTGCTGCTCGCTCGCGCCCGCCTCGTCGGCCAGCAGCGCCGCCACGGCCTCGGGACCGATCTTGTCGAGCTTGTCGATCGACCGCAGCACGGCCTCGACGTCGGTGAGCCCGATGCCGGAGTAGAAGCCCTGGGAGAGCTTGCGGTTGTTGACGCGGACGACGGCGCGCGGCACCGGCAGGGCGGCGAGGGCCTCGGCCATGACGAGGGCGAGCTCGGCCTCGTGGTGCTCGGCCAGCGCGCCGTCGCCGACGACGTCGACGTCGGCCTGGGTGAACTCGCGGAACCGGCCGTCCTGGGGGCGCTCCCCGCGCCAGACCTTCTGGATCTGGTAGCGGCGGAACGGGAACGTCAGGTCCCCGGCGTGCTCGACGACCCAGCGCGCGAACGGGACCGTGAGGTCGAAGTGCAGCCCGAGCCGCCGGTCGGTGCCGGACGCGGGATCGCCGGCGGCGTCGTCGTCGGCCTGGAGACGGCTGAGGAGGTAGATCTCCTTGGAGGTCTCGCCCTTGGACAGGAGCTGCTCGACCGGTTCGACGGAACGGGTCTCGATCGGCGCGAACCCGTGCAGCTCGAAGGTGTGCCGCAGCGTGTCCAGGACGTGGTTCTCGACGAGACGTCCGTCGGGCAGCCATTCGGGGAATCCGGACAACGAGGGGGTACGAGCCATGGGCCCGATTGTTCCACCGATGGTCGCCCCCGCCCGTGCGGTGCGGCCGCGTCGGGTGGCCCGGCGGTGTGCGTCTGCTCCCATCGCGCACGCTCCGGGCCTTGCCCGATGTCGATCGGCCGGCCAGGTCTCAGGAGAGGCAGGGGTTCGTGGCGAGCTCGTGCTGCAGGGTGGTGACGGGACCGTGGCCCGGCAGGAGGATCGAGCGCGGGTCGACGACGCGCGTGAGGGTCCGCAGCGTCTCGTCCATGGCTCGGGGGTCGCCGCCGGGCAGGTCGGTGCGGCCGACGGAGCCCGCGAAGACGACGTCGCCGGTGAGCAGCAGCAGGTGCGGCACCGTCGGGGTCGGTAGCCGCACGTGGCCAGGGTCGCCGGGCTCGCCGGTGTCGAGCTCGTCGGCCTGGAGCAGCAGCACCGTCGAGCCTGCCGTGTGCCCGGGGGCGGGGATGCCGCGCACGCCGAGCGCGGGGACGACCGCCGCTCCCCCGCCGGTGAGGAGGTCGGTGGACATCTGCTGGACGGCGGCCGGCCGGCGCCACGGGGTGCCTGCGATCAGCGGGAACTGGCCGCCGAGGAGGTCGCCGACCTGGTCGGCGCCGGCGGGGTCCGCCAGGCGGGGCCGGTCGGGTGCCGCGATCTGCACGGGGACGCCGGCGGGGTCCGCGACGGCGGCGGCGTCCCACACGTGGTCCGGGTGGCCGTGGGTGACGAGGACGGCGCCGACGCTCAGCCCCAGGTGCTCGAGCACCGGGGCGAGGAGCTCGGCGGAGCCGGCTCCCGGGTCGACGACGACGCACGGGCCGTCCTGGGCCGGGGCGAGGACGAAGGTGTTGACCTCGAGGGCCGGGGCGACGACGCGGCGGACGAGCATGCCGCCAGGGTAGACGGGGCCCGGGGCGCAGCTCGCGGGCGTGGCCCTCTCGGGCCGGACTGCACTCTCGGTGGGATTCGAACCTTTCGCCCGCGCGCGGACGGTCACGTGTCGGTGCGGATGCGCGGAGCGAACTACGCTGTCCGGGTCCCCTGCCGAGCCGGGGACCCGCGCACCAGGTCGGTGCCGCGGTGACGACGACGCCCGCACGCGGGCCTCGGCATGGAGTGAGCGACGTGAGCGATCAGCCCTACCGCGACGAGAACGCACCCGCGGAGCCCCACGGCTCCCCCGAGGCGCCCGGGACCACCGAGGAGGAATCGGCCCGCGCGGCCGCGCATCCGGCACCGGAGCCGGCCGAGGCCGGCCCTCCTGCGCCCGAGGCTGGGCCGGGGCCAGCCGCGGACGCGCCGTCCGCACCGCCTGCGTCGGAGGCTCCACCGGCACCCGAGACCGCGCCGGCTCCCGAAGCGCCTCCCGCGCCGCCGGCACCCGAGACTGCGCCGGCACCGCCCGCACCGGACGCGCCTCCCGCGCCGCCGGCTCCCGAGACTGCGCATGGTCCGGAGGCAGCCCCGGCACCCCCGGCAGCCCCGGCACCACCCCCGGCACCCGAGGCAGCCCCGGCACCCGAGGCAGCCCCGGCACCCGAGGCAGCCCCGGCACCACCGGCACCACCGGCACCCGAGGCAGCATCGCCGGCTCCCGAGGCAGCCCCGGCGCCACCCGCACCCGCACCCGCACCCGCGGCTGCGGCACCGGAGTCCCACGCACCGGACGCGCCTCCTGCGCCGCCGGCTCCCACCCCGCGCCCACGGCCGGGCGGGGCGCCCGCACCGACACCGGGCTCCGTGCCGACGCCGAAGGCGATGCCGGCCAAGCCGTCGGTCGCACCGGTCCCGGCCGCCGCGGCCGCTCCCGCCGCCCCCCAGCCGGCGCTGGACCCCGCGCTCGCCGCGGCGGCAGCCGCCTTCGGACGGGTCGACGAGGAGGGCACGGTCTACGTCAAGGACGGCGACTCGGAACGGATCGTGGGTCAGTTCCCGGGCGGCTCCGAGGAGGAGGCGCTCGGCATGTACGTGCGCCGCTACCTCGACCTCGCCGCTCAGGTCGCGCTCCTCGAGACGCGCCTGAGCCACATCACCCCGAAGGAGGCCGGCCAGACGCATCGCAAGCTCACCGAGCAGCTCGCCGAGCCGGCCGCCGTCGGGGACCTGCCGGCGCTGCGCGAGCGACTGGCCGCCGTCGAGCAGGTCATCGAGGTCGAGCGCGAGAAGGCGCGCGTCGCGCGCGCCGAGGCCAAGGCCGAGGCCCTCGTCGAGCGCACCGCGCTCATCGAGCGGGCCGAGGGGATCGCCGCCCAGAACCCCGCCAACACCCGGTGGAAGGCCTCCGGCGAGGAGATGCGGGGCCTGCTCGACAGCTGGAAGAAGGCCCAGCGCTCGGGTCCGCGCATCGACAAGCCGGACGAGGACGCGCTGTGGAAGCGCTTCTCCGCCGCCCGCACCCAGTTCGACAAGCAGCGCAAGGCGTTCTTCCACGAGCTCGACGCCAGCCAGGACGAGGTGCGCCGGGCCAAGGAGAAGCTCATCACGCGCGCAGAGGAGCTCTCCGGCTCGACCGACTGGGGACCCACCTCGGGCGCCTACCGCGACCTCATGGACCAGTGGAAGGCGGCCGGACGCGCCTCGAAGAAGGTCGACGACGAGCTCTGGCACCGATTCCGCACCGCGCAGCAGCGCTTCTTCGACAACCGCACCGCCGCCAACGCGGCGATCGACAAGGAGTACGAGGGCAACCTCGAGGTCAAGCTCGAGATCCTCACGAAGGCCGAGGCCCTCCTGCCGATCACGGACGTCGAGGCCGCGAAGAACGCCCTGCGTCCGCTGCAGGACCAGTGGGAGGAGGCGGGCAAGGTGCCGCGGGCGGACATCCAGCGCGTCGAGGGCCGCATGCGCGCCGTCGAGAAGGCCATCCGCGACGCCGAGGCCGAGCGCTGGAACCGGTCCGACCCCGAGAAGAAGGCCAGGGCGGACGGCATGCTCGCCCAGCTCGAGGACGCCATCGCCGGCCTCGAGGAGGACCTCGAGAAGGCCCGGGCCACCGGCGACGACAAGAAGATCGCCACCGCCCAGGAGGCGCTCGACGCTCGCCGTTCCTGGCTCGCCCAGATACAGGCGTCCGCCGACGCCTGATCCATCCACAGGCACCGCTCCCGCGGCCCCGTCCACAGATCGTGGGCGGGGCCGCGGGCGTCCAGGCCATCGTGGGCACATGCATCCGGCTCTGACCTGGCTCGCCCCACGTGCCCTCCCCGCACCCCAGCTGGTGGCACCGGTCCACGGCGACGCCCTCGTCGTCCGCACCCCCGGTGGTGCCGACCCCCCGCCCCTGTCGACCGTGTGGGAGTCGGCGGACGGGACGACGCCGCCGGCGGCGATCGGCGCAGGTCTGGCGCGCGCGGCACGGGCAGCACAGGCGTCCGAGGAGCTCAGCCCCCACCAGGTGCTCTGTCTCGGCTCGGCCGCCTGGGTCCACGTCGGCGGCCCTCGCCCCAGAATCCCCGACACGGCGCGAGCCCCCGGGCGCACGGGCAGGGCCCGACACAAGATCGTCCTGCGCGCGCACGACCTCACACACGTCGACGGTGTCCCGGCCACGACGCCGGCGCGCACGGTGCTCGACCTCGTTCGCCGTCTTCCGTTCGACCGGTCGGCGGGGCCGGCGCGCGCGCTGCTCGGGGATCGCGCGGTGGCCGCCGACGTCCGGCGTGCGGTCCTCGAGCGCACCGGGCTGCCCGGCATCCGCCGGGCCACCGAGCTGCTCGACCTCGTCCTCGTCGACCTCGGGCACCGGCCCATAGGTGACCTCGGGCGCAGGCCCGTATCCACGTAGGGCGCGGGGGCGTAGTCTCGCGGCGTCGGCCGTCCGGATCAACGGGACACCGTCGCCGAACGAGAACCCGTCGCCGAAGGAGTCCCGTGCCCCGCATCGTCGTCGCAGGAGCGTCCGGGGTGCTGGGCGGACGCATCGCCACCAGGCTCGCGCGGACCACGGACGCGACCGTCGTGGCGGGCGACCACCGGGCCGAGCGCGCACCACTGACCGCGCGGGCCGTCGGCGCACCCGAGCAGGTGCACCTCGACGTCCGCGACGCCGCGAGCATCGCCCGGGCCCTCGACGGTGCGGACGCCCTCGTCGTCGCGGCGCCACAGGACCGTCCGTTCGTGCAGGAGGTCGGCCTGGGCGCCGGCGTCCACGTCGTCGACGTGAGCCCGGACCCCACTCTGACCGCCCAGGTACGCGCGACGGATGCCCGCGCACGCCGGCGGGGCGTCGCCTCGGTGACGATGGCGGGGATGTTCCCCGGGCTGTCCGGGCTCGTGGTGACGGACCTCGTCTCCGGGCTCGACCAGGTCGACCACGTCGAGCTGCTGTACCACCAGAGCACGAACGCGTCGGTCGGGCCGGACGGGACCGAGGCGATGCTGCGCTGGGTCGCCGCGCCCGTCCCGCCGACCCGGCGGCCCGGTCTGGCGGACCGTCATCCTCGCGAGCCGGGGCTGCGCCGGTTCGAGCACCCCGAACGAGCACTGCTCGAGGACGCCACCGGCGCCGACGTCCGGTACTGGACCGGCTGGGACTCCCCCGCGTTCACCCGGGTCGTCGCCGGGCTGGCCCGGACCCGCGTCCTGCGCCCGCTCGCTCCCGTGCTCGCGCCCCTGGCCACGCACGACCCGGATCGGCCCGAGGAGGCGATGCTCACCGTCCGCGTGCTCGGCCGTCGCGCCGGGCGTCCCGACCGGGACGGGGTTCGGCTCGTCTGCGACTCGGACTACGGGGCGACCGCCGCCGTCGCGGTCGCCCTCACCCGCCTCGCCCTCGGCGGTCGACTCGTCGGCGCGGGCGTCCCCCTCGATCTCACGACGCTCGACGACGTGCTGCCGCACGTGCCCGCGGCGATCACCTCCGCCGCGTAGGGGTCCCCGCACGGCCGACCGCGCGACCCACGGCACGGCCCGGGTCAGCCGCGCCGGCCCTCCGGCCGCCGCCCCATCACCCGCTGGACGTCGAGCACGCCCTGGACCTGCCGGATCGCCCTGAGCACCGAGCCCAGGTGCGCGGTCTCGGCCATCTCGAAGACGAACCGGCCGATCGCCACCCGCTCACGGGTGGTCGAGATCGACGCGGACAGGATGTTGACGTGGTTCTCCGAGAGCACGCGCGTGAGGTCGGACAGCAGGCCGTGCCGGTCGAGCGCCTCGACCTGCACCTGCACGAGGAACGTGGACTCGGGGCTCTCGACCCACTCCACGCCGACGAGCCGTTCGCTCTGCGTGCGCAGCTGGTCGACGTTCTGGCACTCGGCATGGTGCACGGACACGCCCTGGGAGCGGGTGATGAACCCGACGATCGGGTCGCCCGGGACGGGGGTGCAGCAGCGAGCGATCTTCACCCACACGTCGGAGCCGTCCATGCCCTCGACGGCGATGCCCGAGTCGCCGCTGCGGCGCACGGGCGTACCGGTGCCGGGGATCGTCGCCTCGGCGAGCGTCTCCTCCGCCCCGTCGTCGCCGCCCATCGACTCCACGAGCTTGGCGACGACGTTCGCCGCGGACACGTGCCCCTCGCCGATCGCGGCGTACAGGGCCGTGACGTCGGCGTACCGCATCTCCACCGCGAGCGAGTGCACGGCCTCGGCACTCATGAGGCGCTGGATCGGCATGTTCTGCTTGCGCATGGCCTTGGCCAGCGCGTTCCGCCCGCCCTCGACGGCCTCCTCCCGGCGCTCCTTCGTGAACCACTGCCGGATCTTGTTCTTCGCGCGCGGGCTCGCGACGAAGCTCAGCCAGTCCTGGGAGGGGCCCGCCTCGGGAGACTTCGACGTGATCACCTCGACCGAGTCACCGTTGTCGAGGCGCCGGTCGAGCGGGACGAGCTTGCCGTTGACCTTGGCCCCGACGGTGCGGTGACCGACCTCCGTGTGCACGGCGTAGGCGAAGTCCACCGCGGTCGAGCTGCCGGGCAGCGCGAGCACGTCACCCTTGGGCGTGAACACGTAGACCTGCGAGCCGGCCATCTCGTAGCGCAGGGAGTCGAGGAACTCGCCCGGGTCGGCGGTCTCCTTCTGCCAGTCGACGAGCTGGCGCAGCCAGCCCATCTCCCCGCCGGACGGCTCGGGCGCGGCACGTCCCGCACGGGAGCCCTCCTTGTACTTCCAGTGGGCGGCCACGCCGTACTCGGCACGCCGGTGCATGGCGTGGGTGCGGATCTGGATCTCGACCGGCCGCCCGCCCGGGCCGAGCACGGTCGTGTGCAGGGACTGGTAGAGGTTGAACTTCGGCATCGCGATGTAGTCCTTGAAGCGCCCCGGCATGGGCGTCCATCGCGCGTGCACGGCGCCGAGCATCGTGTAGCAGTCGCCGACCGAGTCGACGAGCACACGAACCCCGACGAGGTCGAAGATGTCGTCGAAGTCGCGGCCCCGCACGATCATCTTCTGGTAGATCGAGTAGTGGTGCTTCGGTCTGCCGGTGACGACCGCCTTGAGCCGGTGCGTCTTGAGGTCCTGCTCGATCTGGGAGCGGACCTTCGCCAGGTACTCGTCGCGGGCGGGCGCCCGCTCGGCCACCAGGTGGTCGATCTCGTCGTAGACCTTGGGGTAGAGCGTGCGGAACGAGAGGTCCTCGAGCTCCCACTTGATGGTGTTGACGCCGAGCCGGTGCGCGAGCGGGGCGTAGATCTCGAGCGTCTCGCGGGCCTTGCGGCGCGCGGACTCCTGGGAGACGTGCCGCCAGGTGCGCGCGTTGTGCAGGCGGTCCGCGAGCTTGATGACGAGGACGCGGATGTCCTTGGCCATCGCGACGACCATCTTGCGCACCGTCTCGGCCTGCGCGGCCTCGCCGTAGTGGACCTTGTCGAGCTTCGTCACGCCGTCGACGAGGAGCGCGATCTCGTCGCCGAAGTCCTTGCGCACCTGGTCCAGCGAGTAGTCGGTGTCCTCCACCGTGTCGTGCAGCAGCGCGGAGGCCACCACGACGTCGGGCATCCCCAGCTCGGCGAGGATCGTCGTCACCGCGACGGGGTGGGTGATGTAGGGCTCGCCCGACTTGCGCGTCTGTCCCTCGTGGGCACGCTCCGCGACCTCGTAGGCCCGCCGGACGAGCTGGACGTTGGCCTTGGGGTGGCTGGCGCGCAGCGCGCCGATGACGGGCTCGATCGCCGCGGGGAACTGGTGGGAGCGTCCGCCGAGCCACACGAGGCGCGAGCGTCCCCAGCCGGACGGCGAGGACGCCGCCGGCTGCCCGGTCCGCTCGATGGTCATCCCAGGATGATAGTGCTCCACCCGGGGACCGGCCGACGCGGGCCCGGCCTCAGACGACGACGACCGAGTCGACCTGCCGTCCCGTCAGGCGCGCGCGTCCGCCGAGTTCGGCCAGCTCGATGAGCATCCCCAGGCCGGCCACCTCGGCGCCGGCCTCCTCCATGAGTCGGCACGCGGCCGCGGCCGTCCCACCCGTGGCGAGGACGTCGTCGACGACGAGCACCCGCTGGCCGCGCGCCACCGTCGAGGGTCGCACCTCCATGCGTGCCTCGCCGTACTCCAGGGAGTAGTCCGCGCCGATGACCTCGCCCGGCAGGCGACCGGCCTTGCGGACAGTGATCATGCCGACCCCGAGCGCGACCGCCACGGGCGCCCCGAGGATGAACCCGCGGGACTCCAGTCCGGCGACGGCGTCGACCCTGCCGCGGTAACGCTCGGCGAAGGCGTCGACGAGCGCGGCGAACGCGGGCCCGTCGGCGAGCAGCGGTGTGATGTCCCGGAACAGGACCCCGGGCTTGGGGTAGTCGGGGACCAGGGCGATGTGCTGATCGACGATCGCCGTGATCTCGGGACCGAAGCCGGGTTCACCTGCGCTGGCTGTGCTCATCGCTTCTTCCTCCGTCGGACCGCGGTTGTCGGTGAGCCCGCGGCGGACCCGGCTCCCGCCGACCGGCCGGCCTCGTCGTCGGGCTCGTGGTCGGTGCCGTCGGCCGGGCGCGCCTCCGGGTGCTCTCCGGCGCGCTCGAGCAGCACGTCGTCGGTGTGCTGCCGGTAGTCGCTGTCGAGCATCCGCAGGCTGACCTCGGCCGGCGCCGCGATGAACACCGACGACACGGTCGACAGCAGCATGCCGACGAACAGGGCGAGCGCGATGTCGCGCAGCGTGCCCGCCCCGAGGAGCAGGACACCGATGATGAGGATCGCACCGACCGGCAGCAGCCCGGTGACCGACGTGTTGATGGAGCGCACGAGGGTCTGGTTGACGGCGAGGTTGGAGCGCTCGGCGTACGTGTCCCGTCCCTGCTCGAGGACGTCGGCGGTGTTCTCGCGCACCTTGTCGAAGACCACGACCGTGTCGTACAGCGAGTAGCCGAGGATCGTGAGGAAGCCGATGACGCTCGACGGCGTGACCTCGAAACCGATCGCGGCGTAGATCCCGACCGTGAGGACGACGTCGTGGAGCAGCGCGATGATCGCCCCCGCCGCGAACGTCCAGGCCCGGAAGTACAGGACCATCACCACCGACACGGCGGTGAGGAAGATGCCGAGCGACAGCAGCGCCTGCCGGGTGACGTCCGCGCCCCAGGTGGGCCCGACGAACGTCGCCGTGACGTCGTCGACCGGGACGTCGTAGGCCTCGGCGAGGCCCTCGCTCAGCTCGCGCGTCTGCTCGTCGGAGAGCTCGGCCGTCTGCACGCGCAGCGAGGACGATCCGACGACCGCCACCCGGGGCGGTTCGCCGCCGACGTCGGCGACGGCGTCGGTCGCCAGCGACTGGTCGAGCGTCGCCGCGCCGGAGACCGTGAACTGCGAGCCGCCGCGGAAGTCGATGCCCGGGTTGATGCCCCGCACGAGCAGCACCCCGACCGAGATCAGGACGAGGACGGCGGCGGCCACGTACCACGTGCGGCGCCTGCCGACGATGTCGAAGGAGCGCTTCCCCGTGTAGAGGTCGTTGCCCATCGAGGAGAGGGACGCCATCAGACCACCGCCCCGTCGTCGCCGGACCCGCCGAGCCCCGCGTAGGGGTCGACCGATCGTTCCTTCTTGCGTCGTTCGCGCTCGGCACGCCGCTCGGCCGCCCGGCGTTCGGCGATGGTCGTGCCGGCCCCCACGGGAACCTTCGTCCCGTCGGTGGTGCCGGCGTCGTCGTCCCCGGACCCGCCCTCGCCCGTGCCGGTCGAGGACCGGCGCGACCGGAACCGGCCGGCGCCCCGGTAGAGAGCGGGGTCGACACCGAGTCGCTCCGGTGAGAGTCCGGAGAGCGTGTGGCCGTCCCGGAAGAACGGCATGCGCACGAGCAGCTGCATCGCCGGGTGCGTGAAGAGCACGACGACGACGAGGTCGATGATCGTCGTCAGTCCGAGGGTGAACGCGAAGCCGCGCACCCCGCCGACGGCGAGCAGGTAGAGCACGATCGCCGCGAGGAAGTTCACCGCGTCGGACGCGATGATCGTGCGCCGGGCCCGCTTCCAGCCGTGCTCGACGGCGGAGGCCAGGGTGCGGCCGTCCCGGATCTCGTCGCGGATCCGTTCGAAGTACACGATGAACGAGTCCGCCGTCGTCCCGATGGAGATGATGAGTCCCGCGACGCCGGGCAGCGAGAGGCGGTAGTTGATCGACCAGCTGAGCAGCGCGATGACGAGGTAGACGATCGCGGCGGCCACCGCGAGGCTCGCGACCGAGAGCAGGCCCAGGCCGCGGTACTGCCAGATCATGTAACCGACGACGAGAACCAGGCCCACGAGGCCGGCGAGGGCGGCGTTGGTCAGCTGCTCGGAGCCCAGCGTCGCGGAAATCTGCTCGGTGGACTGCACCTCGAACGTGATCGGCAGGGAGCCGAAGTTCAGCTGGTTGGCGAGCGCGTTCGCCTCCTCGTCGGTGAACGAGCCGGTGATCTGCGCGCTGCCGTCGAGGATCGCGCTGTTGAACCCCGCGTTGGACAGGACGACGCCGTCGAGCACGATGGCGAACTGGTCCTGCGGCGGCGGTAGGGTGGGCAGGCGCTGGGAGACCTCGGCGAACACCTCGGTGGCCTCGGAGTTCATCTCGAGGTTGACGGCCCAGAGCCCCGTCGACATGCCCTGGTTGTTGACCTGCATCCCGGAGCTGGCGCCCGTCAGCTGCGTGCCCTCGACGACGGCCGGACCGAGCACGAACTTCTGCTGGCCGGTGGGGTCGCACGCGACCACCGCGGTGCCGGAGTCGTCCGCCCAGCCGCCGGCCTGGTTGGCCGGGTCCGTGCAGTCCAGCGCGTACATGTCGTACTGGACGCGCTCGGTGATCCACGCCGTGTCGGAGGTGTCGGCCGGCTCCTCGGTGGGCTCGGTCGCGAGCTCGCCGTCGCCGTCGGCGTCGGCCGCGATGAAGGCAGCGCCGCGCACCTCGTCCGGGATCTCGGCGGCGCCGGGACCGTCGGTGGGGGCGTCGGCGGCCGCCGCCAGGGCGCGGTCGGTGCCGGCGCCGGCGGTGGCCGACTCGGACCCCGACTCCGCGGGCGACCCGGCGCCGTCGGTCGGCGCCTCGGCACCATCGGTCGGGGACTCGGCGCCGTCGGTCGGGGCCTCCTCGGGCAGCAGCTGGCTCGGGTCGATCGTCGTGGGGTCCTGGAGGGCGAGCACCGGGCGGAACCTCAGCTGCGCGGACCGGCTGATGAGCTCGAGGGTCTCCTCCGACGCACGCCCGGGGATCGCGACGACGATGTTCTGCGCGCCCTGGCTCGTGATCTCGGCCTCCGCGACGCCCGAGCCGTCGACGCGGTTGCGGATGATCTCGATCGCCTGCGCCACGTCCTCGCCCTCGATGGCGGAGCCGTCCGTGGTGCGGGGGGTCATGATGACCTGCGTGCCGCCCTCGAGGTCGAGCGCGAGACGGGGCACCGGCGAGGCACTGCCGGCGAGGTTGCCGGCCGTGAGCGTGCCCACGAGCGCGACGACGAGGACCAGCAGGCCCAGGAGCGTGCGCGCGGGGCGGGGCAGCCTCGGGCGGCGCGGCTCACGCCGCTTCTTCGGGTCGGACACGTCGGGACGGGCGTCAGCTGCGGTCGTCGCGGCCGGGGCGGCCGTCGTCGAACCACTCGTTCTCCTGGTCCACGGCGGGAGCGTCGCCGCCCGCGGACTCGCGGGCGTCGTCGACCGATGTCTCGGTCGCGGCGTCGGCCACGGGCTCGTCGTCGAGGTCGTCGTGCGACCCGTCGGACATCAGCTCGTAGGGCGACTGCGTGGGCTGCGCGATGCCGGTGCGGTGGACGAGGTACTCGCTGCCGTCGGGGTTCGACAGGGTGATGATGTCGCCGTTGACCTCGACCACCTGGTGGTAGGTGCGCGCGATGGTCTGCACCCAGCCGCCCGGGACGAGGCCCTCCTCGACCTTCTCCCGCTGGCGCTGCTGGGCCTTCTTCCCCTGCCGGCTCATGAACCAGAAGAGCAGGACCATGCCGAGGACGAGGAGGAGCAGTGTGGGATCCACGCGCAGACCAATCAGGTGAAGGGGCGAACCAGAGCAGTCTAGGGCGTGGGCGCTCCGGCCGGGCCCAGGCTCTCCGTGAAGGTTGTCTCCCGGACCGGGCGGCCAGGCGCGGGCAGCGCCGGCCGGAGGGTGCTGAGCGCCCTGTCACGAGACGCGCGTGCGGTCTCAGGAGGCGTGCGGTCTCAGGAGGCGTGCGGTCTCAGGAGAAGAGCGTGCCTTCGGCCGGCGGCTCGAGACCCAGGTGCGCGTACGCGGCCGTGGTGGCTGCCCGCCCCCGCGGGGTGCGCACGACGAGCCCCTCGCGCACGAGGAACGGCTCGGCGACGGTCTCCACGGTCTCCGGCTCCTCGCCGACCGACACGGCGAGCGTGGTCAGCCCGACCGGCCCGCCCCCGAACCGCGTGCACAGCGCCGTGAGCACGGACCGGTCGAGCCGGTCGAGCCCGAGGTCGTCGACCTCGAAGATGGTCAGCGCCGCACGGGTCGCCGTCAGGTCCGCGACGCCGGCGCCGCGCACCTGCGCGTAGTCCTGCACCCGTCGCAGCAGCCGGTTGGCGATGCGGGGCGTGCCTCGCGAGCGGGCGGCCAGCTCGCCGGCCGCGTCCTCGGTGAGCTCGATGCCGAGCAGGGTCGCGGAGCGCGTGAGGACCTGGACGAGCTCGTCGACGTCGTAGTGCTCCAGGTGCGCCGTGAACCCGAAGCGGTCGCGCAGGGGCGCCGGCAGCAGGCCGGCCCGGGTCGTGGCGCCCACGACCGTGAACCGCGGGAGAGCGAGCGGGATCGAGGTCGCCCCGGGTCCCTTGCCCACGACGACGTCGATCCGGAAGTCCTCCATCGCGAGGTAGAGCATCTCCTCGGCCGGGCGCGCGAGCCGGTGGATCTCGTCGATGAAGAGCACGTCGTGCTCCTGCACCGCGGAGAGGATGGCGGCGAGATCCCCGGCGTGGGTGATCGCCGGCCCCGAGGTGAGCCGCAGCGAGCCCGAGACCTCGTGGGCGACGATCATCGCCAGCGTCGTCTTGCCGAGCCCGGGCGGGCCGGAGAGCAGCACGTGGTCGGGCGCGGCGCCGCGGGCGGTGGCGGCGGCGAGGACGAGCGCGAGCTGGTCGCGCACGACGCGCTGGCCGATGAAGTCCGCGAGACGCCTGGGTCGCAGGGCGGCCTCGGCGGCGCGCTCGACGTCGTCGGCGCCGGTGGTGAGCACGTCGTCGTCCGACCTGCCCTGCGTCGGCCCGCCCGTCGGTCCCGGGACGTCCTCAGCCACGGCGCCCCCCGCCCAGGTGGGTGAGGGCGGCGCGCAGGAGGGCGGGGACGTCGCCGTCGGGTGGTGCGTCGTCCGCGGCGAGCACGGCGTCGACCGCGGCGCGCGCCTGCGGCTCGGACCACCCGAGCGTGGCCAGCGCGGAGACGACCTCCCCGGCGTGGGCCGGGAGCGAGCCCGGTGCCGGCGCGTCGGCCGCGTCCGCGTCCTGCGGCGGGGCGTCGCCCGCCGGTCCGAGCCGCTCGCCGATCTCGAGGACGATGCGCTGGGCCCCCTTCCTGCCGATGCCGGGGACGCGCTGGAGGGTGGCGAGGTCCTCGTCGGCCACGGCGCGCCGCAGCTGGTCCGGGCTGAGGACGGCGGTCATGGCGAGCGCGAGCCGGGGGCCGACCCCGGAGACGGTCTGGAGCGTCTCGAAGACGTCGCGCTCGTCGACGTCCCGGAACCCGAACAGGGTGAGCGACTCCTCGCGCACGACGAGCGAGGTCGGCACCGTGACGTCCGAGCCCTCGCGCAGTCCGGCCAGCGTGCCGGGCGCGGCCTGGACGCGCATGCCCACGCCGCCGACGACGATGTCGGCGTCCTGCAGCGACACGCGCGCCACGGTCCCGCGCAGCGATGAGATCACCGGTTCGGTCCTTCCTTCGATCCGTCGGCCGTCCCGCCGCGGGGCCGCCCGGGCCGGGCGCGTGCCCATTCCGGTTCGACCCTCCTGCGGCAGAACACGTGTTCGACACCCTATCGTCTCGGGGCGACCGCTCCCGCGCGGCGCGCCAGGCGTTCCGCGTCGGCCCAGGCCCGCTGGGCGGGCGTGAGACCGGCGCCCGCGGTGTCGGGGAGCATGCCCGCCCCGCCGTGCTGGGCCGTGGCGGTCCCGCGTCCGGCCGCTGCCGCGCCGCCTCCGCGCCACGCCTGGCAGATCGCCAGCGCGAGGGCATCGGCGGCGTCGGCGGGCCGCGGTGCGGTGTCCAGACCCAGGATCCGGCGCACCATCTCCTGGACCTGCTTCTTCCCCGCGCGGCCGTCGCCCGTCACGGCGGCCTTGACCTCGCTCGGCGTGTGCAGGGCGAGGCCGGTGCCGGCCCGCGCGGCGCCGAGCATGGCGACCCCCGCGACCTGCGAGGTGCCCGTGACCGATCGGACGTTGGCCTGGGCGAACACGCGCTCGACCGCCACGACGTCGGGCCGGTGCTCGGCGAGCACGGCGTCCAGCCGCTCGGCGACCGCCAGCAGCCGCATGTGCGGGTCGTCCTCCGCGGGGGTCCGGACGACCTCGACGTGCACGAGCGCGACCTCGCGCCCGCCGCCGCGCTCGATCACGCCGAGGCCGCAACGGGTCAGACCGGGATCGACTCCGAGGATGCGCACCCCTCCACTCTCGCACCCGCGGTCACAGCAGACGTGAAGCGCCGCGCAGCAGGGTGGCGATCGCGCCGGCCCAGGCGACCGTGAGGGCGAGCCGCCGGGCGGTCTCGGCCGGCACCCGCGCGGCGAGCCGCCCCGCCAGGGGCACGACCGCGACGACGGTGCCGGCCAGCAGGGCGACCACCCACCACTGGGGGAGGTCGGAGACGGGCGCGGCGCCGACGCCGAGCTTGAGGACCACCGAGAGGACCCCCATGGTGAGGAACGTGGGCTGCATCGAGGCCGCGAAGCTGGGGTGCGGCCAGCGGGAGAGCCTCGAGTACATGACCAGCGACGGGCCCGCGACCCCGGCGGTCGTGTTGAAGAAGCCGCCGACCGCGCCCGCCACCCCCGCGGCGAACGGCCCGCGCACCGGGGGCAGCCGGTCCGCCGCGGAGGCGAGGACCGTGCCGAGCAGGCCGAGGACGAGGATCGACCCGACCGTGATCTCGAGCCAGGCGAGCGGAAGCTCGCGCACGACGAGCGCGGCCGGCACCGCGCCGATCACCGCGCACGGCAGGAGCGTCCGGAGCCGACGCCAGTCCGATCCCGTGCGCATCGCCCGCCAGATGACGAAGGCGGACACCGTCGTCGTCGCGTTCGTCAGCCACACCCCGGCGACGGGGCCGATGAGCAGCGACAGCACGGGGGCGACGACGAGGCCGACGCCCATCCCCGAGACGCGCTGCAGGGTGGTCCCGACGGCGACCGCCGTGACGGCGACGAGGATCTCGCCGAGGCTCATCGGGCGCCCGGGCCGGGTCCGAGGACCGCTCAGTCCTGAGCGTCGAGCTCGGCGAGCACCTCGTCGGGGATGTCGACGTTGGAGAACACGTTCTGCACGTCGTCGAGGTCCTCGAGCGCGTCGACGAGCCGCATCACCTTGGTCGCCCCGTCCGCGTCGACGGTGACCTCCATCGACGGCACGAACTGCGACTCGGCCGAGTCGTAGTCGAGTCCCGCGTCGACGAGCGCGGTGCGCACGTCGACGACGTCGGTGGCCTCGGACAGGATCTCGAAGGTCTCGCCCTGGTCGGTGACCTCCTCGGCGCCCGCGTCGAGCACCGCGGCGAGGACGTCGTCCTCGTCCACGCCGTCGGCCTTGGGGACGACGACGACGCCGCGGCGGTTGAACAGGTAGGCGACCGAGCCCGGGTCGGCCAGGTTGCCGCCGTTGCGGGTGAAGGCGACGCGCACGTCCGAGGCCGCGCGGTTCTTGTTGTCGGTGAGGCACTCGACGAGCATGGCGACGCCGCCGGGCGCGTAGCCCTCGTACATGATCGTCTCGTAGTCCGCGCCCCCGGCGAGCTCGCCGGACCCGCGCTTGACCGCGTTGTCGATGTTGCTCGACGGGACCGAGTTCTTCTTCGCCTTCTGGATGGCGTCGAACAGCGTCGGGTTGCCGGCCGGGTCACCGCCGCCCGTGCGGGCGGCCACCTCGATGTTCTTGACGAGTCGCGCGAACAGCTTGCCGCGCTTGGCGTCGATCGCGGCCTTCTTGTGCTTCGTCGTCGCCCACTTGGAGTGTCCCGACATCGTGTCTCCCTCGCTCGCGTCCCGCTGGTCGTCGGCGGCCGGAGTGCGGCGTGCGCCGCGCGTCGACGGCGCCAGGTCCGTCCGGCATCGTACCCGCCGGGCGGCACCAGGGACGCGGGTGTCACCACACGTCGGCGTCGGACGTGCACTCCTCCGCGATGGCGGCCATGCCCGAGGCGGAGTCTTCAGCGACCTGCGCGTCGTGGACGGGCTCCCAGGTCGAGCCCTGGACGCGCCACCCGTCGCGGAAGGTCTCCCACGCGGGCGGGTCGCCGATCGCCCAGCCGTTGGCCACGAGGCAGTCGTGCTCATCAACTCGGCGGTCGTAGGACTCGCGGATCTGGGCGTCGCTGAAGGATGTCGCGTGGACGCGACCCACTTGCGCGCTGCACGCGGCGTAGTCGTCGCCAACGTCGTCGCCTGAGTGCCCCTGCGGCTCAATCTCAAAGCCGTCGTCCTCGGGAGTGATGAGGTAACCGAGATCCTCCATGCAGGTCGCCATCGCGGCAGTGCGCTCGGAGGGTGTGCCGTGAAACGTGTCCGGCTCGGAATGCGGGGGCGCTTCAGACACGGTGGCAGGGCCCGAGGTTGAGGGCGGCTCGGCACCTTCGGAGCCGCCGCACGCGGCGAGCATCGTCGATACGACCACACTGAACGCGAGTACGACGCGAAAGCGGGCGACTCGCACGCGTTCAGCGTCCGAAGTTGGAGCAGTCAACCGACCTCGTCGTGAACCACCCGTCTGCGACTAGCCGGTAATAACCCCCTCCGCCACTCGTCGCGATGCGAGTTGCGGACCATCCCTCGAAGTGTGAGATCGCTCCGCCCGGTGGCTGGACAATTCCACCGGGGGCAGTATTCACAGTGACAGACGCGCGTCCGAACTGTCCTGCTGGGCATCCGTGCGATCCCCTGATGTCCTCGTACGCCTGTGCGGCCGGCGCCGTGCCGACACACCACATCAATGCGACCCCCGCCGCCGCGCACCACGCTCTGGCTTTCATGCCGACCCCCTCGTCGAGATATTTATCACACGATAGGAGACTGTGGCGGCCAACTGGGTCGTTTCGCCTATGGCACCTGGAGAATCGTCACGGAGTAGTGGAGCGCTCCGGCAGGAGCCGGCCGCGCCACTCAGATGGGACGATTGACCAGTCGCCGGGCGGGTGACCGACAGGGACCTGTCCCCATCGAACTCACTCGTGCGTCAGGTGCCGGCACCTCCCGTCCCAGCCGCTCGTGAGAGAGCGGTGCAGGGAGGGCAGTTCGGTCGGGTACACGGTGGCGCCGCCGGCCACGAGCGCGTCGAGCTCGTCGGGGCTGAACCAGCGCATCTGGTCGAGGACGTCGCGCTCGAGCTCGGTCCAGCCGGCCGCGTCCGTACCCGGCCGGCGACCCGGCACCCGGGCGACGAAGAAGACCTCGTCCTGACGCACGGTCCGGCGCACGAACCGGAACGTGGCGCTCCTGGTGGCCACCGGCCCGACGAGGTCGGCCACCGCCACGGTCAGGCCGGACTCCTCGACGACCTCGCGGGCCGCAGCGGTCCGGTCGTCCTCGCCGACGGCGATCCCGCCGCCGACGGTGAACCACCAGCGGTGGTCGTCGTCGTCGCCGTCGTGGCCCTCGACGAGGAGCAGCGCGCCGTCGTCGTCGAGCAGCAGGACGCGGGCGCCCCGCCGGAACGGGATGCCGTCCGGGCCGGGGACCCACTCCTCGCCGAGGTCGGCGGGTGGCATCCGGGCGTCGTCGGGAGCGCTCTCAGCCACGGAGGAACACCGCCCGGTCGGCGACGGCGCGGCGCAGCAGCGCGGCCTCGCGGCCCTGGTGGTCGCGCGGCGGCCGCCCCTCGCGGGCGCGGCGTCGGCCGAGCGCGAGCTCGACGGCGGCCTGCTGGAAGTCGATCATCGCCCTGCCCTGGGCGCCGCCCCGGGCGCGAGCCCAGCGCACGGCATCACGGCGCGCGCCGGTGGAGGTGAGCATCCGGACCTCGAACGGCGCGAACCAGCCGGCGGCGGCGTAGTCGTGCAGACCGGCGGTGATCGCCCGGTGCTCGCGCCGGCGCAGCCAGAGGACCAGGACGATGAACGCGATGAACAGGGGGATCTGGAACGAGACGAAGACCTGGAAGAACGAGCCGGTCACGGAGGTGTAGTTCCACACGCCGTGCAGGACCACCGCGAGCAGCCAGCCGGGGATCACCAGCAGCCAGCGCCCGGGCCGGTCGGAGCGGGAGGCGATGCCGAGGGCCAGCCCCATGCAGACGGTG
The DNA here is from genome assembly GCF_057652395.1 of Georgenia sp. Z1491. NCBI lineage: Bacteria > Bacillati > Actinomycetota > Actinomycetes > Allobogoriellales > Allobogoriellaceae > Georgenia > Georgenia sp. Z1491. The sequence goes on from NZ_CM172729.1 coordinate 2,265,977, forward strand.
AACATCGGGTGGGCGAACGGGGTCATCAGACCGCGCTGGACGAAGACCGCGGTGATCGAGTCCCAGTACGTGAGGAAGTACTGGATGTTCTCGACCGCGGCGAAGCCGGCCCCGACGGCGAGCGAGTAGACGACGCCGTCGACGAGCCCGTGGAACTGTCCGCGTCCCAGCAGGACGACGACCACGAGCCCCAGTCCCTTCATCGTCTCCTCGGTCACCGGTGCGCTGACGATCGCGGTGAGGGCGGCGGCCCGCTCGAGGCCCTGGTCCTGGGAGACGACCGCCTGGAACAGCGAGTTCCCGGTGGCGGCGACCGCGGTGGCGACCCCGGCGCCCCAGGCCAGCGCGACGAGCAGCAGTCCGCGCGGCTCGGGCTCCCAGGCGTCGATCCAACGGATGAGCAGGACGATCGCCAGGAACGGGACGACGGCGAGCAGCACCGCCACGAGGACCTGACCGGGGCCGGAGGTGCCGCCGACGAGCTGCGGGAGGATCCAGGCCAGCCCGCCGACCGCGACGACGACGGCGCCGATCTCGGTGGCGGTGAACGCCCTCGAGCGGCGTCTGGGGACGGGCCACGCGGGAGGTGCCGGCCCGAACGCCCCCGGACCGGGGGCGAGGCCCATGTGCTGAGTCACCGACTCACCCTAGAGGCCGTCGCCCGGCCCGATCGACGTCCGGCCCGGGGACCTCGGCCCGGCGACCCGCCGGTACACGTCCTCGACACGGGCGGCGACCTCGGACCAGTCGTAGCGCCGGACCGCCCGCAGCGCGAGACCGGCCCGGCGTGCGGCGCCGGCCGTGTCCTCCAGGCACTCGACGAGGCGGGCGGCGAGGTCGTCGGGGTCCCCGCGCCGGGCGAGGAGCCCGAGCGGGGTGCGCACGCCGGTCGTCCCGTCCGCGTCGAGGACCGCCGCGAAGGCGGGCAGGTCGGAGGCCACGACGGGCGTCCCGGCGGCCATCGCCTCGACGAGCACGATGCCGAAACTCTCCCCGCCCGTGTGGGGCGCGACGAGCACGTCGGCCCGCTGCAGGAGCTGGACCTTCTCCGCCTCGGTGACGCGGCCGTGCACCTGCACGTCGTGCAGGTCGTCGGAAAGGGCCGCGGACAGTGCCGCGGTGGCCGCCTCACCGCCGGGTCCCGCCACGGCGAGCGTGGCGTCCGGTCGGGCAGCGCGCACCGCGGGCCACGCCGCGGCAAGTACGCGCATGCCCTTGCGGGGCTCGTCCGCGCGGCCGAGGAACAGGACCTGGGGACCGGCCGGGTGGCCGGACCCGGGTGCGACGGGGTAGTTCTCGACCGACGACGGAGGTCGCAGCGCCGCGACGTCGAGCCCGTTGGGGATCACCTCGCACTCGGCGCCGAGCCACGACCGGTGGGTGCGCGCCGCCTCGTCGGAGACGGCGATGCGCGCCGCGAGTCCGTGCAGGTGGCGACGCTGCAGCGCGGCGAGGGGACCGAGCCGCTCGACCCGGTCGACGGCGGCGTGGAACGTGGCGACGACGGGGATCCCGTCCGCGCGCGCCGCCCGCATCGCGAACGCCGACGCCGACGGGACGGTCGGCTCGTGGACGTGGAGCACGTCGAGCTCGTGCTCGCGCACCCAGCGCCTCGCACGGCGGGCCGCGGCCGGGTGCGGGGCGATGTTGGCCACCGACCCGTTGAACCGGATCGGCATCGACCGGCCGGCGACCGTCTCGTCCGCCGACCGGCGGCGCCGGCCGGGCGCCAGCGTGAGGACCTCGTGCCCGCGCGTGCGCAGCGCCTCGGCGAGCTGGCGGACATGGGCGTCGACCCCGCCGGGGACGCCGACGTCGTAGGGATGGGCGATCCCGATCCTCATCCGGTGCCGCTCCCGGCCACACCGGAGCCCTCAGCCTCGCGGGCACGGCCGGCCGCCAGCCGGGCCGCGTCGAGGTCCTCGAGGAAGACCCGCTGCAGCATGTGCCACTGCTCGGGGTGACGCCTGAGGAACGGCTCGGCGACGTCGACCCACGCCCGGGTGAGTGCGACCACGTCGGTCCGGTCGACCGGGCGCGGTCGCCGCGGCGCCGCTGCGTGCCCGGCCGCGTGCGCGGCTGCGCCGCCGGGAGCGCCGGCCGCCCCATCGCCGTCGTGGACGGGCCCACCGGCACCGGCCGAGCCGTCCGTCCCGGGCGCGGCGGCGTCGAGCCCCGGGGCGAGGTCTCCCGCCGTGACGGGCTCGCTGAACTCGGTGACGATCCCCCACCGGGAGCCGGCCCGCCTGGCGCGCTCCCCCGTGAGGCGCTCGTGACGGATCGTGATGACGACGAGCGGCACGTCGAGGGCGAGGGCGAGGGCCGCCGGGCCGGCCGCGACGAGCATGGGCCGGTCGGCGACAGTCACCTCGACACCGGTGCGGCCGAGGTCACGGTCGGCGAGCAGCGGCACGAGGTGCGGGCGGCGGGGTGCCTCGTCCATCAGGCGCGGAAGGACGGCGGAGCCGTCGTCCACCAGGATCGTCATGCCCAGGTCCGTGCGCAGCCGGACGAACTGCTCGTGCAGGGCGTCGGGTCGCAGGCGCTCGGCCACCGTGAGGACGGGCGCCATCGCGAGGCAGGACCAGGCGCCCGCGAGGTCCCAGTTCCCGGCGTGCAGGAGCGCGGCGACCACCGGGCGTCCGGCGTCGAACGTGGGCTGGACGTGCTCGCGGTGCACGGCCCGGAACCTCGCGATGATCTGCTGCTCGGTGAGCCTGCCCAGGGTCAGTGCCTCCGCGAAGTAGCGCAGGTAGCCGCGCATGTTGGCGCGCACGGCCCGGCGCAGCTGCGACTCTGTGAGGTCGGGGCGTAGCCGTGCGGTGTGGGCCGCGATGCGCCGGGTCCGCTCGGACGGAAGCGATCCGACGACCGTGCCGACGGCCCCGACGACGCGGTCCACGACCGGCTCCGGCACGCGACCGACGAGGCCGGCTGCCGCCGGGAGCAGCCGGAGGGGATCCAGGCTCACGAGTCGTCCGACGCGCGACGGGCCTGGGAGCGGACCTGCGCCACGCGCTGACCCGCGGTGACGAGCGACGCCAGCGCCGTCATGATCAGGACGACCGACAGGACCCAGGCCGGGCCGCCGAGGCCGTGCACCAGCACGCCGACCAGGAGGAGGACGAGCCGGTCCGCGCGCTCGGCGAGGCCGCCGGCCACGATGAAGCCCTCGGCCTCGCCGCGGGCCTTCGTGTACGGCACGAGCTGGTCCGCGACCAGTGCGACGACGGCGGCGAGCACGAGCCGGTCGCCCTCCGTCCCGGGGACGTGCCGGAGCGCGTACGCGACCACGGACCCGAGCAGGACGGCGTCGACGACCCGGTCCGTGGTGGCGTCGACGAAGGCCCCGAACGGCGAGACGGTCCCGGTGGCACGGGCGACCTGGCCGTCGACCGCGTCGAGCAGGACGAGCCCGCCAAGCACCAGCGCCGCGACCCACAGGTGTCCGGAGGGCACGAGCAGGAGGGTCGCCGAGACCGTCACCACGCCCCCGGCGACGGTGACGGCGCTCGCGGGCACACGGAACCGGACGAGCGTCCGCGTCAGGGGTGCGAGGAGCACCTCCGTGAACGGCCGACCATTCGCCGACAGCATCAGGTTCCCGGGCCTGATTCGTCGGTCGGGTCCTCGTCGTTGTCGTGGTCGTCGTGGGCGGCGTCGTCCCAGGCGTCGGCGAGCAGGGTGCGGGTCTCGGAGAGGAGCTGGGGCAGCGCCTTCGTGCGGCCGATGATCGGCAGGAAGTTGGCGTCGCCCGCCCAGCGGGGCACGACGTGCTGGTGGATGTGCGAGGCGATACCCGCGCCGGCGACGCCCCCCTGGTTCATTCCGAGGTTGAACCCGGCGGGCGACGAGACGGCGCGCAGGACCCGCATGGCGCGGGCCGAGAGCCGGCCGATCTCGTCCCGCTCAGCCACGGTGAGGTCGGTGAGGTCGGCGACGTGCCGGTACGTGCAGATCAGCAGGTGGCCGGGGTTGTACGGGAACAGGTTGAGCACCACGAACGCCGCGGCACCTCGGTGGACGACGAGCGCGTCGGCATCCTCCCGCGGGGGCGAGGCGCAGAACGGGCACGACTCCGCCTCCCCGGTACGCGGGCGCACGTCGCCGCCGGTGTCGCCGACGTAGACCATCCGGTGCGGCGTCCACAGCCGCTGGAGAGCGTCGGGAACGCCGGGGCGGTCGGCGGGGTCCTCGAGCTGGCCGCCGGCGGGGTCCTCGACCTGGCCGCCCAACGGGTCCTCGACCTGACCGCCGGCCGGGTCCCCGGGGTGGCGTCCCGCCGGCCCGCCGCTCAACGCGACCTCACGGCGTGACCGGTGGGGCGTCGTCGGCCGTCGCCTGCTCGGCGGCCGACTCGCCGGACGCTGCGTCCGAGGGGCCCGCCGGGTCGGCGTTCGCACGGGAGCGGACGTGCGCGACGATCTCCGCCACGGCCGTCTCGATCGGCACCTGGTTGCGCTGGGTGCCGTCGCGGTACCGGAACGACACCGCGCCGGCCTCCTCGTCCTCGCCGCCGGCGATGAGGACGAACGGCGCCTTGACCTTGGCGGCGTTGCGGATCTTCTTGCCGAACCGGTCGTCGCTGGTGTCGACCTCGACGCGCACACCCTCAGCGCGCAGCAGCACCGCGACGGACTCCAGATGGGTCTCGAACGCCTCGGCGACGGGGATGCCGAGGACCTGGACGGGCGAGAGCCACGCCGGGAAGGCGCCGGCGTAGTGCTCGAGCAGCACCCCGAAGAAGCGCTCGATCGAACCGAAGAGTGCGCGGTGGATCATCACCGGCCGCTGGCGGGTCCCGTCGCCTGCGGTGTACTCGAGCTCGAACAGCTCCGGCTCGAAGAAGTCGAGCTGGATGGTGGACAGCTGCCAGGTGCGGCCGATGGCGTCCTTCGCCTGGACGGAGATCTTCGGGCCGTAGAAGGCGGCGCCGCCCGGGTCGTCGACGAGCTCGAGCCCGGACTCTGCGGCGACCTCCGCGAGCGTGGCGGTGGCCTCCTCCCAGGTCTGCTCGTCGCCGACCGACTTCTCCGGGTCGCGCGTGGACAGCTCGAGGTAGAAGTCGTCGAGGCCGTAGTCCTTCAGCAGGTCGAGGACGAAGGTGAGCAGCCGGGAGAGCTCGTCCTTCATCTGCTCCCGGGTGGTGTAGATGTGCGCGTCGTCCTGCGTGAAGCCGCGTGCGCGGGTGAGGCCGTGCACGACCCCGGACTTCTCGTAGCGGTAGACGTGCCCGAACTCGAAGAGCCGCATGGGCAGCTCGCGGTAGGAACGGCCGCGCGAGCGGTAGACGAGGTTGTGCATCGGGCAGTTCATCGGCTTGAGGTAGTAGTCCTGGCCCTGCTTGGTGACCTGGCCGTCGGCACCCACCTCCTCGTCGATGTGCATCGGCGGGTACATGCCGTCCGCGTACCACTCGAGGTGCTTCGAGGTCTCGAAGAGGTTCTTCTTCGTGATGTGCGGGGTCTGGACGAACGAGTAGCCGGCCTCGACGTGGCGGCGGCGCGAGTACTCCTCCATCTCCATGCGGATCATCGCGCCCTTGGGGTGGAACACCGGAAGGCCGGAGCCGATCTCGTCCGGGAAGGAGAACAGGTCCAGCTCGGAACCGAGGCGCCGGTGGTCGCGGCGCTCGGCCTCCGCCAGCCGGTCCAGGTGCGCGGTGAGCTCGGCCTTCGAGGGCCAGGCTGTCCCGTAGATCCGCTGGAGCTGCGGGTTCTTCTCCGACCCGCGCCAGTACGCGGCAGCCGACCGCATGAGCTTGAAGCCGTTGCCGATGAGCTTCGTGCTCGGCAGGTGCGGGCCGCGGCAGAGGTCTCCCCACGCCACCTCTCCCCCGCGGCGCACGTTGTCGTAGACGGTGAGCTCGGCGCCGCCGACCTCGACGCTCGCGCCGTCGGCGATGGCCTGTCCGTCGGCGTCGGTACCGCCGGAGCCGGGGCCGCCCGCGAGCGCGACGAGCTCGAGCTTGTAGGGCTCGCCGGCCAGCTCAGCGTTCGCCTCGTCCACGGACACCGTGCGACGGACGAACGTCTGCCCCTCCTTGACGATGCGCCCCATGACCTTCTCCAGGTCCTTGAGCTGATCGGGGGTGAACGGCTCGGCCACGTCGAAGTCGTAGTAGAAGCCGTCCGTGATCGGCGGGCCGATCCCCAGCTTGGCCTGCGGGTTCACCTGCTGCACCGCCTGGGCGAGCACGTGCGCGGCCGAGTGCCGGAGGATGTCGAGGCCGTCCGGGCTGGAGATCGTCACGGACTCGACGACGACGCCGGCCGGGAGCGAGGACAGGTCGGTCGCGAGGTCGCGCAGCTCGCCGTCGATTCGGAGCGCGACGACGTCGCGCCTGTCGGCGAAGTGCTCGGTGCCCGTCGTCCCGGTCGCCACCTCGTGGGTCTCGTCGTCGAGGCGGACGGACACGGGAGGTGCAGACATGTGTGGGCTCCTTGCAGGTGGGTGGTCGTGCCGGCCCATGCTACCGACGCGCGGGGAGCACTACCCGGGCCAACCAGGCCCCGGAGCGGCGGCCACGCGCGACGATCAGGACGTGCCCGTGGCTGCACGGGACTCTCACCGCGGCACGGGACGTGCACGACGAACGGGGAGCGACATGACAGGACGGACCGGCGTGCGCGCCACGGGGACGAGGACCGCAGCGTTCGGTCTGCTCTCTGCCCTCCTCGCACTCGGCGCGTGCACCGACGACGCCGGTGCCGACGGCCTGGCGGTCGTCGGCACCTCGGTCGCCGGCTGGCAGCAGAGCGCCGACCTCATGGGCGATGTGGAGGTGGGCGAGTTCACGGCGCTCCTGCGCACGCAGGAGGAGTACACGGCCTGGCTCGACGGCCTTCCCCACCAGGAGGTCACCCGCGACGCGCTCACCGCTGAGCTCGACCTCACCGACTCTGTCGCTCTCGCAGCTGCCCACCCCGTGTGCGAGGAACGCATCGAGGTCGTCACCGACGGCGAGGGCGCGCTCGCGAGCAGGACCGTCAGCACCTCCGACGACCAGGTCGACTGTGCATGGAGCCCCATCCAGGTGTCCGTGGTCGAGGTGCCGTTGGAGGAGCTCGGCGTCGACTCCGCCGACGACGTCGTCCACGACCAGGACATCCGCGACCAGGGCCGTACGTCGTGAGGCGACGTGCCCTCATGGTCACCGTGGCCTCGCTGCTCGCCGTCGGTGCCTGCGCGGGCGACGACGTGCCCGCCGCGACCGGCGGCGCCGACGGCCTGGTGAGCGTCGGGACGAGCGTCGCCACGTGGAGCGAGGACTCGGCACCGGCCGGCGGAGTCACCGAGGACGACTTCACGGCGCTCCTGCGGACCCAGGACGAGTACGACTCCTGGCTCGACGGCCTCCCCCACCAGGACGTCACCCGGGACCCGCTGACCGCCGAGATCGACTTCACGGACTCGGTGGCGCTCGTCGCCGCGCACCCGATCTGCGACGAGTCCATTCGTGTGCTCACCGACGGGGCCGGCACCATCGCCAGCGATGCGGTGCCGCCCGCCGACCCGGCGTCGCAGTTCGTGTGCGAGTGGAGCCCGCTCCGCGTCAACGTCTACGAGATCCCGCTCGCCGACCTCGGGGTCGATTCTGCCGGTCAGGTGGTTCTGGATCCGACGCTCGTGGAGCCGTAGTCGGGCACGGCCCGGTCCCGCGCGAGCTCGGGTCGGTTCCGCGCGAGCACGAGCCGGAACACGTCGGGCCGGCACAGCCCGGGCCCGCATGCTTCCCGAGGCGTCGTCGGCGGGGAACGACGAAGCCCCCGACCATGTGGTCGGGGGCTTCGGCTGGTGGGCGATACTGGGATCGAACCAGTGACCTCTTCCGTGTCAGGGAAGCGCGCTACCGCTGCGCCAATCGCCCGAGGTGGCGACGGGATTCGAACCCGTGTATACGGCTTTGCAGGCCGCTGCCTCGCCTCTCGGCCACGCCACCATGAGGTCCATGCCACCTCGTGGCGACATGCTCCCACGTGGTGGTGGGACCTCCGAGCGGATGACGGGATTCGAACCCGCGACCCTCACCTTGGCAAGGTGATGCTCTACCCCTGAGCCACATCCGCATCGCACCGGAACCGCGCTGCGGCCCCTCGTGCGACCAGAACCTTAACCACCGGGCACGGCAAAACTCAAACCAACCGGGCCTGTCCTGAGGGTGAACGCTGTCACGTCCATCGAGGTCGTGATCAGGGCTCTCGATCGGATAGAGTTGACGACCGTCCCCGTCGCGCGAGCGGCAGGGCACGGGCGATTGGCTCAGTGGTAGAGCGCCTCGTTCACACCGAGGAGGTCACTGGTTCGAACCCAGTATCGCCCACCAGCACGAAACGGCCCCCGGTCTGCGGAGACGCAGAGCCGGGGGCCGTTCTCGTTGGCCCTCATGCACTGGTTGCTCCTCTCGGCCGGCCCGCACCCGTCCTCGCTCCCCGCGAGACTGCGGCTGACGGCTGACGACCGGCGCCGTGCGCGGCAGGTGGTCGCGCCGCGGAGCGTCACGCCCGCACCCCCGGTCCCCGCGGATCGCCCGCGCGGCCGCGCGCCGTCACTCTCGCTGAGGTAGCTCGTTGTGCCTGGTGGGCTGGATGGGGCGGCCGTGTTGGTCGTGGAAGTGCCATTGGCCGGTGCGGCGGGTGATGGTGATGTTGCGGGTGTGGATGAGGTCGTGGTGGTGCCAGCACAGCAGGATGCCGTGCTCGATGCTGGTGGGGCCGTGGTCCTTGTACCAGTGCAGGGAGTGGTGGATCTCGCCGAATCCGGGTGGTTCGTCGCAGTCGGGGTACTGGCAGTGTTGGTCGCGGGCGTGGATGGCCCGGGTCATGTTCGCGGGGAAGATCCGTTTGTCTCGTCCGACGTCGAGGACTGTGGATTCCGGTCCGAAGATGACGCGCATCAGTGCGCTGTCGCAGGCCAGGCGGGCGAGCATCGCGTGCGGGATGGGGGTTCCGTCCTCGAAGGTGGCGGGTTGGATGCCGTCCATCACGCGGGGGTCGATCGCGGCCGAGATCACGTGATCCTCACCGGGCTGCCAGTCGGTCAGCCACTGCCGCGCCGTCTCGGACAGGTCGAAGATCCCCGACCCGCCCTCGCTCGCCGACCCGTCGGGGGTGCTGCCACGCTCGTCCACCAGCCCGAAGGTGGCGTCGATACCGAACGCTGCACCCGAACCAGCGCCGGTCCAAGCGGTGGTGCCAGCGCCGGCGGCGGACACAGCACCGGCGCCGGTGCCGGTGCCGGTGGCGGACGCAGTGCGGGTGCGGGTGGTGGTGTGGGGGTCGCGGGGTCCGCCGGGGGCGGTCAGGGTCTGCTCGGCGGTGATCGGGGCGACGATCTGCCCGGCGGGTAGTCCCGCATGGGCCTGGCCGTGGTTGGGGGTGAGGTCGTGGGTGGCCAGCCAGCTGGCGGTCGCCGAGGCGGGTGGGATCACGGACCCGGTCGCTTTGGTGAGGGCGGTGAGGGTGTCCAGGGTGGCGGTGATCGTCACGTGCGGACGGACCCGCGCGCTGGCCTGCTGCTCACCTCGGTCGAGGGACTCGTGGGCCAGGGCGACCAGTGCGCCGGCGCGTCGTTGGGCCGGGGTGCGGTCGTCCTCGGCGCCCTTGCGGCCGGCGTGAGCGGTCAGGGCGGTGGTCACGACCTGCCCGGACAGCTCGTCGAGCCACCCCGTGAGGTGATACCCACCCGTGGTCGGGGCGATGGTCAGTTCTTCGCGGGCATCGTCCTGCCGCCAGGCCTTGTCAGCTCCGACCGGGTCGGCCCGAACCTTCCACGCCGCGACCAGTCGGGCGAAGTCCTGGGCGTGCATGACCTGGGCCTGCCCGACCAGGAACCCCTCACCCATCACCGAGTCCGCGAGCTGGGTGCGCAGCCGGCTGGTGGACAGGGTCTCGCGGACCAGGACCTGCACATGCTCGGGTCTGCTGAGGGTTCGGTTGACTTCCTGACTGCTCTGCGGAGCGGAGAGGATGGTCCTCGTGCCGAAGATCTACTCAGAAGAGCTCAAGGCCAGCGCGTTGGAGCTGCTGGATCAGGGAATGACTCAGAAGCAGGTCTGTCACGACCTCGGGATGTCGAAGTCGGCGCTGCAGGCCTGGGTCAACGAGTCTCGCCTGCGAGAACGCGGCTTCGAGCCAGCTCGCGGGCAGAGCGCCGGGGACGGTGGTGAGCAGACGCGGATGCTGAAACGGATCCGGGAGCTGGAGCAGGAGAACGAGGTCCTGCGCAAGGCGACCGCGTATCTCTCGCGGGCCAATCTCGGTCCTGGGCAGTCGCGCCCAAAATGATCTACCCGCTGGTCCTTGACCTTGCTGCTGCCGGAATCCCGGTCGCGGTGACCTGCCGGGTGCTCGGCTTCTCCAAGCAGGGGTTCTACCAGTGGCGCGCGAACCCTGTCAGTGCTCGGGACGTCGACGAGGCGTATCTGCTCAATGCGGCCTACGACATCCACGCCGACGATCCGGAGTTCGGGCACCGGTTCATCGCCGACGAGCTCCAGGCCGCCGGTCACGTGGTCTCGGAGCGGCGCGTATGGCGGCTGTGCTCCCAGCAGCGGCTCTTCTCTGCCACAGTGCGACGGAAGAAGCGCTACGGCAGGCCCGGCCCGCCGGTATGCGATGACCTGCTCGAGCGGGACTTCACCGCCGAGAGCGTCAATGCGAAGTGGTTGACCGATATCACCGAGCATCGCACCGGTGAGGGCAAGGTCTACCTCTGTGCCGTCAAGGACGCCTGCTCGGGGAGAATCGTCGGCTACGCCCTCGATGCCCGCATGACATCCGACCTGGCCGTAGCAGCCGTACGAGACGCGGTCGCGCGCCGCCAGGGAGCGGCCGCGGTGGCTGGCTGCATCGTCCACAGTGACAGAGGCTCGCAGTTTCGTTCCCGGAAATTTCAGCTCGCTCTCAAGCATCGCGGCCTCATCGGTTCCATGGGCCGGGTCGGGGCTGCCGGGGACAACGCGGCGATGGAAAGCTTCTTCGCCACGCTGCAGAACAACGTGCTCGACCGGAAGCGATGGGCCACCCGCGACGAGCTCCGGCTCGCGATCGTGCACTGGATCGAACGGACCTACCACCGTCGCCGACGGCAACGTCGACTCGGCAAGCTCACTCCGGTTGAATACGAACTCGTCCACCACCAGGCCGTCGCGCTGGCGGCCTAACCCCGAAGTCAACGAAACCTTCAGCAGACCCCTCGACACTGATCCGCCCCGCGGACAGCGCCCCATGCGCCAGGGCCAGATCGTCGCGCAGCGCGCGCGCCTGCCGGGCCTGCCGACCCGCCACCGCCACGCTGGTCCCGGTCCGGTCCCGCAACCAGGTCCGGAACGACCGCTGCCCCTCCAACGCCCACACACCATCGGCCTCGACCTTCGCGGTGGCGGCGGCCCGGAGCGCGGTCAGTCGTCGTTCGGCGGCCTCGATGCTCTCCAACACCTCGATCGCTTCCTGCCCGGACAGGTCCCCCACGCGAGCCTGGCTGAGCTCGTCGAGCTGAGCCACGATCTCCCGCACCCCACCGACCACACCCACCGACAACACAGGCTCACGAACGTGCCCGACGACGCCCCGCTCGACGGCGTCAGCGTGGATGAGCGTGGGCGCCGCGGGCAGGTCGTGCTCCTCCTCGTCGAGGTCTGCCCCGTCCTCGTCGAGGTCTGCCCCGTCGTCGTCACTGTCAGTGACCGCGCAGCCACGGGTCTCGTCGTTGACGTCCTCGACTGCGGCATCGGTACCGGCGACGTCCTCGGCGTCCGCATCGGCATCGTCGGCGTCGGCGCCCGCATCGGCATCGCACCCGACGGCGTCGCTGACCTCCCCGGCCCCGGCGACATCGGAATCAGGGTCGGTCTCAGAGGCGGCGTCGTTCTGGGTTGCCTTCGTGGCGAGCCAGGCCTCGATCTGCGCGGAGAGCAGCTCCTCCAGAGCCGACCACTCCTGGTCCACACTCACGTCCTCAGCCACTGCCCCCGCACCTCCTCGTGCCACTCGAACCGACTACCCCAATTCTACTCGAACACATATTCGAGGACAAGCGAAATGCCCGAATCTGTGGACAACTACGCCACATCCACCACCCACCCTGACCTGGGGAAAAACCGTGCCCACGACAACCACCACCCGCACGCACCGCGTCACGGAAGCTCGCCGGACCGCAGCCTCTCGAGCCCGTCGAGGACGATCGCGAGCCCGACGTCGAACGAGTCCCCGAAGTCGTACCCCGGCTGCAGAACGTGCTCCCGAGCGAGCTCCGCCATCCGAGGAACCCGTTCGAGCGGAATGCCGGCGAGCGTCTGCTCCGCCTCCCCCAGGCCAGCCGCTGCGAGCTCGGCCTCCTGCAGGGCGAAGCCGTAGACGAAAGCGTCCACCACCGCATAGGCGTGCGCCGTCGCCACCACCGAGAAGCCCACTGAGCGCAGCGTCTCAAGCACGTTCTCGTGGTGCTCGAGCGTGGCGGGCCCCGGACTGCTGCGCGTCTCCATGAGCGCAAGCGCCCACGGGTGCCGCCCCAGCGCGGCCCGCAGCGAGCGACACCGTTCCGTCAGCTCCGCGCGCCACGCGCCATCCGGGTCCATGAGCACGACCTCGTCGAAGACCGAGTCCACGAGCGAGTCGAGCAGCTCCTCCTTGTTCGCCACGTGCCGGTAGAGGGCCATCGGTCGCACCCGGAGGTCGTCGGCGAGCGATCGCATGGTCAGCGCTGCCAGCCCGTCGCGATCCGCCAGCGAGACGCCGGCACTCACCACACGCTCCCGAGTCAGGCGCGCCCGGGGGCGCCCCTCGGACCGCCGTTCGCTCATCTCACCCTCCTTCACCACGCATCCCTTCATCCTGTGCACACCACGCCGCGCACGTGCCTCTTGTCGCCGACCTCCGACTAGTGTACTAAGTACACATGCCCTCGCGCACCCCGCCTCCGCCGGCGTTCGAGCCCCTCGTCTCGATCGAGCCGTCGCTCTCCCACGCACCCGACCACGCCGTCGCTCCCGCGCGCACGGCACCGACCACGCCCACGGCGCCCACCACACGCACCGCAACGGCCGCCACGGCCGCACGCACGGCGCGGGCGGCTCTCACCGCCGCCGCGGCACTCACCGCGATGGCCGTGCTCGCGCCGCTCGCCGCGTTCGTGGCGCTGCCGGACGGCCGCACCACCACCGCGGGTGCGATCATGCTCGCCGTCGCCGTCCTGGACGTCGTCGTCGCACTCGCGCTCCTGCCCGTGCTCGCTCCCGCCGGTCGCACGCTCTCCCGTACGGCCGCCGCCCTGCGTCTCGGGTACGGGATCGCGCTCGGCATCGCCGCGGTCCAGCTCGCTGTCACCGCCGACGCCGGCCGGTTCGACCGGACCTGGGAAGCCGCCCTCGGCGTGTTCGGGCTCTCCCTCGTGGCGGTCGGTGTCCTGCTCTGGCGCCTCGCCGGGGCGCCGCGCTGGTTGGGCGCGCTCGTCGTCGTCGCGGGCGTGGGTTACGTCGTCGACGCCGTCGTCGCACAGGCGGGCCCGCCGGACGCCTTCGAGGTCAGCACCGTCTCCTTCGTCGGGGAGGTCGCCCTCATCGTCTGGCTCGTCGTGCGCGGGCTGCGCGGGCTGCGCGACCTGCGCGGCGGGCGCACTCGTCACGGGCACGCGGGCACCGACGTCGAGCCGGAGGAACGACGCGCGTCCACTCGACGCTCCGACGTACCCTCGACGCCGTGACCACTCCCGACACGACACCCCACCAGGACCCGGCACGGGACGACGCGGAACGGGACACGACGGCGCAGAGCTCCTCCGACGTCGCCGCCGAGGTGCTCGCCGGAGACGATCGCACGAGCCGTCAGCGGATGCTCGCGGGCGACCTCTACATCGCCGACGACCCCGAGCTCGACCAGCTCCAGGAGCAGGCCCGTACGCTCCAGGACGCCTACCTGCGCGCCCACCTCGCGGCGGACGGGACCGCGCCCGATCTTCTGCGCCGGCTGCTCGGGCACGTCGGGGACGGCGTCGAGGTGCGCCCGCCGCTGTACGTCGACTACGGCACGAACATCTCCGTCGGCCCCGGCACGTTCATCAACTACAACCTCGTGGCCCTCGACGTCGCCGCGGTGACGATCGGGGCCGACTGCCAGATCGGCCCCGGGGTCCAGCTGCTGACGCCCACCCACCCGATCGACCCCCGGCCGCGCCGGGCGAAGCTCGAGGCGGCACGACCCGTGACGATCGGTGACAACGTGTGGCTCGGCGGCGGCGTCATCGTGTGCCCGGGCGTGACGATCGGAGACAACACGGTCGTCGGCGCGGGCGCGGTCGTCACCAAGGACCTCCCCTCCGACGTCGTCGCCGTCGGCAACCCTGCCCGGGTCACCCGCCGGATCTGACCGGCGCGCCCCGAAACGGGCGCATGCTGCTCACCATGTCCACACTCCCCACGGGCCCAGGCGTCCGGGACCGCCTCCCGGGCCTCGCCGTCGCGGTGGCGATCGCCGTCGTCGCCACGCTCGTCGGGCGCGCTGTGCCGGTGCTCGGCTCCGCGGTCGCGGGCGTCGTCATCGGCGTCGTCCTCGGCCAGGTGCGGCGCCCCGGTCCCGTGCTCGCCCCGGGCCTGAGCTTCTCGGCCAAGCGCGTCCTGCAGCTCGCCGTCGTGCTCCTGGGTGTGGGCATGTCCCTCGGGCGCGTGTGGGAGGTGGGCGTGGACACCCTGCCCGTCATGCTCGGGACGCTCGCGGCCTGCTTCCTCGCCGCCGTCCCGCTCGGCCGGCTCCTCGGGGTCGACGGCGAGCTGCGCACGCTCATCACGGTCGGCACCGGCATCTGCGGCGCGTCGGCGATCGCCGCGACGGCCCCGGTCATCCGGGCCAAGGGCGCGAGCATCGCCTACGCCGTGTCGACCATCTTCCTGTTCAACGTGGCCGCCGTCCTGCTCTTCCCGCCACTGGGTCGAGCTCTGGGCATGTCCGACGACGCGTTCGGGCTCTTCGCGGGCACGGCGGTCAACGACACGTCCTCCGTCGTCGCGGCAGCGAGCGTCTTCGGCGCGGCCGCGACCGGGTACGCGGTCGTCGTCAAGCTCGCCCGCACGCTGATGATCATCCCCGTCTCCGTCACGCTCGCCGTCCGGGAGCAGGTCCGGGAACGACGTGCCGCCGGACGCGCCGGCGTCGAGGTCCAGCGCCTGACCGTGCGCAGCGTCGTCGGGCTCGTCCCGTGGTTCCTCGTCGGGTTCCTCCTCATGGCCGCGCTCACGACGATCGGTGCGGTCCCGGAGTCCGTGCAGCCGTACGCGGGCCACGTCGCCACGTTCCTCATCACCATGGCGCTCGCGGCGATCGGACTGCAGACGGACATCCAGGCGTTCCGCCGGGCGGGCTGGCGCCCGCTCGCGTTCGGTGGCCTGCTGTGGGTCGTCGTCGCGGTGTCCAGCCTCGCGATCATGCGGGTGACCGGCGCGTTCTGACGGCTCTCGCGGGCGACCGGGGTCCCAGGACCGAGGGCCGGCGCTGGTGTGACCTCGGACGTGGAGGAGCCCGGCGGGCCCGGGCGGGCGTCGGCCGGCCCCGGCAGGCCCGGCGGTAGGCTCGTCCGCGGCCCGCGGGAGACCCCGCGCGCGTCGACCTCGGCGGTCGGGAGGGTGGAGCTGGTGCCTCGTCCCGTCGATCTCGACCGCGTCCGCCGGCTCATCCGCTCCCGGGAGCTGACGTCCCTCGCCGAGGAGGTGAGCCCACTTCCCACGCACGACGCCACCGAGCTCGTCGACTCGCTCCCGGGCCGCGAGGCGGCCGTGGTGTTCCGGCTGCTCGCCAAGGACACGGCCGTCACGGTCTTCGACCGCCTGAGCACGGGCGTTCAGGCCGAGCTCGTCGGCGAGCTCGGAGAGGCGTCGACGGCCGAGGTGTTCACGTCGCTCGACCCGGACGATCTCGCGCGGCTGCTCGACGAGCTCCCGGCGCGGGTCGCCAGGCGGATCCTCGCCGCGGTCCACGACGACCGCGTCGGCGCGGCGATGCTGCTGCTCGGGTACGACCCGGGCTCGGTGGGACGGCACATGTCGCCGGTGGTGCTGCGCGCGCAGGAGGGCGAGACGGTCGGCGCCGTCCTCGAGCGGCTGCGGTCCGCCGACCTCGACGTCGGCGCCGTCGCCACGATCCCCGTGCTCTCCTCGGAGCGGGTGCTGCGCGGCGTCGTCGACCCGCTGGCGCTGCTGCGGCGGCCGGCCGACGAGGCGGTCGACGCCGTCATGGACACCACGCCACGCTTCGCGAGCACAGACGACGACGCGGAGCGGGTGGCGCGCGGCGTGCTCGACCGTGGCGAGGTCCTCCTGCCGGTCCTCGACAGCGAGCAGCGCCTCGTCGGCATGCTGGAGATCGCCGACGCCGCTCTCATCGACCGCTCGGCCGCGGCCGAGGACCACGCCCGGGCCGGTGCCCGGGAGCCGCTGCGCCGGAGCTACCTGCTCACGCCGGTGCGGACGATCACGCGCTCCCGGATCGTGTGGCTCCTCGTGCTCGCGATCTCCGCGGTGCTCACGGTGCAGGTGCTGGAGATGTTCGAGGCCACGCTCGAGCAGCAGGTGGCCCTCGCCCTGTTCATCCCGCTGCTCACCGGTATCGGGGGCAACACGGGCTCCCAGGCCGCCACCACGGTCACCCGCGCGCTCGCGGTCGGCGACGTGGGGCCGCGGGACATCCTGCGCGTGGCCGCGAAGGAGGTGCGCACGGGCCTGCTGCTCGGACTGCTACTCGGCGCGGTCGCCCTCGGGGTGGGCTCGCTGATCTACGGCGCCGGGATCGGCACGGTCCTCGGCCTCACCCTGCTGCTCAACTGCCCCGTCGCCGCGACGGTCGGGGGCGTCGTCCCGCTCGTCGCCCGCGTGTGCCGCGTCGACCCGGCGGTCTTCTCGACCCCGTTCATCTCCACGTTCTGCGACGCCAGCGGCCTGCTCCTGTACTTCACCGTGGCGATCTCCGTGCTGGGGCTGTGAGCAGGCACCGCCGGCGGCGTCGCGTCGTCGCGCGGCCCCGGGCGTCCTCGCGAGGGCCGTGGGGTCATCGCGAGGGCCCGAGCATTCGCGCGTCCGGGCCGGACGCGCGTCCGGACCGCCCGCGCGTCCGGGCGGCCCGCGCGTCCGCGCGGCCGGGCATGGGACGACGCCCCGGCGGACAATGGCGGAAATCCGCCGGGGCGTCGCGTTCGTGCGGCGAGGCTCTGGACGGGAACGGACCGTCCGGGCACCTGGCCGCGGTCGGGAGGGGGCGATGAGGCCCTCCCGGGCTCGGGTCAGGCGCGGGGGTTCCACTCCCCGCGCGCGACGGCGGGCACGTAGTCCGTCAGCTCGAACGGGAACTCCACCTTCTGCCCGGTCTCGGCCGAGTGGTAGGCCGCCATGAGGAGGCGGACCACGTCGAGCCCGGTGCGCAGGTTCTCCACCGGCTGACGGCCGGCGAGGAAGTCCGACGCGAACGTGGCGTTCTCACCGGTGTACCCATAGGTCATCGACTCGTCGGAGACGATGGGCATGAGGCCCTGCTCGGCGTTCTGCTTCTCGACCATGTCCTCCCCCTCGGCCTGGATCAGCGCGCGGGAGAGGAAGATCTGCGACTCGGTCGACAGGGTGTCGGACTTCATCGAGTACTCCGGGCCGAGCAGCTCGAACGACAGGCGCAGCCCGGCGCCGACGTAGCTCCACGAGGTCGTGGCCTCGACGACCACCGGCTCGCCGTCGCCGTTGACGAACTCGAAGACGGCGTGCGCGTAGTCCTCGCTGGGGCTCTTGGTGTAGTCCACGACCCCCGGGTACGTCTCGGAGAGCTGCTTGGCGTAGCCCGGGCGGCCCCACTTGAGCGAGGCGATCGTCGCGGTGACGGACACCGGGGTCAGCCACTCGGCGGAGTCCTTGCCCGGGGGCGTGAGCAGGAAACGGCCCGACTCGACCGAGTGGCACATCATGTCGTTGAGGACGCCGCCGCCCTCGTCGGCGCCGTTCCAGAACCACGTGTTGTGGGGGCCGGAGTGCTCCTCTGCGGCGCGCGCGAGGTAGGGGGTGCCGGCCACCGAGGCGCCGCGCGACCAGAGCAGCTCGTGGGCCCGGGTGATGCTCGGCGAGAAGACCTGGTTCTCGAGGTAGCCGTGCAGCAGGTTCGCGCCCTCGACGAGCTCGAGGACCTGCACCGCCTCCTCGATCGTGCGGCCGAGCGGCTTCTCGATGGCGATGGCCTTGAGCTCGGCCCGCCCCGAGGTCACCTCCTCGGTGATGGCACGGACGACCTCGAGCCGGGTGAAGTTCGGCGTGAGCACCCACACCGCGTCGACCCGGGGGTCGCGCACGAGCGCGGCCACGTCGTCATGCACCGCGACGTCGGAACCGACCCCGGTGGCCTCCGCCTTGTCGGCGAGGGCCTGCGCGGAGGATCGCGTGCGCGAGGTGACGGCGACGATGTCGGCGTCACGGACTCCCTGCCAGGAGTCGACGTGGAAGTTGCCGATGAATCCCGCCCCGACGATTCCGACGCCGAGGGTGGTGCGCTGGGACATGGTGGGTCTCCCTTGTGAGGTCGTGTACGTGGATCAGGAACGGAGCCGGCGTTGGCGTCCGAACAGAGCGAGGATGGAGAGCAGGACGAGGCCCGTGATGATGGTCCGCCAGGACTGCGGGATGGCCACCGTCCTGAGGAAGCTGTCGAGGAACTGCAGGACCACCGCACCGATGGCGGTTCCCGCGTAGCCGCCCACGCCGCCGGCGGCGAGCGTGCCACCGATGATGACGGCGGCCACCGTGGTCAGCGTGTAGCTGTCCGCGAGGTTGAGCAGCACGGACTCGTTGTAGCCGAGGAGCATGAGCCCGCCGACGACCGCGAACGCGCCGGAGGCGGCGTAGGCACCGACGACGGTCCGGCCGACCGGCAGGCCCGAGAGCCGTGCGGCACGCCGGTTCGTCCCCACCGCATAGAGGTTCCAGCCGTAGGACGTCCGCCGCAGGAGGAGCGTGACGATGACGATGAGCGCGATCCACACGTAGACGACGCCGGGCACGCCGAGGAACCAGCGCGTGTTGACGAGGCTCGTGAGGAACGGGGCGCTGCGGCCGGCCGCCACGCCCTGGGTGTAGGCCAGCGAGAGCCCGCCCGCGACGCCCATCATGCCGAGCGTCATGACGAACGGTGGCAGGCGCAGGAACACGATGCCCAGCCCGTTGATCGCCCCGAGGCCCGCACCGAGGAGGACCGGGATGAGGATGCCGAGGAAGAGGTTGGAGTTGTCCCCGTCCATCACCCGCGCCCCGACGATCGCGCCGAACGTGGCGACCGCGCCGATGGACAGGTCGATGCCGGTGTTGCCGGACAGGATGACGATGGTCTGGCCGATCGCCATGATTCCCAGGAAGCTCGCCACGCGGAGCATGGAGACGATCTGCCCGTAGCCGGCGAAGCCCGGCGAGACGATCTGCCCGACGACGAGGATGGCGACCGCGGCGAGAGCGGCGATGACGATCGGCTGACGGACGACCGTCGCGAGCCTCGCCCGCAGGTCGCCGTCCGAGGTCAGGTCCGTCGACGTGCTCATGCGGACTCCCTCCGGTTGGTGAGGACCGACAGCGCGAAGGCGGCGATGATGACCAGACCGCTCGTCAGGGGCCGCCAGAAGGTCGGGACGCCAAGCGGCCCGAGCACGTTGTCGATGATCGTGAGGATGATGGCCCCGGCCACGGCGCCGATCGCGGTCCCGCGACCGCCGGACAGCGCGATGCCCCCGAGGACGACGGCGGCGATCGAGTCGAGCACGAAGGCCTCACCGATGAACGGGTCGCCCGATCCCGAGTTGGCCAGGATGGTCAGCGAGGCGGCACCGACGAACGCGCCGGCGAGGGTGTAGGTCCAGGCGCGGGACCTGACCACCGGGACCAGGGACGTGTACGCCGACTGCTCGTTGCCGCCCACGGCCCGGATGTGCCGCAGGAGCCTCGTGCGGTCCAGCGCGAGCCACACGCCCATGCAGGCGAGCACGATGAGGGCCGCGACGGGCAGGCCGGCGACCGTGTCGCGGTAGGTGCTCACCATGTCACCGGGGACGCTGCCGCCCGGGGACGGGAGCACCACGAGGGCGGCTCCGGCGAACACCGACCCGGTCGCGTACGTGGCGATGAGCGGCTGGAGCCGGACGACCGCGATGACGACGCCGTTGAGCAGCCCGCAGAGCGCACCGGTGGCGACGCCCGCCGCCATGCCGAGCAGGATCCTGCTGTCGTCGCCGTCCATGACGCGCAGGGAGACGACGCTGGAGACCGCGAGGTTCGAGCCGACCGAGAGGTCCAGGCCGCCGCCGATGACGACGATCGCCTGTCCGACCGCGACGAGCACGAGCGGGGCGAAGGTGGCGAAGTTGCTCGTGATCGAGTACTCGGTGAAGAACGTGGGCTGGAGCGACGCGTTGAGCGCGATCACCCCGACCAGGAGGCCGAGCGTCACCCAGCCCGACAGGGAGAAGTTCAGGCGCCGCTGCCAGCTGCCGTCGCGCAGAATGTCGCCGACCGTGCGGGTGGTGGAGCTCGAGGTCGAGCTCTCGGTGGTCTGCGTCATGAGGGCATGGCCTCCTCCTCGTCGTCGACCCGCAGCGCGCTCGCCACGAGCGCGGAGTGGGTGATCTCGTCGCCCTCGAGCTCGCTGACGACCCCGCCCTCGAACAGGACGAGCACGCGGTCGGCGAGCTCCTCGAGCTCGGTGTCGTCGCTCGAGTTGAGGACGACCGCGACCCCGTCGGCGGTCAGCGCGCGGATGATCGTGTAGATCTCGGCCTTCGCCCCGACGTCGACGCCCTTGGTCGGGTCGTCGAGCAGGACGATGCGGGGGTTGGCCGGGAGCCACTTCCCGATGACGACCTTCTGCTGGTTGCCGCCGGACAGGCTGCTCACCGGGTCGTCGAGCGAGCCGATCTTGATGCTCATCGCCTTGACCTGCTCGCGGGCGACCGTGCGCTCCTTACGCATGGAGATGGCGCCGAGGAGGCTACGGGCCCGCAGCGAGACGGTGGAGATGTTCTCCTGGATCGAGCGCTTGTCGTAGAGCCCCTCCTTGCCGCGGTCGCCGGGGACCAGAGCGATGCCGGCGCGGATCGCGGTGCGGGGGCGACCGAGGCGCCGCGGACGGCCACCGACGGAGATCTCGCCGGCGCCGGCCGGGTTCGCGCCGAACAGCGAGAGCAGGAGCTCGGACTGGCCCTGGCCCTGCAGACCACCGAGGCCGAGGACCTCTCCGGGGCGCACCTGGAGCGTCACCCTGTCGACCCCGTCGGCGACGAGGTCGGTCGTCGCGATGACGGGGTCCTGGTCCGGTCGTCGGTTGGTCTCCGTCGCCGCACCGACCCGGGCGGCGAGATCGTCACCGACCATGAGGCGGACGATCTCCTTGTCGGTGGTCTCGGCGACCTCCACGGTCGCGACGTTGAGCCCGTTGCGCAGGATGGTCGCGCGCTGGCACAGCGCGAGCACCTCCTCCATCCGGTGGGACACGAAGACGACGCCGACGCCGTCCGCGGTCAGCTCCCGGACCACGGAGAACAGGAGCTCGACCTGGTCGCGGTGCAGGGAGGCGGTGGCCTCGTCGAGGACGAGGAAGCGCGGGTCCCGCAGCCAGGCCTTGCCGAGCTCGAGGATCTGGCTCTGCCCGGGACCGAGGCGGCCGGCGCGGGTGTCGGGGCGCACCCTCGGCCCGAGCCCGGGCGCGAGCCGCTCGAGCACCTCGTCGATGCGCTTCCGCTGCCGCCCGGGGGCGAGGAAGCCCGCCCGGGTGGCCTCGGTGCCGAGGACGAGATTCTCCGCCACGGTGAGGTGGGGAACGATGGAGAGGTGCTGGTAGACCGACGCGATGCCGTGGCGCTGGGCGTCGAGCGGCCGGTCGATCGAGATCTCGGTGCCGTCGACGCGGATCCGGGCGCGGTCGGGCTTGACGGCGCCGGACATCACCTTGTTGAGCGTCGACTTCCCGGAGCCGTTCGGCCCGAGCAGCCCGTGCACCTCGCCGGCGCGGAGCTCGAGCGACGCATCCTTGAGCGCCTGGACGCCGCCGTATCGCTTGTCGACCTGGTCGATCGCGAGGGTGGTCACGAGGGCACCTCCTTGGGGCGAGTGTCGTGGGGCGGTAGTGGGTCGGGCCGGGACGTGTCCCCGGACATGGTGTGAGGCTCGCCCGGCCCCGCCGCGTCGCGTGGTGCGGCGAGCGGGACCCGGGCGAGCGGGAGGGGCGGCGCCACCTGGCGGTGGCGCCGCCCGCGTTCAGCCGGCGAAGTACTGGTCGACGTCCTCGGCGGTGAGGACCGAGTCGAGGACGTAGGTGTCGGGCTGGTCGGAGACCTCGGCCCACTGCTCCTCGAAGTTCTCGTTCGTCACGGGGTCGGCGAGCTCGAGGACGACGGTGTTGCCGTTCTCCAGCTGCGACTCGTCGAGCTCCTCGCCCTGGAGCATCCGGATGGCGATGTGCATCGCCGCGGCGCCGGTCCCCGGGGGGTTGATGACACCGATGCTGGAGAAGTCCGTGCCCTCCTCGAGCATGGTGCTCCACATCGACATGAAGCCGACCCGCGCCTCACCACCGATGACGAGGTCCTCCACGGCGTCGGCCGCCTGGACGGCGCGCAGCACACCCTGGGCCATGCCGTCGTAGGTCCAGATGCCGTCGATGTCGGGGTTCGTCGAGATGAGGTCCGTCGCCGTGGTCTGGCCCACGGACTGGTCCCAGCCGCCGTCGCCGCGGGCGACGACCTCGATGCCGGCCTCCTCGAAGACCGGCTCGGCACCGGCCCAGCGGGCGTCGGTCGCCGGGTTGCCGGACGCGCCCTCGACGGTGACGATGCTGGCGCCCTCGCCGACCTCGGCGGCGAACCACTCGGCGCTGGCTCGACCGAGGTCCTCCTGGGAGATGCCGACGTTGATGACGTCCTCGGACTCCACGGCCTGGTCGATCGCGAACACGGCGATGTCCTGGCCGATGGCCTCCTGGAACACGGCGTCGAGGGCCGTGGCGGAGTTCGGGTCGACGATGATGACGTCGACGTCCTGGTTGATGAGGTTGCGGATCTGCTGGATCTGGCCGTTGACGTCCGCGTCCGCGTTCTCCATGACGAGCTCGTCGACGACGCCCTGCTCCTCGTACTCGGCGAACGTCTCCTCGATGACCTCGATCATCTGGGTGCGGTACTCGCTGCCGACGAACGCGTTGCTGACGCCGATGGTGAAGGGACCCTCCTGGGCCTCCCCCTCACCGCCGCCGCCACCGTCGCCGCCGTCGTCGCCCGACCCGCAGGCCGCGACGAGCAACGCGAACGACAGTCCTGCTGCTGCCGTAGCTCCTGTGCGCTTGCGCATGACAGTTCCTCCTTGAACCGGTGGCCGACTTATTTTCGGGGTGATTTGAAGTCGTGCCGCGAAACTACCTCCGGCGGTTCGCCGGCGTCAAGCGCATTGGATCACACGGAGTGTCGCGTGTCGGCGCGCCGTGCCGTGGGACACAGCCAGGCCGCCCCGGCGGGCGTGCCGGTCGGCCGGGACGGGCCCTGTGGAGGGCGCTCCGCACAGGAGGTGCCGTCAGGGCTCGATGAGCGAGCCGAGGCCGCCGCGTTCCTCGAACGCCCGCAGCCCGGCCCCCGTCATCGCCCCGGATGGACCGATGGAGGGCCGCTCGAGCCGCGGCATGGTGATGACCTGGCCGGCCATGCGCGAGGCGATGAGCGGGATCACCAGGTCGCCCCAGCGGTCGAACAGTCCCGACATGACGACGACGTCGGGCTCGAGCAGGGCGCAGATGTTGACCAGCGCGAACGCGTAGTCGTCGAGCAGCTCGCCCAGGAGCGCCCGCGCACGGGGCTCGCCGGCGGCGGCGAGCTCGAGGACGACGTCGGCGTCGCGCGGGTCGCCGACGGGGACGAGCCCTCGGCGGGCACCGCGGGCGACGATGCCGACCCGCCCCAGGTGCAGCTCGAGGTCGCCGAAGCCCTCGAACGTGGTGCCCAGCGCGTCCGGCGTGAAGAGCATCCGTCCGACCTGGCCGGCAGCACCGGTGGCACCGCGCCACACCCTGCCGCCCTCGACGATGCCCATGCCGACGCCGTCGAACACGGCGATCGTCACCAGTGTCTGCACGTTCTCCCACGGTCCGCGGGAGTACTCGGCGAGCGCGATGAGGTTGGCGTCGTTCTCGACGACGACGCTGAGTCCGGTGGCCTCCACCAGGAGGCGTCCGAGCGGGACCTCGTGCCAGTCGAGGGAGGGGGCGAAGAGCACGGTGCCCCGCTTGTCCACCGGGCCGGGGACCGAGACGCCGATGGCGAGCACGGGCGGGGAGTCCTCCGCCTGCACGGCGGCCAGGATGTGCCCCAGGACCTCGTCGAGCCGCTGGTCCCCGGTCGCCCCCGACGTCGGGATGCGCTCGGTGCTCACCGCCGCTCCGTTGAGGTCGAGCTGGGCGAGGTCGAGGTGCCGGTCGGCGACGTCGACGGCGAGGACGACCCCGTGGCGCTCGTCGAGCTCGACGAGCACCGAGGGGCGTCCGCCGGTCCCCAGGTCCGCACCGACGTCCCGGACGAGGCCCGAGCGCATCATCCGCGCGACCCACCGGTTGACCGTGGCGGGGGCGAGGCCCGTCTCGCGGGCGACGTCGACCCGGGAGATCGGACCCATCGCCCGGATGCACTCGACCACACGTCGGCCAGGCGGCGTCTCCTCCGGCACGTCGCCTCCCTCGTCCCTCGTCGCACCCGTCGGTGTGCCGGCGTCCGAGCGACGCGGCGGCGTCGATGGACCTTACCCCTGGTCGAGTGGCTGCCGTGGGGATGCGGCGGGGCGTTCCTCCCCGGTCCGGTCGCCGTCGTCCGTCCCGGCGAACGGGCCGGCGGTGCCGAACGCGTACTCCGCGAACCTCGTCCCGATGAGCTCGTGGGCGGCCGTGTCGGGGTGCAGGGCGTCGGCCAGGGGGTGGTCCGCCTCGTCCTTCGCGCCGTAGAGCGCGGTGCCGTCGAGGTGGTGCAGGTGGGGGTCGTCGCGACCCGCGACGACCTCGGCGAGCACCTCGCGGACCACCGTCAGGGTGAGGCGGCCGAGCTCGGTGTCACCGGGCCGCCCCGTGGCGGCGAACCTCACCTGCCCGGTCGTGAGGCTCGCGGGTTCGAACGCCCCTGGACCGGGCGTGGACTCGTGGATCGCGCAGTGCGTCGAGGACACGAGGACCAGCGGCGCGGTCGGGTGGCCCTCGCGGATCGTGTCGAGAAACCCGTGCACGGCCG
Source organism: Georgenia sp. Z1491 (assembly GCF_057652395.1). Lineage (NCBI taxonomy): Bacteria > Bacillati > Actinomycetota > Actinomycetes > Allobogoriellales > Allobogoriellaceae > Georgenia > Georgenia sp. Z1491. Next base: position 2,291,228 of record NZ_CM172729.1, read on the forward strand.
GCACGAAGGTGCGCACGCGCATCGCGTCGGCGTTGACGACGTTGATGCCGAGCTTGACGCTGAGCAGGTCCGCCGGGGTGTCGCGCATGACGCGCGCGACGCCGGGATCCACCAGCGCGTTCCCGCCCAGTCCCAGGTTGCGCAGCTCGACGCCGCCGAGGCGGGCGGCGAGAGCGGGCCAGGTGCGGGCCGGCGACGTCGCGTTCGAGCCCTGGCTGATGGAGCTGCCGTGGTGGAGCCACCTCCGACCCGCCGGCGGTGCGGGGGCCACCGGTGCGTCGGTGCGCAGCTCGAGGAGCTCGACCGACTCGTTGTGCGGCAGCCACAGCTCGACGAGCGTGTCGCCCGGGTCCAGCTCGAAGCGGGCCACGTGCGGCGGGCCCTCGGACCGAGTCGTCAGCCCGGTCCTCGGGTCGGTCTCGATCGTGTCGCCGCCCGTGAGCACGTCGCTGGTGACGAGCCGGTTCTCGACGACGAGGTCGACGGCGCCGCGCGGCCGGTCGAAGCCGAGGAGGGTCAGCCGGGTCGGGTGGACGGTGAGCTCGACGGTCCGCGCCGTCGTGCGCATCGCGACCCGTACGCCCGAGGGTTGGGCCTCCATCGCCGCCATCCGCGGGTCCGGCACCTGGTCGAGGACCCAGCCGGGCAGGCGGTGCGGGCGCCGGCCTCGCGGGGTGTGCTCGAGCATCTCGTGGCCGCGCAGCAGCTCGTCGGTCAGCGGTGTACTGATCATGAGTCGCCGTCCTTCCTCGTCGTCGGTGCTCACGGTGAGCCCGTCGGCGTGCCCGACGCCGGGACGACCACCAGGGTGAGGGCCACGGCCAGGGCCACGAGCAGGACGACCACGGTCGCATGCAGGCGCAGGTGGTCGCGCGTGAGCGCGGCGAACTCTCGCAGCATCGCACTGGCGACGTAGTACCAGGCGGTGCGCGACCCGAGCACGCGCGCCCGCATGCCGAGGTCGCGAGTCAGCAGTGCGGCTCGGAACACGTGGTAGCTGCTGGTGACGACCTCCACCGGGGCGTCAGCGGCGGTCAGAAGTCGCCGTGAGAACCGGAGGTTCTCCGAGGTGTTCCTCGACTCCGTCTCGGCGACCACCCGGTCCGGCTCGGTGCCGCGTTCGAGCAGGTACTCGCGCATCGCGACGCCCTCGGAACGAGGCTCGTCCGGGCCCTGTCCGCCACTGGTAATGATCACGGGACGACCGTCGTGCTCCTGCTGCGCGCGGAGTCCTCGCTCGAGACGGCCGGATAGCAGGGGTGGCACCTCGCCGTCGCGCAGTCCCGAGCCGAGGACGATGACCGCCTCGGGCACGACCCGGGTCCTGCGCCACCGGTAGAGCACGGAGGCGCCGAGGAACGCCGCGAAGGAGAAGGCGAGCTCGGCCACGATCAGAACGAGCGCCAGGTGCACCGCGTACCGGACCATGTAACCGGCATCAGGCTGCGCGGTCCCGGACGGCTCCAGCAGGCCCAGCGTGCCAGGCAGCAGCACCAGCCCGACGCCGGCCACCAGGGCCAGCGCGTTGCCGAGAGTGCGGCTCTCCCGCCGCAGGACGGTGACGCCGCTCCACAGGAGGAAGAGCACCAGCAGCGGATAGCCGAGTACGTTCCCGAGCACCACCACGACGAGTGCCGCGATGCCGACCGTGAGGAGCATCCCCTCGTGCCCCCATGAGTAGAGCAGGAGAGCGACGGCGAGGACGGCGGTGCCTAGCCCGAGGACGGCACGAACCAGCGTGCTGATCCGCCTGCCGTCGCGAACGATCCCGACGACGCCGGCCGCCGTCGCCGACAGGCCCAGCAGGGCGACGACTACGAGGATCCAGGTCGTGTCCATACGCGCAACCTAACGCCTGACCTGCGGCGATCCTTCGATCGTCGCGGCCCCGGAGGTCACTGCAGGGACCAGCCCGTGTAGGTCACTCCGTTGCCGAACGACATCGATCGGTCGAGGCGGGCGTCGACAGCGGGGAGATCGTCCGGGAACAGCCGTCGGCCTCGGCCCTGGATCACGGGGTAGGTGAACAGCCGGACCTCGTCCACGAGCCCGGCCGAGAGGAGGGCGTGGCACAGGGTGATGCTGCCGGTGCACACGATGTCCTGCCCCGGTCGGCGCTTGAGGTCGCGGATCGCCGCGAGCGGGTCCTGGCCGATGATCGTGGAGCGCTGCCATCCGGGGTCGGCCAACGTCGTCGAGACGACGTACTTGGCCACGGTGCCCAGCTGGTCGGCGATGCCGGTCCTGTCGTCCGTCTGCTCCGGCCAGTAGCCGCGAAGGTCGAGAAAGGTCCGGCGGCCGAGCAGCAGCGCGTCGCAGGTCGCATCCTGCCGGTGGATCTCCGCGAGGAGCTCCTCGTCCTGCGCGGCCGGGTCGAACCAGTCCCCCAGCATCTCGACCCGGCCGTCGACGGTGATGTTCTGGGTGATCGCGAGCGTACGGGCGCTCGTGCCGTCGGGCGACCCTGGGTGCTCGTGCGCTGCTGGTTCCTCGTGCGTGCTCATGTCTCCCCCGTCGGTTGGTCGGCACCGGTGCCGTGCGGACACGGTACGGACCGTGGTGCTCCGTGCGCGGACCGGCCGGCCCCGTTCCTCCGGCGTCGTGCGTGTCGTGATCCGTTGCACGCCCGGGCGGAGGCGACCCAGACTGGGCCGATGACCGAGCTGACCGCCGTGCTGGGCGACCTCACACGGCAGGACGTCGATGCCCTCGTCAACGCCGCCAACAACCGGGTGCGCGGAGGCGGCGGCGTCGACGGTGCGATCCACCGCGTGGGTGGACCATCCGTCCTGGCGGACTGCGTCGCGCGGTTCCCCGACGGGCTCGCCACCGGTGACGCCGGCTGGACCACGGCGGGCGACATGCCGGCACGCTGGGTGATCCACACCGTGGGACCGAACTACGGCGCCGGGCAGCGCGACCGGTCGCTGCTCGAGTCCTGCTACCGCCGCTCGCTCCAGGTCGCCGACGAGCTCGGGGCGAGCACGGTGGCGTTCCCGCTCATCAGCGCAGGGGTGTACGCCTGGCCGCTCGACGACGCCGTCAGGGCAGCGGTGACGACGATCCTCACTACCCCCACCGACGTGCAGCGGGTGCGCATCGTCGCCCTCGACCCCGGCGTGCGAGACCGGGTCGAGACAGAGATCGCTCGGTCGGACGTGGCAGAGTGATGGTGTGATCCTGCCGCACGACGACGTCGACCCCGATGGCCTCCTCGAGTACTCGGTGGTCTTCACCGACCGCTCCCTCAACCACATGTCGCGGCGCTTCGTCGGGGTGCTGCAGGAGGTCCTCCACATCCTGTGCACGACGTACAGCGCCCGCAGCGCAGCGGTCGTGCCCGGCGGCGGCACCTACGCGATGGAGGCGGTCGCCCGCCAGCTGGCCACCGGGCGCCGCGTGCTCGTCGTGCGCAACGGCCTCTTCTCCTACCGATGGACGCAGATCCTCGAGGCCGGGTCGATCACGGACGACGTGACGGTGTGCGCCGCACGGCCGACGACGACGGAGCCACAGGCTGCGTGGGCGCCCGCGCCGGTCGAGGACGTCGTCGCGGCAATCCGCGAGAGGCGGCCGGAGGTCGTGTTCGCGCCGCACGTCGAGACCGCGGCCGGCATGGTCCTGCCCGACGACTACCTGCGCACCGTGGCGGACGCGGTGCACGAGGTCGGCGGGCTGTTCGTCCTCGACTGCGTGGCCTCCGGGGCGCTGTGGGTGGACATGTCCGACACCGGCGTGGACGTGCTGCTCACCGCGCCGCAGAAGGGCTGGAGCGGCTCTCCCGGCGCCGGCTACGTCATGCTCGGCGAGGCGGGTCGCGAGGCGGTCCTCTCGACCACGAGCACGAGCTTCGCGGCCGACCTGAGGAAGTGGCTCTCGATAGCCGACGACTACCGCGAGGGACGCGCGCCGTACCACGCAACCATGCCCACCGACACGCTCACCCACAACCTCGACCTCATGCGCGAGACCGTGGAGCGCGGGCTGGAGACGCAGCGCGCGGCACAGATCGAGTTGGGCGCTCGCGTGCGGGACCTCCTGGCCTCCCGCGGGCTGCCGTCGGTCGCGGCCCCCGACTTCGCCGCGCCCACCGTGGTCGTCGTGCACACCGACGACCCGGAGCTGCGCAGCGGCGCGGCGTTCAAGGAGGCCCGCGTGCAGGTGGCGGCCGGCGTGCCGCTGCAGTGCGGTGAGGGCGAGGACTTCTCCACCTTCCGGATCGGTCTGTTCGGGCTGGACAAGCTCGCCGACGTCGACGCCGCCGTGGGCCGCCTCGAACGGGCGCTGGACCAGATCAGGGCGCGCTGAGGCGGCGCGGTTTCCTGCAGCACCAAGTACCGCGAGCGGAGTGTGAGCGCGTCTCACCGACCGCGACTACCGACCCCGAACATGACGAGGGCCCGAACCCACGTCCGTGAGTTCGGGCCCTCGAGATGCCTTCAGACATCACATGGTCGGGCTGACAGGATTTGAACCTGCGACCCCTTGACCCCCAGTCAAGTGCGCTACCAAGCTGCGCCACAGCCCGTCTCCGCGGAGCACCGCGGGACCGCACGAGATTACACCGCGGGGACGCCGCTTCTCCAATCCGCCGAGCGTCGCGCACGTCACGTCACCAGCGAGCATGGGGCCAGGGTACCCCTGTCCATTCGCGCGCACGGTCAGACATTGACCTGCCATTGACCCCCGGGCACAGTGAGGCGATGGCCCGCCCCCCGGAGTTCTCCCCTCATCAACCGTCTCCTCGTCACTACGGCCCGCACCAGCACGGCCCCCCGCAGCCGCACGGGCATCAGCCGTGGCCGGAACAGCCGCACCCTACCCGGACGCACGGCTACCAGCCCGGGCCGGAGCATTCCTACCCGCCCCAGCAGGACGGCGATCAGGCCTGGCCGCAGCAGGCACATCCCCAGCAGCAGTACGCCGCCCAACCTCACGCCCCCGCTGCTCCCCCACGCCGCCACCTCGTCCCGATCGGCGTCGGGCTGCTGGTCGTCGGGACCGCCGTCGGCGTCGGGGTGGGCTGGTTGATCGGGGGTGGCGAGCCCGGCGAGCTCTCGGCGGCCGAGGCGGACGCCGCGCATGCCTGCGCGGTCTCCCGCGACCTTGAGTCCGACTGGGACTACGGCGCCACCAGCGGCTCGGACGATCCCGGCTACATGCTCGCGCTGTCCGTCCACGAGCTGGCCGCTGCCGCGGACGCGGACGCGGACGACGAGCGCTACGCCGCGCTCCTCGAGCACGCAGCCACGCTGCATCGGAGCATCGTCAACTTCGACGAACCGGGCGTGAACGCCGCGCTGGGCGACCTGAGCGCCGAGTGCGACCGTCTCGAGGAGGACGCGTGATGAGTACCCACCACGGGGGTCCGCCCGCACGGTCCTCCGCCACCGCGCTCCCGTCGGACCGTGGGCGCGGCGCAGGCCCGGTCCGAGCGATCGTCGCCGTTCTCGCGCTCGCCGTCGGGGTCGGGCTCGGTCTCCTGCTGCACCGCCTCCTCCTCGTCGACGACGACGCCTCCGAGAGCCTGCAGCCCCGCGACCATGCGGCGCACGCCTGCCGCATCGCCGGCGAGCTTCCGGACGACCTCTCGAACGAGATGATCGCCGACCACGACGATCCGCTCTTCTACCGGTTGGGCGCGCTGATGGTCCTTCCCTCGGCCGCAGCGGCGGCCGACGCCACGTTCGTCCCGCTCCAGGAGCTCGGCGGCGAGATCAGGTCGGCCCACCAGCGGGCGTTCGACATCGCCGCAGCCACCGAGCCACTGGCTCAGTTCCGGGAGGAGTGTGAGCGCCTTGACCTGGCATGGGACGCCGACGCCTGATCGTCGGGGGGAGGGACCCGCTCCGCACGCGTCGCAGCCACCGACGTGGCAGGGACACCAACCGCCGTGGGATGCCGGACCCCCGGTGGGCCCCACGCGCCCCCGCGCAGGGGCCGCGGTCTGCTGGTCGCTGTCGCGGTCGTCGCGCTCGTCGTCGGTGGTGGTGTGGGAGCGGCGGCCGGGTGGTTCCTCCGCGACGACGAGGCCCCCGAGGTCTCGTCCGCGGAGGCCGACGCCGCCTATGCGTGCGGCGTGGCGGACCGGCTGCCGAGCGAGGTCGACCTGGAGAGCCTCGGCGATCTCGAGCAGGACCCGACGTGGGGACTGCTGCACTCGATAGCCGATCTCGGTGCGGCCGCCAGCCTGGTCGATCCCACCTACGAGCCGATCCGGGACAGCGGAACCGAGATCCGCGAGGCGACCCTGTTCTTCGACAGCACCAGGGTCACCCAGGGACTCGACGCGCTCCGCACCACCTGCACGGACCTCGGTCTGACGGAGGGCACATCATGACCGCGCACACCGCCTCCGGACGACCGGAGCGCCGCTCAGGGCCGCAGGTCCTTGCCGCCCTCGTTGCCGTGCTCGTCGGCGCGGGACTGGGGTTCCTCGTCGTGTGGCTCGTCCTGCCGAGCGCGGGCTCCGCCGACGAGGCTGCTCCGGGCCCCGCATCCGACGCCGCTCACGTGTGCTCGGTCGTCGACCAGCTGCCGGAACCGCTGGACCTCATGTCACTCGGCGGGATCGACGACGACCCGGTCCATGCGCGGCTCGGCATCATCGTCCAGCTCGCGTCCGCTGCATCGGTCGCCGACCCGACCTACGACGAGCTCGAGGAGCACGGCACGGACCTCGTGTCCGCGCAACAGTTCCTCGACCAGCAGGCCGCCGACGACGCGGTCAGCGGTCTGCGCACGGAGTGCGATGCGCTCGGCCTGAGTCCGCAGGACGACTGACAACGCCGCTACGCGAGGCGGTCGTCCTCGATCGCCGCGAGCGCGAGCGCGGCGAGCCCCCACGGATGGTCGCGCCCCGGGCGCACCGCGAGATAGCCCGCGCGCGGCAGGACGGGCAGCGGGATCGTCGGGCCCGAGACCTCGGGCAACGACCATCGGCCATGACGCCGGTCGACCGCGCCGACCACCGCGGCCAGCGCGCGCCGGGCGGGCACCACGTAGGACTCCTCGAGGAGCCCGAGCCGAACGGCCCGCAACCAGCCGCCGGCCACGAGCGCGGTGGCGGAGAGCTCGCGGTAGCCTCCGGACGGCTCCAGGAGCGTCGGCCAGGTGCCGTCGGGCCGTTGACGACGCCGGATCGCCGCGCTGGTCGACCCGAGCACGTCCACGGCTCGCGCGAGCTCGACGGGGCGCGACGCCCCGTCGGCCACCGGGTCCGGCCGGCCCGCCGGCGAACCCGGCCCGGCAGGAGGTCCGGACCCCACGACCTCGAGGATCGCCGGGAGTGCCGCGACGACCCAGGCGTTCCCCCGCGCCCAGGCCACGCGCGGGTACCGCCGCCCGTGCGCGCCGCCGAACCGCCCCGGCGCCCACCACGAGTGCGCCCACAGCCCGGTGACCGGATCCTGCAGCAGGTCGGCGAAGGCGCCCGGCATCGCGGCGGCCGTGGCGGTCAGCCGTTCGTCCCCCCGGGCCGCGCCCTCGCGGGCCGCGAGCACGCCGACCATCATCAGCGAGTCCACCCACACCGACCGGGGGTAGAACCTCGAGTAGCCCGACGTACCGAGGTGGTTCGCCGCTCCCCCGCCCGGCGGGCCGCCGAGCGGCTCCTCCGCACGCACGGCGGCCAGGGCGCGGTCGGTGGCCCGGGCGTAGCGCGACTCGCCGGTGCGGCGGGCCAGCTCGGCGGTGACCAGCGCGGGGGCGATCGTGTCCGCACTGACCGGCAGCGCGCCCCGTTCGAGGTGGTGGTCGGCGAACCGGGCGAGCCATGCCTCGTAGCCGCGGTCGCCGACGGCGGTCTCCACCTCGGCGAGCGCGAGCCCGAGCAGGGCCGGTCCCCACATCCACGGCCGGACGGGCCGCGTGGCGTCCGAGGCGACGACATCGTCGAGCAGCTCGACCGTGCGCGCAAGGGCGAACCTCATCACCGCTGCTCCTGCCGACCACGGGGCGTGAGGACGAGCTCGTGACCGTCGTGCCGGACCGTGAGGCGGTCCGGGAACCGCTCCACGTGGGTGTCCCCGAACGAGAGCCGCGGGTGCTCACGCGTCAGGGCCGCGCCGTCGCGGAACAGCCCCCGACGCCAGGTGAGGCGCCACTCGCCGACGGGCACCCGCCCGTCCCGGCCTGGCACGGACGCCGGGTCGCCGGCACCGGTCGCGGTCCCGCCGGGCACCCGGGCGTCGTCGCCGGCGATCCGGAGCACGAGGGTGCGGCCGGCGTCGTCGATCTGCAGCGTCGAGCGCCGGATCCGCTCACGGAAGGACGGGAACCCCTCGCCGGCGTCCGCCACGACCACCGCCCATCCGGTGACGTCGCCGGCCTGCACGAGCTCCCCGGGCTCGCCGGTGCGCATCGGACGCAGGGACCGCACGCCGACCAGGCCGTCGCCCGCCTGCGCGACCACCCAGTCGTCGCCCCGGTCCTGCCGGTCGAACCGGTCCTCCCGCCACAGCAGGTGCGTCCACCGGTGCCGCTCGCGCTCGAGATACCCGTGCCGCCCCCCGAGGCGGTGCAGCGCGAGGAGCACCTGACCGTCCTGGCCGACGTCGGGGTTGCGCCCGTTGCCGGTCCACGCCGACGGGGAGAAGTTCCGCGCGACGTCGTCGAACATCGCCCGCCCCGGATGCGTGGCGAGGACCGGGACTCCCCCGGGCAGGGTCGCCTGCCACAGGTGCTGCTGGTCGCCGTACCCACCCGGCTCGTGGTGCTGGACCGACGACAGCGCGAGCCCGCCCCGCCGCCAGGTCGTCACGTCCGCACGACGGATCGTCACTCCCCGCGTGGCCGGGTCCACGGCGTGCACGAGGGCGGGCAGGATCGCGCGCGGGACGTGCCGGAACGCGGCCAGCGGTGAGAGGAACCGGTTGCGCCACAGTCCCCACCGCGCCACGAGGTCCATCGTGATGCGCACCGACTCGGGGTCCGTGAACGACTCCATCGACCACAGCAGCAACCCCCTGCGCTCGAGGTCGTCCGGGTCGGCGACGTATCCGGCGACCTCGCCGATGTCGAGGCCGAAGCTCTCCCGCACCAGCATCGGCGAGGTGTCCGCGACGATCGACCGCGCCACCGCCGGCGCACGGTAGGAGGACACGCGCAGCAGGCCGCCGAGGCGGTCGGCACCGCGGGCTCGCACCGCGTCGTCGTCCCGGTGCCCCGGCGCGCGCCCTGACCGGTCGTTGAGCAGCCACGCGAGGACCGGGGCGACCTCCTGGGTCGACGGCGCCAGCTTCTGCGCGCCGTAGGCCCGGCCCGCGCTGCCGACGAGCACCCCGCCGGCGGAGTGCAGGGCGAGGTCGATCGTCAGCAGGTCGAGGGCCCCGCGCGCCCGCTCGCGCAGATCCTCGTCGTCGGTCACGTCGATGAGGACGGCCAGCGCGGCTGCGTCCTCCTCGTAGTACGTGGGCGAGAGCCACTCGACGAACCCGATCCGGAACCGGTCCGCCAGCCACGTCCGGAGCCGGTCGGCGGCGAGATCTGCGTGCTCACGGCCGGTCGCCCCGGACGCGGAGAAGCGCCGGGTCGGGTACCCGAGCCCCGCCGCGTGCTCCGCGACCGCCGCCACGACCTGGTGGTTCTCCGACCACAGGCACATCGAGTCGTCGCCCGGCACGTCGAGGGAGTACCTAAAACCGGTGAGGGTGTCGCGGAGCCGGTCCCGGACCTCGGCCGGCAGGCGCCACGGCGCACGCGCCTCGCGCCACGGCGCACGGGCCCCGGTCCCTGCGGCGAGCTCCGCGTTCGCGCGCTCCCCGGACCCCGACGTGACCTCCGCGTTCGCGACCTCCGCGTTCGCGAGGTCCGCGTGCACCACGCGCGCGAGCGTGAGCGCCCGGAAGTCGGCGCAGTCGATGCGCAGGTCGACGAAGCGCGCCCGGTCGAGCAGCGGCGCCACGTCGACCGGTCGTCCCGCCACGAGATCGGCCAGGGCGGCGAACCCGGAGGGGCCCATCTTCTCGCCCATGCCGGGGTCGTCGGTGGGCGGCGGCGCGTCGTGGCCGAGCCGCCGCAGGCGTCGCGCGCTCATGCCGGCCCCCCGGCCGCCCCACGTCGCTCCGCGAGCGTCCGCGCCGTCACCAGCGCGCGGTCGCGCGTGATCGGGTAGCCGCGCGAGACCCGCCGGCCGAGCAGGAGCATGGCCCCGACCCCCACGCCGAGCACGAGCCGGATCCCCCACCGGGTAGCCTCCGACTGCTCGACGACCTCGGTGCCGACGGGCGCGACGTAGCCGGTGAGCTCGAGCACGAGCCCGATGAGCTGGACGACGACGGCGGTCGCCAGCCCGCGCACGAACGTCATGAGACCGCTGAAGGAGCCCGCGTCCCTGCGGCCGGTGGCGAGCTCGGCGTCGTCGACGACGTCCCCGAACATCACCCACGGCATGAGCTGGGCGCCGGCCATGCCGACGGCCAGCGCGAGCGCGACGCCGTACAGGCCCCACACGGGCCACGTCCCCGGGTACAGGGCGACGCCGGCCGCCGCGGCGATCCCCAGCGGCAGCAGGGTGCGGTAGACGGTCGCCTTCGACACGCGCCCGACGAGCGCGGTGACGATCGGGTAGGCCACGACGTTGACGGCGATGAAGAGGCCGAGCACCACCTGGGAGCTCGCGCCGGACACCACGTACAGCGTGTAGTACAGGAGCGAGGCCGTGATGATGTCGAGCGCCAGGGAGTGGCCGAGGTACATGCCCAGGAGGCGCCGGAACGTGGGGATCCGCAGCGGCGCGACGAACGCGCGCGGGGTCACGGGCTCGATCGTCTCCGGCAGCGGCGTCCGCTCCCTCGAGACGAGGGCCGAGGTCAGTACGCAGGCCGCGAGGACGACACCGAGTCCGAGGACGATCCCCGTGTAGAGCCCGCCGACGGTCAGGTCGCCCCCGCGGTAGGCCTCGAACAGGAAGGTCGCGAGCAGCGAGCAGACCGCCGAGGACACGGTGGAGAGCAGGAGCCTGAGTGTGTTGACGCGGTTGCGGACGTCGTAGTCCGTGGCGATCTCGGTCGACAACGACGCGTACGGCACCGCCATGACCGTCTGCACGGTGGCGTACAGCAGGTAGGAGGCCACCGCCCACGCGAACATCGACAGCTGGCCGGAGACGGGCAGCTGCGGCAGCCAGAGCAGCGCCATCGCCGGCACGAGCAGCAGCGCGCCGACGATCATGTACGGCCGGCGGCGCCCCCACCGCGTGCGGGTGCGGTCCGACAGGGCACCCATGAGCGGGTCGTTGACGGCGTCCCACACCTTGGCCACGAGCACCACCGAGCCGGCGAGGCCGGGCCTGAGGCCGACGACGTCGGTGAGGAAGATGAGGTAGACGACGGAGATGAGCGAGCTGGCCCCGCCCATGAAGACGTCGCCGACGGCGAACCCCAGCCGTTCGCCCCGCCCGGGCTGCGCGCGTCCGCCGACCGACCGGTCCTGACCGTCCGGGTCGGCGACGCGCGCGGCGTCAGGCACGGCGTCGCTCGCGGACCCGGACCGAGATCTCGATGGGGGTGCCGACGAAGCCGAAGGCCGCCCGCAGTCGGTTCTCGATGAACCGCCGGTAGCCGGCCTCGATGAATCCCGAGGCGAACAGCACGAACCGGGGAGGGCGCGCGGACACCTGGGTGGCGAAGAGGATCCGGGGCTGCTTGCCGCTGCGGACCGGGTGCGGGTGCGCGGCCGCGAGCTCGCCGATGAACGCGTTGAGCCGGCCCGTCGGCACGCGCGTGGACCACGAGTCCAGCGCGGCGTCGAGCGCGCGGGCGAGGCGGTTGGTGTGCCAGCCCGTCATGGCCGCGAGGTTGATGCGGGGCGCCCACGTCACCTGGACGAGGTCCCGCTCGATCTCGCGCTCGAGCATGTGGCGGCGCTCGTCGTCGACGAGGTCCCACTTGTTCATGACGACGACCAGGGCACGCCCGGCGTCGACCACCTGCTGGACGACGCGCAGGTCCTGCTCGGCCAGCGGTTCGGAGGCGTCCATGAGGACCACCCCGACCTCGGCGCGCTCGATGGCGGCCTGGGTGCGGATCGACGCGTAGTAGTCCGCGCCGCTCGACTGGTGGACGCGGCGCCGGATGCCCGCGGTGTCGACGAACCACCAGGCGCGCCCGTCGAGGTGGACGACCTCGTCGACCGGGTCCCGGGTGGTGCCGGCGATCTCGCTGACGACGACCCGCTCGCTGCCGGCGAGCGAGTTGAGCAGGGAGGACTTGCCGACGTTCGGCCGTCCCACGAGGGCGACCCGCCGGGGGCCGCCGGGCGGGAGCGGGGCGGCGACGGCGGAGACCTCGGGCAGGACCGCCATCGCGGCGTCGAGAGCGTCGCCGCTGCCCCGGCCGTGCATGGCCGAGACCGGGTGGGGCTCGCCGAGGCCGAGCGACCAGAGCATCGCGGCGTCAGGCTCCTGGTAGGCGGAGTCGACCTTGTTGGCCACGAGGACCACCGGCTTGCCGGAACGGCGCAGGAGCTGGACGACCCGTTCGTCGGTGTCGGTGGGACCGACGACGGCGTCGACCACGAGCAGCACGGCGTCGGCGAGATCGATCGCGGTCTCGGCGGCCTGGGCGACCTGGGCGTCCAGGCCGCGGGCGTCGACCTCCCAACCACCGGTGTCGACGAGCGTGAACCGGCGGCCGGCCCACTCCGCCGGGTAGCTCACGCGGTCCCGGGTGACTCCGGGCGTGTCCTGGACGACGGCCTCCCGCCGGCCCAGGATCCGGTTGACGAGGGTCGACTTGCCCACGTTGGGTCGGCCGACGACGGCCAGCACGGGCAGGCCGGCCTCGATCTCCGTGTCGTCGTCGAGCTGTCCCTCGCCGTCGAGCACGGCGAGGTCCTCGTCGCCGAGGTCGTACTGCTGCAGGCCGGCCAGGAGCGCCTCGGCGCGGCGGGCCTCGTCGTCGTCGTCGGCCTCGGGCACGTCGGGGCGCTCCGGCGGGGCGTCGGAGTCCCAGTCCCCGACGACGAAGCCCGGCTCGGTGGCCGGCGTGCCGTCGCCGCCGGGCGTCGAGGCGGCCGGCCGCTGGTCGGCGGCCGGGGCGTCGGTGGGGCCTGTGGTGGGGTCGGTGGGCTCGCTCATCGGGGGTCCTCGTCGTCGGGCAGGGGGATGCCGGTCCGTTCCACGGAGTCGGCGACGTGCGCGGACAGCGCCCGGCCGATCTGCTCCATCGCGGCGGTGATGGCGGTGCGGCCCGACGCGCCAGAGGGCACCTCGACGGCCACCGGCTCGCCGATGACGACCGTGAGCCTCGAGCGCGGCGGGGAGACGTAGGACCGGGGGGTACCGGGCGGGCGGGTGCCGAGGATCGCGACGGGCACGACCGGCGCGCCCGACTGGACGGCCAGCCACGCCACGCCCGCGTGGACCTGGCTGGCGTCGCCGCGGCCGCGGGAGCCCTCTGGGAAGATCCCGACGAGCCGGCCCTCGGACAGGAACTGCTTGGCGATCTGCAGGGCGTTGCGACCGGCACGGCGGTCGACCGGGATCTGGCCGGCGAGCGTCATGAGGAACCCGAGCGGGCTGTCCCAGAACTCCTGCTTGATGATCATGTGCGAGCCGCGCGGGAGGGCGCCGTGCAGGAGCGGGCCGTCGACGATGCCGGTGTGGTTGGAGGCCACGATGACCTGTCCCGTCGCCGGCACGTTCTCCGCACCGACGATCCTCGTGCGCCACCATCCGTGGGCGAGCACCTGCCCGACCCTGCGGGACCACACGGGGCCCCAGCGCAGGATGTCGTCCGCCGACGTGCGCCGGCCGCGCGAGCGGGTGTCCTTGTCCGTCATCGGTGTCCCTTCGTCGACGCCACCAGCTCGCGGACCGCGGCGACGACCTCGGGCAGGTCGAGGTCGGAGGTGTCCAGCGTGGTCACCCCGTCCGCGGCGGTGAGGAAGCTCGTGGTGGCGGAGTCGGTCGTGTCCCGGTCGAGGACCTCGGCGCGCGTCGCGGCGACCGCCTCGGCGTCGCTGGAGCCGCGGACCTCGCGGGCGCGGCGGGCGAGCCGGGCCTCCTCGCTGGCGGTGAGCAGCAGCCGCACGTCGGCGTCCGTGGCGAGCACGGTCGTCACGTCGCGCCCCTCGGCGACCACCCCGCGGCCCGCAGAGACCGAGGCCCGGCCCGGCGTGGTCTCGTCGACGACGATCGCACGCTGGCGGCGCAGGAGGTCGGCGCGCACGTCGAGGTTCGAAGCGACGGCGGCCACGCGGCGGGTGAGCTCCGGGGTGCGGATGGCCTGCGAGACATCCTCGCCGTCGAGCAGCGTGCGGGGCCGCTCGGGATCCAGGACCATCGTCAGCGGCATCGTGGCCACCCGGGCCGTCACGGCGGCCGGGTCGGGCTCGGCGAGGTCGAGCCCGCCGGACAGGCACCAGCGGGTCGCCGCCCGGTACATCGCCCCGGTGTCCAGGTAGGCGAGCCCGAGCGAGCCGGCGACCCGCCGCGCGACGGTCGACTTGCCGGAGCCGGCGGGTCCGTCGATCGCGAGGAGCAGGCCCGCGCCGCGGCCGGGCAGGTCGGGCCAGCGCTGTGCCGGTGTCGTCGGTATGTCGTCCGTGGTCATGAGGCGACCACCCTCCAGCCTCTGCGGTCGAGCTCGATCTCCAGGTCGGCGGCGGCCGACGGCACCACCGACAGTCGCACGAGACCGACGCGTTGTCCCGCCGAGTGTTCGATGCCGAGGTCCTCGATGCTCACGCCGGCGTCGCCGACCTCGCTGAACAGGCGGCCGAGCTGACCGGGCGCGTCGGGGACGAGCACGGTGACCTCGGCGTAGCGGCGGGGCGCTCCCCCGTGCTTGCCGGGGATGCGGGCGGCCCCCTCGTTGCCGCCGCGGATCGCGTCGGCGAGCGGGCGGACCGCGCCGGCGGCGAGCGGGTCGGCGACGCCGAGATCCAGTGCGCCCAGCACCTCGTCGAGCGAGTCGCGCACGGACCGCAGCTCGGCGGCGAGCGCGGCCGCGTTCCCGGTGAGGATCGCGCTCCACAGCCGGGGGTCGGCAGCGGCGATCCGCGTGGTGTCGCGCAGCCCCTGGCCGGCGAGCCCGAGTGCGGCCTCGTCGGCGTGGTTGAGTCGCGCGGCGAGCAACGAGGAGAGCACCTGGGGCAGGTGGGACACGACGGCGACGGCGCGGTCGTGCTCGGCAGCCGCCATGTCGACGGCGAACGAGCCGACGTCCTGCGCGAGCGCCCGCACGGTCCGCACCGCGTCCGCCGACGAGCGCTCGGTGGGGACCACGACCCAGGGCCGGCCGGCGAAGAGGTCCGCGTCCGCGCCGGTGGCGCCGGAGCGCTCGCGCCCGGCCATGGGGTGGGAGCCGACGTAGCGCGGCGCGGCCTCGCCCGCGCCGAGGAGGATGTCCCGGGCGACGACGTCCTTGACGGAGGCGACGTCGGTGACGACGGCACCCGGGTGGTGGGCGAGCTCGCGCAGCACGACCTCGGCGGCGACGTCGGGCGGCGTGGCCACGACGACGATCGCGGGCGTCGCGGGCTCCCGGGACCCGGGCTCGTCGGTCGGGGGTCCGCCCCCGACGGCGCTGCTCCCGGCCGCGATGTCTCCCGCGCCGAGGTCGCGCGCGAGGGCGAGCGAGACCGGGGAGGTGTCGGCCAGCCGGACCTCGACGCCGAGGGAGCGCAGGGCGAGCCCGAGGCTCGCGCCGAGCAGACCGGTGCCGACGATCCGCACCGGTCCCGCGGTGGCCGCGGCGCGGCGGGGAAGATCGTCGGTCACCGGGGAAGGCTAGCCCAGGCGGCGGGCCCGGCCGTGGTCACGCGCCGTGGGCGCACCCGCTACCGGCCGCCGCCCCGGGGGTCGCCGCGCGGATCTGCGCGCTGGGCACGTGCAGCGCCTCGGCGGCGCTCCGCCCGGTCCGGGCGAGGTAGGCGTCGACGAGACGGTTGCCGGCCGCGTACCCGCCGCCGGTGGGCACGCCCACCCCGGTACCACCGAACCGTTCGGCGATCGGGTCCCCGAGCACCCATGCGGTGACGTTCTGCATGCCTGTCACGTCCAGGCCGGTGAGGACGTGCGCGAACACCTCGTCGTCCTCCAGGTGCGGGATGCCGATCGGGGTGTGTCCGAGCTCGTTCCCGAACAGCTGCCGCGCGAAAGCGTCGGCCAGGCCCTCGGAGACGACGTGCTCGCCGACGTCGACGGTGGCCGGGTCCCACACCACGCCGCCGGGCGCGTAGCGGAGGTTGTGGTGCAGCTCGTGGACGGCGGCCGCCTCGAGGCGGGCGAGGTTCTCCTCGGTCGGCCACAGGGTGACCTGGATGTAGCCGGTCATCGCACCGTTGCCGTTGAGGCCGCGCGCCGGGCCCATGAACGTCTCGTCATCGGGATCCCCGAGCACGAGCAGGACGGTGATGTCCGGGACCTCGAGCCCGGGGACGGCACCGGTCAGGAGCTCGACCGCATCGGTCAGCGCGGCGCTGACCCTCGTCCACGCGTCCGCGGCCTCGAGGCGGTCCAGGGCCGCCAGCACGTCCTCGGTGCTCCGGTCGAGCGGGAAGCCCTGGCACATCGCGTGCAGGGCGACGAGGTCGACCTCGCCGGGAACGTAGCGATACATGTCCGCCATCGGCGCGAGCAGGTCGCGCAGGAGGTCGGGCCGGCCGGCCGGCGGCGCGGTGAGCACCTCCCGCATGCCGGACGCGGTGTCGAGCACGGTGATCGGCATGCCCATCACGGTAGGGACCGCAGGCGGGGACGTGCACGCGGTGTGCCCGATACGGCACTCCCGGATCACGTGCCGAGATCAACTCGACGTAGCTGGCGGGCGACCGGGCGGCACCGGCATCGCCCGTGCCAGGTGGTCAGACGTCCGGCTCGTCCGTACCGGTCCCGGCCGCCTCGCGCGCGAGCTCCTCCCCCATCGCCCGGGCCGCCTGCAGGGCGGCGGCTCGCTCCTCCTGCGCGCGCTGCCGCAAGGGAGCCATCGCCGGCACGAGGTCGGCGAGCGTGGCGTCGGCTCCGAGGAAGGTCAGCTGCATGCCCATCGCGTCCCCGAGCACGGCCTGCAGCACCGGGCGGCCGTGGTCCTCCGGTCCGTCGGCGTCGTCGTACACGGCCCCGCGGCTGGAGACGACGATCGCAGGCCGGCCGGCGAGCGGCTGGGTCTGGTGCTCGAGGAACGGCGCCGTCATGCCGAGCACGTGGACGTGGTCGAGCCAGGCCTTGAGCGTGGAGGGCAGCGAGTAGTTGTACAGCGGCGCTCCCACGAGCAGGACGTCGGCGGCGAGGAGCTCGCCGACGACCTGCAGCTGGTGCTGCTCGACGCGATGGCTGATCGTCGCGCCCCTCGGGCGCAGCGGTGGCGCGCAGTGCAGGTCGGCGTGCGGCAGGTGCGGCAGCGGGTCGGCGTGCAGGTTGCGCCACCGGACGGTCGCCCCGGGCACGGACGCCCAGGCGTCGGCGAACGCGCCGGTGATCTCGCGGGAGACGGAGCCGTCGGGCCGGGCGGAGGAGTCGAGTCGCAGCAGGTGAGCCATGCCACTGCACGGTACCGGTGTCGCACGCGGCCGGCGCGACGTCAGCTCTCCACGGTCGTCCGCGCACGACGCAGGCGTGCCGACACCGTCACGATCGCGACCACGGCCGCCGCGGCGATCGCCGCGTAGGCGGCAGGCCCGGAGAGCAGATCGCCGGTCAGTCGGGCGACGCCGACCCAGGCGAGCCCCCAGCAGATGGCCACGCTCGGGGCGAGACGCCCGCGGCTCCACAGGGCGAGCGCGGAACCGACCAGTCCGGCGACGGCGAGCACGGCGACCGCCCACGCGCCGGGGCTGCTCACCGACTCGCGCAAGCCGGCCTCCGCGAGCACGGCAGCCACGTTCGCGACCGTGGCCACGACGATCCACCCGAGGTAGAGCCCCGCGGTTCCGTCCGTGACGATCGTGTCGACGACGCCGGTGGACGGACGGCTCCGCAGCTCGACGAGAACGATGACGAGGACGACGAGGAGCACCGCCATGACGGCAAGGCTCAGCCAGAGGAGCGCCGCCTGCACGACGAGGAGCCATACGGCGTTGAGCAGCATCGACGCGGCGATCCAGAAGCCCACCCGCCGGTGCCGTTCGGCGGCCGCCGGGGCCGGCAGCCACTGCCACACCGCGTAGGCCACCAGTCCGATGTAGATCACCGACCAAATCGAGAACGCCGGTCCCGCGGGGGCCACGTGGGTGGCGTCGGCGGCGAACGCCCCACCTGCGGCCTCGGGCATCGACTCGCCGCCGAGCGCGCCGGAGCCGACCATGGCGCCGAGGATCGCCAGGACCGCGCTCACGGAGACGACCACGTGGCGGACGCGGTCGGCGCCCGTGGGACGGGTGTCCGACTCAGGCCTGCGGTGCGATCCCTGTGCGGGGTGTGCCATGCGATGTCCTCTCGTCGTTGGTGCTCTGCCGCTCCCACGTCGCCACCGGCCCGGGCACCTCGACGAGCGACGGGTGCGGATCAGGGTGCTCGACGCCGGCGAGGCGGGCGTGGACGTCGGGGCTGCGCCGCTGAAGCTTTCCGAGCAGGTGCTGCCACTCGAGCGCGAGCTGTCCGGTCGTCACGGTCATGGCTGGCGGACCGGACGCGTCACCGGGCGGGGTGCGGATCTTCGCGGCGTCGAACCGGTACCCGCGGGCATGTGCCTCGTCGGCGATACCGGCGAGGTACTCGCCCAGGGCGGCCAGGGGGTCGGCCTGCGAACGGAAGCGCTCGACCTGGGGATGGTTCGCGTACCCTCCGCCGCCCTTGATGACGACGGACTGCGCGAGCAGCGCCTCGCGCCAGGCGGCCGTCAGACCCTGCCGGTCGAGGTAGCGCGGATGCAGGGACCAGAGCCGCATCAGCCACCCACCTGCTCGTCGACGTCGTCGGACCGGGCGTCGGCGTCGCTCGCTCCGGCGGTCGCCAGGAGGGCGTCGGCCTCGGCGGCCTCCGCGGCTGCCGTGATCCGCTCCGTCATCCCCCCGAAGATCACCGCGTGGAAGGGCTGGAGGAGCAGCCAGTACAGGCGGCCCGTGAGCCCGCGCGGAAGGTAGACGGCGCGCTGACGGTAGACGGCACCCTCGCCGTCCGGGCCCGGTTCGATCCCCAGCTCGAGCCACGCCCGGCCCGGCATCCGCATCTCGGCGCGCAGCCGGAGCAGCCGCTCCGGCTCGAGCGCCTCGACCCGCCAGAAGTCCAGCGCATCGCCGACGTGCAGGTGGACCGCGTCGCGCCGACCCCGGCGCAGGCCCGCCCCGCCCACGAGCTTGTCGAGCACGCCGCGCACCGCCCAGGCGAGGGGGAACGAGTACCACCCGTTCTCCCCGCCGATGCCCTCCACGAAGGACCACAGCGTGCGTGGCGAGGCGCAGGTGGCGCGTGCCCGGTCGTCGGTGAGCACCCGCTGTCCGGCCCAGTCCGGGTCGGTGGGCAACGGATCGCTCGGGGCGCCCGCCGGTGTCGAGCCGCGCCAGCTGGTCGGCACGTTGCGCTCGTTCGTCCGAGCCAGGGCGAGGCGGACCGCCCGGCGGTAGGGCACCAGCCCCTCGGCCGGCGGCGGGATCAGGGCGTCGATGTCGCGCTCGGTGACGACGCACGAGTGGCGCAGCGATCCGACGATCGGCACCGCGAGGTCACGCGGGATCGGTGTGACGAGGTTGATCCACTGCGAGGCCAACCAGGGCGTGAGTACCGGCAGGGCGATGATCGTCCGCCGCGGCAGTCCTCTCTCGCGCGCGAACCCGTTGAGCATCTCCGCGTAGGTCAACGCGTCCGGGCCACCGATGTCGAACGCCCGGTCGATGTCGCCCTTCGCCGAGGCGGCCTCGACGAGGTAGTGCAGCACGTCGCGGACGGCGATCGGCTGGACCCGGTTGCGCACCCACCTCGGCGCCGGCATGAGCGGCAGCACGTCGGCGAGGTGGCGCACCATCTCGAACGAGGCCGAGCCGGAGCCGATGACGGTGCCGGCCTGGAGCACGATCGCCGGCACCGAGCTGCCGAGGAAGACCTCACCGACAGCCACCCGGGAGCGCAGGTGCACGGTGAGCTGCTCGTCGCGCGGGTGCAGGCCGCCCAGATACACGATGCGCTCCACGCCCGCCGCCTCGGCCGCGCGGACGAACGCCCGAGCGGCACGCAGCTCGTCCACCTCGAAGTCCCGGCTCGCGGACAGTCCGTGGACGAGGTAGTACGCGACCTCGACCCCGTCCATCACCTCGTCCAGGGACGACTCGCTCAGCAGGTCACCCTGCCGGACGTCGACGTCCCCGGCCCAGGGGACGTCCCGCAGCTTGTCCGGGGTGCGGACGAGCGCCCGGACGGCGTGTCCCGCCTCGAGCAGCTCGGGCACCAGGCGTCCACCGATGTAGCCGGTGGCACCGGTGACGAGCACGGTGCGGGAACGCTCGGCCCTGCGCACGGTGCGCGGTGGGATCGTCACCATGGTCAGACTCCTGTCCTCGCGGCGTGGATGAGGATCATCGTGGCGACGAACCCGCAGGCGTAGTTGATGACGAGGAAGTGCTTCCAGCCCCGGTTCGTGCGCGGGGAGTCGGCGTCGGCGACCGTGACGTACGGCAGCGCCGTCACGAGGTAGGGCACCGCGATCAGCGCTCCGAGGGGGCCGGGCCACGGCACGGCCAGCATGAGCAGCCCGGCCGCCGCCCAGAGCAGCATCGCGAGGCGGACCGTCCACCGGGCGCCGAGCACCGTGGCGACGGACGACAGCCCGCCGGCCCGGTCGGGCACGACGTCCTGCACGGCCCCGAACGCGTGGCTCGCCATCCCCCACAGGAAGAACGCCACGAGCACGAGGGCAAGGGCGGGCGAGATCGCCTGGCCAGCGAGGACCGCACCGTACAGCGCGGGGGTGGTGAAGTGTGCGCTGGAGGTTGCCGAGTCGAGGAACGGGACCTCCTTGAGTCGCAGCCCGGGAGCCGAGTAGGCCACGACGGCACACAGGCTGAGCCCCAGCACCAGCCAGGACACCGGGTCGCCCATGGCCACGAGCACGACGACGAACGGCACGACGGCGACGACCACGGCGACCAGCACCGCTCGGTGCTGGTCCGGTGCGAGCAGCGCGCCCTCCGCGCCCCCCTTGCGCGGGTTGAGGAGGTCGGAGGCGTGGTCGAAGACGTCGTTGATCCCGTACATGGCGAGGTTATAGGGAACGAGGAAGAACAGCGTCCCGACGACGAGCGCGGCATCGACGTGCCCGCCGGTGAGGAGGTAGGCGGCGGCGAAGGGGTAGGCCGTGTTGATCCAGCTCACCGGCCGGGACGCGAGGAGCAGCGCGGTGCCGAGCGGGCGGCGCGCCGCTGCGGTCGCGGTGGCCCGCCGGACGCTCGGTCCGCTCGGTCCGTTCGGTCCGCTCATCGGTCCTCCTCGGTGTCGTCCCCCGACCCGCCCCGCGGGGCGAGCAGCAGCCAGACGCCCGGCAGCAGGATCAGCGCGCCGAGGGGGTAGGCGAAGTCCTCCACCGGGACGCGTCCCACGCGCACCCCGGTCAGGCCGTCCCAGTCGTACTCGAACAGCCCGGCCGCGATCATGAGGTTGTCGAACGTCGCGGTGAGCACGGCAAGAAGCACCGCGGTGACGACCGCCGGGAGCCACCAGGTCCGCAGGACTGCCCGGGCACGTCCGGAACGGGCGAGGCCCGCAGCGAGGACCAGCGCCGCGAGCGGGAGGAAGATCGCGCAGAGCACGAGGTAGGTCATGTGCGACCGCCGTCCGTCCGGCCCTGGGCCTCCGCTCCGCCGGATCGGCCCGGCGTGCGGGGAGGCGCCGATGTCGCCGTGCCCGGCCCCGGACGCTGCGTCCGCCCGAGGGCGCGCCCCGCGGCCATGAGCAGCACCATGGTGAGGTAGGACAGGAAGACGAGGAAGACGATCTCCTCGACGGGCATGTGCGGGGCCAGCAGGAGGCCGGTGGCGAACCGGGAGTCGAGGTGGCGGAACAGGCCGGTGACGATGCCGGCGGCGTCCCACGCGAGGAAGTAGGCGGTGCCCACGAGGACGACGAGCAGCGCGCGGCGCGGCGCCCGCCACAGGAAGAGCTGGTGACGGGCGTCGATCGTCGCCATGCCGGCCGTCGAGACCAGCAGCGCCGTGAGGTAGGTCCAGCTCATCGGGCACCGCCCGCCCCGGTGGCCGCGGCCTCCTGCGCCTCGGGGGCGCCGTCGTCCCCGGCGGAGGCCGCGGCGCCGGACGAGGCACCCGCGCCGCTCCCCCGGGCGTGCGGGGGCTCGGCCAGCGGGCCGGCCGTGCGATCGCCGCGCACGTGCTTGAGGACGAGCTCGGCGCTGATGAGACACATCGGCACCCCGATGCCGGGAATCGTCGTCGCCCCCGCGGAGACCAGTCCGGCCACGCGCCGGGAGGCGGTGCGCCCACGGAGGAAGGCGCTCTGCCGGAGCGTGTGGGCAGGGCCGAGCGCGCTGCCGCGGTAGGAGGAGAAGTCGCGCTCGAAGTCCCGGGGGCCCACGGTGCGGCGCACGACCACCCGCTCCGCCAGGTCGGGGATGCCGAGCCAGCGCGCGATCTGCTCGATCGCGATGTCGGCGACCCGTTCGACCCCCTCGTCACCGTCCCCGTCGATGCCGCCCGAGCCGATGGTCGTCCGCGCGGGCACCGGCACGAGGACGAAGAGGTTCTCGTGGCCGTCGGGAGCGACGGCCCGATCGGTGGCGCTCGGTCGGCAGACATACAGGGACGGGGGGTCGGGGACCCGCGCGTGCGGGCCGAAGATCTGGGCGAAGCTCGCCCGCCACTCCTCGGCGAGCAGGAGGGTGTGGTGCTCGAGCCCCGGAAGCGCGCCGGTCACTCCGAGCATGACGAGGACGGCGCTCGGGCCCGGGTCGAGCCGCTCCCAGTGTCGACGCGAACGGTCCCCCGCCCCTGGGCCGAGCAGCGCGGTCTCCGTGTGGTGCAGATCGGCGGTGGTCACGACGAGATCCGCGGCCAGGCGTCGCTCGCCCGGGCCACCGGCTGCCGGGTCGCCTGCGGTGCCGCCGTGGGCGCCGGACGCGTCAGCGGCGTCGTCGGAGCCGCCGGCTCCTCCGGCCCGCCAGCGCACGCCCGTCGCACGACCCGCGTGCGTGTCGATGCCCGTGACCTCCGCGCCGGTCACCACGGTGACGCCGTGCGCCCGGGCGAGACGTTCGATCGAGGAGACGACGGCGGAGAAACCCCCGCGCGGGTGGAACACGCCGTCGTCGAGATCGAGGTGGCTCATCAGGTGGTACATCGCCGGGGCGGCGAACGGCGACGTCCCGAGGAGCACCGCGGGGTAGTCCAGCACGCGGTGCAGCCGGGTGTCGCTGACGACGCGACCGGCATGGCGGTGCATCGACGTGGAGAGCAGGCGCAGGAGCGCGGGAAGGCGCCCGAGCACGGGCCACGACAGCAGCGTCCGGGCGTCCGTGAAGGGGTTGTAGAGGAAGGTCTCCATGGCCGTGGCGTACGTCCGCGCGGCCGACCGGAGGTAGCGCGCCACGCGTTCGCCGGACCCGGGCTCGAGGCGTTCGAACGTGGCGACGGTCGCCTCGAGGTCCGAGCGGAGGAGGAGCTGGTCGGCGGGTCTGCCGGGCGCGGGCTCGTAGACCACGCGGTAGGCGGGGTCGAGGCGCACGAGGTCGTACTGCTCGGCCGTCGTCGTGCCGAGGAGCCGGAAGAAGTGCTCGAACACCTCCGGCATGAGGTACCAGGACGGACCGGTGTCGAAGACGAACCCGTCCCGCTCCCACCGGCCGGCGCGGCCGCCGAGCGAGTCGTGCCGTTCGAGCAGCGTGACGTCGTGCCCGTCGCGCGCGAGCAGCGCGGCGGACGCGAGCCCGGCGACGCCGCCGCCCACCACGGCCACCGTCAACGGCCGACCCGACGCTGCCTGCGACGCCCGACGTCCGTGCGACTCCGGACGCGGGTACGACTCCGGACGACTCCCGCTCATACCGACCGCCTCCCCGTACGGACCGCACCGGCGACGATGCATGCCTTGACCGCGGCGGGCACGCGTACCCGCCGCCGGGCGACGACCGAGGCCGGCACCCGCTCGATCCGGCGGTTGAGCTCGGCGAAGAGGCGCAGTGCCGCGATCACTGCGGGACGCGCACCCGACGGCAGGTCGGGCAGCGACTCGCGGGCCACGTCGAGGTCCCGGCGGATCGACGTGGTGATCTCGCCCTTGCGCTCGTCGCCGAGGACGCCGTCCGACGTCCCCGGGAAGTAGGTGCGGCCCAGCTCGTCGTGGTCCTCGGCGAGGTCGCGCAGGAAGTTGACCTTCTGGAAGGCGGCGCCGAGCCTGCGCGCGCCGTGCTCGAGGCGGGCACGCCGGGCCGGAGAGACCTCGTCGTCACCGAGGAAGACCTCAAGACACATGAGGCCGACGACCTCCGCGGAACCGTAGACGTAGGCGTCGAACATCTCCTGCGTGTAGGTCACCGTCGTGAGGTCGGCGCGCATGGACGCGAAGAAGGCCGCGGTGAGGTCCTCACCGATACCGAACCGCCGGGCGGTGGCGACGAAGCTGTGCACGACCGGGTTGGCGCTGTAGCCCACCGCGCGCGCGCTGCGGAGCTCGTCCTCGAGGCGGTCGAGCACCTCGCCCCGCGCCGCGACGTCCAGGCCGGCGGCGTGGGCGGGACCGTCCACGATCTCGTCGGCGACCCGGACGAGCCCGTAGATGTTCGCGATGTGCGGTCGCATCTCGCGCGCCAGGAGCGCGCTGGCCAGGCCGAACGACGTCGAGTACTCGCGCAGCACGAGCCGGGACACCTTCGCCGAGGCGCGGTCGTAGCGCTCGAGCGCGGCGGACGCGCTCACGCCGCACGCTCCGCGCTGCGGTCGAGGACGTCGAGGAGGAGCTCGTCGAGCTCGTGGACGAAGCCGGCTCCGGCGACGATCGCCCGGACCGCGTCGCTCTCGGCGTCGATGGTGCGCTCGACCCGCTCGAGCGCCCCACAGTCCCGGATCACGGTCCGGAGCTGCTCGGCACCGGCGTCGGTCAGCGCCGGGGAGCCGAACAGGTGGCTGACCCGCGCCCAGTCGGGCGTGGTCCGGGCGAACGCCACGAGGAGGGTCTGCTTGCCCTCGCGCAGGTCGCCCTGGGCCGACTTCCCTGTGACGTCCGGCCGACCGAACACGCCGAGCACGTCGTCGCGCAGCTGGTAGACGACGCCGAGGCGGCGACCGATCTCGTCCAGGGCTGCACGGACGTCCTGGTCCGCGCCGGCGAGGATCGACGCCGCCCTCAACGGGGCCTGGAAGGAGTAGCGGGCCGTCTTGAGCTCGATGGTGCGCAGCACGCGCGACCAGTCCGACTCCTCGAGGCCGAGGCCGAACCAGGCATCGGCGTGCTCGCCGGCCGCTGCGGCGACGACCGCATCGTCGATGACCTGGACAAGCTCGAGCCGGACATCGCCGGGGGCGTCGCACGACGAGACGAGGCGGTGCGCGGAGCTGAGGAGGAGGTCACCGGCGATGATGCCCGAGGCCACGCCGAACCCGACGGCGCCTCCGGCGGTCGCGCCCCGGTCGACGACGTCTGCCGTGGCGCGCCCCGCGACGTTCGGCTGGCCCCGACGGCGGTCGTCGTTGTCGATGACGTCGTCGTGGGCGAGCAGCGCGTTGTGCAGGAGCTCGAACGCGCAGGCGACGTCGAGCGCGGGCCCGAGGTTCAGGTCGCTGTCGGACATGGTGCGCCACGCGGACATCACCAGCAGCGAGCGCAGCCGCTTGCCGCCGAGCACGAGATCGGCGAGGTGGTCGACCATGTCACCGAAGGCGTGGTGGTGGCCGACGCCGCGCGTCTGCAGCTCGCGCGTGACCGCCCGGAGCCGCGCGTCGACGCGCGCCTCGTCCCGGTCCACGGTGCGTGCACGCTGCGCGATCTGCGTCATGTCCGTCCCCCGTCCGCGTCCGTGGCCTCCGGGCGAGCACCGTCAGGACCGTCGCGCGGGTCGTCGCCCGGGTGGCTCGCGAGGTCCAGGAGGAAGTGCGTGACCGCGCGTCGCTCGGCCGAGCTCACGCGCGCGGCCGCGGCGAACCTGCGGGCATGCTGCACCCCGACGTGCCCGCGCGCGCTCTGCCTCGTCTCCGGGGTGACGGTCAGCACGACCCCGCGGCGGTCTGTCGGGTGCGGGGTCCGGACGACGTGGCCGCCGGACTGCAGCCTGTCCAGCAGCTTCGTCACCGCGGCACTGGTCAGACCGAGGTACTCGGCCACCATCGCGGGCGTGACCAGGGCATCGATGCGGGCGCCGCCCATGACGAGGCGCAGAGCCTGCATGTCCCGCTCGGACAGCGCCATGTAGTCGCTGGAGGCCTTCGCCTGCCGCGCTTCCTCGCCCTTCCACGCCTGGAGCGCGCGCATCACCTCGCCGATCTCGGCGAGGTCGGTCTCGCTCAGCCCGTCCAGGTCGAGGAGCGAGCCGTCGGGGTCCATCGAGGCATGGTCATGGAAGGAGTGGACGATGCGCCGGACCGGTTCGGAGAGCACCGGTTAATACTAACTGAGTAAGATACTTTGGCAAGAAGCGACGTGTCCGCCATGCCCGTCCCATCCGCGACGGGCAGCTACATCCCCACCGTCGCCATCAGTGCGCCGAGCTCGGGTCCCGCGATGACCCGCGTGCGGCCCGGTCGCAGGTCGCCGATCGCGATCGTGCCGATGCGCGTGCGCAGGAGGCGGGTCACGGGGTGGCCGACCTGCTCGAACATGCGGCGCACGATGTGGTTGCGGCCCTCGTGCAGGACGACCTCCACCAGGGTCGCGTCGGGCGCGGTGTCCTTGATCGTCACCTCGTTCGGTCTGACGAAGCCGTCCTCGAGCTCGAGACCTTCGCGCAGCTGCGCGGAGACCGCCTTGGCGATGCGCCCCTCGACGGTCGCGAGGTAGGTCTTCGGGACCTCGTAGGAGGGGTGGGTGAGCCGGTGGGCGAGCTCGCCGTCGTTGCTCAGCAGGATGAGGCCCTCGGAGTCGGCGTCGAGGCGGCCCACGTGGAACAGCCGCTCGGTCCGACCCTCGACGTACTGCGCGAGCGACGCGCGGCCGTCGGGGTCGTCCATCGTGGAGACCACACCGCGCGGCTTGTTGAGCGCGAGCGTGAGCAGCGTGTCGTCGAGCTGGACGCGCGAGCCGTCGACGTGGATGACCGCGGTGGCGGGGTCCACGCGGGTGCCGAGCTCGCGGACGATCGTGCCGTCCACGCTCACCCGGCCGGCGGCGATGAGCTCCTCCGACGCGCGTCGGGAGGCCACGCCGGCGCCGGCGAGGACCTTCTGGAGGCGGACGCCCTCGGGCGTGTGCGGATCGGTCATGACGCTCCCTGGGGCAGGTCGACGCCGAGGTCGGCGTCGAGATCGGGCAGGTAGGGGGCGAGCGGCGGCAGCTCGTCGAGCGAGCTCAGCCCCATCCGCTCGAGGAAGGTCGTGGTCGTCCGGAAGGTCATGGCTCCGCCCTCCTCGGCGACGCCGGCCTCCTCGACGAGCCCGCGGGCGAGCAGCGTGCGGACGACACCGTCGACGTTGACGCCGCGCACGGCCGCCACCCTCCCGCGCGTGACGGGCTGGCGGTAGGCGATGACGGCGAGCGTCTCCAGCGAGGCCTGGGTGAGCCGTGCGGTCTGGCCGTCGACGACGAACCGGCCGACGACGTCGGCCACCGACGGCGAGGAGTAGATCCGCCAGCCGCCACCGACCTCGCGGAGCTCGAAGCCGCGGCGCCGGCCCCCGCGCTCACCGCGGTACTCGGCCGCGAGCTCGACGAGCGCCTCGGTGACCAGGTCGGCCGGTACGCCGAGGACGCCGGCGAGGTCGAGCGCGGGCACAGGGTCGTCGACGATCATGAGGACGCCCTCGATCGCGGCGTGCAGCTCGTCGGCCCCGGGGCGGGCGTGGACCTCGTCGAGCGTGTCCTGCACCGCCCCGTCGGTCGGCGTCGCGTCGTCGGTCGGCTCGGGGCTCACGTCTCGCTCCTGGTGTCGTGCGGGTCGTCGGCAGCGGCTTCGTCGTCGTCGGCGGTGGTGACCGCCTCGTGGATGACTGCGCGCTGCCCGGGCTCGGGCTCGGCGAGCTCGGTGGGGTCACCGACGACGACGTCGCCCTCGTCGGGGCCGGTCCAGCGGACGCTGAGCTCGGCGAGGGCCTCGGCCTGCTCGAAGGCGACCGCGCCCTGGCGGAAGAGCTCGAGCAGTGCGAGGAAGCGGGAGACCACGTGCCCCGTGGTGGGGACGTCGGCGACGAGCTGCCGGAAGGTCAGCGTCCGGCGTTCGCGCAGCCGGTCGACGAGGATCGTGGCCTGCCCGGCGACTGGCACGAGCGGGTCGTGCAGGTGGTCGACGCCGACGCCGGGCGGAGCGGGCCGGCCGGTCTCCGCGTGCGCGGCGAGCCGCGCGAGGTCGTGCGGACCGGTCGACCAGACGAGCTCGGGCAGGAGCGCGGCCAGGTGCGGCTCGAGCGGCGCCGACCTCGGCCAGGACCGCGCGCCGCGCTCCCACGCCTCGGCCAGGTCCTCGGAGACGGACTTGTAGGCCCGGTACTGGAGCAGGCGGGCGAAGAGCAGGTCGCGGGCCTCCAGCAGAGCGAGGTCCTCCGCGTCCTCGACCTCACCGCGCGGCAGGAGCCGGGCCGCCTTGAGGTCGAGCAGCGTCGCGGCGACCACGACGAACTCGCTCGCCTCGTCGAGGTCCCAGACGTCAGCGGCCGCCAGGTAGGAGATGAACTCGTCGGTCACGGTCGCGAGCGCGACCTCGGTGACGTCGAGCCGGTGCTTGGAGATGAGCGAGAGCAGGAGGTCGAACGGCCCGGAGAAGTTGTCCAGGACCACCGAGAAGCCGCCGTCCCCGGGGGGCGCGTCCCCGTCCGCGACGACCTCCGGAGCCGCCCCGGTCACGTCCGTCTCAGGCTGCATCGCCGCGGGCGACGAGCTCGCGGGCGAGGCGCCGGTAGGCGTCCGCCCCCGGGTGCGTGGGTGCGTAGCTGGTGATGGGCTCCGCCGCGACCGAGGCGTCCGGGAACTTCACCGTGCGCGAGATGACGGTGCGGAACACCTTGTCGCCGAAGGCCTCCCGGACGCGGTCGAGGACCTCGCGCGAGTGCAGGGTCCGCAGGTCGACCATCGTGGCGAGGATGCCGTCGATCCGTAGGCGCGGGTTGAGCCGGTCGGTGACCTTCTCGATGGTCTCCACCAGCAGGGCGACACCGCGCAGCGCGAAGAACTCGGCCTCGAGCGGGATGAGCACCCCGTGCGCCGCCGTGAGCGCGTTCACCGTGAGCAGCCCGAGGGAGGGCTGGCAGTCGATGATGATGACGTCGTAGTCGTCCAGCACCGGCGCGAGCACCCGCGCGAGGGCCTGCTCGCGCGCGACCTCGCCGACCAGCTGGACCTCCGCCGCGGAGAGGTCGATGTTCGCGGGCAGGACGTCGAGGTTGGCGACCGGGCTGGTGAGGATCGCCGACCGCACGTCGGGCCGGCGCTCCATGATGAGCTGGTAGACGGTGCGCTCGATCTCGTTGGCGTTGATCCCGAGGCCGGCGGACGCGGCACCCTGCGGATCGAAGTCGACGATGAGGACGCGCCGGCCGTACTCGGCGAGCGCGGCGCCCAGGTTGATCGTCGTCGTCGTCTTGCCGACCCCGCCCTTCTGGTTGCACATGGCGATGACCCGGGCGGGTCCGTGGCTCGGCAACGGGTCCGGCGCCGGGAAGTCCTCGTCGCCCCAGGAGATCGGCGCGGCCGGCTCGGTGCCGGCGGCGTCCAGGGTCGGCTGCTCGTTGCTCATCGGCTCAAGGTTAGTCGAGGTGCCGGGCCCGGGGCGCGCCCGCCGATCAGACGCCGGTCACCGACCGGTTGCGCTCCATGGCGCGGCCTATCCAGCGGGACAGTCCGTCCTCGTCGTCGATCGCCGAGGCGTCGACCCGGATCCACCCCGGTCCCATGCTCCGCCCCTCACCCATCTCGGCCCGGCTCGCGCCGGCGAGGTCGACCAGCCCGGGGTCCGCCGCACGGTCCACGCGGACCAGCAGCGACCCGTCGCCGGACGCGGAGACGACCATCTGCTCGCGCACCATGAACGCCACGCCGCCGAACATCCGCTTCTCGAGGGTCGAGGGCTCCCCGGCCAGGAGCACGCGCAGCCGCTCGACGAGACGGTCACGCTCGGCCGTCACCGAGGCGCCCCGCCCGCCGGTGCCCTCGTCGAGGTCACCACCGGTCAGCCCCGGCGCTCTGTCCGGTAGCGGCGGATGAGCTCGGAGGTCGAGGAGTCGTGGGCATCAGCCGGCGGCGCCTCGTCGGCCGAGAGCTCGGAGGCGATGCGGGTCGCGAGGACCTTGCCGAGCTCGACGCCCCACTGGTCGAAGGAGTTGATGCCCCAGACGACGCCCTGGACGAACACCTCGTGCTCGTACAGCGCGACGAGCTGGCCGAGCACCGACGGGGTGAGGCGCGGGGCGAGGATCGTCGTCGTCGGCCGGTTGCCCGGGAAGGTCTTGTGCGCGACGAGCTCCTCGGGCACGTCGTCGGCCCGCACCTCCTCGGCGGTCTTGCCGAACGCGAGCGACTCGGACTGGGCCAGGAGGTTGGCGGTGAGCAGGTCGTGATGGAGTTCGACCTCCTCGTGCGCGGGACGCACGAACCCGATCATGTCCGCGGGGATCAGCTCGGTGCCCTGGTGGATGAGCTGGTAGAAGGCGTGCTGACCGTTCGTGCCGGGCTCGCCCCAGACGACCGGACCGGTGTCGGTGGCCACCGGCTCGCCGTCGCGCGTCACGCGCTTGCCGTTGGACTCCATGTCGAGCTGCTGCAGGTAGGCGGCGAACCGGCCCAGGTCCTGGGCGTAGGGCAGCACGGCGGACGTCGAGGCACCGAGGAGGTTCCGGTTCCACACCTTGATCATCGCGAGCAGGGCGGGCACGTTCTGCTCGAACGGCGTGGTGCGGAAGTGCTCGTCGACCGTGTGGAAGCCCGCGAGCATGTCGCGGTAGGCGTCAGGCCCGATCGAGATCATCAGTGCCAGACCAACGGCGGAGGTGAACGAGTAGCGGCCGCCGACCCAGTCCCAGAACCCGAACATGTTGTCGGTGTCGATACCGAACTCGGCGACCTTCTCGGCGTTGGTGGAGACCGCGACGAAGTGCTGCGCGACGGCGGCCTCGTCCCCGAGCACGTCGACGAGCCACGCGCGCGCCGACCGCGCGTTCGTCAGCGTCTCGATCGTGCCGAAGGTCTTCGAGGCGACGACGACGAGCGTCTCCTCCGGGTCGATGCCCTGGAGCGCGGCGCTGAGGTCGTCACCGTCGATGTTGGAGACGAACCGCACGTCGATCCGCGGGTCGGCGTAGGCGGCGAGCGCACGCTGGGCCATCGCGGGGCCGAGGTCCGAGCCGCCGATGCCGATGTTGACGACGGTGGTGATGGCCTTACCCGTGTACCCGGTCCACTCCCCCGACCGCACCTGGTCGGCGAAGGTCGCCATGCGGTCCAGTACCTCGTGGACGTCGGCGACGACGTCCTGGCCGTCGACGACGAGCTCCGCGTCGCGTGGCAGGCGCAGCGCCGTGTGCAGGACCGCGCGGTCCTCGGTGGTGTTGATGTGCTCGCCGGCGAACATCGCGGCCGTGCGGCCGGCCAGGCCGGCCTCGTCGGCCAGGTCCCGGAGCAGCTCCAGCGTGCGGGCCGTCACGCGGTTCTTCGAGTAGTCGACGTAGAGGTCGCCGATCTGCGCGGCGAGGCTCGTCCCGCGCGCGGGGTCGTCCGCGAAGAGCTCCCGCAGGTGCGTCTCGCCGATCTCGGCGTGGTGGGCGGCCAGCGCCCGCCAGGCGGGCGTGTCCGGGACGTGCGCGGCCATGGTCTCCTCCGAGGGGTCGACGTCGATGGCCCCATCGTGGCTCACTTCACGTCCCGCGTGCCAGCCCGTCCGCCGTGACGCGCACGCGGATGGCTCGTCGCGTAGACCTCGCGCAGCGCCTGGACGGTGACCTGCGTGTAGATCTGGGTGGTCGTCACGCTCGCGTGCCCCAGCAGCTCCTGGACCACGCGGACGTCGGCGCCGCCGGCGAGGAGGTGGGTGGCGAAGGAGTGGCGCAGCGTGTGTGGCGAGAGGTGGTCGACCTCGATCCCGGCGCGCTCCCCGGCGGCCCGCAGCACGCCCCACGCGCTCTGGCGCGAGAGCGGCCGGCCGAGGGTGTTGAGGAAGAGGCTCGCGTTGCCTCGCCCGCGCGCCGCGAGCGCGGGACGCCCGCGGACGAGGTAGGCGCCGACGGCGTCGGCCGCAGGCCCGCCCAGGGGGACGACGCGCTCCTTGCGCCCCTTGCCGAACAGCCGGACGGCGCGCTCGGCCAGGTCCACGTCGTCGATCACGAGGCCCACGGCCTCCGAGATGCGCGCGCCGGTGCCGTAGAGGACCTCCACCAGGGCGGCGTCGCGCACGCCGAGCGGCTCCTCGGCCGCCCCGGCGGCGGCGATGAGCGCCTCGACGTCCGCCACCGGTACGGCCTTGGGCAGGCGGCGTCCCTGGGCGGGCGGGCGCACGCGGGCGGCGACGTCGTCGGGGACCAGGCCCTCCGCGAGGGCGAAGCGGTGCCAGCCCCGGGCCGCGGTGACGGCCCGGGCGGCGGAGGAGGCGGCGAGCGGCCGGCCCCCGTCGGAGCCCTCCGCGAGCGTGGCGGCGAAGCCGGCGACGTCGTCGACGGTGACGCTCGCGAGGTCGCGCCGGCCGAGTGTGCGCAGGTGCTGCGCGTACCGGGTGAGGTCGCGGCGGTAGGCGGCGACGGTGTGGGCGGACAGCCCGCGCTCGACGGCGACGTGCGCCAGGTACTGCTCGAGCGCGGCCGCCAGGCCGTCCGGGCTCATGGGTGGGGTGCCGGGTCGGCGCCGGTGGCGAGGGCCCGGGCGCCGGCCACGGGGCCCGACCGGGTCACGGGATGAACGGGTCGATCGCGACGGCGAGGAACAGGACCGACAGGTAGGTGATCGATCCGTGGAAGACCGTCATCGCGTGCTTGCGGCCCCGGCGCGGGTCTCCCGACAGGCGCAGGAGCTGCACGCACTGGACGAGGAACCAGCCGCCGGAGACCGCGGCGGCAACGATGTAGAACCAGCCCATGCCGGCCACCGGGACGAGCGCGAGCGACGTGGCCACGGTGAGCGCGGCGTAGACGAGCCCGTGGGTGGCCACCGTGGGCGCTCCGGCCACGGCGCCGAGCATCGGTACCCCGGCCCGCTGGTAGTCCTTGGTGAACTTCATCGACAGCGGCCAGTAGTGCGGCGGGGTCCAGAAGAAGACGATGAGGAACAGCAGCAGCGCCGGCCAGTCGAGCGAGCCCGTGACGACGGACCACCCGATGACCACCGGCATGCAGCCGGCGACCCCGCCCCACACGATGTTCTGGCTCGTGCGGCGCTTGAGGATCATCGTGTAGAACACGACGTAGAGCAGGATCGCGGCGAGCGTGAGCGCCGCGGCCACGAGGTTGGCGAGGACGGCGAACCACGCCACGGACACGACGCCGAGGACGAACGCGAAGATCAGCGCGTTGCGCGGCCGGATCTCGCCGGTGACCAGGGGGCGCTCCCGGGTCCGGTTCATCACGGCGTCGATGTCCCGGTCGAGGACCATGTTGAAGGCGTTGGCCGACCCGGCGGCGACGGTCCCGCCCACGAGCGCGACGACGACCTTCCACCAGCCCGGCCATCCGTCGGCGGCGAGGACCATCGTGGGCAGCGTGGTGACGAGCAGGAGCTCGATGATGCGCGGCTTGGTCAGCGCGACGTAGGCGGCGAGCCGGGAACGGCGACGCCCGGGGTGCAGCGGGCCCGGGTGCTGCCCGCCCGCGCCGGCGACGGCTCCGTGGCCCGCGGTGGGGTGCGCGCCCGCGTCCGCGGGCCCGTTCGTGCCGGGTCCGCTCGCGGCGACCTCGTCGGTCGTGTCCTCGGGCGGGCTCACCAGGTCGCGCTCGTGCACGCGCACCACCTCTCTCGCCGTTCCCACATCCCCGGGGCGCGCACGCGGGGCGGCGCGCGGGAGGCAGGTCCTGCCCATGCTACCCGCGCACCGCCCGGGATCCGCGGCCGTTCTGAGAGGCACGTGCCACTCGCCCGGCCGCCGACTAGGCTCGGAGAAGATCCGCAGCGCCCTGGCGCACCCGACGAACTGGAGGACACGTGAACGACCACGCACCGGTGCTCGACGAGCTCGACCTCAAGGCGGTGGACACCGCACGCCTGCTCGCGCTGGACGCAGTACAGAAGCGGGGCAACGGGCACCCCGGCACCGCGATGGCGCTCGCCCCGCTCGCCTACCTCCTCTATCAGAAGGTCCTGCGGCACGACCCGTCCGACAGCCGCTGGATCGGCCGCGACCGGTTCGTCCTGTCGGCGGGCCACTCCTCGCTCACCCAGTACGTCCAGCTCTACCTCGCCGGGTTCGGCCTCGAGATCGAGGACCTCCAGGCGCTGCGCGAGTGGGGATCGAAGACCCCCGGCCACCCGGAGTACCACCACACCGACGGCGTCGAGGTGACCACGGGCCCGCTGGGCCAGGGCCTCGCGAACGCGGTCGGCATGGCGATGGCCACCCGTCGCGAGCGCGGCATCTTCGATCCGGACGCCGCCCCCGGGACCTCCCCGTTCGACCACCACGTCTACGTCATCGCCTCCGACGGCGACATGCAGGAGGGCGTGACCTCCGAGGCCAGCTCGCTCGCCGGCACGCAGAACCTGGACAACCTCATCGTCTTCTGGGACGACAACAAGATCTCCATCGAGGACGACACCTCGATCGCCTTCTCCGAGGACACGGTCGCCCGCTACGAGGCCTACGGCTGGCACGTCCAGGTCGTCGACTTCACCCAGGGCGGCACGGGCTACACCGAGGACGCCGACGCGCTGCTCGCCGCCATCGAGGCCGCCAAGGCCGAGACCGGACGCCCGTCCTTCATCGCGCTGCGGACCGTCATCGGCTGGCCCGCCCCGACCCTCCAGGGCACCGGCACCGCCCACGGCGCCGCCCTCGGTGCCGACGAGGTCGCCGCCACCAAGGAGGTCCTCGGGTTCGACCCGGCCGAGGACTTCGCGGTCGCGGACGAGGTCATCAACCACACGCGCACGCAGGCCGCCGACCGCGCCGCCGCCGAGCGCGCCCAGTGGCAGGAGTCCTACGACGCGTGGCGCACGGCCGCCCCGGAACGCGCCGCGCTGCTCGACCGCCTCGTCGCCAAGGAGCTCCCGGACGGCTGGACCGACTCCCTGCCGGAGTTCGAGGCCGGCAAGGCGGTCTCGACCCGCTCGGCGTCCGGCAAGGTCCTCACGGCCCTTGCGCCCGTGCTGCCCGAGCTGTGGGGCGGCTCGGCCGACCTCGCCGGCTCGAACAACACGACGATGGACGGAGAGCCGTCGTTCCTGCCGGTGGAGCGCGCGTCCAAGAAGTTCCCGGGCAACAAGTACGGCCGCACGCTGCACTTCGGCATCCGCGAGCACGCCATGGGCTCGATCCTCAACGGCATCTCCGCCTCCAGCGTGACGCGCCCCTACGGCGGCACGTTCCTCGTGTTCTCCGACTACATGCGGGCCGCGGTGCGCGTCGCCGCCATCATGGGCACGCCGTCGATCTACGTGTGGACGCACGACTCGGTCGGCGTCGGCGAGGACGGCCCCACCCACCAGCCGATCGAGCAGCTCACCGCGCTGCGCGCGATCCCGGACCTCGACGTCGTCCGCCCGGCGGACGCCGCGGAGACCGCCGTCGCGTGGCGCGGCATCCTCGAGCGGACCGAGCGCCCGGTGGGCCTCATCCTCTCGCGCCAGAACCTGCCCAACCCGGAGCGCGGCGGGGACACGGGTCTCGCCCCGGCCGAGGGCGCCCTGCGCGGCGGCTACGTGCTCGCCGACTCGCCCACCGGTTCGATCGACGTCCTGCTGATCGCCACCGGCTCCGAGGTGCAGCACGCGCTCGCGGCGCGCGAGACGCTCCAGCAGGACGGGATCGGCGCCCGCGTCGTGTCCCTGCCCAGCGTCGAGTGGTTCGCCGACCAGGACGAGGCCTACCGCGAGGAGGTCCTCCCCTCGGGCGTCAGGGCCCGGGTGAGCGTCGAGGCCGGGCTGGCCATGCCCTGGCGCGACCTCGTCGGCGACGCCGGACGGTCCGTGTCGATCGAGGGCTTCGGCGCCTCCGCGCCCGGCGACGTCGTCATGGAGAAGCTCGGCATCACGGCGGACGCCGTCGTGGCTGCCGCGAAGGAGACCATCGAGGCCGCCTCGGCCTGACGACCCACGTGACACCCTCGACGGGCCGCGGACGGTACGCCGGCCGCGGCCCGTCGCACTTCCACCACCGGAGGACGGCATGACCGATCAGACCAGCCCCCTGTCCGAGCTCTCCGCCCACGGCGTGTCCGTGTGGCTCGACGACCTCTCCCGCGAGCGGCTCGACGACGGCTCGCTGCAGCAGCTCATCGACGACCGGAACGTCGTCGGCGTGACGACCAACCCGACGATCTTCGCCGGTGCGCTGTCGAAGGGCTCCGCCTACGACGCCCAGGTGGCCGAGCTCGCACGTGCGGGCAGCGACGTCGAGCAGGCCGTCACCGCGATCACGACCGACGACGTCCGCGCGGCCTGCGACGTCTTCGCCCCGGTCTTCGAGGCGACCGGCGGCAAGGACGGCCGCGTCTCGATCGAGGTCGACCCGCGCCTCGCGCGCGACACGGGAGCCACGATCGCGGAGGCACGGACGCTCTGGCAGGTCGTCGACCGGCCCAACGTCATGATCAAGATCCCCGCCACCGAGGAGGGCCTGCCCGCGATCGCCGACGCGATCGCCGAGGGCATCAGCGTCAACGTCACGCTCATCTTCTCCCTCGACCGCTACCGCGCCGTCGCCACCGCCTACCTCGACGGGCTCGAGCGTGCCCAGGACAACGGTATCGACCTGTCGACCATCCGCTCGGTCGCCTCGTTCTTCGTCTCCCGGGTCGACGCCGAGGTGGACAAGCGCCTCGACGCGCTCGGCTCGTCCGAGGCGAGCGCGCTGCGCGGCGCCACGGCGATCGCCAACGCCCGCCTGGCCTACGCCCGGTTCGAGGAGATCTTCGGTTCTCCGCGGTTCACCGAGCTGGCCGCATCGGGTGCCCACGTCCAGCGGCCGCTGTGGGCGTCGACCGGCGTGAAGGACGAGGCGTACAGGGACACGATGTACGTCGAGGAGCTCGTCGCGGACGACACCGTCAACACGATGCCGGAGAAGACCCTGCTCGCCACCGCGGAGCACGGCGAGATCCGCGGGGACACGGTGTCCGGCCGAGCCGACCAGGCCCAGCAGGTCCTGGAGTCGCTCGCCGCGCTGGGCATCGACATCGACGAGGTCACCGCCCAGCTCGAGGACGAGGGCGTGTCGAAGTTCGAGGTGTCGTGGGAGGAGCTCCTGCAGACCGTCCGTTCGGCGCTCGACTCGGCGTCGGCCTGACAGCCGGTCGGCACGAACCGGACGGACGCGGCCCGGCG
This sequence comes from Georgenia sp. Z1491, assembly GCF_057652395.1. Taxonomy (NCBI): domain Bacteria; kingdom Bacillati; phylum Actinomycetota; class Actinomycetes; order Allobogoriellales; family Allobogoriellaceae; genus Georgenia; species Georgenia sp. Z1491. The sequence continues at coordinate 2,328,699 of NZ_CM172729.1, forward strand.
CCGGAGCCCAGGCTCCGGCGCCGGGCCGCGTCCGACGTCGTCGGGGGTGGGCCTCAGGCGGTGCCGCGGCGGGCGCGCAGCGCGCTGAGGGCCTCGTCGAGGAGGGCCGCGCCGTCGCCGTCGGACCGGCGCTCCTTCACGTAGGCGAGGTGCGTCTTGTAGGGCTCGTTGCGGGGAGCCTCGGGCGGGGCGTCCCGGTCCTGACCGGCGGGCATGCCGCAGCGGGGGCAGTCCCAGGTCTCGGGGGGCACGACCTCGCCGTCGACCGCGAAGCTGGGGCTCGACTCGTGGCCCTGGGCGCACCAGTACGAGACCTTGACCCGGGGGGCGAGCTCGCCGCGCTCCATCTCCCCCATCGGGCCCGCGCCCACGCGCGAGCCACGGATCGCGTTGCCCCCGGCCATGTCAGTCTCCGAACTTCATGATGAGGCCGAGCATGACCACGCACAGGCCCCAGGCGACCGAGACCGCGACGGTCAGCCGGTTGAGGTTGCGTTCCGCCACGCCGGAGGAACCGACCGAGGAGGTGAGGCCGCCGCCGAACATGTCGGACAGGCCGCCGCCGCGCCCCTTGTGCATGAGCACAAAGAGGACGAGCACGATGCTGAGCAGCACGAGCAGCACGCTCAGGATCACCTTGAGCCAGATCACGGTGGGACAACTCCTCGGGAACGACGCGCGACGCCGGCGGGCGCCCCGACGATGATAAGCGATGACCCGCGGGCCGGGCGCACCTTGGACGAGCGACGGGGCACGGCCCGGGCTGCTCGCCCGCGCCGTTCCCCGTGCCCGGTGTCGGGTAGGTCAGCCGCCGACGTGCTGCTGGTAGCGCACGATCGCGGCGAACTCCTCCGCCTTGAGGCTGGCCCCGCCGACGAGCGCGCCGTCCACGTCGTCGCCCGCCATGATGGCGGCGATGTTGCCGGACTTGACCGAGCCGCCGTAGAGGACGCGGACGGAGTCCGCCAGCTCGGGCGAGTAGAGCTCCGCCAGGCGGGCGCGCACGGCGGCACACACCTCCTGCGCGTCCTCGGGCGTGGCGACCTCACCGGTGCCGATGGCCCACACGGGCTCGTAGGCGACGACGACGGATCCCGCCTGGTCGGCGTCCAGCGCCTCGAACGCGCCGGTGATCTGCGCGGTCACGTGCTCGACGTGCGTCCCGGCCCGGCGGACCTCGAGGCCCTCCCCGACGCAGATGATCGGGGTGATGCCCGCCCCGAGCGCGGCGGCGGCCTTGCGGCCCACGAGCGCGTCGTCCTCGGCGTGGTACTCGCGACGCTCGGAGTGCCCGACGACAACGTGGCTGACGCCGAGCTTGGCGAGCATCGCGGCGGAGATCTCGCCCGTGTAGGCACCCGAGGCGTGCTCCGAGACGTCCTGCGCGCCGTAGGCGATGTCGAGCTTGTCGCCGTCGACGAGGGTCTGCACCGAGCGAAGGTCGGTGAACGGCGGGACGACGACGACCTCGACCTGCTCGTGGTCGTGCTTGGCGTCGGTGAGGGTCCACGCGAGCTTCTGCACGAGGTGAGTGGCCTCGTGGTGGTCGAGGTTCATCTTCCAGTTGCCCGCCATGAGCGGGGTGCGAGCGTTCATGCGTTGTCCTCCAGGACGCTGAGACCGGGCAGCTCCTTGCCCTCGAGGAGCTCGAGGGAGGCGCCGCCACCGGTGGAGATGTGGGAGAAGGTGGACTCGTCGAACCCGAGGAGCCGCACGGCGGCGGCGGAGTCGCCGCCGCCGACGATGGTGTAGCCGTCGGCGTCGGACAGCGCCTGCGCGACCGCCTTGGTGCCGGCGGCGAACGGGGCCATCTCGAACACGCCCATCGGCCCGTTCCAGACGACGGTGCGGGCACCCGCGATGGCGGCGGCGTAGGCCGTGGAGGTCTCCGGGCCGATGTCGAGGCCCATCTGGTCGGCCGGGATCTGCTCGGCGGGAACCGTGGTGGCGGGCGCATCGGCGTCGAACGCCGGGGCGACGACGACGTCGGTGGGCAGGAGGATCTGGACCCCGCGCTCGGCCGCCCGGTCGAGGTAGCCGCGGACCGTGTCGAGCTGGTCCTCCTCGAGCAGCGACGTGCCGACCTCGTGGCCCTGGGCCGCCAGGAAGGTGAACGCCATGCCGCCGCCGACCAGCAGGGTGTCGGCCTTCTCGACGAGGTTGGCGATGACGCCGAGCTTGTCGGAGACCTTCGACCCGCCCAGGGCCACGGCGTAGGGCCGCTCGGGGTCGTTGGTCGCCCGGGACAGGGCCTCGACCTCGGCGAGGACGAGCTGACCCGCCGCCGCGGGCAGCACCTGCGCGATGTCGTAGACCGAGGCCTGCTTGCGGTGGACGACGCCGAATCCGTCGGAGACGAAGGCGTCGGCGAACCGGGCGAGGTCGGTCGCCATGGCCTGCCGCAGGGCGTCGTCCTTCGAGCTCTCGCGGGGATCGAAGCGGACGTTCTCCAGCAGCAGCACCTGGCCGTCGGTCAGCGCGTCGACGGCGGCCGCCGCGCCGTCGTCCACGACGTCGGGAGCCAGTGCCACGTCGTGGCCGAGCAGCTCGCCGAGCCGCGCGGCGACCGGGGCTAGGCTGAACTCCGGGTTCGGCTCACCCTTGGGTCGGCCGAGGTGCGCCATGACGACGACCCGCGCACCGGCGTCGACCAGGCGCGTGAGGGTGGGCAGTGCGGCGCGGATGCGCCCGTCGTCGGTGATGGTGGTGCCGTCCAGCGGGACGTTGAAGTCCGAACGGACCAGCACGCGGCGTCCGGCGAGGTCGCCGAGTGACTCGATCGTCTTCATGCGGTGCTCCTTGCTCGTCGAGGGGTGGTCGGGCCGGGCCCGCACAGGCCGCGACGCCCGCGCACGGCGCTGCTGCGCGGTGGGCGGACGTCGCGGTCAGGCGGTGACGGCGTCGGTCAGAGACGCGCGCCGATGTAGGCGGCCAGCGTGACGAGCGACGAGGAGTAGCCGAACTCGTTGTCGTACCAGGCGACGACCTTGACCTGGTCGTCGATCACCTTGGTCAGGCCCGCGTCGAAGATCGACGTGTGCGAGTTGCCCACGATGTCCTGCGAGACGATCGGGTCCTCGGTGTACTGGACGATGCCCTTGAGCTCCTCGGACTCCGCGGCGGCCTTCATGGCGGCGTTGACGGACTCGACCGTGACGGGCTTGCTGGCGGTGAACGTGAGGTCCGTCGCGGAGCCGGTCGGGGTCGGCACGCGGAGCGCGTAGCCGTCGAGCTTGCCCTTGAGCTGCGGGAGCACGAGCGAGACGGCCTTGGCGGCACCCGTCGAGGTCGGGATGATCGACAGGGCGGCGGCGCGGGCGCGACGCAGGTCCTTGTGCGGGCCGTCCTGGAGGTTCTGGTCGGCCGTGTAGGCGTGGATGGTGGTCATGAGGCCGCGCTCGATGCCGAACTCCGCGTCGAGGACCTTGGCCATCGGCGCGAGGCAGTTGGTCGTGCACGAGGCGTTGGAGACCACGTGGTGGTTCGCCGGGTCGTACTCGGTGTGGTTCACGCCGACGACGAACGTCGCGTCCTCGTTCTTGCCGGGGGCCGAGATGATGACCTTCTTCGCGCCGGCCTCGATGTGCGCCTTGGCCTTGGTCGCGTCGGTGAAGCGGCCCGTGGACTCGATGACGATGTCGGCGCCCAGCTCGCCCCAGGGCAGCTTGGTCGGGTCCGGCTCGGCCAGCGCGCGGAAGGTGACGTCGCCGACGCTGATGTTCTCGTCGTCGTGGGTCACCTCGTCGGCCAGCACGCCGAAGATCGAGTCGTACTTGAGCAGGTGCGCGAGGGTGCGGTTGTCCGTGAGGTCGTTGACGCCGACGATCTGCACGTCGGCGCCCGACGCCAGCAGCGCACGCGTGAAGTTGCGTCCGATACGGCCGAAGCCGTTGATGCCAACCTTGATGGTCACTGTGGTTCTCTCCTCCTCGGTGCACCGGTCGGGGCGCACGCATGTCGGTCGGGCCTGCGTGGGCGGCGCCCGCGACGGACCGTGGCCGTCGGCGTCATCCCCACGCCCCTGATCCTAGTCGGACGCGCGGACGGGCAGCAGCGGCGATCGTCCGTCGTCCGCCCACGGTGAACGGATGCGCACGGATGACCGCGTCGGCGACCCGTCGATGGGAGGAGGCCCACCCGCGGCCCGGCCGGTTCCGGCGGCACGGGCGGGCACGGACGGGCCGCTCAGGCGTCCTCGTCGTCGGGCGGGAGCACCGCCTGCGTGCTGGGCACGCCCAGCTCCTCGGCGCGACGGTCGGCCATGGCGAGCAGCCGCCGGATCCGGCCGGCGACGGCGTCCTTCGTCATCGGGGGGTCCGACATCACGCCGAGCTCCTCGAGGGAGGCCTGCCGGTTGGCCATGCGCAGCCGGCCCGCCTCGAGCAGGTGGTCCGGCACCTCGTCGCCGAGGATCTCGAAGGCCCGCTCCACGCGCGCGCCGGCGGCGACCGCGGCGCGTGCCGAGCGGCGCAGGTTGGCGTCGTCGAAGTTGGCCAGGCGGTTCGCGGTGCCGCGCACCTCGCGCCGGGTGCGGCGCTCCTCCCACGTGAGCACGGCGTCGTGGGCACCCATGCGGGTCAGGAGTGCCGAGATGCCGTCGCCGTCGCGCACGACGACCCGGTCCACGCCGCGCACCTCGCGGTTCTTTCCGGACACGCCGAGCCGCCGTGCGCAGCCCACGAGGGCGAGGGCGGCCTCGGGCCCCGGACAGGTGATCTCGAGCGAGGACGAGCGGCCGGGCTCGGTGAGCGACCCGTGGACGAGGAAGGCGCCCCGCCAGGCGGCGGTCGCCTCGGCGACCCCGGCCCCGACGACGGCGGTCGGCAGCCCGCGGACGGGCCGACCACGATTGTCCAGCAGGCCGGTCTGCCGGGCGAGCGCCTCGCCGTCCTTGACCACGCGCACGATGTAGCGGGTGGAGCGGCGCAGCCCGCCCGGGGAGACGACGAGGATGTCGCCGTGGAGCCCGAACAGCTCGTCGATCCCGGTGCGCAGGCGCCGGGCGACGATCGCGGTGTCGAGCTCGGCCTCGAGCACGATGCGACCGCTGACGATGTGCAGCCCTCCCGCGAACCGGAGGATGGTCGAGAGCTCTGCGCGCTTGGCCGAGGCCTTGGGGACGTCGACGCGGGCGAGCTCGTCCTTGACGGCCGCGGTGAGGGACATGACGCCCATCTTCACATCCCCCGCCCGTCGGTGCGTCCGGCGGTCTCGACGTCGCCCTCCGTGCGCTCCATCGCGTCGCGCAGGGCTGCGGCCAGGCGCAACGGGTCGTGGGTGGCGTCCGCGCCGGTCGCCCGCACCTGCCGGAGCAGGATCCGGGCGCCGAGCGCCGCGGCCGCCCGCTCGAGCTCGTCGAGGTCGTCGACGACCAGCGGGTCCGCGACGACGACGTCGAGCCGGAGGTCCGGCGCGTGGTCGTGCAGGGAGCGCAGGTGGTCGGAGACGGACATGCCCTCGGACTCAGAGTCGTCGTTGGAGAGGTTGAGGACGAGCGCGCGGTGCGCGTCGGTCGTGCACAGGGCGTCGACGAGCTCGGGCACGAGCAGGTGGGGCACGACGGACGTGTACCAGGAGCCCGGACCGAGGATCACCCAGTCGGCCTCCCGCACCGCCGAGACCCCCTCCGGTCGCGCGGGCGGGTCGCCCGGGAGCAGCCGCACCGATCGGACACGGCCCGAGACCTTCGCGACCCGGGACTGACCGCGCACGACCCGGACCTCGCCGGTGGCCGGGTCCACGACGTCGGCCTCGATGTCCAGCGGGACGGCGGACATCGGGACCACGCGACCGCGCACGCCGAGCAGGCTCGCCACCCACTCCAGGCCCTGGACCTCGTCGTCGAGGATCGACCACAGGGCGACGATGAGGATGTTGCCGACGCTGTGGTTGTCGAGCGGCCCGTCGGACCGAAGCCGGTGCTGCAGGACGTCCCGCCAGGTCTGGCCCCACTCGCCGTCGTCGCACAGGGCGGACAGCGCCATGCGCAGGTCGCCGGGCGGCAGCACGCCGAGCTCGCCGCGCAGCCGGCCAGACGACCCGCCGTCGTCGGCGACCGTGACGATCGCGGTGACGGCGGAGGTGAGGTGCCGGACCGCGGACAGGGTGGCCGCAAGGCCGTGGCCGCCGCCGAGGGCGACGACCTTCGCGCCCCGGGCGCCGGTCCCCCTGGGTTCCGGGAGGCCGGAGTACCCGGGCCGGCCGGGGGTGGGTACCGCCATCACTCGCGCCCCACGTCCCGGTGGAGGGTGCGCACCACCTGGCCCCGCGCGCGGAAGAGCTGCGCCATCCGCTCGGTGACCGCGACGGAGCGGTGCTTGCCGCCCGTGCAGCCCACGCCGATGGTGACGAACGGCTTGAGCTCGTCGAGGTAGCGGTCCAGCACGGGCGCGATCGTGTCGACGTAGCTCTCGACGAACTGCTCCGCGTCCGGCTGCGAGAGGACGTAGGAGGAGACCTTGTCGTCCTGCCCGGTGAGGTGGCGCAGCTCGGAGACCCAGTACGGGTTGGAGAGGAACCGGACGTCGACGACGTGGTCGGCGTCGAGCGGGAGGCCGTACTTGAAGCCGAACGACATGATGGACAGGCGGACCTGCCGGTCGACGGACTGCCCCACCTCCTCCCGGACGCGGCGCGCGAGGTCGTGCACGGACAGGCTCGTGGTCTCGATGATGACGTCGGCGCGGCTGCGCAGGTCGCGCAGCAGCGACCGCTCGGCGGTGATCCCGTCGAGGAGCCGGCCGTCGCCCTGGAGCGGGTGCGGCCGGCGCACGGACTCGTAGCGCCGGACGAGCTCGGCGTCGTCGGCGTCGAGGAACATGATGCGGTAGTCGACGCCGCGGTCGCGCATCTCGGCGAGCACGGCGACGAGCTCGGAGAAGAACGCCCCTGACCGCACGTCGACGACGGCGGCGAGCCGGCGCACGCCCGCGCCGGGGGTCAGCAGGCCGGCCAGGGCACCGAGCAGGCGCGGCGGCAGGTTGTCGACGACGTACCACGACAGGTCCTCCAGGGCCGCCGCGGCCCGGGAGCGGCCGGCACCCGACATCCCCGTGATGATGAGCAGCTCCGCCGGCTCCACGTCGGGGAGCGTCGCGGACTCGTCGAGCTCGGGGATGCCGTCGGGGACCGTCGGGGGGCGGGGATCGGCACCGTCAGTCATGGCCTCAGTGTGCCAGTGATCACGCCTGCTCGGTCCGCTCGCCCGTCCCCGTACCCGTCCCGGCGTCCTCCGTCCCCGTCCCGGCGTCCTCGGTCGCACCGGGCGGCGCCAGCGCCTCGAGGACGGCCCGGGCGGTGGCCGGTCCGATCCCCCTGACCTGCGCGATCTCCTCGACCTCCGCCACCCTCAGGCGCTTGACCGAGCCGAAGGTCTTGAGCAGGGCCTTCTGCCGGGCAGGGCCCAGGCCGGGGACGTCGTCGAGCACGGACCTCGTCTGCCGCTTGGAGCGGCGGGAGCGGTGGTGCGTGACGGCGAACCGGTGCGACTCGTCGCGCAGGTGCTGGAGGAGGTACAGCGCGGGCGAGGTGCGGGGCAGGATGACGGGGAACGGCTCGCCCGGCAGCCACACCTCCTCCAGGCGCTTGGCCAGGCCGACGACGGCGACGTCGTCCACCCCGAGGTCGACCATCGCGCGGTGGGCCGCGTTGACCTGCGGCTCGCCGCCGTCGACCACGACGAGCTGCGGCGGGTAGGCGAACCGGCGGGCGCGCCCGGTCGCGGGGTCGACGGGTCCGACGTCGAGCGGGATGCCGTCGTCGTCGATCTCGATCGGACCGGACGCACCGGGGTCCGCGCCCCCTGCGTCCGTGGGCCGGCCGTTCCCGTCGGCCGTCCGCTCGCGCTCGTCCCGCTGCTCCCGCTCGGCGAGGAGCCGGGCGAACCGCCGCCGCAGGACCTCGTCCATGGCCGCGGTGTCGTCCCGGGCGCCGGAGCCGTCCTCGCCCCGGACGACGAAGTGCCGGTAGTCGGACTTCTTGGGCATGCCGTCCTCGAAGACGACCATCGACCCGACCTGCTCGGTGCCCTGCGTGTGGGAGATGTCGTAGCACTCGATGCGCAGCGGGCTGGCGTCCAGGCCGAGGGCCTCCGTGAGCTCGGCCAGGGCGAGCGAACGCGTGGTGAGGTCGCCGGCGCGGCGGCTCTTGTGCAGCGTGAGGGCCTGCTCGGCGTTGGTGGTCACGGTGGCGAGGAGGGTCGCCTTGTCTCCGCGCTGCGGCACCCGGACCCGCACGCGGGCGCCGCGGCGCACGCCCAGCCAGGCCGTGATCTGCTCGGCGTCGGCGGGCTCGAGCGGGACGAGCACCTCCGCCGGCACGGCGGTCGTCGGCGTGTGCTCGACGTCGTCGGGGCTCGTCGCCCCGCCGTCCGAGGGCCGCCGGCGGGCCGTGCCGACGGACCGCGGGTCGCGCGGTGCGCGTCCGCCCGGGGCACCCGGGCCGTCGCCGTAGACCTGACCGAGCAGCTGCGTGAGCAGGCCCGCGTCGTCGATGTCCTCGACCCGGTCCACCACCCAGCCGCGCTGACCGCGGATGCGCCCGCCCCGCACGTGGAAGACCTGGACGGCGGCCTGGAGCTCGTCGGAGGCCAGGCCGAAGACGTCGGCGTCGGTGCCGTCGGGCAGGACGACGGCGTTCTGCTCGACGACCCGCCGCAGGGCGGCGGCGTCGTCGCGCAGCCGTGCCGCGCGCTCGAAGTCCTGGTCCGCGGCCGCGGCGCGCATGTCCCGCTCGACCTCGCGCAGGTAGGGCCCCGTGCGGCCCGCGAGGAACTCGCACATCTCCTCGGCGATCTCGCGGTGCTCGTCCGGGCTCACACGCCCCACGCAGGGGGCCGAGCACCGGTCGATGTAGCCGAGCAGGCACGGACGACCCGAGGAGGCGGCCTGCCGGTAGACGCCCGGCGAGCAGGTACGGACCGGGAAGACCCGCAGGAGCTGGTCGAGCGTGTCCCGGATCGCCCACGCGTGCGTGTACGGGCCGAAGTACCGCGTGCCCTTGCGCTTGGTGCCGCGGAGCACCTGCGCCCGCGGGATCTCCTCCCCCATCGTCACCGCGAGGTACGGGTAGGACTTGTCGTCGCGGTACTTGACGTTGAACCGGGGGTCGAACTCCTTGATCCACGCGTACTCGAGCGTGAGCGCCTCGACCTCGGTGCCCACGACCGTCCACTCGACCCGCGAGGCGGTCGTCACCATCTGGCGCGTGCGCGGGTGCAGGACGGCGAGGTCCTGGAAGTAGCTCGTCAGGCGCTGCCGCAGCGACTTGGCCTTGCCGACGTAGACGACCCGGTGGTCGTCGTCGAGGAACCGGTAGACGCCCGGGTCGGTGGGGATCTCGCCCGTGGCGGGGCGGTAGACGGACGGGTCGGCCATGGCTCGAGCCTACGTCCGCGTGCCGACGGTCGGGCCGGGCGGCGGTCCGACCGCCGGTGGCGCGACCGGGCGGAGATGGGCGGCGGTACGGCGGCCGGCGCTCGGCCCGTGCGCGGGGCTCAGTCCGTGGGCGCGGACGGGCGCACCTCGATGGGCTCGACCCGCACCGGGACACCGAGCGATCGGGCCAGGTGGTTGTGGTCCCGCGCCGAGGCGTGCAGCCGTGCCGCCGTCTCCTCCCCCACGTGCCCGGAGTAGGTGACCCGCGGCCGCAGGACGATCTCGGTGAACGGGCCCGAGCCCCCGCCCTCGATCCGCTGCGTGGCGGTCGCCTGGTCCAGGTACCCGGTGACGACGACGTCCTCCTTGGCGGCGGTGCGCAGGAACCACAGCATCTGCGCCTGCGACACGGCGCCGAGGAAGAGCTCCTCCGCCTTGTGGCGCGAGACGTCGGTGCGGACACGCAGGTCCGAGCTGGCGAGCAGCGTCGGCTTGCCGTCCACGCGTACCTCGTGGTCGCGCGAGTAGGAGGCGTAGCTCGCGGTGCCGCTCTCGTCGGCACCCGTCCAGTCCACGGTGACGTCGAAGGTCTGCAGTGCGCCCATGCGGAGAGTCTAGGCGGAGGTGGAGCCGGTCACGAGGAGGACGCTCCACCGTCTCCCGGCGGGGCCTCCGTTCGCTCCGGCAACGAGGTCGCCGGGACGGACCTGCACGCCCGCGACCGTCGGACCGTCCGGTGTGGAAGAGTTTCCGTGACGGGCCCGCGGTGGGGCCGGCCACGAAGGGGACCTGGGATGACGACGTTCGAGAGCTTCGACGCCGTGGCGCCGATCGCGCCCGGGACGATCGAGAGGTGGCGCGACCGGGCGCCGGGCGGCCTCGTCGAGGTGTGGGAGGCGCAGGGCAGCGGGCTCGTCGGCGACGGGTACGTGCGCGTCGTCGACCCCGACCGGGCGCACCAGATGCTCGACGGCGTACTGACGATGCCGCCCACCGCCGTCCCCGTGCTGACGACCGCGCTCGCCGACCTCGTCATGTACATCGCACCCGTGTTCCACGTCGCACGGTTCCGGCGCGGGACGATCGACCAGCTCGCGTTCGAGTCGGACCAGCTCTACGCGGACCTGACCGACGACCAGTTCCTCGACGGTGTCCTCGAGCGGCAGCCCTACCCGGCCGCCGCCGACCGCCTCGGCGTCCCCGGCATCGACGAGTGCTTCTTCTACGCCCCGCTGCTGACGATCGGCGGCCCCGAGGTCGAGGCCAACCTCCATCGGGGCGGTCTGTGGGAGAACCTCTCCCTCACCGTCCAGATGTCGGGTCTCCCTCAGCCTCGAGGCGCGCGCGGCTGACCGCCTGCCAGCCGATCACCGGACCGCTGCATACTCCTCGAGCCGGCGGCTGGGCCGGCGTCTGTCGACCGTGCCCCGCGAGTGGTCGAGCAGCGTGTGGTCCCGCGCGGTGCAGGGCCCGTCCGGGACGAGACCGTCCGGGTCGAGGGTCCGGAAGCGCGGGCTCACGATCCGACCGAGCTGAAGCCCGTGTCGACGAACGGCCTGAGGAGCACCTCGCGGTGCTCGGGGGCGAGATCGTCCCCGCGGGCGACGGCGACCGCCGCCGACTCGACGCGGTCGCGCAGCTGGCGCCTCCGACGGCCGGAGAGATCGTCGTCCGAGAGTCCGACCTCGTCGATGGCCTCGAGCGCCGCGCTGCTCACCGCGCCACGCACGGCTGCGGGCAGCCCGCCGACGATCGCCTTGACGGCCGCAGGACGCTCCTGGACCGTCGAGTCGCCCGCCATGAGATCGACCCAGGTCGCGCGAGGTGTCGCGACCACCTCGTCGAGGAACGCCTGGACCTCGTCGTGGTGCTCGCCGAACTTCTGCGTCATCCCGCTCCCCTGCCGTCGTGCTCGAAGCCGTGGCCCGTGCCCGGCCGGACCGTCCGTGTCACGGTACGTCGACCGTGTGGTCGACGGTGAACCTCGGGTTCAACCGGACGTCGCCCAGGAGCTCGTCCGGGATCCCGCTCCGTTCGATGATGGCGTCCATCTGCGCGCGGAGGTCTGCCGCCCGACCGCTCTCGCCGCCCCACTGGGAGCCGAGCGAGGAGTTCACACCCGCGTCCCCCATCCCGGTGAAGTTGTTCGGGTTGCCGCCGGCCACCTGGTCGGGGCCGTGCAGCACCGCCTGGTCGGACATCTCCCGGTCGGCCTGGGCACGTGCCTGCTCAGGAGACAGCCCCTGTTCCTCGAGCACGTCGGCGCGCTGCTGGACCTGGTTCTCGCGATAGCTCGCCTGGTCCGCCTCGCCGGTACGTCCCCGATCGCTGTAGCCGGTCGTGTGGTCGTCCCAGTCCTGGCCGCTCTGCTGCGCAAGGCTCTGTTGTTGGAGCTCGACCTGACGATCGAACTCCGCGCCGCTGTGGTCGACGTTCGAGTGGGTGAACTCGATGTCGACCTGCTCACCGAAGCGCAGCACCCCGTCGTCGTTGATGATCGAGCCGTCGTCGACGAAGGGCTGGAGCTCGGGTGGAACGACGTCCGGGTCCTGCAGCCGACCGCTGTCGGTGAGTCCGGAGGGGGACTCGACGTCCGGGTCGACCGTGCCGACGTAGCCGTTGTCGTCCGGACGGGCGTCGTGGTGCGGGTGGCGCGGGTCCGCGACGTCATCGCCCCATCGGTCGCCCGAGGTCGGCAGCGGGTCGTCGACGTCCGGGGTGTCCGGTGCGTCGGGTGCGTCCGGTGCGTCGCTCTCCGGCGCGTCGGGCCGTGCGCCGCCCCCGGGGTTCTCGAGCACCCACTCGTCGTTGTCCGGGTCCCACTTCATGTGGGTGTTCCGACCGTCCGGGCCGTCCGGCCGCAGCGGCTCGCCCGTGCGATGGTCGACCGGCTGGCCGTCCTGGTTGCGCGGCGCGTTGTCGAGCGCGTCGGCCACGTCCTGGTCCGAGTAGCTGCCGGGAGCGTCGTCGTGACTCTGCGGCACCGTGTCGCGCGGCGACTCGTCCGGGTCCCACTGGTTGCCCGGGCCCTCGGGCTCCGAGTCGGGCCGGGGCGTCGGCGTGTCCGCGCCCTCGGACTCCGGGCGTGCAGCAGGCGTCTCGGGCTCCCCCGCGTCGTTCCGGCCCGACGGCGTGTCCGCACCCTCGGACTCCGGGCGCGCAGCAGGCGTCTCGGGCTCCCCCGCGTCGTTCCGACCCGACGGCGTGTCCGCACCCTCGGACTCCGGGCGCGCAGCAGGCGTCTCGGAGTCGGGCCGCGCACCGGGGGTGTCCGGCGACTGGGAGTCCGGACGCACACCCGGCGTGCTGGACGAGCCAGGACCGTTCGACGAGCCGGGCGTGCTCGGTGAGCTGGGGCTGCTAGGCGACGCCGGCGCGTTCGGGGCCGCTGCCGCCGGCGTCCGGCCACCGGGCGATGTCCCCGGGGAGCTCGGGGCGTTGTTGGACGAGCCCGGACCGCCCGACGTTCCGGGGCTGCTCGGCGCCGTCGAGGATCCTGGTGCGGCAGAGCTTGCCGGTCGGGGTCCGGCCGACGAACCGGAGGCGGGCCCCGACCCGGACGGCTGCCCGGATCCACCGCCGGACGAGCTGGACGGGTTGTTGGCGACGACCGGGCCGTCCGGCTGCGGAGCCGCGCGCGGCGCCGGACTCGGCGCCGCAGAGCCGGATGCGTCGGGCGCAGCCGCTGCCGGGGCGGCGGGGCGCGCGTCGGGCAGTGTGGGAGCGGCGGAGTCCACGTTCACGGCACCTGGTCGTGCTGCAGGCGCGGCTGGGCCGGCTCCGCCCGACGAGGCCGGCGCAGCGTCCGACGGGCCCGACGGCGAGGAGGACTGGTTCGGAGCGGGCGCGCTCGAGCCAGGTGTGCTCGACCCCGGAGAGTCCACGCCAGGGCTGTTCGAGCCAGGGGTGTTCGACCCAGGGCTGTTCGAGCCAGGGGTGTTCGACCCAGGCGTGTTCGGACCGGGCGAGTTCGACCCGGGCGTATCCGCACCGGGGCTGTTCGAGCCGGGCGTGTTCGACCCGGGCGAGTTCGACCCAGGAGTGTTCGACCCAGGAGTGTTCGACCCGGGCGAGTTCGACCCAGGAGTATCCGCACCGGGGCTGTTCGAGCCGGGCGTGTTCGACCCGGGCGAGTTCGACCCGGGCGTGTTCGACCCAGGCGTGTTCGACCCAGGCGTGTTCGACCCAGGAGTGTTCGACCCAGGCGTGTTCGACCCAGGCGTGTTCGAGCCCGGCGTGTTCGCCCCAGGAGTGTTCGACCCAGGAGTGTTCGACCCAGGAGTGTTCGACCCAGGAGTGTTGTGGGACGCCGGCACCGGGTCGCCCGCCTCGCCCGGCGGGCGCGGGCGCGGCATGCCCGGCGTCAGCTCGTCCCAGCCCGGCCGGGCCGGGATGACGGAGCCGGGGTTGGTGAGGATGCGCGGGAGGCGCTTCATGATCCGGTCGAGCCGGTCGAGCAAGCCGCGCAGCGCGCTCACCGACTGGATGACGCCGTCGATCTTGCGCTGGAGACGCGCGGCCGCGCTCGAGACCTTCATGACGAGCCCGCGGATCGCCTCGGGGATCAGCGGCGGAACGAGAGCCTTGAGGCCGGCACTGACGATCGCGCCGACGATCTCCGCGATCGCGTCCCGCACGATGTCGTGCACGGCCTGGACGATCATGGCCGCGCCCTGAAGGGCCAGGGCGGCGGAACCCGCGCCCTCGGCGCAGGACCCGAGCGCGTCGATGTTGCGCTGCTGCACGCCGCGGTACGTGGTGATCGCACCGGCGGACATCCAGCCCATCTGGCCGTCGAGATGCCCCTGCAGGGCCGACTGCGACTCGATCAGCTGATCCTGGACGTTCGTCCAGGTGGTGGCGAAGGCGGTGACGGCATCGGCGTCGCCGGTGAGGTCGTCGAGCCATCCCTTGAGCGGCTGGAAGTGCTCCATGAGCCAGCCGACGCCCATCGAGATGATCGCGCCGAAAGGGTCGACGAACATCGTGAAGTCGAGGACCGCAGTCAGCCCGGAGACCGACGCGGCCACCCAGTCCTCGTTCTGCATGCCCGTGACCACGCCTTCGAGCCCCTCGAGCATGAAGGTGCCCTGGAGCGCGGTCGAGGAGTCCTCGACGGGCGCGACGAGCGGGTTCGGTGCGGACACGTCAGACCTCCACGGTCGTGTCGACGGCGTCGAACTCGACCGATCCGTCGTCGTCGGTCTCGTCGAACGCGTCCGCCATGTCTCTCAGCGGAAGGACCGTGCCGTCGATCTCGTCGGCCACCGACTGGATCGCCTCGGAGACCGCCGAGGTGAGCGGACTGATGATCGGCGGGAGGAACGGCGTGCACATGAGGCCGAACGCGCCGTCGAAGAGGTTGACGCTCCCCGCGGCGTCGGCCGCCATCTGGACGCCGGAGTGGTCGCCGTCGACGCTGGTGGCGTGGCTCCGGATGTCGTCGCTGTTGATGTCGATGGTGTCGTTCATCGGAGCACTCCCCCGTCGCTGCGGCGGCCCACGCCGTCGTCGTCCCCGTCGTCGTCCCCGTCGTCGTCCCCGTCGTCGAGCCGCGGACGGTACAGCGCGTCGAGGGACGCGGCCGTCTCCTCGTCCACCCCACCGACGTCCTCCGCCAGCTCGCGGACCAGTCGCGCGAGCTCGACCCGCGCCGCGTCGTTGGCCTCGAGGATGTCCTGCCGGATCTGCACGAGGGTCGCGTCGCTCAGCTCCTCGGTCAGCGCGAGGTCGACGACGGCGCCGTGCACGTCGAGCGTCACCTCGGCCCCGCGGTCGCGGCTGACGCCGACGGCACGCAGGTCCTCGACGCGCCGGCCGAACTCCTCGTACGCGGACGCCTTGCGCTGGGCCTGCTCGACCTGGTCGTTGATCCGCTGGATCTGCTCGTCGCGCTGGCGCGCGACGTCGGGCGAGACGAAGGCCGATCCGTACGGCAGCTGGCTCATCGGGTCTCCTGTGGCTGGGACGGGTAGGCGGCCGAGGGCCGCATCGTGCCGGGGTCGAGCACCTGACGCCCCTGCTGTCCGCGCCGCGCGAGCAGTCGGGTGCCGACCGGCAGCCCCCACGCTCCCACGACGTAGGGGTCGACGGCGGCAGCCTCGTCGACGGGGACGACGACCACCTGGCGCGTGTCGTCCCGGTAGCGGGGGACGTCCTCCTCCGACCAGAACCGCCAGCCGGAGTCACCCTCCCACGCGGGCTCCTCGCGAATCATCCACGCGACGGGCGCGGCCCCCTCGACGACGTGGTGCGTGGCCAGGCAGACCTGGCCCGTGCCCACGTGGCTCCGGAACGTCGGGACCTCGCCCGCCGCGGCCCGCAGCTCCTCCTGACGGTCGGCGTGGGCGGCCCGGTGCTCCTGCATGCGCCGCAGCAGGACCGGCCGCGAACCGAGCCGGCGGACGAGCACCACCGGGTCGGCGCCGTGCGCGTTCGGGGTGGTGAGATCGACGGGCTCACCGCCGAACCAGAGGTCGTAGAGCTCGGTGAGGCTCTCCTCGGGCAGGCGCAGGAGCGCGAGCAGGTGCGACGGCGCACGGAAGTCGTAGGTCCGCCCGTCCCGGTCCGCACCGACGTCGAGGAGGCGCCTGACGACCCGCGTGAGCGCCGAGGGGTCGGACCAGCCGCGGGCGAACGCCACGTGCAGGGGTCCGAAGCCCTTGGCGTTGGCCACCGGCTCGGCCCCCTGGTCCAGCAGGAAGTGGGTGATCCGGGTACGCGCGACCTCGTCGGCGTTGCCCAGGGCGGCGAGCAGCAGGGGCTGCCCGAGGCGGCGGACGTCCTGCTCGCCGTCGTCGTAGTGCGTGAGGAGCTCGTCGATGCCACCGCACTCCGCGGCCTCGAACAGCGCCAGGCGTCGGTCGGTCTGCTCGGGGGTCGTCGGCGGGGCCTCGGTCATGCGGCGTGCGTCCCCTCGATCGGCGTGCTGCGGTCCGGCTCGACGGTAACGATCAGGTGACGGCGCCCATCCGGCAGGGCGTGGGGAGTGCTCCCCATCCGCCGCGGTGGCGGGCGCGGGCGGGCAGCTCGGCCTCGGCGTCCCGCTCACCCCCCGAACCGGACCGGCTCGGGTGGGGGCCGGGTCAGGCCGGCACGCGGTCCCGGGCACCGCCGAGCACCTCGGCGAGGAACTGTCCGGTGTAGGAGCCCTCGACCCTGGCGACCTCCTCCGGGGTCCCCTCGGCCACGACGAGCCCGCCGCCGGAGCCGCCCTCGGGGCCGAGGTCGAGGATCCAGTCGGCCTGCTTGATGACGTCGAGGTTGTGCTCGATGACGAGGACGGAGTTCCCCTTGTCGACCAGACCCTGGAGCACGAGCATGAGCCGACGGATGTCCTCGAAGTGCAAGCCGGTGGTCGGCTCGTCGAGGACGTAGATCGTGCGGCCGGTCGAGCGCCGCTGCAGCTCGGCGGCGAGCTTGACGCGCTGCGCCTCGCCGCCCGAGAGCGTGGTCGCGGACTGCCCGAGACGGACGTAGCCGAGCCCGACGTCGACGAGGGTCTGGAGGTACCGCGTGATGCGGGCGGAGGCGGAGAAGAACTCGACCGCCTCCGAGATCGGCATGTCGAGCACCTCGGCCACGTTCTTGCCCTTGAAGCGCACCTCGAGCGTCTCGCGGTTGTAGCGCGCCCCCTGGCACACCTCGCAGGGCACGTAGACGTCGGGGAGGAAGTTCATCTCGATGCGCAGCGTGCCGTCGCCCTTGCACTCCTCGCAGCGCCCGCCCTTGACGTTGAAGGAGAAGCGGCCCGGACCGTAGCCACGGACCTTGGCCTCGGTGGTCTCGGCGAACAGCTTGCGGATGATGTCCCACAGTCCCGTGTACGTGGCGGGGTTCGAGCGGGGGGTCCGACCGATCGGCGACTGGTCGACGTGCACCACCTTGTCGAGGTGCTCGGTGCCCGTGACCCGCTTGTGCCGTCCGGGGATCTGCTTCGACCTGTTGAGCGCCCGCGCGAGCGCCGTGTAGAGGATCGAGTTGATGAGCGAGGACTTGCCCGAGCCGGAGACGCCGGTGACGGCGACGAGCACGCCGAGCGGGATCGAGACCGTGACGTCGCGCAGGTTGTTCTCGGTGGCACCGTGCACCGTGAGCATCCGCTTCCGGTCGACGTCGCGCCGCTCGGCCGGGAGCAGGATCTCCCGTCGACCGGCGATGTAGTCGCCCGTGATCGAGTCCTCGACGTCGGCCAGCCCCGCGTAGGGGCCCGAGTAGACGACCCGACCGCCCGTCTCACCGGCGCCCGGACCGATGTCGACGACCCAGTCGGCCGTGCGCATCGTGTCCTCGTCGTGCTCGACGACGATGAGCGTGTTGCCCAGGTCCCGCAGCCGCGAGAGCGTGCCGATGAGCTTGCGGTTGTCCCGCTGGTGCAGGCCGATGCTGGGCTCGTCGAGCACGTAGAGCACGCCGACGAGCCCGGAGCCGATCTGAGTGGCGAGCCGGATCCGCTGGGCCTCGCCGCCGGACAGCGTGCCGGCCGGCCGCGAGAGCGTGAGGTAGGTGAGTCCCACATCGACGAGGAACCCGAGCCGGGCGTGAATCTCCTTGAACACCTGGGCCGCGATGGTCGCCTCCCGGTGGTCGAGCGGGAGGTCGGTGAGGAACTCCTTGGCGTCGGCGATCGACAGGTCGCACAGCTCGGCGATCGAGCGCCCGCCCACCGTGACGGCCAGGACCTCGGGCCGCAGCCGCGCACCGTGGCACGTGGGGCACGGCACCTGCCGCATGTAGCCCTCGTACTTCTCCTTCGACCACTCGGACTCGGTCTCCTCGTGACGACGCTTGACCTGCGCGATCACGCCCTCGAAGCCGGAGGTGTACGTGCGCAGGCGGCCGAAGCGGTTGCGGAACCGCACCGTGACCTCGTGGTCGTGGCCGTGCAGGAGGGCCTCGCGCGCGTGCTCCGGGAGCGCCCGCCAGGGGACGTCGAGGGAGAACGCGAGCTCCTCGGCGAGCGCCCCGACCTGCCGCGTGTAGTAGTCGCCCTGGCCCGACCACGGCAGGATCGCCCCCTCGTTGAGGGTGAGATCGTGGTCCGGGACGATGAGCTCGGGGTCGACCTCGAGCCGGGTGCCGATACCCGTGCAGTCCGGGCACGCGCCGTAGGGCGCGTTGAAGGAGAACGTGCGCGGCTCGACCTCCTCCAGCGTGAGCGGGTGGTCGTTCGGGCACGAGCGGCGCTCGGAGAACTTCCGCTCCCGCTCGGGGTCCTTCGGGTCGAGATCGACGTGGTCGACCACGAGGATGCCGTCGGCGAGCCGGAGCGCCGTCTCCACGGAGTCCGTCACCCGCTGCTGGACGCCCTCGCGGACGACGAGGCGGTCCACCACGACGTCGACGTCGTGCTTGCGCCGCTTGTCCAGGGCGGGGACGTCGGTGAGCGGGACGACCTCGCCGTCGACCCGGACGCGCGCGTAGCCCTGGCCGGCGAGCTCGCGGAACAGCTCGAGGTGCTCGCCCTTGCGGCCGCGCACCACGGGGGCGAGGACCTGGAACCGGGTGCCCTCGGGCATCGCCATCAGCTGGTCGACGATGTTCTGCGGCGTCTGGGACTGGATGACCTCCCCGCACACCGGGCAGTGCTGCGTGCCGGCGCGGGCGTAGAGCAGGCGCAGGTAGTCGTAGACCTCGGTGATCGTGCCGACCGTGGAGCGCGGGTTGCGGCTCGTCGACTTCTGGTCGATCGCGACCGCCGGGGACAGCCCCTCGATGAAGTCGACGTCCGGCTTGTCCATCTGGCCGAGGAAGAGCCGGGCGTACGACGAGAGGGACTCGACGTAGCGGCGCTGGCCCTCGGCGAAGATGGTGTCGAACGCCAGCGACGACTTGCCCGACCCCGACATCCCGGTGAAGACGATGAGGGAGTCGCGCGGGAGATCGAGGTCGACGTTGCGGAGGTTGTGCTCGCGGGCGCCCTGGACGATGAGCCGGTCAGTCACTCGGGCAACGATAGGACAACCCACCGACAATCGCACGCCTGTTCGAGCGACGTCCCGGTCACACGAGAACCGGGACGCGACCGTCGGCAGGTGGCATCGCCGGCACGGCAGGCCGGCCTGCCCGGGCCGGGGACCGCCGCGCGGCACCGCCTGGCCCACCACGCGGACCCGTCCACCGCCCGGTCCGTGGGCGCGGTGGAGATTCCCGGCTCGACACCCGAGGATGGTCCGGTGGAGCCGGCCCCGCCGGACGACGCGATCGACGAGGAGCGCACCGCATGCCCCAGCTCACGGACGTGGCCGCCGAGGCCGTGGCCGACATCCCGGACGGCTCGACCGTGCTCATCGGGGGCTTCGGCACCGCCGGGCAGCCGGTCGAGCTCATCGACGCCCTCATCGACCAGGGCGCCGGCGACCTGACGATCGTCAACAACAACGCCGGCAACGGCGACGTCGGGCTCGCGCGGCTCATCCAGCTCGGTCGCGTCGCCAAGATCGTCTGCTCGTTCCCCCGGCAGACCGACTCCCACCACTTCGACGCGCGGTACCGCGCAGGCGAGATCGAGCTCGAGGTCGTCCCGCAGGGCAACCTCGCCGAGCGGATCCGCGCGGCCGGGGCCGGGATCGGCGCCTTCTTCACGCCGACCGGCTACGGCACGCTGCTCGCCGAGGGCAAGGAGACGCGCGAGATCGACGGCCGCATGTACGTCCTCGAGCACCCGATCCGGGGCGACTACGCGCTGGTCAAGGCGCTGCGCTCCGACGTCGTCGGCAACCTCGTCTACCGGAAGACCGCCCGCAACTTCGGACCCGTCATGGCCGCGGCGGCAACGACCACGGTCGTCCAGGTCCAGGAGGTCGTCCCCACCGGGGGCATCGACCCGGAGACCGTCGTCACCCCCGGGATCTACGTCGACCGCGTGGTCACCGTCCCGGCCGCCGCCGCCCCCGACGCCACGAAGGAGCCCGAGGCATGAGCGCCACCGAACGCCTGAGCCGCGACGAGATCGCCGCCCGGGTCGCGAAGGACATCCCCACCGGGGCGTTCGTCAACCTCGGCATCGGCATGCCGACGAAGGTCTCCGACCACCTCACGCCCGCGCACGGCGTCACCCTGCACACCGAGAACGGGATGCTCGGCATGGGGCCGGCCGCCGAGGGCGACGAGGTCGACGACGAGCTCATCAACGCCGGCAAGATCCCGGTGACCGAGCTGCCCGGCGCGAGCTACTTCCACCACGCGGACTCGTTCGCCATGATGCGCGGCGGGCACCTCGACGCCTGCGTGCTCGGCGGGTTCCAGGTCTCCGTGGGCGGCGACCTCGCCAACTGGCACACGGGAGCGGCCGACGCGATCCCCGCCGTCGGCGGCGCGATGGACCTCGCCATCGGCGCCAAGCAGGTGTTCGTCATGATGAACCTCGAGACGAGGGACGGGACCTCGAAGCTCGTCCAGGAGCTCACCTACCCGGCCACGGGGCTGGCGTGCGTGTCCCGGCTCTACACCGACCAGGCCGTCTTCGAGCTGGGCGGCGACCGGGCTCAGGTGCTCGAGACCTTCGGCACGACGGTCGAGTCGCTGCGCACGCTCACCGGCCTCGACCTCGTCGACGCCACCGACACCACCGCCGACGACGGCGAGAACCGGGAGGAGCGGGCATGACCGCCTACGTCTACGACGCCGTCCGCACGCCGTTCGGGCGCTACGGCAAGGGGCTCGCCGCCGTGCGGCCGGACGACCTGCTCGCGAGCACGATGGTCGCCCTCCTCGAGCGGCATCCCGACCTCGACCCCGCCACGATCGACGACGTCGTCATGGGCAACGCCAACGGCGCCGGCGAGGAGAACCGCGACGTCGCCCGCATGTCCTCGCTGCTGGCGGGCATCCCCGTCACCGTGCCGGGCGTGACGGTCAACCGGCTGTGCGGTTCCGGCGTCGAGGCCGTCATCCAGGCCTCCCGGGCGATCGAGGCCGGCGACGCCGACCTCGTGCTCGCCGGCGGCGTGGAGTCGATGTCCCGCGCCCCGTGGGTCGTCCTCAAGCCCGAGCGGGCCTTCCCCGCCGGGCCCGCGACGATGGAGTCCACCTCGATCGGCTGGCGCCTGGTCAACCCGAGGATGCCGAAGGAGTGGACCGTCGCCCTCGGCGAGGGCGCGGAGATCCTCGCCGACCAGCATGCGATCTCCCGCGAGGAGCAGGACGAGTTCGCCCTCGCCAGCCACCGGCGGGCCGACGAGGCCTGGACCGCGGGCGTCTACGACCTCGAGATCGTCCCCGTGCCCGGCGCCGAGCTCACCCGGGACGAGTCCGTCCGCGCCGAGACCTCCCTGGAGGCGCTGGCGGCGCTAAGGCCCGCCTTCCGCGCGGAGAACGGCACCGTGACCGCGGGCAACAGCTCACCGCTCAACGACGGCGCCTCGCTCGTGCTCGTCGGCGGCGAGAAGGCCGCAGGGGTGGGCGAGCCCATCGCCCGCATCGTCTCGCGCGGCGTCTCCGGGGTCTCCCCGGAGGTCTTCGGCATCGGACCGGTCGAGGCCGCGAACCAGGCGCTGGCCCGGGCGGGGAGGACGTGGGAGGACGTCGACCTGGTCGAGATGAACGAGGCCTTCGCCGCGCAGTCGATCGCCTGCCTGCGCCTGTGGCCGGACCTCGACCCGGCCAAGCTCAACGTGCACGGCGGCGCGATCGCCATCGGCCATCCGCTCGGCGCGTCCGGCGGCCGCATCGTCGGGCACCTCGCGCACCAGCTGCGGGCCCGCGGCGGGGGCATCGGGGTGGCCACGATCTGCATCGGCGTCGGGCAGGGCCTCGCCGTCGTCCTCGAGGCCTGACGACCGAGCGCGGTTCCACCCGGCGAGTGAGGGGATTTTTCACTCGGCCGGCAGCATCGCGCTCACCCGTCGTGAGGGTGCGGGCCATCGAGCAGGCCCTCGTCGCGCAGGACGCGCGTGGCGATCGCGAACGCCTGGTTGCTCACGGGCACCCCGGCGTACAGCCCGGTGTGCAGCAGGACCTCGCGGATCTCGTCGACCGTGAGGCCGTTGCGCAGGGCCGCCCGCACGTGCATGGCGAGCTCACCCTCGTGGCCGAGCGCGGCGAGCAGCGCCAGGGTCAGGGCGCTGCGCATACGCCGGTCGATGCCCGGCCGCGCCCACACGTCGCCCCAGGCGTAGCGGGTGATGAGGTCCTGGAAGTCGGTGTCCAGCGCCGTCTGACGCCCCCTGGCACGGTCGACGTGCGCGTCGCCCAGCACGGCGCGGCGCACCGCCTGACCGCGCGCGATCTCCGGTCGGCCGGCGTCGAGATGCTCGACGATCAGCCCGGTGACGACGCCGGCCTGCTCGACGGCCGCGACGTGCGCCGCACCGTCGACGACCTCGAGGCGGACGTCTCCCCCGCCCCCGCGGATCCCACGCACGGTCTCCTCGGCCTTGCCCACCGGGGTCGCCTCGTCGGCGGCACCCGCGACGACGAGCGTCGGCGCCGCGATGCGCGCCAGCCCGGGGCGCAGGTCCATCGTCGCGATGGCGTCGCACGCCTGGGCGTAACCCTCCGGGTCGCAGGCGAGGAACCTCTCGCGCAAGTCGGCGCGCACGCCGGCGTCGTCGAGATCGGGCGTGAACCACCTCGCCACCACGGGGTCGACGATCGCGCCCAGCCCCTGGGCCCGGACCGTCGCCGCGCGCTCGCGCCAGGGCTGCGCCGTGTCCGTCCAGGACGAGGAGCACGCGATCACCAGCCGGTCGACGCGCTCGGGGTGGTGCTGGGCCGTCCAGCTCGCGAGCATGCCGCCGAGCGAGAGGCCGACGTGGTGCGCCCGCGCGATCCCGAGGGAGTCCATGAGGGCGACGACGTCGGCGCCGAGGTCGTCGATCGTCACGGGGCCCTCGACCTCGGGAGTCGCGGTGGCGCCGTGGCCGCGGTGCTCGTAGCGCACCACCCGGTAGCGGCGCGCGAGGACGCCCGCGGCGTGCTCCCACATCCGCCGGTCGGTCCCCAGGGAGGACCCCATGAGCACGACGGGCGCGTCCTCGGGGCCGTCGACGACGTGGGCGAGCGACGTGGTCACGAGTTCTCCTTCAACGATCGCAGGGCGCGCTCGATCAGTCCCGGGACGGCCGAGAGGGCGCGTTCGGGCTCGAGCAGGGCAGGGTCGTCCAGCTCGGGGGCGTCCCCGACGGCGGACCGCAGGGCGGCACGCACCTCCTCGTCGGTCGGCGGGCGACCGTGCGTCGGTGACAGCGCCTCGGCCACGGCACGCTGGGCTGCGGAGCGGCCGAGCCGCGGCGCGAGGGCGGTCGACAGCGCCTCCGACATGACGTGCGGGCGTGCGGCGTCGAGGTTCTCGGACATCGAGACCTCGTCGACGTCGAGGCGGTCGAGCAGCTCCGTCACCCGTTCGGCCGAGCCGCGCCCCAGGCGCACGAGGTCGGCGAGCGGCTGCCACTCGGCGTGCCACGCCCCCGTGGCGCGCTCGTTCTCGGCCAGCGCGGCGGCGAAGACGGTGGACAGCAGCCCGGGCGCCCGCATGCCGGCGGCCCGCAGCAACGCGGACCGGACCGGGTTGCGCTTGTGCGGCATGGCCGACGAGCCGCCGGCACCGCCCTCGGTGAGCTCCCCGACCTCCGTGACCGCGAGGGCCGCGACGTCGGTGCCCACCTTCGCCGCCGCGGCACTCGCGCCCGCCAGCGCCGCGGCCGCCGCCCGCACCCGGGAGCGTTCGGTGTGCCAGGGGGCGTCGGGCACCGGGAGGTCGAGGCGGCGGCCCAGGGCCGTCGCGACCGCCTCCCACGAGGCGCCGTGCACGCCGGCCGTGCCGGCCGCCCCCGCCAGCGACAGCGCGAGGTCCTCGGCGGCGACCCGCGCCGCCCGCGCCGCGCGGTCCAGGCCCACCGCCCAGCCGGCGCAGGTCAGGCCGAAGGTCGTCGGGACGGCCGCCTGCCCGAGCGTCCGCCCGACGCGGGCGGTCGCGGCGTGCCGTACGGCCAGCTCGGCGGCGGCGGTGGCCCCTCCCGCGAGGTCGGCCGCGACCCGCCGCAGGGCCTCCTTGAGGAGAAGGGCCTGGGCCGTGTCGACGACGTCCTGGCTCGTGGCGCCGAGGTGGACCCAGGCCCGCAGGTCCTCCGGGGCGGCGTCGAGCAGGTCGGCCACGAGCGGGATGGCGAGGTTGCCGCCGGCCCGCATGCGGCCCGCCAGGTCACCCGGTGCGGGCCAGTCGCGCTCGAGCGCCGCACGCAGGCGGGCGTCCGGCGGTCCGTCCGCCCCGGCGTCGACGAGGCCCGCGTCGTGCAGCGCACCGAGGAGCTCCACCTCGACCCTGACGCACGCGCCGAGGAGCAGCTCGTCCGGCGTCGGTTCGTCCGGCTCAGCGCTCGGCCCGAACAGACCGTCGTCGAACATCGCTCACAGCCTTCCGCCCGGTGGGTACCGCACGATGGTAGGCCCGCCCGCACGCCCGTGCCCGCGGTGCGCGGATCCCCGCGCCGGGGGGCGCCCGAGGAGGCGCCCCCGACCGGCCGGCCGAGGGGCGCCCCGGCGGGCGTCCGGCTCAGGACTCGTCGACGCCGGCGCGGTCGCCGGAGCTCGACCCGCTGCTGCGGATCGACCGGCTCTTGGCGATCGAGGCGACGACGGTGATGACGAGTACCCCGACGATGAAGCTCAACGAGACCGCGATGGTCGGCTCCGGGATGCCCATGAGCAGGTCGTAGCCGTGGAACGCGTGGATGAGGAGCTTGACGGCGATGAACCCGAGGATCGCGGCCAGTCCGTAGTGGAGGTAGACGAGGCGGTCGAGCAGCCCGTCGATGAGGAAGTACAGCTGGCGCAGGCCGAGCAGGGAGAAGGCGTTGGCGGCGAAGACCAGGTAGGCCTCCTGCGTGATGCCGAAGATCGCCGGGATGGAGTCGACGGCGAACATGACGTCGGCGGCGCCGAGGGCGAAGATGCACAGCATCAGCGGCGTGATGAAGGTCTTGCCGCCGTGCCGCGCGAGGAGCTTGCCGCCCTCGAAACCGTCGGTGACCGGAAGGAACCGGCGCATGAGACGGATGAACCAGTTCTCCTCGTACTCCTCGTCCTCGCCCGGCTTCTCGACGCCCTGGCGCGCCTGGGAGATGGCGGTGTAGAGCAGGAACGCGCCGAAGATGAAGAAGATCCAGACGAAGCGCTCGACGAGCGCGGCGCCGACGAGGATGAAGACGAGCCGCAGCACGAGGGCGATGACGATGCCGATGAGCAGGGCCTCCTGCTGGTACTTCCGCGGTACCCGGAACCCGGCGATGATGATGACGAACACGAACAGGTTGTCGATCGAGAGCGACTTCTCCGTGACGTAGCCGGCGAAGTACTCACCGGCGAAGCCGGCACCCCAGAAGTACCAGACGACGAACCCGAAGATCACGCCCATGGCGATGTAGCCGATCGACCACCAGGCGGCCTCCTTGAGGCTCGGCTCGTGCGGCGTGCGCACGTGCCCCACGATGTCGATGGTGATCATCGTGAGGATGACCGCGGCGAGCCCGATCCAGGCGATCGCGTGAACGTCCATGCATACCCCTCCGGTACGACCTGTCAGCTGGTACCGGAGGTCTCTTCCGTCCACCCGGGGTGGACCGCGCTGCCGAGCGGGCCGGGCCCACCGTGGTGACGACAGTCGCTGCGGGGGAATACTCCCCTCCGTCGGGCATGAGGCTACCCGAGAAGGAGCCTCCGGCCCCGCCCGCTCCGACGAGACGTATGTCGCGCTCAGGCGTTGGCGGCCTGCATCTGTCGGAGCTCCTTCTTCAGCTCGGCGATCTCGTCGCGCAGCCGGCCCGCGAGCTCGAACTTCAGCTCGCCGGCCGCCGCCTCCATCTGCCCGGTGAGCTCGGTGATGAGCTCGACGAGCTCGGACACCGCCCTGCCGGCGAGCCGGTCGCGCGCCGCGTCGGCCCCCGTGCGCGTCACCGGCCGGGGAGCCCGACCGCTCTCCTTGCGGTAGCCGCCCTCGAGGAGCTCGGCGGTGTCGATCTGCTCGCGCGCGAGCATGTCGGTGACGTCGGCGATCCGCTTGCGCAGCGGGGTCGGGTCGATCCCGTGCTCCTCGTTGTACGCGAGCTGCTTGGCCCGCCGCCGCTCCGTCTCCTCGATGGCGAACGCCATGGACTCGGTGACCTCGTCGGCGTACATGTGGACCTGGCCGGACACGTTGCGGGCGGCGCGGCCGATCGTCTGGATGAGCGACTTCGAGGAGCGCAGGAAGCCCTGCTTGTCGGCGTCGAGGATCGCCACGAGGGACACCTCGGGCAGATCGAGCCCCTCGCGCAGGAGGTTGATCCCGACGAGGACGTCGGCCGAGCCGGTGCGCAGCTCCCTGAGGAGCTCGACGCGGCGCAGCGTGTCGACGTCGGAGTGCAGGTACTGGACCTTGACGCCGCGCTCGAGGAGGTAGTCCGTGAGGTCCTCCGCCATCTTCTTGGTCAGGGTGGTGACGAGCACGCGCTCGTCCTTGTCGACCCGGTCCCGGATCTCGCCGAGCAGGTCGTCGATCTGGCCCTCGGTGGGCTTGACGACCACCTGGGGGTCGATGAGGCCGGTGGGCCGGATGATCTGCTCCACCACGCCGTCGGACTGGCCGAGCTCGTAGTCCCCGGGGGTGGCGGAGAGGTAGACGGTCTGCCCGATGCGCTCGAGGAACTCCGCCCACCTGAGCGGACGGTTGTCCATGGCCGAGGGCAGCCGGAACCCGTGCTCGACGAGCGTGCGCTTGCGGGACATGTCGCCCTCGAACATCGCCCCGATCTGAGGCACGGTGACGTGCGACTCGTCGATGACGAGCAGGAAGTCCTCGGGAAAGTAGTCGAGCAGCGTGTGCGGGGCGGTACCGGGGCCGCGGCCGTCGATGTGCCGGGAGTAGTTCTCGATCCCCGAGCACGTGCCGATCTGCTGCATCATCTCCAGGTCGTACGTGGTGCGCATGCGCAGGCGCTGCGCCTCGAGGAGCTTCCCGGCCGACTCCATCTCCGCCAGGCGCTCGGCCAGCTCGTCCTCGATCGACCGGACCGCCCGCTCCATGCGCTCCGCGCCCGCGACGTAGTGCGAGGCCGGGAAGACGTGGACCGATCCGGGCGTGCTGACGACGTCGCCCGTCAACGGGTGCAGGTAGGACAGCGCGTCGATCTCGTCACCGAACATCTCGATGCGGATGGCGAGCTCCTCGTACACCGGGATGATCTCGATCGTGTCGCCCCGCACCCGGAAGGTCCCGCGCGTGAACGCGAGGTCGTTGCGGGTGTACTGCATCTCGACGAACCGCCGCAGCAGCGCGTCCCGGTCGATCTGCTCGCCCCGGCTCAGGTGCATCATCCGGGCCACGTACTCGGTCGGCGTGCCCAGGCCGTAGATGCAGGACACCGAGGAGACGACGACCGTGTCGCGGCGCGTGAGCAGGGAGTTCGTCGCGGAGTGCCGCAGCCGCTCGACCTCGTCGTTGATCGAGCTGTCCTTCTCGATGTAGGTGTCCGTCTGCGGGACGTAGGCCTCTGGCTGGTAGTAGTCGTAGTACGAGACGAAGTACTCGACGGCGTTGTTCGGCAGCAGCTCGCGGAACTCCGTGGCGAGCTGCGCCGCCAGCGTCTTGTTCGGTGCCATCACCAGGGTGGGGCGCTGCACCTGCTCGACGAGCCAGGCAGTGGTGGCCGACTTGCCGGTGCCGGTCGCGCCGAGCAGGACGACGTCCTTCTCCCCCGCGTTCAGGCGCTCGACGAGCTCGGCGATCGCCCTGGGCTGGTCGCCCGCGGGCGTGTAGTCGGAGATGACCTCGAACGGAGCGTCGTCCCGCTGGATGTCGATGACCTCGCGCATGCGTCCAACCTACGTCGCGCCGCCGACATCGACGACGCGGCCGGGACGGACCGCGGGTGCTCCGCGGGTCGTCCCGGCCGCGCGCGGCGTGCCGGAGGGGCGCCGGGTCAGGTGACGACCAGCGAGATGAAGCCCGCGTCGCCGGCCCAGGACTCGACGATCGCGACCGCGGGGCCGACGAGGTGGTCGGCCTCGACCGCGGCGGCCCGCCAGTTGGACAGGCCGATGGAGTTGTCGTCGTTCGACCAGCTGTAGCCGTCCGAGTCGACGACGTGGAGGATCGGGTCGACGTCCGGGCTGTCGGCCGAGATGAGCGCGGGGCCGGTGTCGACGTCGACGATGGCCAGGCCGTGGCCGCCCTCGGCGATGTCGACGCCGGTGGAGCCGAACCGGTCCATCGACGCGGTGCCGCTGAGGAGCTCGAAGGCCATGGCTGTCGCGTCGCCGGAGTACTCGGAGATCGTGAGCTCGTAGACGCCGGCGTCGAGGACGGTCACCGCCGCGGCGTCGAGCGTGCTCGTGCTGGTGGAGAACAGCTCGACGTGGTCGGCGCGGTCGTCGTAGCGCTCGTCCACGCCGTTGCCCGTGATCTCGATGACCATGTCCTCGTCGGCCGAGGTCGCGGCGAGCGCGACCGCCGCGCGCTCACCCACCACGAGGCGGCCGTTCCAGTCGTCGCCCTCGAGCATGGTGCCGGTGCCGGAGACGCCGACGACGGTGCCGTCGTAGGCCTCGATGTGGACGGTGTCGGCGACGCCGTCGCCGTACAGGGTGCTCTCGGGGGCGGTGGACGGGCCGGGGTCGACCGGGCCGGCGCCCGTGCCGCCCGTTCCGCCGGGCCCGCCGCCGGGGATGGGGTCGCCGGCGCAGGCGGACATGCCCGCCCCGAGGACGAGGACAGCTGCTGCCGCTCCGATGCGGCGAAGGTCGGTGGTGGTCATGATCGCTCCAAGGGGGTGTGGCTCTCGACCCGCGGACGATGCTGTCCGTCGGGCCGTCACCGGTGATCCGGGGACTGATCACGAACGTAGGGATCGCGGCGCCGCCGTACCACCGTTCGTGTGGGGCAGGGCACACCTCCCCGCTCGCGCGCCGCTCCTGCGCACGCCGGGACGCGGGTCGTTCCCTGGCAGCCGGCGCACGGTGTCCCGCGCCGCTCCGCGAATGCACACGCGCGACGGCGGCGGCCGCTCCTCGTGGAGCGGCCGCCGCCGTCGCGCGTGCAGGGGTGGAGCTCGTCGGCCCCGGCCCCTGGCCTCAGCTCACGCGGATGTCCTCCGGGACGTGGGCGATGAGGATGTCGTAGACCGCCCGGTCGAGCTCGAGGTCACCGGTGCTGCCGGCCACCAGGGAGCCGGACATCACGTCGCCGGCCTCCCAGTAGTAGATCTCCTCGGTGGTGTCGTCCGGCGGGCCCTGGCCCTCCTCGACGGCCGTGAGCCCGAGCGCGGACAGCTCGGTGCGGATCTCGTCGCCCGTGCCCGGGTCGAGCTCGACCGTCTCCTCCACCTCGGGCTCCTGCTGGGCGACGTCGCCGCTGAGGTAGGAGAGCGTGTCGCCGTCGAGCATGACGACCTCGGCGGTCGTCACCCCGCCCTCGGGCACCATGTGGGCCATCGAGACCGCGTGCTCGGGGGCGAGGGTCACGCTCTCCCCGGCGGCCGGCCCGTCGCCCGCGTCGTCCCCTCCACCGGTGCCGTCCTCGCCGTCCGTCCCGGGAGCGAAGCCGGTCGACCCGCCGTCGTCCCCCGTGGCGGCCTCGTCGTCACCGGCCGCGTCCGACCCCGTCTCGGCGGGCGGCGCCTCGGACTCGGACTCGGAGGGAGCCGCGTCCTGCGAGCCGCTCTCCGCGTCCTCGGGGTCGGTCTGCGAGGTGGCAGGGGGCTCCGTGGTCTCCTCGGGCTCGTCGTCTCCGCCACATGCGGACAGGACCAGTCCGAGCGCGGCGACGGCCGCGGTGGTGGTCAGTGCTCGTCGTGCTCGGGTGGTTCGCATCGTGCTCTCCTCCGTCTGGTGAGGCTGGTACCGCGGCGCGCACGGAGCACGCCGGACGTCCGACGGCGGCCGGCACCGAGGTGCCGGCCGCCGGGTGGGGCGATGGGTCAGCTGATGCCGACAGAGGTGGTGCCGGCGTCGCCACCATAGGTGTTGACGGCGATGACGACCGGTTCGACGGTCTCGCCCGGCAGGACGATGAGCGAGTTGAGACCGTCGCCGCCGTCGTCGTCCTCGTACGCGGTGTGCGAGGACGGCATGAAGGTCCACAGGACCGAGTCGATCTCGCCGTTCGTCGCGATCGACTCGTTGCCGGTCGCGAGCTCGCCGATGGCAAGGGTCGCGGCCTGGCCCGTGATTTCGAGGTTCGCCGTCCCCCCGGCCGGGATGACGGTGGTGCCGGAGAGCACCTCGAGCTGGTACTGGGCCGCGTCCCCGCCGTACTCCGTGAGCTCGAGCGTGTAGCTGCCCGGCTCGAGGACCTGGGTGATCGCCGGGTCGAGGTTGCCCTGGTCGAAGCTGAAGATGTCGGCGTACCCGTAGGTGTCGTCGATGCCCGCGTCGACGTCGCCGCCGGAGATCGCGAGCTGGAGGTCACCGCCGTCGGGCGAGGTCGCACCGACCGCGACGGCCGCGCGCTCGGTGACCTCGAGGGTCACGGTGGCCGCGCCCCCGGAGGGCACCTCGCCGGTCAGCTCGCCGGAGACCTCGACGCCCTGGCCGCCGCCGGAGACGGGCGGCTCCTCGGGGGGCGGCTCCTCGGAGGTGGGCTCCTCCGTGGTCGGCTCCTCGGAGGTGGGGTCCTCCGTGGCCGGGGGCTCCTCGGAGGTCGGCTCCTCGACCGGGGGCTCCTCGGTGGGCGGTGCCTCGGTGGAGGGAGGCGCCGGGGGCTGACCCGTCGGCGCGATCGGGCCGGAGTCGCTGCAGGCGGCGATCCCCGAGGCGGCAAGAAGGACGATCCCGGCGGCCGCCACTCGGCGGCGGTTCGTGGCGATGCTCATGGTGCTTCTCTCTGTGTGGTCGAGGCGGTGGTCACCTCGGTGGATGGTCAGGGGCGTCCGGGTCACGAGCGGATCACCGTCCGCGCCCCGTGTGGCGGCACATCCGGCTCGCAGCCCTCGCGAGCCGTGTGACCGACTGCCACTGGTGGAACCGTATGTCCGGCCGGGGCGCACGGATGACCGGGTCGTTGGGGAGGGCACCCCACCCCATGCCCGGCAGACCTCTGACCAGGGGCGACGCCGGGAGGGCACGCATCATGCGGCGGACGCGTCGCGCAGGTCGAGGTCCGGGACGACCCCGTGGCCCGCCAGCCGGCCCGCGACGAGGGCGGTCCCGCGCAGGCCGAACCACGGCTCCTTCCCCTCCGCGTAGCCGCCGGTGCGCGCGTCCGTCGCGTGCCGGGCCGCCAGCGCCTCCTTCATCGCGGCGTAGTCCCTCCGCGCGTCGGTGTCGTCGCGCAGCGCGTCGCGCATGGCGAGGGCATACCGCCAGCCGGGCGAGCCGCTCTCGCGCACGTGAAGATTGACGTCGCGACCCGGGTCGGCGTTGAGGTGGAACCGCTTGCGCCAGACCGGGCCGTCCGCCGGGTGCGGCCGGTCCCGGGCCTCGGCGTCACGGACGGGGAAGCCCGCCGCAGCGAGGACGCCGGTCACGCGGTCGTCGTCGAGGTCGTCGACGCCGACCTGCAGGTCGATCACGTCCTTGGCCACGAGGCCGGGCACCGCGGTCGAGCCGACGTGCGAGACGTCCGCGGGGATCCCCGCGGCCCGGAGGACGGCGCCGACGCGCGAGACGAGGCGCGCGCCCTGCGCGGCCCACAGCGCGCCGACGTCCCGGCCGTCCTCGGTGCGCGAGGCCGGGTCGAGCAGCACGGGACCGCCCGAGCGGTCGGCCACCACACCCGCCCGCACGTTCGCCTCGTAGGGGCGGATGCGCTGCGACCAGACGCGGTCCACCGACGTACGCAGCTCGTCGGGGGTGCCCGTGTTGTCGAGCCAGATGTCGGCGACGGCCCGCCGCTGATCGTCGGTGGCCTGGGCGGCCACCCGAGCCCGGGCCTCGTCGACCGTCATGCCCCGCCGTTCGACCATCCGCCCGATCCGCACGTCCTCGGGCGCGTGGACCACGAGCAGGAGGTGGTACCGGTGGGCGAGGTCCGCCTCGACGACGAGCGCCACGTCGTGGACGACGACGGCGGCCGGGTCGGCCGCGACGGCCTCGGCCTCGAGTCGGACGTGCTCCGCGTGCACGAGCGGGTGCGTGATCTCCCCCAAGCGGCGGCGGGCCTCGGGATCGGCGAAGACGATCGCCCCGAGGGCGGCCCGGTCGAGCGTCCCGTCGTCGGCGAGCACGCCGGGCCCCCACTCCTCGACGACGGCGCGCAGCCCCGGCGTCCCGGGCTCGACGACCTTCCGGGCGAGCACGTCCGCGTCGACGACCACGGCGCCGAGCCGCGCGAGCTCCGCCGAGACGGTCGACTTGCCCGACGCGATCCCGCCGGTGAGGCCGACGGTCAGCACGGACGGCCCCCGCGGTCAGGACGTCGGCGAAGGTCCGGCTGCCGGACGAGGTCGCCGCTCACAACTTGGCCGTCGCGAGTGCGGCGACCATCGCGCCCACGGCCCGGGTCGCGTCGCCGACGGACAGGTGCTCGGTCGGCGGGAGGTGGACGAAGCCGGCGCGCGTTCCCGGTGCGTGCGCGCGTGCGGTGTCCAGGGCGGTGTACAGGACCGCGTTGCACACGTAGAGGCCCGCGCTCGCGGACGTCGTCGCCTCCACGCCCGTGCCACGGGCCGCCGCCAGTGCCGCGCGGACGTCGATCGTCGCCAGGTGTGCGTCGGGGCCACCGTCGCGGACGGGCTCGTCGACGGGCTGCTCGCCGTCGACGTCCGGTATCCGTGCGTCGACGAGGTTGACGCCGACGCGTTCCACGCTGATCACCGTGCGGTCCGCAGCGAGCCCGAGCGCCAGCAGGAGTCGGGGCGCGTGGGTGGACACGAGCTCGCGCATCCTTGCGGTCGCCCGCGCGAAGGACGTGGGCAGGACCTCGGTGACGAGCTGCGTGCCGTCCACGGGCGGTCCGGCGGCGGCGAGCTCGCGGACGACGTCGGCGGTGGGGTTCTCGGTGTGCGGGCCGAAGGGCCCGAAGCCGGTGACCACGATCGTCCCGGCGGTCATCGGCGGATCCGGGCACGGACGGAGGTCTGCTCGGCGAACACCCGTCAAGCGTAGCCGCGCGGCGGGGACGGGCTCAGTCGTCCTCGCTCGCGTTGTACTCCTCGATGGCGGCCTCCCCCTCGTCGCGCACCTCCTGCGGCACGACGTCGAGCGCCGCGTCGACGAGGTCCCACATGGGCTGGTGGTCCCCGGTCGCTGACGAGTCGTACCCCGTTCCGGTGACCTGGGTGATGACGTAGTCGCCACCGGCCCCACCGCTGGAGTGCGAGTCGTCGTACCCGTCCCCCGTGTCGGCGGGGACGCCGAGGGCCTCCCAGGCGGCCATGACCTCCTCGAGGTCGCCGTCCTGCGCGTCGAACGTCTCCGAGAAGAGCGGCTCGTCCTCGTAGCGCGACCCGGCGGTGTAGGTGATGCCGTCGGGGCCCACCGTGACGGTCTCCATCGAGTCGTGCGGCGGCGGGACCGAGCCGGACAGCGAGCGGACC
The DNA here is from genome assembly GCF_057652395.1 of Georgenia sp. Z1491. Classification (NCBI taxonomy): domain Bacteria; kingdom Bacillati; phylum Actinomycetota; class Actinomycetes; order Allobogoriellales; family Allobogoriellaceae; genus Georgenia; species Georgenia sp. Z1491. The sequence goes on from NZ_CM172729.1 coordinate 2,362,522, forward strand.
TCGATCGTGAGGTCGTCCGGGTAGTCGGCGGAGGGCCCGTCCGCGGTGGTCGTCTCCTCCCCGTCCGCGGTCGGCTCCTCGGTCGGGGCGACGCTCGGGTCGTCGCACGCGGACACCCCGAGGGTCAGCAGCGCGGCGGCCACGACGGCGGTCAGGCGACGGTGGGCGGTGGGCAGCATCGGGGTGGGTCCTCTCGGCGTGGGCTGGATGCTCGGACGCTACGCCGCCCGGCGATCGGTCCGCGTCGCCGACGTGGGCCCGGGGTACCCCTCACCACCTGGGTACTCGTCCGGCACGGGATGACCGTCCGGCGGGGCGCTGCCGAACACCCGGGCGCAGCGTTATGCCCGGGCGCAGCGGCACGCAGCGACCGGCACGCCGATCCGCCCGCACCCACGAACGCCGACGCCCGGCCCCCGTCAGGGGGCCGGGCGTCGGATGCGATCCGAGGATCGGGAGGCTGCGCTCCGGGTCAGTTGCCCGTGAGCTTCTCCCGCAGAGCGGCCAGGGCCTCGTCGGACGCGAGCGTGCCCCCGGCGTCCTCCTCCGGAGCGTCGGACGAGTAGGAGGCGGCGAGGTCGTCCCCGGCCTCCGAGGCGTCCTCGACGACGTTCTCGCCGGCGGCCTCCGCCGCACGCGAGGCGGCGATCTGCGCCTTGTGGGACTCCCAGCGCGCGTGCGCGGCCGCGTACTCGGCCTCCCACGCCTCGCGCTGGGCCTCGAAGCCCTCGAGCCACTCGTTCGTCTCGGGGTCGAAGCCCTCGGGGTACTTGTAGTTGCCCTGCTCGTCGTAGTCGGTCGCCATGCCGTACAGCGAGGGGTCGAAGTCCTCGGAGTCCGGCTCGACGCCCTCGTTGGCCTGCTTGAGCGAGAGCGAGATGCGGCGACGCTCGAGGTCGATGTCGATGACCTTGACGAAGAGCTCGTCGCCGACCTTCGCGACCTGCTCGGGCACCTCGACGTGGCGCTGCGCCAGCTCGGAGATGTGCACGAGGCCCTCGATGCCGTCCTCGACGCGCACGAACGCACCGAACGGGACGAGCTTGGTGACCTTGCCGGGCACGACCTGGCCGATGGCGTGGGTGCGCGCGAAGGTCTGCCACGGGTCCTCCTGGGTCGCCTTCAGCGACAGGGAGACGCGCTCGCGGTCCATGTCCACGTCGAGCACCTCGACGGTGACCTCCTGGCCCACCTCGACGACCTCGGAGGGGTGGTCGATGTGCTTCCAGGACAGCTCGGAGACGTGCACGAGGCCGTCCACGCCGCCGAGGTCGACGAACGCACCGAAGTTGACGATCGAGGACACGACACCGGGGCGGACCTGCCCCTTCTGCAGCGTGTTGAGGAAGTGCGAACGGACCTCGGACTGGGTCTGCTCGAGCCAGGCGCGGCGGGACAGGACCACGTTGTTGCGGTTCTTGTCCAGCTCGATGATCTTGGCCTCGATCTCCTTGTCCACGTAGGGCTGAAGGTCGCGCACACGACGCATCTCGACCAGGGAGGCCGGCAGGAAGCCGCGCAGGCCGATGTCGACGATCAGGCCGCCCTTGACCACCTCGATGACCTTGCCCGTGACGACGCCGTCCTCGTCCTTGATCTTCTCGATCGAGGACCAGGCGCGCTCGTACTGCGCCCGCTTCTTCGACAGCAGGAGGCGGCCTTCCTTGTCCTCCTTCTGGAGGACCAGCGCCTCGATCTGGTCGCCCACGGCCACGACCTCGTCGGGGTCCACGTCGTGCTTGATCGACAGCTCGCGGGACAGGATGACGCCCTCGGTCTTGTAACCGATGTCGAGGAGGACCTCGTCACGGTCCACCTTGACGATGGTGCCCTCGACGATGTCCCCGTCGTTGAAGTACTTGATGGTCTTGTCGATCTCGGCGAGGAGCTCGTCCTCGGAGCCGATGTCGTTGATCGCGACCTGCGGGGTGGTCGGGGCGGGGGTAGTGGTGGTCATGTAGCGGGAAACTCCGATGCGGACAGGGATACTCGAGCGGACAGGGATTCAATCGGCGACCGGGCGGCTGCGCGCGTGCGCGCGGACAGACGGCGCCGACGAGCAATGGTACCCGCGCCCGCAAGACGGGACAACCACGACGGCGCGGCGGCGCACGCTCGTGGGCCGCGTCACCAGTCGAGCCGGCTCAGGCCCTCCGGGCCGTGCACGACCACCGCGTCGCCCACCGGCTCGAGCGTGCCGTGCACCGGGGTGCGCCACTGCTGCTCGACCCCTCCCGTGGTCGGGTCGACCTCGACGAGGTCCGTCCCGGCGACGACGAGGCTCTCGTCCCGGGCGAGCACGCCGTCGGGACGGACGTCCGTCGCCACCTGGTCGACGACGTGGGAGCGGTCCGGCGCGAGGAGGTGCAGGTCGGGCTCGCCCCGCACGAGGACGTGCTCGCCGTCGACCAGCCCGCCCGGGTCGAGGGTGCCGGCGAACGTCTCGGCGACCCCCGGGTCGAGGAGGACGGAGTCGGTGGCTCCGGCCTCGAGGTCGTACCGCAGGAGTCGCCGGGAGCCGTCGAGGACGAGGGGCATGACACGGGCGTCCGGGTCGAGCGCGGAGGTGGCGGCCAGCCGGTTGTGGGGGTCCGCCCACAGCTCGGTCCCGTCCGTGGCGTACGCGCGGATCCCGGCGCCCGGCTCGTTGCACCACAGGGTGGCGCCGTCGGTGGACAGGCGGGTGCAGGGTGGGGCGATGATCAGCTCGCCCGCCCGGACGTTCAGGACGGCGGTGCGGTCGCCCGCGCCGAACGAGAGCACGTCGTCGGTGACGGGACGCCAACGGGGCCGGTCGAGCATCGCCTCGCCGCGCTCGCCGATCCCTCGGGAGACGATCCGTCGGTCCCCGGCGAGCATCTCCGCGGAGACCTCCGGGCCGAGCTCGACCGACCATCGTGGGCTCAGGTCGGCCGCGTCGTAGCCCTGCAGGACGACGTCGGTCCCGCCGCCCGGCTGGTCGAGCAGGACGAGCGCGTCGCCGTGGACGTAGAGGGACGTGAGGTAGCCGTCGATCTCGGTGGAGGCGGTCGTGTCGCCGGTGGCGGGGTCGAGCAGGTGGGCGGTCCAGCTCGTGCCCAGACCTCCCGGGTCCGTGTCCGTGGCCTCCAGGCAGACGAGGCTTCCGTCCGGCGTCGCGTGGCGGGCGCAGAGGACGTGGCTGAGCTCACGGGACCAGATCGTCTCGCCCGACGCGGGGTCCAGACCGACGAGCTCTGCCTCGAGGGACTCCTCGTCCTGCGCGACGACGGCCCAGCCGCCAGGCGCGCCGAGCACGCCCGCGTCGTCGAAGGAGCCGTCGACGTTGCCCCTGAGCTCGGCGCCGGCGATCCCGGTGAGGTCCGCGACCGCGACCTCCCACAGATCGGGGAAGGTCTCGACGTCCGGCTCGGCATCGGGCGCGGGGGCCACGCTCGGCGTGGTGGCGTCGGGATCGTCGTCGACGAGCTGGACCACGGTGGCGATCGGGACGAGCACGGCGAGGACGGGCACGACGACGAAGAGCGGGCGGAGGCGACGCCGGAGCCACGTGCTGACATGCAGCGAGGGCGGGAGGGATACGGGGTAGCGCGAGGCGTGGGGCGCTCCGGCGCGGAAGCCGGACGGCGCGGTGGGACGCGGCTCCGCTGCGCGGGAGCGCCCGGCGGTGCGGACCGGGTCCGCGGGCCGGTCGGCGCCGCGGTCGTCCGGCTCACGGCTCTCGCGGCCGCGCGGTGCGTCGTCGTCGGGGCGACGCCGTGTGTCCTCGGGGACGATGCCGTAGCCGCCGAGGTAGCCCTCGAGCGGATCGCGGTCCCGACCTCTGGACCGCGGCCGGAATCGACGGTCGGCCATCGGGCGCTACAGCGCGACGATCATGGTGACGAGGCCGATGAGCAGGGGCAGGCCGAGGAAGAGGCCCACATAGACGAGGATCGCGGCGACGGAGGCCTTGTGCGCCCCGCCCCGACCGGCGTCGGTGTCCGCGGGCGCGCGCCCGTAGTCGTTGCGGACGTCCCCGCCGTACGGTCCGGCCGCGTTCTGCCCCGCGCCGCCGTAGGCCTGGCCGGGCCCGTACGCCTGACCCGGACGGTGGGCCGGACCTGACCCGTAGGGCTGGTCGGATCCGTATGCCGGGCCGGATCCGTAGGGCTGGTCGGGGCCGGCGGAGGAACCGTGCCCGTAGGGCTGGTGGCCGCCGGAGAACCGACCGCTGCGGCCGCGCTCGGGGTACACCCCGCGCGCGTCCGGCTCACCGTGCTGGTACGGGTCCTGCTGGTTCCATCCGTATCCGCTGCTCATGACACTCCCTGGGTCGCGGGCGGCCGCCCTGGCAGGACCGTAGTCCCTGCGGCCGAGCCCGTGGGGCCGAACCCCGTGGAGACCTCCCCGCCGTGGGAGCATCGGCCGATGGACGGACGGCCGCAGGCGTGGGCGGGCTACCGGCGGGTCGACGGCGAGGCCGCCGCGCGCGCGAACGCGACCGCGTGGTCGGCGGATGCTCAGGGCTACCTCGCGGAGCACGGCGCCACCCTCGGCGCGGCCGATCACGTGTGGGGCCCCGAGGGGCTGCGGGAGGCCGACGCTTGCCTGCTCGGCGACACCGCGACGCTGCGCGACCGGATCGTCGTCGAGGTGGGTGCCGGGGCGGCCCAGTGCTCGCGCTGGTTGGTCACGCAGGGCGTGCGGGCGCTGGCGACGGACGTCGCGCAGGGGATGCTGGACGCCGCCGCAGCGCTCGACCGGGCCACCGGGATCCGCACGCCGATGCTAGTGGCCGACGCCCGCGCCCTCCCCCTGCCGGACGCCTGCGCCGACGCCGTGTTCACCTCGTTCGGAGCCATCCCGTTCGTCCCCGACGCCCACCGCGTGCACGCCGAGGCCGCGAGGGTCCTGCGACCGGGCGGTCGATGGGTCGCCTCGGTCACGCACCCGGCGCGGTGGATGTTCCCCGACGACCCCACACTGGCCGGCACGACCGTCACGCGCCCCTACTTCGACCGGCGGCCCTACGTCGAGGCCGACGGCGACGCCGTCACGTACGCGGAGTTCCACCGCACCGTCGGGGACCACGTGCGCGACGTCGTGGCGGCCGGGCTCGATCTCGTCGACCTCGTCGAGCCCGAGTGGCCGCCGGGCCGCGAGGTGGTCTGGGGCGGCTGGGGGCCGGAGCGCGGGGCGCTCGTGCCGGGCACGCTCATCCTCGTGGCCGACAAGCCCGGGTAGCGGCCGACGTCGAGAGGCGCCGAGCGTTACCCGGCCCGCGCGCACGGATTCGCGCTCACTCGTCGGGCAGAGAGCCGCTCACTCGTCGATGGAGGGTCAGTGGGCGGCGTCGCGCCAGCTGCGGCCGAGGCCGACGGAGACGTCGAGCGGGACGGAGAGCTCCACCGCCCGGCCCATGGTCTCCCGCACGACCTGCTCCACCTCCTCGCGCTCCCCCGGCGCGATCTCGAGCACGAGCTCGTCGTGGACCTGGAGGAGGACGTCGGAGGCGAGGCCCCGCTCGGCGATCTCCGCGTCGAGCCGGATCATCGCGAGCTTGATGATGTCCGCGGCCGACCCCTGGATCGGGGCGTTGAGGGCGATGCGCTCCGCGAGCTCCCTGCGCTGCCGGTTGTCGGAGGTGAGGTCCGGCAGGTACCGGCGGCGGCCGAGGATCGTCGCCGTGTAGCCGCGCGTGCGCGCCTCGTCCTGGACGCCCCGGAGGTAGTCGCGCACGCCGCCGAACCGTTCGAAGTACCCCTCCATGAGCGACCGGGCCTCGTCGACCTCGACGCCGAGCTGCTGGGACAGGCCGAACGCGCTGAGCCCGTAGGCCAGGCCGTAGCTCATCGCCTTGATGCGTCGGCGCTGCTCCGGGGTCACCGAGCCGACGTCGACGCCGAAGACCCGGGCGGCGACGAACGCGTGCAGGTCCTCCCCGGAGCGGAAGGCCTCGATGAGCGCCTCGTCGCCGGACAGGTGCGCCATGATCCGCATCTCGATCTGGGAGTAGTCCGCCGTCATCAGCGACTCCCCCGCCTCGCTGACCACGAAGGACTGCCGGATGCGCATGCCGTCCTCGCTGCGCACGGGCACGTTCTGCAGGTTGGGGTCCTTCGAGCTGAGCCGACCGGTGGCGGCCACGGTCTGCTGGAAGGTGGTGCGGATCCGGCCGTCGGACTGGACCTCGGCCCGCAGGCCGTCGACCGTCTGGCGGAGCTTGATCTGCTCGCGGTGCCGCAGCAGCGCCACGAGGAACGGGTGCTCGGTCTGCACGAGCAGCCACGCGAGCGCGTCGGCGTTGGTCGTGTACCCGGTCTTCGTCTTCTTCGTCCGCGGCATGTCGAGCTGGTCGAACAGGACCTCCTGCAGCTGCTTGGGGCTGCCGAGGTTGACCTCGCGGCCGATCGCCTCGTAGGCGGCCGCGGCGGCCGCCTCCACCTGCCCGTCGAACTCGCCGGACAGGCCGTCGAGGTACTCGGTGTCGACGGCGATGCCCCGGTCCTCCATCCCCTGCAGGACACGCTGGACGGGGAGCTCGAGGTCGGTGAGCAGGCCGCTCCCGCCGGCCTCCTCGAGCTCGGCGGTCAGCGGCGTGACGAGGGCGAGGGTCGCGTGCGCGCGACGGGCGAGGGACTCCTCCGCCGCTCCCTCCTCCAGCGAGAGGTCCAGCTCGCCCTGGGCCGGGCCCGAACCGGGGTCGAGCTCGAGCCCCAGCCGCTCGGTCGAGAGGTCGGCGAGCTCGAGGTGCCGGGCGTCGGGCCGTGAGATGTACCCGGCGAGGGCCGGGTCGAACGTCACGCCGTCCAGGGTGAGTCCGCTGCCGCGCAGGGCGTGCCAGGCCGCCTTGGCGTCGTGCACCGACTTCGGCTCCGCGGCGTCGGCCAGCCAGGCGCGCAGCGCGGCCTCGTCGGGGCCGGCGACCTCGGTGAGGTCGACGGTGACGGCGTGCGCCTCGTCGTCGGCGATCGCGACCTGCGTCGCCTCCCCCGCGCCCGGTCGGCCCGTGCCCTCGACGAACAGGCCCAGCCGGGCGCCCGCGCGGGCCTCGAGCCAGGCTCCCAGCTCGCCGTCGGCCGGCCGGTCCACGACCAGGACCGGGCCGTCCGCCTCGGGCGCGGTCCCTCCGTCGTCGGGCAGGACGGCGAACAGCCGCGTGCGCAGCTCGGTGAACTCCAGGACGTCGAACAGGCGCGTGAGCTCGCCGCGGTCGGGGTCGGCGGGGGTGAGGTCACCAAGGGCGGCCCCGACGTCGGCGTCGGTGAGCAGGTGGTTGAGCTGCCGGTTGCGCAGCACGTCTGCCAGGTGCGCGCGCAGCGAGTCGCCGGCCTTGCCGGGCACCTCGTCGACCCGGGCGACGATGTTGTCCAGGCCGTCGAACTGGTTGATCCACTTCGCGGCGGTCTTCGGCCCCACCCCGGGCACGCCGGGCAGGTTGTCCGCAGTCTCGCCGGTGAGGGCGGCGATCTCCGGGTACCGGTGCGGCGGGACCCCGTACTTCTCCTCGACGGCCTCCGGCGTCATGCGGGACACCGTCTTCACGCCCTTGATCGGGTACAGCACGCTCACGCGCTCGTCGACGAGCTGGAACGTGTCCCGGTCGCCCGAGACCACGGAGACGGTCATCCCCGCGGCCGAGCCCTCGTGGGCGAGCGTGGCGAGGATGTCGTCGGCCTCGAGGCCGTCCTTCTCCAGCGTGGGGACGCCGGCCGCGCGCAGCACCTCGGCGATGAGGGGGACCTGGCCCTTGAAGGCCTCGGGGGTGACGTCGCGGCCGCCCTTGTAGTCGGCGTAGACCTCGTCCCGGAACGTCGGGGCGTGGGTGTCGAACGCGACGGCGACGTGCGTGGGCCGCTCCTCGGCGATGAGGTTGATGAGCATCGCGACGAACCCGTAGATCGCGTTCGTGCTCTGGCCCGCGGAGTTGACGAACTTCTCGGCCGGCAGCGCGAAGAACGCGCGGAAGGCCATCGAGTGCCCGTCGACGAGCAGGAGGCGCTGGTCGGTGGCCTGGTCGGTGTTCTCGCTCACCCGACCCACCCTAGGACGCGGCGCCGACACCGACGTCACCGCGGCCCTGGCAGGGTGGGTCCGTGCCCGAGCCCCGCGTCCCCGGTTCCCGCCGGCTCGCGTACGCGGCCGGCATGTTCGGGTCGTCGCTCCCGATCAACCTCGTGCGCGGCTCGATCCTCCTGTACTACGTCGACACCCTCGGCATGGACGCGACCGCGTACGGGATCGTCATGGTGGTCTACGCGATCGTCGACGCGATCGACAACCCGCTGTTCGGCCACCTCTCGGACGGCACGCGCACGCGGCTCGGCCGCAGGCGGCCCTGGCTCCTCGTCGCCGTACCGAGCCTCGTGGCCGTGTTCGTCGCCCTGTTCTCCGCCCCGACGTCCCTCGACGGCGCGGCGCTCGTCGCCTGGTTCGCGGTCTTCGTCATCCTCACCGAGGCGGCCGACTCGCTGTACAACGCGAACTACACGGCGCTGCTGCCCGAGCTGTTCCGCACCGAGGCCGAGCGGTCGGTCGTCAACGCCGTGCGGCAGGCCTTCCAGCTCGCGGCGATGGTCGTCTCCGTGGCGCTGACCCCCGCGCTGACGACCCGGTGGCTCGGCAGCGAGCACGGCCCCGAGGGCTTCACGCGGACCGCGGTGCTGCTGGGCGTCGTGGCACTGCTCGTCATGGGCGCGATGGTGCTCTCCGTCCGTGAGGACGCCGCCGTGCAGCACGAGCCGCCCACGAGGTTCCTCCCCGCGATCGGCGGCGTGCTGCGCACCCGCGAGCTGTGGCTGATCGGGGCGACGACCGCGGGGTACGGCGCAGCGCTCGGCCTGCTCATCTCCGGCATCCAGCTGTGGATGCGCTACACGCTGGAGAGGCCCGTCGCGATGACGACCCCGGTGCTCGGCGCCGCGATCCTCACCGCCGCCGCCGTCCTGCCCGCGTGGGCGTGGCTCGTGCGCAGGGTCGGCGCCCCGCGGGCCTGGCGCTGGGCCCTGACCTGGCTGGCCGTCTCGTTCCTCCCGCTGTGGTTCGTCACGTCCGTCCCGCTCGCCGTGGTCGCGGCCGCCGTGGTCGGGGTCGGGTACGGCGGGGTCCTCGCGACGACCGACCTCGTCACGGCCCGGGTCCTCGACCGCGACGCCCGACTGACCGGCCTGCACCGCGAGGGCGTGTTCCTCGGGACGTTCGGCGTGTTCGCCCGCCTCACCGGCGCGCTCGGCGGACTCGCGCTCGCCACGCTCGAGCCGCTGTTCGGCTACGTCTCCGGGGACGACCCCGGCGAGCGGCCCGGGCTGGCGTTCCGCGTCTACACCTGCCTGTACCCCGCGGCCCTCGTCGGTATCGCCGCTGTGGCGGCGCGCTTCGTCCGCGTCGACGACGAGGTGGGCGGTCGGCCCGGCGCCCTCCCCGACGCACCCGGGGTCGTCGACCGCCCCGGCACACGGACCACGCCGGGCGGGCCAGGTCCTCGTGGGACGCTGGACCAGTGACGACTGCGCGACCACGACGACGCACCGGTGTCGGCGTGCTCCGCGTCGTCGGGCCCCCGTACGCCCGCACGGCCGCGAACGTCGTCGCCGTCCTGGCGCTGCTCTCGCTCGGGCTCGCCGCCCTCGTCGACGCGGTCGCCGTCGCGGTGGCGGCTCTCGTCCTCGGGGCCCTCACGCTCGCGCGCGTGCTCGCCGTGCCCGCAGGTCTCCAGGCCCTGCTCGGCGCCACGGCGCTCGTGGCCGCGTGGTCGTCGGCCCTGCTCCTGTACGAGCGGCTGTGGTGGTTGGACATCGCCGTACACCTGACCCTCAACGGCGTGCTCGCCGCAGTCGCCGGGGAGCTCGTGCGCCGCGGCCGGCTCGTGCCGCCCGGCGACGACCCGCGCGGCAGGTGGGGTCTCGCGCTGACCACCACGGCGGTCGGGACGAGCCTCGCCGCGGCCTGGGAGGTCGCGGAGTGGATCGGCCACGCCTACGTCGACCCCACGGTCCACGTCACCCCCGCAGATACCGCGGGCGACCTCGTCGCCGGCGCCGTGGGATCCGCCGTCGCGGGGCTCGTGCTCGCCCGACGCGCCGGGAGCGGCCGGTGACGCCGCCGACCGTGAGCGTGGTGATCCCCGCCCGGAACGACGCCGCGGCGCTCGAGCACTGCCTGCGCGCCCTGGCGAACCAGCGGGAGGCGCCCCTGGAGGTCATCGTCGTCGACAACGCCTCCACCGACGGCACCGCGGCCGTCGCCCGGCGCCACGGCGCGGTGGTCGTGGCGGAGGACCGGATCGGGATCCCACCCGCCGCCGCCACCGGCTACGACGCCGCCCGGGGGGACGTCGTCGCGCGGCTGGACGCCGACTCGCGTCCCGGCCCCGGATGGGTCTCGCGGGTCGCGCACGTGATGGGGACGAGGCAGGTGGCCGCCGTCACCGGCGTCGGCAGCTTCTACGGGCTGGGCAGGGCCGGGGGGCTCGCCGCCGCGGTCTACCTGGCCGCGTACTACGGCCTGTGCCACGCCGCCCTGGGACACCACCCGCTGTGGGGTTCGAGCATGGCCGTGCGCCGCTCGGCGTGGCTGGCGGTCCGCGACCGCGTCCACGACGACGACCCCGAGGTCCACGACGACCTCGACCTCGCCCTCGCGCTGGGCCCGGCGCGGCCCGTCGTGCTGGACCTCTCGCTCCGCGTCGGTGTCTCTGCCCGCAGCCTGGTGGGCGCGGCGCAGCTGAGCCGGCGCCTCCGGCGTGCCTTCCGCACGCTCCGGCTCGGGTGGGCGGACATGCCGCCATGGGAGCGCTGGTCGATGCGGTTCGGGCTGCCGGGGGCCGCGCCCGCCGCTGACGACGACCCGGGCCGGGCACCGGGGCGGGACGACGGCGGCCGCCGTGGCAGTCTGGCACCGTGACCGCCGACCACGCCGACACCCGGCGCCCCGAGGAGCCCGCCCGGACCGACCACCGCAGCGGCGGCGACGACCTCGCCGAGACCTTCGCCCGACTGTCGGAGTCCGGCCTCGCCGAGCGTATGGGGCTCGAGATGCTGCGCATGGAACGGGGCGACGTCCGGGCCCGCATCCCCGTCGAGGGGAACACCCAGCCGATGGGGCTGCTCCACGGTGGCGCCAGCGCCGCGCTCGCCGAGACCGTCGCCAGCGTCGCGGCCGTGCTCGCGGCGCCGGAGGGACACGCGCCGGTCGGCGTCGACCTCAACGCCACCCACCACCGGGCGGCGCGCACCGGGCACGTCACGGCGCGCGCTTCGGCGGTGCACGAGGGACGCCGGAGCGCCACCTACGGCATCGAGGTGCGTGACGACGACGACCTGCTCGTCTGCACCGCGCGGCTCACCTGCATGTTCATCCCGTACCCGCGCTGAACTCGGCGCCGGCGGGCGGAACGACGAACGCCCGGCACATGCCGGGCGTTCGTCGTCGCGGGTCGGCCGTCAGCCGCGGCCGCCGACCTGCTCGATGACGGCGTCCGCGACCTCGCGCATGGTCAGGCGACGGTCCATGGACGTCTTCTGGATCCAGCGGAACGCCTCGGGCTCCGAGAGACCCATCTTCGTCTGGAGGAGTCCCTTGGCGCGGTCCACGCGCTTGCGCGTCTCGAACTGGTCGACCAGCGAGGCGACCTCGGACTCGAGCGCGATGATCTCCTCGTGCCGGCTCACGGCGATCTCGACGGCGGGCACGAGGTCGGCGGGCGTGAACGGCTTGACGACGTACGCCATCGCGCCGGCCTCGCGGGCGCGCTCCACGAGCTCCTTCTGGGAGAAGGCGGTGAGCATGACGACGGCGCACGTGCGGTCGGCCATGATCTTCTCGGCGGCGGTGATGCCGTCCATCACGGGCATCTTGACGTCCATGACGACGGCGTCGGGCTCGAGCTCGGAGGCCAGGCGGACGGCCTGCTCGCCGTCGGCCGCCTCCCCGACGACCTCGAAGCCCGCGTCGCGGAGCGTCTCGACGATGTCGAGCCTGATGAGCGTCTCGTCCTCGGCGACGACGACGCGGCGGCCGTCTCGCTCGGTCTCCTCGACCGCCTCGGGGGCGGAGGTGAGGAGGTCCGAGAGGTCAGGCTCGGTGGTCGTGGGGTCCGCCGAGGCGTCGTCGCCTGCGGAGCTGTCGGTCGTGGTCACCCGTACAGCCTAGGACACGGCGGGATCACGGGGCGATCCGCGTGCATGTGAGCCGTGCCGCGCGGCGCGCGTGCGCGATGGTGCTCCCGGCGGGACTCGAACCCGCACGCCTCGCGGCGCCGCATTTTGAGTGCGGTGTGTCTGCCGATTCCACCACGGGAGCGGGCGTCCCCGCGCCGTGAGGGCGCGGGGACGGAACACATCATGCCCTGAACCGGCGGGCCGCCGTCGTCGTGCCGGGCGGCCCGGCCGGTGCCGGACGTCACTCTCAGGAGGAGCGGTACCGCTCACCGATCCGGTGGACGCGGATGGAGTTCGTGCTGCCGACCTTCTGCGGCGGCATGCCGGCCACGACGACGACCGGGTCGCCGTTGCCGGCCAGCCCGTTGTCCCGCAGGAACGTGTCGACCTGGTCGACCATCTCGTCGGTGTGCTTGACCGCGTCGACCTGGTAGGGCTGCACGCCCCAGGAGAGCGCGAGCCGGTTGCGGGTCTCGGCCGACGGCGTGAACGCCAGCAGCGGGATCGGGGAGCGCAGCCGGGACATCCTGCGCGCGGTGTCGCCGGACTGGGTGAACGTCGCGAGGTAGGTGACGTCCAGCGTGGCGGCGATCTCCGCCGCCGCCCGGGTCAGGACGCCCGAGCGGGTGGCGGGCGTCGAGCCGAGCGGCGCGATCCGCTCGCCGCCGTGCTCCTCGGTGTGCTCGACGACCCGGGCCATGGTGCGGACGGCCTCGATGGCGTACTTCCCCACCGAGGTCTCCCCCGAGAGCATGACCGCGTCGGCCCCGTCGAGGACGGCGTTCGCGCAGTCGGAGGCCTCGGCCCGGGTGGGGCGCGGGTTGGTGATCATCGACTCGAGCACCTGGGTGGCGACGATGACCGGCTTCGCACGGCGCCGCGCGATCTCGATCGCCCGCTTCTGCACGAGCGGCACGTCCTCCAGCGGCAGCTCGACGCCGAGGTCGCCGCGCGCGACCATGATGCCGTCGAAGACGTCGACGATCTCCTCGAGGGCGTCGACGGCCTGCGGCTTCTCGATCTTGGCGACGACGGGCAGCCGGCGGCCGACCTCGTCCATGATGTCGTGGACCATCTGGATGTCCTCGGCGCTGCGCACGAAGGACAGGGCGATGAAGTCGACCGGCAGTCCGAGCGCCCAGCGCAGGTCCTCGGTGTCCTTGTCCGACATGGCGGGCACGGACACCGCGACGCCGGGCAGGTTGAGGCCCTTGTGGTTGGAGACCGGGCCGCCGACCTCGACCCGCGTGACGACGCGTGGCCCGTCGACCTCCACCACGCGCACCGCGACCTTGCCGTCGTCGATGAGGATCCGGTCGCCGGGGTGGCAGTCGCCCGGGAGCCCCTTGTAGGTGGTCGAGGCGAGGTCCTTCGTGCCCTCGACCTCCTCGGTGGTGATGGTGAACGTGGCGCCGTCCGCGAGCTGGACCTCGCGGTCGGCGAACGTGCCGAGCCGGATCTTGGGGCCCTGGAGGTCGACGAGGACGGCGACCGGACGCCCGGCCGCGTCGGCGGCGGCGCGCACGCGGTGGATCACCTGCTCGTGCTCCTCGGCGAGGCCGTGGCTGCGGTTGATGCGGGCGACGTCCATGCCCGCGTCGACCAGCTCCTGGATCTTCTCGGGACTGTCGGTGGCCGGTCCGAGGGTGCAGACGATCTTTGCTCTACGCATGGCTCACAGCCTAGTGACTCCGACCGGCCCGCCGCTCTATCGGCCCGGACCGCAGCGGTGGTTGGACGACGTCGCGCCAGCCGGCCGCCCGGGCGCACGGACGTGCGCCCGGGCGTCGCTGATCAGACCGTGACCTGGACGGTGGTGGGCGCCACCGGCGCGGGCAGCTCCGTGGAGCCGCGCAGGTGCCGGTCGACGGCGGCAGCCACCGACCGACCCTCGGCGATCGCCCACACGATGAGCGACTGGCCGCGCCCGGCGTCGCCGGCGGCGAAGACGCCCGGCACGGTGGTCGCGAAGTCGGCGTCGCGCTCGATGCGGCCGCGGCCGTCGACCTCGACGCCGAGCTGGGCGACGATCCCGTCGGTCGGCACCCCGGTGAAGCCCATCGCGAGCAGCACGAGCTGGGCCGGGATCGTCCGCTCGGTGCCCTTGACCGGGACCGGACGGCCGCCGTCGAACGTCACCTCCGTGACCAACAGGTGCGTGACGGCGCCCTCGCCCGCCGAGCCGTCCGAGCACAGCTCGGCGGTGGACGTCGAGTAGACCCGCTCGCCGCCCTCCTCGTGCGCCGAGGAGACGCGGAAGAGCATCGGGTAGGTCGGCCAGGGCTGCCCCTCGGGGCGGTCCTCGCCCGGCCGCGGCATGATCTCCAGCTGGGTGACCGAGCGCGCGCCCTGCCGGGTGGCGGTGCCGAGGCAGTCCGCGCCGGTGTCGCCGCCGCCGATGATGACGACGTCCTTGCCCTCGGCGGTGATCTGGTCGGTGACCCGCTGGCCGTGGACCGCGCGCGTGGCCTGCGGCAGGTACTCCATCGCCTGGTGGATCCCGCCCAGCTCCCGACCGGGCACCGGCAGGTCCCTGGCCACGGTCGAGCCCATGGCCAGGACCACGGCGTCGTAGCGCTCGAGCAGGTCGTCGCCCGACAGCGCGCCCTCGCCCGAGCCCCCGACGTCCGTCGAGGTCCGGAAGATCGTGCCCTCGGCCCGCATCTGCTCGAGGCGGCGGTCCACGTGGGACTTCTCCATCTTGAACTCAGGGATGCCGTAGCGCAGCAGCCCGCCCGCTGAGTCGGCGCGCTCGAGGACGGCCACGGTGTGGCCGGCCCGCGTGAGCTGCTGGGCGGCAGCGAGCCCGGCGGGACCGGAACCGACGACGGCGACCGTGCGGCCGGTGAGGCGCTGCGGCACCTGCGGGGTGACGAGACCCTCGTCGAAGGCGCGGTCGATGATCGACTGCTCGACGTTCTTGATCGTCACGGCGGGCTGGTTGATGCCGAGCACGCACGCCGTCTCGCACGGTGCCGGGCACAGCCGGCCGGTGAAGTCGGGGAAGTTGTTCGTCGCGTGCAGCCGCTCGATCGCCCGGGCGAAGTCGCCGCGGCGCACGAGGTCGTTCCACTCGGGGATGAGGTTGCCGAGCGGGCAGCCGTTGTGGCAGAAGGGGATGCCGCAGTCCATGCAGCGTCCCGCCTGCCGCCGCAGCGTGGGCTCGAACGTCTCGTCGGCGCCGCGCTCGGCGTAGACCTCGCGGTAGTCGCGGATGCGCACCGGGACCGGCCGGCGCGCCGGCAGCTCCCGCTCGCGGGTCGTCAGGAATCCTCGGGGGTCAGCCACGGGTCGCCTCCATGATGTCGGCCCACACGGTGGGTGCGGCAGGATCGAGCCCGTCCTCCGCCGCCCGCGCGAGCGCGGCGGAGACCGCGGCGAACTGGCGGGGCAGGACGCGGGTGAGGCGCTGCGTGAGGGCGGCGCGGTCCGCCAGCAGCGCGGTGGCCACGGCGGATCCGGTGAGGTCGCGGTGGCGCTGGAGCAGGTCGACGATCACGGCGAGGTCGTCGGTGTCGGGCTCTCCCAGCAGCAGGTCGCCGGCCGCGGCGGCGGCCGGGTTGATCAGGCTGGGGTCGAGGTCGAGGACGTAGGCGACGCCGCCGGACATGCCGGCGCCGACGTTTCGCCCGGTCGGGCCGAGGACGAGCATCGTGCCGCCGGTCATGTACTCGGCCGCGTGGTCGCCGACCCCCTCCACCACGAGGGTGGCGCCGGACAGGCGGACGCCGAAGCGCTCGCCCGCGCGTCCGCGCAGGAAGATCTCTCCGGCCGTGGCGCCGTAGCCGATGACGTTGCCGGCCACGACGTTGTCCTCGGCGACGAAGCCGGCCCGGTCGTCGGGGCGCACGACGATGCGCCCGCCCGACAGCGACTTGCCGACGTAGTCGTTCGCGTCGCCCACGAGCGTGAGGGTGACGCCTCGGGGCAGGAACGCGCCGAACGACTGTCCGGCCGAGCCGCGCAGGGTGAGGTCGATCGTGCCGTCCGGCAGTCCCGCGCCGCGGTAGCGCCTGGTCACCTCGTGGCCGAGCATCGTGCCGACCGTCCGGTTGACGTTGCGCACGGCCACCTCGGCGCGCACCGGCTCGCCGCGCTCGAGGGCGGGCCCGGCCAGTGCGATGAGCTCGTTGTCCAGGGCGGCGTCGAGGCCGTGGTCCTGGTCCTTGGTCCTGTGCAGCGCGGCGCCGGGCCGCGGCTCGACGCGCTCGAGCAGCGGCGCCAGGTTCATGCCGGAGGCCTTCCAGTGGGCCACGGCTCGGTCGGCGTCGAGCAGCTCGACCCGGCCGACGGCCTCGTCGATCGAGCGCAGCCCGAGCGAGGCGAGGATCTCGCGGACCTGCTCGGCGAGGAACTCGAAGAACGTGACGACGTACTCGGCCTTCCCGCTGAAGCGGGCGCGCAGCTCCGGGTTCTGGGTGGCGACGCCGACCGGGCACGTGTCGAGGTGGCAGACCCGCATCATCACGCACCCGGAGACCACCAGCGGCGCGGTGGCGAACCCGAACTCCTCCGCGCCCAGCAGCGCGGCCACGACGACGTCCCGGCCGGTCTTGAGCTGGCCGTCGGTCTGGACGACGATCCGGTCGCGCAGGTCGTTGAGGACGAGCGTCTGCTGGGTCTCGGCCAGGCCCAGCTCCCACGGGCCGCCGGCGTGCTTGAGGGAGGTCAGCGGGCTGGCGCCGGTCCCGCCGTCGTGCCCGGAGACGAGCACGACGTCGGCGTGGGCCTTGGACACGCCGGCCGCCACGGTGCCCACGCCGACCTCGGAGACGAGCTTGACGTGCACCCGGGCCGAGGGGTTGGCGTTCTTCAGGTCGTGGATGAGCTGGGCGAGGTCCTCGATGGAGTAGATGTCGTGGTGGGGCGGCGGAGAGATGAGGCCGACGCCGGGCGTGGAGTGCCGGGTCGAGGCCACCCACGGATAGACCTTCGGGCCGGGCAGCTGGCCGCCCTCGCCGGGCTTCGCGCCCTGCGCCATCTTGATCTGGATGTCGTCGGCCTGCGTGAGGTACTCCGAGGTGACGCCGAACCGACCGGACGCGACCTGCTTGATCGACGAGCGGCGCTCGGGGTCGTAGAGCCGGTCGACGTCCTCGCCGCCCTCCCCCGTGTTGGACTTGGCGCCGAGCCTGTTCATGGCGATCGCGAGCGTCTCGTGGGCCTCGGCGGAGATCGAGCCGTAGCTCATCGCGCCGGTGGAGAACCGCCGGACGATCTCGGAGACCGGCTCGACCTCCTCGATCGGCACGGGGTCGAGCTCGCCGGTGCGCAGCCGGAGCAGCCCGCGGATGGTCATGAGCCGCTCGGCCTGGTCGTCGACCCGGTCGGTGTACTGGCGGAAGATGTCGGCCCGCCGGTTCCGGGTCGAGTGCTGCAGCCGGAACACCGTCTCGGGGTCGAACAGGTGCGGCTCACCGTCGCGGCGCCACTGGTACTCGCCCCCGGTGTCGAGCTCGCGGTGGGCGGGCGAGATGCCCGAGCGCGGGTAGGCGACCGCGTGCCGGGCGGCGACCTCGGCCGCGACGACGTCGAGCCCGACGCCCCCGACAGGGCTCGGGGTGGCGGTGAAGTAGCGGTCGACGAGCTCGGCGGAGAGGCCGACCGCCTGGAACAGCTGCGCGCCGCGGTAGGACGGGACGGTCGAGACGCCCATCTTCGACATCACCTTGAGCACGCCCTTGCCGAGCGCGTGGATGACGTTGCGGACGGCCGTCTCGGCGGAGACGCCCGTGACCTCGCCGTCCGCCACGAGCCGCTCGGCCGTCTCCATGGCGAGGTAGGGGTTGACCGCCGCCGCGCCGTAGCCCACGAGCAGGGCCACGTGGTGGACCTCGCGGACGTCGCCCGCCTCGACGAGCAGGGAGATCTTCGTGCGGGTGCGCCGTCGCAGGGTGTGGTGGTGCACGGCGGACGTGAGCAGCAGCGAGGGGATGGGGGCGAGCGCGGCGGTCGCGTCCCGGTCGGAGAGCACGACGAAGCTGGCGCCCGCGTCCACCGCCTCGTCGACCTCGGTGAAGATCTCCTCGAGGCGGGCCCGCAGCGCCTCTCCCCCGCCGTCGACCGGGTAGAGGCCGGAGATCGTCACCGCGGTGAAGCCGCGACCCGTGCGCCGTGCACGGTCGATGTGCCGCACCTTGGCGAGCTGGTCGTTGTCGATCGTCGGGAAGGGGAGCACGATCTTGCGGGCGTGCTCGGGCGACTCCTCGAGCATGTTCGGCTCCGGACCGATCGCCCCGACCAGCGAGGTGACGAGCTCCTCGCGGATGGCGTCGAGCGGTGGGTTGGTCACCTGCGCGAACGTCTGGGAGAAGTAGTCGAACAGCAGGCGCGGCCGGGCGGAGAGCACCGCGATGGGCGTGTCGGTCCCCATCGAGCCGATGGCCTCGGCGCCCGTGGCGGCCATGGGTCGCACGAGGAGCCGCACCTCCTCCTCGGAGTAGCCGAACATCTGCTGACGCCGCACGACCGAGTCGGCCGAGTGGCCCGTGTGCTCCCGCTGGGGCAGCGCCTCGAGCTGCACGAGCCCGTCGTCGAGCCACTCCTGGTACGGGTGAGCGGACGCCAGGGAGGACTTGATCTCCTCGTCGGGGACGATCCGCCCCTCGACCGTGTCGACGAGGAACATCGTGCCGGGCTCGAGGCGGCCCTTGCGCACGACCGTGGCCGGGTCGAGGTCGAGGACGCCGGACTCCGAGGCGAGCACGACGAGGCCGTCGGCGGTCTCCCACCAGCGTCCCGGTCGCAGTCCGTTGCGGTCCATGACGGCGCCGGCGACCGCGCCGTCCGTGAAGCAGATCGCGGCCGGCCCGTCCCAGGGCTCCATGATCGTGCCGGTGTACTCGTAGAAGGCGCGCACGTCGGCGGGCATGGTCTCGTCGTTCTGCCACGCCTCCGGGACCATCGTCAGCACCGCGTGCGGGAGGGAGCGGCCCCCGAGGTGGAGCAGCTCGAGGACCTCGTCGAACGTCGCGGAGTCCGAGGCGCCGGGGGTGTTGATCGGGAGCAGCGGCGCGAGGTCGCCGAGCAGGTCGGAGGAGAGCGTGCCCTCGCGGGCGGCCATCCAGTTGCGGTTGCCGCGCACGGTGTTGATCTCGCCGTTGTGGGCGACGTACCGGAAGGGGTGCGCGAGCGGCCAGCTCGGGAACGTGTTCGTCGAGAAGCGCGAGTGCACCAGCGCGATCGAGGAGACCACGCGCTCGTCGGCGAGGTCCGGGAAGAAGTCCTTCAGCTGTCCCGTGGTGAGCATCCCCTTGTAGGTGATGGTGCGCGGGGACAGCGAGGCGAAGTAGACCCCGGCGTTGTCCGCGCGCTTGCGCAGGCGGAACACGCGGCGCTCCAGGTCCAGGCCCGTGAGCCCGTCGGCGGCGACGAACAGCTGGCGCATCGTGGGCATGGTCGCGCGGGCCGTGGGGCCGACGCCCGACGGGTCGACCGGGACCGCTCGCCAGCCGAGGACCTCGACGCCCTCCTCGGCGGCGATCCGTTCGACGAGCTCGACCGCCTCCGCGCGCTCTCCGATGCCCGGCAGGAACGCGATGCCCACGGCGTAGGCGCCGGCCGGCGGGAGATCGAGGTCGACGACCTCACGGAGGAAGGCGTCGGGAACCTGCAGGAGGATGCCCGCGCCGTCGCCCGTCGCCTCCTCGGCGCCGACGGCGCCGCGGTGCTCGAGGTTCGCCAGAGCCGTCAGCGCGGCGTCGACGATGTCCCGTCCGGGGCGGCCGCGCGTGGTGGCGACCATGGCGACGCCGCAGGCGTCGTGCTCGTGGGCGGGGTCGTACAGGCCTCGTCGTGCAGGGATCCCGGTCTGGACCATCGTCCGTCCTCCCTCCGGGCGCGCAGGCGCCCGAGTCGTGCCCCGGCGCGGACGCCGGTGGGTCGGACAGCACGATACGCAGACTTGGCCGTTTCATGGCACTACCCGCCCATGGCTGTGGGACGGCGCGGATCCGCACGAGGACGCCGGATCGTCGGACGGGGGTTGCCGTCGTGTTTCGTCGATGTTTCGCCGAAACAATCGACGGTCGCGTCATGATCCGGTCAAGGACCGGCACGCTCCGGTTCGTCGTCGGACGCGGCCCTCTCCCCCGTGGCGGAGGCGTCGGCGACCGTGCCCTCCCCCTCCGGGGCGGTGTCGCCGACGGCGGGGGCGCCGGCGGCGGAGGGGCCCTCCGCGGTGGCGAGCGGGCCGCGACCGGGGAGCCAGATCTCGTCCCGGTCGGGCGTCGCCCGCGCCCGGCGGGTGAGCCAGACGATCATCGCCACGCCGATCACGCAGCCGGCGATGGCGATGATCTGGTGGATCCGCATGCCGGCGACGAGGTTGGAGGGGTCGGTGCGCAGGGACTCCGTCAGCGTGCGACCGGTGAGCCAGATGATGACGTAGAGCCAGAAGACCCGTCCGCCGTCGAGCCGCAGGCGGCGCTGGGCGAGCACGAGGACCAGCGCCCCGGCGAGGTTCCACAGCCCCTCGTAGAGGAAGGTCGGGTGGACGAGCTCCGGGAGCTCGCGGTCGATCCGCAGACCCCACGGCAGGTCGGTCGCGGTGCCGTAGAGCTCCTGGTTGAAGTAGTTGCCGAGCCGGCCCACGGCCTGGGCCACGAGCATGCCCGGGGCGAGGGCGTCGGCGAACGGGCCGATCCGCAGCCCGCGCCGCCTGAGCCCGAGGTAGGCGCCCAGCGCGCCGAACGTCACGGCCCCCATGATGCCGAGGCCGCCCTCCCAGACCTTGAACATCTCCCACGGGCTGATGCCCTCGCCGAAGTAGTTCTGCGGGTTGACGGCGATCTCGTAGATCCGCGAGCCCACGATGCCGAACGGCACCATCCAGTACAGGGCGATGTCGAGCGCGGTCTCGGCCGGCCCTCCCTTGGCGGTGTACCGCCGGTCGAGGATCCACCAGGCGAGCACCGCGCCGAGGATGATCGCGAGCGCGTACGCGCGCAGCGGGAACGGCCCGAGGTACCAGACGTTCTCCGGAGGGCTGGGGATGCCGCGCACTCCGGCCCAGGCCCCGGCGCTCGCCAGTGCGGCCTGGGCGCCGGGAATCATGCCCGGCCCTCGCGCACGCCCTGCGCCAGCTCGGCGGTCAGCGCCCCGAGCGCGTCGAGTCCGGCGGCGTCACCCTCGCCGAGCGCCTGGATGAGCGCGGAGCCGACGATGACGCCGTCGGCGTAGGCGGCCACCCGGGCGGCCTGCTGCCGGTTCGAGACGCCGATGCCGACGCACGCACGGTCCGCCCCCGCGGCACGGGTGCGCGCCACGAGCTCGTCCCCGCCCTCCGCGAGCGAGTCCTGCACGCCCGTGACGCCCATGCGGCTCGCGACGTAGACGAACCCGCGCGAGGCCGAGGCCACCGTGCGCAGCCGCTCGTCCGACGAGGCGGGAGCGACGAGGAACACCTTGTCCAGGCCGTGCTCGTCCGCCGCGGCGGACCAGCGGCCGGCCTCCTCCGGGACGAGGTCCGGCGTGATGAGCCCGGCCCCGCCGGCGGACGCAAGGTCCGCGGCGAAGCGCTCCACTCCGTACGCGTAGACGGGGTTGTAGTAGGTCATCACGAGCACGGCCGCGCCGGTCGCGGCCACCTGCTCGACGGCCAGGAGCACCTCGCGCGTGCGCGTGCCGGCCGCGAGCGCCCGTTCACCGGAGCGCTGGACCACCGTCCCGTCCATGCCGGGGTCGGAGTAGGGCAGGCCGAGCTCGATGACGTCCGCGCCGTGCTCGACGGCGACCTCCGCCGCGCGCACGGAGCCGTCGAGGTCGGGGTAGCCGGCGGAGAGGTAGGCGACCAGGGCCGCCCGGTCCTGCGCCAGTGCGGCGTCGATCCGGTCCCCGGCGGTCACGTTGCTCACTTCTCGCCCCCGAGGTCGAAGTACTCGATCGCCGTCTCCATGTCCTTGTCCCCGCGGCCCGACAGGCTGACGAGGATCACCGGCGGCTTGCCCTGCCCACCGGCGTCCTGCCACTCGCGGCCGATGCGCAGGGCGCCGGCGAGGGCGTGGGCGGACTCGATGGCCGGGATGATGCCCTCCGTCCGCGACAGCAGGGCGAAGGCGTCCATGGCCTCGGCGTCGGTGACCTGCTGGTACTCGGCGCGGCCGAGGTCGGCGAGCCAGGCGTGCTCCGGCCCGACGCCCGGGTAGTCCAGCCCGGCGGAGATGGAGTGCGACTCGATGGTCTGCCCGTCGTCGTCGTGCAGCAGGTAGGACAGGGAGCCCTGGAAGACTCCCGGGCGCCCGCCGCCGATCGCGGCCGCGTGCCGGCCGGTCTCCACGCCGTCGCCGGCCGCCTCGAGCCCGACGAGACGCACGCCCTCGTCGTCGAGGAAGGCGTTGAAGATGCCGATCGCGTTGGAGCCGCCGCCGACGCAGGCCGTGACGACGTCAGGCAGCCGACCGGTCAGCTCGAGCACCTGCTCGCGGGCCTCCTCGCCGATGACCTTCTGCAGGTCGCGGACGAGCTCGGGGAACGGGTGCGGCCCCGCGGCGGTACCGAACACGTAGTTGGTCGTGGCCACGTTCGTCACCCAGTCGCGGAAGGCCTCGGAGATGGCGTCCTTGAGGGTCTGCGAGCCGTTGGTCACCGAGACGACCTCGGCGCCGAGCAGCTGCATCCGGGCGACGTTGAGCGCCTGTCGACGCACGTCCTCGGCGCCCATGTAGATCGTGCAGTCGAGTCCCATGAGGGCGGCCGCGGTGGCGGTGGCGACGCCGTGCTGACCGGCCCCGGTCTCGGCGATGACGCGGGTCTTGCCGACCTTCTTCGTCAGCAGACCCTGGCCGAGGACGTTGTTGATCTTGTGGGAACCGGTGTGGTTGAGGTCCTCGCGCTTGAGCAGGACCCGTGCGCCGCCCGCGTGCTCGGCGAACCGGGGCGCCTCGGTGAGCAGCGACGGGCGGCCGATGTAGGTGGCCGCCAGCTCGCCCATCTCGCGGGCGAACTCCGGCGAGTCCCGCATCTCCTCCCACGCGGCGGTGAGGTCGTCGAGCGCGACGATGAGCGCCTCGGAGACGAACCTGCCCCCGAACTGCCCGAAGTAGGGTCCGTGCGCCTCGGACAGCTTGCCCGGGTCGTCGGTGTACTGCACGTGCAGCTCCTTCCGGGCGCGCGCCCGAGTCAGCGCGGCCGGCGCCGTCGGGCGCGGCCGGTGGTGCGTGGGGCCGCCGGCGGGCGGTCCCGGTGGACGCCGGTCAGTCCCGGCCGGCGCTGAGCGACGGGTGGGCGCCCGCCGCCACGTAGTCGGCCACGGCCCGGCGCGGGTCGGCCTGCGTGACCAGGGCCTCGCCGACGAGCACGGCGTCGGCCCCCTGACGCGCGTAGTCCAGGACGTCGTGGACGGAGGCGACGCCGGACTCGGCGACCTTGACGATCCCGTCCGGGACCACGTCGACGACCTGGTCGAACACCGACCGGTCGACCTCGAGCGTCTTGAGGTTGCGGGCGTTGATCCCGATGACGCGGGCGCCGGCGTCGCGAGCCCGGAGTGCCTCCTCGCGGTCATGGGCCTCGACGAGCGCGGTCATGCCCAGGGAGTGCACGCGCTCGACGAGCGAGGTGAGCACGGTCTGCTCCAGCGAGGCGACCATGAGCAGCACGAGGTCGGCGCCGTGCGCCCGGGCCTCCCACACCTGGTAGGGGGTGACGATGAAGTCCTTGCGCAGCACGGGGACGTCGACCACGGCGCGCACGGCGTCCAGGTCGGCGAGCGAGCCGCCGAACCGGCGCTCCTCGGTGAGGACCGAGATGGCGGCGGCGCCGCCGTCGGCGTAGGCGGCAGCGAGCACGGCGGGGTCCGGGACGTCGGCGAGCACTCCCTTGGACGGGCTGCGCCGCTTGCACTCGGCGATGATCGTCACCGAGCCGTCGCCGCGCAGCGCCGAGACCGCGTCCCGCGCGGCGGGCCGGCGTCCGGCGATCTCCTTGACCTTCTCCAGCGGGAGCTCGGCCTCGCGGCGGGCGAGATCCTCGCGCACGCCCGCGACGATGTCATCGAGCACGTTCATCGGGTTCGGGCCTCCTCCTCGATGGTGCGCGCGTCGGCCCCGGCGGCGCGCTCGCGGCCGCCGGCGGAGCGCTCCTGCTCCGGCGACTCGTACCAGTCGCGGGCGGGAGCGGTGCGGCGCTCCTGGCCCCGGCCCGTCAGGCGCAGCACGAGACCGACGACGAGCCCCACGACGGCGACGACCGGGCCCGCGACCCACATGATCACGGGTGCGTCGACGACGAGGCCGGCGCAGGAGACGAGGACGCCGAGGGAGACGATGATCATCACGGCCCAGCCGGCCACGGTCTTGCCCTCGTTGTGGGGCGGGGCTGCGACGGGCAGCCGGTAGCCGGTCTGGTGCTGCTCGAGGCTCGTGCCGGTCACGGCTGCTCCTTCATGGGGTCGGGTCGGGGACGTCCTCCCCGAGCCTACCGGTCGTCGACGCTGGGGTCCGTGCCGCGTCCGAGGGCGTCCCAGTCGTCGACGTACCGGTCGCGGGCGGCGTCGGCGGCCGCGGAGGCGGAACCGGTCGGCACCGCCGAGGAGGCGCCCGCCGCGCCGGGTGCGCCGTCCCGGGTGCCGGCGGGGGCGCGGCCCCCGGCGCGCTCGAACCGGCGGCCGGCGGCGGACCAGCGAGCTGACCCGGCCATGACGAGAACGCCCGCGCCCGCGAGGAGGAACCCGGTGACGAGGACGCCCCAGGGCCAGACCTCGGTGGCTGCGGCGTCGACGGTGGGCGCGTTCGTGCCGGTGAGCAGGCGTGCCTCGGCGTGCAGGAGGGCGGCCGGGTCGCGGACCGCCCCCAGGCCGCCGAGCGCGACGACGACTCCCGCGACGAACGTGGCCAGTCCGGCGACGATCGTGCCGACGCGGCCCGACAGCGCGGCCAGCAGCGCCGCCGCCCCCGCCACGAGCGCGCCGGCCCACACCGCCGGGGCGCCCGACATGCCGGTCGCGCTCAGGTCCGCCTCGCCCGTGGCCGTCTCCACGCTCCCGATGGCCCACGTGGGCAGGGCGAGCAGGAAGGTGGCGCCGACGACGAGCAGGATCATGAGGACGAGCTGCCCCCGGCCGGGCCCCGAGCCGGTGCGTCGCCGGGCCGTCGTGCTCGCCGGGTCGCTCCTCATGGCGTGCCCTCCGGCGCGGCCCCGTGGTCGTCACGGGCGGGAGACCCGGCCGCGGCCGGGCGCAGCCGCGAGGCGAGGCGGACGGCGCGCAGCGCGGCGGCGGCCTTGTTCGTCGCCTCCTGAAGCTCCGTGGCGGGCACGGAGTCCGCGACGACGCCCGCGCCGGCCTGCACGGAGGCGCGTCCGCCGTGCAGGACGGCGGTGCGGATGGCGATCGCGAGGTCGGCGTCGCCCGCGAGGTCGAGGTACCCGACCACGCCGCCGTACACGCCCCGCCGCGAGGGCTCGAGCGAGTCGATGATCTCGATCGCCCGGACCTTCGGCGCGCCGGAGAGCGTGCCGGCGGGGAACGTGGCGCGCAGGCAGTCCAGGGCGGTGGCGTCCGGGCGTCGCCGACCGGTCACCGTGGAGCTGATGTGCATGATGTGGCTGAAGCGCTTGATCTCCATCAGCTCGGTGACCTCGACGGTCTCGGGCCGGCACACCTTGGACAGGTCGTTGCGCGCGAGGTCGACGAGCATGACGTGCTCGGAGAGCTCCTTGGGGTCCGCGAGCAGCTCCTCGGCGAGCTCGCGGTCCTCGGCCGGCTTCGTGCCGCGGGGCCGGGAGCCGGCGATCGGGAACGTGATGACCTCCTCGCCGCTCACTTTGACGAGGGTCTCCGGGGAGGAGCCGACGACGTGGAGCATCCCGCCGATGCCGTCGTCGAGGGCGAACAGGTACATGTACGGGCTCGGGTTGACCGTGCGCAGCACCCGGTAGACGTCGAGGGGGTCGGCGTCGGTGGTGACGTCGAGGCGCTGGGACAGGACGACCTGGAAGATGTCGCCGTCGACGATCCGCTGCTTGCCCACCCGGACCGCCTCCTGGAAGTCCTCGTCGGCGAACCGCGCGGTGACCTCGGGCAGCTCGCCGGCGGGGTCGAGGACGGAGGCGAGCGCCGGGGCCGGGGCGAGCAGCCCCTCCTGCATGGCGTCCAGGCGTGCCACGGCGTCCGCGTGCGCCTCGTCCACGCGCTCGTGAGAGCCGTCGGTGTTGACCGCGTCGGCCACGAGCCACAGGGTCCCGTCCAGGTGGTCGAGGGCGACGACGTCGCTCGCGAGGCACAGCGCCACCTCGGGCAGGTCGTCGTCGGACGGCGCGACGCGCGGCAGCGTCGGCTCCCACTCGTGGACGACGTCCCAGCCGAGCGAGCCGACGAAGCCGCCGGTCAGCGGGGGCAGGCCCGGGATCGCCGGGGTCCCCAGGACGTCGAGGGCGGCGGCGAGGACCTCGAGGACCGGCCCGTCGGTGGGGATCCCGACGGGGACGTCGCCGCGCCAGGCCGCGCGTCCGCCCCGCGAGGTGAGCGTCGCGCGCGAGCCCACGCCGACGAAGCTCCAGCGGGACCAGCGCCCGGCCTCGGCCGACTCCATGAGGAACGTGCCGGGCCTGCCGGCGGCGAGCCGCCGGTAGACGCCGACCGGCGTGACGTCGTCCGCCAGGAGCCTGCGGACGACCGGGATCACCCGCCGGTCGCGCGCGAGCTCGCGGAACCGCGGCAGGCTCGGCCACGTCTCGCCCCAGGCCGGCTCGACCGGCTGCTCGGCCCCGGCCCCGGTCGGGTCCTCGGGCGGCTCCTGGCCAGGTGCTGCGGCGGCGCCGTCCGGGCGGGTCATCGGCCGGCCCCCGTCACGGGGAGCGGACCGCCGGCCTCGAAGCAGCTCGTCGTCCCGGTGTGGCAGGCGGGACCGACCTGGTCGACGACGACGAGCAACGCGTCCCCGTCGCAGTCCAGGGCCACCGAGCGCACGTGCTGGACGTGCCCCGAGGTGTCCCCCTTGCGCCACAGCTCGGCGCGGGAGCGGGACCAGTACCAGGCCCGTCCCGAGGTCAGCGTCCGGTGCAGGGCCTCGTCGTTCATCCAGGCCACCATGAGGACGCCGAGCGTCGTCGCGTCCTGCACCACCGCGCACACGAGGCCGTGGGGGTCGCGGCGCAGCCGGTCGGCGATCGCGGGGTCCAGCAGGGGTGTCGGCGCGGCGCCGTCGGGCGTCGGTTCGCTCAGGTCGGGCACCGCCTCATGGTGCCACGACAGGGGTGCCGCCTTGTCGGGCGTGCGCGGCCGCCGCGCGTGTGGGAGCGTCCTCGTGTGAGCGACGAGCGACGACCGGTGGACGTGGAGCGAGCCGCGATCGCACGGACGCTGGCCGCCGCCGATCCCGGAGCACCCACGCTCTGCGCCGGATGGCGGGTCGTCGACCTCGCCGCTCATCTCGTGCTGCGGGAGCGCCGGCCCGACCTCGTCCTGCGGGACCTCCTCTCCGGCGCCGAGCCCGGCCGGGAGCCGCATCTCCAGCGCCTGGTCGCGGACGCGCTGGACCCGGTCGGCTACCGGGCGCTCGCGGCACGGGTAGCCACGGGCCCGCCGCGGTGGTCGCCCCTGCGGCTGGCGGAGTCGACGACGAACCTCGTCGAGCTCGTCGTCCACCACGAGGACGTCCGGCGTGGGCCGCGCGACGCGGACGGCGCCTCGGAACCGGCGGAGCCGCGCGACGACCTCACCCCCGACCTGCTGCGCGAGCTGTGGCAGCGGGTGCGCTCCACCGCGGGCCTCATGTACCGCAGCAGCGGCACCGGCGTGGTGCTCGTGGTCCCCGGCGGGCCGCGAGCCACCGTGCGCCGGGGCGCGGACGCGGTCGCCGTCGTCGGTGACCCGGTCGAGCTCGCGCTGCACGCGAACGGGCGCCGGCGCGCGGCGCAGGTCACGCTCGAGGGCCGGCCGGAGACGATCGACCGGTTCCTCGCGGGCCTGTCCGGGGACGTGCCCGGCGACGCGGGCCCCGTCGCACCGTCGGGAGGGCTCGCCGGGTCGGCGGAGGGCCTCGCCGGGTCGGCGGAGGGCTCCGCGTCGCGAGGGGCAGAGCCCGGGCGTCGCGAGGAGCAGAGCCCGGAACGCGGAGCACCACCTAACCTGGACGTGTGGTGACCGATGCGCGAGCGACCCCGGCCGGGGGGCGGCCCGGCCTCCTGCACAGCGCCGACGGAACGGTCGCACCGGTGCGCACGACGAGCTTCGACGTCGCCCGGTTCACCCGCACCGCGTTCGGGGACCACCGGCCACCCGTGCCCGCGCCGTTCGGGCCGACCGCTCTCCACCCCCACCACCGCGGCGCCCTGACCTACCTGCGCGACCTCGAGCGGACCGCGACCGACACGCTGCGCCGCGTGCTCGCGACGTCGACCTCCCGGGAGGCGCGCTACACCGCGTTCCTCACGACCTGGGCGCACGACCGCTACTGGTTCGCCGACCGGTTGACGCGGGCGCTCGACGGCCCTGGGCCGGGCCGCGTCCCCGAGGACGAGCGGCCGACGCGGCTCGACCGGGTCGCGCACGCCCAGGACCTGCTCGCCCAGCACGTCGCCCCCGTGTGGACGACACTCCTCGGCGAGCCGACGACGGCGCTGCACGCTGCCCGGGGCCTCGCCGAGGAGAGCGCGGTGCTCGTCGCCTACGACCGGCTCGCCCGGCTCGCCGGCGGCGGGCTCGACGAGCTGCTCGCCCCCGTGCGCGAGCGGCGGGTGGAGCACGTGGCCTTCTTCCGGGCCGAGGCGGCGATGCGGCTCGACGACGACGCGTGCGCGACCCGGTTCGTGCGGGCGCTGCTGACGCGGGGCTTCCACCCGCTGCGACCCGGCCGTCTCCGCGCCCGCGCGAGCCACCGCCTGCTGCGCGTCCTGCTCGCGGGCCCCGGCGGGGAGCGGGTCGTGCGCGACGCCGACGCCCCGATCGTGGCGCTCCCGGGCCTCGCAGGGCACGGGCCGCTGGCGGCCGCGCTACGCCGCGAACGTCCCCTCGTCCCACCGACGGCACCCGTCCGACCACCACGTCCCGTCCGGCCGGCCGGACCGCTCGACGAGCGCGCCGACCTCGACCGGGCCGCCGGCTGAGGAGCACACGCATGACCTTCGACATCGACACCTTCGCCGCGGACAGCACGCCCGTGCGGTTCGAGGACCTCGACATGAGCTCCTTCCGGGACGACCCGCTGCCCGAGGACTCGCTGCGCTGCCTGCGGTACATGTGCGACGTCGAGTACCACACGGTCTGCTACCTGCGGGACCTGCTCGTCACCCCGTCGAGCCGGGAGGGCGACGTGGCGGGCTTCATGACGATGTGGAACCGCGAGGAGTTCTGGCACGGCGAGGCCCTGGCCGCGGTCCTCGCCGCCCACGACATCACCGTCGACTACGACGAGCTCAAGGCCAGGCGGACGAAGCTCGGCTGGCGCGAGGCGCTGTCCTCGCTCAAGCAGTCCGTGCTCGCCAACCTCGTGGGCGCCGACTTCGTCGCCACCCACATGCTCTGGGGCGCGGCCAACGAGTGGTCCGCCGTCGCGGCCTACCGACGGATGGCCGACCTCGAGCGGCACCCGGTCCTCGCCGTCCTGCTGCGCCGCATCGCCCAACAGGAGACGCGGCACGTCGCCTTCTACGCGACCCGGGCCAGGGAGCGTCTCACCGCCAGCGAGCCGGCCCGCAGGGTGGCCCGGCTGACCCTGGAGCGGTTCTGGCGCCCGGTCGGCACGAGCATCATGGGCCGCACCGAGGTCCGCCACGTGATGGGCCACCTGTTCTCCGAGCCCGACGGACGGGCCGAGGTCCGGCGCATCGACCAGAACATCGCGCGGTTGCCGGGCATGGCGGGCGTCACCGTGTTCGACGACGCGCTCGAGGCCGAGGGCGTGCCCGCCTGAGCGGCCGCGCGCTCAGCGCACCTCGACGCCGGCGCCGCGCATCGTGTCCTTGACGCCGCCGATGCTCAGCGTGCCGAAGTGGAAGACGCTCGCGGCGAGCACGGCGTCGGCGCCCGCGTGGGCGGCCTGCGCGAAGTGCTCGGCCGACCCGGCGCCGCCCGAGGCGATGAGCGGGACCCGCACCTCGCTGCGGAAGGCCCGGAGCATCTCGAGGTCGAAGCCCGCCTCGGTGCCGTCGGCGTCGATCGAGTTGAGCAGGATCTCGCCGGCGCCGAGCTCGGCCGCTCGGACGCACCACTCGAGGGCGTCCGTCCCGGTCCCGCGCCGGCCGCCGTGCGTCGTCACCTCGAAGCCCGAGTCGGTGATGGTCTCGCCCGTGGTGCGTCGCACGTCGGCCGAGAGGACGAGGACCTGCGAGCCGAAGCGGTCGGCGACCTCGGAGATGAGCTCGGGCCGGGCGACGGCGGCCGTGTTGACGCTCACCTTGTCGGCCCCGTGGGTGAGGAGGCGGTGGACGTCGTCGACGGTGCGCACGCCCCCGCCGACGGTCAGCGGCACGAAGATCTCCTCGGCCGTACGGGCCACGACGTCGTAGGTGGTGGAGCGCTCCTCGACCGAGGCAGACACGTCGAGGAAGGTCAGCTCGTCGGCCCCGTCGGCGTCGTACCGGCGGGCGAGCTCGACCGGGTCGCCCGCGTCCCGCAGCCCCTCGAACCGCACGCCCTTGACGACGCGGCCCGCGGCGACGTCCAGGCAGGGGATCACGCGAACGGCCAGCGACATGGTGCTTCCTCCAGGTGGCGCCGGCGGCGCCTCCCTCCCACCGTACCGAGCACGAGCGCGCGCCCGCCGCGGCGCCCGGTAGGTTGGCACGCCATGCCCACGCCCGCCTCCCTGGTCGCCGACCTCGTGCTCGAGCAGGTCGGGTCGCGCGACGACGGCGACGCCCCCGCGGGCACCCCGGCGCGCGATCGGCGCACCGTCGTCCTCGGCATCGACGGGCGGTCCGGAGCGGGCAAGTCGACGCTCGCGAGCGACGTCGTGACGATCCTCGAGCGCCGCTCCCCGTACCGAGGCCGTGTCGCGCTCGTCCGCCTGGACGACCACTACCAGGGCTGGACCGGCCTGCGGGCCGGGGCCGAGGCCGTGCGCCCCGTGCTGGCCGCTCTCGGCCGGGGCGAGGCCGGCTCCGCGCCGACCTGGGACTGGCACCGCTCGGCCCCCGGGCCGGTCCGGGTCGTCCCGGCACCGGGCCGACCGCACCCGCGTCTCGTCGTCGTCGAGGGATGCGGGGCCACGCTCCTGCACGACCACCTCGACGCGCTGGCGTGGCTCGACGAGCCCGAGGCCATGCGCCGGGCGCGCGCCGAGGCCCGCGAGGGCGACGTGAGCTCGTGGTGGAAGACCTGGGCGCGCCAGGAGGACGAGGCCCTCGCTCTCGCGGCCCCGTACCGGTATGCCGACCTGCGCCTCACCGCGTCGGAATAGGTCGTCCGACCGCCCGCCCCGGTGACGGTTTCCGTATTGACGGGGATGCCCTCGCGCATTCTGAGCGCGCATTTCCGTCCAGGTTGAGAAAACAATGCGCCGATACGCCGTCGACGCGCGATCGGACCATTGCCAGAAAGACACGAGGTGAATGCCAGACGAGCGCTGCACCCCGCCAGGACCGCACGGACGCAGCGTCGAGACGGTGTCCAGATCCAGTGGAACCACCGCCCATAATCGTTGGAACAACAGGCCCTACGCCGTCTCGACGGTCCTCGACGTCACCCACGTCACCGCCCGGGAGCGGCAGGATCGCGCCGGATCACGACCGCGGCGCAGCTCGCCGGCACGGCATTTCGACAGTTCGGCCAGCTCTTGCAGGGCCCGCATTCCCTGCTACGTTTCGTCGCGTCGGAGCAATGACTGCACCGACATATCCCCTTTCCCCTCGCACCCACCCATGAATGGAGCACAATCGTGCGCAAGAAGACTGTCGGCGCCCTCGCAGGTGCCGCCGCCGCAGCTGTTGCCCTCGGCTCGGGCGGCACGTTCGCCCTCTGGTCGGACTCCGACACCATCGACGCCGGGACGATCACCGCCGGTAACCTCGAGGTCGAGACCCAGGGTGCCTTCCAGTGGCACGACACCACCTTCAACATCGACAACTTCTCGGTGCCGCCGGTCTGCATCCCATTCTTCGGGTGCACCCCCGGCTGGGACTTCGACCTGCCCACCCTGCGCCACGACTTCGCTCACCCGATCAACGACATGGACACCTACCGGGTGGTCCCGGGCGACTTCATCGTCGGCGAGCAGTCCATCGTCCTCGACCTCGAGGGCGACAACCTCCGTGCCGACCTGACAATCGGTCCCTCGGCGGACTACGCCGGTGAGTTCGAGGGCCTCACGGTCCGTTACGGCGTCTACAACAACACCACCAACCAGTGGATCGTCACCAGCGCCTCGTTCGACGACGTCATCGAGCTGGAATTCCAGGCTCCGCAGTCCGGTCAGGGCGCCGGCACGCCCGACCCGGGCTGGCCGGTCCTCGCCCACGACACGGAGCTGACGTTCGTCGTCCTCGCGGAGTTCGACGAGGCCACCTCCGGCACCACCAGCACCGAGGCCTCCACCGCGCTCGACAACCTCAACGTCGAGCTCGAGCAGACCCGCCGCTCCCTCCCCTGACCCGCACCGCGCGGGACAGACCGACGATCGGTCGGACGGTCGGCCTCCCCTTTCCGGGGGGGGCCGGCCGCCCGGCCGTCGCACCGCATCAGGCCTTCACCCTTCGAGACCCCCGATCGAGGACCCCATGCCCGACGCCCGTCGCAGCACCACCGCTCGGCGCAGACCCACCGTCCGGCGCCCCGCCGCCGCGCTGGCACTTTCTGCCGCCGGCGTCGCCGTCCTGGGTGGCGCGAGCACGTACGCGCTGTGGAGCACCGACGTCGCGGCAGGCTCCGGCAGCTCCATCACCGCCGGAGACCTGGACGCAGCTTCCGTCGGAGACCTCGAGTGGACCACGGACGTGGACGCCGAGGAGCAGGGCGTGCTCGGCTCGGGCGAGCACGCCTGGGCCGTCCAGGGCTTCGACCTCGCGCTCGACGGCCACAACCTCGTCGCCGACGCGACCGTCGACGTCACCCTCTCGGCCGACCTGGACTACCCGTACCAGTGGTTCGTCTCGACCGACCCCGCGATCACCGACCCGCGGGCCGCGATCGCCGACGGTATCCCCGGCCACGTGTTCGGTCCGTCGTCGGCGGCGCAAGCGACCCGCGAGGGCCTCACGGAGGCCGACCTGCCCGACTCTCTCGACGGTAGCGCCGACTGGTTCCTCTACGTACTGGTCGAGAACCCGTACCCCCTTGCGCCCGGCGACCCCGCGGAGCTCGACGTCGTCACGGTGCGTGGCGACCTCACGCTGGAGCAGGCGTCATGAGCGCCACGCGACGCGACCGAGCGCTGCTGGCCCTCGTCACTGCCGGTGTCCTCGGCGCCGCGGCGTCGGCCGGAACGCTCGCCTTGTGGACGGCGAGCGCGAGCGGCGAGGGATCGATCGGGGCCGAGCGCTTCTCTGACCCCGCCCGCGGTCTCGCGGAGTCCGCCACCGACGGGCCGGACGAGGCCCCGAGCCAGGGCCCCGCCGAGTCCCCCACCGACGGACCGTCAGAGTCCTCCACCGACGGCCCAGCCGAGTCCGCGAGCGCCGGCTCTACCGAGTCCCCCTCCGGGGGCTCCCCCGCGTCCGCCACCGCCGGCCACGGCCCGAACGCACCAGGTGGGCCGACCCAGGACGAGCCGGCACCGGGCGAGACCTCTCCAGAGGCGCCCGCGCCGGAGGAGCCCCCGGCCCCCGTCCGAATCGACCTGCCCGCCGAGCTCGTCTACCAGATCAACGCGCACGGCCGCGGTGCATCGCTGATCCAGCACGGCCTCACGGAGGACGAGCTCGCGACGTTCGACGTCTCGCTCATGACGGACGTGCCGGACCTCGCCTGGCGCATGCAGGTCTACACGGTCACGGCACCGGAGCAGTGCTCGGTCACCGACGTCGACCTTCCGGTCGACGACGGCACGCCGGTCGAGCTCGAGCTCGACACCTCCACGCTGCTGTGCCTCGAGCTCGAGGCCGCCACCACGGACCGATCCGGCAGCGTGAGCGCGAGCGGCACCTCCGAGGCCGGCGACGTCTCCGCCCAGGAGGACTGGGCGGTCACCGTCCACGACACCCTCACCGCCGACGACATCGAGGTCGTCCTCACCCCCGTCATCGAGGTCACACCATGAGCACCACCCGTTCCGGACGCCACGAGCTGTGGGGCGGCGTCGCACGCGGATTCATCGCCGTCGTCGCCGTGCTCGCCGTTCTCGTCGCGGCCGCGGCCTTCATCGTGCCCCGGTTCATGGGCTGGGTCCCGCTGACGATCCTGTCTGGCTCCATGGAGCCGACCTACTCCCCCGGCGACGTCGTCGTCGTCGACCCCGACTACGCGGACCCGGTGATCGGCGACGTCGTCACAGTCCAGCCGGTGTCTGGCGACCCGACACTCGTCACGCACCGGATCATCGGCGTCACCGTCGGGAACGACGGCGCCCTCGGCGTGACCACCCAGGGCGATGCCAATGACGCGGTCGACGACCCGGTGACGATGGAGCAGATCCAGGGACAGGTGATCTACGGGGTCCCGTGGGTCGGCCACCTCACGCAGCCCGAGGTGCGGCCCTGGCTCGGCGGCGCGGCGATCGCGATCCTCGCGTGGCTCGTGCTGTCCTCGATCCTCGGCGGTCGGGGGAAGGACGACGAGGCCGACGACGCCGAGGAGACGGACCGTGGGACGACGCCGCCGTCCCGCGATGACAAGGCCGCCGCCGGTCAACAGGCCGACCCGGAGACGGGAACCAGGCCGGTCGCCGCTGGAACCAATCCCACCGATGCCGGGCCCACCGATGTAGACACCCCCGCGCCTGCTCCCGCCGACGCCCCCACGAGCCGGAGCCGAACCGAGGTCGCGACGACATGAGACACCACCCGCGGTCCGCACGCCGCCGCGGCGCGGCCATCGGCGCACTCACCCTTGGCTTCGGGGTCCTCGCCACGGGCAGCGCCGCCGCCGACGACCCATCGTCCGCCGCCGACGCCATCGTCATCGACGTCGGCGAGGGGTTTGCCCCCGTGGTCACGGTCCAGCTGTTCGACGCTGTGATCGTGCCCGGCGGCGATATCGAGCGCACATTTCGCGTGCGGAACGATGGTCCGACCGCCGCCACCATGACCGTCGACATCGTCGACGTCACGCAGATGGGCGAGCTCGACGAGTTCTTCGACGACGTCACGATCAACGACCACCCGGTCACGTCGCTCCTCGGCGTCGACACCGCCCTGGTCGAGGCCCCGATCGAGCGCGGCGAGATCGTCGACGTTCCTCTCGAGCTTCATTTCCCGGTCGAGGCGACCTCCGGCAATCGTTCGGAGGTCGGCGCGCGAGGTGCGAGCTTCGGCGTCCGTGTGACGATGACCGGGGACACCCCCGAGGTCCCGACGACCGAGCCCCCCGGCGAGACGCCGACGTCGCCGCCCGAGCGCCCCGTGTCGACGCCTGCCACGAGCGGTGTGGCGGGCGGCGGGGTCTCCGGCGGCGGCACCGCCGCCGGGGGGCTGCCGGTCGCAGGTCCGCGAGCGGCCGGCCCCGTGGCCCTGCCACAGACAGGTCCGGACATCCTCACCACGCTGATGATCGCGGCCGCGCTCGCAGGCGGCGGGCTCGCTGCCCGGGCCGCACGGCAGCGGTTCGGCGCCGGCGGGACGGGAGCGTCCTCATGACCACCGCACGTCGTCCGGCCGCGGGTGCGCTGCTCGCCGTCACCGTCCTCCTCCTGGGGGCCGTCGGGTCCGCTGCGACCGCCGAGGCGGGCACGCCCGGGCCCGAGGCCGGCGAGGGCGCGCCGTCACCGGAGCCCGCACCGACACCTGGTCCCCCAACGGAGCCCGATCCAGCACACGCCCCCGCACCCGAGCCCGCCCCCGCTCCCACCCCGGACCCGGCTGCCCCACCCGCCGAAGAACTGCCCGACGACCCCGGCGAGGCGTCGATCACGGTGGTGGAGTACGACCCGCTGCCCGAGCTCGTCGCGGAGGACGCGATGGTCGCGTGGAGCTACTTCGTAACGAACACGGGCGACGTCGACGTCACCGACATCGTCCTCACCGACAGCGAGGGTGCCGCCGTCGAGTGCCCGCTGACCACGCTCGTGCCCACCGAGCAGATGATCTGCACCGTCACGGCGGTGCTCGGCGGGCCCTGAGCCCGCCACAGCGGGGCGTGGACCGGGATCCCCCCTCACCGGTC
The DNA here is from genome assembly GCF_057652395.1 of Georgenia sp. Z1491. Classification (NCBI taxonomy): domain Bacteria; kingdom Bacillati; phylum Actinomycetota; class Actinomycetes; order Allobogoriellales; family Allobogoriellaceae; genus Georgenia; species Georgenia sp. Z1491. Next base: position 2,398,831 of record NZ_CM172729.1, read on the forward strand.
CACGCCCCCGCCTTCACCGGTCCATGCCCCCGCGCCGCTCAGCGGACCACGTCGTCCCCTCCGGAGGCCGCGAGCACGTCCACGACGACGACGAGCGTGTGCTCGCCGTCCCCGAGCCCCGGGGGCACGACGACGAGGACCCGGGACCCCACGCGCCGGTCGAGCAGCGCGAGGCGCACGCCCTCCGCGAGCTCGCCGACGCCGGCCGTCGTCGGGGCCCCGTCCGCCCAGGTCGACGAGAAAACCTCGCCGGTGGCCCAGTCGAGGGTGAGCGTCTGCAGCACGAGCTCCTGACCGGGCCGGACCGTCGCCCCGTCCCCCTCGACCACCACGCGGCTGTCCAGGTCCGTCGGCGGGTCGCCGGGCGGGATCCCGACCACGGGCGCGCCGTCGGCTCCCCTGCCCACCGTCGGGCCGGCAGTGCCGTCGCCGCCGTCGCCCTCGCTCGGGCTCTCCGGCCCCGCGGACGGCGAGCCGGCCGACCCCGTCTCCCCCGACCCGGCCTCCCCCGATGCGCTCTCGGCCGGGGCGCCGCCGGCGACGGTGGGCAGGACGTCGACGACCACCACCTGCATCGTCAGCGCCCCTTCGACGTCGACAGGCTCGGCCACGAGGATCCGGCTGCCCTCGGGCACCCCGGGCAGGATCTCCGCCAGCGTCGCGCCGACGTCCGCATCGGACACCGTGGCCAGGCGGGGCGGCACGTCCTCGCCGGGCGAGGAGCTGGCACCGGTCGTCCCGTCCCAGGCCGCCACGTCCAGCAGCGCCGGACCGCCCGCGGTGAGCGCCCGCCCGTCGCCCTCGTCGACGACGGCGGCCACCGGGTCGGTCACGGGCAGCGGGGTGTCGATGACGACCACGGGGTGCCCGGGCGCTCCGGCCACCGAGACGCCCGGCACCTCTGAGGCCGGCCCGGCCCCGGACGGTGCCTCGCTACCGGACTCCCCGGTGCTCCCGTCCTCGCCGGGACCGCAGGCCCCGAGCCCGAGGGCGAGCGCGCAGGTGGCGGCCGCGACGCGCAGCGCCGGGCCACGCGCGGTCGGGCCACCCGCGGCCGAGACGCGCGCGGTCGAAGCACGCATCCGTCCGGTCACGCCATCTCCGCGAGAAGCGCGTCCACCCGGTCGTCGACGGCGCGGAACGGGTCCTTGAGCGCGACGGCCCGCTGCGCGGCGTCGACGAGCTTGAGGTGCACCCAGTCGACGGCGACGTCGCGCCGGGAGTCCTCGGCGGCGCCGACGAACCTCCCGCGCAGGGCCGCGCGGGTCGTGGCCGGTGGGACGGTGCGCGCGGTCTCGACCTGCTCGTCCGTGCCCACGGGCGCGAGCAGCCCGCCCTCGAGCAGGCGGCGCCCGAGGCCGTGGGCCGTGATGTCGTGGTAGGCCAGCGAGAGGCGGGCGACGCGCGGGTCGTCCAGCGCCACGCGGTTGCGCGCGCAGTAGCGGTCGACCAGCGCGCGCTTGGCCGCGATGTCGAGCTCGGTCGCCATGGGCGAGAGGTCGCCGTCGCGCAGTGCCGCGACACCGCGCGCCCACAGGTCCAGCACGCGGCGGCGGCCGTCGGAGAGCATCGGGTCCCACCCGCGCCGGTCGATGTGGTCGCGGACGCGGTCGAGCAGCTCGGACTGGATGTCGACCGCGGTGCGCCGGCGGCCGGTGGCGAGCTCGACGTCGACGCTCCCGGTGATGTCGTGGCTGATCTCGCGGATCGCACGCATGGGCTCGCCGAGCTCCAGGTCGTCGAGCCGCATGCCGTCCTCGACGCAGGCGATGAGCAGCTCCGCGGACCCGACCTTGAGCAGGGTGGTCGCCGGCGCCACGTTGGAGTCGCCGACGATGACGTGCATGCGCCGGTAGAGCTCGGCGTCGCCGTGCGGCTCGTCACGGGTGTTGATGATCGGGCGTGACCGGGTCGTCGCCGCGGAGACGGCGTCCCAGGTCTGGTCCGCACGCTGGGAGAAGGCCCACGCGACCGTGCCGCCGGGCCGGCGCCGCAGGTGTCCCGCGCCGGTGAGGACCTGTCGGGTGACGAAGTACGTGACGAGGGACTCCGCAGTGGCGCGGTAGTCGCGCCGGCGTCGGACCAGGTAGTTCTCGTGGCAGCCGTAGGAGGCGCCGAGCGTGTCGAGGTTGTTCTTCATCAGGTGCAGGGTGCCAGGCGTGCCGGCGGCGGCCAGCGAGGCCTCGGCGCGCTCGCCGAGCTCGATCAGGGTGGCCTCGCCCGCACGGTCGTTGACCACGAGGTCGACGACGTCGTCGCACTCCGCGGTCGCGTACTCCGGGTGCGAGCCGACGTCGAGGTAGAGGCGGGCGCCGTTGCGCAGGAACACGTTCGTCGACCGGCCCCGCTCGACGACGGGGCGGAAGAGGTGGCGCGCGACCTCGTCGGGGCTGAGGACGTGGTCCGGGTCGTCGGGGAAGAAGGTGAGTCCGTACTCGGTCTCGACCCCGAAGAGTCGCCGGAGCGGGTGGTCGTGGGGCGCGGCCTCGTCGGCCGTCACTGTCCGCCCTTCTGGACGAAGCCCTGGACGAAGGCCTCGGCGTTGGTCTCGAGCACGGTGTCGATCTCGTCGAGGATGTCGTCCACGCGGGAGACCTGCTCGGCGCGCTGGGCCGGGGCGGGCGCCGGTCCGTCGTCGCCGGCGGGTTCCGGACGGGGTGTGCGGGTCTGGTCCTGCTCCGACATGTCGGGATCCTTCCTGTGCGGACGCCGGTGGCGGCGTCCGCGGTGGTCGTGCTGGGTGGTGGTCCTGGGTGGTCGTGGGGCCCGCCGGTCAGCCGGCCGGGCCACCGGTGAGGGCGTCGAGGAGCGCGGCCGCGTCGGGACTCGCGTCGAGCAGCTCTCCGACGAGCTCACGGGTGCCGCGCGCCGGCTCGGGCAGCGTGACACGGGCGAGCCGCTCGCGCCCGGGCAGGTCGAGGACGACGCTCGCCCAGCCCGCGCCGGTGACCTGGCTCGGGTAGCGCCGCAGGACCTCTCCGCGCAGGTAGGCCCGGGTGCCGACCGGGGGCTCGTGCTCGGCGCGACGCACCGCGTCCTCGTCGGCCAGCCGGGTCACCCGTCCGGCCGCGTCCAGGCGGGCGACGACCGAGCGCTCCGGGCGCAGGTCGTGCCACTGGAGGTCGAGCGCGGCCAGACGCGGGCTGTCCCAGCCGAGCGAGTCGCGCTCGCGCATGCGCTCGAGGAGCTGCAGCTTGCTCACCCACTCGACGTCCGGCGCCGCGGCGTCGATGTCCGTGGCCAGCGTGTCGAGCACGTGCGACCACAGGTTGAGGACGCGGGACGTCTCGGCGTCGGGGCCACCGGCCTCGTCGACCGCGTGCGCGAGGATGTCACGGTAGGTGCGCTGGATGTCGAGCGCCGTGCGGTCGGGCCCCTCCCGCATGGCGATCCGGTGGCGCAGCGTCGGGTCGTGGCTGATGCGCTGGACCTCGGGCACCGGTGCCGCGATGACGAGGGTGTCGAGCCCGATCGGCACCTGGCCGCGCTCGAGGAGCCACAGCAGGAGCGCGACCGTGCCGGTACGCAGGACGAACGGGACGTCGAACAGGTTGGCGTCCCCGCCGATGACGTGCAGCCGGCGGTACCGTCCGGCGTCGGCGTGGGGCTCGTCGCGCATGTTGACGATCGGCCGGTTGAAGGTCGTCTCCAGGCCGACGTCGTTCTCCACGTAGTCGGAGCGCTGCGCGATCTGGAAGCCGGGCCGCTCGCTGCGCTGGCCGAGACCGACCCGGCCCGCGCCGGCGACGACCTGTCGGGTGACGAGCAGCGGGGTGAGGTAGCGGACCAGGTCCCCGAGGTCGACGTCGCGGGAGAGGAGGTAGTTCTCGTGCGTGCCGTAGCTTGCGCCCTTGCCGTCGACGTTGTTCTTGTACAGCGTCAGGCCCTCGCCGCCGTCGGCGTGCATCGCCCGGACGGCCACCCGTTCGCCGGCCCGGTCGTGGACGAGCGCCTCGAACGGCCCGACGGTCTCGGGGCCGGAGTACTCGGGGTGGGCGTGGTCCACGTAGAGCCGCGCGCCGTTGCTCAGCAGGGCGTTGCCGGCCACGGGCAGGTCGAGCTCCTCGACGCTCGGGCGCTCAACCTGCTGGGCCGGGCCCGCGGGCGCGGGGCGCTCCGGATCGTCGGTGAGCTGCGAGGGGTGCGCCGAGGCCCGCGGGACCCGGTGGCCGCGCAGGTCGTTGAGCGGGTCCTCGGTGACGTAGTCCCAGCGCGCGCTCGGGTGGGCGGCGGTGCCGTCGGCGCCCTGGTAGGCGTGCACCACCCGGGTCGAGAGCCGGACCGCGTTCGCGGCCAGGTCGGTGTGGTCGAGCACGCCGAACTCGGTCTCCGTGCCCATGATCCGGCGCACCGTCATGACGCGCTCACAGGTAGCCGCCGGTGGTCGGCACGTCGTCGATGACGCGGCGGGTGTCCGTCGGCCCGGCCGGGCGCTCGTCGTCGCGCTCCGCGGCGCGACCGTCCGCGTCCCGCGGCGCCGGGTCTCCGTGCGTTCCCGGGCCGTCCGCGGCGCGACCCGGGGCGTGGGCGCCGCGGGACGGCAGCTGGCGGATCGCGGTCACGGGCTCGCTGTCGGCGCCCTCGACCCGGGCCCAGTCCGCGGGCTTGATCGTCGTGCGCAGCGCCTCGTTCTCGCGGGTCTCGGTGCGCAGGCCGGCGAGCAGGTGGTCGGTGCGCAGACCGCGGCCGCGGCCGGCGACGAGGTCCTGGATGGCCCGCTTCTTGGCCCGGTCGACGATCGAGGCGAGCATCGCGCCCGACGCGAGGTCGCCGACGTGCAGGACCCGGCGGTCGCCCGAGGCGAACGTCAGCTCCAGGACGGCGGTCGAGTCGTCCGCGGCGTACATCGCGTCGACGACGGCGGCGCCCATCGCGGCCACCGCCGCCTCCGGCGTGCCGTGGGCGGCGAGCTCGTCGGCGTGGATCGGCAGGTCGGGGGTGAGGTGCTTGGAGATGATCTCCCGGGCGCCCTCGGCGTCGGGGCGCCCGATGCGGATCTTCACGTCCAGCCGGCCGGGCCGCAGGATCGCGGGGTCGATCATGTCCTCGCGGTTGGAGGCCCCGATGACGATGACGTTGCCCAGGGCCTCGACGCCGTCGATCTCGGCGAGGAGCTGCGGGACGATCGTCGTCTCGACGTCGGAGGACACGCCGGAGCCGCGCGTGCGGAACAGAGCCTCCATCTCGTCGAAGAAGACGATGACCGGCACGCCCGTGCGGGCCTTCTCGCGCGCACGGGAGAAGATCACCCGGATCTGCCGCTCGGTCTCGCCCACGTAGCGGGTGAGCAGCTCGGGACCCTTGACCGACAGGAAGTAGGAGTGGGCGCGGTCGGCGCCGGACTCCTCGGCGGCGGAGCGCGCGAGCGAGGTGGCCACAGCCCGGGCGACGAGGGTCTTGCCGTTGCCCGGGGGGCCGTAGAGCAGGACGCCGCGCGGCGCGCGCAGACCGTGCTCGGCGTACAGGCCGGGGTGCAGGAACGGCATCTCCACGGCCTCACGGATGCGTTCGATCTGCGGGCCGAGACCGCCGATGTCGGCGTACTCGGTGTCCGGGTCCTCCTCCAGGAGCAGGTCCTCGACCTCGGCACGCGGGACGAGCTCGAGCACGAACGAGGTCCGCAGGTCGGCGCGTACGAGGTCGCCGGGGCGCATCCGGGTCTCGCGCAGCGTGCCGCCGACGGTGAGGACGCGCTCGTCGTCGCCCCGCCCGATGACGAGGACCCGGTGGTCCGGGAGGACCTCCTTGACGGAGAGGACCTCGCCGTTGGGCTCGTAGCCGGCCGCGGCGACGATCGCGAGCTGGTCGTTGAGCACCACCCGCCGACCGGGCAGCAGGGCGCCGACGGGGACGACCGTGGACACGGTGAGCCGCATGAGGCGGCCGCCGACCAGGACGTCGGCGACCCGGTCGACGGGCTCGACGTCGACGACCGTGCCGTAGGTGCTGGGGGGCGCGGTGAGCGAGTCCACCTGCTCCTGCAGGTCGACCAGGCGCTGCCGCGCCTTGCCGAGCGACTCCGTGAGCCGCTCGTTCTTCGCGGCGAGCGATATCGCCTGCTGCTCGAGCTCGCGGGCCCGGGCCTCGCCGTACATCTCCTGCGTCATTACGCTCCCGTCACCTTGCAGATATCCAGCGTATGCCGAACGCGGCGATCCGCCAGGACGAGGATCACTCCTCGGGAAACGAATCGGGTCCGGACCCGGCTGCTGGCTCGGGTCCCGGCCCATGCTCGGGCTCCTGTCCGGGCGCGGCGGGCCGGGAGGCGTACCCGGACTCCTCGATCTCGGCCCGGCGACGCACGTCCCGCCCCACGCGGCGCAGCTTCTTCACGGAGATCGTCCGCTCGCCGGCGGACAGCGCGCCGGTCCAGTCGTCGCCGTCGGCCGGATCGGCCTCGTCACCGCGGCTCGCGGCGTGCTCTCCGGAGTCCACACCGACGGGCGGGGCGTGTCGCGACGTCCGCGCGGCGGGGGTCGTCGACGCACCGGCGCCAAGCGGTCCGGCGCCCTTGGCGGGCCGCCGTGTGCGCTGCGGGGGCGCCGATCCCGGAGCGAGGGCGCGCGCGGTGACGAGGAAGCCGGTGTGGGCGACCATCCGGTGGTCGGGCCGGACCGCGAGTCCCTCGATGTGCCAGCCGCGCACCATGGACTCCCACGGCCGTGGCTCGGTGAAGCGCTCGCTGGCCCGCAGGTCCTCGACCACCCGGCTCAGCTGCGTCGTCGTGGCCACGTAGGCGATGAGCAGGCCCCCGGGCGCGAGCGCGTGCGCGGCGGGAGCGATGTTCTCCCAGGGTGCGAGCATGTCAAGGACGAGCCGGTCGACGGTGCCCGCCTCGTGGGCGAGCAGGACGTCGGCGAGGTCGCCGACCGTGACGGTCCACCCGGGGTGGCGGCCCCCGAACCAGGAGTCGACGTTCGCCTCGGCGATCTCAGCGAACTCCGCGCGCCGCTCCACCGAGTGCAGGGTCCCGGACTCGCCGATCGCCGAGAGCAGCGACATGCTGAGCGCGCCCGAGCCGACCCCGGCCTCGACGACGCGCGCGCCGGGGAAGATGTCGCCCATCTGGACGATCTGCCCGGCGTCCTTGGGATAGACGACGGCCGCGCCGCGTGGCATCGACATCACGTAGTCGGCCAGCAGCGGGCGCAGGGCGAGCAGGTCGTGCCCGGTCGGGGTGCTGAGCACCGTGCCCTCGTGCCTGCCGATGAGGTCGCGGTGGTGGAACGAGCCGCGCTGGGACTGGAAGTAGCCGTCGTGGGTGAGCAGCACGGTGTGGTGGCGCCCCTTGACGTCGGTGAGCTGGACGCGCTCCCCCGCCCGCAGCGGCCCGCGCCGTGGGCCTGGGCCGCCCGGCCGGTCGGAGCGGTCGGGATCGGTCTGGGGCTCGGTGGTCACGGCCGGGAAGTCTACGTGCGCGGTCCCGGGTCGGCATCGGGGGCGGTGCCGTGGTCGCCTTCGTGGCCGGTGTGGCGGTCGGTGTCGGTGCCGGCCACGGGGCCCGGCCGCGGACCCGGCCCACCACCGGTGTCACGGCCGCGCTCGCGCCGCAGCCGACCCGCGTCGCGCACGGCCTGCGCGCCGCCGGACCAGAGGGTGGCCCCGGCGGAGGCGGCCGCGGCCACGACGATGAGGCCCGGCCATCCCCCGAACCGCACGAACAGCACGACGGCGGCGCCGACGACCACGAGCGCCAGGAGACACCCGAGCACGCCGAGGGGCCGCAGGCCGGCCAACGGCCGGCCCGTGAGGCCCTCCGCGACCTCGAGCCACAGCCGACCGCCGTCCAGCGGCAGCGCGGGCACGAGGTTGAACAGCGCGAGGACGACGTTCATCACCACGGCGACGTCGACGGCGGCCGCCCAGGGGCTGACACCCTCGACCAGCGGGGCGACCAGGAGGCCCGCGCCGGCCAGCAGGAGGTTGGCGGCCGGCCCGGCCGCGGTGACGGCCGCGGCCGCCCAGGGGCCCCGGCCGGTCCCGTCGAAGGCGGTGTGCCCACCCACGAAGGTGAGGACGAACTCCTTGGGCCGGAGCCCGACGGCGGCCCCGGTCAGGCCGTGGCCGAGCTCGTGGACGAGCACGGCGATCGAGACGGCGAGCGCCGCGAGCAGGCCCATGACGAGGCCCGACTGCTCGGGCCGGGCAAGGATCCGCCCGTAGACGAGCGCGACGACGACCACCAGCAGGAGCCAGCTCCACGTGAGCACGACCGGGGCGCCCGCGACCCGGGCGACGACGAGGCCGGGCGTCCGGCGGGGCTCGGTGTGCACCGCACCAGCCCACCACACCTTCTCCACAGGGGTGGTCCGCGGTCCGCGGCGGTGTCGGTCCCGCTGGTTAGCCTGCTCGCATGTCCTCCTCACCGGCCCCCCGCCGGGCCCCGTACCGGGCCGCGCTGTCCCCCTCGAGGGCGAAGGACTTCGAGCAGTGCCCGCTGATGTTCCGCCTGCGCGTCGTCGACCGGCTGCCGGAGCCGCCCTCGCCGGCCGCGACCCGCGGCACGGTGGTCCACTCGGTCCTCGAACGGCTCTACGACCAGCCGGCCCCCGAGCGCACCGAGCCCGTGGCGCTGGGTCTCGTGGACCAGGCGTGGCAGGACGTGCGCGAGGCGGACCCGCGCCTGACGGACCTGTTCACCTCGCCCGAGGACGCCGACGCGTGGATGCACCAGGTCCGCGCGCTCGTCTCCCAGTACTTCCGCATGGAGAACCCCCGGCGGCTCGAGCCGTCGGGACGTGAGCTGCACGTCGAGGCCGAGCTGGGCTCGGGGGTGCTGCTCCGGGGCATCGTCGACCGGCTCGACCGGGCCCCGACGGGGGCGACCCGGGTGGTCGACTACAAGACAGGGAAGTCTCCGTCGCCCCGGTTCGCGGGCGAGGCGACCTTCCAGCTGATGTTCTACGGCCTCGTGCTGTGGCGGTCGACGGGCGTGGCGCCCAGCCGGCTGCAGATCGTCTACCTCGCGGACGGCCGCACGCTGACGGTCGATCCCGAGGAGCGCGAGCTGCTGGCGGCCCAGGAGCGCATCGAGCAGATCTGGGGACGCGTCGAGGAGGCGGCCCTGAGCGGCGTGTTCTCGCCGCGCCCCTCGAAGCTGTGCGGCTGGTGCTCGTTCCAGGACATGTGCCCGCAGTTCGGCGGGACGCCCCCCGAGATGCCGGCGGCCGGGATCGAACGGCTGCTCACGGTGCGGCGCGCCTGAGGGCCCCTGGAGCCGGTAGGCCCGGGCGGCCGGCGGCCTCAGGCAGCCGTCGGGCTCGAACGGCCCGGCAGGCTCAGGCGGCCAGGAGGTCGACGTCCCGGCCCCGGCCGATCTCCCGGATCGTGCTCAGGTTCACGTCGGCGAGGGTCGCGGCGCGCGACAGGCCGGGGGCGTGCGGGATCTCCGCCATGTGCGGGATCCCGAGGCAGCGCGCGCCCGACGCACGGGCGGCCCGCAGCCCGTTCGGCGAGTCCTCGATGGCCACGCAGCGCTCGATGTCGGCGCCCAGCAGCCGGGCGGCCAGGAGGTACCCCTCGGGATCGGGCTTGCCCCGTTCGACCCGGTCACCGGGCACGAGCACGTCGAAACCGCCGGCGAGCTCGGAGACGACCTCGGCGAACGGCGAGTAGGACGCCGTGACGAGAGCCTGCGGCACGCGCGCCTCGCGCAGCTGCTCGATGAGCTCGAACGCACCGGGACGACGCTCGACGCCCTCGTTGCGCACGTGGTCCACCACGCGGCCCACGAGCTCGTCGAGGAACGCGGCGGGCTCGAGATCGATGCCACCCTTCTCGATCATCGTGGTGGCGGCGTCCTCGAGGTTCAGCCCCACGAGCTCGTGGGACATCTCGTCCTCCCAGCGCCCGCCGTGCTCCTCGATCAGCGTCCTCTGGTGGAGGAACCACAGCGGCTCGGAGTCGATGATGGTGCCGTCCATGTCCCACAGGACGGCCTCGGGCAGATCGGGGAGCGTCACGGCTCGACCCTACCCGGGCCGCGGGCGCCCCGACCTACGCTGGTGCGCATGCAGGACGACACGACACGGCCCGACACCGCGGCCACCGGTCCGGCCGACGAGGCCGGGCACAGCCCCGACGACGGCGTCCCTCCCCCGCGCGACGGCCTCGTCGCGCTGGCCGCGTTCGACGGCTGGAACGACGCCGGCTCCGCGGCGACCTCGGCGCTGGCGTTCGTCGCCGAGGACTGGGACACCGAGACGCTCGCCGTCCTGGACCCGGAGGAGTACCACGACCTGCAGGTCAACCGGCCGCGGGTCGAGCGCGGGCCCGACGGCTCTCGGATCCTCACGTTCCCGCGCACCGAGGTGCTGCTCGCCACGTCCCCTTCCACCGGCGAGCGGCTCGTCATCGTGCGGGGGGTCGAGCCCTCCCTGCGATGGTCGCGCTACTGCGCGGAGATCCTCGACGCTCTCGAGGCGGCGGGCGTGCGGACGCTGGTCTCGGTCGGTGCACTGCTCGCCGACGTGCCGCACACGCGCCCCATCCCGGTGCAGTCCTCGTCCGACGACCCGGCGATCCAGGAGGCACTGGGCCTGTCCTCCCCGGACTACGAGGGGCCCACCGGCATCGTGGGCGTGCTCGGGGCGCTGAGCCAGGAGCGGGGCCTGAGCGCCATCGGGATGTGGGCGGCGGTGCCGCACTACGTCTCCCAGCCGCCGTCGCCGAAGGCGACGCTCGCGCTGCTGGTCGCGCTCGAGGACCTCGTCGGCATGTCGCTGCCCACACGGGACCTCGCCGAGGACGCCGCCGCGTGGCAGCGGGCCGTCGACGAGCTCGCGCAGGAGGACGACGACGTCGCGGAGTACGTCGAGATGCTCGAGGAGTCCAAGGACACCGCCGAGCTGCCGGAGGCCAGCGGCGAGGCGATCGCGCGGGAGTTCGAGCGCTACCTCCGTCGGCGCGACGGCGGGAGCCCGGACAAGGGCTCCGGCCCGCCGCCGCCGACCGGCAGGTGACGGCTCAGCCGACGAGCCGCAGGCGGTTGCCCCACGGGTCGTCGACCTCGAGGGCCGCGCCGTCGTCGTCGACCTGGTGGCCGGCCGCGCGCAGGCGCTCGGCGGCCTCGCCGACGGCCGTGGCGTCCCCGATCTCGAGGACGGACCGGCCGAGCCCGAGAGCCGGGGCACGCAGGCCCGCGCCGCGCGTCCCCCAGACGTTCATCGCCATGTGGTGGTGGTAGCCGCCGGCGGAGACGAACAGGGCCTGACCGGGGATCTCGAACGTGGCGTCGAACCCGAGGGTGTCGACGTAGAAGTCGCGCGCGGTCGCCGTGTCCCCGACCTGGAGGTGGACGTGGCCGACCGTGGCGCCCACCGGGACACCGTGCTCGCGGTCGAGGTGCTTGTCCAGGTAGGCGTTCGGGTCGAGGAAGATCGTCGCCATCTGGACCTGGCCGTCCGTCCAGGTCCAGGCGTCGCGGGGACGGTCGATGTAGAGCTCGACCCCGTTGCCCTCCGGGTCGTCGAAGTAGAAGGCCTCGGAGACGAGGTGGTCCGACGAGCCGGTGAAGCGGGCGCCGGCCCGCGCGAGGCGCAGGACCGCGGCCGAGAGGTCGGCCGGGGTGCTGTAGAGGATCGCCGTGTGGAACAGGCCGGCCGAGCCGCTCGGGCGCACCGGCAGGTCGGGCGCGTGGGTGATCTCGACGAGCACCCGTGCCGGCTCGTCGCCGGCGGCGGGCAGGCCGAGGCGGACGCTCGCGGGGTCCTCGCCGACGCGGACGAGGCCGGCCCCCTCCTCGTAGAAGCGGACGACGGTGTCGAGGTCCCGGACGCGCAGGCGGACGGTCCCCATGGACGTGGTGGCGGGCAGCAGCTGGGCGGAGGTCGTGGTCATACCGGCAAAACTAGTTGAAGCCTCAACTTATTCCTGCGTCCGACGCCACGACCGCTCGGAGCCGTGCGTCACACGGAGAGGTCGACCCCCAGCAGCGCGTCGACGGTGTCGCGCACGAGCGCGCCCGGCACCCGGCCCGGCTCACCACCGGTGGTCGCCGCCGCGGCGAGGACGGCCGCGGCCCACTCGTCGACGACCTCCAGCGCGCGGGGCGAGTCGAGGTCGTCGCGCAGGGCGGCGCGCACGCCGTCGAGCACGTCCCGCTCGGTCGGGGCACCGGCCGCCAGGCCCTCGGGCCCCGCCGGTACGCCCGACTCCCCGCCCTCCGCCGCGGGGGCCGGCGACGCCGCGGCCACAGCGGCCCGCCAGGTCGCGAGCCGTTCCTTGGCGGACGCCAGCACGCCGTCGGAGTACTCCCGGTCGGCCGCGTAGTGACCGGCCAGCAGCGCGAGCCGCACGGCCGCGGGCTCCTCCCCCGCGGCGACGAGCCGCGAGACCAGGACGAGGTTGCCCAGCGACTTGCTCATCTTCGTGCCCTCGTAGCCCACCATCCCGCCGTGCGCGTGCAGCCGCACGGCGCCCGGACGGTCGGTGAGCACGCGCAGGTGCGACTCCGACATCTCGTGGTGCGGGAACAGCAGGTCGCTGCCGCCGCCCTGGACGTCGATCGGCAGCCCCAGGTGCGTCGCGGCGATGCACGCGCACTCGATGTGCCACCCGGGCCGTCCCTCGCCCAGCTCGGCGCCGTCCCAGGCGGGCTCGTCCGCCCGCGCCACGCGCCACAGCAGGGGGTCCAGCGCATCCTTCTTGCCGGGCCGCTCCGGGTCGCCCCCGCGCTCGCCGAACGCGGTGAGCATCTCCTCGCGGCTCATCCCGGACACGCTGCCGAATCCCGGGTCGGCGGACAGGTCCGCGTAGACGTCGCCCGGCGAGGCGGCGTCGAGGGCGTCGTCGGCCGGCACCCGGTAGGCGGCGCCGGAGGCGAGCATCCGCGACACGGCCTCGACGACGAGGGGCACGGACTCCACCGCACCCACGTAGTCGGTGGGCGGCACGACCCGCAGCGCCGTCATGTCCGAGCGGAACAGCTCGGTCTGCTCCGCGGCGAGCTCGACCCAGTCCACGCCGGTCTCCCGCGCCCGGTCGAGCAGCGGATCGTCGACGTCGGTGACGTTCTGCACGTAGCGGACGTCGACCCCGGTGTCGAGCCAGGCACGCACGAGCAGGTCGTAGCCGACGTAGGTGGCGGCGTGACCGAGGTGGGTGGCGTCGTAGGGGGTGATGCCGCAGACGTAGAGCCGGCGCGCGCCCGGTTCCTGGGGCTCCGGAGGCGAGGCCGGCGGCAGGCCCACGGTGGAGGCGAGACGCACCTCCCCACCGCGGTCGGGAAGCTCGGGGACGACGGGGGCGGACCAGGACCTCACCGCTCGACCCTAGTTCGGATCGGGCGGGCACGGGCCGGGCCGTCCGCGCCCCGTCGAGGATCGGGTGGGACGCGGGCCGGGCCGTCCGCGTCCCGCCCCGGGGCCGTGCCGGCAGCCGAGGTCAGGCGGTGGCCGAGATGACGCCGCCGAGGACGAGGGCGACGATCGCGACGGCGAGGACGATCCGGTAGACGACGAAGGGGAGGTACGTGCGGGTGGAGACGAGCTTGAGGAACCACACGATGACCCAGTAGCCGACGACGAACGCGACGACCGTCGCCAGGAAGGTGGCGAACAGGCTCGGCTCCCCGGGGGCCGGCGGCGCGTCGCTCAGGAGGACGTCCGAGAACAGCTTGTACATGCCGGACGCGATGACGGCCGGGATGGCGAGCAGGAACGACATCCGGGCCGCCGCCTCGCGCGTGAGGCCGAGGAACAGTCCCATCGTGATCGTCGCGCCCGACCGGGACACGCCGGGCACCAGGGCGAGGGACTGAGCGAGGCCGAGGAGGATCGCGTCCCACCACGAGAGGTGGTCCAGGCCCTTGGTCTGCTTCGCCGTGCGGTCCGCGACGAGCAGGAGCAGGCCGAACAGCGCGAGCATCGCGGCGGTGATGAACAGGTGGCGGAACGTGGTGTCGATCCACGACTCGAGCAGCAGGCCGAGGACCCCGATGGGGATCGAGCCCACGATGACGAACCAGCCCATGCGGGCGTCGGGGTCGCTCGCGGGCAGCTGCCTCTTCCACGGCCCCACCGGGAGCGCCCGGAACCAGTGCGAGACGATCCGCGCGATGTCCCTGCGGAAGTAGACGACGACCGCCGCCTCGGTGCCGAGCTGGGAGATCGCGGTGAACGCGGCGCCCGGGTCCGTCCTCGACGGCAGCAGCTCGCCGAAGATCCGGATGTGCGCGGACGACGAGATCGGTAGGAACTCCGTGAGTCCCTGCACGATCCCGAGGACGATCGTCTCCCACCATGTCACGGGGGGACACGGTATCCGCTCGCGAGGTCCGTCGGCCGTGGCGGCTACCGTGACGCCATGCGCACCTCCCGCCTCGGGGCCACGGGCCTCGCCGTGTCCGCCGTCGGCCTCGGCACCCTGACCTGGGGCCGGGACACCGACGAGCACGACGCCGCCGAGCACCTCGAGGCGTTCCTCGACGTCGGCGGGACCGTGATCGACACCGCGGCGTCGTACGCGGACGGGGCGGCCGAGGAGATCCTCGGCGCCCAGCTGGCCGAGCGCCGCGTGCGCGACGACGTCGTCGTGGTCTCCAAGGCGGGCACCCGGGTACGCGGCGGGACCGGCGTCGTGGACGCCTCCCGCGCGGCCCTGCTCACCGAGCTCGACGCGTCCCTCGTGCGGCTCGGCACGGACCGCGTGGACCTGTGGCTGGTCCAGCGCCCCGACCCCGAGACGACGCTCGAGGAGACGCTCGGGGCGCTCGACCACGCGATGCGCACCGGCCGCGCCCGCTACGTGGGGCTCGCCAACCACCCGGCGTGGTCGACCGCGCACGCGGCGACCCTGTCCCGGACCCTCCTGCCGGCGCCGCACCTGGCCGCCGTCGAGGTGGAGCACTCGCTGCTCCAGCGCGGGACCGAGCGCGAGCTCCTGCCGGCCGCACGCGCGCTGGGCCTGGGGGTGATCGCCTGGTCCGCGCTCGGTCGCGGCGTGCTCGCCGGCCGCTACCGCTCGAGCGTGCCGCCCGCGTCGCGCGCGGCGTCGGCCCACCTGCGGGGTTTCGTCGAGCCGTACCTGGACGCGCGGTCGGCCTCGATCGCGGAGGCCGTCGCGACGGCGGCCGACGGGCTGGACGTCTCGCCGGCCGAGGTGGCGCTCGCGTGGTCGGTGCGCTCGGGCGTCGACGTCTCCCTCGTGGGGGCCTCCAGCGCCGCGCAGCTCCGGCAGACCCTCAAGGGGGCCGAGCTCGACCTCCCGGAGTCCATCGAGCGCGCGCTCGACGAGGTCAGCGCCATCCCGCTGGGCTACCCCGAGCGGCTCTGAGCCCTCCGGGCCCGCCGGTCCGGGCGCGGGGCGCTACCGGCGTTCGTCGTCGTCCTCGTCGTCGAGGTCCTCGAGGTCGTCGTCCTCGTCGTCCCCGTAGTCGTCGTAGTCGTCGTCCACGTCGTCGTCGTCGTAGAGATCGAACGGGAGGTCGACGCCGTACTCGGTGAAGAGGGCGTCGTCGTAGGTGACGAACACCTCGGCGATCGTCGAGGCGGCCGCGACCACGCGCGGGGAGTCGGGGTCCTGGGCCGCGGCGGCGGCGAGGTGGTGCTCCTCGAGCGCCGCGACGAGGCGGTCCAGGGCTGCACGCGGGTCCGTAGCCATGAGACCGAGCCTAGCGGTGCACGCGCGAAGTGCCAGCCTGGGCCAGGATGGTCCGACCGGTCGACCCGACCGGGCACGACCGACGCACCGAGGAGGCGGCATGGCGCGAGCGGGCTCGAGGTACGCGAGCGACACCTACTACGAGTTCCGGACCATGACGATCCCGCCCGACGTGGGCCGGTCCGACGCGCGCCGCCTCATCACCGCCGAGGCCGAGTACGGCCGGTGGGAGCTCGCCCGGTCCGTCCTCTACGAGGGCGGTGCCCGCAAGATCGTGCTGCGGCGTCGGGCGATGCGGGTGGTCTCCACGCTCGCCGACCACTGACCCGGTTCGAGCTGCTCAGCTCGTCCGCACCACCCGCTCGAGCACGCGGGCGCCGAAGGTGAGCGCGTCGATGTTCACCCGCTCGTCGACGCCGTGGAACATGCCGGCGAAGTCCAGCTCGGGGTCGAGCCGCAGCGGGGCGAACCCGTAGCCCGTGATGCCGAGCCGCGACAGGGCCTTGTTGTCAGTTCCGCCCGAGAGCATGTACGGCAGCACCGACGCGTCCGGGTCCTCCTGACCGAGGGCGCCGACCATCGCGTCGACCAGGTCGCCCGAGTAGGGCACCTCGAGGCCGATGTCCGTGTGGATCTCCTCGATCCGTACCTTGTCGCCCGCGAGCTCGGCGAGCGTGGCCCGCACCTCGGCCTCGTGGCCCGGCAGCGGGCGCACGTCGAGCGAGGCGGTCGCGGAGCCCGGGACGACGTTGGCCTTGTACCCGGCGTCGAGCTGCGTGGGGTGGGCCGAGGTGCGGATCGTGGAGCCGACGAAGTTGCGCACCGACCCGAACTGCTCGACCAGCTTCTCGACGCTGTCCGGGTCCTCCGGGTCGTAGGTGGTCCCGGTGAGCTCGGCGACGCCGTCGAACAGGGCGCGCACGGTCTTGTTGAGGTGCAGGGGCCATTCGTGGCGGCCGATGCGCGCAACCGCCGCGGCGAGGTGGGCGACCGCATTGTCCTCGTTGACCTGGGAACCGTGGCCGGCGCGGCCCTGCGCCACCAGGCGCAGCCAGGCCAGCCCCTTCTCGGCGGTCTGCAGCAGGTAGACGCGCTGCCCGGCGATCTGCGCGGAGAAGCCCCCGACCTCGCTGATCGCCTCGGTCGCGCCCTCGAACACGTCGGGCCGGTGGTCGACGAGCCAGTGCGCGCCGAAGCGTCCGCCGGCCTCCTCGTCGGCGAGCAGCCCGACCACGAGGTCGCGCGGGGGCCGCCACCCGTCCCGGCCCATCGACCGGGCGACCGACAGGATCATCGCGTCCATGTTCTTCATGTCGACCGCGCCGCGGCCCCACACCATGCCGTCGCGGACCTCGGCCCCGAACGGGTCGACGCTCCAGTCGTCCTTCGCCGCCGGCACGACGTCGGTGTGCCCGTGCAGGACCAGCGCCCCGCGCGTGGGGTCCTCCCCGGGGATGCGGAGCAGCACGCTGGACCGCCGCGGCGCCGACTCGATGAGCTCGGGCTCGAACCCGACCTCGGTGAGCAGGCCCATGACGAGCTCGGCGGCCTCGCGCTCGCCGGGGCCGGAGCCGTCGCCGTAGTTGGACGTGTCGATGCGGATGAGGTCGCGGCAGATCGACAGGACCTCGTCCTCGGGTGAGATGCGCTCGGTCATGCCCTCGAACCTACCCGCGACCGGCGGAACACCCCACCGTTACCGTTTCGCAACCGATCACGGTGTCCCGCTCGACCCGATCGTGGGTCTTCCCTGGTGGGGCAGGGCATGATGTGATGCGCACCGTGACGGTCGCCGACGATCGTCATCGTCTATGTACCGGAGGTTCAACGCGTGTCCACCCTGCCCTTGACCCGAGCACGACGGGGAGGTGGACGGATGTTGGGCGTGGCCGCGGCCTCCGGCGCGCTCCTGGTCGGGGCTCTCGCCGTCCCCGCCTCGGCCGACGTCGCCGAGATCGACCCGGCCGACCCGGACGCCCGCCGTTCGATGTCCGCCGACACCGCCGCCGCGCTCGCCGCGGGCTCCGAGTCGGGCGCCTGGTTCGTCGGCCTCGACCGCACCGCGACCGCCCTGGGCGGCAGCCGGGCCGGCGTCGACGCCCAGCAGGCGAACTTCCTCACCGACGCGGCCAACGAGGGCGTGTCGATCGACGTGCGCCACGAGTACTCCAGCGTCTGGAACGGCCTGTCGATCGAGGTGGCCGACTCCGACATCGACACGATCCTCGGCATGCAGGGCGTCTCGGGCGTCTGGCCCGTCGAGATCGTCGACGCGCCGGAGACGCTCCCGAACAACTCCCCCGAGATGGCCAACGCCGTCACCATGACCGGCGCGGACACCGTCTACAGCGAGCTCGGGTTCGATGGCGCGGGCGTGCACGTGGCCGTCATGGACACCGGCATCGACTACGACCACCAGGACTTCGGCGGCTCGGGCGTCCCGGACGGCGACACCTTCCCGACCGCGCGCGTGACGACCGGTCACGACTTCGTCGGCGACGACTACAACGCCGACCCGGCCTCGCCCAACTACCAGCCGATCCCCCGCCCGGACAACGACCCCGACGACTGCCAGGGCCACGGCACCCACGTCGCCGGCATCGTCGGCGCGGACGGCGACACCACCGCGGGCGGTGTCCGCGGCGTCGCCCCCGGGGTCACCCTCGGCTCCTACCGGGTGTTCGGCTGCGACGGCTCCACCGAGACCGACATCATGAACGCCGCCATGGAGCTCGCGTACGCGGACGGCGCGGACGTCCTCAACATGTCGATCGGCTCCGCCTTCGCCGGCTGGAACGACTACCCGACCTCGGTCATCGCCTCGCGCCTGCACGACCTCGGCATGGTCGTCACCGCCTCCATCGGCAACGAGGGCGAGCTCGGCCCCTGGGCCGCCGGCTCCCCCGGCAACGGTGAGAGCGTCATCGGCGTCGCGATGTACGACAACCTCGCGGTGACGGCCGACGCGCTCGAGATCGGCCCGGACGGCGAGCTCATCGGGCACATGCCCGCGACCGAGGCGCCCGAGCCGGTGCCCGGGACGACCTACACCGAGATCGCCTCGATCGGCACGCCCGGTGAGGCGTCCGCCCAGGGCTGCACCCCGCTCGAGGAGGACCACACGGGTCAGCTCGTGCTCATCCAGCGCGGCGACTGCACGTTCCACATCAAGGCGCTCAACGCGCAGGAGGCGGGCGCCGAGGCGCTCATCATCTACAACAACGCCCCGGGCCTCGCCGCCGCGACCGTCGCGGGCGACCCGGCGATCACCATCCCGGTGACGATCGTCAGCCAGGACGACGGGATCGCCCTCGCCGAGTCCATCGGCACCGACGGCTTCTCCGTCACGGTCACGGACCAGGAGATCGAGGTCGTCAGCCCGACCGCCGGACTCATCAACGTCGGCTCCTCGTGGGGCGGCAGCGCCGAGCTCGACCTCAAGCCGAACCTCGGCGCGCCCGGCGGCTCGATCTACGCCCCGTACCCGCTCGAGTCGGGCGGCTACGCCACGCTGACCGGCACGTCGATGTCCGCCCCGCACGTCGCGGGCGCGGTCGCGCTGTACCTCGAGGCGCACCCGGGCACCGACTCGGGTCTGATCCGCGACGTCCTGCAGAACTACGCCGAGCCCGCGAACTGGAACGGCAACCCGGAGCTCGGGCTGCTCGACGCCGTGCACCGCCAGGGCGCCGGCCTCATCCAGATCGACGAGTCGATCCAGGCCGGCGTCATCGCGAGCCCGGGCCAGCTGGTCCTCGGCGAGTCCGAGCACGGTCCGTCGTCCGGCGAGGTCACCCTGACGTCGACGTCGGGCGCCGACGTCACCTACGAGATCTCCACGGTCGACGCGATCGCGTCGACGGGCTCGTGGAACTACGGGATCTACGAGGGCGCGTCGACCTACGCCGGCCCGTCCGAGGTCACCGTCCCCGCGGGCGGCTCCGCCACGTTCTCGTACGCCATCACCCCGGACGCGAGTCTCGAGGAGCTCGGCGCGCAGTACGGCGGCTACGTCGTCCTCACGCCGACCGACGAGTCGGTGGAGCCGATCTCGCTGCCGTTCTACGGTTTCGCGGGCGACTACCAGTCGGTCAACCTCCTCGAGGACCTCGTCGAGGGTGAGGAGAACGGGACGCTCGGCCAGCTCGTCGGGTGCGACCGGTTCGTCGGCGGCGAGTGCCAGGCCGGCGCGACGTTCGAGCCCGTCGAGGCGGGCAGCACGTTCAGCCTCGAGCTGCTCGACCAGCCCGCAGCCGTCTGGGCGCTCGAGCACAGCGCCCAGGAGCTGACGCTGCGCGTGTACCCGGCCGACCAGGCAGGCGCCCGCACGGGCGGTGGCATCGTCCGCACCGAGCAGACGGTCGGCCTCTCCCCCGGGGTCGACCTGTGGACCTGGGACGGCACCGTCCTGACCGACGACCGGACGGGCCGCGTGGCCCTGCCGGACGGCGACTACGTCTTCGAGCTCACCGCGGTCGCCCCGCTGGGCTCGGAGGAGGCCGGCGAGCTCGAGCGGTGGACGTCCGGCGCGTTCACCATCGACCGCGGCGGCGACGACGTCCCGCCGCCCACCAGCGGCCCGGTGTCGACGTTCTTCACGTCGAACACCTGGGCGGACGGCCCCGCCGAGTACACCTACGAGTTCGGACGTCCGGACGACGAGGTGCTCGTGGGTGACTGGGACGGCGACGGCGTCGACACGATCTCCGTGCGTCGTGGGAACCGGTACCTCATCAACAACGACCGTGTCGGCAACGCCGCGGTGGACGAGATCCACTACGGCCGCGCGGACGACGTCGTGCTCGTGGGTGACTGGGACGGCGACGGCTTCGACACCTTCACGGTGCGTCGTGGCGCCCAGTACTTCGTCAGCAACACGATGCAGACGGGCTGGGCCGACGCCGAGGTGACCTACGGTCGCGCAGGTGACGACGTCATCGTGGGCGACTTCGACGGCGACCGGACCGACTCCCTCACCGTGCGCCGCGGCAACACGTACTTCGTGGCCAACACGGTGCGTGACGGCTGGGCGGACTCCGTGTTCACCTACGGTCGCGCGGGCGACGAGATCTACGTGGGTGACTGGGACGGCGACGAGATCGACACGCTCGCCGTCCGCCGCGGGAACGAGTACTTCCTGCGCAACTCGCTGACCGACGGCTGGGCGGAGCAGACCATCCGCTACGGGCGGGCGAACGACGTCGTCCACGTGGGCGACTGGGACGGCAACGGGACCGACACCCTGACGGTCCAGCGCTGATCCGCTGAACGAGCGAAGGGCCCCCGCCTGCGGCGGGGGCCCTTCGTCGTCGGTCGTCGAGCGTGCGGTTCGTCGACCTCGAGCGTGCGGTTCGTCGACCTCGAGCGTGCGGGTGTCAGTCGTCCAGGCCGCGGCGGGCGAGCAGCGGCTCGATGGACGGCGTGCGGCCCAGGAGCGTCTCGACGGATGCCAGCGGGTCGCGGGAGTTGCCGCGCGAGAGCAGCTCGTCGCGGAACGTCTCGCCGGCCGCGCGCGTGAGCCCGAGGTTGCCCGCGTCGTGGGCGCGGAACCAGTTGACGGTCTCGGCGTCGAGCACCTCGGACCAGATGTAGGCGTAGTAGCTCGCGTCGTACCCGCCGCCGAAGGAGTGGTTGAGGTACGTGGTGCGGTACCTCGGCGGGATCCGCGGGTCGGTGAGTCCGGCGTCGGCGAGGGCCGCGGCCTCGAAGGGCAGGACCCCCGCGTCGTCCGCGGGCACCTCGTCCGGGCCGAGGCGGTGCCAGGCCTGGTCCACGAGCGCGGCGCCGAGGTACTCGGACGTCGCGAAGCCCTGGCCGTAGGCGCCCATCGACCGCAGCCGCCCGGCGGTCGCCTCCGGGAGCGGCTCGCCGGTGACGTGGTGGCGGGCGAAGGACGCCAGCACCTCCGGGTGCTCCATCCACTGCTCGTTGACCTGGGAGGGGTACTCGACGAAGTCCCGCGGCAGGGCCGTCCCGGCGAAGCCCGGGTAGCGCGCGGAGGTGAGCAGCGAGTGCAGCGTGTGCCCGAACTCGTGGAAGAGGGTCCGCACCTCGTCCCACACGAGCAGCGTCGGCTCCCCCGCCGGCGGCCGCGTGATGTTGGCGTTGTTGACGACGACCGGCGCCTTCCCGGTCAGCGTCGACGCGGTGACGAGGTCGTGCATCCACGCACCGCCCCGCTTGTGCTCGCGGGCGTAGAAGTCGCCGACGAACAGGCCCAGCGACGTGCCGTCCTCCTCGCGGACCTCCCACACGCGCACGCCGTCGGCGTAGCCCTCGATGTCGGGGCGCTCGGTGAAGGTGAGGCCGTACAGGCGTCCGGCGGCGAGGAACACGCCGCGCTCCAGCACGGAGTCCAGCTCGAGGTAGGGGCGCAGGACCGCGTCGTCGACGTCGAACCGCTGGGTCCGCAGCCGCTCGGCGTAGTAGGACCAGTCGCCCGCCGCGAGCTCGCCGGCGTCGGCCGGCCGCTGAGGGTCGGCGGCCGCGAGCGCCGCGAGGTCCTCGGCCTCCCGGGCGGCGTTGCGCACCGCGGGGCGCGCGAGGCGGCTGAGCATGGCGGTGATCGCGTCGGAGTCCGGGGCGGTGGCCCCGCGGGCGACGATCTCCGCGTGGTGCTCGGCCCCGAGCAGGCGGGCGCGCTCGGCGCGGGCGCGCGCGATCGCCCGCACGAGGGCACGGGTGTCGGTCGCGGGGTCCGTGCCGGTCCCGCGCGCCACGGACCGGGCGAGCACCTCGGCGCGCGTGGCCGGGTCCGTGAGCTCGGTGAGCAGGGGCTGCTGGCTGGGCAGCACGTAGGTGACGAGGTGCTCGGCGCCGTCGGCCGCGGCGGGCCGGGCCGCGGCCGACTCCGCGAGGGTCCGGCGGCGCGACTCGTCGAGGCCGGCGAGCGCCGCCTCGTCGCGCACCGGCAGCGCGGCGGCGGCCATGCCCGCGGCGGCCCGGTTGCGGAAGTCGGTCGTCAGCTCGGCGATCTCGGCGTTGAGGGCACGCAGCCGGGCGGTCCCGGCCTCGTCCAGGCCGACGCCGCGACGCTCGAACCCGCGCACGTACTCGTCGACCGCCCAGGCGTCCTGCTCGTCGAGGCCCCCCGCGGACTGCAGCACCCGGAAGCGGTCGTAGAGGCGCGCGTCCAACCAGAAGGCGTCGCCGTGCGCGGAGGACTCCGGGGCGTTCTCGGCGGAGATCGCGTCGTACTCAGGGCCGCCGACGGAGCCGGCGAGCGTCGACAGGACGACGGCCGCGCGAGTGAGCAGCTCGCCCGAGCGCTCGAGCGCCACGAGCGTGTTCTCCACCGTGGGCTCCTGCGGGTCCGACGCGACGGACTCCCACTCGGCGCGCTGGGCCGCCCGGCCCGCGCGAAGCGCCGGAAGCAGGTGCTCGGGCCTGATCGCGCCGAACTCGGGCATCCCGAACGGGAGCGGCGAGGGTCGGGAGAACGGGTTGTCGTCGGGCAGAGTCACGGCGTCGGGGCTGGTCATCGGACCATGGTGGCACTGCTCCGCGGGTGCGTGTCGTCAGCCGGTCAGGCGCTCCCGGCGCAGCACGCCGTCGACGTCGGGCGGGAAGTATCCCGGCCCCTTGAGCACCTTGCCGTCCTCGCGGTAGATCGGGCGGCCGTCCTCGCCGAGCTTGGACAGGTTGGAAGCCTGGATCTCGCGCAGCACCGCGGGCAGCGGGATGCCGCACTCGAGCGCCATCCCGTAGGCGACGTAGACGAGGTCCCCGAGGGCGTCCGCGACCTCGACCGTGTCCCGAGCGCCGTCGTCCGCCTCGACCGCGCGGGCGAACGCCTCGACGAGGATCTCCTCGGCGCGCCGACCGTAGACCGCACCGACGAGCTCCGCCGCCTCCTCGACGACGAGCCCGGTGCGCATGTGCACCCGCTCGACGTCGGCCTCGGGACCGGTGGTGACCACCGGCAGCTCGTAGGTCGCGTGGAACTGCCGCACGAGCGCCTCGGGGTCGCGCGGGTCCGGCATCGTGGGACCGCCGTGCGCCGGCCCGTCCGCGCTGGCGTCGGAGTCGGCGCCCGCGTCGGGGTCGGCGCCCGCGTCGGAGTCGGCGCCCGCGTCGGGGTCGGCGCCCGCGTCGGAGTCGGCACCGACGCCGGGGTCGTCGTCGAGCACGGCCCACTCGTCACCGCTCGCGCGAGCCGGGCCGTCCCACGGTGCCGCCGGCTCGCGCGGGTCCGTGGCGAGGAGTGTGGCGCGAAGACCGTCGTGGAGCACGCCCTTGTTGGGGAAGGCGGCGCGAGACACACCCTCGGCGCGGAACCCGAGCCGCCACGCGACGCGCCACGAGTCCCAGTTGGGCTCGCCGTCGTGGATCTCCGCGGACCACCCGGCGGCCGCGACCCCCCGGGCGAAGAGCTCGTCGAGGACGAGGTCGAGCGCCCGCGCCAGCAGCCCGCGCCCGCGGCCGGCCGGCGCCATCCAGTAGCCGATCTCGGTGCGGGCACCCGCTCGGACGGGGCCGCAGGAGACGACACCTACGAGCGTCGGACCGTCCGGACCGATCTCCCGGACCGCCCAGTGGGGCGTGTCGAGCTCCCAGCCGCGGACGGAGACGTCACGCACGAACGTCTCGGCGTCGCGCAGGCGGTACGGCGAGGGGACGGTGGTCCACTCCTGGATCGCCGGGTCCTGGCAGGCCCCGAGGACCGCGTCGACGTCCTTCTCGGTGGGCACGGAGAGCTCGACGACGCCGTCGGTCAGGGTGAAGGGCTCCATGCCGCGATGGTAGGTGGCCCGCGCGGGTCGTCCGCACGGGCGACGAACGCTGAACGATGAACGACCAATGAGAAAAAGCGGAAGGAACACCCGACCGCCATGATCACTCACGTCGTTTATGTCCGGAATGCACACCGAATGATTACCGCATCAATGTCTTTCTTAATACGTGTCGTGGTTATGCTCCTCGAAAGCCGTTGAATGGTCGGGGAGGGTGGACGTGGACGCAGGTTCGGGCTCCGCAGTCACGGACACGGGCCGAGGGCCGCGCACGCGGGCGCTCGTGCTGGCGACCGTCGGCTTCATGCTGAACTTCTGGGCCTGGGCGCTGCTGAGCCCGTTGGGCTCGACCTTCGTCGAGAAGGGTCTGACGGCGGACTCGGCCCTGCTCGTCGCGGTCCCGGTGCTCGTCGGCTCGCTCGGCCGGATTCCCGTCGGCGCGCTCACGGACCGGTACGGCGGTCGCGTGATGATGCCGCTGATCTCGGTCGTCAGCATCGTCCCGGTACTGTTCCTCGGATTCTTCGGGCAGGACAGCTACACGGCCCTGCTCGTCGGTGGATTCTTCCTCGGAATCGCGGGGACGGTGTTCGCCGTCGGTGTGCCCTTCGTCAACGCCTGGTTCCCGCCCAGCGGGCGCGGCCTCGCGCTGGGGATCTACGGCGCCGGCATGGTCGGCACCGCCATCTCGGCGTTCACCACCGTCCCGCTCCACGTCGGCGCGGGCGAGACCGTCCCCTTCCTCGTGGCCGCGGCCGTCCTGGCGCTCTACGCCGCTCTCGCCTGGTTCCTCATGCGCGACGCCCCGGCCTGGACGCCCTCGAGGACGTCGATGGTCGCCAAGGTGCGGGGCGCAGCCGGCCTGGCCCTCACGTGGCAGGCGATGTACCTCTACGCCATCGCGTTCGGCGGGTACGTCGCCTTCTCGGTCTATCTGCCGACCTACCTGCAGAACGAGTACGGCCTCGAGGCCGGCGACGCCGCGGCCCGGATGGGCGGGTTCGTCGTCCTGGCCGTCGCCTGCCGCGTCGTCGGCGGCCTGCTCGCCGACCGCATCGGTGCCGTCACGACCCTGCTCGCCTCCTACCTCACGGTCACGGCGATGGCGGTCGTCCTCAGCATCAACCCCTCGCTGTCCGGGATCGGCACCGCCGCCTTCCTCGTCATGGCGGTCGGGCTCGGCCTGGGCACCGGCGCCGTGTTCGGCCTCGTCGGCCAGGCGTCCGACCCGTCGAAGGTCGGCGCCATCACGGGACTCGTCGGTGCCGCCGGCGGCCTGGGCGGCTTCGTCCCGCCGCTCATCCTCGGTCAGCTGTGGATCAACCAGTCCAACTACGGGCTCGGCCTGCTGGCCCTCGCCGTGGCGTCGGCCGGAGCCGTCGTCATCACCCTCATGGTCGGCCGGGCGGCGCGCCGGCGCACCGCCGCCGACCACGAGGTGCCGATCCACGACGCCGATCACCACGACCACGGGAGGACCTCATGACCGTCCGGGACTCCGAGCGGGGCACCGCGCCCGGCCTCGACAGCTCGCTGACGGACGCCCTCATCGGCGTGCGCAAGATGTTCTCCCGGGCCCCCGTCAGCCCGGACAACCGGGAGATCCACCTCGAGGGCGGGCGATCCGGCGACTCCTTCTACCGGGACCGCTGGAGCCACGACAAGGTCGTCCGCTCCACCCACGGCGTCAACTGCACCGGGTCCTGCTCGTGGAAGGTGTACGTCAAGGACGGGATCATCACCTGGGAGTCGCAGCAGACCGACTACCCGTCGGCGGGGCCGGACCGACCCGAGTACGAGCCCCGGGGCTGCCCGCGAGGTGCCTCCTTCTCCTGGTACACCTACTCCCCCACGCGGGTGCGCTACCCGTACGTGCGCGGCGAGCTCGTCCGGCTGTTCCGGGAGGCGCGGGAGCAGGTGCCCGGCGGCGACCCGGTCCTCGCGTGGAAGTCCATCGTCGAGGACCCCGAGAAGGCCCGCCGCTACAAGTCGGCCCGCGGCAAGGGCGGTCTCGTGCGGGCCACCTGGAAGGAGGCCGTGGACATCGTCGCCGCGGCCTACGTCTACACGGTCAAGGAGCTCGGGCCGGACCGGGCGACCGGCTTCTCCCCGATCCCCGCGATGAGCCAGGTGTCGTTTTCCTCCGGCGCCCGCTTCCACCAGCTCATCGGCGGCTCGATGCTCAGCTTCTACGACTGGTACGCCGACCTGCCGCCCGCCTCGCCCCAGGTCTTCGGCGACCAGACCGACGTCCCGGAGTCCGGGGACTGGTGGGACGCCTCCTACCTCATCATGTGGGGCTCCAACGTCCCCCTCACCCGGACCCCGGACGCCCACTGGATGACCGAGGCCCGGTACCGCGGCCAGAAGGTCATCTCCGTCGCGCCCGACTACGCGGAGAGCGTGAAGTTCGCCGACGAGTGGCTCGCGCCGCACCCGGGGACCGACGCCGCCCTCGCGATGGCGATGGGGCACGTCATCCTGCGCGAGTTCTTCGTCGAGCAGCCGACGGAGCGGTTCACCGACTACGTCTCCCGCTACACCGACCTGCCGTTCCTCGTCGAGCTCACCTCAGGCGAGGGCGGCGCGTGGCAGGCCGGGAAGTTCGTCGTCGCGGACGACCTCGGCGCCGAGCTCGTGGGCGAGGAGGCCGACACCGAGCACGCCGAGTTCAAGCCCGTCATGCTCGACGCCGTCACCGGCCACCCGGCCGTGCCCGGCGGCACGCTCGGCCACCGGTTCGCCGCCGACGGCGAGGGCCGCTGGAACCTCGACCTCGGCGACCTCGTGCCGGCCCTGAGCCTCATCGAGCACGCCGAGCGATCCGTCGAGGTCGCGCTGCCCCGGTTCGACTCCGCCGACCAGGGCGAGGCGCACGACGTGCTGCGCGGCGTCCCGGCCCGCCGCGTCGGCGGCCGGCTCGTCACCACCGTCTACGACCTGCTGCTCGCCCGCTACGGGGTCGCTCGCCCGGGCCTGCCCGGCTCGTGGCCCACGGGCTACGAGGACGCCACCCAGCCCGCCACCCCGGCCTGGCAGGAGGCCATCACCGGCGTCCCCGCTCAGGCCGCGGCCCGGATCGCCCGCGAGTTCGCCGCCAACGCCCGCGACTCCGGCGGCCGCTCGATGATCATCATGGGCGCCGGCACGAACCACTGGTTCCACTCCGACACCATCTACCGCACGTTCCTCACGCTGACGAACCTCACCGGCTGCCAGGGCGTCAACGGCGGCGGCTGGGCGCACTACGTCGGCCAGGAGAAGGTCCGACCCATCAGCGGCTGGCTGCACCTGGCCAACGCCCTGGACTGGTCGCGGCCCCCGCGGCAGATGACGCAGACGACCTACTGGTACATGCACACCGACCAGTGGCGCTACGACCAGTTCGGCGCCGACCGGCTCGCGGCACGGACCGGGGCGGGCACGTTCGCCGGCACGACGACCGCCGACGCCGTCGCCCTGTCCCAGCGGCTCGGCTGGCAGCCGTTCTTCCCCCAGTTCGACATCAGCTCCCTGGACGTGGCCGACCGCGCCAAGGAGGCCGGCCAGGAGACGATCCCCTACCTCGTCGACCAGCTGCGCGACGGCCACATCCGGTTCGCCGCCGAGGACCCCGACGCGCCGCAGAACTACCCGCGCATCTGGTCGATGTGGCGCGCCAACACCCTCGGCAGCTCGGCGAAGGGCGACCAGTACTTCCTCAAGCACCTGCTCGGGGTCGACAACGACGTGCGGGCCGAGGAGACGCCGCCGGAGTTCCGGCCCCGCGACGT
The DNA here is from genome assembly GCF_057652395.1 of Georgenia sp. Z1491. Lineage (NCBI taxonomy): Bacteria > Bacillati > Actinomycetota > Actinomycetes > Allobogoriellales > Allobogoriellaceae > Georgenia > Georgenia sp. Z1491. Next base: position 2,426,936 of record NZ_CM172729.1, read on the forward strand.
CACCTGGCGCGACGAGGCCCCCGCGGGGAAGATCGACCTCCTGCTCACGCTCGACTTCCGTATGACATCGACGACGCTGCACTCCGACGTCATCCTGCCCGCGGCCACCTGGTACGAGAAGCACGACCTCTCGACGACGGACATGCACCCGTTCATCCACTCGTTCAACCCGGCGATCTCCTCGCCGTGGCAGTCGCGGACCGACTGGGAGGCGTGGAAGACGATCGCCGAGCGGTTCAGCCAGCTGGCGGTCGACCACCTCGGCACGCGCACCGACGTCGTCGCCGTCCCCCTCCAGCACGACTCCGCCGACGCCATGGCGGCCCCGCGCGGGAAGGTCCTGGACTGGAAGAAGGGCGAGTGCGAGCCGGTCCCGGGCCGGACGATGCCCCGCCTGGTCGAGGTCGAGCGCGACTACGCGACGATCCACGAGAAGTACGTCTCCGTCGGCCCCCTGCTGGAGAGGCTGGGCATGACGACCAAGGGGCTCACCTACGACGTGAAGGAGTTCGTCGCCGAGCTCGGCGCCCTCAACGGGCGGGTGGAGTCCGGCGTCGGGGCCGGGCAGCCGAGCATCGAGACGGACCTGCAGGCGGCGGAGTTCATCCTGCGGCTGTCCGGCACCACCAACGGCGAGATGGCGCTGCAGGGCTTCCGCACCCTCGAGCGGCGCACCGGCGTCCAGCTCGCCGACCTCGCCGAGGAGAACGCGGGCCGGCACGTGACGTTCAAGGACACCCAGGCCGCCCCCGTGCCCGTCGTCACCTCGCCGGAGTGGTCCGGGTCCGAGACCGGTGGGCGGCGCTACTCGCCGTTCACCATCAACGTCGAGAAGAAGAAGCCCTGGCACACCCTGACCGGGCGCCAGCACTTCTACCTCGACCACGACTGGCTGCTCGAGATGGGCGAGTCGCTGCCGGTGTTCCGTCCGCCGCTGGACATGACCGCCCTGTTCGGCGAGACGCGGGTCGGCGAGCGCAGCGGTGGGGGCATCGCGGTCCGCTACCTCACGCCCCACAACAAGTGGGCGATCCACTCCATGTACATGGAGAACTTCTTCATGATGAACCTTTCGCGCGGCGGGCAGACGATCTGGATGAGCGTCGAGGACGCCGAGGCGGTGGGGATCGCGGACAACGACTGGATCGAGGCCGTCAACCGCAACGGCGTGGTCTCGGCGCGCGCGATCGTCAGCCACCGCATGCCGCGCGGGACGGCGTACATGCACCACGCGCAGGACCGCACCGTCAACGTGCCCCTGTCGGAGACGTCCGGGCGACGCGGCGGCATCCACAACTCCCTCACGCGGATCATGCTCAAGCCGAGTCACCTCGTGGGCGGGTACGGGCAGCTGGCCTTCGCCTTCAACTACTACGGCCCCACCGGCAACCAGCGCGACGAGGTCACCGTGATCCGGCGTCGCACGACCCCGGTCGAGTACTGAGCACGCGGATCGGACAAGGAGCGAGACATGCGAGTGATGGCCCAGATGGCGATGGTCATGAACCTCGACAAGTGCATCGGGTGCCACACCTGCTCGGTCACGTGCAAGCAGGCGTGGACCAACCGGCAGGGCACGGAGTACATCTGGTTCAACAACGTCGAGACGCGGCCCGGCCAGGGCTACCCGCGCGGGTACGAGGACCAGGAGAAGTGGCGGGGCGGGTGGGAGGTCGGCCGGGGCGGCCGGCTCCGGCTCAAGGGCGGGGGCCGCGTGAGCAAGCTGCTGCGGATCTTCAACAACCCCAAGCTGCCCGGCATCGAGGACTACTACGAGCCGTGGACCTACGAGTACGACAACCTGCTCTCCTCGCCGCAGCAGCAGCACATCCCGACCGCTCCCCCGAAGTCGCTCATCACCGGCGAGCGCGTGCAGGTCCAGTGGTCGGGGAACTGGGACGACGACCTCGGCGGCACCTACGCGGCCGGCGACAAGGATCCGATGCTCAAGGGGCTTCAGGACAAGGTGAAGCTCGAGTTCGAGAACACCTTCATGTTCTACCTGCCGCGCATCTGCGAGCACTGCCTCAACCCCAGCTGCGCCGCCTCCTGCCCGTCGGGGGCCATCTACAAGCGCGAGGAGGACGGCATCGTCCTGGTGGACCAGGACCAGTGCCGCGGCTGGCGCATGTGCGTCTCCGGCTGCCCGTACAAGAAGATCTACTTCAACCACAAGACCGGCAAGGCCGAGAAGTGCACGTTCTGCTACCCCCGCATCGAGGCCGGTGAGCCGACGGTGTGCTCCGAGACCTGCGTGGGTCGTCTGCGCTACATCGGGCTCGTCCTGTACGACGCCGACAAGGTCACCGCCGCCGCCTCGGTCGAGGACGAGCACGCTCTCCTCGAGGCACAGAAGGACGTCCTCCTGGACCCGAACGACCCCGAGGTCCAGGATGCCGCCGAGCGCGCCGGAATCCCCTACGACTGGGTGCAGGCCGCCCGCAGGTCCCCGGTGTGGCGCCTCATCAAGGAGTTCGAGGTCGCGCTCCCGCTGCACCCGGAGTACCGGACCATGCCGATGGTCTGGTACGTCCCGCCCCTGTCCGCGGTGGTCGACGTCGTGCAGGAGACCGGTGCCGACGCCGAGGACGCGAGCACACTGTTCGCGGCGATCGACCAGATGCGCATCCCCGTGGAGTACCTGGCGAACCTGTTCACCGCAGGCGACGTCGTCCCGGTCCAGCGGGTGCTCGCCCGGATGGCCGCGATGCGCTCCTACATGCGGGACATCAACCTCGGCGGCGAGCCCGACGAGGAGATCGCCGAGGCCGTCGGCATGACCGGTGCGTCGATGGAGAAGATGTACCGGCTGCTGGCGATCGCGAAGTACGACGAGCGCTACGTCATCCCGGTGGGCCACTCCGAGCAGGCCCACCAGCTCGAGGGGGTCGGGACGGACTGCCCGCTCAACTCCGACGGCGGGCCGGGCATGATGCACCTGCCGGAGCAGGACATGGGCATGGCCGGTGTCGGGGTGCCCGCCGGTCCGGTCGACACCCGGCCGACGGAGTCCGGCCGCATCAACCTGCTCAACTGGGACGGGAGGGGGACGCCGTCCGGGCTGTTCCCCTCCCGCCGCCCGGCCGCGGGGACCGCCTGATGGGTGCCCTCGCCCGCCTCGTCGAGCGCGCCTTCCCCGGCGTCGCGGGGCGCGCGGACGGCGCTGCCGGCGCGCCCGGACGCGACGCGCCCGGGCACGCCGCGTCCGGGCGCGCCGGGTCGACACCGGTCCGCAGGGCGTCGCGGCCCGGCACGACCGCCGCCGGGGACCCCGTCGAGGAGACCCGGGCGGTGTGGGCCGCGGCGTCGTGGCTCATCGACTACCCGGGCGACGAGCTGCTCGCCCGCCTGCCCGACCTGCGCCGGCTCGTCACGCGCCTGCCGCGGCGGTACGCGGACATGCTCGACCCCGTGCTCGACGAGCTGGCCGCCCCGGACGTCGACGACCTGCGCTCGAGCTACGTCGACACGTTCGACACGCGCCGCCGCGGGTGCCTGCACCTGACGTACTTCAGCCACGGCGACACACGCCGCCGGGGCCTGGCCCTCGTCCGCGTGAAGGACGCCTACCGGCGCGCCGGGCTGATCGTCCGCGACGACGAGCTGCCCGACCACCTCACCCTCGTGCTCGAGCTCGGCGCCGGCCACGACGCGGCGGCCGCGGAGAAGATCCTGCTCGCCAACCGGGCCGGCCTCGAGCTGCTCCGCCTCCACCTGGCGGACATCGGCTCGCCCTGGCACGGCGTCGTCGAGGCCGTGTGCGCGACGCTGCCCGAGCTCGACGGCGAGGACCACGAGGCGGTGCGCCGCCTCGTCGAGGAGGGCCCGGCCGAGGAGCTGGTCGGCCTCGACGGCTACGGGGCGGAGCACGACATGCCGCCCCTCATGCACCGCGACGACGACTGCTCCGGTCACGACCACGGGAACGACCACGTCGAACCGACGACCTCCCCCTCGGGCCATCCCCTGCTGCCGCTCGTGAAAGGAGCACGGTGATGAACGAGCCGTCGACGGTCGACACCGTCATGTGGGTCATCGTCCCGTACGTCGCGCTGGCGTTCTTCGTGCTCGGGCACATCTGGCGGTGGCGCTACGACCAGTTCGGATGGACGACCCGGTCGAGCCAGATCTACGAGTCGAGGCTGCTGAGCATCGGCTCGCCGATGTTCCACTTCGGGATCATCGGGATCTTCTTCGGCCACGCCGTCGGGCTCGGGATCCCGAAGTCCTGGACCGACGCCGTCGGACTCTCCAACCACATGTACCACATCATGGCGATCACGATCGGCCTCGCGGCGGCGGTGGCCTGCGTGGGCGGCCTGGCGCTGCTCATCTACCGCCGGCGCACGAACAAGCGCGTGTTCGGGGCGACGACCCCCATGGACAAGGCGATGTACCTGCTGCTGACGATCACGATCCTCGCCGGCGTCGGCGCCACGGTGGTGGACTCAGCCATCGCCAACTACGACTACCGGGAGACGATATCGGTCTGGTTCCGCCAGTTCTGGACGCTCCAGCCCGACCCCTCGATCATGGCGGGGACGACGCCGCTCTTCCAGGTCCACGTCTTCTCCGCCGTCCTGCTGTTCGCCCTGTGGCCGTTCACCCGGCTCGTGCACGTGTTCAGCGTGCCGCTGGGCTACCTGACCCGCCCCTACATCGTGTACCGGTCGAAGTCCGGTGTGCCGCCGCAGGGACGCCGAGGCTGGGAGGAGGTGAACTTCTGATGCCGGCCGCCATCGTCCTGGCCGGCGGGGCGGGCCGACGCCTGGGCGGCGTGTCCAAGCCGGACGTCACCGTCGGCGGCCGCCGGATGCTCGACCTGGTCCTCGAGGCGCTCGCGCACGCCGCGCCGCGCGTCGTCGTGGCCGGCGCGGGCGTCGAGGTGCCCGCCGACGTGCGGCGGACCCTGGAGGACCCGCCGCTCGGCGGGCCGGCCGCAGGCATCGCCGCCGGACTGCGGGCCCTGGGTGCGCCGGACACGGGCGCCCTCGACCACGAGGTCCTCGTCCTCGCGTGCGACCTGCCGGGCGCGTCGAGCGTGGTGACGGCGCTGGAGCGGACGGGACCGCTGCCCGACGGCGTCGACGGGATCCTCCTGGAGCGCCCGGACGGTCGCCGGGAGTGGCTCGCCCTGCGGGCCAGGGTCGCGTCCCTGCGCCGTGCGCTCGACGAGCTGGGCGACCCGCGGGACCGGTCGGTGCGCGACCTGCTCGCCCCGCTCACCCTGGCGACCACGCCCGCACCCGGGACGCAGGCCGACGACGTCGACACCCCCGCCGACCGACGCACGTGGGAGCAGCGGGTCCGGCGGTCCGGGCGCCCGCCGGTCACCGAGCAGGAGGACTGGGCCGCGCGGCTGCACCCGTGGGTGGAGTCGGCCTGCCGAGAGCTCGGCCTGCCCCGAGGGCTCGTCGATCCCGGTCCCGACGTCGACACCGTGCACGTGCTCACCGGGGAGGTGGCCGAGGGCGTCCAGCGGTCGATGGCGCCGGTCTCGGCGTATCTCGTGGGCGTGGCCGTCGGCCGGGGCACGCCGCTGCCCGAGGCGCTCGACGCGGTGCGCCGCACCCTGAGGCCGGCATGACCGCCCCGTCCCGGCACCGCGTGCCGGTCGCGGACCGCGGTACCGGCGTACCCGTGTCTGAACACCTCGCGCAGGTCCTCGGCCTCGGGCGCGCCTACCTGGACGCGCGCGGCGCCGTCGAGCCGGAGGAGACGCTGCTCGCGGACGCACCGGGGCGGATCCTCGCGGGCGCGGTGCCGGCCGCCGTCGCCGTCCCCCCGTTCACCGCCTCGGCGATGGACGGGTTCGCCGTACGGGCCTGCGACATCGACCTGCTGCCCGACGACGCTCTCGAGCTCCCCGTCGCCGGGGACCTGCCCGCCGGGGCTGCGCCGCGGGCGCTCCCGCCCGGGGCGGCCCTGCGGATCATGACTGGCGCCGCGCTGCCGGCCGGGGCGGACGCGGTGGTCCCCGTCGAGCTCACCGACCACCGCCCCGGCCCGGGCCCCGCCCCGGCGCGGGTGCGGCTGACCGAGCGGCCGAGCGTGGGCGCGCACGTGCGCGTCGCGGGCGAGGACGCACGGGTCGGCGACGTCGTCCTCACCGCGGGCGAGCGGGTGTCCCCCGCGCACGTCGCGGCCGCCGCAGCGGTGGGGCGCGCGACCGTGCCGGTGGTGCCCAGGCCGCGGGTCCTCGTCGTCGCCACGGGTGACGAGCTGAGCCCGCCGGGCACGGTGCCCGCGCCCGGCCGCGTCCCGGACTCGGGCGGCCCGATGCTCGCGGCCCTGGTCGCGCAGGCCGGGGCGGTCCCGGTGCTCGAGCGGTGCGCGGACGACGTCGGCGCCCTGCGCGCGACGCTCGCGCGCGCGGGCACGGACGCCGACCTCGTGCTCACCTCCGGCGGGATGTCGCAGGGCGCCTACGAGGTGGTCCGGGAGGCGCTCGGGCAGCGCCTCACGCTCCATGAGGTCGCCATGCAGCCCGGCCGCCCCCAGGGCGCGGGAGCGCTCGACGACGACCGCTGCGTGCCGGTCCTCGCGCTGCCCGGCAACCCGGTGAGCACCTTCGTCAGCTTCTACGTGATCGTGCGACCCCTGCTCGCTCTGCTGTCCGGGGCCGACCCGGCGGCGGCCGGCCGCACGGTGCCGGTGGTCGCGGGACGCGCCTGGCGCACCCGCGCCGGCCGACGGCAGTACGCGCCCGTGGCGCTGCGGCGGGTCGGTGACGAGCTCGTGGCCGAGCCCCCGCACCCGCTCGGTGCCGGCTCGCACCTGGTGGCGAGCCTGGCCCGGGCCGAGGCCCTCGCCGTCGTGCCCGAGGAGGCCGACCGCGTGCAGCCCGGCGATCGCCTCGAGGCGCTGCTCGTCCGCGACCTCTCCCGCTGAGGCACCGCCGGGCGCTACCGGGCCGCGCTCGGTCACCTGGCCCGGTTCTCGGCCTCCTGCCCCGAGGCGCTAGCTGTCCGCGGCCTCGAACGCCGATTCGGATCGGCGGTCGAGCGCGTCGGCGGCCCGCACCAGGCCCAGGTGGCTGAACGCCTGCGGGAAGTTGCCGGCGAGCCGGCCCGCCCGCGGGTCGTACTCCTCCGCGAGGAGCCCGAGGTCTGACTCGGTCGCGACCAGGGCGTCCATCATGCGCCGCGCCTCGTCGACCCGCCCGGTGCGGGCGTACTGCTCGACGAGCCAGAACGAGCAGATGAGGAACGGGTACTCGTCGCCGGCCAGCCCGTCGAGCCCGGAGGCCGTCCGGTACCGGTGCAGGAAGCCGTGCGCGTCGAGCAGGTCGTCCTCGATGCGGGCCACGGTGGACAGCATGCGCGGGTCGTCGTAGGCCACGAATCCGATGTGGGCGAGCTGCAGCAGCGACGCATCGACCTCGGTCGAGCCGTAGGTCTGGGTGAATGCACCGATGTCGTCGTTCCACCCGCGGGTGAGGATCTCCTCACGCAGCAGGTCCCGGCGCTCCCGCCACGCCTCGACGTCGCCGTCGAGCCCGTGCCGCTCGACCGCGCGGACGCCACGGTCGAACGCCGCCCACATCATCGCGCGGCCGTGGGTGAAGTACGCAGGCTCGCCGCGCATCTCCCAGATCCCGTGGTCCTTGTCGTCGAACCGGTCCCAGGCGTAGTCGAGGAGCGCCTTCTGCAGGCCCCAGGAGAACTCGGTCTCCTCCAGTCCCGCGTCACGGGCGAGGTCGAGCGCGACCATGACCTCACCGACGACGTCGGCCTGGTACTGGTCGGCCGCCCCGTTGCCGATGCGCACCGGCCGCGAGTCCTCGTAGCCGTCCAGGTGGGTGAGCTCGTGCTCCGGAAGGTGCCGGGATCCGTCGAGCCCGTACATGATCCTCAGGTCACGGGGGTCGCCGGCCATGGCACGCAGCAGCCAGGTACGCCATGCGTGGGCGCCGGTGACGAAACCGTGGCTGAGGAGGGCCTCGATCGTCAGGGCCGAGTCACGCAGCCAGACGTACCGGTAGTCCCAGTTTCGGCTGCCGCCGAACTCCTCCGGGAGGGACGTCGTCGGCGCCGCCACGATGCCACCGGTCAGCCGCTCGGTCAGTGCCCGGAGCACGAGCAGCGAGCGGCGCACCTGGTCCGCGTACGGACCGCGCGCGTCGATCCGTGCCGCCCAGGCGCGCCAGTAGGCGATCGTCGCGACCGGTGTCAGCGTCTCGGGCCGCGGGGCGGCGTCCGGGAGGTAGGACGGCGACCAGCTGAGCACCCAGGTGTGCTCCTCGCCCTCCTCCATCGCGAAGTGCCCGCGGCAGGACCCGTTGACCTGCTCGAGGGCCGGGCCGCGCAGCGCGAGCGAGTCCGGGCCGGCGACCGCGTGGATCTCCGTGCGGCCGTCCACCTCGAGCGTCTGGAGCCACGGCGTCGCGGCGCCGTAGTCGAACCGCAGCCGCAGGTCGTGCGTCACCTCGACGCTGCCCGACGTGCAGGTCACGGTGCGCACGAGGTCCGCCGTCGGGGCCGCGGGGTCCTCGTCGATCGGCAGGAAGTCGGTGACGGTGAGCGTCCCGGTCGGTGTGGACCAGTGGGACTCCAGCACGAAGGTGTCGTCCACGTAGTCGCGGGAGACGAGCTCGCCCTCGGGCGGGGCGAGGAGCCAGCGCCCGTCCTCGCGCGTCCCGAGGATCGCGGTGAACACCGCCGACGAGTCGAACCGTGGGAAGCAGAGCCAGTCGATGCTGCCGTCGCGGGCGACGAGTGCGGCCGTGCGCTGGTCGGACAGCAGGGCGTAGTGCTCCAGGGGTGTGCTCACGGGCGGACCTTCTCGTTCGGGGGGTGTCGGGGTGGACGTCGGGGTTGTCGCCGTCGGACGGTGCGGGCCGGAAGCGGAACGTGCCGGGACCGGTGCGCCGGGACCGGTGCGCGCCGGAACCTGCGGCACGGCGATCGTCCAGGCTAGCCGCGTCCCCGGGCGCGCGGTGCACGTACCCAGAGCCCCGCGCGTCGCGCGGTCAGGTCGGTCAGGTCGGTCAGGTCGGTCAGGTCGGTCAGGTCACGATCCGACGACCGTCGGTCACCGATGTGCCACGAGGCACCAGCCGCGCCGGGCCCGCGTCCACCATGGTTGTCACCGTCCCTCCCCGGGCGGTCCGCCACCTGGAGGACACCGTGCGACGACCGACCGTCTCGTTCGTCACCCTCGTCGGCGCGACGCTGCTCGCCGGATGTTGGTCCACTCCCGTTACGGACGTGACCGCACCGCCGGAGGAGAGGTCGTCGGACGAGGCTCGATCCGACGGCACGTCGTCGGGCGGAGCCGGGTCCGACGACGGCAGCTCACCCGACCCGGACACCTTTGCCGTCCCCACCTGGGCGCACTCGCCGGGCCAGCCGGTGATGGAGGCGCTCAGCATCGGGAACGTGTTCGCCTCCCCTGAACGGTGCCCGGTATTCGCGGGTGACAGCGGCTACGACGGCGACGGGACGGGGCTGATGCTGCCCAACGCGATCGGGCGGGTCACCGACGACGGCCTCGTGGTCGAGTACGAGATCGAGGGAGAGCGACGCGTCGTCGCCCTCGACGGCAGCGAGCAGAGCTTCGGCGGCGGGCACGGCACCCCGGAGAACGAGGCCGAGTGGGAGCGCGTGTGCCCGCACACCCCGGTCAGTGCGATCTGGCAGGGATCCTGAGCGGAGCGACGCGATCGCCGAGGTCGGACGTCATCCGCCAGACTGGCTCCCCGACCGATGACCGGCCCCGTGGACCCGGCGGCCGATCGCGGAACACGCAGGACACGACGACGAGGAGACCGGCATGGGGATCGGCGACTACCTGAACAAGGCCAAGGACGCTCTGAGTGGCGAGCGGGGCGAGCAGCTGCTCGACAAGGTGGAGGGCGCGGCACGCAAGGCCACCGGCGGCAAGCACGACGGCATGATCGACAAGGCCCGCGACGCCGCCGGCAACGCCCTCGGGCACGACGACGACCGTGCGCGGGAGGCAGGGGCGGACGGTACCCAGGCCGCGGGGAACGGACGTGCGCAGGACGCGGGCGCCGGGAGCGACGACGCGCCGGACGCCGGCCGGGAGGCCGAGGCGAGCGCCGACCGCGAGGGCGGGACCGCCGATCGCGGCACCGCGCCGGACGCCGACAACCGGGGCTGATCACGCCGACGCCCGAACCGACGCGAACGACCGGCCCCCGAGCTGGGGACCGGCCGTGTTGCGTGTCCGGAGGGGTGTGTGGTTCCAGGACGTCGTGAACGGGTGTCCCCGGACATCGTCAACGACAGCCCCCTGCCGGACTCGGATGTCCCACGACATCGTGAACGGCAGCGGCGCACGAGGTCCTCATCACAGCGGTCACCGTCCAGAAGCTCTCCGCTGCGCACGCCAGCGAGAGGGCAACACACGTCCACGGGATGCGTCGAACGGGCGCCCACGGTCCAGACAGATCGAATGGGCAGGAACACGCACGTGGGAGGCCCGCCTCGTGCAGGCTGCTGCCCACTCGACGCAGGTTCGTCCCGACAGCCACCAGACGCATCGGGTCGAGAGGGCGCTGACATCCACAGGGGAGCGCCGCCACATGCGATCTTGCGACCGTCGACGGCGCCCCAGCCCGCACCGTCCACGGCCACCAACGACAAAACGGCTGAACCCCCGCCACCGGGGGTTCAGCCGTTCGCGATGTCCTGGGACATCACATGCGTGTCCGGAGGGGTGTCTGGTTCCAGGACATCGTGAACGGGTGTCCCCAGACATCGTGAACGACTGCCCCCTGTCGGGATCGGATGTCCCACGACATCGTGAACGGTGGCGAAGTACGAGGTCCTCATCAAAGCGGTCACCGTCCAGAAGCTCTCCTACGGGCAGGTCGCTGCCCGCTACGGGGTGTCGAAGTCCCTCGTCCACAAACTCCACCACCGCTGGCTCACCGAGGGCGAGGCCGCCTACCAGCCCCGCTCACGCCGACCACGCACCTGAGCGCGCCGAGTCGTCGAGAGGGCGCCACTGTTCATCTGACAGGCCGTCCGGATGCACTTCGGCGCCCTCTCGACACGCCTCGCGCAGCAATAACGGGGCGCCGCGGCCCTCGCAGAGCTCACCCCCGGGCTTCAGCCGCGGCCGGCCACCGGCCACCAACGACAAAACGGCTGAACCCCCGCCACCGGGGGTTCAGCCGTTCGCGATGTCCTGGGACATCACATGCGTGTCCGGAGGGGTGTCTGGTTCCAGGACATCGTGAACGGGTGTCCCCAGACATCGTGAACGACTGCCCCCTGTCGGGATCGGATGTCCCACGACATCGTGAACGGTGGCGAAGTACGAGGTCCTCATCAAAGCGGTCACCGTCCAGAAGCTCTCCTACGGGCAGGTCGCTGCCCGCTACGGGGTGTCGAAGTCCCTCGTCCACAAACTCCACCACCGCTGGCTCACCGAGGGCGAGGCCGCCTACCAGCCCCGCTCACGCCGACCACTGACCGTCCCCACCCGCACTCCGGACCAGGTCCGAGAACGCGTCCTCCAGCTCCGCGGCGAGCTCACCGCCCAAGGCCTGGACGCCGGCGCGGACACCATCGACTGGCACCTGACCCGCCAAGGCCACACCATCGGCCGAACCACGATCTGGCGGATCCTGACCAGCAACGGCACGATCACGCCCCAGCCTCAGAAACGCCCCCGATCCTCCTGGCGCCGCTTCGCCGCCGACCGCCCCAACGAGCTGTGGCAGTCCGACTTCACCCACACCACGCTCACCGGCGGCACCGAGGTCGAGATCATCGGCTGGCTCGACGACCACTCCCGACTCCTGGTCCACCTCTCCGCCCACCACCGCGTCACCGGCACCACCGTCACCCAGACCTTCACCGCAGCAGCCAGCCAGTACGGATACCCCACCGCGACCCTGACCGACAACGGCATGGTCTACACCACCCGCTACGCCCGCGGCGGCCGCGGACGACCCGACGGAACAGGCAACGCGTTCGAGACCCTGCTCGCCCTGCACGGCATCCAGCAACGCAACGGCAAACCGTTCAAACCCACCACCCAGGGCAAGATCGAACGCTTCTGGCAGACCCTGAACAAGCGCCTCGCCACCCGGCCAGCCGACACCCTCGCCCACCTCCAGGACGAACTCGACGACTTCCGCGACTACTACAACAACGACCGCCCTCATCGCGGCATCGGCCGACAGACCCCCGCCCACGCCTACCAGCTCATCCCCCCGGCGACCCCCACCCCGCCCGGCGACCCCGACCTGTGGCGAGTGCGCTACGACACCGTCGACCGCGACGGAAAGATCAGCCTGCGCCACAGCGGCCGCATGCTGCACCTCGGCATCGGCCGCGCCCACGCCCGCACCGAGATCACCTGCCTGGTCCACAACGACCACGCCACCGTGCTGGACGCCTCCACCGGCGAGATCCTCAGCGAACACACCCTGAACCCCGCACACACCTACCAACGAAAAAACGGCTGAACCCCCGTCACCGGGGGTTCAGCCGTTCACGATGTCCTGGGACATCACATGCGTGTCCGGAGGGGGACTTGAACCCCCACGCCCTAATACGGGCACTAGCACCTCAAGCTAGCGCGTCTGCCATTCCGCCACCCGGACAGGGTGTCTGTTCGGCTCCCGGATCGCTCCGCGTCACCTGAACAACGACGGAAACTCTAACACGCGGCCTCCGCCGATCCACGGTCGTGCCGGGCCACCAGGACGTGAGTCGCGGCACGCTCGTGCGCGCCCCGACCGGGGCCGTCGACACCCGGTCCGCCCGCCGCCGACCGCACACTCGACGACCACCAACCGCACACTCGGCGAACCGGGGTTGGCGGGTCGGGCTTGACAGCGTCACCGCTCGACCGGACGATACCGACACCTGAATCGCTTGTCAGGTTCGCGGTCTGCCGGCCCCACCGATCCGAGGAGGCTCGCATGAGCGCCCGCCCCACCACCGCCCGCGGCACCCGGACCAGGGCCACGATCCTCGCCGCCGCGACGGACGTGTTCGCCAAGCACGGGTACCACGACGCCTCGGTCGCACGGATCACCGAGCGCGCCGGCGTGGGCCAGGGGACGTTCTACCTGTACTTCGACACCAAGCTGTCGGTGTTCGAGGAGGTCGTCCGCGACCTCAACTCCCGGGTCCGCCGCGCGATGTTCACCGCGAGCTCGGAGGAGGACGACCGCCTCGCCGCCGAGCGCGCGGGCTTCGCCGCCTTCTTCCGGTTCACCGCCGAGAACCCCGCGCTGTACCGGATCATGCGGCAGGCCGAGTTCGTCGCCTCGGACGTCCTGCACATCCACTACGAGACCATCGCCCGCGGGTACACGTCCGGCCTGCGCGCCGCCCAGGCGAGCGGCGAGGTCGCCGCCGACCTCGACCCGGAGGCCGTCGCCTGGGCCCTCATGGGGGTCGGCGAGCTCGTCGGCATGCGCTGGGTGATGAGGGAGCGCGACGCCGACGAGCCCGGGCCACCGCGGTCGCCCGAGCACGGGCTCCCCGAGAAGATCCTCGACTCGGTCATGGCCGTGGTCGAACGCGGGCTCCGGCCGCCGGAGGACCCGGCCTCCACCAGCACTGACTCTCAAGGAGAGACGCCGTGACCAGCCTCAACGGCAAGCGCGCAGTCCTCACCGGAGGGCGACGCGGCACCGGCCGGGCCCGGCCATAGGATCTGCCCGTGCCCTCCCCCGTGCCCATGCCGTCCCGGCGCGCCGTCGCGGCCCGGGGGCACTGACCCGTGCGGCCGGACGAGATCGAGGCGCTCCGTGACGCGGGCGGCCGCCGGACGCGGCGCCAGTGGCTCGTCGTCGCCCTCGTCACGGTGCTGGTCGCTCTCGTCCCGGTCGGGATCTACGTCGTCACCGGCAATCTCGACCACCTGCTCGGGAACAGCGAGGAGGTCACCGCGCGCGTCGAGCGGGTCGAGACCGACGGTAGCTGCCGGGGGCGGCCGGTCGACCGGCTCGACGTGGAGGTCAGCTGGACGGTCGACGGCACCTCCGGGCACGGGTCCTACTCCCGGTGCGACGAGCGGCTCGCGGTGGGCGACTCCGTCCAGGTGTGGGTCGCACCGAACGGCACCATGTCGCCCGAGTCCCCTACCGAGCTCCGGTCCGGCCTCCTGGTCGGCAGTGTTCTCCTCGCGCTGGCCGGCGCAGGGAGCGGCGCGGCGATGATCCTCATGAACCGGGGCCGGCGACGACGCCTGCTCGCCGCACGGACCGCTCCGCTGGGCCCGCCCGTCCGCGTCCGGGTGAAGCAGCTCGGACGCGGGCGGGCCACCGTGCGCCTCGTCGACCCGGCCCCCGGGGTGGTCGATCCGAGGCCCAGCGCCGTGCCGGTCATCCACTTCCGGCCCGGGCGTCGGCCCGGGACGATGACCACGTTCGGGATCCTCGGCGAGTGGTGGCTGCACGTGGCGCCGATCGGCGACCCCCGCCGTCAGCACGGCGTCCTCGTCCGGGGCGACGAGCGCCTGTGGGTCGAGTTCCGCCTGCCCCCGCGGAAGCGGCAGTAGGCGCGGATCCCGCCTGCTCCCTCGCCCCGGCACCTCGTCCCGCGCCCCTCGTCCCGCGCGACCGTTCCCGCCTGACAGGTGTCACACGGACCTCGTGACACCACCCCATCGCGAACTCGCCCGCGCCACGCCCATGCTCGGGGCATGACCGCACCTGCACCCGCCGCTCCGCCGTCGGTCCCGCCCGCCGTCGAGCTCGTCGGCCTGCGCAGGACGTTCGGCACCGGACAGGGCGTCGTCCGGGCCGTCGACGGGCTCGACCTGACGATCGCCCCGGGCGAGGTCGTCGCGTTCCTCGGCCCCAACGGTGCCGGCAAGACGACGACGCTCGACATCGTCCTCGGCCTGACCGAGGCGAGCGCCGGGACCGCCCGCGTGTTCGGCCGTCCCCCGCGCGAGGCGGTCGCCGCCGGGCGAGTCTCCGCGGTCCTCCAGTCCGGCGGCCTGCTGCGGGACCTCAGCGTGCGGGAGACGGTCACCCTCGTCGCGTCGACGTTCCCGTCCCACGAGCCGGTCGACGACGTCATGGCGCGCGCCGGCATCTCGGGCATCGCGGGCCGAAGGATCGCCAAGTGCTCCGGCGGCGAGCAGCAGCGCGTGCGGTTCGCGCTCGCCCTGCTGCCCGACCCGGACCTCATCGTCCTCGACGAGCCCACCGCCGGAATGGACGTCGCCGCCCGCCGCGACTTCTGGTCGACCATGCACGACGACGCCGACGCCGGGCGCACGATCGTCTTCGCCACCCACTACCTCGAGGAGGCCGACGCGTTCGCCGACCGGATCGTCATGGTCGCCGACGGCCGCATCGTCGCCGACGGCACGACGGCGCAGATCCGGTCGCGCGCGTCGGGTCGGACGGTGACGGCGGACGTCGATCCCGCCCGGTTCGACGCGACCGTCGCCGGCCTGCGGGCGCTGAAGGGCGTGCACTCGGTCGGGGCCGACGGCACGCGGGTCGCCGTACGTGCGACCGACACCGACCTCGTCGCACGGACGCTGCTCACCGAGCTCGGCGGAAGCAGCCTCGAGATCACCTCGGGCTCGCTGGAGAGCGCGTTCGTCTCGATCACCGGTCGCGCCCCGCTCGACAGTCCGGACGGCGACGACGTCGCCGGGGCCCGCGCCTCGACACTCGGAGCCACGCGATGAACGCCACCTACTTCCGCATCGAGATGACGCGGCTCGGCCGCGACGTCACGGCCCTGTTCTTCGTCGGGATCCTGCCCGCGGTCCTCTACGTGATCTTCGGCGCCGTGCAGTCCTACGGCGAGATCGAGCTCGCGCACGGCAACGTGGCGATGACCGTGATGATCGCGATGGCCGCCTACGGCGCGGTCACCGCCACGACGAGCCTGGGCGGGATGGCCGCGGTCGAGCGGATGCAGGGCTGGGGCCGGCAGCTGGGGCTGACCCCGATGACCGACACCGGGTTCGTCGCAGTCAAGGCCTCCGTCGCGCTCGTCGTCTCGCTCGTCCCGGTCACACTCATCTATGTCCTCGGCGCGGTCACGGGCGCCTCGGGCGACCCCGCGGCCTGGGTGCTGTCCGCCGCGGTCATCGTCGTCGGGGCCGTGACGTTCGCGCTGTTCGGCCTCGCCGTCGGCCAGATCTTCCGCAGCGAGGCGTCGGTGAGCGCAGCGTCGGGCCTGCTCGTCGTCCTCGCCTTCCTCGGCAACGTGTTTTTCCCGCTGTCCGGGATCATGCTGCAGATCGCCACGTTCACGCCGCTCTACGGCTACGTCGCGCTCGCCCGCCGGCCCGTCACCGACGGTGTCCCGCTCCAGACCGGGATGGGCGACCCCGGTCCCGCGGAACCCCTGTGGGTACCCGTGGTTAACCTCGTCGTGTGGACGATCGTGTTCGCCGCCCTGGCGGTGTGGAACGTGCGGCGCGGACGGGCGCGCCAATGATCGACGAACGCGAGGAGCAGGACAGGAGGTCCGGGGCGCCGCACGTCGCGGACCCCCGGCCCGCCCCCGCGCAACCGGCCGACCGCTCGCCCACGCCCGCCGGGACCTCGGACGTGGACGAGGCCCGGTCGTCGACCGACCCGTGGGACCAGATCGGCTGGCTGATGGCCGCCATCTGGCTGGTCTTCCTCATCTTCCCGGTCCTGGCCGTGCTTGACCAGGTCGAGCCCGTGCTGCTCCAGGTGCTCGACCTCGTGCTCATCGCCGTCTTCGCGGTCGTCTACTGCTGGGCGTTCCGCACGCTCCCCGAGTGCGCCGGTCCCGACCGCGTCCGGCACGGCATCAGGTACCTCGCCGTGCTCGTCGTCCTGGCCGTGACGGTCGGCCTCTCGCTGGGATTCAACGCGTTCGCCATGTGCACCTACCTCGTGGCGCTCGCGATCTACACGTTCCCCCCGCTGCCCGGGATGATCTTCACGGCCGGCGTGCTCCTCGCGGCGACGCTCGGACCCTGGCTGATCGCGCCCGCCGACGAACCCTGGTGGCTCTTCGGCCCGATCATCCTGCTCGTGGCGGTCGCCTGCTTCATCCCCGTGCGCCTCGACGAGCGCGCCGACCGGCAGCGCCGCCTCGAGGCCGAGCTGACGATCACCGCCGAGCGCGACCGCGTGGCCCGCGACGTGCACGATGTGCTCGGCCACTCCCTCACCGTCATCACCGTGAAGTCCGAGCTGGCCGAACGGCTCGTCGACGTCGACCCCGGGCGCGCGAAGGACGAGATCGCCCAGGTGCGCTCGCTCTCCCGGCAGGCGCTGGCCGAGATCCGGGCCACCGTGGCCGGCCTGCGGGTCGCCCGCCTCGTCGACGAGCGCGAGGCCGCCCAGGTCGCCCTCGCGGGCGCCGGCATCGCGGTCGACCTGCCCGGCGACGCCGACGTCGTCGACCCCCGGCACCGCATCACCCTCGCGTGGGCCCTGAGGGAGGCCGTCACCAACGTCGTGCGGCACTCGGGGGCGAGCAGGTGCACCGTGCGCTGGTCGGGGTCGAGCCTCGTCGTCGACGACGACGGACGGGGCACGTCCGGGCGCGAGGGCAACGGCCTGCGGGGGCTGCGCGAGCGGGTCCGCCAGGCAGGCGGCACCGTGACGGTCGGCCCCGGGCCGGACGGGACCGGCACGAGGCTGGAGGTCCTGCTGTGATCCGGGTGCTGCTCGCCGACGACCAGGCACTCGTGCGCGGCGCGCTGGCCGCGCTGCTCGACCTCGAGGGCGACATCGAGGTCGTCGCCCAGGTGGGGAGCGGTGACGAGGTCGTCGCCGCCGCCCGCACGTCCGAGGCGCAGGTGTGCCTGCTGGACATCGAGATGCCCGGGCTCGACGGCATCGAGGCCGCCCGGGCGCTGGCCGCCGAGCTGCCCACCACGCGCTCGCTCGTGGTGACGACCTTCGGCCGGCCCGGCTACCTGCGGCGGGCGCTCGAGGCGGGCGCGAGCGGGTTCGTCGTCAAGGACACCCCCGCGGGCGAGCTGGCCGAGGCCGTGCGCCGGGTCCACGCTGGGCTCCGGGTCGTCGACCCCTCGCTCGCGTCGGAGTCCCTCGCGGCGGGCGCGAACCCGCTGACGGACCGGGAGCGCGACGTGCTGCGCGCGACCCTCGACGGCTCGCCGGTCGCCCAGATCGCGGCCGCCGTCCACCTCTCGCCCGGGACGGTGCGGAACTACCTCTCGAGCGCGATCGGCAAGACCGGCTCGAGCACCCGGGCCCAGGCGGCACAGGTCGCCCGCGAGCGCGGCTGGCTCTGAGGCCGGCGGGTCCGGAGCAGGGCAGGCTCCGGGCGTGCGCTGGTCCGGTCCGGCCGCGTCAGTACTCCCAGGCCCAGCCGCTCCCGGTGCCCGACGGGTCGTAGACGAGCGTGCCGCTCTCGGCGGCCACGTCGAGGACGACGTAGCCGGAGTCCGTCTCGCCGGGCAGCAGCGAGGGCGCCACGAGCTCGTCGAGCGTGTAGCAGGACCACGAGGCGTCGGTCAGCGTCCCGGGCTGCTCGGTGCCGTCCGGGCCGAGGACGGTGAAGAAGTCGGCCGCGAGGGGCAGGAACACGTCCTCCGGGTTCTCCGCCTCCGCGCCCGCCGCCTCGGCCATCGCCGCGGTCACCTCGACGACGAGGAAGTGCCCGTTGACCGGGTCGAACTGCTCGTCGACGCGGCTGGGGCAGCTCTGCGCGGTCTCGATCGACGTGACGACGAGCTCGACGAGCGGCTCGCCGTCGTCGTCGGCGAGGCCCGCGACCTGGCCGACGTCGCGCAGCAGGTGGTCGCCGACGAGCTCGGGCGCGGCGTCGCCGGACGCGCCGTCGTCGGGGCCGTCGGACGAGGAGTCCGTGGACGAGTCGGTTCCCGGCGCGGCGGGCCGGTCGCCCGTGGTGGTGGCGACGCCGTCCGGCAGGAGCGAGCCGGCGTCGACCGGGACCTCCTCTGCCAGGGACAGCGGGACGGGGTCCCCGGCGTCGTCGACCGGGGAGGTGCGGGCCGGCCCGGCACCGGCGGTCAGCGTCAGCGTGAGCGGGAGCCCGACGCCGAGGGCGGCGCCTCCCGCGAGCAGGGTCTTCGTGATCGGTCGCATGCCTGTCTCCCCCGTCAGTACCTGTTGACGTAGTCGCCGCTGCGGACGATCCACCCGATGTCGTGCGCGTACGCCACCCGCCAGGGGGTCGCGACGTACACCCACGCGAGCTGGCCCGAGACGTCGGTGCCCCGCAGCTCACGCGTGTAGTTCATGCGGCTCAGCGGGAGCGACGGGTCGTAGCCCTCCCACCGGTCGACCTTGGCGATCATCCGGCTGTACTCGCCCGGCGCGAACCAGAACGCCTCCGCCACGATGCCGCTGGTGTTCGCCCCGTTCGGGATCGCCCACGGCCAGTCGAACTCGGTGCGCGGCGTGAGCCACAGGTCGAAGCCCGGCAGGCGCAGGGTGCGCTCCCGCACGGCGTCGGAGTGGACGACGTGGTGCGCCGGCTGCCCCGTGCGCAGGGTGCCGTAGGAGGCGATCGGGTACTGGACGGGCTGCGGCGGGGGCGGTGACGGGCGGCGCACGCCGAGCGTGTCGGTGCCGTTGCCGTCCCAGTCGCCCACCATGGCCACGTCGTCCGGTCGGCCGTAGTCGATCGTCACGTCGGCGACGCCGGTGCTGATCGCGTTGCGCAGGAAGTAGGTGCGACCGCGGCGGACGCCGAGGGTGTCGAAGCCGTCACCGTTCCAGTCACCGACAAGCACCTCGTCGCCGACGCGACCGTAGGTGGCCACGCGGTCCGCGGGACCGTCGCCGGGCGAGGTGCGGAAGAAGTACTCGTTGCCACGGCGCACTGCCACGTCGTCACGTCCGTTGCGGTCCCAGTCGCCGATGAGGACGTCGTCGGAGGCCCGGCCGTAGGCCAGGGTCGCGTCGTGCGCGCCGGAGCCGGCGGCGTTGCGGATGTAGAAGACCGACCCGCGGCGCACGGCGAAGGAGTCGCGGCCGTCGCCGTCCCAGTCGCCCACGTAGGTGACGTCGTCCGCGGCGCCATACGCGATGACGGTGCCCGGGCCCGGGGTCAGCGAGTTGCGCAGGAAGTAGGTGCGACCGCGGCGGACGCCGAGGGTGTCGGTCCCGTCACCGTTCCAGTCGCCGACGTAGAGGCGGTCGCCGGGGCGCCCGTAGCTGAACTCGATCTCGCCGACCGTGCTGATGCTGTTGGACAGGAAGTAGTCGTCACCCTCGCCGCCGACCTCACCTCCCGTGGCACGGCCGGTGGCCGGGGCGACGGCGGCGGCACCCAGCAGGGTCGCGCCCGCCAGTCCCGCGGCCGCCCGTGCGGTCCAGCGTCGTCGTCGGCGTGCGGGCGCCGATCGCCGGCCGCGGCGTGGGTCCTCGTGCGTCGTGATCTCGGTCCTGGATCGTCCTGAACGCATCGGCGCGTCCACCTGCCTCGGTGTCGTGGGACGGCGCGCGAACGGCCCGGACACCGGTCGCGCGAGGGGGAACAGGCGTAGTGAACCAGCCGACCGGTGGAATCAGCAAGGCGTTATGGGCGTGGAGCTGTCTCCCGGCTCCGTCACGTGCCCGCACGACGACGGGCGGCCCGGCGCGTGCGCGCCGGGCCGCCCGTCGTCGTGCGGTGGGAGCTGGTCAGCCCTGCGGGCCGTAGCCACCGGGCTGGTAGCCGCCACCGGGCTGACCGCCGCCGTAGCCACCCTGCTGGCCGTAGCCACCGGGCTGACCGCCGCCGTAGCCGCCCTGCTGGCCGTAACCGCCGGGCTGGCCACCGCCGTAGCCGCCCTGCTGGCCGTAACCGCCGGGCTGGCCACCGCCGTAGCCACCCTGCTGACCGTAGCCACCGGCCGGCTGACCGGTCGGCGTCTCCCCGCCCTTGATGACGCCGAGCGAGGTCAGCGCGATCCACGCGCCGACGCCGAGCGCCGCGATCGCGAGGATCAGCATGAGGATCACGCCGAAGCCGAGGCTCGCACCGCCCGAGCCACCGGCGAACGCGTCGCTCGCGGTGCCGACGTCGCCGTTCGCGTCGAAGAATCCGATGAGGCCGAAGAGGAAGATGACGGCCGCTCCGCCCAGCGCGGCCAGCGTGCCGATGCCGGTCATCATGCGGCGGGCGATGAAGAACCCGCCCACGCCGGCGGCGATCGCCGCGAAGAGAATGAGGATGGCGTAGGCCGTGTAGTCGCCGAAGCCGTTGCCGCTCTCGCTGGTCGTCGTCTCGAACATCGTGTACTCGACGGACCACCACGGCAGCAGCGTCGCGACGAACGACAGCACACCGATCCCGAGGATCACCCACCCGGCGATGGCCGGCGGGAAGAGCTTGAACGGGCCGATGCCGGCGCCGGCGCTCGAGGACGTCGCCGCCGCGCCGTAGGCGCCGGCCTGTCCGTACTGACCGGGCTGCTGGCCCGGGGCTCCGTAGCCGCCCTGCTGGCCGTAGCCGGCGGCGTGACCGGCGGACGCCGCCGATTCGTGGGCCGACGCCGATGAGCCGTAGGCGTTCGGGGACCCGGCGGCCGAGCCGTAGCCGGCCTGCTGGCCGTAGGCGGGCGAGGCCTGGTCGGGCGACTGGCCGTACGGCGAGGCCTGCTCGGGCGACTGGCCGTAGGGCGAGGGCTGTCCGGGCTGCTGAGCCGGCGCCTGCTGGCCGTAACCGCCCTGCTGCGCGCCGGCCTGCGGCTGGCCGTAGGGCGAGGCCTGGTCGGGCGACTGGCCGTACGGGGAGGGCTGACCGGGCTGCTGAGCCGGCGGCTGCTGGCCGTAGCCACCCTGCTGGGGCTGACCGTACGGGGAGGGCTGACCGGGCTGCTGAGCCGGCGGCTGCTGGCCGTAGCCGCCCTGCTGGGCACCGGGCTGCGGCTGGCCGTACGGCGACGGCTGGCCGTAGCCACCCGGCTGCACCGGCGGCTGCTGACCGGGCTGCTGACCGGGCTGCTGACCGTAGCCGCCGGGCTGCGGCTGAGCGGGCGGCTGCTGCCCGTAGGTCGGCATGGGACGGCGGGCGAGCATGGTCGCCTCGACGTCGTCGTCCGCCGCCTCCGGCTGGTTGTCATCGGGCTGAGGGGTTCCCGGGTACTCGGGCGAGCCGGGGTTCGGCGGGTTCGTCATACCCCCGATCTAATCACGCTGCTCCGACGGCACGCGTGATATTCCTGCCTTCGGGGAGAAGTACCCATGCTTCACGAGCGAGGTACCCCCGCTACGCGGGCGTCGGGGTCTGCGGCTCAGCCGTCCGACGGCGGGGGCGCGGGGTCGATCTGCGCGGCTCCGGCCGGCGCGGGTCCCGCCTGCGTGAGCCCGGCGTCCTCGGCCTGCTCGCCGATGAAGGCGTCGAGGACCTCGGCCGCGAGGGCGTCGAGCTGGGCGCGCAGCGTCTTGAGCTGGGTCTTGCGGACCTTGGGGCTCATGGCGTCCAGCAGCGGGATCGCGGCCTCGATCTTCTCCAGGCGCTTGCGCCAGCCGCCGACGCGGGCGAGCTCGGCGTCGTCGTCCGCCGAGGCCACGAGGTAGTTGATCTGCTTGCGCACGACCTCGGCCTGGGAGGTGAGGTTCCCCGGGCCGGGCCGCACCGAGCCGGCGAGCCCCTTGACCGAGCCGGCGACCTTGTCGAACGCCGCGGGATTCTTGTTCCGCATGTCGATGAGGACGGGGCCGTACCGGGAGACGATCTTCCAGATGGCCGGTCCGGCGACGACGGCGATGTTGAGCAGCTTGGCGAGCGGGATGCGGGCCATGGACTCCCTTTCTGTGCGCGGGTCCTAGCGTCTCACGCGGACGCGGGCGGCGCCGTGCCGGGCGGGGGTGCGCCGGGCGCCGCGCTGGGCGGTGTTCCAGGCGGAGCTCCGGCAGGAGCCGCCCCGCCGGGCGGCGCTCCGGCGGGCGGACGCCTGGGCAGCCACAGCGCGAGCACCGTGGCGAGCACCAGCAGGACGACGGCGCCGGCGGCCGTCGCGCCCCACTGACCCAGGTCCCAGGCGAGGCCCAGGAGGACGCCGCCGACCGAGGACCCGAGGTAGTAGAAGAGCGTGTACCTCCCGGACCCGTCCGACGGCCTGGGGCTCAGCCGGGCCGCGTTGGCCGAGGCGAGCGAGTGGACCACGAAGAAGCCGCCCGCCAGGAGGAACAGTCCCGCCCAGATGAGCACCATCGAGGTGGCGAGCGTGATGAGCACTCCCCCGACGCAGACCGCGAGGCCGAGCAGGACACCGGCCCTGATTCCTGTGCGGTCGGCGAGGCGGCCGGCGAACGTCGAGGTGAACGTGCCGGCGATGTAGGACAGGTAGAACATCGAGCCCAGGCCGGCTCCGAGCGAGTACGGCGGCAGGGAGGTGCGGAAGCTGAGGACGTTGTAGATGCCGACGAAGGTCGCCATTCCGAGGAACGCCAGGCCGTAGAGGACGAGCCGGCTGCGCCGCGCCTCGGCGGAGTCGGGCCTGGCGGCGAGCGCCGCGCCGGAGCTGCGGGCCGGCGACGCCTGCGCGGTCGGCAGGAGGAGGTGCGCGGCGAGGCCGACCACGGCACCGAGGATGCACACGACGATGATCGCGCCGCGCCAGCCGACGAGCTCCGAGGCGAAGCCGGCGAGCACCCGCCCACCCATGCCGCCGAGCGTGTTGCCGGCGATGTACAGGCCGCCCACGCGCGTGATGGCGCTCGGGTGGATCTCCTCCGCGACCCACGCGAGCGCCGCGGCGGGGACGCCCGCGAGCGCGGCACCCTGAACGGCGCGCAGGACGAGGATGAGGGCGAAGCTCGGTGCGATCGCGCTCGCGATCCCGGTGACGACGGAGACGGCGAGCCCGCCGATGATGATCGGCTTGCGGCCGCACCACTCGGAGAGGCGGGCCAGCGGGAGGACCGCGACGGCGAGCGCGAAGGTGGTGACGGTCATGAGCATCGTCCCCGACGCGGCGGAGACGTCGAGGTCCGTCGCCGCCACGGCGAGCAGCGGCTGGACGGAGTAGATCATCGCGAACGTGCCGATGCCGATGGCGAACAGGGCGAGCAGCGCGCGGCGGAAGGCCGGCTCACCGCTGCGGTGGCCGACCGAGGGGCTGCTCACCCGGTCACCCTAGGACGGCCGGCCCGCGGTTCGGCCGAGCGGCCACTGGGTGGCGGGGGTAACGGTCACGCGCGGCCCGCTCCCGCGCGGTGCGCGTGGGACGCCTGTCGCAGGCCCGCCGGGCGTCACCGGAAGTCGCGGGAGGTGGTGGCGACGCTGAGGCTGAACGGATCGATGCGGTCGGCCACGAGGTTCGTCACGCCGTCGGCGCTCTCGACGATGCCGCGGATCACCAGGGCCGCGGAGGTGCGGGCGACCTGCCGGTGCCGAGCCCACACGCCCGCGGAGCACACGACGTTGGCGAGCCCGGTCTCGTCCTCCAGGGAGAGGAACGTGACGCCGCGCGCGGTGCCCGGGCGCTGCCGGTGGGTGACGACGCCGGCCGCACGGACCCGGCGGCCCGGCTCGGCGCGGGGCAGGTCGGCGAGGCGCAGGACGCCGGCGTCGTCGAGGTCGGCGCGGCGGTACTGGGTGGGGTAGGTGCCCGGGGAGACGCCGCTCGCCCACACGTCGGCGACGGCGGTCTCGACCTCGGTCATCGCCGGCAGCTCGGGAGCGGTGATGCCGGGCGTGGTGCCCGGCAGGGGCGGCTGGACCCAGCGCTCCCCCGACGACGAACGGCGGGTGGTGCCGTGCGCGCCCGCGAGCGCACCGGCCGTCCACAGCGCCTGGCGCCGGTCCCCGCCGAGGTCGAGCGCACCGGCGGTGGCGAGGGCCTCGAGCTGG
This sequence comes from Georgenia sp. Z1491, assembly GCF_057652395.1. NCBI lineage: Bacteria > Bacillati > Actinomycetota > Actinomycetes > Allobogoriellales > Allobogoriellaceae > Georgenia > Georgenia sp. Z1491. The sequence continues at coordinate 2,451,658 of NZ_CM172729.1, forward strand.
GCGGCGGTGAGGTCGACCCGTCCGGCGAGGTCGGCGATGCTCGCGTACGGGCCGCCGTGGGTGCGCTCGGCGACGATCCGCTCGGCGGCCTCCTCCCCCACGCCCCGCACGGGGGCCAGGCCGAGGCGGATCGCCAGCCCGGGGTCGGGCCGCACGAGGCGCGCCACGGCCTCGACGGGGGCGACGCCGCCGGGGGTCTCGTCGTCGGGGGTCTCGTCGTCGGGCCGTCCGCCGTCGGGGGTGGTGTCGACGACGCTCGCGTGCACGCCGGAGCCGTTGATGCTCGCCCGCTCGACGCGCACGCCGTGCCGCCGGGCGTCGGCGACGAGGGTCTGCGGACTGTAGAACCCCATGGGCTGCGCGCCGAGCAGGGCGGAGTAGAAGGCCTCGGGGTGGTGGACCTTGAGCCACGCGCTGGCGTAGACGAGGTAGGCGAACGAGAACGAGTGGGACTCGGGGAAGCCGAAGTCGGCGAAGGCCCTGAGCTTGTGGAAGATCTGCTCGCCGACGTCGCAGGCGATGCCGTTGCCGGCCATGCCGTCGAGCAGGCGGGCGTGCAGGGCCTCCATCCGCTCCTCGGACCGCTTGGAGCCCATCGCCTTGCGGAGCTGGTCGGCCTCCGCCGGGGTGAAGGAGGCGGCGTCCATGGCGATCTGCATGAGCTGCTCCTGGAACAGCGGGACGCCGAGGGTCTTCTCCAGGGCCGGGCGCAGCAGGTCGTGGAGATAGGTGACGGGCTCCCGGCCGAGCCGGCGGTTGATGTAGGGGTTGACGGAGTCGCCCTGGATGGGGCCGGGGCGGATGAGCGCGACCTCGACGACGAGGTCGTAGAAGGTGCGCGGCCGGAGCCTGGGGAGCGTGGCCATCTGGGCGCGGGACTCGACCTGGAAGACGCCGACGGTGTCCGCGGCGCACAGCAGGTCGTACACGGCGTCGTCGTCCTGCGGGAGGTTGTGCAGGCCGAGCGGGCGACCGTCGACGCCGAGGACGCCCCGGCCGGTGAGCTCGGTGAACGCCAGGCGCAGGGCGGTGAGCATGCCCAGGCCGAGGAGGTCGAACTTCACCAGGCCGGCGTCGGCGCAGTCGTCCTTGTCCCACTGCAGGACGGTGCGGCCGGGCATGGTGGCCCACTGGACGGGGCAGACCTCGACGACGGGGCGCGAGCACAGCACGACCCCGCCCGGGTGGATGCCCAGGTGGCGGGGCAGCCGTAGGAGCTCCTCGGCGATGTCGACGACGTCGTCCGGGATGGCGGAGACGTCGTCGGCGCCCGGGGCAGGTGCGGACGGCGGGGCGGTCTCGGGGGCGGGCGTGGAGGCGACCGTGGGCGCGACGCCGCTGCGGCCGACGGTCTCGACCGTCCACCAGGTGCGCTCCCCCGGACCGGGTGGCCCCGCGGAGGTGGCTGCGGCGTCGGGGCCCGGTGCTGCGCCGGTGACCTCACCGCCGGCGTCGGGGGTGCGGAGCGACCCCCACCGCTCGACGCTCTTGGCCCAGGCGTCCTGCTGGCCGGTGCCGTGGCCGAGCGCGCGGGCGGCGTCCCGGACGGCGGAGCGGGGCCGGTAGGCGATGACGTTGGCGACCTGGGCGGCATGCTCACGGCCGTAACGCTCGAAGACGAACTGGATGACCTCCTCGCGGCGGCCGGACTCGATGTCGAGGTCGATGTCCGGCGGACCGGATCGGCCGGGCGAGAGGAAGCGTTCGAACAGCAGGCGGTGGGTGACGGCGTCGACGGCGGTGATGCCGAGGGCGAAGCAGACGGCGGAGTTGGCGGCCGAGCCGCGGCCCTGGCACAGGATCCCGTTGTCCACGCAGAACTGGACGATCTCGTGGACGATGAGGAAGTAGCCGGGAAAACCGAGCTCGTCGATGATGCCGAGCTCGTGGTCGATCATCTGCCAGGCGCCGGGGATGCGTTCGGCGCCGCGTGGCCCGTAGCGCTGCTCGGCCCCCCGGTGGGCGAGCTCGCGCAGCCACGTGGCCTCGGTGTGGCCGTGCGGCACGGGGTGGGGCGGCAGGTCCGGGGCGACGAGCCGCAGGTCGAACGCGAGCTCGGCCGCGAGGTCCGCCGCGGCGGTCACCGCGTGCGGGTGGTGCCGGTGGATGCGGAGCATCTCCTCCGCGGAGCGCAGGTGGGCCGGCGCGGCGGGCAGCCAGCCGTCGATCTCCTCGAGCGAGGCGCGGGCCCGGGTGGCGGCCATGACGTGGGCGAGCGCCGCGTCCTGCGGGCGGGCGCAGTGCACGCCGCCGGTGGCCACGAGCCGCAGGCCCGCGTCCTCGGCGAGCTGGGCGAGGGCGGCGCAGCGGACCTGGTCGAGCGGGTCCCCGGTGTCGCTGATCTCCACGGCCACGTTGTCCCGCCCGAACATCTCGGTGAGGCGGGCCAGCTCGCGGGCGGCCGCGGCCGGGGCGAAGCGGCCGCGCTCGGGCTCGAGCGCGCGGCGGACGGCTCCCTTGCGGCAGCCGGTGAGGATCACCCACTGCCCGTCGGCGGTGTCGGCCAGCTCCGAGAGGTCGTAGCGCGCCCGCCCCTTGACGCCGGTGGCGAGGTGGGCGTGCGAGATGGCGGCGGACAGGCGCCCGTACCCCTCGCGGCCCCGGGTGAGGACGAGCAGGTGCGTGCCGTCGGGGTCGGCCGGTCCGCCGAGCCCGTGGGTGCCGCCGCCGGCCGCGGCGGAGGTCCGCCCGGTCGACCCGACGCCGAGCTCGGCGCCGACGACCGTGGGCAGGCCGAGGGTGCGGGCGGCCTCGGCGAGCCGGACGACGCCGGGCAGCCCGTCGTGGTCCGTCAGCGCGAGCGCCTCCAGGCCCAGGCGGGCGGCCTCGGCGGCGAGGTCCTCGGGCAGGTTGGCGCCGTCGAGGAAGGAGAAGGCCGAGTGCGCGTGCAGCTCGGCGTAGCGGGCACCCACGGCCACCTCCCCGATCGACGCGACGACGCTCGGATCTCGAACGTGCGTTCGAGACTAGCGGGGAGGTCAGACGTCGTCGAACGGGCGGGGGGCGCCCTGCCGGGGTCAGCGTCGGGAGGTGACGCCGACCGCCGTCGCCGCGCCGGCAGCGAGGCCGAGCAAGGTGTGCGGGGCGGGGATCCCACGGGCGCCGAGGAACTTTGCGCCCTGGTGCCCGAGCGAGTCGACGACGACGAGCGCCGCGAACGCCGCTCCCCCGTAGACCGCGGTGCGGGCGATGCGCGCGCCGCGGGACTGCGGGTCCGGGGCGTGGGGCCGCGGACGGTTCGACCCGAACGTCACGACACCCTTCGGGAGCTTCGCCTTGTGCGCGCGGGACTGGACGACGGTCCAGGCCGTCACCCCGCCGAGGATGCCGAGCTTGAGGACGGCGCGCGCGCCCCGCCCGTGCAGGACGTCCGGCAGCGCCATCCACGCGGCGACGGCGCCGCCCGCGATCGCGGCGCTGGGCAGGTCAGCGGCGGCCTCGCCGTGACGCGCGTCCTCCGCGCGCAGGGGCGTGGCCGCGGATGCGGGGGCCCAGGCCGAGCTCGCGTCGCCGACGCGACCCGGCAGCGTCGGCCGGCCCGCCGAGTCGGGGGACGAGGCGTGCGGCGGGCGGACGGCGTCGGGGTCCTGACGCCCGACGACGGAGCCCGAGGGAGCGGTCGCGTTCTGCTGGGTCATGGCTCTCCTCCTGGCGGATGACGGGTACCGCCGAGGCTATCCCCCCGCGCCGCACGCTGTCGCAACGGGCCAGGACGGGCGCGCGGCCCGCGTGCACCGCTCAGCGCTCGTGCCACGGCCTCCGGCGACGCGCCACACCCTCCACGACGGCGGCCGCGGCCAGGAACAGACTCCCCCACACCGCCGCGCCCACCAGACCGAGGACGGGGAATGCCACCACGCCGTACTGCACCTCGGTGACGAGGACGAGCGCGGGCAGCAGCGCGCAGACCACCACGCCGACGCCGGCGACGACCCGGAGGATCCCGGCGGCGCGTGGCACGGAGCGTTCCCGGAGCGAGGCGACCGCCCGCGCCGTGATCGAGATGCCGAGGGCGAGCAGCAGCAGCGGCACGCCGATGAGCACGAGCAGCGCGACCTCCATGTACACCACCACCTCACCGGCTCTGCACCGAGCCGCGTGCTCCGTCGTCTCCCTGGCGACCCGGCACGGACCTGCAGACGGCACCGCCCGGTCCGACCCTCGTCACGGCGGAGGATATCTCCGCCTCTCCCTGGCGCGCCGCGCGCCCGTGGGGCTCAGTCGTAGACGGCGTCGAGCAGCCAGCCGGCGGAGGTCCCCACGAGGAGCACGGCCTGGGGCTCGTCGCCGACGAGCCGGGCCTGCAGGTAGACGCGATCACGGTCGGTGACGTCCCCGGCGCCGGCCGCCCCGTGCCCGGGCCTGGCCCACCAGCGCTCGACGACGGGCCACGGCCCGGCCCAGCCGGCGATCCGGCGCGGCTCGTCGGTCAGCAGCACCTGCGCAGGGTCGGCGCTGAGCAGGCCCCGCGCGCCGATGCGGACGTCCGCGCCGTCGGCGTCGAGGAGGCGCACCGGGCGGGGCTCGTCGAGCACGGTCGCGGGCCACGGGTCCGGCGTGGCCCCGGGCCAGGGGGCGTCCGGGCGGCGCAGGGGCGAGGCGTCGTCGCCCCACGCGACGAGCCGCGTGGTCGAGCGGGGGTCGCGGCCGCCCTGGAGGACGGGGACGAGGACGGCCTCGGGGCCGAGCAGCCCCTGGACGCGCAGGGCGGCGCGCTCGGCCTGGAGGCGGCCGCGCCGCCCGGGCCCCCACAGCACGTCCTGCAGCGCGCCGGCCGGGGTGACCTCCTGGGCGACGAGCGAGAGCCGGTTGAGCGGCGCCGAGGGTGGGCGGCCCGAGCGGCCCGAGAGCCAGCCCTCGAGCTGCCAACGCACCCGGTCGGTGAGCTCGGCGGCGGTCGGCGGTCCGTCGAGCCCCCACGTGCGGATGAGCTCGGCGCCGTCCTCGGTACGGGCGCGGACCTCGAGGCGACGGCACACGACGCCGCGGCGCCGCATCCGTTCGGCGAGGTCCTCGGCGAGGGCGCGGGCGGCGAAGGCGGCGACGTCGCTGCGTTCGGCGGGCGGGTCGAGGACGGTCGACGCCGTGACGTCCTCCAGCGGCCGACGCGCGGCGGGCGGCCGGGCGTCGAGCCCGCGGGCGAGGCGGTGGGCGGTCAGGCCGACGGGGCCGAAGCGGGCGGAGACGTCGGCGGCGTCCAGGGCGGCGAGCGCCCCGAGGGTGCGCAGGCCGAGGCGGCGCAGGACGTCGACGAGCTCGGCGGTGGCCCGGGAGGCCGGCGCGCTCGTGGCGGCGTAGGCGAGGACGCCGACGTCCTGGGCGGCGAGGAACTCCAGCGTGACCCGCTCGCCGGGGCCGACGGCGACCCCGGCCCGGGCAGCGAGGGTGGCCGCGAGCGTGCCGTCGGCGAGCCCGACCTGGCACTCGGCACCGGTGTCCTGCGCGACGGCGGAGACCAGCCGCTCGGCGAGCACCTCCTCGCCGCCGGCGTGCCGCACCGGCCCGCGGGCGGGGAAGGTGAGCAGCCCAGGGCGCAGCACCTCGACGAAGGCGACGACGTCCTCGACGGACTGCGCGACCGGCTCGAAGGCCCGGGCGTCGCGGACGGGGTCGGCGGCGATCAGGGTGATCCCGGGGCAGATCTGCTGGGCGCTGCGCCGCCGCATCCCGCGGCGCACCCCGGCGCGCCGCGCGGCCACGGACGTGACGACGACGGCGCGCTGGTCGTGGATGCCCACGGCGTCGCCGACGCCGACGAGCCCCTCGGTCACGGCGGCGGCCACCGGCCAGTCCGGCACCCACAGCACGACCCGCCGCACGGCCGGCGGTGCGACGTCCGGCTCGGCCTCCTCCCGGGCCGAGAGGTCGAGCATCGCCTCCGTGGGCGCGATGGTCCCGGTCCTCACGCGCCCACCGCCCGCAACGCGGCCGTACCGGCGACCTGGCGCCCGCCGTCCCGCACGTCGTCGCCCACAGCGCCTCGTGTCCCGTCGGCACGCGCCCCGCCGCGGACGCCCGCGTCCCCGGGCAGCGCGGAGACGCCGTCCGCCCCGAGCAGCACCCGCACGGAGCCGCCCGCGGCCGCACCGCGCCGGCCGTCGATCGACACGTCGACCTCCTGGGCGGTGAGCATCCCGCGCCCCGGGGCGAGCCCCTGCCAGGTCCGGCCGTGGACGGACAGCACGGCGTCAGCCCCCTCCCAGGCGTGCGCGGTCAGCAGCACGGAGCCGCGCAGCCTGAGCCGGGACAGCAGCGAGCGCCGGTCCCGGGGCGCCATCGCCGTGCAGCGGCCCACCAGGAGCACCTCGACGCCGTCGACGAGCGCGCCGAGCACCGCCGGCGCCCCGGGCCCCGGGTCTGGGACGACGACGACCCGGTCCAGCGGCAGCCCGGCGGCCGCGGCGGCGCGCCACCCGACGTCGGGCATCGCCGTGAGCGCGGCCCAGCCCTCCTGCCCGCACGCCGCCCCGGCGAGCGCCAGCAGGAGCGCGGCGGAGCCCGTCACGCGGGTGACCGTGCCGCGCGGCAGGCCCGCGGGCAGCAGGGGCGCGAGCGCCGCGGGCACGGGCAGGTGCTCGGCGTCGCCCGACGTCGTCGCCCGGGCCCGCTCCGGCAGCGACTCCTCCGCCCGGGCCCGCCCCGGCGCGGCCGGCCGGTCGGCGACGAGGTGCGCCCCGCCGTCGGGAACGTTCCCACCCGGGTGAGCACCGCCGTCGGGTGCCTCGGAGCCGCCGACCACCCGCAGGCGCGTGCGCAGGCCGGTCGCGGTCTCGGCGCGGACGAGAGCGGCCCGCGCCGCCGCGAGCCGGTCCACCTGCTCCGTCATCGCGCACCCCTTCCGCTCCCCACGATCGGCCCGCTCGCCGAACGTCTGTTCGAACACGATGCTAGGACGCGGCACCGACACCGCACCAGGGGGCCGCGTCTCGCATGCGCGTCGCTGGCCCCCTGCCCGCTCCGCTCCCCCTAGGTTGGAGGTGCGCCTCGACGCGCGGCCCCGGAGGGAAAGGACCGTCATGAACCTCGACCGCCCGCTCGCCCAGCACCCCTACGACAAGCTGCCCGCAGTGCCCGACTTCACGGTGACGTCCACCGACGTCACCGACGGGCAGCCGATGGACGCCCGGTTCGCCGGCGGGGGCGAGAACGTGTCGCCGCACCTGGCATGGTCCGGCTTCCCCGCCGAGACCCGCAGCTTCGTCGTCAGCTGCTTCGACCCGGACGCACCGACGCCGTCGGGGTTCTGGCACTGGACTGTGGTCGACCTCGACAGCTCGGTGACCGAGCTGCCCGCCGGGTCCGGCGAGTCCGACCTCATGCTGCCCGGCGCCGCGTTCCACGTCCGGCACGACGGCGGCGAGCAGTCCTACTTCGGCCCTCAGCCGCCCGAGGGTGACCGGCCGCACCGGTACGTCTTCGCGGTGCACGCCCTCGACGTCGACACCCTCGAGGTGGAGGAGGACACCACGCCGACGGCCGTGTCGTTCCAGGCGGTGTTCCACACGATCGCCCGAGGCCTGATCACGCCGACGTTCCAGCGCTGAGGCGCGCGGCAGGGCTGAGACCAGCGGGGCAGCGCCGAGGCCCGCGAGGCCCGGCCGCACACATTCTCCGACGACGATGCCTGGCGGGTCCGCCCTGCCGGGCGTCGTCGCGTGCTGCGAGGATGCACCGGTGCTGCACGTCGTCCTCGTCCACCCGCTCATCCCGCCGAACACGGGCAACGCCATCCGCATGACGGCCGGCGTCGGCGCCCGCCTCCACCTCGTGGAGCCGCTCGGCTTCGAGCTGACCGACGCGCACCTGCGCCGGGCCGGGCTCGACTACCACGACCTCGCCGACACCCGGGTGCATGCGGACGTCGAGGCGTGCTTCGTGGCGCTCGACGACGCCGGCGCCGGGTCGGTCTGGGCGATGACGGGCCGCGGCGAGCTCGGCCTGGGCGAGGTGCGGTTCGGCCCCGACGACGCGCTGATGTTCGGCACCGAGACCACCGGCCTGCCCGACGAGGTCCTCACCCACCCGGGGGTGACGGGACGCGTGCGCATCCCCATGCGGCCGGGCGTCAGGTCGATGAACCTGTCCAACTCGGCCGCCGTCGCCACGTACGAGGCGTGGCGGCAGCTCGGCTATCCCGGGGGCGCCTGACGCCGGTGCCGGCCGAGGCGAGAGCGATCCTCATCTCGATGTGGTCTCGTCCCAGGCGAGGGTCCAGCCGTGCAGCCCCGTCACGGGATCGGCGAACCGCCCTGTCGCAATCGGCGGGGGCTCGCCCACCCTCTCCCCGATGCCGGAAACACGTCCCCACACCTCTTGTGCTCGAACACCAGTTCGACTATGCTGAGGTTCACAGCGCTTCGAGGGGGTGAGAGCAATGATGCCGACGACCACTGACATCGAGCAGATCGACGTCCACAGGCTCTCCGACGCGCTCGACGACTGGTACGAAGTGCAGGCCCTGCGGGACTGGGCCGCGGAGGATCCGCTTGCCGGCGAGGACCTCGACCAGATGACCCTGAGCGAGGCCGACCTGCGCAGCTGGATGACAGAGTCCCTCGTCCCCGACACGGAGCACGAGCCGTTCGATACCACCGGGGTCGACACGGCCGTGACGATCGACCCGGCCGCGCGTCCTGGCACCGCGCCGACCGACAGCACGACTCCGGTCCTTGGCACGACCTCCCTCGCCGACAGCGCCGCCGCGGGCACCGAGCCGGACCCGGTGGGCGTGCTGGCGCAGGTGGTCGCAGCGTGTGAGGCGGTCACGGGCACGGACTGGCACACCCTGCCGGGAAGCCGTGTGCACGAGGCACATCAGCTGCTCGAACAGGTCGAGCGCAAGCTCGGGGCCGCCAGGGCCGGCGTGCTGACCGCGGCCGAGGCCAACGGCCTGTGGGCCATCGAGGGGTGGCGGACCTTCACGGCCTTCGTCCGGCACACCACCGGCACCACGAACCATGCGGCAGGCAAGGAGGTGGCCCGCTCCCGCGCGCTGCGTGACCACCTCCCTCGCACCCGCACCGCGCTGGGCGAGAGCCTCATCGGCATCGAGCACGTCAACGTGCTGCTCCGCCACGCCCTGCGCACGACGACGCTCACGGCTCAGCTCCTCGACGACGAGATCGGAGAGGAGTTCCTCCTCGCACAGGCACAGGTCATGACCGCCGACGAGTTCAACAAGGTCGTCACCGCCTGGGCCACGATGGCCGACCCCGACGCCGCTGATCGCGCCTGGCGCCAGGCCGACGCCAAGGAAGAGCTCACCATCGCCCCCACCATGGACGGCTACCACGTCCACGGCTGGCTCGACGAGCTCTCCGGCCGCATCGTCGACGAGGCACTCACCGCCCACATGGGCACCAAGGCCGCCGACGACACCCGCACCCCCGCCCAGCGACGCGCCTCCGCCCTGGTCTCCCTGGCCCACCAGTCCCTCGACACCGGCCTGCAGGGCGCCCACGCCCGCGTCCGACCCCACCTCACCGTCACGGTCGACATCACTACGCTCCGCGCCCTGGCCGCAGCCACCGGCTCCGTCGTCCCACCGGACGCCGTCGCGCCGGCCGACAGCAGCACGGGCAGGAGCCGGCTGCCGGGCGCAGAACAGGTCATCGACATCCCGACGGGCCCCAGCACCGACCCCAGCCCGGTCGCCGGACCGTCGGACTCCCGGTACCCGCCCGACTCCGACCGCGCGGCACTCCGAAGGCCCGGGGGACCCCGCGAACCCGGTACCAGCCCCACCCTCGTCGACCTCTCCGACGAGGCTCAGAACTGGCTCGACGGCTGGACCCCTGGCGACGACCACGTCATCTCCACCGCCATCGACCACCAGGTGATGACCGGCGCGACCCCGGCGACCCTGGACGACGGCACCCCCATCCCGCCCGCGATGCTCGCCCGTCTGGCCTGCGACAGCGCACTGTCCCGGGTGATCTTCGGACCCGACTCCACCGTCTTGGACGTCGGTCGAGAGCAACGCATCTTCCCCGCGAACATGACCCGAGCCATCCACGCCCGCGACCACCACTGCCAGTTCCCGGCATGCGGCGAGCCACCCGGCTTCGGCGAGATCCACCACTCCCTGCAGTGGGCCCGCGACAACGGTCCCACCAGCGTCGAGCACGGCATCCTCCTGTGCTGGCACCACCATGACCTCGTCCACGCGCGCTCGATTAGCATCACCCGGCGATCCGGCGAATGGCAGTTCCACGACCGCAACGGCCGACGCATCCACGCACCAAGGACCGTGTCAGCCATCGCCGCCGGCCCAGACCCCATCGATCACGAAGGCTGAGGGAGCGGCGGGCTCGGCGAAGCCCACAGGACCGCGATCACGGGGACGCTCCCCAGGGATCGTCGGATCCATGGTCTACATGTAGAACAACGGCTACTCTGGAGCGATGAACGAGCGCACCGTCAGCATCCGGGAGCTCAATCAGCACGCGGGCAAGGTCGTGCGGTCCGTCGCGCGCACCGGCCCCGTCAAGGTGACCGACCACGGCACGGTCGTCGCCATGCTCGTACCGCCACCGGACGAGCGCTCCCCGCTGGAGCGCCTGCTCGCCGAGGGGCGGGTGGAGCCCCCTGCAGCCGACCTTCCCGACCTCCCGACCCCGAAGCGGCACGACACGTCGGCGGCGCAGCTGGTCGATGACTCGCGCGCTGAGCGATGACGGTGATCTACGTCGACACATCCTCCGCTCTGAAGCTCTTGCTCGAGGAGGAGGGCACCGACCGGGTCCAGCAGTTGTTCGGCGCGGCTAAGCACGGGCGCAGCGTTCTGGCCTCGTCACGCCTCCTGCGCACGGAGATGCACCGCATCGCCTTCCGTGAGTCGATTCCCCTGCCCTCGGTGACGAGGGTTCTCGCATACGTCCATCTCGTCGACGTCACGCGAGCGATCCTCGACTCGGCCGGCGAGCTGCCCTTCCACCTGCGGACCCTGGACGCCATCCACCTGGCGACGGCCGCCACGCTCAGCTCCGATGATGACGAGGTCCAGCTGCTGACCGACGACTCCAGGATGCGCGACGTGGGGCAGGCCATGGGCATCGGCACTGTGCCGTAGGTCGCCGGGCCACCGAGTCGCAGGTTCAGGGCGTCGTCGCGACAAAGACGTGCTCGCGCGCAGTCACCGAGTCGATGCGATCTCGGCAGCTCACCGCACCCGCGTCGACCAGAACAGCACCGCCGAGCTCGCGGCCACGTTGAGCGAGTCCACGCCGCCGCTCATCGGGATGACCACCTCGAGGTCGACGGCACGCAACGTGGCCGGCTTGAGGCCATGCCCCTCCGAGCCCAGGACGATGGCGAGCCGCTCCGGCGGGTCCGCGGCGACGTCGTCGAGTGGGACCGACCGTTCCGACAACGACGCGGCGGCCACGGTGAAGCCCGCCGCGCGCAACGCGTCCACGCCGCCGGGCCCGTGCGGCCACGACGTCAGCCGCGTCCACGGCACCTGGAAGATCGTCCCCATCGAGACCCGCACGGCCCGCCGGTAGAGCGGGTCGGCGCAGCTGGGGGTGACGAGCACGGCGTCGACGCCGAGGGCCGCCGCGCTGCGCACGATCGCCCCGACGTTGGTGTGGTCGACGATGTCCTCGAGCACCGCGACCCGCCGCGGCGCCGGACGGTCCGCGGGCGCGAGGACCTCGTCCAGCGGCAGCGGCACCGGACGGTGCATGGCCGCGATCGCCCCGCGGTGCAGGCGGAAGCCGACGATCTCGCGCAGCACCGCCTCCTCGGCGACGAACACCGGGACCTCTCCCCCGTCGCCGGCGCCGGTGGCGCGCTCGAGGACGGGCGCGAGGTCGTCGAGCCACCGCGGCGCCGTCAGCAGGGACCGCGGGCGGTGCCCGGCCTCGAGCGCGCGGGTGATGACGTTCGTGGACTCCGCCATGTAGAGCCCCGCGGGCTCCTCGGTCCGCACGCGCAGCGCGACGTCGGTGAGGTCGCGGTAGTCGGTCAGGCGCGGGTCGGCGAGGTCGGTGACGGTGAGGAGCACTGACACATTCTCCGACGCCGGCGCCCGCTCGCGTCGTCCGTGCCCGCGGGCGCGGGGTCGGCCTGGTCACGCCCCGCTACGGTTGCTGCTCGCGCGCCCTGCCGAACGCGGCGGCACGCTCGGTGAGCCTGCCGACGAGAGGTTCGACGACGGCAGGGTCGCCCGAGCGCCCTGCCGCCAGGCCGAGCAGGAAGGCAGTGAGCGGCGCGGCGGGCCGTGCGACGTCGTGGGCGACGTCCCGCGTCAGGTCGAGCACCACGTCGATGTCGACGTCGTCCGGGTCGAGCCCGAGCTCGTCGGCGGCCTCGACGAGCCACTCGTCGAGGATCTCCGGAGGCAACCGCTTCGTTCCGGACACGCGTTCCTCCTTCGTACGCCCTGGCCCGACTGGCTGGTCCCGGAGCGTATCGCTGCGCGAGGCCCCACCGGCCCACACCCGAGCGGTCGCATTGTCCCGACCGAGCTTCGGTGCTATCCAGGGTCGATGTCCCGGATCGCCGCCCGCCGCCGCATCACCCGCCTGACCGCGGGCGGACCGGCACGCCGGCGGGAGGACCACCTCGCCGTCGAGGAACCGCTGGAGATCCGCGTGTCCGGCACCTCCCTGGCCGTCACGATGCGCACCCCGGGACACGACGTCGAGCTCGCCGCGGGCTTCCTCCTCTCCGAGGGCGTCATCCACCACGCCGAGCACTTCGCGGGCAGCATCCACTGTGCGTCGGACGGCGAGCCGAACACCTACAACATCCTCGACGTCACCCTCGCCCCGGACGTCCCCGCGCCCAACCCGAGCCTGGAACGCAACTTATACACGACGTCGTCGTGCGGGCTGTGCGGGAAGGCGAGCATCGACGCGGTACGCACCCAGAGCCGGTTCACCGTCGACGACGACCCGCTCACCCTCGACGCATCCCGCCTCATCACGTTCCCGGACCTCCTGCGCGAGAAGCAGGCGGTGTTCGACCGCACCGGCGGGCTGCACGCCGCGGGGCTGTTCGACGGCGCGACCGGCGAGCTGCTCGTCCTGCGCGAGGACGTCGGCCGCCACAACGCGGTCGACAAGGTCATGGGCTGGGCCCTCCTGCAGGGCCTCATCCCCGGCAGAGGACTCGTCCTCATGGTCTCGGGCCGGGCGAGCTTCGAGCTCACGCAGAAGGCCCTGATGGCGGGCGCCCCCGTGCTCGCGGCCGTCTCGGCCCCCTCCTCGCTCGCGGCCGAGCTCGCCGAGGAGGCCGGCCTGACGTTGGTCGGCTTCCTGCGCGGCGACTCGATGGTCGTCTACGCCCGGCCGGACCGGATCACGAACGACCCCGTGGCCGAACCCCAGGCCGAACCCGTGGCCGAACCCCTGGCCGAGTCCGCCGACGACGAACCGGAGCCCCCTGCCCGGACGGCGGTATCGTCGGGAACCAGCGTTGTCGAGCCTCAGCGCTCGAGCATGAGACAAGGTGGTTGAGCAATGACGCCGAAGGCACCGATCGAGGACTTCTCCGACGCCGACCTGGAGATCTCCGAGCCGAAGGACTTCGCGGCGGGGTTCGACGGCGTCCGGCACTCGATGGAGCCGGCGATCCGCACCATGGGACCTGCCCGCACGGCCCGGCTCATGGCGGCGATCAACCACAAGGACGGCTTCGACTGCATGAGCTGCGCGTGGCCGGACCCCGCGCACCGCAAGGTCGCCGAGTTCTGCGAGAACGGCGCCAAGGCCGTGACGTGGGAGGCGACGCCGCTGACGGTGCCGAGGTCGTTCTTCGCGAACAACTCCCTGACGTCGCTCGAGGACAAGACCGAGTACTGGCTCGGCATGCAGGGCCGACTCACCGAGCCGTACTACAAGGCGGCGGACTCCGACCACTACGCGCCGATCACCTGGGAGCGGGCCTACGGGATCGTCGCGGACCACCTGCGTGCGCTGGACGACCCGAACGAGGCCGCCTTCTACACCTCCGGCCGCGCCTCGAACGAGGCCGCGTTCGCCTACCAGCTCTTCGCCCGCGCGTTCGGCACGAACAACATGCCGGACTGCTCGAACATGTGCCACGAGTCCACCGGCACGGCCATGACGTACTCGGTGGGGATCGGCAAGTCGACCGTGCACTACGACGACTTCGCCGAGTCCGACCTCATCATCATCATGGGGCAGAACCCGGGGACCAACCATCCCCGGATGCTCACGGCCCTGCAGGAGGCCAAGGAGAACGGGGCGCAGGTCGTCGCGATCAACCCGCTGCCCGAGGCCGGCCTCATCGGCTACAAGGACCCGCAGCGGGTGCGCGGCTACCTCGGCAAGGCGACGAAGATCGCCGACCAGTTCCTGCAGATCCGGTCGGGCGGCGACATGGCGCTCATGCAGGCCGTCGCCAAACGCGTCCTCGCGGCAGAGGCCGCAGCGCCCGGGACGGTCCTCGACCACCACTTCATCGACACGTACTGCGACGGCTTCACGTCCTTCGCCGAGCACATCGCGAGCGTGGACGACCTCGAGGTCGAGCGGGTCACGGGGCTCTCCGCCGAGGAGATCGACGAGCTCGCCGACCGCTACATCGCCGCGGACAAGGTCATCATCGCGTGGGCCATGGGCATCACCCAGCACCGCCAGGGCGTCGCCACGATCCAGGAGATGATCAACCTTCTGCTGCTGCGCGGCAACATCGGCAGGCCCGGCGCGGGCGCCTCCCCCATCCGAGGGCACTCCAACGTGCAGGGCGACCGCACGATGGGCGTCGCCGAGAAGATGCCGGAGTCGTTCCTCAAGGCCCTCGGCGACGAGTTCGGCTTCGAGGCGCCGCGCGAGCACGGGGTCGACGCCGTCAACGGCATCCGTGCGCTCGACCAGGGGAGGATCAAGGTCTGGATGGCGCTCGGCGGCAACCTGCTCGGCGCCATCTCGGACACGAATCTCGCCGAGTCGGCCATGCGCAGGACCCGCCTGAGCGTCCAGCTGTCCACGAAGCTCAACCGCAGCCACGTCATCACCGGCGACGAGGCACTCATCCTGCCGGTCCTCGGACGCACGGAGGTCGACCTGCAGGCCACCGGTCCGCAGTACGTCACGGTCGAGGACTCGGTCTGTGCCGTGCACGCCTCGCACGGCAAGATCCCACCCATCTCCGACGACGTGCGCTCCGAGGTGGCGATCGTCGTCGGCATCGCGCACGCCACCATCGGTGACCGTCACGACATCGACTGGCTCGCCATGATCGACGACTACGACGTCATCCGCGACCACATCGCCCGGGTCGTGCCCGGCTGCGCCGACTACAACGCCAGGACCCGCAGCCGCGACGGCTTCGTGCTCCCCCACGGGCCGCGCGACGAACGGCGGTTCGACACGGCCACCGGCAAGGCACGCATCACGGTCAACACGTTCGAGCCGATCGAGTGCCCGCCGGACCGGCTCATCCTGCAGACCGTCCGCTCGCACGACCAGTTCAACACGACGATCTACAGCCTGAACGACCGCTACCGCGGCATCAAGAAGGGGCGGTCGGTCATCTTCGTGCACCCGGACGACCTCGCCGAGCTCGGACTGGCCGACGGCCAGATCGTCGACATCTTCAGCGAGTGGCCCGGCCAGCCCGACCGCGTCCTGCGGGGCTTCCGGACCGTCGCCTACCCGACGGCGCGGGGCTGCGCCGCCGCCTACTTCCCCGAGGCCAACGCGCTCGTGCCGCTGGACTCCGTGGCGCTCGGCAGCAACACCCCCGTGTCGAAGGCGATCATCATCCGCATGGAGCCGTCCAGCACCCCGGTCGGGGTCGGCCGCCCCGTCACCGTCTGACCGCCGGCGACGTCGACCCACCACGATCGACGTCGACGCGCCGAGGTCGCACGGGATCCGTCGATCTCGGCGAGGGTGTCCCGCGGCCGGCGCTCAGGCCGCGGCTGCGGCGTCCAGCCCCCACGCCTCGGCGAGCATCCGCATCGAGCGCAGGCGTACCTCGGGGTCGTACGCGTAGGTGACGGTGATGATCTCGTCGGCTCCCGTGGCCTCCGCGATGCCGTCGAGCTTCTCGAGCACCTGGTCGGGGGTACCGATCGCGGAGACGGCCTGCATGTTCGACGTCGCGTCGAGGACGCGCTGCGGCACCACGCTCGTGATGTCGTCGACCGGCGGCTGGAGCAGCTCGCGGGCGCCGGTGACGATCCCGGCGGCCATCATCTGGTGCGTCGTGAAGATCCGCTGCGCCTCGGCCTCGGTGTCCGCGACGACGACGTTGACGCCCACCATGAGACGCGGGGCGTCGATCTGCGCGGTCGGGGCCTCGGTGGAGAACTGGGCGCGGTAGACGCCGACGGCCTCGGCGAGCGCCTGGGGCGCGAAGTGGGAGGCGAACGAGAACGGCAGACCGAGCTGGCCGGCGATCGAGGCGCCGTTGAGGGAGGAGCCGAGCACCCAGATCGGCACCTCGGTACCGCCGGCGGGGACGGCGCGGACCCGGGAGCTGGGAGCCGTGTTCGCCTCGGAGAAGTAGCCGCGCAGGGCGAGGATCTCGCGGGCGAATGACTGCGGGTCCGCCTCGCCGCGGCGCAGGAGCGAGGCCGTCAGCTGGTCGGTGCCCGGAGCACGGCCCAGGCCGAGGTCGACGCGGCCCGGCGCCACCTGGGCCACCGTGCCGATCTGCTCCGCGACCGACAGCGGCGGGTGGTTCGGGAGCATGACGCCGCCGGAGCCGATGCGGATGCGGCTCGTGCGCTGGGCGGCGAGCGCCATGAGGACCATGGTGGCCGAGGACAGGAACGTGGCCGTGTTGTGGTGCTCGGCGAACCAGTACCGCGAGTAACCGAGCCGGTCGGCCTCCTCGGCGGCGCGCATGGCGTTCTCGACCGCCTGCGCCGGCGAGGACCCCTCCGGACGGCCGACGAGCTCGAGGACGGACAGATCGGGACGCTGCGCGGCGGAATCGGTGCTCACTGTCGGGACAGCGCGATCACTCCGCGAGGTATTCCCCCGCGACTACCCCTCGCCCGTTACTCCCCCGCGTCCTGCCCCACCTCGTTGACGTCCCCGACCATGGCGCCGACGAACTGGGACCGGTAGAGCCGGAAGTACGGTCCCTCGGCGGCGAGCAGCTCCTCGTGGGTGCCCTGCTCGACGATCGCCCCCTTGTCCATGACGAGGATGACGTCGGCGTCGCGGATGGTGGAGAGCCGGTGGGCGATGACGAACGCGGTACGTCCCTCGCGCAGCCGGCTCATCGCCTCCTGGACGAGCACCTCGGTGCGGGTGTCGACCGAGCTCGTCGCCTCGTCGAGGACGAGGATCGCGGGGTCGGCGAGGAACGCGCGCGCGATGGTGATGAGCTGCCGCTCCCCCGCGGACACGCCTCCGCCGTCCTCCTCGATGAGGGTCTCGTAGCCGTCGGGCAGGGAGTGGACGAACCGCTCCACCCCCGCCGCCTCGCCGGCCGCCTCGATCTCCTCGCGCGTCGCGCCGTCGCGGCCGTAGGCGATGTTCTCGGCGACGGTCCCCTCGAACAGCCACGTGTCCTGCAGGACCATGCCGATGTGGCTGCGCAGGTGGTCGCGGGTCATCTCGCGGGTGTCGATGCCGTCGACGAGGATCCGTCCGCCGCGCACCTCGTAGAAGCGCATGAGCAGGTTGACGAGCGTCGTCTTGCCCGCACCCGTGTGCCCGACGATCGCGACCGTCTGCCCCGGCCTCGCCCGCAGCTCGAGGCCGGTGATGAGCGGCACGTCGTCAACGTAGCGGAAGTCGACGTCCTCGAAGTGCACGTCGCCGCGCACGTCGCTCACCCGCCTGGGGTCCCGGTGATCGGGCTCCATCTCAGCGGCGTCGAGCAGCTCGAAGACCCGCTCCGCCGATGCCCCGCCGGACTGGACGAGCGCGGCCATGCCGGCGAGCTGCCCGATGGGCTGCCCGAACTGGCGCGAGTAGGTGACGAAGGCCTGGACCTCACCGATGGTGACCCCGCCCTGCGAGACGCGCAGGACGCCGAACACCGCCACGAGGACGTAGGAGATGTTCGAGACGAACTGCATGAGCGGCATCATCGTGCCGGACAGGAACTGGGAGCGGTCGGCGGCGGCGACGAGCCGGTCGTTCTGCTCGACGAACCGCGTGCCGAACTCGTCCTCCGCGCCGAAGGCCTGGACGAGCTGGTGTCCGCTGAAGGCCTCCTCGACGGTGCCGCCGACCTCGCCCGTGGCCGTCCAGTTCGCCACGTGGTGGGGCTGCGCCCGCTTGGCGACGATCCCCATGATGACGGCCGAGACGGGCACGGTGACGACGGCGACGATCGCGAGGCGCCAGTCGATCCACACCATCATCGCGAGCACGCCGACGATCGTCAGCACGGACGTGATGAGCTGGGACAGCGTCTGGTTGAGGGCCTGCGTGATGTTGTCGATGTCGTTCGTCAGCCGGGAGAGCAGGTCGCCCCTCGAGCGGTGGTCGAGCTCGGCGAGCGGCATGGCGTCGACCTTGGCCTGCACCTTGGCGCGCAGCCGGACGCCGACCCGCTGGACGACGACGTTGAGGATGAGCATGTTCGCGGCCATCGCCATGGCACCGCCGGCGAACACGCCCAGCGCGATCCCGAGCGAGCGGGCCAGCTCGGTGCGGTCGAGGCCGGCTCCGGGCTCGAGGCCGGGCATGGCGGCGAGCATGTCGGCCATCTCGTCCTGCCCGAACGACCGCAGGCCGGCGATGGCCTGGTCGAGGGTCACTCCCTCGGGGACGAGCCGGCTCGCGAAGCCCTCGACGACGACGTCGGTCGCCTCACCCAGGTAGCGCGGGCCGAGCACGGAGAGGGTGACGGAGACGATGCCGAGCAGCACGACCGCGACCAGGGCGAGCCGCTCGGGTCGCATCTCGGCGAGGAGCCGCCGGATCGTGGCGCCGAAGTTCGCGGGCCTCTCCCCGGGCATCGGCCGGTCCTGCCGGCTCATGCCGCCTCCTCCGCCGAGATCTGGGACAGCACGATCTCGCGGTAGGTCTCGCTGGCCCCCATCAGCTCCTCGTGCGTGCCCCGGCCGACGACGCGACCGGCGTCGAGGACCACGATCTGGTCGGCGTCCCGGACGGTGGAGACGCGCTGGGCGACGACGAGCACCGTCGCTCCCGTCGTCATCTGCGGCAGCGCGGCGCGCAGGCGGGCGTCGGTCGCCATGTCGAGGGCGGAGAAGGCGTCGTCGAAGACGTAGATCTCACCGCCGTGGACCAGGGCTCGGGCGATCGCCAGGCGCTGGCGCTGGCCGCCGGAGAAGTTCTGCCCGCCCGGCTCGACGGCGGAGTCGAGGCCGTCGTCGAGGTCCGAGACGAACTCCGCCGCCTGCGCGACCTCGAGTGCCTGCCACAGCCTTTCCTCAGGCACCTCGCCCGAGCCGAGCGAGAGCGTCGACCGCACGGTCCCGCCGAACAGGTAGGCCTGCTGCGGGACCAGCGCGATGCGCGAGCGCACGTCCGGCAGGGCGGCGGCGCGGACGTCGACGCCGCCGATCCGCACCGAGCCCGAGGAGACGTCGAGCAGCCGGGGCAGCAGGTTGACGAGCGTCGTCTTGCCGGACCCGGTGGAGCCGACGACCGCCGTCGTCGTGCCCGGCTCGAGGGTGAGGGAGATCCGGTCGAGGACCGGCTCGTCCGCGCCGGGGTAGCCGAAGGTCACGTCGACGAGATCGACGCGGCGCCCCTCCGCGCGGTCGCCGATCGGCTCGGGCTGCGCCGGCGGGGCGATCGCGGGGGCGATGTCGAGGACCTCGACGATGCGCCGGGCGCAGACCGCGGCGCGCGGCACCATCATCAGCAGCATCACCGAGAACATCACGGACATGAAGATGAACATCAGGTAGCTGAGGAAGGCGACGATCGAGCCGATCTCCATCTGGTTCGCGTCGACGCGCAGGCCGCCGAACCAGACGACGAGCACCTGGCCGCCCATGATGAGCAGCTGCACCAGCGGGAAGGTGATCCCGAAGATCACGCCGATGCGCCGCTGCGTGCCGGCGAGCTCGTTCGAGGCGACGTCGAACGTGGCCCGCTGCGTGCCCTGCCGGGTGAAGGCCCGGATGACGCGGACGCCGGAGACCTGCTCGCGCATGAGGCGGTTGATGCGGTCGATG
Organism: Georgenia sp. Z1491; assembly: GCF_057652395.1. Taxonomy (NCBI): domain Bacteria; kingdom Bacillati; phylum Actinomycetota; class Actinomycetes; order Allobogoriellales; family Allobogoriellaceae; genus Georgenia; species Georgenia sp. Z1491. Next base: position 2,471,750 of record NZ_CM172729.1, read on the forward strand.
CGCTTCTGCACGACCTCGAACATCGGCCGGGCGAGCAGGATCGCGCCGAGCATGACGAGCAGCAGCGCCGGTACGGCGGCGACGATGAGCCACGACAGCGGCGGGTCCTCGCGGACCGCCATGACGATGCCGCCGACCATCATCATCGGCGACATGACGAGGAACATCGAGCCCATGAGGGTGAGCATCTGGACCTGGAGGACGTCGTTGGTCGACCTGGTCACCAGCGACGGCGCGCCCACGGTGGACACCTCGGCCACCGAGAGTCGCTGGACCTTGGCGAAGACCGACCGGCGGATCGCGCCGCCCGCGCGGGCCGCCATGCGGGCGGCGAGGAACGCGGTCGTGATCTGGGCGGCCATCTGGATCGCCGAGATGCCGAGCATGACGAGCCCGATGCGGATCACGGCGCCGGAGTCGGCCGCCAGCAGCCCGTCGTTGATGACGTCCGCCGTGAGGCTGGGCAGCATCATCGCGGCCAGCGTCGAGACGAGCTGGAGCAGGAGGATCGCGCCGAGCGTGCGGGCGTGCGGACGTAGGTAGTACCTCAGGAGGCGCAGGAGCACCCGGACATCCTGGCACTGCACCGACCGCTCGTCGTCATCGGTGCGCAGCGACCGGCCGTGCGCGCAGCGGGCAGCCGCCACGAACGACGCCGGCCCCGGCAGCGCGGGGGCTGCCGGGGCCGGCGGTCGGTCGGTACCGCGAGGGCTCCGTCGTCAGGGAGCCTGGCGGGCCGTGGGTCAGGCCCGCGACGGCGGCTGGCCGCCCGGGTTCCAGGCGCGCGTGGTGCCGGCCGGGCCCTGCCCGTGGGCGGGGCCACCCGTCGCGGGGCCGCCGGTCGCGGGCCCACCCGTGGGCGCACCACCCGCGGGCGCACCGGGCGCACCGGTCGTCGGACCACCCGGCGCCGCACCGCCCACCGGCGGAGCGCCGGCGTCGCCCGCGGCCCGGGACCGGGTCGCCCGGCGACCGCCGATGCCGGGCTCCTCGCTGACCTCGCTCTCGGCGCTCGCCACGTCGGCGCGCGCCTCGCGCAGCGCCTCCTGCGGGTCCTGCAGGCTCGGCGCGTCGAACGCGGTCGACGGCGGCGGGGTCGACGTCGAGGGCCCGCTCTCCGCGCTGTCGCCGTCGCCGCGCCGCGGGGGACGCGGCGGCGTCGGGGCGCGGAACGACCCGCCGCCGCTGCCGCCCTCGGGGCCGAAGGCGCTCGCGAGGGAGGCCATCGCACCGGTGACCTCGGCGGGGATGAACCACATCTTGTTCGACTGCGTCTTCGCGATCTCCGGCAGCGTCTGGAGGTACTGGTAGGACAGCACCTTGTCGTCGGCGTCGGCGGAGTGGATGGCCTGGAAGACCTCGTGGATCGCGCGGGACTCACCCTGGGCCCGCAGGACGGCGGACTGCGCCTCACCCTCGGCCCGCAGGATCTGGGACTGCTTCTCACCCTCGGCGGTGAGGATCGCGGACTGCTTGACACCCTCGGCGGTGAGGATCGCGGCGCGGCGGTCGCGCTCGGCGCGCATCTGCTGCTCCATCGCGCCCTGGACGGACTGGGGCGGGTCGATCGCCTTGAGCTCGACGCGGTTGACGCGGATGCCCCAGCGGCCGGTCGCCTCGTCGAGCACGCCGCGCAGCCGGCTGTTGATCTGGTCGCGCGAGGTCAGCGTCTGCTCGAGGTCCATCGAACCGATGACGTTGCGCAGCGTGGTGACGGTCAGCTGCTCGATACCGGTGATGTAGTTCGCGATCTCGTAGACGGCCGCGCCCGGCTCGGTCACCTGGAAGTAGATGACGGTGTCGATCGAGACCACGAGGTTGTCCGACGTGATCACGGGCTGCGGCGCGAACGAGACCACCTGCTCGCGCAGGTCCACCCGGGCGCGCACCTTGTCGAAGAACGGGATGAGGACGTGGAACCCGGCGAACATCGTCGAGTGGTACTTGCCCAGCCGCTCGACGATGAGGGCGCCGGCCTGCGGGACGATGACGACCGCCTTGCTGAGGATCACCACCACCGCGATGACGATGACGCCGAGGATGATCCACTCGGTGATGCTGTCCACGTATCTCTCCTGTGTCGTGGGAACGACGGCCGCGGCCGGCCGACGGGTCTAGTAGCCGGGGGCGGGCCCGGGCCGGTACGTGGGTGGCACCTGGTCACCCGGTCCGAAGCCGGCGTTCCAGGGTCGCGCCGGCGGCGCGGTGCCGTAGGGGTCGCCGACGACGTCGAGCGGCGCGACGACGGCGAACGCCCCGTCGATCTCCACGACCCGCACGTCCTCGTCGGCCGGGCGGGGCAGGACGTCGGGGGCGGTGCGGGCCGACCACACCTCGCCGTGGAGCTTGACGCGACCCTCCCGGTCGGTGACCTCGGTGAGCGTGTGCGCGATCTGTCCGACCAGGCCGCGGATGTTCATCGGCGTGTCGGGCGTGGAGCGCGCGAGCATCTCCTTGACCCAGGGGCGCACCACGAAGAGCAGCGTGAGCGCGACGAGACCGGCGACGACCGCCTGCACCCAGATCGGGGCGCCGGTGAGCGCGACGAGCGTGCCGGCGGCGGCGCCGCCGGCCAGCATGAGGAAGATGAGGTCGACGGTGAGCATCTCGACGATGCCGAGCGCGATCGCCGTGACCAGCCAGATCCACCACATGGTCCGACCTCCTCCCTGTAGGTACGGCCAGTCTACCGGTGCGACGTCCGCGCCACGGGGGCAGATCTGACCCGGACGGAACGGGTCCGGGGCAGCCGGCGGTGCGAGCCGCTGCCGGCGGGTCCGAGGCCGCGGGCTGGTCGGGCCGCCGCGGACGGTGCTAGACGCTGCGGCGGGAGTGGTAGCGCCCCTCGTCGACGGTGAGGGTGAGCGGCATGCGGTAGAGCGAGGAGATCGCCTCGGCCGTGAGGACCTCCTCGATGGGACCGGCCGAGACGGCCCGCCCCTCGTCCATGAGCATCGCGTGGGTGAAGCCGGGCGGGATCTCCTCGAGGTGGTGGGTCACGAGGATCATCACCGGGCCTCGCGGGTCGCGCGCGAGCCGCGCGAGCGAGGCGACGAGGTCCTCGCGACCACCGAGGTCCATGCCGGCGGCGGGCTCGTCGAGGACGAGCACCTCGGGGTCCGGCATGAGCGCACGGGCGATCTGGACGCGCTTGCGCTCGCCCGTGGACAGCGTCCCGAACGTGCGGTCGCGCAGGTCCTTCATGCCGACGTAGCTGAGCAGGGCGCGGGCCCGGCCGGTGTCGAGCTGCTCGTAGCTCTCGCGCCACCGCCCCTGGATGCCGTAGGCGCCGGTGAGCACGACGTCGAGCACGGTCTCCGACGCGTACACGCGCCGCTCGCCCGCCGAGGAGGCGAACCCGACGACCTGGCGGAGCTCGGCGACGTCGACGCGCCCGAGGCGCTCACCGATGACGTCGACCGTGCCGGTGGTCGGGAAGACCTGGCCGACCAGCAGCGAGACGAGCGTCGTCTTGCCGGCGCCGTTGGGTCCGACGATCACCCAGCGCTGACCGTCGTCGACCGACCAGTCGACCCCCTTGAGGAGCTCGGCCTGCCCGCGGCGCACACGGACGTCGGACAGCGTCAGGACATCACCCATGGCACCCAGCGTAGGTCGCCGCCGTCGGGCGGGCGGCCCGACCCGCCCGGCCGCTCGGCCTCGCGAGGCTGCCGGCGGGCGCCCACGGCGTCGCCGCCCGGCCGGACCCCCGCCGCGGCCCGGCTACCGCCCGGCGAGGACCTGCTCGTACACGGCGATCGTGCGCTCGGCGACGGCGCTCCAGGCGAAGTGCTCCTCGACCCGGCGCCGGGCGGCGACACCCTGGGCGCGCGCCCGCCCGGGGTCGGTCGCCAGATCGGTCAGCGCCGCGGCCAGGTCGGCGTGGAACCGCTCGGGGTCCGTCGGCGTGCCCGTGCCGTCCTGCAGCTGGTCGATGGGCACGAGCGTGCCGGTCTCGCCGTCGACGATGACGTCCGGGATGCCGCCGGTGGCGGACCCGACGACCGGCAGGCCGACCGCCATGGCCTCGAGGTTGACGATGCCGAGCGGCTCGTACACGGACGGGCAGACGAAGACGTCGCAGGCGGCCAGGACGGCGACGAGCTGCTCGCGCGGCAGCATCTCCTCGATCCACACGATGCCGGTGCGACGCTGCGCGAGCTCGGCGACGGCGCCGGAGACCTCGGCGGCGATCTCCTTGGTGTCCGGGGCGCCGGCGCACAGGACGACCTGCACCTCCTCCGGGAGCCGCTCGACGGCGGCCAGGAGGTGCGGCAGGCCCTTCTGCCGGGTGATCCGACCGACGAAGACGACGGCGGGCCGGTCCGGGTCGATGCCGTGGCGCTCGCGGGCAGCGGCGATCGCGGCCTCGCCGTCGGGGCCGGTGGGGCGGGCCCACTCGTCGAGGTCGATGCCGTTGTGCACCACGTGGACCTTGCCCGGGTCCACGCCCGGGTACGCGCGCAGGATGTCCTCCCGCATACCGTTCGAGACCGCGACGACGCCCGCCGCGCCCTCGTAGGCGGTGCGCTCGGCCCAGCTCGACAGCGCGTACCCGCCGCCGAGCTGCTCGGCCTTCCACGGGCGCATGGGCTCCAACGAGTGCGCGGACAGCACGTGCGGCACCCCGTTGAGCAGCCCGCCCAGGTGCCCGGCGAGGTTCGCGTACCAGGTGTGGGAGTGCACGAGGTCGGTACCGGCGAGCCGGTCGGCGATCTGCAGGTCCACGCCGAAGGTGCGCAGCGCGGCGTTCGCGCCCTCAAGCTCGGGCAGCTCGCCGTAGCCGGTGACGGGCACGCCGCCGGGTCCGTCCTCGCTGCGGGGGCCGTCGAACGCGTGGACCCGCACGTCGATGCGCGGGCGCAGGACGCGGGCCAGCTCCGAGACGTGCACGCCCGCGCCGCCGTAGATGTGCGGCGGGTACTCGCGGGTGATCAGGTCGACTCTCACGGTGGGCCTCCTCGTTGCGGCACGATCGGGGCGCGCGTCCGCGCACGGCCCCACTCTGCCGACAACGCCAAGCCACGGCAACGCACCACGTCGTGCGGGCCAGGGGCCGCGCCACCGGGCCGCCCGAGGTGCGCCCGAGGTGCGCCCGACCGGGGTGCGCGACCCCGACCGTCGAGGTCCGCGTGCCGGACGATCGCGCTCCGCCCGTCGGACCGCGTGCTCGGGATCACAGGTACCGCCTAGGCTGAGCCCATGGCATCCCCACGCGTGCTCGCGATCGTCCTGGCCGGCGGCGAGGGTAAGCGGCTCATGCCGCTCACCGCGGACCGGGCCAAGCCGGCCGTCCCCTTCGGGGGCACCTACCGGCTCATCGACTTCGCGCTGTCGAACATCGTCAACTCCGGGTACCTGAAGATCGTGGTGCTCACGCAGTACAAGTCGCACTCGCTCGACCGCCACATCACCCAGACCTGGCGCATGTCGAACCTGCTCGGGAACTACGTGGCGCCGGTACCCGCCCAGCAGCGCAAGGGCAAGAACTGGTTCCTCGGCTCCGCCGACGCGATCTACCAGTCGCTCAACCTCATCGACGACGAGCGGGCGGACATCGTGGTGGTGGTCGGTGCCGACAACATCTACCGCATGGACTTCTCCCAGATGGTCGACCAGCACATCGAGTCCGGGTTCCCGCTCACGGTGGCCGGGATCCGGCAGCCGCTGTCGCTGTCCGACCAGTTCGGCGTCATCCAGGCCTCGGCCGACGACCCGCACAAGATCGAGAGCTTCCTCGAGAAGCCGAAGGACGCCGAGGGCCTGCCCGACGCGCCCGACCAGATCCTCGCGTCGATGGGCAACTACGTGATGGACGCCGACGCCCTGCGCCAGGCCGTCATCGCCGACGCGGACGACTCCGGGTCGAACCACGACATGGGCGGCAACATCGTGCCGAGCTTCGTCGCCGAGGGCCGGGCGGGGCTGTACGACTTCACGTTCAACGAGGTCCCCGGGGCCAGCGACCGGGACAAGGCGTACTGGCGCGACGTCGGAACCGTGGACGCGTTCTACGAGGCCAACATGGACCTCATCTCCGTGGTCCCGGTGTTCAACCTCTACAACGATCAGTGGCCCCTGCACACCGGCTACCACGGGCTCGCCCCGGCGAAGTTCGTCTACGGGCACCAGGAGCGCCTGGGCCACGCGCTCGACTCGATCATCTCCCCCGGCGTCATCATCTCCGGCGGCGAGGTCGTCGGCTCGATCCTCTCCCCCGGCGTCCGGGTGAACTCGTGGTCCTCGGTGCGGGACTCCGTCCTCTTCGACGGCGTCCAGGTCGGCCGCAACGCCACGGTGAACAAGGCGATCCTCGACAAGAACGTCGTCGTCGAGCAGGGCGCAACCATCGGCGTCGACCACGAGCACGATCGTGCGCGCGGCTACACCATCACCCCGGGGGGCATCACCGTCGTCCCCAAGGGGATGACGGTCACGAGGTGACGGCGGGCCCCTCGTCGGCCGGCCTGCGGCCGGTTCCGACCGTCCCCGCCGGGGGCGGCACGGCGCTGCGCGTCACGCTCGTCTCCCCGCGGCCCGTGCCGGTCTCGCTCGTCACGCACGTCGGTGACCTGCTCGCCGGCCGGTCCGACGACGTCGCGGCCGCCCACGGCACGCTCGGCCCGCTGCGCACCGTCGGCTGGGCGCTGCGCCTGCCCGGCTCCTCGGGTGCGGAGACGGCCCCCGACGACGCACCCATGCCCCTCACCCGCACGGCCAGGGAGCTGCGCGACGAGATCCGCGGCCCGGCGACCGCGCTCGGCGTCGACGTCGCGGTGACCACCGGCGAGCTGGCCGAGCTCGGCCCCGGGCTGATCCTCACCGACGTCGACTCCACGCTGTTCGCGGGCGAGGTCATCGAGCTCGTCGCGGCGCACGCCGGGGTCGAGGACGAGGTCGCGGCCGTCACGGAGCGCGCGATGCGCGGCGAGCTCGACTTCCGCGCCTCCCTCGAGGAGCGCGTGGCCCTCGTCGCCGGCCTCGACGCCGCGGCGGTGCTCGACGCGGTCCGGGCGGCGGTCGAGCTCTCCCCCGGCGCCGCCGACATGTTCCTGCGCGCCCGGGACGCCGGGGTGCCGACCGGCGTGGTCTCGGGCGGGTTCGTCGAGATCGTCGCGCCCACGGTCGAGCCGCTCGGCACGCGGTTCGTCGCGGCCAACACGTTCGAGGTCGCGGGCGACGGCCGGCTCACCGGCCGGACCGTCGGCGAGGTGGTCGACCGGGCCGCCAAGGCCGACCGCGCCAGGCGGTGGGCGGGCGAGGTGGGCGTCCCGATGGCGCGGGTCCTCGCCGTCGGGGACGGCGCGAACGATCTCGACCTGCTCGGTGCGGCCGGCCTGGGCGTCGGGTACGGGGGCCGCCCGGTGGTCCGGGAGAACGCCGACGCGTTCATCACGGGCGACCGCCTCGACACCGCCCTCGCGCTCACCGGCGTGGCGGACGAGGCAGCCGGCGAGGAGTAGCGACCCGCAAGGAGCGACGACCGGCTCCAGGGCCTCCGGCCTGGCGGCCCACCGGCAGGTGCGCCAGGCTGGGTGCGGGACACCGATCTGCGCGAAGGAGCGAGAGATGACCACAGTGGTCCTCGTCGGCACGCTGGACACCAAGCGGGACGAGCACACCTGGCTGCGCGAGCGGCTGCACGCGGCGGGCGTGGAGACCCGCCTGATCGACGTCGGCACGTTCTCCGACGGCGGCGGCATCGCCGACATCGGCTCGGACGAGGTCGCGGCCGCCGCCGGCACGGACGTCGAGACCCTGCGCGGCGCCGACGACCGGGGCGCCGCCATCGCCGCCATGAGCGAGGGCGCGGCCGCGGTCGTCTCCCGCCTGTACTCGGCGGGCGAGCTCCACGCCGTGCTCGCCATCGGTGGGTCCGGCGGGTCGTCCGTCGCCTCCCGCGCGATGCAGGCGCTCCCCGTCGGTGTGCCGAAGCTCCTGGTGACGACCATGGCGGCCGGCGACGTCAGCCCCTACGTGGGCGCCACGGACGTGACGATCATGCCGTCCGTCGTCGACGTCGCGGGCATCAACCGCATCTCGCGAGAGGTCCTGTCTAACGCGGTGGCCGCCGCGGCGGCGATGGCGCGCGGCTTCGAGGAGCGGGCGGCGGCCGAGCGCAGCGACGAGGCGCACCTGATCGGCGCCACCATGTTCGGGCTCACCACGCCCGCGGTCGACGAGGCCCGGGCCCGGCTGTCCGAGCTCGGCTACGAGGTGCTCGTCTTCCACGCGACCGGGGCGGGCGGCCGGGCGATGGAGACCCTCGTGCGCGACGGCTTCCTCGACGGCGTCCTCGACCTCACGACCACCGAGCTCGTCGACGACCTCCTCGGCGGCGTGCTGTCCGCCGGGCCCGACCGGCTCCAGGCCGCCGGGGCGGCCGGCCTCCCGCAGGTGGTGAGCGTCGGCGCGCTCGACATGTGCAACTTCGGGCCCGAGGCGACCGTCCCCGAGCGGTACGCCGGCCGCAGCTTCGTCGTCCACAACCCCACCGTCACGCTCATGCGCACCACGGCCGAGGAGATGGCCGAGCTCGGGACACGCATCGCCACCAGGCTGCGCGCAGCGAGCGGCCCGGTCGAGGTCCACCTCCCGCTGCGCGGCGTGTCCGGCATCGACGTCGAGGGCGGACCGTTCCACGACCCCGAGGCCGACGCGGCGTGCTTCGCCGCGATCCGGGCGGGCCTTGCCGGCTCCGACGTCGCGGTGCGCGAGGTCGACCTCGCCGTCAACGACCCGGGCTTCGGCACAGGGGCGGCCGACGCCCTGCACGAGCTCATCCGCTCGGCCCGCTGAGGCGGAGCGCACCGACCCGGCCCGGGACGGCGCCACCACCCACGGCGGCCGCCACCTCCGCGACGACCACGACACCCGGCCCCCACCCACGAAGGAGCACCCGCACCATGAAGCGTCAGGACGCCCTCGCCCGCCTGCGAGCCACCGTCGAGTCGGGCCGACCGATCATCGGCGGCGGCGCCGGCACCGGACTGTCGGCGAAGTCCGCCGAGGCCGGCGGCATCGACCTCGTCATCATCTACAACTCGGGGCGCTACCGGATGGCCGGCCGGGGCTCGCTCGCCGGCCTCCTGGCCTACGGCGACGCGAACGCCGTGGTGATGGAGATGGCCCGCGAGGTGCTCCCCGTCGTGCGGGACACCCCCGTCCTCGCCGGGGTCAACGGCACCGACCCCTTCCGCCTCATGGGGCCGTTCCTCGACGAGATCGCCCGCGTCGGCTTCACGGGCGTGCAGAACTTCCCCACGGTCGGCCTCATCGACGGCGTCTTCCGGCAGAACCTCGAGGAGACCGGCATGGGGTACGGGCTCGAGGTCGACATGGTCGCCGCGGCCCACGAGCGCGGCCTGCTGACGACCCCCTACGTGTTCGAGGCGGAGCAGGCGGCCGACATGGCGCGCGCCGGGGCCGACGTGCTCGTGCCCCACATGGGGCTGACGACGAAGGGCACGATCGGCGCGACCACCGCGCTGACCCTCGAGGAGTGCGCCACGCGCGTGCAGGAGCTGCACGACGCCGCGAAGGCGGTCAACCCCGACATCCTCGTGCTGTGCCACGGCGGCCCGATCGCGGAGCCGGAGGACGCGCAGTACATCCTCGACCACACCGAGGGGGTCGTCGGGTTCTTCGGCGCCTCGTCGATCGAGCGGCTCCCCACCGAGGTGGCGATCCGCAAGCAGACCGAGGACTTCACGAGCATCCGCCTCTGACGGGTGCCGGCGGTCGGCCTGCGATCGGCCGGCGAGCGCTGGCGGGCCGGGCGGTAGTCGCCGGCGCGCGGCTCCCAGGACCTCAGGCCGAAGGACGCACGAGGGCGCGCAGGTGCGCCGACCCGCCGTCGAGCTCGGCCCACGGGCCGGGGACGTCGAGCACGCACGCCGTGGCCGTCGGCACGCCGAGGGAGACCTGCAGGGCGAGGGAGTCGTTGCGTTCGTCGTGCAGGAACGCGGCGAGCGAGGAGATCGTCGGCTCGTGGCCGACCACGAGGAGCACGCCCGGGTCACCGTCCGTGTCCCGCACGAGGTCGAGCAGGCCGCGGGCGGCGTACTGGTAGATCTCCGGGACGTCGCGGCGCTCACGGACCTCGGCGCCCTGCGCCAGCAGCGTGGCGGTGCTCGCCGCGCGGGCGGCGGTGGAGACGAGTGCGACGTCGATCGCGCCCACCTGGTCCGCCAGCAGCGGGCCGAGCGCGCGCGCCTGACGCTCACCGCGCCCCGAGAGCTCGCGCGAGGCGTCACCGGCCCTGCCGATCTGGGCTGCCTTCGCGTGCCTGAGGAGGACGAGCGTCCTCGACATCACTGGCCCATGGCGTGCACGCCGCCGTCCGCGTGCACGATCTCGCCGGTGGTGGCGGGCAGCCAGTCCGAGCACAGCGCCAGCACGGTGCGGGCCGTCGGTCCGGCGTCGGTGTTGTCCCAGCCGAGCGGTGCGCGCGCGTCCCAGGTCGACTCCATCTGATCGAAGCCGGGGATCGAGGTCGCGGCGGTGGTGCGGACGGGGCCGGCCGCGACGAGGTTGACGCGGATGCCGTCCGGGCCGAGGTCCCGCGCGAGGTAGCGGGCGGTGGACTCGAACGCCGCCTTGGCCACGCCCATCCAGTCGTAGACCGGCCACGCGTAGGAGGCGTCGAACGTGAGGCCGACGACGGCGGAGCCCGGGCCCATGAGGGGCTTCGCCGCGACCGCGAGCGACTTCAGCGAGAACGCCGAGACCTCCAGCGCGGTGGCGACGTCGGGCCACTGGCCGCTGAGGAAGTTGCCGCCCATGACCGACTGGGGGGCGAAGCCGATGGAGTGGACCACGGCGTCGAGATGGTCCACGTGCTCGCGCACGCGGCCCTCCAGCGCCTCGAGGTCTCCCGCGTCCGTGACGTCGAGCTGGACCACCGGCGCCTCGGTGGGCAGGCGCCGGGAGGTCACCTCGGTGAGCCGCATCTGCCGGCCGAAGGAGGTCAGCACCACCTGGGCACCCTGCTCCTGTGCGAGCCGAGCCACGTGGAAGGCGATGGAGTTGTTCTTCAGCACGCCGGTGACGAGCACCGTCCTGCCCTCCAGCAGTCCCATGAGTCCTCTTCTCTGTGTCTTTCGTTCGGGGGGATCCGCGCCGCCGGCGCGAGGGTGGGTCGGGGTCAGTGCCCCATGCCGAGACCGCCGTCGACGGGGATGACGGCGCCCGAGACGTAGGCCGCGGACGGCGAGGCGAGGAACTCGACGACGCCCGCGACGTCGTCGATCTCGCCGAACCGTCCGGCGGGGATGGCGCCGAGGTAGGTCTCCTGCTGCGCCTCGGGCAGCACGCGGGTCATCTCGGTGTCGATGAAGCCCGGCGCCACGACGTTCGCGGTGATCGACCGCTTACCGAGCTCGCGGGTGATGGAGCGCGCCATCCCGACGAGCCCGGCCTTGGCGGCGGAGTAGTTGACCTGCCCCGGTCCGCCGTACATGCCGATGACCGACGAGATGAGCACGATCCGGCCGCGGCGCAGGCGGATCATGCCCTTCGAGGCGCGGCGGGCCACCCGGAAGGCGCCGCCGAGGTTCGTCTGCAGGACGGTGTCGAAGTCGTCGTCGCTCATCCGCATGAGCAGCTGGTCGCGGGTGACACCCGCGTTGGCCACGACCACCTCGACCGGGCCGTGCGCCTCCTCCGCGGCGGCGAAGGCGGCGTCGACGTCGTCGGAGCTCGCCACGTCGCCCGCGAGGGCGAGCGTCCCCTCGGGCCCGCGGCCGGACCGGGAGAGCACCGCGACCTTGTCGCCGAGGTCGACGAAACGCCGCGCGATCGCCTCCCCGATGCCCTGGGAGGCCCCGGTGACGAGGATGCTGCGCGGCTCGTACCCGTTGGTCGCGGTCACGTCATCTCCCCGATGCTTGGCGTACGCACGCGGGCCACGCTAGCCGATCGACCCCGACGGTCCCGACAGCGGTCCGGCCGGCAGGCCTGTCCCGGCCGTCCACCCCCCGTCGGTCCGACGGCCTGACCCCTCCGGCCGACCGCCCGTCCCGTCCGGCCGACCGCCCCGTCCGGCCGACCGCCCCGTCCCGTCCGGCGGACCGCCCGTCCCGTCCACCCGTCGGCGCCGCGGCCACCCGCCGCCGGCCCGGCGTAGCCTGGTGGGATGACCAGGGTCCGGCGCACCGATGCCGCACCCGCGACGCACGTCTCGAAGCGCCTGCGGGGCGGCCGCCGCGCCGAGTCCGTCTCCATCACGGCCGCCGCACCGTCCCTGCACGACGACCTCGGCGGGCGGATGCGCCGCTACTGGCTGCTCATGGGGCTGCGGGTCGCGTTCCTCGCCTCGATGGCCGTCGTGCCGCGCCAGTGGTGGTGGCTGTGCATCGTCTGCGCGCTCACCGCACCGCTGCTCGCCGTCCTCGTCGCCAACGCCGGCCGGGAGGGTGGCGGCCCGACCCCCGCCGAGCACGCGGGTCAAGGCCTCGTGCGCCTGGGCGCTCCGGACGACGGCCCGGAGCAGACCGGCGAGCCCCGACGTCGGCCGACCTACCACGTGCGTCCCGGGGAGTTCCTGCGATGAGCGGAGGCGGGAGGGCCGACGCCCCGGGCGCCGGCCGCTGGGCGTTCCTGCGCACGCCGCGCTGGCTGGGGCTCATGGCGATGAGCGTGCTCGCGGCCCTGGCGTGCGTGTGGCTCGGCACCTGGCAGCTCGACCGGCACGAGGAGAAGGTGGACCGGCGCGACGCCGTCGAGCAGGCCGAGGCCACGCCCGCCGTGGAGGCCGAGGACCTGCTCGGCGACCTCCTGGTCGACGGGTCCGACACGTGGCGGTACGTCACCGTGACCGGCGAGTGGGTCGACGGCACGACGCTCGGGCTGCGCAACCGGCCCGTGGACGGCACCCCCGCGGTCCACGTCGTCGACCTGCTCGCCACCGAGCTCGACGGGCGCGACGTCGTCGTGCCGGTCGACCGCGGGTGGGTGCCGTCGGAGATCTCGATGTCGCCGGCGGACCTCCCGCGCCCCGCCGACGGGGAGGTGACGGTGACGCTCCGCCTGCGTCCGGCGGAGGGGCCGAGCGACCGGGAGCCCGCAGCGGGGTGGCTCTACGCGATCGAGGAGGACGCGCTGCGGACCTCGCTGGATGCGCTGCCCGACCCCCCGCCGCCGGTCCGGGAGCTCGCGGAGGGGGGCGGCGTCGTCCTCGCCGGGTACGGCGAGCTGCTCGACGCCGACCCGGCGCCGCCCACGGAGCTCCGCGCGCTCCCCGCGCCGGACGTCTCGCTGCGCAACCACCTCAGCTACGCGTTCCAGTGGTGGATCTTCGCGATCGGCGCGCTCCTCATCGTGCCGCTGCTGGCGCGCCGCGAGGTGGACGAGGCCGACGAGGAGCTGCTCGCGGGGACGCCCTACGCGCGCGGTGGCGAGCTCTCGTCGCGGCCGGGGAGGAAGGTCTCCGACGCCGAGGAGGAGGACGCGCTCCTCGACGCCGCGCGATAGTTCCGGCGCGGGCCCGGCCGGACCGTCGGGCGCCGTGTGTGACCGCGCGCCTACGACTCGACGGCCTCGGCGTCAGGCACACGTGCCGCGACCTCGCGGTCGAACCGGTCGAGGACGATGTCGACGAGGCGAGGATCGGGCCCGAGGGGCGCGGTGACGACGTCACCCCCGGCCTCCGCGACGCGGTCGTAGAAGAACCCGGGCGCGAGCAGGTAGGCGAGCACGACCACCCGGCGGCCACCCGACCGGGCGTCCCGCACGGCGCCCGCCACGCTCGGCGTCGCGATCGCCCCGTAGCCCACGCTCACGGGGCCCGCGTGCCTCCTGCCGACCTCGCGGACGAGCGCGTCGACGTCGCGGGCCGCCTCGGGTCGGCTCGACCCCGCGGCGGCGACCACGATCGCGTCTCCGGGCCGGGCGCCGGCCTCCGCGATGCGGTCGAGTGCGATCTCGACGAGACGGGGATCCGGGCCGAGCGCGGGCGCGGCGGCAGCGCGACCGGCCCAGTTCGGCCGCGCACGCACCGCCTCCGACACGTCGACGTTCACGTGGTACCCGCCCGACAGGAGCAGGGGGACCACGACCGCGTCCATGGCCGGCACGCGGCCCCGCGCCGGAGACCCGACGGACATGGCGGGGGTGGAGGCCGCGACGGGCGCGACGACGTCGCGCACCACGTCCGAGACCTCGGGGCGCTGGACGTCGACGAACGCCTCGCGAACCGCGAGGCCGGGGCGCGCGGATCGCACGCCCGAGAGGATCGCGCGGATCGCCGCACGGCCGGCCGGGTCGCTCGTGCCGTGCGAACACCCGATGAGAACGGTGGACGTCATGCCATCTCCAGGGTGTAGCCACGTTTGACGACGGTCGAGATGAGCCCAGGGGCGGCGAGCGCCTCGCGGAGGCGCGCGATCGCGACCTCCGCCGCATGAGCGCTCGTCGCGGCCGGGAGGGCCTCGAGCAGTGCGGCCCGGTCGACGGTCCGGCCGCCGTGGGCGATGAGCAGCCGGAGCAGCTCCCGCCCGCCGGAGGTCAGGGGCACCAGCTCGCCGGAGAGGACGGCGCCGCCCGACCGCACCTCGAGCGGACCGGCGATCGTGGCGGCCGCACGGGGCGAGGGCGGGGAGAAGTGGGCGACGAGGCCGCGGATCAGTGCTCCGAGTCGGCCGCGGTCGGGGATCAAGGGCGTGATGCCGCGGGCCCTCAGCGGACCGGCGGTCACCTCCCCCACGGCGGCCGCCACGAGGTCGCCGCTCGCGTACCGGGCCTCGACCGCCTCCCAGGTCGGCAGCCGTTCGGCGGTGGAGAGCCAGGCCTCGGCCCCCGGCGCGGAGGTGAAGACCACGGCGTCGACGTCGCCGCTCGCCGCGGCGTGCGCGGAGTCCTCCAGGGCTCGCGGGTCGGGCGAGGGGCCCCACCGGTACACGGCCAGCAGGACCACCTCGGCTCCCGCGGCGGCGAGGGCCGCGTCCAGCCCGTCGGCCCCGGCGCCGTGCAGCTGGACGGCGATCCTCAGGCCCGCCACCCCCTCCCGCGTGAGGACCTCCGTGATCTCGGCCGAGGTCTCCGACTCGGTGACCCAGTCGGGCGTCAGTCCCGCCGCCTGGATCGCTCCTCGCGCCTTCGGCCCGCGCGCGATCAGCCTCGTGGACGAGAGCACTGCGGTGAGCCGGCCCGCCAGCCCGTGCGCGTCGGCAGCCTCCAGCCAGGCCCGGAATCCGATGCCGGTCGTGACGACCACGACGTCCGGCGGTCGCGCCACGAGCCTTTCCGTGGCGGCGCGGAGCTCGTCGTCGTCCCAGGTGGGGATCATCGACAGGGCGGCGGCGTGGCGCACGTCGGCGCCCCGGCGCCCGAGTGCCGCCGCGAGGTCGTTCGCCCGGCGGTCCGCGGTCACGACGATCGTGCAGCCGGCGAGCACGGGGCCGAGCTCGGGCCGGCTCATCCGGCGGCCTCCGACTCCGCGACGAGCTCGGGTCGCCCGGCTGCCCGCGACTCCTCGAGTGTCGCGACGGCATCGCCGAGGACGATGAGGGCGGGCGAGGTGACGCCCGCCGCCGCAGCCCGCGCGGCGATGTCCTGAAGGGGCGCCCTGGTGACGCGCTGGTCGACCATCGAGGCGCGTTCCACGACGGCGACCGGGAGCCCCGGGTCCGCCCCCGCGGTGAGGGCCTGTCCGGCGATCCGGCCGAGTGCCGCAACCCCCATGAGGACGACGACGGTCGCGGTCCTCTCCCTCAGGCACGTGAGCGTCGATGGCTCCAGGCCGTCGTGCCCTGCGACGACGTGGACGGCCCCGACCACGCCACGGTGCGTGAGGGGAATCCCCGCCAGCGCCGGTCCGCTCCATGCGCTCGACAGCCCCGGGACCACCTCGACGTCGATGCCCGCGGCCCGGCAGGCCCGAACCTCCTCGCCACCGCGGCCGAACACGAACGGGTCCCCGCCCTTCAGCCGAACGACGCTGCGGCCCGCGCGCGCGTGCTCGACGAGCAGCGCGTTGATCTCCTCCTGGGGCACCGCGTGCCGGCCGGGCTCCTTCCCGACGTCGATGACCTCGACGTCCGGGGGCAGCTCGTCGATCACGGCGACCGGCCCCAGCCGATCGACGACGACGTCTGCCTCCGCGAGCGCCCGTCGGCCGCGGACGGTCAGGAGGTCGACCGCCCCCGGACCCCCACCGACGAGCGTCACCCTCCCGGGCCCGGACCGGCGTCGTCGTTGGTCGACTCCGGACCGGAGCCGGTCGGCGAGGACATCCCTGACGGCGGCCACCCTCCGCGGATCCGAGCTCCCGTCGCTGACGACGCCCACCACGAGGTCGCCGCTGCGCGCGAGGGCGGGAGTTCGCGCCGTCCCTGCGGAGGCGTCGTCGGCGACGATGCACCAGACGCGGCGGCGTTCGGCCGAGCGGGCGATCATCCGGTTGACCTCGCTGTCGTCGGTCGCGGCGAGCACGAGCCACGCCCCGTCGAGGTCCTCCTCGCGTGCGTCCCGGTCGGTCCAACGGCCGGAGACCTCGAGGAGCTCACGCATCTCCGGGACCGTCCACGGCGACACGACGTGGACCCGCGCGCCCGCATCCGACCACGCTCGTGCGCGGCGGGCGGCGACGCGACCGCCGCCGACGACGAGCACGTCGCGGCCCCTGAGGTCGATTCCCAGCAGTGACGTCACGTGACCCTCCGTTCGACGGGTTCCCCGACGTGGACGGCGCCGCCGTCGACCCGGATGCTCCACGCGATCAGGTGGGGCGAGGCGCCCGGGACCGGCAGGGAGCCGAGATCGTCGATGCACTCGCCGGTCTCCAGGTCGAAGACCTGCTTGTACATCGGGGAGGCGACCGTGATGCGGCCGCCGCGGTTGCCCACGACGCCTCGGGACATGACGTTCGCACCGGAGAAGGGGTCGCGCTGCTGGACCGCGAGCACGGTGTCCCCCGCCAGCCGGAACAGCGCGACCTGCTCCCCGTCGACCAGCGCGGCGGCCCCGCGCTCGGGCAGCAGGTCGTCCAGGGTGCACACGCGGATCACAGCGCCGCCCCCTGCCGGTCGTTCGCCGTCGCGGGCCGGATCTGCCCCCGCTCGGTGACATACGCGAGCGTGGGGTCCGCGACGTCCGGCGCGTTGACGAACGACCCGAACCGGCGCAGCTTCTCGGGGTCGTCGAGGACCTCCCGCCATTCGTCGGCGTAGTTCTCGACGTGCCGTGCCATGGCGGCGTCCAGGTCGGCCCCGATCCCGAGGGAGTCCTCGAGGACGACCGCCCGGATCGCCTCCAGCCCGCCCTCGTGCTCCTCGAGCCAGGCCGCCGTCCGCTGGAGCCGGTCGGCCGTGCGGATGTAGTACATGAGGAATCGGTCGATCGTGCGGATGAGGGCGGCGTCGTCGAGGTCCTCGGCGAGCAGCTGGGCGTGCCGCGGGGTGAATCCGCCGTTCCCACCGACGTAGACGTTCCAGCCCTTGTCGGTGGCGATGACTCCGACGTCCTTCCCGCGCGCCTCCGCGCACTCGCGGGCGCATCCCGAGACCCCGAGCTTGATCTTGTGCGGCGAGCGCAGCCCGCGGTAGCGCAGCTCGAGCTCGACCGCCATGCCCACGGAGTCCTGGACCCCGAAGCGGCACCATGTGGAGCCGACGCAGGACTTCACGGTACGCAGGGACTTGCCGTACGCGTGGCCGGACTCCATGCCGTGGTCGACGAGTCGCCGCCAGATGTGGGGCAGCTGCTCGATGCGCGCGCCGAACATGTCGATCCGCTGCCCGCCGGTGATCTTCGTGTACAGCCCGAAGTCCATCGCCACCTCGCCGATCACGACGAGCTGCTCCGGTGTCACCTCCCCCCCGGGGATGCGGGGAACGACCGAGTAGGTGCCGTCCTTCTGCATGTTGGCCAGGACGTGGTCGTTCGTGTCCTGCAGGCCGGCCTGATCGCCGGACAGGATGTGGCCGTTGCCCTGCGAGGCGAGGATGGAGGCGGCGACGGGCTTGCAGATGTCGCAGCCTCGTGCCCCGGGGGCGCCGAAGCGGGCAAGGATGTCGGAGAACGTGTGCAGGTCCGCCACGCGGACGGCGTCGTAGAGCTGGACGCGCGACATCTCGAAGTGCTCGCACAGGGCGCCGGAGACCTCGAGGCCCGCGCGGGCGAGCTCCGCCGACGTGATCTTCTTGACGAGCGGCAGGCACGAGCCGCAGCTCGTGCCGGCCCGGGTGCACTCCTTGACGCCGGCCAGGTCCGTGCACCCGTGCTCGGTGACGGCGGACCGGATCTCGCCGGCCGTCACGTTGTTGCAGGAGCACACCGCCGCCTCGGCGGGCAGGTCGAGACTCACCGCGCCGCCGCCCTCGGGGGCGAGGAGCTGCCCGGGGTCCGCCGGCAGCTCCGTGCCGAGCAGCGGCCGCAGCGTGGCGTAGGGGCCGGCGTCCCCGACGAACACGCCGCCGAGCAGGGTGCGGGCGTCGTCCGAGACGACGAGCTTGGCGTAGGTGCCGGCGACCGGGTTCGCGTGCACGACCTCCATCGCGCGCTCGGTGGTCGCGAACGCGTCCCCGAAGCTCGCCACGTCGACGCCCTGGAGCTTGAGCTTGGTGGCCGTGTCCGCGCCGGGATAGGTCGCCCGACCGCCCAGGAGCCGATCCACGACGACCTCGGCCATCGCGTATCCCGGCGCCACCAGACCCACGCAGCCGCCGTCGTCGACGTTCGCCACGTCGCCGACGGCCCAGACGTGCGGGTCCGTCGTCCGGCACGTCTCGTCGACGACGACGCCGCCCCGCGTGCCGACGTCGAGGCCCGCCGCGCGGGCGAGCCCGTCCCGGGGCCGGTTCCCGGTGGCGAACACGACGACATCGGCGTCGAGCCGGCCATCGGCGAGCTCGACGTGGCCGACCGCGCCCGTGCGGCGCGATTCGCGCAGGCGTGTCGTTCTCGCGTCGACCCGCACGGCTATTCCCATGCCCTGCAGGATCCGCTTCAGCGCCTCGCCGCCGCCGAGGTCGATCTGCGCGTTCATGAGATGAGTGCCACTCTGCAGGACCGTCGCCTGGGCGCCGAGGGCGGTGAGCGCCCCGGCGGCCTCGAGCCCGAGCAGCCCGCCCCCGATGACGGCCCCGCGCACGGGGCGTTGCCAGCCCCGGGCGACCGGGGCCCCGTCCCGCGCGGCCTCCGTCCACCCCCGAAGCGCCGCCACGTCGTCGAGCCCGCGGTACACGAACACGCCCGGCAGGTCGGCCCCGGGGATCGGGGGGACGGCCGCCGCGGCTCCGGTGGCGAGGACGAGCTCGTCGTAGGGGTGCACGCGGCCGAGCCGGTCCGTGACCGTTCGCCGTTCCCGGTCGATCTCGACGACCGCGCAGTCGCGCCTGAGGGTGACGCGCTCGTCCTCCCACAGGTGGTCGTCGCCGAGCTCCAGGTCCCTGGGGTCGCGGCCGGAGAAGTAGCTCGTCAGCTGGACGCGGTCGTACGGTCGTCTCGGCTCCTCGGCGAAGACGCTCACCGCCCACCGACCGGCCTCGTCGCGGGAGCGCAGGGCCTCGACGAAGCGGTGGGCGACCATTCCACCGCCGATGACGACGACGTGGCGGGGCATATCAGACCTCCTCGGTGACGAGCACCGGCGAGCGGGTCCGCTCGGGCGCCACGGCGGTCGTGCTCATGGGTGCCCGGGAAGCGGCGGGCGCGGGTGCGGGCAGGACGTCCAGCCCGTCCGTCGGCTCGGTGGCATGGTTCGTCGGCGCCCGCCCGTAGAGCAGGACCAGGGGGGCGACGGAGAACAGCAGTCCCCCGACGAGGTTCCCGAGCAGGGTGGGGATCTCGTTCCAGACGAGGTAGTCGCTGAGCGTGAAGTCGCCGCCGAGCAGGAGCCCCGAGGGGAAGAGGAACATGTTGACGATGGAATGCTCGAAGCCCATGAAGAAGAACAGCGCGATCGGCAGCCACATCGCGACGACCTTGCCGAGCAGGTCCTTCGCCATCATCGCGCCGATGACGCCGGTGGAGACCATCCAGTTGCACATCATCGCGCGGACGAAGAGCGTGAGCATGCCGGCGCCGCCGTGCTCGGAGTAGCCGACGGTCCGCCCGTGGCCGATGTCGCCGATCGCCTCACCGACCTCGTTCGGCGGCACGGCGAAGCCGTACGTGACGACGATGCCCATGAGGACCGCGACCATGAGCGCGCCGATGAGGTTGCCGACGAAGACCAGTCCCCAGTTGCGCAGCACGGCGCGGGCGGTGATGCCGCGTGTCCGGTCCAGCCAGGCGATCGGGCCGAGCACGAGCACCCCGGTCAGCAGGTCGTAGCCCAGCAGGTAGAGCAGGACGAATCCGATCGGGAACAGCAGGGCACCGAGCAACGAGCTGCCGGTCATCACCGTGACGGTGACGGCGAACGCGGCACCCAGGCTGAGGAACGCGCCGCCCATCACGGCTTTGACGACCGTGTCGGACGTCCTCATCCTGATCTTCGACTCGCCGGCGTCCGCCAGCGAGACGATCAGTTCAGCAGGTCTTACGTACGACATCCGAACGCCTCCACAGTCTCCCGGACGGTCCGAGGTGGTCTGGAGGCTATGGAGGGCAGGTTTCGCCCGTGTCACGGACGATCGACGGCGCGTTACGGAGTGCGCTCAGACCCGACCGCCGTCCGGTGAGGCCGCCGCTCGGCGCGCGGGCGCCGCGCCCGTTGCGGCGCGCGCGGGCCGTGCCCGCCTACGCGAGCGTGACGAGCTCGAGGTAGTCGGCCGACCACAGGTCCTCGTCGCCGTCGGGCAGGAGCAGCACCCGCTCCGGGCCGAGGGACTCCACGGCGCCCTCGTCGTGGGTGACGAGGACGACGGCGCCCGTGAACGTCGACAGCGCGCCGAGGATCTCCTCCCGGGAGGCGGGGTCGAGGTTGTTCGTGGGCTCGTCGAGCAGGAGGACGTTCGCCGAGGAGACGACGAGGACCGCGAGCGCGAGCCGGGTCTTCTCCCCGCCGGACAGGACGCCGGCCGGCTTGTCGGCGTCGGACCCGGAGAACAGGAACGAGCCGAGCACCGAGCGGACCTGGGTGTCGGTGAGGTCGGGCGCGGAGCTGCGCAGGTTCTCCACCACGGTCCGGTCCGTGTCGAGGGTCTCGTGCTCCTGCGCGTAGTAGCCGATCTTCAGGCCGTGCCCGGGCACCACCTGGCCCGTGTCCGGCTGCTCGACGCCGCCGAGGATGCGCAGCAGCGTCGTCTTGCCGGCGCCGTTGAGGCCGAGGATGACGACCTTGGAGCCGCGGTCGATCGCCAGGTCGACGCCCGCGAACACCTCGAGCGACCCGTAGGACTTCGACAGGTCCTTCGCCGTGAGCGGGGTCCGCCCGCACGGCGCGGGGTCCGGGAACCGCAGGGCGGCGACCCGGTCCTTCGCCCGGGTGGCCTCGAGGCCGGAGGTGAGTCGCTCGGCGCGGCGGATCATGTTCTGCGCGGCGACGGCCTTGGTGGCCTTGGCGCGCATCTTGTCGGCCTGGGCCAGCAGGGTGGACGCCTTCTTCTCGGCGTTGGCACGCTCGCGGCGACGACGCTTCTCGTCGACCTCCCGCTGCCTGAGGTAGGCGTCCCAGCCGAGGTTGTAGATGTCGAGCTCGCCGCGGTTCGCGTCGAGGTGCCACACGGTGTTGACCGTGTCGCGCAGCAGCTCGACGTCGTGGGAGATGACGACGAACCCGCCCTGGTAGCTCTTGAGGTGCTCGCGCAGCCAGACGATCGAGTCGTGGTCGAGATGGTTGGTCGGCTCGTCGAGCAGGAGCGTGTCCGCGCCGGAGAAGAGGATGCGGGCGAGCTCGACGCGGCGCCGCTGCCCGCCGGACAGGGTGTGCAGGGGCTGGTCGAGGATGCGGGTGGGCAGAGCGAGCGCCGACGTCATGGCGGCGGCCTCGGACTCCGCGGCCCAGCCCCCGAGGGCCTCGAACTCGGCGTCGAGCCGGACGTACCGCTCGGTGGCCTTCGCGGCCCGGTCGGGGTTGTCGAGGTCGCCCATCTCGCGCTCGGCCTTGCGGAGGCGGCCGAGCAGGGTGTCGATGCCGCGGGCGGAGAGCACGCGGTCCCGCGCGAGGACGTCGAGGTCGCCGGTGCGGGGGTCCTGCGGCAGGTAGCCGACGGTTCCCCCGCGGGTGATGTCGCCGGTGTGGACGATGGTCTCGCTCGTGGCCCCGGCGTCGGCCAGGATCTTCGTCAGCGTGGTCTTGCCGGCGCCGTTGCGGCCGACGAGGCCGATCTTCATGCCGGTGTCGATGCGGAAGGTCGCCGAGTGGAGGAGCTCGCGGGCGCCGATGGACACCGAGACGTCTCGGGCGGTGATCATGGGGGCCTTTCGTGGTGCGGGCGTGCCGGCGGAGGTCCTGATCGAGCGCGACGTGCCGGACGCATGGCCGCAGACCATCGTAACGGCGGGCTCCACCGGATATCGGTCGGTCCCTGTTCCGTGCGGCACCCCCGACCCGCCCCCTCGGTGACGTCAGGGGTCAGGCGTGCTGCATCCCGGAGCACGAGCGCTCGCGCGCAGCGGCCGTCTCGAGCTGGATCGTCGCGTGGTCGAAGGACACCGGGAAGTGCTCGCGCACGCACTCCCGGATGCTCTGCAGGATCTCGGGCGCGTGGCCGGAGACGAAGCAGTGGTCGTCGACGACGACGTGCGCCGAGATCACCGGCATGCCCGTGCCGATCTCGGAGGCGTGCAGGTCGTGGACCTCGCGCACGTGCTCCAGGGCGACCAGGTGGGTGCGCACGTCGTCGAGGTCGACGCCCCGCGGCGTGTACTCCAGCAGCACCCGGCCGGTGTCCCGCACGATCCGGAACGCCCGCGGCACGATGAGGGCGACGATGAACAGCCCGGCGATCGCGTCGGCCCGGTCGAACCCGGTGGTGCGCACGACGACCGCGGCCACGATGACGGCCACCGAGCCCAGCGCGTCGTTGAGCACCTCGAGGAACGCGGCCCGCATGTTGTGGTTGGCGGCGCGCCCACCCATCAGCACCGCGAGCGCGGCCAGGTTCGCCGCGAGCCCGACGACGCCGAACACCACCAGCTCGGTGGCCGCCACCTCGGTGGGCTCGAGCAGGCGGCGCACGGCCTCGATGGCCGCGTAGACGCCCACGGCGAGCAGGAGGACCGCCTGCCCGAGGGCCGCGACGACCTCCACGCGGGCGAACCCCCAGGTCCGCATCTTCGTCGTCGGCCGCGCCATCAGCGTTGCCGCGACGACGGCCACCGCGAGCCCGACGCTGTCCGCCACCGCGTGGGCGGTGTCCGTGAGCAGCGCGAGGCTGCCCGTGACCACGCTGCCGACGAGCTGGACGACCACGATGCCGGCCGTGAGCACGAGCGCGACGACGAGGCGGCGCCGCAGGGCCGGGTCGGCGGCCGCGGCGGCCGAGGCGATGCCGTGGTCGTGGCCCTGGTCGCGGTCGCGCTCGCCGGGCGCGCGCACGCCGTCCCCCCGGGCCCGGCTCACGACGCCACCCCCGACCCGACCTCCGCCCCGGACGCCTCGCGGTCGGGCGCGGTGTCACCCGGGCTCCTGTCGTCCGGGCTCCCGTCGGGGGTCCCGTCGTCGGTCGTCGCGTGGTTCGCGTCGTCGTCGTGGGTGTGGTCCGCCAGCGTGCGCGCCGCGCCCGAGGCGGAGAGCAGGCGCTCGGCGCTCGCGAGCAGATCCTCCAGCGAGCCCGGGTCGCTGATCGAGAACCACGACGCGCGCCCCTCGGCCCGCACCGTGACGAGGCCGCAGTCGCGCAGGCACGCGAGGTGCTTGCTCACGGTGGACTGCGCGAGGTGCATGTGCTCGACGAGGTCCCGCACGCGATGCTCCCCGCTGCGCAGGTGCGTGAGGAGGGCGAGCCGCGCGGGCTCGGCCAGGGCGTGGAAGAGGGCGGCGTGCGCGCCGACCCCCGCACCATTCATCGTCATATGGCGATGATACCGCTGAGGGGCGATGAAAGCCATGCCCGGGCTCGCTGCCGTCGGACCGACGTGCTGGTTGAGGTCGCCGGCCGTGCGATCCCACCGGCCGTGTCGGACACCGACGGCGCGCCGGTCGGGCCGCCCCCCGCTACTGTTCGGAGGTTCGCTCGGCCCGGACGGGGAGGTCCCGCCCGGTGGTAGGTGCGACGACGGGAAGGAGCCCGCGATGACGTTCCGGGACTCGGCGAGCGGCAGCGGTGGTGGCGAGGGCGTCCGGCGGCGCGGTCGTGGCCGCGGCGGCACCGTGGCGGCCGGTGGCGGCGGGCTGGCGATCGTCGCGCTGGTCGTCTACCTCCTCACCGGCCAGGACCTCGGCGGCGTCATCGGCGGCGGCGGGGGTGACGGCGGCGCGGCCCCGGCCGAGGAGGAGACGCTCGGCGAGTGCACGGGCGCGGACGCGAACACCGACGTCGACTGCCGGATGGTCCTCACCTGGGGCTCCCTGCACGACGTCTGGGAGGTCACCCTCCCGGAACAGGCCGACATCGACCACCGTCGCCCCGAGTTCGTGCTGTTCGAGCAGAGCGTGGACACGGGCTGCGGGGGCGCGACGTCCGCCGTCGGGCCGTTCTACTGCCCGCCCGACGAGAGCGCGTACATCGACACCGGGTTCTTCGACCAGCTCGAGACGCAGCTCGGTGCGGAGAACGCGCCGCTCGCGCAGATGTACATCCTCGCCCACGAGTACGGCCACCACGTGCAGAACGAGACCGGCGTGATGGCGACGGCGAACCGCACGGACACCGGCCCGCAGTCCGACGGCGTGCGCCTCGAGCTGCAGGCCGACTGCTACGCGGGCATGTGGGTCAACCACGCCTCCCGCGTCCCGCAGGAGGAGACCGGCGAGCCCATGCTCGTCGAGCCGACACGGGAGGAGATCCAGGACGCCCTCGACGCCGCCTCGGCTGTCGGTGACGACCGCATCCAGGCCGGCGCCGGCCAGGAGGTGAACCCGGAGACGTGGTCGCACGGCTCGTCGGAGCAGCGCATGCACTGGTTCACGGTCGGCTACGAGGACGGCACCATGCAGGCCTGCGACACGTTCGCCGTCGACCAGCTCTGAGCCGGCACGCAGGCCCGGTCCGGGCCCGCGGGATCGCGCGTGACGGAACCTCGGCCCGTTCGCGCCGGGCCCGTTCGCGCCGGGCCCGTCCGCACCCGCACGACGACGAGGGACACCCGGCTCGCGGGTGCCCCTCGTGCGTGCGCTGCGGCTGAGCGGTGCTACTGGATCGGCTCCAGCGCGCCGACGATGTCCGTGACGTCCATGCGCGTCGAGCCCGCCGGGTCGTCGCCGGTGCCCGGCCCGGTGGAGACGACGGTGCTCCCGGCAATATCGACGGTGCTGCCCGTCGTCGAGGAGAGGGTCTCGATGTCGCCGGCGAACGTGTCGTAGAGGTAGGTCGCCTGAGGCCCCTCCTCCGGCCGGCCGACACCGATCACGACGGCGCCCGACTCGACGTCCACGTCGGCGGCGTCCTCGGTGACGACCTCACGGAGCGTGTCGGACGCCTCGTCGTAGACGTACACGAGGTGCTCACCCGCGCTCGTGACGGAGAAGACGATCTGGACCGTGTCGGGCGCGACCGGGTGGTCGGACACGGCGATGTCCGTCACCGACCCGCCGGGCAGATCGACCTCGAGGAGCTCCTGCGGGTCCTCGGCGTCCGGCCGATCACCGACCGCCATGATGCTGATGTTGCCGTCATCGTTCCTCGTGGTCCACGCCGTGTGCGAGGGGCTCGAGTCCACCTCCATGGCCGGCCCCAGGTTGAGCGGCTCGACGAACACATCCGGGTCGGCGATCCACAGGTCCAGGTGGCCGACCTCGCTCATCGGGTAGGTGAGGAAGGCGACCTGGCCGTCGTGGGCAGCCACGTTCTCGGTGTCGGGCAGATAGGTGTCGTCGACCGACAGTTCGGTCGAGTCCACGAGCGTGCGGGTCTCGCCGGTGCTCGGGTCGTGCTCGACGTAGCTCCAGCCCTCCTCGGCCCGCACCCCATCGATGTCGGAGCGCGGCCCCAGGGCGAACGTCAGCACACCGTCATCGCCGACGTGCATCGGCCCGGACGGGTACTGCTCGGTGCCGGAGCCCGCCGGCAGGTCCACCTGCGCGTACTCGCCACCGGAGCCGGTCGCGATCTCCGCCTCGCTCACCTCACCCGCCTCCGGGTCGAAGGTGCGCTGGACGAGCGCCGCGTCGCTGCTCTCGCCCTCGGGCGGGAGCTGCCACTCGTAGGTGCCGAACGGGTCGGCCGTGGGGGCGATCCCGGTGACCGGGGAGTCCGGGCCCCCGGTGACCGCCGCGAAGTGCTGCTCGGGCTGGAGGGCGGGAAGCGACTGGTCGGCCGTCTGGCTCCCAGTGACACCGACCTCGGCACCCGCACCGTTGGTGAAGGTGATGCCGACCGCAGGGCCGGCGCCGCTCACGCCGTCGTCCGGAGCGGCGGAGCCGTCGTCGGGCGAGGTGGAGTCGCTCTCGGCGGGCGGCGCGGTCTGTCCGGAGCCGTCACCCGGGTCGGTGTCACCGTCCGGCGCGGGCGCCTGGGAGCCAGTTCCCGGAGTGTCCTGGGCGTCGGGCGCGGGTGCGGCGCCGTCGTCCTCCCCGGCGACGGGCGGCCCGTCCGCCGGGACGTCCTGGCCGGCGCAGGCGCCGAGGCCGAGGACGACCGCGGCGCCGAACGGCAGTGCGACGAGTCGGTGGAGGGTCGGGCGGCGGTCGGTCGATCGGATCGCGCGGCTCATGGTGTCCCCCTTGCGTCGATCGCGTCGCCGATCGGCCACGCCGGTGCTCGGCCACCTCGGTGATGGCCACGTCCACGACGCTAGGAACCGGCTGAGGGGGTGTGCAGGGTCACGTCGGGATAGTTCTGGGGGCGGGACAACTCCCCTGCCGCTGGTCCAGGACCAGCCCATACATCGATATGCCGCAGCGCCGTGCGGCTTTCGCCGGGTGCTCCCCCTGCTCGCGACGACCGCTCGTGCGGGCGGGGGGACCTCACCCCGTGCCCGCGTCGACTCAGGACCCGGTCCAGGCCAGCCGGTCGTCACCGGGCTCGCCGGCGCCGACGTCGGCGAGCAGCGTCGGGCCCGAGGCGCGGATGCCCGTGTACGCGGTGCCGGACCCGCCGCCCAGGACCTCGCCGGACGCGAGATCCACCGAGAACAGGCCCCCGCCGCTCGGCGGGCCCGGCTGCCCGTCCCCGGCGTCGTCGACGGTCGCCAGCGTCCCCCACAGGCGGCCGTCGGCGACGACCGCACTCACCGACGCCCCGGTCGGCCCGACCGACCCGGTCCACGCGGCCTCGGCGATCGAGAGCACGACGGTGCCCAGCGTCTCCGGCGACGCACCGTCCGAGACCGCGACGCTCACGTAGCCGTCGGCGGCGCGCAGCAGGCCCGACGGGTCGGCGGCGTCGGTGCCCACGGTCGCGAGGACCTCGGGCGAGGGCGAGCCGAGGTCGACGGTGACGACCTCCAGGCCCGCGTCGACCGGCACGGCCGCGACGAGGGTGGAGCCGTCGACGTCCCACGAACCTGGGCGTCCGTCGACGGGCAGCTCGACGGGCTCGCCGCCCTCGGGCACGTGGTGCACGGCCCCCTCGCCGCCCATGACGACGACGCCGTCGGGCGTGGCACGCAGGTCCGTCGGCTCCGCGACCGTGCCGTCGGCGGAGGAGACGAGCTCGACGGCGGTGCCCGCCCCCTCGTCGAGGCGCATGACCCGCCAGCCGTCGTCGGCGAAGGCGAGCCAGGCGATCCCCCCGGTCTCGGCGTCGACGTCGGTGCTGCGCGCGCTCGCCGTGCCGATGTCCGTGTCGTCCTGAAGGACGTAGGCGATCTCCTCGGCCTCGCCGCCCTGCTGCTCGCGGACGAGCGTGTGGTCGAGGTCCTCCTCGGTGCCCGTGACGTGCCAGGCGACGACGCTGCCGTCGGGGGCGGGCGCCACGTCCGTGCGGCGGGCCCCGGCCTCGGTCTCGGCCGGCAGCTCCCAGGCGGCCTCGGGCAGCTCGCCGCCCTCGGGCACGTCGGCCGTCCAGCCCGCGGTGAGCTCATGGCCGTCCGCGGCGGTGACGGTGAGAGCCGCCCCCGCCCCGGCGGGCGCGCCGTCCGTCGGCGTGTCGATGTTCGCGTCCGCGGTGCCGCTCTCGCCGGGCGCCGCGGTGTTCCCGCCCTCGGCATCGGCCTCGGGCGGGGCCACCGACTCGCGCTCGGGCTCGACGCCCGAGTCCGCCGCCGAGTCCTCGTCCCCCGGCCCGCAGGCGCCGAGCACGAGGGCGGGGACCAGGACGAGAGCGAGGGCCGCCGCGGCCCGCGCGCGTCGCGCGCGACGCCCGGCGGGACCCGTCACGGTGGTCGTACCCGTCGAGGATGTCGTGCCCCTGGAGGAGGTCGTGCCCCGCACGGTGGTCGTGGTCGTCCTGCGCACGTCACTCCTCATCGGTGAATGTCGGGCCGTGGTGTGCCCAGTGTCGCCCGTCCGGGCGCCGCGGTGCACACGGGAGCCGGGGACCAGGACCCGACGGCGGCGCCGCGTCGCCGGTGGACGCCTCCGGTCGTACGTGCACCGGCACGTCGTCGATCGGCCGACGTCGTTCAGTCGACCCAGACGAGCGCCGGTCGCGGGTGGACAGGGATGACCACGTTCGCCACGACCGCTGTTCCGTTGGCCGCGAGACTATTCACGGGGAAGTCGGAACGGGCGAGCGTCGTCCCGTCCACCAGGTCCACGGAGTAGAGCCCGGACACGGCGGCCGCCTCGTCGTCGCCCGCGGCGACCCAGAGGTGCTCGCCGGCCACCACACCGCCTCCGAGCGGGGAGTCGGCGACGACCCCGCCCACGAACCGGCCGTCATCGAGCGAGAGGATCAGCAGCCCGGAGACCGACTCGTCGGCGGGCTCGGACCTGACGTCCTCGACCAGGACCACGACATGGTCCTGGTCACGGCGAGGGACTGGACGGCCACCGCGTCGGGGACGGCGAGTGTGGCGATCGTGCGCGGTTCGGCCTCGGAGTCGGTGACGTCGAGCGCCATCACGTCGAGACCCTCCGCGCCGCCGTCCTGGAGCGCGACGACGTGTCCCGAACCCGCATCCCATGCGCTGGCCGTAGAGAGCTGGAACGGCAGCTCGCTCGGCGGCTCGCCAGGACGGACGACGTGCCCGCCGGCCTCCGGGTCGTAGTCCGCGACGACGAGCACGCCCTCGGTCAGCCAGATGCGGGTGGCCTCGATCCCCGTGCCCTCGTAGGCGACGACCTCGGCGGCGACCTCCGCGCCCGGCTCCAACGACATGACGCGCCAGGACCCGGAGCCGTCGGTCGCGCGCGCGAGCCAGGCGATGCTCCCGGACGCATCGGCAGCGTCGTCGACCACGGTCTGCTCGGGGTCCGCCACCCCGATGTCGGTCTCCCCCTCGAGCTCGTAGACCAGGTGCTCGGTGGTGCCGTCCGACCGGTGACGGAACAGGTTCCAGGAACCCTGGCCGGTGGAGCCCACGTCCCAGCCCACCACGGCGCCGTCGGGCGCAAGGGCGCGCGCGTGGGGTGCCTCGCCGGACCGGCCGCCCGGGACGAGCTCCCAGGCGCCGGGCAGCGGCTCGTCCGAGGCGGCGGCGAGCGAAGCCACCCAGCCCGGCGTCTGCTCGATGCCGGCCGTGTCCAGCACCCGCACCTCGTGCACATCACCCCGCACCCAGCCGCTCGAAGTTCCGTCCGTGCGCCCGTCGCCGGCGGATCCGCCGGTGTCTGACGGGGCCTCGGGCGCCTCGCTCGCCGACTCGGTCGGTCGTGCGCCGTCGGAGACTGTGGGCGACTCGAGCGGGCCGGATGGGGACGACGACGACCCGGACCGGGACCCGGCCGGATCGTCGTCGCCACCACCGCACGAGCCGAGCAGAAGGGCGGCGGCGAGGCCGGCGGCGGCCGCGCGGAGTCCCGTGACCGCCCTGCTGGTGGTGGTCGTCCTACGCACGTCGCTCCTCGTCGAGGTCCGTCCGGTCGATACCTGCGCATTCTCGCCCGGACCCGGGATCCGCGCACGGGAGGACACGGGGAGTCGACCCATGGGCACGACGACGGGCCGGCACCCGGGTGGGTGCCGGCCCGTGCCGCACTCTCGACGAACCCCGACCGAACGCTCGGCGACGGGGGCGGGTCGTGTCAGACGTTGAAGCCGAGCGCGCGCAGCTGGTCGCGGCCCTCGCCCGTGATCTTGTCCGGGCCCCACGGCGGCAGCCACACCCAGTTGATGCGGTGCTCCGTGACGAGCCCGTCGAGCGCCATCGCGGTCTGGTCCTCGATGACGTCGGTCAGCGGGCAGGCCGCCGAGGTGAGCGTCATGTCGATGCTCGCGTGGTTCGACTGGTCCACGGTGATCCCGTAGACGAGGCCGAGGTCGACCACGTTGATACCGAGCTCGGGGTCGATGACGTCGCGCATCGCCTCCTCGACGTCGGCGGCGAGCGTCGCGGTCGGCCCGGCCGGGGCCGGCGCCGCCATCTCGCCCGTGTAGGTCTGCCCCTGTGTGGTGCCCGGGGCGTCGGTCGTCTCGCTCATGCGTCCTCCTGGGTCAGTGCCTGGGCGAGCGCGTCCCGCAGAGCCATCCAGCCGAGCAGGGCGCACTTGATACGTGCGTGGAACTTGGCCACCCCGACGAACGCCGTCGCGTCGCCGAGCCGGTCGGACCGTTCGTCGTCGAGGTCCTCGCCCCGGTTGTGCATGAGCTCCCGGAACGTCTCGTGGATCTCGTCGACCGTCCGGACCTCCTCGCCGGTCACGAGGTCGGTGAGCACCGAGATCGAGGCCTGCGAGATGGAGCAGCCGTGGCCGTCCCACCCGACCTGCTCAACGACGGGGGCGCCGTCGTTGTTCCCCAGGCGCACGCGCATCGTCACCTGGTCGCCGCAGGTCGGGTTCACCTGGAACGACTCGCCGTCGAACGGGTCGATGAGGCCGGCGCCGTGCCGCTCGCGCGAGTGGTCGAGGATGACCTGCTGGTAGAGCTGTTCCATCGCGGTCGCCATGTCAGCCTCCCAGTCCGAAGAACGGTCGGACGTCGGTGAGCGCGTCCGCGAACGCGGCCACGTCGTCGGCGCTGGTGTACGGGCCGGCCGACGCGCGCGTGGACGCGTGGACACCGAGGCGCCGGTGGAGCGGCTGCGCGCAGTGGTGGCCCACCCGCACGGCCACGCCGGCGGCGTCGAGCACCTGCCCGACGTCGTGGGGGTGCACCCCGTCGACGTCGAACGCCACGGTCGCGAGCCGGTCGACCTGCTCGTCGGGGCCGAGCAGGCGCACCCCGTCGACGCCGCGCACGGCGTCGAGCAGGAGGGCGGCCATCTCGGCCTCGTGGGCGGCGACCGCGTCCATGCCCAGGTCACCCAGGTACTGGGCGGCCGCGGCCATCCCGACGGCCTGGGCGATCATCTGGGAGCCGGCCTCGAAGCGGGCCGGCGGCGGCATGAAGGTCGTCGACTCCATCTGCACGACCTCGACCATGGACCCGCCCGTGAGGAACGGCGGCATGGCCTCGAGCACCTCGCGGCGGCCGTAGAGGGCCCCCACGCCGGTCGGCCCGAGCATCTTGTGGCTCGAGAAGGCGGCGACGTCGACGCCCAGCGCGGCGAGGTCGACGGACAGGTGCGGGACGGACTGGCAGGCGTCGAGCACCGTGAGGGCGCCGACCTCCTGGGCCCGGGCGATGATCGGCGCGACCGGGTTGATCGCACCGGTGACGTTCTGCGCGTGCGCGAGGGCGACGACCTTCGTGCGGTCGGTGATGACGTCGAGGGTCGACAGGTCGATGCGACCGTCGTCGGTCAGGCCGAGCCAGCGCAGGGTGGCGCCCGTGTGGGCGGCGACCTCCTGCCACGGCACGAGGTTCGCGTGGTGCTCGGCCTCGGTGACGACGATCTCGTCGCCCTCGGACAGGACGAACCGGCTCGACGCCGTCCCGCCGCGGCCGGCGGTCGCGTTGATGAAGGCGTACGCGACGAGGTTGAGGCCCTCGGTGGCGTTCTTCGTCCACACGATCTCTTCCGTGCGGACGCCGACGAACCGAGCCACGGTGGCGCGGGCGTCCTCGTAGAGCTGCGTCGCCTCGTCGGCGAGCTGGTGCGCACCGCGGTGCACGGCCGCGTTCGACCGCTCGTAGAACAGCTCCTCGGCCGCGAGGACGACGCTCGGCTTCTGCGAGGTCGCGCCCGAGTCGAGGTAGACCAGCGGGCGGTCCTCCGCGAGCGTGCGGGCGAGGATCGGGAAGTCGGCGCGGACGGCGGCCAGGTCGTAGCCGTGGCCGACGCCGCGCGCACCCGCCCCGGCAGCGGTGCTGCCGGTGGCGGGTGCGGCGGTGGTGGAGCTCATCGTGGTCGTCAGGCCCCCACCGGGCTGAAGCGGTCGTAGCCCTCGGACTCGAGACGCTCGGCGAGCTCGGGGCCACCCTCCTCGGCTACGCGGCCGTCGACGAAGACGTGGACGAAGTCCGGGGTCACGTACTTGAGGATCCGCGTGTAATGCGTGATGAGCAGGATCCCGGCGCCGATGTCGGCGTGCACGTCGTTGATGCCCTCGGACACCACGCGCAGCGCGTCGACGTCGAGACCGGAGTCCGTCTCGTCGAGGACGGCGAAGCGCGGCCGCAGCAGACCCATCTGGAGGATCTCGTGGCGCTTCTTCTCGCCGCCCGAGAAGCCGGTGTTGACGTCGCGCTGGGCGAAGGCGGGGTCCATGCGCAGGTTCTGCATGGCGCCGCTGACGTCCTTGACCCAGGTGCGCAGCGCGGGGGCCTCGCCGTCGATCGCGGTCTTCGCGGTGCGCAGGAAGTTCGACACCGTGACGCCCGGGACCTCGACCGGGTACTGCATGGCGAGGAACATACCGGCGCGGGCGCGCTCGTCGACGCTCATCTCGAGGATGTTCTCGCCGTCCAGGAGGACCTCGCCCTCGGTGACCGTGTACTTCGGGTGACCGGCGATGGAGTACGCGAGCGTCGACTTGCCGGAGCCGTTCGGGCCCATGACGGCGTGGATCTCGCCGGAGTTGATGGTGAGGTCGACGCCGCGCAGGATCGGCTTCGGGCCGTCCGCGGTCTCGACGGACACGTGGAGGTTCTTGATCTCCAGGGTGGACATGTGGTGCTCCTTGACGTTTCTGGGCGGCCGCTCAGGCGGCGTTGACGTGGGTGTCGGGGTCGATCAGCACGTCGTCACCCTCGATGGCGAGGGCGTAGACGGTGACCGGCACCGTGGCGGGCAGGGAGGTGGGACGGCCGGTGCGCAGGTCGAACGCGGACCCGTGCTTCCAGCACTCGAGCGCCCCGTCGAACACCTCGCCGTCGGACAGCGAGATCCGCTCGTGGCTGCAGGTGTCGTCCAGCGCGTGGAGACTGCCGTCCTCGTCGCGCGCGAGCGCGATGCGTCGCTCGCGGCCGTCCTCGCCCGACGCCGTCACGAGCGTGACGTCGCCGGGTTCGAGGTCGGCCGCGGAGGCGACACGGGTCATGCTCACGCGCTGCTCGCCATCGTGAGGTCCAGCTCGGCCTCGATGGCCTTCGTCAGTCCCTCCTCGACCTCGGGCACGCCGATCTGCTTGATGAGCTCGGCGAAGAAGCCATGGACGACGAGCCGGCGGGCCTCCTCCTCGGGGATGCCGCGGGCCCGCAGGTAGAACAGCTGCTCGTCGTCGAAGCGTCCGGTCGCCGAGGCGTGGCCGGCCCCCTCGATCTCACCGGTCTCGATCTCGAGGTTCGGCACCGAGTCGGCGCGCGCCCCCTCGGTGAGGACGAGGTTGCGGTTGAGCTCGTAGGTGTCGGTGCCCTCGGCCTCCTTGCGGATGAGGACGTCCCCCACCCACACCGAGTGCGCGCTCTCGCCCTGCAGGGCGCCCTTGTACGTCGCGTTCGACTTGCACGACGGCACCGCGTGGTCGACGAACAGGCGGTGCTCCTGGTGCTGGCCGGAGTCCGTGAAGTACAGGCCGAGCAGCTCGAGGTCACCGCCGGTGCCCTCGAAGCGGGCGTTCGTCGAGACACGCACCACCTCGCCGCCGAGCGTGACGACGACGTGCTTGACCGTGGCGTCCTTCGCGATCTGGATCGCGTTCTCCGACAGGTGGATCGCGTCGTCGTCCCACTCCTGGAGCGTGACCAGGGTGACGTGCGAACCCTCGGCGGCGTCGAGCGTGAGCCGCTCGCCGTACGTGGCAGAGCCGGTGTGGCGCACGACGACGATCGCGCGGGAGTTCGCCCCCACCTCGACGACGACGTTGCCCCACACGAGGTCCGAGACCGAGGAGCCGGACAGGCCGAGCATGACCGGGCGGTCCAGCTCGGTGTCCGCCGGCACGCTGACGAGCACCGTCTTCCCGCCGTGCTCCGCGGCCGCCGCAGCGGGCCGGTCGCCGGGCAGGATGCGGGTGCGTCCGCGGGCGTCCTCGGCCGAGATCTCGGTGAGGGTGACGCCGTCGGGCAGCTCGGTGTCCCAGGCCAGCCGTGCGGAGCTCGGCTCCGCGGCGAGGATCTCCTGGAGGGAGTCGACGGGGGTGAACCGCCACTCCTCCTCCCTGCCGGTGGGCACGGGCAGGTCGGCAAGGTCGAACGACGCGGCTCGGGCGGCCCGCGAGGCCTCGGGGACGACCCCGTGGCTGTGCGCGTCGTCGGCGCGCGCCTGGGAGTGATCGACGATCGGGGTGGCGGTCATCAGCCGACGCTTCCTTCCATCTGCAGCTCGATGAGGCGGTTGAGCTCCAGGGCGTACTCCATGGGCAGCTCACGGGCGATGGGCTCGACGAAGCCGCGGACGATCATCGCCATGGCCTCCGTCTCCTCCATGCCTCGGGACATGAGGTAGAACAGCTGCTCCTCGCTGACCTTGGAGACGGTGGCCTCGTGGCCCATCTCCACGTCGTCGACGCGGACGTCGACGTACGGGTAGGTGTCGGAGCGCGAGACGGTGTCGACGAGCAGCGCGTCGCACAGCACGTTGGACTTGCTGTGCGCGGCGCCCTCGAGCACCTGGACGAGCCCCCGGTAGGAGGCGCGACCGCCGCCGCGGGCCACGGACTTCGAGACGATCGAGCTCGAGGTGTGCGGCGCGAGGTGCACCATCTTCGAGCCGGTGTCCTGGTGCTGGTCGGCGCCGGCGAAGGCGATCGAGAGGGTCTCGCCCCGGGCGTGCTCGCCCATGAGGTAGACCGCCGGGTACTTCATCGTCACCTTGGAGCCGATGTTGCCGTCGATCCACTCCATGACGCCGCCCTGCTCGACCGTGGCGCGCTTGGTGACGAGGTTGTACACGTTGTTCGACCAGTTCTGGATCGTCGTGTAGCGGACGCGGGCGTCCTTCTTGACGATGATCTCGACGACCGCGGAGTGCAGCGAGTCCGACTTGTAGATCGGCGCGGTGCAGCCCTCGACGTAGTGCACGTAGGAGCCCTCGTCCGCGATGATCAGCGTCCGCTCGAACTGCCCCATGTTCTCCGTGTTGATGCGGAAGTAGGCCTGCAGCGGGATCTCGACATGGACGCCCTTGGGGACGTACACGAACGAGCCGCCCGACCACACGGCGGTGTTGAGCGAGGCGAACTTGTTGTCCCCCGGGGGGATCACGGTGCCGAAGTACTCCTCGAAGATCTCCGGGTGCTCCTTGAGCGCCGTGTCCGTGTCGAGGAAGAGGACGCCCTGCTGCTCCAGGTCCTCACGGATCTGGTGGTAGACGACCTCGGACTCGTACTGGGCGGCGACACCCGCGACGAGCCGCTGCTTCTCGGCCTCCGGGATGCCCAGCCGGTCGTACGTGTTCTTGATGTCCTCCGGGAGGTCCTCCCAGCTCGTCGCCTGCTTCTCCGTGGACCGCACGAAGTACTTGATCAGGTCGAAGTCGATGCCGGACAGGTCCGCGCCCCACTCGGGCATGGGCTTGCGGTCGAACAGGCGCAGCGCCTTGAGCCGCAGCTTGCGCATCCACTCGGACTCGTCCTTCTTGTCCGAGATGTCGCGCACGACGTCCTCGGACAGGCCGCGGCGCGCCGCCTGTCCGGCGTCGTCCGAGTCGCGCCAGCCGTAGCCGTACTGACCGATGGACGCGATCGTCTCTTCCTGGGTCAGCTGCTCCCGGGCGGGAGGTGTTGTGGTGGTCATCGAGGTCCTTCCGTGCCGACCGGTGTCGGGTGGGGGTTCTGACGTGTGGGAAGTGCCAGTGGCACGTGGGTGGTGCACATGTAGCCGCCGCTCGCGAGGGTCGCGAGCCGCTGCACGTGGACACCGAGGAGGCGGGAGAACGCACGCGTCTCCGCCTCGCAGAGCTGGGGGAACGCCTCGGCCACGTCCTGCACCGGGCAGTGCCCCTGGCAGAGCTGGACGGCGATCTCGTTGTCGCCGACCTTGCGCACGGTGGCGGCGTAGCCGTCGGCGGTCAGCGCCTCCGCGAGGGCCTGCACGCGCTCCGCGCCCGGGCTGGTGCCCTCGAGCTGGTCGGCGTAGCGGCGCTCGAGGTCGCCGACGCGCCGGTCGGCGAACTCGTCGGCCGCCTCGGCGCCGGCCTTCTCCACGAGGAAGTCGAGGACCTGCCCGGCGAGGTCGGAGTAGGCGTCGGTGAACTCGGCGCGGCCGGCGTCGGTCGCGACGTAGTGCCGGGCGGGACGGCCGCGGCGCGGGGTCGTCGTCCCGGGGTTGCGCTGCACGGTGATGAGGCCCTGGGCCTCCAGTGCGCCGATGTGGCGGCGCACGGCGGCCGAGGTGAGCTCGAGCTCGTCGGCCACGTCCGCGGCGCACACCGGGCCGTGCTCGAGCACGAGCCCGAGCACGCGGTCGCGCGTGGAGGTGTCCTCGCCCCCGGTGGTCGGGTGCAGCGGTGGGCTCGCCTGCGTCATGCGTGCCTCCCTCTGTCGATGTCACCGACGAGGGGCCCGAAGGGGCTCGTCCTGGAGCGGCGGGCTGCCGCCCGAGGTCGCCGATGAATTACACACAGTATGCGTTGCCTAATGGGGGTCGTCCAGCAAGGTTCGCCTAACCTGGGGGAGCGTTCGCGGGCGGCTCAATGGGCCTGTGACCAGGCACACCACGCTGGTGGGCGGGGTCCGGGAGGGTGTCGTCGAGGAGTCTGTGACGTGGGTCGCGGGGGCCTGTGGGCGGGTGTGGGGACGGTCGTGGCGGCTGGTGTGGGGGCTGGTGCGGGGGCGGTAGTGGCGGCTGGTGTGGGGGCTGGTGTGGGGGCGGAAGTGGCGGCGGGTGCGGCGGCTGGTGTTGGGGCGGTAGTGGCGGCGGGTGCGGGCACGTCGATCAGCCGGTGATCGGCGAGGCCGGTCCGGTTCGCCGACGTCCTCGACTCGCGCCGATCCCGCCGAGGCAATCAGGTAACCGTCGAGACAGGGCCCCGCGGGGGTTGACTCGGCACCTACCTCACTGACTCGGCGCAGGGCAGGCCAGGGCAGCGGCCGGTGCAGGTAGGCGCGATCCGCCCGGTGGGGTGGCGGCGTGGCCTCCGCACCGAGGACGCGGTCGAGGTGCCGAGGACGCGGTGTCCCCGCCGAGGACGCGGTCGATGTGCCGAGAGCACCGACGGCGGCCCTCCACTCGACACCCAGCTCGTCATCTCGGCGACACACCGCGCCCTCGACGCCGGTGCAGGCTCGATCAGCCCGGAACCGGACAGCCAACCGTTGCAGGCTCGCGCAGCCCGGAACCGGACAGCCAGCCGGGGCGCCGTCGCCGTTCGGCCGAGCTCCTCGCCGTCGACGGGCGGCCGAGGTCCTCGCCGTCGACGACAGGCCGAGGTCCCCGACGATGACAGGCCGAGGTCTCCGACGACGACGAACGACCCACGCCCGCGCACCTCTCCCCCCCGGGCCCTCGCCGATCCCTCCTCCCGGCACTCAGGTGTACCCGAGTGCGTGCTTTGCGGCCGCGTGCTGCTCCGCAACGACGGGTGTGAGCTCGGTCCGTCCGAGGCTGGTCCGGTCCGTCGCCCATCTCGGGAAGGAGCCCGTGAGGGTGGCCGCGGCCTGCGCGGCAGCGCCGAGGGCGACGTACTCACCGGGCGAAGGGACCTCGACGGGCACGTCGACCAGGTGCGGGAGGACCGCACGCAAGGCCCGGTTGTCGGCCGCCCCTCCGCTGAGCAGGAGCCGGTGGACGGGCACGCCGAGGCGGGCGAGGGCCTCGAGCATGACGACCTGGCTGGCGAGCATGCCCTCGAACGTGGCGCGGGCGAGGTTGGCCGGCGTGAGGTTCTCCAGCGTGAGGCCGTGCAGCGAGCCGCGGGCTCCCGGGAGGTTGGGGGTCCGCTCCCCCGTGAAGTACGGCAGGAGCGCGAGTCCGTCCGCGCCCGGGGCGGCCTCCAGCGCGAGGTCGGCCAGCGCGGCGTGGTCCAGTCCGAGGAGCCGCCCCACGACGTCGAGGTTCCGCGCCGCGTTGAGCGTGGCCGCGAGCGGGAGGTGGTCGCCGGTGCAGTCGGCGAAGCTCGCGTGCACCCGCTGCTCGTCCTGCACCGGGCGGTCGGTCCGGGCGTAGACGGTGCCCGAGGTCCCCAGGGACATGACGGCGTCCCCGACCTCGAGCTGCAGCGCGAGTGCCGCGGCGGCGTTGTCGCCCGCGCCCACCCCGATCGGCAGTCCCGCAGGGATGCCCGGGAGGCCCTCCGCGGTGGTGCCCGCGGAGTCGGTGGGGCCGAGCACGCGGGGCAGGACCGCGCGCCTGCCCAGGGCGAGCTCGAACAGCTCCAGGTCGTAGTCCTCGGTGGTGCCGGACCAGTAGCCGGTGCCGCTGGCGTCGGAGCGGTCCGTCGTCAGCGCCTCCAGGTCTGGGTCGTTCGGGCCGAATCCGCGCAGACGCCACGTGAGGTGGTCGTGCGGCAGGGCGACCGCGGCGGTGCGCGCGGCGTTGTCCGGCTCGTCGTCCCGCAGCCAGCGCACCTTCGTCACCGTGTACGAGGGCAGGAGCGCGAGCCCGGTGCGCCGGACCCACTCCTCCGGCGGGAGGTCCTCGTGCAGGGAGTTCACGGCGGTGTGGGAGCGGGTGTCGTTCCACAGCAGGGCGTCGCGAACCACCTCGCCGCGCTCGTCGAGGCAGACCATGCCGTGCTGCTGGGCGCCGACCGAGATCGCGGCGACGTCGTCCAGACCGCCGGCATCCTCGACCGCCGCCAGGAGGGCGTCCCACCAGGCGTTCGGATCGACGGCGGTGCCGTCCGGGTGCGGGGCCCGCCCCTCGCGCACGACCTCACCGGTGTCCGCATCGACGACGAGGACCTTGCAGCTCTGGGTCGAGGAGTCGACCCCCGCGACGAGCGTCATGGCTCACCTTCCTCAGGGATCATGCTGGCTCGACCATGGTGGCACCGGGCAGGCCGCCGCGCAGCGGGCGGTCGGCGCAGCCCGGGCCGGCGGACGGGCACCAGGTACACCGGCACCCCGAACTACCCTGAGCCGGTGCCCGACTCCCCCGCCGCGCTCGAGGTGCGCGAGCTCCGCCGCGCGTACGGCGGCCGCCCCGCCGCCGACGGCATCGACCTGACGGCGGCCGCCGGTGAGGTCACGGCCCTGCTAGGCCCGAACGGGGCGGGCAAGACGACGACCGTGGAGTGCTGCGTCGGTCTGCGCCGACCGGACTCGGGGACGATCCGCGTGCTCGGGCTCGACCGGTCCGACCCGGCGTCGGCCGCGCCCCTGCGCGAATTCGTCGGCGTCATGCTCCAGGACGGCGGCCTGCCGATGGCGCCGCGCGCCGGCGACGTCCTCACCCACGTCTCCCGGATGTACGACCGTCCCCTCGACCCGGGTGAGCTGCTCGAACGCCTCGACCTCACCTCGTCCGCCCGCACGCCCGTGCGGCGCCTGTCCGGCGGTCAGCGCCAGCGGCTCGCGCTCGCGTGCGCCGTCGTCGGCCGGCCCCGGCTCGTGTTCCTCGACGAGCCCAGCGCCGGCCTCGACCCCCGCTCGCGCCGGGAGACGTGGGCCCTCGTGCGCGAGCTGCGGTCCGACGGCGTGGCGATCGTGCTCACCACCCACCTCATGGACGACGCCGAGGAGCTCGCCGACCAGGTGGTCGTCGTCGACGCCGGGACCGTCGTGGCGACCGGCGCCCCTGGTGAGCTCGCCGGGCACTCGCTCGTCGACGCGTTCGCACCCGACGGGCGCGCGGGGGCGGACTGGGCCCGCGACCTCGCCGCCGCACTCGCGGCCGCCGGCCGGACGGACCTCGCGGAGGCCACCGCGCCGGCACGGGACGGCGCCGCCGCCCGCGTCCTGCTCGCGCCCGGGACGCACGGGCCCGACGCCCACGACGTCGCCGCGGTCTCCGCCGCCGCAGAGACGACCGCCGCCGAGGTGACCGGGAACGCCGCTGCAGAGACGGCCGCCGCCAGGGCGAGCGAGGCGACGAGGGCGGGCGGTTCGACCGGGGCGGGCGACGACGCCGCCGAGACGGCCGCCTCGGCCGGGCCGGTCGAGACAGCCACCGCCCGCGCGGGCGTCGAGATCGTCGCGGGCCGGCGCACGCTGGAGGACGCGTTCCTCGAGCTCACCGGTCGCTCCCTCTCCCCCTCCCCCGACCCGGAACAGGCCGACGGCGCCTCGCCGCGCCGTCGCCGGAGGTCCCGGTGAGCCCCGCGGTGCGCCGGGCCCTCGCGCAGGCCCGGTTCGACACGGTCGGCACGCTGCGCAACGGGGAGCAGCTGCTCCTCACCCTGCTCATGCCGATCGGCGCGCTCGTCGCGCTCGTGATGACCGACGTCGTGGCGCTCCCGGTCTCCGGCTCCGGCCAGGAGCACGGCGCGGCCCTCAGCTCTGCCCTTGCCCTCGCGATCAGCGCCGCCGGCCTGCCCTCGGTGGCGATCGCGCTCGCCTTCGACCGCCGGTGGGGCGTGCTGCGGCAGCTCGCCACGACCCCTCTCGGTCCCCGCGGCCTGCTCGCCGGGCGTGCGGGTGCGGTGCTCGCGCTCGTCGTGGTCCAGGTGGTGCTGCTGACCGCCACCGCGCTCGTCGTCGGGTGGCGCCCCGACCTCGGGAGCTGGTCGGTGGCCGTGCCCGTCGCCCTGCTCACGGTGCTCCTGGGAACGGCGGCGTTCACCGCGTTCGGCGTCGTCGTCGGCGGCACGCTGCGGGCCGAGGCCGTGCTCGCGATCGCCAACACCCTGTGGGTGCTGCTCGCTGCCGGCGGCGGGGTCCTCGCCCCGACGTCGACCTACCCGGCCTGGTGGGGCGCGATCGTCTCGTTCACCCCGTCCGGCGCGCTCGGCGAGGCGCTGCGCTCGCTCGCGACCCCGGGCGCTCCGGACTGGCTGTCGGTCGCGGTCCTCGCGGCGTGGGCCGTGGTCCTGCCCGTGGTCGCGGCGCGCGTGGTCCGCTGGGAGGAGTAGTCCCCGCGTCGGACGGGGCTCAGGCCGGGCTCAGCCGGTCGGTGGGCAGCGCGAGCTCGACGGTCTGGGTGAGGTCGACAGCCTTCGCCACG
The DNA here is from genome assembly GCF_057652395.1 of Georgenia sp. Z1491. Lineage (NCBI taxonomy): Bacteria > Bacillati > Actinomycetota > Actinomycetes > Allobogoriellales > Allobogoriellaceae > Georgenia > Georgenia sp. Z1491. The sequence continues at coordinate 2,513,146 of NZ_CM172729.1, forward strand.
TGTGCGGTCATGTCCTCCATCGCACGGGCGACGACGACCACGTCGCGCCGCAGCTCGACGACCCGGACGGCCACGCGCTCGCCGTCGACGTCGAGCAGCCAGTCCTCGGCGAGCCAGGACAGCCCGGCCTCCTCCAGGACGGCCTCGGCCTCGTCGAGGTCCATGGCGTCCCCCCGCCGGCGGTGGAACCGGTCGAACGGTACGAACTGCCCGTCGTCGGTCATGCCGATGTATCCGACGTGCTCGCCGTCGGCGCCGCGGACGTGGTCGAACACCGTCAGGTCGGACATGCCGGCTCCGCCGGTCGCGTACTGGCTCACCGGCCCGACGCTAGCGACGTCACGCCGACGAGCAAGGTTTTTCGCCTGCGACCGGACGTAGTCTGGAGCGGTGAGCGCAGCACCCCCCACGGATCCCGTCCCCACCAGGCGTCTCGGCGGTGGCGGCCCGGTCCGACCCGGGCGCCGCGACCTCGTCTCCCCGCTGACCTGGTGGGTCGCGGTGGCCAACCTCGTGTGCCAGATCGGGATCATCGTCACCGGCGGTCTCGTCAGGGTCACGGGCTCCGGCCTCGGCTGCTCGACCTGGCCGATGTGCGAGCCGGGCGAGTTCACCCCCGTGTTCCACGAGGAGACGAGCTACCACGCGTTCATCGAGTTCGGGAACCGCACGCTCACCGGGGTGCTCGGCATCGTCGCGCTCGCGCTGGTGATCCTCGTGTGGCGGACCGAGCCGACGAGGAGCCGCCCGCGCCGCCTGCACGCGCTCGCGCTCGTGCCGCTGATCGGCGTCGCGCTCCAGGCCGTCATCGGCGGGATCACCGTGCTGCTCGACCTCCACCCCGCCGTCGTGGGCCTGCACATGTACGTCTCGCTCGGCCTCGTGGCGTTCTCGACCTACCTGCTCGTGCGGCTGGCCTCCCCGGACACCGAGCCGCGGCGCCTCCTCGATCCGCGTACCCGCGGGCTCCTCAAGGTGCTCGTCGCGCTCGCCGCCGTCATGACGGTCCTCGGCACCGTGGTCACCGGGGCCGGCCCGCACTCGGGCGACGACACCCACCCCTACCGCTGGGCGCTGGACCCGCTGGCCATCACCCGCGTGCACGCCTGGGCGGTGTACGCGTTCACGGCCGTCCTCGTGGTGGTCACGTTCCTCATCACCCGACGACGACGCGCGGAGCCGGCCCTCGGGCGGGCCGTCACGGCGGCCTGGACGCTCGTGGCCCTGACCGTGGCCGGCGCAGTCACCGGCATCGTCCAGCACGCGACCGGCCTGCCGGGCGCCCTCGTCATCCTCCACATGCTCATCGCCGCGTTCGTCGTCGGTGCCACGACGTGGCTGTGGGCGTCGACCGTCGACCGTCCTGCTGCTGATGTACCCGTTGCAGCGCGAGCCGGCTCGTCGGGCTGAGCCGGGCCGCAGTCACCCCGGCGGGGAGTCCGCCCCCGGGGCGCCGTCGGTGGCCCCCGCCGACGCCCGATAACCTTCCCAGCATGACGATCGAGCACGAGGCGTTCCGCGGCGCCGACGGCAGCGCGGGCGTGCTCCTGCGAGCCGACTCAGCCAGCGGCACCCGGTTCCTCACCTGCTTCGTCGAGCCCCGCGACGCGCTGTACCGCGTCGCCATCCGGGTCGTCCACCCGGGCAGGCCGAGCGAGTGGACCTCGCTGGAGATGGCCGACCACGTCGGCGGCACGATCGCCACGCTCGGCGCGCGCGAGGTCGCTCCCGGCTCGATCCCCAGCTACGCCGACATCCTCGTGGTCGAGGAGCTCGTCGCCTCCGGCGAGGACACCGTGCGGTGGGACCGGCTCGACGAGTCCACGCTGGGCACCGTGCCCGCCGCGGTCGAGCGGGGCCCGGAGGCCGAGGTCGACGACCTGGACGGCACACCGATCACGGCGACCCCCTACGCGCTCTCCATCGACGGGCAGCCGACGTACACGTTCTGGGTCGCGGACGGCCGGGTCGTCGTCTCCGACTGGTCCGGGGCGATGAGCTACCGGGTCGCCGACCTCGAGGCGGCACTCGTCGGCTCGAGCAAGGACGTCGCCACGCACGCCGAGGCGTGGGTCCGGGGGCCGGGCAGCCGCTGACGGCGGGCTCCCGTGACAGCCGCGTCGTCTTAAGGGCCGGTGTGCGGCGAGGTCCGACTGAGAGAGCGCCAGCGGCCGAACCACTGTGATGGGATGAAGGCCAACATCAATCGGATGAGTTTTACTCCGCCGTCGACACGATGTGCAACACAATCGACCCGCACCCGTCACATCTGTCGCACGAACCGCATCGATGCAGGCACGACCGGAGCGGCGCCACGCAGCGAGATCGTGCGCCAGGCGTTTGTCTGTCCTATGTCATACTATGTTCGATCGACGATGAGGTCGAGGCGCAGTGACAAGAAGGAGTGGTCCCGTGATCATCAGCAAGATCGAGCACATCAGCCTCCGCGTGCCGGATCTGGAGGTGGCGGTCGAGTTCTACGAGAGCCTCTTCGGGCTCGTCGAGATCGCGCGCAACGAGAACGGGGTCTACCTCGCCACGGGCAAGTCGCCGACGTTCGACGTCCACCTCACCGAGGGCGCGAACCGGCTCGACCACTTCGCGTTCGGCGTGCGCAGCGCGGAGGCGCTCGAGGAGGCGCGCACCCGCCTGTCGGCCGCCGGCGTCACGTACCAGGACAGCGGAGCCATCAACGATCCGGGCCTCGACGACGGGATCATCCTCTCGCTGCCGTCCGGCCACGTGATGGAGCTGGTGCTCGCCGCGAACCCGCGCACCTTCGTACCGAACACGGACGCGCCGGCCGCCCATCACCGTGTCACGGGTCCCATCCCCCTCGAGCACATCACGCTGCTCACCTCGAGCATCCGGCCGGTCGTCGAGTTCCTGGTGGACACCCTCGACTGGAGGATCTCCGACTCATGGCAACCCGGCGAGGGGCAGCCATGGCGCAACACATGGATCCGGGCAGGAGAGCTCCATCACGACCTTGCGTTCCTCTATTCCGAGTCCGAGACGCCCGAGCTCCACCACTTCTGTTTCGCGGTGCCGTCCGTGCAGGACATGGTGCGGGTCGCCGACGCGCTCGGGGCGCGCGGCATCCCGCTCGACGCCTCGTTCGGTCGTCACATCGCGGGCAACAACGTCTTCCTCTACTTCAAGGACCCGTTCGGCAACCGGTGCGAGGTCAACACCGACATGGCGCGGATCGACCCAGCCGCGCCGCCGAGAGTCTCGCGCACGAGCTTCCCTTTCGACGCGTGGCAACAGAAGCGACCGGAGGCGCTCGTCGCCGGCTCACCCGTGCGGGACGGGCGATCGTGAGCCCGGGCAGGATCGTGGACGGCGAACGGGGCGTCCAGCACGGACGGATCCCGTGGTACTCTCGCGCGGAGCTCGACGATGAACAGATCGGGGTCTACGAGTCCATCGTCGGCGGACCGCGAGCATCGACCTCGGCCTTTCGGCTGACGAACGACGACGGTCGGCTGGAGGGCCCGTTCAATGCGATGCTGGTTGCTCCCAGGCTCGGATCGGTCCTGCAGGAGCTCGGCGCCGCGATCCGCTACCGCACGTCGCTGTCGAACCGCGAGCGCGAGGTCGCCATCCTCGCGCTCGCGGCTCTGCGCCGCAGCGACTTCGAGTGGTACGCACACGAGCGAGTGGGGCATGCGGCCGGCCTCACCCACGAGGAGATCGCGGGGATCGCCGACGGCCACGCGGTGGACACTCTGTCGGTCGCGGAGCGACTCGCGCATGACGTCGTCGGCGAGCTCGCACGTGAGCGCGACCTGTCTGACGAGCGGCATGCCGAGGCACGCGAGACGCTCGGACTCCAACGGCTCGCAGAACTCGTCACTCTCGTCGGCTACTACGACACGCTGTCACTGTCGCTGACGGTCTGGCGGACACCGCTGCCGGAGGGCGAGCTGTCTACCTTCCAGCAGGACTGACCACGGGCTCGTCTCGTCGCCCTATCGGAGACGGACGAGCTTGAGCCGCAGCAGGTCGTCGTCGATGACCTCACGGGTGAAAGCCACCTTCTCGTTGGTGTCGCTGTAGTGGACCTCGTGCAGCGCCAGGTACGGCTGCCCGGGCCGGACGGGCAGCGCACGCGCCGCGTGCTTGGCCGGCGGTGCGACCTGGGGCACGAGCTCGACGACCGAATGGTCGATGGTGCGACCGGGCCAGTGCTGACTGAAGTCGAAGATAGTCTCGGCCTGGTCGGGCCAGCGCCCCTCACCGATCGCCTCGAGCGTCGCTGGTGCCACGTGACTCGCCGGCACCTCCTGGAGAAGGAGTACCGCAGGGCGCCCCGCCGCGAAGATCGTCTTCTCGTTGAGGACGACCGCCGCATCGTCGCCGAGCCCGAGCGCAGCAGTGGCGTCGTCGCTTCCCTTGTCGACGAGCGCATAGGTCTGCTCGACCCGGACGTCGTCGTGCCGCGACTCCAGCAGACCCTTGAAGCCGATGAGGCGATTGAGTGTGATGCAGTCCCGACCGACGTGCGGCCGAAGCGTCGTCCCGCGTCCCGGTGTGCGACCTATGACGCCGAGCAGCTCGAGCGAGTGGAGCGCGCCGCGCACGGTGGTGCGACTGACTCCGAGCTGCAGCGCGAGCTCCGGCTCGCTCGGCAATCGGTCGTTGGGGAACGTGCGGTCGAGGATCGCGGTAAGCAGGGTCCGCGAGACCTCGTCGGAGAGAGAACCGCGCCCCACCCGCGGAAGTGCCGCCGGCAGCTCGGTCCCGGCGCCGGCCGTCGCACTCGAGCTGTTCACCTGAAGACCTCCATGCCACGTTGGTTCTGCCCCTTGGACCGCGTCGTCCGGCGAGCGGCCGCCGTCGTCCCGCACGGAACGGGGCGTACCGACCGGACCGCACGAACGGTCATCACGGGATGCATGGCATCGTAACGGTCACGGAATGAGCCCGCCGTCAACCCGGAGCACCTGGCCGGTGATGGACCCGGCTGAGGCGGAGGCGAGATAGACGTACGCGTCCGCTATCTCCTCGAGCGTGGTGCCGCGTGCCATGAGCGTGCGTTCTCGCAGACGTTGCTCGAGCGCCCCCGCGTCGTCGATCAGCGGTCTGCTCGCCTCCCCCGCACCGTCGGACAGTCGGGTCGGCACCCCGCCGGGCGCAACGGCGTTGACCCGCGCGTGAGGCGCCAGGTCGCGCGCGGCCGCCCGGCACAGTCCGAGCAGAGCGTGCTTGGAGGTCGGGTACGCCAGGCCCGAGCCGTTTCCGCGCACGTCGAACGCGGCGTCGGAGAGCGTAAGGACAGCCGCTCCACGCGCGGCCACGAGTGGCCCGCTCGCCGCCTTGAGTGCCAATGCATACCCGATGACGTTGACCTCGAGCACAGCACGGAACCACCGATCGAACTCGTCGATGGAGCCGTCCGTCAGCCGCCGTCCCCCGTCATGAACACCGGCGTTGGCCACGAGCACGTCGAGCCTCCCGTCCGGCGCCGCCGCCACCACGGCCGCGAGATTGTCGGCCGCGGACCGGACGTCCCCCGTCACCGCCTCCACCGCGTCGGTCGAGCCCTGGGTGCGGTCAAGAATCGTCACCCGGTCCCCGAGCGCGAGGAACCGATCGACGACCGCGGCGCCGATGCCCGACGCACCGCCCGTGACAAGGACATTGCGTCCGGTCATCCGTGTAGCACCCGCCTTCGCGACAACATTCGTCCACTCCTACAGAACCGCGCTTACGCGACCGGCATCTCGATCAGCAGCTTGCCGGTCACACGGCGTTCGGACAGCAGGTCGAACGCCTGTGCGCTCCCGCTCAGCGGCAGGGTTCGCAGGTCGAGCGAGATCACGCCATCGAGGACCGCATCCCAAGCGCCCTTGAGCGACTGCGCGGACTCCTCGGCAGTGGTGGTGCTGCCGCTCGTGCCGAACACTCTGAGCCCCTTCCGGTAGAGGGCGCCGAGATTCCATCTGCTGTGCTCGCCGGCGAGGATGCCGTACGTGACGATTCGCGCACGCGGAGCGATGACAGCCGCAAGCTCGGCGACATAGTCGCCACCGAGGGGGTCGAGCACCACGCTGACGTCGGCCCCGCGCAGGAGAGACGCTAGCTCGGAGCCCTCGCGCGCCAATACGGTCTCCGCGCCCAGACCCTCGAGGTAGGGGATCTTGTCGGCGTTCCCCGTGTGCGCGAGGACCAGCGCGCCCACCTGTCGGGCGAGCTGGACGGCGTACGTCCCCACCCCGCCCGTCGCGCCCAGGACGAGGACGACGTCCGACGGGCCGACTTCCGCCAGCTGGTGAACGGCACGCCAGGCGGTGCGCCCCGCGACACCGAGGGTGGCGACCGTCGCCAGGTCCGCGTCGGTCGGGAGCGCACGCACCGCAGCGGTAGGCGCGACGACGAACGGGGCGAAGGTGCCATCCCGACCAGCACCCAGGCCGGCACCGGAGACCTGGACGGGCTCACCGTCGACGTAGCCGGTCCCCTCGGCGCCGAGGGTAAGCACGCGATTCGGGTTACCGATCTCGCCGCGCAGCACCTGAAGGTCGAACGGGTTGACCGACGCGTACCTGAGCTCGACGAGAACCTCGCCATCGCCCGGCGTCGGCTCTTCGACTTCCGCGACCTCGGCCTCTCCCGCGGCCTTTCTCCTCAGCGCCAGCACCGCACCCTCCGATTCTCACAAGCCCTGCTTTGGCTTACACTGCGTACTATGTCATACAATTCTGCACATGCTGACGGCGGTGTCGCGGTCGTCAGCGGTGGTGCCGCCGGCCTCGGCCGTGCGTTCGTGCGGTCGCTCCTGCGCTCCGGGCATGACGTGGCCATCCTCGACGTCGCCGATTCTCCGGAGGACCCGAGAGGCGCAGATGACTCCACGGTCGGAAGACTGCTTTGCCACGTCGGCGATGCGACCGACCCGCAGGTGATCGCCAAGTTCGTGACCCGGGTTCGCACCGAGCTCGGGTCGCCCCGCGTGCTCGTCAACAACGTGGGCCTGTCCCCCTACCGGGCGTTCGCCGAGGAGACGCTCGAGGGCTGGCGCCAGGTGATGGCGGTCAACGTCGAGTCCGCTGTACTGCTCAGCCACGCACTGCTGCCCGACCTCCGTGCCGACGGTGCCGGCCGCATCGTCAACATGAGCTCGAGCGTGGTGTGGGACGCCGAGAGCCGATCGATGGTCGCGTACGCGGCCGCGAAGGCGGCCATCGTCGGCCTCACGCGCGCGCTGGCGACCGAGCTCGGCCCCGACGGCGTGACGGTCAACTGCCTTGCACCGGGCATCGTCCTCACGCCCGATGTCGAGGGACGCCAGGGCTCTGCCCGACTCGAGCGCTACCGCGAGCGACAGTCCATCAAGTTGATCGCCACCGCGGACGACCTCACGAGCAGCCTCGACTTCCTCGTCTCGCGACGCTCCGGTCACGTCACCGGGGTCGTGCTCGGGATCAACGGCGGGCGGGTGTGGCTGTGAGCCTGTCTCCGTCGGGACTGCGCGGGGTGGACCACATCGGATTCACCGTCCCCGACATCGATCAGGCAGCCACGTTCTGGTGCGACATCCTCGGCGCGATCGAACTGTTCCGGCACGGCCCCCATCCTCAGTCCGAGAGTGCTGAGCGCCAGTTCGGCCGTCCGGCAGACAGCCACGTCATCAAGATCGCGATGCTCCGACTCGGCCCGACGAACATCGAGCTGCTCGAGATCTCGTCACCGTCCGCACGGCGCACTCCACTGCGTCCTGACGACGTCGGCGCCCACCACGTCGCGCTCTACGTCGACGACCTCGATATCGCCGTAACGGCAGCCCTGGCCCTCGACGTCGATGTGCTCGGCGAGCCGATGCCGCTGCCCGGACCCGAGTCGGGCCCGGACGCACGGTTCGTCTTCCTCCGCTCACCATGGGGACAGGTGTTCGAGCTCGTCTCCTACCCCGGGGGCAAGAAGTGGCAGCGGGGCGGCGGCGCAGAGCTGCACGATCCGCGCAACCTGCCGCGCCTGGAACCCAGAACCAGGGCGGCCGAGTCACGATGACGACCGTGTGCACTCGTCTTCGCGTGCGCCCCGCGGGTCGTCAGGACGGACTGTGCACGGCCAACTCGCACTGATCCCGACCCATCAATGATGCCGCCGACCCATGGATCGACCCGTTGAGACCCGACAGCGGTGCGCCGCTACCGCCCCAGCGCTCAGCGATGATAGCGGCCCCGATCGAGAGGACTCTCTCCTCGGAGGTCCGTCCGCCGAGATCCAGCCCGACCGGTGAACGCAGCGTCCGCAGGTCGGTTTCGGAGACGCCCATCGCCCGCAGCCGTTCGTTCCGGTCGACATGCGTGCGGCGACTGCCGATGACGCCCATGTACGCGGCGTCCGTGGCCAGCGCCTCTGCGACGAGCGGAATGTCGAACGTCGGGTCGTGCGTCAGCACGCACAGGACGGTCCTCGCGTCGATGTCGGTCGAGGCGCCAGACATTCGTGCGGCCGCTCGAAGGCGATATCGTTGGCGTCGGGAAAGCGTATACGGGTGGCGCACACGGGCCGGGCGTCGCACACCGTCACGTGGTACCCAAGGAACTTCCCCAGACGCACGAGCGCGCCGGCACAGTCGGTCGCTCCGAAGACGATCATCCGGGGTGGCGGTGCGTAGAGTCGGCGAAGACGGTCACTTCGCCCGTGTGCCCCTCGCCGTGCGCCTCCTGACAGCGGAGGTAGAGGTCACCTTCGACACAGCCTCCTGAGACGCTGCCTACCACCCGGCCCGACGTATCGAACGCCATCGACGCACCGGGCCGTCGGGTGAGGACTTCCAGGCCTCGACCACGGTGGCGACCGCGAACGGTTCCGTCCAGCCCCGGATCACCTTGAGCATGTCCCTCATCCCTCAGCTCCTTCCCATCAGGGCCGACCCCGCGGGCACGGTCGGCGGGGTGACGATCACCGACCGCCGAGCGAGGCGTGGCCACCGGATCCGCGTCGTGTCAGATGGTGACGATGGAGACGTCGACCACCGCGCACCGGCCGGCGCGGACCTCCCCGATCGCGTCCAGGAGGGCGGCCCTGAGCCGGGTCGGGTCGTCGACCTTCTCACCATGGGCGCCGCAGGCGCGTGCGATCGCGGCGTAGTCCGGCGGACCCGCGATCACTGTGCCGCTGAAGTCCTGGTGCCCCACCGAGGCACCCCCCGGGAACAGTCCGGTGACAGGCAGCTTCGCCGCACGATATCCGTGATTGTTGAAGATGACCGTGAGGAAGGGACTACCAGTGTCCCGCGCAGTCCACAGTGCCGCGACCGGCGAGCTGAAGACGAAGGAGCCGTCACCGCACAGCGCGACGACCTCCCGCTCGGGCTCCGCGAGCTTGACGCCCATGGCGGCACCCAGCGCCCATCCGAGGCCGGCGGCGCCGATCGCATAGATGGTGTGCAGGCGCTCCCTCGACACGTGCTCGCGGACCACGGCGTCGTTCGTCGTGACCTCCTCGAGCACGACAACCTCCGGATCGAGGACCTCGTTGATGGCGTTCGCAAGGACCACGGGCGTGATCGGCCGAGCGGACTGCTCGCCGGCGACCAGCTCCGCCCGGCGTGCCACCCGGTCCCGCTTCATGGCGGTCAGAGCCTCGCCGCGCTCGCGCCAGCACACGCGGCTGTCGTCCGCCGCCACCTCGTCGACCGCCTCGAGGAGCTGCCAGAGGGCGCGCGAGCTGTCGGCCTGGATCGGCAGGTCGACCCGGAACCCGTAGCTGACCATCGAGGCCTTGACAGGGTCGAGGTCGATCTGGACGACTCGCGCATCCTGCGGCGGCTGGCGGATCGTCGGGACCCACGGGACCTCGACGTCGACGAGGAGAACGAGGTCCGCGGACCGTAACAGCTCGGTCGAGGTCTCGTCGTCCTCGACGTAGTGGTCGTCGCTCGAGGGCAGGTTGACGTACTCGCGCGCGTCGATCAGCGGCGTCCCGGTGAGCGAGACCAGTCGCGCGACCGCCTCGGCGGCACCGGTCCTGCGGCCGAGCCGCCCGGTGACGATCACCGGCCGTTCGGCCTCTGCGAGCCACCGCGCCGTCGTGGCGATCGCGTCCCCGCAGGCGGCCGGAGGGACGGGCGCGCGAAGCCGCTCGGGCGGAACCACACGCACGCTTTCGATTGGCGCCATGAGAACCTCTCGAGCGACGGTCATGTACACCGGGCCGGCCGGTTCGCTCCGCGCAACCTGGAACGCCCGCGGGACCAGGCTCGGGAGCACCTCGGGCATGGTCAGCTCGTCGGCCCACTTGACGTAGCCGCGGACGATGCCCGCCTGGTCGATCTGGTCCTGCTGCCAGTGAACAGGGATCGACCGGCCCCCGGGAAGCTCGCCCTCGAGTGTCCGCGGCGACGTCCCTGCCATGATGACGACGCCGCTGTTGCCCCGCTGCGCGTTGTGGAGCATCGCTCCCAGGCTCTGCGTGCCGACGTCGACGTGCACGAGCACGACCTGCGGGCGCCCTGTCCGCAGCCAGTAGCCCTGCGCCGCCGCGAGCGCCACGCGCTCGTCCGGGCACAGCTGGATGCGGGGTGCGGGTATGCCGCGCTCGCGGAGCGCGACGGCAGCCTCCTGGACGGGCGCGGTGTCGGTCCCGGGATTGACGAAGATCCAGTCGACCCCCTGCGCCGCCATCAGCCGCAGCAAGGCCTCCGCACCGTTGCATGCCTCGAGGATCTCGTCCTCGCGAGGGCGCGCCTCCACCTGCGTCGCCTCGACGGTCATGTGCTGCTCCTTGTTCGAGTGTGGTCGGATGTGATGGGGCCGGTCAGACGAAGCGGGTCACTGCGATCGACTTGAGCTCGAGGAACTCCTCCACGCCGGCAGTCCCCCACTCACGTCCGACTCCGCTGTGCCGCACTCCGCCGAACGGCATGTCGGCCGCCGTCGAGAGCCCCCCGTTGATCCCCACCATCCCGGCCCGGATCCGGGACGCGACGGCGCCCGCACGTTGCTCGTCCGAGCTCCAGACGTAGGCGGCCAGGCCGTAGCGCGTTCCGTTCGCGAGCCGCACCGCGTCGTCCAGGTCCTCGTAGGGCTGCAGAGCGACGACCGGCCCGAACACCTCCTCCTGCACGAGCGAGCCGTGCTCCGGAGCGTCCGCGACAAGTGTGGGTCGTACGAAGTAACCAGGGCCGACTCCCGGTTCCGAGCCGCCGACGACGGCGCGTCCGCCCTCCGTCAGGCCTTCGGACACGGCGGCAAGCACGCGGTCGCGGTGGAGGGCACTGACGAGCGGTCCCATGAAGGTGCCCCCGTCCCACGGATCGCCCACGGTGACCGACTCCATCCCCAGGGCGGCGAGCTCGACGCACTCGGACAGCCGCGCGGCGGGTACGAGGAGGCGGCTGGGCAGGATGCAGCTCTGACCCGTGTTGAAGCAGCCGAGGGCCGCGGCGAGCGGGACGACCTGTTCGAGGTCGGCGTCGTCGAGTACGATGCTCGGGTTCTTGCCGCCCAGTTCGAGGTGCACCTTCTTGACCTCGCCGGCGGCCGCGGCCATGACCTTGCGGCCGGTGGCTGTCGATCCCGTGAAGCTGATGGCATCGACGCGCGGGTCGGCCGTCAGCCGGGCACCCAGCGAGTGGTCCGAGGAGTTGACGATGTTGAGCACGCCGGCCGGCAGGTCCGTCTCCTCCGCCGCGAGCCTCCCGACGAGCGCGGGGACCCAGGGGGTGTCGGGGGCGGGCTTGAGCACGACGGCGTTGCCGGCCGCAAGTGCCCCGGCGACCTTCGCCATGGCGATGTCGAGCGGTATGTTCCACGGCGTGATCGCTCCGACGACCCCCAAGGGTTCGCGCTCGATGCGCCTGCCCTGGACGACCGGTCCGCGAGCGTCGTCCGGCATCTCGGTGGTGTCCGTGACGCTCTCGGCGAGCCGGGCGATGTGCCGGATCTTGTCCGGTACGGGGTCGACCTGGACTCCCGCAGCCAGGCGGACGGGCGAGCCCAGCTCGGTGACGAGGGCCTCGCGCAGTGTGACGATGTGCCGGTCCATCGCGTCGGCGAGCTGCTCCAGGCAGTGCCGACGGAAGGGGCCGTCGGCACTCCACGAGTGCGTGTCGACGATCCGGCGCGCCGCCTCAGTCGCACGCTCGAGATCCGCCACGCTGCCGTCGGCGACCTGACCGACCACCTCTCCGGTCGCCGGATTCACGTTCTCGAACCTCTCGCCCGACGAGGACTCCACAAGCTCACCGTCGACGAGGAGGCGTCCCTCGCCGTCCGTGGCGGGCCGTCCCGACGACTGCTTGGGCATCGGGCCGAGGATGCCGAGCAGACTCTCGGTCAGCGAGTTTCGGCGGGTGCGGGCGTACGTGTCACTGGTAGCCATGGTCGTGCGATCTCCGATCGTCGGGTTCACGCGTGTGCTATCTCGGGTCCGCCGTGCCTGCGGGCACGAGGCGCGCGGAGATGCGTCCGAGCGCTCGCCGGAGCAGACCGGCCGCGGCGTCGAGCTTCCACTCGTTGCCCGGCAGCGGGTGTCCTCTCGCCAGCCAGGACGTTGAGATCTGCTCGACGTCGTCCCCCGCGGCCAGCCCTGCGTCGAGGATCCGCGCCTCGACGTCCGGCAGGCGGAGAGGGGTCGGCGAGATCGACCCGACCACCACCCTCGCATCGGTGATCGCGCCGGAGCTGGACAGCTCGCACGAGACGCAGACCGAGGCGATGGCGAAGTCGCCTGTATAGAGGTCGAGCTTCTCGTAGACGCTCACCCGTCTGCGCGCGGCCGCGGGCACGACGACCTCCGCAACGGCCTCGCCGTTCGCGAGCCGCGTCTCCCCCGGACCGCTGTAGAAGTCCGCGACCGGCATGGTGCGTCGAGAGCCGGCGCATACGAGGACGACCTCGGCATCCAGCGCCGTGAAGGTCGTGGCGAGGTCCGACGGTGTGACGGCCTGGCAACGGTGGGCGCCGACCGCTGCGTGGTAGAAGCGGTGGTCGCCCTGGACGGCGTAGCACGGGCAGGCAGCGCCTCCGCGCTTGTAGCACATGAAGCCGCTGCGGTAGAACCAGCACCGCTTCTCCTGGCAGAGATTGCCCGCCACGGTCGCCATGTTCCGAATCTGGGGTGACGCGATCCGCCGCACGGTCTCGGCGAGGACGCCGTCCCACCCCGTCCCCTCGGCGTCCACGAGCCGGGACAGCGGGACGGTGCCACCGATGCTCACGCCCCCGTCCGGCGTGTCGCGCACGCGACCGAGCGTCGGGATGAGCGTGAGGTCCACGAGGGTGCCCATGGACTGCACGCCCTGACGCTGCCCCGGGACCAGGTCCGTGCCTCCGCCGATTGGACGGCTCCCCTTCTGCGCGAGGGCCGCGACGGCAGCCGACTCGTCGGCGGGCGCCACGACCTCCTCGGCACCGACGGGCTCGACGGGCCGGGCAAGTTTCGTGCCCCACCGGTGCAGCAGCTTGTGGACGCCGTAGGGGTACGCGGCCCGCATCGCGGCGATCTGCCAGCGGTCCGGCCGCCGCCACAGGTGGTAGCTGCGCCTGGGCCGGTCGGTGGACCGCCAGGCCCGAAGGACCTTGTCGGGGGTGAAAGGCGCAGACCGGATACGCGCGCCGGTCGCGTGCGCGATCGCATTGCCGACGGCGGCTGTCGTCGGTACGAGCACGATCTCGCCGATGCCCTTGGCACCGTACGGCGCCTTGTTGTCGCCCTCACCGACGAAGTGCACGCCGATCGGCGGGACGTCTGCGGAACGCGGGAGGGGGTAGTTGAGGTACTGCCCGTTGGCCATGCGGCCTCCCTCGTAGATCAGCTCCTCACCGAGTGCGGCGCCGATACCCATGACGACGCCCCCGACCACCTGGGACTCCGCGAGGAGCGGGTTGAGGATGGTCCCGGAGTCGTGGACCGACACCATGTCGACCACGCGGACCTTGCCGGTGTCCCGGTCGACGTCCACCTCGACCGCCTGCGCCGCGAATGAGTAGGCGCCCGAGATGTTGCCGGTTCCGGTGTGCCAGTCCATCTCCTCGACGTCAGCGACGTACTCCTCTGTGACCGACAACGTTCCGAGCCGTTCGGTCGCTCGCAGCAGGTCAGTGATCGTCGTGGTCCGGCCCGGCCCGACGATGAGTCCGTCGTCGAACTGCACCAGATCACGGGGGGCCGACCACAGGGTCGCGGCGCGGTCGCAGAGGGCGCGGACGGCACCGCGCGCCGTCGTCGAGACGGCGTGCCCGCTCATGTACGTGCCTCGGCTGGACCACGCCCCGAGGTCGACCGGGGTGCGGTCGGTGTCCATCATGAGGACCTGGACCTGCTCGATGGGCACGCACAGCTCGTCGGCGACGATCTGGCTGAGCAACGTGCGCTGGCCGGTGCCGGCGTCGGCGCCGCCGAAGGCAAGGCTGACCCGACCGTCCATGTCGATCTCGACGGTGGCACTGCTCGTGTTCGCGTGCGGGTACACGTACGCCCCGGAGACCTGGATCGCGCAGGCGACACCGACGCCGCGCCCGTCCCCGCCCGAGCGTCGCTTCTCGTCCCAGCCGATCGCCTCTCGCGCGGTCTCCAGGCATTCGCGCAGCGCCACAGATCCCAGCTGGTACCCCACCAGGGTCGTATCGCCGGCCTGGTTGACGTTCCGCAGGCGGAAGTCGATCGGGTCCATCCCCAGCTTCTCGGCGAGCTCGTCCATCTGCGACTCGATGGCGAACGTGGCCTGGGGGTTCCCGTAGCCCCGGAACTGCCCGCCGGGGTGGCGGTTCGTGTACACAAGGCTCGCCCCGAGGTCGATCCGCGGGATGCGGTACAGCGAGCCGACGATGCCCGTCCCGGCGCCCATGACGCTCGGGCCGGAGTGGTTGAACGCCCCGTTCTCGACGACGAAGTCGGCCTCCCGGTGCGTGAGTTTGCCGTCCGCGGTCACCGTCGTCGTCATGTCGATCTCGAACAGGTGTCGGCTCTTGGTGGTCCGGAACTCTTCGTCCCTGCTGAGGGCGAGTCGCACTGGGGAGCCGGTCTTCATCGACAGTCCGGCGGCGATCGCCTCGTACTCGGAGATCTTCGACTTCGAGCCGAAGCCACCGCCGACGGCGACCTGGTGGACGACCACCTGATCCGGGCGCAGACCGAGCACGTGCACGAGCTCCTTCTTGACGAAGTACGGCGCCTGGGACGAGACCCAGACCTCCAGCTGCTCGGCCGTCGAGTCCCACGAGGCGACGATGCTGTTCGTCTCCATGTTCGCGTGGTTCTGCCGCGGGAAGACGTAGTGCCCCGAAACGGAGACGTTGTCGGGCGCCGGGGGCACCGGGGTCCCGAGCTCCTGGCGGAAGGCGAGCGCGACGTTGCCGTCGGCGTGCTCGTGGATCTGTGGAGCGTTCCTCGCCCTGGCCGAGTCGAGGTCGGTGGCGGCTCGCAGGTGTTTGTAACTCACACGAAAGAGGTCGAGCGCCGCCCGTGCCTCGTCGGCCGTCCTCGCGGCGACGGCCGCGATCTCCTCACCGACGTAGCGCGTGACGCCCGGGGCGAGGACGTGCCGGTCCGACAGGGGCGGGCCGTGATGGATGTACTTGCGGTCAGGCAGATCACCGGGAAGCAGGACGTCCACGACCCCGGGCGCCCGAAGCACGCGGCTCACGTCGATATCGAGGATCCGGGCGTGCGGGTGGGGGCTGCGCAGCACGGCGGCGAAGAGCGTGCCCTCCAGGCGCACGTCGTCGGCATAGATCGCCTGTCCCGACGTCTTCGCCTGCCACTCGACGTTGGGGACGCCGGTCGCGAGCGAACCCGCCCGCCTCGTCCCGATGCTCATCGGTCCTCCCTCCAGGTGCGGTCCGCGTGCGGGACCGACTCGTCGGCGCCGGCTCCGTTCTCCGCGTCGCGGAGTGCGCCGATGATTCCCTCGTACCCGGTGCAGCGGCAGATGTTGCCGGACATACGGTGGCGGAGCTCATGGGAGTCGGCCGGCAGCCCCTCCCGGAGCAGAGCGGTCCCGGTGACGATCTGACCCGGCGTGCAGAACCCGCACTGGAAGGCTGCCCTCCGCGCAAAGCACGTCCGGAGTACCGAGCTCTCGTCGGCGAGCCCCTCGACGGTCTCTACCTCCCCCCTCACCCTTCGCGCGAGAAGGATGCAGGAGTTGACCGGTCGTCCGTCGACGAGAACGGTGCATGCGCCGCACTCCCCGCGGCCGCAGCCCTCCTTCGTCCCTGTAAGGCCGAGCTGCTCCCTCAGGAGGTCGAGCAGTCGGAGGCCCGGAGCGAGCCGGGTCTCGTCGATCTCGATCGCGCCGTTGATTCTCATGTCGTGCACACCCTTCCGTCAGAGCGAGAACAGCTCCCTGGCATTGCCGCCCAGGATTGCGGTCCGCACCGTGTCGTCGATCTCGAGCTCGTCGACGTGCCCGATGTGCCGACCCGGCGGGAACGGCAATGGCGGTCCGTCCGTCCCGAACACGATCCGGTCAGCACCGACCGTGTCGAGCGCGAGCCGTAGCGGGCCGACGCCGAACGTCACAGTATCGAGGTACAGCGTCCGGACATGCTCCGACGGCGGGCGCTCGAGCCTGACGTCGCCCCACGGCCCCAGCGGCGCGTAGTCGCGCAGCTCGTGGCCGAAATCGAGGCGGTCAGCGATGGTGCAGATCGCACCGCCGGCGTGGGCACAGAGGAATCGGATCCCCGGGTGCCGTTCCAATACGCCCGTGAGGACGAGCCGTGACAGCGTGAACGTCATGTCGAGCGGACGGCCGCAGAGCTCGCCCAGTCGGTAGCCGTCCATCCGGTCCTGACCGAGGACGGTTCCTCCGGGGTGGACGAACACCGGGACGTCCAGACCTTCGACGAGCTCCCAGAACTCCACCGGGAGATCGTCGAGGTAGGCGTTCCGGTCGCTGGTCGCGACGGCGAGGCCGGACAGGCCGAGCTCGCGCACAGCGCGCTCCGCCTCTGCCACGTGCTCCTGTCCGCGCCACGGGGTCACGCTCGCCAGTGCCGCGATTCGCGCCGGGTGCGACCGGACGAGCTCCGCCGCGAAGTCGTTGTAGTGCCGCGCGTCGGCGATATCACCCAGGTCCCGCTCGCCGTACCAGATGTGCGGGTCGGAAATGACCGAGAGGTCGATCCCGTGCTCGGTCTGCCGCTCCAGCAGGCCGTCGACGTCGAACATATCCCGCGGCAGCCGGCCCGAGCTCTCCCACTCCGGCGGGAAGAGGTGGCTGTGGCTGTCGACGATCACTTGTCGTCCCCGTGCGGCGACTGCCAGAACACGATCTTGCGCTCCGCGAACACCACGAGCGCGTAGAACAGGTAGCCGAACACCGCCAGCGCGATGCCGTAGGCGTAGACGCGGTCGGTCGCGAGCATGTCGCCCGCGATCTTCGTCTGCTGCCCCAAGCCCTCGCCGCCACCGATGAACTCACCGACGACGACACCGATGACGGAGAGCACCGAGGCCGTCTTCAGGCCGGCAAAGATGAACGGTAGGGACGATGGCAGCTTGAGCTTGAAGAAGGTCGACGTCGAGGACATCCGCAGTGACCTGAACAGGGTCTGCTTGTCCCGGTCGACGCTCGCGAGACCGGCGACGGTGTCGACGAGCAGCGGAAAGAAGGCGATGAAGGCACCCAGCGCGATCTTCGAGTTAATGCCGAACCCGAGGGCAGCGATGAAGACCGGGGCGAACACGATCTTCGGCGCCGCGTTGACGGCAACCAGCAACGGCATCAGCACGACCCGGCCGAAGTCGGACTCCGCGACGAGGACGCCGAAGCCGATTCCCAGTACGGCGGAGACGGCGAACGCGAGCAACGAGGACAGGATCGTGATCCACAGCGCCTGAGCGAGGAAGCCACCGCTCGCGATGTCCCTCCCCATCTCTCCGAGCACGCCGATGACGTCCAGCGGGTTGGGGAGGACGAACTCCGAAACCAGTCCGGTGCGCGTGACGAGGTACCAGAGCGCGAACAGGACGACGACGAAGCCCGTCACCGACACCAGTTGCGGGACGCGGGTCCAGATCGACGGCCGCTTTCCCCAGCCGGACCGGCCAGGCGGTCGGGTCCTCGTGCGCACGCGGCTCGCGCTCGTCGTCGAGCTGCTCGTCTCGGTTGTCGTGGTGGTCATCGCTCGTCCTCCGATCCGTGTCCGATCTCCAGGAGCCGGCGGACCCTGGCCACGAGCTCGGTGAACTCGTGGCTGGTGACCAGATCGAGGCTGCGTGGCCGCGGGAGCGGCACGTCGACGATCTCGACGATCCGGCCGGGTCGGGCGCTCATGACGACCACGCGGTCCGACAGGAAGACACCCTCAGTGATGTTGTGGGTCACGAGGATGGCGGCCTTGTCGTTGCTGATGTCGCTGTCGCCGACGATGCCCGCGAGCTCGAGGTTGAGGCGCTCGCGCGTCAGCTCGTCGAGCGCACCGAACGGCTCGTCGAGAAGCAGGACGTCGGGGTCGCCGATGAGCATCCGGCAGATCGCGGCGCGCTGCTGCATGCCGCCGGAGAGCTCGTGCGGGTAGCGCTCCTCGAAGCCACCGAGCCCGACGCGCTGCAGAAGTTCCTCCGCCCGTGCGTGGGCCGCCTTGGCGGCCCGACGGCCGCTCCTGGCCTCGATCGGCAGCACGACGTTGTCCCTGATCGTGCGCCAGTCCAGCAGCACGGGCGTCTGGAACATGACGCCCACCTCGCTCGGGGGGCCGGTGACCTGGCGGCCGTCGATCTCGATGGTGCCGCTCGTCGGCTGGAGGAGTCCCGCCACCGAGGAGAGCAGCGTGGACTTCCCGCAGCCCGACGGCCCGATGAGACAGACGAACTCGCCGGGCCGCACCGACAGGTCGATGTCGTCGAGTGCGACGACGTCGGGGCCCTTGGTCGAGAAGACCTTCGACAAGCCGCGGATCTCGACCGACGGGCCGTTCGTGGTGCGCTCGTGGTGGTTGGTGCCGACATCTGTCACTACGGTCACAGGTCGTCCTCCTCGAAGTCGTTGTAGGCGTCCAGGTAGTCGTTGACGAACACGCCGGAGTCGACCTCCTCCTCGAGGTAGCCCTGACCGACGAGCCCGCCTATGAGTCCCGCGACCCGGTCCGGGTCGTGGAAGCCCCACTGGCCGTCCGCACTCTCGGGCAGCACGAACAGCTCGTTGGTGTCCTCCAACAGCTCGAGGGCGAACTCGCGGTCCGATACCTCCTCCGGGTAGACCTCCCCCGTGATGTCGAGGACCTCCTCGTAGTTGTCGGGGTCCATGCCCCACACGGTCGCCATCGCGGTGCCGCGACCGATCGTCTCGACGATCTCGGGGTTCTCCTCGATGAAGTCCGCCGTCATCCAGAGGCTGGTGTCGAAGTACGCCTCCGCCCCGGGCACCTCGATCGACGCGGTCTCGAAGCCACGAAGCTCCATGATCGCGACGTCGATGTACGCCGCGGCGTACGCATCGATCTCACCGCGCTCGAAGGCGGCGACAGGTGTCGCTCCCGAACCCACCGCCGTCAGCCGGTAGTCCTCGTCGAGCACGAGGCCCTGCTCCTCGAGGAGCGGTACGAGCCACGACTCCGTGCCGCCCTGGCGCGCGTCGATGCCGATGACGCTGTCGCGCAGCCCTCCCACGTCGGTCACCTCGGACCCCGCCTGCGTGACGAGATCGAAGACGCCGCTCTGGTAGAGCAGATAGGTCGACCTGAACTCCTCGCCCTGCTCGACCGACCGAAGCAGAGGGCCAGGGCTGCACATGCAGATGTCAGCCTGGCCCGTGAGCACCTGCTGCAGCGCGGCGGCGGACCCCTCGGCGGACTCGACCTGGATGTCGATGCCGTCGAGGTACCCCCGCGCGTCGGCGACGAACAGCGGGTAGAAGCTCAGCCCGCTGGGGAACGGGACCATGACCGTCAGCTCGGTACCGCCGCCTCCGCCGCCGGAGGCGCTGTCGCCGTCCGAGGCGTCGGACTCGCCGCTGCACGCGGCCACCACCAGGGCGCCGGCAGCGAGCGTGGCCATCAGTTGGCGACGGGAGCTCCTACGAAGTCGCGTCATCGATCTCTCCTGTTCGTGTACGAGTGAACGTGCTCGGTGGACCTCGACGCTCCGCTGCGCCGGACCTGCGTTCTGCTCCACTGCTGATCGGTCTGATCTGCGCCTCCCCCGAGGGCGGAGACTTCTCGGTAGCCACCGACGAGAGGCCGGTGGCGGTTCAACTCACTGCGCTGTGTGCCGCTGGACCAGCATACTATGTCCGTTGTCCAACAAATGCCACATGCGAACCGCCGCGCGCCGTGGGCGAGCATTCTTGACCTCGATCCTTCATTCGGTCGGCTCTCTGGGCTCAACCAGTTCAAGCAGGCCGAACTGGGGCCGGGGGCATCGACCGGGGCGGCACCTCGGCACTCGCGTCACGGCCGTGCAGCTCGCACTGCGCCGGCGCAACAGCTCCGTCGTCGCCTGATGTTCGGGACCCAAGCGCAGCCAGCCCGCCGAGCCCTGCTTCGAACACGCCATCGACTCGACGCAGGGCGGATTCGTCACGGAGACACGGCGGCTCTTCGTCCATCAAGGGTCGACCACGTCGCCGACAATCTTGACGAACCGACAGGCCTCGGACGCTGACCCGCCTGTGGGAACGCCTCGTGATCGGTGCCGCGACCGCACCGGATGCGAACCGACCCATTACGATTGCGGTAAAGTCCCGCGCTTCGTGGACAATGAGATCCGGGCACTGACCATTGACGCGAAACATGACGGCGGCTGGTAGTGTCAGAAAGAAGAAGGTTTCCCTATTAGCCGTCGAGGATATCTTCAAGCTGTCCAGCCACAGAGATGACAGAATAGTCGTGATATGGTCGAGCTACGATTTGTGCTGCTGTGGGAACGCCATTCCTGCTGAGCCCAGTTGGGATCGAGACAACCGGACACGCACTTGTGAGATTGAACGCGATCGTAAAGGCAACGATCCAGCGGTCGGCTTGCTCGCGGCCATTGACGATCGGACCGCGCTCGATGAAATGGTCCCCCGCTGGGTACGCGGGCGCGGCGAGCGTGGGCAATAGTAGGTAATCGTATGCGCCAAACAAGGCACCGAAGGCACGATGCAACTCTGACGTCTCTTGCCGTGCCCTCAGATTGATCCGATAGTCATCAGTAAGTTCCATCATGCTCACAGAAAACTCGCGAGCATAATCTGTCAACGTGGACCCGGTATCGAGAGCGGACCGGACCATGGGCGCATAATACTGGGCGAAAACCATCTTGACCAGGTCAAACAGCCGCGACCAGGGCCATGGAAAGTTCACTAGGTCAACCCGAGCGCCTTCCTGCTCCAAGTGTAGACCAGCGGCGTGCAGGTTCGCCATTACGTCGGCATCCACATCGAGTTCGAGCATGGAATCGATCAGTCCGATTCGCGCCTCGGACAGATCGACCTGCGCGCCGCCGTCCACCGGGCTGACTCCAGCGAGTTGCGCGTGGTCGAGGCCAGCCATCACGTCGAACATCAACCGAAGATCCCCGACGTCTCGGGCCATTGGCCCGTTGTGGCTGCAAGTCTCCAGATGACCTGGAGCCCACCTCGGTATCACGCCATAGGACGGCTTCATCCCGACGATCCCACAGGCAGCGGCAGGCAGCCGTAACGAGCCGGCCGAGTCCGACCCTTGAGCGAGAGCCGTCGCGTGCGTGGCGAGAGCAGCCGCCGCACCACCAGAGGAACCGGCTGGGCTGTACGCCTCATCCCAGGGATTGAGAGTCTCACCGAACAGAAGGTTGTCCGTGACAGAGGCGCAACCAAACTCTGGAGTATTCGTCCGGGAATGCACTATCCCGCCAGCGTCAAGTAGTCGTGCTACGGCTGGATCGGTCACGCTTGCGACCTGGTCCTGGAACGCTCTGGATCCTAGGGTGTGTGGTTGTCCCTTGACGGGTGTCAATTCCTTGACCGCGAGTGGCAGGCCCTCCAGTGCCCTACACTTATCCGGCTCGCTACGCAGTTTCCGTTCGGCCCTGAGTGCCGCAGAACGAGCCTCCTCGTCAAGAATGAAGCTGAACGGGTTTACTGATCCGGCCACGTGATGCGCACGCGCCAAAAACGCCTCAGTGACCTCCACAGGAGAAACCTCGCCCCTACGCATCATCGTGACTAGTTCACGCGCCGACCGCCTTACCAGATCACTAGCGGGGACCGTCGCGTTGATCTTACAGCGATTACCCTCCCGGCTCAACAATGACACAGGCTACCTTCCCTACCGCAAACTTGTTCCGACAAACTCTTCTCACGACTGCACATTAATGTGCTCCCGTCGGCATCGCGACGCCCGCTGATTCAGTTGCTGGCAGGCAAGTAGTCGTTAGTTACGAACTCAGTGACATCGACACCTTGTTCGACGACGCCCCGTTCCTCGAGAAAGTCAGCGAGTTCCTGGTAGACCTGGGCATCGCTTTCCCCGTCAAAACCTGGTTCATAGGTCGCTTCGAATTGATCCATCACTGTCTGCCTGTCGGAGTCAGGGAACTCAGCCATGAAAAGATCTGTGGCGTCCTCGAGATTCTCAGCGGCCCACTGCTCCCCCCTGTCGAGCGCTCTCAAGAAACTCTCAACAATCTCCCCATTACCATCCTCGGCCAGCCAGTCGGGGTTCACCGCAACAGCACTGAAGGGAACATCCGGAGCGCCGAAGTCCGCATACGGGATAAAGTTGTATTCCCTATTCTGCTGCTCCATGATCACTGGGCCGTAATGAGCGAGCTCACTGGTCGCGTCAAGGTTCCCTTGGAGCAGTTGCTGGACCCCGCCGAATCCGGGATTCACCACCGTCATGTCCTGCTCGGTCAGCTCGGCGGTCGCCAGCATCGCACCAAAGTAAGCCTGGTCGACGACCAGGTCGGTCACTCCGACCTGCCTGCCGTTCAAGTCCTCTGGCACTTCTATTTCAGATTCCGCCAATGCGAGAAGGCCGAAAGGATTATTGGATTGATTCGATCGGACAATAGTTAACGGACTGCCCGAGTTCGCCGCATTTACCATATCTGCAGTATAGACGGCACCGATGCTTCGTTCACCGCTGCCAATGAGCCTTACCGAAACTGTCGGGTCGGTGGATGATCGAATAGTGACATCCAGCCCCTCATCCTCGTAGAATCCCTGGTAATCCGCAACAAAGTATCCAAGCGTTGTGCCTCCGGGGAGGAAATTGAGCTGGAAATCCAGTAACACAGAACCGTCATCACCACCTGCGGCGTTCTCCGATGCGCCACCGCAAGCGGAAAATAGTGCAGCTACGGAACATACTGCGATACCAGAACGAAACCAAGCTTTACGCATGGAAAGCGGCGCATGGGCAGCAGAGTTCATCAGTTCTCCAATGGACTTGGTAGATGCAGAGGGTGTCGTAGCGCCTCAGCGGCGTCCGCCACGGCGCCACGGAAGCAATAGCCACTCCGCGGCGACGACGCTAAGAAAGAGCGCCATGCCAAGTCGTGCGAGCAGCACTATGCAGGCGAATACAGTGGTTGACTGCAACATGGAGTTTGCTCGCGCAAGCAGCACGCCAAGTCCGCGGTCGGCGCCGACGAACTCTCCAACAATCGCACCGATGACAGCCAGGACGGACCCTACGCGGAGCCCAGAAAATATCTGCGGCAGTGCGTTCGGTAGGCGGGCTCGGAGGAAAACCTGCATTCGACTTGCTGGGATCGACCGCATCAGCGAAACCGCCCCGGAGTCCAGCGAGTCAAGACCAGCAGCGGCTCCCACAACGATCGGGAAGAACGCGACAAGCGCTGCGGCTAGCACCTTCGATGTCTCTCCGAACCCGAACCACAAGATGAGCAGAGGTGCGAGGGCGATAATGGGCACCGCTTGCGACGCGATCACGAGCGGGTAGACTGCGAGCCGCATTACCTTGCTGGAGGTAATAGCAATCGCGATGCCTATGCCGACGAGTATGGCGAGCAGAAATCCCAGCACCGCTTCGCGCAGGGTTACGATAGCTTCGGGCTGGTAGATAGACCAACTTGTAGTGAGCGACTGGAACACTGCCGATGGAGTTGGGAGCAGAAGATCGCTGATGCCCGACACCCTCACGTAGATCTCCCAGGCGACCAACAGCGCCAGGACGAGGAAGATCGATGGAAGCACCCTCACTGTCTTGGTGGTCGACCGGGCGATACGAAGTCCGCGCGGCGCTCCCGGAGCGCGTAAGTCGTTGTTCGTCATGCGCGCCCCCCAGCCGAGATGCTGTTCAGCAAACGGTGCTTGAGTTCGGAGAAGCCTTTACTCGTGACGACGTCGGTAAATTCCCTAGGTCTCGAGATGTCAACCTGTGCGCAGTCAGCGATGTGGCCAGGTGGCCCGTTCATTACCACTACGCGGTCCGAGAGATAGATGGCTTCCTCGACATCGTGGGTGATGAACAGCACCGTCTTCCTCAGCTCATCGCAGATGCCTAGAAGCCATGTCTGAAGTTCCGCTCGGGTGATCGCATCTAGAGCACCGAACGGTTCGTCGAGCAGTAAGAGATCGCGATCTAGCAGGACTGTCCGAAGCAGCGCAGCGCGCTGTTTCATACCACCAGAGAGTTCACCGGGATAGGCGTCCTGGAATCCCTCGAGCCCGAATCGGGGTAGTAGTTCACGTGCGCGCTCACGGCTTGCCTTGCGGCTATGTCCAAGCACATCGAGACCAACTACGACGTTGTCAAGCAATCTGCGCCACGGGAATAGATGGTCGCGCTGAAGCATATAACCGGCATGACCCGGGTCTCCGCTGACGTCCTCCCCCTTGTACTCCACCACGCCAGCGGTCGGCGGGAGAATTCCTGCAACCGCATTAAACAGACTCGTCTTGCCGCATCCGCTTCGTCCGACGATGGAGAGAAACTCACCGCGTTGGACCTCGAAAGTGATGTCGTGCACGGCTGTGAAGTCGCCGAACGACACGTGTAGTTCACGGACGGCCACTTCCGCAATCGGAGATGAGGTATCTGCGCGGGCCTCCAGGACGCTATGACCGTCAATCGGACGGGGGAGCATCATGATCACCTCAAGGGTTGGTTGCTTCTAGGTCGCCGGTATGCGTTTCTCATTGCTGGTCTTCCGTTCGACATCACTGTCGGGATATGAGTACCTAGCGGCTCTACCTGAGACTGTCATACATATGCCAAGCATGTCAACAGGCTGGCTGAGCTCGTTTCCGGCGCGAGAAGCACCCTCGGCTCCTCACGTGGGAGTGCAGCGAAACGCTGCCACCGGGGGCGCGGCACGGGGCCCGAGACTCCGATAGCAACATGTGAATGTGACCGGCCAGTACACAGAGGTCCGCGCGAGGACCTTTCAGAACGCCCGGGCTGATGGACGCGTGGCCGAAGTTGCGCAACTGGTAGGGACATCGGGCTGATGTGTGGCACGGCAACCTCGGCATCGTACGGATCCGTTCTCATGAAGTACGAGAACTTGGAGGCGGTGGCGGCGCGGCCTCAATGAGCCGAGAGCTCGGCACGTGAGTCGCGCGTGCGCCGACGTCACGCGCCGAGCTCTCGGCTGCATCCATCCCGAACGTCACCTACTCCCCCGGAAGCAGGGACGCGATCTCCACGGGCTCCTCCACCAGGCCCTGACGCTCGGTGAAGGCGATGAGGAACTCCATCTGCGCCGGGGCGACCTCCTCGAGATACTGGGGCAGAATGACCGCCTCGGCGATCTCGGGCGAGATCTCGGTGTAGGTGCCGAGCACCTCGCGCACCGCGTCCTGGTTCTCCGTGGCGAACGCCGCCGACTCGCGCACGGCGGCGGCGAACGCCTCCACCGTCGCCGGGTCGGACTCCCGGAGCTCGGCCGAGGTGAAGTACGGCGCCACGAGGAACGGCGTGTCGGGTGCGATATCCACCAGGTAGGAAGACACGAGCTGTGCCCCGGCCTCTTGCGTCATCGTGAGGAACGGTTCGTTCTGCGCGATCGCGTCGACATGCCCCTCTTCGAGGGCGGCAAGCATCTCCGGGAACGGCACCTCGACGAACTCCACCGACGATCCGTCTCCGCCCGACATATCCACAGCCTCGCGGACACCGGCATCCTGGAAGCTGTTGAGCGTGTTGACGGCGACGGAGCGTCCGGCGAGATCGGCGACCTCCCCGATGTCGCTCTCCGCTGAGACGAAGACGCCCACATAGTCCTCACCGTCGATCCCGGTCGAGGACGAGCCGGGCGCGATCACGGGGAGGTCGAAACCCTGGGAATGTGCCGTGATGAGTGCCGCGGCGTTCCCGAAACCGATATCGAATTCCCCGCTCACGACGCCCGGAACGATGGCGGCGGCCCCCTGACCCGACGTCTGGAGATTCAGCTCGAGTCCGTGCTCCTCGAAGATTCCCTCCTGGACACCGAGGTAGAGCGGGGCAACGTCGACGACCGGAATGACGCCGACGGTGAGCTCTGTGAGCTCAGCAGAGCCAGCGCCGTCGGTTGCGGTCCCCACGTCGGTGCCGTCGTCCACCGTTGGGTCCTCGTCGCCGGAGCCGCAGGCGGCGAGGACCGCCACGGAGAGGAGGATCGACGTGACAACTGTTGGCTTGCGCATGAGTAAACCTTCCGGTCAGGGCACCTATGGCCTGAGGTGGTGGATCGGGTCCACAGCGCGTCGGCGTCGACACACTGCGCGGTCGGCCGGGTCCGTCGGCGACGGGTGGCATCCGTCGACCATCGGTCGTCAGCCGGAGATCTAGCGCTGTCAAGGGTGCGGTCTCACCGCTTCAGTCCGGCTCTCCCTCGTTCGTCCCGCTGCCTGTCTCAGGGCTGGTCTCAGCGGTGCGAACGCGCGCAGCAGTCTGCGCTGCACACCCGTGCTCGATCGCCGCGCGATCCACACAAGTGCGCGGTATCGCCGGCCCGGGACACACTCTGCGCGGCCGGCGAGCATCGCCTCGACACCCGCGCAGGCAACCTGCTCCGGCGTGAGCCACATCCAGCTCGCGACGCCGCTGGCATCCGTGGCGCTGCGCGCGTGGAACTCGCTCCGGGTGAAGCCAGGGACAAGGAGCGTGACCGATACGCCGTCGTCGGCGAGCCCGGACCGCAGGCCGGCGGTCGTCGCGTGCACCCACGCCTTGCTGCCCGCGTAGGTGCCGGCGGACCAGATCGCCGCCGTCGAGCCGACGTTGAGGATGCGGCCCGAGCCGCGCCGCCGCATGCCACCGGCCGCCGCGTGGGAGAGAGTCAGGAGGGAGCGGACGTTGAGATCGAGCATCGCCTGCTCGTCCGCGAGCTCTCCCGCGGGGAACGGCATCGCTGTGCCCATCCCCGCAGCGTTGACGAGGATCTCCGCCTGCGTGGCGAGCGCAGCAACTCTCGCGAGGTCGGCCCCGTCGAGGAGGTCGGCACGCTCGGGCCGCACATCAGGGCTGCCGAGCGTCCTGGCCCGGTCCGCCGCGGCACGCAGCCGATCGGCGGAGCGGGCGACGAGGACAAGCGGCACGCCCCGGCGAGCGAGCACCTCCGCGATCGCGGCACCGATGCCCGACGTCGCTCCTGTGACGAGCGCGGTCCCGGCGCGGAGCTCGCCGTCCGGCGCGCGGTCGGCGGCGCTCACAGAGCCTCCACCCAGTCGACCGCAGCGGTGAAGTCCATCCCGGCAGCTACGTGCCGGCGCCCCTTGGCCACCACCGCGGGACTGTCGATCGCGAGCACGCCGCTCAGCCGGCCGTCCGACGCACTACCCGCGACGGACACCCAGCCACGCTTGGTCTCGCGGGAGTGCCAGACCGAACCCGGACTGCCACAGAACTGGATCTTGTGCTCGTACTGGTCGGACCAGAAGTACGGCACACTGCACCACGTCTGGGGCACCGCGCTCTGCGCCCCGAGCGCGTGAGCGACGTTCGCGCCGACGATGGCGCCCTGCTCGCGGGCCGACTGCCACTGCTCGACCCGACCATGGGCGCCCGTGAGCTCGTTGCGCCACCGGGCGGCGTCGCCGACGGCGAACACGCCGTGCGCGGACGTCCGTCCGCCGGCGTCGCACACGATGCCGTCGTCGACCTCGAGCCCCGCGCCGTCGAGCCAGTCGACGCTCGGGACGGCGCCGACGCCGACGACGACGACGTCTGCGTCGGCGGTGGAGAACTCCTCGCCCTGCCGGTACGTGAGCTCGTACCGCTGGCCGACGCGTGTCAGCCCGGCGACGACGGCTCCGAACTGGAGCTCGACGCCGCGCCGGGTGTGCAGGTCGACGACGGCGGACCCGTTGTCCGTGCCGATCACCCTGGTCAGCGGCGCGGGCGCCGCCTCGAGGACGCGCACATCCGCCCCCAGGGAACGCGCGGACGCCGCCACCTCCAGGCCGATGAAGCCGGCACCCACCACGATCACGTCGCTCGCGGACCGCAGGGCGGCGCGCAGCCTCGTTGCGTCCTCGCGGGTGCGGAGGTAGTGCACCGCCGCCGGATCGTCTCCGAGCTCGAGCGTGCGGACTGCCGAGCCGGTCGCCAGTACCAGCTGGTCGTACGCCACCGTCGTCCCGTCGTCGAGGCGCAGTCGCCGTGCCTCCGTGTCGAGGTCGGTGGCGAGCCGCTCCCCGAGCAGCTCGACGTTCTCAAGTCCCTGACCTTCGTCCGCCAGGAGATCGGTGACGTCTCGCCCGTCGCCGCCGGTGAGGAATTCCTTGGAGAGCGGCGGACGGTCGTAGCACGGCAGCTCCTCGCCAGAGATGATCCGGACCCGGCCGTCCCAGCCGTTCGCTCGCAAGGCGCGGGCAACACTGATCCCCGCGATGCCGCCGCCGACGATGATCACGCCGCGGTCGTGGATGTCACGCATGACCTACTCGACCAGAGTGATGGCGTGGACGGGGCAGGAGGCGACCGCGGCCCGCACCTCCTCGTGGAGGCTCGCGTCGGGCTGCTCGACGATGACGAACGCCTTGCCCTTCTCCTCGTCGATGTCGAAAACGTCCGGGGATTCCATCACGCAGTTGGCGTACTCGCGGCACACCGACTGGTCGACCTGAACCTTCATGTCTTCTCCTTCGATCTCGAGCGCGGCGCTCAGATCTCCACCGCGACGTATTTGCTCTCGAGGAACTCGTGGATCCCGTCGAACCCGCCCTCGCGGCCGAGGCCGCTCTGCTTCATGCCGCCGAACGATGCCGCCGGGTCGGAGACGACCGCACGGTTGACGGCGACCATCCCGGCCTCGAGGCGGCCGGCAACCCGGAGGGCGTCTCCAGCGGGGCCGTACACGTAGGAGATGAGTCCGTACTCGGTGTCGTTCGCGAGCCGCACGGCCGTGTCCTCGTCCGCCACCGCGACGACCGGTGCGACCGGCCCGAAGATCTCGCGGGCGAGCAGGTCGGCGGTCGGCTCGATGTCGACGAGCACCGTGGGCGGGTAGAACGCGCCCTCTGCGGGCACCGTGGCAGAGGTCGTCCGCCGGGCGCCCTCCGCAAGCGCCCCGTCCACCAGGGCAGCAACCTTGTCGCGCTCCTTGACGGAGACCAGCGCGCCCAGCTCGACGCCGTCCTCGTCACCCTGACCGACCGTGACCGCGGCCATCCTCTCGGTCAGGGCGACGGTGAACTCCTCGACGAGGCTTGCGTGGACGTAGAAGCGGTTCGCCGCGGTGCAGGCGGACCCGCCGTTGCGCATCTTCGCCACCATCGCACCCTCGACGGCAGCGGCGACGTCGGCGCCCTCGAGCACGAGGAACGGCGCGTTGCCGCCGAGCTCCATCGACGTGCGCACCACGGTGTCGGCCGCGCCGTGCAGGAGCGTGCGACCGACCTCGGTCGAGCCCGTGAAGGACAGGTTGCGCACACGCGGATCGTCGAGCATCTCCTTGACGAGTGGGCCGGTGGGCTCAGGCAGGATGACGTTGACCACTCCGGCCGGAACGCCCGCGCGCTCGAGCACGTCGGCGATGGCGAGCGCCGTCAGCGGGGTCTCGGAGGCCGGCTTGAGGATGGTCGTACATCCGGCGGCCAGCGCCGGAGCGATCTTCCGGGTAGCCATCGCGGCGGGGAAGTTCCACGGCGTGATGAGGACGGAGACGCCGACTGGCGCGTGCGTGATGATGATCTGCTTGTCCCCCGCGGGCGCCGGGCGGTAGTCGCCGCGCACGCGCACGGCCTCCTCCGAGAACCAACGGAAGAACTCTGCGGCGTAGGCCACCTCCGACCGTGCGTCGGCCAGCGCCTTGCCGTTCTCGCGCGTGATGAGCCGGGCGATGCGGTCCGCCTCCGCCGTCATCAGCTCGAATGCTCGGCGCAGGATCTCGCCGCGTTGACGTGGAGCGGTGGCGGCCCACGTGGATGCCGCGCCATGAGCGGACGCGACGGCGGCCCTGCACTCGTCGGGGCCCGCGGTGGCCACCTCGGCGATGACCTCACCGGTGGCAGGATCGTTGACGGCGCGCCGTCCGGCGCCAGCTGTCCACCGACCGTCGATGTAGAGGTCGGAGTGCACGTGTGCGTCGACGGCGGGGGCGTGCGAAGTGGTCATGGCTCCTGCTTCCTATGAGTGCGCCGCGGAGGCGGCGGGATCGGAGTAGCCGAGCAGCTCGCCGTAGACGTCGGTACGTCGCTGCTCGAGCGGGCTCATCCCCTCGCCCCGGTCGCGGGCGAGCGAGACGGTGTCCAGGTCGACGTCGACGAGGATCACCCGCTCGTCGTCCCGCCCGGCGGGCGGGACGACGTCGTTGCCGAAGGCGTCGATGACGACCGAGCTTCCGAGGAACGAGTGCGGACCGGTCTGGCCGACCTGGCTGGCGCAGGCGAGCACGATGGAGTTGAGGTTGGCCATCACCCGTGCGGTGCGCACCTGCCCGATGTCGGCCCCCAGCACGACGTCCCGGTCGAAGCCGCCGACCCAGGCTGTCGGTACGGCGACGACCTGGGCGCCTCGGACGGCCAGGATCCTGAGCGCCTCAGGGAAGCGCAGGTCGTAGCAGATGACGACGCCGAGCCGGACGCCGTCGACCTCGACGATCGGCAGCCCCACGTCGCCCGGGGCGAAGACCTGCGACTCACCGGCGAAGAGGTGGAGCTTCCGGTAGTGCGCGAGGCGTCGGCCGTCGGGGCCGTACACGACCGCCGAGTTGTACAGGTGCTCCCCCAACCGCTCGGCGAACCCCGCCACCACAGTGATCCCGTGGTGCGCGGCACGCTCGGACCACGCCGTGAGCGCGGGTCCGGGAGCATCGACGTGCTCGGCGTGATCACGCAGGAGCGAATGCTCCAGCACGTAACCCGAGTTCGCCAGCTCCGGGAGGACGACGATCCGCCCACCGTCGGCCGCCACCTGGTCGATGGCGGAGACGGTGCGCTCGACGTTCGACTCGATCTCCAAGGCGCCGAGGTCGAGCTGGGCGAGGCCGATCCGCACGACGGGCATCCCTCAGACCGCCAGCTCTCCGCCGGCCAGGCCCTCGATGACCTCGTCCGTCCCGAGGTCGAAGAATGCCATGATGCGGCAGGGGCATGCCTCGCCACCCTCGATCTTCCACGGGAAGGCGCCGATGACCGCGCGACGGTTGAGCACGGTCTCGATGTCGCCGCCGACGTTCTCCGCGTGGATGCAGCCGTCCTGAAAGGCCAGGTGATGCATGGGGAAGATGTCGGACTGCACCTCGCGGCCGGACATGTGGTGCGTGTAGTGGTAGTCACCACCGAAGAACTCGGAGTAGCTCTTGCCGACGTGCTTCTCGAACCTCTCGAGCAGGTCGGGACGCATGTTGCGGATCGTCGTGTTCATGGGGTGGTCACCCGAGCCCGCGTCGATCCCCCACCACCGGATCTCCATCTCGGCCATCCACCGGGCCAGTCGGACGCTGCCACCCGGGTGCATGGTGAAGTAGCGAACGAGGTCCTGCTGCGACTGCCCCTGGTAGTACCGGTGGAATCCGGTGTGGATGATGAGGATGTCGCCCTTCTTCACCTCCACCTTGGACGTGATGTGCTCGGGTTCGATGAGGTCCCAGTCCCCGACCTCGTCGGAGACGTCGACGATCGCGCCGGCGTGGATGAGCTTGTCCAGCGGGAGGGACGCCATGTCCAGGCCGCCGTCCGTGCCGTGCATCGGCCCGTCGAGGTGGGTGCCGGAGTGTAGCGATGTCTCGATCTTCTGGGAGACGATCTGGTTCGTCTGCAGGTTCTGCGTGTAGTACATCTTGCCGCCGGGATAGCCGACCCAGCCGGGGGTGTGTAGTCCCCAGGGGTGGGTGAGGTCAACGATGCGCATACGGCTCCTTCACTGAGGTGGTCGGTGGTTCGGACGTGGCGGGTCGGAAGGGCGCGGCGTGGCCGTGCGGCGGCCGCCACGTCCCACCCGGGTCAGCGCATGAGTCGGAGGCTGCCGATCTGGTCGACGAGTACTCCTCTGCCCTCGCGCTCGGCTGCCTCCAGCAGGTGGAGGGCGAGGACGAGGTCCTGCTCCACGCTGCCGATGGACTTGAACAGGGTGCGCTCGGACTCCAACTGGTCGGCCCGGGCGAGGTAGTCGCCGAGCAGGAGGGAGGTACTCGGGTCCCAGCCGGAATCGATGGCTTCGTGGCCGTCGCCCGACTCGAGGACGGCGTCCATGGCGTCGACGACGACCGTGGCGCCGGTGAAGACATCGCCCCGCAGCTCCCGGTCGATGCGCTGGGTAGCGCCCACGGCACTGATCATCGGGATGTGCCCGACCTCGGCGAGCCCGAGGAACGGATCACCCTTCGACGACGTCGCGACGTACAGCACGTCGCAGTCCTCGACCACCCGTTCCGCCGAGTCGTAGGCGACGACGCTGAGTGACAGTGCCTCGCCCATCTCGTTCGCAAAGGCCTCGCGATTGGCCTGCGTCGGGCTGTATACCGACGCGCCCGTGACGTCGACGGTCCCCCGCAGGGCGCGTAGGCCCTCGCGGGACTCCTCCCCCGAGCCGATGAGCCCGACCCGCACGCTGCGACCCTTGGCCCACGCACGAACTGCGGCGGCCGCCGTCGAGGATGTCCGCAGACTCGTGATCCGCCGACCGTCGACGATGGCGAGCGCGTCGCCGGTCGACTCCCGATAGAGGTGAATGTGGTACCTGACCCGCTTGCCGACCCGGTGGAACTCCTTGTACCCGGTAACGTCCAGATCGGATATCGATCCCGAGAGGATCCGGGACCAGGACACGTCTCCGTTGACCTGCACGCGGCCGGTGGCCACCGTGCTGCGGTCGACCGTGGCCGCCGCGACCGCAGCCTCGAGTCCCAGCTCGGGGGTCGCCAGCGCATCGACGTCGTCGCTGTAGATGAGCCGGACCTGACCCGCATCCTCACTCACGCCGGATTCCTTCCGACGTAGAACTCCTCGTCCGGGAGGTTGGTGACGTCAAGGCCGGACTTGACCGCCGCGGTGCGGATGGTCGCCATCTGCCCGGCGCTGATGCGCATGTGGGGCTGACGGATGGGGCCCCCGTTGTAACCGTTGAGCCAGCCCTGGTACTTCCAGTGCATACGCGGGACGAGCCCACTGTTCGCCACGAGCGGGGTGCAGACGGCTGCGTGCGCTCGTCGGGCCGGCGCGATCTGCCAGTACAGCTCCATGCCCTGGTCCCAGGTCGCCTTGTCCGAGAGCAGCTTCAGCATCCGCGGCACCACCGGACCGACGATCTCGTAGTTGGAGGTGCCCATGAACTGCATGCCGTAGTTCGCGATCCAGGCAGGCGCGTTGAACTCGAGTGGGTCGGTGACGACGACCTCGCCGTTGAAGCGTTCGAACACCGCGGCGATGCCGCCGACGCCCGGGCCCCCGACCTCGTTCTTGATCGCGACCACCTGGGGGATCGTGTCGACCATCTCCTCCAGGAGGGAGACCGAGAAGCCCGCCGCGTGGAGCCGGCCGAAGTTCCACTGGTCCATCGCAAAGATGATCACGCCGGTGTCCCTGCCAGCGTCCGCCACCGTCCGCGTGAAGTCCACGACCTCCTCCGTCGTCGCCGGGTTGAAGTACAGGGGGTAGGAGGGCATGACGAGGTCCACGCCGGCCGCGGCGCCGTGCTCCACCGAGGCCACGGTCGCGGCGAGGGTGGGCTGGCTGGCCTGCAGCACCGTGACGAACTCGTCGCCCGCCTCGTCGACCACTATCTCGGTGAACCTTCGCATCTCCTCGGCGGTCGTGCCTGCCTCCGAGACGATGAGCACCCCGCTCTGGCCGTGCTCCTTCGCGAGCGCGACGTCGTGCCGGATCGCGGTCTCGTTGAGCCTGGACAGATCACTGGTGAAGGTCGGGCTCACGCACCCGCACGCTCCTCGTAGGGACTCCAACGCCCACGCTCGTGCCTCGCCTGCCTGATACGTCCTCATGCATCCCTCTCGTCGTTCTCCGTGCGTGCGGTGGCGTCCGTGTGCTGGGGTTCGCTCGGGTCCGGCCCGAAGGGGGTCTCCAGGCCCTTGCCGACCTCGAGCGGCGTGGACCAGGTGAGCGCTTCCAGAGTGATGGCGTCGAGCTGGATCGAGTGCTCGTGCCCGAGCGAGGTGATCTCCAACCGCTCTCCGTTGCGTGTCTGCACCCGTCGCAGGCTCACGGCCGCGAACTCGTTGGAGATCACCCAGGTGCCATGGTCGACAGTTTCGTTGCTCACAGCAGGATCCTCAGCTGGGGAAAATCGATGACGACCTGGTCGAGCACGGCCCACCGACGCGTGAGGACCAGCTCGCCCTCGCGGCGCTCGAGCCGGTCGGTGCGCTCACCGGTGATGTATTTCGGCAGGTCGGACTGCCGGGTCCCCACCAGCACGGCATTGCTCTTGACCGTGAACGCGTCGGGATCGACGGTTCGTGTCGCGCGCACGCTCGTGATGAAGTGCCGGAAGCGCACCGGAGGGTTCTCCCCCCACGCCATCTCGTAGATGTCCTCGTCGAACCGGCGGAACCACTGCAGGGCGAGCGACCATCGGGACTCGTCGATGAGCATGCTGCGGTCGTCGAAGTGCGGCTTGAAAGGGGTGTCCGGCGTCTTCGGCGTCGGCATCTGATAGGTGAAGTCCCCCGCCACCAGCTCCACCCAGTCGTGAAAGCGACGGTCGTCGAGGAGCTCGGACTCGAGCGCGAGGAAGTCGCTGATCTCGCGGTGCGTCTCCGCGTCGACGTACTCGGGTCGGGTGTAGGTGTGGCGCGACCCGAGAATCGGCGTGCTCATGCGTCCACCCCGGCCCGGGGTTCGGACGCACCGGTCATGAGCTCGTCCCAACGGCTGTGGAAGCACCGGATCGTCCGCTCGGTCCGGTCGCCGTCGACGACGTCACCGGGCCAGCCGAGGTCATCGGGCGCCTTGGGGTGGTGCTTGCCGCCCTCGAGGGTGACCGGCAGCGTACGGGCACGGTCCCCGTAGCTGGCCTCCGAGATGCCGACGAAGTTCTCGGTGTCGTCGATCTCGAAAAGTCCCGAGGGGCCGTTGGTGCGCAGGTACCCGAGGCGGGAGAGTCGCTTCCACTCATCGTCCGCCTGCTTCGGCATGAAGATGAACCACAGCTGCTCGGACGTCGTCGCGTCGATCGGGTAGCGCATAGTGATCCGGATGTAGCGGGCGTGCATGTCCGGGCCATCGATGTTCGTCTTGAAGTTCTCGATGAAGGACATGTTCGGGAAGATCGACCCGTGACCGACCGACATGGCGGACATGAGTGACTGCTGCGCAGGTGAGAGAACCGAGTCGATGTCGGCCCAC
The DNA here is from genome assembly GCF_057652395.1 of Georgenia sp. Z1491. NCBI lineage: Bacteria > Bacillati > Actinomycetota > Actinomycetes > Allobogoriellales > Allobogoriellaceae > Georgenia > Georgenia sp. Z1491. Next base: position 2,548,775 of record NZ_CM172729.1, read on the forward strand.
ATCTCGTGCGGGTATCCGAAGTAGTGGTTGCCCTCCAGCACGAGCGGGAGGCGCTGGATGCGCATGGTGTGGCCGTGCGGGGTGGTGACGGTGCGGCCGGTGAACTTCGGTGTCACCTCGTCGCTGAGCTTGACCAGGTCCTTCTCCGTCGCGAAGAGGCCGAGCTCGAACGCGGACGCGTGCGTCACCGTGGTGTGGTAGCCGTCGCCGGAGAGGTTCTCGCCCTCAGTCTTCCAGTTTGCCTTGATGATGTTGCGGACGGGGGTGCCGACGACCTCCAGGCCCCCGGGGAACTTGTCGAAGACCGTCTCGAGGTACCAGGCGATGTCACCGAGGTAGTCGAGCAGCGGCATGGCGTCTGGATCCCACGTAGCGAAGACCAGCCCGAAGATCGACTCCACCTTGGCGGGCTTGAACAGCCCGAGCTGCTTCTTGTCGATGCCGTCCCTCCCGTAGACGTCGCGCTGATACGTGACGCCCTGGAGCGCACCCGTGTTGGCGTAGGTCCACCCGTGGTAGCTGCAGCGGAAGTGGGAGGTGTTTCCGCTGTCCGCCCGGCACAGCGGCACGCCGCGGTGCCGGCACGTGTTGAGGAGGACCTGGATCTCGTCGTTCTCGTCGCGCACCACGATGACCTGGTCGCGGCCGATCTTGCGCAGGACGTAGTCACCCGGCGACGGGATCTCGCTGTCGTGCGCCAGGTACTGCCAGCAGGTCGCGAAGATGCTCTGCATCTCCTGCTCGAACACGTCCTCGTCTGACCACCGCTCGCGGCGGACCTGCTCATTCCGGACATCTACTTCAGCCGTCATCACCACTCCCCGTCTCCATCGACGAAAACGCTTCGTGCAACCATCTTGGTACCTTGTCGTACAAATGGCAAGCGCGTCTATCGCGTCGGCACGCCCTGTACACCTTCTCGCGCAGCCGTCGGCCCTGGCCACGCCATTTGAGGTACCTGCAGCTATCGCCGCCTCAGCACAGTCGCCCCATCGAACGACCAGTAGCCCGCCGACGGCTCTCCGCCGATCTCCGACGAAGAGCGTCACCCTCGACGGCCTGCCCGTTCCCGATGGCGTCGCCACGACGATGACACCCACGATCCCGTTCGCTCGCTTCGGTGAGAACGAACGCGGAATGTCCACTCGCCTATGGATCCTCGCCGTCGCCGTGGTGACCAGGCTCGGGCCGTACTCGGACGACGACATCCACCCCTACCGGTAGGCGCTCGAGCCGATGAAGATCACCCGCACGCACGCCAGGGCGGCACAGGGCACGGCACCCTGGCCCAGCGACCCGTGACCCCGACGACGGGCCGAAACCTCTCCGCGGGCAGTCACCGGCGGTCGGCTGGGTTTCCGCAGAACCAGTTTCTGCTTGAGGCGCCGTCAGTACCCGCGGATGGTGGCCGGCGCCCCGACCGGCATGTCCCAGGCCGAGGCGAGCAGGGCCGGCAGCCGCGTGGGCAGGTCCCGCGGGCTGAACAGGGTGCCGCGGCCGGAGGCCTCGGTCATCTCCCGCGGCGTCCACCAGCGGATCGCGGCGGTGCTCCCGGGCCAGGCGCCCGCGGCCCCGCCGACGGAGGCTGATCCGTCGCGAGCAGCGGCGCCGTCGCTCATCGGGACCCCGTTGCCCGACGGCACGCCATTGCTCGACGGCACGCCATTGCTCGACGGCACGCCATTGCTCGACGGTTCGCCGTCGCTCGTCGCGGCGCCGTCGCTCGTCGCGGCGCCGTCGTCGACGAGGGCCGGCCCACCCGCGGGTGCGGGCTCGAAGTGCGGGACGCGCACGAGGTAGACCTCATCGACGATCTCGCCGGCGCCGTGCGGGCCCGCGCCGGTGGCGGGCACGTGCTGGACCCACGCGAGGTCGCGCAGCGCGCCGTCGGCGAGGAGCAGACCGGTCGCGGCGTGCAGTGCGCGCCGGAGCACGGGCTCGGGCGCCTCGCCGAGGCCGGCGGGACCGCCGGGACCGGCCCAGACGGTTCCCGCGGGGCCCTCGTGCGCCACGAGGAGGACCCGGCCGGCGCCGTCGACGAGCAGCGCGCGGCACGACCGTTCGAAGGAGAGCTCGGCGTGCATCCGTCGATCATCACCGACGACGCCCTCCTCGCGCATCCCCCTCGAGGAGGTTCTCGTCATGCGTGATCCCTCACGCCCCATCGGGCGGTTCTCGGCCGGAGCTGGGCCGGACCCGGAACCGGGTGCTCGGCCGGGCGCGGAACCGGGGCCGCGGGTGAACGGCAGGCGTCCCGACGGTGGATGAAAGGCGTCTCATCGGGTCATCACCGGTGTCACAACTGCGTCGGGTGAACTACTTCGTACGCCGTCGCCCGACCGGGCAGCTCGCTACGTGGCGAGCAGGGCGCAAGAAGGGGGTCCACCGTGCGCACCATGACGAGGCGCCGTACGCGCCCGGCCGAGGGCGTCTCCGCGCGCACCACGGCGGTCCGGCCCGACGAGTCCCCCGCCGGCACCGTGCCGGGCGACGTGCCCTCCCCCGCCGGACGGCCCACCGACGAGCGGGTGCCGGCGTCGCCGTCCGACGTCGAACCCGCCGGTCGGCTGCGCGTCGCGCTCTACTCCCACGACGCGCTGGGTCTGGGGCACGTCCGCCGCAACCTGGCCATCGCCCGGGCGCTCGGCACGCTGGACCCCGCGCCCGACATCCTCCTGCTGACCGGGGCACCGGAGGCGGTCACCGCCGACCGCCCCGAGCACTGCGACCTCGTCTCCCTGCCCGCGCTGAGCAAGGACGCCACGGGCGTCTACTCCGCCCGCCACCTGTCCGTGGACGAGACGCACATCCGGCACATGCGGCGCAGCATCCTCGCCGCGGCGCTGGACTCCTTCCGCCCGGACGTCCTCGTGGTGGACAAGCACCCGCGCGGGTTCCTCGGCGAGCTCGAGCCGGCGCTCGACCTGCTGCGTGCCGCCGGGACACGCATCGTCCTCGGACTGCGGGACATCCTCGACGACGCCGCCACCGCGCGCCGCGAGTGGCGTGCCGACCGGTCGGACCGGGCGCTGCGGCAGTGGTACGACCAGGTGTGGGTCTACGGAGACCGCGCCGTGCACGACCTCGCCGCCGAGCTCTCGCTGCCCGCCGCCCGCACCGTGCACACCGGCTACCTCGCGGCCGGCCGCTGCCGCGTCGAGCAGGTCACCGAGGTGGAGACCCCCTACGTCCTGGCCACCGTGGGCGGGGGCGCCGACGGCGCCCACCTCGCCGAGACCTTCGTGCGCTCAGCGATGCCGGCCGGGCACCACGGTGTCCTCGTCACCGGTCCGCAGATGCCCACGGACGACGTCCACCGCATCGTCGACCTCGCGGGCACCCGGTCCGACCTCACCGTCCGCACCTACGTCGAGGACGCCGAGGCGCTGCTGGCAGGTGCCTCCGCCGTCGTCTCGATGGGCGGGTACAACACGGTGTGCGAGGCGCTGGCGCTCGACCGGCGACTCCTCGTCGTCCCCCGGGTGCGCCCCCGCCGCGAGCAGCTCGTGCGTGCGGAGCTCCTCGCCGCGACGGGCCGCCTGGACCACCTCCACCCCGACGAGCTCACACCCGGTGCACTGTCGTCCTGGCTCGCCGGTGCGATCGACGCGCCTGCCGCCCCGGGCCCGGGCCCGTCGTCGCCCTCCGCCGCACCGGGAACCGGCACGGCGTGGCCCGTGGGGCGTCGCCGTCCGGACGGGGAGACGCACCGCTCGCCCGTCGACCTCGACGGGCTCGGCCGCCTGCCCCAGCTGCTCACCGCCCTCGCCCCCACCAGGGAGAACCACCATGTCGCGTGAACGCATCGGCTACGTCCTCAAGATGTACCCCAGGTTCTCCGAGACGTTCATCGTCTCCGAGATCCTCGGCCGCGAGGCCCGCGGCGCGGACATCGAGGTGCTCTCGCTCCGCCCGCCGGTGGACCCGCGCTTCCACAGCGCGCTCGCCGAGGTGCGGGCACCGGTCACCTACGTGCCGAGGGTGCGCAGGGCGGAGGACCTGTGGCAGACGCTGCGGGACGCCGCACCCGAGCTGCCCCGCCTGGCCGCCACGCTGCCCGAGCTGCTCGCCGCGGGCGCCGACGACGCCGCGCAGGCCGTCGAGGTCGCGCTCCTGGCCCGGCGCCGCGGCCTGACCCACCTGCACGCGCACTTCGCCTCGCTCGCCACCACCGTGGCGCGGCTGGCCTCGCTGCTCAGCGGCATCCCCTACTCGTTCACCGCCCACGCCAAGGACATCTTCCACTCCTCGGTCGACCCCGCCGACCTGGCCGCCAAGATCGCCGGCGCCCACCACGTGGTGACGATCAGCGACTTCAACGACCGGCACCTGCGCCGCGTCTTCCCCGAGGCGGTCGCCGCCACCCGGCTCCACCGCATCTACAACGGGCTGCACCTGGACGACTTCCCGTTCACCGCGCCGACCCCGGACCGTGGGACGGACGACGACGCGCCCGTGGTGGCCGTCGGTCGCCTCGTCGAGAAGAAGGGCTTCTCCGTGCTCGTCGACGCGATCGCCCACCTGCGCGACTCCGGGCGTCCGACCCGCTGCCGGATCGTCGGCGGCGGCGAGCTCGAGGGCGCCCTGCGCGCCCGGGTCGCGGCCCTCGGGCTGGCGGACCTGGTCCAGATCACCGGTCCGATGCCGCAGCACGAGGTGCGCGGCGAGGTCGCCGCGGCCGGGGTCTTCGCGGCGCCGTGCGTCGTGGGCTCCGACGGCAACGCCGACGGCCTGCCGACGGTGCTGCTCGAGGCCATGGCGCTGGGCACCCCGTGCGTGTCGACCGACGTCACCGGGATCACGGAGGCCGTGCGGCACGAGGTCACGGGCCTGCAGGTGCCCCAGCACGACCCGGTCGCGCTCGCCGCGGCGATCGAGCGGCTCCTCGACGACGACGCCCTGCGCACCCGCCTCGCGCGCGCCGCCCGGGACCTCGTCGAGGACCAGTTCGACACCCGGCACCAGGTCGCCGCCCTCGAGGACGCCGCGCTCGAGGACGCCGCACGCCCCACCTCCGAGGCGGCGAGCGCCGAGCGAGCCGTCGGTCGCCCCGTGGAGGTGGTCCGATGAGGATCGCCTACGTCTGCGCCGACCCCGGGATCCCGGTCTTCGGCACCAAGGGCGCCTCGGTCCACGTCCAGGAGGTCCTCGGCGTGCTGCTGGCGTCCGGTCACGACGTCGACCTGTTCTGCCGCCGCACCGGCGGCTCGCCCTGGCCCGCCGCGGAGGCGGCCCGCGCCCGGGGACGCCTGACGGTCCACGAGCTCGGCCGCATCAGCGGCGCCGACGTCGCCGACCGCGAGGCCCGCGCCATCGCCGCCGACGCCGGGATGCGGGACGCCGTCGAGGCCGCCGGCCCGTTCGACGCCGTCTACGAGCGCTACTCCCTGTGGTCCGCCGCGGGCACCGGGTACGCCCGCGCCCACGGGATCCCTGCGGTGCTCGAGGTCAACGCCCCCCTGCCCGAGGAGCAGGCGCGGCACCGCGGGCTCGTGCGCGCGGACATCGCCCAGGACGTGATCCGCCGGGCCGCGACCGACGCGAGCGCCGTCGTCTGCGTCTCGGAGCCGGTGGCCGAGTGGGTGCGCGCACAGCTCCCGGCCGACCGCACGTCGCACGTGGTGGTCGAGCCCAACGGCGTCGACGTCGACCGCATCCGCCCGCGCCCCGAGGCGGACGAGGACGGACGACCGTTCACGGTCGGGTTCGTCGGCACGCTCAAGCCGTGGCACGGCACCGAGACCCTGCTCGAGGCGCACGCGCTCCTGCGGCGCTCCGTGGTCGACGCGCGGCTGCTGCTCGTGGGCGACGGCCCGCAGGCCGGCCCGCTGCGCGCGCAGGCCGAGTCGCTCGGGATCGGGGACGCCGTCGAGATGACCGGGGCCGTGGCGCCCGTGGACATCCCAGCCCAGCTGCACCGCATGGACGTCGCCACCGCCCCCTACCCGCACGCCGGCGAGGGGTACTTCTCGCCGCTCAAGGTCTACGAGTACATGGCGGCCGGCCTGCCGGTGGTCGCCTCCGAGGTCGGCCAGCTGCCCGCGGTGGTCACGCACGCGCGCACCGGGTTCCTCGTGCCGGGCTCCGACCCGGTGGTGCTCGCCGGGATGCTGCACGTGCTGGCCGACGACCCCTGGCTGCGCCGCCGGACCGGCGCCGCCGCGCGCGAGCACGTGGCCTCCGCCCACACCTGGGGCCACGTCGTCGAGCGCTCGCTGGCCGCCGCCGGCCTCGACCTGGTGGCGCCGCCCGCGAGCTCCGCGACCGTCGCCACCCCGAGCTCCACGCCGGTCGCCGCCCCGGTCGGCACCCCGGTCGCCGCCCCGGTCGGCGCGGCGCGAGGAGTGATCTGATGGCCTCCCGCGCGCCCGCGTCCGAGCTGCGCTCGGTCGTGCCCTCGCTCAAGCACATCTTCACCTTCCTGCGGCCGCACCTGCGGCCCCACCGCGGGATCGTCGTCGGCGGATTCGTCGCGCTCTTCGCGGAGGTCGCGTTCCGGCTGCTGCAGCCCTGGCCGCTGAAGTTCGTCATCGACGGCGTCATCGCCCCCGGTGCCGCCGAGGACCCCGGCCTGTTTCGCCTGCTGATCATGTGCGCGATCGCCGTCGTCGCCATCGCCGCGCTGCGCGCGCTGACCGCCTACCTGACGACCGTGCTCTTCGCGCTCGCGGGCACCCGCGCGATGACCTCGGTGCGCGCCAAGGTCTACGCGCACGTCCTGCGGCTCTCGCTGCGCTTCCACTCCTCCACCCGAGGCGGTGACCTCATCACCCGGCTGATCGCCGACGTCGGGAGGCTGCGGGACGTCGCGATCACCGCCGCCATGCCGCTGCTCGGCAACGTCGTCACCCTCGTGGCGATGCTCGTGGTGATGTTCCTCCTGGACTGGGTCCTCGCGTTCGTCGTCCTGGCGACCCTGCCACTGTTCGCCCTGTCCAGCTCGCGCTCCACCCGCAGGATCACCTCCGCCTCGCGCGTCCAGCGCCGCCGCGAGGGCGAGCTCGCCGGCGCGGCGGGCGAGTCGTTCGGCGCGATCAAGGTGGTCCAGGCCTACTCGCTGGCCGAGCGGCTCGAGTCCTCGTTCGCGGCGTCGAACAACCAGGAGCTCAAGGAGGGCGTGAAGGCCACCCGGCTCTCGGCCGGGCTCGAGCGCACCACGGACGTGCTGGTGGGCGTCGCCACGGGCGTCGTCATGCTGGTCGGCGGCTGGTCGGTGGTGCGGGGCTCGCTCTCCCCGGGCGAGCTGGTCGTGTTCCTCCAGTACCTCAAGACCGCGTTCCGGCCGATGCGTGACCTGGCCAAGTACACGGGGCGCATCGCCAAGGCCGCCGCCTCCGGCGAGCGGATCCTCGACCTCATGGACACGGAGCAGGAGGTCGCCGACCAGCACGGCGCCTACACGATCCGTCGGCTCGCGGGCGAGATCCGGTTCGAGGACGTCACCGCGTCCTACACCGGGTCGGACACGGCCCTCGACGGCGTCTCGCTGCGCATCCGCCCCGGTGCGAAGGTCGCGCTCGTCGGGCACTCCGGGTCGGGCAAGTCCACGATGGCCGGTCTGCTGCTCCGGCTGCAGGACCCGGTGGCCGGCGCGGTCAAGCTCGACGGTCACGACCTGCGCGACGTCACCGTGGAGTCCCTCCGCGCGCACGTGGCGATCGTCCTGCAGGAGTCGGTGCTGTTCCACGGCACCATCGGCGAGAACATCGAGATGGGCCGCGCAGGAGCCGGCCCCGAGGAGATCGAACGGGTCGCGCGAGCCGCGAACGCCCACGACTTCATCACGGCACTGCCGGACGGCTACGACACGATCGTCGGCGAGCGCGGCGACACGCTCTCGGGCGGCCAGCGCCAGCGCATCGCGATCGCGCGGGCGATGCTGCGCGACGCGCCGGTGATCATCCTCGACGAGGCGACCACCGGGCTGGACCCGAAGAACTCCGCGCAGGTCCTGGAGGCGATCGACCGCCTGGCCGAGGGCCGCACCACGGTGGTCATCACGCACGAGCTGGGCGCCGCCCTCGACTGCGACGAGGTGGTGGTGCTCGAGCGCGGCCGCATCGTCGAGCAGGGGGCGCCCCGAGACCTGCTCGACGACGCCGGCTCCCGGCTCGCCCAGCTGGACCCGGCCCCGGAGGAGGACCCTGCGCCGGAGGAGGACCCTGCGCCGGAGGCGGACCAGGCCCCCGAGGAGCGCCCGGCACCGGACGTAGACCCTGCACCGGACACGTACCCCGACCGCCGGCCGGGTGCGACGACCGGGAGACGTCCAGCCGGTGGGTCGGCCCGAGACCACCGCCCGGCCCTGGACCACCGCCCGGTCCGCGCACTCGTCCCGGACCACGACAGGAAGGAGCGTCATGGCCGTCGTCGCACCGGTTGACGCGCGGCTCGTGGCCGCGGACCCCGCGGTTCCCGGGCTCGCCGAGGTCCTCTGCCCCCTCGAGCTGGCGCGCAGCCTCGGCTGGGCCGTCGCCGACGCCCAGATCCGCTACGTGCGCTACAAGCCGGGCACGTCCATGGTCGCCGGGCTCAGGATGCGGGACCTCGAGGGCGGAACCTTCCTCGCGCAGGCCCTCGCCGTCACCGAGGAGGCCGCCCCCAAGCTCGACAAGATCGCCCGGGAGGGCGAGAACGACGACGTGGGGCGTGGCTCCGCCGTCGACGTGCGGCGCGGGGTCGCCGTGGCCGACGCGACGGCCGACCGTCATCTGCCGGGGATCCGGAACCTGGTCCGTGACGCGGAGCGGCTCGATCCGCTCGTGTACAAGCCCGGCCGGCGCTGGGTCGCCCGCCTCGACGGCCCCGCAGGGGTGCCGCAGCTGGCCAAGGTCCACCGTCCGACCGACCTGCCGGCGGTGCTGGCCGGCTACTCGGCCCTGGCCGGGCTGCCGGTGCCCGTGGTGGACCGGGTCGACCGACGCGCCGGGACGGTGGTCAACGACTGGGTGCCGGGCGTCGCGCTGGACACGGTGACGGGGCCGAGCGTGGACGGGCTGTGGGCGCTGGCGGGCGCCGCGCTCGCCGAGATCCATCGGCAGCCCGCGATCGACGGGCTGACGACCGGTGACCACGTCCTCGAGCTCGAGGATGCCGTGCACGGCGTGCTGGCGGTGCTGCCCGGCGTGGCCCCCACCGCGCGAGCGGTCGCCGAGCGGCTCCGCGCGGCGCTCGGCGACGCGCAGCCCCGGGTGGTCCACGGCGACTTCTCCGCCGATCAGGTGATCGTCCGCGGCGGACCGGATGGAGCGGCCCCCGACGACGACGCCCCCGGCCGCGCCGTCGCCGATACCGGCACCGAGGCCGCGGTGAGCGTCCTCGACCTCGATCGCGTCCGGCTGGACGACCCCATGAGCGACCTCGGCTCCTGGTACGGCGCGCACGTGGCTGCCGCGGGCTCGGGCGCCCCGGACCCCGAGGAGCTGCTCGCACCGCTGCTGGCCGGGTACACCGGTGCCGGCGGGCTGCTCGACGCCCGGTTGCTGCGGCTGCACTGCGCGGCGGGGGTGCTCCGGCGGGCGGCCGAGCCCTTCCGGCGCCACACGCCCGACTGGCCCGACGCCGTCGCCGCCCTGGTCGGGTCGGCCCGCGAGCTGGCGGCCCCGTGACCGGGGGCCTGCGGCCGGCGCGGCTGTTCGTGGGCGCCTCGGCCACGGGACCTGGCCCGGCGCCCGTCCCGGAGCCGGCGCCCGTCCCGGAGCCGGCGGGCGGCCCCGGGCCGGCGCCCGGCCCCGAGCCGGCGCCCGCCCCGGAGCCGCCGCGAGCGCGCCACGCCGCCCGCCGGAGTGCCGCCCCCCGTCCGCCGAAGAGCCTCGTCGCCGACGGCCGGCGCTACGACGTCGTGCGGGCCTGGCCGCGCGGACGTAATCACGCGCTCCTGGAGCTCACCTCCGGCGGCGCCACCGTCGCCGGTCAGTGGTTCGCCGACGGCGACGCCCTGGCCGAGGCTGCACGCGGGGCCCCCGCGCCCGCGTCCGTCGTGGGCGACGTCCTCCTGCAGCCCGCAGGGGCCGACGCGCGGCTCCGTGCGCTGCCCGGCGTCCTCGCCGAGGCTGGCGCGCTGCTCGTGGCCCACCGGCCGGGACGCCGCGCCGTCGTGGCCCTTCCCGGCCCGGGAGCGGCCCCGCGGGCGTTCGCGAAGGTGGTACGTCCGAGCCGGTCGCACGACCTGGCGGGCCGCGGCCGGCTCGTCGCCGAGCTGATCGACGGCGTGACGGTGCCGCGGCTGCTCGAGGGCTCGGACCTCGAGGCGGGCGTGCTGCTGTGGAGCGTGGTGCCCGGCCGTACCCTGCACGACCTCGGCGCCGACGGGGACTGGACGCCGAGCCGGGCCCACCACGCCTGGCGCGCGGCGGGTGCCGCGGTGACGCGACTGCACGACGCGCCCCAGGACCGGGTCGCCGCACGGCACGGGGCCGAGGACGAGCTCTCCGCGATCGCGCACTGGCTCGACCCGGCGGTCGCCCACGGGCTCCTCGACCCCGAGCTCGTCGCGCGGGCAGGCGACCGCGTGACGGCCGCACTCCTGGCCGACCGCGGCGGAGACGACCTCGGTGTGCTGCACCGCGACCTGCACGACAAGCAGCTGCTGCTCGCGGACCCGGTCGAAGCCGGGGACGCGGGTGCCGGCGAGGGCGCCGACGACGGGGCCGGTGAGGGCGCCGACGGCGGTGTCGTAGGCGCGGATGCCGACGGCGATGCCGGCGGCGGCGGCGTAGGCGCGTATGCCGTCGACGGGGCCGCCATCGCAGGTGCCGGCCCGGTGGGGATGATCGACGTCGACACCCTCGCCGTCGGCGAGCGAGCGCTCGACATCGCCAACGCGGTCGTCCACCTCGAGCTGCGCCAGGCGCAGGGGCTGCTCAGACCGGACCTGGCCCACGCCGCCCGCGCGGGACTCCTGGCGGGCGCGGCCCCGACGGACACGGAGCGGGTCGCCGACTATGCCGACGCCACGCGCCTGCGACTGGCCGGCGTCTACGCGTACCGACCCCGGTGGCGCGCGGTCGCCACGGACCTCCTGCGCCGCGTCGCCCAACCGACCCCCTGAGTCATCGAGGGTGCGGCTCTCGCCCCTCGAGCGTGCGGTTCTTGCCCCTCGAGCGTGCGGCCGAACGTCATCGAATGGGCGGCCCCGACCCGACCATTCATCGAAGACACGGGGAACTCATCGAGGACACGAGGAACGCGTCGCGAGTACGGCCGCCGGAGGTCCACTCGGCACGTACCCCGCGCCCTCGACGGTAAACCGAGTCCTCGACAAGAGACCGTGACCTCGACGGTGCCTCAGGGGTCACCCACCACGCGTGTCGTCGACGCGAGACCGTGAACCCGGCGAGAGAGCGTGTCCTCGACGAGTCAGGCGGCGGCGTGCGCCAGGAGGTGCTCGGACACGACGTCGGCCGCCCCTATGACACCTCGGAACCCGGGGAAACCGTTGACGTCGACGACGACCGGTCCCGCAGGCGTGCCGATCAGGTCCACACCGAGCAGATGGGCGCCGAGCGCGTCGCGCACGCGTCCGGCCAGGTCCACCAGCTCGTCGTCTGGTTGGAACGGCGTGCCGGCCGGCGTGTGCTCCCGCTCGAGCGTCGACGGCTTGAGCAGGCCCCGCACCGAGCCGCCGGCCAGGTACAGCTTGCGGTCGGTGCCGTCGGAGGCCAGACGGGACTCCACCAGGTAGGGCCCCGGGAACGGCGCGTCGCCCGGCAGCGTGCGGTCGGTGCCGGCCAGCACCTGCGCCCCACGTCCCGGCCCGGCGAAGGACTTGGCGACCACGTGCTCCTTCTCCGCGACCGCGAGCACGCCGGCCCACCGCTCGACGGTGGACGACGGCGGCTGCGGGATCCCGGCGCGCTCGAGAACGCCTCGCCAGGCGCGGCGGTCGCGCAGCAGCCGGTCCGCCGGCCACGGGTTGCACAGGGCGACGCCGCGGTCGTGGGCCTCCTGGAGCAGCGGGGCCACCGAGCTGTGCAGGCCGCGATGGACCACGATCGTCTGGTCGGTGAGGTCGTCGATCTCGACCGTCTCCTCGTGGGGCAGCCGGACGGTCACGGTGCATCGCCGCGACGCCAGGTGGGCGACGACCTCGTCCAGGAGGGTGCCGGACCGGGGCGGCTTGCCCAGGAGCAGTGTGACGGAGGGGGACATACCTCATCGTCCCAGGGCGGCCGTACCCGGGAGCGTGGTTGACGCCCCCGATCGCGCGGCCCGGCCCGACGGCGCTGCGCCCGGACGGTCAGTCGGCCGGGCGGTGCTCCGGCGGGAGGCCGGTGAGTGCGCCGTCGACGGAGCCGTCGGTGGACCGGTAGCGACGCAGCGACCACGGGGCGTCGGCCGGGCGCAGGCCCGCCCACCCGCGCGACCGGGAGGCCTCGGCGGCCAGCAGCCCCGCCGTCGTGGCTCCGTTGTGGATCCTGCCGTCGAGGACGGCCTCGACGGCGTCGGCCAGCGGCACCCACCGGGCGACCATCTCCGACTCCTCGTCCTCGCGGACGTGCCGCTCGGCGTCGGGGACCTCACTGAGGTCGCGGGCGAGCAGGACGCGCACGCACTCGTTCGTGGCGCCCGGCGAGAGCAGGACGTCGGCGAGGACGTGCCAGGTGCCTGCGCGCAGGTCGGCCTCCTCGGCGAGCTCGCGGCGGGCGGCCTCGACCGGGTCCTCGCCGGGCACGTCGAGCAGGCCGGCCGGGATCTCGTGCAGGCGTGCCCGCGACGCGTGCCGGTACTGGGTCACCAGGAGGACCTCGGGCTCGCCGCTTCCCGCGTCGCCGCTTCCCGCGTCGCCGCTACCCGAGTCGCCGCTACCTGCGTCGACACCGCCCGCATCGGTACCCGCGCCGTCGCCACGGAGCGCGACGATCGCGACGGCCCCCGGGTGGACGAGGTACTCGCGCCGCACGGTGGGCCCGCCGGCGCTCAGCTCGACGGTGTCGCCCACGATGTCGAAGATGCGGCCCTCGAGCAGGCGGTCGGCCCGGACCACGCGCCGGTGGTCCTCGGCGTCGGCGAACGTCCCGGCGCCGGGCACCTCCTCGGCGCCGTCGACGGACAGATCCGCGCTCACTCGTCCTCGCAGGGCACGTCGCCGGAGATCAGGTCGGCGCCGGCCGACAGATCCGCGCTCACTCGTCCTCGGCCCCGTCGTCGCCGACCTCGAGGAGCCGGGTGGCGCGCTGCCGCTCGACGGCCGCACCGATGAGCCCGGCGAACAGCGGGTGGGCCCGCGTCGGCCGCGACTTGAACTCCGGGTGCGCCTGGGTGGCCACGTAGTAGGGGTGCTGCTCGCGGTCGAGCTCGACGAACTCCACCAGGTTCCCCTCGGGCAGCGTCCCGGTCACCCGCAGGCCGACGCCCTCGAGACGCTCGCGGTAGGCGTTGTTGACCTCGTAGCGGTGCCGGTGCCGCTCGGAGACCTCGACCTCGCCGTACGTCTCGGCGACCACGGAGCCCGGTGTGAGTGCCGCCCGGTAGGAGCCCAGGCGCATCGTTCCGCCCATGTCCCCCTCGGCGCCCTCGACGAACCGCACCTGCTCGTCCATCGTCGCGATGACGGGCTCGTCGGTGCCCGGGTGGAACTCCGTCGAGCTGGCGCCCTCGAGCCCGAGCAGCGACCGGGCCGCCTCGATGACCATGCACTGCAGGCCGAGACAGATGCCGAGCGTGGGCACCTGGTTCTCGCGCGCCCAGGTCAGCGCACCGAGCTTGCCCTCGATCCCGCGCACGCCGAACCCGCCGGGCACGAGCACGGCGTCGACCCCGGACAGGGCCTCACGCGCGCCCTCGGGGGTGGCGCACCGGTCGGACTCGACCCACCGGATGTTCGCGTACGCGCGGTGCTCGAACGCGCCGGCGCGGATCGCCTCGGTGACGGACAGGTAGGCGTCGGGCAGGTCGATGTACTTGCCCACCAGGGCGACCTCGACGTCGTGCCGGGGGTGGTTGACCCGGTCGAGGAGCCGGTCCCACTCGGTCCAGTCGACGTCGCGGAAGAACAGACCGAGGCGACGCACCACGTAGGCGTCGAGCCCCTCGGAGTGCAGCACCCGGGGGATCTGGTAGATCGAGGGCGCGTCCGGGCACTCGACCACGGCCTCCCGCTCGACGTCGCACATCGAGGCGATCTTGTTCTTCACGCCCTCCGGCAGCGCCCGGTCGGTGCGGCAGACGAGGGCGTCGGGCTGGATACCGATCGACCGCAGCTCGGCCACGGAGTGCTGCGTCGGTTTCGTCTTCAGCTCGCCGGAGGCCGCGATGTAGGGCACGAGCGAGACGTGCAGGAAGAACACGTGGTCGCGCCCGACGTCCTGGCGCACCTGCCGGGCGGCCTCGAGGAAGGGCTGGGACTCGATGTCGCCGACCGTGCCGCCGATCTCGGTGATGATGATGTCCGGAGGCCCATGGCCGTCAGCCGGCTCGGCCTGCGCGCGCATGCGCGCCTTGATCTCGTCGGTGATGTGCGGGATGACCTGCACGGTGTCCCCGAGGTACTCGCCGCGCCGCTCGCGGGCGATGACCTCGGAGTAGACCTGGCCGGTGGTGGCGTTGGCCCGACCGGACAGCTCGATGTCGAGGAACCGCTCGTAGTGGCCGATGTCGAGGTCGGTCTCGGTGCCGTCCTCGGTGACGAACACCTCGCCGTGCTGGAAGGGGTTCATCGTGCCCGGGTCCACGTTGATGTACGGGTCGAGCTTCTGCATCACGACCCGCAGGCCGCGCGAGCGCAGGAGCCTGCCGAGGGAGGAGGCCGTGAGGCCCTTGCCGAGAGAGGACACCACCCCGCCGGTCACGAAGATCTGCTTGGGGACCGAGGTGCCGGGCAGAGGCCGGTGCGAGGTGGGTGCCACGGGCTTCGACCCTAGCAGCGTGAGCCGGGTTCGTAGACGGACACGAGCTGGCGGTGAAGGTCACCCTCGTCCGGCAGCTCGGCCGAGCGCCGCCGCGCGCGGTCCCCCAGCCGGCCCGCGAGCTCCGTGTCGAGGAGGACCTGCACGACGGCGGCGCTCACCTCGGCTGCGTCGCGGCCGGTGAGCAGGGCGGCGTCCCCGACGACGAGGCCCGTCCCGCCGACCTCCGTGGCGACGACGGCCGCGCCGGCGTGCATCGCCTCGCCCAGCGAGATGGGCTGCCCCTCCCACACCGAGGTCGACACGACGACGTCGGCCGCCGCCAGGAGGTCCGGGACGTCCGCGCGGGGGCCGAGGACGCGCACGGGGGCGCCGGCGGCGGTCGCTGCGGCCGCCACCTCGGGGCCGAGCGGCCCGCCGCCGGCCACGCACCACACCGCGGCCGGAGCGCCGTCCGTCCGCGCGGGCAGGAGCTGTTCGGCGGCCGCGGCGGCGTCGACGAGGAGGTCGAGGCCCTTCTGCGGCGCGAGACGTGCCACGGACAGGACGAGTCTCTGACCGCCCAAGAGGCCGAGGTCGCGGCGCACCTCGGCCGCGGTGGCGCGGACGGCCCGCGGGGCGGGCGCGGGGATGACGGCGACCTCGACGTGACGCGCGCCCAGCCGGCGGGCCCGCTCGGCGAGGTCGGGGGCGACCGGCAGGACCACGTCGGCGCCGCGGGCGACCACGGCCTCCAGGGCCTGGGCGATCGCGCGGACCCTGGCGCTGCCCACGGCGAGGTTGTGCTCGGTGACCACGAGCCGTGGCCGGCGCGGCAGCGAGCGGACGGCGAGCGCGGCGGCGGCGCCGGCGCGCAGGCCGTGGGCGTGCACGACGTCGGCGCCGGCGGCGAGGTGGCGCAGGCGGCGCACGGTGGCGAGATCAGCGCCCGAGGGGCGGTCGCGCAGGTCGACGACGGCGGCGGGCACGGGGGCGCCGAGGACGACGTCGGCGACGACGCCCGCGGGCCCGGCCAGCCGGACGTCGTGGCCGTGGGAGCGCAGCACGTCGACGACCTGGCTCACGTGGCGGGCGACCCCGCCGGTGGTCGTGCCGGTCACCTGGAGGATCCTCATGACTCGTCCTTCCGATCGCTGTTCTCGGGGGCGGTCGGTCCGGTGCCCGCGCCGCGCCCGCGGCGGCGCAGCACGGCGAGCACCTGCCAGTCCCCCGCCGCCACCACGGCCACCCAGGCCAGGAGCGCCACGGCCCCGCCGGCCGCGAGCGCCAGGACCGCGCGCAGCGGGCCGTCGCCCGCGACGAGCTCGGTGACCCACCGGCCGGCGAGCCCGCCGATCACGGCACCGACCACCGCGGTCCCCGCCGTGCGCGCGAGGCCGGCGAGCGCGGCTCCGCCGAGTGCGCGCGCGAGGCACACGGCCGACAGCACGCCGGCGAGCGTCATCCCGACGCTCGAGGCGGCCGCGAGCAGACCGAGCAGGGTGCCGTGCCCGGCGCCCGCCGCGGCGATGCCCGCGACCACGGTGGCCGCGGCGGTGACGAGCCAGCCCACGAGTGCCGGGACGGTCGCCAGGCGCGCGCGGTGGACGGCGTACAAGGAGCGCTGGGCGTGCAGGAGCAGCGCGAAGCCGGGCAGGCCCAGGGCGAGGACGGTGAGCGTCGTCGTCATGCCCGGCATGTCGTGGCGGGCGGAGAAGATCGCGGTGACCGCGGGGGCGACGGCGACGAGGGCGGCGGCACCGAGCGCGCCGGCGGCGAGCACGGCGCGCGCCGAACGGGCCACCACGGGCGCGCTGTCGGCCACGGACCGCGAGGCCAGCTCGGCGACGCGGGGCGCCACGGCCGTGACGAGCGGGACGGCGAGCACGGCGTAGGGCAGCAGGTAGGCGGCCTGGGCGTACTGCCACACGTTGTAGGAGCCGGGCTGGGCCGCCGTGGCGCGCAGCACTGCGAGGACGGCGACCTGCTGAGCGAGCAGGGCGGCGAGGCCGGCGCCGGCCAGGGCGAGCGCGCGGCGACGCAGGTCGGCGCCGAGGTCGAGGGTGGGGCGCCAGCGCAGGCCCAGGCCGCGCAGGGCGAGCACCGGGGCCAGGCTCATCGCGAGCACGCCGGCGGTCGTGCCCCAGCCGAGGACGGCCACCATCGTGGGGGCGATCGTGGCGGGGTCGTCGGTCGCCGGGCCGCCGAACAGGCCGACGAGGCCGTAGGTGGCGATGACGACCAGGGAGGACAGCAGCGGGGCGAGCGCCGGCCAGGCGAACCGGTGGTGGGCCTGGGCGACGCCGGTGAGCACGGTGCCGATCCCGTACAGGGGGACCTGGACGGCGAAGATGCGCAGGAAGGTCGTCGTGAGGTCCAGGCTCGCCTCGGGCGCGTCGGAGCCGAGCAGGAGCCCGGCCAGCGGGCGGGCGAGGACGGCGACGAGCAGGCCGAGCGGGGCGAGGATCGCCACGGTCCAGGACAGCAGGGCCGACGCGCGCCGTCCGGTCTCGTCGCGCAGCCCCTGGGCCAGCGGCGCCGCGAGCAGCGGGACGACGAGGCCGACGAGCGCTCCGCCCGCGGCGATCTCGAACAGGACGTTGGGGATCGTGTTGGCCTTGGCGTAGGCGTCGGCGGTCGCCGAGCTGCCGAGGACCCAGGACTGGACGAGCCAGCGGGCGAACCCGGCGGCGCGCGAGGCGAGAGTGAGGACGGCGATGAGGCCGGCGGCGCCGAGCGCGCCGGCGAGGACGGGAGCGGGGCGCGCGCCCCGGTCGGTCTCGCGCTCGCGACCGCGCTCGGCCCCCGTGCCGGCCTCTCCCCCGGACGCGGGGCGCGCGCCCCGGTCGGCGGCCCGGGGCTCGTCGGCGGCCCGGGGCTCGTCGGCGGTGCCCACGGGTCAGGCCGCGCGGCCCGCGCGGTCGATCGCCCGCAGCACCGGGACGGAGTCGATGACGGACGTGAACGAGATCCGCTCGGAGGCCAGGGTGAGCGCGACGACGCCGCCGAGCGCCACCGTGCGCCGCACGGCCGAGCCGTCGGCGGCGAGGACCACGCCGACGAGGGCGCCGAGCGGGTTCGCCCCGGTGTCGCCGAGCATGTCGCGCGCGGCGAGGTCGGCGGGCAGCGCGGCACCGACGACGCCGAGCGAGCCGGCCGCGAGCGCCGCCCGTTGGTCCGGCCCGGCGAGCGCGGCGGGCGCGAGCGCGAGCCCGGCGACCTTGAGCGCGCGGCCGGGGCGCAGGTCGAAGAGGTTGGCGAGGTTCGCGCAGCCGGCGACCAGGGCGGCGTCGGCGAGCCTGCCGAGGACCGGCCGCGGCCCGGGCAGGAGCGCGGCGGCACCGGCGGCACCGGCGCCGACGACGGCGATCTTCACCGCCCCGGTGGTCACCTCGCCGCGGGCGAGCGCGCCCAGGTGGCCCTTGAGGCCCTTCGCGCGGCCCGTGGGGACGCCGGTGAGGTCCTCGCCGTGGTCGTCGAGCACGCCCGCGACGGTCGCGGCCCCGCCGGCCACCCCCGCGGCGAGCGCGACGCGCGGCCCGAGCGGGGTCGCGGCGGCCAGCAGCGGGCCGAGCGCGGTGGCGGCGGCGCCGACGGCCAGCCCGCCGAGCAGCGAGACGGGGTCGCCGGCGTGGTTGGTGCGCGTCCAGGCGCCGGGCCGACCGGGCGGGCGGCGGTCGAGCAGTCGGCGGGCGGCGACCGTCGCGCCGGCGCCCAGCGCGGCGGCGGTGGCACGGGCGAGCAGGCAGTTCACGGCGCGGGGTCCTCGTCGTCGCCGGTCGTACCGCCGCGCGCAGAGTCGCCACCGGTACCGGAACCGCCGGTGTCGCCGGAGCCGGTTCCGGCGTCGTCGGCCCCGGTGCCGCCGCCCGTCCCACCCGTCGGCGACTCGCCCTGGGTGGGCGACTCGGGGTCCACGGCCGGCGGGGCGCCCTCGGCGCGCCGCTCGGCCGGCGTGGCCACGGCGGGCGGCAGGACGGCCTCCGCACCCTCGTCGAACCCGTAGTGCTCGACGATCCCGTCGAGCGTCGCGGCCACGGCCAGGGGCGTGACGACGGTGGCGGAGACCGAGCCGACGGAGTCGACGCTGGTGGCGGCCGGCGCCAGCGAGAGGTCGTCGCGCAGGACGCCGACGAGGTCACGGGTGGACTCCCCGGCGCCGACGAGGACGAACGGCGCCTCGTCGGCCATCGCCCCGAACGCCTGCAGGGCGGTGACGTGGGCGATCCGACGCTCGGCGGCCTCCGCCTCGACGTCGGGGGTGCCGTCCTCGTCGGAGTCCTCGTCCGGGTCCGTGTCGGGCTCGGGCTCCGGGCGGGCACCGACGACGACGACGACGTCGGCCCGGCCCTCGGGGTCCGTCTGCAGCGTGACGAGGTCCTCGCCGGCGCCGAGCAGCACGTCGAGGAGCTCCCCGTCGGCGGCGACGTCGTCGAGCGACTCGGTCTCGTCGTGGCCGATGGTCAGCGCGTCGGCGATGGCGCCGCCGAGGGTGGCGACGGGGTCGGCGTCCGGCTCGGCGTCGGGAGCCACGTCGTCGAGCAGGTCGATCCGCTCCTCGCCCATCGCCGGCGTCACGAGGGTCTCCGAGAGCACGCCCTCGACGACGATCTCGGCACCGGCGTCGGCGAGCGAGTCCTGGACGGCGGTGAGGTCGTCGCCGTTCGTGCCGGGCATCGCGAGCAGGGCGACGCGACCGCCGTCGAGCGTGCCGTCGACGAGGCGGGGGCCGCCCTCCTCGAGCAGGGCGTTGACGGAGTCGAGGTCGGCGCGGGTGTCGGTGAGCTCGGCGCGCATCTCCTCACGGTCGGTGCGCAGGTCCTGGACCTGGCCGCGCAGCGTGTCGCCCAGGGCGCCGCCGAGCGGGCCCGCGCCGAGCAGGATGCCCACGGCCAGGGCCATGAACACCGCGATCAGCGAGACCACGTGGAACTTGAAGTCGATCATGCGTCTCTCCTGCTACCCGTCATGCTCACCCGGACCCGAACAGGGAACGCACCCAGGCCACGACGTCCCCCCACCGCGTGGCGGCGAGCTCGAGGAAGGCCTGTCCCGCCGTCGTGGCGAGGACGGCGGCCGCCAGGGCGAGCAGGCCCGCGAGCACGAGGAGGACGAGGAGCCAGCCGGAGATGCGCGTCCGGTACAGCCGGGAGACGCCCTTGGCGTCGATGAGCTTGGAGCCCACCCGCAGGCGGGTGAGGAAGGTCGACGCCATGCCGGCGCGCCCCTTGTCGAGGAACTCGTTGAGCGTGTTGTGGGTGCCGACGGCGACGATGACGCTGGCGCCCTTCTCGTCGGCGAGCAGCATGGCCACGTCCTCCGACGTACCGGTGGCGGGCACGACGAGGTGGTCGACGCCGAGCGCCTCCACGCGGGCCTTGCCGGGGGCGCGGCCGTCCCGGTAGCCGTGGACGAGGATCTCCGCGCCCGAGCGCAGCGCCTCGTCGGACACGGAGTCCATGTCGCCGACGATCATGTCGAGCCGCAGACCGGCCTCGAGGACCGCGTCTCCCCCGCCGTCGACGCCGACGATGAGGGGCCGGAACTCCCGCACGTACGGCCGGAGCATCGCGAGGTCCTCCTTGTAGTGGTACCCGCGCACCACGATGAGGACGTGCCGCTCGTCGAAGACCGTGCGCACCTCGGGGATGCCGATGCCGTCGATGATGAGGTCCTGCTCGAGCTCGACGTACTCCATCGTGTTCGTCGCGAACTTCTTCAGCTGCTCGGAGATGCCCGCGCGGGCCCGGCGCTGGTCCTCGGCGATGGTGCTCGGGTCCTGGACCTGGCCGCGGCCGACGAGCTCGCCGCCGGTGCTGATCGTGCCGTCGGGGCTGATCTCGACGAGGTCGCCCTCGGAGATCTCCATGAGGTGCTCGCCGACGTCGTCGACGAGCACGATGCCGGCGTCGACGAGGATCGAGGGACCGGCGTTGGGGTAGCGCCCCGAGGTGGACTCGGCGGCGTTGAGCACGGCGACGGGGCGGGCGGCGACGAGGGACTCGGCGGCGACCCGGTCGATGTCCACGTGGTCGATGACGGCGACGTCCCCGTGGCGGAGCCGCGACGTGAGGCGCTTGGTCCGCGCGTCCACGCGGGCGGGCCCGGAGACGGCCGCGGGGTCGGCGGACGCACGGCGCGCCGGTCGTTGGAAGAGCCTCACCGCGTCATGGTGACACGCCGGCCAGCTCGAGCAGCTCCGCCGCGTGCGCGCGCGCCGCCTCGGAGTCGTCCTGACCTGCGAGCATGCGCGCGAGCTCGACGACGCGCTCCTCGCCGGCCGCCCGCACGACGTCGGTGACGCCGTCGCTCCCGCGTGTGACGACGAGGTGGTCGGTGGCGAAGGCGGCGACCTGCGCGAGGTGCGTGACGACGACGACCTGGTGGCGCTCGGCCAGCCCCGCGAGCCGTCGCCCGACCTCGACGGCGGCGCGTCCGCCGACCCCGGCGTCGACCTCGTCGAAGACGAACGTCCGTGCGCGGCCGCCGGCCTCGGTCGCGAGGCACACCTCGAGGGCGAGCATGACGCGGGACAGCTCACCGCCCGAGGCGGCCTGGCCGAGGGGGCGGGCCGGTGCGCTCGGGTGCGTGGCCAGGGTGAGGACGACCTCCTCGGCGCCGTGCGGGCCGGGCTCGGGCAGCGGCTCGAGGTCGATGCCGAGGCGGGCCCCGGGCATCGCCAGGCCGCGCAGCTCGGCGTCGACGGCCGCCGTGAGCCGCTCGGCGGTGGCCCGCCTCGAGGCGGTGAGGTCGGCGGCTGCGCTCTCGCGGACCTCCTCGGCCTCGGCGACGGCGGCCGCGAGGGCCTCCGGCTCGGCGGCGGGACCGTCGATCTGGGCGAGGCGGGCGGCGGCCCGCTCGGCCTCGGCGAGGGCCTCGTCGACGCCGCCGACCCCGAGGTCCTTGGCCAGGCGGCCGAGCTCGGCGCGGCGGGAGTGGACGGTGTCGAGCGCGGAAGGGTCGGCGTCGAGCCCGTCGAGGTAGGCGGCCAGCTCGACGGCGACGTCGTCGAGCAGCGGTGAGACGGCGGAGACCCGTTCGGCGAGCGCCGCCAGGGCCGGGTCGTGGCCGCTGGCGGCCGCCAGGGCGTGCGCGGCGCGGGCGACGAGCGCGGACGCGCCGGGGGTGGCGCTGTCCTCGTCCCCGCCGATGGAGCCGCGCGCCTCGACGGCCGCGGTGCGCAGGGCCTCGGCGTGCTCGAGGCGCAGGGAGGCGGC
The DNA here is from genome assembly GCF_057652395.1 of Georgenia sp. Z1491. Lineage (NCBI taxonomy): Bacteria > Bacillati > Actinomycetota > Actinomycetes > Allobogoriellales > Allobogoriellaceae > Georgenia > Georgenia sp. Z1491. The sequence goes on from NZ_CM172729.1 coordinate 2,570,817, forward strand.
CCGCAGCTCCTCGTCCTCGCCGGGCGTGGGGTCGGCGGCGGCGACGAGCTCGGCGACGCGGGTGAGCGCGGCGATCTCGGCGAGGCGTCGCCCCTCGTCGGCGGTGCGTTCCTCGAGCGCGGCACGGGCGGCGACCACGGCGGCGTGCGCCTCGGCGGCGGCCGTGACGAGGGCCAGGTGCTGCGCTCCGCCGAAGGTGTCAAGGGCGGCGCGCTGGCGGGCGGGCTCGCGCAGGCGGAGCTGGTCGGCCTGGCCGTGGACGGTGACGAGGCCGTCGCCGATGTCGGTGAGCAGGGCGGCGGGCACCGTGCGGCCGCCGGCGTGGGCGCGGGAGCGGCCCTGGGCGGAGACGGTGCGCGCCACGAGGAGGACGTCGTCGTCGAGGGTGGCCCCGGCGTCGTCGGCCAGCGAGCGTGCGGGGGCGTCGTCCGGGACGGACCACTCCCCCTCGACGACGGCGCGCTCCGCGCCGTGCCGGACGATCGCGGGGTCGGCCTTGTGGCCGAGCAGCAGCCGCAACGAGGTGAGGACCATCGTCTTGCCCGCGCCGGTCTCGCCGGTCAGGGCGGTCAGGCCGGGCCCGAGGTCGAGGTGGGCCCGGGCGATGACACCGAGGTCCTCGATGCTCACGCGCTCGATCACCGGGTGCCCCCCTGGGCCCCGTTGGTGCCGGGCGTGCCTCCGCCCCGCCAGCCGCTGACCGGGAGGTCGAACTTCGCCACGAGGCGGCCCGAGAAGGGGGCGTCGCTGAGCAGGGCCAGGAGCGCGGGTCGGCGGCCGCGGCGGACCTCGATGCGGGAGCCGGGGGGCGCCTCGATGGTGCGGCGGCCGTCGCAGCGCACGACCGCGGCCGCGCGCGCCTCGGCGAGGATCTCGACCTCGAGGACGGACTCCCGCCCGACGACCATGGGCCGGGTGAACAGGGCGTGGGCGGCGATGGGGACGACGAGGAGGGCCTCGAGGCCGGGCCAGACGACCGGTCCGCCGCCGGAGAACGCGTAGGCGGTGGAGCCGGTGGGCGTGGCGAGCACGACGGCGTCGCAGCCGAAGGTCGACAACCCCCGTCCGTCGACGCCGAGGGCCGCCTCGACCAGCCGGCCCTCGGGGCCCTTCTCCACGGCGGCCTCGTTGAGGGCCCAGCTGTGGTGCGTGGCGCCGACCGGGGTGCGGACCGTGACGTCGATGGTCATGCGCTCCTCGACGAGGTAGTCGCGCGCGACGATCCGCCGCACCACCTCCGGGAGCGCCTCCGGCTCGGCCTCCGCGAGGAAGCCGACGTGGCCGAGGTTGACGCCGAGGACCGGCACGCCGTGCGGGCGGGCGAGCTCGGTGCCGGTGAGGATCGAGCCGTCGCCGCCGAGGACGACGACGAGCTCGGCGCCCTCGACCTGCGTGGGTCCGACCGGCTCGGAGTCGGTTGCTGAGTCCGTCGCGGGGCTGACGGAACGCACGGACAGGCCCGCGGCCGTGAGGCCCTCGTGGACGGTGGTGGCGGCCGCGAGCGCGTCGGCCCGCGTGGGGTGGTGGAGGAGGACGACCTCGCGGTCGCCGGGGCGCACGTCCTCGTCGGCCCGGTGCTTGGGGGGCTCGGTCATCGCACGGCCTCCTTCCCGGCGGGGCCCTCGGCCTTGTCCGCGGGGGCCTCAGCCTTCCCGGCAGTGCCCTCGGACCTTCCGGCAGGGCCTTCGGCGACGGCGGTGCGCGCGGCCTCGGCCAGGGCGTCGCCGGTGAGCGGGTGCTCGGCGCCGCGGCGCAGCGCGACGAAGTACTCGACGTTCCCGGCGGGGCCGGGCAGGGGGCTCGGGACCACGGCCCAGGCGTCGAGGCCGAGCTCCTGGGCGGCGTGGGCGACGTCGACGATGGTGGCGGCGCGCTGGTCGGGGTCGCGGACGACGCCGCCGCTGCCGAGCGCGTCCTTCCCCACCTCGAACTGCGGCTTGACCATGAGCAGCAGGTCGGCGTCGTCGGCGGCGGCTCCCGCCAGGGCGGGCAGGACGAGGCGCAGGGAGATGAAGGACAGGTCGCCGACGACGAGCGTCGGGGCCGGTGCGACGGCCGCGGGGTCGAGCGTGCGGACGTTGGTGCGCTCGAGGACGGTGACCCGGTCGTCGGTGCGCAGGTTCCAGGCGAGCTGGCCGTACCCGACGTCGACGGCGACGACCTCGGCGGCGCCGCGGCGCAGGAGGACGTCGGTGAAGCCGCCGGTGGAGGCGCCGGCGTCGAGGCACCGGCGGCCCGCGGGGTCGACGGGGGTGCCCCGCGCGGCGAGCGCGTCGAGGGCACCGATGAGCTTGTGTGCGCCGCGGGAGACGTAGTCGTCGACCGTGCCGGCCTCGCGGACGACGATCGCCTGCGCGGGGTCGACCTGCCGGGCGGGCTTGAGCACGGCCTCGCCGTCGAGGGTGACGCGGTGGGCGACGATGAGCTCGGCGGCGTGCTGGCGCGAGCGGGCGAGTCGGCGGCGGACGAGCTCGGCGTCGATGCGCGTCAGGCGCGCCACCTCAGCCGCCGTCCTGGGCCAGCCGGGCCTGGAGCGAGGAGTGGAGTGCCTCGAGGGCGTCCGCCTGCGCGTCGAGGTCCCGCTCGGCGAGGTCCGCGGGCAGGCGGTCGTCCCCGCGGACGGACGCGGGGGTGGGCCGGGGCTGCTCGCTCATCCCGGACAGGTTATCGCCGCTCGACCACGAGCTCTGGGACGACCTGCGGGTCCAGGTCAGATCCGGCGTCCGCGGCGGCCCACGCGGCGGCCGCGAGCGCGCGGTAGCCGTCGAGGCTGACCGTCACCGGCGCGGAACCGGCCGCGGTGGTGAGCGCGACGGCTGTGCCCGTGCCGTCGTCGAGGTGGAGGACGCCGTCGGCGACGTGGGCGCGGGCGCTGCCCACCGCCCAGGTGGGCGACACACCGGCGGGCGCGTCGGCGTCACTCGCCCGCGTGACCTCGGGGTGGGCGAGCAGGAGGTCGCGCAGGTCGGTGGCGAGGAACGCGGGGCGCTCGGCGGGGATCGCGAGGACGACCGCACGGGCGTCGTCGACGCCGGTGAGCACGTGCAGCGAGGCCATCCCCGCGGCCACGGCGCCGGCGATGTCGGTGTCGAGGCGGTCGCCGAGCACGATCGGCGCGGTTCCGCCCGCGCGGCGGGCGGCGGTCTGGAAGATCTCGGGCTCGGGCTTGCCCGTGGACAGGGGGCGGACGCCGGTGACCCCGGAAACGACGGCGACGAGCGCCCCGTTGCCGGGGGCGAGGCCGCCGGGCTTGGGGATGCTGGCGTCGAGGTTCGTGGCGATGTGCGCGGCGCCGCGCTCGATGGCGTAGCAGGCCTCGGCGAGGTGGTGCCAGGCGAGGTTCGGGTCCCAGCCCTGAATGACGGCGACCGGGGAGTCGTCGGCCGAGTCGACGATGCGCATGCCGCGCTCGGCGACCGCGGTGCGCAGACCCGCTCCGCCGACGACGAGGACCGCCGACCCCTTCGGGTAGCGCTCCGCCAGCAGGGCCGCTCCCGCCTGGGCCGCGGTGACCACCTCGTCGGGGGCCGTCGCGATGCCGAGCTCGGTGAGGTGGTCGGCCACTGTCCCCGGCTCGCGAGAGGCGTTGTTGGTGACGAAGCGGGTGGTCAGGCCGGCGCTGCGCGCCGCGTTCAGCGAGTCGGCCGCGTGCTCGACGGGGTCGTCGCCCCGGTAGCAGACGCCGTCGAGGTCGATGAGCGCGACGTCGTGCGCCAGGTGCAGGGGTTGATCAGTTCCGCGGAGAGTCACCGGCCCATTGTGTCGGACCCCGGCTCCTCGGTCGCGGGACGTCCGCCCCGCGGCTCCGCCTCGCCCAGGTCGAGGCCGAGGTCGAGCTGCCCCTGCTCGGCCTCCGGCTCGGCCCCCTGCTCAGCGGACGGCTCAGGGTCCGGCTCAACCTCCTGCTCAGAGGACGGCTCAGGGTCCGGCTCGACCTCCTGCGCGTCGGTGACGTCGGCGTGCTCGACGACGTCTGGCTCGACCGCAGCTTCGGACTCTTCGACGTCCGGATCCGAGGCGGCCACGGGCGCCTCGGTGGAAGCTTCCGAGACTGCCTGTCCGGCCTCGTCCTCCTCGGGTAGCAGGTCGATGACGTCGAACGTGTCGGTGGAGTCGTCCGTGGGGATCGAGATCCTGCTGCGGACCTCTGCGGCCTCGTCGGTCCTGCCGACCTCGTCGAGGCGGTCAGCAATGACGGAGTCGAGTCGGGCCCGGACGGCTCGGTCGGTGATGGCGTCGAGCGCCACCGTGCGAAGGAGGAGCAGTCCGGCCTCGTTCTCGCCGAGGTCGGCGCGCGCACCGGAGGCCACGATCGCGAGTTCGGCCCGCTCCGCCTCGGAGAGTGTGCTGGCGTCGGTCTCGGCCACCACCGTGAGGGCACGTTCGGGGCGACCGAGACCGCGCTCGCAGTCGGCCTCCATCACGCGGTGGTCGTCGCGGCCCGAGAGACGGCGCACGGCGCGTAGCTCCTTGAGCGCCTCGGCGAACCGGCCCGTCGCGTAGGCGGTGATGGCGACGGCCTCGCGGGCCGTGGCGACGCGGCCCGCACCGCGGCCGGCGGCCTGTGCGTGCTGATAAGCCCGTTCCGGGTCGTCCTCGAGCAGGATGCCGGCCATGACGAGGTGCCGGGCCACGGCCTCGCCGTTGGTCTTGGAGAGAGTAAGCAGCTCGCGCCGTGCCTCCCGGTCGAGCATCTGTGCGGTGATGTCCTCGGGGATGTCCGGTGCCTGAGGAGCGGCAGCTCGGCGTTCCTGTCCGGGTCGGCCATGACCGACCTGGCGGTCCGCGCCACCCTGGCGACGACCCCGGTCGTCGGCGCGTCGCCCGGCGGTGTGCCGCTCCCCGTCACGCCGGGACGAACGGTCTTCCCACCGGCGGCCGCCCTGACGCTCACCGTCACGACGCTGGGGCCGGTCGCCGTAGAAATCCTGAGCGTCACGGCGCGGCGGGCGATCCTCCCACCGACGAGCAGAACCCTGGCGCTCACCATGGCGGCGCTGGGGCCGGTCACCATAGGAACCCCGACCATCCTGGCGGGGCGGACGCTCCTCCCACCGACGACCGCCGCCCTGACGTTCACCGTCACGGCGCTGCGGCCGGTCGCCGGACGAACCCGGGCCGTCGCGGCGGGGCGGCCGGTCTTCCCACCGACGGCCACCACCCTGGGAACGATCGCGTGAGTGAGACTGCCGGCGGGGACGGCCATCACCGCCGCGGTTCGATCCCGAAGCGGTGCGACCTCGTCGGTCGTTGTCTTCTGGCGTCTCGCTCACTCTGTTCTCCTGTCGAAGCTGTCGCGGGACAAGACCGCCGAGGGCTCGTTCCCGCACGCGCGGGCCGGCTGAACAAGGCGCCGGACACACCCGCGAACCCAGAACACTACGTGAGCAAGGACCGGCGCAACAGCGGCCCCGGCAGTGACGCTCGCTCCATCACGGACCCACGGACGGACAGTCCAGGACGCCTGCACCTACACCCTGCATGCGCAGAGCGAACAAGACCCAAGTCACCGAGCACGGGGCACTCCGGGACCTGGGGCTGCGAAACGGTTCATACGACCTGGGCCCGCGGGACGTCCGGGCGGGCAGCGGTGCGTCGACGTTCAGGTAATGGTCTCTTGAAATGGCTGAAGGCCCCCACCGGTGTTGGTGGGGGCCTTCAGAATGGTGTGTACGGCGGTGTCCTACTCTCCCGCACGGTCGCCCGTGAAGTACCATCGGCGCTGAGGGGCTTAGCTTCCGGGTTCGGAATGGGACCGGGCGTTTCCCCCTCGCTATTGCCGCCGTAACCTGGCGGAACCATCATCCAGTTGTATCTACCCTCCAAACCCATGACCACCTGGTGGGGTGGCTGGTCTGGGGGTGGGTGGTTCCAGAACCGTACAGTGGACGCGCAAAGTTGTTGCGTGTTGTGCTCGTATCTTCCTCATGTCCCACCCCCGTACGCACGCGGTGCGCGTGTGGGGGTGTTGTGTGTTGGAAGTTGTCGGCCAATTAGTACCGGTCAGCTTCACGACTTTCGTCGCTTCCACATCCGGCCTATCAACCCCATGGTCTATAGGGGGCCTTCCCACCAAACGGTGGTGGAAACCTCATCTTGAAGCAGGCTTCCCGCTTAGATGCTTTCAGCGGTTATCCCTCCCGAACGTAGCCAACCAGCCGTGCTCCTGGCGGAACAACTGGCACACCAGAGGTTCGTCCGTCCCGGTCCTCTCGTACTAGGGACAGCCCTTCTCAAGTTTCCTGCGCGCGCAGCGGATAGGGACCGAACTGTCTCACGACGTTCTAAACCCAGCTCGCGTACCGCTTTAATGGGCGAACAGCCCAACCCTTGGGACCTACTCCAGCCCCAGGATGCGACGAGCCGACATCGAGGTGCCAAACCATGCCGTCGATATGGACTCTTGGGCAAGATCAGCCTGTTATCCCCGGGGTACCTTTTATCCGTTGAGCGACGGCGCTTCCACAAGCCACCGCCGGGTCACTAGTTCCGACTTTCGTCCCTGCTCGACATGTCTGTCTCGCAGTCAAGCTCCCTTGTGCACTTGCACTCAACACCTGATTGCCAACCAGGCTGAGGGAACCTTTGAGCGCCTCCGTTACTCTTTAGGAGGCAACCGCCCCAGTTAAACTACCCACCAGGCAATGTCCCTGATCCGGATCACGGACCGAGGTTAGACGTTAGTAACGACCAGAGTGGTATTTCAACGACGACTCCACACACACTGGCGTGCATGCTTCACGGTCTCCCACCTATCCTACACAAGCCGCAACCAACACCAATACCAAGCTATAGTAAAGGTCCCGGGGTCTTTCCGTCCTGCTGCGCGTAACGAGCATCTTTACTCGTAATGCAATTTCGCCGAGTTCATGGTCGAGACAGCGGAGAAGTCGTTACGCCATTCGTGCAGGTCGGAACTTACCCGACAAGGAATTTCGCTACCTTAGGATGGTTATAGTTACCACCGCCGTTTACTGGGGCTTAAATTCTGAGCTTCACCCCACAAGGGGGTTGACCCGTCCTCTTAACCTTCCAGCACCGGGCAGGCGTCAGTCCGTATACATCGTCTTGCGACTTCGCACGGACCTGTGTTTTTAGTAAACAGTCGCTTCTCCCTGGTCTCTGCGGCCCGCCAGGCTCACACCCGCAAGTGGTGATCACCCATAGGGCCCCCCTTCTCCCGAAGTTACGGGGGCATTTTGCCGAGTTCCTTAACCATGATTATCTCGATCGCCTTAGTATTCTCTACCTGACCACCTGAGTCGGTTTAGGGTACGGGCGGCTAGTCCCTCGCGTCGAGGCTTTTCTTGGCAGCAGAGGATCACCACTTTCCACCATACGGTGTCATCATCCGGCCTGAGGCTATGTGAGACACGGATTTACCTGTGTCTCGCCCTGCACCCTTGAACGATCCAAGCCATAAGGATCGCGCGGCTACCTTCCTGCGTCACCCCTGTTAATACGCTTACCTACTACCGGTTCGGGTCCCACGCGCCCCACCCACTCGCCCCGAAGGGCGATGAAGGTGGTTTGGGTGGTTAGCATCACCGGGCTCGGTATGGGCGGTCCTTCGCCGGTCACGGGAGTATCAACCCGTTGTCCATCGACTACGCCTGTCGGCCTCGCCTTAGGTCCCGACTAACCCAGGGCGGATTAACCTGGCCCTGGAACCCTTGGTCATTCGGCGGACGGGGTTCTCACCCGTCTTTCGCTACTCATGCCTGCATTCTCACTCGCGTAGGATCCACCACTGGGTCACCCCGCAGCTTCACCTCCCACGCGACGCTCCCCTACCCACCACAACCCCTGAACCACCCCACAAGGGGGGGCTTGGGACATGCTGTGGTGCCACGGCTTCGGCGGTGTGCTTGAGCCCCGCTACATTGTCGGCGCGGAATCACTTGACCAGTGAGCTATTACGCACTCTTTCAAGGATGGCTGCTTCTAAGCCAACCTCCTGGTTGTCACTGCAACTCCACATCCTTTCCCACTTAGCACACGCTTAGGGGCCTTAGCCGATGATCTGGGCTGTTTCCCTCTCGACTACGAAGCTTATCCCCCGCAGTCTCACTGCCGCGCTCACACTTACCGGCATTCGGAGTTTGGCTGACGTCAGTAACCTTGTAGGGCCCATCGGCCATCCAGTAGCTCTACCTCCGGCAAGAAGCACGCGACGCTGCACCTAAATGCATTTCGGGGAGAACCAGCTATCACGAAGTTTGATTGGCCTTTCACCCCTACCCACAGGTCATCCCCTCAGTTTTCAACCTAAGTGGGTTCGGTCCTCCACACGCTCTTACACGTGCTTCAACCTGCCCATGGGTAGATCACTTCGCTTCGGGTCTAGAACGCGCGACTCAAACGCCCTGTTCGGACTCGCTTTCGCTACGGCTTCCCCACACGGGTTAACCTCGCCACACGCCACTAACTCGCAGGCTCATTCTTCAAAAGGCACGCCGTCACCCCAACTATGGAGGCTCCGACGGATTGTAAGCATCCGGTTTCAGGTACTATTTCACTCCCCTCCCGGGGTACTTTTCACCTTTCCCTCACGGTACTTGTCCGCTATCGGTCACCAGGTAGTATTTAGGCTTAGCAAGTGGTCTTGCCAGATTCACACCGGATTTCACGGGCCCGGTGCTACTCGGGAACACATCCACACCACACGCGTCGCGGTACGCCTACAGGGGTCTCACCCTCTACGCCAGGCCTTCCCAGACCTTTCAGCTCCCACAACGATCACTGCAGCGCCCCTTTCGGCAGAAAGGAACGGACATGCCCCACAACCCCGCACGCACAACGCCTGCCGGCTCATCACGCACGCACGGTTTAGCCTGATCCGCTTTCGCTCGCCACTACTCACGGAATATCTCTTCCTGCGGGTACTGAGATGTTTCACTTCCCCGCGTTCCCTCACACGCCCTATACATTCAGGCGCGCGTGACCACCCATGACGGTGGCCGGGTTCCCCCATTCGGACATCCACGGATCACAGCTCGTTTGCCAGCTCCCCGCGGCTTATCGCAGGCTACGACGTCCTTCATCGGCTCCTGGTGCCAAGGCATCCACCGAATGCTCTTAAAAACTTCCCTCACCACCACCCACACACGAAAACGCGTGCGGACGGTGGAACACAATTAAGGAACACAACACTCAACAAAACATACAAAGATGCTCGCGTCCACTGTACAGTTCTCAAACAACCCACCCACACCCACCAACCCCCACCACAACAGTGGCAGGCTCGGTGAGCAGGGCACCAAGACAACCAACCCCACACCAACTCGTGGGGGTGGGTGGTCTCAGGACCCAACAGCGCGTGACCATCTCAGATGTTCCACCCATGAGCACCACCCACACCCCCAAGCACCAACGGCTCGGGCGGAACCAGCAGGCCACTCGGCCCACCAACCAACCCCCACACCAGCCGACCGGCCAACCGGGCCAGCTCCCGAAAAGAGGGGGCCGGCCCGCAGTGCCAGGACAGCGGACAGAAGGGGGTTTGTGAGTGCCAGATGCTCCTTAGAAAGGAGGTGATCCAGCCGCACCTTCCGGTACGGCTACCTTGTTACGACTTCGTCCCAATCGCCAGTCCCACCTTCGACGGCTCCCTCCACAAGGGTTGGGCCACCGGCTTCGGGTGTTACCGACTTTCGTGACGTGACGGGCGGTGTGTACAAGGCCCGGGAACGTATTCACCGCAGCGTTGCTGATCTGCGATTACTAGCGACTCCGACTTCATGGGGTCGAGTTGCAGACCCCAATCCGAACTGAGACCGGCTTTCTGGGATTCGCTCCACCTCGCGGTATCGCAGCCCTTTGTACCGGCCATTGTAGCATGCTTGAAGCCCAAGACATAAGGGGCATGATGATTTGACGTCATCCCCACCTTCCTCCGAGTTGACCCCGGCAGTCTCCCATGAGTCCCCACCACTACGTGCTGGCAACACAGGACAAGGGTTGCGCTCGTTGCGGGACTTAACCCAACATCTCACGACACGAGCTGACGACAACCATGCACCACCTGTATACCAGCCTTACGGGGCACCTATCTCTAGATGTTTCCGGTATATGTCAAGCCTTGGTAAGGTTCTTCGCGTTGCATCGAATTAATCAGCATGCTCCGCCGCTTGTGCGGGCCCCCGTCAATTCCTTTGAGTTTTAGCCTTGCGACCGTACTCCCCAGGCGGGGCACTTAGTGCGTTAGCTACGGCGCGGACCCCGTGGAAACAGGCCCCACACCTAGTGCCCAACGTTTACGGCATGGACTACCAGGGTATCTAATCCTGTTCGCTACCCATGCTTTCGCTCCTCAGCGTCAGTGATGGCCCAGAGACCCGCCTTCGCCACCGGTGTTCCTCCTGATATCTGCGCATTTTACCGCTACACCAGGAATTCCAGTCTCCCCTACCACACTCTAGTCTGCCCGTACCCACTGCAGGCGCGAGGTTGAGCCCCGCGTTTTCACAGCAGACGCGACAAACCGCCTACGAGCTCTTTACGCCCAATAATTCCGGACAACGCTTGCGCCCTACGTATTACCGCGGCTGCTGGCACGTAGTTAGCCGGCGCTTCTTCTGCAGGTACCGTCACTTTCGCTTCTTCCCTGCTGAAAGAGGTTTACAACCCGAAGGCCGTCATCCCTCACGCGGCGTCGCTGCATCAGGCTTTCGCCCATTGTGCAATATTCCCCACTGCTGCCTCCCGTAGGAGTCTGGGCCGTGTCTCAGTCCCAGTGTGGCCGGTCACCCTCTCAGGCCGGCTACCCGTCGACGCCTTGGTAGGCCATTACCCCACCAACAAGCTGATAGGCCGCGAGCCCATCCTCCACCGATAAATCTTTCCACACCCACTCATGCGAGCAGATGTCATATCCAGTATTAGCCCCGGTTTCCCGAGGTTATCCCGAAGTGAAGGGCAGGTTACTCACGTGTTACTCACCCGTTCGCCACTGATCCACCCAGCAAGCTGAGCTTCACCGTTCGACTTGCATGTGTTAAGCACGCCGCCAGCGTTCGTCCTGAGCCAGGATCAAACTCTCCGTAAAAGTTTCGCACCCACACCAACCCCAAGGCCAGCGCGAGCGACTATCCATACGAAGACCAACCCAACCCCCAACAAGGAGCCAGGCGATCCCAACCAACCCCACCAACCCAGGAAAAACAAGCTGGCAGAGCCAAAAAAACAAACAAAAACATGCGAGGACACCAACACACCCAACCAACCCACAACGAGCCGGCCACGACGCATCGACACCCCCACACACATGGCATCAAAAACAATCACGCACTGTTGAGTTCTCAAACAACCCACCCACAACACCCAGACCCAGAAACACCCAGGCCCACAGCATCAGGGCGACTTGACTATCTTAACCACAAGTTCATCCGGCCTCTGACCACTTCTCGCGGTTTGTGACTGGACTTACTTCCGGTCCATCCTCCGGGGCGTCGGCTGAGCCAGCGCTCCTTGTGGATGTTGTGCCTTGGCCCGGCGGATCTGGGAGCTTGCGCCCCGTCCGATCCGGTGTCCCGGTCCGTGCGGCGAGATGCAACATTACGCGGGCCGGATCGACCAGGTCAACCTGATCCGGGCCCTTCGCAGGTGACCTGCCGCACCGCTCGGTGAGCGGGGGCACGGAGTCCTCGGCGCGTCGCTCGCCGCCCCTCGGGCTCAGCCCTGGTGGGTCTCCACGATCGCCATGTTCTTCTTGCCTCGACGCAGCACGACGACCCCGCCGGCGAGGAGGTCGCCCGCTGCGAGGAGTCGTTCGTCGTCGTCGATCTTGTGTCCGTTGACCGAGGCACCACCCGAGGCGATCGTCCGCCTGGCCGCGCCCCGGCCGGCCTCGAGGCCGGTCGCGACGAGCAGGTCGACGATGCTGGTCTCCCCCACGACCCCGGTGGCTCGCGGGAGCTCGGCGGTGGCGTCGCGCAGGGTGTCGGCGTCGAGGTCGCGCAGGTCGCCCTTGCCGAACACCGCGGCGGAGGCTGCCTGGACGCGTGCCGTCGCGTCGGCGCCGTGGACCAGGGTGGTGACGTCCTCGGCGAGCGTGCGCTGGGCGGCGCGGGCGAAGGGCCGGTCGGCGACCTCCGCGGCCAGCGCCTCGATCTCCTCGCGGGTGCGGAAGGTGAAGATCTTGAGGAAGCGGACCACGTCGTCGTCGGCCGTGTTGAGCCAGAACTGGTAGAAGGCGTACGGACTCATCATGTCCGGAGCCAACCAGACGGCGCCGCCCTCGGTCTTGCCGAACTTCGTGCCGTCGGCCTTGGTGATGAGGGGGGTGGTGAGCACGTGGACGCTCGTGCCCTCGACCTTGCGGATGAGGTCGAGGCCGGAGACGAGGTTGCCCCACTGGTCGTTCCCGCCCGTCTGGAGGGTGACGTCGTGGCGGCGGTAGAGCTCGAGGAAGTCCATGCCCTGGAGCAGCTGGTAGCTGAACTCCGTGTAGCTGAGCCCCTCGCTCGAGGCGAGCCGCGTGGCCACGGTGTCCTTGGCGAGCATGGCGGAGATGCGGAAGTGCTGGCCGACGTCGCGCAGGAGCTCGATCGCCGTCAGGCCCGCGGTCCAGTCGAGGTTGTTGACGACCGTCGCGGCGTTGTCCCCCTCGAAGGAGAGGAACCTCGAGACCTGGCCGCGCAGGCGCTCGGTCCACTCCGCGACGGTCTCGGCGGTGTTGAGCTTGCGCTCGCCGCTCATGCGTGGGTCACCGATCATGCCGGTCGCGCCGCCGACGAGCGCGTAGGGGTGGTGGCCGGCGTTCTGCAGGTGGCGCAGCAGCAGGAGCTGGACGAGGTGGCCGTGGTGGAGGGAGGGCGCCGTCGGGTCGAAGCCGCAGTAGTAGGAGACCGGTCCGTCGGCGAGGGCCGCGCGCAGCGCGTCCAGGTCGGTGTGCTGGGCGATGAGGCCCCGCCACTGCAGCTCGTCGAGGACGTCGGTCACGACGCGGACTCCTTCATGTCTCATGGGCGCGCCCGCCGGGCGCGGGCCGCCGTGCACGACGGCCGGGGCCCATCGTGCCACCAGGGCACCCTCCGTTCGGCGGTCGTGCCACGCCCGGGCCCGACGTCGTCGTTCACCGGCCGGACGGGGACGGCACCTCCGGGCGGTGCGGGGACGGGACCACGGCGGCCCCGGCGGCCCCGGCGAGCGGTCCGGCGCCGGCGTTGAGGCTCTCAGTGCGGAAGCGCCGCTGGTGGCGGGCGAGCAGAACGAGTCCGGCCACGTGGACGGCGCCGGCGGTGGCGAGGACCGGGACGTACCCGAAGGTGTCGGCGAGCGAGAGCGCGACCGCGCCACCGGCGAACGAGACGAGCATGGCGAACGAGCTCACCGCGGTGAAGTCGGTGCCGGGCGACTCGGCGCGCGCGTAGTCCATGTTGATCGTCCACACGATGATCGACCCGACGGCGTAGGCCGCGAAGAACACGGCGACCACGACGACGACGTACGCGGTCGGCGCCCAGCCGCCGGCGACCGGGAGGAACCCCGCGACGCCGAGCGCAGTGAGCGCGCCGACGGCGACCAGGCTCCGCAGCCGCCCGATCCGGCGCAGGATCGGACCGGCCCCCATGCTGACCAGCCCGGCGACGATCCCGCCGAACATCGTCAGCACGGCGGCGATCTCACCGACCGACCATCCCGCATCCACGAGCGCGGGGTTGAGGACGCCGTAGGCGGCGGTCAGCCCGCCCCAGGTCACGGGAACGGCGGCGAACACCCAGAGCGTCGCGCCGGGCTGGCGCAGGAGGGTCCAGGTCGCCGACCACGGCACGGGTCGCGCTGGGCGGCGGTGGGCGGGCTCGCACAGGGCGAGGACGGCGAGCGTCGGCAGGAGCGTGCAGACGGCGAGGGTGAGGAGCGCGACCTGCCAACCGGTCACCTCGTAGAGGATGGCGGTGAGGCCGCCGCCGAGGATGTTGCCGACGAAGCTGCCCGAGACCTGGATGCCGTTGACGGACTCGCGCTCGTGCGGGCGGACGAGCCGGACGGCCAAGGCGTCGACGGCGATGTCCTGCGTAGCACTGACCGCCACGTACAGGGCGGTCAGCGCGACGAAGATCCCGTACTGCTCGCCGATGTCCGTGAGGAAGGACATCGCCACGAGCACGGCGGCGCACGCGGGCTGCAGGACGAGGAGCCACGTACGGTAGTGGCCGCCGCGCCAGCCGGGGCCGACCCGGTCGATGAGCGGCGCCCAGAGGAACTTCAGCGCCCAGATCATCCCGAGCGAGGACAGCACGGCGAGCGAGTCGAGCGACGCGCCCATCTCCCGCAGGATCGACGCGGTCCCGTAGAAGAGGAACCCGATGCCGAGGTACTGGGAGACGTAGAGGGCGAGCAGCAGCGGGTAGCGCGGGACGCCGAGGGCCGGGAGCGGCGGTTCGACGTCGGTGGGGTGGGAGTTCGATCCGGCGGTCGAGCCGGAGCCTGCGCGGGCGATGGGGTCAACGGTGGGGTCAGAGGCGCGCACGGCCAACCTTCCAGAAGCCGGAGTACATGACGGCGCGGCGGTCCAGGCCGCGCTCCTTGACGAGGTGTCGGCGGGCGCCCGCCACGGCGGCGGCCTCGGCGCAGGCCCAGCCGTAGGTCGCGTCGTCGATGTCGGCGGCCGCCAGCGCCGGGGTAAGCGCGCTGCCGGGCGGGTCCTCGCCCCGGAGCACGACGTCGATCTCCGTCTCGTCCACTTCGCCCGTGACGAGGTCGCGGCTCGGGACCTCGAGGATCGCCGTGAAGCGCCTACCGGGGTCGCCGCGGTGGGCATCGAGGATCGCGAGCATGCCGGGCAGACCGGTCTCGTCGGCGACGAGGACGTGATGGCCCTCGGCGGGGGCGTTGCCGTACGGGGCGGACTGGACGCGCACGCCGATCTCGTCGCCGACGGCCACGCGCTCGATCCACCGTGAGCCCGGTCCGTCGTGGCCGGTCGCGACGACGTCGACGTCGATCGTGTCCGAGCCGGGCTCCTGGGCGCGGATCGTGTACCAGCGCAGCTCGGGGCGTTCGGCCTCGGGGAGCTTCTTCAAGGGTCCGCGGGGGTTGATGGCCGGGGCGGGCAGGCGCAGCGGTGTGCCGGCCGGTGGCATGTAGATGCCGATGTACTCGTCGGGGCCGAGCCGATCGACGCCGGCCAGCTCCGGGGCGGTGATCCGCACCCGCCGGAAGGATGGCGTGAGGTCCGCCAGGCCGGTGACGCGGGCCGGGAACTCGGGGTAGACGTCGCGCAGCGGGGCCACGGACATCGTGCGGGCGTACAGGGCGTTGGCCGCGCTGACGGCGGTGCGCTTGTATGCGGGGTACTGCTCGGACATCGACACTCCCTCATTTAGGCCAGGCTTACCTAACTCGATCGGATGCCGGGCTGCAAGGGTGTCCGTGTGCGTCTTGCCGATCGGGCAGCGGGCGGTAGCGGTGTCGCGGGAGCGACGAGTGCCCCTGCGAGTGCTCAGTCCGTCGAGGTCTCGGGCCGCGGGTCGAACCGCTCCGTCGCCACTCTGAGGAGCTCCACCAGCTCCCACCGGTCGATCGCCAGCGGCTGATCGATCGTCACTCGCTCACCACGGATCTTGCGTGTGAGGGTCGTGCGGACCACCGGACGTCGGCCCATCCCGAACGCTCTACTTGCGATGACCGACGGGTAGCTCGGTGCCTCGATCTGCTTGCCGAACCGGACCGTGGTCACCTCGAGGACGTTCCGCCATGGAACTCGGTGCATGTCCTGCTTGTCGTCGCCGACCCACCGGAAGAGGGGGACGTCCTCCGGCGTGAGCTCGAGGTGGTAGTTGTGCCGCATCCGTCTCAGGTGGACGACGCCGAACACGACGACGAAGAACAAGCCGGAGAACGCGACGACGCCTTCGGCTCCCATCACCAGGGGTGCCAGTCCGAGCAGTCCAAGGAGCACGCTGCCCACGATGCGAACGGTGGCGGTTGCTCTGGGCCGCACTCTCGAGGGTCGGCAACCGCACACTCGACGAACTGGGGGTCACCGGGAGCGCGGTTTGCCGGGGCGGTAGGCGGAGACGCCCACGCCGCCGGGCTCCCAGAACCGCCAGGGGAACCGCTCGCCGTCGCCGCCCTCGCCCGAGACGCCGACCCGCGGCCCCGACCGGTGCGCCACGCGATGCTCGGCGACCTCGAGCCAGATCCGGCCCTCGGGATCGAGCGCGGCTCCGGAGTCGTCCAGGGAGAGCCCAAGGGCTTGCCCGAAGTTCCCCGGCCCCCGGGCGAGGCCGGCGTCGGTCCTGGCCCCGCGCCGTCGGCCGCGTGCGAGCTCGTGGCCGCGCACCACCTCGCCGCCGCGCAAGAGCGCACCGGTCGCCTGCCCGTCCGTGCCGCACACGAGGTTGAGGCAGGTGTGCATCCCGTACGTGAAGTAGACGTACACGTGGCCCGCGGGACCGAACATCGGAGCGGTGCGTGCGGTCGGGACGCCGGACCGGGCGTGGGACCCGGGGTCGTCGGGGCCGAGGTAGGCCTCGACCTCCGTCAGCCGCACCGCGACCTCGCCCTCCTCGGACCGCACGACGACGACGCTCCCCAGCAGCTCCGGCGCCACCTCGGTCGCGGGCCGGGAGAGGAACTCGCGGACCGCGTCGGGAGTCAGGCGTCCTCCTCGTCGGACCGCTCCCCCACCAGTGCGCTGCGCAGCTGCCGGCTCAGCTCGCCCGCGCGGGCCAGCTGCTCGAGCACGCGCGCGGGCGCGGTGCCACCGTGGCCGTCGCGGGCGTCGACGGACCCCTCGGCGGACAGCACCTCGCGCACCTCCGGCGTGAGGTGCTCCGAGACGGACGCGAGCTCGGCGTCGGTGAGGTCCCACAGCTCCTTGTCCTGCGACTCGGCCACCCGCACGCAGCCGCCGGCGATCTCGTGGGCCTCCCGGAACGGCACCCGCTGGCGGACGAGCCACTCGGCGATGTCCGTGGCGAGCGAGAAACCCTGCGGCGCGAGCTCGGCCATCCGGTCGGTGTGGAACGTGAGCGTGGCGATCTGCCCGGCGACGGCAGGCAGCAGCACCGAGAGCGTGTCGACGGCGTCGAACACCGGCTCCTTGTCCTCCTGCAGGTCCCGGTCGTAGGCCAGCGGCAGTCCCTTGAGCGTGACGAGCAGCGCCGTGAGGTCGCCGATGAGGCGGCCGGCCTTGCCGCGGGTGAGCTCGGCGACGTCGGGGTTCTTCTTCTGCGGCATGATGCTCGACCCCGTGGAGTAGGAGTCGTCGAGGGTGACGAAACCGAACTCCTTGGTGGCCCACACGATGATCTCCTCGGAGATCCGGGACAGGTCGACGCCGACCATCGCGGTGATCCAGGCGAACTCGGCGACGACGTCGCGCGCGGAGGTGGCGTCTAGCGAATTCTCCTCGGCGCCCATGAACCCGAGCTCGGCGGCGACGGCGTGCGGGTCGAGGCCGAGCGTGTTGCCGGCGAGCGCCCCCGCGCCGTACGGGGACAGGGCGGCGCGAACGTCCCAGTCGAGGAGCCGCTCGACGTCGCGCATGATCGGCCACGCGTGGGCGAGCAGGTGGTGCGCGAGGAGGATCGGCTGGGCGTGCTGCATGTGCGTGCGGCCGGGCATGATCGCGTCCGGGTGGGCGGCGGCCTGGTCGATGAGCGCATCGACGACGTCGAGCAGGAGCGAGCCGACGTGGCGAGCCTCCTCGCGCAGATACCGGCGCACGAGCGTGGCGATCTGGTCGTTGCGCGAACGGCCGGCGCGCAGTCGGCCGCCGAGCTCGCTGCCGGCCCGCTCGATGAGGCCACGCTCGAGGGCGGTGTGGACGTCCTCGTCGTCGGGATGGGGGGCAAAGTCGCCGGAGACGACGTCGGCCTCGAGCCGGTCGAGGGCAGCCAGCATCCCGGTGAGCTCGTCGGCCGTGAGCAGGTCCGCCGCGGCAAGCGCCCGGGCGTGGGCGCGGGAGCCCGCGATGTCGTGCCGGGCGAGCCGCCAGTCGAAGTGCGTGGAGCGCGAGAGCTCGGTCAGCGCGTCGGCGGGCGCGACGGAGAAGCGGCCGCCCCACAGGCGGAGCTCGGCGGACTCGGGCGGCGACTGGGAGGCATCGGTCATGGGGTCCATCGTGCCGCGTCACGGGCGATGGGACGAACGGCGCCCACCGCACGACTCAGCGCGTCTGCCCCACCTGCGATCGTCGATAGGCCCGGATCAGGTTGTCCCGACGGTGCACACGAGCACCGGAGCACCGGAATCGTCCTCCTGAGGCATGTGCGCATTTTGCTACAATGACGCACATGGGACAGGTAGCAGTTCGGGACCTGCGCAACCACACGCGCGACGTGCTCAGGCGCGTCACCGACGGCGAGCGCCTCACCGTGACCCAGCACGGTCGTCCCGTGGCGGAGATCGGCCCCGTGACGTCGTCGCGGCCCACGTTTCTCTCCCGCACCGACCTCGCTGAGCTTCTCGCCACCAGCCAGGCCGACCCAGGGTTGCGCGCCGACCTTGCGGCCCTCGCCGGCGAGACGACGGACGAGCTCGGGCCGGTCAGGTGACGTCGACTGCCTCGCCCATGCCGCATGGCGTCGTGCGCGGCCTGCTTGACACGAGCGTGTTCATCGCACAGGAGTCGGGCCGACAGCTCGAGACGGCGTCGCTCCCCGACGAGGGCTATGTCTCCGTCATCACGCTCGCCGAGCTCGAGGCCGGGGTACTCGCCGCCCCCGATCACACTGTCCGATCCCGACGACTTGCCACCTTGACGCGAATCGCCGCACTCGAGGCACTCCCCGTCGATGCAGCCGCCGCCACGCACTGGGCCCGCATGAGGGTGCTGCTGGCCGAGAGCGGACGCCGCATCAACGTCAACGATCTTTGGATCGCCGCGGTCGCACTCGCGAACGACCTTGCGGTGTATACGCAAGACCTGGACTATGAGCCGCTCGCCGAACTCGGTGAGCTTCGCGTCATCACCGTCTGATCGGACGCTCAGCCGGTCAGGACTTCGGGTCGTCCTTGAGGGCCTCGGCGAGCTCCGCGACGAACGCACGGGACTCGGCCTCGGTCGATCCGTGGCTACGGCGGTGGTGCGCGGCGGCGTCGTCGAGCCAACCCATCTGGACGAGCTGGATGAGGCGGGCGTCCTCCGGCGCGACGGACGGGTCGATCGAGCTCTTCGCCTTGGGCACGAAGGTCACACTGATCGGGGCTCGCTCACCGTCTTCCTCGGGCGGCAGGAGCGGGGCGAGCTTCTCGAGGGTGCGGGCCAGCCGGTCCACCTCCGCACTGAGGTCGCCCACGCTGGTCTCGAGCCGGTACACGCGGTCGAACAGCTCGCGCAGGTCCTGCCGTAGACCCCAGTCCGAGAAGCTCATGACCCGACCGTAGTGGCGCGCATACCGTCCGCAGCCGGGCCGGCACGGGGAGGTCTCCACACTCCACTCGACACTCCACTCGACACTCCACTCGGGGTCTCGCGCGAGGGTGTCCCGCCGACGGCGGTCCGTCAGCGGGCGTCGGTCACCGGGCGCGCATCACCTCCGCCACCACCATCGACGACGACGCCTCCGCCCCGAAGGAGCACCCGGCTCCGATGCCGCGCCCTCCTCCGACCTCGACCCCGCCGTCCCGCCCTCGCCATCCGCCGGCTGCTCACGCGCTGCACACCAGCCGCGGACGATCTCCTCGACGTCAGCGGGCCTCACCGGCAGCACGGGCCCGGTCGGCATCCGGATCCACTCCACGACGCGGAGGTTGAGCTCGGAGACGCGCTCGCGCACGAGCTCCTCGGACGGCAGGGTGCGCACGGTCTCGGGCAGCTCGGCGAGCTCCTTGCGCAGGACGAGCACCGGCGGGAGCAGGGCGTCGTTGGGCAGGTTCTCGTCGCGGAGCTTGCGGCGGATCCACCAGTCCTCGTCGTGCTCATCGATGTCCCGCAGCGGCTTGCCGGCGCCGGGCAGGTTGTCGAACTCGCCGCGCTCCTGCGCCTCCCGGATCAGCTGGTCCACCCAGTTGCCCGTCGGCATCTCGGGCGGCTTGCGCTGCGTCATACCCGTCAGTGTCACCGAGCGATTGCCGCGCCGGCATCCCACTTCCGACGGACAGCTCGCACACACCGGAAACCGTCATCAATCCGCCCATTTACTATCAGTTCTGATGTAACTGACAGTAAGATGTCACTGTGGAATCAGTTCCCGCACCCGCCGAGCTGGCGATCACCCCTGTCGGTCACGACGAGCACACCTGGCTCGCCGAGACCGACGGCATGTCCAGCCGGGCTCAGATGCGCGCCGGCTCGGGGACCTACCGATCGACGATCCCCGCGCCGATCGCCGGCTGGAGGCCGTTGGTCCCCGCGGACCTGTCAGCGGACCTCGACGAGGCCACGGCGTCACTCGTCCGGCTCGACTGGCACGCCGCCAGCACCCTCGGCGAGAACCCTGGCGTGCTCGGTCCGATGAGCTCGGTGCTCCTGCGCACCGAGTCGGCCAGCTCGTCCCAGATCGAGAACATCACCGTCGGGGCGCGCCAGCTCGCACTGGCCGGCATCGGCGAGTCGCGGAGCCCGAACGCCCGGCTCGTCGCCGGGAACGTCCGCCAGATGGAGGCTGCTCTGGCGCTCGCCGACCGCCTCGACGTGGACTCCCTTCTCGCGATGCACGCCGCACTGCTGGGCAGCGAGCGGCATAACGCACACGACGACGCCGGCACGTTCCGCGACCAGCTGGTCTGGGTGGGTTCGAGCTCGATCAGCCCGCGCGGCGCGGACCACGTCGCCCCGCAGGCCGAGCTCGTCCCTGCTGCCGTGGCGGACCTCATGGCCTTCGTCGCGCGGGCCGACCTCCCGGGCCTCCTGCAGTGCGCGGTCGCGCACGCGCAGCTGGAGACGATCCACCCCTTCACCGACGGCAACGGCCGCACCGGACGTGCGCTCGTGGCAGCCATGCTGCGCGCCCTGCGCGTCACGGTCCTTACGACAGCGCCGCTCTCGGCCGGGCTGCTGACCAACACGAGCCGCTACATCGACGCACTGACGGCCTTCCGCGCGGGCGACGCCGCTCCCATCGCGCGACAGTTCGCACGGGCCGCGCGATTCGCGGCGAGTACCGGAGCTCGCCTGATCGACGACATCGCAGCCCAGCTCGACGACGCCCGCGAACGCCTCGGCGGCCTGCGCCCCCAGGCGGCCGGATGGCGGCTGCTCCCCCACCTCGTGGCCCAGCCGGTGGTCACCAGCAGATTCGTGGAGGACGCGCTCGGCGTGCCGAACGCCTCGGCGCAACGAGCGATCGCCCAGCTCGCGGCAGCCGGTGTGCTCACCGAGGAGACCGGCGGGCGTCGGAACCGGGTGTGGTCCCACCGCGGCATCCTCGACGTCCTCGACGCGTACGCAGAGTCCGCCCGTCGCGGCTGAGTCGCACCCACCGATGCGGCAGACTCCCCTGCCATGGACGACGCCGTGCCCGACACCCCTCCCGTGCCCTTCGTCGGCTCCGAGATCGGTCCACTGAGGGAAGTGATCGTGCACCGCCCGGGCGCGGAGCTCGAGCGGCTCACGCCGGCCACGATGGACGAGCTCCTGTGGGACGACCTGCTGTGGGTCTCCCGCGCCCAGGACGAGCACGATGCCTTCGTCGGCGTGCTCGAGGACGCAGGCGTGCTCGTCCACCAGCTCCCCGACCTGCTCACCCAGACCCTCGCCGTGCCCGAGGCCCGCGCCCACGTGCTCAACGCGACGTTCACCCGCGAGCACCTCGGCCCCTCGCTCGCCCCCGCGCTGCTCGCGCACGCGGACTCCCTCGACGACGCCGAGCTCGCCGGCGTGCTCGTCGCCGGACTCACGGGCCGGGAGGTCGCGGACCGGCTCGGCGGCGTCGACACGCTCCCGCTGCACGTGCGCGGGCCGGAGGCACTCATCCTCGGGCCGCTACCCAACCACCTGTTCACCCGTGACGCGTCGTGCTGGGTCTACGACGGCGTGGCCGTCAACTCCATGCGCTACGCCGCCCGCGTGCGCGAGTCCGTCCACTACGAGGCGATCTACCGCTGGCACCCGAGGTTCGCGGAGCTGCGCCTGGGCGGGACCGCCGACGAGACCGGACCCGGCCCCGGCGAGGTCAGCTCCGCCGTCGGGACCGGACGACCGGCCGGGCGCGGCTTCCACCGATGGGCGGCCGGCCCGGCGGAGGGGGCGGCGAACGTCGAGGGCGGCGACGTCCTCGTGGTCGGCGGCGGCGCCGTGGTGGTCGGGATGAGCGAACGCACGACGCCACAGGGGGTCGAGCACCTCGCGGCCCGCATGTTCGCGGCCGGGTCGGCGGACCGCGTGCTCGCGCTCGCGATGCCGAGCCAGCGCGAGCTCATGCACCTGGATACGGCGATGACGATGGTCGACGAGCGCACGTTCCTGCTCTACGGCGGGCTCGGGGACCTGCCCAGCTTCACCCTCACTCCCGACGGCGCCGGCGACGTGACGGTCACCGACCACGCCCCGGAGCGCATGCAGGCCGTGCTCGCCGAAATCGTCGGCCACGACGATCTGCGCTTCCTCACCCCGGACCTCGACGCGCGCACCGCGGCACGCGAACAGTGGGACGACGGCTGCAACGCACTCGCCCTCGCGCCCGGCGTGGCCGTCACCTACGACCGCGCGCCGGCCTCCAACGCGCACCTGCGCGCCAACGGCATCGAGGTGATCGAGGTGCCGGGCGGGGAGCTCGGCCGCGGGCGGGGTGGCCCCAGGTGCATGAGCTGCCCGGTGGTGCGAGAGGCTCGATGAGGTCCGCCGGTCCTCGACGCGGTCGTCGAGCTCCGGGGCTGCTCGCGTGACACGCCCGGCGTTCGGCAGTCCCCTCCGCGACGCCGACATTTCCACAACGCTAGGCTTGCGCAAGTCGCCGCTCACTGGCACGATCAAGCCTTATGCTGACGCTTCGTCAGCAACGTGCTGAACGTCGAACCTCCCGCGGGGCCTGAATGAGCGTCAACCTGTCCGAGCTGCTGCGGGACGCCACGCGCGCGGAGCACGAGCACGCGGAGACCCGCACCTTCGTCACCGACCTCATGGGTGGCGCTCTCGGCCGGGACGCCTACATCGTCCTCGCCCGCCAGCACCACGCGATCTACACCGCCCTCGAGGAGGCGGGCGCGCGTCTGGCCGACGACCCGGTCGCCGGCGCGTTCGTCCGCGACGAGCTCCTCCGCGAGCAGGCCGTCGCAGCCGACCTGCGCACGCTCGCGGGCGCCGACTGGGCCGACCTCGAGGTGCTCCCCGCGACTCACGACTACGTGGCGCGGCTGAACTCGATCGACGACGCCGCGACCTACCTCGCGCACGCCTACACCCGCTACCTCGGCGACCTCTCGGGCGGCCAGATCATCGCGCGGATGCTGCAGCGCCACTACGGGATGACTCCCGACGAGCTCGCCTTCTACACGTTCGCCGAGATCCCCAAGACCAAGCCCTACAAGGACGAGTGGCGCGCGGCGATGGACGCCGCCGACCTCTCCGACGCCGACCGGGAGCGCTGCGTCGCCGAGGCGAAGCTCGCCTTCGACCTCAATGCGGCCGTGTTCGTGGCGCTCGGCGAGAAGCACCGGGCTGAGGCGGCCGTGACCGCCTGAGGCGCGAGCCAACCACCGACGCGAGAGCGGGCCGGACCGTCCATCGGACGGTCCGGCCCGCTCGGCCGTTCTGCTGTGCGATGGTCGCGCCCGCTACTCCTGCGGCTCGACGAAGATCTCCTCGTAGTCCGGCTCCTCGGAGATCATCCCCTGCTCGACGGCGGCCTCGCCGAATGCGCGCACGCTGTCCTGGTCGAGGCCCGGCACGTAGGTCGCGAGGTTCGCACCGGCCACGAGCTCCGGGTCGAGGTCGAGGGTCTCGGCGATCGTGGCCCGCACCTCGTCCGGGTTGTCCGTGGCGTACTCGTTCGCCCGGTCCATCGCGCGCTGGAAGCCGGCGACGACCTCGGGGTTGGCCTCGGCGAAGGCGCCGGAGGTGATGTAGTAGCCGAGCTGGGTGTCCGGGAACGACTCCACGAAGTTCGAGCTGAGGTTGACGAACCCGTGGCTCTCGGAGATCGAGCGGTGCGGCTCGACGGACCAGATCGCGTCCACGTCACCGCGCTCGAGGGCGGCCGGCATGTCGGAGTAGTTCATCGGCGTGAACTCGAGCGTGGAGCCGTCGACCCCCTGCTCCTCGAGCGCCCGGATGATCGTCAGGTCGCCGAGGTTGTTGACCGAGTTGACGGCGATGTTGGCGCCCTCGAGGTCCGCGGCCGCCTGGATCTCGCTGTCCGGGAGGACGAAGATCCCCGACGTGTCCGCCTCGGGGTCGCTGCCCGTGCCGCAGCAGTTGGAGACGAACTGGACGTCGAGGCCCTGGTCGATCGCCTGGAGGTCGCTGACGACGTTCGCGTAGCCGATCGGGCTCTCCTGGTTGACCACCGAGGGGACGATGGCGGAGCCGGCCTCGGCGATCTGGACGGTGACGTCGAGCCCCTCCTCCTCGAAGAAGCCCTGCTCCACGCCGAGGTGCAGCGGGCCTGCGTCCATCGTCGTGATCTGCATGACCGTGAGCTCGACGAGGCCGTCCTCGTTCTCGGCGACCTCCTCTCCCCCGCCGCCGCACGCGACGAGGGTGAAGGCGGCGGAGGCCAGTGCTGCTGCGGCGGCGAGGCGCCGGGGACGTGAGGTCATGAGGGGTCCTTCTCTGGATGGGTCGTGCGTTGGTCGAACGGTGGTGGTCAGGATCGGACGGCTCAGATCGAGTAGTCCGGGTCGGGCTGCGGGGCGACGACGAGCTCGCGGATCTCGGAGAAGACCTGCGCCCTGAGCTCGGCGAACCTCGGCAGTGCCTTGGTGCGGATCTGGTCGCGCTCGGCGGGCAGGTCGATGTCGACGATCGTCCCGATCCGGCTGGGCGACTTCGTCATCACCGCCACGCGGTCGGAGAGGTAGACGGACTCGTCGACGTCGTGGGTGACGAAGACGACCGTCATCTCGGACTCGGCCCGCAGCGTGAGGACGAGGTCCTCGAGGTCGGCGCGGGTCTGGGCGTCCACGGAGGCGAAGGGCTCGTCCATGATGAGCACCTTCGGCCGGTAGGCGAGCGCCCGGGCGATGGCCACGCGCTGCTGCATGCCGCCGGAGAGCTGCCAGGGATGCTTCGTGCCCACGCCCTCCAGGCCGACCTCCGCGAGCGCCCGCTCCACCCGCTCGGCGCGCTCGGCCTTGCCGACCCCGCGTGCCTTGAGCGGCAGGCCGACGTTGGACGCGACCGTGAACCACGGGAACAGCGAGCGGGAGTAGTCCTGAAGAACGACGGCGAACTCGTCGGGCACCGAGGTGACCGCCCGCCCGTCGAACTCCACGGAGCCGGACGTCGCGGGCTGCAGGCCGGCGAGGCAGCGCAGGAGCGTGGTCTTGCCGGCGCCGGAGGGCCCGACGATGGAGAGGAACTCGCCGTCGGCCACGTCCAGGGTGATGTCGGCGAGCGCCTGGAAGGCGGTCGGGCCGTCGCCGTAGGTCTTGGTGAGCGAGTCGATGCGGAGCATGTGTGCCTTCTCGAGGGTCGGGAGGAGGTGCGGGAGGGCGGTCAGTCGGCCTGGTCGTAGTGCCAGCGCAGCGTGCGGCGCTCGAGCGCGGCGAAGACGAGGTTGAGCAGCACCCCGAGCACGCCGAGGATGACGATGGCCCCCCAGACGGCGCTGAGGTTGAACGAGCTCTGCGCGGTGGTGAGGATGTAGCCGACGCCGAGGTTGGTGCCGGTCATCTCGGACGTGACCATGAGGATGAGGCCGAGCGGGATGGCCACGCGGATGCCGGACGCCGCGCGGGGAGCCACGGCGGGCACGACGACGAAGAGCTGGCGGAACGGGCCGCGGATGTTGAAGCTCCGCGTGGTGTCGTGCAACTGGGGCGGCAGGGCTCGGCAGGCGTCGACCACGTTGAGCAGGATGGGGAAGAAGCACCCCAGCGCGATGATGAAGGTCTTCATCTCGGTGCCGAGCCCGAACAGGACCATGGCGAACGGGACGAGCGCCGTGGCCGGGATGGCGCGGACGAACTCGAACGTCGGCGAGATCGCCTTGTCCACGAGCCGCACCTGTCCCACGAGCAGCCCGACGACGATCCCGAGCACGATGGCGATCGCGAGGCCGGTGAACAGGTTGACCAGCGAGGACACGAGGTGCTCGGTGCCCTGCCCGGTCAGCCAGTAGTCGACGACGCCGGTCAGGACGTCGGGCATCGGCGGGTAGTAGATGTTCGTCGACGCCGCGGAGGTCGCCCACCAGATCGCCAGCGCCAGGACCGCGCCGAGCACCTTGAGGAGATTGAGCCTGGTCGTTCGACTCATCGGGTCTCCTTCCGCACGGACGGGTGCCAGGAGATGGCGCGGTCGCCGATCCACCGGATGGCAGCGTTGAGGGAGAGCCCGACCACGCCGATCACCACGATGTAGGCGTACATCCGCGCGAGCTCGCCGCCCGACCGGGCGAGGTTGAGCCCCTGCCCGAGGCCGGGGACGCCGATGAGGATCTCGGTGGTCACCACGATGACGAGCGCCATCGCCGAGGCGATCCGCACGCCGGTGATGAGCTGCGGGAGCATCGACGGCAGGTAGACCCAGGCGATCCTCTGCCGGCCGCTGAGCCCGAAGGCGTTCGCGGTCTCGCGCGCGACCGGGTCGACCGAGCGGACCGAGTCGATCGCGGCGACGAGCATCTGCCAGAACGCCGCGAACGAGGCGAGGAAGACCTCGCCGGTGCGGCCGCCGCCGATGAGCAGGATGACGAGCGGGATGAGCGCGATCGACGGGAGGGGCCGCAGGAACTCCACGAGCGGGGTGGTCAGCGCGCGCAGGGAGTCGGACGAGCCGAGCAGGATCCCCACGGCGGTGCCGAGCACGCCGGCGATCGCGAGCGACATCGCCCATCCGGTGACGGTGGACCCGATGTGCCCCCACAGGGCCGCGCCGCCGAGCAGGCCGGCGAGCTCGCCGCCGATCTCGGTGGGCGGCGGCAGGTAGGCGGCCGGTATCGCGCCGGTGACCGCGAGGACCTGGAGCACGGCGAGAAGGACGACGACGACGCCGAGGGGCAGGAGCAGGTCACCGGCGCGGCGGATCCGCAGCCGGCTCCGCACGCGGTCGGGAGCGAGGCTCATAGATCGGGACCCTCCGCGGGTGCCGACGTGCTCGCGCCCGCACTCGGCGCGAACCGCTCGGCCGCCGGGTCGTCCGGGCTCCCCGCGTGGTCGTTCGGCCCTGCCGCCCGCTCGAGCGCGAGCCGCTCGAGGAGGTGCCGGTCGACCTTGTTGGTGCCGGACAGCGGGAGCTCGTCGATGACGTGCACGCGCCGCGGGTGGGCGTACGGCTCGAGGTGGTCCAGGGTGTGCCGGCGCAGCTCGTCCTCGGTCACGGACGCCCCCTCGGTGAGGACGACGAACGCGACCGGCTTGGCGCCCTTGATCTCGTCCGGGACGGGCACGACGGCGGCGTGCAACACGCCCGGGTAGGCCTGAAGCACCTGCTCGACGGCGAGGGGGTACACGTTCTCCCCGCCGGAGGAGAACATGTCGTCCTCGCGGCCGGCGAAGAAGTAGTAGCCGTCGTCGTCGACCTCGAAGAGGTCCTTGGAGTGGTAGAAGCCGTCCGCGGTGAGCGGGCTCGGCACGTCGGGGCGGTCGTGGTAGCCGCTCATCAGGGCCGGGACCCGGATCTCGAGGACGCCGCGGCGCGGGTCGATCTCACCGTCGGCGCCGACGAGCCGCAGCTCGACGTCCGGGGAGGCGAGCCCGACGCTGCCCTTCGGCGTCGGGCGGGCGAGGTCCTCCACGAACGCGACGGGGCCGGACTCGGTGGTCCCGTAACCGAAGCGCACGTGGGCGCGTGGAAAGAGGGCGCCGATCTCGTCCAGGAGGTCGTCGCTGGCGGGCGCGGAGCCGACGAACGCGAAGCGCACGGAGCCCAGGTCGAGGGACTCCACGAGGTCCCGCTCGCGCAGCAGCAGCGCGAACATCGGGGGCACGCCGGTCACCCGGGTGACGCGCTCATCAGCCGTGACCTGGAGGAACGCGCGAGCGTCGAAGGCCTCCAGCAGGACCACCGTGCCGCCCGCGGCGAAGGCGCCCTGGACGTTCGCGAGCGCGTTCATGTGGTACAGCGGCGCAGCCACGAGGGCGCGGTCGCCGCCCGCGCCGCCGCCGGAGCCCATCCCGACGCCGATGACCCACAGGTGGCTCGCGTGCGAGAGGACGACGCCCTTGGGCCGCCCGGTCGAGCCGGAGGTGTAGAGGATCATGCCGGGCTCATCGACGTCGACGCTCCGCCTGGCCGCGCGGGTGACCGGCGCGGTGCGGCCTGACGGCTCTGCGCCGTCGAGGACGCCGGCGAGCGGGGCGAGGGTGACGCCGGCGGGGACGCCGGTGACGACCGCCGGGTCCTCGGCGAGCAGGAGGCGGGCGCCGGAGTTCTCCAGCACGTAGCGGATGCCGTCGGCGGGCAGGCGGTGGCTGACCGGGACGGGCACGAGACCGGCGCGCTGGGCGGCGTAGAAGGCGACGAGCCAGGCGCCCGAGTTCTTCCCCAGGATCGCGATGCGCGCGCCGGGGGCGTGGCCGTCGGCGGCGAACCGGTCGGCCTGGGCCTCGATCGCGGTCTCGAGGTCGGCGTACGTCCAGCGCGTGGCCCGGCCGCCCTGGATCTCGACCAGCGCCTCGGCGCCCGGGTGGTCGGTCGAGACGGCGGTCCCGAGGTTGTCGGACGGCAGGGTCATGCGCGGGCGTCCTGGTCGGGTGAGGCGTCCCCCCGGCGGGCCTCGGCCGCGGCGCGGGCCTGCTCGGCGGCCGAAGAGAGGAAGGAGCCGCGTCCCACGGCGAGGAGGCGCCCGTCGGCGTCGCGGACCTCGGCCTCGGCGTGGCTGACCTGCCTACCCGGACGGACGGCGCGCCCCGTCACGGTGAGGGTGCCGGGGTGGGCGGCGCGCAGGTAGGAGATGGAGAAGTCGATCGTGGGCACGCCGGTACCGATCGCGCCGACGAGCGCCCAGTCGGCGGCGAGGTCGAGCAGCGTGGCGAGGATGCCGCCGTGGACGTACCCGGCGTCGACGTCGGCGATGAACTCCTCGCGGGCCTCGACCTCGATGGTGACGCTCTCGCGCGTCACGTCGGTGACCCTCAGGCCGAGCCAGCGGTGGAACGGGCTGCGCAGGAGCTCGGCCTCGACCTCGGCGGGGCTCGGGAGCGGAAGCTGCTCGCGGGGGCTCACGCGGACTCCTGCCCGGTGACCGGTCCGGACTGCTGCGCGTCCTCGAGCCACGGGTCGACGACGACCTTCCCGACGACGCCGCGGTCGCGCACGCGGGCCAGCCCCTCGGCGGCCCGCGACAGCGGGAGGACCTCGTCGACGACGGGCTCGAGGCGGCCGGCGGCGACGTCGTCGAGGAGGGCGACGAAGTCGGGCTCGGCGAAGCCGTTGGAGCCGATGATCTGCAGCTCGAAGGTCCAGATGTAGCGCAGGTCCTCGACCGGGTCGAAGCCGGCGGTGGCGCCGCAGACGAGGATCTTCCCGCCGAGCGCGGTGCTCCTGAGCGTGGGTGCCCAGGTGTCGCCGCCGGTGAAGTTGACGACGACGTCGAAGCCCGTGGTGTTGTTGAAGCGGTTCGGCTTGCCGAGGTGCTCCTTGGTCCACGAGTAGAAGTCCTGCTCGCGGTAGTTGATGACGTCGTCGGCGCCGAGCTCGCGCATGCGCTGAGCCTTCTCCTCGGAGCCGACGGCGGCCACCACCCAGGCACCGAGCTTCTTGGCCAGGAGGACGCTGGCGGTGCCGACGCCGCCGGACGCGCCGAGGACGAGCACGCGGTCGCCGGCCTTGATGGCGTCCTTGCCGACGATCATGCGGTGGGCGGTGCCGTAGGCGACGGGCAGGGCGGCGGCCTGCGGGAAGCTCACGCCCTCGGGGATGGCGATGAGCTGGTCGGCGGCGACGAGGGCGTACTGGGCGAGGCCGCCGTCGACCATCTCGCCCATGAGCTCGCCGGTCTCGCGCAGCGGGTTGACGAGCACGCGGTCGCCGGCCGCCCAGCCGGTCACGCCCTCGCCGAGCTCGTCGATCTCGCCGACCACGTCGAGGCCCGGGACGATCGGCATCGGCACGGTGATGCCGGGCATGCCCTTGACCGTGAAGATGTCGTGGTAGTTCAGCGAGGTCGCGCGGACCTTGACGACCGCGAAGCCGGGACGGACCTCGGGGCGGGGGTGGTTCTCCTCGAGCGTCAGGCCGTCGATCTCGCCGTGCTCGTGCAGGACGACTGCCCTCATGGTGTCCGTCATGGTCCTCTTCTCGTGGGTGGTGCTGCTGGTGTGTGCGGTCGGTGGCGCGTGGGCGTGGGGCGTGCTCGCGGCGGGCCGGCTCGGCGGCGCGCGTGGCCGGGGGGCCTAGAAGGTGATCTCGCCGGCGGGGCCGCGGACGGTGAGCCGGAGCCCGGTCTCCCCCGTCGTGACCTCGAGGTCGGTGCCCAGGGCGGTCAGCACGCGCTGGTACGGCCCGGGCTCGGGGTGGCTCGCGGTGAAGGAGACGAGCTCGAGGCGAGCGGCCGTGCTGGCGGCGGGCGAGGTGGTGCTCCCCCAGTCGATGAGGAACGGCACGAGCCCGGTGGGCTCGGCCAGCGGGCTGGTCAGCTGCCACTGGAGGAGCTCGCCGGCCTCGGTGCGGCGTGCGCCGTCGTAGGGGGCGCCGGGGTCGGTGCCGGCGTCGGTCGCGCGGGTGCGTGCGGCCTCGAGGTCGCCGGGGTGGATCGCCCAGGTCGAGACTGAGGTGGTGGTGACGTCGTCGAGCCGGAACGGGCGGCCGGAGGTGACCTCGGTGTTGGCGTGGTCGATGCCGAGCAGCTCGAGGTAGGTGTCCCCGCCGAAGGAGACGAGGTAGTTCGTGGTGCCGAAGCGCGGGTGGGCGCCGCCGGGCTCGGACGCGACGCCGGTGGCGCGCTCGACGGCCTCGACTGTGGCGGCGAGATCCGGCGTCGTGACCACGATGTGGTCCAGATGACGTGGCGTCGTCACGTGCTCTCCCTTCGACGTGGCGCCCCTAGGCCGCGGCCTCTGCGGGCCGGCCGGCTGATCAGGCAACCGATGGACCGTAACGCGCGAGGTGGACCACTCCATTCCCCCTGTCCGCGTCTGCTCACACCGTGAGACGGAGGGGTGGCGGGTTGCGGTGGGGCCGAGCGAGGTCGCGATCGATGTCACCGGCGGCAGTCGCGATCAGATGTCACTGGCGGCAGCCGATAGTTGCTCCGCGGGAGGTATCGATATAACGGAGATGTTCGGGGTGGCGTGGCGCACGGGAACTGATGCGCCGCCCATCATGTGCCGCCCCTCCCGCCACAGCTGCGCGGGTGCGGGCGCCGGCGCGACGGGCGACTCAGGGACTCCAGCCGCCTGCGATGAGCGCTGAGGCCGCGATGTCGCTCGTCACCGGTCAGCTGAAGGCGATGCCGCCGTCGACGATGAGGCTCTGCCCGGTGATGAAGCCCGCGGACTCCGATGCGAGGAACATCGCGGCACCGACGAGGTCCTCGGGAACCTCGGAGCGCTTGATGGCGCGCTGGGCGACGACCTTGGGCAGGTAGCCGGGGTCGTTGACGGCCAGGGTCGCCTCCGACTCCACCAGGCCGGGGACGACGACATTGACGGTGATGCCGTCGTCGCCGAGCTCTTTGGCCAGCGAACGGGTGATGGCGTGGACGGCGCCCTTGGAGGCCACGTAGTGGGCGTTGAAGGGGACGCCGTGGACGGTGGTGGAGCCGATGTTGATGATCCGGCCGCGGCCGCTCGCGCGCAGGAGCGGGTGGAGGGCCTTGATGGTCAGCCAGGTGCCGGTGGCGTTGACCCGCAGGACCTGGTCCCACTCCTCCAGCGTGATGTCGTCGAACGACTTCTTCGAGCCGATGCCCATGTAGTAGCTGGCGTTGTTGAGCAGGACGTCGACGTGGCCGAGGTGCTTCTCGCAGTGGGCGGCGAGGTCGGCGACGGAGTCCGGGGAGCCGACGTCGGTGGGGTGGAACGTGACTTCGTGGCCCTCGGCGGTGAGGCGGGCCGCGAGCTCCGGTCCCGGCTCGCGGTGGCCGGCGATGACGACGCGCGCCCCTGCTGCCGCGAACGCCTCGACGAACGTGGCGCCGATGCCGCGCGCGCCGCCGGTGATGACGGCGGTGGTGCCGGGGGTGATGGTCGGGCTCGGGAAGGATGCGGTGTCGCGGGCCTGTGCGGGCTCGTGCGCCGGGGGTGGGGTCTGGGAGGTCACCGGAGCGAGGGTACGGGAGCCGTCGGGGCGTCCGGATTCGTCTTGCGTCCGGACGGAGGCAGTGCCGGCCTCGTGCTGCCGGCGCGAATGGTGTCCTCCCTCACCGCCTCGGTGCAGCGGACTCCCGTGCCCTGGACGACGCCGAGCTCGCCGGCGTGCTCGTCGCCGGCCTCACGGGCCGAGAAGTCGCGGACCGGCTCGGCGGCGTCGACACCATCCCGCTGCACGTGCGCGGGCCGGAGGTGTCCCGCGTCAAGTAGTTGGCAGGGATTTGATGGTTTGAAAGGTCGGGACGGTGGGGTCGGCCAGGCCGAGGTGGACTTCCTGTGGCCGGTTCCAGGCGAGGGCCTCGTGGGGTCGGATCGTGTTGTACTCGATCCGGTAGTCCTCGGCGTGCTTGGCGAGCATGACCGCGTCGTCGATCTCGTCGAGGTAGAGCCGCTCGTACTTCAGCGTCCCGAATCCGCGTTCGCGTGAGCCGTTCTGCCCCGGCGATCGGACGCGGGTGCGGACGTGTCGCAGTTCGGGGTGGGAGGCGATGAACGCCTCGAACCGGAACGAGCGGAAAGGGCCGCCGTTGTCGGTCACGATCGTGACCACCGGCAGCACCTCACCGGTCTCGGTGTCGACCCCGCAGCGCTCGACCAGCGGGTGCCCGAACAGGGTCTCGTAGTCGGCCAGGGCGAGCTCGACGGCCTCGATCGCGTCGAACTGGTTCGCCGTCGGTGACAGGTGCCAGCGATGCTCGAACTTCGACCAGTAGTCCCGGCACCCCGCGATCCGCCAGGTTCCACCGGCGGTGGTCTCGAACTCGGAGAAGTCGAGCTGCCAGACCTGGTTCGGGCCGGTCGGCTCCTCGGCGAACGCGGCCTTGCGACGCTCGGCGAGCTTGCGTCTCTCCCGCTGGTACTGGCCGGGCAGGATGAGCCCCTGGTCGCGCAGCCGGCGCAGCACGGTCGCCTCGGAGACGACGTGACCGTCGTGACGGACCATCGCCCAGATCTTGCGATGACCCCACACCGGGTGCTTCGCGGCATGCATGTCGATCAACGTGGCCGCGGCGTCCCGGGCCGGGCGCGGATGCGGCCGACGGGCTGGCTCGCCGACGCGGGCGCGTGACTGCCAACGCCGCCAGGTGCGTTCGGGGATGTCGAAGATCCTGCACCACCTCGCGGTCGACATCCCGGCCTCTTCCCGGATCACCTCGAGGTCCTCGAAGGGCCCAACCGGCCCTCCGCGCTCTTCTTCCAGACCCGGATCTCGACAGCGGCCTCACCGAGGGCCTGGGTCAGCTCGACGACCTCGGCCTCGAGCTGCTCCTCGCGGGACGTCGGCCCGTTGCGGCCGGTCGCCAGCGCGGTCTTGCCGGCCTCGAGGAACTCGGCCTTCCACCGGCCGATCGATTGCTCGCTGACCTTCTCGCGGCGCGCGGCCTCGGCGATCGTGAGCTCACCAGCGAGCACGCTCAACACGATCCGAGTCTTCTTCTCGACCGGAATCGAAGGGGGTCTTCCCATGGTTCTGATTCTCCTTCAGGACTGACTCAACAGCCCTGCCAAGAATCTTGACGCGCGACAGAGGCACTCATCCTCGGGCCGCTACCCAACCACCTGTTCACCCGCGACGCGTCGTGCTGGGTCTACGACGGCGTGGCCGTCAACTCCGTGCGCTACGCCGCCCGCGTGCGCGAGTCCGTCCACTACGAGGCGATCTACCGCTGGCACCCGAGGTTCGCGGGACTGCGCCTGGGCGGGACCGCCGACGAGACCGGACCCGGCCCCGACGAGGTGAGCCCGCGCGTCGGGGCCGGCCTGCCCTCGAGATCCGTCCTCCCCCGATCACCATTACGGCCGAGATCACCGCGATCTGCACTGCCGGCTGACGAGCGCGAGGCTCCACCGTCCTACGTCAGCCCTCGCCCCCCGAGTGCTCCTCGATCAGCTCACGAGTCCGATCGAGGACCTCCTGCGAGTCGAAGTCGGCGCCGCTGTTGGCCTCCACCCACTCGTCAGCGAGCTCGCTCATGATCTGGTCCCATTCCGCGCGGTCGACCTCGCTCAGCTCCGTGATCTGGAAACTGTGCTCAGTCTCGGTCCACTCGACCGACTGCGCCACGTTGACGTCGTCGTGGTACTCGCTGGCGAACACCGACATCTCCTCGACGAGGGTGTCGATCTCGGTCCGGACGTCCTCGGGGAGCCCCTCGTAGTGTTCCTCGTCCATGAGGGCAACAAACGTGCCGCCGATGCCGAGCGGGTAGTCGACCATGTAGTTGAGGAACTCCCCCAGACCGAGGTCCTGCAGGACGTCGCGAGAGGACAGCGATCCCTGGAGCAGGTTCGTCTGGAGGCCCTGGGCCAGCTCCGGCGCAGGCAGGCTGACAGGGGTGATCCCCAGTTCCTCGGCCATGCGGACGAACGGACCAGGCGCACGTAGTTCCAGCCCGGCGACGTCGTCCGACCCCGTCACCTCGGTCGTGGTGAGGACGTAGGCCGGTTCAGTTGTGAACGCGGTCACCACGTGAAACCCGTCGAACTCGGAGGGATCGAACTCCTCGATCAGGTCGAGGAACACGGCGCTGGCTACCTGAGAGTTCGGGATCCCCAGCGGGAGGTTCATCACGGAACTAAACGGAAAGCGGCTGGCGTCGTTGTGCGGGCTGTCGAGCCCGACGTCGACGACGCCCTCGTTGATGCCATCGTAGATATCGCCTGTTGCCAGGAGCGTGCCGCCGGCGAACGTCTCGACCGTCACCGCACCGTCGGTCCGCTCTTCGAGCAGGGACGCCCACTCGTCCATCTGGACCCCGGGGAACGAGGCCTGTGGGGCGTAGAAGGCATACCGCAGCGTGATCTGTTCGCCCGTCCCGCCCGCGTCGTCGTCTCCGTCCGAGCCGGTGCAGGCGGCGAGGAGAAGTGCGGTCGTGCTCGCGGCAGCGAGCGTAATGGTCCGCCTGCGATTTCGGGCACGGACCGTGTACTGAATCGTCATGTGTCTACCTCCTGGTACGCCGCGCCGTCGCGACGGTTGTGGGTGGGCTGGTGCTGGGAGGGGGCGGTCGTTCAGTGGTGGTCAGATCAGCGCGGTGACGTCCGGCTCCGAGCCTGTAGCGATGGTCCGCAGGGTTGCGAGTGTCTCGAGGTCGACAATCGCGACCTGGTTCCTGTCGAGCAGTGTCACGAAGGCGATCGGCTCTGATCGATGGAACGAGATGCCCGCCGGGATGGCGTCGAACTGCAGGGCGTCAACCTCTCGAAGATCGGTGTCGTAACGCGTGACAGTGCGATTCTCGATGTCGGTCGTCAGGAGCGCGCGGTCGCCAGGCACGACGTAGACCCGCAGCGGGTCTCCCTTCACGGCCACCCGCTTCTCCTCCCGCATAGTCTCGGCGTCGAGCCGGACCAGCGACTTGGCGCCGCGAACCCCCACATAGAGCTGCTTCTCGTCCCTGCTCAGGGCGCAGCTCTCCGGGAGCGGCCCCGGCGCCGCGACGAGAGGCGGCGCGGAGGCGTCGTGCGGGTCGACAGCGCTCACTGTCCCCGAGAGCAGTCCCGTGACGTAGGCCCGGGTTCCCGCGCGGTTGATCACCACCATGTGGGTCTTGATCCCGCCCGTCGCCACAGCGCCGGAGGGTGCCCCGGCCGTCGCGGGGTCGTCGATCCGCAGCAGAATCGCCTTCTCCTCGCTGAGGACATAGAGGCGGTCGTGATCGTCGATCGCGATTCCGTGAAGTCGATTGAACGGGCTCAGCTCGATGGTTCGCTCGAGCCTCCTCGCCGCTAGGTCGACGACGAACACGCGCGTCCCACCCGCTCCGGCGTCGCCCGACATCCGGACGCCGTAGTGAGCGACGTACGCGTATTTCCGGCCGGCGTCGATCACCATCTCGTGCGGGTACGCGCCGAGTTCGACGCGGCCCAGCAGCGACCCGTCGGACACGTCGTGGAACGCGATCGCGTGGCCGCTCTTCTCAACGACAGCAAGCTCCTCCGTCGTGTCTCCGATCGTCATCACGTACCACAGCCTTTCGTCGAGGCATGAACCGAGTCGTGGGCTTTACGAGGGCAACTCGACGGGATAGACCGCGTCCCGGCCGTCGAGCAGGCGCTTCACCTGGTCCACCGCGAGCAGGGCGAGCCCGTCGTAGGCCTCGTTGCTGTGCCCCGCGTTGTGCGGGGTCGCGATGACGTCGGGCCGGCGAAGCAATGGGTGGTCAGGCGGGGGCGGCTCTTCGGACCAGACGTCGACGGCCGCGCCGGCCACCTGTCCACGATCGAGAGCCTCGGCGAGCGCGATCTCGTCCACCACCCCGCCGCGCCCGACGTTGACCAGGAATGCACCGGACTTGATCACCTCGAACGCCGCCGAGTCGAGCAGCGCCCGGGTGCTGTTCGTCAGCGGTACCTGGACGCACACGACGTCGGACTCGCGCAACAGCTGCTCGAGCGGCACCACCTCGACGCCGGACAGCTCGCCCACCTGCGGGTCCGAGCCCACGAGCCGGCAGCCGAACGCGGCAAGCCGCTCGGCGACGGCACGTCCGATTCGGCCGAGCCCCACGAGACCGACGGTCCGGGTGCCGAGGAGTCCACCGACGTCGATCAGACGTTCCGCACCGGCAAGAAGGTTCGCCTCCTTGGCCTTGATGCGGTGAACGATCGACAGCGTCAGCGCCACAGCGGCCTCGGCCATCCCGACATAGTTCTCAGGCGCCGCCCCGTGGGCCACCGCGATACCGCGGTGTGCCAGGGCCTTGAGCGGCAGGTGGTCTGTGCCGATCACGGGGCTGACCACGGCGCGCAGCTCGCGCGCACGCTCCAGCTCGTCCACCGACAGCAGGCGCTCGGGTGGGACGATAAGCGCGACCGCACGCTCAAGCAGCTGATCGGCCGCCTCACCGGGCTCACCGAGCATCGCCCGCTCGAGGCCCGCCTCCTCAAGGGCGTCCTCGACGAGCGAACGTCGGAACTGGTCCTGACCGACGAGGACCAGACCTGCGGTCATCAGTCCCACCGCCCTGCGACGAGGAACTGCTCGATCGCGTCGGGCACCAGCTCGAAGCCATGGCCGACGGTGTCGGGAATGAGCGCGTGGCCGTTCTCGAACTGCAGCGGGCTGACGAGCCACTTGTCGACCCACGGGAACTGCTCGAGGTAGGCGGCATTGGGGTAGGCCGCCATGAGGTGGATGTGGATCTCGGGCAGGAAGTGGGGCGCGAGCGCGACGCCCTCGGACCGAGCCATCTCCGAGATCTGGAAGAACTCCGTCGGGCCGGCGAGCTGTCCGACGTCGGGCTGGAGGAGGTGGGCAGCGCCGCGCCGGGCGTACTCCTTGAACTCGCCGGCGCTCTGGAGGTGCTCGCCGACGGCGATCGGCACGTCGATGGCCTTGGCGAGGGCAACGTGGCCATCGACGTCCCGGGCGGGCATGGGCTCCTCGAACCAGTACACGCCGAGGTCAGCGAGACGCCGACCGAGCCAGATCGCCTCGGGCAGGACGAGGCGCTGATTGGCGTCGCACATGATGCGCAACGCGTCGCCGAACTCGGACCGCAGCGCGGAGACGCGGCTGAGGTCCTTCTCCGGGTCCATCCCCACGCGGAGCTTGACCGCCGTCAGTCCCATCTCCATCTGCTTGTGGACATTCTCGATGACCTTCTCCATCGGGAGTGTCGGTGCGAACTGCCCGCTCGAGTAGGCGGGGACAGAGGCGCGCACCTTGCCGACGTGGTCGGCCAGCGAAATGCCACGTTCGACAGCGGCCAGGTCCCACAGGGCCATGTCGACCGCGCCGATCGCGATCGACGCGAGGCCACGCCGGACACGGTCGATCCTGAGCATGCTCGTGTTCCAGATGTCCGCGACGTCGTGGCTGCTCCGGCCGATCACGGCCGGAAGGAGCACCATGTCGATGATGCTGCGGATGGCCTCGCTGCCGTCCCACTCCACGGTGAAGCCGAAACCGCGTCCGATGTGACCGTCGGCGGTCTCGAGGGTGACACCAGCGACATTGCAGTTGTTCTCGTCACCGACGACGTGGTCACCGGGAAGGGGGATGCGCAGGATCCAGCTTCGGGCGGCAACGATCTCAACCATGAACTCTCCTTAGATACCTAGTGACATGCTCGATCGATGACTCATTCGGCGAGGACGCCCTCCAGGAGCTCGACCTGCTCGCCGAGGTAGCTCTCGAACTCATCGCCCGTGAGGAACTCCGGCTGGAGCAGCGACGACTCGATGTAGGAGTCGTAGGCCTCGGACTCCGTGTACGCCTCGACCATGTCCTCCCAGTAGGCGCGCTGCTCCTCGGTGATGCCGGCCGGGGCGAGGACGCCGCGCAGCTGGCTCACCGAGACGTCGTACCCCTGCTCCACCGCCGTGGGGATGTCGCCCAGCGCGCTGTCCTCCGGGTACCGCTCGTCGGCGAACACCGCCACCGCAACGAGGTCCCCGCTCTCCAGCTGGCCGGCAACCTCGTTGGGATTGACGACCGCCATCTCGATGTTTCCCGCCAGGATCGCGGTCACGATCTCGGCTCCCGACTGGAAGACGACGCGGTCGAACTCGGAGCCCGTCTCACCGATGAGCACGTCCAGGGTCACGGAGTCCGGCCCGTCCTGCCCTGCAACACCAGCGCGGACCTCGCTCGAGTCGTCGATCACCCCTTCGAGGGAGTCCCACCCCGAGTCTGCTCGAACCACCGCGATCGAGACATCCGTCCCGACCATGGCGATCGGCGTGAAACTCTCCCAGGTGTAGCTGACGTCCGTGGTGATAGGCAGGGACAACGTCGAGATCGTGGCGGTCAGGAGGAAGTGAGGATCGCCCTCCTGCTGCTGCACGTAGGACGAACCTGTCGCGCTCGATCCACCGGGTCTGTTCTCCACCACGACGGTGACGTCGTCGTCGGTCTGCGAGAAGGAGTCGGCCATCGACCGAGCGAAGATGTCCTGACCGCCGCCGGCATTGGCCGGCACGATGAAACTGACGTCCTGCTCAGGTGACCACTCCCCGTCCGAGGTCTCACCGCTATCGGCGTCTCCCCCGGAGCAGGCTGCCAGCACCAGCGCAAGGGCGCCGATCGAGGCCGGCATGGTGATTCCCCGCAAGTTCCGTGTCATTACAGTCTTCCTCGCCAATCGTGTGAATGTCTTCGTCGTCAGAGATATGTGTTCTGCGGTCGTTCAACGTGATCTCGGTGGTCCTCAGCGCACGGGCCCTACCTGCTCACGAGCTTGTCTGCGGACCTGGTGCGCCGGGACCGGATCCCGCGCACCACGGGCGGCAGGACGAGGGCGAGCGCAGTGAGAGCGAGGAACACGAGCGCGAGCGGACGGTCCGCGAAGATGGCGTAGGAGCCCCCACCCATCTGCACCGACTGTGCGAGCCCCTGCTCAAGCATCGGTCCAAGGATCAGGCCGAGGATCAACGGCAGTAGGGGGTAGTCGTACTTCTGAAGGAAGTAGCCGACAATGCCGAACGCCACGGCGACCCACACGCCGGTCATGGAGTTCTCGACTGCATACGCGCCGATGATGCAGACCGCCAGGATTACGGGATACAGGCGCTTGTAAGGCACCGTGAGAACCGAGGCGAACAGCGGTGCGAGCGGCAGGTTCAGAATGAGCAGGATCGCGTTACCGATGAGGAACGAGGCGAGCACGCCCCACACGAGGACAGGCTGCTGCTCGATGAGAAGTGGTCCGGGCTGGATTCCATGAAGCGTGAGCGCGCCGAGCAGGACTGCCGTCGTCGCCGAGCCGGGGATCCCGAGCGATAGCGTGGGGATGAACGATCCGTTGGCGCCGGCGTTGTTCGCCGCTTCCGGACCGGCCACACCCTGGATGGCTCCCTTCCCGAAGCCCTTCCCCTTCGCGACGGTTCGCTCGACGCCGTAGCTCGCGAACGACGCGAGGGTCGAGCCGGCGCCGGGTACAACTCCCATGACGGTGCCGATGCCGGATCCTCGCACGATGGGGGCCGTGCTGACCTTGAGGTCGTTCTTGGACAGCATCATCTCGCCCCAGCTCGGGCGAGCGACCTGCGGGGAGTGGCGGGCGGACACGTTACGGAGAATCTCCGCGATCGCGAACACCCCGATCACGACCTCGATGAACCCCAGGCCGCCAAGCAGCTCGATGCGGCCGAACGTGAATCGTTCTGTCCCCAGCACGGGGTCGATGCCCACGGTCGCGACGACCAGACCCAGACCGAGGCAGAGCAGACCCTTGGTTCGCCCTCCAGCGGTGAACCCGACGGTGGCGACCAACGCCAGCAGGATGACTGCCACCATCTCGGGGGGGCCGAACTGCAGTGCGACGTTGGCGAGCAACGGTGAGACGAACATGACCACGACAAGGCTCAGCACGCCGGCGACGAACGAGGCGATGGCCGCGATCGCCAGGGCCTGGCCGGCTCGTCCGCGTCGGGCCATCTGGTGTCCCTCGAGAACCGTGACGGCCGTGGCGGCCTCGCCCGGTGCTCCGATCAGGACCGATGAGATCGTCCCGCCGTACTGGGCGCCGTAATAGATCCCGGCCAGCATGATGATCGCTGTCACCGGCTCGAGGCCGAAGGTCAGCGGAAGGAGCAGACCGACTCCCGAAGCGGAGCCGAGGCCGGGGAGCATACCAATGACGGTGCCGAGCGTAACGCCGATGAGGCAGTAGAGAAGGTTCGTCGCTGT
The DNA here is from genome assembly GCF_057652395.1 of Georgenia sp. Z1491. Lineage (NCBI taxonomy): Bacteria > Bacillati > Actinomycetota > Actinomycetes > Allobogoriellales > Allobogoriellaceae > Georgenia > Georgenia sp. Z1491. The sequence continues at coordinate 2,611,759 of NZ_CM172729.1, forward strand.
GAATGCAGTCTCGAAGCCAAGAAGAATCTCAGTCATCGCCGATCACCACAAGGTCCCGGTGGGGACCGGTACCGCCAGCAGCTCCTGGAACAGGAACCACACGGCGCCACCGACGATCACCGCGAACAACGCGCTGTAGACGATCTTCCACCGTTCGATGAGGAGCGATACGAACAGCACGTAGGCGCCTACGGCCGGAGCCAACCCGATCAGCGGAATCGCTGCGGCCAGTGCGACCAGTCCTGCCACATTGATCCAGCGCTTCCACACCGCATCCGCTTCCGGGGCCTCGTCCGTCATCGGAAGCGTCTCTGCGATCTCCCGCCGACCGTCGTCCCGAGGAGCCATCGGCTGATCAACGGCGGAGTCACTCGATTCTGTCGTCGTAGCTCGCATCCGCTTGGCGACCGCGCCGAGCAGGAGCGCAGCAGCAAGCACCACCATGGTCGAGCCGACGACAGCGGGCAACATTCCAGCGCCGAGCGATCCGTTCTCGGTCGACAGGCCGAGCTCGAAGCCCCGGCGCGCGACCAGGACCCCGAGCAGCACGAACACTCCGCGGACGATCAGGTCGCCCAGCGGTACCGCCGCCTCAAGCTCCTCAACATCGTGTTCGTCACGCTCCGTGTGTGCTTCTGTCGAAGAGTCGGGCGGTGAATGAGCCATACGTGTATCTCCGTCGCGTAGTGGTCTAAGCGTCATTGCTACAGCTCGCTTTACGGCGTGAGACCCGACATTAGGGACTCTGGTCACGACCAGTAAGTACCCGTCCGGGTACAATGACGGCTTTGAAATCACCGCGACGACGGGACTGCTCCATGGGCATTTCTGTGTTCTCGCGCGACGCTTGATCGACGCACTTTTTACGGTCGGTACTCGGTTGATATGACCGTGATCGTTCGCGATCGGGCGGCCAGTGCGCACATCGCCGTGATGCACAGCGCGGGGCCGGAGACTCGACTAGTGGTCAGCTTCGACCCACGCGAGCATGGCTCAGCCTCCCGGCGGGCACTCCTGGCCGAGGTCGTGTCGCTCTGGATGAAAACGTCGATCACGCTCGTCTCGCGTGCGCGCTGCAGCACGCTGGCCGCCCAGCAGAGCAAGCCGCATTCGGGAGCGTGGCATCCCAGCTGTACGACGACGAGACGTGAAACACCAGCCGCCGCCCTACTCACTCCGGGCCCGCAGCACCGTCGCCGCGACTCCCAGCACGGCGGCGATCCCGAGCCCGATCGCGAACAACGTCACGAAGTCTCCCCGGTCCGCGAAGACCGCTCCGAGCGCCGTTCCGGCCGCGCTGCCGATGAACAGCGACGAGGCGAAGAGGCTGACGCTCGTCGCACGGGCGTCGGGCGCGACCTCGGTGGCCCACTTCTGCAGCGTGGAGTGCATGAACGCCCACGCTCCGGCCAGGAGGACACACGCGATGAGCACGCCGGCGGTGCCGGGGTCGATGACGAGCCCCACGAAGGCGCCGGCACCAGAAGCGCCCCCGACAGCGACGAGCTGCGCCTGCGTCATGCGGTCCGCGACGGCCTTGACGACGCGGGTGGCCAGGATGACGGCCACGCCGTAGGCCGCGGTGACGGCCCCGGAAAACGTGGTGCTCATCCCCTGGTTCTGCAGGACCGTCGGCAGGAAGTTGAGCACGCTGAGCAGCACCACACCCTCGACGAACGCCAGCGCGAACACGACGAGCGCCCATCGGTTACCGAGGACGCGCGTGAGCGCCGCCCGTACCGAGAGCCGCTCGCCCTGCGCCGCGACCTCCGGCAGACGGGACATCAGCACGACCACCAGCAGCACGACAGCGGCGGGGACCCCGAAGGCCAGCCGCCAGCTCGCGAGATCGGCCAGGAGAGCACCGACGAGCGTGGCGGCTGCCATACCGGTCGCCGTCATCATCATGACGTCCGTCAACGGGCCGTGACGCTGGGCGACAGGCACCGTGTCGCCGACGTAGATGAGCGCGCCGGGGACGATCGCCGCGAAGGCCCCACCGGCGACGAACCTGGCCAGCAGCAGCGTCGCCACGTCCGGCGCAGCCGCGGTGGCGATGCCCGCGACCGCCGCGAGGAGCAGCGCGAGACGCATGGTGCGCACGCGCCCGAGCCGATCCGAGACCATGCCCCACACGATCTGCATGACCCCGTAGCCCACGAGATAGACCGACGCGATGATGCCGGCATCCGCCAGCGAGATCCCGAGATCGTCCGCGATCGCCAGCAGCAACGGCGCGATGACGAGGCGGTCGAACGAGCTGCAGAAGACCGCCAGGTGCAGGAGACCCAGCGACGGAGCCTTGCTCATGGTGAGCTCGGTCCGCCGGCTCGACGACTCCGCGCCACTAGTACGGGTTGGCGACGAAAAGGTCCTGGGCGGGAAACTTGGTGAGGACCTCGATCCCGTAGTCCGTCACCACCACCTCCTCCTCGATGCGAGCGGCCGACGTGCCGTCCGAGGCCGGGCAGTAGGTCTCCATGGCGAACACCATGCCAGGTCGGATCTCCACCGGGTCCTTCATCGAGTTGAGCCTGGAGATGATCGGGCGCTCGTGCAGACCGAGGCCCAGGCCGTGCGCGAACTGCAGACCGAACGCCGCGAGCTCGTTCTCGAACCCGAAGTCCTCCGCCTTGGGCAGGACCGCCGCCACCTCGTCGCTCCCGACCCCGGGCCGGATCGAGTCGAGCGCCGTGTCCATCCATTCGCGGGCCTTCTTGTACGCGTCCTTCTGGCTCTCGGTCGCCCAACCCACGCCGAAGGTGCGGTAGTAGCAGGTCCGGTAGCCGTTGTAGGAGTGGATGATGTCGAAGAACGCCTGGTCGCCCGGCCGGATGATGCGGTCGGTGAAGTTGTGCGGGTGCGGGTTGCACCGCTCCCCCGAGATCGCGTTGACGGCCTCGACCTGGTCGCTGCCGTACTCGTAGAGCCGGGCGTTGGCCAGCGCCACGATCTCGTTCTCCCGGACGCCGGGCCGCAGCGCGTCCACGATGTCCTGGTAGACGCCGTCGACCATCGCCGCGGCCTGATTGAGCAGCATGATCTCGTCCTGGTTCTTGATCACGCGCGCATCGAGCATCGACTGCTGGGCGTCGGCCACACGGATGCCCTGCCGCTCGAGCTCGAACAGGAACGGCGGCTCGACGATGTCCAGCCCGAGCGGGGCGTCGGCGACACCCGCCTCCGTGAGGATCGACCTGATCTCGGAGACCGCGTCCCGCATGAGGCCGCCGCCCTCGGGGTCGACCGCACCGCGGAAGCCGAGGAACCCGGGCCGGTGATGCTCGTCCGGCATCCAGTCGCTGTACAGCTTGTGATGCCGCACGGCCGAGCCGAAGTCCCAGAGAATCGGTTCGCGATCCCGCAGGATCAGCGCGTACCTGATCATCTTGTCCCCGAGCGCCCCGCCGATCCACGTCTGGGTCGTGTACCGGATGTTGTAGAAGTCGAAGAGCAGGAACGCGCCGCACTCGCTCGCCTCCAGAGCCGCCTTGGCACGCCCGAGCCGGTACTTCCGCAACCGGTCCATGTCGACCCGATGCTCGTAGTCCACCGCCATCTGGCCGGGAGCGGGCAGGTCGCGGGCGCCGTGGGGCCGGGCGGACGGACGTGCGAACAGCTTTCCTCGTGCGGGCGGGTGGCTGTGCACCCCGCTCATCACTCGGCCTCGAGGCCGTCGCTGACGTCGGCCTCCTCGGACTGGATGTCCAGCCCCGAGCCACCGGCCACGGTGAGGACGAGCGAGGCGAAGTCCTGCTCGACGTTCCCGTTGCCCACCTCCTGCGCCACGAGGTCGCGGGTCAGGCCGGCGACCGGCATCACCACCCCGAGCTCCCGGCCCGCGGCCAGGCCCAGGTCGAAGTCCTTCTGGAGCAGCACGTTCGTGAAGGTGGGCGTGAAATCCAGGTTGACCAGCGCCGGCGTCTTGTAGCGGGAGAACACCGAGCCCATCACCGAGTCGTTGAGGAAGGACAGGAAGTCCGCCCGGCTGACTCCCGACTTCTCCGCGAGCACGGTGATCTCGGCCATCGACTGGATGACGACGCCGAGGAAGACGTTGTGGGCGATCTTGACGATGCGCGCCGCATCACCCTCGCCGACATAGGTGACGGAACGGCCCCACGAGGCCAGCAGCGGCTCGACCTCGTCGAACGCGGCACGCGAGCCGGAGGCGGCCACGCTGAGCTTGCCGGAGGCGATGACCGCCGGGTTGCCGGAGACAGGAGTCGCGAGGAACTGGCCGCCACGCTCCTCCACCGCCGCGCGGACCGGCGCGCTGGCCTCGACGGACACCGTCGACGAGTCGCAGACCAGCCGGGGCGCGCGCTCCGGGTCGGTGAGCAGGCCGTCCTCACCCTGCATGACCTGGCCGAGGTCCTTGTCCGCGGCCACCATGCTGAAGACGACGTCACGCCCGGCGAGGTCGACCGGTCGGTCGACGACGGTCGCCCCGAACTCGGTCAGCGGCTCGGCCTTGGAGCGGGTGCGGTTGTAGACGGCGACGTCGTACCCGGCCGCCAGGAGTCGCTTGACAAGCTGGAACCCCATGCGTCCGGCGCCGATCCAGCCGACGGTGGGCTTCGAGTCACTCACGGTGGTTCTCCTTCGTAGACCTGGCTGAGGGCGTCGTTGCCCCTTCAGCAATCGATTGCAATTCTCGTTGGGTCACAGGGCAAAGTCAAGTGGTGGGCGAGTCTCTCTGGCCGTGTCTCTCTACACGCCGGCGGGCGCCGCGGCGACCACGTGGAACTCGAAGCGCAGGCGGGGGTCGGTGGCCAACCGGGTCACCTCGACGGTGGTGCTGGTCGGGACGTGCCCGCCGAACCACTCTCCCTGGTGCTTGTTCACCACGTCCTGGTCCGCGTCCACGTCGGTGAAGAAGCGCATGATGTTGACGACGTCGTGCCGGCCGCACCCGGCTGCTCTCAGGGCGAGGTCCAGGTGGTCGAACGCGTTGGTCACCTGCCCCTTCGCATCCATCGGCATGCTGTCGAACACCTCGGCGACGTGCGGATGGTCGTGGTAGACGGGAGCTCCGGTGACCCCGCTGATGAAGACGAGGCGTGCGCCGTCGACGGCGCGGATCGCCGGGACGAACGGGCTGACGATCGTCTCGTCGTAGCCCTCGTGGTGGATCACCTCGGCATTGCCGGTGCGACGGGGGGCGGGTACCTCGGTCATGCTGCTCTACCTCCTGGTGGGGCCGCCGCGGCGGTGGTGGGTGCTCGGTCTCGGGTGATGCTCGAGGCACGCAGGTCCGCGCGAGCGGCGATGCTCTCCGGCGGGGTGCGAACTGTGCTAGGCGGTTCGCAAACGTTTGCGATATCAGCCTACGAGCGGTGTCATGACGTGTCAACGGACGCAGCTCGCCGTGCTCGTGGGGGCGCCTGCAGCGGGCCGGCGCCCCCACACGGCTCACACGAGCAGCGCCAGCGGGCTCTCGATCGCCCTGCGGAACTCCTGCATCCACCGCGCCCCGAGCGCGCCGTCCACGGCCCGGTGGTCGGCCGAGAGCGTGCAGCGCATGACCGTACCGACGACGACCTGACCGTCCTCGACCACGGGCTGCTCCAGCGCCGCACCGACGGCGAGGATCCCGGCGTGCGGCGGGTTGAGGATGGCGCTGAACTCTCGCGTGCCGAACATCCCGAGGTTCGACACCGTGAAGCTGCCGCCCTCGATCTCGTCCTGCTTGAGGCGTCCGGCCCGGGCTCGCCCGGCGAGCTCGGACACCGAGGTGGCGAGTGCGCTGATCGGCATCTGCTCGACCCCGCGCACGACCGGCGTGACCAGCCCGCCGTCGGTGGCGACGGCGACCGCGACGTCGACGCCCCGGTACCGGTGGATGACGTCCCCGCCCCAGGTCACGTTGACGTCCGGCACGGCCGCCATCGCCGCGGCGACCGCCTTGAGCACGAAGTCGTTGACCGAGACCTTGACGCCCTGCGACTCGTTGACCTGGCGGCGCAGGGCGAGCAGGGCGTCGACCCGGCACTCCTCGGTGACGTAGAAGTGCGGCACCGTGGACTTGGACTCGGTCAGGCGCCGGGCGATGGCGCGGCGCATGCCGCTCACCGGGACGTCCTCGACGGCGTCGGAGGTCACCCCGGCGACAGCCGCCCCGGCACCCGCTCCGGCAGCGGCCGGGGTCGTTTCCTCACGGGGCGCCGGCGACGCGGCGGCGAGCTGTGCGGCCTGCGCCTCGACGTCCCGCCGCGTGATCCGCCCGCCAGGTCCCGACCCGGTCAGCCGAGCAGGGTCGATACCACGCTCCCGCGCCATCTTGCGGGCGATCGGGCTGATGAAGATCCGCCCGCCGGGACGGGCATCCCTCTCGGCGAGCGGGGCGGATGGCTCGGGGGGCGCGCCCGCAGGTGCCTCCCGCAGGTCGCGCGCGGCATCGGCACCGTCGGCGCCGCTCGCCCGGCGCGCGGGTGTCGGCGTCTCGTCGTCGAGCCGCTCGCCGTCGGGCTGTTCGCCGTCGCCACGCGCACGATCACCACCCTGCGCCTCGCCGTCGCCCGGCGGCACGTCGACGAGCTCGGAGAGCTCGTAGGCCTCACCGGCCTCGGCGAGCAGGATCGCGATCGGCTCGCCGACCTGGACCGTGTCCCCCTCGGCGGCGAGAAGCCTGCCGATGACGCCCGCGTCCTCGGACTCGAAGTCGACGAGGGCCTTCTCGGTCTCGATCTCGGCGAGAACGGTTCCCTGGACGACCTCGTCGCCCTCGGCGACCTGCCAGCCGGCCACGATGCCCTCGGTCATGCTGGCGAGAACTCCCGGCATCCTGATGACGGTCGCCATCTCAACCACCGAATCCGTCGACGACGCGCCTGAGACCCGCGACGACCTCTTCCGTGCCTGCGATCGCCGCTCGCTCGAGGACCTTCGAGATCGACGGCGACGCCTCGGCGCCGGTCACGCGCGCCACGGGCTGGTCGAGGTGGTCGAAGTAGCGCCGCTGGATCTCGTCCGCGAGCCAGCCGCCGTAGGACGTCCCGACCGCTCCCTGCTCGACGACGAGGACGGCGTTGGTCTTCCTGATCGACCGCCCGATCGTCTCCCAGTCGATGCTCGCCCGGTCCAGCCAGCGCAGGTCGATGACCTCGGCGTCGACACCGACCTCGTCGACCGCCTCCAGCGCCTTCGCGACCATGCTGAGGTAGCTGATCACCGTCACGTCGTCGCCCTCGCGGCGGACGGCCGCGCTGCCCACGGGGATCTGGTAGTCGAGGTCGCTCACCGGGATCTCTCCCTGGGTGCCGTAGAGGTCGACGTGCTCGAGGACGAGGACCGGGTCGTCGAGCGCGAGCGCGGTGTTCATCAGACCCACGTAGTCGAACGGGGTCGAGGGCGCCACGATGCGCCAGCCCGGACTGGTCGCGAAGATGCCGGCGGGGTCCATCGAGTGCTGGGACCCGTAGCCGGTCCCGGCGGCAGCCTTCGTGCGCAGCACGAGCGGGACCGGGTTGTCGCCGCCGAACATGTGCCGGGCCTTGGCGATCTGGTTGAAGACCTGGTCGGCGGCCACCCAGAGGAAGTCGGGGTACATGAACTCGACGACGGGGACGAAGCGCCCGTCGAGCGCGATCCCGCCGCCGAGGCCGGCAAAGGCGTTCTCGCTGATCGGCGTCCCGAGGACGCGCCCGGGGTAGGCGGCGGCGAGTCCCTTCGTCGCACCGTTGGTGCCGCCGCCGAGGTTGTGGACGTCCTCGCCGAGGATGACGATGCGCTCGTCGGTTCCCATCCTCCGGTCCATCACGCGGGCGACCGCCTCGATGAACTTTCCCCGGCTCAGGTCCCCGCCGAAGGTCTCCTGCTCCTCGGTCCGCGCGCCCTCGACCTCGCTGAGGTCGCCGCGCACACCGACGTCGACGAAGTCGGTGCTCGGCCACAGGTCGGGTCGGATGCGGCGGGTGCCCGGCTTTCCGTCGGGGTCGGCCTCGAGGAGCTCGGCGACGACGTCGGTCATCGCCTCGGTCGCCTGACGCCGCACCGCCTGGACCGCCTCGTCGTCGACGAGATCGAGCGTCCGCATCTCGGTGGCCACGCGCTCCAGGGGGTCGCGGGCACGCCAGCCGGCCTCCTCCTTCTTGGTGCGGTACCCGAACGCGCTGCCCGGGTACGGGCCGTTCTGGTGGAAGAACCTGTAGACCTCGGCCTCGACGACCGTGGGCCCGTTGCCGGCGCGCATGTGCTCGAGCGCGGCCTGCGTCGCGAGGTGGACGGCGAGCGGGTCCATCCCGTCGACCCGCCACGAGGGGATGCCGAAGCCCGGGCCGCGGCCCGAGAGCCGCGGCTCGGCGGTCGCCTCGGCCACGGTCGTGGAGACGGCGTAGAGGTTGTTCTCCACGAAGAAGCACAGCGGGACGTCCCAGGCGCCCGTGAGGTTCATCGACTCGAGCACCGAGCCGATGTTCACGGCGCCGTCCCCGAAGTAGGAGATCGTCACGTCGTCGGTTCCGGCGTGGCGCTGGGCCCATGCGTTGCCGGCGGCGAGCGGGACGCCGCCGCCGACGATCGCGTTGGTGCCCAGTGCGCCGGCCTCGTGCCACTGCAGGTGCATCGACCCGCCCCGGCCGCGGCAGAACCCCTGGGCGAGCCCGAGGATCTCGGCGAGCGTGCGGCGCAGGACGGTCCGGATCTCGTCGTCGACGAGACTCTCCAGGTTGAGTCCGTCCGGCGCCACGTGGCCGATGGCCTTGGCCAGGAACTGGTGGTGGCCGCGGTGGGAGCCGTTGACGCCGTCGGAGGATCGCAGCCCGACCACGGACCCGACGGCGCCCCCCTCCTGGCCGATGCTCGAGTGTGCGGGGCCGTGGACGAGCCCCTCGCCGGCGAGCTCGAGGACGGTCTCCTCGAACGCCCGGATGAGGTGCATCTGGCCGAGCATCGTGGCCAGCAGGCCGGGGTCGGCGGCGCGCCAGTCCTCTTCGGTGGTGGACAGCTCGACCCAGGAGACCTCGGGCTCGAGCGGGACAAGTCGGGGCATCGGAGCGTTCTCCCTCGAACGGCGGTCAGGCAAGACGACGTGCTCTAGACCTTGACCAGATTACGTGAGCATTGGATACGATGACAAGACCAAGGCCGCGTAATCACCGTGAATGACCACGGTGATCGAGCGCCAATGTATACATTACGAAGGAGTCGGTCATGGCAGGACTTCCCGGACTCGTCGGTACCGAGCACATCGGCTTCACGGTCCCCGACCTCGAGGAGGCCGAGCGGTTCTTCGTGGACGTCATCGGCTGCGAGCGGATCTACTCGCTCGGTCCGTACCAGCACGACGACGACTGGATGACCGAGCACCTGGGCGTCGACGCGCGCGCAGTGATGCGCGAGCTGCGCTTCTACCGGTGCCGGACCGGCCCCAACTTCGAGATCTTCCAGTACGAGACGCCGGGCGCGCAGGCGCCCCAGCCCCGCAACAGCGACATCGGCGGGCACCACCTGGCGTTCTACGTCGAGGACCTCGACGCCGGGGTCGAGCACCTGCGCGCCCATGGCATCCGCGTGCTCGGCGAGCCCACCGCGAGCACCAGCCACAGCACGGGCCAGCGATGGGTCTACTTCCTCAGCCCGTGGGGCATGCAGCTCGAGCTCGTCAGCTTCCCGAACGGGAAGGCCTACGAGAAGACGGCGCCCACGAAGCTGTGGCACCCGGCCGACCCGACCGCGTAGGCCCGGGATGACCGTCAGGGACAGGACCGCCTCCGCCCGCATCGTCGCCGGTCTGCGCGAGCGCATCCTCGCCGGCGAGCTGAGGCCCGGGGACCGCGTCCGGCAGGAGGAGGTGGCGGAGGACTTCGGCGCGAGCCGGCTGCCGGTGCGGGACGCCCTGCGCCACCTCGAGGCGGAGGGACTGGTCCGGCTGGTCGCGAGCTCGGGCGCCTGGGTCGCGAGCCTGAGCCTGCAGGAGTGCACGGACGCGTACCTCATCCGCGAGCAGGTGGAGCCGCTGCTCATCGAGCAGTCGCTCCCCCACCTGGACGCAGAGGCGATCGACCGGCTCGACGAGCTGGCCGACGAGATGGAGGGCGCCGACCTGCAGACGTTCCTGAAGCTCGACCGGGAGTTCCACCTGCTCAGCTTCAGCGCGGCGCGCCCGGGCATGGTCATCGACCTCGTCCACCGGCTGTGGAACACGACCCAGCACTACCGGCGCGCCTACGCCCTGCTCGTGGGTGACTCACGCGACCGGACCACCACGGCGGAGCACCGGCTGCTCGTCGACGCCGCCCGACGCCGAAGCGTCACCGACGCGCAGGCGGTGCAGCGGATGCACGTCCGCCGCACCCGACTGGCGCTGGCGGAGCATCCCGAGCTGTTCGACGCCGACTGAGACCGGGGAGCCGGAGCCGGCGCGGCACACACTCATCGCGCCTGCGCCGAAGCGTCGTGAACGACCTGCCCGCCGATCACCGTGAGGTCCGCTCGGATGGCCGGGAGCTCGCTCGCGTCGACCTCCAGGTAGTCCTGATCCAGGACCGCGACGTCCGCCAGGAATCCCGGCTGCAGCCGTCCTCTGCTCCCCTCCTCGAAGGAGAACCAGGCCGACTGGGTGGTGAGCAGGGCGAGCGCCTCGTGGCGGTCGAGCACCACGGACTCGTCCCAGATCTGGGTGCCGGACAGCGAGCGACCGGTCGTGAGCCACTGCAGCGTGGCGAACGGGTTGTAGGTCGCGACGCGCATGCCGTCCGAGCCCGCAGCGATGCGGACGCCCGCGGCCTGGAGCGCGCGGACGTCCGGGGCGGCCCGGACGGCGTCCGCGCCCCACAGCTCGGCGATGTGCTCCCCCTCCATGCGCAGGATGGCCTCGCAGATGACACCGGCACTCATCGAGGCAAGGACCTCGGCGTGCTCGGCCGTGACCGACTCGCCGTGCACGATCGTCCAGCGCAGGTCGCTCAGCGGGATGTCCGCGTGGATGCGGCGCCACATGTCGACGACGACGTCGGTGGTCTCGGGCCGGAAGAGGTGCATCTGCACGGTCCAGCCGCGCTCGGCGCACGACCGCAGGATCGCCTCGATGCGGTCGCGGTGCTCCTGCGCGAGGTCCGGGAGGCGGTCGACGCCGTCGTGCATCGGCCACATCATGATCTCGCCGACGCCGAGCACCGAGAGCCGCTCATCGCCCTGCCGGGGGTGCACGAACCGGGTGATGCCGTCGAGGTCCTCCTCCTCCCGACCCGGCCCGCTGGAGTGCACGGTCAGGCGCACGCGCGGCACGAGCTCGCCGCGGCGCCAGGTCTCGAACAGGGGCCGGTAGACGTCGGGGCCCGTGTTGGCGCCGCCGCCGTCGATGAGGCCGACCACCCCGAACGTGGCGAGCTCGCGGCCGGCCGCGGCGGTCGAGGCCACCTGCTCCTCGAGGCTCGGCACGGGGAGCTGGGCGTAGAGCCACCTGAGCGCGGTCATGGTGCGGACGAGACCCGTCGGGGTCCCGGCGTCGTCGGTCTCCACGGTGGCGGGGTCGATGCCCTCGTCGATCGCACGGGCCAGGGGGACGCGGGCCAGGGCCGCGCTGTTGAGCATCCCGTACGAGTAGAGGTGCTGGATCATCACCGGGTGCTCGGGCGCGGCCTCGTCGAGCTCGTCACGGGTGGGGTGGCGCCGTTCGCTGAACTGCGCGGGGTCCCAGCCGCCGATGACCATGATCCAGGTGCCCGCCGGGGTGCTGCGAGCCCGCTCGGCGATGAGCGCAAGCCCCTCGGCGAGGCTGGTCACCGTGCCCCAGCGCACCTCGTCGTTCCAGGTGAAGCCGGCGCGGGCGAAGTGCACGTGGGTGTCGATGAGGCCCGGCACGACCCGGCGGCCGGCCAGGTCGACGATCCGGGTGTCCGGGCCGGTCCATCCGTCGATCTCGTCCGCGGTCCCGACGGCGGCGATGCGGTCACCGACGATCGCGAGCGCCTCGGCCTCGGCCGGGACGCCGGTGCCGTCCTCAGCCATCGTCGTGACGAGCCCACCCGTGAGGACCAGGTCGGCAACTGTGCGTGACATCTGTCGATCTCCTTGTGCGGTGCGCGGATACGTCGTTGGTGGACAGGCGGTGGGTGTCGGGCTCCGATACTGCGCCCGGCGTCTGGCACGGACTCAGCTGGACGGAGCGGATGCGACGATGGCGGCGTCCCGCATCGCCACGGCCTCGTCGAGGTCGCGCGCGCGGGCGACCTCCTCGGCGAAGTGGCACGCCGAGATCTGGCTGGTCCCGGGCACGGGCCGCGGCTCGGGCCGCTCTTCGCGGCACCGGTCCACGGCGAGCGGGCACCGCGGGTTGAACGGGCATCCGGCCGGGGTGTGCAGGGCGTCGGACGGCTCGCGCGCGGTGCCGGCGCTCGGCCGCCAACCGCCCTTGGCGGCGTTGGCCTTCGGGTTCGCGGTCAGTGTCGAGTCGAGCAGCAGCCGGGTGTACGGGTGCGCCGCGCGGGCGTAGACCTCGTCGGTCTCACCGACCTCGACGAGGCGGCCGAGGTACATGACGCCGACAGAGGTCGAGACGTGCTTGACGACCGTGAGGTCGTGAGCGATGAAGAGCATCGCGACGTCGGTCTCCCGCTGCAGGTCCATGAGCAGGTTGATGACCTGGCTCTGGGTGCTGACGTCGAGAGCGCTGACCGCCTCGTCGCAGATGACGAGCCGCGGCTGGATGATGAGGGCGCGCGCGATCGCGACCCGCTGGCACTGCCCGCCGGAGAGCTCGTTCGGCACGCGGTCGAGGTGGTGCTCGGACAGCCCGACGTGCTCCAGCGCCTCGACCACCGCTGCCTCGACCGCCTGGGCATCGGTGCTCACGTGCCGTCGGGCGACCTGGCTCAGGCTCTCGCGGACCGTCTGGCGGGGATTGAGCGAGGAGGTCGGGTCCTGGAAGATCACCTGGACGTCGCTGCGGTACTTCAGCGGCGTGCGGCGCCCGAAGCTCGAGATGTCGGTGCCGTCGAAGCGGATGGCACCGGACGCCCGGTCGACGAGCCGAAGGACGGCCCGCCCGGTGGTCGACTTGCCCGAGCCGGACTCCCCCACGAGGCCGAAGATCTCGCCGGCCCCGATGGTGAAGCTGACGTCGCGCACGGCGTGCAGGGTGCGGCGTCGGCCGATCCCTTCCCCCGGGAGCCGGAAGGTGATGCTGAGGTCCTCGACCTCGAGCAGCTGGTCAGCGCTCATGGGCAGGTCCCTCCAGGACGAGCTCGTCGACGCGGATGCATCGGGCATTGTCGGTCATCGGTATCCGGCCCACCGCGCAGTCCGGCGTCGCGAACTCGCACCGGGGGTGGAAGCGGCAGCCGGTGGGCCAGTCCCACGCGGGCGGGACGGTTCCGGGGATCGTGGGGAGCCGGTCCTGGGTCTCGGTGCCCTCGGCGGGCAGGGCGTTGAGCAGGGCCTCGGTGTACGGGTGACGCGGCCGGCTGAAGAGCTCGGCGGTGGTGCGCCGTTCGACGATCTGGCCGGCGTACATGACCGCGACGCGGTCGCACGTGCTGGCCACGACACCCATGTCGTGCGTGATGAGCAGGACCGACATGTCCAGCCGGTCGCGCAGGTCCACCAGGAGGTCGAGCACCTGGGCCTGCAGGGTGACGTCGAGCGCCGTCGTGGGCTCGTCCGCGATGAGCAGCTCGGGATCGCTCGCCAGCGCCGCGGCGATGCCGACGCGCTGGGCCATGCCTCCGGAGAACTGGTGCGGGTAGGCCTTGAGCCGCCCCGTCGCGTTGGGGACGCCGACGAGGGAGAGCAGCTCGCGCGCCCGGGCCTCGGCGGCCCGGGCCGAGACCTTCTGGTGCGCCCGCACCGCGTCGACGAGCTGGGCGCCCACGGTGTGGGTCGGTGACAGGCTGGAGATGGGGTTCTGGAACACCATCGCGATGCGCGCACCGCGGATCGCCCGCATGCGCTGTGCCGGCAGACCGACGAGCTCCTCCTCCTCGAGCATGATCGAGCCCGCCGTCACCTTGAGCTCCGGCGGCAGGAGGCCGGCGATCGCCTTACCGGTGACCGACTTGCCCGAGCCCGACTCACCGACGAGGCCGTAGATCTCGCCACGGTTGATCCCCAGCCCGATCGAGGAGACGAGCTCGATACCCTCCGACCCGCGCGGGGCCCGCACGGTCAGCCCCTCGAGGGTGAGCAGGTCACCCTTCTCCGAGTCCGCGAGCGGGATGAACTCGGTCCGTTCCGCACCGACGGAGGCCGTCTCGTCGTCCTCGTCGTCGTAGGCGTCCTCCAGCGGGTCCGGGGCCCCCGCCGGGGCGGGCACGACGTCGATGCCGCCTCGCACCCTGCGCACGGACAGCCGGTCGCCCAGCGCGTCGCCGGTGAGGTTGAACAGCAGGATCACCACGGTGATCGCGATGCCCGGGACGATCGCGAGGAGCGGGTGGTTGTAGAGCTCGCCGCGGGCCTCGTCAAGCATGAGACCCCAGCTGACCTGGTCCGGGCTCGCCCCGACGCCGATGAAGCTGAGCATCGACTCGATGAGCAGCGCGACGCCGAGCAGCACGGACCCCTGCACGATGAGCGGGCCGGCGATGTTGGGCAGGAGGTTCCGTACGACGACGTACCACGGGAGTCCCGTGACCCGCGCCGCGTCCATGTAGAGCATCTCCTTCTGCGAGAGGACCATCGCCCGGGTCACCCGGTAGCAGCTGTCGATGAAGACGATGCCCACGGCGGTCATCGCGTTGGTCAGTCCGGCGCCGAACACGGCGATGAAGGCCAGCGCGAAGAGCAGTGCCGGCACGGACTGCATGACGTCGGCGACGCGGGTGCCGATGCGGTCCCACCACCCGCCCCAGTAGGTGAACGCGATGCCGAGGCTGACGCCGACGCTCATCGCGATGGCGACGGCCTGGACGGAGGCGAGCATCGCGGTCTGTGCACCGCCCAGCAGCCGGGAGAAGACGTCACGCCCCAGCTGGTCGGTGCCGAGCAGGTGATCCGCGCTGGGCGGGGCGAGGCCGGGCCCCACGTTGAGCCGGGACGGATCGTACGGCGCCAACCACTGGGCCGTCACCGCCACGACGGTGATCAGCCCGAGGCCGACGAGGCAGGCCCACAGGAGGACGGAGCTACGGCTTTTCACGAGTGACGCACCTCACGCTCAGCTCGCCCGGATCCTGGGGTCGATCCCGCGGTAGACGATGTCCACCACCAGGTTCAGGAGCAGGACGAAGACGACGATGATCAGGACTCCTGCCTGCAGCAGGAACGGGTCGGAGCGCTGGACCGCCCGGGTGAGCTCGGTGCCCAGGCCCGGCTGCGAGAACACGCTCTCGACGACGAGGGTGCCGCCGACGATGATCGGCACCTGGATCCCGATGGTGGCGACGACGGGGACCATCGAGTTCTTGAAGATGTAGCGGTTGACGATCCGGTTCTCGCTGATCCCTCGCGAGCGCAGTGCGGTGACGAACTGGCTGTTCGACATGTCGCGCACCGCGCCGCGAGTCTGACGCGCGATGACCGCTGCGGGATTGAGGCCGAGCGCGATGCCGGGCAGGATCAACGAGCGCGCCCACTCCACCGGGTCCTCGGTGATCTCGGTGTACCCGGAGACCGGCAGCCATCCCAGCTGGACGCCGAGGAGGATGGCCAGCAGCAGGCCGACCCAGAAGTTCGGGACGGCGATCCACAGGGCGTTGATCACCGAGATGACGCGGTCCGCCCACGACCCGGCCCGCAGCCCGGCGATCGTGCCCAGCCCCAGGCCGAGGACGACGGCGCAGGCGATGCCGGCGATCGACAGGGAGATGGTGACGCCGACGCTGTCACCGATGAGCTCGGCGACCGGCCAGTTGGCGTACACCGAGTCTCCGAAGTCGCCCTGGACGGCATTCCACAGCCAGCTCCCGTACTGGACCGGCCAGGAGCGGTCGAGCCCGAGCTCGGCGCGGACCTCGGCGACCTGCGCGTCGGTCGCGCCGTCGCCCAGCAGCACGCGCGCCGGGTCGACCGGCATGAGCTTGGCGAGGACGAAGACGAAGATCGAGGCGGCGATCAGCACCGGGATCATCAGCGCGAGCCGGTTGAGGATCATCTTCAGCATGCGTGGTCACCCGTCCGACAGGCCGTGCGGACCGCCCCGCCCGTCCCCGCGACCCGGAGGCGCGACGAGGACGGCGGGACGGCCGGCACGGCAGGATGGTCGATCGTCGAGGGCATGGGTCAGCCGCTGATCTCGACGTCCATGTAGTTGAAGGTGTCGATCCGACCGGGGATGGCCTCGAGACCCGAGACAGCCTCGGGGTCGGAGATCCAGATGCCCGTGAGGTAGAACTGGCCGCAGTCGTAAGCTTCCTCGAGCGCGATCCGCGAGAACTCCTGGTAGGACTCCTCGGCGCTCTCCTCGTCCTCGGCGGCCGCGCCCTCCTGGACCGCGGCGAGCAGCTCCGGGTACTCCACGCCGTGGGCGTTGCGGCCCGACTCCGGCGCGTAGCGCGTGAGGTAGTAGGCGTAGGGACCGTGGGCGGCCAGGTTGCTGAAGAGGATCATGGGCGCCTCGCCGTTGTTGTACGTCGAGATGAACTCACCGAACGGCATGACGTCGAGGTTGACCGTGATGCCGATCTCCTCCATCTGGGAGGCGAACACCTGATAGATCGGCTGGTACTCGTCCGGGGTCGGGAGCGTGAACTCGACGTCCGGGTTTCCCGCCTCCTCGAGGAGTGCGATCGCGGCGTCGACGTCGTAGGGGTAGAGGTTGTCCACATCGGGGTTGAACCCCGAGGTGCCCTCCCGGAAGATCTGGCTCGCGGTCTCGCCGTGCCCGGAGTAGTGCGCGTCGAGGAACTGCTGCGAGTTGATGCCGTGGCAGACGGCCTGCCGGACGTTGACGTCGCTGAACACGCCCTCGACGTCGGACAGCATCGCCGCCCACTGGACCTTGGGGTAGACGACGACGTCCATGCCCTCGGCCTCGGCCTGGTCGATCTGGCCACCCTCGCCGTAGATGACGTTGGCCCGGCCGGTCTGCAGTGCGTTGAAGCGCTGCTCGGGCTCCGTCATCTCCAGGTAGGTGACGCTGCTGGGGCCGACCTCGTCGGCGTTGTAGTAGTCGGGGAACGCATCGACGACGATCTCGGAGCCGATCCGGGACTCGTCGGCGTTGTACTGGAACGCGGCGGAGCCGATGGGCTCGCGGAAGCTGCCCTCCTCGATCGTCGCCGGGGCGACGATCGAGCCGGGCCAGTCGGCAAGTGTCTCGAGGATGCCTCCGGTCGGCTCGGACAGCTCGAGGCGGACGGTCGTCTCGTCGACCGCGACGATCTCGGTGACGTTGGCGAACACGGCCTGGGAGTTGTGCGGCGTGTCCCGGATGCGCTCGATGTTCTGCACGACCGCATCGGCGTCGATCGGCGTGCCGTCGTGGAAGACCGCGTCGTCCCGCAGCACGAACTCGATGTGCTCCGGCGTCTGCTCCCACTCCGTGGCGAGCATCGGCTCGAAGCCGCTGCCGTCGGCGTTCCAGGCGATGAGCGTGTCGAAGACCATGGACATGTATGCCGGGTTGGCCTGCTGGAGCGGGTCCCAGTTGTCCAGCGGCTCGGGCCCGGCGATGACCAGCGCGCCGCCCTCCTCGCCGTCCCCTCCGCCGCCCTCCGCGGAGTCCCCGCCGCCGCAGGCGGCGAGCACCACGAGCGCGGCCGTCGCGGCGGCACCCGTGGCTGCACGGGCAGTTCTCTTTGACTGAGCCATCTTCTTCACCATTTCCCGCCGGAAGATCGGCGAACCAAGGTCGGTCGACACTGACAACACCTCAGGCGCTCACGTGACCTCCTGCGTCACGCGCCGTTCCTGCCCCTCGTCGACGAGGTCGGACGACACGATTGTCGCGAGGAATACAAACGATTGCGCTACGTGGCAGCCTCCTCCGTTCGGCGTGTTCTGTCAAGCACCGCACGGACTTGATGAACATTCTCGGGAAGGAGATCCACAGGACACCGCGATGCATGGTGCGAACGATTGCTGGAAAGTCGGGCCGCCCCACCGAGGCGAATGAACGGATCCCGGCGCCAGGTCAGGTGGTGAGGTCAACCTGCCAGACCGGAACGAAGCGTGCCCCGGATCAGGAGACGGGGACGGGACCGGTGGAGTCCCGGACGACCAGCTGAACCGGCAGCGAGACGGTGCGCGCATCGTCCGCCTTGGTCTCGAGCCGGCGGATCAGCAGACGCGCCGCCTCCGCACCGATCTCTGCGTGCGGCACGCGGACCGTCGTCACCGCCGGGGAGAGCTTGTCCATGAGCGGCATGTCGTTGTAGCCGACGACACTGACGTCCTCGGGGCAGCGGAGTCCCCGCTCCCGCAGCGCGTCGAGCACGCCCACGGCGATCTGGTCGTTGCCGGCGAGGATGGCCGTCGGGCGCGCGCGCCCCAGGATCTCGTGCGCGACGCGGGCGCCCTCCTCGATGGAGTACGTGCTCACCTCGCCGCTGAACGTGTCGTCGAGCTCACCACCCAGCTCGAACATCCACTGGCGGAACGCACGCGCACGGAGGGCGCCGGTCGAGATGCTGCTGGGGCCCGCGATGTGCCCGATCCTGCGATGGCCGAGGCCGAAGAGGTGCCGCATCGCCTGCTCGACACCGTGCCCGTCGTCGCCGAGCACGACGGGCAGCTGGGTGTGCTCGTCGCGCCGATTGATGAGCACGAGCGGGATGCCGGCCCGATGGGTCGCCTGGACCGTGTCGTCGTCCCGGCGGGCGGACGCGACGATCAGGCCGTCGACCTGGCGTGTCTGGAGCGCCTCGAAGGAGTCGCGCTCGCGAGCGGGGTCGTTGTCCGTGTCGGCGATCAGGGTCGTGTAGCCGGCGCGGGCGAGCTCGAAGTCAGCGCCGCGCACGATCGGCGGGAAGAGCGGGTTCGTGAGGTCGGGGATGACGATGCCGACCATCATCGACCGATTGGTCTTGAGCCCCTGCGCCATCGGGTTCGGCCGGTAGTTCAGCGCCTTGGCCGCCTGCTGCACCTTGCGAAGCGTCGCCTCGCTGACCAGGCCCTGGGTGGCCGGGTTGAGCGCACGCGAGGCCGTGCCCGCATGGACGCCGGCGCGGCGCGCCACCTCCTGGAGCGTGACCGACGACCGGCCCTCCGCCGACGCGCTCATCGACTCCCACCCCCTTCCGGCAGCACACGGCGACGTCGTGGTCAGGAACGATCCCGACCTCCCCGAGGTCTACCGGTCCCGACCGTCAGAGTGCCGATGCAAACGTTGTTGTCACCAGTCTACGGCGACGTACTTCGACTCCGCGTACTCCAGGAGACCCTCGTGCCCGCCCTCACGACCGAGGCCCGACTGCTTGGTGCCGCCGAACGGTGCGGCGGCGTCCGAGACGACCCCCCGGTTGAGGCCGACCATCCCCGAGTCCAGCGCCTCGCTCACGCGCAGCCCGCGCGAGAGGTCGGTGGTGAACACGTAGGAGACGAGCCCGTACTCGGTGGCGTTGGCCCGCTCGATGGCCTCCTCGTCGGTGTCGAACACGACGACGGGGGCGACGGGACCGAAGATCTCCTCGCCGAGGATCTGGGAGTCGCCGTCGACGTCGGCGAGCACGGTCGGAGGGTAGAAGTATCCGGACCCCTGAGCCTTCTCGCCGCCGGTAAGGATGCGGGCACCACGAGCCGTCGCGTCAGCGACGAGCTCCTCGATCTTGGTGATCGCGTCGTCGTTGATGAGCGGCCCCACCTCGGTGCCGACGTCGAGACCCGGCCCGACCGTCAACGCCTCCATCGCCCGCGCCAGGCGCGCCGCGAACTCCTCCGCGATCGGCCGCTGCACGTAGATCCGGTTGGCCGCCGTGCACGCCTCTCCCCCGTTGCGCATCTTCGCCAGCATCGCCCCGGCGACGGCCTTGTCGAGGTCGGCGTCGTCGAGCACGACGAACGGTGCGTTGCCACCGAGCTCCATCGAGCAGGAGATCACGCGGTCCGCCGCCGTCCTGAGGAGTCTGCGCCCCACCTCGGTCGAACCGGTGAAGGACAGCTTGCGTACGCGGGGGTCGTGCAGGATCTGATCCGCCACCGCGCCGGAACGACGCGAGGGCAGGACGTTGACGACGCCGTCGGGCACGCCGGCCTCCGCCAGGATCGCGCCGACCGCGAGAGCGGTCAGCGGCGTCTCGGACGCTGGCTTGAGTATCACGGTGCAGCCGGCGGCGAGGGCAGGACCGATCTTGCGGGTGGCCATCGCGGCGGGGAAGTTCCACGGCGTGATGAGCAGCGAGATGCCGATCGGTTGATGGATCACCATGATCCGGTTGGCCCCCGAGGGCGCCGTCTGGATCTCTCCCCTGACCCTGACCGCCTCCTCCGCGTACCAGCGGAAGAACTCGGCGGCGTACCGCACCTCACCCAGCGCGTCGGACAGCGCCTTGCCGTTCTCTCGGACGATGAGCTCGGCGATCTGCTGCTCACGCTCGATCATGAGGTCGAACGCCTTCATGAGAATGCCCGAGCGTTCCCGCGGGCTCGTGGCGGCCCAGCCGTCCGCGGCTGCTTCGGCGGAGTCGACGCATGCGGCGGCGTCGTCGAGCGTGCCGTTGGCGACGGTTGCGAGCACTTGCGCGGTCGCGGGGTCCGTGACCTCGAAGGTGCCACCGTCGCTCGCGGCGCGGACCTCGCCGTTGATGAGCACGCCGGTGGGGGTGTCGATGCCGACGACGATCTGCGTCATTGCGAGATGCCTTCCAGAGGATTGCAAGCGTTTGCAGTCAACGGTAGATCCGCGGTCGAGCGTGGTCAAGCGGCGTGACTCCGGAACGACGCCTGCATGCGCAGCAGGGCGGCGCGCGGACGACCCCCCGGCTGGACGCACGTGCGGCCCGACGCATGATCGCGTCGGGCCGCACGTGGTCGGTGGTGGCGGAGGGCCGGCTCGCGGCCCTCGCCCCGTCAGCTGGTGAGGACTACAGGACCCTCAGGTAGACCGGGTTCCCCGCGACCCAGGAGTTGGGTCCCACGCGGGTACCCATGCCCGGGTTCCAGGCGCCGATGTTCTGGCCGTTGCCCGTGTAGATGGCCACGTGGCCCGGCCACCAGATGAGGTCGCCCGGACGCGCCTGACTCGCCGGCACCTGCTGGTAGTGCGCGAACGCGCCCCACGCGGTGGTCCGCGGCAGGGTGACGCCGAACTGGGCGTACACGTACCCCGCGAAGCCGATGCAGTCCCAGCCCGACGGCGTGGTCCCGCCCCAGACGTACGGCGAGCCGAGGTACTGGTGCGCCACCGAGACGACGGCGTCGCCGCGCCACGCGGGTGCGGGAGCCGGCGCGGGGGCCGGCGCAGGAGCTGGCGCCGGTGCAGGAGCAGGCGCGGGGGCCGGTGCAGGAGCAGGCGCGGGGGCCGGTGCCGGTGCGGGTGCAGGAGCCGGCTCAGGCTCCGGCTCGGGAGCGGGCTCGGGAGCGGGCTCGGGCGCCGGCTCAGGCTCGGGAGCCGGTGCAGGCTCCGGCGACGGGGCGGGCTCAGGTTCGGGCGTCGGCTCCGGCTCCGGCTCGGAGGCCGGCACGGGAGCCGGCGTGGGCTCGGGCTCCGGGGTCGGCTCCGGCTCCGGCTCCGGCTCGGGCTCCGGCTCGGGCTCCGGCTCCGGCTCGGGCTCTGGGGCGGGCTCCGGCTCGGGCTCTGGGGCGGGCTCCGGCTCAGGGGTCGGCTCCGGCTCAGGGGTCGGCTCCGTCTCAGGCTCCGGCTCCGTCTCAGGCTCCGGCTCCGGCTCGGGAGCGGGCTCAGGCTCAGGAACGGGCTCGATCTCCGGCTCGGGCGCCGGCTCCGGCTCCGGCTCCACCAGCTGCCCACGGTCGATCGCGAAGGTGCTGCGACCGTCGGCGAGGCTCGAGACGACGATCGTGTCGCCGGCCTGCCCGTAGTGGAAGACGTGGTCGGCGGCGCCGTGGTCGCGGGCGTTGCGCACGTACATGGCGTTGCCGCGGCGGACGGTCACCGACGTGGCACCGTCGCCGTCCCAGTCGCCGACGAACAGCGCGTCGCCCTCGGCACCCAGGCTCACCGCCGTCGTGCTCGCGTCGTCCCCGGACAGCGGCGCCGCGGGCTCGTTGGACGGCCAGGAGGCCAGCGTGGGGGCCGCACCGAGCGGGCTCGTCGCGGCCGGCCCGAAGGTGAAGGCGCTCGACGTCACCGACCCGAACGTGAACGTGGACGACGACGCGGTCAGTCCGTGCAGCGCGATCCGTGTGACCTGGTCGGCCGGGGGTGTCGCTCCGACGTCGCCGTTGGTCCCGTAGGCGGCCGAGCTGGCCACGCACGCGATCGCCAGGCCCACCCCCGCACCAGCGGGCAGCCATCTCTTCAGACGCACAGGTTCTCTCCTCGTTCGCACTCAGGCCCCCCAGCCCCGTCCCACCTGCCTCGCTGCAAGCGATTCGCGGTGGCTGTCGACGGCACGACGTGCCGTGTTACTCGTGAGACTAGAGGTAACCAGAGTGAACCCGTGTGACTCAAGTGAACTGAGACGTACATCTCACCGAAACGTCGCCGGTATCGGATCGTGACGAGGTCCCAGAACTACTCGGCTCGAGCGCCCGTGCGGTCGAGCGCACGATCGGCCACCCTCACCCGGCCCATGAGGTGTGCCCGGACCACGGCGGCCGCCACCACGACGAACACCGCGAACCCGACCCAGATCATCCACTGGCTGGTGTTGAGCGGTGCGCCGTCGACCCCGGGCGTGCGTCCGCCGTCGCGGCCGGTGGCGGCGACCAGCAGGAGCACGAGGATCGTCGCGGTGGCGGCGACGCGCGCGACGAGCCGGCCGACGCGGGCGACCGTCGTCGCCCCGGGCCGGTAGGCGGGCCGCAGCAGCCGCACGAGGAGCAGCCCCGCGACCGGCAGCTGCAGCAGCCAGACCGTGGTCCGGAACGGACCGTCGAACCACACGCTCGTGCCGTACAGCAGGGTGTGCCAGGCGCTGAGGACGTAGACGACGATGACCGACGCGTGCAGCGCGCGCCACGTGCGCGGCCCCATCGCGCGGCGCGCGTAGAACGCGAGTCCCAGCGGGATCGCCAGGTAGAGCGCGAGCAGCCCGATGAGGATGGCGATCACGCCGGTGCCGCTGCTGTACCCGCCGGGCACCCACGACTGGACGAACGCCTCCCACACGCCGGCGGCCCAGCCCGACTCCGCGGTGTTCTGCCGCACCATCTCGGCGAAGAACCACACGACGTGGGCGAACATCAGCGCGATGGTGGTCAGGCTCGTCTGGCGGTGCCACCGCTCGAGCGTCCCGACGGACATCGGCATCCAGCTCGGGTGCCGGCTCGAGCGCATGAGCCCGAGCATCACCGTGATCCAGACCCACAGCATGGCCGTCCAGCCGAACGCCTGACTCACCCAGTACATCCAGTACTCGCCGGCGGCGAGGTCCGGCATCACCTCGATCGTGTCCGACGTGCCCTGCTCGATCCGCCACCAGAGCAGCGCGACGATCGCCAGCGTGGCCACGAGCGCCACGCTCGCGTCCAGCGCCGCTCCGCGGATGTCTCGCGTCAGCGCGGCGGAGTCGAACCACGCCCTGCGGCGTCCTGCCTCTGTCCTGGTCATCGGTGACCATCCTGTTCCCCCGGCCTGCGGGCGAAGCTCGTCGTCGAGCGCAGCACCCCTTCCGCTCACCACTGTAATAAGGGTCCGCGCCCGTGGCCACACCCGGTCGGCCCGAAGTCGGAACGGACCACGAGGCGGGCCGGGAGCGAGCCGTTCGCCGTCGGGCACGTCCCGCGACCTACGTACGCTTGTGGCATGACCACCGCCCACTCCCTCACCGGCCGCCACCTGCTCAAGGAGCTCGACTTCTCCCCCGCCGAGTGGCTGCACCTCGTCGACCTCGCCGCCCGCCTCAAGGCCGAGCGCCTCGAGGGCCGCGAGGAGCGCCGGCTCACGGGTAAGGCGGTCGCGCTCATCTTCGAGAAGACCTCCACCCGCACGCGCGCCGCCTTCGAGGTCGCCGCCGCCCACCAGGGGGCCGCGACGACGTACCTCGACCCGTCGGGCTCGCAGATCGGGCACAAGGAGTCGATCCCGGACACCGCCGCCGTGCTCGGTCAGATGTACGACGCCATCGAGTACCGGGGCGACCACCAGGCCACCGTGGAGACGCTGGCCGAGCACGCCGGCGTCCCCGTCTACAACGGCCTCACCGACGACTGGCACCCCACCCAGATGCTCGCCGACGCCCTGACCATCAAGGAGCAGGTGGCCAAGCCCTTCTCCGACGTCGTGCACGCCTACCTGGGTGACGCCCGGTTCAACACCGGCCGCTCCCTGCTCGTCTCGTCCGCGCTGCTCGGCATGGACGTGCGGATCGTCGCGCCCGAGGCCTACCAGCCGCCGCCGGACGTGGTCGAGGCCGCCCGCGCCATCGCCGAGACCACCGGCGCCCGCATCACGCTGACCTCGGACGTGGCTCAGGGGGTGCGCGGGGCCGACGCCGTCTCCACCGACGTGTGGGTGTCCATGGGCGAGAAGAGGTCGGTGTGGGACGAGCGCGTCGCCGCGCTGCGGGGCTACCAGGTGACCGGCGACGTCATGGCCGCCACCGGCAACGACTCCGCGATCTTCCTCCACTGCCTGCCGGCGTTCCACGACCTGGGCACCGCCGTCGGGCGCGAGGTCTACGACGCCACCGGCATGGACGCGCTCGAGGTCACCGACGAGGTCTTCCGGTCCCCCGCCTCGAAGGTGTTCGACCAGGCCGGCAACCGGATGCACACGATCAAGGCCGTGCTCGTCGCGACGCTCGCGGGGGTCTGAGGCAGCTCGCGGAATGGCAGGACGGAACTCGCCGGAACGCCGGCACACACTCGCTGAAACGCCATGCGGAACTCGCCGGAACGCCGGCCGGGCCGCGCGTCAGCGCACGAGATCCCCGTCCCGGTAGACGGATGTCGGGCGCAGGTCGTGATCGGTGAGGACCACGTCGGTGCGGGTGCCAGGAGCGAGGCGACCGACGTCGGTCCGACCCAGCACCCGCGCCGGCCCGGCGGAGGCCATGAACACCGCGTCGACGAGCGGCACGCCGGCCCCGTGAACGGTGCGCACGACGTCGATCAGGTGGCTCGTGCTGCCGGCGAGCGCCCCGCCGTCGGCGAGGCGAGCGACGCCGTCGGTCACTGTGACGCGCAGGTCGGCGAGGTGGTGCGCGCCGTCGGGCATGCCGGTCGCGGCGGTCGAGTCGGTGACGAGGACCGCCGCGTCGCGTCCGACGATCTCGACGACGTCGCGCACGAGCGACGGGTCGAGGTGCACGCCGTCACCGATGAGCTCGACGACGACGAACCCCCTCGCGGCTGCGGAGAGGATCGCGGGGATCGGACCCGGGTCGCGGTGGCTGAACGGACGCATGCCGTTGAACAAGTGCGTGACGGTGGGCCTGTGCGAGCGGGGCGCGGGTCCGGCCGCTTCCACACTCGCGTCTACGAGGAGCCGGGCGGCGTGGGCGATCGCGGCGCGGGTGGTGGCGGCGTCGGCGTCGGTGTGGCCGAACGACGGGAGCGCGCCGCCGCGCGCGAGGGCCGCGACGACGTCGTCGGCCCCGGGGAGCTCGGGCGCGAGCGTCATCGTCGCGAGGTGCCCTCGGGCGAGGTCGATCAGCTCGGCGGTGAGCGCCGCGTCCGGCGGGCGGATCGCGTCGACATCCTGCGCGCCCGCGCGGGCGGCGGAGAGGAACGGTCCCTCGAGATGGATGCCGGCGAGCTCCCCGGCCTCGCACAGGTCGGCGAGCAGGCGGATGCGGGACGTGAGCGCCTCGGGAGGCGCGGTGACGAGGGAGGCGAGCATCGTCGTCGTGCCGTGGGAGCGGTGTTCGCGGACGGCGCGCAGTGTGGTGGCGGCGTCGACGGGGTCGGGGAAGCCCACGCCGGCACCGCCGTGATTGTGCAGGTCGACGAGTCCCGGGAGTACGTAGCCGTCGGTCTCATGACGGTCGACGCCCGTGAGGTCGAGGTCGCTCACGGGCGCGACGTCGACGATGCGGCCCGCCTCGACGACAACCGCGGCGTGCTCGAGCACCTCGTCCGGCGTCACGACCCGGCCGAGGAGCGCGAACCGGGCGGAGGTGGGCATGGTGCCAGCCTGCTACACGGGCGGCGGGGCGCGACGTCGCGGATCGCGCAGGGACCAGGGACCAGGACCCCGGCCGGGGCCGAGGGTGCGGGCGTGCGGCGTCAGGATCCGCCCTGGAACGTCGCGGCCGGCGGCGGTGCCCTCCGGCTACCGTGGCGCCATGCCTGGACGCCTCACCCGCACCCTCACCGGCGTGCTCGCCGCCGGTCTGCTCGCCACCGGCCTGGCCGCCTGCGGCGGTGGCGACGAGCTCTCCGAGGCCGACGCGTGCGAGCAGTACGAGACCACGTACAGCGAGTTCGAGGCGCGCGCCGCCGAGCAGGACAACGCCTCCGACGACATGTCGATGTTCGAGGAGTACGAAGGTGAGCTGACCTCGCTCGCCGAGCAGTCCCCGGACAACCTCGCCACGCTGTTCGAGTCCGAGGCCGAGCTCATGGCCTCCATCGCCGACGGCACCGCCGAGATCACCGACCTCGAGGCCTCCCAGCAGAACAGCCAGGCGATCGCCGACATCTGCGGCTGATCCCGGAGTCCGGTACAGGCTGCGGAGCGGGAGCCGTGCGGCCGTCCGCCCTATGATCGCCAACGGGTCGCGCGTCCCGCACCGACGACTCGCGCGTGTTGTCGTGGCCCCGTACCCACGAGACGCTCGTGCCGCTTCCGACCGATACCGACGACAGTCACGGAGAGCACCGATGATCAGCCGCCGTTCCGCCGCCGCCCTCCTCGCTGCCGGCACCCTGGCCACGACCCTTGCCGCGTGCGGCGGAGGGGGCGAGGAGCTGTCCGAGTCCGAGGCCTGCGACGAGTTCTCCACCATCTACCAGGACATGGAGAACCAGACGATCGAGCTCACCGACTTCACGGACATGGACGCCGTGTCGGACATCTTTGCCGAGTACGGCGAGCGGACCCGCGAGCTCTCCGAGCAGTCGCCGGACAACCTGCGTCCCCTGTTCGAGCAGGAGGCCGAGTTCGGCGAGAGCGTGAGCGGCGGCGACCAGCCGGACGCGGACGTCATCGCGAACAACGCGGAGAACGAGGCCGCGATCCGCGAGATCTGCGGGGAGTTCAGCGGCCTCGGCGGCGGCTCGGTCGGCTGACGGATCCCGGTCCGGCGGATCGGCCGGCAGGTCACGGGTCCGGCGACCGTCGGGCGCCTGCATGGACCGCACACTCAGTCGAGCGCCGTCAGGCCTCGAACCACGCGGTCGAGACCGTCCCGGAACGCGGCGTCCAGGTCCAGCGCTCTGGCCGGTGCGTCGCTGAGCTCCGTGAGCCATGGATGACGACGCGCGACTCCGGTGCGGTCCAGGCGCCGGACCTCACCGTCCCACCAGCCCTCGAGGCTCGCGAACGACCGCCGCGTCTCCTGCTGCTCCGCGACGAGCAGCAGGCCCATGCCCTGGATATAGGCGCTGAACGAGACGTACCGGTCCCGCGACACCTCGGCACCGAGGCCGAGCGACCGGAAGGCCTCGACCGCCGAGCGCGCGGCCGCCAGGACGGCAGGCACGAGCGGCGGACGCGTGCTCGCGAGCACCGGGACCAGCCAGGGGTGGCGGCGGTACGCCGTCCACTCGTCCAGGCCCAGGCGTCGCAGGACCGATCCAGGCACCGGATCCTGCGCCTCGCCCATCGTCCGGGCGGCGAGCACGCGCTGCACCATGGCCGCCACGAGCCGGTCGCGACTGCCGACCTCGCGCTGCACGCGGAGAAGCGGCACCCGGGCACGCGCCGCCACGGCACGCAGGGTCACCCCCTCGGTACCGTCGGAGTCGGCGATGGCGACCGCGGTGTCGAGCATCGTCACCCACTCGTCCCTGGAAGCAGGACCGTCGGCGGATCCGGAACTGCTCGGCGCACCCCCGACGGGCGCGCCACCGGCGGTCGAACCCCCGGCGGCTGCGTCGAGGCGTCCGCGATCACGACGGCGCCGGTACGCGCGCGCCTGGCAGGAACGTGAGCAGTAGCGCCGCGGCCGCCCCGTGCGCGCGGCCTCGTCGATCTGCTCCCCGCACTCCGCGCACCGCACGCCGCGCCACCCTTTCGTCACAGATTCAGTGTGACGAAACTACTGGAGGACCTGCCGACGTCGAGGGACGGTGATCGTCCCAGACGCCGACCCGGGAGCCGCCCCATGCCCGCCATCGCCCGCCGTCCCACCGCCCGTCGCGCCACGGCCGCGGACCTCGACCGCACCGTCGACCTGGCCCTGGACGCATTCGCCGACGAGGCCGTCATCACCTGGCTCATCCCCGAGCCCACCGCCCGCCGGGCCTATCTGGAGCAGACGTTCAGCGCCTCCGTGGCGGACGCGGTCCGGGCACGCCTGGTCGTCGTCGCGCAGGCACCGGGCGGCAGGCTGACGGCCGCGTCGTTCTGGCAGCCCCGCCACCAGTACGACGACGCGGATCCGCCGTCGGCGAGGGACGAGCAGGCAGGTCCGAACACGGAGACGAGCGACGACGACGGACCGACAGGCGCGCGCCTGGCCGCGCTCCTCGAGGCGACCGGCACCCGGCAACCGGACGTCGCCCACCTGCACCTCTCCGCCATGGCGGCGCTGCCTGACCAGCGCGGTCGCGGGTCCGGGTCCGCCATGGTCGCCGCCGGTCTGAAGCACGCGGCCGAGCTGGGGCTGCCGGTCTACCTGGAGGCATCGACGCCGGGCAGCCTCCGCCTCTACGCACGCCACGGGTTCGTGTCCCTCGGCGCATCCATCCGGCTCCCGGACGGCGGCCCCACCCTGCAACCGATGTGGCGCGACGCCTGAACAGCGCACAGGTTCACGAGAGCGGGGGTCGTGCGCGAGATCGCTGGATATCACCCGCGATCTCGAGCACGACCCCCGCTCTCGTCGAGGTGACGTGAGTTGAGGCGGAGTGAGGAGCTGCAGAGTCCCCCTCCGCCCCGCATCAGTCGGTGAAGAAGTCCACCCCATTGCCGAACTTCTCGTCGCGCGCCGCCGACAGCTTCGAGGTGAGGCCGTAGATGTCGATGAAGCCGACCGAGCTCGACTGGTCGAACGTGTCCCCGGCGTCGTAGGTCGCCAGGTTGAAGTCGTACAGCGAGGAGTCCGAGCGGCGCCCGGTGACCGTCGCGCGGCCGCCGTGCATCGTCATGCGGATCTCGCCGGAGACGTAGCGCTGCGTCTCCGCCACGAACACGTCGAGGGCCTTCTTCAGCGGCGAGAACCACTGGCCGTCGTACACGAGCTCGGCCCAGCGCTCCGAGACCCGCCGCTTGTAGCGCGCGAGCTCCCGCTCGACGGTCACGTTCTCGAGCTCCTTGTGCGCGGCGAGCAGCGCCATGGCGCCGGGCGCCTCGTACACCTCGCGCGACTTGATGCCCACGAGCCGGTCCTCGACGACGTCGATCCGACCGATCCCCTGCGCGCCCGCCCGGCGGTTCATCTCCTGGATGGCCTGCAGCGGGGTGACGGCCACGCCGTCGATCTCGACCGGGATCCCCTGCTCGAACCGGATGATGACCTCGTCCGGCAGCGGCGGGTAGGTGGGGTCGTCGGTGTAGCTGAAGATGTCCTTCGTCGGGGCGTTCCAGATGTCCTCGAGGAAGCCGGTCTCGATGGCGCGACCCCACACGTTCTGGTCGATGGAGAACGGGTTGTTCTTCGTCGTCTCGATGGGCAGGTCGTGCTTCTCGGCGTACTCGATGGCGACGTCGCGGGTCAGCGCGAGGTCACGGACCGGCGCGATGCACTTGAGCTCCGGCGCGAGCGAGGTGATGCCCACCTCGAAGCGGACCTGGTCGTTGCCCTTGCCGGTGCAGCCGTGGGCGACGGTCGTGGCGCCGAACCGCTTCGCCGCGCGCACGAGGTGCTTGACGATGACCGGGCGCGAGATCGCGGACACGAGCGGGTAGGCGTCCTGGTAGAGGCCCTGGGCCTGGAGCGCCGGCATGCAGTACTCGGCGGCGAACTCGTCCTTGGCGTCGGCCACGTAGGCGTCGACGGCGCCGCAGTCGAGCGCGCGCTGGCGGATGACCTCGAGGTCCTCACCGCCCTGCCCGACGTCGACGGCGACCGCGATGACTTCCGCGCCCGTCTGCTCGCCGATCCAGCCGATGGCGACGGAGGTGTCGAGCCCGCCGGAGTAGGCGAGGACGACGCGATCCTTGGCCCCGCCGGTGGTGCCGGTGCCGGCCCCGCCCGAGGGAGCGGGGGTGGTCGGGGAGGTCTCGGTGGTCATGCGTCCTTCCTTTCGGCCTCATCGGGCCTGGTCGACTCCGCGTGGGAGGTGGAACGGGGCCCGCCGCGGCGGGCCAGCTCGAGGAGCCGGGCGACGAGCCCGGCGGCGGTGGGGTCGTCGCGCGTGATGACGAGGACCGTGTCGTCGCCGGCCACGCAGCCGAGCACACCCGGGAACCGGGACTGGTCGACGGCGGAGGCCAGCAGCTGGGCGGCGCCCGGCGGGGTGCGCAGGACGGCGAGGTTCTGTGCGTGGTCGGCGCTGACGAGGACCTCGACGCACCACCGTTCGAGGCGCGCGTGAACCTGGGCGGCGTCGGTGATCGGCGCGGGCGCCACGAGGGCGGGCAGCGCGTAGACCTGCGAGCCGTCGGAGCCGCGGACCTTGACGGCGCGCAGCTCGTCGAGATCCCGGGACACCGTGGTCTGTGTAACGGTCACGCCCCGCTCCGCGAGGAGGCCCTGGAGCTCGGACTGCGAGTGGATCTCGGCCGTGGAGATCAGCTCCTCGACGAGCGAGTGCCGCGCGGCCCTGGTGGTCGGGGCGCTCATCGCGGGATCTCCTCGACGCCGGTCGTGTCGGTGTCGGCGTCGGCGTCGTTGCCGCCGGGGGCAGAATCGCGCTCACTCGTCACGGGCGGCGGGGCAGAACCGCGCTCACTCGTGGCGAGGGCGCGCTCGACGCGGCCGAGAGCCAGGGCGAGCTTCTCGGCGGCCTCGGCCACGTCGTCGTCGGACAGGACGAGCGCCGGAGCGAGCCGGATCGCGTCCGGGGTGACGGGGTTGACGATGAGGCCCGCGTCCTGGGCGGCGGAGCTGATCGCGGCCGAGTGCTCGCCGCTCAGCTGGACGCCGATGTGCAGGCCCGCGCCGCGGGTCCCGGTCACGAGCGGGGACCCGACGGCCTCCACGGCGGCGCGCAGCGCGGAACCGGTCCGGTCCACGCTCTGAAGGAAGCCGGGCGCCCCGACGACGTCGAGGACCGCGAGCGCCGCCGCGGCCGCCACGGGGTTCCCGCCGAACGTCGTGCCGTGGGCGCCGGGACCGAGCTGCGCGGCGGCGTGCTCGCCGAGCGCGATCGTGGCGCCGATCGGCATGCCGCCGCCCAGGCCCTTGGCGAGGGTGACGACGTCGGGCACGAACCCGCCGCCGAGCTCGGGCCGGTGGTGGCCGAGCCAGGTGCCGGTCCGGCCGATGCCGGTCTGGATCTCGTCGATCACGACGAGCGCTCTCGCCTCCCGGGCGGCCTGTCCGGCCGCCGCGAGGAACCCGTCGGGCAGCGGCGTGACGCCGGCCTCGCCCTGGACGGGCTCGAGGAACAGCCCGGCGACGTCGCCGACGGCGAGCTCGCGGCGCACCGCGTCGATGTCCCCGGGGGCGACGAAGGTGACGTCGGGGCCGAGCGGAGCGAACGGCTCGCGGTAGGCGGCCTTGTGGGTGAGCGCCAGCGCGCCGAGGGTGCGGCCGTGGAAGGCATGCTCCAGGGCGAGGATCCGGCCCGGGCGGCCGGGGCCGAAGCGCGCCGACCCGTGGCGGCGGACGATCTTCACGGCTGCCTCGTTGGCCTCGGTCCCCGAGTTGGATAGGAACACGCGCGAGCCCTCGGGGGCGCCGCCGGGCACCGCGATCCCCAGGAGCCGCTCGGCGAGGCGCACCTGCGGCTCGGTGGTGAAGAAGTTCGAGACGTGCCCGAGACGGGCGACCTGGTCGGCGACCGCGCCGACGAGGGCCGGGTGGCCGTGACCGAGCGAGAGCACGGCGATGCCGCCGAGCAGGTCGAGGTAGGTGCGCCCCTCGGAGTCGGTGACGTGCGTGCCCGACCCGGAGACCAGCTCCAGGCGCGGGACGCCGAACGTGTTCATCACGGCGCCCGTGTAGCGGTCCTGCCAGGTGCGCGGCTCGGCCGACGCGGCGGGGGCGTCGGTGGCGGCGCCGGGCGACCCGGCCGAGGCGAAAGTCCCCTCACTCGTCGAGTCGGGGGAGTCGGCAGAGGCGGAAGTCCGCTCACTCGTCGGATCGGACGAGTCAGCGGGGATAAAAGTCCCCTCACTCGTGGGGCGGGGGTGATCACCGGGGTGCGGCGTCGTCGTCATGCGGGCTCTCCCCTGGTCTCGGTCGCGGCGTCGGCGGTGGGGGCGTCGTCGGGCAGGACGAGGGTCCCCACGCCCTGGTCGGTGAAGATCTCGAGCAGCATCGAGTGCGGCTTGCGGCCGTCGATGACGTGCGCCTGGGGCACGCCCGCGCGGACCGCCCGCAGGCAGGCCTCCATCTTCGGCACCATCCCGGCCTGCAGGCTCGGCAGGAGCGCGGCGAGCCGGCTGGCGGTGACCTGCGACAGGAGGGAGGAGCGGTCCGGCCAGTCGGCGAACAGCCCCTCGACGTCGGTGAGCACCACGAGCTTGCGGGCACCCACGGCCGAGGCCACGGCGGCCGCGGCGGTGTCGGCGTTGACGTTGAGGACCTGACCGGCGTCCTCGACGTCGACGGCGATCGTGGAGACCACGGGGATGCGTCCGGCGTCGAGGAGGTCGGTGATCGCGTCGGGGTTGACGGTGACGACGTCACCCACGTGCCCGACGTCGACGCTCTCGCCGTCGACCACGGCCCGGCGGCGGCGCGCCAGCAGCAGCCTCCCGTCCTCCCCCGACAGGCCGACGGCGTGCGCGACGTCGTGGTTGAGCAGCGTGACGAGCTCGCGCTGGACCTGTCCGGTGAGCACCATGCGCACGACGTCCATCGCCTCGCCGGAGGTGTAGCGCAGCCCGCCGCGGAACTCCGAGTCGATGCCGAGGCGGCCCAGCATCGACGAGATCTGCGGGCCTCCGCCGTGCACGACCACCGGCCGCAGGCCCACCTGGTGGAGGAAGAGGATGTCGGAGGCGAATGCGCGCTTGAGCTCCTCGTCGACCATGGCGTTGCCGCCGTACTTGACGACCACGGTGGCGCCGGCGAAGCGCTGCAGCCACGGCAACGCCTGGACGAGGACCTCCGCCTTCTGGTGCGGGAAGAGGTCGCGCTCGGTGTCGAAGTGGAAGTCGGGGTCCACGCCGGCCGCGGCGGCAGGAGCGGTGGCGGTCGCCGCGGGGTTCGTCGTCGCGGGGTTCGTCGTCGTCGGGTCGCTCATGTCGAGTACGCGCTGTTCTCGTGGACGTAGTCGTGCGTGAGGTCGTTGGTCCACACCGTCACGGCGGCGTCGCCGGCCTTGAGGTCGACGAGGACCGCGACCTCCCGGTCGGCGGCGAGGTCGACCAGCTCGCGCGGCTCGCCGACGCCGGCGTCGCGGCAGACCATGACCCCGTTGACCGAGACGTCGATCGTGGTGGGGTCGAACGGGGCGACGTCGGCGGGAACGGTGCCGGCCGCCGCGAGGATGCGACCCCAGTTGGGGTCGTTGCCGAACACCGCGGCCTTGAACAGGTTGGAGCGGGTGATCGCGCGGGCGACGGCGAGTGCCGCGTCCTCGTCGGTCGCGCCGGTGACGGTGACGGCGATGTCGTGGGCCGCGCCCTCGGCGTCCGCGATCAGCTTGCGCGCGAGATCCGCGCTCGCCGCGGTGAGGGCCTCGGTCAGCTCGTCCTCCCCCGGGGTGACGCCGGAGGCGCCGGACGCGAGCAGGACGACGGTGTCGTTGGTCGACATGCACCCGTCGGAGTCGACCCGGTCGAACGTGGTCCGCGTGGCGGCGCGCAGGGCGCGGTCGGCGGTGGCGGAGTCGACCGCGGCGTCCGTGGTGAGGACGACGAGCATCGTGGCCAGGCCCGGCGCGAGCATGCCGGCGCCCTTGGCCATGCCCCCGACCGACCAGCCGGCGGCCTCGACGTGCACCTGCTTGGCCACGGTGTCGGTGGTCATGATCGCGTGCGCCGCGTCGTCGCCGCCGGTGGTCGCGAGCGTCTCGGCGGCGGTGTCGATGCCGCCGAGCAGGGCGGGCATGTCGAGCCGCTCACCGATGAGCCCGGTGGAGCAGACGAGGACGTCGCCGGCGGAGACGTTCAGCGTGGCCGCCACGTGCTCGGCCGTGCGGTGGGTGTCGGCGAAGCCCTCCCGACCGGTGCACGCGTTGGCGCCCCCGGAGTTGAGCACGACGGCGTCGGCCCGGCCGTCGCTCGCCACCTGGCGCGACCAGGTGACGGGGGCGGCCTCGATGCGGTTCGTCGTGAAGACGGCGGCGGCGACGCGCTCGGGACCGTCGTTGACGACGAGCGCGACGTCGGGGGTGCCGGACGCCTTGAGCCCCGCGGTGACGCCGGCGGCCCGGAACCCGGCGGGGGCGGTGATGCCGGCGGGTGCGCCGTCGGGGGCGGAGGAACCGCCGGGGGCGGTCATGCCGGTGCTGCTCACGGGGCGACTCCCGTCGTCGGCAGGCCCGCGGTCTCCGGCAGGCCGAGGGCGAGGTTGAGGGACTGCAGGGCGCCGCCGGCGGTGCCCTTGACGAGGTTGTCGATCGCGCACAGCGCCACGATGCGGCCGGCGCGGTGGTCGACCGCGACCTGCACGGTCGCGAGGTTGGAGCCCGCGACCTGGTTCGCGGTGGGCCACGTGCCCTCGGGCAGGAGGCGGACGAACGGCTCGTCGTCGTAGGCGGCGTGCCAGGCGGCGGCGACGTCCCCGGCCGTGGCGCCCTCCGCGAGCGGCGCGGTGACGGTGGCGAGGATGCCGCGCGAGAGCGGGGCGAGGACCGGCGTGAAGGAGACCTTCGGCGTGGCCGCCCCGGCGACGGCGAGGTTCTGCTCGATCTCCGGCACGTGGCGGTGCGTGCCAGCCATGCCGTAGGGCTGGAGGTTGCCGGCGGCCTCGGCGGCCGTGAGGTGCGGCTTGAGCGACCTGCCGGCCCCGGAGTAGCCGACGGCGAGCACCGCGACGACGTCGGAGGAGTCGACGACGTCGGCCGCGACGCCGGGCTGGAGCGCGAGCGTGACGGCCGTGACGTTGCAGCCCGGGACCGCGATGCGGCGCGAGGTGGTGAGCGCGGTGCGCTGGATCGCGGGCGCGGTCTCGTCGGCGTGGAGGAGCTCGGGCAGCCCGTAGGGCCAGGCGCCCGCGTGCGGCGTGCCGTAGAAGTCGTCCCACGCGGTGGGGTCGGTGAGGCGGTGGTCGGCGCCGGCGTCGAGCACCACGCCGTCGTAGCCGAGATCCTCCAGCGCGGCGGTGACCTCGCCGGAGGCGCCGTGCGGGAGGGCGAGGACGACGACGTCGTGCTCCGCCAGCCGCTCGGGGTCCGTGGGCTCGAGGATGCGGTCCGCGAGCGGGAGGAGGTGCGGCTGGTGGCGGTACAGCTGGTCGCCCGCGGAGCTGTTGGCGGTGAGGGCGCCGATGGTCAGGTCGGGGTGCGCGAGGGCGAGGCGGAGGACCTCGCCACCGGCGTACCCGGAGGCACCGGCGACGGCGATGGAGAAGGACACCGCATCATCATACATGCGGCTGTATATCCATGCGCGGGGGTGGGCTGGCCGGTGCGTCGGGCCTCTGCGCCCCCGGGCGTCCGCGCGCCATGGCCCCCACAGCTTCCCGGGCCTCCGTGCGCCCGGCCTTACCCCGCCTCACTCGACGAGATCAGAGGAAGTGCTCGAGATCAGGGGATACAACCCGTGCACTCGCGACCTTTCCTCTGATCTCGTCGATCAGGGCGACAGCAGAACAGCCCGCACCCGCGATCAGCGGATCGGCTGCACCGCGGGATCCCCACACCGGCCGCCGGACGCTGCCGTCCACAGCCGGCCGCAGCCCGGCGGCGCCGTGCCCCGCCGTTGCGGCACCGTCGCGGCATGGAGCCGTCGTCGGTCAAGAAGCCCATCAGGCTCACGGTCGCGCCGTCGAGCATGCTGGAGGCCGTCCGCGCCTCGCTCCGCGACGGGGACGAGATCGTCAGGCTGAGGCGCGGGAGCTTCGCCGTCGTGCCGCCGGGTCTTGATCGGTGGCAGCGAGAGATCAGCCTGCACCTCGCACTGTGCGCGGCGATCAGTCGTGACGTGTCGGCGGAGCACGCGCTGGGTCTGACGTCGGCGGCACGCGTGCACGGGCTGCGCACATGGACGGTCGTCGAGAAGCCGCACCTCATCATCGGGACCAGGACGAGCTCACGGAGCGCCACCGATCACCACCGCCACCTCCTCGACCTGCCGGAGGAGGACGTCGTGGTCGCCGCGGGGGTGCGGGTGGTACGGCTCGAGCGGGTCGCGGTCGACTGCGCGCGGTTCCTGCACCCGCGGGACGCGCTCGTCGTCGTCGATCACGTGGTGGCCGTGCTGTCGAGGGCCACGTTCAAGGAGCGGGTGCGGACCGAGCGTTCGGCCGCGACCGTGCGCCATGAGCTCACGGGGCGGATCGAGCGACTGCCGGGCAGGAGTCGAGGGCGGGCGCGCGCACGTGCCGTCATCGCCTGGTCCACGCCGTGGTCGGAGTCGGCGTGGGAGAGCCACCTGCGCTGGGTGGTGCTGTGCTGGGGGCGGCGGGACGTCGTCGTGCAGCAGGTGGTGCCAACTCGGCGCGGCACGTACCGCACGGACCTGTCGATCCCCCTCGAGGTCCCCCCCGGCGGCCGCATCCGGTGGCTGCACATCGAGTTCGACGGGCTCATCAAGTACGGCGCCGGTGACCCCGAGGCGAATGCGCAGACGATCGTCGAGGAGCGGGAACGTGAGCGAGCGATCGAGGCGACGGGCGACGTCGTCGTGCGGTTCACCGCGCGGGAGGCGAGCAGCGAGCTCCACGTCGTCCGGGCTCTCGAGCTGCACCTCCTGAGGTCGCCGCTGCACGCACGACGTCCGGTGCGCGAACTGGTGGTCTGATGGAGGGACACCGGCACCGGCTCCTGCCCGGGCACCGGCACCTGGACCTGCACCGGCACCTGCACCAGCTCTGGTCCGGGCACCGGCACGGGCACCAGCACCAGCGGCGCCCGCCGCGCCGTCGGCAACGCCTCGGCCCCCTCGGCAGCACCGCCCACGTCGCACCGTGAGGCACCATGGCCACATGCGCGCCATCGTCCAGACCGACACCGGCTCCCCCGACGTGCTCCAGCTGACCGAGGTCCCCGACCCGGTCCCCGGTCCGGACGACCTGCTCGTCGACGTCGCGCACGCGGGCGTCAACTTCATCGACACCTACCGGCGCAGCGGGCAGTACCCGATCGACCTCCCGCACACGCCGGGGACCGAGGGCGCCGGCACCGTGGCGGCGGTGGGCGCGAACGTCACCGGCTGGTCAGCGGGAGACCCGGTGGCCTACGCCGCGGGCCCGGGCGCCTACGCGGAGAAGGCGATCGTTCCGGCCGCGGTGGCGCTCCCGGTCCCCGACGGGCTCTCCCTCGACGTCGCCGCCGCGCTCCCCCTCCAGGGCATGACCGCGCACTACCTGGTCGACGGCGCCTCCCACGTCACCGACGGCTCGACCGTCCTGCTGACGGCGGCCGCGGGCGGCGTGGGCCTGCTCGTCACCCAGCTCGCGAGCGCCCGCGGTGCACGCGTCCTCGCGCTCGTCGGTGCTCCGGAGAAGGAGGAGCTCGCGCGAGCCGCCGGCGCCGCCGAGGCGATCCGGTACCGCGAGCTCGACGACCTCAGCGCCGAGCTGCCGGCCCTCGTGCGGGAGCTGACCGACGGGCGCGGCGTGGACATCTCGCTCGACGGCGTCGGTAAGGACACCTTCGACGCCTCGCTGGCGTCGCTGCGCACGCGCGGCACGCTCGTGCTGTTCGGGGCAGCGTCGGGGCCGGTCCCCCCGTTCGATCTGCAGCGGCTCAACTCCGCGGGATCGGTGTTCGTCACGAGGCCGAGCATCGGTCACTACACCTCGGACCGCGAGGAGCGCCGGTGGCGCTGGCAGAGCGTGGCCGAGCCCGCCTCTCGCGGTGACCTCGACGTTCGTATCGGCCACCGGTTCCCGCTCGCCCAGGCTGCCGACGCCCACCGTGCGATCGAGTCCGGCACGACGACGGGGAAGATCCTGCTCGACGTCGCCTGACCCGCCGTCGTAGGGACACTGACCTGCCCGTTCGCCCGCTCACCTAGACTCGGTCCCTACCTCTGCGTCACCCGACGGCGGGAATGCAGCTCCTACTCCGAGGTGGGACATGGACACCGGATCGATCGACAACTATCGCCTGGAGTGGCTGTCCAGCTTTCTTGCGGTGGTCGACTTCGGCGGGTTTGCCGTGGCCGCCGAGCACACCTACCGAAGCCAGCCGCGCATCAGCACGCATGTCGGTGAGCTCGAGAAGCACCTCGGCGCCCAGCTCTTCGACCGCAAGGCCCGCCCTGTGCGGCTCACCGAGGCGGGAATGGCCTTCCTCGAGCACGCACGGCGCGTGGTCCGGGACCTCGAGGCCGGCACGTCGAGCGTGCAGGCGGTCATCGGCGTACTCAAGGGCCGCGTGCGTCTCGGCTGGTACCCCAGCGTGAGCGCAGCGTTCGGACCGGCGCTGCTCAGCACGTTCACCGAGCTGTACCCGGGGATCTCCGTCGAGCTCGTCGAGACGCCCACCTCGCAGCTCACCACCGCGCTGCGGGAGGGCGAGGCCGACATCGCGATCCGCCCGCTCCTGCCGGCGACCACCGAACCGACTCTGCAGCACCATGTCCTGTGGGAGGAGCCCCTGGTCGCGATCGTGCCTGACGGGCACAGTCTCGCCGACCGCGACTACATCCCCCTGTCCGAGCTCGCAGAGCACCCCATCGTCACCTACGGCAGCGACACGGACGCGATCGGGAACAACGAGGTCGACCGCGCCCTTCTCGCCGCTGCACTCAGTCCGCGCATCGTGCAGCGCACCAACGACCCGCTCACCCTCGTCGGTCTCGCGGCTGCGGGGCTCGGCGTCGGCCTGACCAACCTGCTCGCCGCCTCGCTCGGCCGGCCGCAGGGTGTCACCGTCGTGCCTCTGAGGGACGCCGCTACCCGACGGCAGGTGTGTGTCTTCTGGGACTCTGCGCACCCGCAGCAGCCGGCGACCAGGGCGCTCGTCGATCTCATCGCCCAGTTCCCTGTGCCTGATGTGGTCCAGCTCTACCAACGTCGCGCCTGACCACGCAGGTGCCCGGTCGTCCGTGGACGACCGGGCACCCGCTCCACGAGATCACGCCGAGGCGACGAGGCTCTCGTACAGCTCGTCCGCCCGACGCCGAGTCGGGATCGGCGTGACGGCCCCGAGGCGCTGGACGACCTCGGAGGCCGCGGCCGCGGCGAAGTGCGCACCCTCCGTGGCCGGCCGTCCCTCGACCATCGACACGGCGAACGCGGCATCGAACGTGTCACCCGCGCCGGTTGCATCCACGGCACGTACCGGAAGCGAAGGGACGGCGACGTACTCGTCGGGTGACGCGACGATCGCACCGGAGCCGCCCATCTTCAGGACCACCATGGGCACGCCGAGCTCGAGCAGCTCCTGGGTGATCGCCCTCGGGTCCTCGTACCCCGTGAGCAGCCGACCCTCCTCGAGGTTGGGCAGCACGACGTCGACCATGCCGACCGTGTACCTCGCCACGGCGCGCGCCGTGTGCAGGGGCCAGAGCGTCGGACGGATGTTCGGGTCGTAGGCGATCTGCACCTTCGCCGCACGCGCCCGGTCGATCGCCGCGAACACCGTGTCGGATGCCGACCCGCTGATCGCCTGGGTGATGCCGGTGACATGCAGGACCTTCGCCTGCTCGATCCAGCCGTCAGGGATGTCCGACGGGGTCAGGGCCGAGGCTGCGGAACCGGCACGTCGGTAGACGAACTCGCTCGTCGCCCCGTAGCGCATGATGAAGTACAGGCCGGTAGGTCGTTCGTCGTCGACGATGACGTTCGAGGCGTCGACGCCCTCCTCGTGCCACATCTGCTGCAGGAGTGCGCCGAAGACGTCCGAGCCGACCTTGGTCAGGTAGCTCGACCGGGCGCCGAGCCGGCTGGCGGCGACGGCGAAGTTGGAGCTGTCCCCGCCGTAGCCGGTGCTGAACAGGCTTCCGGAGCGCGGACCGCCGACGGACTCGGAGTTGAACTCCACCATCGGCTCGCCGAAGGAGACGGTGTCGGACATCGTCAGATCCGCTGGTACTTCGCGAGGCCGGTGAGCAGCGAGCCGGACTCCAGGATGAGCTTTGTCTGCTCCTTCTCGCGCTCCTCGATCTCCTGGGCGGCGGCGAGCGTATCGTCGACGAGCTCGGCCGGGACCACTACCACGCCGTCCCGGTCGGCGACGATCAGGTCGCCCTGCCGGACCGTGACGCCTGCGATCTCGACCGGTTCACCGGCGGAGAGTGTGCGGAACCTCCCGACCGTCGTCGCCGGAGAGGTTCCCCGGGCGAACACCGTGAAGCCAGGAAAGTCCCGCTCGATCTCGGTCAGGTCGCGCACGCAGGTGTCGAGGACGACGCCCCCGACGTCGCGGGCCACCGCACCCGCAGTCATCAGTCCGCCCCACGCGGCCACATCCAGCTCGCCGCCGAGATCGATGACCATCACCGACCCCGCCTCGGCGACATCGAGGGCGTCCAGGGCGTGCTGAGGCGGCACCGCCTCGTCGGTGGGGCCCTCCTTGACCGTCGAGGCGGGGCCGACGAGCTTGTCCCCCACCTGCAGGCGAATCTCGCTCGAGACGTGGCCGTGCACGCCGAGACCCTGCAGCGCGTCGGAGACGGACGCCGTGGTGATGGCCCGGAACGCCTCGATGGTCTGGGGGCTGTAGGTGCTGGTCATCGTGAACTTCCTTCTCCTGGTGAACTCAGTGCGAGGAGCGTCCGTCGCGCCTCGTCGGTGATGCTCTGTGCGATACGTGCGTCGATGGGTCCTCCGGGGCTGAGCGCGCCGCCGACTCCGACCGCCGTGGCCCCTGCCCGCAGCCACTCGCCGGCGTTGGTGGAGTCGATGCCGCCGCTGGGCATGACCTTCAGTCCTGGCACCGGTCCGCGCAGCGCCCGCAGGTACGCGGGTCCCATGACCGATGCGGGGAAGAGCTTGACCGCGGCCGCTCCGTGGTCGATCGCGGTGAGCGCCTCGGTCGCGCTGAGGATCCCCGGGATCATCAGGACGTCCCGGGCGACGGCGTGGCTCAGGACCGCCAGGTCGAGGCCCGGGCTGACGAGGAACCGCGCGCCGGCGTCGATGGCCTCGCGCGCCTGCTCGAGCGTCCGGACGGTGCCCGCACCGACGACGAGATCCCCGCCGTCTCCCACGAGCTCCGCGATGAGCGCGCCGGCACCGGGCACCGTGTACGTCACCTCGACGACGCGGACACCCCCGTCGACCGCGGCCTCGATGGCGGAGCGGGCGCCGTCGACGCTCTCTCCGCGCACCACCATGACCATCCGGTGGGACTCGATCTGCGCGAGCACGTCCTCGGTACCTCGGGTGGGCATCGGACTCATGACGACTCCTCGAGCGGGACGAGGCTCTCGACCCAGTAGACCCGGGCGAGCATGGCCACGCTCTCCGGACGGACGCTGCGCAGCTGGATCTCGTTGCCCTCGACCCTGAGGATGCGGCCGTAGTCCTGCAGGTACAGCGTGTGAAAGCGCTCCGGCGGGAAGTCGAGGACGACACCGACCCTGACGGGCTCGCCCTCGTCGACCTGCGCGGCCAGCTCGTCATCGATCTTCCCGGGAGCCGCGATCGCGAGGTACAGCTGCCAGGCGAGGACGAGCGCGAGGACGACGAGGATCGTGCGTACCGGCCGGGTGCGCAGGAGCCGGCACGTCAGCGTCATGCCGCCTCCACCCCCAACATCCCCAGCAGCTCGTCGCGCAGCTCGAGGAATCGAGGGTCGGCCTGCACGTCCCGCCAGGACCGCGGCCGCTCGAGCGGCACCGTGATGTCGGCCGCCACCGTGGACGGCCTGCCCGAGAGCACGATCACCCGGTCGGACATGAAGATCGCCTCCTCGACGTCGTGGGTGACGAAGAGGACGGTGGGCTTCTCGCTCGACCAGATCCGCAAGACCTCCTGCTGGAGGACCCGCCGTGTCTGGGCGTCGATGCTCGCGAACGGCTCGTCCATCAGCATCATGGTCGGGTCGGTCACCAGCACGCGCGCGACGCCGGCTCGCTGGCGCATGCCGCCGGAGAGCTCGTGCGGGTACTTCGCGCCGAAGCCGCCCAGCCCGACGAGGTCGAGCATCTCGACGGCCCGTCGGCGACGTTCGGCCTTGCCGACTCCCTGCATCTTGAGGCCGAAGGCGATGTTGGCCTCCACGGTGAGCCACGGGAACAGAGCGAAGTCCTGGAACACCACGCCACGATCGGGTCCCGGGCCGGCCACCGTCGACCCGGAGACGAGGACGTCGCCGGAGGTGGGCTCGATGAAGCCGGCCACGATGTTGAGCACCGTCGTCTTGCCGCAGCCGCTGGGACCGAGCAGCGCGACGAACTCGCCCTCGGCGATCTCCAGGCTCACGTCCCCGATCGCCTGCGTGACGTCGCCGGAGTACGGGTCCACGTAGGACTGCGCAAGATGGGACACGGACA
Organism: Georgenia sp. Z1491; assembly: GCF_057652395.1. NCBI lineage: Bacteria > Bacillati > Actinomycetota > Actinomycetes > Allobogoriellales > Allobogoriellaceae > Georgenia > Georgenia sp. Z1491. Next base: position 2,654,471 of record NZ_CM172729.1, read on the forward strand.
GGAGGCTCATCGGCCGATCCCTTCCACCAGGCCCCAGCGCTCGACGGTCGCCCTCTCGAAGGGCGCGAGCAGCAGGGCATCGGTCATGTACCAGAGGACGCCGAGAACGATCATCCCGACGAACACGAGAGTGACGTCGCCACCGCGGCGACCGTCGAACATCATGAATCCCACGCCGGAGGTGCCGATGATGATCTCGGCGGCGATGAGGGCGCGCCATCCGTAGCCGAGCCCTGTTCGGACCCCCGACGAGACGCCGGGAAGAGCTGCGGGCAGGACGACGTGCACGATGCGTTGCCAGCGGCTCGCACCGAGGCTGCCACCGGCACGGAGAAGGTTGACGGGCACGCGATCGATGGCGGCGACGATCGAGATGATGAGAGGGAACACCACCGTGTAGACGATGACGATGGTCACCGACGTCAACGAGAAACCGAACCAGATGATGAGGATCGGCAGCCATGCGATGTCACCGATCGCCTGGAAGAACAGCAGGAGCGGCCAGGTGAAGCGGCGCACGATGCGGTTGAGACCGATGAGGAAGCCGAGCAGGATCCCGATGACGAGGCCCCACAGGGCGCCGATCGCCAGGCGTTCGAGCGAGTCACCGATGTAGGACGGCAGGATGCCGCGCTGGATCGAGACGACCGACCTCTCGAGGACGACGCCAGGACCGACGAAGAAGGCGGTCGGAAAGACCTCCAGACGCGCGAGGAGCTCCCACCCCGCGACGACGACTGCGAACGGCCCCCACACCCGTATCCCGGGGACCCTGAGGACGTACGCCCAGCGGCTGGGGCGGCCCGAGCGTCCGGGCCGCCCGGTGCTGCCGGCCGGCGCGTCGACGGTGCTGGTGGTCATACGCCCACCGCCCGCGTCGCGCCCCAGCGCTCGACCGTGCGTCGCTCGACCGGGGCCAGGAGCAGTCGGTCCATCAAGAGCCAGAGCACCCCGATGATGATCATCATGAGGATGATGACGTCCGTGTGGTAGTACTGCCGGGCCAGGAACAGGCTGTACCCGAGTCCGGCACTGGTGGCGATCATCTCGGCGGCGATCAGTCCGCGCCAGGCGAAGCCCATGCCGACCCGGACACCGGTGGCGATGCTCGGCGCCGCGCCGGGGAGATGGACCTGCCAGAACATCTGCCACCGGCCCGCCCCCAGGCTGCGCCCCGCCCGCAGCAGGTTCGTGCTGATCTGTCGGGTACCCAGCATGGCGTTATAGACGACGCCGAAGAGGACCGCGTTGAACACCACGAAGATCACGGCGTTGTTGCCGTACCCGAACCAGAGGGTCGCCAGCGGGATCCACGCGATGCCCGCGAGCGCCACCGAGAAGCGCAGCAGCGGCGTGAAGAACCCGGACACAGCCTTCGAGGTTCCCATGAGGATGCCGAACGGAACTCCGACGGCGATGGCCGCACCGGCCCCGGCGAACACGCGGAACAGGCTGGACCCGAGGTGGTTCCACAGGGTGCCGTCGGCGATCATGGAGGTCAGGGCGGCCCACACCGCGGGCGCCGACGGGAAGACGCGCGGGGACACGTCGGCCGCCGGGACGACGACGATCCACACGAGCAGCAGCAGCAGGAAGGGGCTGACGAACCACGCGAGGTCCCGGGTGCGCGAGGTGCTCCTACCCGGCGGCCGAAGCTGTGCGAGCCGGGCCGGGCGCGCGGAGGGCCCGGCCGTGGTCGGCCGCTCCGCGTCGTGCTCCGCCGCGCTCACACGCACTGGTCCCCGTCCGGGTCGTACGTGAAGCCGTCGCCGATGACGGCGGACTCGGGGATGTCGTCCAGGTCCTCGAACAGGTCCGGGTGGGCCTCGGCCACCGCGAGCATGTGCTCGGGGACGAACACGTCGTTGACGTCGAACGTGTCTTCCGTCGCCTCGAGCCCGGCCAGCGTGGCCTGCGCGGTGTCGAGGGCGGCGTAGTTGCACGCCGACAGGCGCGGATCGAGCTGACGGATGTTGAACTCCATCGCCTGCTCCGCCACCTCGGGGTCGAGCGAGGACAGCCAGCGCGACGACAGCTCGGCGGCGTCGGCAGGGTTCTCCCGCATCCATTGGTCGGACTCCGCGCGCGCCGTGAGGAACTCCTCGACCAGCTCAGGGTTCTCCTCGACGAAGTCTCGCTTCGCCACGATGTAGCCGATGAATGCGATGTGCCCGCCTCCGCGCTGCACGACGGTGGCGCCCTCGACCTGGCCCTCGATGACGAAGGGCCAGGGGTCCCAGATGACGACGGCGTCGACGCCCTCGGTCTGCAGCGCGACGGCCATGTCGGGCGCCGCCGTGTTGACGATCTCGATGTCGTCGGCCGTCATGCCGGCATCCTCGAGAGCTGCCAGGAGGTAGAGGTGGTTGATCGAACCGACCGTGACGCCGATCCGCTTGTCCTGGTAGCTCGTCACGTCCTCGGTGATGCCCGATCCGTCACGGGCGACGACGGCCATCGTCTCGTCGATCCCGGTGGTCGAAGCGCTACCGGTGTAGTTGCCGACGATGACGTAGTCGGCGCCGGACAGGTGGGCGCCGATGAACGGGGCGCCGACCTGGGCGAACTGGATCTGGTCCGTCTCGAGCGCGTTGAGCATGTCGACGCCGCTCGCGAAGGGATCGGCCACCGTGACGTCGAGGCCGGCGTCCTCGAAGAAGCCCTGGTCGAGTGCCGCGGGCAGCCCGACCTGGTCGATCGCACTCACCCAGCCCGCCGCCACCTCCGCGGCGGTCCCGGCTCCGTCCCCGGTGTCACTCTCGTCGCCGTCACCGTCCGAGTCGGCGGGCGACGGCGAGCCTCCGCAGGCCGCCAGAACGAGTCCGCCGGCTACGAGGAGGGACGCGCCCAGTGGTCCGCGGCGCATGGTTCGGGTCATGGTGCATCACCTTTCACATCGTTGTGAGCCAGGCACCGTGCCGGGTCCCCGTCCGCCGGGAGGCGGCCCCGCCGGCTCGGTTCAACCTGTGCCTCGACGCTAGGCGAGGGCCGTCGCAGGAGGAACATCACTTCTCGGATCAGTTCGATCCGCGGTGCGGATACGGGCACGGATGCGCTGTGCTGGGACCGCGGCCTCAGGTTGCCCGGCGGGTGTCGGTCACCGCACCCGCGCCAACTACCCTGAGTCCGTGGACGAGCAGCGGACGTACCGGCGCACCTCCGAGACCGCTCCCCGTCCCCCCGAGTGGGACCGGCCGGTCACGCGCTTCTGGCCGGAGGCGCTGCTCGGCGTCCTCGCCGTCGGGCTCGCGTACGCCGCCGTGACGATGCCGACCAGCGGAACGTTGCTGGGCACCGTCGGGGTCTTTCTGCTGCCGCTCGCTGCACTCCTCGGTCTGGCGGCCCTCCTCGGGCCGCGCTCGCGGCGCCGGCCGGGGACCCTCGTCGCGGCCCGCTCGCCGGAGGGATACCTCCGCCTCGAGGCCGATCCGTCGGTCGCCCGCCTCGCGTTCTCGGCCTTCCTCGCGGCGGGTCTGACGGGCCCGTTCTTCGCCGTCGACGTTCTTCTGCAGGGCTCGAGCGCGGTGCTGCCACCGCCGTGGCTCACGCTCCCGATGTTCGTCGCCACGCTCGCGGGCCTGCCCATGGCGTGGGAGATCGGCCGGGGCCGCCTGCGCACCGCGCGGACGACGATCACGCCCGAGACGTTCGTCGTCGACGCCGTGATGACCACGCGCACGGTGATGTGGTCGCGGGTCCGCTCGATCGAGCCGGTCCCCGGGGCCGGGGCACGCGTGAAGGTGTCGAGCTCGGCGCCCATCGGCCGCGAGCGCCGCGGCAGCACGGGCCGCGGGCGGGCGACGACGGTCGTCGAGGACCCGCAGCTCACCGAGACGTTCTCGCTGGCCTCCTACCCGGGCGACCCCGCCGTCCTGCTCTCGATCCTCCGCTCGCTCGCGGACTCCCCCGACGCCGCGACCCGCCTGCTCGCCGAGACCGACCCGGGACAGGCCGCCGCCGAGCTGTGAGCGCGCTCAGGCGCCGGCGTGCTCGGTGAGCTGTGCGGCGATCTCACCCGCGAAGGCCTCGATCTTGTCCCACTCCCGGTAGTCCCCCTCCATGCCGCCGGCCATGCGGATCACGCTGCGCTCCCGCAGGCCGAGCAGGCTCGGGTCCAGGCGGCCGCGGAACGTGCGGTAGTCGATCGGGTCCAGGGCGGAGATGAAGCGCGCGGCCCGCATCGGGTCCTGCACCTCGCCGTGGGGTACGCCCGCGAGCCCCACCGAGAACACCCACACCGGGAGCGCCCTCAAGACGTCCGCGCGGCCGGTGACGAAGGCGCGCATCGACTCCATCCACTGCGTCATGTAGACGGCCGAGCCGACGACGACGGCGTCCACGCCGTCGAGCGAGACCGTGGACGACGGCGCGACGCGACGCGAGAGGTGGCCGGCGGAGCGCAGCACGTCGACGATGCGGTCGCCCACCTCGTCGGTGGCGCCGTGCCGGGAGCTGGTGACGACGAGGATCTTCATGACCTCACGATGACCGACGACGCAGCTCGCCCACCAGGGACCATCGTCCCCGGGGACGGACGGTCCGCTGGGCGAGCAGGACCGCTCCCGGCGCGGTGGAGGCGTCCGCATGCGGTCACGGCTCTGGCCGGGCCGTGCGGCCGGACGACCTCCACCCCCGCAGGACCGAACTCCCCCACCTCCACGCTGACGTGACCCCGCCGACCGAAATAACGTAAGTCCTCGTCCCCAGCACTCTCGTACCCCGTAAGGCGCCGCATGAAGATCCCCGTGACGAGCTCGATCGTCCTCCCTCCGATCGTCTACGTGCCGGTCAGCCCCGGCGCCCACAGCGGGTCTCCGCACCACGACCTGCTCGAGCAGGAGGACGGGCGCACGGGTCTTCCCGTCTACACCGCGCTCGACCGGCTCCAGTCCGCACGGGGCGTCGAGCACGGCTGGGCTCTCATGAGCCTCGCCGGCCTCGAGACCGCGATCAGCGAGGGCCTCGCGCACGTCGTCGTGATCGACCACGACGCCAGCCACCCGGCGCCCAGCGCCGAAGAACTGGCCGCCACTGCCCAGCTGGGGACCACCGGCCAGGCGGACACGAGATCCGCTTCCGACAGGCCGCTGACGCGCGCGACACCACCCACCACTCTGAGGGCCATGCCCGGATGGAGCACCAGCCGATGAGTGACGTTCTTCAGCTCGACGAGATGACTTTCGATGCCATGAAGCGGTATCACCTCGAGGCCGCGGACGCCGGCGCCCAGCTCGCCGAACCGGCCGACGGCGACTTCGGCTGGGGCGACGTCGAGGTCGCGGGCATCGTGGCACGCATCGCGGAGTGGATCGGGAGCTCGATCACCCACAACGCCGAGGTGGCCGCCGTGCTCCAGTACACCTGGGACAACTTCCAGGAGGACGACGACGACGCTGCAGCACTCTTCGGGACGGTGTGACGCGATGCCGATCGATACCGAGGTGCCCGGTGACCCGGACGTCGTGCTCGAGGTCGCCGACTGGTTGAAGAAGGCGCACGAGGCACTGGTGGCCGCCTCGAACGGCGCCGCGCTCGCCGTCCAGCAGGGGAGCCAGGGATTCTTCGGCGACGCCGGAGATGCCTACAACGCGTGGGGCTCGGACCTGAGCGACGCGCTCTCGGAGGCGAACCATCGGACGGACGACGCCGAGGGCAAGGTCCGCACGTACAACACGAAGCTTCGGCTGCTCCAGTCCGAGATGACGACCATCCGCACAGGGGCGGTCGACGACGGCCTCGAGGTCAGCGGGTTCCTCATCCTCGAGCCGGACCCGGCGCCGGGTGTCGCCGCCTGGAACCCGTTCAACCGGAACCGCACGTTCGGCGACTACCTGCGAGAGATGGAGGACCACCGCCTCCAGCAGGAGAAGGTCGATGCCTACGACGATGCCTTGACGAAGGTCACGCGCGAGAAGGAGGAGCTTCTGGACTGGATCGACTCCGACCTGGGGCCGGCACTCGAGGCGGTGCAGGCCCAGGCGGGCCTGGACCTGCTCACCGGTGTCACGATGACGGCCGGGATGGAGATCGGTGAGGCCGGGCTGCGCGAGGCGGCCGAGCGGTGGGACCGGCGGGCCGAGGACTGGTATCAGCGGTCCGACGAGATGCCCGCCAAGGGCAACCGCCGGCCGCGCAGCCGAACCTGGCAGTACGGCAACGACAACGCCGGGGCGGCGAAGTGGACCAAGAGGATCGGAAAGTCGGTGCCGTTCGTGGGCTGGGGCCTGACCGGGTACGACCTCTATACCCGTGACGACGACTCGACCGTCATGGTCGAGTCCATCCCGTTCATCGGGTGGGCCGCGGGCCCCTTCTACGAGAAGCATGTACCCGAGCACATCCGCACCCGCGCCGACGACCTCATCGACGACGTCACCGACGACATCTTCGACAAGGCCCAGAAGGTCTGGCCCTTCGGCTAGTCCGGATGATCGGCCGGTCCGCATGCTCGATCTGCGCGGACCGTGCTCGACGGGCGCGTACCGCACTCTCGACGAAGGGCTGCGCCCCGAACCGGTCAGGCTCAGCCGCGGAGCGTCGCCCCGTGCCGCGTGCCCACCTCGGTGACGATCCGCTCGCGCACCTCGGCGATGTCCTCGGCCGTGAGCGTGCGGTCGGGTGCCCGGAGGCGCACGGCCACGGCGTAGCTCACGCGGCCCTCGCCCACCTGGTCGCCGGAGTAGACGTCGAACAGGCGGACCTCCTCGGCGAGCTCGCCGGCCGCCTCGGCCACCGAGCCCACGACGTCCGCCGCCGGTATCACGGCCGCGACGACGAACGCGAAGTCCTCCTTCGCGGACGGATACGTCGACACGGCACGCACCTGCACGGGCTCGGTCGGGGCGGAGGTCAGCACGTCGAGGTCGAGCTCGAACGCGGCCGTGCGGGCCGGCAGGCCGAGCCCCTTGACCACGTCCGGGTGCAGCTCGCCGGCGTGCCCGAGCACCGCGTCCTCGCCGTCGGCCACGCCCACGCCGACGATCCGCGCGCTGCGGCCCGGGTGGAACGGCGCGATCGCGTCGGCCTCGACCCGGACCTCGACCCCCACCACCGCGGCGGCGGTGCGGGCGAGCTCGATGGCGTCGGCCCAGTCGGCGGCGCGCCCGGGAGCGAGCGGGCCGGCGGGGACCTGGACGCCCCCGAGCACGCCCGCGACGTGCCGAGGCTGGTCCGGGACGGCGGCGTCGAGGGCGGCCAGCTCGTCGTCCGACGGCCGTTCGGCTGCGCTCGGCGTGCTCGTCGCGACCGTCCCCGACGGGCGGGTGACGAGCCCGGTCTCCAGCAGCGCGAGCGGCCCGGAGCTGCGCGCGACGTTCCGGCGCGCCGCCTCGAGCAGCGTGTCGAGGATCGACGTCCGGAGCGCGCCGGCGTCCTCCGCCAGCGGGTTGGACAGGCGCACGACGGCGCGCCGTTCGTCGTCGGGGGCGTAGCCGAGAAGATCGTGGACGTCACCGATGAACGGGTAGGTGAGCACCTCGGTGAGGCCGGCCTCGGCCAGCGTCCGGGACACGTCCCGACGCCGGACCTGCGCCCGCGTGAGGCCGCCGCCCTGCGGGGCCGACGGGAGGATCGAGGGGATCTCGTCGTAGCCGTCGAGGCGGGCGATCTCCTCCACGAGGTGCGCGGGGCCGACGAGGTCGGGGCGCCACGACGGCGGGGTCACCGCCAGCGGCCCGGAGGGCTCGATGCCCGCGTCGGTCTCGGACCCGAGCGTCCCGAAGCCGACCGTGCAGCCGATCTGCGTGAGCAGCTCGACCACGCGCTCGCGGGAGTAGTCGACGCCGACGAGCCGGCGCGCCTCGGCCGGGTCGAACACGATGGCCTGAGGCAGGGCGGGCTCGCCGACGTCGCCGACCATCGCCTCGTCCGCGGTCCCTCCGCCGAGCTCGACGAGCAGGTCGACGACGCGCTGCGCGGCCACGGGCGCGAGCAGCGGGTCGACGCCGCGCTCGAACCGCTTCGCGGCCTCCGACGGCAGCCGGTGTCGGCGCGCGGTGCGGGCGACGCTGACCTGGTCGAAGTGGGCGGCCTCGACGAGCACGTCGGTCGTCGAGGCGGACACCTCCGTCGAGGCGCCGCCCATGACGCCGGCCAGGCCGAGCACCCGGGAACCGTGGCCCGCCGGGGAGTCCGTGATGAGCAGGTCCTCGGGGTGCAGCGTGCGCTCGACGTCGTCGAGGGTGGTCAGCCGCTCCCCCGCCGCCGCGCGGCGCACGACGATCGGGGCCGCCAGCGCGCCCAGGTCGTAGGCGTGGATCGGCTGGCCGAGGTCGAGCATGACGTAGTTCGTCACGTCGACGGCCAGCGAGATCGGGCGCATGCCGCTCGCGCGGAGGCGGGCGGACAGCCACGTCGGCGTCGGGCGGGCGGGGTCGATGCCCCGCACGACGCGGGTGACGAACCGGTCCGCGCCGGCGACGCCGTCGATCGGGGCCTCGTCGGCGAGCTCGACGCCGAAGGCACCGGCCGTCGGCGCGGGTACCGCGCCGCCGGGCAGGTTCTCGGGCAGGCCCGGGTCGGTGAAGGCCGCACCGGTGGAGTGGTGGTACTCCCGCGCGACGCCGCGCATGGCGAAGCAGTAGCCGCGGTCGGGGGTCACGTTGATCTCGAGGACCTCCTCGCCCAGGCCGAGGACGCCGGTGAGGTCCGAGCCGAGCGGCAGGTCGTCGGCCGCCTCGGCGCCGAGGAGGTCACCGAGGTCGATGATCCCGTCGTGGTCCTCGGACAGGCCGAGCTCGGCGGCGGAGCAGATCATGCCGTCGGAGACGTGCCCGTACGTCTTCCGGGGCGAGATCCGGAAGTCGCCGGGCAGGACGGCGCCGGGCAGGGCGACGACGACGAGCTGGCCGGCGTACACGTTGGGCGCCCCGCAGACGATGCCGCGGGAGGCGACGTCGGCGGGCTCCTTGCCGGTACCCGGGGCGTCGTTGAGCTGACCGACGTCGACCCGGCAGTAGCCGACCGTCTTGCCGTTGGCGTGGGTCTCCTCGACCCGGGACAGCACGCGGCCGACGACGAGGGGCCCCGTGACGGCGGGCGGGACGACGCCCTCCTCCTCGAGCCCGACGCGGACGAGGTCCTCGGCGAGCTGCTCGGCGGAGGTGCCGGCGGGGACGGCCGCGTGCTCGGCGAGCCAGGAGATCGGGACGTACGGCATCTCAGTTGCCCCTTCCGGTGGTGCCGAACTGCTGGGTGAAGCGGACGTCGCCCTCGACGATGTCGTGCATGTCGGCGATGCCGTGACGCAGCATGAGCGCGCGCTCGACGCCCACGCCGAACGCGAAGCCCGTGTAGCGCTTCGGGTCGATGCCGACGGCGCGCAGCACGGCCGGGTTGACCATCCCGCAGCCGCCCCACTCGATCCAGCCGGCGCCGCCCTTCTTCTGGGGGAACCACAGGTCCATCTCGGCGCTCGGCTCGGTGAACGGGAAGAAGCTCGGGCGCAGGCGCGTGCGCGCCTCGGGGCCGAACATCGCGCGGGCGAAGTGGTCGAGCGTGCCCTTGAGGTGGGCCATCGTCAGACCTTCGTCGACGGCGAGGCCCTCCACCTGGTGGAACACCGGGGTGTGCGTGGCGTCCAGGGCGTCGGTGCGGAACACCTTGCCCGGGCAGGCGATGTAGACGGGCGGCTCACGGTCGAGCAGCTCGCGCGCCTGGACGGGTGAGGTGTGGGTGCGAAGGACGAGGCCGTCCGCGGCGCCGTCGATCGCCGTCCCGGACGGATCGGTGACCTCGCCGACGTAGAACGTGTCCTGCATCTGCCGCGCCGGGTGGTCCACGCCGAAGTTGAGGGCGTCGAAGTTGAACCACTCGTGCTCGAGCTCGGGGCCCTCGGCGATCCGCCAGCCGAGCGAGCTGAAGTGGTCGGAGACCTCGTCGATGAGCCCGGTCAGCGGGTGGCGGGCGCCGGCGGGGCGCGGTCGGCGCACGGTGACGTCGACCGTCTCCTCGCGCAGGACCCGCTCGGCCTCCTCCGCCTCGAGCTCGGCCTGCCGGGCGGCGAGCGCCCGCTGGACGCGGCCCTTGGCCTGGCCGAGGATCTTGCCGGCGGCGGGCTTGTCGGCCTTGTCGAGATGCCGGATCTGCTGGTTGGCGCCCGAGATCGGCGAGGAGTCGCCGACGTGGGCGAGGCGCGCGGCCTTGAGCTCCTCGAGCGTGGCCGACGCGGCGAACGCGTCGGTCGCGGCGGTGACGGCGGCATCGATGCCGGCCTCGTCGAGCGGGCTCAGGGGCTGCGGGTCGTCGATGGGCACGGTTCCCGATCCTACCGACGCAGCGGGCCGGGCCTGACCGCGGGATTGCGGCGCCCGGGGTGGCGGAGCGCGGGGTGGCGGAGCGCGGCTACGCCTCGGGGTCGGCCCAGTCGTCGGGCCGGACGGACGCGGCCACGACCGTGCGGCGCAGCCACTCGACCGCGGGCGAGAGCCCCTCGCGGCGGTGGTAGAGCCGGACCGAGACCTCGGGGACGTCGAACGGCAGGCTGCGCGTCACCAGGCCCGCACGCCCCGGGTAGGACCGGTAGGCGCCCCACGGGAGGACGGCCACGAGGTCGGTGCGCTCGAGGATCGCGGGGACAGCCGCGAACGTGCGCGTGCTCAGCGCGACCCGGTGGTCGATGTGCAGCCGGTCCATCACCTGCTCGGGGATCCGGTGCCCGACGGCGACCGGCACGACCACGTGGGAGGCGGCGGCCACGTGCTCCGGCGTGAGGCGCACGTGCGCGAGCGGGTGCCCGCGGCGCATCGCGAGCACGTACCACTCGTCGAACAGCAGGTCGTCGGCCAGTCCCCCGCCCAGCGTCGTGGTGGCGACCGCGAGGTCGACCTCGCCGGTGAGCAGCCACGTGCGCGCCTGGTCGACGTCCATCGCCACCACCTCGAGGTCGACGCGCGGCGCCTCGTCGACGAGCCGCTCGACGACGCCGGGCAGGATCGCGGTCTCCCCGAGGTCCGTGAGCGCGAGCCGGAACCGGCGCTGCGACGTCGTGGGGTCGAACCCGCGCGCCCGCTCGACGGCGACCCGCAGCGCACCGATCGCGCCGGCCGAGTCGCGGTAGAGAGCGTCGGCGAGCTCGGTCGGCCGCACCCCGCCAGGAGCGCGCACGAAGAGCTCGTCGTCGAGGCGCCGTCGCAGCCGGCCGAGCGCGTGACTCACCGTCGGCTGGGACAGGCCGAGGTCCGCCGCCGCCCGCGTGACGTTGCCCGCCTCGTAGACGCGGACGAACGTCGCGAGGAGATCCAGGTCGACGTCGGCCACCCGCCGATCATAGATGTGGTGCATGTCGATGGAGAAGCAATGTCATTGGTCGTGCATACGGAGCGCCGCTAGCATCACGGGTGGCGGCCTCCCGACGTGCGGGGCCGCGTGCCGGTCACCGCCGACCGGGCCAGCCGCACGAAGGAGTGCAGATGAGAACCTCGAGAGCACTGCCGACGCTCGCCGTCGCCATGCTGACCCTGGCCGCCTGCGGGGGCGGCGACGACTCCACCGAGGACGACGACGGCGGCGGCGAGGACACGGCGGCCGACGAGAACGGTTCCGACGGCGGCGGGGACGCCGGAGGCGGTGAGCTCACGCCCGTCACGGTGGCCGCCATCCCCATCGCGGACACCGCGGCCGTGTGGCTCGGCGTCGACGAGGGCTTCTTCGAGGAGGAGGGGCTCGACGTCACGATCACGACGACGGGCGGCGGCGCGGAGGCCATGGCCGGCGTCGTGTCCGGGGAGAACGAGTTCGCCTTCAGCAACGTCATCTCGATCATGCTCGCCGTCGAGCAGGGCCTGGACGTCCGGTTCGTGACCAACGGGACCTCCGCCGAGGGCTCCGAGGGCGGCTTCGGCGCGCTCGTCGTCTCCGAGGACTCCGAGATCCAGAGTGCGGACGAGCTCGAGGGCCTCACCGTCTCGGTGAACAACTTCTCCAACATCACCGGCGCGACGGCCAGCTACTCGATCGAGGCCGCGGGCGGCGACCCGGACACGGTCGAGTGGGTGGAGATCGCCTTCCCGGACGCGCAGGCCGCCGTGGAGGCCGGCAACGTCGACGCGGCGATGATCGTCGAGCCGTTCATCACCGCGGCGGTCGAGAGCGGCAACCGGGTGATCGCCTGGCCGTTCCAGGAGATCCCCGACCTCGACATCGCCGGCTACTTCGCGTCCGGCGACACGATCGAGAACGACCCGGAGCTCGTCGCCTCGTTCCGGTCTGCGATGAACCGCTCGCTCGAGTACGCCGCGGAGAACCCCGACGCCGTGCGCGACATCATCGGCACCTACACCGAGATCCCCGAGGACGTGCTGGCGGAGATCGCGCTGCCCACGTTCCGCACGGAGTTCAACGTCGAGGCGATGACCGAGCTCGGCGAGGCCGCCACCCGGTTCGGGATCCTCGCCGCCGAGCCCGACCTCGAGCTCGTCCTCCCGCTCGAGGAGTAGGCCGGAGCCCGAGCACGCACCACCGGCGACGTGGCCGCACCGCCCGCGGCCGCGTCGCCGGGGCGTGCCCGGACAGTCGTACCAGACCAGCAGACCCACCGGGCGTACCGGCCCACCAGAGCGCCGGACCCGGCAGATCAGGAGCAGCACCATGCGCGTCGCAGAAGCAGTTGGCCGGACTCTCGTCGAGCTCGGCGTGGAGCAGGCGTTCGGCGTCGTCGGGAGCGGGAACTTCCACGCCACCAACGCCCTGACCGACCACGGCGGAAGGTTCGTCGCCTCCCGGCACGAGGCCGGCGCGGCGCTCATGGCCGACGCCTACGCGCGCCTCACGGGCCGGGTCGCCGTCGTCAGCCTCCACCAGGGCTGCGGCCTGACGAACGCGATGACGGCCCTGACCGAGTCCGCCAAGAGCGGCAGTCCCGTCGTCGTCATCGTCGGGGACACCCCGCCGACGGCGCGTCACACGTCGAACTTCTGGATCGACCAGGCGGGCGCCCTGCGCGCGCTCGGGATCGAGGTCGCGCGGGTGCACAGCGCGCGGACCGCCGTCGCCGACACCGCCGCCGCCCACCGCCTCGCGCTCGAGCACGGCCGGACGGTCGTGCTCAACATGCCGCTCGACGTCCAGGAGGAGGACGTCGAGTGGTCCCCGGCGAGCGTCCCGGCGGCCGTGCCCGTCCACGTCCCGGCACCGGACCCGGCCGGTGCCGACGAGATCGCGCGACTGCTGGCGAGCGCCGACCGGCCCGTCATCGTCGCCGGGCGCGGGGCCCGCCACGCGCGCGCCGAGCTGGAGCGCCTCGCCGAGGCGAGCGGCGCACTGCTCGCGACCTCCGCCGTCGCGCGGGGCCTGTTCGCGGGGAACCCCTGGGCGCTCGACGTCATGGGCGGGTTCTCCTCACCGGGCGTCGCCGACCTCATCGCGGGGGCGGACCTCATCGTCGGGCTCGGCGTCGCCCTCAACAGGTGGACGTGCCGCAACGGCGACCTCGTGGCGAACGCACGGCTCGTGCACGTCGACCGCGACGCCGCCGCGATCGGGAAGCACCGCAGCGTCCACCTCGGCGTCGTCGGGGACGCCGCGCTCACCGCGACCGCGGTGACGGACCGCCTCTCGACGTGGGCGCGAGGATCCTCCGCGCGCGGTCCGGAGGCCGGCTCCGCGCCCGCCTCGCCGGCCGGCACCTCGAACGGCTTCGCAGCCGGCTCCGCCCCCGGCGGTGCCGCTCCGCGCGAGGGGTACCGCAGCGCACGGGTGCGCGCGCTGCTCGACTCCGGCGTGCTCTGGCCCGACGTCCCCTACGAGGACACCTCCGGGGACGGCCGCATCGACCCACGCACGCTCACGCTCGCGCTCGAGCGCGTGATCCCGGCCGAGCGCGTCGTCGTCACGGACGCCGGCAACTTCACCGGGTATCCCGCGAACTTCCTGTCGGTGCCCGACGCCCGCGGCATGATCCTGCCGCTCGCCTTCCAGTCGATCGGGCTCTCGCTCGGCATCGGGGTCGGGGCCGCCGTGACGCGGCCGGACCGCCAGGTGGTCGTCGCGGTGGGCGACGGCGGCTTCATGATGAGCCTCGTCGAGCTGGACACCGCGGTGCGCGAGCGGCTCCCGCTGATGGTGGTCGTCTACAACGACAGCGCCTACGGCGCCGAGATCCACCACTTCGACGCCGGCGACGACATGACGACCGTGACGTTCCCCGAGACCGACGTGGCTGCGATCGCCCGCGGCTTCGGTTGCGAGGGCGTCACCGTGCGCGAGGTGGGAGACGTCGAGCAGGTCCGGGCGTGGCTCGACGGCGACCGCTCGCGCCCGCTCGTCGTCGACGCGAAGACCACGGTCTTACGCTCGTGGGTCGAGGAGCACGTCTTCCAGGGCGACGCGTAGCGGTCCGACCGGGCCGCGCGCCCGACGACGTCGTCGGGGTGGCCATCGCCACTCGCCCCTGGGGCGGAACCGGTTCTACGGTTGTGGCATGACCGTACCGACCGAATCAGACGTCCCCGGCCTCAAGCGGCTCGAGCCCAGCCCGAACCGTCGCGGCGTGCGCGAGCACATCGTCATCGTGGGCGGAGGATTCGGCGGACTGGCCGCCGCGCGCGCCCTGAAGAACGCCGAGGTCGACGTCACGCTCGTCGACAAGAACCTCTACAACACGTTCCAGCCGCTGCTCTACCAGGTGGCCACCGCCACGCTGAACCCCGGCGACATCTCCTACTTCCTGCGCTCGGCCCGCGGCAAGCAGAAGAACCTGCGCGTGGTGCGCGGGGAGATCACCGGCGTCGACGCCGAGGCGCACCGCGTCCAGCTCGCCGACGGCCGGCGGATGCGCTACGACCGCCTGGTCCTCGCCGTCGGGGTGACCGCGAACTTCTTCGGCACGCCCGGCGCCGACGAGCTCGCCTACCCGCTCTACACGCGCAGCCAGGCCATCCGCCTGCGCGACACCCTGTTCGCCCGGCTCGAGGCGGCCGCCCAGCACCCCGACCCGGGTGACGTGCGCGTCGTCGTCGTCGGAGGCGGCGCGACGGGAGTCGAGACGGCCGGGGCACTGGCCGAGCTGCGCAACAAGGACTTCCCCATCGCCTACCCGGACATCGACAAGGCGCGGATGCACGTCACGCTCGTCGACATGGCGCCGAACCTGCTCTTGCCCTTCTCCGAGCACAGCCAGCGCTACACCGCCAACGCCCTGCGCGAGCGCGGCGTGGACCTGCGGCTCGGCAACGGTGTGAAGGAGGTGCGCTCCGACGGCGTCGAGCTCGCCGACGGCACGTTCCTGCCGGCGATGGTGGTCATCTGGGCCGGTGGCGTCACCGCCTACCAGCAGGTGGGCGAGTGGGGCCTGCCGCAGGGCAAGGGCGGCCGGTTCGAGACCGACGAGTACCTCAGGGTGGTCGGCGTCGACGACGTCTACGCCGTGGGCGACGCCGCGATCAGCCCGGCCGGTCTGCCCCAGCTCGCGCAGCCGGCCATCCAGGGCGGCGAGTACGTCGGCGCCGTCATCGCCGAGGAGACCGGCGCGGCCCGCGACCACCGGCCCGCGCGCCGGGCGCGACCCTTCACGTACGACGACCAGGGCATCCTCGCCACGATCGGCCGCAGCTCGGCGGTCGCCGAGGTCCGCGGGCTGCCGAACCTCACCGGGTTCCCGGCGTGGACGATCTGGACCGGCGTGCACCTCATCTCGCTGCTCGGCCAGCGCAACCGCGTCGCGACCATGGTCAACCTCGGCTCGCGCTACCTCACGTGGCGCGGCGGACACAACATCATCGTCGGCGACGCCCCGCCCGAGGCCCGGTTCCCGCGCACGCACGTGTCCGGTGGCAAGCCCGAGATCAAGGCCCCCGCGGGGACGTAGCCGCCACAGGTGTGAGCGCGCCGGCCCGCCCCCGTCCGCGGGGTGGGCCGGCGTCTCGCTGCTCCGGTCGCGCGTCCGGCGGGAGACGACGAACGGCCGACGAGGAACGGCGTGCGAGCTCGCTCCTGCTACTCCGAGATGTCGGCGAGGCGTGCCCTCAGGGCCGCGACGACGTCGTCGGCCTGCGCGGTGATGCCGATACCGTGCGCTCCCCCGCCGATCGAGATCCGTCTGCCGGAGACGGCCTCGTCCGCGATCACCGGCCACGCGGTGGTCGACCCGAAGGGCGTGATCGTGCCGCGCTCGTATCCGGTGACCTCGAGCGCGCGCGCGGCGTCGGGCATCGACAACCGTGAGACACCGAGGAGCGCCCGGAGCTTGGGCCAAGAGATCTGGCGGTCGCCGGGGACCAGGGCGATAACGTAGTGCTCGTCGTCGATGCGCACGACCATCGACTTCACGAGGTCGCGGGGCTCGACGCCGCGCGCGGCTGCCGCCTCCTCGAGGGACGAGACGCGGCCGTGGCTCGTGATCTCGTGCTCGATGCCGGACGCACGGACCGCCTCGGTCGCCGGGGTCGACACCGACGTCTCGCTCTTCTCGTTCATGGCCCGAGCCTACGGCGCCCGCCGGCTCGGTCGGTCGCCGAGGGCCACCGCCCGCGGCCGGGGCCGGGCCCGTAACCTGGATGGATGTTCAGCGCGGATCGACTCAGGAACGTGGCGAACGCCGCCGTCACCGGTGTGATCGTGTGCGCCTGGTATGCCTTGCCCGATCACCTGCCCCGAAGGGGGGAACGCGTCCCCGCCAAGATCGGTCTGCTGCTCGGCGGCCTCGCCCTGTCCGCCGTTCTCAACCGTTCGAGCGACGGACCGGAGGTGCACGACGAGGTGGCCGAGCGCGGTTCAGGGCGCCACGAGGACGTGACCGAGCGCGATGAAGACGCCGGTGGCGTGCGCGAGGGTGCGGCTGCCGTCACATTCGCGGTCGGCAACGGGACGACCGTCCCGGATACGCGCGAGGACACTGCGACGTCCGGCCCAGCGGCGGACGACGCCCCGACGAGCGGCCTCGCAGGCGCGCTCGGTCGCCTGTCCCCAGCCGCCGTCGTGGGCGTCGTCGGCGGCGTCCTCGCCCTGACGACGGTCGCCACGGTGATGCAGGAGCGCCTGCTGCACCGACTCGGCGAGCGCCTCGGGCGACGGGGAGTCTCGTCCCCGCACACGAAGGTGGGTCTCGCGCTCGGCGCCGTCGCCGCTCTCAGCACGGCGGTACGGCCCGCAGGCGAGGGTCCGATCCCCTCAACCCCGGACACCTCGGAACCCCGCGGCGCGTGACCCACGCCATAGGAGCGACTAGCATCGCTCCATGCGCATCGACGAGGTGGTCCGCCGCAAGGGGCACGAGGTCGTCACCATCCGTTCCGACGCCACCATCGGGGAGCTCCTCGACCTGCTCGAGCAGCACCGGATCGGCGCCGTCGTCGTCTCGGACTCCGACGGTCGGGTCGACGGGATCGTCGCCGAGCGCGACCTTCTGCCGCTCCTGCGCGAGAACGGCGCGACGAGCCGGCACGTCCGGGACGTCATGGTCCACGACGTCGTCACCTGCGCGCCCAAGGACGAGCTCGAGACCCTCGCCCGCACCATGACCGAGCAGCGGGTGCGGCACCTGCCCGTCGTCGACGAGGAGCGGATGGTCGCGATCGTGTCGATCGGCGACGTCGTGAAGAATCGGCTCGACGAGCTGCAGGCCGAGCGTGACCACCTCGAGGGGTACGTCCACGGCTGACGTGCGCGTGCTGCGCTGACGGACGCGTGCGGCGCTCTGCGCCACGCCCACGGGCTGACAGGAACATCGGCCGCGGGGTGCAGCGCCCGTGACGATCCCCGCATCGACCGCCCCGCTGCGACGCCGGCCAGCGGGCCACCCGGAGACCACCCGGAGTATCCGCAGGCCCTCCGCCCTGCTGGGGCTGATCTCCCTCCCTCCGCCTCCGAAACTGAGTCCCCACAGGGCTTGCATTCGAACACCAGTTCGACTAGGGTGGGGTGTACAGAGCTTCGAGGGGGTGAGAGCAATGATGCCGACGACCACTGACATCGGGGAGATCGACGTCCACAGGCTCTCGTCCGAGCTCGAGGACTGGTGGGACGAACAGGCCCTGCGAGACTGGGCGGCCGAGGACCCGCTGGCCGACCAGGACCTGGCAGCGCTCCCTCTTCGTGAGGCCGACCTGCAGAGCTGGATGGCCGACTTCCTCGGCCCCGACGCCGAGCACGAGCTGATCGGCACCACCGGTGTCGACGCGGACGTCGAGCCGTACATGTCCGGGTCCACGGCCACCGACCCTGTCCACCGCAGCGGCGAGGTGCAGGACCATGGCGAGGACGCCGGCACGCACAGCACCGCCGTAGCGACCCTCGATGCCGGCCCTGCTACCGATGCGTTGTCGTTCGACCGCCCGGGGGCTGCCGCCTGCGATCCGGTCGAGCTCCTGACGCAGGTCGCCGCGGCGTGTGACGCGGTCACCGCGACGGACTGGCACTCCTTCCCCGGGGAGCGGGTCCACCAGGCCCACCAGCTCCTCGAACAGGTCGAGCGCAAGCTCAGCGCTGCCCGCGCCGGCGTGCTCACGGCCGCCGAGGGCAACGGGCTGTGGGCGTTGGAGGGGTGGCGGACCTTCAAGGCCTACGTCCGACACCACGCAGGCACGAGCAATGCGGCCGCGGGCCGCCAGATCGCCCAGGCCCGCACCCTGCGCGACCACCTCCCCCGCACCGCCACAGCCCTGGCCGAGGCGCGGATCGGCGTCGAGCACGTCAACGTCCTGGTCCGCGAGGCCGTCACCACCACCGAGCTGCGGGCCAGGCTCGACGACGACGGCCTCGGCGAGGCGTTCCTCGTCGCGCAGGCAGAGATCATGCACGCCAACGACTTCGCCCGCGTGGTCAAGAAATGGGCCACCATGGCCGACCCCGAGGCCGCGGACCGCGCCTGGCGCGAGGCCGACTCCAAGGAAGAGCTCAGCATCTCCCCCACGCTGGGCGGCTACCACGTCAACGGCTGGCTCGACGAGCTCTCCGGACAGGTCATTCACACCGCCCTGACCGCCCACATGGGCACCAAGAACGCCAACGACACCCGCACCCCCGCCCAACGCCGCGCCGCCGCCCTGGTCTCCCTCGCCCACCAGTCCCTGGACACCGGACTCCAAAGCGCGCACGCCCGCGTCCGACCACACGTCACCGTCACCGTCGACATCAACACCCTCCGCGGCCTCGCCGCAGCCACCGGATCCGTCATCCCACCCAGCACCCCGGCTGAGAGCAGCGAGCGTGCGAGACACGCCGTTGACGTCACGCCCGCAGCCACCGCAACCGACGGCAACACCGGCGCGGGCTACCCGCCGGGGGCGAGCTTCGGACTCACCACCACCGGCACGGGCGCGGGCGACGCCTCATGGCCGGTCACGGCCGACGCCACACTGTCCGCGCCGGGCGGGCCCCGCGACCCCGGCACCGACCTCACCATCTTCGACCTGTCCGACGAAGCCCGTCAGTGGCTGGCAGCCTGGACCCCGGGCGAGGACCACGTCATCTCCACCGCCATCGACCACCAGGCCATGACCGGGCTCGAGCCCGCCACCCTGGCCGACGGCACCCCCGTCCCGCCCACGCTGCTGGCCCGCCTGGCCTGCGACAGCGCCCTGTCCCGCGTGATCTTCGGCCCCGAGTCCACCGTCCTGGACGTCGGGAGAGAAAAACGCATCTTCCCCGCCAACATGACCAAGGCGATCATCGCCCGCGACGGCCACTGTCAGTACCCCGACTGCAGCGAACCACCAGGCTTCGGCGAGATCCACCACTCCCTGCAGTGGTACCGGGACAACGGCCCCACCAGCGTCGAACACGGCATCCTGCTGTGCTGGCACCACCACGACCTCGTCCACGCCCGCAACATCACCATCACCCGCCGCACCGGCCACTGGCACTTCCACGCCCGCAATGGCCACCCCATCGAACCCACCACACCCATGGCACTCGTCACCGATCCCGGCCCGACCAAGAACGACACGACAGGAACGCGGGCGGGGGCGGGCACGGACACGGGCACGGGCACGGGCATCGACGCCACCAGCACCCGGATCACATAAGACCGACCCCGCACGAGCAGCAAAGCAGTCGCGCCGACCGAACCGCCTGCTTGATGATCTGAGCATGGCCCATCTCGACGTCGCCGGCATCACCTACGCCCTGCCCGACGGGCGTCCCCTGCTCAACGAGGTGAGCTTCGCCGTCGGGGACGGTGCGCGAGTGGCGCTCGTCGGGCCGAACGGGACCGGGAAGACCACGCTCGTCCGCCTCGTCACGGGCGACCTCGACATGCAGGACGGCGCGATCACCCGCCAGGGCGCCATCTCGCACATGAGCCAGCTCGTCGGCCGCGCCGGCGACGGGTCCACCGTGCGGGACCTGCTCCTCGGCGTCGCGCCCGAACGGATCCGGGCGACCGCCCAGGCGCTCGACGACGCCGAGCTCGCCGTCATGGAGATCGACGACGAGCCCGCCCAGATGGCCTACGCCCAGGCCCTGTCCGACTGGGGGGACGCCGGCGGGTACGAGTTCGAGACGACCGTGTGGGACACCGTCTGCACACAGGCGCTCGGCCTCCCCTACGAGCGGGCGCGCTGGCGCGACGCCGCCTCGCTGTCCGGCGGCGAGCAGAAGCGCCTCGTCCTCGAGGCGATGCTCTCCGGCCCCGCCGACATCCTCGTCCTCGACGAGCCGGACAACTTCCTCGACGTACCCGCCAAGATGTGGCTCGAGGACCGGCTGCGCACCTCGTCGAAGTCCGTCCTCCTCGTCAGCCACGACCGCGAGCTCCTCGCGGCCACGACGACCGCCGTCGTCACGCTCGAGCCCGGCGCCGCCGGCGCGCTCGCCTGGACGCACCCGGCCTCGTTCGCGACCTGGCACGAGGCCCGCGAGGCCCGCAACGCCGACCTTGCCGAGCAGCTCAAGCGCTGGGAGGAGGAGCGCACGAAGCTCCGCCGCCTCATGCAGATGTACAAGCAGAAGGCCGCATACAACTCGGACATGTCCTCCCGGTACTCCGCCGCCGTCACGCGCCTCGAACGGTTCGAGGTCGCGGGTCCGCCGGAGAGGGTGTCGATCGAGCAGGACGTACGGATGCGGCTCGTCGGCGGGCGCACCGCCAAGCGGGCGATCGTCACCGAGTCCCTGGCGCTGCTCGACCCCGGGGACGCCTCGGGCACGCGACCGCTCATGGACGCCTTCGACGCCGAGATCTGGTTCGGCGAGCGCGTGGCCGTCCTCGGTTCGAACGGGTCGGGCAAGTTTCACCTCCTGCGCCTCCTCGCCGGGGGCGGCACGACGCCGGAGAAGGAGCACCTCCCGGTGGGCGACACGGTCGTACCACCCGTCGCGCACACCGGTACGGCGCGCCTCGGATCACGCGTGCGGCCGGGCTGGTTCGCCCAGACCCACGACCAGCCGGCGCTGCACGGCCGGACGCTGGTGGAGATCCTCCACCGCGGGGACCAGCACCGCGCCGGGCGACCCCGCGATCTCGCGGCGCGGGCGCTCGACCGCTACGGGCTCGCGCGGTCCGCCGAGCAGACCTTCGACTCACTCTCCGGCGGCCAGCAGGCACGCTTCCAGATCCTCCTGCTCGAGCTGTCCGGCGCGACCCTGCTGCTGCTCGACGAGCCGACCGACAACCTCGACCTCCACTCGGCCGAGGCCCTGCAGGAGGCTCTGGCCTCGTTCGAGGGCACCGTGGTGGCGGTGACGCACGACCGGTGGTTCGCCCGGAGCTTCGACCGGTTCCTCGTGCTCGGGGCCGACGGCACCGTGCGCGAGACCACGGAGCCCGTGTGGGACGAGGGACGGGTCGCTCGCCAGCGATGAGCGACGACGACGCGGCCCGGGGTGACGCCGCGGCATCGCGTCGGTTCGACGTGCGAGCATCCGCGAATCCCCTCGTCCGGCGGGTCTCGCGCGCACTCGCAGCGGTCAACGCCCGACATCCGTGGAGCCACAACGACCACTTCCACCCCTGGATCGTGCGCCGCCTTCCACGCAACAGATCACGCGCACTGGACGTGGGCTGCGGACAGGGTCGGCTCCTCCGGACACTCGCCGCCCGCGTCGGGGACGTCACGGGGACCGACGTCGACGCCGAGATGCGACGGCAGGCGACCGAACGCTGTGCACGGCTGACGAACGTCCAGATCGTCGACTCGCGGCTCGGCGCGCTGGACGGGCCGTACGACGTCGTCACCACGATTGCGGTCCTGCACCACCTGGACGACGACGTCCCGACCGCCGAGCCGACGATGCCCTACGACGAGCTGCGCGCCGTCGTCGGTCGGGTGCTGCCTGGCGCACGCATGCGGCGTCGGCTCGGCTTCCGCCACACGATCGAGTGGGAACGTCGCTCCTGACGGCCACCAGCGTGGGCGCCCCTCCCGGCGGCGACCAGTGAAGGCGCTCCGGTTCACGGCATCACACGGCAGACCATCACCCACCGTGCTTACCCTGGACGGATGACCAGTGTGCTGACCGTCGGGCACGGGCGGCAGAGTGCTGAGGAGCTGCTCGGGCTGCTGACCGGAGCGGGCGTCACGCGGCTCGTCGACATCCGCTCGTTCCCCGGCAGCCGGAGGAACCCGCAGTTCGGCCGGACCGAGATGGCGGCGTGGGTGCCCGACGGCGGCATCGAGTACCGCTGGGCCAAGGCGCTCGGCGGTCGGCGTCGACCGGTGCCGGACACCCGGCACGTGGCACTCCGGCACGAGTCGTTCCGCGCCTACGCGGACCACATGGAGACCCCGGAGTTCCTCGGCGGCGTGGAGACACTGCTCGGCCTCGCGAACGAGGCGACGACCGCGGTGATGTGCAGCGAGTCTGTGTGGTGGCGGTGCCATCGCCGGCTGCTCGCCGACCACCTCGTGCTCGTGCGCGGCGTGGCGGTCACGCACCTCATGCCGGGCGGACGGAACGCCGAGCACCGGCCGACCGAGGGTGTCCGGGTCGAGGGCGAAGGCGCCCGGCTCGTCTACGACGTCGGGGCTACGCCGCCGCTCGTGTAGGGCGCCGGACGCGAGGAGGCCCTCAGACCTCGCGGCGCTGGGCCCGGGCGCTGGCGTAGAGGCACAGCGCGGCGGCGGTGGCGAGGTTGAGGGACTCGGCCCGGCCGTGGACGGGGACGCGGACGACGGCGTCGGCGAGCTCGCGCTGGGCGCGGGTCAGACCGTGCGCCTCGTTGCCGAGCAGCCAGACCGTGGGCACCGCGAGGTCGGGCGCCAGCAGGTCGGTCGCGGCGAGCTCGCCCTCGACGGACAGCTGCAGCCCGTGCGCCCGCGCCAGGGCACGGTCCGCCAGCTCGTCGAGATCCCACTCCCCCGCGCCGTCGGCAGCGAGGACCTGCAGTCCGGCCGCGCGCAGCTCGGCAACAGCCTCATCGATCTCGAGACCACCCACCACGGGAAGGTGGAAGAGTGACCCCGCGGTCGCCCGCACCACCTTGGGGTTCGTCACCTCGACGCTGCCCGCACCCAGGAGCACGGCGTCGGCGCCGGCGGCGTCCGCGGAACGGATGACGGTCCCGGCGTTGCCGGGGTCACCGGCCGCGACCAGCACAGCGACCAGGGACGGACCGGACGCGACAACGGAGGTGAGGTCCGGCGTCGTGGCGGGCTCGGTGCCCACGACGTCGGCGACCGCGAGCACGCCCTGCGCGTCGGCGCTCATCGCGCGGACGACCTCGGCGGTCGCCTCGTGCAGGTGGAGGCCCGCGCCGATCGCCGCCTCGACGACGTCGTGGTGCGTGAGCGCGGCGTCCTGGGCCACGTAGACGTCCCGGACCCGGCCGGGGGCGAAACGCACGAGCTCCCGCACGGCCTGCGGACCCTCGACGAGGAACTGGCGGTACCGGGAACGCGACGAGCGCCCGGACAGCGCCGCGACCCTCCGCACCCGCTCGGAGCGGGGGTTGGTCAGCAGCGTGTCCGGGCGCTCGGAGCGACCGGTGCCGTTCGGCGTCAGGTCAGGCCGCCGGCGCGTTGACGTCGGCCGGCAGAGCCTTCTTGGCCACCTCGACGAGGGCGGAGAACGCGGCCGGGTCGGAGACCGCGAGCTCGGCGAGCATGCGGCGGTCGACCTCGACGCCTGCGGCCTTGAGGCCCTGGATGAACCGGTTGTACGTCAGGCCGTCGGCGCGTACCGCGGCGTTGATCCGCTGGATCCACAGACGACGGAAGTCACCCTTGCGCGCCTTGCGGTCGCGGAAGGCGTAGGTCTCCGAGTGGAGGACCTGCTCCTTCGCCTTGCGGTAGAGCCGCGAGCGCTGTCCGCGGTATCCCGATGCCTTCTCGAGGGTCGAGCGGCGCTTCTTGTGGGCGTTGACCGCCCGCTTCACACGTGCCATGTCAGGTGCTCCTCAACCTCTGCTCAGGCCTTACAGGCCGAGCATCTTCTTGACGTTCTTGGCGTCGCCGCCGGTGATCTCGCCGTCGTTGGACAGGCGACGGACCTGGCGGCGCGACCGCTCGGCGAACTTGTGCACCTTGCGCGTGCGCTCGTGCATGATCTTGCCGGAACCGGTGACCCGGAACCGCTTCTTCGCACCGGAGTGCGTCTTGTTCTTCGGCATGCTTCCCTCTCGGTCGCGCCCTCGCGCGACGTAACTGTGCTTCCGGGACCTGACGGCCGTCGGACGTTCCTTGCTGGACGCTAGGCCGACGCCTTGGGGGCGCTCGGCCTCGGCGCGGCCGGCCGGGGCGTCGCCGACGGCTTCGGCGCTCCCGGCTTGGGTGCAGCGGCCGGCCTGGCGGTGGTGGCCGGCGATGCTGCGGGCGTGGGCGTCGAGGCCGGCGTGGTGCCGGTCGACGGGGCGGGCGTCGTCGACGAGCCCGACGACGCCGGGCGGGCGGACCCGCTCGTGGACGAGGCCGGGCGGGCGGACCCGCTCGAGCTCGAGGCCGGGCGGGGCGAGCCCGACGCCGGACGGGCCGAGCCGCTCGCGGACGAGGCCGGACGGGACGTGCCCGACGACGGGCGCGAGGAGCCGGACGACGGGCGACCGGAGCTCGCGGGGCGCGTGCCCGACGACGAGCGCGACGGGCCCGACGAGCGCGGGGCACCCGTCGACGCGGGGCGCGCCGGGGCCGAGGTCCGCTCCGACGGCGGGGCCTTGGCGAAGACCGGAGCCTCGATGACCGGGGCGTCGGGCGCGGCGGCCGGCGCCTGGGCGGCCGGCCTCGCGGCCTCGGCCTGCTTCTTCTCGCCCTTGTGCTCCTCGGAGGACGCCTTCCGGGCCTCCTTCTCGGCCGCACGCTTCTTCAGCTGCTCGGTGTGCGCCTCGGACTTCTTCCGGTGCGGACCGATGACCATCGTCATGTTGCGGCCGTCCTGGCGCGGGGCGGACTCGACGGAACCGAGGTCCTCGACGTCCTCCGCGAGCCGCTGGAGCAGCCGGATCCCCATCTCCGGGCGCGACTGCTCGCGGCCGCGGAACATGATCATGACCTTGACCTTGTCGCCGCCCTCGAGGAAGCGCACGACGTGACCCTTCTTGGTCTCGTAGTCGTGGGCGTCGATCTTCAGGCGGAAGCGGATCTCCTTGAGCATCGTGTTCGCCTGCTTGCGGCGGGCGTCACGCGCCTTCACGTCCGACTCGTACTTGAACTTGCCGTAGTCCATGAGCTTCGCGACCGGCGGTCGCGCGTCGGGGGCCACCTCGACGAGGTCGAGGTCCGCCTCCTGGGCAAGCCGAAGGGCGTCCTCCACGCGGACGACGCCGACCTGCTCTCCGCCAGGACCCACGAGTCGGACCTCGGGGACGCGGATACGGTCGTTGATACGGGTCTCGCTGATGCTGAGCTCCTTGATCGTGGATGGGCCGAGACCGACCGTCAGGAGCCACGAGAAAGGCCTCCGACGCAAGAGCGCGGAGGCCTGGGTGTGCGCAGCTACGCACGTGGACGAGACACCATGCCCCGCCCGACCAGATACCCGGTACCCCAGGGGTGCCAAGGTGGGATCTCTCCGCTTGCTCGCCGGTGCCGCGGACGGTACCGGCCGGTCAGCCACCCACTCTAGCAGGAGCCGGCGCCGCGCCCCAGTGGTGGGGCACGTGCCGTGCGTCTCGGGCGGAGCGCTGCCCGGTGACGATCGCTGCTCGGGCCGCAGCGCTACTCGGCGACGAGCGCCGGGTACAGCTCGAGGGAGTCGACCCGGTGGCGCAGCTCCTCGAGCTCGCCCAGCCGGGTGGACACGCGCGCGAGCTCGGCCTCGAGGCCGACGCGGTCGAACCCGGGCCGTACCGCGAGCACCACCCGCAGCTCGGCCCGCACGCCCGCCTCGAGCCGGACGCCGAGGATGTCGGACGAGCCGCGCAGGGCGGACGTGATCGCCGTCGGCAGCTCCTCGTCCTCCCAGGGCGGCACCCAGTCCTCGCCGGCCGCGACGGCCCCGACGGCCGGCCGGCCGACGAGCACCGGGCGGTCCGAGGCCGGGTCGAGCACGAGGATCTGGTCCGGGGTCTGCGTGGCCGAGGCCGCGGCCCGGGTCCCCTCGACCGGGACCGGCCGCGCCGCCGGGTCCCACGCCCGCATGGCGTCGTAGCTCGAGAAGGCCGGGAGCGCGGCCCGTCCGTCCGGGGTCGCCACGGTGACGGACGCGGCCGACGCCACGGCGTCGGCCTGGGCGTCGCCGGAGATCTGCTTCTCGTGCCGCGCGACCTCGCCGGCCTCCCGGCCCGGGTGGTCGTGGGCGACCACGGGCACGAGCACGCGCCCGGTGCGCAGCTCGGCCACGACGTCGACGATGCGCCGTGCCGGGTCGGTCTGTGCCAGGGCAGCCGCCATGGACTCGGTGACGGAGCCGTCGTCGCCGGCGAACGGGTTCGCCCTGAGCATGCGGCCCGCCCACGCCTGTCC
The DNA here is from genome assembly GCF_057652395.1 of Georgenia sp. Z1491. Taxonomy (NCBI): domain Bacteria; kingdom Bacillati; phylum Actinomycetota; class Actinomycetes; order Allobogoriellales; family Allobogoriellaceae; genus Georgenia; species Georgenia sp. Z1491. Next base: position 2,681,239 of record NZ_CM172729.1, read on the forward strand.
CGCGGAGTCCGAGAGCTCCGTCGGGCGCCGGCCGGACCCGGGGACGATCTCGCTCATGCCCGACCCGCCACCTCGAGCGCCTCGGGGAGCGTGAACGCGCCGGCGTACAGCGCCTTGCCGACGATCGCACCCTCGACGCCGACCGGCACGAGCTCGCGCAGGGCCGCGAGGTCCGACAGGCTCGAGATGCCGCCGGACGCCACGACCGGGGCGTCGGTGCGCGCGGCCACCCGGGCGAGGAGATCGAGGTTCGGTCCCTGCAGGGTCCCGTCCTTCGTCACGTCGGTGAGGACGTAGCGGGAGCAGCCGTCGGCCTCCAGGCGGTCGAGCACGTCCCACAGGTCGCCGCCGTCCTCGGTCCAGCCCCGGGCCGCGAGCGTGGTCCCGCGGACGTCGAGTCCCACCGCGACCTTCTCGCCGTGCTCGGCGATGACGCGGCTCGTCCACGTCGGGTTCTCGAGCGCGGCGGTGCCGAGGTTGACGCGCGTGGCACCGGCGTCGAGGGCACGGGCGAGCGACGCGTCGTCGCGGATCCCGCCGGAGAGCTCGACCGAGACGCCGAGCTCGCCGACGATCCGGCCGAGCAGCTCGTGGTTCGAGCCGCGCCCGAACGCGGCGTCGAGGTCGACCAGGTGGATCCAGGTCGCGCCGTCGGCGACGAAGCGGGCAGCGACGGCGGCGGGCTCGCCGTACTCCGTCTCCGAGCCGGCCTCGCCCTGGACGAGCCGGACCGCGCGGCCGTCGACCACGTCGACCGCGGGCAGCAGGACGAGCGGTGGCGCCTGGCCGGTGGACGAGGTGGCCCGGTCGCCGGGAGCTGAGGCGGTGGGCGCCGCGGGGGCGGGAGCGGGAGTCGCCGGGTCGGGCGTGGTCATCGGGATCCTCCGAGCTGGTCCACCCAGGTGCGCAGGAGGTGCGCGCCGGCGTCGCCGGACTTCTCGGGGTGGAACTGGGTCGCGGTCAGCGGGCCGTTCTCGACGGCGGCCACGAAGGGCGCGCCGTGCTCGGACCAGGTGACCTGTGGCGGGGTGGTGCGGCCGTCGGCGAACGGCGCGGCCGGGTCGGTGAGCACCCCGTAGGAGTGCACGAAGTAGAACCGCTCGTGCTCGACGCCGGCGAACAGGCGGCTGCCGGCGGGCGGCGTCACCGTCGCCCAGCCCATGTGCGGGACGACCTCCGCGGGCAGGCGCGTGACCTCGCCGGGCCATTGGGCCAGCCCGTCGGCCCGGACACCGTGCTCGGTGCCCGCCTCGAACAGCACCTGCAGACCGACGCAGATGCCGAGCACCGGGCGCCCGCCGGCGAGACGCCGGTCGAGCAGGCGCGGCGCGTCGACCGCGCGGAGCTGGTCCATGACGGCGGCGAACGCGCCGACACCGGGGACGACGACGCCGTCGGCCGCCTCGACGTGGGCCGGGTCGGCCGTGAGCGCGACGTCGGCGCCCGCGCGCTCGAGGGCGCGCACGGCGGAGCGCACGTTGCCGGAGCCGTAGTCGAGGACGACGACGCCGGGCCGGTCGGTGCCCACTCAGCCTCCCCGGCCGAACAGGCGGCGCTTCGGGCCGCGCCCCGTGACGTCGATCGCGCGCACGGCGCCCGGGATCTCGTCGGGCGCACGACGGCCGAGGACGATGTCCTCGACGACGTCGTCGGCGTTCGCCAGCAGCAGGCCCGGCGCGACGTCATTGCCGGGCTCGCCGGCCGTCCACTCGCGGGCGACCAGGTGCCCGGCAAGACCGGACTCGAGGCCCGAGTCGACCCCGAGATCGGCCTGGACGAGCACGACGCCGCGGCGCGTGATCGTCGACATCGCCGTCGCGAGCTCCTCGCCCGCGTTCTCGCTCGGCTCGGGCCGGTGGGCGGCGGTCACCGCGTCGTCCGCGGTGATCTCGTCGGCGGTGATCTCGTCGGCAGCGGGGGCGTCAGGGCTGGTCGCGTTGGAGCCAGTGGCCCCAGGGGTGCCGGCGGTCTCGCTGGTCCCCATGGTCCCGCCGGCCTCCGGTGTACCTGCGCCGGCCGGAACGCCCGGAGCGTCCAAGGCTTCCGGGCTGTCCGGGATCGTCGGGTCGGACGCGGTCGCGCCGGACGCGCTGGCGTCGCCCAGCAGCTCGGAGATGTCCCAGTCGGTGTGCTCCACCCTCGCCGGCAGCGGCCGGGTCACGACGACGCCGGAGCGCGACGGCACCGCCACGGCGTCCGTCATGCCGAGCTGGCGGCACGCGGCCGCGACGACGTCGGGCCGGGCGAACGGCGTGAGCACGATCGCGAGCCGCTCCGGAGCGCCGGGCACGCTCACAGCGCGCCCTTCGTCGAGGGCACGCCCGTCACGCGGGGGTCGATCGCCACCGCCTCGCGCAGTGCCCGGGCGAAGGCCTTGAACTGCGCCTCGACGACGTGGTGCGGGTCGCGGCCGGCGAGCACGCGCACGTGCAGGCAGATCGCCGCGTGGTGCGCGACCGACTCGAAGACGTGCCGCGTGAGCGAGCCTGTGAAGTGACCGCCGATCAGGTGCATCGCCTGAGCCTCGGACTCGCCCGTGTGGACGCAGTACGGCCGTCCGGAGACGTCGACGACGACGTGGGCGAGCGCCTCGTCGAGCGGCACGGTCGCGTCCGCGAACCGCGTGAGGCCGACCTTGTCGCCGAGCGCCTGACGCAGCGCCTGGCCGAGACTGATCGCGACGTCCTCCACCGTGTGGTGCACGTCGATCTCGATGTCCCCGGTGGCGCGCACCGTGAGGTCCATCCCCGAGTGCTTCCCCAGGGCGGTGAGCATGTGGTCGTAGAACGGCACCGACGTGGAGATCTCGGTCCGCCCCTCGCCGTCGAGGTCGAGCTCGACGAGAACCTGTGACTCGGACGTCGTGCGCTCGACGCGTCCCGTCCTGCTCATGACAGCACCTCTTCCAACGCCGCCCGGAAGCGGTCGTTCTCCTCGGGCGTGCCGACCGACACGCGCAGCATCCCCTGCGGGCCGACCTCGCGGATGAGGACGCCCCTGGCCACCAGAGCGTCCCACACCGCATGGCGGTCCTCGAAGCGGCCGAACATGACAAAGTTCGCGTCAGACTCGACGACCTCGAGCCCGCGGCCCCGCAGGTGGTCGACGAGGGCGTCGCGCTCGTCGCGCAGCAGCTTGACCTGACCCATCAGCGAGTCCCGGTGCGCGAGGGCGGCGAGCGCCGCCGCCTGGGTGAGCGCGGACAGGTGGTAGGGCAGCCGCACGACGCGCAGGTGGTCGATCAGCTCGCGGGCCGCGGCGAGGTAGCCCAATCGCAGGCCCGCCATCCCGAAGGCCTTCGACATGGTGCGCGCGACCGCGAGGTGCGGGTGGTCGGCGAGGAGCTCGAGCGCCGAAGGGGTGCCCTCGCGACGGAACTCGCCGTAGGCCTCGTCGATCACCACGACGGTCGCGGTGGTGCTGCCGTCGCCGCTGGTGGGGGCGCCGACGTCCGGTCCGGTGGTCCGCGCGTGGTCGAGCAGCGCGGCGAGGTCCCGGGCGCCCAGCGCCGTGCCCGTGGGGTTGTTCGGGCTGGCGAGGACGAGCACCGCCGGACGGTGCTCCGCCAGGGCGGCGCTGGTGGCCCCGAGGTCGACGGTGAAGTCCGCGGCGCGATCGACGGTGACGAAGGACGTCTGGGTGTCGCGCGCGTACTCCGGGTACATCGAGTAGCTCGGCGTGGCCGTGAGCAACGTCCGGCCCGTCCCGCCGAAGGCTTGGAGGACGTGGAGGAGGACCTCGTTCGACCCGTTGCCCGCCCACACCTGGTCCGGGTCCAGCTCGACCCCGGACTCGACCGCGAGGTAGGCGGCCAGCTGCTCGCGCAGCTCGGGGAAGTCCCGGTCCGGGTACCGGTTGAGGCCCGTCGCCGCCGCACCGACGGCGCGCGCGATGTCCTGGGCCACCTCGGGGGCCGGCGAGAACGGGTTCTCGTTGACGTTGAGGATCACCGGTACGTCGATGCGCGGCGCACCGTAGGGGCTCAGGCCCGCCAGGTCGGGGCGCAGCGGCAGCCGGGGTGGTCCGGGGTTCGTGCTCGGGCTCGTGCTCACCACCCGATCGTAGGAACTCCCGCCCCCGCGTGGCACGCGGTCTCAGCCGCGGGGACCGGGCGTGGGGTTCGACGTCGGGCGTGGGGTTCGAGGTCGGGCGTGGACGTGGGCCGGAGCACATGGGGTGGCGCCGACCACGCTCGGATCGAGACGTGGCACAACCTTTGCCCGCTAGCGGTGTCCGGTCTCACGAATCAGGTGCGCCTCGCCCCCTGAGCAGGCGCGGACGGCGCGGCTAGCCTGGCTGCTGTGGAGCACATCTGGCACCTGGCGTACGCGGCGGACCTCGCTGACGCGCGCGAGACGGGGATGTACCGGGTATCGACCCGCGGCGCGACGCTGGAGTCCGTCGGGTTCATCCACGGCTCCTACCCCGACCAGCTCGCCGGCGTCGCCGCGGCGCTGTACGCGGACGACCCCGAGCCGCTGGTGGTCCTCGTGCTCGACGCGCACGTGCTGCGCTCGTGCGGCCTCGAGATCCGCGAGGAACCGGACCCCGCCGACCCCACCGGGCCCGCGTACCCGCACATCTACGGCCCCATCCCGATGGACGCCGTCGTGGCGGTGCGGCCCGCCGCCCTGGCCGCCGGCGAGCTCGTGGTGGGCGCTCCCGCCTGACGGGCGTCGGACCTGCGCGCAAGCCCGCGGGGTCCACACGTGCCGCGGCCGACGCTGCGTCCACAGTCGGCAGGGAACCGGCGGCGCGGATGTCCGGCGTCGTGCGTAGCGTGACGGCATGATCTCGACCGACCCCGCCGTGACCGCTCCTGCCCTCACCGAGCTGCGCGACCGGGCCGAGGGCGTGCTCCGCGCGCTCGTGGGGCGCGACGACGTGGCGCTGCGCGAGGACCAGTGGCGGGCGATCGAGGCGCTCGTGGGTGGGTCGAGGCGCGTGCTCGTCGTCCAGCGCACCGGCTGGGGGAAGTCGGCCGTGTACTTCGTGGCGACCGCGCTGCGGCGCCTGGCCGGGGCCGGGCCGACGGTCATCGTCTCGCCCCTGCTCGCGCTCATGCGCGACCAGATCGCGGCGGCCTCGCGGGCGGGAATCACGGCCGTCACCCTCAACTCCACCAACGTCCAGGACTGGGACGAGGTGCACGCCGACATCGCCCGCGGCGCCGTGGACGTGCTCCTGGTGAGCCCGGAGCGGCTCAACAACCCGCAGTTCCGCGACCAGGTGCTGCCGCGCCTCGCGGCGGACGCGGGCCTCGTCGTGGTCGACGAGGCGCACTGCATCTCCGACTGGGGACACGACTTCCGTCCCGACTACCGGCGCATCCGCACGCTGCTCGCCGACCTTCCGGGCGGCGTCCCCGTGCTCGCGACGACCGCCACGGCGAACTCGCGCGTCACACGCGACGTCGCGGAGCAGCTCGGCGGCGCGGACGACGTGCTCGTGCTGCGCGGCAGCCTCGACCGGCCGGCGCTGCACCTGGGCGTCGTCGACCTGCCGGACGACGCGGCGCGGATCGCCTGGCTCGCGGGGGCACTTCCCGCCTGGGACGGGTCGGGGATCATCTATGCGCTCACCGTCTCGGCCGCGCACACCGTCGCCGAGCAGCTGCGCAGCGCCGGGCACGAGGTGCGCGCCTACACGGGACGCACGGAGCCGGCGGAGCGCGAGGTGCTCGAGGCGGACCTCAAGGACAACCGCGTCAAGGCGCTCGTCGCCACCTCCGCGCTCGGGATGGGGTTCGACAAGCCGGACCTGGCGTTCGTCGTCCACCTCGGCTCACCGTCCTCGCCGGTGGCCTACTACCAGCAGGTCGGGCGTGCGGGCCGCGCCGTCGACCGTGCCGACGTCGTGCTCCTCCCGGGGCGCGAGGACCGGGCGATCTGGCAGTACTTCGCCTCCCTCGCGTTCCCGCCCGAGGAGTCGGTGCGCACCGTGCTGGACGTCCTCGCCGAGCAGGGCGTGCAGTCCACGCCCGCGCTCGAGACGGCCGTCGACCTGCGACGCACGCGGCTGGAGACCATGCTCAAGGTCCTCGACGTCGACGGCGCCGTGCAGCGGGTGCGCGGCGGGTGGGAGAGCACCGGGCAACCCTGGACCTACGACGCGCAGCGCTACGAGCGCGTCGAGGAGTCGCGGCGCACGGAGGCCGAGGCGATGCTCGCCTACGCGCGTCTGGAGGCGCCGCAGTGCCGGATGGCGGTGCTGCGCGCCCACCTCGACGACCCCGACCTGGCCGAGGGCTGGCGGTGCGGGCGGTGCGACCTGTGCGGCGGCATGGAGCTGGCGTCAGGCGTCGACGAGCGGGCGGCGGAGCAGGCGCGGGCCGGGCTGGACCGTCCCGGGCTCGAGATCGAGCCGCGCAGGCAGTGGCCGTCCGGGATGGCCCGGCTCGGCGTCGAGCTGTCCGGGAAGATCCCCGAGGGCGAGCGCGCCGAGACCGGCGTCGCCGTGGGTCGGCTCGACGGCGTCGGGCTCGCAGGCGCGCTGCGCACCGCCCTCGGGCCGGCGGCGGGCGACGGGCCGGTGCCCGCCGACCTCGTGGGACCGCTGCGTCAGACCCTCACCGCATGGGCGGCCGGCACCGATCCGGTCGCCGGGATCGTCGCGGTGGACTCCACGACGCGGCCGCAGCTCGTGCGCGACCTGGCCGTGCACGTCTCGCAGACGCTCGGGGTGCCCGTCGTCGGCGCACTGGCACCCGCCCCGGGGACCGAGCCGGGTCGGCACGACGTCAACTCGGCGAGCAGGCTCGCCTCCGTGGTGCGCCGCCTCGAGCTGGGGCTGTCCGAGGCCGCGCTCGCCGGACTGCCCGGTCGCCGCGTGCTGCTCGTGGACGACTCCACCGACTCCGGATGGACGCTGACGGTCGCGGCGCGGATGCTCAGGCGCGCCGGCGCGGACGCCGTCGTGCCGCTCGTGCTCGGGGTGCGCTGACGCGGACCGCGGAGCCGTTCGGTGAGCGGGGCTCGGCTCGACCGGCGGGCTCGGCCGCCCCCGTCAGCGGCCGGAGAAGCGGCGGACGTTGACGGCGTCCGCGTGTGCCGGGAGGTCCTCCGCCTCGGCCAGTGCCCTGAGGTAGGGGGCCTCGGCCGCGAGCGCGTCCTTGGAGTACTCGACGAGCTGCACCGGCCGGAGGTAGGCCATGACCGACAGGCCGGCCGTGAACCGGGCCGTCCCGCCCGTGGGCAGCACGTGGTTCGAGCCCGCGAGGTAGTCCCCCAGCGGCACCGGCGAGTACCCGCCGACGAAGATGGCGCCCGCGTTGCGGATCCGGCGCGCGACCGCCGGCGCGTCGGCGGTGTGGATCTCGAGGTGCTCGGCCGCGTACGCATCGGCGACCGCCACGGCACGGTCGAGGTCGTCGACGACGACGCTCGCCGACTGCGGACCGGAGAGGGCCGTGGCGACGCGCTCGTGGTGCCGTGTCGAGGCCGCGAGCTCGGTGAGGTGGCGCTCGACGGCGTCGGCGAGCGCCTCGTCGTCCGTGATGAGCACGCTGGCGGCGGCCGGGTCGTGCTCGGCCTGGCTGAGCAGGTCCGCGGCGACGTGCAGCGGGTCCGCGCTCGCGTCGGCGACGACGGCGATCTCCGTGGTGCCGGCCTCGGCGTCGATACCGACGACACCGCGGACGAGGCGCTTCGCGGCGGCGACGTAGACGTTCCCCGGCCCGGTGACGACGTCGACGGGCTCGGCGAGCGCCTCGCCGTCGGACGTGCCCTCCTCCCCCGCCGCGCCGTATGCGAGGAGCGCGATCGCCTGGGCGCCGCCCGCGGCGTAGACCTCGGTCACCCCCAGGAGGGCGCAGGCGGCCAGGATCGTCGGGTGCGGCAGCCCACCGCGGTCCGCCTGCGGCGGGGACGCGACGACGAGCTCCTCGACGCCGGCGGCCTGGGCGGCGACGACGTTCATCACGACGCTCGAGGGGTAGACCGCGAGGCCGCCGGGCACGTAGAGGCCGACGCGACGCACGGGCACCCACCGCTGGTGGACGAGCCCGCCGGGAGTGATCTCGGTGGTGACGTCGGCCGGGACCTGCGCGGCGTGGCCCGCGCGCAGGTGCTCCGCCGAGCGGGACAGGGCCTCGCGGACCGCCGGGTCCAGGGAGTCGAGCGCGTCGACGAGCGCCTCGGCCGGTACCCGCAGGTGATCGGGGCGGACCCCGTCGAAGCGCTCGGCCGCATCGCGCACGGCGGCGGCACCTCGGGCACGGACGTCGTCGACGACGGGCGCGACGGCGGCGGCCGCCGCCTCGACGTCGAGGGCGGCCCGGGGCAGGGTGTCCGCCAGCGCGGCGCGCGTGAGAGCGCGGCCCCGAAGGTCGATTCGACGCAGCATGCGTTCAGCCTAGGGCGCGAGCCCCGGCGGTGCCGCGGGACATCGCCGTACGGACGCCGCCTGCGAGGCATCGGTCGCGACCTCGGCGCGCGGGGGCCACCCGGCGCCGTCGGTACGCTCCGGGCCATGACCACCGACATCGACGAGCAGGGCCGTCACGAACCGCCGCTGGAGGGCGACGAGTGGGAGACCCTCACCGGCTTCCTCGACTTCCAGCGCGCGACCCTCGGTTGGAAGACCTCCGGCCTCGGCGCCGAGGCCCTGGCACGCACGCTGCCTCCGAGCACGATGACCCTCGCGGGACTCCTCAAGCACCTCGCCTACGTCGAGGACGACTGGTTCTGCCGGTGGCTGCGCGACGAACCACGCAGGCAGCCGTGGTCCGAGATCGACTGGTCGGCGACCCCGGACTGGGACTGGGACTCCGCCGTCGACGACGAGCCCGCGGTGCTCCGCCACCTGTGGGGCCGCAGCGTCGCGCGTGCGCGGACCGCCGCCGAGGACGCCTACCGGGACGGCGGACTGGACCACCCGGCCGCGCGAACCTGGCCCGACGGGCGATCCCCCAGCCTGCGCTGGATCCTCGTCCACATGATCGAGGAGTACGCACGGCACAACGGGCACGCCGACCTCCTCCGCGAGGCCGTCGACGGCCTCGTCGGCGAATGACGGGCCGATCCGTCTGGGACGATGGGCCCGTGCCTGCCCAGCCCGCCGACATCCCGGTCCGCGTGCCCGTGCGCCTCGGTCAGCTGCTGCAGCTGTCCGGCATCGCCGACACCGGGTCGGACGCCCGCACCCTCGTGGCCGACGGCGACGTCCTCGTCGACGGCGCGCCCGAGCTGCGGCGCGGCCGTCAGCTCACCGGCGGCGAGATCGTCGAGGTGCGCCGGTCGAGCGGCGTCGAGTCGGTCCGGGTCGTGGCCGACGGCCGCTCGGAGGGCTGACCGGCCGTCCCTCTCACCCGACCGGCAGCATCCGGCCGAGCTCGACGGCCGCCGCCAGACGCTGGATCGCGCGTAGCGCCGGGGACCCGACCCCGGTCTCTGGCACCTGCTCGAAGAGATCGCCCAGCGCGTCGAGGAAGCCGAACCACCCGCCGAGGGCCGATCGCACCTGCTCCTCGTCGTCGCAGGCGTAGGTGAGGGTGAGCAGGACCTGCACGGGTGCGTCGTCCACCTCCCGCCCGACCTCGGGCGAGCCGGTCGAGGACGGGTAGTGCGCCGCGGCCGGCTCGCCGATCTCGATCCGCACGTCGGCCCGCCCCTCGCCCGTCGTCCGCCACGACGTGTCCACGGACCGACCCGGATCGACGTCCCGGACGACGACCTCCGACGTCGCACCGCCCCCGTGATCGATCCGGACCGTCCCGGCCCCGCTCAGCGGGGCGTCGAGCTCGCCGAGCCACGCAGGCGTGTACCGCGGGTCGGTGAGCGCGGCCCACAGCGTGGCGGGCTCGACGGCCCACATCCTCTGCTGCACGAGCACCGTGCGACCGTCCTCCCCACGGGTGATGCTGCCGATCTCGTGGGGCGCGAGGCCGCTCAGGGGCGCGTTCATGCGGGCGTCACGGTCCCCAGGCAGCCCGGCCCGAGGAGGGCCTTGAGGTCGCCGTAGAGGGCGGGGGAGGACGAGACCCGGTACCGGTCCGACAGCGAGAGGACGGTGTGCACGGTGGAGTTCTCGACCACCACGCGCACCTCGGTCGATCCGGGGTGCTCGCCGAGGACCCGGCCGAGCCGGTCGACCATCGCCGGGTGGATCCGGTGCTCCGGCAGGAAGATCGACAGCGGCCCGGTCCCGTCCTGCAGGGTGGGGATCGTCATGGAGTCCGCGACGACCTGCACCTGCTCGTCGCGTACGGAGGCGCGCCCCTTGATGGAGACGATCGTGTCCTCGGCCAGCGCGTGCGAGACCCCGATGTAGGACTGCGGGAAGAACATCACGTCGATCTCGCCGGACAGGTCCTCCAAGGTGGCGATCGCCCACGGGTTGCCCTGCTTGGTCAGCTTGCGCTGGACGCTGGTGACCAGCCCGGCCAGCGTGATGCGGCGCCCGTCCACGGGGTTGTCCTCCGAGGCGGCGAGCAGGTCGGAGACGGCGGCGTCCGCGTGCTGACCGAGGGAGCCCTCGAGCCCGGCGAGCGGGTGGTCGGAGACGTACATGCCCAGCATGTGCCGCTCGAAGGCGAGCTTCTCCCGCTTGTCCCACTCGGGCAGGTCCGGGATCTCGATGTCGAAGCTCGCCTCGGCACCCTCCACCGCGGCGAACAGGTCGAACTGGCCGACGGCCTCGTTCCGCTTGACGTCCACCACCGCGTCGACGGCCTCCTCGTGCCGGGCGACCAGGGCACGCCGGGTGCTGCCGAGCGTGTCGAATGCCCCGGCCTTGATCAGCGACTCGATCGTGCGCTTGTTGCACACCACCGCGGGGACCTTGTCGAGGAAGTCCTGGAAGCTCGTGAACCGGCCCTTCTCCTCACGAGCCTCGATGATCCCCTTGACGACGTTCGCCCCGACGTTGCGGATGGCACCCAGACCGACCTTGATCTGCTCGCCGACCGGCGTGAAGTCGGCGGCCGAGGTGTTGACGTCGGGTGCCTGCACCGTGATGTTCATGTGCCGGCACTCGGACAGGTAGAGCCCGAGCCGGTCCTTGTTCTCCTGCGAGTTCGTCAGGAGCGCCGCCATGTACTCGACCGGGAAGTGTGCCTTGAGGTACGCGGTCCAGTACGAGACCAGGCCGTACGCGGCGGAGTGTGCCTTGTTGAACGCGTAGTCGGAGAACGGCAGGAGCACGTCCCACAGCGCCTTGACCGCAGCCGCGGAGTAGCCCCTCTCGAGCATCCCGGCCTCGAAGGTGACGAACTGCTTGTCCAGCTCCGCCTTCTTCTTCTTGCCCATCGCGCGCCGCAGGAGGTCGGCCTGTCCGAGCGTGTACCCGGCGACCTTCTGCGCGATCGCCATCACCTGCTCCTGGTAGACGATGAGGCCGTACGTGGTCCCGAGGATCTCCGACAGCGGCTCCTCGAGCTCGGGGTGGATCGGCTTGATCGCCTGCTGCCCGTTCTTGCGCAGCGCGTAGTTCGTGTGGGAGTTCGCGCCCATCGGGCCGGGCCGGTAGAGGGCGCCGACGGCGGAGATGTCCTCGAAGTTGTCCGGCTTCATCTGGCGCAGCAGCGTCCGCATGCCGCCGCCGTCGAGCTGGAACACTCCCAGGCTGTCTCCACGCGCGAGGAGCTGGTACGTCCCGGCATCGTCGAGCCCGAGGTGCTCGAGGTCGACCTGCTCCTTGCCGTTGAGCTCGATGTTCGTCATCGCGTCGTCGAGGACGGTGAGGTTGCGCAGCCCGAGGAAGTCCATCTTCAGCAGACCGAGCCCCTCGCACGTGGGGTAGTCGAACTGCGTGAGGATGAAGCCGTCGCGTGGATGACGCATGACGGGGATGACGTCGGTGAGCGCCGTGCTGGACATGATGACGGCGCAGGCGTGAACGCCCCACTGCCGGGTCATTCCCTCCAGCCCGGTGGCCATCTGGTAGACCCGGTTGGCCTCGGGGTCGGCGCTGAGCACGCCCCGGAACTCGCCGGCCTCTGCGTACCGCTTGGACTGCGGGTCCTGGATGTCCTTCAACGGGATGTCCTTGGCCATGACCGCGGGAGGCATCGCCTTGGTGAGCTTCTCCCCCATCGCGAACGGGTAGCCGAGCACGCGCGCGGAGTCCTTGAGCGCCTGCTTGGACTTGATGACGCCGTAGGTGACGACCTGGGCGACCCGGTCGTCGCCGTACTTGTCCACCACGTAGTCGATGACCTCACCGCGCCGGCGCTCGTCGAAGTCGACGTCGAAGTCCGGCATGGACACGCGGTCCGGGTTGAGGAACCGCTCGAAGATGAGGCCGTGGACGAGCGGGTCGAGGTCGGTGATGCGCATGGCGTACGCGACCATCGAGCCGGCGCCGGACCCACGCCCCGGACCGACGCGGATCCCGTTCTCCTTGGCCCAGTTGATGAAGTCGGCGACCACGAGGAAGTACCCGGGGAAACCCATCTGCGTGATGACGCCGACCTCGTACTCGGCCTGCGTGCGGACATGGGCCGGGATACCGTCCGGGTACCGGTAGCGCAGGCCTCGCTCGACCTCCTTGACGAACCAGGAGTGCTCGTCCTCCCCCGGCGGCACGTCGAACCGGGGCATGAAGTTGGCCCCGTCGGCCGCGGTCGTGAACGTGACCTCGCACTGCTCGGCGACCAGGAGCGTGTTCCGCACGGCGTCGGGGTGGTCGGCGAACAGGTTCCACATGTCCTTCGACGAGCGCAGGTGGTAGCCCGTGCCGTCGAACTTGAAGCGGTTCGGGTCGTCCAGGGTGGAGCCGGAGTTGAGACAGAGCATGGCGTCCTGCACGGACTTCTGCTCGGCGGTGACGTAGTGCGAGTCGTTGGTGGCGAGCAGTGGCGCGTCGATCCGCTTCGCGAGCTCGAAGAGCTGCGGCATCGTCTTCTTCTCGAAGTCGTTGCCGTGGTCCATGATCTCGACGTAGAAGTTCTCGCGGCCGAAGATCTCCTGGAGCTCACCGGCGGCGCGGACCGCCTCCTCGGTCTGGCCGAGCCGGAGCCGCGTCTGCACCTCGCCGGACGGGCAGCCGGTGGAGGCGATCATGCCCGCCGCGTACTGCTGCAACAGGTCCCGGTCCATACGGGGCCACTTGCCCATCTGCCCGTCGAGCGACGCGTGGGAGGCCATCCGGAAGAGGTTGTGCATGCCCTCGGTGGTGCGGGCGAGCATGGTCAGGTGGGTGTAGGCGCCTGACGCGGACACGTCCTCGCCCTTCTGCCAGTCCTCGCCCCAGCGCACGCGCGTCTTCTTGTCGAACCGCGAGGTCCCGGGCGTCACGTACGCCTCGACGCCGATGATCGGCTTGATGCCCTTCGCGGTGGCGGCCCGGTAGAGCTCGAAGGCCCCGAACACGTATCCGTGGTCGGTGATCGCGACGGCCTTCTGCCCCTGCCGCTCGACCTCGTCGACGAGCGCCTCGATCTTCGCCGCCCCGTCGAGCATCGAGTAGTCGGTGTGGACGTGGAGGTGGGCGAAGTCCTGCTGCGCGGGGGTCGAGGCCATACCCACGATCGTAGGTTCGCCCACCGACGCTTCGGGGCCCGATCCGCCCGACCGGCGAGGTCCCCGGCGTGTCAGGGCGTGTCCCGGCGTGTCGCGGTCGCACCACCCCCGACGGGCTCAGTGCCGCAGCGTGAGTGCCATGTCCTTGTGCCAGATCCCGGCGTCGAGGTACCGGTGCTGCGAGACCAGCTCGTACCCGAGCCGGTCGTAGAACGCGATCGCGTGCTCCTGCGCCTCGATGTCCACCCGGACGGATCCGTCCGGGCCCAGGTGCTCACCGACCGCCACGTCGTGCAGTGCCTGCATGACCGCGCGTCCGGCCCCCGTCCCGCGGGCGCCGCGCAGGACGGCGACCCGCCCGATCCGTACGAGCCCGGGTCCCGCCGGCAGGAGACGCGCCGTCGCGACCGGGTCCTCGCCGCCGGCCCGGTCGACGGTCGCGAGCACGTGCGTGGTGGTGGGGTCGGTGTCGAGCGCGTCGATCTCCTCGTCGCCGGGGACGTGCTGCTCCTCGACGAACACCTCCCACCGGATGCGCCAGCACGCCTCGAGGTCGTCCCGCCCGGTGACGATCCGCGTGCGCGGCATCGGTAGGGGCACCGGGTCCGCCGACGGGCCCGTCACAGGCCGGCGGCGCGCAGGACCTCGAGCGCCCGGTCGAGGTCGTCCGGATAGGGCGAGGCGACCTCGACGCGGTCGCCGGTCACGGGGTGGGCGAACCCGAGCCCGACGGCGTGCAACCACTGCCGCGTCAGCCCGACCCGTGCGGCGAGCGTGGGGTCCGCCCCGTAGGTCGTGTCGCCCACGCACGGGTGCCCGACGGCCGAGGTGTGGACCCGGATCTGGTGGGTGCGCCCGGTCTCCAGCTGGACCTGGAGCAACGACGCCCCACGCATCGACTCGAGCGTCTCGTAGTGGGTGACGGCGTCCTTGCCTCCGGTGACGACCGCCATCCGGTAGCTGTGCCGTGGGTCCCGCCCGACCGGTGCGTCGATCGTGCCCGCGCTCGGGTCCATCTGGCCCTGGACGAGCGCGTGGTAGGTCTTGTCGACCGTGCGCTCCTTGAAGGCCCGCTTGAGCGCTGTGTAGGCCCGCTCGGACTTGGCGACGGCCATGAGGCCCGAGGTCCCGACGTCGAGGCGGTGCACGACGCCCTGTCTCTCCGGCGCCCCCGAGGTGGAGACGCGGCGACCGGAGGCGGCGAGCGCGCCGACGACGGTCGGACCGTCCCACCCGGGCGAGGGGTGCGCGGCGACGCCGACGGGCTTGTCGACGACGACGACGTCGTCGTCCTCCAGCGCGATCAGCATGCCCTCGACGGCGGTCGGCTCCGGAGGGCCGGCCGGGCGCTCGGGCTCCGGGAGGGTCACCTCGAGCCAGGCGCCGGCGACGAGCCGGTCGGACTTGCCGACCACCGCTCCGTCGAGCACGACGTCGCCGCTCGCGGCCAGCTCGGCGGCGCGGGTCCTGGACAGACCGAGCAGGCGGGAGATCGCGATGTCGACGCGTTCGCCGGCGAGCCCGTCGGGCACGGGCAGGGACCTGACCTCAGGCACCGGGCTCGTCCGTCCGGGCCGCCCGCGCGGCAGCCTCGGCCGCCTCCCGACGACGGCGCAGCTCACGCCGCGTGATCCGCTCGCCCGGGGCGGCGTCCAGCGTCTCGGCGGGCATCGGTCGGTCGCCCGGGGTGGCGCTGCCCGTGGTCGTCGCGGTCTCGGCCCCCGCTCGCGGCTCAGCCTCCGGGCCGGGCCCGACGCCCGCATCCGGCGCGTCGCCACCGCCGGCCCTGTCGGTCGTGGCGTCCGCCGTGAGCACGGAGTCGTCGGGCTCCGGCTCCGCCGACCGGTGCTGCTCGGGGGCCCCCGCAGGCTCGCCCGCCGCTCCAGCTGTCCCGCCGGCGCCGGTGCCGACCGCGAGGCGGCGCTCCCACCAGGCCTCGGGGTCCTCGTCGTCGGCGCGCGGGGTGCCCGGCCCCGTACTCGCCGCCACCAGCCAGTCGGGATCGGTCCGGGCGGCGTCGTCGGCCTCGCCCGCACCGACCGTCCCGCTCCCCCCGTCCCGCTCGTCGCTCGCCCCGTCGCCCGCCGCCGAACCGTCGGTCGCCGACCGGTCCCCGAGGCGGGTGCCGTCGATCTCCCGACCCAGGAGCGCGAGCACGCAGATCATGCTCGCCGCCACGACGATGGCGATGTCGGCGACGTTCCCGACGAACCAGTTGTAGTAGGCGATGAAGTCGATGACGTGGCCCTGGAACACGCCGGGGTCGCGGAAGATCCGGTCGATGAAGTTGCCGACCGCACCGCCCAGGAGCAGCCCGAGCGCCACCGCCCACGGGACGGACCGCAGCCTGCGGGCGTAGAAGAGGATCACCACCACGACGACGGCGATGATGACCGTGAACAGCCAGGTCGTGCCGCTGCCGAGGCCGAAGGCCGCTCCGGGGTTGAAGACGAGCCGGAGACCCAGGTACTCCCCCAGGAGCTCGATCCTGCGACCGTCGGCGAGCTGGTCGAGCGCGATCGCCTTGGTCACCTGGTCGATGACGGCGACGGCGGCCGCCAGCCCGAGTAGGAGGGCCGGCAGCCGCCGTGACGCGCCGGGGGCGGCAGAGGTCATGGGGTGGTCAGATTCCGCTCTCGCGGTTGCCGGTGCCGCCCTCGACCGTGCTGAGGAGCTGGTTGAGGTAGCTCTTCAGGCGCGTGCGGTAGTCGCGCTCGAACGTGCGCAGCTCGTCGATCTTGCGCTCGAGGAGCGAACGCTCCTGCTCGAGCTGCGAGAGCGTGCGGTTGGAGTGGGCCTCGGCCTCGGTCACGATGCGCTCGGACTCGGACTGGGCCTCGGAGACGAGGCGGGCCGCCTCGGCCTGGCCGTCGGCGACGTACTCGTCGTGCACGCGCTGCGCCATGGCGAGCATGCCGGCGGCGGAGTCGGACGCGCCCGTGGTGGCCGCCGGTGCGGCCGGGGTCGTGGCCGGCGCGGCCGGGGCCGACTGCTCGACCGGCTCCGCGGCGGGGACCTGCGTCTCCGCGGGCGACTGGGGCTCCGCGGTGGCGGCGGCTGCGTAGGGCTGCGGCGTGGCGGGCGCCGCGTCGTGCACGGAACGGCGGTTGGGGGCGGAGGTGACGGAGGGGGTCTCCGCCGTGTCGTCGGCGGCGGGCACCTGGGCCTCGGCGTCCGGGGCGTCCTCGGTCGCCGCAGCGTCGCCGGAGTGTCCGGACAGCTCCGCGACGCGGGCCTCGGACGCCTCCAGGCGGGCCTTGAGCTCCTCGTTCTCGGCGTAGACGGACCGGAGCGTGTCGACCACCTCGTCGAGGAAGTCGTCCACCTCGTCCTGGTTGTATCCCTCGCGGAACTTGGTCGCCTCAAACTTCTTGTTGAGGACGTCGTCGGCGCTGAGCAGTGCCATCTCGTCTCACCTCGATCTTGGTCGGTCGTGGCTGGACGCCACGCGCGTCCGCGCCCCAGATTACTCGGAGGAGCGCGGATGCATCGGTACCCGGGCCGGTGCGCCGCGGCCCGCCCGCGGCGCCGTCGTCCGGGTGGGCGTCACAGGAGCGCCGCGGCGAGGACCGGCAGCAGGAACCCACGCACGAGCTGGACGCCGAGGAACAGGATGATGAAGCCCAGGTCGAGCGAGATCTGGCCGATGCGCACGGGCGGCACGAACCGTCTGATGAACCGCAGCGGCGGGTCGGTGAGCCCGTAGACGACGTTCGCGAGGACGAGGACGATGCCGGTGGGCCGCCACGTGCGGGAGAAGATCTGGACGAGGTCGATGACGACGCGGGCGAGCAGGACGAGGAGGTAGAGCCACAGGATCAGGCTCAGCGCGCTGAGGACGATCCCCACGATGTCAGGCGCGGGCGAAGTCGAACCCCGAGCGGGGAGACTCCTCCTCGGCGTGCGTCACGGCCACGCTGCGGGGGGCAAGGATGAAGGCTCCCGGCGAAACCTTCTCGAGCACCCCGCCGAGGGCCATGGCGAGTCCGGCGGCGAAGTCGATGAGGCGACGCGCGTCGGCCTCGGAGATCCCCTCCATGTTGAGGATCACCGGAGTGCCGGAGCGGTAGGCGTCACCCACCGCGGGCGCGTCGTTGTAGCTCGTGGGACGCATGGTCACGATGCGGGAGAGCTCGACGTCCACTGGGGCCTCCTGGCGGGCGGGTGCGAGGCGGGTGATGTGGGTGACCTCGGCGTGCCGTTCGCGGGCGGCGGGCTGCTCGCGGGTCTCCTCCGCCTCGCGCCGGTCGTCGTACGACCGCCGGTCCTCGGCGACGCGTCGGTCGTCACGACGGCGGTCGGCGGGCTCGTCGTAGCCTCCCTCACCCTCGTACAGGTCGTCCTGCGGCTCGGCGAAGGAGAGGTACTCCATGAACTTGCGCATGGTGCCGGGCATGGGGGTCGCTCCTCGGTCGTGACGGGCGGCGGGAAGGTCGCTCCCGCCACGCACCTGACGCTAACCGGTGGAGGTCCGCGCCGGTGGTGCGACGCGCCGGGCGGGTCACGGGCCGAGCGTGACGATCCCCGCGAACCGCCCGGTACGCGGCTCGCCGGCGTGCGTGGCCCGCCGGTAGGAGTACAGGCGGCGGTCCTCGTAGGTGCAGGCGCTGTCCCGGGACACGCGGCCGACCCCGGAGGCGAGCAGCGCCGCCTCGACGGCGCCGGCCACGTCGAGGCCGGGCGTGCCGTCGTGCGTGATCGCCTCGGCGGCGGGATGCGCGGCGAGGACCTCTGCCTGGAGGCGGGCGGGAACCTCGTAGCAGCTTCCGCAGATCGAGGGCCCCAGGTGCGCGGAGAGCTCCGACGGGTCGACGCCGGCGTGCGCGAGCGCCCGGACGGCGGTCCCGACCGCGTCCGCGACGAGCCCCGCGCGCCCCACGTGGACCGCGGCGGCCGCCCGGCCGGCGGCGTCGGCGAGCAGAAGGGGCACGCAGTCCGCCACCATGACACCGACCGCGACGACGTCCCCCGCACGCGGCAGCGCGAGCAGCACGTCGGCCTCGCCGACGCTCTCGACGGGTTCCGGCCGCCCGGTCACGGCCGCGACGGTCGTGCCGTGCACCTGGGTCATCCAGGCGACCGGAGCACCGACGAGGCTCGCGACCCGGTCGCGGTTCGTACGGACACGGCTCGGGTCGTCACCGACGTGCGGCCCGAGGTTGAGACCGTCCGCCGCGCCTCCGGTCGCCGACCCGGACCAGGTCGCCGCCGCAGGGACGGCCGCGGCCCACGGCGGGCGTGAGACGCCGCCGTGGGCCGTGGTGAACACTCCGTGCGCCGCCGGGCCGAGGTCGGCGACGCGGACAGGGACAGACATGCGCCGCCGGTTACTTCAGGAAGTCGGGGATGTCGAGGTCGTCGTCCCGGCCGTCGCTCTCGGGGAACACGCGCGGGACGCGCCCGGTCTGGGACGCCGGACGCTGCTGCCCGTTCGGTGCGTACCCACCCGGACCGGGCTGCCGGCCGTCCTGCCCGTGGCCGCCCTGACCGTTGCCGCCCTGACCGTACGCGCCCTCGGCGTGCTGCTCGCCCGGGAAGCGGTCGTCGACGGGACGCTCGTCGCCGTAGGCCGGTCCGCCCTGCGCGTGCGCGGGCACCTGCTGCGGCTGCGCGGCACCCTGGCCCTGGGCCTCGACCGGGACGGGCCGCTGGTCCGTCCGCGGGGTCTGCTCGAACGTCGGGCGGGCGGCCTGGCCGGCACCCTCCCGCGCGCCGCGCGCACCGGCGTCGGCGGGCTCGGCCGCGGCGCGCACCGGGGCGAGCGGCCGACGGCCGACGGTGGACTGTGCCCCCGCGGGGCCCTCGCCCTCGTCGAAGCCCGCGGCGATGACCGTGACGCGCACCTCGTCCCCGAGGGCGTCGTCGATGACCGTGCCGAAGATGACGTTCGCCTCCGGGTGCGCGGCCTCCTGCACGAGCCGCGCCGCCTCGTGGATCTCGAACAGCCCGAGGTCGGAGCCGCCCTGGATCGAGAACAGCACGCCGTGCGCCCCGTCGATGGACGCCTCGAGCAGCGGCGAGGAGATGGCCCCCTCGGCGGCGTCGACGGCGCGGTCGTCGCCGCGCGCGGAGCCGATCCCCATGAGCGCGGAGCCTGCGCCCTGCATCACCGACTTCACGTCGGCGAAGTCGAGGTTGATCAGGCCCGGCGTCGTGATGAGGTCGGTGATGCCCTGGACACCGGACAGGAGCACCTCGTCGGCGGCCTGGAAGGCGTCGAGGATCGAGACGTTCTTGTCCGAGATCGACAGCAGCCGGTCGTTCGGGATGACGATGAGGGTGTCGACCTCGTTGCGCAGCGCGTCGATGCCGGACTCCGCCTGTGAGCCGCGGCGGCGCCCCTCGAAGCCGAAGGGACGTGTGACCACACCGATGGTCAGGGCGCCGAGCGAGCGGGCGATGCGCGCGACGACCGGCGCACCACCGGTGCCCGTGCCACCGCCCTCGCCCGCGGTGACGAAGACCATGTCGGCCCCGCGCAGGACCTCCTCGATCTCCTCCTCGTGGTCCTCCGCCGCCTTCTTGCCGACCTCGGGGTCGGCGCCGGCGCCGAGCCCGCGCGTGAGGTCCCGTCCGACGTCGAGCTTGACGTCGGCGTCGGACATGAGCAGGGCCTGCGCGTCGGTGTTGATGGCGATGAACTCCACGCCCTTGAGCCCGGAGTCGATCATCCGGTTGACGGCGTTGACGCCACCGCCGCCGATGCCGACGACCTTGATGACCGCCAGGTAGTTCTGCGGTGCTGCCACGTGAGTTCCCCTCGTCGTCGCTCGACCTTCAACCTCGACTTGAAGGTGAGACTTCTGTCCTTGTCTGGCGCAGGGAAGGTAGTCGCGACGACCCGGTTCGTGGGGAGCGACGCGCCACGAGAACCACACCGGTGTCGTTCGGTCGACGAGGGCGGTCCTGGGGTCCGGGTCCGCCCCGCGTCAGCCCGTGGTCGGTCGAGCGGGGACGGACACGTCGTAGCGCTGCGCCGGCGACTGCTCGAGCAGGACGAGCAGCACCTCGGACTTCAGCGCCGAGTCCTCCGCGCTCCCCCAGAGCACCTCGGCCTCGTCCGCGAGCGTGAGGGTGATCGTGCCGGGGGCCGACGCCGACGCGGACGCGACCTGGGAGCGCAGCTCGGTGGGCATCTCCCCGAGCGCCGAGAGCAACGCGGTCAGGGCCCGGCGTCCCTCGTCGGGGTCGTCCGGGACGTCGACCTGCGGCAGCGCGTCGTCGGGCTCGTCGGTCCGCGCCACCTCGGCGCCCGTGGCGTCGAGCAGGGCCCAGCCGTCGTCGACCTGCGTGCGGGCCACCGGCACCCGGGGCGTCACCTCGATCTCCAGGCCGGTGGGCCAGGCACGCTCGACCTCGACGTCCGCGACGCCTGGTAGCTCGCCGACCGCCTCGTCGACCGCGCCGGTGTCGACCCGGGCGAGCGGGGTGCCGACCTGTGGGTCGGCGACGGCCGCCACCTCCGCCAGGTCGACGTGGGGCGAGTCCTCGGTCGTCGACACCGACACGTCCTCGAGGGCGGTGAGCGGGGAGAGCAGGACCGCCCAGGCGACGGCGAGGAGAAGAGCGAGCGCGGCCGCGCCGATGACGATCCGCCGCACGGTGAGCCGCCGGGCGGCGTGCTCCTTCTCCGCGCGACGTTGGGCGAGCGAGGCGGTGGGCCGCGCCGGGCCCCGCCGACCACCGCGCGCGTGCACGGGCGGCGCACCGCCCGACGACGCGGCCGACTTCGCCTTCCCGTCCTTCGCCGGCTCGACCGACTTCGCCTTCCCGGCCTTCGCCGGCTCGACCGACTTCGCCTTCCCGTCCTTCGCGGGCCCGTCCGACGTCCCCTTGTCCGCCGCCGACGTCCGCGCGTCGGTACCACGGTCCCGCGAGCGCTCCTGCGGGCGCGACCCTGCGCGCCGGGGCGGAGTCGGTTCACCCCGCCGCGGCGGCCGCGGCGCCCTCACGTCCCCTCGTCCAGGTGCGCGAGGACGACGGGCGCGAGCTCGGTGACGTCGCCCGCACCCATCGTGAGCACGAGGTCCCCGGGCCGCGCGGCGGCCGCGATGGCGCGGGCGGCCTCGAGACGGTCGGCGACGTACCGCGCGCCGGCTGCCCGGTCGGCGACGAGCGAGCCGTCGACGCCGGGCTCCGGGTCCTCGCGCGAGGCGAACACGTCGGTGACGACCGCCCGGTCGGCAGCCTCGAGCGCGGCCGCGAACTGTGCGGCGAACGCCCGGGTCCGGGAGTACAGGTGGGGCTGGAAGAGGACGAGGACCCGTCCGCCGTCGGCCGCGTCCCGCGCGGCGGCCAGGGTCGCCGCCACCTCCGTGGGGTGGTGCGCGTAGTCGTCCACCACGCGCACGCCGCCGGCCTCGCCGCGGGGCTCGAATCGTCGGCCCGTCCCCCGGAACCGACCGAGACCGTCCGCCAGGGCCGCGAGGCCGACGCCCAGCTCCAGTCCGACCGCGACGCACGAGGCCGCGTTGCGCAGGTTGTGCTCCCCGCCGACGGCGAGCGCGAGCTGGGCTCGCTCGCCGTCGACCTCGACCTCACCGAGCGCGCCGGTGGTCCGCGCCTCGCCGACGTTCAGCGCGACGTGCCGCTCCGCGCCGTCGACGCCTGCGGTGGTCCCGTACGTGGCCACCCGGGTCCCGCTCGCCGCGGCGGTCGCGGCGAGGCGCCGGGCCCCGGGGTCGTCCGCGCAGGCGACGAGCAGGCCGCCCGGGCGCAGGCGGGCCGCGAAGTCCTCGAAGGCGGCGTGGAACGCCTCGGCGCTGCCCCAGTGGTCGATGTGGTCGACCTCGATGTTCGTCACGACCGAGACGCGCGGGGCGTAGTTGAGGAAGGAGCCGTCGGACTCGTCGGCCTCGGCGACGAAGGCCCGCCCCGCCCCCAGGTGGGCACCGGTGCCGAGCCCGACGACGGACCCCCCGATCGCGTAGGACGGGTCCAGGCCGGCGACGCGCAGGGCGACGGCCAGCATCGCGGACGTCGTGGTCTTGCCGTGGGCGCCGGCGACGGCGACGAGGTCGAGGTCCTCGGCGACGAGCTGGAGGGCCTCGCTGCGGTGCAGGACGGGCAGCCCGTGGGCGCGCGCGTGGGCGAGCTCCGGGTTGGTCTCGCGCACGGCCGTCGACACGACCACGGTCGCCCCGTCCGGCACGTGCTCGGCCGCGTGGCCGACGCTCACCTGTGCCCCCGCGTCGGCGAGGGCGGCGAGGACCGCGGAGTCCTTCGCGTCGGACCCGCTCACGCGTGCGCCGCGGGCGAGCAGGAGGTGGGCGACGACGGACATGCCGGCGCCGCCGATCCCCACCAGGTGGTAGGCGGTCTCAGCCACGAGCCACCGCCACGACGAGCTCGGCGAGCGGACCGGCGCCGTCGCCGGGGCCCGAGGCGACGGCCGCCTCGCCCATCGCGCGCAGGCGGTCGGCGTCACCGAGCAGCGGGACGAGGTGCTCGCGCACGTAGGCGGGCGTGAGCGCGGCGTCCTCGACGAGGACGCCGCCGCCGGCACCGACGACGTCCGCGGCGTTGAGCCGCTGCTCCCCGTTGCCGTGCGGCAACGGGACGTAGACGGCGGGCAGGCCCAGAGCGGAGAGCTCGGCGACGGTCCCGGCGCCGGAACGGCACACGACGAGGTCCGCGCAGGCGAGCGCGTGCTCCATCTCGGGCAGGTAGTCCAGGACGTGGTAGTCCGCGGCGTCGCCGACGCGCGCCCGGACCGGGCCGTCCTTGTCGCGCCCCGTGAGGTGGAGGACCTGGGCGACGCCGGCGAGGTCGCCGGCGCTCGCGGCCAGGGTGTCGTTGAGGCGCTGGGCCCCGAGCGAGCCGCCGGTGACCAGGAGGATCGGCCGGTCCGGGTCGAGGCCGAGGGCACGCGCGCCCGCCACCCGGGCGGCCGCGCCGCGGTCGTCGCCGGTGCGCTGCGCGACGAGGTCGGCGACGGCGCCGCGCAGGGGCAGCCCGGTGACCTCGGTGCGGCCCCGGCGGGCGGCGAGCGGCGTCGTGGCGAACGTGAGCGCGACGGCGGCGGCGGTGCGCGCGCCGACCTTGTTGGCCAGGCCCGGCCGGGCGTTCTGCTCGTGGACGACGACCGGGACGCCGGCGCGGCGCGCGGCGAGGTAGGCGGGCGTGGCGACGTAGCCGCCGAACCCGACGACGACGTCGGCGCCGGTGGCCTCGATGGCCTCGCGCGCGGCGCGGACGGCGGCCCGCAGGTTGGTCGGCAGGCGCAGGAGGTCCGCCGAGGGCCGCCGGGGCAGCGGGACGCGCGGGACCGGGTGCAGGTCGAGGCCGCTCGCCGGGACGAGGCGGGACTCCAGCCCGTCGCTCGTGCCCAGGGCGGCGCAGGTCGCCCCGTGCTCGCCCGCGAGCGCCGACGCCGTGGCCAGCATGGGGTTGACGTGGCCGGCGGTGCCGCCGCCGGCCAGCAGG
This sequence comes from Georgenia sp. Z1491, assembly GCF_057652395.1. Taxonomy (NCBI): domain Bacteria; kingdom Bacillati; phylum Actinomycetota; class Actinomycetes; order Allobogoriellales; family Allobogoriellaceae; genus Georgenia; species Georgenia sp. Z1491. The sequence goes on from NZ_CM172729.1 coordinate 2,705,124, forward strand.
ACGCGCAGCGGATCAGCCACGGCCGCTCCTTCGCCGGGGCGCCGTCACCGAGCCCGTGCGTCGGGCGCTGCGCGAGCGCACGCGCAGCGCCTCGCGCGCGCCGGGCTCGGTGCGCGCGAAGCTGAGCAGCACGCCGACGCCGAGCAGGGTGGCGATGAGCGCAGAGCCACCGGCGGACACGAGCGGGAGCGGGACGCCGAGGACGGGCAGCAGACCGATGACGACGAGCATGTTGACGATCGCCTGCCCAAAGATCCAGGCGCCCAGGCCGGCGGCCGCGATCTGCACGAACGGGTCGTGGTGCCGGCGCACCACGCGGTAGATGCCGGCGGCGAGGACCGCGAACAGGGCGAGGACGACGAGGGTGCCGATGAGGCCGAGCTCCTCGCCGATGATGGCGAAGATGAAGTCGTTGTGCGCCTCGGGCAGGTACTCCCACTTCTCGCGGGACGCGCCGAGCCCGACGCCGGAGATGCCGCCCGAGCCCAGCGCCCACAGGCCGTGCAGGGGCTGGAGCCCGGCGCCGAGCGGGTCGGACTCGGTGAGGCCGAAGAACTGGGCGACCCGCTGGCGGCGCGAGTCCGAGGACATGATGAGGAAGGCGGCCAGGCCGGCACCGACGACGCCGACGACGGCGAACCAGCGCAGCCTGAGGCCGGCGACGAAGTAGGCGCCGGCGACGAGGACGACCATGATGGCAGCGGTGCCCATGTCGTGCCCCGCGAGGACGAGGGCGATCGCGGCGACCGACCCGAGGACACCGGGGATCGCGGCGTGCAGGAGGTTGTCCATCACCCGCACCTTGCGCGCGAGGACGGCCCCGAGCCAGATGGCCAGCGCGAGCTTGAGGAACTCGGCGGGCTGGATCACCTGCCCCGTGCCGGGCACGACGATCCAGTTGAGGTTGCCGCCCTGGCCGCGCGCGAAACCGGTGAAGATGAGGCTCTGGAGGGCGAGCCCGCCGGCGAGCAGCACCCAGGCCGCGCGCCGGTAGAACCCCGGCGGCAGGATCGCGGCGACGACCGCACCGACCACGCCGACGACGACGAAGAGCAGCTGACCGACCCACTCCTGGTAGGGCGAGCCGGTGTCGGAGATCGCGGTGACTGTGGAGGCGGACAGGCGCATGACGGCACCGAAGGCGACGAGCAGCGCCGAGGAGGCGGCGATGAGGTAGAAGCTCAGCGCCGGGTTCTCCTCGCGGCGGGGCTGGGCACGCTCCTGGGTGACGACCCGGCGCGCGGCGGTGGCGGTCATCGCTCCTCCTGCGTCGCGAGGGCGCGGACGGCGTCGGCGAACGCGCGCCCGCGCTGGTCGTAGGACCGGAACTGGTCCATGGAGGCGCTGGCGGGTGCGAGCAGCACGGTCTGCCCGGGCAGGGCGCGGGCGGCGGCGAGCCCGACGGCGCGTTCCATCACCGCCTCATCGTCGTCCCGGGTGACCTCGACGAGCGGGACCTCGGGTGCGTGTCGCGCCAGGGCGTCGAGCATCGGCTCGCGGTCCTTGCCGATGAGCACGACGTGGGCGAGCCGGTGGGCGTGGGCGGCGACGAGGTCGTCGAACCGGGCGCCCTTGGCCAGCCCGCCGGCGATCCACACGACCGAGCGCTCGGCGTGGGCGGACAGGGCGGCGTCGGCGGCGTGGGCGTTGGTGGCCTTGGAGTCGTCGACGTAGGTGACGCCGCCGAGGGTGGCCACGTGGGTCGCGCGGTGGTCCTCGGCGCGGTAGGCGCGCAGCCCGTCCCGCACGTGGTGGGGCTCGACGCCCGCGGCGCGGGCGAGCGTGGCGGCGGCGAGGGCGTCGAGGACGAGGTGGTCGGGGACGTCGCCCGGGCCGGCGGCGTCCCCGAGCAGGTGCGCGAGGTCGGCGACCTCGCCGATCTCGGTGGCCGTCGTCCAGCGCCCCGGGCCGACGCGCTCGGCGAGGACGCCGTCGACGACGCCCACCTGGGAGACGGCGGGCGGGCCGAGGGTGAGGCCGACGGCGCGGGCGCCCTCGGCCACGTCGGCCTCCTCCACCATGGCCCGGGTGTCGGGGTCGGCCTCGGAGTACACGCACAGGCCGGTGACGCCGCGGTAGACGCGCGCCTTGTCCGCCCGGTAGGCGGCGTAGGAGCCGTGCCAGTCGAGGTGGTCGGGCGCGAGGTTGAGGCACACGGCGGCGAGCGGGGCGAGCGAGTGCGTGGCGTGCAGCTGGAAGCTCGACAGCTCGGCGGGCAGCACGTCGGGCCCCGGCCCGTCGGCGGTGACGATCTGGACGGGCGGGGTGCCGACGTTGCCCACGGCGGGGGCGTCGAGCCCGGCGGCGGCGAGGATCGCGGCCGTCATGGTGACGGTGGTGGTCTTGCCGTTGGTGCCGGTGACGGCGAGCCACGGCGCGTAGCCGCCGCCCGGGCGGGGGCGCTGGAGCCGCCAGGCGAGCTCGATCTCGCTCCACACGGGGATCGAGAGCTGCTGCGCACGCACGAGCAGGTCGGACGTGGCGGGGATCCCGGGCGAGACGACGAGGACGTCGGGGTCCAGGCCGAGCGTGACCTCGGCGAGCTCGCGCGGCGTCGGGCCGGACGCGAGCACCGCGTCGGGGACCTCGACGGATGCGCCCTGGAGCGCCTCGTCGCGGCCGTCGGTGGCCAGCAGCGCGCCGACGCGGCCCTGGAGCGCGCGCAGGGCGGCGCGGCCGGACGTGCCGAGCCCGACGACGGCGACGCGGGCGCCCGCCAGGTCCCGCGCCTCGCGCTCGGCCCACCGGGCGCGAGCCGCGTCGCGGGCGGCGCCGTGCCCGGGCTGCGCGTCCTCGCCGGGCGTCATGAGACCGCGACCCACTCGCCGTAGAAGATGGCGAGACCCGCGGCGGCGCACAGCAGCGCGATGAGCCAGAAGCGCACGACGATCGTCACCTCGCCCCAGCCGGACAGCTCGAAGTGGTGGTGCAGCGGGGCCATCTTGAACACGCGCTTGCCGGTGGCCTTGTAGACACCGATCTGGATGACGTCGGAGATGACGACGGCAACGAACAGGCCGCCGATGACGACCCCGAGGAACTCGGTGCGGGTGAGGATCGTCATCCCGGCGAGCGCGCCGCCCAGGGCGAGCGAGCCGGTGTCACCCATGAAGATCTTCGCGGGGTTGGTGTTCCACCACAGGAAGCCCAGGCAGGCCCCGACGATGCAGGCGGCGATGATCGTGAGGTCGCGGGGGTCGCGGATCTCGTAGCACCCGGCGCCGGGCGCGTCGAGCACCTGGCAGGACTGGTTCGACTGCCAGAAGGCGATGCCCGTGTAGGCCGCGAACACGATGGCCGACGCGCCGGTGGCCAGCCCGTCGAGGCCGTCGGTGAGGTTGACGGCGTTGGTCCAGGCCGTGATGAGGAAGTTCGCCCAGATGATGAAGAGCACGAGGCCGATGCCGGCGCCCGCGAAGGCCAGGTCGAGCGGGAGGTCGCGGACCCAGGAGATCGCCGTCGATGCCGGGGTCCGGTTGTTCTCGGAGGGGAACTGCAGGGCCATCACCGCGAACGAGATCCCGATGAAGGCCTGGCCGACGATCTTGGCGCGCGCGTCCAGGCCGAGGGAGCGGGCCCGGGAGATCTTGATGTAGTCGTCGAGGAAGCCGATGATCCCCATGCCGACCATGAGGTAGAGCAGCAGCAGTCCGGAGACGTGCGGCAGCCGGCCGGCCGAGATGTTCGCGACGGCGTACCCGATGACGGTGGCCGCGATGATGATGACGCCGCCCATGGTGGGCGTGCCGCGCTTGGTCTGGTGGCTGGTCGGCCCGTCCTGCCGGATGAACTGGCCGTACTCGCGTCTCACGAGGAGCCGGATGAACGCGGGCGTGCCGAGGAGCGTGACGACGAGCGCCACGCCGGCACCAACGAGGACGGCTGTCATGGGCGCATCTTCTCGTCCCGGGCCGCCTCCGGCGCCGAGGCCCGGCCGCCGCCGGGTGTGAGAAGGTCCGCGACCTCCCACACGCCCGAGCCGCGCGAGCCCTTGAGCAGGACGGCGTCGCCGGGCCGGGTGATCTCCCGCACGCGCCCCGCGATCGCGTCGGGCGACGCGCCGGTCAGGTCGTCCACCTGGATTCCTGCGTCGCGCGCGGCGTCGGCCAGCGGGGCGGCCTCGGCCCCGACGACGACGACCGCCTCGATCCCGTGCGCGGCCAGCTCGGGCGCGAGGCCGGCGTGCTCGGCGGCGGACTCCTCGCCGAGCTCGAGCATGTGCCCGAGGACGGCGACCCTGCGGCGGCCGGGCGCGATCGCGCTCAGCGTGGCCAGGCCGGCGCGCATCGAGTCGGGGTTGGCGTTGTAGGAGTCGTCGAGGAGCAGGACGTCGCCGTCGAGCGTGGACACGGCGGTGCGGTGCGCGGACCTCGGGCCGGCGACGCGCAGCCGCGCGGCCAGCTCGGCCAGGTCCTCCCCCAGCGCGAGGCCGGCGGCGGTGGCGGCGAGCGCGTTGGCCACGTGGTGGGGCCCGACGAGGGCGAGCACGACCTCCGCGCTGCCGCGGTCCGTGCGCAGGGTGAAGACCGCGTGCCCGGCGTCGTCGCTGCGCACGTCGGTCGCGACGACGTCGGCGCCGGTGGCGCCCGAGGCGGAGAACGTGAGCACCTCGCCCGGTGCGAGGCGGGCCATCGCGGCGACCCGCTCGTCGTCGGCGTTGAGCACGGCGGTGCCGCCCGGCGCGAGCCCGGACACGAGCTCGGCCTTGGTGCGGGCGACGTTGTCGATCCCCCCGAAGTGGCCGAGGTGCGCGCGGCCGACGGCGAGGACGACCGAGACGTCCGGGGGCGCGACCGACGTGAGGTAGGTGAGGTTGCCGACCCGGTCGGCGCCCATCTCCAGAACGAGCGTGGTGGTCGCCTCGTCGGCGCGCAGGACGGTCAGCGGCAGGCCGACCTCGTTGTTCAGCGAGCCCGGGGGCGCCACGAGCGGTCCGCGCGGCTGCAGCAGGTCGACGAGCAGGTCCTTCGTCGTCGTCTTGCCGACCGAGCCGGTGACGGCGACGACGCCCGGCCGGCCCGAGCTGCGCAGAGCGGCGAGGGAGTGTCGGGCGAGATCGCCGAGGGCGTCGACGGTGTCCGGCACGACGACGAGGCGCGCGGGGTCGACGCCGTCCGCGACGGGCCGCGCCGGGTCGGTGACGAGGGCTCCGACGCCGCCCGCCGCGAGCGCCGCGGCGACGTGCGCGTGCCCGTCGGTGCGCTCGCCGGCGATGGCGACGAACAGGTCGCCCGGGCCGACGACCCGCGAGTCCTGCTGGGCGCCGCCGGTCACGTCCACGTCGTCGACGGCGGAGGCGGACCCGGTCGCGCGGGCGATCTCGGTCAGGCTGAGAGTGATCACGCCCCATCCTCCCCCGTGCCCGCCCCGCGCCGGGCGAGCGCCGCCCTCGCCTCCTCGCGGTCGTCGAGGTGGTGCGCGACGTCGCCGACCTCCTGGATCGTCTCGTGGCCCCGGCCGGCCAGCAGCACGGTGTCCTCGGGCGCGGCGGCGAGCACGGCGTGGGCGATGGCCTCCCGGCGGTCGCCGATCTCGACGACCGAGGTCCCGGCCACCGACCGGGCACCGGCGAGGATCTGGGCGCGGATGGTGGCGGGGTCCTCGGAGTGCGGGTCGTCGTCGGTGATGACGACCTCGTCGGCGAGGCGCGCGCTGACCTCGCCCATGAGGGGGCGCTTGACGGCGTCGCGGTCCCCGGCGGAGCCGGTCACGCACCACAGGCGGCCCTTCGTGGTGGGCCGCAGCTCGGCGAGCACGGTCTGCAGCGCCTCGGTGTTGTGGGCGAAGTCGACGACGACGCGGGGGCTCTCGGCGAGGACCTCCATCCGGCCCGGCACCGCGGGGCTGACCCCGCCGTGGTCCGCCAGGGCGCGGGAGACCTCCTCGGTTCCGTGGCCGGCGCGCAGGACCATGCCGACGGCGAGGGCCGCGTTGGCGACGTTGAACGCGCCGGGCATGTCGGTGGCCGTCCGCACGTCGCCGCCCGGTCCGGTGAGCACGAGCGTGCCGGGCGGCGCGGCCTCGATCCGCAGCCGGGCGTCCGCGGACCGGCCGAGGGTCCACACCTGACCGGGGCGAGCCCGACCGGCGTCGGCGGCGAGGCGGGCGCCCCAGGAGTCGTCGACGGTGATCACCCCGGTGCGCGACCGGTCCGGGGCGAACAGCCTGGCCTTGGCGGCGAAGTACTCCTCGACCGTGCGGTGCAGGTCGAGGTGGTCCGGGGTGAGGTGGGTGAACCCGGCGACGTCGAACGTCACGCCGTCGACCCGGCCGAGCATGAGCGCGTGGGAGGAGACCTCCATGACGAGGTCGGTGACCCCGGCCTCCGCCATGGCGGCGAGCATGGCGTGCAGCTCGTCGGCCTGCGGGGTGGTCAGGGCGGCCGGCACGGAGGTGCCGGCGACCCGGATCTCGACCGTGCCGATGAGCCCGGTGGTGCGGCCGAGCGCGGTGAGCACGTGGTCGACCATGAACGCGGTCGTCGTCTTGCCGTTGGTGCCGGTCAGGGCGAACGTGCGCAGGCGCTCGGCGGGGCGGCCCCAGGCGAGAGCGGCGACCGGGCCGACGACGGCGGCGACGTCGTCGACGACGACGAGCGGGACGCCCGGGTCTCCGCCGGCACGGGCGAGCCGGGCGCCCTCGGGATCGGTGAGGATCGCGGCGGCCCCGCGCGCGACGGCGTCCGGGGCGAAGCGCGCGGCGTGGTGCCGGGCGCCCGGCCGGGCGACGAACAGCTCGCCGCCGATGATCCTCCGGTTGTCGGCGACCACGCCGGCGACCCGGGTGCCGGCGCCGGGCGCCGGCCCGACGAGGTGCTGCTCGGCAGCTCGCGTGAGCTCGGCGAGGTCGACGGGCGCCACGGAGCTCGGCCGTAGCGAGAAGGTCACTGGGGCCCCCACTCCACCCCGGGCTCGAGCGGCAGGTAGGGGGCGGGCTCCGTCGAGGGCGGGACACCGAGGTGGGACATCGCGACCTCGGCGACGTCGGAGAAGACGGGGGCGGCCACGCGCGAACCGTACGACGCGCCGTCGGCGTTGTACATGACGACGCCGATGGCGACCTCGGGTGCGTCGGCGGGGATGACGCCGATGAACGTGCCGACACGTCCCGACAGGGGGCCGTTCTCGTCCGGGACCTGGGCGGTGCCGGTCTTGCCGGCCACGCGGTACCCCTCGACGGCGGCGAGCTGGGCGGTGCCCTCCTCGGAGACGGCGCCCTCCATCATCGCCAGGGTGTCCGCCGCGCTCTCCTCGGAGACGACCCGCTGGCCGTCGAGGAGCGGGGTGGGGGTCATCGTGCCGTCGACCTCCTCCACGGCCTCGACGACGTGCGGGTCCATCCGGACCCCGCCGTTGCCGATCGTCGCCGCCGTCGAGGTCGACTGCAGGAGCGTGAGCGCCAGGCCCTGGCCGAACATCGACGTGTAGTTCTGCCGCTCGTCCCAGCTCTCGTAGGGGGCGAGGATGCCGGACGACTCGCCGGGCAGCTCGATCCCGGTCCGCTGGCCGAGGCCGAACCGCTGGAGGTAGTCGTACCGGACGTCGATCGGGACCGTGTCGCCGATCTGGACGAGCCCGGTGTTGTAGGAGCGGGCCAGCACACCGGCGGTGGTGAGGGTGACCGGGTCGTGCGAGTCGTTGTCCCGGAACTCCTGCCCGTTGGGCATCGTGATCCGGTCCGGGGTCAGCCACTCGTCGTCGACCTCGACCCCGCCGGCGTCCAGGGCCATCGCGAACGTCGGGATCTTGCCGGTCGAGCCGGGCATGTACGGCGTGGTGACGGCGCGCGAGCCGCGGTCCTCGGGGGCCGAGTCCTGGTAGTTGCCCGGGTCGACGGTGTTGTTGTCGCACAGCGCGAGGATGCGGCCGGTGCCGATCTCCTCGACGACGACGGCGCCCCAGGCGGCGCCGTGCCGCTCGACGGCCTCGTCGATGATCCGCTGGCACTCGTACTGGAGGTTGCGGTCGATCGTGGTCTGGACGTCGCGCCCCTGGACGGCCGGGACGTCCTCGCGGGTGGCGCCGGGGATCACCTGGCCGTCGCGGCCGATCTCGACCGTCGTCGAGCCGTCGGTCCCGGACAGGACCTCCTCGTAGCTCAGCTCGAGGCCGGCGAGCCCGACCCCGTCGCGGCCGACGAAGCCGACGACGTTCCCGCCGGTGTTGCCGTTGGGGTACAGGCGGTCGACGGCGGCCTCGGGCTCGATCCCGATGATCCCGAGCTCGCGGATCTGACGCCACTGGGCGGGGCTGATGTCGCGGGCGATGTAGGCGAAGGTCGAGTCGCCGACCATGAGCGCGCCGAGCTCGGCGGGGTCGACGTCGAGGATCGGGGCGATGCGCTCGGCGGCGGCGGAGATGCCGGTGCCGACGACCTCCCCGTCCTCGTCGCGTGCCTCGTAGGAGGTGATGAGCTGCTGGTTGACGCCGAGGTTGTACGTCTGGACCGAGGTGGCCAGGACCTCGCCGTTCGCGTCGAGGATCTCGCCGCGCTGGGCCTGGATCGCGTACGTGCGGGTGCGGTTGTCCCGCGCGTCGCTCGCGAGCTGGGGGCCCTCGAGGGCCTGGACCCAGATGAGGCGGCCCGCGACGACGAGCAGGATCGCCAGGAGCACGACGAGCAGGAGGCGCGTGCGGCGCATCCAGTCGCGCGGGTCGGTGGACACCAGCGGCGAGCGTGCCATCAGCTGTTCTCCTCCTCGGTGGGCCCGCCGGTGATCTCACCGGTGCCGAGCTCGATGAAGTAGGTGGTCCCGGGGCGGGTCATGCCGAGCTCCTGGGCCCGCTCGTCGAGCGCGGCGGGCGAGCCGGCGGCGTCGAGCTCGATCTGGAGCGCGGCGACGGACTCCTCGACGAGGGCGAGGTCCATCTGCCGGTCGTGCAGGGCGTAGGCGGCCTCGGCCATGCGGATGTTGAGCACGAGGACCGTGGCGAGCGCACCGAGCAGGATGAGTGCGAGGACCGCGACGAACGGGGCCCGCGAGCGTGCCGGCACCGGGCTGGGGACGACGGTCAGGCGGGTGGACCGGCGTGCGGCGGGCACCTGCGACGGCGCGGCCGCCCGACGCCGTGGCGTGCGGGACGGCCCGGGCAGGGGCTGTGCGCTCATCGATGGCTCCTCGGCTGCGCGGTACGCGCTTCAGCGGGTCGGTCGGCGGTGCTGTCGGTGGTGCGGCGTGCGGTGCTGCGTGCGGTGCTCGGCCCCGCGTCGGGTGCCGTGCGGCGCCGAGGGCCCGGGCGGTCCCCGCCGCGGGCCAGGTGCGCCGGGGTGGGACGCAGCCGCTCGGCGGCCCTCAGTCGGACGGCGCGGGCCCGGGGGTTGGCGGCGACCTCGCCGGTGTCCGCCTCCTCCGCGCCGCGGGTGAGCAGGCGCAGGTAGGGCTGGTGGGTGTCGGGGACGACCGGCATGTCCGGCGGGGCCGAGGTCGTGGCGCCGCGGGCGAGCTCCGCCTTGACGAGGCGGTCCTCGAGGGACTGGTAGGACTCCACGACGATCCGGCCGCCGACGGCGAGCGCCTCGACGGCCCGCGGCAGCGCACCGGCGAGGATGTCGAGCTCGCCGTTGACGGCGATGCGCAGGGCCTGGAAGGTCCGCTTGGCGGGGTTGCCGCCGGTGCGCCTGCCGGCGGCCGGCATGGCGGCGTCGACGACGGCGACGAGATCGGCGGTCGTCCGCAGCGGGTCGGTGGTCCGGCGCCGGACGATCTCGGCGGCGAGGCGGGGGGCGAACCTCTCCTCGCCGTACTGGCGCAGGATGCGCCGCAGCTCCCGCTCGTCGAGGGTGGCGAGCAGGTCGGCGGCGGTCGGGCCGGTCGTCGCGTCCATCCGCATGTCGAGCGGCGCGTCCTGGGAGTAGGAGAAGCCCCGCGCGGTCTCGTCGAGCTGGAGTGAGGAGACGCCGAGGTCCATGAGGACACCGTCGACCGCGCCGCCGGCGTGCTCGGCGACGACCTCGTCGATCTCGTCGTAGGTGGCATGGACGCCGGTGAACCGGCCCGGGTACCCGGCGAGACGCTCGGCAGCCAGCGCGAGGGCCTCGGTGTCCCGGTCGATCCCGATGACGCGCAGCTCGGGGAACCGGGCGAGCGCGCCGGCCGCGTGCCCGCCGAGACCGAGAGTGGCGTCGACGAGCACCGCCCCGGGGGCCTCGAGTGCCGGGGCGAGCAGGTCGAGGCAGCGCTCCAGGAGGACCGGCAGGTGACGGTCCTGGGTCGCGCGCGGCGCGGGCTCCGGCGTGGTGGTCATGCGGTCCTCCTCTCGGGTGTCTCGTGCTGAGGCGGTCGGGCTGCCTCGGTCGGGCCGGCGGAGCCGGACGGGCGGGTCCGGCTGCGGCGGGGCGGGCTGGCGGCACGAGCTCGGGGTGCGTTCCGGCTCGTACCGCCAGGACTCCCACCTCCGTCTCCGGCGCCGGGGAAGTGCGCCGGGGACGGGCGCACCGACGCCGGGGAAGTGCGTCGGTGCGGTGGGAGACCTCGCGGGGCGAGCTCCGGTGTGCCGTCACAGCTGTGCAGATGTGGGGTGGAGCGGGGTGGGGCGTCGGGGCGGGCAGGTCCGGGCGGGCGATGGTCGGGCGGGTCAGAACAGACCCGGGACCACCTCCTCGGCGGTGTCGGCGAACGACTCCTCCTGGGCGGCGAGGTAGTCGGCCCATGCGGTGGCGTCCCAGATCTCGATCCGGCTGCCCGCCCCGATGACCGCCAGCTCGCGGTCGAGCCCCGCGTAGCGGCGCAGGTTCGCCGGGATCGTCAGGCGGCCCTGCTTGTCCGGCACCTCGTCCGAGGCGCCCGAGAGGAACACGCGCAGGTAGTCGCGGGCCTGCTTCGAGGTGACCGGCGCCTGCCGGAGCCGCTCGTGCATCGACTCGAACTCGGCCGTGGGGAACGCGAAGAGGCAGCGGTCCTGCCCCCGGGTGAGCACGAGGCCGTCGGCGAGGTCCGTGCGGAACTTCGCGGGCAGTATCAGCCGGCCCTTGTCGTCCAGACGCGGTTCGTAGGTGCCGAGGAACATCGCGGCACCTCCCTCGTCGTCGCCCTGCCGCTCCCGTGACCACCACGTTACTCCACTTCACTCCACCGCGATAGCAGATTGCGCCGACATCCGACGCGTGTCGCGCGACTTCCCAGGTAATTCCTGGTGGTGGCCGGTGGAGGGAAAGTTCCCCGACGACGACGCCCCGCGCGGCACCGCCTCCTCGTGTGGTCCCGCCCGACCGGTGGTGCTCCGCACGGGCGCGGACGGATCGGTGAGATCCCGGCCTCCTGGCGGACGGGCGCGCGGCCGGCCGACGACACCGGCTGCGCGCGGGGAGCGAAGTGGGGAGCGAAGTGGGGAGCGACGTGGGGAGCGAAGTGGGGAGCGACGTGGGGGACGCGGCACGGGCACCCTCGGACGACCCGGCCGCCCTCGCCATGCACGACGACGGCCCCCGGTCCGCATCGCTGCGGGCCGGGGGCCGTCGGTCAGGCGTGCGGTCGCCGGCGCGTCAGTGCCGGGGACCGGGGTGGGTCAGACTCCGCGGCCCTCGCCGCGCTGCTCCCACTTCTCCTGCTGGCGTTCCATGAAGCTCTTGCCGCTGGTCGTCCGCCCACCGCTGGGGCCCGTGCCGTTCCCGGAGCCCGGGCCACGACCACCGCGGCCGCCCCGTCCACCGGGGCCCGCACCGGGCGATCCCTGGCCGGCGCGCGTGCCGGACCGCGCCGGCGACATGGCGAGGAGGACGCCGCCGACCATGGCGACGAAGCCGAGGACGCCGAGCCAGATCCACCCGGTGGCGACGCCGCCGACGAGGCCGCCGATACCCGCCAGGGCGACGAGCGCGCCGAGCGCGACCCGGCGCAGGTCGGGGCCGGCAGGGTCGCCGAGCGTCTCCGCCAGACGCGGGTCGTCCGCGTGCAGCTGGGCTTCCATCTGGGCGAGCATGCGCTGCTCGTAGTCGGAGAGTGGCATCCTGCCCCCTTCCTCGGCACCGGTCGGATCTCGGCTCGCGTCCGGACGGATCGCGACTGCTCTCAGGATAGGTCCTGGCGGGTGTCCTCGTCACGCGGGGGGACGCCGTCATGACCGGGCCGATCTCCCCCGTCGACCGCCCGACGCCTCAGCAGGGCAGCCGGAGCGAGGGCGGAGCGCCCGAACCGCTCGCGCACGGCGTCGAGCGCCTCCTCTGCGAGGGCCGCGCCCGGATCGTCGTCGAGCGCGAGCTGGAGGCCCTGACCTGCGGGTTCGAGCGTCTCGAGCCGCACGCCGAGCAGCCGCAGGCCCGCGCGCGGCACCTCCACCGTCCGCAGCAGGGCCCGCGCCGCGGCGGCGACGTCCCGCGCGAGCGACGTGGCGGCAGGCAGGCTCCTCGAGCGGGTGATCGTCGTGAAGTCGGTGAATCGCACCTTGATGCTCACGGTGCGCGCGAGCAGCCCGGCCGCGCGCAGCCGTGCCGCGGCGCCGTGCGACTGCTCGAGCAGCACCCGGTCGAGCTCGTCCAGGTCGCCGACGGGGTCGAAGAAGGTGTGCTCGCTGCCGATCGACTTCTCCCCCGCCCGTTCGGAGCGGACCTCCCGCGCGTCCGCGCCCATGGCGAGCGCATGCAGCCGCGCCCCCGCGGCCCTGCCCAGCGCCCGCTCGAGGTCGACCACCCGGGCGCGCGCGACGTCGCCGACCGTGTCCCAGCCGTGCCGCCTCAGCACCTCGGCCGACTTCTCCCCCACGCCCCACAGCGCGCCCACCGGTAACGGGTGGAGGAACTCGAGGGTGGCGTCGGCGGGGACGAGCAGCAGCCCGTCCGGCTTCGCGGCGCCCGAGGCGATCTTGGCCACGTGCTTGGTGCTCGCGACGCCCACGGATGCCGCGAGACCGGTCGCCTCGCGCACCCGGGCCCGCACGTGGGCGCCGATGGTCAGGGGCGGGCCGAGCCTGCGGACGGCCCCGCGGACGTCGAGGAAGGCCTCGTCGACGCTCAGCTGCTCGACGCGGTCGGTGACCGTGGCCAGCACCCCCATGACGGTGCGCGAGATCTCCCGGTACCGGGAGTGCCTACCGGGCAGGAGGACCGCCTGCGGGCACAGCGCCCGGGCCTGCGCGACCGGCATCGCGGAGCGCACGCCGTAGGCGCGGGCCTCGTAGGTGGCGGCCGAGACGACGCCGCGCTCGGGCCCGCCGACGATGACGGGACGACCGGCCAGGGAGGGGTCGTCCAGCACCTCGACGGCGGCGAAGAACGCGTCCATGTCGACGTGCAGGACGAAGGCCCCGGTGTCGTCGGTCCCGAACGGCGTGGGTCCGCGCCGGGGCGTCCCGCTGGCGCGGACGGGCTTGCGGCTCACGCCTCGACGCTAGCGTGAGCCTGTGACACCGCGACGCCGGACCGATCTCGCCCGCTGGCCGGAGCACCCCGTACCCACCACGTTCTCGGTGGCCGAGGTGGTACCCGAGCCGGGCGCTCCGCACCGGGTGATGCTCCTGCTCGGCGGGTCGGAGTCCTCGTTCCTCGACCTCGAGGACCCGGCGTACCTGGAGTTCGAGTACATGCAGCACGTGCGCGCCGTCGTCGACGTCGCGCTGCCCCGCGACCGGGCCGACCGGCCGGGTCGCTTCGTCCACCTCGGCGGGGCGGCCTGCGCGCTGCCGCGCGCCCTGCTCGCGGACCGGCCGCGCTCGCGGCACCTCGCCGTCGAGCTGGACACCGAGCTCGCCCGGCTCGTCCGGGCGTGGTTCGACCTGCCCCGCTCCCCCATGCTCCGCATCCGCAACGCGGAGGCGCGCGCGTCGGTCGAGCACCTGCACCCGGGTTCCGCGGACGTGCTCGTCCGCGACGTCTTCGTCGACGCCGAGGTGCCCGAGCACGTGCGGACCGTGGAGTTCGTCCGGGCCGCGGACACCGCGCTCGCGCCGGACGGCGTGTACGTCCTCAACCTCACCGACTCCCCCGGGCTGCGCCGGGTCCGCGAGGAGCTCGCGGCGCTGGGCCAGGTGTTCCCCGAGGCCCTGGCCGTCGCGGACCCCGCGGTGTGGAAAGGCCGCCGCTACGGCAACGTCGTCCTCGTCGCCTCCCACCACCGGCTGGACGCGGCCGCGATCGACCGGGGCCTGCGCCGGCTGCCGTTCCCTGCGGGCGTCGTCACGGGCGGCGAGCTCGCCCGGATGCGAGCGACGACGCCGCCCCCCTACGACCCGCCCGCCATCGCCTGAGCCGGCACGGCGACGCCCGGCACGTCCGGCCCCGACCACGCCCGCCGGTGCGTCCGGCGCGCACCCGGGCCGGGCACGGCGACGGGGCCCGCACCCAGAAGGTGCGGGCCCCGCGAAGAGTATGGGTCGAGCGCTCGGGTCAGAGCGGGACGACGTTCTCCGCCTGCGGGCCCTTCGGGCCCTGGGTGATCTCGAACTCGACGCGCTGGGCGTCCTCGAGCGACTTGTAGCCGTCGGCCTGGATGGCCGAGAAGTGAACGAAGACGTCAGGCGCGTTGCCACCGTCCTGCTCGATGAAGCCGTAGCCCTTCTCGGAGTTGAACCACTTGACGGTTCCCTGTGCCATGTAACTGTTGTCCTTCCGGGACGTCGGGGCCCGACCCTGTGCCGGTCCCCACTTGCCGCACTGAATTCGTCCCACGTCCTTGCCGGAGCCGTGCCCCCCGACGGTCCTACCGACGACGGTCACAACAGGGAAACGCAGATGCAACAGGCCTAGCATGCCACGCCGGAGCCGTTCGTGCGCGATTCTGGTGGAGAGATCCGCACGAGGCCCCTGCCGGGCGGCGCGGCGGTCAGCCGCGGCGCGGTGCGGACTCGGAACCGGGTCCCAGCCGCCGGGTCGCGAGCAGCAGGCCGGTGAGGCCGACGAGGACGACCGCGGCCTGGGAGGCCATCGCCACGCGGAACGCCTCCGGCCCCGGCGAGGAACCCCCGACGACGTCGAGCACCACGCCGACGAGCAGCACCGCGAGCAGGGTCGCGACGAAGCCGCCGCTGTTCGCCAGGCCCGTGGCCGTGCCGAGCCGGGAGCGGGGCACGTGCGCGCGCACGACGTCGAACGACACGTTGCTCGCCGCTCCGCCGAGGCTGAGGATCATCATGAGCACGGCGAGCAGCCACGCCGGGACGGGCGGCGGCACGAGGAGGACCACCGTCCAGGTCGTCACGGCGAGCATCGACCCCGTGACGACGAGGCGCAGGCGGAGGCGGGGGAAGCGGGCGGACAGCGTGCCGACGAGGAGCGCCGACAGCGCCATGGCCACCACCCCGAGGACGAGCACGGTCGACGCCGTCGCCGCGCTGTGCCCGTTGCCGGCGCGCATGTACGGCACGCCCCACATGAGCGCGAACGTGGAGACGAAGAACATCGTCGACCAGTGCGCGAACAGGCCCGCCCACACGCCGGGTTCGCGGGCGACCTCGCGCAGGGCGTGCCGCACGCCCGTGCGTCCGGCGGGCGGCGCCGCGGGGGCCGTCCGGGCCCGGCCGGGCGACCCGGGATCCGCGGCGGGCCGGTCGCGGACGACCACGAGCACGGCGATCGCGACGAGCACCCCGGTCGCGGCTAGCGAGAGGTGGGCCACGCTCCAGCCGCTCACGCGCAGCACCGCGTAGAACGGCACGGCGGAGACGACCTGGCCGAGCTGCCCGAGCGCCCCGGTCGCCTGGTTGACGAGCGGCACGTGGCGCATCGCGAACCACTCCGGCACGAGCCGCAGGACGGAGATGAAGGCCGTGGCGTCGCCCAGCCCGACGGCGACGCGCGCCGCGAGCGTGAGCGGCAGCACCGTGGACAGGGCCATGACCGTCTGCGCCGCCGCGAGCAGCAGGGCGCCCGCGACGAGGACGCGGCGCGGGCCCCACCGGTCGATGGCCAGGCCCACGGGGATCTGCGCGGCGGCGTAGGTGCCGACCTGGAGGACGACGAACGTCGACAGGATCGCGGGGCCGACGTCGAACCGCTCGAGCGCGGCCAGGGAGGCGACCCCGAACGAGCTGCGGCCCGCGATGGCGAGGATGTAGCACAGCACGGCGACGCCCCACACCGTCAGTGCGGTGCGGGGCGACGCGGGAGGGGTCAGCCGGGCCATCATCGGCCCCGTCCCCGCTGCTCTGCGGCTCCCGGTACGGTCCGGGTCACGCCTCCTCGGCGGGGTCGTCGTCCGAAGGCTCGTCGCCCGCCGGACCGTCGGAGACACGGCCGTCGGACGCCGGGTCGCCGGCCGCCGGGTCCTCGCCCGCCGGCCCGTCGCCCGCGCCGTCGTCGGCCCGCCCGGTCGCCCGGGCCTCGCCGCTGCCGATCTCGGGGACGCCCTGGTCGCGCCAGCCCTCGAGCGGGGGGCCGCTGGCGAGGAAGGCCTCGAGCTCGGCGCCGATCTCGTCGGCCGTGGGCAGCTCGGCGGCGGGCTCCTCGGTCGTCGTGCGCGCGACGGGGCTGCGGTCGTAGCGCTCCTCCAGGGCCCGCACGACCTGCGCGATCTCGGGGTTGGCCTCGACCTGGGAGTCGATCTGGGCGAGCACCTGGGCGGTGAGGGACTCCAGGTCGCCGACCGGGAGGGACATGCCGCTGGCTGTCGACAGCGTGCGCAGCAGGCTGGCCGAGGCCACGGGGTACTCCGAGCCGGACAGGTAGTGCGGCACGTGCACGGCCAGGCCCAGGACGTTCATGCCCTGCTGGGACAGGCGCAGGTCGAGGAGGGCCTCGGCGGAGCCGGGAGCCTGGAACTCCCCGACGAACAGGTTGGGGCCGGGCTCGAGCCGGCCGCCGGCGTCGCGGTCGGTGCCGTGCGTCGTGATCGCGGCGGGCCTGGTGTGCGGGACGCCGGCGGGCACGCCCTGCAGCCCGACGACGAGCTCGACGCCGTGCTCACGGACGATGCCGGCGACGGCGCGCGCGAAGCTCTCCCACGCGTGGTCCGGCTCGTGGCCGTGCAGCACGAGCAACGCCCGGCCCTCGTGGTCCCGCACGGCGTCGACGGCGAGCACGGGCTCGTCGTAGTCCACCCAGCGTCCGTCGGCGAAGGTCATCGCCGGGCGGCGCGAGCGCAGGTCGAGCAGCTGCTCGGTGTCGAAGGTCGCCACGCGCTCGACCGGCATGCTGGACAGGAGCTGCCGCACGGCGAGCTCCCCGGCGCTGCCGGCGTCCATGCCGCCCTGGAGGGCGTGCACGAGCACCGGGACCTCGCCGACATGATCGGCCGCGGGCCCGCTGGTGTAGAGGGTCTCGTCGCTCATCGCGCCACCTTCCTGTCGATCGTCTCTGCCGGCGTCAACGCCGGTCCATCCTGCGTCATTCCCCGACCGGGAGCGGGACGTGCCACACCGCGTCCGGGGCGGACGGGGGTGCGGCGACCCGCGCGCGTGCACCACAATGGACGGTCGCGCGTGCCGACCCCGGGGCCGCGCTCTGGAGGAGGTCCGATGGCGCTGGACGAGCCGCGTGCCGACGTCGAGGCGGACGGGCCGGCCCACGAGGCGGCGTCGAGCGACGAGCTGCCGCGCGAGCAGGCTCGCGTGGACACCGTCTACGCCCGCCTGGACGAGCTGCGCGCCCAGTACCGTGAGCGCCTCGCGGACGTCCGGCGGGGCGGGTCGGTCGGGACGCACCAGATGCGCTCCGAGCGGGACGCGTTCGCCGCCCACTACTCGCAGGCCGTCGCCCGCCTGGACCAGGTCGAGGAGCGCCTCGTCTTCGGTCGGCTCGACCTGCGCGAGGGGCCGCCCCGGTACGTCGGGCGGATCGGCATCCAGGACAGCACCCGCAGCCAGCTGCTGCTCGACTGGCGCGCACCGTCGGCCCGGCCCTTCTACCAGGCCACCGCCGTGCACCCCGAGGGCGCCGTACGCCGCCGGCACCTGCTCACGCGCCGGCGCCGGGTGGTCGGCGTCGAGGACGAGCTGCTCGACGCCGAGCACCTGCCCGAGGACCTGCGGCTCGAGCTGCGCGGCGAGGGCGCCCTGTTCGCCGCGATGAACGCCGCCCGCACCGGGCGGATGAGCGACATCGTGGCGACCATCCAGGCCGAGCAGGACGAGGTCGTCCGTTCCCCGCTCGACGGGGTGCTCGTGGTCCAGGGCGGCCCGGGCACCGGCAAGACCGCGGTCGCGCTGCACCGCATCGCCTACCTGCTCTACGCCCACCGGGAACGGCTCGCCCGTTCCGGCGTGCTGCTCGTCGGTCCCTCCGACGTGTTCCTCACGTACGTCGAGCGCGTGCTGCCCTCGCTCGGCGAGACCGACGTCGTCGCCACGACGATCGCCGATCTCCTCCCGGGCGTGCGGGCCCGGGGCACCGAGACGCCCCGCGCCGCGCGGATCAAGGGCAGGACCATGATGGTCGACGTCGTGGGCCGTCTGGTGCGGCAGTTCCAGCGCGTGCCGCCCGAGGCCCGGCTCCTCGACGTCGAGGGCTCGACGATCCGCCTGGAGCCTGCCGACGTCCGGGCCGCGATCGGGCGCGCCCGCCGCGCCCACCGCACGCACAACGCCGGGCGCGAGACGTTCGTCCGGTCGCTGCTGCCGGTCCTCACCGACCGGTACGCGGCGGTGCGCGGCATCGACGACCCCGAGGAGCGCGCCGCGCTCATGGAGGACGTGCGCTCGTCGCGCGACGTGCGGGTCGCGCTCAACCTGTGCTGGATGCCGCGCACCGCCGCCGAGCTGCTGGACCGCCTCCTGTCCGGGCCCGAGCTGCTCGCGGCGTGCGCGCCCGAGCTGGACGAGGCCGAGCGGCGCGCGCTGCTGCGCCCGCGCGGATCGGCGCCCACGGAGGCCGACGTCCCCCTCCTCGACGAGCTCGCAGAGCTCCTCGGCCCCCACGAGGAGGCCGAGGACCGGGCGGCACGTGCCCGGGCCACGGCCGAGCGGGCGCAGGCCGTCGAGCTGGCGCGCGAGGCGATCGAGTCCCAGGACCTGGGCGACGGCATCGTCAGCGCCGAGATGCTGGCGGACCGGTTCGCCGCCGGCGGCCCGTCGCTGACGACCGCCGAGCGGGCGGTGGCCGACCGCTCGTGGACGTACGGGCACGTCGTCGTCGACGAGGCGCAGGAGCTGAGCCCGATGGCCTGGCGGATGCTCGCCCGCCGGGTCCCGGTGCGGTCGATGACCGTGGTCGGGGACCTCGACCAGCGCCGAGGCACCGAGCGCCCGGCGAGCTGGGCGAGCCTCCTCGGCGAGGCCGCCGGGCCGTCCCTGCGCGAGTCCGTCCTCACCGTCTCCTACCGCACGCCCGCCACCGTCCTGGACGCGGCCACGCGGATGCTCGCCCGCGCGGGTACGCCGCCCGCCCATCCGGTCACCGCGGCGCGCGACCTGCCCGGCGCTCTGGTCACGCGCAGGGTGGACGCGGACGGGCTCGTCGCCGGCGTGCTGGACGAGGCCGCCCGCGCGCTCACCGCTCTAGCCGGCACGGACGACGACGCCGGTCGCGTGGCGATCGTCGCTCCGCCTTCCGTGGTCGACGACGTCCGCGCCGCCGCACCGGACCGGGCGGGCACGGCCGAGGCGCTGCGCGGCCCGGACCTGCTCGGCGCACGCCTGGTGATCACCGACCCGGCGGGCGCCAAGGGCCTGGAGTTCGACGTCGTCGTGCTCCTCGAGCCGGCCGCCATGACCGAGGACGGGACCGGTGACCTCTACGTGGCGATGACCCGCCCGACCCGCCGGCTCGTCGTCGTCCACCACCGCGAGCTCCCCGCGGGCGTCCTGCCCGCCGACTGAGCCGCCGCGTCGCGGCTCACGGTCGCGGCGGGCCGCGACCGAGCGGTGGAACGCGTTTGCCACTCCCCCGCGCCGGGGCGACGATGTGCCGGTGACTCGAGCCCTCCTGCTGGAAAGCCCCCACTCCAACGCCGACGCCGTCCTCAGCGGCGCCGGCCTCGACGTCGTGCGCCACCCGCACGCCATGTCGGAGGACGAGCTGGACGAGGCGCTCGACGGCGTCGAGGTCCTCGGGATCCGGTCGACGACCACGGTCACCGAGCGGGTGATCGCCAACCACCCTCAGCTGCTCGCGATCGGCGCCTTCAGCATCGGCACCAACCAGATCGACCTGCGCGCGGCCACGCGGCACGGCGTCGCCGTGTTCAACGCGCCCTTCTCCAACACGCGCTCGGTCGTCGAGCTGGCGGTGGCCGAGATCATCGCGCTCACCCGTCGACTGACCGAGCGGGACAAGTCGCTGCACGACGGCGTGTGGGCGAAGTCCGCCGCCGGCTCCCACGAGGTGCGCGGCCGCACGCTCGGGATCGTGGGTTACGGGAACATCGGCTCCCAGCTCTCCGTCATCGCCGAGGCGCTCGGCATGCGGGTGATCTTCTTCGACACCTCCGAGAAGCTGGCGCTGGGCAACGCGCGCGGGACGGCGAGCCTCGAGGAGCTCCTCGGCGAGGCCGACGTCGTCACGCTGCACGTGGACGGCCGCGAGGGCAACGCGGGCATGTTCGGCGCGAAGCAGTTCTCAGCCATGAAGCCCGGTGCGGTCTTCCTCAACCTCTCGCGCGGGTTCCTCGTGGACTACGCGGCCCTGCGCGACCGCGTCCTCGACGGGTCCATCACCGGCGCGGCCGTGGACGTGTTCCCCGACGAGCCGCGGAGCAACGGCGAGAGGTTCGACTCCGAGCTGCGCGGGCTGCCCAACGTCATCCTCACCCCGCACGTCGGCGGATCGACCGAGGAGGCCCAGGAGAACATCGGCCACTTCGTGTCGAGCAAGCTCGGCTCCTACTACCGGCTCGGGATCACGGACCTGTCCGTCAACCTCCCGCGCCTCACGCTGGGGACGACCTCTGCGACCCGGCACCGCCTCGCCTACGTCCACCGCAACACGCCCGGCGTCCTGGCGCTCGTCAACCAGACATTCGCCGAGGCGGGGGCGAACATCGAGGGCCAGATCCTCGGGACGTCGGGCGAGACGGGCTACGTCATCACCGACATCTCCTCGGAGATCCCGGTCACGGCCCTGTCCGCGATGCAGTCGATGGAGGACACGATCAGGCTCCGCGTCCTCTCCCGCCCGGACGCCTGACCGGCGGGCCGCCGGCCCGGCCACGACTGGTCGGCGCGGCGCTGGCCCGGCCACGACTGGTCGGCGCGGCGCTGGCCCGGCCACGACTGGTCGGCGCGTCGGCTGCGCGGCCACCCGACGGCCCGCACACCTCGCGCAGGGCCGTCGTGGCTGCGGGGAGTCCTGCGCAACAGCGGGAGGACCGGCGCCCCGCACGCACAGGCCGTCGGTGACGTCGGCTTCCCCTCCGGCGTCACCGACGGCGGTCGGTGCCGGCGCCTGCGGACCTCGCGCGACCACCGGGAGGACGGCCGGGTCGCGGGCCCGGCGGATCGCCGGTGAGTCAGAGCCTAGCGGGTCCGCGGGGTGCGTGGAACGCCGTTGTGGAGGGACCCCATCCGGTCGGTGCGCACGCCACCCCGAACCTCCGGAGCACTCCTCCACCGAGGCTGCGACACCGCACCGGGAGCTCCGCACGGGCTACCGGGTGCCGCCCGAGGACGCGTCCACCGCGCCGTCCGGCACTTCGCCGTCGGATTCCGTTCCGTCCGACCCAGCGCCGTCCGGCCCCGCGCGCTCCGGCCCCGCGCGCTCCGGTCCCGCGTCGTCCGCGGCCGGTTCGCCGGCCCGTGCGCCGATGCCGTCGGGCTCCCCGACCTCGCCTCCCGTGCCGTCGGCCCCCTCGACGCCCGCGGCGCCCTCGACGTCGCCGGCCCTGGTGGCGCGGTCCGCGCGCAGGGCCGCGATCGCGGTCTCGAAGTCCTCGAGGGAGTCGTAGGCGGAGTACACGGAGGCGAACCGCAGATAGGCGACCTCGTCGAGGGCGCGCAGGGGCTCGAGGATCGCGGTGCCAACGTCGTGCGCATCGACCTGCGACGACCCGGAGGCACGGACGGTCTCCTCGACCTGCTGGGCGAGCCGCGCGAGGTCGTCGTCGGAGACCGGGCGCCCCTGGCTCGCCTTCCGCAACCCGCCGACCACCTTGTCCCGGCTGAACGGCTGGACGACGCCGGAGCGCTTGACCACCTGCAGCGACGAGGTCTCCAGCGTGCTGAACCGGCGGTTGCACTCCGGGCACAGCCGGCGGCGACGGATCGACGTGCCGTCGTCGGCTGTGCGCGAGTCGATCACGCGGGAGTCCGGGAAGCGGCAGAAGGGACAGTGCATCGGGCCATCATTCCAGCCCCGACCCCGCCGCCCGGCGCGGGGGCCGCGCGGCCGCCGGCGTGGGGCCCCACGGCCGTCAGGGCGCAGGCTCCCACGGCAGTCAGCGCGGGAGGCGCAGGACCTCGCCCACGGACACGGACTGACCGCTCAGCCCGTTGAGCTCGGCGATCTGCGCGACGACGTCCCGGACGTCCTCGCCGGGACCGGCAACGCCGGACGCGACCGACCAGAGCGACTCACCCGGCGCGACGACGACCGTGGCGTCCGAGGCCTCGACACCCGGGGAGGCGAGGGCTCCGACGCCGGCGCCCAGGCCGACGACGACGAGCAGGGCGGCGCCGAGCACGAGGGCCCGCAGCGCCATGACGCCGCGGGCGGTCAGGCGCAGCGGCGCCGGGCGCGCCGCCGGGGAGTCCCCTCGCACGGCCGGGGCGGCGACCGACGGACGTGCGAGGGGACGGCTGGGGGCGACGGGAAGCGCCGCGGGGCGCGCGCTCGGCGCAGCCGCCGGACCCGGGACGAGCACGGCGGTGGCGGCGCGGTCGGGCGCCTCGTCGCGCAACGGGGGCTGCGGTACGAATCCCGGGCCGACGAGCTGGAGCCGCGGGCGGGTGCGGCGCGGGAGGACGGGGCCCGTCTCCAGGGGAAGTGCGCTCATCTCTACTCTCCTCGAACGTGCGTTCGTCGAACCTCTGTTCGCCACGGTAGTGCACCGGCCGACGAAAGTCGACACTCCGGTCGAACACATGTTTGAGATGCGCCCCGCACCGGCCTACCCTGGACTCGTCCGCACTCCATCGCAGACCACTGACATCGACGATCCGGCCGCGGCCGGCCGAGGACCTGGAGGCCCGTCATGGGCGAGAGAACCGCTCCCGAACCACCCGCGCTGACCGTGCGCCAGCGGGAGGTCCTCGCGTGCCTGCGGGAGACCCTCGCCAAGCGCGGGTATCCGCCGTCGATCCGGGAGATCGGTGACGCGGTGGGTCTCGGCTCGCCGTCGTCGGTCAAGCACCAGCTCGACTCACTCCAGCGCAAGGGCTACATCCGGCGCGACCCGAACCGCCCCCGGGCGATCGAGATCGTCGAGCTCGAGCCGGCGCCGGACCCCACCGGGCCCCCGGCCCCCGACGCACCTCCGAGCCAGGACGACGAGGACCACGTCGTCCTCACGCTGCACGACGGCGAGGGGCTCGGCGGGTCGGCGCCGACCTACGTCCCGCTCGTCGGACGCATCGCCGCCGGCGGACCGATCCTCGCCGAGCAGGAGATCACCGCGTCCCTGCCCCTGCCCCGCGAGCTCGTCGGGTCGGGCGACCTGTTCATGCTCGACGTCGTGGGCGACTCGATGATCGAGGCGGCGATCTGCGACGGCGACCGCGTGGTCGTGCGCCGCCAGAACGTGGCGGAGAACGGCGAGATCGTCGCCGCGATGATCGACGGCGACGCCACCGTCAAGGCGCTGTCCCGCACCGACGGGCACGTGTGGCTGCTCCCGCGCAACGAGAGCTATGCGCCGATCCCCGGCGACGAGGCGATGATCCTGGGGAAGGTCGTCGCGGTCCTGCGCTCACTCTGAGCGGACCGTCCGCCGGCCCGGTCACGTCGCGGCCGGCGCTCGGCGGGACCCCGCCCCACGGCGTGCCTCGTCACCGTTCGAGCCACAGAGCGACGGCGCGTGGGACGACGGCGCCGATCCCATGCTCGCGCAGACAGGAGCGGATCGCGCGAGGAGTACAGAGCTGGCGGATCTTCACCCCCAGCCCGCCGCGAGAGCGTCCGATCGCATCGTCGTCGGGATCGATCAGCAGGTCCGACCAGGACGACAGCGCACCCTGTGCGCCTCGGAAGGTTCGTGGCGCGCTGATGGGCACCAGTGACCGCGGACTCCACGCTGGACCGGCCGGTCGATGTCGTCGGCCGCGTCCGCCTCGGCCGGCACCACCGCGTGGATCACGCCCGGGGCGCCATGGGCGCTGAACCTGCAGTGCCGCTTCCACACCGGCCACCAAGGGCCGAGACGCACCGCCTCCGCCGACGTGGCCCACGTCCGTAGGCTGCGGGAGCCGAGGCGGGACGAACCGGCCCGCCCGCTGCGGCACAGCGGCCGTGCTCTCGAGGTCGACGGCCCGCGCGAGATCGAGGACGGCGTCACCGCAGCCACCGCCGACGACCTCACCGCCATCCCTGCACGCTCCACATCCCCAGATCCGCACAGACAAGCGACCTTCGCTAAATGACAAGTGCACTTGTCATTTAGCAAAGGTCGCTGTACTTTCGACGGCATGAAGAAGGAGAAGCTGAGTCCCTCTGAATGGGTCGCGGTCACCGCAGGCACCGCTCTGCTCTTCGCCAGCGTGATCACAGCGGTCGCGTTACCGACGCTCGGCTCGCTGGAACCATGGGTGGGATGGTCGCTGGCGGCCGCCGCGATCCTCGGACTGCTGGTCCTGACCGCGACGACGGTACGCGCGCTCCTGCGCACCGACACCGAAGGAGTTGAGCGGCAGGACGCGGCACGTGCAGCCCTGGTCGCCGTGCTCTTCGTCGTCGTGGCCGGCTTGGGCTATGCCCTGCTCGAAGCGTTCGCCGGCCTGCCGAGGCTGACCGCCGCAGTCCCGGCCGTCACGGCCGCACTGGTGTGGATGGTCGCGTTCGTCTGGGATCGCCCGCAGGGCGATGCATGATCACCAACCGCCTCCCCGTGCTCCGCGCAGAACGCCGCTGGAGCCAGGCTGCGCTCGCGGGCCGCATCAGCGTGTCCCGGCAGACCATCGTCTCGTTGGAGAACGGGCGGTACGAGCCGACGCTGAAGATCGCGATGCGGCTCTCGGCCGTCCTCGGGGTGCCCATCGAGGACATCTTCGCCCCGGATCCCGATGACCTCGCTCTCGTGGCCGCCGATAGTGCGGAGTCCTGAGCCTGCTGCCGCACGGGCCGAGAACCGGGGAACCGCCGCCCTGGCCGGGCACCAGCAGCATCAGCGGATCGATCCGCTCCCGGTGCGCAACGGTCAACTACCCGGTTCGAGGCACGCATCGGGCCCTTCAACGACCTCCCCGAGCCAGTGAAGGACACCCTAGAAGCCGAAGCGCGCCGCGACGGCGCGGATCGACTCGGCCGAGGCGAGCAGCGACGCCTGCTCGGCCGGAGAGGCGGGCAGCGTGAGCGTCCGCCCGGCCCCGTCGCGTCCGATGATCGTCGGCATCGACATGCACACCGGACCGCTGCCGTAGACGTCGGGCAGGCGGCTGGAGACCGACAGGACGCGGTGCTCGTCGCGCAGGACCGCCTCGATGATCCGGGCCGTCGACAGCCCGATGGCGTAGTTCGTCGCCCCCTTGCCGCGGATGATGGTGTCCGCGGCGTGGACGACCTCGTGCCGGATCTGGTCGCGGTCGGCCTGGTCGAGCACGTCGGTGCCGGTGGCCGCCGGCCAGTCCTCGACCGGGATGCCCCCGATCGTGGCGGAGCTCCACATGGGCACCTCGGAGTCGCCGTGCTCGCCGGCGATGTAGCCGTGCACGGACTGCACGGCCACGCCCGCCCGCCGGGCCACGAGGTAGCGCAGGCGGGAGGTGTCGAGCACGGTGCCCGAGCCGAAGAACTGGTTCGGGCCGAGACCGGAGATGGCGAGCCCGGCCTGCGTGACGACGTCGACGGGGTTGGCGACCATGAGGTGGACAGCGTGCGGGGCGACCTCGACGAGCTGCGGGACGAGCGTGCGCATGATGTCGATCGTCGCGCCGGCGAGGTCGAGCCGCGACTGACCGGGCTTCTGCTTCGCCCCCGCGGTGATGACGACGACGTCGGCGTCCGCGCACACGGAGATGTCGTCCCCGCCGCCCACGCTGTTCATCGGCGTGAAGGAGATGCCGTGCGCGAGGTCGAGCACCTCGGCGTTGACCTTGTCGGCGTTGATGTCGTAGAGCACGACCTCCCGGGCGGAGCCCCGCAGGAGCATCGCGTAGGCGATCGCGGAGCCGACGGCGCCGGCGCCGACGACGGCCACGCGGCTGGCCCGTCTCGGCAGGTCGGCGGAGGTCCGGGGCGGCGGCGCCGTGACGCGGGGATCGGCGGCGTGCGCGTCGCCCGGGGGCACCTGTCCCTCCCGCTCCTGCGGATCGCGACCTGCGGGCGCTCCGCCGGTCCGGACGGTCTCGGGCTGGTCGCGCTGCGGCTCGGTCACTGGTCCTCCTGGGAAGCGTCAGCGGGTGCAGCGCCAGGCTACGTCGTCGTGGCGAGCCGGCGAAGGGCCGCGCGCACGACCTCGCCGTCCCTCGTCGGCCACATCGGTGGCAGCGAGGCCCGCAGGTAGCCGCCGTACCTGGCGGTGACGAGCCGCGGGTCGAGGACGGCGACGACACCACGGTCGGAGGTGGCGCGGACGAGCCGGCCGACACCCTGGGCCAGCAGCAGCGCGGCATGGGTGGCGGAGACCGCCATGAACCCGCTCGTACCACGAGCCTGGGCGACCTCGCTGCGCGCCTGCGCGATCGGGTCGTCGGGCCGCGGGAAGGGGATCCGGTCGATGACGACGAGGCGGTTGGCCCGGCCCGGCACGTCCACGCCCTGCCAGAGCGACAGGGTGCCGAACAGGCAGGCGTCGTCGTCGGCGGCGAAGGCCTCGACGAGGGCGGGCAGGGAGTCCTCGCCCTGGCAGAGCACGCGCAGGTCCGTGCGGTCGCGGACGACCTCGGCGGCCTCCTCGGCCCCCCGCCTCGAGGAGAACAGGCCGAGCGCACCCCCGCCGGAGGCCGTGACGAGGTCGACGAGCTCGGCGCGGGTCGCCTCGGCGGTCCCGTCCCGGCCGGGGGGCGGCAGGTGCGTCGGCGTGTAGAGGATGGCCTGCCGGCCGTAGTCGAACGGTGAGCCGACGTCGACGCCGTCCCACTGCGCGCCGCGCGAGAGGCCGAGCTGGGTCGCGATCGGGGCGAGCTCGCCGCCGAGCGTGAGCGTCGCCGACGTCGCGACGACGCCCCGGTCGTCCCACAGGTGCGTGGCCGCGCGCTCCGCGACCTCGACCGGGGCGAGCTGGAGGCGCGGCGGGTCGAGCTCGTCGCGGCCCCGGTCGCACCACATGACGTCGGCGCGCGCGGCGACGCCGCCCGAGACGAACCGCTCGCACACCTCGGCGAGGACGACGGCGGCCGACCGCGCCGCCACGCGCCCGCCGGCCCCGTCGGGCGAGCCCGCCTCCCCGGCCAGCGACCGGGCGGCCTCGGTGGCGGCGGACCCGACGAGGGCCACGACGCCGCCGAGCAGCTCGCCCGGGCCGTCGGGCATGCGGCCGGCGGGCAGGACCTCGAGGGCGCCGCGCAGGTCGCCGGCGGCCCGCGTGAGGTCCTCGGCGGCGCCGTTCTCGGCGCGCACGACCCGCGCCACGCGCTCGACGACGCCGACGCTCAGCTCGACGGTGCCCTGGCTGCGCAGACGGCCGGCGAGCTCGTGCGCCTCGTCCACGACGAGGACGTCGTGCTCGGGCAGCACGCCCGGCGAGCCTGTGGCGGCGATGCCGAGCATGGCGTGGTTGGTGACGACCACGTCGGCGGCGGCCGCCTTCTCGCGGGCGAGGACGGCGAAGCACTCGTTCCACTGCGGGCACGACCGGCCGAGGCACTCGAGCCGGGTGACCGAGACATGCCGCCACGCGCGGTCGGAGACGCCCGGCAGGAGCTCGTCGCGGTCCCCGCTCTCGCTGCTCGCCGCGAACTCCCGGGCGCGCACGACCTGCTCACCGAGCGGGCCGCGCGCACCCTGCCCGGCGGGTGCGGTCGTCGCGGGCGCGGCGAGCAGGGTCGGCTCCTCCTCCTCGGGGTAGCCGCCGTCGACCTTGTGCCGGCACACGTAGTTGTGCCAGCCCTTGAGCAGGGCGATCTCGGGGCGGGTGCCCGTGCGCTCCTTGACGGCGTCGGCCACGGCGGGGGCGTCCTTGGTGAGCACCTGGCGCTGGAGCGCGAGCGTCGCGGTCGAGACGACGGCGCGCTCGCCGGCGGCGACGGCGTGGGTCATCACGGGCGCGAGGTACCCGAACGACTTGCCCGTCCCGGTCCCGGCCTGGACGAGCAGCCGCTCGCCGCCCGCGACGGCCCGGGCCACGCGCCGGGTCATCTCGCGCTGACCGTGGCGCCGGCTGCCGCCGGAGCCGGTGACGACGGCGTCGAGCACGTCGAGCGCGCGCGCCTCGTCCTCGGCGCCCTCGGCGGGTCCGTGCGCGTCGGCGCCATCGGTCGCCTCCTGCGCGCTCACGCCCCGGTGGCCGCGCGGAGGTCGGCGGCGAGCGCCGGGTCGACCAGCGCGCGCAGCTCGGTGCCCTCGGCGGTCCACCGCTCGTCGAGCACCTCGCCGTCGGAGTGGGCGCGGGCGACGAGGTCCCCGCGGGCGAACGGCACGGTGAGCTCGATCGTCTCGCCGATCGGGGCGACCTCGGCGAGCTCCCGCCCGATCGCGTGCGCCAGCTCCTCGATGCCCTGGCCGGTGTAGGCGGAGACGGCGTGCGCACCGGGGAACCGCGTGTGCAGGGCCATGAGCTCGGCCTCGCCCGCGAGGTCGGACTTGTTGAGGACGATGATCTCGCGGACGTCGGAGGCGCCCTCGATCTCGGCGAGCACCGCGTGGACGGCCTCGACCTGACCGACGGGGTCCGGGTGCGCGGCGTCGACCACGTGCAGGAGCAGGTCGGCCTCGGCGATCTCCTCGAGCGTGGAGCGGAACGCCTCGACGAGCTGGGTCGGCAGCCGCCGGACGAACCCGACCGTGTCGGTGAGCGTGTACTCGCGCCCCTCGGGGGTGCTCGCGCGCCGAACGGTCGTGTCGAGCGTGGCGAAGAGCTGGTTCTGGACCAGCGCCCCGGCGCCGGCGATCCGGTTGAGCAGCGAGGACTTGCCGGCGTTGGTGTACCCCGCGATCGCGACGGCGGGCGTGTGGTTGCGCCGTCGGCTCGAGCGCCGCGTGCTGCGCGCCGGCGCCATGTCCCGCAGCTGTCGGCGCAGGCGCGCCATGCGGGTGCGGATGCGACGCCGGTCGAGCTCGATCTGGGTCTCGCCGGGTCCGCGCGAGCCGATGCCCTCACCGCCGGCGACGCGTCCACCGGCCTGCCGGGACATCGACTCGCCCCAGCCGCGCAGGCGCGGCAGCAGGTACTCGAGCTGGGCGAGCTCGACCTGCGCCTTGCCCTCCCGGGACTTCGCGTGCTGGGCGAAGATGTCGAGGATGAGCGCGGTCCGGTCGACGACCTTGACCTTGACGACGTCCTCGAGCGCGCGCCGCTGGGAGGGGGCGAGCTCGGAGTCGACGACGACCGTGTCCGCACCGACCGAGGCGACGACGTCGCGCAGCTCGGCGGCCTTGCCCGAGCCGAGGAAGGTGGCCGGGTCCGGGTGCGGGCGACGCTGGAGCAGCCCGTCGAGGACGACCGAGCCGGCCGTCTCGGCGAGCGCCGCGAGCTCGCGCAGGGAGACCTCGGCCTCGGCCATGGTTCCCGACGTGGCGAGTCCGACGAGCACGACCCGCTCGAGCCGCAGCTGCCGGTACTCGACCTCGGTGACGTCCTCGAGCTCGGTGGACAGCCCGGCGACGCGGGAGAGCGCCTGACGCTCGGTGCGGTCGAGCTGGTCGCCGTCGTGGCTGGTCCCCTCGTCCGCGACGGTCTGCAGCGCGGTGCCGGAGCGGGCGAGGATGCGCGCGACGACGTCCTCGGCCTGGTTCTCCTGCGGCGCGCCGGGGGTGCTCGGGTGGGTCATGTGGTCCTTCGTCTCGGGGACGTCCATGGTCCCACGGTCCGGCGCCGCCCCCAAGGAGTTTCGCCGTGGGCTGTGGACGGCCTGGGTACGGTGGCGCCTGTGGACGCCGCGCACTACTTCTCCCCCGACGACACGGCGCCCGCCGACCTGCGCAGCCGTGACGTCACCCTGCGCGGCCGGCCGCACACCGTGACGACGGGCGGCTCGGTCTTCTCCGCCGGCGGCCTGGACAAGGCCACGGCCGTCCTCCTCGAGGAGGTCCCGGACCCGCCGCCCGCCGGCACGCTGCTCGACCTGGGCTGCGGCTGGGGGCCGATCGCGCTCGCCCTGGCCGACGCCTCGCCGGGCGCGGACGTCCTCGCCGTCGACGTCAACCGACGCGCGCTCGACCTCACCGCCCGCAACGCGGGCTCCGCCGGACACGGGCGGACCCTCGCGCTGTCCCCGGACGACGCGCTGGACCGGCTGGGGCCGGACGGGCGGGTCGACGCGATCTGGTCCAACCCGCCCGTGCGGGTCGGCAAGCAGGCTCTGCACGACCTGCTCGACCTGTGGCTGCCCCGCCTCGCCCCCGGCGCCCTCGCGCACCTCGTGGTGGGCAAGAACCTCGGTGCGGACTCGCTGCACCGGTGGCTCGCCGACGAACGCGGCTGGGCGGTGGAGCGCCTCGGCAGCTCGAAGGGCTTCCGGATCCTCGTCGTCGCCGGCCGGGCGGCCGCCGGCGTCTCCTGATCCCGCCGCCGATCCGGCCACCGGTCGGCGCCGGTCCGGCGGGCGGCGCGCGGGCCGCCCCGTCTCAGCGCAGCGTGAGATCGCCGAGCAGGACCGCCGGTCCGGTCAGCGTGACCTCGCCGTCGGGCGCGATGTCGACGTGCACGGTGCCGCCCGGCACGGACACGCGCCACCGGTCGGGGGCGCCGGCACCCGCCCACGCGCGAACGGCGACCGCCGCCGCGCAGCAGCCGGTCCCGCAGGAGCGGGTCTCCCCCACCCCGCGTTCGAGCACCCGCATGGTCAGGGTGCCGACCCGGCCGTGCGCGCCGACCTCCTCCACACCGGGCACGACGAGCTCGAGGTTCGTTCCCTCGGGTGGCTCGGGCGCGTACTCGACCTCGCCGAGCGCGAGCCGGGCTCCGGCGAGGTCCTCGGTGCTCGGCAGCGCGACCACGGTGTGGGGGTTGGGCATCGTCACCCGCAGCCCGCCGCGGGTCCCGGGCAGGCCGGGCACGACGACGGCGACGTCGGTCCCCTCGGCGAGCGCCCGGTCGCCGCCGGGCAACCCGAAGCGCCCCATCGCGACGGCGTACTCCTCGCCGACGAGCCGGACCTCCCGCACACCGCCGCGGGTCCCGACCCGGACGGTCTGACCGTGCTCGAGCCGGACGTGGCCGCGGTCGCGCAGGTGGGCGACGAACACGCGCACGCCGTTGCCGCACATCTCGGCGACCGAGCCGTCGGCGTTGCGATAGTCCATGAACCAGGTCACGCCCGGCTCCTCGGCGGCGATGCGTGCGGCGGCCGGGTCGCTCGCTGCGAGCGCCTCGGTGCGGACGACCCGGATGACGCCGTCGCCGCCGATCCCGCCGCGCCGGTCGGCGAGCGCGCGGACCTGCTCGGGCGTGAGGTCCGTGGCCGCATCCGGGTCGTCGAGCAGCACGAAGTCGTTCTCAGTCCCGTGGCCGAGCGTGACCGTGGTCCCGCGGAGCCGGTTCAGGGCGGTGCGGCGGTCGTCGGGAGTCATGTCCCCAGCGTAGGTCGACCCGTGACCGGCACGAGGACGGCGCCCGTCAGGGCTGCCCGAGCGCCCGCCAGGCCTGACCCACCACGGTGGCGGCGGCCACGACCAGTTCGGGGTCGGCGGGCACCCAGGTGATGCGGGTGTCGCGGCGGAACCAGGTCTCCTGCCGGCGCGCGAGCCGACGGGTGGAGCGGGCGATCGCGGCCGGCAGGTCGGCGAGCGGGAGCTCGCCCCTCAGGTGGGCGAGCGCCTCGACGTAGCCGACGGCGCGCGCGGCGGTCCGGCCCAGGCCGGCCGCGTCGAGGGCCCGGGTCTCCTCGACGAGCCCGCCCGCGACCATGGCGTTCGCGCGCGTCTCGATGCGGGCATCGAGCTGCTCACGGGGGACGTCGATCGCCACCTGGACGGTCGGCCGGAGGTAGCGCGGGGGGCGGGAGCGGGCGGAGAACGGCTCCCCGGTGAGCTCGATGACCTCCAGCGCGCGCACGGTGCGGCGCACGTTCGCCGGATCCATGTCCGCGGCGGCGTCGGGGTCGGCCTCGGCGAGCTCGGCGAACAGGGCGGCCGCGCCGATCCGCTCGGCCCGTTCCTCGATCGCGGTACGGACGTCGGGGTCGGTGGGGGGCAGCTCGACGTCGTCGAGCAGCGCCCGCAGGTACAGGCCGGACCCACCCACGACGACGGGCCGACGGCCACGGGCGATGATCGCGTCCATGTCGGCCCGCGCGGCGCGCTGGTAGGCGGCGACGGAGGCGACGTCCGACGGTGAGAGCACGTCGATCTGGTGGTGCACGAGCCCGCGTCGCTGATCGGCGGGCAGCTTCGCGGTACCGATGTCCATGCCGCGGTAGAGCTGGGCGGCGTCGGCGGAGACGATCTCGTAGAGCTCGGGGGCGCCGAGCGCGAGCTCGGCGGCGAACTGCTCCGCGAGGTCGAGGGCGAGCTCGGACTTGCCGGTCGCGGTCGGCCCGACGACGGCGACGACGAACCCCTCGGCGACCGGGCGGTCGGCGGACGTCTCCGCGCCGCCGTCCGTGGGGACCCCCGCCGACCCGTCGCGGGACGGTCGGGCCGTGCTCCCCTCGTCGGTCGTGGCCCCGCCCATGCTCAGGCCCGCCTGAGGGTCGGCATGCCGAGGGACACCGGCTGGCCGAGCGCGGTCGCGCCGCCGTGATCGTGCCCGCCGCTCTCGCGCGCCTCCCACGCGTCCCCGGCCCGCGTGCGGCGCACGGCGAACGTGCCGCCCGTCAGCGCCGAGTCCGCCACGAGGTGGTGGGGCGCGCCGTGGGTGACTCTCGCGGTGACCATGTCCCCGGGCCGCGGCCGGTCGACCTCGGCGAGGTTGTCCGGCAGGGCCACGTGGACGAGACGGTTGTCGGCCGCCCGACCGGTGACGCGTCCGGTCGCGGCGTCCTTGGCGCCCTCGCCCTCGGCGACGAGGACCTCGACGGTGCGTCCTTCCTGCTCCTGGCCCAGCTCGGTCGAGATCCGGCGCTGCAGGTCGGTGAGGCGCTGGTAGCGCTCGGTGACGACCTCGGCGGGCACCTGGTCGGGGTAGTCCGCCGCCGGGGTGCCCGGGCGGCGCGAGTACTGGAAGGTGAACGCCGAGGAGAACCGGGAGGCCTCGACGACCTCGAGCGTGGCGGCGAAGTCCTCCTCCGTCTCGCCCGGGAACCCGACGATGAGGTCGGTGGTGATGGCGGCGTCCGGCATCGCTGCACGCACGCGGTCGAGGATGCCGAGGAACTTCGCCGACCGGTAGGAGCGGCGCATGCGACGCAGGACGGCGTCGGAGCCCGACTGCAGCGGCATGTGCAGCGAGGGCATGACCGCCGGGGTGCTCGCCATCGCGTCGATGACGTCGTCCGTGAACGCGGCCGGGTGGGGTGAGGTGAACCGCACCCGCTCGAGCCCCTCGACCGCCCCGGTGGCCCGCAGGAGGTCGGCGAACGCGCCGCGCTCCCCGAAGGAGACCCCGTAGGAGTTGACGTTCTGGCCGAGCAGCGTGACCTCGATCGCCCCGCTCGCGACGACCGCCTCGACCTCGGCGAGGATCTCGCCCGGCCGCCGGTCGCGCTCCTTGCCGCGCAGCGAGGGCACGATGCAGAACGTGCACGTGTTGTTGCACCCGACCGAGATCGACACCCAGGCGGCGTACGCGGACTCCCGGCGCGTCGGCAACGTGGAGGGGAAGACCTTGAGGGACTCCTCGATCTCGACGGCGGCACGGTCGTTGTGGGCGGCCCGCTCGAGGAGGGCGGGGAGCACGTCGAGGTTGTGGGTGCCGAGGACGACGTCGACCCACGGGGCCCTCTCGACGATCTCCTCGCGCATCTGCTGGGCGAGGCACCCGCCCACCGCGATCTGCATGCCGGGCCGGGTCCGCTTGACCTCGGCGAGCTGCCCGAGGTTGCCGAAGAGCTTGTTCGCCGCGTTCTCGCGCACCGAGCACGTGTTGAGCACGACGACGTCGGCCCCCTCGTCACCCGCACGGGTCGCGCGGGCGGCGGCCTCGGGCACGCTGAGCACCGGGCGGTAGCCGGCGTCGTCGAGGAGCCCGGACAGCCGCTCGGAGTCGTGGACGTTCATCTGGCAGCCGAGCGTGCGCACGTGGTAGGTGCGCTCCGGGGCCGGGACGGTGGTGCTCATCCCGTTCATCCTAGGAGCGCCGGCGACGGGCCGGGCCGGGGCGGCGCGGGTAGCGTGCCGATGTGGTCGACATCCCGCCCGGACTGACGGCGACCGTCACCGGCCGGGCCCCCGACCCTGCGCTCGGCACGGACGGCGTCCACGGCGACCGGTGGCTCGCCGGCCTGCCCCGCCTGGTGGCCGGGGCGGGCGCGCGGTGGGGCCTCACCGCGGACGGCCCCGCGATGCACGGTGAGAACGCGCTGGTGGTGCCCGTCGTGGCGCCGTCGGGCAGGGCCGTCCTCAAGGTGACCTGGCCGCACGAGGAGGCCCGGCACGAGCACCTCGCGCTCCGGCTCTGGGGCGGTCAGGCCGCCGTCCGGCTCCTCGCGGCGGACCCCTCCGCCCAGGTCCTGCTCCTCGAACGGCTCGACGACCGCCGGCCGCTCACGGCCGAGCCGGTGCTCGACGCCTGCGAGGTCGTCGGCCGGCTGCTGCGCGCCCTGGACCGGCCCGCACACCCCCGGCTGGCCACGGTCGCCGCCCGCGCCGACCGCTGGCGCGAGACGCTTCTCGCCGGTTCCGCGCTCGTCCCCCACCGGCTCGCGGTGCAGGCGCGCGCCGAGCTGGACGACCTGCTCGCCGACGCTCCCGAGCCCCGCATGGTCCACGAGGACCTGCACGACGCGAACGTGCTCGCCCCGCTCGACGCCGCCCGCGGCGCCTGGCTCGCCATCGACCCCAAGCCGGTCGCCGCCGAGCCGGCGTTCGGCGTCGCCCCGATCGTGTGGAACCGTGCCGAGGAGACGGCGCGCGCCTGGTCGCCGCGCACCCACGTCCGGCTGCGCGCCGACGTCGTCGCCGACGCGGCGGGCCTCGACCCCGACCGGGTGCGGGCGTGGACCCATGTCCGGCTCGTGCTCAACGCGCTCGAGGCCGCGCGGCACGCCCCGGCGTCGGACGACTTCCGCGAGCGCATGATCACCCTCGCCAAGGCGTTCGCCGACTGACCGCACAGGCCCCGGGCTCCGGCCGGTGACCGAGCCCGGCCCGGCGACCGCACTCCGCCCGCTGAGCGGCCGTGGAGTACCTCTCGACGGCTGCACCGTGCCGCGACCACGCGACCACGCGACCACGCTCCACCTGCATCGTTGCAGTCTCGTGACCTTCGTGTCACATGTCGGACCCACCCGTGGCCGTATGGTGCACCGCATGACCGAGACCACACACCGGGACCGCGCCGACGCGGTCCCGGAGTCCGACGTCCCGCTCGTGTCCATGCGGGGCGTCGACAAGTACTTCGGCGACCTGCACGTGCTCAAGGACATCAATCTTGAGGTGGCACGCGGCGAGGTGGTCGTCGTCATCGGCCCGTCGGGGTCCGGCAAGTCCACGCTGTGCCGGACGATCAACCGGCTCGAGCCGATCAACTCCGGCCGCATCCTCGTCGACGGCAACGAGCTGCCGGAGGAGGGCAAGGCGCTCGCGAAGCACCGCGCCGAGGTGGGCATGGTGTTCCAGTCGTTCAACCTCTTCGCCCACCGGTCGATCCTCGACAACGTCACGCTCGGGCCGACCAAGGTCAAGGGGATCCGCACCGCGGACGCGAAGAAACGGGCGATGGAGCTCCTCGAGCGCGTGGGCGTGGCCAACCAGGCCCACAAGCGACCAGCCCAGCTCTCGGGCGGGCAGCAGCAGCGGGTGGCCATCGCGCGGGCACTCGCGATGGACCCCAAGGTCATGCTCTTCGACGAGCCGACGTCCGCCCTCGACCCCGAGATGATCAACGAGGTCCTCGACGTCATGACCGGGCTCGCCAGGTCCGGCATGACGATGATCGTCGTCACCCACGAGATGGGCTTCGCCCGGAAGGCCGCGGACCGGGTCGTCTTCATGGACGACGGTCTCATCGTGGAGGAGGCCACGCCCACCGAGTTCTTCTCCAACCCGCGCTCGGACCGGGCGAAGGACTTCCTCTCCAAGCTCATCACCGACTAGTCACCCACCGAGTTCTCACCCACCGACCACCCCACCGACCACCCCACCGGCCGGCCGCCCGGCCGGCCGGACGCTCGAGACACCTGGAGATCCCATGCGACGCACCAGATACGCGACCGCGGCAGCGCTGCTGGCGGCCGGGACGTTCCTGGCAGCCTGCACCTCCGACGCCCCCGACGAGGGCGGCGACGCAGGCGGCGACAACGGCGCCGACACCGGCGACGACACCGGTGGAGACACCGGCGAGGACGGCGGCGGCGAGACCTCGACGGACGGTGGTGCCGGAGCCGCCGACGGCGAGGGCCTGACCATCGGCATCAAGTTCGACCAGCCCGGCCTCGGGTACCAGGACGGCAGCGAGTTCACCGGGTTCGACGTCGACGTCGCGCACTACGTGGCCGAGCACATGGGGTACTCGCCGGACCAGATCACCTTCGTCGAGGCGATCTCGGCCAACCGGGAGACCATGCTGCAGAACGGTCAGGTCGACATGATCTTCGCGACCTACTCGATCACCGACGAGCGCGACGAGGTCGTGGACTTCGCCGGCCCGTACTTCGTGGCCGGGCAGGACCTCCTCATCCGCTCCGACGACGAGGGGACGATCACCGGCCCGGAGTCCCTCGACGGACTCAACCTCTGCTCGGTCTCCGGCTCGACCTCGGCCCAGCGCGTGCAGGACGAGTACTCGGAGGGCGTCCAGCTCATCGAGCAGCCGGGCTACTCCGAGTGCATCCAGTACCTCATCGGCGGTCAGGTCGACGCGGTGACCACGGACGACATCATCCTCGCCGGCCTCGCCGCCGACGAGGGCAGCGGCGCGCTCGCCGTGGCCGGGAGCCCCTTCTCCGAGGAGCGCTACGGCGTCGGCATCCCGGACGGGGACACCGAGACGTGCGAGCAGATCAACGAGGCGATCCAGGCGATGATCGACGACGGCGCCTGGGAGGAGGCCGTCACCGCCAACACGGAGGGCACCGGCTTCACGCCGGACGAGTCGCTCAACCCCCCGGAGCTGGACTCCTGCAGCTGAGCCGGTCTCCCGGCACGAACGACGGGTGGGGGCGCCCCCGGCGCCCCCACCCGCTCCCCCTTCCCCACGACCGAAAGGCGGTGACCGGTGGGCGACTACCTCGAGATCCTCTCGAGCTACGACCTGCTCGACGCGTACCTCGTCAACCTCCGGCTGGCCTTCTTCTCGGCGCTCATCGCCCTGCTCATCGGCGTGATCCTCGTGCTCATGCGGATCTCACCCGTCCCCACGATGCGGTGGGCCGGGTCCCTCTACGTCACGCTCGTCCGCAACACACCGCTGACGATCATCATCGTCTTCGCCGCGCTCGTGCTGTGGCCGGTGCTCGGCCTGGAGTTCTCCCGGACCTTCGAGGTCAACTTCTTCTGGCTGGCCGTCGTCGCGCTCGGCGTCTACCACGCGTCGTTCGTCTGCGAGGCGTTGCGCTCGGGGGTCAACACGGTGCCGGTGGGGCAGGCCGAGGCCGCCCGCGCGATCGGCCTGTCGTTCCTCCCGGCGGCCCGCCTGGTCATCCTCCCGCAGGCGTTCCGGGGTGCGATCGCGCCGCTCGGCAACACGCTCATCGCCCTCATCAAGAACACGACGGTCGCCGCGGCGGCGTCGGTGTCCGAGGTCTCCCAGCTCATGCGGGCCATGATCGAGAACCAGGCCAACTACGTGCTGGCGATCTTCTTCACGGTCGCGATCGGCTTCGTCGTCATCGTCATCCCGATCGGCCTGCTCACCACGTACCTCTCCCAGCGTCTGGCGGTCGCCCGATGAGCTCGCACCAGGTCCTCTTCGACGCCCCGGGCCCGCGCGGCCGGCGGATCATCCTCGTCGGCAACGTCATCGGCACCCTCGTCGTGCTCGGCATCGGCGCCTGGGCACTGTGGACGATGTACGAGAACGACCAGTTCCGCGCCGAGCTGTGGGCCCCGATGGTCGAGGCCCGCTCCTGGCAGTACTACTTCCTCCCGGGCCTGCAGAACACCCTGGTCGCGGCCGCCTACTCCGTCGTGCTGGCGATGATCTTCGGCACGCTCTTCGGCGTCGGCCGTCTCGCGTCCAACCCCGTCCTGCGCTGGTTCTGCGGTGTGGTCGTCGAGTTCTTCCGCGCCGTGCCGGTGCTCATCATGATGGTCGCCGGCTGGTTCCTCCTCGGCTCCACCGGCTGGGTCTCACCGTCGATGGCCCCGCTCGTCGCGGTCGTCGCGGCGCTGACCCTCTACAACGGGGCCGTGATCGCCGAGCTCGTCCGCTCGGGCGTCCACGGTCTGCCCCGCGGCCAGCGCGAGGCCGGCCTGGCCATCGGGATGACCCGGCGCAAGTCGATCCAGCACATCGAGCTGCCGCAGGCCCTCATCGCCATGCTCCCGGCGCTCGTGAGCCAGTTCGTCGTCATCCTCAAGGACTCGGCGCTCGGCTCGATCATCACCTACAGCGAGCTGCTGCGGAACTCCCGGCTGCTCGGCTCGGGCAGCCCGTTCCCGATCCTCCAGTCCCTGTTCGTGGCGGCGGTGCTGTTCATCATCATCAACTTCATCCTCACGAAGATCGCCGAGCTGGCGGCCCGCCGGGTGGGTTCCCTCACCTCCGGCCGAGGTGCACCCCCGGGTCAGCCGGATGCCGCCGTCGAGGCCGCCGTCGCACGCGTGACCCTCGAGCCGAACCCGGACATCCCCGACCGGCCGCGACAGACGCCCTGACGGCCGTCACCGGCCGGCTGGCGACGTTCCTCGACCCGCGCACCGTCGCGCAGGCCAAACGGCACGAACCGGCGCTGACGATCGACGCCGACTAGCTCGCGGACCCGCCGCCCGACTCTTCCTCGCCCGCCACCGAGCCCGCCAGCGTCAGCGGGACCTCGGAGACGGCGACGTCGTACATGTCGCCGCCGAGCCCGATGACGATGCTGACCTCGACGACGGCCTCCGTCGCGTCGACCGGGAGCTGGAACCAGACCCGCCGCGTGAACGGGCCGTCGGATCCGCCGGTGTTCGTCTCGGGCTCGACCGTCGAGCCATCCGCGAGCCGGAGTCGGATCGTCGACTCGTCGTAGTGCGGGGAGGGGGGCTCCTGGGTCGTCACGTCGACGCCGAGGTAGACGTGGCCCGGGTTCGCCCAGCCGACCTCGGGGACGAACGGGGTGAGCACGCCGCCCGTCAGCTGGCCCGTCTGGGTCATCGCGCCGTACCGGGTGTCGTAGTCGTGGCTCCAGGAGGCACCGTCGCCGACCTCCACCTCGGTCGGCCGCGCGTAGATGTCCTCGACGACGGACGCGGTCCGCGTCCCGTCGATCAAGCTGAGCTCCTGGCGCACGCCGTCGGCGAGACTCTCGAGCACGACGTCCTCGGGCGCCGCGCCCACAGGCACCGACGCCACGAGGGTGATCTGGTCCCCGGGCGTGAGCTCGAGGTCGAGGTCGACCTCGCTCCCCTCGACCCGGACGACGTTCTCCGTGACCTCGTACGACTCGAGCTCGTCGTCGACCGGTTCCCAGCGCGGGTCGTCGACGCGGACGAC
This sequence comes from Georgenia sp. Z1491, assembly GCF_057652395.1. NCBI lineage: Bacteria > Bacillati > Actinomycetota > Actinomycetes > Allobogoriellales > Allobogoriellaceae > Georgenia > Georgenia sp. Z1491. Next base: position 2,744,899 of record NZ_CM172729.1, read on the forward strand.
CGCGACGGCGAAGGTCTCGCCGTCGGCGGCCAGGACCTCGTCGACGTCGCCGAGCTCCGTCTCGCTGCCGGGGTTCTCGGCGAGCACCTCCTCGGCGACGTCCACCGGAAGGGTGTCGACCGTCGCGGTCCGCGGCACGGAGACCTCCTGGTCGAACGCGGTGACGACGGTGCCCGCGTCCTACTCGATCCCGGTGAGGCCGAGGTCGGGCGTCTGCACGAGCACCGCGGTCACACCCGACGGCATCCGGGCGGTCGCGCCGGCATCGCTGTCGCCCGGGCCGGGCGCGGTGGTCGTCGCGGCGTCGCGCTCGGAGGCAGGCTCCGACCGCCCCTCGGGTGCCGCCGGGGGTGCCGGCGGCGGTGGTGCAGCACCGGTCGGATCGTCGTCCCCTCCCCCGCAGGCGGAGAGGGCCATGGCGAGGACCACGGCGCCCGTCGTCGTCGGGAGCAGGCGGGCGCGGCCGCGCATGGGGGCCTTTCGCTGGGGGTGCGGGCAGGGGACGGAGGCCGTCGGCGCCAGACCGTACCCAATCGGACCCCGGCGGGACAATTTCGCCGCCGCGCACCGCCCGTCGGAGAGGATCGACATCTCTGTCAGTGGACCTCGACGTCCCCGTCCGGCCCGCCGAGGTCGTCCTCGCCGAGGTCGTCCTCGCCGAGGTCGTCCTGGGCAGGATCCTCCTCCGCGAGCGCGCTGCGCATGGCGCGTCGCGCGACGTCGCCGGAGAAGCCCTTGCGTCCGAGCGCGGCGATCGTGCGGCGGTGGCGAACCTCGGCGGCCAGGCCGCGGGTGGCGCGCAGGCGGGCCCGGGCGACGGCGGTGGCGGCGGCCACCTCGTCCTCCTCGTCCAGCTGGTCCAGGGCACGAGCGGCCACGGACTCGTCGATGCCCTTGCGGCGCAGCTCGGCGGCGATCGCCCGGCGTCCCTGGTGACGCTCGGAGTGACGCGTGCGCACGAGGCGGTCGGCCAGGTCGGCGTCATCGACGAGCCCGACGGCGCAGAGTCGGTCGAGGAGTGTCTCGGCGACGCCGACCTCGACGCCCTTGGCCGCGAGCTTCTCGGCGAGCTGCGCCCGCGTGCGCGGCGCCCCGGCCAGTGATCGCAGCGCGATGGCCCGCGCGGCCTCGAGCGGGTCCTCCGCGGACGGCTCGGCCGCCGACGCCCCGGCGCCGACCGGCTCAGCCGCCGACGACCCGGCCCCCGAACCGTGCGGCTCGGGGGCCGGGTCGCGCCGCGAACGGCTCACGGACCGTCGTCCCCGGCTCAGAACGAGACCGGGACCTCGGCCCGGTCGGCGGCCGCACCCTTCCGAGCGGCGGGGGCCTTGACTGGTGCCATCGGCTCGTCGGTCCCGATCGGCTCGGCGACCTCGGGCTCCGGCGCCGCCTCGCCGATGCCGAGCTTGACGAGGATCTTCTTCTCGATCTCCTCGGCGAGCTCCGGGTTGTCCTTGAGGAACTGCCGGGAGTTCTCCTTGCCCTGGCCCAGCTGGTCGCCCTCGTAGGTGAACCAGGAGCCGGACTTGCGCACGATTCCCTGCTCCACGCCGAGGTCGATGAGCCCGCCCTCGCGGGAGATGCCCTGGCCGTAGAGGATGTCGAACTCGGCCTGCTTGAACGGCGGCGCCATCTTGTTCTTGACGACCTTGACCCGGGTCCGGTTGCCGACCGCATCGGTGCCGTCCTTGAGGGTCTCGATCCGGCGGACGTCGAGCCGCACCGAGGAGTAGAACTTCAGCGCCTTGCCGCCCGTGGTGGTCTCGGGCGAGCCGAAGAACACGCCGATCTTCTCGCGGAGCTGGTTGATGAAGATCGCCGTGGTGCCCGACGCGGACAGCGCACCGGTGATCTTGCGCAGCGCCTGCGACATGAGGCGGGCCTGCAGGCCGACGTGGCTGTCGCCCATCTCGCCCTCGATCTCGGCCTTGGGCACGAGCGCGGCGACCGAGTCCACCACGACGATGTCGAGCGCGCCGGAGCGGATGAGCATGTCGGTGATCTCGAGCGCCTGCTCACCGGTGTCCGGCTGCGACACGAGCAGGGCGTCGGTGTCGACGCCGAGCTTCTTCGCGTACTCGGGGTCGAGCGCGTGCTCCGCGTCGATGAACCCCGCGATGCCGCCGGCGCGCTGGGCGTTGGCCACGGCGTGCAGGGCGACGGTCGTCTTGCCCGAGGACTCCGGGCCGTAGACCTCGACGATCCGGCCGCGCGGGAGGCCGCCGATGCCGAGCGCGACGTCCAGCGCGACGGAGCCGGTGGGGATGGTCTGGACCTTGGGTCGCGTCTCGTCGCCGAGGCGCATGACGGACCCCTTGCCGAACTGGCGGTCGATCTGGCTGAGCGCGGCCTCGAGTGCCTTGCTGCGGTCTGCTGCGGGAGCGGGCATGAACTCTCACCTCTTGGCTGGGGGACGCTGGGCGCCCCGTCTGGACGGTCACGGGCTGGCCTTGTCAGGGCGGGTCCCTCTCCGGGCCGCTGCCTGGGATGACGCTATGTCCGACCACCGACATCCGTTCCCGCCCACCACTGGCCTGTGGACGAGCGGGAGTCGTCGTCACCTGTGGAGCACACTACGACGAACAGATGTTCGAGCGCCTCCGACACGCCGTGCGCGTCGCCACGGGTCTGCGAGCGGCTACTCGTCGAGCTCGCGGCGGTGGTGCCAGCGCGTCGAGGCGTCCAGGCCGAGCTCGTCGACGACCGCGTCCCACACGTCCCGCGGCCGGTAACCCTGCTCGAGGGCCTCCTCGGCCGTCCGGTAGCCGACGCCGGCCAGCGTGAGGTCCGCGAGGTAGGACGACGCCGTCGCCTCCCCCAGGACCTCGCGCGCGACGGCCGCGAACTCGGATCGTTTCACCGCACCAGGGTGTCACCGCGGCCCCGGCCCGGCAGCGGCGGACGCGCCGGTGAGACCGACGACGCACGCGGGGCCGGCCCGCACGACGAAGGGCCGACCGCGGACCCGGGAGCGGCCCCGGCTCCGGCGTCGCCCCGGCAGCGGCGCCCCGGCAGCGGCGCCCCGGCACCTCGTCGTCGGACCTGCCTGCCACGATGTCCCGGTGACGTTCGGACCGGCGACCACCGCGTGGTTCGAGCGCGCCTTCGCGGCCCCGACCCCCGCGCAGTCGGGCGCGTGGGACGCGATCGCCTCCGGCGAGCACGCGCTGGTGGTCGCGCCCACCGGGTCGGGCAAGACCCTGGCGGCGTTCCTGTGGGCGATCGACGAGATGCTCGCCGAGCCGGTCCCGGACACGGCGCAGCGCACCCGCATCCTCTACGTCTCCCCGCTCAAGGCGCTGGCGTTCGACGTCGAGCGGAACCTCTCCCGGCCGCTGGCCGGCATCCGCGCGGAGGCCGCCCGCACCGGCGCCGAGCTGCCCGACCTGCGCGTGGGCGTGCGCACCGGGGACACCCCGCCGGCCGAGCGCCGTCGCCTCGTCACGCGCCCGCCGGACATCCTCATCACCACGCCCGAGTCGCTGTTCCTCATGCTCACCTCGGCGGCGCGAGAGGCGCTCACGCACGTGCGGACCGTCGTCGTCGACGAGGTCCACGCGATCGCGGGCACCAAGCGCGGCGCGCACCTGTTCCTCAGCCTCGAGCGGCTCGACGCGCTCACGCCGGTCCCGGTCCAGCGCGTCGGCCTCTCGGCCACGGTGCGCCCCGCCGAGGAGGTGGCCCGCGCGCTGGCGGGCGAGCGCTCCCTCGACGACGGCGGACGGCCGGTCCGCGTGGTGGCCCCGCCCTCGCCGCGGCGGCTCGAGCTCGACGTGCAGCTCCCGGTGCCCGACCTCGCGGCGCCGGGACCGCCGCCCGGGAGCGCCCCGGACGCCACGGCGCCCGAGGATGCCGCGGCACCCGACGACACCGCGGCACCCGACGACGCCGCAGGTCCCGGGCGTCGCCCCGAGCCGCCGTCGATCTGGCCGCACGTGGCGGCGCGCGTCGTCGACCTCGTCGAGTCGCACCGATCGACCATCGTGTTCGTCGGCTCCAGGCGGCTCGCCGAGCGGCTGGCGGCGCAGGTCAACGAGGAGCACGACCGCCGACGGGGCGGTGCGGGCGTCGAGGGCGAGGGCGAGGTGTGGCCCGCGACGGTGCCCGGCCAGTCCGGCACCTCGCTGGGCCTGACGCCGGTCCTGGCCCGCGCCCACCACGGGTCGATGAGTCCGTCCGAGCGCCGGATCGCCGAGGAGGCCCTCAAGTCCGGGGAGCTGAGGTGCGTCGTCGCCACCTCGACCCTCGAGCTCGGCATCGACATGGGCGAGGTCGACCTCGTCGTGCAGATCGGCGCCCCACCGACGGTGGCGTCCACCGTCCAGCGGGTCGGCCGCGCGGGACACCAGGTCGGCGGCACCTCCCGCGGCGTGCTCCTGCCGGTCCACCGCGCGGAGCTGCTGCCGACCCTCGTCGCGGCGCGCAGCGCGCTCGCGGGCGAGGTGGAGCAGACGTCCCTCCCGCGCACACCGCTCGACGTCCTCGCCCAGCAGCTCCTGGCGATGGTCGCCGTCGAGGACCTCTCCCCCGCCGAGGCGCTGACGCGGGTACGTCGGGCGGCCAGCTACGCCGACCTCGGCGAGGCCACCTTCGACGCAGTGGTCGACATGCTGTCGGGGCGCTACCCGGCCGAGGAGTTCGCGGAGCTGCGACCCCGGCTCGTGCACGACCGCGCGGCCGGCCTCCTGCGCGCGCGGCCCGGGGCGGCCCGGCTCGCCGTCACCTCCGGCGGCACGATCCCCGACCGCGGCCTGTTCGGCGTCTACCTCTCGGGCGGCGAGGGGACCGGCGCGCGGCGGGTCGGCGAGCTCGACGAGGAGATGGTCTTCGAGTCCCGGGTCGGGGACACGTTCACCCTGGGCAACTCCACCTGGCGGATCGAGACGATCACCGCCGACCGCGTCCTCGTCACCCCCGCCCCGGGCCGGCCGGGCCGCCTGCCGTTCTGGCTCGGCGACACCCTCGGCCGCCCCGCCACGTTCGGTGCCGAGATCGGCAGGACAGTGCGCGAGTGGCCGGCACCGGCCGACGGGACGGGGAACGCGGGCACGTCCGGCGCCGACCGGCCGGGGCCGGCGACGAGCACCGCCGACGCCGAGGGCCTCACCCTGGCACCGGAGACGGCGGCCGGCATCGGCGCCTGGATCGCCGACCAGCGCGAGGCCACCAGCGCCGTGCCCGACGACGAGACGATCGTCGTCGAGCGCTTCCGCGACGAGCTCGGCGACTGGCGGATCGTCGTCCACTGCCTCGCCGGCCGCCGGGTCAACGCGCCGTGGGCGCTGCTGATCGCCGCCGCGCTCCGCGAGCGCACGGGTGCGGACGCCCAGGCGCAGGCGGCCGACGACGGCATCGTGCTGCGGCTCCCGCCCGGCGCTACCGAGGAGCTCGGACCGGGCGACCTCCTCGTGGATCCCGGCGACGTCCGGTCCCGGGTCGTCGACGCACTCACCGGTTCGCCGCTGCTCGCCGCCCGCTTCCGCGAGGCGGCGTCCCGCGCGCTCCTGCTGCCCCGCCGTTTCCCGGGCAGGCGGCAGCCCCTGTGGCAGCAGCGGCACCGGGCCGCGGCCCTGTTCACGGTCGCGTCGCGGTACCCCGAGTTCCCCATGACGCTCGAGGCGGTGCGCGAGGCGCTCCAGGACGACTACGACGTCCCCGCGCTGACCGAGCTCATGGCCGCGATCGCCGCGCGCCGCGTGCGGGTCGTCGAGGTGACGACCCCGCGCCCGTCGCCCTGGGCGCGCTCGCTGCTCATGGGCTACACGGCGCGGTTCCTCTACGGCGAGGACGTGCCGCCCGGGGAGCGCCGCGCGGCGGCCCTCGCGCTCGACACCTCGCTGCTCGCCGAGCTCCTCGGGGGCGACACCGCAGATCTCGTCGACGTCCTCGACCCCCGCGCCGTCGCGGAGGTCGCCGCGGAGGTCGGCCTGCTGACGGAGGCGGCCCGGGCCCGCGACGCCGAGGGGGCGGTCGACCTGGTCCGCCGCCTGGGCCCGCTGCCGCGCAGCGAGCTGGCGGAGAGGCTCGAGGAGCCCGCCGACGTCGAGGCGGTCGCGGAGGCGCTCGTGGGGGCCGAGCGCGTGCTCGAGGTGGCGGTCGGCGGCGAGCCGCACCTGGTGGTGGCCGAGGACGCGGGCCGCATGCGCGGCGCACTGGGCGTCGACCTGCCCGACGGCGTCCCGGACGAGCTCCTCGCCGACGTAGCGGACCCGCTCGGCGACCTGCTGCGCCGCTACGCCCGCACGCACGGTCCGTTCACCCCCGCCGACGTCGCGGCCCGGTACGGGCTGCCGGTCGGGACGCTGCGGGCGCCGCTGGACCGGCTCGTGGCCGAGGAGGTGCTCGTCACCGGTCGCGTGACCGGGCACGCGGAGATGCTCGAGCTCGTCGACGCCGACGTGCTTCGGCGGATCAGGCGCCGCTCGCTGGCTCTGCTGCGCGGCGAGGTCGACGCCGTCGACCCGACGGTGCTCGCCCGCGCGACGCTGCGCTGGCACGGGGTGGCGGCGGAGGGTGCCGGGCCGAATCCACGGGACGCGAACGGTGCCGAGGTCGAGGCCGCGCTCCTGGACACGATCGACCGGCTCGCGGGCCGGCCGCTCCCGCTCGTCGGGCTCGAGACGCACGTGCTGCCCCGCCGCGTGCCGGGCTATCGGCCCGGCACGCTCGACGAGCTGGTCGCGGGCGGGGAGGTCGTCTGGGTCGCCCGGGGGCCCCACACGCACCCCGCGACGCCGGACCAGGTGGTGCTGCTGCCCGCCGACGCCGTCGCGGACCTCGCACCGGCCGGCGACTCCTGGTCGGCGCCGACCGGCGAGCCGGGCCCCGGTCAGCACCTCCCGACGGAGCGGCTGCTGCGGTCGGTGGTGCGGGCGCTGTCCGACGGCGGCTCCCGCACGCTGTCCGACCTGGTCGCGGCGGTGGCGGCGCCGGACGCCGGCGACCCCTGGGACCTCGGCGAGCCCGCGCGGGAGATCGTCCCCCCGGACACGTCTGCGGGCACCGCTCCTCCCGGCGCCGTCGCTCCGGAGACCGCTCCGCCGGACGCCCCTCCGCCGGACGCCGCCGTGGTCGGCGAGGCGCTGTGGTGGCTCGCGACCTCGGGGATCGTCACGTCGGACACGTTCGCCGCCGTCCGGAGCCGGGCCGCCCAGGTGGGCGGGCCCCTCCGCGCCCGGACCGCGTCCCGTCCGCCGCGGCCGATGCGCGGGGGGCTCCGGCGACGCGCGACCGCCGCCGTCCGGCCACGCTCCACGCTCGCCGCCGCTCCGAGCGACCTCGCCGGCAGGTGGTCGCTCGTGCGCCGCTCGGTCGTCGAGCCGGACCCGACGGTCGCCCTCGCCGCGCGGGTGGCGCAGCTGGTGGAGACGCACGGCGTGCTCACGCGCGACTCGTCGGGGGTCGATGAGCTGCCGGGAGGGTTCTCGGCCACCTACGAGGTGCTGCGACGGCTCGAGGACGCCGGGCAGGTGCGGCGCGGGTACGTGGTCGACGGGCTCGGCGGCGCCCAGTTCGCGCTCGAGGCGATGCTCGCCACGCTCCGCGAGGTGGGCCGGGACGGGTCGGGACCGGGCGCCACGACCGACGCGCCCGTCCTTCACGTCCTCGCCGCCTCCGACCCGGCGAACCCGTACGGCGCCGCGCTGCCGTGGCCGACCACCGAGGGGCTGCGTCCCTCCCGGCGCCCGGGGGCGTTCGTCGTGCTCGTCGACGCCGTGCCGGCGCTGTTCGTCGAGCGCGGCGGTCGGTCGCTCCTCACGCTCACGACTGATCCGGGTGCACTCCCGGCCGCGGCGACGGCGCTCGCGGCCCAGGCGCGCGACGGTCGGCTGCCCCGTGCCACGCTCCGGCAGGTCGACGGCGCGCCGCCCGCCGGGACGCACGGGGCCGGTCCGGCCGAGCGCGCGCTGGTCGCGGCCGGCTGGGTGCGGGGCCCCGGAGGCCTCCACCCGCCGTCGTGAGCGGTGCGCGGACCCGGAGGCCTCCACCCACCGTCGCGAGGGGCGGGCGCGACCGCGGGACGTCCCCCGGTACGCCCTCCAGACACGCCGATGCCCCCGCCCGGTCGGGCGGGGGCATCGGCGTCGTACGTGTGGAGCCGGGGCGCCTCCCCTCGGCTCTGCGGCCCAGGGAGTCCGGCTCAGCGACTCACGGCGCGGCGGGCGCCAGCTCGTCGAGGAACTCGTCCGGCACAGTGTCCGGCACGCGCACGGGCTCGTGGGCCGCGAGCCGGCCGGAGACCACGCGCATGAGGTGGCTCAGCGGGGTGTTCAGTGCCTCGGAGATCGAGGCGAGCAGCTCGGAGGAGGCCTCCTTCTGGCCGCGCTCCACCTCGGAGAGGTAGCCGAGCGAGACCTTCGCGTCCGAGGACACCTCGCGCAGGGTGCGGCCCTGGCGCTGACGGACCTCGCGGAGCACGTCGCCGATCACGTTGCGCAGCAGCACGGGGGTCCCCCTCTCGTCGGGCTCGGGCTCGTCGGCCGTCGGGGCCGCGGGCATGGAGATACGGTACCTGGCCCGGGCGTGCGCAGGGGATCCGGGGCGTGTGACATCGTGCCGGTCGGGACGACCGACTGGTCGGGTGAGGTTCGTCGAGGGCATCATCACCGGGCACAACACGGTCGTCGCCTATCTTGTTCCCGTGGTCGGGGCCGGGCTCGTCCTGCCGCGGGACCGGCACGTCCCGGCCCGGCCCGGGTCCACCGTCTACCCGGCTGCTCCGGTCGAGTGGTCGGCACCGACGTCCCCGACGACGTCGACCAGCAGCCCGAGTGCCGCGCCGACCGCCGCCTCCCGCACCACGGCCCGGGTCCCCGCCGCCAGCCACGTCCGCGTCCGCACGCCGCCCGGCCGCGCGCACGCGACGTGGAAGGTGCCGGCCGCGTGGCCGTCGGCGGGTCCGGGGCCGGCCACGCCCGTCGTCGCGAGCGCCACGTCCGCCCCGAGGAGCAGACCCGCGCCGCGTGCCATCTGCACCGCGACCTCGGCCTGGACCGGTCCGCCGTGGTCGAGGAGACCGGCGTCGACGTCGAGGACGGAGGTCTTGACGTCGCTCGCATAGGCGACCACGCCGCCGCGGAGGACCGCCGAGACGCCCGGGACGGCCGCGAGCCTGGCGGCGAGCGCCCCGGCGGTCAGCGACTCGGCGACCGCCAGCGAGAGCCCGGCACGCGCGAGGGCCGTGACGATCGGCGCCAGCGGGTCACGCGCCGGTCGCACCCGGTCCTGCCCCGGTCGCACCCGGTCCCACCTCGCTCGTGCCCGGGCCCGCCCCGGAGCCGCGCGCCTCGCGGATCGCCCGAGCGGCGGCCACGAAGTACTGGATGCCCGACAGGAGCGCGACAGTCATGGCTGCCCACGCGATCACCAGGGCGATCCAGAGGAGCACGTCGGAGACCCGCTCCGACAGGAACGTCGCCCACGGCACGAGCATCACCGAGATGAAGACGAGCTGGAGGACGGTCTTCAGCTTGCCGCCCTGCGAGGCCGGCATCACGACCTCGCGGCGCCGCATGACGTCCCGCAGCACGGTGACCGCGAGCTCACGCACGAGGATGACGATCGTGATGACCCACGGCAGCTCGCCCGCCCAGGACAGGAGAACGAGCGCCGCCCCGACGAGCGTCTTGTCGGCGATCGGGTCGGCGAGCTTCCCGAAGTCGGTGACGAGGTTGCGGGACCGCGCGAGGTAACCGTCGAGCTTGTCCGTGATCGCGGCGACGACGAACACCGCGGCGGCGGCCCACCGCATGGCGTCGCCGTCCAGCAGGAAGAGCACGACGAACACCGGCACGAGCACGATCCGGAGCATCGTGAGGATGTTCGCGATGTTCCACAGGGGCGCCTGCGCGGCACCGGGGACGGACGACGTCATGCGCCAAGGGTAGGACCACGCGGACCGACTCCCACGCCCGGGCGGCTCGGCGTGGCACCCTTCGGTCATGCCACGTCTGTCGCGGACCACCGAGCTGCTGATCGTCGTCGTGCTCGTCGTCGCGCTCGCCGTGGGGCTTCTCGTCCTCGCGATGCGCCTCGCGTCCGGCTCCGAGCCCGAGGAACCCGGCACCGGCGACGACGCGCCCGGGGCCCCTGCCGGGGACGGCGAGGACGCCGGTGGCGAGTCCGGCTCGGATGGCGCGGAGACCCCCTCCGACGACGCCGCGGCCGGCGACGACGTCACGTTCACCCTCGCCGCGGCCGGCGACGTCATCACCTACCCGCTGATGAACGCCGAGGCCGTCCAGCCGGACGGTTCCTACGACTACTGGCCGATGATCGAGCCGGTCGCCCCCTACATCGCCGGCGCCGACCTCGCGCTGTGCAACCTCGAGGTCCCGATCACGCAGGAGGGCGCGGAGCCGGTGGGGTACCCCGTCTTCGCGGCACCGCCGGACATCGTCCCGCTGCTCGCCGAGGCCGGCTACGACGGGTGCTCGACGGCGACCAACCACTCCGTGGACCAGCAGACCGAAGGCGTCATCCGCACCATCGAGGTGATGGAGGAGGCCGGCCTGGGCTATGCGGGCACGGCCCGAACGCCCGAGGAGCAGGCGGTCCCGCAGATGTACGTCCTCGAGCGGGGCGGACGCGACATCACGGTCGCCCACGTCGCGGCGACGTACTCGACGAACGGCATACCCGTCGCCGAGCCGCACCTGGTCGACATGATCGACGACGAGCCGCTCGTGGACCAGGCTGTGGCCGCGCGCGAGGCGGGCGCCGACGTCGTCGTCGCCTCGATGCACTGGGGCGACGAGTACACGTTCGAGCCCAATGCCTACCAGCAGGACGCCGCGCAGCTCCTCGCGGACTCCGGCGAGATCGACCTGGTGCTCGGCTCGCACCCGCACACGCCGCAGCCGATCGAGCAGCTCGAGGGTGGCGTCGACGGCCAGGGCATGTGGGTGGTATGGTCGATGGGCAACTCCCTGGCCAGCCAGCAGCCGGGCAGCTCGACGATCATGGAGACCGCCGTCGGGCTCATGACGCAGGCGACGATCACGGTGCCCGCCGACGGCCCGGCCCGCGTGGACTCGGTGGAGTGGATGGGCACCGTGATGGACTCCTACGGGGACTACGGGCTCGTGCCGCTGCACGAGGCGCTGGCGGACCCGTCGACCACCGCGTGGGACCCCGCCCAGATCGAGTCGTACAGCTCGTGGCTCGACTCGGTCATGGGTGATGACCCGCCCTCGTTCGACACGCCGCTGGAGCCCACCGGGGAACCGCCGCGGGTCGAGCCCCGCAGCTAGGGAGAGACGTTCGCGGAGGTGACGGATCCTCCTGGTCAGCCCTTCGGTGCCGGGAGCCCGACCTTCGCCGCCGCCTCGCGCAGGAGTCCGGGGCCCAGACGCCGGTGGACGGCGGAGACCAGAGTCCACGTGATCCGGCCCCGGCGCCGGTGGTAGCCCATGACGGTGGTGAGGCTGACGCTGTGCTCGCGGACCTGGACCAGGAGACGGCAGCGCAGGAGCGGCGAGTCGGCCTCGAGCAGGACGCGCTCGCCCGTCCGCTCGGCGATCGCGAACCCGGCGACGGTCTCGTCGGTGGCGGTCCGGGCCAGCCGGAGGCGCAGGAGGACCTGGAAGATGAACCGCTCCGCGAGGCTCGGGACGTCGCCGAGCATCGCCCGCGCCCAGGTCTCGGCCGTCGCGGTGTCCGCGCCCGGCATGTCGAGGGTGAACTCGTCCGCGTAGTCGGGGGCGTCGATGCCGGTGCGGGACATCGTGGAGGTCGGCACCTGGTCGACCCCGACGGCGGCGGTCACCCTCGGCAGGTCGCGCCCGCCCCGTGGGCGCCCGGCCCGTGAGCGGGCGGCTCCGGCCACCGGAGGCCGGCCGGCGATCGACTCCAGCAGGTCCGCCCCGCCGGTCCGACCGTCCAGTCGTCGCACCCGCTCCCCCAGGTCGGCGGCAGCCGCGCGGTGCGGTCCGGCTGCGAGCAGCCGCGACACGGCGGCCCGGATGTCCTCCGGAGACGTCGTCCGGGGAAGCGTCGCGCCTACACCGGCGCGCGCGATCGCGTGGCCGACGACGGGCTGGTCCGACATCGGGTCGAGCGGGAGGACCAGCAGCGGCACGCCGTGGGCGAGCGCGGCCATGGTCGTCCCGTGGCCGCCGTGACCGATGACGACCGAGGCCCGCGGCAGGATGTCGGCGTGCGGCAACCAGCGGTGCACCTCGACGTTGCCGGGCACGCGCAGCGCCGAGGGGTCGAGTGCCGGTCCGGTGGTGGCCACGACCCGGACGTCCAGGCCGTCGACGGCGTCGAGCACCCGCTGCCACGTCGGCACCAGGCCGCGGAAGCCGAACGTGCTGAGGCTGACCAGGACGAGCGGCTCCGGCGGTCGTGCGGGCTCGCCCCGCACCACAGGGCCGATGTGCACGACGTCGCCGTGCCCGGCGTCGAGCTCGGGGACCGAGGCGACCATGGTCGTCAGCGACGAGTCGAGGAGGTCCAGCGGCCGCAGGCCCTGCAGCCGCAGCAGGGGCCCACCCGTGCGCAGAGATCTGCGCAGGAAGCCGTCGAACGTGTGGCCGAGCACGGCGTACCCCCGCCCCGCCCTGCGCAGCTCGTCCATCACGCCGAAGAGCACGGCGTCGACCACGACGACGTCGGCAGGCCGGCTCCTCAGGTCGGCCACCACGTCGCGCCCCATCGCCCGGTTCGCGATGAGCCGCAGCAGGGCCGCCGGGGACGCGCCCACGGTGAACCCACCCGCCGTCGGGTAGGGCGAGAACTCCAGGTCCTTCGCGTGGAAGGCGTCGGCCTGGGTGGCCAGGCCGAGGAACCGTACCCGATGGCCACGGGCGCGCAGCTCGTGCGCGATCGCGGTCGCGGGCACCTGGTTGCCGCCACCGTCCCAGGTGGCGAAGAGGTAGTCGGCCCTGTCTGTCCTTCGCGGGTCGACGGGCACGTCGTGCCGGCACGGGGCAAGCATCCACCCGGCGACACCCGGTGGCACGCGATTAACGACGTGCGCGGATGCTGCGCCACGGTGGTCGTCCGCGACCCCGCCCGTGCCGGGCTGCGCGGACCAGTGAGTGTCCGCATCGCTCGTGGCGGCCCGGCACCATGTCCGTATGGCGATCCGTCTGCTGCTCATCTCCGACACACACGTGCCCGCGCGGTCGCGCCGCATCCCCGGCGACGTCTGGCGCGCCGTCGACGGGGCCGACGTCGTGGTCCACGCGGGCGACTGGGTCGACACCGCCACCCTCGACGCGCTGCAGGACCGGTCGGCCCGGCTCGTCGGCGTGCACGGCAACAACGACGGCGCGGACCTGCGCGCCCGCCTGCCCGAGGTGGCGCGGGCCGACATCGAGGGCGTGCGGCTCGCCGTGATCCACGAGACCGGCGCGGCACAGGGGCGTGAGCGGCGCATCGACGCGACGTTCGCGGACGGTCCGCCGGACGTGCTGGTGTTCGGCCACAGCCACATCCCGTGGGACAGCGTGACGCCGGGCGGCATCCGCCTGCTCAACCCCGGCTCGCCGACCGACCGCCGCCGGCAGCCGGAGTGCACGCTGATGACGGCCGTCGTGGACGGCGGCGAGCTGCGCGACGTGCGGCTCGCCGCCGTCGACCGGGAGTCCTGACCCCCGCCGGTGTCAGCGGCGGTCGGTGAGCTCCCAGGCGTCCTCGCCGGACCCCTCGTCGTAGCCGTCGTACCCGTCGTCGTCCCACTGCGGCGGCGCCACGACCTCGGTCTGCCCCTCCCCCGACGCGGCGGCCGCGTCGAACGGGACGTCCGCGGACCCGGCCGGGGCGGCCGGCGCCGCTGCGTACCCGGCCTGCCCCCCGCCGTCGGCGGCGGGCTGCGGCGCGTCCTCCCCGCGGAGCATCGCCAGGGTGCCGGGCAGGTCGTCGGGCTGGACGAGCACGTCGCGGGCCTTCGAGCCCTCCGAGGGGCCGACGATCTCGCGCGACTCGAGCAGGTCCATGAGGCGGCCGGCCTTGGCGAAGCCGACGCGCAGCTTGCGCTGGAGCATCGAGGTCGAGCCGAACTGGCTGGTGACGACGAGCTCGGCGGCCTGGAGCAGCACGTCGAGGTCGTCGCCGATGTCCTCGTCGACCTGCTTCTTGGCCCCGGCCGGCGCGGTGACGTCCTCGCGGAACACGGGGTCGGCCTGGCTCTTCACGTGCTCGACGACGCCGTGGATCTCGCTCTCGCCGACCCAGGCGCCCTGCACGCGCATCGTCTTGCTCGCCCCCATCGGGAGGAACAGCGCGTCGCCCTGCCCGATGAGCTTCTCGGCGCCCGGCTGGTCGAGGACCACGCGGGAGTCGGCGAGCGAGGACGTGGCGAAGGCGAGCCGGCTCGGGACGTTGGCCTTGATGAGGCCGGTGACGACGTCGACGCTCGGCCGCTGCGTGGCGAGCACGAGGTGGATGCCGGCGGCGCGGGCGAGCTGCGTGATGCGCTGGATCGAGGCCTCGACGTCGCGCGGGGCCACCATCATGAGGTCGGCGAGCTCGTCGACGACGACCAGCAGGTACGGGTACGGCGCGAGGACGCGCTCGCTCCCGGGGGGCGGCGTGACCTTCCCGGCGCGGACCGCGACGTTGAAGTCGTCGATGTGCTTGTAGCCGTAGGTGGACAGGTCGTCGTAGCGCATGTCCATCTCGCGCACGACCCACTCCAGGGCCTCGGCGGCCTTCTTCGGGTTGGTGATGATCGGCGTGACCAGGTGCGGGATGCCTTCGTAGATGGTGAGCTCGACCCGCTTGGGGTCGACGAGGACCATGCGTACCTGCTCGGGGGTCGCCCGCATCATCACCGAGGTGATCATCGAGTTGATGAAGCTCGACTTTCCGGAGCCGGTGGCGCCGGCCACGAGCATGTGCGGCATCTTCGACAGGTTCGCGACGACGTAGCCGCCCTCGACGTCCTTGCCGACACCCACGACGAGCGGGTGGTCGGACGCCCGCGCGACGGCCGAGCGCAGGACGTCGCCGAGGGCGACGGACTCGCGGTCGGTGTTGGGGATCTCGACGCCGATCGCGGACTTGCCGGGGATCGGCGAGAGGATGCGCACGTCGGCGCTGGCCACGGCGTAGGCGATGTTGCGCGACAGCGCGGTGATGCGCTCGACCTTGACGCCTGGGCCGAGCTCGAGCTCGTACCGGGTGACCGTCGGGCCCCTCGAGAAGCCGGTGACGGAGGCGTCGACGCCGAACTCCTCGAGCACCTGGGTGAGCGAGTCGACGACGCGGTCGTTCGCGGCGGAGCGCACCTTGTGGGGCGGACCCTGCTCGAGGAGCGCCTCGGCCGGGAGATCGTAGTCGCCGTCGGGCAGGGTGAGCTGCTCGCCGGCCGCCGGGAGGGTGCGGGTCGGCGGAGCCTCGGGGCCCACCCCCTGCTCCGCCGCGGAGGAGCCGCCACCGCCGCCCGCGGCGCCGCCCGCCGCCAGGCCCGCGGCGGTGAGCACGGCGTCGGAGCCTGCCGCGGGGTCGGCGGAGCCGGAGGGCCCGGTGGCGGACACGGCCACGTCGTGCGGACCGGGCCTGCGCACGCGGCGGGCGTTCGCGCGCCGGGGCGCGCCGTCGTCGGACGTCCCGTCCTCGAGCGCGGGGCCGGGCCCGACCTCGGCGGCCTGGTCAAACGCCTCGTCGCCGGCGTACCGGTCGAGCATCTCGGTGCGCTCGCCGTCGCGGCCGCGTCCGCCGCGGTGTCGTCCGCGCCGGGGCGCGTCGTCGTCGGCGGGGTCGTCGGCGTCGTCCTCGCCGTGGCGGCCGGCGGGGGCGTGGCCGGAGATCCAGGCCGCGGCCCGGCGGGTCCGCTCCGGCAGCGCACGGATCGGCGTGCCCGTGAGCACGAGGGCGCCGAACAGGCCGAACAGGACGAGGACCGGGACGGCCCCCCAGGGCGAGAGCAGGGCGTTGAGCGGCGTGCCGAGCACCCAGCCGACCAGGCCGCCCGCGTCCTCGACGCCGGTGAACGAGTCCATCGGGGACGGCGAGCCGGCGAAGATGTGGATGACGGCGGCCACGGCGAGGCCGAGGATCGCGACGCCGATCACGACGTGCGGGCGCAGGTCGTCGTCGGGGTCCTCGGGGTCCTCGCGCCACAGCTGGACCGCGAGCACGACGAGGACGACGGGGACGAGCAGGCCGAGCACGCCGACCAGGCCCGCGACGGCGTGGTGGATGAGCACGCCCGCGAGGCCCGAGAGGCCGAACCACTCGCGCAGGGCGACGACGATCGCGAGCGCGAGCAGGCCGAGCGCGATGGCGTCGTTGCGGAAGCCCGAGGGGATCCCGGACCTGGGCCTCTTCGGGCCGGACGAGCCGTCGCCCGGTCCGGTGCGTCGCACTGAGCCGCCCTCCTTGCCGGTCGATCGTCGGTCGGTCCCGCCGCTGCGCGACGGACCTGCCGTGCCCTTGCCGCCGGATCCGCCGCCGCGCGGGCGCGTGGGACGCGCCGGCGAGGAGGACGCACCGCGTGCCGCCGGGGCCGGCCGTGAGGGGGAAGACGCACGGGTAGCCATCGGGGCCACGATAGCCGCCGCACGGCGCGGGGCCCGAGATCTCGACCCGGATCGCGTGCACGGCACGTCGCCGTCGGTGGGCTCACGACGCCCGGCGTGGGGTGCACTACCCCACCCGAGCACGCACGGGCCGGGCGATGACGCCATATTCTGCTGGCATGTCCCGTCCGCGCCCCTACGACGACGACCTGCGCGCCGACCTCCTCCGGGCCGCAGGACGCGCGCTGGCTGCGGGCGGCGAGAACTCCGTCTCGATCCGCGCGGTCGCCGCCGAGGCGGGGACCACCACCGCCGGCGTCTACGCGCTGTTCGGGTCGCGCGACCGGCTCGTCGCCGAGGTGACCGGGCGGGGCCTGAAGGACTTCCGGGCGCTCATCGCGCGCCGCCGGGTGCACGAGGACCCGCTCGAGGACTTCGTCTCGCTGTGCCACGCCTACCGCCGGGCCGCCCGGGAGATGCCGAACGTGTACCGGGCCTTCGGCGTGCTCGCCGAGCGGCACGGCCAGACCCGGCTCACCGGGGAGCACGGCCCCCACCAGATCATGCTCGCCGTCGAACGCCTCCTGTCCCCGGACACGTCCCCCGAGGAGCTCCACGAGCACGCCGCCACCGTGCTCGCCCTCGTCCACGGACTGGTCCTGCTGGAGATCGACCACGTGCTCACCGGCAGCGAGGAGGACAATGAGGCCAGGTTCGAGCGCGCGCTCGGACGACTCGCACTGACCTCGACGCACGACAGGGAGCACACGTGATCGCATGCCAGGTGGACCACCGATGACCGGGACGACGGACGCCGCGGGCACCGCCGGCGTCACGACCCACGCTGAGGAGGTCGCGGCGCTGCGCGCGATCGGCGGCCGTATCGCGTGGCCCGCCGACGCCGACCTCTACGGCACGTTCATCGCCGAGTCCGACCTCGGCACCGCGCCCGTCGTGCTCGAGGCGTTGCACGATGCCGTGGACAAGCAGCTGTTCGGCTACATCTCACCGGCGCTCACGCGGGCCTGCACCGAGGCGAGCGCCGGCTTCCTCACCCGCCAGCACGGGGTCGAGGTCGACCCGGACCGGGTGCGCCTCCTGCCCGACGTGCTCTCCGCGATGCACCAGCTGGTCAGGCGCCTGCCGGTCGGCGCACGCATCGTGCTGCCGACGCCGGCCTACCCGAGCTTCTTCGGTGTGCCGCCGCGGTGGGGCACCGAGCTCGTCCAGGTCCCCCTCGCCCGCGAGGGCGACGCGTACTCCTACGACCTCGACGCGCTCGCCGAGGCCCTGCGCCCCGGCGACCTCTTCATCCTGTGCAACCCGCAGAACCCGACGGGCCGCGTGCACACGCGCGCCGAGCTCGAGGCGATCGCCGAGGTCGTCGACCGGTGCGGCGCCACCGTCTTCGCAGACGAGATCCACGCCTCGATCGTCCGCCCGGGCCACGTCCACGTGCCCTACGCGAGCATCGGCGACACTGCGGCGGCGCACTCTGTGACTGCGACCTCGGCGTCGAAGTCCTTCAACCTGCCCGGTCTGCGCTGCGCCCAGCTCGTCGCGTCGACCCCCGAGGCCGCACGGGAGTGGGACACGCACGCGGCGCACCTCGCCAAGGAGGTCTCCACCCCCGGGGTCGTCGCGGTGACGGCCGCCTACGACCACGGGGAGGAGTGGCTCGCCGGATTCGTGAAGGAGATGGACCGCCGTCACGACCTGCTCGTCCGGCTCGCGTCCGAGCTCCTGCCGAAGGCACGCGTCTCCCCCGCGGAGGCGACCTACCTCGGCTGGCTCGACCTGCGTGAGTACGGCCTGGGCGACACCCCCGGTCAGGTGCTGCGCCGGCACGGGGTGCTCGCCGCGGACGGCCCGGCGTTCGGCGGCGCGGGCGCCGGGCACGTCCGGGTCTCCCTCGCGACCACGGAGGCGATCCTCACCGAGATCGTCGTGCGGATCGCCGCCGCCTGCGACCCGGCCTAGGTCAGACCTCGGACCCGAGCCGTCAGACCTCGACGACGGTCGGCATGATCATCGGCGAGCGCCGCAGGCGCCGAGAGACCCACCGGCCCACCACGCGCCGCATCGCCTGCTGCATCTGGTGCGTGTCGGCGTTGCCGCGCGCGGCGACCTCCTCCAGGGCGGCCGTGACGTCGGGCAGGATGCCGTCGAAGACGGCGGGCGCCTCCGCCATGCCGCGGGCCTCGATGTGCGGGCCGACCACGACCGTGCCGTGCTGCCGGTCGACCACGGCGAAGATCGAGATGAAGCCCTCCTCGCCGAGGATCCGCCGGTCCTTGAGCTCGGTCTCCGTCACCTCGCCGACCGAGCTGCCGTCGACGTAGACGTATCCGCACTCAACCTGTCCGGCGATCTTCGCGCGTCCGCCGGCGAGGTCGACGACGACGCCGTCCTCGGCGAGCACGACCCGCTCGGCGGGCAGACCGGTGCGGACGGCGAGCGCCCCGTTGGCCACGAGGTGACGGATCTCGCCGTGCACGGGCATGACGTTCTTCGGCTGCACGATGTTGTAGCAGTACAGGAGCTCGCCGGCCGAGGCGTGCCCGGAGACGTGGACCTTGGCGTTGGACTGGTGGACGACCTTCGCGCCGAGGCGCATGAGGCCGTTGATCACCCGGAACACCGAGTTCTCGTTGCCCGGGATGAGAGAGGACGCGAAGATCACCGTGTCGCCCGGTCCGACGTCGACCTTGTGGTTGCGGTTGGCGATCCTCGACAGGGCGGCCATCGGCTCGCCCTGGGAGCCGGTGGCCATGAGGACCCGGTCCTGGGCCGGGATCGAGTCGATGTTCTTCTGGTCGATGAGGACGCCGGGCGGGACCGTGAGGTAGCCGAGGTCGGCGGCGATGCCCATGTTGCGGATCATCGACCGTCCGACGAGCGCGACCCTGCGGCCGTGCAGTGCGGCGGCGTCGAGGACCTGCTGGACGCGGTGGACGTGGCTGGCGAAGGAGGCGACGACGATCTGCCCCTCGGCCTGGCCGAACACCTGGTCGAGGACCGAACCGATGTCCCGCTCGGGTGCGGTGAAGCCCGGCACCTCGGCGTTCGTCGAGTCGGTCATGAACAGGTCCACGCCCTCCTCGCCCAGACGCGCGAAGGCACGCAGGTCGGTGATGCGCCCGTCCAGCGGCAGCTGGTCCATCTTGAAGTCGCCCGTGTGCAGGACGGAGCCCGCGCCGGTGCGGATCATCACTGCGAGCGCGTCCGGGATGGAGTGGTTGACTGCGACGAACTCGAGGTCGAACGGGCCCTTCGTCACCCGCTCGTCCTCGGCGACGACCTGGAGCTGGGGGGTCAGCCGGTGCTCGCGCAGCTTGGCCTCGATGAACGCGAGGGTGAGCCGCGAACCGAGCAGCGGGATGTCGCCCCGGAGGCGCAGGAGATAGGGCACGGCACCGATGTGGTCCTCGTGGCCGTGCGTGAGGACCACGGCGACGACGTCGTCGATCCGGTCCTCGATGTAGCTGAAGTCCGGGAGGATGACGTCGACGCCGGGCTGGTGCTCCTCGGGGAAGAGCACCCCGCAGTCGACGATAAGGAGCTTGCCGTCGTACTCGAAGACCGTCATGTTGCGGCCGACCTCGCCGAGCCCTCCGAGGGGCACGATGCGCATGGCGCCCTTCGCGAGGGCGGGCGGACGGGTCAGCTCAGGATGGGGATTGCTCACCGGCTCATCCTCCCACTACCCGCGCACGCCGTCAGTCGGTTCGCCTGCGCAGCGTGAGGGTGCCGAGCATGAGGACCACCACGGCGAGGGCGGCGACGACGCCGAGATCGGCCCACGTGCCGTCGGCCACGGCCCCGCCCGTGCCCGCCTGCACGCCCGTCATCGCGTCGACGGCGTAGGACATCGGCAGCAGGTCGGAGAGGATCTCCGCCGCGCGCGGCATCGCCTCGCGCGGCACGAACAGTCCGCACAGGAGCAGCTGCGGGAGGATGAGGGCCGGCATGAACTGGACGGCCTGGAACTCGGTCCGGGCGAACGCGGAGACGGCGAGGCCGAGCGCGGTGCCGAGGAAGGCGTCGGTCAGGGCGACGGCGACGAGCGCCCACAGCGGTCCGCTCACCTCCAGGCCGAGCAGGCCGACGGCGAGCGCGATGACGAGCCCCGCCTGGACCACGCAGACGGCGAGGAACGCGAGTGCGTAGCCCACCAGGATGTCTCCCCGGCCGGTCGGCATGGCGAGGAGCCGCTCGAGGGTGCCGGCGGTCCGCTCGCGGAGCATCGTCACCGAGGTGACGACGAACATGACGATGAACGGCATGATCGCGATGAGGCTCGGGCCCAGGCGCTGGAACGTGGCACCGTCTCCGGCCTCCCCGAACACCCACCGCAGCAGGGCCAGGAGCAGGCACGGCACGAGCAGCATGAGCGCCACCGTCCGCGGGTCGCGACGCAGCTGGGTGAGCACGCGGCGCGAGACGGCGATCGTGGTCCCGGGGGTCACGCCGCCGCCTCCTCGACGAGCGCGAGGAACGCGTCCTCGACGGTGGCCGTGCCGGTGCGCTCCCTGAGCCCGGCCGGGGTACCGGTGGCCAGGAGCACGCCGTCGCGCACGAGAGCGATGCGGTCGCACCGCTCGGCCTCGTCCATCACGTGGCTCGAGACGAGCAGGCCGGCGCCGCCCGCGGCGAGCTCGCGGAACGTCTCCCACAGCGAGCGGCGCAGCACCGGGTCCAGGCCGACCGTCGGCTCGTCGAGGACGAGGACCGGCGGCCGGGACAGTAGGGCGGTGGCCAGCGAGACGCGGCCGCGCTGACCGCCGGACATCGAGCCGACCACCTGGTCGGCGGCCCCGGTGAGGCCGACGGCCGCGAGCGCCCGGTCGACGTCGTCGCGCCCGGCGCCGAGGACGGCCGCGAAGAAGGCGAGGTTCTCGGCCGCCGTGATGTCGTCGTAGACGGCCGGGGCCTGGGTGACGTAGCCGATCCGCCCCCTCAGGTCGGCGCCCCCGGCGGGGCGGCCGAGCACGTCGAGGCGTCCGGTCACGCGCCGCTGGACCCCGACGACGGCGCGCATGAGCGTCGTCTTCCCGCCGCCGGACGGGCCCAGGAGCCCGAGGATCTCCCCCGCGCGCAGCTCGAGGTCGACACCGCGCAGGACCTCCTTGCCGCCCCGGACGACCGACAGGCCCTCGGCCTCGACGACGACGTCGCCCGGGCCCGGCCTCCCGTCCCCGTTCCCGCCACGGCCCGACCTGGCCGTCCGACGCCCCGACCTGCCCTGCCCGGGTCCC
The DNA here is from genome assembly GCF_057652395.1 of Georgenia sp. Z1491. Classification (NCBI taxonomy): domain Bacteria; kingdom Bacillati; phylum Actinomycetota; class Actinomycetes; order Allobogoriellales; family Allobogoriellaceae; genus Georgenia; species Georgenia sp. Z1491. Next base: position 2,766,626 of record NZ_CM172729.1, read on the forward strand.
GTCCCGCGCGCCGCTCCGCGCCCCGACCTGGCCGCCCCACGCCCCGTCCTCGTCATCGCGCACCTCCAATGATCAACGCTTGTTGACGTGACGGTACGCCTCGCCGCCACGCAGGTCAACGCTCGTTGATCTACAGTGGGACGATGGCCCGCCGCACCGCGCAGGAGAACCGCACGACGATCCGCGCCGCCGCCCGGGAGCTCTTCGCCGAGCAGGGCTACGACCGGGCGACGGTCCGGGCGATCGCCGCCCGGGCCGGCGTCGATCCCGCGGTCGTCATCCGCTCGTTCGGGTCGAAGGCGGACCTGTTCGCCGCCACCGTCGACGTCGAGCTCGGCATCGACCTCACCGGCGACGCCCCCACGACGCCCGATGAGATCGGCGAGCTCATCGCCCGCCACGTGCTTCGGCGCTGGGAGCAGGACGACGTCCTCCTCGTCCTCCTGCGCACCGCGGTCGAGCACGAGCCGGCGCGCGACCGGCTCGTCGAGGTGATGTCCGGCCAGGTCGTCCCGATGATCCAGCGGCTCGGCGTGCCCGCCGACGAGGCCCGGCTCCGCGCGACCCTCGTCGCCACCCAGGTGATCGGGCTCGCGATGGTGCGTCTGGTGGCACGCGTGGAGCCCCTCGCCTCGGCGAGCCACGACGACGTCGTCCGGTGGCTCGCGCCCACGTTCCAGAGGTACCTCACCGACCCGCTGTGAGCGCCGCGCGCACCGCACGCCGAACGGCCTGGGGGCCTCGCCGTCGTGGGGGGCACTACCGGGCGGTACGTCACCGGAGTCACGCTGCCCGTCGACGCCGGATACACGATCAAGCACTGACCTGCGCGGCGACCCCGGCCCGGGCACGGACGGTGCCCGTCCAGCGGTGCGTCTGCTCGGTGCGTCTGCGCGGCGCGTCTGCTCGGTACGCCGGCAGCTCAGGCCGGGAGGTACCCCTCCGCCTCGAGGGTGGCGCGCAGCTCGGCGACCTCCGCCTCGGTCGCGCCGACGAGCGGGAGGCGCACGGTGGGGTGCGGGATGCGCCCCCGCAGGTGGCTGGCGTGCTTCGACATGACGGCGCCCTGGCCGGTGCCCATGATCGCCGCGACGAGCGGCTTGACCCGGTGGGCGACGGCGCGCGCGCCCGGCAGGTCGCCGGCGTCGACCTCGCGGACCATCTCGACGTACTTCGCGGCGGCCACGTGGCCGACCACGGAGACGACCCCGGACGCCCCGTGGGCGAGCCACGCGAAGTTGAGCGCGTCGTCGCCGGAGTAGTACTCCAGCCCGGTGCGGGACATCGTCTCGAAGCCGGCCGGCACGTCGCCGGTGGCGTCCTTCACCGCGAGGATCTGCTCGTGCGCGGCGAGCCGGTCGAGGGTCTCCGGCTCGAGGCGCACGCCGGTGCGGCCGGGGATGTCGTAGACCATCACCGGCAGGTCGGTCGCCTCGGTCACGGCCACGATGTGCTGGTAGACGCCCTCCTGCGAGGGGCGGTTGTAGTACGGCGCGACGACGAGCAGGCCCTTGGCGCCGGAGCGCGCGGCGCCCTCGGCGATGCGTACCGCGTGCGCGGTGTCGTTCGAGCCGGCGCCGCCGATGATCATCACCCTGTCCCCGACGGCCTCCGTGACCGCCCGGACGAGCGCGTCCTTCTCGGGCTGGTGCGTCGTGGGCGACTCGCCCGTGGTGCCGTTGAGCACGAGGGCGTCGCACCCGTCCTCGACGAGGGCGACCGCGAGCGAGACGGCCGCGTCGACGTCGAGCTCGCCGTCGGGCGTGAACGGGGTCGCCATGGCGACGGACACCGAGCCGAAGCTGCGCGAGGGGTGGTAGGGCATCGTCATGCTGGAACGGTACCCGCGGCGGTACCCGGACGGCGGGAGCGCCGGGCTGAGCGCCGGGGCCCGATCTCACCGGCGACCACCGTCCGGCAGCCGCGCCGGCACGTTCGTGCTGATAACTTGGCCGACGTGACAGCAGCTTCCGCGGCCTCCTGCGCCGCTGTGACCAGGACGTCCCGCTAGCGGCGGGACGTCCCACCTCCTTACCTCGAGACGTCCAGCCGCTTCGTGATCAGACCGGAGCGGCACCTTCGTGCTGCTCGCACCCCCTGAGCAACGGAGTACCTGGTGACGTCACCACTTCCACCTTCACGCGGGCACGGCCCGTCCCCGGCACGCGCCTGGCTCGTCCTGTGCGCGATGTCGATGCTGCAGTTCTTCATCGCGGTCGACGTGACCGTGGTCAACATCGCACTGCCGTCGATCGGCGACGAGTTCGGTGTCGACGCTCGTGCCCTGACCTGGGTCGTGGTCGGATACACGGTCACCGGCGGCGGCCTGCTGATGCTGGGTGGCCGGCTCGGCGACCTGCTGGGCCGACGCCGCACGCTGCTGGCGGGCACGACCCTCTTCGGTGCCGCCTCGCTGCTGGCGGGGCTGGCCCCGTCCTTCGGGTGGCTGGTCGGCGCGCGCCTGCTCCAGGGCGCCGGCGAGGCGATCGCCCTTCCGGCGGCGATGGCCACCATCGTGCTGATGTTCCCCGAGGGGCCGCGCAGGTCGCGTGCGCTGAGCGTGTGGGCAGCCGTCGCCAGCTGCGGCCTCGTGCTCGGCCTCGTCCTGTCCGGGATCATCACCGCCCAGCTGGGCTGGCGGTGGGTCTTCCTCGTCTCGGTGCCCTTCATCCTCGTGGTGCTGGTGGCCGCGCTCGGCCTGGTCGAGCGCGACCGTCCCGTGTCCCGCGGCGCCGGGTCGATGGACGTCCCCGGGGCCGTGCTCCTGACCGCCGGCCCCTTGCTGTTCACCCTGGGGGTGATCGAGGCGGGCGAGCCCGGTGCACCCGCGTGGGTCGCTCCGGCAGCCCTGGTCGGGGCGGTGCTGGCCGGTCTCGCGTTCGTGCGGGTCGAGATGCGTTCGCCCGACCCTCTGCTGCCGCTGTCGTTCTTCGCCCACCGCGGCCGTGTGGCAGCGAACCTGACCACGATGCTGCTCAGCGGTGCGTTGTCGACCTCGTTCCTGCTGTTCACGTTCTATCTGCAGGACCGACTCGGCATCGGGCCCCTGGGCGCCGGCCTGACGATGCTCCCGCTGGCGGTCGCGCTCATCGTCTTCGCCACGCTCGTGCCCCGGCTGCTGGGCAGGTGGGGAGCGCGCGCCTGCGTGCTGGCCGGCCTCGGCCTGACCGCGGCCGCGATGGTCGTGATCGCCACGGTGGCGGCGGTTGATGCCGGTGCGGCGCCGACGGTCCTGGCGATGCTGCCGATCGCCGCGGGCATGGGCCTCGGCCTCGTGGGCCTGCAGTACGTCGCGGTCAGCGGCGTGACCGACGACGACGCAGGGACAGCCTCTGGAGTGCAGCGTGCGGCCGACCAGCTCGGCGGCTCCGCCGGCGTGGCGGTCTTCGTGGGCATCGGATTCGCGCCCGCGCTGCACGGCGGCGACCCGTTCGTGGTCGCCACAGCGCTGGCCGGGCTCGGCCTCCTGGTCGGCGCGCTGGTCGCCTGGCGGATGCCCGGACCTGCCACGGCCGTGCCGGCGCAGGAGGGGTGACGCGTGACCTCATAGGGTGGTTCGGTGAGCGACCACCACGACGACGTCCTGTCCTCCCTCGCGGCGGGCCGCACGCCCGAGGGGCTGCCGACGACCTCCCGCGGCGGGCCCGACGTGTCGGTACGGCCGACGATCCCCGCCGACGCCGACGACCTCGGCGCCATCCACACCACCACCATGCGGGCGGCCCTGGCGGCGGGGGCCGGGATCGCGGCCGACGACGAGGCGCTGTCCGTCATCGACCCCGGCGACCTGGCACTGGCCTGGGCGAACGCCGCCGCCGTGACCGAGCGCGGTCACCACGTGCTCACGGCTCTCGATGGCAAGGACGTCGTCGGGCTGGCGGCGATCGCCCCGGCCGCCCCGGCGACGCAGGACGAGGCCGAGCAGGCGGCGCAGGCTGGCGACGCTGCGCAGGCGGGAGACGCGGCGCAGGCGGCACAGGCGACACAGGCCGACGAGGCGCCGTCCGAGGCACTTCTGGCGGCGCGGCGCGGGACCCTGCTCGAGATCCTCGCCCTGGAGATCAGCCCAGGCGCCGAGCGGGTGGGGCACGGGTCCAGGCTCCTGGCGGCGTGCGCGGACCTCGCGCGGGACTCGGGCGCGACCGCGTTGTCGATCTGGGTGGTGCGCGGCGACGATCCTCGGCAGCGGTTCCTCGACGCCGCGGGCTTCGCGCCGACGGGCCGTCGCAGGGAGATCCCGGTCGGTTCCGCCGAGGCGGTCCAGGACGAGTGGTGGGCGACCCTCGGCAGCTGAGTCAGCAGCGGTCGTGGGCCGCGCACCCGGCGCGCCACCCGCTCACACGTCGAGCAGCGCGTCCAGCCCCCGGGTCAGCCCCGGCCGGCCGCCGATCTGCCGCGCGGCCAGCAGCACGCCGGGCATGAAGCTCGCCCGGTCGAACGAGTCGGTACGGATCGTCAGCTGCTCACCGGGGTTCCCCAGGAGGACCTCCTCGTGCGCGATGAGGCCCCGCAGCCGCACGGCGTGCACGTGCACGCCGTCGACGTTCGCGCCGCGCGCCCCGTCGGGGTCGGTCTCGGTGGCATCCGGGGAGTCCGCGAGCCCCGCCTCCCTGCGCGCCGCCGCGATCCCGCGCGCGGTGCTCAGTGCCGTCCCCGACGGCGCGTCGACCTTGTCGGGGTGGTGCAGCTCGACGACCTCGACGGACTCGAAGTACGCAGCGGCCTGCCGGGCGAAGGACATCGCCAGCACGGCGGACAGTGCGAAGTTCGGGGCGACGAGGACGCCCAGCGGCTCCTCCCCCGCGTCCGCACGCCGCTCGTTGACCTCGCTCACGTAGGTCTCGAGCTCGGCCAACGCCTCGTCGGTCCACCCGGTGGTCCCGACGACGGCGCTCGCTCCTGCGTCGAGGATCGCCCGGACGTTGTCCCGGCTCGCGCTCGGCACGGCGAACTCCACGGCGACCGAGGCGCCCGCCTCGCGCACGCCGGCCGCGACGTCGTCGCCGGCGTCCAGCTCGGCCACGAGCTCGAGGTCCTCCGCGGCGCGCACGGCGCCGACCACCTGCTGTCCCATGCGGCCCGCCGCCCCGACGACCGCCACCCGGATCGATTCACTCATGCGCGCCACGATACGAGTCGCGCGGTCATCGAGGGCAGGTTGCTCATGCCGCGGTGACGAACCAGTCCTCGTTGATCGTGAGGTTCGCGGCGCGGAAGAGCCCGAGCGCCGGGCAGCGCCGGCTCGAGGCGTCCTTGAGCTCCTCGACCTGTGCCTCGGTCGCGGAGGTCGTGAGCCGCACGGTGACGTCGAGAACCTGGATGTTCGGGGGCACGTCGGCGGTGCCGAGGAACCCGCGGGTGCCGAGGTGACCGTCGACGTCGATCTCGAGGGACTCGAAGGCGATCCCCAACTCGCCGGCCACGACCTCGACGACGACGGCGAGGCAGCCGGCCGTGCCGCCGACGAACAGGTCCATCGGCGACGGCGCGAGGTCCGTGCCACCGATCGCCTCGGGCTCGCCCGTGGCGTACTCGAAGTGCCGCGACGTGAGGTCGGTGTGCACGTTGCCGCGCCAGATGCCGCGGGCCGCGGGCACGGACTCGTGGCTCGCGGGGATCGTGGGGATCGTGGGGGCCTGGGCGTCGATCGTCGTGGTCATGCTGTCTCCTCGAAGCATCTCTCCCGGGCCGGTCGGCCTGGATGACCACCACGATCGCGAGGCCGGGCGGGACCCCGCCCGGCTGCTCCGGAACGTCCCACGATCTGGACGAGGGTGGGCCGGTGGAGCGAGCGCGGGCGTGAGGTCTGGCCGGGGCCGGCGCCGGGGCGCTAGCCGAGGAGCCCGTCCGCGGCATCGGGGGCGACCGGTCCCACGACCGTGGCCGCACGGTCGCCGGCGGCGATGAAGGCGGCCATGTCCGCCACGTCCCTCGCGGTCACGGCGTCGATGAGCTCGATGGTCGCGTCGATGGAGGTGAGTTCGCCGCGCACGATCTCGGCGTTGCCCAGGCGGGACATGCGCGCCCCGCTGTCCTCGAGCCCGAGCACGATCCCTCCGCGCAGCTGGCCCTTGGCACGCGCGAGCTCGGCCTCGGCGGGGCCGTCACCCGCGAGGTCGGCGAGCGTCCCGGCCAGCAGCCTGGCCACCTCGGGGACGGCGTCGGGCGCGCAGCCCGCGTACAGGCCCGCGTAGCCGGCCTCGGCGTACGAGGTCGACCACGCGTACGTGCTGTAGGCCAGGCCGCGGCGCTCGCGCACCTCCTGGAACAGGCGCGAGCTCATGCCGCCGCCGAGGATCGTCGTCGCGAGCGCCAGGGCCCACCGGCGCGGGTCGCCCGCGCGCAGGGCGGGTGCACCGATGACGACGTGCGCCTGCTCGGTGGCTCGCACGACCGTGACGGCACGCGGCTGCCCGGTCGGCTCCGACCCGGCCCGTTCCGACCCGGCATCGGACGTCACGGGCCGGCCGCGCGTCGGGTCGTGCGCGCTGCGTCGCGGCGCGGGCGCGGCCGACGCGTCGAGCTCCCAGCCGCCACGCCCGAGCAGCTCGGTGAGCCGCTCGCACAGCTCGTCGTGGTCGAGCGACCCGGCGGCCGTGAGCACGAGCTCGTCGCTGCGGTAGTAGGAGCGGTAGTGCTCGGCGACGACGTCCCGGGGCAGCGCTCGCACCGACTCCGGTGTGCCGCCGACGGGGCGGCCCAGCGGGTGCCCGCCGAGGACCGCGGTGGCGAACCGCTCGTGGGCGACGTCCTGCGCGTCGTCCTCGGCGGCCGCGAGCTCGTCGAGGATGACGCCGCGCTCGTTCTCGAGCTCGTCGGCGTCGAGCGTGGCCGAGGTGATCATGTCGGTGATGACGTCGAGCGCGAGGGGTGCGTCGTCGTCGAGGACGCGCGCGTGGTAGCAGGTGGACTCCTGGCCGGTCGCCGCGTTGGACTCCCCGCCGACGGCGTCGAACGCCTCGGCGATGTCCAGCGCGCTGCGCCGCGCGGTCCCCTTGAACAGCAGGTGCTCCAGCACGTGCGTGGAGCCGAGGTGCCCGCCGGTCTCGTCCCTCGCCCCGACGGCGATCCACGCACCGAGCGCCACCGAGCGCTGGCCGGGGACCTGCTCGGTGAGGACGCGCACGCCGCCGGGCAGGACGGAGCGCCGGGCGAGCGTGCCGCCGGCCTCCCAGCTCAGTTCGGTGCCCGGTGAGCCGGCCGGGGCGACGACGAGCGGCCGGGTCCCGCCGTCGCGTCCGCCGTCGACGCCGGATCCGCGGTCGGTCGTGGGCGCGGGGCCGGACGAGCGGTGGTCGGGGCGGGCGCCGGGCGTGCCGTCGGTGGTGATGCGGGGGTCGTGGGGCATCGATCAATCGTAGGCCGCGGCGCCGGCGCCCGGTCCCCCGTCGACGGAGCCGGGCCCTCCCGCCCGGTCCACGCACGACGACGGGGGCCGGGCCCTGAGGGGCCCGACCCCCGTCGGTGGTCGTGTCACGCGGTGCCGGTGGCCGACGCGCTCACTCGTGAAGCAGAACCGCGCTCACTCGCCAGGCAGAATCCCGCTCACTCGCGAAGCAGAATCCCGCTCACTCGTGAGACAGAATCCCGCTCACTCGTCGGAGTCGGCGGCCGAGCTGCGGGTCCGCGTGCGCGGGCGACGCTCGCGCGGCGCACGCTCCCGGCGGGCCGGCTTCTCGTCGGCGTCGGCGTCGGCCTCGGGCGTGGAGCCCTCGGCGCCGGCGGCCGGGCCGGACTCGTCGCCCTCGACCACGGCGTGCAGCGAGAGCTTGCCGCGCGGGTCGATCTCGGCGAGCTCGACCTGCACCTTGGCGCCCACCTGGAGGACCTCCTCGACGGAGTCGATCCGGCGGCCGCCGACGAGACGCTTGACCTGCGAGATGTGCAGCAGGCCGTCCTTGCCCGGCGTGAGCGAGACGAACGCGCCGAACGACGTGGTCTTGACGACCGTGCCGACGAACCGCTCGCCGACCTCCGGCATCTGCGGGTTGGCGATCGAGTTGATGGCCTGGCGCGCCGCCTCGGCGGACGGGCCGTCGACCGCACCGATGAACACGGTGCCGTCGTCCTCGATCGAGATGTCCGCGCCGGTGTCCTCCTGGATCTGGTTGATCATCTTGCCCTTGGGGCCGATGACCTCGCCGATCTTGTCGACCGGGACCTGGACGGTGATGATGCGCGGCGCCGTCGGGGCCATCTCGTCGGGGGCGTCGATCGCCTCGTTCATCACGTCGAGAATGAACAGCCGGGCGTCGCGGGCCTGGGTCAGCGCACCGGTGAGCACGGAGGCCGGGAGGCCGTCGAGCTTGGTGTCGAGCTGGATGGCGGTGACGATCTCGCGCGTGCCGGCGACCTTGAAGTCCATGTCGCCCTGCGCGTCCTCGGCGCCGAGGATGTCGGTGAGCGCCGCGTAGCGGGTCTCGCCGTCGACCTCGTCGGACATCAGGCCCATGGCGATGCCGGCCACGGGGGCGCGCAGCGGCACGCCCGCGTTGAGCATCGCGAGGGTCGACGCGCAGACGGAGCCCATCGACGTCGAGCCGTTGGAGCCGAGCGCCTCGGAGACCTGACGGATCGCGTAGGGGAACTCGGTGCGGCTCGGCAGGACCGGCACGAGCGCACGCTCGGCGAGCGCCCCGTGGCCGATCTCGCGGCGCTTCGGCGAGCCGACGCGCCCCGTCTCGCCCGTGGAGTAGGGCGGGAAGTTGTAGTGGTGCATGTAGCGCTTCTTGGTGACGGGCGACAGCGAGTCGATCTGCTGCTCCATCTTCAGCATGTTGAGCGTGGTGACCCCGAGGATCTGGGTCTCGCCACGCTCGAACAGCGCCGAGCCGTGGACGCGCGGCAGGACCTCGACCTCGGCCGAGATCGTGCGGATGTCCTTGAGCCCGCGGCCGTCCATGCGGATGCCCTCGGTGAGGACGCGCTTGCGCACGACCTCCTTCGTCACGGTGCGGTACGCGGCGGAGAGCTCCTTCTCGCGGCCCTCGAACTGCTCGCCGAGCGCCTCGAGCATCGCGGTCTTGATCTCGTCCTGGCGCGTCTCGCGGTCCTGCTTGCCGGGGATCGTGATGGCCTGCTGGACGTCGGCGAGGACGTGGCCCTCGACGGCGGTGAGCGCGTCGTCGGCGTAGTCCGGGAACAGCGGGAAGTCGCCGGTCGGCTTCGCGGTCGTGGCCGCGAGCTCGGACTGGGCGTCGCACAGGGCGCCGATGAAGGTCTTCGCGGCCTCCAGGCCCTGGGAGACGACCTCCTCGGTCGGCTTGGTGGCGCCCGCGGCGATGAGCTCGAAGACGTTGTCGGAGGCCTCGGCCTCGACCATCATGACGGCGATGTCGGCGCCGCCCTTGGTCTCGACCCGGCGGCCGGCGACCACCATCGAGAAGACGGAGCGCTCGAGCTCCGAGTAGCGCGGGAACGCGACCCACTGGTCCTCGACGAGGGCGACGCGCACCGAGCCGATCGGACCCGAGAAGGGCAGGCCCGCGATCTGGGTGGACATCGACGCGGCGTTCATGGCCACGACGTCGTAGGCGTCGTCCGGGTGGACGGAGAAGATGGTGCCGACGACCTGGATCTCGTTGCGCAGGCCCTTGACGAACGAGGGGCGCAGCGGCCGGTCGATGAGGCGGCAGGCGAGGATCGCGTCGGTCGAGGGGCGCCCCTCGCGGCGGAAGAACGCGCCGGGGATCTTGCCGGCGGCGTACTGGCGCTCCTCGATGTCGACGGTGAGCGGGAAGAAGTCGAAGTGGTCCTTGGGGTGCTTGCCGGCCGTCGTGGCGGACAGCACCATCGTCTCCTCGTCGAGGTAGGCGACGGCGGAGCCGGCGGCCTGGCGGGCCAGGCGTCCGGTCTCGAAGCGGACGGTACGGGTGCCGAAGCGGCCGTTGTCGATGACGGCCTCGGCCGCGGTGATCTCGGGTCCCTCCATGAGGGCCTCCTTGTCGGTCGTGCCGCGCCCGCCCCCGACGGTCATCGATCGAGGCCCACGGACGCTGCATCTCGCGCTTCCGGAGGCCACTACCGAGGACCGGACGAACGGCCTGGTGCGGCGGTGTGCTGCGGTGGATTCAGTTGTGTCGCGCTCTGTGTCGACGCCGTGCGTCGCAGAGCGGCCCCGGACCCCTGACGGGTCCGGGGCCGATGACGTCAGCGGCGCAGGCCGAGACGTGCGATGAGGGAGCGGTACCGCTCGATGTCCTCGGCGGCGAGGTACGCGAGCAGTCGCTTGCGCTGGCCGATGAGGAGCATGAGCCCACGACGCGAGTGGTGGTCGTGCTTGTGGCCCTTGAAGTGCTCGGTGAGGTCCTTGATCCGGCGCGAGAGCATCGCGACCTGGACCTCGGGGGAACCGGTGTCGCCCTCATGGGTCGCGTACTCGGCGATGATCTGCTGCTTGACGTCCTTCGAGAGGGCCATGTGTCTCCAGTTCGGTTCGTTGCACGGAGCTCCGGGGCATGTTCTCCCGGGCATGACGCGTCCGTGGCCGGCTTGACGGCAACGACCAGCCTACCAAGGCGGGGCGCCGGAGCCGGGTCGCAGGGCGTGACGCCGCACACCGCCGCGCGCCGTCACCCGCGCAGCAGCCCGCGCTCCCGGGCTCGGGCGACGGCGGCGGTCCGGCTGTCGACCCCGAGCTTGTCGTAGACGTGCGCGAGGTGGGACTTGACCGTGGCGCGGGACAGGAACAGGGCGCCGGCGATCTGGTCGTTGGACTCGCCGCGGGCGAGCCGGTCGAGCACCTCGAGCTCGCGGGGCGTGAGCGCCGTGCCGGGCGAGCGCATGCGCCCGACGAGCCGGGACTGCACCGAAGGGTCCAGGACCGTGCGGCCCTGGGCGGCGGCGCGCACGCCGGCCACGAGCTCCTCGGTGGGGGCGTCCTTGAGGAGGTAGCCGAGGGCGCCGGCGTCGAGCGCGGCGAGGATGTCCGACTCCGTGTCGTAGGTGGTGACCACGAGCACGGGTGGGCCGCCCGACTCGTGGACCCGGCGCGTGACCGCGGCGCCGTCGGGCCGCCCCGCGCCGAGCTGGAGATCCATGAGGACGACGTCGACGTGCTCCCCCGTCGCGAGCAGCGCGAGCAGGGCCTCGCCGTCGCCGACGTCGGCGACGACGTCGAGGTCCGGCTCGGCGTCGAGCACCGCGCGCAGGCCGGCGCGCACCACGGGGTGGTCGTCGACGAGGACGACGCGCAGGGTCGCCGCGTTCACAGCGGCACCACCGCGCCCACGGCCGTGCCGGACGACGGGGCCGACTCGACCGTCAACGTCCCGCCGACGGCGCGCAGCCGCTCGTGCATGCCGTCGAGCCCGGTCCCCCGGCCGCGCGGAGCGGCGGCGGGTCCGGCGTCGGGGACTGCGGCGGGGTCGGGGTCGGCTTCGGGGTCCACGTCCGACGTGGCCTCCCCGAGCGCTCCACCGTGCCGACCGTCGCGCAGACCGTCGCGCACCCCACCACGCACTCGTGCCGGGTCGAACCCGGTGCCGTCGTCGACGACGTCGAGCGCGACGGCCTCGCCGAGGTAGCTGAGCGTGACGTGGGCCGAGGAGGCGCCGGCGTGCTCGACGGCGTTCGCGAGCGCCTGCTGCGCCACCCGCCACAGGGCCTGCTCGACGGCGCCGGGCAGGGCCCGCTCGTCGCCGGTGACCGTGACGTCGACCCGGACGCCGCCGGCACGGGTGGTCTGCTCGGCGAGCCGGGCGACGGCGTCGTGCAGGCCCGTGCCGACCAGAGGCGAGGGCAGGTCGCGGACGAAGGCTCGGGCCTCGGCGAGGTTGTCCCGCGCGGCCGTGCGCGCGGTGTCGACCAGGTCCCGCGCCTTCGCGGTCTCCCCTGCGGCGAGCGCGCCGTCGGCGGCGCGCAGGACGAGCTCGACGGAGGCCAGGCCCTGGGCGAGGCTGTCGTGGATCTCGCGGGCCAGGCGCTGCCGCTCGGCGGCGACGACGGAGGCGCGCTCCCGCTCGGCCAGGACCTGCCGGGCGGCGACGAGGTCCTCGAGGAGCTCTCGGCGCTGGTCGGCCTCGGCGAGGACGGTGCGCACGCCGAGGACGACGCCGACGCACACCGCGGCGCCGAGCACCGGGCCGAGCACCGCCCCGACGCCCAGACCGTCGCGGCCGGCGCCGGCCACCACCGTGACGGCCGTGGTGACCGCGACCGCGACGACCCCGGCGAGAGTGGGCAGGACGTGCAGCTGGAGCAGGAAGACGGGGAAGGCGAGCCAGATCCCTTCGGTGCCCGCGAACCCGGCGGTGAGGGCGAGGCCGGTGAGGACGGCGACCCAGGCGACGGCGGCGCGCGGACGCACCGGTCGGGCGCCGGCCCGCTCGTGCACGACCGGACCGAGCGCGAGCCGTCCGACCACGTGCACGACGCCGAAGGCCAGGCCGTAGGGGGCGGCCTGCTCGCCGCGCCACACGACGAGCGCGGCCAGCACCAGGGCGAGGGCGTCGAGCCCGAGCTGCATGGCGCGGGCGGCACGTCGGCCGGGCGGCGCGGCAGGCGGCGCTGCGGGCAGGAGGGTCACCGCACCACAGTACGGACGCGGCCGCCGGGACGGATCGGCCAAAAGGTTGAGCGAGGCCTGCACCTCGCGGCGCCGACACCCGTCCCCTCCGGCCGATGTGTGCGCAGCGCTGCGGCGCGAGCCTGGAGCCTCGTCCGACCCGAGGAGCTTCCACCATGTTCGTCGCCTGGCGCGACCTGCGCTTCGCCTCCGGCCGCTTCGCCCTCATGACGGGCGTCGTCGTCCTCATCACCTTCCTCGTCACGTTCCTGTCGGCGCTGACGTCGGGGCTCGCCCGCGAGTCGACGTCGGCGATCGCGGACCTGCCCGCCGACCACCTGGCGTTCGGCTCCGAGGAGGAGCCGAGCTTCACGTCCTCCCAGGTCGACGCCGCGCAGTGGGAGACCCTCGCCGAGGCCGACGGCGTGGCGCAGACGGCGCCGCTCGGAGTCGCCACGACGCGGTCGTCGGTCGACGGCAGCACCGCGAGCGTCACCGTCCTGGGCGCCGAGCCGGGCTCGTTCGCCGTGCCGGACGGCGTCGACCTCGCGGACGGGTCGGTCTGGCTCTCCCCCGGTGCCGCCGAGGAGCTGGACGCCGGGGCGGGTGACACGCTGGCCGTCGCCGGTCAGGACCTCGACGTCGCGGGCGTCGCGGACACCGCCGCCAGCTTCTCCCACACGCCCGTGGTGTGGACGACGCTGGCCGACTGGCAGGCGGTCGGCTCCCCGGCGTCGACGGGCGGCGCAGGCGCGGGCGGCGGGGACCTCGTGGCCACCGTCGTCGCCCTGGAGACCGCGTCCGGCGCCGACCTCGCCGGTATCGACGCCGAGCTGGGGACCACCACCGTCTCCCGCGGCGACTCGCTGCAGGCGATCGGCTCCTACGCCTCGGAAAACGGCTCGCTGATGCTCATGCAGGGCTTCCTGTACGCGATCTCGGCGCTCGTGGTGGGCTCGTTCTTCACCGTCTGGACGATCAGCCGCTCCGACGACGTCGCCGTGCTCAAGGCCCTCGGCGCGTCGACCGGCTACCTCCTGCGCGACGCGCTCGGCCAGGCCGCCGTGCTCCTGCTCGCCGGGACCGTGCTCGGCTCCGGGCTCGCGACGCTCACCGCGTGGGCCATCTCCGACGTCATGCCGGTGGCCCTGGGGTGGACGACGACCGTGGTGCCCGTCCTCATCCTGGTGGTCCTCGGCCTGCTCGGCGCCGGGCTGTCGCTGCGCCGCATCGCGGCCGTCGACCCGCACGCGGCGCTCAACGCGTCCTGACCCGCCGCCCGGACCACACCGGCCCCCTCGCCGATACGCCCGCGACCGAAAGGTGCACGCCATGACCACCACCGGACTTCTCCTCGACCACGTCACGCTCTCCTACCCCGACGGCGACGGCCGGCTCACCGCCGTCGACGACGTCTCGCTGGTCGTCGCGCCGGGGACGACGACGGCGCTGCTGGGGCCGTCCGGGTCGGGGAAGTCGAGCCTGCTGGCGATCGCCGCCACGCTCACGCTCCCCGACTCCGGGCTCGTACAGGTGGGTCCGGCCGTGGTGACGGGCGCCGGCGCGACGCTCGGCGAGCCCGAGCGCGCCGAGCTGCGCCGCAGAAGCATCGGCATCGTCTTCCAGCAGCCGAAGCTGCTGCCGAGCCTGACCGCGCACGAGCAGCTCGTGGTGACCGCGCACATGCTGGGTGGGTCGCTGCCCGACGCGAGGGAGCGTGCGGCCGAGATGCTCGCGCGCGTCGGCCTGGAGCGGGAGCTGGGCCGCAGGCCGCACCAGCTCTCGGGCGGACAGCGTCAGCGGGTGAACATCGCGCGGGCGCTCGTCGGCGACCCGGCGGTGCTGCTCGTCGACGAGCCGACCTCGGCGCTCGACCACGAGCGGGGCACGCAGATCGTCGACCTCCTCACGGAGCTGACCCGGACCACCGGCGCCGCCACCCTGCTGGTGAGCCACGACGAGTCCACGCTCGGCAGCGTCGACGCCACCGTGCACATCGCCGACGGCCGCCTGGTCGAGCCGGCCCGCGCGGTGGCCTGAGGCGGCCGACGGGCCGCGTCCCTCAGGTGGCCGTGACGGCGTCGGGCGCGAGCTCGGGCGGGACCGGGACACCGAGGATGCCGGCCGCGTCCTCGACGTCGGCCCGCATCTGCGCCATGAGGGGTTCCATGCCGTCGAACGTGACCATGGGTCGCAGGTGCGCGACGAACTCGACGACGACCTCCTCGTCGTACAGGTCGAGGTCGGTGCGACCGAGCACGTGGGCCTCGACGGTGCGCTCGGTGCCCTGGAACGTGGGGTTGGTACCGACGGAGATCGCGGCCGGCAGCCGGGTGGCGCCGGTGTCCGCGGCACCCGGTGTGTCGAACGGTCCCGGCAGCAGCCAGCCGGCGTAGACGCCGTCGGCGGGGACCACGCCGAGGTCGTCGGGGGCGAGGTTGGCGGTCGGGTACCCGAGCGCGCGGCCGCGGCGGAACCCGCGCACGACGACGCCGCGCAGCCGGTGCGGCCTCCCGAGGATGCGGGCGGCCTGGTGGACGTCGCCGGCGGCCAGGGACTGCCGGATCCACGTGGACGACCACCGTCGGCCCGTGAGGTCGCAGGCGACCTCGGCGACGAGGACGAGCTCGATGCCCAGGCGGTCGCACAGGTCGTGCAGGACGTCGGCGTCGCCGGCGTTGTCGCGGCCGAAGCGGACGTCCTCCCCCACCACGAGGCAGGCGACCTCCAGGTCGCGCCGCAGGTAGTCCGAGACGAACTCCTCCGGGGTCGCGGACGCGAACTCCAGGTCGTAGTGCTGCACGAGGACCCCGTCGAGGCCGAGGGCGGAGAGCCGCTCGATGCGGTCGGCGGCGTTGGCGACGAGGACGAGATCGTCCTCGGGTCGGTGCACCTGGGCCGGGTGCGGGTCGAAGGTCAGCGCGACGGCCGGGAGGGAACGCTTCGCGGCCTCCTCGACGGTCGCCGCCAGCAGGGCACGGTGGCCGCGGTGGACGCCGTCGAAGACGCCGACCGTGAGGACGATCGGGCCGAGGTCGCGGGGGATCTCCTCGGAGTCGTGCCAGACCTGCACCGTTCGCCCTTCGTGTGCGCGCCCCGTCGCCGGGGACGACGCGTCGCGCCGCAGGGTCACTGTAGTTCGGGTGCAGCGCGGACCTCTCGGTCGGGAGGCGGCGAGGGCTCGGCCGTGGTGTCGCCGCCGGCCGGAGACGCATCGGGCCGACGGGCAACGGCCGAAGAGGCATCGCCCGGAGGGGCAACGGCCGAAGAGGCGTCGGCCGGAGGGCTGTCCGCCGACGCCGCGACCGGCACGCGGACGCGGCGTGGATGACCCGAGCTGCCGCCCGCGACCTGCCAGCGCCAGGCGGGCTCGGAGGGGGCGTCCCGGTGTGCGGGCTCGGAGGACTCGGCGACCTCCAAGAGGTCGGCCGCCTCGACCGGCACGCCGGCGCCTGCCGGGTCGACCGGCGCGTCGGTGCCTGCCGGGTCGACCGGCACGCCGGTGCCTGCCGTGCCGGCCCGTCCGTCGACCTCTTCGGTCCCGACGCCCCCGACCGGCTCCTCCGCGAGCGCCTCGCGCACGACCCGTCGGGGGTCGTAGCGCCGCACGGCGTCGCGCCACTCGTCGACGCTGAGCGGGACGCCGAGCTCGTTCTCTGTCCGGGTGCGCGTGGCCTCGACGGCGTCGCGCAGGCCGCGCACGACCTCGCCGAGCCTGGCCGCGTAGCCGGGGAGCCGTGACGGGCCGATGACCAGGCTCGCGACGACGAGCACCACGACGAGCTTCTCGAGGCTGAGGCCGCCGGTCATGCGTCACCTCCGGTGATCGTGGACCGCTGCCGGTCCGTGGCGAGCGCCTGCCTGGCGACGTGCCGGTCGTGGAGGAGGGCGACGAGGTAGGCGGCCCCGAACAGGGCGGCCATGGGGACGGCGACCAGGGCCATCGACAACAGGTCGGCGGCCGGCGTGACGAGGGCGCTGAACACGACGATGACGACCACGAGCAGCCGCCACGTGCGCGCGAGGAGCCGCGCGGGCAGGATGCCGAGGAGGTTGAGCACGACGACGCCCACCGGCACGGTGAACGCGACCCCGGTCGTGAGCACCACCTTGAGCACGAAGCTCACGTAGCCCGAGGCGTCCAGCAGCGTGAGGTCCTCGGTCGACGAGAGCTCGACGAGCACCTGCACCATGTGGGGGAACAGCAGCAGGCCGCCGGCGCACCCCGCGAGGAACAGCGGAAGGGCGGCGCCGAGCGAGGCGAGGACGTACCTGCGCTCTCGCCGCGTGAGGCCGGGCAGAAGGAAGGCGAGCGTCTCGAAGATCCAGACCGGCGCGGAGAGCACGAGACCGACGACGATCGCGAGCCGGACCTTGAGGTCGAACGCCCCGGTCAGGCTGGAGTAGTTGAGCGCGGTCACGCGGGTCTCGGTGAGCTCGACGAGCGGGGCCCGCACGAGGTCGAGGACCGGGTCGGCGAGGAGGAAACCGGCGCTCGTGCCGACCGTGAGGGCCGCCACCGAGCGGAACATCCGGGCACGTGCCTCGCGCGCGTGGCCCGCGAGCGGCATCCGACCGTTCGTCGCCGCGTCGACGGCGCTCACGGCTGGACGGCGCCATCGGCTGCCCCGTCGCCGGACGTCTCCTCGTTCCCCACCTCCTTCTTGAGGATGCGCACGGACTGGCCGACGCTACGGGCGAGCGCCGGCAGCTTCGAGGCGCCGAAGAGCAGGAGGATCGTGGCGAGGATGATGAGGGCGTGCCAGCCCGTGAGGTTGCGGAGCATGTCGGGGTCTCGCTTTCACGTGGTCGGGTCGGTGGGGCGGTGAGGTCGGGCCGGAACGCGTCGGACCGGTGGGGGCGGGGCTCGTCGGACCGGTCGAGCCGGAACGTGTCGGACCGGGGGGACGGGGCTGGTCGGACAGGCGCGTGCAGCGACGAGGACGCGTCAGGACCGGTCGGTCGACGCCTCACCGGCCGGTGGTTCACCCGGCGTACCGCCTGGAGGAGTACCGCCAGGCCCGCCGTCGCCCGTCCCGTCGGGCATGGTCGCGCCGTCGGGCATGGTCCCGCCGTCGGGCATGTCTCCGCCGGGACCGCCCTCGCCGCCGCCGGTCGGCTCCGTCGTGGTGTCCACCCGCGCGACGAGGGCGGCGATGTAGCCGGTCTCGAGGTCCCCGGAGATCGTGGGCATCTGCAGCTCCTCGGCGTCGTCCCCGAAGATGCCGTCGGTCGCGAGGGTGATCCCCGCGAGGTTCTGCGCCGAGCCCGCGTAGGCGTCGAGGGCGTAGATGTCGCCGAGGATCGCCTCGGGGACGGCGATCTGCGAGGTGGCGATCGCGTGGGCCGCGTCGGTGATCGAGTCGACGTCGGGGTAGACCTCGAAGTGGATGTGCGGCCAGCGCCCGGCGTAGCAGCCGGGGACGATCGACGTGAAGGTGACCTCGCCGTCGGCGTTCGCGACCTGGACGCCGCGCAGCCAGGTGTCGTCCTCGACGCCGGAGGAGTACATCGAGTACTCGCCGAGGCCGTTGCAGTGCCAGGCGTAGACGGCGGCGCCCTCGAAGGGCACGTCGTCGTTCACCATGTCGGTGACGCGGATGGTGAAGGCGAGCGGGACGCCGTCGACCGGGTCGGTCTCGCCGATGTTGGAGCGGATGTCCGAGCGGACGATGCCGGCCTCCTCGAGGACGTCGGGGCCGTTGGAGCCGTCGCCCGGGTACGGGCCGGCGGTCTCGTCGGGGATCTCGGCGGACGGCAGGCCGGTCGTCGTGCCCGTGGAGCTCGCGCCGTCGGTCGCGCTTCCCGCCGCGCCGGCCGAGCCGGTCTCGCCCGTGCCCGACGTCGACGAGCCGGACGGTGAGCACGCCGCAAGGAGCGTGGCACCCGCTCCGGCGCCCACCAGCGTGAGGACGTGCCGGCGGCTGAGCAGGGTGCCGACGTCGAAGCCCACCCCCTGGTCGACGACCTCGTCGTCGGGGCGGACGAGGAGCCTGCCCTCGTAGGCGGGCCCGTCGGGCGTGGGGATGGGTTCGGGAGCGCCGGTGGCCATGGTCGATCTCCTTCTCGAGGCGGGGACCGCGGTCGGCCCCGGTGTGAGGCACACGTTCCAGGACCACGCTGGGAGCACGCTCGCGGCGGTCTGCCGAGTTCCTGGACGTTCGCTGGCCACCGGTGGGGAGTTGTCTGGGCGTTACCTGGGAGGGCCGGCTCGGCTCGTTCGGCCGTGTCGTCCGACCGCGCCAGGCGCGCCCGGTGGCGCGCGCCGATAGCGTGGACACATGCGCGTCACCCATCTCGGCCACGCCTGTCTGCTCGTCGAGTCCGCGGGACGCCGGGTGCTCGTCGATCCCGGCACCCTGTCCCCCGCCTTCGACGACGTCACGGACCTCGATGCCGTGCTGGTCACCCACGTCCACCGCGACCACCTCGACGTCGATCGCGTCCCCGCCCTGCTCGCCGCCAATCCGCGCGCGGTCCTGCACGCGGACCCGGCGTCCACCGAGGCGTTGCGGCGGACCGGTCTGAGCGCCGCGAGCCCGCTCGAGCCGGGTGGCGAGCTGGCGATCGGTGACCTGCGGGTGCGCGTGGTGGGCGAGCTGCACGCCCACGCCTTCGACTCGGTGGAGCGGGTGCCGAACGCGGGGCTCGTCATGTCCGCCGACGGCGAGCCCACGCTCTTCCATCCCGGAGACGCGCTCGATGCGGAGCCGGGCGCGGTGGACGTCCTCGCGCACCCGCTGTCCGCGCCGTGGGCGGCGTCCCGGGACGGTGTCGAGTTCGTCGGGCGCATCCGGCCGCGGGCGGTGGTGCCGATCCACGACGCGCTGCTCAGCGACGCGGGGCGCGGGCTGTACGGGGCGCACGTCCGGCAGCTCACCGACCTGCCGGACCTGGAGTACGTGGACCTGGGTCCCGGCGAGTCGAGCGAGCTGTGAGCGGGCCGGGGACGGGGGCGGGCATGGGCACCGTCGACCCGGCGTCGTGGCACGCGGTCCCTACCCCGGCCGAGCTGCTCGACGCCGTGCGCGACGCGGCGGCACAGATCTGCGACTACCTCCTCGGGGTCTCGGGCGCGGCGGCGGAGCGCGAGCTCAAGCGCGACGCGCACGACATCGTCACCGTCCACGACCGCCGCAGCGAGGAGATCGCGATCGAGGTGCTGCGCCGGCATGTGCCCGACGCGCGGATCCTCGGCGAGGAGGGAGGTCTCGACGTCGTCGGGGGCGGTCCGGTCCCGCCCCGGTACCCGACGCCGCCGGGCGTGGTGACGTTCGTCGTCGACCCGATCGACGGCACGTCGAACTTCGCGGCGGGCGTCCCGGTCTACTGCACGTCGATCGCGGCGCAGGTGGGGGACGAGACGGTCGCCGCCGTGGTGCGGATCCCCGAGCTCGGGCTCGAGGTCTTCGCCAGCGACGAGGACTGCCACGTCCAGGCTCATCCGCTCGACGGGAGCCCGACGACGTCGCGACCCGAGCGCGCGCCCGGGCCGGTCGAGAGGTCGGACATCGAGTGCGTCGTGTCGTCGGGGTATCCGGGGGTGAGCGACCTGGCGCACCCGGCGACGGCCGCGCACCACGCCCAGCTGCTCACCACGGTGACGGCGCTGCGGTCGCTCGGCGCGGGGGCCGCCGAACTCGCGCTCGTCGCCGCGGGACGCCTGGACGCGACCTTCGGCCTGCGGACGACCCCGTGGGACGTGTCCGCGGGCGCTCACCTCGTGCGGGCGGCGGGCGGCGTCGTCGATCATCTCGAGCTCGACGGCGACGCCGACGCCCCGGAGATCCACCGGCCCGGATACCTGGCGGTCGGCCCGGGCCGATCGATGCCGGGGCTCGCGGCGATCCTCGACCAGATCGGGGCTGAGCGGGTCGCGGCGGCTCGCACCACGGGGACGCACGGGCCCCCCTGATCGGTGGACGGGAGGCGGCGCATGCTGCCTGGTGCTTCACGGTCAGCAGCGCGCCCTGCCTATGGCTCGGGGGCGGGCTCGTCCCCACCCGGCGGCGGCTCGCCGAGTCGTCGGACCCGCGCCGCGACGCGTTCCCCCAGCTGTTCGTGCTGCTCCTTGGTCATCGACGGTGGCATCGGTCGGATCCGATAGGGGAACGGCGATCTCGGCACGCTGTACCGGTGGCCGGTGGGGGTCCAGACGTCGAGCCGGTCCCCGTCGGCGCGGAGCCGGTGCCGCCAGCCGGGATTCTGCTTCGCGTAGTTGTGCGCCGCGCACAGCCCGGAACCGTTGCGGAAGCTCGTGGCTCCACCCTCGGCGTGGGGCACCGCGTGGTCGACGTGCTCGGCCGGTGCGTCGCAGTAGGGCTCGGTGCACCCGTCGTCGCGCATGAGGACGAGCCGGCGGAGCTGGCCGCCGAACGTGCGTCGCTGCGACTCCATGCTCACCACACCACCGGTGGCCGGGTCGGTCCAGAGACGTCGGAACCAGACCCTGGCGGACTCGCGGACCTCGTCCCGGGCGACCTGCGCGGACAGCGGCCCCTGGCCGGGCAGCCACGCGGGCTCGTCCCCACCTGCGAGCGTCCGATCGGTCATGACGATCGTGAGGTCGACGTCCCGCGGCTCGCTCGCGGAGGCGCCCGTGACGTGCTCGACGAGAAGGTCCGCCGCCACCTGCGCAGCGCTCCGCTCCTCCGCCCCGCCGGCGTTGACGATCGTGGCCGCCTGGGTGTGCAGCGAGGCGTGGACCCGGACGGCCTCGATCATCGGCAGGTACGCGGTGAGGTAGGCCATCGAGCCGTCGGCCGGCCGCACGCTCACGCGGCGGCTGTTCCGCTCCCGTCGGTGCCGGAGCTGCGCGGCCTGGTCGTCCAGCTCGTGCGCCTTCTTGCGGGCGTGGTTCTGCACCTGCTTGTCGCCCCAGGTCGGCAGGTCGTCCGCCAGCGCCGCGTCGACACGTCGCCGGTCCTCGACGGACAGGCCGGCCGTCTCACGGGCGAGGATGGTCGCGCGCCACTCGGAGACGAGCCCCTGGCTCATGAGCGCGAGCGTGCACGGCAGCTCGTGGACGAGAGCCTGCGCAAGTCCGAGGTGGCGTGATCCGCGGCCCACCGTCTCCCTGCGGGCGAGGGCCACCTCGGCGGCCAGCCCCTTGCCCCGCTCCTCGAACGGGACGCCACGCTTCACCTCCGCCTCCCCGCGCACCCGGGCGAGCTCCGCCGCCGCGAGAGCCTGCCCGGCCGCGCTCGCCGCCTTGACCTGCTCGAGGAGCTGAATGTGGTCCACCGCCTCGCGCTCGGTCGCGAACGAGGGCCGCACGAGCGCAGAGAGCAGGTCCGGCAGGTCCGGCAGGTCGGGCAGGTCGGACAGGTCTGGGACGTCAGGCAGGTCCGGCAGGCCCGATACATCTGTGCGGCCAGTCGGGGCATCGGCGCTCTGGCCCGGGCCCATGTCCGACTCGTTCGCCTCGTCCGATCCGGCCACCAGGGCCTCGGGGCTCTCCGGGACCGGCGCGGCCAGCAGCTCATCAAGTTCACGGGAGGACGCTCGATGGTCCTCCCCGCCGCGAGGCGGGACGTCCGGCACCGACTCTCCGCCAGCGGCGGGGTGACCGGCCCCGTGCGTGCCCAGATCGTTCAGCGTCATCGTCGACACCTCCCCCGAGGTCCTCAGGCCGTCCCGCGCCTCGTGCGGCGGGCCGGTGCAGCGACCGAACGACGTTCGATCTGCACCCAGGCTACGAGGGACCACTGACATCGACAGGCCCACCGGACGCACCTGTGGACGGCCATGACCTGGGCGGACATGTGGAAACGTCGTGGCACCGAACGACGTCGTGCAGAGGCATGCCATCGAGGCACGACGGGCAGTCGTGGTGCCGAAGGTCGACCACCACCGACTCGCGGCTCCCGGCGCGGACAGACGTCAGATCACGGTCGCAAGATCCGACTCGAGCGCCGTCGCCCGACGCAGCAGAGCGCGCATGACGACGATCAGCAGCGCCACTCCGACGCCGAGAACGACGAGACACAGCAGCGCCAGGGCGATCGCAGGGCTGCCCTGACCGAGGACGACGGTCAGGTAGACGAAGACCCCGGTGACAAGGACGGTGGCCGTCACGACGGACCCGATGACGGCGTCGACCCAGCGAGAGGCCGAGCCCGCGAAGATCTCGTCCGACCGGACGAGGTCGAGCAGCCGCCAGACGGCCACGAGCGCCACCTGCACGCAGGCGACCACCGCGATCCACACGACGAGCATCGGGACGCGCAGGAAGGCGACGTCCGGGGCCAGACGGACGAACTCGGTTGCCATGGCCGGCAGGATCCAGACCTGCGCAGCGACGCTTCCAAGTCCGACTACGACCAGTACCGCCTTCAGTCCGCCCACGATCCCGGCGCCCATCACCGCACCCCCGAGCCCACGACAACCTATCGACTACCGATACCTGCAGCGTAGGCGTCAACCTATCGATCGTCAATCGATCGGTTCGCCAGTCCTCGTCGGATCAGGCCGGGTCGAGCACGAGGACCGGCCGCGCCCTGCCTCGCTCGTCGGCCAGAAGTGCCACGAGGTGGCCGGCCGGGGCGAAGGCCGCGACGACGGATGCGCCCGGCGCCTCCGCGTCGGCGTCCGTGGCGACGCCTCCCGTCGATGCGACCGCCGACTCGGCCGAATCGTCGGTCTTGCCGCCGCTCGGTCCGATGCGCTGCCCGTAGCGCACGGCGGTCGTCTCGGCCTCGGTGAGCTCGCGCACGCGGAAGAGGCGGCGCGCGAGCGTGCCGGCCGGCAGCGTCGTGAGCACACCTGCACCGGGCTCCTCCGGCGTCGGTCGCGCCGCGAGCCGCTCCCCGGGCCCGGACCGGTCACCTGCGCCGTCGCCCGCACCGTCGCCCGACTCCTCACCCGGCGCCTCCTCGATCTCCTCGGCGATCGCGTCCGCCATCGCCTGAAGGGTCGCGCCCTCGTCGACGTCGAACGGACCCACCGCCGTGCGCCGCAGTGCGGTGAGGTGCCCGCCCGTGCCGAGCTCGGCACCGAGGTCCCGCGCGATCGCCCGCACGTACGTGCCGGACGAGCAGCGGACGCGCACGTCGACGTCGACCACCGACGTCCCCTCCCCCGGTTCCCCGGGCGGCACGACGGCGGCGCGCGGCTCGCCCACGACGTCGAGCTCGTGGACGGTCACCTCGCGCGCGGCGAGCTCGACCTCCTCGCCGTCCCGCACGCGGGCGTAGGCCCGCTTCCCGTCGACCTTGATGGCAGAGACCGCGGACGGGACCTGGGAGATCACCCCGGTCAGCCGACCGAGCGCCTCGGTCAGACGTTCCTGTACGACGTCGAAGCTCGCCCCGGGAGCGTCGGCGGCCTGCCCCTCGGCGTCGTCGGTGGTCGTCGCGACGCCGAGCCGGACCGTCGCCACGTAGGTCTTGTCCGCGCCGACCACGTAGGTGAGCAGGCGGGTCGCGCGCCCGACGCCGAGGACGAGCAGCCCGGTCGCCATCGGGTCCAGCGTGCCGGCATGCCCGACCTTGCGGGTCGCGGCCATGCGTCGCACCCGCGCGACGACGTCGTGGCTCGTCAGTCCCTGCGGCTTGTCGACGAGCAGCACGCCGTCCGCGGCCGGGGCACGGCCGCGCGGGATCCTCACGCGCGGCCGGATGCGTCGCGGGGCGCGTCGTCGGCCTCGGCGGCCGCGTCGAACGGATCCGTCGCCGCGTCACCGGTGTCCGGCGCACGGTAGAGGTCCTCGTCGCCGTCGATCTCCCCGACGACCTCCAGGTCGTCGTCGCCGGCAGCCGTCGGAGCGTCGGCGTCCACGTCGCGGGGCTCTTCGTCGTCGGGTACGGCGTCGGTCTCGCCGTCGAGAACCTCGCGGGGCGCCTTGTACGGGTCGGCGTCGCCGGCGTAGGTGGCTCCCGCGGCGGCCGCGGCGATCTGCTCGTCGCGCAGCCTGGCCTCGGCGAGGCGGTCGGCCAGGTCCTGGGCGGTGCTCGGCAGGGCGTCGAGGACGAACTCCAGCGTCGGCGTGAGCCGCACGCCCGTCTGCTTGCCGACCTCGGAGCGGAGGATGCCCGTCGCCGACCTCAGCGCGGCGGCGGTCCCCGCCCGGTCCTCGTCGGAGCCGTAGACCGTGTAGAAGACGGTGGCGTGCTGGAGGTCGCCCGTCACCCGGACGTCGGTGACCGTGACGAACCCGAGGCGCGGGTCCTTGATCCGCGTGTCGAGCATGCGGGCGACGATCTGCTGGATGCGCTCGGCGAGCCGGCGCGCGCGGCCGGAGTCGGCCATGGGGACCTCCACGGGTGGATGGTGCTGCGGTGCGATCGGAGCCTACGCAGCGGTGGGACGGGTGGGCGAGCCGGAGTCCGGTGCTGAGCCGTAGTCCCCCGGCGAGCCGTGAGCCGCCGCGGGGTGCGGCCCGCCGACATGGTCGGTGGACCGCACCCCGCGGGTGGCTCGATCAGGCGCGGGGCTTCTCCCGCATCTCAAACGTCTCGATCACGTCGCCCTCCGCGATGTCGCGGTAGCCGAGGTTGATACCGCACTCGAAGCCCTCGCGGACCTCGGTGACGTCGTCCTTCTCCCGGCGCAGCGAGTCGATCTTGAGGTCGCCCGCCACCACGACCCCGTCGCGGACGAGCCGCGCGGAGGCGTTGCGCCGGATGAGTCCCGACCGGACGATCGAACCGGCGATGTTGCCGAACTTCGACGAGCGGAAGACCTGGCGGATCTCGGCGGTACCGAGCTCCACCTCCTCGTACTCGGGCTTGAGCATGCCCTTGAGCGCGTTCTCCACGTCCTCGATCGCGTCGTAGATGACCGAGTAGAACTTCATCTCGACGCCCTCGCGGTCGGCCAGCTCCGTGACCCGCTCGGCGGGACGCACGTTGAAGCCGACGATGACCGCGTTGTCGACGGTCGCCAGGTTGACGTCGTTCTGCGTGATCGCACCGACGCCGCGGTGGATGATGCGCAGCGCGACCTCGTCTCCGACGTCGATCTTGAGCAGCGAGTCCTCCAGCGCCTCGACGGCACCGGACACGTCGCCCTTGAGGATGAGGTTGAGGTGGTCGACCTTCCCCTCCTCGAGCGCCTTGGTGAAGTCCTCCAGCGAGACGCGCTTGCGGCGCTTCGCCAGTGTCGCGGCACGCTCGGCGGCCTCCCGCTTGTCGGCGATCTGCCGGGCGGTGCGGTCGTCGGGCGCGACGAGGAACGTGTCGCCGGCGCGCGGCACGGAGGCCAGGCCGAGGACCTGGACCGGACGCGAGGGCCCCGCCTCCTTGATGTTCTCGCCGTGCTCGTCCTGCATCGCCCGGACGCGGCCGTGGGCCGTGCCCGCGACGATCGAGTCGCCGACCTTCAGCGTGCCCGACTGGACCAGCACGGTCGCGACCGAGCCGCGCCCCTTGTCGAGGTTGGCCTCGATGGCCACACCGCGCGCGTCCTTGTCCGGGTTCGCCGTGAGCTCGAGCGCGGCGTCCGCGGTGAGCAGGACCGCCTCGAGAAGCTCGTCGATGCCGGTGCGGTTCTTCGCCGAGACGTCGACGAACATGGTCTCGCCGCCGTACTCCTCGGCCACCAGGTTGTACTCGGTGAGCTGCTGGCGGATCTTGTCGGGGTTCGCGCCGTCGACGTCGACCTTGTTGACCGCGACGACGATCGGGACGTTCGCCGCCTGGGCGTGGTTGAGCGCCTCGATCGTCTGCGGCATGACGCCGTCGTCCGCGGCCACCACGAGGATCGCGATGTCCGTGACCTCGGCACCACGGGCACGCATGGCCGTGAAGGCCTCGTGACCGGGGGTGTCGATGAACGTCAGCGCGCGGTCCACACCCTCGTGCGGCACCGACACCTGGTAGGCGCCGATGTGCTGGGTGATACCACCGTGCTCCCCGGCGACGACGTCCGTCGACCGGATCGCGTCCAGCGTCTTGGTCTTTCCGTGGTCGACGTGGCCCATGACGGTGACGACCGGCGGACGGGGCGCGAGCTCCTCCTCGGTCTCCGCCTCGAGCTCGGCATCGAGGTCGATGTCGAACTGCTCGAGCAGCTCGCGGTCCTCCTCCTCGGGGGACACGATCTCGATGACGTACCCGAGCTCGTCGCCCAGGACCTTGAACGTGTCCTCGTCGAGCGACTGCGTCGCCGTGGCCATCTCGCCCAGGTGGAACAGGACGGTGACGAGCGAGGCGGGGTTGACGTCGATGCGGTCGGCGAAGTCCGACAGCGAGGCACCGGCCCGGATACGGATGACGGTGGTGCCGTCACCGCGCGGGACCTGGACGCCACCCGGCGAGGGCGCACTCTGCTGCTCGAACTCCTGACGCTTCGCGCGCTTCGACTTCCGTCCGCGCACGGGACGGCCGCCGGAGCGACCGAACGCACCCTGCGTCGCACCGCGACCGCCACGGCCGCGGAACGCACCGCCGCCGGGACCACCGCCACCCGGGCCGCCGCCCGGACGACCACCGCCGCCGGGACGACCGCGACCACCGGGGCGCTGGTTGGTGCCCGGCCGGCCCACGGCCGACTGCCCGGGCATCATGTTCGGGTTCGGGCGCGGACCGCCGCCGGGCCGCGGGCCGGGCGTCGCACCCGGGCGAGGACCGCCGGAGCCGCCCGGACGGGGCATGCCCTGCGACGACGCGAACGGGTTGTTGCCCGGACGCGGCGCACCGGGGCGCGGGCCGCCGGAGCCGGACGAGCCGCCGCGGGGCATGCCCTGCGACGACGCGAACGGGTTGTTACCCGGGCGCGGGCTCGCGTCCCGGCCGCCGGATCGGCCGGCGTCGCGGCCGCCCGGACGCGCGCCCTGACCGGGTCGAGCGCTCGCCGGCGTGGGCGCGGCGCTCCTCGGGGTCGGGGCAGCGCTCCTCGGGGTCGCCGGCGTGGGCGTGGCGGGGCCCGGGGTCGGCGCAGCGGTGGCCGGCGTCGCCTGGGCGGCCGCCGGGGCGTCGTCGGACCGGGCCGGGGCCTGGTCCGACGGTGCCGTCGCCGCCGGGGTCGGCGCCTCGGGTGTCGGCGCCTGGGCGGCTGCGGGTGCGGCCGGGGTCGCCTCGGCGGCGGGCTTCGCCTCCGCGGCGGGTGCCTCGGACGACGCCGGGGCTTCGGGCGTCGGCGTCGGTGTGGGGGACGCGCCGGGCTTGGGCCCGGGCGTGGGTGTGGTGCTGGGCGTCGAACCACCCGATCGTGCCGGCGCCTTGCCGCCGGCGGGCGCCTTGGCGGACGCCGGCTTCTTCTTCGGGGCCGGCGGGTTGGCGTCGAAGTGCTCCTTCAGACGCCTGATCACCGGGGCCTCCACCGTGGAGGAGGCGGACTTGACGAACTCTCCCTGCTCTCGCAGCGTCGCCATGACCGTCTTGCTGTCGACGCCGAGCTCCTTCGCGAGCTCGTGAACGCGGACCTTGGCCACATCTCTCCTGTCTCGGACCGTCCCAAGACAGGGCGGACCGTGGTTATTGCTGGCAGCTCATCGCTGGGTACTCATCGGGTGCCCATCGGCTTCCAACCCGCTTTCATCTCGATCTGACCTCGACGACGGTCTGTCGTCGATCGTCGCGGACGCGAACCAGTGCGTCACGCCGTCGGTGTCCACCGGCCCCGCAGCACGCAGGGCACGTCCGAACGCTCGACGCCGTACCGCCTGATCCAGGCAGGCGCGCTCCGGATGGAGCCACGCCCCCCTGCCGGGTGCGGACGCCGTCTCGTCCACCACAGCGCGTGCTGGTGGGACGAGCACGATCCGCACGAGGTGCGACCGGCCGGCGACGGCCCGGCAGCCGATGCAGGTACGCATCGGGCCGTTCGGCCTCGCCCCGTCGGGGGCTGAGGTGCCGACGCCGTCGACCATCGTACCCGTTCCGCCGCTGACCGCCGAGGGGATACCCGTGGCGCCCCTCACCCGGCCCGCTGGTCGCCGGGCGCATCCGGACCTGCCGGCTCGGCGGGCACCGGCGACGTCGGCGCGTCGGCCTGGGCGGGGTTCGTCCCGGCCGCGTCGGCCTGCGCGGGGTTCGTCGTCGGGTCGGGGTTCGTCGTCGTCGATGCGGACGGGGCGCTCGCGGAGGCGGCCGGGTCCGTCGCGCCCGGCTCGCCCTCGGACGTCGTCGGCTCGGCCGGCGCGGCGTCGGACCGGATGTCGATGCGCCAGCCGGTGAGCCGCGCCGCCAGGCGGGCGTTCTGCCCCTCCTTGCCGATGGCGAGCGAGAGCTGGTAGTCGGGCACGACGACGCGGGCCGCCCGGGCCTCCGCGTCGACCACGGTCACGCTGGAGACCTTGGCCGGGGACAGCGCGTACCCGACGAACGTGGCCGGGTCCTCGGAGTAGTCGACGATGTCGATCTTCTCGCCGTGGAGCTCGCTCATCACCGCACGCACCCGCGCCCCCATCGGGCCGATGCAGGCCCCCTTCGCGCCGAGTCCCGGCACGGTCGAGCGCACCGCGAGCTTCGTGCGGTGCCCGGCCTCGCGGGCGATCGCCTCGATGACGACCGAGCCGTCCGCCACCTCGGGCACCTCGAGGGCGAAGAGCTGGCGCACGAGCTCGGGGTGCGTGCGCGAGAGCGTGATCTGCGGGCCGCGCGCGCCGCGCGAGACGTCGATGACGTAGGCGCGGAGCCGGTCGTTGTGCCGGTAGGACTCGGTGGGCACCTGCTCGTGCTGCGGGAGCTCGGCCTCGACCATGTCCGGCAGCTGCACGAGGACCTTCCGGGGGTCCCGACCCTGCTGGACGATGCCCGAGAGCAGGCCGCCCGCCTTGTCCCGGTAGGAGCCCATCACCTGGTCGTCCTCGGCGTCGCGCAGCCGCTGCACGATGACGGAGCGCGCGGTGGCCGTGGCGATCCGGCCGAAGCCCGACGGCGTGTCGTCGAACTCGCCGAGCACCGTGCCGTCCTCGTCGGTCTCCGTGGCCAGCACGGTCACGGTCCCCGAGCGCCGGTCGAGCTCGACCCTGGCCGGCGACACGGCCCCCGGCGTGCGCTCGTACGCACCGAGGAGGGCGTCCTCGATCGCCGAGACGAGGGTGTCGAGCGGGATGCCCCGGTCGGCCTCGACCATGCGCAGGGCCTGCATGTCGATGTCCATGTCTTCTCCTTGGTGGGCGTGGTCCGCGTCAGGGACGGGTGAGCTCGACCTCGACGCGGGCGCGCGTGACGTCGGCGATCGGGACCTCGCGGGACCCCTGGTCGTCGGTGAGCTGCAGCCGGTCGTCCTCGACACCGGCCAGCCGGCAGGTGCGCCGCCCGTCCGCGGTCGTCAGGTCCAGGAGTCGCCCGACGGCGCGGCGGAAGTGCCGCGGCTCCGTGAGCGGACGGTCCGTCCCGGGCGTGGAGACCTCGAGGGTGTAGGTGCCGTCGACGGCGTCGTGCTCGTCCAGTGCGGTGGAGACCGCGCGGGACACGTCGCCGATCTGGTCCGAGGTGACTCCCCCGGGTCCGTCCGGCAGGTCGACGGTCAGGCGGACGACCTTCCGGGTCCCGCTGCCGGCGACCTCGACGTCCTCCACGACGAGCCCGGCCTGCGTCACGGGATCGGTGACCGCCGCGCGGACCCGGTCGGACGGTGTGCTCGATGGGGTGGTCACGCGCGCTCCTCCTCGTCGGCCCGGTTGCCTCCCCGGGTCTTCCCGGTTGGCTCCCCGGGGCGATGACCGAGCCTACATCGCGGGCACGGTGGTCCGGGCAGCGGTCGCGCCCGGGACGCACCTGCCATCCGGCCGGCCGCCCACGCCACGCACCTGCCACGCACGCGCCGCGCCCCTGCCACGCGCCGGCCGGGCACCTGCCATGATCTGACGTGATGAGCCCCCCGACCGCCCGCGCCCGACGCTCCCGCCCCACGCGCCTCCTCGCCACGCTCGGGGTCGCGGTGCTCGCGCTGGCCGGCTGCGCCGTGCGGATCGACTCCGACGCCGACCCCCCGCCCGCCGCGACGGTGGCCCAGCAGTGGCGCCAGGACGCGGCGGTGGAGTCCGCCGGACTCGCGGACGCCGCCCGCACGCTCGCGGACGACCCGGCGACCGACCCGGCCGTCGCCGAGGCGGTCGAGGCCGTCGCGGAGGACCTCGACGCCCAGACCGAGGCGCTCGGTGGCGTGTGGGTCGCCTGGCCGGGCGGCGCGCCCGAGGGGCAGACCAACGCGCCGCTGCCGGACACGCCGGTGGTCACCGACGTCACCGAGCTGCGCGGCCTGCTGAGCGCGTCCGCCGACTCCACGGCCACGGTCCTGGCCGACGTCCCGGCCGCGGAGCGCGACCTCGCGGCCGTGCTCGCGAGCATCGCCGCCGGCCGGCTCCTCATGGCGCTCGAGCTCGAGCCGCACGCCGAGGGCGGCACGCCCGTCGAGGTGACGCCGATGACGCCCGAGGTGGTGGCCACCGTCGCGGACGGCCCGACCGTGCTCGTCCTCGACCAGGCCCGCTACCTCGAGGAGACCCTCGCGGCACGCGGCATGGCCGACTCCGCGGGCGAGCGGGCCGACCAGCTCCAGGTCCTCGTCGACACCGCGCTCGAGGCCGGCGCGCCGGACACCCGCGAGCCCGCCTACCCGTGGCCCGACGGCGACGCGGACGCCTTCCGCACCGTCAGCGAGCAGGACCTGCTCGACCAGTGGGTCTTCCTCGCCGGCACGGCCCCGGGCGAGCAGCGCGGGGCCCTCGTCGACGCCGCCGCCGACGCCGCGCTGCGCCTGCGGGCGGCCGGCGTCGACCCCGGCCCGCTGCCCGGCCTGCCGGGCTCGGCCGGCGCTGAGTCGGCGAGCGAGTCCGCCACGTCCTGATCGACGAATGACGGGACTCTTTCCGCACGAGTGAGGGGATTCTTCGTCGCGGCGTCGAGACGAAGAATCCCCTCACTCGTCACGAGTCGGTCGCGGGCCGCTCGTCGTGAGGTGTGAGGCTCAGGCCGGCACGACCCCCGCCGCCCGCAGCCGGGCGAGCAGCTCGTCGACCGCGGCGTCCGGTGCCAGCTCGACGCGCTCGTCGGTGGTCCGGTCCCGCACCTCGACCACCCCGTCGGCCAGACCCCGGCCGACCACGAGCGAGTACGGCACGCCGATGAGCTCGGCGTCGGCGAACTTCACGCCGGCCGAGACCTTGGGCCGGTCGTCGTAGAGCACCTCTGCGCCGGCCGCATCGAGCCGGACGGCGAGATCCGCGGCCATCTCGAAGATCTCCGCCCCCTTGCCCGTGGCGAGCACGTGCACGTGGAACGGCGCGACGTGGACCGGCCAGGCCAGGCCCTTCTCGTCGCTCGTCGACTCGGCGATCGCGGCCAGCGCGCGCGTGACGCCGATGCCGTAGCTGCCCATCGTCGGCGTCACGGCCTTGCCGTTCTGGTCGAGGACGGTGAGCCCGAGCGCGTCGGCGTACTTCCGGCCGAGCGCGAAGATGTGCCCCATCTCCATGCCGCGGGCCAGCTCGAGCGGACCGGAGCCGTCCGGTGCCGGGTCGCCGGCGCGCACCTCGGCGATCTCGACGGTGCCGTCGGAGACGAAGTCGCGGCCCGCGACGAGGCCGACGACGTGCCGCCCGTCGACGTCCGCGCCCGTCGCCCACACGCTGCCGTCGACGACGCGCGGGTCGAGCAGGTAGCGCACGGCCTTCTCGTCACCGCGGGCGTGCTCGGAGCGCGGGCCGATGTACCCGCGCACGAGCTCGGGGTGCGCCTCGAGGTCGGCCTCGGTCGCCGTCTCGACCTCGGCGGGCGCGAACGCCACCTCGGCCCGCGCCAGGTCCATGGCCCGGTCCCCGGGCAGTCCGACGACGACGATCTCCCGCTCCCCGTCCGGGTGCACGAGCGCGAGCACGAGATTCTTCAGGGTGTCCGACGCCGCCCAGCCGCGCCCCTCCGGGCGGGGCGCCTCGGCGTCGAGAGCCACGACGAGCGTCTCGATCGTGTCCGCGCCCGGGGTGTCGACCGTGACCGGCGCCGGCGGCTCCTCGACGTGCTGCGGCAGCTCGGGGACCGGCGTCGTCACGGCCTCGACGTTGGCCGCATAGCCGCCCGGCGAGCGGACGAACGTGTCCTCGCCGACCGGCGTCGGGTGGAGGAACTCCTCCGAGCGCGAGCCGCCCATGGCGCCCGCGTCCGCCGCGACCACGACGACGTCGAGGCCGAGCCGGGCGAAGATCCGCAGGTAGGCCGCGCGGTAGAGGTCGTAGCTGGCGACCTGCGCGTCGTCGTCGATGTCGAAGGAGTAGGCGTCCTTCATGACGAACTCGCGGCCGCGGACGATGCCGGCGCGCGGGCGGGCCTCGTCGCGGTACTTCGTCTGCACCTGGAACAGCTGCAGCGGCAGGTCCTTGTAGGAGCTCACGAGGTCCTTGACCAGGAGCGTGAACATCTCCTCGTGCGTGGGCGCGAGCAGGTAGTCGTTCTCCCGGCGGTCCTTGAGGCGGAAGAGGTTGTCCCCGTACTCGGCCCAGCGGCCGCTCGCCTCGTAGGGCTCCTTGGGCAGCAGCGCCGGGAAGTGCACCTCCTGGGCGCCGATCGCCAGCATCTCCTCGCGCACGACACGCTCGACCTTGGCCAGCACGCGCAGCCCGACCGGCAGCCACGTGTAGATGCCCGGGGCGGCGCGGCGGATGTAGCCGGCGCGGACGAGCAGCCGGTGGGACGCGATCTCGGCGTCGGCGGGGTCCTCGCGCAGCGTGCGCAGGAAGAGGGAGGACATCGTGGAGAGCATGGGGACAGGTTATGCGGTGCGGGTCGGGCACGATGTCCCCCATGCGCACAGCGATCACCGACCTCCTCGGCATCGAGCACCCGGTCGTCCAGGGCGGCATGCAGTGGGTCTCCGTCGCGGAGCTCACCGCCGCCGTCTCGAACGCCGGCGGGCTCGGTATCCTCGGGGCGCTGACCCAGCAGACGCCGGACGACCTGCGCGCCGAGATCGCCCGCACGCGCGAGCTCACCGACAAGCCGTTCGGCGTCAACCTCACGTTCCTGCCGGCGATGACTCCCCCGCCGTACGCCGAGTACGTGCGCGCCATCATCGAGTCGGGCGTGCGCATCGTCGAGACCGCGGGGGCCAACCCGGGCGAGGCGGCGGCCGCGCTGAAGGAGGCGGGCGTCACCCTCATCCACAAGTGCACCTCCGTGCGGCACGCCCGCTCGGCGCAGCGGTTCGGCGCCGACGTGATCACGATCGACGGCTTCGAGTGTGCCGGCCACCCGGGCGAGGACGACGTCGGCGGCCTCGTGCTCGTGCCCGCCGCCGTCGCCGCGCTCGACGTGCCCGTCATCGCGTGCGGCGGGATCGCCGACGGTCGCGGGCTCGCGGCGGCCCGCGCCCTCGGGGCGGCCGGCGTGTCGATGGGCACCCGCTTCGTCGCGACGGCGGAGTCGCGGGTGCACGCGCGCATCAAGCAGGCCATCGTCGACGGGACGGAGACCGGCACCCGCCTCGCCCTGCGCGAGCTGCGCAACACCACGCGGATCGCGGACAACTCCGTGGCCCGTGAGGCGGCCGAGGTGCTGGCCGGGGGCGGATCGTTCGACGACGTCGCCCACCTCGTGGCCGGCAGCCGGGGACGGGTCGTCCTCGACACCGGGGACACCGAGGCCGGCGTGTGGACCGTGGGGCAGTCGATGGGCCTCATCCACGACGTGCCGACGTGCGGCGACCTCGTGCCGCGGATCGTGGCCGAGGCGGAGCAGATCCTCCGCACGATCGCCGGCGGCTGAGGGCCGCGGAGCCCGGTTCCGAGGGAACGGGACCACGGCGCAGGTCCACGGGCGCGCGTCCACAGGCACGGGCACACGCGCGGGTGCGTGGGCGCGGCGCCACGGACGTCAGTCCCCGATCAGCACGAGCTGGTTGCCGTCGGGGTCGGAGAGGACGAGGATCCGCCTGCCCCCGCCCGGCGCGACGCCGTCGTGCGCGACCCCTGCCTGCCGGAGACGCGCTGCGGCGCCATCGAGGTCGGTCTCGCCGAGCACGCAGCCCGACCGGCCGGCCCTCGTGGGGTCGGCGAACACCTGCACGCCGTCCGCCTCCCCGACGCGCCACTCGACGAGCCCCGCCATCGGTCGCGTGTCGGGCCCGCGCTCGAACAGCGTCTCGTACCACCGCTCCGCACGGTCGAGATCGGTCACGGTCATCGTGGCGTGGACGCTGTCGAACATCTCCCACTCCTTACCGATCGTGGAAAGCAAGCGGTACGAGCGTGGCATGACCGATTGCTGCACGCAATCGGTCACTCGGGGCGGGCACTCCCGTCGGCCCACCCCAGAGCTCTCCCGACCGCCCGGCCACCGGGTCGTTCCTCGGTGAGAGCACGCACCTGATCGTGCGCGCGCTCGGCGACCTCGCTGCGCGGCAGGAGCTCGGCCAGCGCGTCGATCCGTTGCACCGCGACCGGCCCGATCGTGCGCGTGATCCGCTCCCGCAACCTCCGGTACCGCCCGACGTCGCGACCAGCCGGCGGGGGCGCGCTCGGGTGGACGTCCGCCGCCGCCAGCACGAGCTCGGCGTCCTCGGGGTGCTCCGTGAGCACCAGCAGCTCGGCGACGACCCGCAGGCACGTCCACAGGTACGGCCAGCAGGTCCCTCGGCGCAACGGGTCCAGCAGGTCGAGGGCGAGCCGCGCCGCCGACTCACCGGTGCCGTCGGTGCTCGTGCCGGACGGGTTCGACCGACGCACGAGGGCGGACAGCAGGGCGATGCGCGCCACCGTGCTCACATGGTCGGCCTGCGACTCGTCCGCACGGGCCACGGCCTCGCGCAGGACGTCGGGCGCCGCATGCGGCCTGGTCAGCAGGAGCACCTCTCCGGCGCCGTAGAGGGCGAAGGCGTGGTGCGCCCGGGCGCCGCTGCGCTCACCGGCCGCACGCGCCGCCGACGCGTGACGTTCCGCGCCGGGACGGTCGTCGAGGGTGACGGCGATCAGTGCGAGCGAGGTGTGCGCGTCGGCGAGATAGGCGTCCGGCAGGCCGTCGACGTCGAGCATCTGCTCGAACCTCTCGCGCGCGCGGTGCCGTCGACCGCTGTAGAGCGCGGCGAGCGCGAGGCACAGGAGGGCGAGGTACCGGTCCTCACGGGTGCCGGCGACCCGTAGCGCGCGTCCACCGAGCTCCTCCGCCGCGACGGTGTCGCCCCGCTCGACGGCGGCGAAGGCCACGGCGCCGAGCAGCAACGACGACTGTGCCGGCGGTGGCCCCGGGGCCGGGGCCGGGTCCGGGGCCGGACGGCTGTCGGTCGTGGGGGCGTCGGTCGTGGGGGCGTCGGTCGTGGAGGTGTCGGTGTCGGTCAGCCGCTCGGCGAGCGCCTGGAGCTCGCGCCCCGGGAACCAGTGGGAGCACAGGCCGAGCGAGCCGACGATCCGTGCGGCGACGTCGGGACGTCGGTTCCCGAGCGACCAGCGAAGGGCGTCGGTGAGGTCGACACGGAGCTCTCCGAGACGCGCGTATGCCTCGGCGCACCGTGGGCCGACCGAGCGCCTGGCACACGTCTCGGCGCTCGAGGCGGCCCACTCGGCATGGGCGCGGGCGGCGTCGTCCCGCTGCGCGACCGCTGCGCGCGACAGCACCGCGGCACGGACGACCTCCAGCAGCCGGTACCGGGTGGTCGCCCCGTGCACGGCGACGACGAGCGACGCCTCGACCAGGCGCGCGAGTCCCGCCACCGTGTCCTCGGTGCCGGCGGAGCCGTCACGGTCCGCACCGACGGCACCGAGGCTCTCGGCCGCCGCCAGGTCGAACTCGCGTGCGAAGACCGTGAGCCGAAGGAGGAGCCGGCGGTCCTCGGCCGGCACGAGGTCGAGCGAGCGTCCGACGACCTGGCGCAACGACGCGCTCACTCCGAGCTCCCCCGACACCGAGTCACCGGGTACCGACGGAGCCGACGCGTCGAGCGGCGACGCATCGAGCGCCGACCCGATCCGCGCCGACCCGATCCGCTCCAGCACGGTGGTCAGCCCGAGCGTCGCGACCTGGGGCGCCGCCATCTCGAGCGCCAGCGGCAGCCCGTCGAGCCGACGACAGAGCTCGGCCAACGGAGCCCGCTGCTCGGCCCCGGGCGCGAACCCGGGCCGCAACCGTCGTAGCCGGTCCAGGAGCAGCCGTTCGGCGGCGGTGGTCGGATCGGGCGGCAGGGACGCACCGTCGTCCGCGGGGCACGTCAGAGGGTCGAGCGGCAGTACGTACTCCTCGACCAGACCCAGCCGGCTCCTGCTCGTGACCACAAGGTGCACGTGCGGGCAGGACCGCAGGACGGCGGCCACCAGCTCCCGGATCTCGCCCAGCACGTGCTCGCAGCCGTCGAGCACGAGCACCACGGCGGAGCGGGCCAGGTGTTCCACGACGGCCACCAGGGGTGGTTCCGGTCCGGGCCCGAGTCCGAGCGTCGCGGTGAGACGGGCGACCACCCCGCCCCTCGGGACCTCCTCGATCCCGGCGACCACGCTCGGACCTCCCGTCCGGGCACGGATCGCCGCGAGCGCCTCGCCGATCAGGCGCGTCTTCCCCACCCCTCCGGGCCCGGTGACGGTCACCAGGCGGTGCGAGAGGACCATGTGCAGCAGGAGCGCGGACTCGTCCTCCCTGCCGATGAACGAGGGCTCCGGGGAACCGCGCCCGTCCGACCTCGACGACGGCGAGGGCGCCGGCGCGGAGGCGGGGACGGGCATGGGCACGGGGGCGGGCACAGGCGAGGGCGCCGGCGCGGGGGCGGAGACGGGCATGGGCGCGGGGGCCGACGCGGGCGCCGGGAGAGGCGCACCGGTGGGCACGCGGTGCCCGAGGATGCGCCGGTGGAGCTCCGCGAGTGCCGGCGACGGATCGAGCCCGAGATCCTCGCGGAGGATCTCCCGCAGCTCGGTGAACCGGTCGAGCGCCTCGCTCTGGCGCCCCGCCCGGTACAGCGCCGTCATGAGGCAGGCTCGCGCCTGCTCGCGCAGCGGGTGCTCCGCCACCAGCGGCTCGAGCACGGTGATCGCGTCCTCCACGTCTCCGAGCGCCAGCGCTGCCCGGGCGCGGTCCTCGCGTGCGGCCAGGCGCAGCTCGTCCAGCCGCGCGGCCTCGGCGCGCGCGAAGTCGCGGTCGGCGAACTCGACGTAGGCCGGCCCGCGCCACAGCCCGAGCGCCTCGTCGAGGATCGGCACGGCGAGCGCCGGTGCGCTGCTCTCCGCCCGCGCGCACATCGCGGTGAACCGGTCGGCGTCGAGGGCGTCGGGCCCGACGGCGAGCGCGTAGCCGGCCGGGCCACGCTCGACCGCCCGCTCCCCGAGCACGCCGCGCAGACGCGAGAGCACGGTGTGCAGGGCACCGTGCGAGCCGCCGGGCACCCGGTCGCCCCAGACCGCGGCAGCCACGGCGTCGGCGCTGACGGGGTGCGGCGCGTGCACGGCGAGCACTGCGAGCGCCGCCCGTCGTCGGGCCCCGGGCAGGTCGAGCACCTCCCCGGTGCGCCGGACCTCCAGCGCGCCCAGGACCCCGAGGTCGAGCGGCGTCGGTGCCACCGTCGGATTGTCCCGCCTGGCGGCGCGGCACCGCAACGACGCGGCGGTGACAGCGGGGCGACAGGGACGCGACAGGGGGTCGGCCCAGCATCGACCTACCCCGACAGGGGCACGATCACGAAGGAGTGAGCATGATGACTACAACACAGATCGAGCAGCAGGACGTGGGCGCCGTCGTCCAGCACGTGGCAGGTCTCGCGATCGGTGCCGCGACGTCGGCGATGATCGTCGTCGGCGACCGGTTGGGACTGTACGGCGCACTCGCCGGGGGCGGCGCCGTCACCCCGCAGCAGCTGGCCGACGCCACCGGCACGTCCGAGCGGTACGTGCGCGAGTGGTTGGCCCAGCAGGCCGCCGCCGGCCTCGTCGTCCACGACGCGACCGACGGCACGTTCACGCTGCCGCCCGCCTCGGCGGCGGTGCTCGCCGACGACGACTCGCCGGCGGCGATGACCGGCATGTGCGTGCAGACCGAAGGCCTGTTCCGGGACATCGACCTGCTCGTCGACGCCTTCCGCACCGGTGCGGGCATCGGATGGGGCGAGCACTCCGCGCCGACCTTTGAGGGGGCCGAACGCAGCTTCGGCGCCGCCTACCGGGCGGAGCTCCTCACGCGGTGGGTGCCGGCGCTCGACGGCGTCACCGAGGCCCTCGACGCAGGAGCGCGGGTGGCCGACGTCGGCACGGGACGCGGCGTGCCCGTCGTCCTGCTGGCGCAGGCGTTCCCCCGCTCCGAGTTCGTCGGGTACGACACCCACCCGGCCTCGATCGAGGTCGCGCGCCGGCGGGCCGAGGAGGCGGGGGTCGCCGACCGGGTGCGCTTCGAGGTGCACGACTGCCAGGGCTACCCGCAGGACGGCTACGACCTCGTCACCTTCTTCGACGCCTTCCACGACCTCGGGGACCCGGTCGGGGCGGCCGCGTACGCGAGGCACGCGCTCGTACCCGGTGGCTCGCTCGTGCTCATCGAACCCAGGGCCGCCGACGACCTGCCAACGAACCTTGCCGGGAACCCGGTCGCGGCGTTCGGCTACGCGGCGTCGACCTTCCTCTGCACACCGAGCTCGCTGAGCCAGCCGGTGGGTACGGCGCTCGGTGGTCAGGCCGGCTCGGCCAGGGTCCGCGGGGTGCTCGACGAGGCCGGATTCTCCGACGTCCGGCACGTGGCGGACTCGATGATCAACATGGTGATCCAGGCGCGGGCATGAGCAGTACGGGTGTGAGCGGTACGGGTGTCAGCGGTACGGGTGTGAGCGGTACGGGTGTGAGCGTCGCGAGTTCACGCACCGGCCACCCGAGCGTCGCCGGCCGTTGCCCCTCCCCTGGCACGGTGCACCGGTCGACCCCCTCTCGAACAGGACACCCATGCGCACGCGCCGCCTCCCCCGTACCGCCCTGGCCACCGGCCTGCTCGCCGTCCTCGCCCTCGGCCCGGCTCTCGCGGCCTCGGGCGCCGAGCCGACGCCGGACGCCGTCGAGAACGTGACGATGCTCGTGGGCGAGAACGAGACGCAGCGCAACTTCTCGTGGCACTCGCGCGGCCTCTCGCTCGCCCCCGAGTCGATCGTCATCGCGCCCACGTCCGACATGAACGGGAACGACTTCCCCGCGAGCGCACGCACGATCGAGCAGTCCGAGGGTGGCCTCGCGGTCAACAAGCCCGGCTACACCTACCACCACGCCACCGTCGACAACCTCGCCCCCTCGACCGGCTACACCTATCAGGTCGGCACCGAGGACGGCTGGTCCGAGATCTACACGTTCACCACCGGGCCCGCGTCCGGGGACGCCGTGGACCTCGTGTACGTCGCCGACCCCCAGATCGGTACCACCGACCTCGAGGCCGAGCGCCTGCAGTGGATCGACACCCTCGACCAGGCGTGGGCGACCTACCCGGGCGCCGAGCTCCTGGTCTCCGGCGGCGACCAGGTCGACCGCATCATCGCCGACGACGACGAGTACGACGCCTTCCACGAGCCCGTCCAGCTCACGCAGTACCCGCTGGCCACGACGCTGGGCAACCACGACGTGGCCCACTTCCTCACCTACGGCAACCACTTCAACCTGCCCCACGGCGGTGGACGAGGGGACTTCAACTACCACTACACGTACAACGGGACGCTGTTCATCCACCTCAACAGCAACAACCTCCTCCACGGGTCGCTCATCGACTACGCGCGGGCCGCGATCGAGCAGAACCCGTCGCAGTGGGTGGTCGTCACGTTCCACCACTCGATCTACTCCGTCGCCACGCACGCCACGGACATCGACGCCGAGGACCTCGGCATCATCGAGGGGCGCCGCACCGCGCTGTCCCGCGGGATGACCGAGCTCGGCGTCGACCTCGTGCTGTCCGGGCACGACCACTACTACACGCGCACCCCGCTGATGCACGCGGGCGTGGCGGTCGGCGGGCCGGACGCCGACCCCCAGGCCGGGCCCGACTTCCTCGCCCCCGGCGAGGGCGACGTCCTCTACATCACCGGTACGACGGCGTCGGGCTCGAAGTTCTACGGCCGCAACGACGAGCTGCCCGAGCCGGCCGAGTGGGGCGAGGTCGAGAACCAGGAGAACGTCGCCAACTACAGCCACCTCAGCATCGACGAGTGCTCGATCACGGTGACCACGCACCGCGCGGCGACCTCGACGAACGTGACGACGGGCGAGGCCTACGCGGACAACAGCGTGGTGGACGAGGTCGAGCTCAGCGGCGACGAGACCGCGCCGGCGATCAGCGCGCCCGCGCTGACGGTGACCGCGGGCGACCCGTGGGACGCGCTGACCGGCGTCCAGGTGACCGACAACTGCGACACGGACGCGATCGTGCCGGAGGTCGAAGGGGTCATCGACACGACCACGCCGGGCGACTACACCCTCACGTACACGGCGACCGACCGGTCCGGGAACAGCTCGAGCGTCGAGCGCACGGTGACGGTCGAGGCGGCCCCGGAGCCCGAGCCGACCGAGGAGCCGACGCCGGAGCCCACCGACGAGCCGACCGAGACGCCGACGTCCGGGCCCTCCGAGGAGCCGACCGAGACTCCCACCGCCGGGCCGTCCGAGAGTCCGACCGCCGCGCCGACCTCCGGCACCGGTGGCGGATCCGGCGACGCACCCGGTGGCGGAGCCGGGTACGGCGACGGATCCGGGTACGACGAGGATCGCCGGGGCTCGGCGGGTTCCCGCGGCGGAGCGGGCGGCCCTCGCGGCGGACTCGCCGACACTGGGGCGACGACGGGCGACCTCGTCGGCGTCGCGGCCGTCCTTCTGCTGGCCGGCGGCGCGCTCTACGGGATCCGTCGCCGGCTCGCCTGACGCGCAGGGCCGCGCTCACCGGGCGGGCAGAAGTCCGCTCACTCGCCGGCCTGGGCGGGCAGAGGTCCGCGCATCCGTCACAGGACGACCGTGGCGTAGGTGCCCTCCTGACGCATGCCGAGGCGCTGATAGGTGGCCAGCCCGGCCGCGTTGTAGTCGTTGACGTACAAGGAGACCGTCGGGGCGACGTCGGCGAGCACGTCCCGCACGACGGTCGCCATCCCGCGCACGCCGAGGCCCTGCCCGCGGCGGTCGGGCGCGACCCACACGCCCTGGATCTGGGCGACCCCCAGGGCGAGCGCCCCGACGTCGGCCTTGAACACGACGCGCTCGGCACCGGTCGCCGGGTCCGGCTCCGTCCGGATCCACGTGCGGCCCAGCGAGAGCAGGGAGCGCACGCGCCGCACGTAACCGTTGCCGTACCGGGTCGGGTCGTACCCGACCTCCTCGATGAACATCGCCACCGACGCCGGGGCGACGATCGACGCCTCGCCGACAGCGCCGCGGCGCACGAGCGGGTCCGGCTCGATCGCCGAGGGCGCGTCCAGCACCAGCAGCGGCTGGTTGGCCCGCACCTCGCGCGCCCGGCCCCAGCGCCGGCCGAGCGAGTCCCACATCGAGAGCACCTGCTCGGCGTCGCCGAGGACGGAGCTCGACGCGCGGCCGTGGTCGGCGATGGCGTCGGCGATGGCGGGCCGCTGCTCGGGGGTCGTCGCGACGGGCACGATGTTGGCGCCGACCCACGTCAGCGCGCGCAGCCTGCCGAGGCCGTTCGTACCGGGAGCGTCGGCTCCGGTGCCGTTCGCGCCGTTCGCGCCGTTCGCGCCGGGCGCGCGGGCTCCTGCACCGGCTCCTGCACCGGCGCCGGCGCCCTCGAGGTCCGGACGATCGATCCCCGGGACGTCGACGTCCCGCCCGCCGGGCGCGTCGATGCCGAGCATGCGGGAGCCGGGCGTCGTCGTGTCGAACCGTGAGCCGGCGATCTGGACGGCCGCGAGCGTGGAGGTCAGCGGGTGCTGCGCGCACAGCGCGAGGGCCTCGGCGGTGCGTTCGTGCCCGAGCACGGCCACCGGGGCGGCCACGTCACGTCGCGCGGACGCCCGGAACAGCCGCATGAGGGCTCAGTGGACGGTGACGGCCGGTGCCGCACCGGCCACGTCCTCGAGCCCCTGCTCGGACGCGATGCGGTTCGCCTCCGCGATGAGCGTCTCGACGATCTGCTCCTCGGGCACGGTCCGGATGACCTCGCCCTTGACGAAGATCTGCCCCTTGCCGTTGCCGGAGGCGACCCCGAGGTCGGCCTCGCGGGCCTCGCCCGGACCGTTGACGACGCACCCCATGACGGCCACCCGCAGCGGCACGGTGAGGTCCTTCAGGCCCTCGGTGACCTCCTCGGCGAGCGTGTAGACGTCGACCTGCGCGCGCCCGCACGAGGGGCACGAGACGATCTCCAGCGTCCGCGGTCGCAGGTTGAGAGACTCCAGGATCTGGTTGCCGACCTTGATCTCCTCGACCGGCGGGGCGGACAGCGAGACCCGGATCGTGTCGCCGATGCCCTTCGACAGCAGGGAGCCGAACGCGACGGAGGACTTGATCGTGCCCTGGAACGCCGGGCCCGCCTCGGTCACGCCGAGGTGCAGCGGCCAGTCGCCCGCCTCGGCCAGCAGCTCGTAC
The DNA here is from genome assembly GCF_057652395.1 of Georgenia sp. Z1491. Classification (NCBI taxonomy): domain Bacteria; kingdom Bacillati; phylum Actinomycetota; class Actinomycetes; order Allobogoriellales; family Allobogoriellaceae; genus Georgenia; species Georgenia sp. Z1491. Next base: position 2,809,540 of record NZ_CM172729.1, read on the forward strand.
GCGCGCACCATGACGACCGGGTCGTTGTGCTTGACCGAGATCTTGAAGTCGTGGAAGTCGTGCTCCTCGAACAGCGACGCCTCCCAGACGGCCGACTCGACGAGGGCCTCCGGGGTCGCGGAGCCGTACTTCTTCAGCAGGCGCGGGTCCAGCGAGCCGGCGTTGACGCCGATCCGGATCGACGTGCCGTGGTCCTTCGCCGCCTGGGCGATCTCCTTGACCTGGTCGTCGAACTTGCGGATGTTGCCCGGGTTGACGCGCACGGCGCCGCAGCCGGCCTCGATCGCGGCGTAGACGTACTTCGGCTGGAAGTGGATGTCCGCGATGACGGGGATCGTCGACTTCGCGGCGATGACCTTCAGCGCCTCGGCGTCCTTGTCCGTGGGGCAGGCGACACGGACGATGTCGCAGCCGGTGGCCACGAGCTCCGCGATCTGCTGGAGGGTGGCGCCGATGTCGTGGGTCTTCGTCGTCGTCATGGACTGGACCGAGACCGGCGCGCCGTCGCCGACGGGGACGTCGCCCACCATGATGCGGCGGGTCTTGCGCCGCGGCGCCAGCACGGGCGGCGGCTGCTTGACGGTGGGGATGCCGAGATCGATGGGGACGCTCACGACCCCAGTATCGCACCGCGGTCCAGCCTCGGCCCAGGGGCGAGACCGGAGCCACGCGGGCGGGGCGACGCGCGCCACGTACACCGCGGCCCGGCCCTGCGGGCGAGCGTCAACCGATCAGCGACACCGGTACGACGATGTCCGCGACGATGAGCAGCACGGTCATCACGATCATGAACGCGACGACGACGTACGTCAGCGGAAGCAGCCTGGCCGTGTCCGCCGGGCCGGGGTCCGGCCGGCCGCGCAGCCGTGCGACCGCGCGCCTGAGCCCCTCCCACAGGGCGCCGGCCACGTGCCCGCCGTCCAGCGGCAGCAGCGGGACGAGGTTGAACACGAAGAGCGTCATGTTGAGGGCGCCGAGCAGGGAGAGCAGGTCGGCGAAGCGCTGGACGCCCGTGTACTCGGGTGCCTCGACGGAGGCGATCTCGCCGGCGAACCGGCCCACGCCCACGAGCCCGACGACGCCGGGGTCGCGCTCCTGGAGGCCGAGCGTGGCCCGGCCGATGTCCACCAGCGCGACGGGCAGCCGGGCGATGATCTCGGCCGTGCCGGAGAGCTGCTCCCACGCGATGCCGGGCACCTCGGTCGGCGAGAGCCGCTCCTGCGCGAACGCGGGCCCGATGCCGACGTAGGGCATCGCCTGCGTCCCGCCGCCCTCGGCCGGCCGCTGGACGACCTCGGGGGCCACGCTCAGCGTGACCTCCTCGCCTCCCCGGCGCACGACGACGTCGGTCGCACCCGTCCCGCCGGCCGCGATGGTCTCCTGGACGTCCGCCCACTCCTCGACCTCGGTGCCGCCCCAGGAGACGATCTCGTCGCCGGGCAGCAGGCCCGCGTCCGCGCCCGGTCCGGGCAGGCAGTCGGGGGCGCCGGGCGTGGGCTGCGCCGTCGGGCTCTCGTCCGTGCCGTCCCCGTCGGTGCCGGCCGGCGCCGCGGCGACGCACTCCTGAACCGAGTCCAGAGTAGTCGTGGGCGAGGAGATGCCGATCCCGCACACGACGATCGCCAGCAGGACCACGGACAGCACGAGGTTGACGAGCGGGCCGCCCATCATGACGACGATCTTCTTGCCCACCGGCAGGCGGTGGAACGCGCGGTGCTCCTGACCGGGCGGCACCTCCTCCGCGGAGATCTCGCGCGCCTCCTGCGGCAGCGTCGGCCGGCCGTCCGCGCGGTGGGTGCGCCGGCCGGGGCGGGCGGGTGCGAACATGCCGGCGAGCGTGACGAACCCGCCGAGCGGGATCGCCTTGAGCCCGTACTCGGTCTCGCCGCGGCGCGTCGACCACAGGGTGGGCCCGAAGCCGACGAAGTAGCGCGGGACGAGGACGCCGAACCGCTTGGCGGGGACGAGGTGGCCGAGCTCGTGCAGGCCGATCGAGACGACGAGACCGACCGCGAGGACGAGGACCCCGAGGAGGAAGCTCACGCGGCGCCGGCGAGCTCGCGGGCACGGGTGCGGGCCCAGGCCTCGGCGGCCTCGACGTCGTCGAGGCTCGGGCGCTGCGCGCCGTCGTGCTCGGCGAGGACGCGCTCGACGACGTCGAGGATCCCCAGGTAGGGCAGCCGGCCGGCGATGAAGCCGGCCACGGCCTCCTCGTTGGCAGCGTTGACGACCGCGGGGTGGGTGGCCGACGCGGTCAGGGCCGAGCGGACGAGCGAGACCGCGGAGAACGTGGCGTCGTCGAGCGGCTCGAACGTCCAGGAGGTCGCGGCGTCCCACGCGCACGGGGTCGCCACCCCGGGCAGGCGGCGGGGCCAGGACAGGCCGAGCGCGATCGGCAGGCGCATGTCCGGCGGCGAGGCCTGGGCCAGCGTGGAGCCGTCGACCGTCTCGATCATCGAGTGGACGATCGACTGCGGGTGGACGACGACGGTGATGTCCCCGGGCTCGACGTCGAACAGGAGCGAGGCCTCGACGAGCTCGAGAGCCTTGTTCATCAGCGTGGAGGAGTTGATGGTGACGACCGGGCCCATCGCCCAGGTGGGGTGCGCGAGCGCCTGGTCGACAGTGACGTCGGCGAGCTGGTCGCGCGTGCGGCCGCGGAACGGGCCGCCCGACGCGGTGAGGATCAGCCGACGCACGTCGCTGACGCCGGTGACCACGGGCGAGGTGAGCCCCTTCTCGTGCCGCACTCCCCCGAGCGCCTGGGCCATCGCCGAGTGCTCGGAGTCGACGGGGATGATCTGGCCGGGCCGCGTGAGCGCGTCGGCGACGAGCGCACCGCCGGCGACGAGGGACTCCTTGTTGGCGAGCGCGAGGGTGGCGCCCGAGGCGAGCGCGGCCAGGGTGGGGCGCAGGCCGACCGATCCGGTGATCCCGTTGAGCACGACGGCGGACGGCGGCTTCCAGCGCGCGTCCGGCCCGCCGGCCTCCGGCGACCTGCTGTCGCCGAACGTGCTGTCGCCGAGCGTGCGGTCGTCGGCGTCGAGCATGCCCGCCATCTGCGTGGCGGCGTCGGGGCCGGCGAGGATCTCGGGCAGCGCGGCACCCGGGCCGAGCGCGCGGGTGAGCGCCTCGCGGACGGCGGGCAGGGCGGAGTCGTCCGCGACGCCGACGACGTCCGGCCGGTGCGCGGCGACCTGCTCGGCGAGAAGCTCGGGCCGCGACCCGGACGCGGCCAGCGCGCGGACGACGAACCGGCCCGGCTCGTCGGCGTCGGCGCGGCGAAGGACGTCGAGCGCCTGCGTGCCGATCGAACCGGTGGAGCCGAGGAGGACGACCTCGGTGGTCATGCGCGCGCGAGGACGACCTCGACCACGCGGTCGAGATAGACGTCGACGACGGCCTCGTCGTAGGCCTTCTTCCCCTGCGCGGGCGGGAACGTCACGGAGCGCACGTCCTCGGCCCGCAACCCCTCGCCCGTCTCGAGGTAGTCCTCGACCCGGCCGAGGAACGCGTCGACGGCGGGGGCGGCGTAGCCGGTGGTCCGGGCACGCACGAACCGCTCCCGCTCGGGGCGGCCCAGGCGCGGGAGCAGCGACTCGGTGAGGCCGTCGAGGTGGTTGCGCCAGCTCTCGTCGCCCCCCTCGGCGACGGTCTGCTGCCGGCGGCGACGCGTGTGGCTCTCCTCGAGCCGGTCGAGCGCGAGGTCGACCTGCTCGGGGTCGTACCCGGCGGGCACGAGGTCGAACGCGGCCTGCCGGACGGCGGTCTCGTCGATACCGCCGTCGACGTCCCGGGCACGGGTGAAGAAGTCGTCGACCTGCTCGGGGTCGTAGCCGTCCTCCCGGCGCGAGACCCGTGCGAAACCCCTCATGCGTCCTGTCCCTTCGTGGGCTGATCGATGACCTCGGCCGCGAGCTGGCCGCAGGCGCCGTCGATGTCGGACCCGCGCGTGTCTCGCACGGTGGTCGGGATGCCGGCGTCCCGCAGCTCGGCGACGAAGGCGGCCTCGACGTCCCGCTCGGAGGCCGTCCAGATCGAGCCCGGCGTGGGGTTGAGCGGGATCGGGTTGACGTGCACCCAGCCCTTGCCGCGCCTGTTCAGCTCCTCGGCCAGGAGGCGGCCGCGCCAGGCGTGGTCGTTCATGTCCTTGATGAGGGCGTACTCGATCGAGACCCGGCGGCCGGTGGCCTCGAAGTAGCGGCGGGCGGCGTCGAGGAGCTCACCGACCTTCCACCGCGAGTTGATCGGGATGAGCTCGTCGCGGAGCTCGTCGTCGGGGGCGTGCAGGGAGACCGCGAGCGTGACGGGGATGCCGGTGGCGGCGAGCTTGTCGATCGCGGGCACGAGGCCGACGGTGGAGACGGTGATGTTGCGGGCGGACATGCCCAGGCCCGCGGGCGCGGGGTCGACCATGCGGCGCACGGCGCCGATGACGGCCTTGTAGTTGGCCATCGGCTCGCCCATGCCCATGAAGACGACGTTGCTCAGGCGGGTGGGCCCGCCCGCGAGCTCACCGTCGCGGCAGGCCGCGGCGGCGAGGCGCACCTGCTCGACGATCTCCGCCGTCGAGAGGTTGCGGGTCAGGCCCTGCTGGCCGGTCGCGCAGAAGGGGCAGGCCATGCCGCAGCCCGCCTGCGAGGACACGCACAGCGTGGAGCGCGACGTGTAGCGCATGAGCACGGACTCCACGATCGCGCCGTCGAACAGGCGCCACACGGACTTCACCGTGGCGCCGCCGTCGGCCTCGAGGTCCCGGACGCGGGTGACCAGGGGCGGGAGCAGGGTGCCGGCGAGCTGGTCGCGGGCGGCGGCCGGCAGGTCGGTCATGCGCGCCGGGTCGTTCGTCAGGTGCGTGAAGTAGTGCCGGGAGAGCTGGTCGGCGCGGAAGGCCGGCAGGCCGAGCTCCTTGGCGACGCCGGCACGCTCGTCGACGGCGAGGTCCGCCAGGTGCCGGGGCGGCTTGCCGCGACGCTTCGCGGTGAAGGTGAGCTGGAGCCGCTCGCCGGGGGCGGCGCCCTCGAGGGCGGGGCGGACCTGGCGGCCGGAGTCGGTTGCTGAAGCGGTGCGGGCGCGGTCGGCGGTGCGGGTACCGGTGCGAGCGCGGTCGGCGGGGCGGGGGTCGACGCCGGCGGCGTTCGCGGCGCGGGTGCGAGCGCCGTCGCCGGCGCCGGCGGCGCGCTCGGGCTTCGCGGGCGCAGCCACGGCCGTGCGCGCGGGTGCGTCCGCCCCGACGTCGGCGGGGGTGCTGGGCGGGTTCTCGGTCGTCATGGCGCGCTCAGTGTCTCACCCACGACCGCGCGGGTCAGCCCGCGGCCCGGGCGAGCGGGCCGAGTGTGAGGTAGACGAGCGGGAGCGTGACGATGATCGAGTCGATGCGGTCGAGGAGCCCGCCGTGACCGGGCAGCAGGTTCGACATGTCCTTGACCCCGAGGTCGCGCTTGAGCAGGGACTCGGCGAGGTCCCCGGTCGTGGCGGTACCCACCGCCACGAGCCCCAGCCCGACGGCGAGCCACACGGGGTGGCCGAGGACCACGGAGACGAGTAGGTAGGACATGAGGACGCAGGCGACGACGGACCCGGCGACCCCCTCCCACGACTTCTTGGGCGAGATGGTGGGCGCCACCGGGTGCCTGCCGAACAGGATTCCCGCGATGTACCCGCCGGTGTCGTTCGCGGCGGCCAGCAGCGCGACGGTGAGCACGAGCAGGACGCCGTCCTCCATGCGCACGAGCAGCACCGCGAACGAGACGAGGAACGGGACGTAGGTGAGGACGAAGACGTCGGCCGCGGCGTCCCGGACACCGTTGGTGCCGCGGCGCGCGAGGACGGCGACGGTGACGACGAGGGCCACCGAGCCGGCGTACGCCGCCAGGAGCCCCTCCTCCCCCGCGAACCAGGTGGCGACCACCATGGCGGCACCGCCGACCGAGACCGGGCCCCGCGCGATGTCGATGTGCCGCTGCGCCGCGGCCTCGGTCAGCTCGAACGTGCCCAGGACGCCGACGACCGCGACGAGCGCGACGAACGGCTCGGGGCGGAACGCGAGGGAGGCGACGAGCAGGAGGATGAGCCCGACGCCGACGGGGATGGCCCGGCTGAGCTCGCGCCCGGCCCGCGGCCCGGGCTTGACCGGCGGCCCGGCGGCGGGCGGCGGCGCCGTCGTCGGAACGTCCATGCTGGTGAGACCCTCGCAGTCAGACCTCGAGGAGGTCCTTCTCCTTGGCCTCGACGATCTGGTCGATCGTCTCGACGTGGCGCTTCGTCAGGGCGTCGAGCTCCTTCTCGGCGCGTACGCCCTCGTCCTCGCCGACCTCGCCGTCCTTGACGAGGCGGTCGAGCTCCTCCTTGGCCTTGCGGCGGACGGCGCGCACCGAGATGCGGGCGTCCTCGGCCTCGTTGCGGGCGAGCCGGACGTAGTCGCGACGGCGGTCCTCGGTCAGCGACGGCAGAAGGACGCGCAGCACGTTGCCGTCGTCGGTCGGGTTGACGCCGAGGTCGGAGGCCCGCAGCGCCTTGTCGATCGCCGCGGAGGCGCCGCGGTCGTACGGGGAGATGAGGACGGTGCGCGCCTCGGGGATCTGCAGCGACGCGAGCTGCTGCAGCGGCGTCGGGGCGCCGTAGTAGTCCACGAGGATCGCGTTGAACATCGCGGCGTTCGCGCGGCCGGTGCGGATGTTGCCCATCCGGTCGCGGGCCACCTCGACGGCCTTGTCCATCTTGTCCTCGGCCTCGAGCAGGGTCTCGTCGATCACGTGGTCACTCCTTGCTTGTCTCGCCGGCGGTCACCAGCGTGCCGATCTTCTCACCCAGCAGGGCGCGGGTGACGTTACCGGCCTCGGTCATGCCGAACACGCGCATGGCCAGCCCGTTGTCCATGCACAGGGCGAACGCCGCCGCGTCGACGACCTTGAGGCCGCGCGCGAGCGCGTCGGCGTAGGTGAGGTGGTCGAGCCTGACGGCGCCGGGGTCCGTGCGCGGGTCGGCCGTGTAGACGCCGTCGACACCGTTCTTGCCGACGAGCACCTCGTCGCAGTGCGTCTCCAGGGCGCGCTGCGCGGTGACGGTGTCCGTCGAGAAGTAGGGCATGCCGGCACCCGCGCCGAACACGACGACGCGGCCCTTCTCCATGTGCCGGATCGCGCGGAGCGGGATGTAGGGCTCCGCGACCTGCCCCATCGTGATGGCGGTCTGGACGCGGGTGCGCACCCCCGACTGCTCGAGGAAGTCCTGGAGCGCGAGGGCGTTCATCACGGTGCCGAGCATGCCCATGTAGTCGGCGCGCGAGCGGTCGAGCCCGCGGGCGCTCAGCTCGGCGCCGCGGAAGAAGTTGCCGCCGCCGACGACGATGGCGATCTCGACGCCGCGGCGGTGGGCGTCGGCGATCTCGCGGGCCACGCGCAGCACGACGTCGGGGTCGAGCCCGACCTCCCCGCCGCCGAAGACCTCGCCGGACAGCTTGAGCATCACGCGCCGCGGCCGCGGCTCACCGCCGGGTCCGCCGGCAGGCGGTACGGGGCTCGCGTGGGGGTCGGGGGTCACGGTCATCGTGGCTGGGCTCCTTCGTACGCGCGGGTCGGTGGACGGGGCTCGGATAGGCGGGTGGCCCCGGACCATGCGGTCCGGGGCCACCTCTCACACCTGGTCAGGCTCCGACGCGGAAGCGGGCGTAGCCCGTCACCGTGCCGCCCGAGGCGCCGACGACCTGGGCGACCGTCTGCTTCGGGTCCTTGGCGAACGCCTGGTCCAGCAGCACGTTCTCCTTGTAGAAGCCGTTCATCCGGCCCTCGACGATCTTCGGCAGAGCCTGCTCCGGCTTGCCCTCGGCGCGGGAGGTCTCCTCCGCGAGGCGTCGCTCGTTCTCGACGGTCTCGGCGGGGACGTCCTCGCGGCTGAGGTAGGTCGGCGAGTATGCGGCGACGTGCAGGGCGACGTCGTGCGCGGCCTCGGCGCCCGCGGCGTCCGTGGCGACCATGACGCCGACCTGCGGCGGGAGGTCCTTGGCCGTGCGGTGCAGGTAGGACGCGACCTTGGCGCCCTCCAGCCGCTCGACCCGGCGGACCTCGATCTTCTCGCCGATGGTGGCGGCGAGGTTCTCCACGGCGTCCTTGACGGTGCCGTCGCCCGAGGGGGCGGCCAGCAGCGTCTCGACGTCCGTGGCGCCGGAGGCCACCGCGGCGGCGAGCACGGCGTCCGCCAGCGCGACGAACTTCTCGTTCTTCGACACGAAGTCCGTCTCGCAGTTGACCTCGACCATCGTGCCGATCTCGCCCGCGCCGCCGGCGCTGACGTCGATGGCGACGAGCCCGTCGGAGGCCGCACGGCTCTCGCGCTTGGCGATGCCCTTCAGCCCCTTGACGCGGATGATCTCGGTGGCCTTCTCCTTGTCACCGTCCGCCTCGACGAGAGCGTTCTTGACGTCGAGCATGCCGGCGCCCGTCGACTCGCGCAGGGCCTTGATGTCGGCCGCGGTGTAGTTGGCCATGGGTTCCTCTCTGTGCAGGTGGACGTCAGTTGGCGGTGGTGTCGGTGGAGCCCTCGGAGGCGGGCTCCTCGGTGGCTCCCGTCGCCCCGGGGGTCGGCGCCGCACCGGCGGCGGGCGCGACCTCCTCGGCCGGGGCTGCGGCCTCGGCCGGGGCCGGCTGGGCGGTCGGCTCCTCGGTGGCTACGGCCTCGGTCGGTGCCGAGCCCTGCTCGACCGGCGCCGCCGGGGTGGCGGGCGCGTCGGTGGCGACGGCCGCGGTCGGGGCCTGGGCGGCGGTGGCGTCGGCCGCCGGCGCCTCGGTGGCGGGGGCCGCGGTGGCCGGCGCCTCGGTGGCGGGGGCCGCCGTGGCCGGAGCTGCGGCGTCGGACTCGTGAGCGGCGAGGAGCTCGCGCTCCCACTCGGCGAGCGGCTCCGCGCCGTCGGCCTCGGCACCCTTGGCGCCACCGTGACGAACGACGAGGCCGTCGGCCGCAGCGTCCGCGATCACGCGGGTGAGCAGCGCGACGGAACGGATCGCGTCGTCGTTGCCCGGGATGCGGTAGTCGACCTCGTCCGGGTCGCAGTTGGTGTCGAGGATCGCGACGACCGGGATGTTGAGCTTGCGCGCCTCGGAGACCGCGAGGTGCTCCTTCTTGGTGTCGACGATCCACACCGCCGACGGGATCTTGCCCATGTCGCGGATACCGCCGAGGGTGCGCTCGAGCTTGTCCTTCTCGCGGCGCATCATGAGCAGCTCCTTCTTCGTGTGGTGGGAACCCGCCACATCGTCGAAGTCGAGCTGCTCGAGCTCCTTGAGCCGCTGCAGGCGCTGGTGCACCGTGGAGAAGTTGGTCAGCATGCCGCCGAGCCAGCGGTGGTTGACGAAGGGCATGCCCACGCGGCGGGCCTGCTCCTCGATCGCCTGCTGCGCCTGCTTCTTGGTGCCGATGAACAGGATGGTCCCGCCGTGCGAGACGGTCTCCTTGACGAACTCGTAGGTCCGGTCGATCTCGGCGAGCGACTGCTGAAGGTCGATGATGTAGATGCCGTTGCGCTCCGTGAGGATGAAGCGCTTCATCTTGGGGTTCCAGCGGCGCGTCTGGTGACCGAAGTGGACACCGGACTCGAGCAGCTGACGCATGGACACGACGGCCATGGCTCTTCCTTTCGGCGCGGGATCGCCCGCGCGCGTTCGGCCCCGACGCTCGGCGGCGGGGCCCTCTCCGTGGTTGTCGGTCGAGACCGGGTGGTCACGACCCCTGGTGCCCGCGACGTCGGCGCCCGCCAGGCGGGACCGCTGCCGATCGCCCCGTCGACCGAGGCCGTCCGCGCGAGGCGGGGGCTGGTGCGACGGTGTGCAGGCACGCGAAGTCGACCGGCCAGAGACCGGTCGCCCACTCATCGTAGCGGAGCGCGGCACCGCGCCGCTCGCCACCTGGTGCGTCGTGCGACTCACCCGGGAGTCTCCGCAGGGCGCCGACAGACCCACACCCCCTGTCGCCGCAGGCCTGTCCACCGCCCGTCGTACGGCTGCGGACGCACTCGGCCCTCGCGTGCTCATCTTTCTGGCATGACCGCGCACCGACCACCCCGCCCCGGCCGCGACGACGCACGTCGCGCCGTTCTCGTTCTCGCCCTCGCGCTGTGCCTGAGCCTGCTCGGGGCACGCGCGCCCACGGCGTCGGGAACGCTCGGCACGGAACCTTTCCCCGACGTCGGGCCGGCTGCCGGCCGCTCCCTCCCGCTGGGGCCTTCGCTCGCACTCGAGGTCGCCGCGCGCTATGCGGCCTCCGACGACACCGGAGCCCCAGGACGTGCCGGTGCCGTCGGGAGTGCGGGGGCCTTCGGTGGTGGCGCCGCCGTCGGCAGTGCCGGTGCTGGTAGCGCGCCGTCCAGCGAGGCCTCGAGCTCATTGGTGAACTACGACTGGCCGACCGGTGGTCCCGTCCGCGTGGTCGCCCCCTTCGAGGGGTCGGCGACGCCGTACGGCCCCGGACATCGTGGCGTGGACCTGGATGTCCGGCCGGGGACGGTCATCCTCGCGGCAGCCGACGGGATCGTCGCATTCAGGGGCTCCGTCGCCGACCGGCCGGTGATCTCCATCGATCATGCCGACGGGATCCGGACGACCTATGAGCCCGTCAGCAGCTCCCTGTCCACGGGGGACGCGGTCGCAGGTGGTGACCCGATCGGCACCCTTACGGCCGGCCACTGCCCGCCACCCGGTTGCCTGCACTGGGGTGCTCGGCACGGGAGCCACGACTACGTCGACCCGATGTCGCTGATCGGGGACGCGCCGCAACCGGTCCGACTGCTGCCGTTCGGCGGGTGACACCGGTCGGCGCACCGATTGCGCGGTCGTCGTAGCGCCCACCCTGCAACGTGCGGTGACTTGCGTGCGGTCGGGAGTTCGCCGACGTCCGGCCACTCATTCACCGTGGGCCCGCTCGCGGGTGGTGGTTGTCGTGGGCACGGTTTTTCCCCAGGTCAGGGTGGGTGGTGGATGTGGCGTAGTTGTCCACAGATTCGGGCATTTCGCTTGTCCTCGAATATGTGTTCGAGTAGAATTGGGGTAGTCGGTTCGAGTGGCACGAGGAGGTGCGGGGGCAGTGGCTGAGGACGTGAGCGTGGACCAGGAGTGGTCGGCTCTGGAGGAGCTGCTCTCCGCGCAGATCGAGGCCTGGCTCGCCACGAAGGCAACCCAGAACGACGCCGCCTCTGAGACCGACCCTGATTCCGATGTCGCCGGGGCCGGGGAGGTCAGCGACGCCGTCGGGTGCGATGCCGATGCGGGCGCCGACGCCGACGATGCCGATGCGGACGCCGAGGACGTCGCCGGTACCGATGCCGCAGTCGAGGACGTCAACGACGAGACCCGTGGCTGCGCGGTCACTGACAGTGACGACGACGGGGCAGACCTCGACGAGGACGGGGCAGACCTCGACGAGGAGGAGCACGACCTGCCCGCGGCGCCCACGCTCATCCACGCTGACGCCGTCGAGCGGGGCGTCGTCGGGCACGTTCGTGAGCCTGTGTCGTCGGTGGGTGTGGTCGGTGGGGTGCGGGAGATCGTGGCTCAGCTCGACGAGCTCAGCCAGGCTCGCGTGGGGGACCTGTCCGGGCAGGAAGCGATCGAGGTGTTGGAGAGCATCGAGGCCGCCGAACGACGACTGACCGCGCTCCGGGCCGCCGCCACCGCGAAGGTCGAGGCCGATGGTGTGTGGGCGTTGGAGGGGCAGCGGTCGTTCCGGACCTGGTTGCGGGACCGGACCGGGACCAGCGTGGCAGTGGCGGGTCGGCAGGCCCGGCAGGCCCGCGCGCTGCGCGACGATCTGCCCCTGGCGCATGGGGCGCTGTCCGCGGGGCGGATCAGTGTCGAGCATGTGCAGGTCCTGGTCCGCGAGACCCTGTCCACCAGCCGGCTGCGCACCCAGCTCGCGGATACGGTGATGGGTGAGGGGTTCCTGGTCGGGCAGGCCCAGGTCATGCACGCCCAGGACTTCGCCCGACTGGTCGCGGCGTGGAGAGCCTGTCAAGTTGTCTGTGTAAGGGGGCCGGGTCAGAGGTGGGGGTTGATTCGGTCGGGGTAGACCAGTGAGAGCTGTTGGAGGGCCGTCTTCCAGTTCGTGGTGACAGCGCCCTCGACGAGCCGGCCCGAGGCTCGTCGCTCGGCGGCGGGTCGTCCTCGTTCCTTGGCTCGCTCGCGCGCTCTTTTGTCCTCGATGTTGCAGATCGCCAGCCACAGCAGCTTCACTGCCGCGGCGTCGTTGGGGAAATGGCCCCGGTTCTTGGTGACCTTGCGGAGCTGGTAGTTCAGCGACTCGATCGCGTTGGTCGTGTAGATGACCCGCCTGAGTTCGGGCGGGAACGCCAGGAACGGGGTGAACCGCTCCCACGCGGCGCGGAACGTCTTGACCGCCGAGGGGTAGCGACGGCCGAGCTCGCTGGCCTCGAAGGCCTCCAGCACCTCCAGGGCGGCCTCAGCGCTGGGCGCCTGGTATATCGGCCGCAGCGCGGCCGTCAGAGCCTTACGGTCCTTGTAGTTCACGAACCTCGTCGCGGCCCGGATCAGGTGGACCACGCAGGTCTGCACGGTCGCCTGGGGCCAGGTCGCTTCGACGGCCTCGGGGAACCCCGTGAGCCCATCGCAGCACACGATCAGCACGTCACGCACGCCCCTGTTGGCCAGCTCGGCGCAGACGCCGGCCCAGAACTTCGCTCCCTCGCTGGCCTGGACCCAGATACCCAGGACGTGCTTGATCCCGTCCATATCGACGCCGATGGCGAGATGGGCGGACCTGTTGCGCACGTGTCCGCCATCGCGGATCTTGACCACGATCGCGTCGAGGTAGATCACCGGATACAGCGCCTCCAACGGGCGGTGCTGCCAGGCCAGGACCTCCTCGCTGATCTGGTCCACGACCTTGGAGATCGTCTCGTAACTGATCTCGGTGCCGATCGTGGTCGCGAGGTGGTGCTCGACGTCCCGCAACGTCATCGGGTCTGCTGAAGGTTTCGTTGACTTCGGGGTCAGGCCGCCAGGGTGACGGCGTGGTGGTGGACGAGTTCGTATTCAATCGGAGTGAGCCTGCCGAGTCGACGTTGCCGTCGTCGTCGGTGATAGGTGCGTTCGATCCAGTGCACGATCGCGAGCCGGAGCTCGTCGCGGGTAGCCCAGCGCTTCCGATCGAGCACGTTCTTCTGAAGTGTGGCGAAGAAGCTCTCCATCGCCGCGTTGTCCCCGGCAGCCCCGACGCGTCCCATGGACCCGAGGAGTCCGTAGACCTTGAGTACGCGCTGAAATTTCCGAGATCGAAATTGCGATCCTCTGTCGCTGTGGACGATGCAGCCGGCCACGACGGCCGTCCCGCCGCGGCGAGCGACCGCGTCCCGCAGGGCAGCGACGGCCAGGTCGGCGGTCATTCGGGCATCGATGGCGTAGCCGACGATCCGGCCCGAGCAGGCGTCCTTGACGGCACACAGGTAGACCTTGCCCTGGCGGGTGCGGTGCTCGGTGATATCGGTCATCCACGTCGCGTTCAGCGTCTCGGCGGTGAAGTCCCGCTCGAGCAGGTCATCGCACACCGGTGGGCCCGGCCGGCCGTAGCGCTGCCGGCGGCGCACGGTGGCCGAGAAGATCCGCTGCTGCGAGCACAGCCGCCACACCCGTCGCTCAGACACTGCGTGGCCGGCGTCCTTCAGCTCGTCGGCGATGAAGCGGTGTCCGAACTCGGGGTCGTCGGCGTGGATGTCGTAGGCGGCGTTGATCAGGTGCGCCTCCTCCAGATCACGAGCACTGACAGGGCTCGCGCGCCACTGGTAGAAGCCCTGCGTGGAGAAGCCGAGCACCCGGCAGGTCACCGCGACGGGAATCACGCCAGCGGCAAGGTCACGGACCAGCGGGTACATCATTTTGGGCGGGCCTGCCCGGGGCCGAGGTTGGCCTGGGAGAGATAGGCAGTGGCCTTGCGCAGGATCTCGTTCTCCTGCTCGAGCTCGCGGATCCGTTTGAGCATCCGGGCCTGCTCCCCGTCGCTCGCGGCGGTCTCACCGCGAGCGGGCTCGAAGCCGCGTTCTCGCAGGCGAGCCTCGTTGACCCAGGTCTGCAACGCGGACTTCGACATCCCCAGGTCGCCACAGACCTGCCGCTGCGTCATCCCCTGAGCCAGCAGCTCCAACGCGCTGGCCTTGAGCTCTTCTGAGTAGATCTTCGGCACGAGAGCCATCCTCTCCGCTCCGCAGAGCAGTCAGGAAGTCAACCGAACCCTCAGCAGACCCATCCCGCCTGCGTAGAGGCTGATGATCATGCCGTCCAGGCCATCGAGACGGCGCTGCCCCTTGGGCACCAGCATCGGCGTGAACGTCCCGTCCCGGTCCCGGGGGACGGCCAGATCGACGTCCCCGATCTGGGTCGCCACGGTCTTCGGGCTGGTCCCGTTACGCGAGTTCGGGTGCTCGGCAGCGTCCGCGTCGCCACGGTCGTAGCCCACGTGCTCGGTCAGCTCGGCACCCAGACCCCGCTCGAGCGCGGCCTTGAGCATCCCGCCGAGCAGGCCCTGCTCACCCGTGAGCGGCTCGCCGGCATCGATCTTGGCGAAGATGTCGTCCAACGCTCCAGAGCCCTTCAGACCGTCCGCGATCTCCTTCTGCCGCCGTCTGCGTTCCGCACGCTCCGGACTCTCCTTGGTCATGGTCACAGCATGTTCTCCTTCGAACGCTGACCCCACCCCTTACACAAACCATCTGACACGCCCGGCGTGGAAGGTTCGGGCCGACCCGGTCGGAGCTGACAAGGCCTGGCGGCAGGACGATGCCCGCGAAGAACTGACCATCGCCCCGACCACGGGTGGGTATCACCTCACGGGGTGGCTCGACGAGCTGTCCGGGCAGGTCGTGACCACCGCCCTGACCGCTCACGCCGGCCGCAAGGGCGCCGAGGACGACCGCACCCCGGCCCAACGCCGCGCCGGCGCACTGGTCGCCCTGGCCCACGAGTGCCTCGACCGAGGTGAGCAGCAGGCCAACGCGCGGGTCCGTCCGCACGTGACGATCACCGCCACCCTGGACACCCTCACCGCCCTCACCAAAGCGACCGGGTCCGTGATCCCACCCGCCTCGGCGACCGCCGGCTGGCTGGCCACCCACGACCTCACCCCCAACCACGGCCAGGCCCATGCGGGACTACCCGCCGGGCAGATCGTCGCCCCGATCACCGCCGAGCAGACCCTGACCGCCCCCGGCGGACCCCGCGACCCCCACACCACCACCCGCACCCACACCACCACCCGCCCCCACACCACCACCCGCACCCACGCCGGTGCAGCGTTCGGTATCGACGCCACCTTCGGGCTGGTGGACGAGCGTGGCAGCACCCCCGACGGGTCGGCGAGCCAGGATGGGTCGGGGATCTTCGACCTGTCCGAGACGGCACGGCAGTGGCTGACCGACTGGCAGCCCGGTGAGGATCACGTGATCTCGGCCGCGATCGACCCCCGCGTGATGGACGGCATCCAACCCGCCACCTTCGAGGACGGGACCCCCATCCCGCACGCGATGCTCGCCCGACTGGCCTGCGACAGCGCACTGATGCGCGTCATCTTCGGCCCGGAATCCACAGTCCTCGACGTCGGACGAGACAAACGGATCTTCCCCGCGAACATGACCCGGGCCATCCACGCCCGCGACCAACACTGCCAATACCCCGACTGCGACGAACCACCCGGATTCGGCGAGATCCACCACTCCCTGCACTGGTACAAGGACCACGGCCCCACCAGCATCGAGCACGGCATCCTGCTGTGCTGGCACCACCACGACCTCATCCACACCCGCAACATCACCATCACCCGCCGCACCGGCCACTGGCACTTCCACGACCAACACGGCCGACCCATCACCAGCCGGACACCCACCGGCCGCGACGAGCCGCACCAACGCGAATAAAGGCTCGCCGCCGTCTACGCAGTTGTCCGCCCACGACACCAGCCCGGACATGGGTGCAGGGCACGCGGTCCGGACCGACGGGCTGGAAGGCTGCGAGGCTGCGAGGCTGCGAGGCTGCGAGGCTGCGAGGCTGCGAGGCTGCGAGGCTGCGAGGAAGCAAAGCGAGCACCGACGTCGGCCCCCGGCACCTCTGGCGCGTCGGTCGCGAGTGCTCGCGCGCGAGCTGCTCGCCCCCCCTGGTGGATCCACACCTACTCGTGGATCGGTAGCTACGCGCGCGGGTGAGCCTGGGAGAAGACCGACCGGAGCCGCTCCGGGCTCACATGGGTGTACCGCTGCGTCGTGGCGAGCGAGGAGTGCCCGAGGATCTCCTGCACGGACCGCAGGTCCGAACCACCGGCAAGCAGATGCGTGGCGGCCGAGTGCCGAAGGCCGTGCGGGGCGAGGTCCGCCACGCCGGCGAGCGCCGTCGCCCGGTGAAGCATCCCGCGGACCGTGCGGGCATCGATCCTGCCGCCACGGACACCGACGAGAAGTGCTCGCTCGCCGGCTCGCACCGGTAGGGCCGGCCTGCCGTCCCCCAACCACCGTTGAATCGCCTCCGCCGCCGGCACCCCCAGCGGGACCACTCGCTCCTTGTCCCCCTTGCCGATCACGCGAACCGTGTGCTCGGCCAGGTCGACGTCGCCCACGTCCAGAGACACGAGCTCGCCGACCCGCAGACCCGTGGCGTACAGCAGCTCGAGGGCCGCATGGTCGCGCAGGTGTGTGGCGTCGCCGTCGGCGGCACGCTCCTCGGCCGAGCTCAGGAGACGCTCGACGGCGTCCACCCCCAGCACCGTCGGCAGGTGCTGATCCGGCCGGGGCGAGCGCAGTCGCTGGGCCGGATCCACCTCGACCCGCCCGGAGCGGGCGAGCCACGCTCCGAAGGACCGCACGGCCGCGGCACGCCGGGCGAGCGTCGATCGGGCGAGTCCCTCGGAGCTCTGCTGGGCGAGCCACGACCGGAGCCCCGCCAGGCTGAGCGCCGAGACATCGACGTCGGAATCGTCGTCGGAGTGCCCGAGGTGTGCGAGAAGCGTGGTGACGTCACCGAGGTAGGCGCGCACGGTGTGCGCGGACAGCCCACGCTCACGACCGAGGTGACGTTCGAAGCCCGCCAGGAGCTCCGCCCGAGTCACGCCCGGTGCAGATGTACCGACGCAGTCCGCACCCGCGTTCGTCCCGGTCATGGCACGCAGGCTACGCGTGCCGCCGGAGTTCCGCACCGGCTCCTCGACCGGCGACCGGCAGGCCGGAGCACCCCTCGGGACGCCCGTCGAACCTCGACCCTCCACCGCCGCCACCCAGACCGGCGACCTGCCGGACAGGCCGCCCCTCAGGACGCCCGCCGAACCTCGACCCTGCGCCACCGCTCCCCCACGTGCTCGACGCGGCCGGTGAGCTCGAGCAGGCCCAGTGCTGAGCGCACGGACCTCGCATCGAGCCCGGCGTTGCGCATGATCGACGCCTCCTGCGCGGCACGGACCGCCGGCAGGGCGTCGAGCACCCGCGCGCACACCGGGTCGAGCCCGTCGAGCAGACCGGGACCGGCGCCACCGCCGGGCCCTGCGTCGCCACCGTCATCCGCACCACCCTCGGCACCGCTCCGCCCACGTCCACCGACCGACTCGGGTCGGGTCACGGCCGCACCACCGCCACCGCCGCGCTCGATGCTCGCCCCGATGGGCAGGGCGAGCTCGACGAGCTCCTCGGCGGTCGTCACGCACATCGCACCCTGATCGCGCATGAGTCGGTGGCACCCGGCCGACGCCATCGACGTCACCGGCCCCGGCACCGCGCCCAGCGGCCGACCCATCGCTGCCGCATGCCGTGCCGTGGACAACGCGCCCGACCTCAGCGCGGCCTCGACCACGAGCGTCGCCCCGGACATCGCTGCGATGAGTCGGTTGCGGGACAAGAACCGGTGCCGCGCCGGGTTCGAGCCGGGTGGGGCCTCGGCGACCACTGCGCCGTCCTCGAGCAGCCGCCCGAGCATCTCCGCGCTCCCTTGCGGGTAGAAGCGATCGGCCCCGCCCGCCATCACGCCGATGGACCGACCGCCGACGACGAGCGCCCCGCGGTGCGCGGCGGTGTCGATGCCGTACGCACCTCCCGACACCACGACGAGCCCCGCCTCCGCCGCCCCCGCGGACAGCTCGGCGCCCACCGTCATCCCGTACGGCGTCGACGCACGTGAACCGACCACCGACACGGCGCGGGCGCCGAGCGCATCCCGGCGGCCACGCCCCCACAGCCCCGGCGGTGCGTCCTCCCCGAGGTCGTCGAGGCCGGCCGCCCAACCCGGGCCACCCGGGACGGCGAACCAGCCGCCGAGATGCTCGATCGCGTCCAGATCACGCTCGGGAGCGAGATGCTCGACCCGCGGCGCCCACCTCGAGACCGATGTCGCGAGGGTGCCCCGACCGACCTCGACGCCCGCGGGAACGGCGGGCAGGACGGTTCCGGCGACCGCGCGCCGCACCCAGGCAAGAGCCTCGGCCGCCCCGAGCGCGGTGATCAGCCGGTGGGCCTGCGGATCGGCCCCCTCCACGAGCCGCGTCCACGCCGCCGCGGCCACCAGCTCCTCCGAGCGCCCAGGCGCACCCTTACCTCCGCGTTCACCCACGACCGACCCCCTCCGTCCTCATCATCGTGGCCTCCCCGACGTGCAGACCGGTCGGGGACGTGCTCCCTGCCAGGTCCGCGATCGACCACGCGACGCGCAGCACCCGATCCATCCCGCGCATCGTCAGCTTTCCCGTGTCGACGGCGTGGGCGACCGTCGCCACGGCGCTGCGTCCCGTGCGCTCGCGCAGCCAGGAACCCGGCACCTCGGCGTTCGTCGACCAGCGCGTGCCCGCGAGTCGCTCGGCGGCCGCAGCCCGGGCGGAGGCGACACGGGCGGCGACGACCGCGGTCGGCTCGCTCGGGTCCTGCACCGCGGCGGCAGCGCGGGACACGCTCTTGACCCTGACCTGCAGGTCCACCCGGTCGAGCAGCGGGCCGGAGAGCCGCGCGAGGTAACGGGACCGTACGGCGCTCGAGCAGGTGCAGAGCGCGCCGTCCCGGTCGGCGTACCCGCACGGGCACGGGTTGGCGGTGAGCACGAGCTGGAAGCGCGCAGGGAACCGCGCGGATCCCGCCGCCCGGTGCAGCACGATCTCCCCGGACTCCAGGGGCTGGCGCAGCGTGTCGAGCACGCGGGTGGGGAACTCCGGGCTCTCGTCGAGCAGGAGCACCCCGCGATGGGCGCGAGACGCGGCACCCGGCCGCGGCAGACCGGAACCGCCCCCGACGACGGCGACCGCGGTGGCCGTGTGGTGCGGCTCCTCGAACGGCGGCCGGCGCACGAGCGAGTCGCCGGAGTACGTGCCCGCCACGGAGTGCACGGTCGTCACCTCGAGAGCCGCGTCGTCGTCGAGGTCGGGCAGCAGTCCGGGCAGCCGGGCGGCGAGCATCGACTTGCCGGCGCCCGGTGGCCCGAGGAGCAGGAGATGGTGCCCACCTGCCGCGGCGACCTCGAGCGCCCGCCGCGCGGCGGACTGACCCAGCACGTCGACGAGATCCGGCTCGGGTCTCGCCGCATCTCCGGCCGCGTCGGCCTTCCGCCCGGCACCGACGCCAGCCCCCGCGCCGGCCGGGAGCACGGGGCGGCGCGCTTCGCCACCCAGGGCGACGACGACGTCGGCCAGGTGCTCGACCGCCCGCACCGTCATACCGCTCACCAGGCGCGCCTCCGGGGCGTTCCCGGCGGGGACGACGACCTCGGTGAGGCCGCTGTCCCGTGCGGCGAGGACGGCGGGCAGGACGCCGCGGACGGGCTGGACGCGTCCGTCGAGGCCCAGCTCGCCCAGGAACATGCGCGGACGGCGGTCCTCGATGTCCCCCGCGGCTGCGAGCACGCTGACCGCGAGCGCCAGGTCGAGTCCGGTCCCGTGCTTATGCAGGGAGGCGGGCGCGAGGTTGACGGTCGTCCGCGACGGGCGCCACGGGCGGCCGCACGAGGACAGAGCCGCCCGGACACGTTCACGTGCCTCGGAGACGGCCGTGTCCGGGAGTCCGACGATCGTGAAGGCGGGCAGGCCGTCGGCGATGTGCGCCTCGACGTCGACGACGTGACCGGTCGTTCCCACCAGGGCAACCGCCCGCGCCCGCCCGAGGGCGGCCCCCATCAGGCGACCGACCTGAGGTGCGTGACGACCGGTCCGACGTCGCGTACGAGGACGCCGACGACGTCGATCCGGATCCGTGCGCTCCGGACGGCCTCGGGCCCTGCCTCCCGGTCCCAGGGCCGATCGCCGACCGCCCGGGCGACGACCCACGCGCGGGCGAGCCGGCGCAGCCTCGCGGCCTTGACGCGGGTCACGGCCTCGACGGGGTCGCCGAACGCCGCGCTGCGCCGCGTCTTGACCTCGACAGCGACCCAGGAGCCCTCCTCGTCGTCCCACGCCACGAGGTCGAGCTCGCCGTCGCGCACCCGCCAGTTGCGCTCCACCACGGCGATCCCGAGGGACTCCAGGTGCTGCTCCGCCACCCGCTCGCCCCAGGTGCCGAGCGCCAGCCGCCCGGCGGCGGACGGCGGCACCGCCCCCGGGGACGTGCGCGCGTCGGCATGCGTGCTCGGCGTCCCCTCGACCTGATTCGTGCCCGTGCCGTTCGGCATCTCGACCACCTCCGCCACCCACCCAAGGCGAGACGTCGGTCAGGCGGGGCACGTCGTCGTCGGGGCTGTGGACGGACCTGCCACAGGGTGCCCTGTGGGGACCGCGTGGAGCTCCTGGCAGCGCGGCAGCGGGGCGATGCCGCGCCGCAGCGCGGAGATGCAGCGCGGCAGCGCGGAGATGCAGCGCGGCAGCGGGGCGGCGATGCCCCGGCCGATCGCGACGGGCGCCGGCAGAGCGGCGCCCACGGCTACGGGAGCTTGATGTCCGCCTGGTTGAGCTCCTCGACGTTGACGTCCTTGAACGTCACCACGCGCACGTTCTTGACGAAACGTGCCGACCGGTAGACGTCCCAGACCCACGCGTCGGCGAGGTTGAGCTCGAAGAACACGTCGCCGCCGGCGTTGCGCACCTGGACGTCGACGCTGTTGCACAGGTAGAAGCGGCGCTCCGTCTCGACGACGTACGTGAAGAGGTTCACGACGTCGCGGTACTCGCGGTACAGGCCGAGCTCGAGCTCGGTCTCGTAGTTCTCCAGGTCCTCGGCACTCACCGCCCCATCATGCACCCCGACGGGTGGGAAGCCGCCACGAGCGCCGGTGCCAGTCGCTGGGGCCGACGTCGGCGAGCGCCGCGAGGTGACGGGCGGAGCCGTAACCCTTGTTGCCGGCCAGCCCGAAGACCTCGAGCTCCGGCCGGAGCGCCGCCTCGACCATGAGCGCGTCGCGCTCGACCTTGGCCAGCACGCTCGCCCCGGACACCGACGCGCACCGCATATCACCCTTGACCTCGCAGAGCACGGGGACGTCCCAGGCCCGCGGGGAGTCACCGGGCGGCGGCACGACGTCGTCGCTCACCAGGGCGAGCAGGTCCGCCACCGGCTCGGCGAGCCAGTCGTGCGCGCCGTCGAGGATCGTCGCCCCGGCGACGAGACCGGCGGCGGCGAGCTCGCTCCGCACGACGGCCAGCGCCCGACGGGCGGCCAACCGCTGAGCGGCCAGGATGCCGAGCGAGTCGATCTCGGCGGGCGACGCGTGGCCCACGGCCCAGGCTGCCGACCACTGCCGCACCGGCTCCACGAGGGCCTCCCGCGCGGCGGGGCGCAGCATCTTGGAGTCGGTGAGCCCGACGGGCATCTCGCCGACCGCCCGCCCGACGGCGCAGACGCCGATCGTCACTGGACCGGCCAGCGCACCGCGACCCACCTCGTCGACGCCGAGCACCACCGCGTCGTCGGGCAGGTCGGCGAGAAGCTCGCGCTCGCGGCTCAGATCCGGGCCGGGCCGGGCGGAACGGGACGTCCCGCCGGGCCGGGCGGAACGGGACGACCCGCCGGGCTGCGCGGTACGGGACGACCCGCCGGTCCGGGCGGAACGGGACGCCGGACCGGGCCCGTCTGCTGCGCTCGGGGACGTGCTCACGGTGCGGGGACGTCCTCGAACGTCTCCTCCGGGTCGGAGTGCCAGGTGACGTTGCTCAGCGGCCACACGGTGGCGAAGGCGGTGCCCACCACGTTGTCGATCGGGATGAACCCGCCCCCGGGGCCGCCCATGTGAGCGCGGGAGTCCGCCGAGTTGTCCCGGTTGTCGCCCATCACCCACAAGTGCCCCTCGGGCACGACGACCTCGAACTCGAGGCTGGACGGGTTCGCCCCCGGCGCGAGGTACGGCTCGTCGACGGGCTCGCCGTTGACCATGAGACGGCCGTCGGCGTCGCAGCAGGTCACGGTGTCGCCCGGCAGCCCGACGGCCCGCTTGATGAGGTGCTGCCCCGCGTCCTGCGGCAGGATCCCGACGAACGTCAGCGAATCGGTGACCGCCCGCCGGACCGGGTTGGTGGACTGCTCCGGCTCCTCCTCGAGCCAGCCGCCCGGGTCGAGGAACACGACGATGTCGCCGCGCTCGAGATCGAACGGCCCGGGGGTCAGCTTGCTCACCATCACCCGGTCGCCGACCTCGAGGGTCTCCTCCATCGATCCCGACGGGATGTAGAAGGCCTGCACGAGGAACGTCTTGATGAGGACGGACAGCACGAGCGCACATACGACGACGATGGCCGTCTCCCGCAGCCACGCACCGACGCCGCCCCGCCGGGCCGACCTGCCGGTGCCGCGCCTGCGCGGGGCCTCGTCGTCCACCGGCCCGTCGTCCACCGGCCCGTCGCCCGTCGGCCCGTCGGTCGTCGGCCCGTCGGTCTCCGAGGGGGTCGGTGCGCTCGGGGGCGTGAGCGACTCGGTCATGCGTCCTCCTCGGTACGGCCGGCCGGGATGCCCGCACGCTGGGCGGTCCCGCCGCCGTCGATCCTCACGTTATCCCGCGCGCAGCGACGCCCGGCGGACATTCCGTCCGCCGGGCGTCGCTCCGGATCGTCCCGCCGGGTACTCCGGGGGCCGACGCGGACTCAGGTGTTGTCGCGCTTCTCGCGGATCTTGGCGGCCTTGCCGCGCAGCTCGCGCAGGTAGTACAGCTTGGCGCGGCGGACGTCACCGCGGGAGACGCGCTCGATGGAGTCGATCGACGGGGCGTGCACGGGGAACGTGCGCTCGACGCCGACGCCGAAGCTCACCTTGCGGACCGTGAAGGTCTCGCGGACGCCCTGGCCCTGGCGGGCGATGACTGCGCCCTGGAAGACCTGGACGCGGGACCGGGTGCCCTCGACGACCTTGACGTTGACCTTGACGGTGTCGCCCGCCCGGAACTCGGGGATGTCGGTGCGGATCGACGCGTTGTCGATGAAGTCCAGGGTCTGCATGAGCTTCTCTCCTTCGCCCGTGCGCGCAGGTCACGGCCGGCTGGTCGGCGCGTCGCGCCGTGTCGGTTCGGGTGCCTGCTCGGGCCAGGACCCCCTGCGGCAGGTCGGTGGCCGCGGCTGTGCCGCGCAAGCCGGTCCATCCTGCCACAACCCGGCGCCCACCCCCAGGGCGGGCGCCGCACCCGCTCACGTGAGGTCGCGCACCATGACGACGTCGTCGTGCACCTGGTCGCCGACCCGGAACCGTCGCGGGCCGACGACGACGAACCCCGCGCGCTCGTAGGCCTTCCGGGCACGGCGGTTGCGCGCATTCGTGCCGAGCCACAGCGCACGCACCGGAGAGCCGTCGACCTCCGAGGCCGCGGCGGCGGACGCCGCTGCCTCCAGCAGGATGCGGCCCAGGCCGGAGCCCAGCATCTCGGCCGCGACGTAGATCTTCGACAGCTCGGCGGCCGGGCGCGCGGTGACGAGGCCGGCGACGTCGTCCGCGTACGGCGGGTCCTCGGCCCGGGCGGGCAGGTGGGTGAGCGTGTAGCCGACCACCGTGCCGGCGCCCTCACCGCCCGTCGCGGCGACCTGGAGGATCGCGGTGGCAGAGGCGGCGTGGTCGCGCATGCGCTCGGCCGTGAGGTGCTCGGCGACGAAGGCGTCGATGTCGGCCTGCGCGGTGCCCGGCGGGCAGGCGAGCGCGAAGGTGTCGGCGGCGAGGGTGGCGACCGCCTCGGCGTCGTCCGTGGTGGCGGCACGGACGGTGACGGGCACGGGGTGGGCGGCGCCGTCCGGGACCACCCGGCCGAGCCCCGCGAGCGTGCGGCGGTCGGCGCGGGTGAGGCCGCCGGCGTCGAGCGCGTCGATCAGCTCGGGACGGCGCTCGGCGGTCCGCTCGAGCGAGCGTTCCCGCCGCCATGCCGCCGCGGCCCCGTGGTCGCCGGACGTGAGGACGCCGGGGATCTGAAGGCCGCGCCAGCTCGTGGGCCGCGTGTAGACGGGGTACTCGAGCGTGCCGTCGCCGGCGTGGGACTCCTCGGTCAGCGACCCGGGGTTCCCGACGACGCCGGGCAACAGCCGCACGACGCCCTCGACGAGCGCGAGCGCGGCCACCTCCCCGCCGTTGAGGACGTAGTCGCCGAGGGAGTACTCGAGCACGCGCACGTCCGGGCGCTCCCGGTAGTGCTCGGCGACCCGGCCGTCGATGCCCTCGTACCGGCCGCACGCGATCACCAGCGGCTCGCCGGCGGCGGCCAGCTCCTCGAGGGTGGCCTGCGTGAGCGGGGTGCCCGCGGGCGCCGGGATCGCGAGCACGCCGCCGCCGGCGAGCAGCGGGTCCAGCGCGTCGCCCCAGACGTCGGCGCGCATGACCATCCCCGCTCCCCCGCCGGCGGGCGTGTCGTCGACGGTGCGGTGGCGGTCGGTGGTGACGTCGCGCAGGTCATGGACCCGGAGGTCGACGAGCCCGTCACGGCGGGCCCTCCCGATGAGGCTGAGGTCGAGCGGTGCGAGGTAGTCGGGAAAGATCGTCACGACGTCGATGCGCACGTCAGTCGCCCGTCGTCCCCGGGGCGGCGCCTCGGCCCGTGTCCGCGGCGCCGTCGGCGGGCGAGGCTGAGTCGTCGGGCAGGGGGTCGCCGGCGAGCAGGCCGCGCGGCGGGTCGATGACGACCCTGCCCGCGGCGACGTCGACGACCGGGACGAGGGCGCGCACGAACGGCACCGGGGTGGTGGGGCCGCCGGCCTCGCGGACGAGCAGCAGGTCGTGCCCGGGCGCGGGCCGAAGGTCGGCGACCTCGCCGACGTGACGCCCGTCCGGGTGCTCGACGCGCAGGCCGCGCAGCTCGTGCGGGTACCAGGCGTCCTCCTCGTCGTCCTCCTCGTCGGTCTCGACGACCAGGCGGACGCCGCGCAGGGACTCGGCGGCGGTGCGGTCCTCGGCGCCGGCGAACCGGACGTAGCGGGACCCGCGATCGACGCGCACGCTCGTGATCTCGAGCGGTCCGGCGTCGGCGGGGTCGGTCTCGAGGGTGGCACCGACGACGAGGCGGCGATCGGGGTCGTCGGTGCGGACGTCGAGCCGGACCTCGCCCCCGAGCGCGTGGGGGGCGCCGACGACGGCGACGGTGAGCTGCACGGCGACTCCTTCTCGGTGGTGGGACGGCCTCGGTGGTGGGACGGCCTCGGTGCTGGAACGACGCCGGACCCGGCCCGCCTGGCGGGCCGGGTCCGGCGTCGGTCGGTCAGCGGCGGTCGGTGTCGACGACGTCGATCCGCACGGGACCCGAGGTCGACAGCGCGCCGACCACGGTGCGCAGCGCCTTGGCGGTGCGACCCTGGCGGCCGATGACGCGGCCGAGGTCGGCGGGGTTCACCCGGACCTCGAGCAGGTCGCCGCGGCGCAGCGAGCGCTCGGCGACCCGGACGTCGTCGGGGTTGTCGACGATCCCGCGCACGAGGTGCTCGAGGGCGTCGGCGAGCACGTCAGGCCTCCTCGGCCGGAGCCTCGGCCTCGGCGGCGTCCTCGGCCGGGGTCTGGTCGGCCTCGCCCGCGTCGGCGGACTCCTCGGTGCTCGCCTCGGCGGCGGCCGCGGCCTCGTCGGCGGACTTCTTGGCCGACGCGTCGGCCTTGCGCTTCTCGGCGGCGTCCTCGGCAGCCTTGACGGCCTCGGCGCGGGCGGCGGCGACAGTCTCCTCGGAGGCGTCCTTCGTCCGCAGCGTGCCCTCGGCGCCGTCAAGGCCCTTGAACTGCTGCCAGTCGCCGGTGACCTTGAGGAGGGCCGCGACCTGCTCGGTCGGCTGGGCGCCGACGCCGAGCCAGTACTGCGCGCGCTCGGAGTCGATCTGGATGAGCGAGGGCTCCTCCATCGGGTTGTAGAGGCCGATCTCCTCGATGGCCCTGCCGTCACGGCGGGTCCGCGAGTCCATGACGACCACGCGGTAGTGCGGGGAGTGGATCTTGCCGAGACGCTTGAGTCGGATCTTGACTGCCACGGGTGTGGGTGCTCCTGGTTCTGGGGTTCAGATGGGCGTGCGCGCGCGGCCGGTGGGAACACGACCGTGGTTGCTGCCCGGGACACGACCCGCGCGGGAGAGAGGGGCCCGCGCACATCGGTGTACAGCCGATCATTGTGCCAGACATCTCCCCCGCGGGCACCGGCCGAGCTCGCCGGGCAGGCGTGCCGTCGGCCACGTCCCGCGGGACCCCGGGGCCCTCAGCCGGTGCTGCGCACCGGGACGTTGCGCAGCAGGAGGCCGAGACCCACCGCGGACCCCGCCACGACCGCCGCGAGCACGCCCGCACGCAGCCCCGGCGAGCGGTCGAACGTGAGGAGTGCGTCGAAGGCGGGGCCGCCCAGGTCGTAGCCGGAGACGAGCGCGACGGTCGCCG
Organism: Georgenia sp. Z1491; assembly: GCF_057652395.1. NCBI lineage: Bacteria > Bacillati > Actinomycetota > Actinomycetes > Allobogoriellales > Allobogoriellaceae > Georgenia > Georgenia sp. Z1491. The sequence goes on from NZ_CM172729.1 coordinate 2,836,280, forward strand.
CCACGGGCACCATGCACGGCACGAGCAGCAGGATCGCGACCAGCACCCCTCCGCCGTGGAACCGGTAGAACAACACGCCGACGAGCGATCCGGACAGCGCGGTGCCGAACACGTTGACCAGGCAGATCAGCGCGAGGAACCACCAGCCCCGTTCCCAGGGCGCGGCGCCGTCGGCGTCGCGGAAGGCGTGCTCCCAGCCGGCGACACGGAAGACGAGCGCCTCGGCCGCGACCAGGGCCGTACCGACGCCCGCCCAGACGAGGCCGGCCAGGGGCGCGGCGGCGAGGTTGCCGAGGACGACGGCCGGCCGCGTGGCCCCCTGAGGGACGAACGCGGCCACGTGCTGCCGGGCCACCGAGAGCGCGACGACGAACGGGATGCCGATGAAGATCGAGGACAGCGTGACGACGAAGGACCGGTCGACGCTGAACCACACCGACATCACGGTGAGGACGAGCGCCGAGAGCAGGACGCCGGCGCCGAGCGAGATCAGGCCGATGGAGGCGTGCGCGGTGGCCGTCCAGCCGGTGACGACGAGCCACTGCGGCCGGCGCGGCCCGGCGATCCGGGGCTGGGCGACGAGCGTGGTCATGACGGGCTCCCGGTGAGGTGGATGACGATGTCCTGCAGGCTGACGTGGGACACGCCGACCCCGCGGACGGCCAGCTCGGCGCGACGCGCGTGGTCGATCGTGCCGAGCACGGTGAGCTCGGTGGTCGGTCCCAGTGTCCTCTCGGACAGCACGGTGAGGTCGGCACTCGCCTCGCGCACGACCTCGGTGCGGCCGGTGAGGGTCGCGCCGCGTGCCCGCAGCTCCTCGGAGCCGCCGGAGTGCAGGACCCGGCCCACGTCCAGGAGCACCACGTCCTCGAGGACGTTCTCGATCTCGGAGATGAGGTGGCTCGAGATGACGATCGTGCGGGGGTGCTCGGCATAGTCGGCCACGAGCAGGTCGTAGAACTCCACCCGCGTCGGCGCGTCCATCCCCAGGTGCACCTCGTCGAACATCGTCAGCGGCGCCCGCGAGGCCAGCCCCACGACCGCACCGACCACCGACCGCTTGCCGCGCGAGAGCTGGTTCGGGTGCTCGTCGAGCCCGATCCCGAAGTGCTCGAGGAGCTCCTCCGCCCATCGCTGGTCCCAGGTCGGACGGAGCATCCCCACGAGCGAGAACGTGTCGCTGATCGACTGGTCCGGGATGACGTCGCCGGACTCGCGCACGAGGCACACGGCGGGCATGAGCGCGGCGTCGTCGAACGGGTCGCGGCCGTCGATCGTCACCCGGCCGGAGCTCGGGCGGCGGAACGCGGCCAGCAGCGACAGGGCGGTCGTCTTGCCCGAGCCGTTGCGGCCGAGCAGACCGGTGATCGTCCCGGGTCGGACGTCGAAGGTGGCGCCGTCGAGGGCGGTGGTGCGGCCGAGCCGCACACCGACGCCGTCAAGCGCGGCTCCGACGGGTCGGGGCAGGTCCATGAGGGGCCTTTCTCGGTCGGGTCCGGCGGCGGTCACAGCGGGCGCATCCGCACCGGCACCGCGCGCATGAGCAGCCACGAGCCGAGGGCGGCCAGGGCACCGACGGCGAGGAGCACCCCGAGGGGCACCGCCGGCGTCCCGTCCGCCCATCCGGGCAGGTCGAGCCGCGAGACGAGCGGGAGCGAGTCGCTCCCGGTGACCAGCCCCACGGCGACGACGGGCACGAGCGAGAGCGGGAGGGCGAGCGCGGCGCCGAGGTAGCCCAGGCCGTAGAAGGCGGCGCCGAGCAGGGTGCCCGTGAAGGTCGCTCCGAGCAGCACGGCGCAGCGCTCGAGGCCGAGGGCGAGCCAGCCGTCCGACCAGACGCCCGGCTCGGCCACGCCGTCCTCGACCCGGGCGACGTGGGCCCAGCCGGCGGCGTCGTACACGAGCGACTCCAGCCACAGGACGACCGTGCTGAGGGCGCCGGCGAGCACGACGCTCACGCAGGCGCCGACCAGCGTGCCGATCCACACCGCCCTGCGGGTCGACCCGGCGGGCACGAGGGTGTCCAGCCCGGCGAACACGGCCCACACCGGCATGCCGATGGCGAACCACACCTGGAGCTGGAAGCCGTACTGGAGATAGGACTGCCCGGGCGTTCCGGCGAGGTGCACGATGAGCACCACCACCGAGAGCACGAGCGCCGCGGCCGCCACCACGCCCAGCGCGAAGATCAGGTGGACGGCACCCAGGTTCGTCGTCGCCGCCCGCCACGGGGCGGGCACCCGTGCCGGCGTCGCGGCCGGGGTGGTGCCGGGCGTCTCGACCGGGGTGGTGCCGGGCGTCTCGACCGGGGTGGCGCTCCGGGCGCGGTGCGGGCTCGCGCCCGGAGTCTCGTCGTCGTCGTCGGGGATCATGCGGGGCTCCCGGTGAGGTGGATGACGATGTCCTGAAGGCCGACCGGCTCGACGCCGATGCCGCGGGCGGCCAGGTCGGTGCGCGCGGCGTCGTCGAGGCCGACCACGGTGAGCTCGGCGGTGGGCCCGAGCTCGCGCTCGGCGAGGACGCGGTGGTCGGCGGCGGCCGCGCGGACCACGTCGGCGCGGCCGGTGAGGCGGGCCCCCATGGACCGCAGCTCGTCCGTCGTCGTGTCGGCGACGACGCGTCCGGCGTCGAGGACGACCACGCGCTCGAGGATGTGCTCGATCTCGGAGATGAGGTGGCTCGAGACGACGATCGTGCGGGGGTGGGCCGCGTAGTCGGCGACGAGCAGGTCGTAGAACGCCACCCGGGTGGGCGCATCCATCCCCAGGTGCACCTCGTCGAACATTGTCAGCGGCGCCCGCGAGGCCAGCCCCACGACCGCCCCGACCACCGACCGCTTCCCGCGCGAGAGCTTGCCGAGGCCGCGCGTGGTCGAGACCTCGAACCGGTCGAGCAGCTCCTCCGCCCAGCGCTGGTCCCAGGCCGGGCGGAAGGACGACCACAGCTCGAGGACGTCCTTGACCTTGTCGTCGGTGTCGAAGTCGCCGGACTCACGGATGAGGCACACCGCGGCGTGCGTCGGCGCGTGCTCGAAGGGGTCCCGGCCCCCGACCATCACCCGGCCGGAGCTCGGGCGGCGGTACGAGGCCAGCAGCGACAGCGCGGTGGTCTTGCCCGATCCGTTGCGGCCGAGCAGCCCGGTGATGACGCCGGGCCGCACGTCGAACGTGGCGCCGTCCAGGGCGGCGGTTGCGCCGTAGCGCACGCCGACGTCCTGGAGCCGTGCGCCGATCGGCGGGTGGGCGGTCATGAGGACTCCTTGTCGGGTCGGGTGGGGCGGTCGGGTAGGCCGGTCGGGTCTGGCGGTCGGGTCAGGACCAGCGGGAGCGCCGCTCCCGACCCGACCGCCGGGTCAGGACCAGCGGAACAGACGCGAGGCCAGCGGGTAGAGCACGGCGACGTAGGCGACCATGACGCCGAGCTGCAGCCACGGCACGTCGGTGCCGAACCAGGCCTCGGTCATCGCCTGGCTGGCGGCGCCGAGCGGGGTGAACCGGGCGATCGACTCGACGATGTCGGGCATGATCGGCCCCGGCGTCCACAGGCCGGCGAAGAACAGCAGCGGGAAGTAGGCGAGCATCCCCAGCCCGTTCGCCGTGGACGCCTTGGCGGCGAGGGCGGCGATGAGCAGTCCGATGCCGAACGTGGCGGCGGCCCCGAGCAGGAACGCCGCGACGAGGAGGAGCGGCTGCCGGACGGGCTCGAGGTCGAAGACGATCGCCGAGAGACCCAGCGCGAGGGCCGCGGCCGCGACGAACGCGATGACGTTGACGACGACCTGGGCGATGAGGATGCCGTGCGGTCGCATCGGGGTCGCGGCCAGCCGACGCAGGACGCCGCGCTCCCGGTATCCGGCCACGTACGACGGCAGGGTGGTCAGGGCGGGCGCCGCGATCGCGGTCGCCATGATGACGGGCATGAACATCGCGATGACGAGTGCGCCGTCGTAGACGCTGCCCGGGGACTCGATCGGGTCGCGCATGCCGGGCAGGGCGAAGCCGAGCCCCACGGCGAGGACCGTCGGGAACAGCAGGGCGAAGAAGACCGAGCCGGGGTCCCGGGAGAACAGGACGAGCTCGGAGCGGACCAGGGCGGCCAGGCCGCGTGGGGCGCCGCGACGGGGCGCGGGCCTGGTCATGGGCGGGTCGTGGACGATGGCGGTCATGCGGGAACCTCCTCGGGCTCGCGCCCGGTGACGTCGACGAAGACGTCCTCGAGCGTCCGGGTGCGGGTGTTGAGCGCGGCCGGGACGATGCCCATGCCGTCGAGGGCGGCGACGACGTCCGGGAGGACGCGCGGGCCGCCGGTGACGCGCAGCGTGCTGCCGCTGCGCGTGACGCCGGTGACGCCGTCGAGCTCGCGCAGCGCCCGGACCGGGTCGGTGCGGGTGCCGGTGACGCCGGCGGTGGTGGTGACACCGGAAGGCTCGGCGTCGCGCGTCTCGTCGCCGGGAGTCACCTCGTCGAGGAACCCGGCCAGGCCGAGCGTGAGCTCGGTCTCCGCGCCGCCGGCCGCGGTGAGCTCCTCGGGCGTGCCCGTGGCCACGACGCGGCCGGCGTCGATGACGACGATCCGGTCGGCGAGCTGCTCTGCCTCGTCCATGAAGTGCGTGACGAGCAGGACGGTGACCCCGGAGTCGCGGACCTTCTCCACGAGCTTCCAGGTCTCCCGACGGCCGACCGGGTCGAGTCCCGTGGTCAGCTCGTCGAGGATGACGACGCTCGGGCTGCCCACGAGGGCGAGCGCGATCGACAGGCGCTGCTGGAGTCCCCCGGAGAGGTCGTCGAAGGCGGTGCGCCGGGAGCCGGTCAGGCCGAGCATGGCGATGAGCTCGTCGACGTCGGCGGGCTCGGGGTAGAACGCCGCGTACAGGTGCAGCGCCTCCTCGACCCGGATCTTGGCCGGGAGCTTGGACTCCTGGAGCTGGACGCCGAGGACCTGTCGGACCGCGACGGGGTCGGCCTGCGGGTCGATCCCGAGGACCCGGACCGTGCCGGAGTCGGGCCGCTGGAGGCCGGCGAGGATCTCGACGGTGGTGGTCTTGCCGGCGCCGTTCGGGCCGAGGATGCCGACGATCTCGCCGGGCTCGACGCTCAGGCTGACGTCGGCGACGGCCACCTTCTGGCCAAAGGTCTTGCGCAGGTTGGTGATCTCGATGGCGGATGACACTGGGGTCCCCTCCTTCGGGGTGCGATAGGTGCGGAGCTGGTGGGCGGTAGGTACTGGTGGGCGGTACGTGCTGGTAGGTGCCGGGCGGCGGCACGTACCGGTGGGCGGTCGCGGGCGCTCAGGCCTCGACGCCGCCGATCGGGGCACGCCGGAGCACGGCGACGACGAAGGCCGCGAGGACGAGGGTCGCGGCGCCGACGATCGGGTAGACCCAGTCCCCCAGGCCGGCGAGGTGGCCGACCGAGTCGGGCCGGCCGAGGTCGATGAGTACCTGCGCGCCGAGGACGGGCAGGAGCGCGAACGGGAGCAGGACGGTGCCGCGCAGTCCGCCGAACCGGTAGTAGCCGGCGCCGACCGCGAGCCCGGAGACGAGACCGGCGAGCACCATGAGCGTCGCGACTCCCCACGGCGCGAGCAGCCCGGACTCCCAGATGCCCTCGACGATCCCGTCGTCGTCGGTACCCATGGCGCCGTGCGCCCAGCCGAGCGCGCCGTAGATCCAGCCCTCGACGAGCAGGAGCAGGGCCATGACCAACCCGTACCCGAGCGCAACGACGACCGACGAGGCGAGCGCCCCGCGGATGAACGAGCGTCGCGTCATCCCGTTGGCCACGTAGACCGTGAGGACGGCCGCGACGACCACGGCGATCGAGAACGGGAACCACAGCATCGCGTAGGAGGCGTACTGCAGGATCGAGACCCGCACGGTGGTGAAGCGGTCGACGACGAGGGTGGCGAGGGTGACCAGGACGACGGCCCCGACCCAGAACCACGCCCCGACGACGCCGTGCACTGAGAGCATCGACGCGGCCGCGCGCACCCACTGCGGGCGGGCGCGTCGACCGACGGTGGACACGGTGGTCGGCGTGGTGAGGGTGGGGTCGGTGGAGGTCATGTCGTGCGCTCCGTGAGGTGGATGACGAGCTCCTGCAGACCGAGGCGGCCGACGGCGAGCCCCTGGTCCTCGAGCTCGCGGGCGGCGACCCGGTCGAGCCGGCCGTAGACCGCGGCCTCCTTCGTGCCGCCGAGGGTGCGCTCGGCGAGGACCTCGAGGTCGGCGACGGCGCGGTCGACCGCGTCGGCGGGGCCCGTGATGGTGACGCCACCGGCGGTGAGCTCGTCGGCCTCGCCGGCCATCCGCAGCCCGCCGCGGTCGAGGATGATCACGTGCTCGACCAGCTGCTCGATCTCGTTGATGAGGTGGCTGGACAGGACGATCGTGCGCGGGTGTTCGGCGTAGTCCGCGAGCAGCCGCTCGTAGAACAGCTGGCGCGAGGGCGCGTCCATCCCGAGGTAGACCTCGTCGAACATCGTCAGCGGCGCCCGCGAGGCGAGCCCGACCGTGGCAGCCACGGCGGAGCGCTGCCCTCGGGACAGGGCGTCGACCGACTTCTTGGGGTCGACCTCGAACGCGTCGAGCAGCTCGTCCGCGAACGCCTGGTCCCACCGGGGGCGGGTCTCGCGCAGGAACTTCACGTTGGTGCGGACCTTCTCGGTCGTGAGGAGGTCGCCGGCCTCGCGGACGAGACAGGTGCCCTCCATGAGGGTCTCGTTCTCGAAGGGGTCGGCGCCCTCGACGCGCACGCGCCCCGTTGTGGGCCGGCGCAGGGCGGCGGCGACGCCGAGCAGCGTGGACTTGCCGGCACCGTTGCGTCCGAGCAGGCCGGTGATGGCACCGGGCTCGATCGTCGCCGTGACTCCGTCGAGCGCCTGCGTGCGGCCGAGACGGACGCCGAGCTCGTCGAGCTCGACCCGGTAGCCGGTCATGACGTCGCTCCCTTGATGTGCGCGATGAGGTCGTCGGCGCCGATGCCCAGGGCCTCTGCCTCGGCGAGCACCGGGTCGAGGTGCTCGGCGAAGAACGCCTGACGCCTGCTCCTCAGCAGGGCGGCGTGCGACCCGGGGGCGACGAACATGCCGACGCCGCGCTGCTTGTACAGGATGCCCTCGTCCACCAGCAGCGCAAACGCTTTTGCGGCGGTGGCCGGGTTGATCCGGTACGTGGTCGAGAACTGGGTGGTCGACATGACCTGCTCCTCCTCCCGGAGGTTGCTCGTGAGGATCTGGCGGCGAAGGTGCTCGGCGATCTGGAGATAGATCGGCTCCGGTCCGTCGAACATGCCACCACCTCCCCATCGGTTCATTACTCGACTAATGAACCACAGAACCGATGAACCGTCAACGCGTGCCACCCTCCTCCTATGAGCGACCCGTCACGCCCGCTGCACCTGACCGGCACCGTCGTCGTCGACGACACCACCGTCCTGTCCGAGATCTGGGTGGCGGACGGACGGATCCACCTCTCTCCCCCGCCCGGGGCGGACTCGTTCGAGCAGGTGCGCGGCGTCGTCGTGCCGGGCCTGGTGGACGTGCACGCCCACATCGGCCTCGGCGCCGAGGGGGCCGTGGACGAGGCGACGGCCGAGGCGCAGGCGGTCGCGGATCGCGACTCCGGCGTGCTGCTCGTCCGCGACGCGGGCTCGCCCGCGGACACCCGCTGGGTCGACGACCGGGACGACCTGCCCCGGCTGATCCGCGCCGGCCGGCACATCGCCCGGCCCAAGCGGTACATCCGCAGCTTCGCCCGCGAGCTCGACGACGTCGCGCTGCTGCCCGAGGTCGTGGCCGAGGAGGCGCGGCGCGGGGACGGGTGGGTCAAGCTCGTCGGGGACTGGATCGACCGGTCGATGGGGGCCGACGCCGACCTCACGCCGCTGTGGCCGCGCGAGGTGCTCCGTGACGCCGTCGCGGCGGCGCACGAGAACGGTGCCCGGGTGACGATCCATACGTTCGCCACCGAGACGGTCGAGGACTGCCTGGCGGCCGGCGTCGACTGCCTCGAGCACGGGACCGGGATGACGACCGACCACATGGCCGAGCTCGCCGCTCGCGGCGTCCCGGTGACGGTGACGGCCCGGCAGACGTCCCAGTTCGGCGACTTCGCCGACCAGGCGGTGGCGAAGTACCCGATCTACGCCGCCCGGATGCGGGCGATGCACGAGCGGCGGCGGGACTTCTGGGGCGAGGTCGTGGCGGCGGGCGTGCCGCTCCTCATGGGATCGGACGCCGGGGGCACGCTCGACCACGGGACGCTGCCGGCCGAGCTGGTGGCGTGCGCCGAGCTAGAACTCCCGCACGCCGACGTGCTCGCGGCGGCGAGCTGGCGCGGGCGGGACTACCTCGGCGTGGACGGGATCACCGACGGGGCGAGCGCGGACCTCGTCGTCTACCCGAGCGACCCCCGGGCGGACGTGAGCGTCACGCAGCGGCCGACGGCGATTGTCCTCCGCGGCACCACCTACCGCCCCCACTCCGGCGAGTGAGGGGATTCTTCCGCGAGTGAGCGCGGTTCCGCCTCACCAGTGAGCGGGGTTCTGCCTCACGAGTGAGCGCGATTCTGTCCGGCACACGAGGACCGAGAAGTGCTCACTCGGCGACGAGACGCCTCAGCGCAGGTACTTCTGCAGCTCGGAGATGTCGAGGTCCTCAGGCGAGGGCTGGACCGGGCCGCTCCCGCCACCGCCGAACGAGGCGCCCTTGGGCGCGGACGCCCGCGCGGCGAGCTCGCGCTCCTGCTGCGCACGCTTCGCGGGGTTGCCGCTCTTGCCCTTCTTCTTCTTGACCTGCGGCGCCTGGCGGCCCTTCGACTTCTTGCCGCCACCCATCCCGGGGCCACCGGGCATACCCGGCATCCCGGGCATCCCCCCGCCACCGCTGCCCATCTTGCGCATCATCACGCGCGCCTGCTCGAAGCGCTCGAGCAGGGAGTTGACCTGCTGGACGGTGGTGCCCGCGCCCTTGGCGATCCGCGAGCGGCGCGAGCCGTTGAGGATCTTCACGTTGTCGCGCTCGGCCGGCGTCATCGACCGCACGATCGCCTCGACCCGGTCGACCTCGCGCTCGTCGAAGTTGTCCAGCTGATCGCGCATCTGGCCCATGCCCGGGAGCATCCCGAGCATCTTCTTCATCGAGCCCATCTTCTTGATCTGCTGGAGCTGGCCGAGGAAGTCGCCGAGCGTGAAGTCGTCGCCGGCGAGCTTCTCGGCGAGCTTCTCCGCCTCCTCGGCGTCGTAGGTCCGCTCCGCCTGCTCGATGAGGGTGAGCACGTCACCCATGTCAAGGATGCGCGACGCCATGCGGTCGGCGTGGAAGCGCTCGAAGTCCTCGAGCTTCTCACCCGTCGACGCGAACAGCACCGGCACGCCGGTGACGCCGCGGACGGACAGGGCGGCACCACCTCGTGCGTCGCCGTCGAGCTTGGACAGGACGACCCCGGTGAAGCCCACGCCCTCGGCGAACGCGTTGGCGGTGGTCACCGCGTCCTGGCCGATCATCGCGTCGAGGACGAACAGGGTCTCGTGCGGCTGGACGACGTCGCGGATGTTCGCGGCCTGCCGCATCATCTCCTCGTCGACGCCGAGGCGGCCCGCCGTGTCGACGATGACGACGGAGTGCATGGCCTGCCGGGCTCGCTCGAGGCCCGTGCGTGCGACCTCGACCGGGTCCCCGACGCCGTTGCCCGGCTCCGGCGCCCACACCGCCACGCCGGCGCGCTCGCCGACGATCTGGAGCTGGGTGACGGCGTTGGGCCGCTGGAGGTCCGAGGCGACGAGCAGCGGGGTGTGCCCCTGGTCGCGCAGCCACTTGCCCAGCTTCCCGGCCAGCGTGGTCTTGCCCGCGCCCTGGAGGCCGGCGAGCATGATGACCGTCGGCGGGTGCTTGGCGATGTGCAGGTCGCGCGACTCGCCGCCGAGGACCTCGACGAGCTCCTCGTGGACGATCTTGATGACCTGCTGACCCGGGTTGAGTGCCTTGGACAGGTCGGCGCCCGTGGCGCGCTCACGGATCGCGGCGGTGAACTCCCGGACGACCGGCAGCGCGACGTCGGCCTCGAGCAGGGCGCGCCGGATCTCCCGGACCGTGCCGGCAACGTCCTCCTCGGACAGGCGCCCCTTCCCGCGCAGGCCCTTGAAGGCGCCGGTGATCCGGTCGGAGAGGCTGGCGAACACGTGGGTCCTTCGTCGGTCGGGGCGCTGCGGCGGTGCCGGGCAGCTCGGCACGGGTCGCCGCGCGCAGTCAGGTCGTTGCCCACAAGGGTAACAACGGGTCCGGTGGCGCCGGGGTGGTGGACGCCGCTAAGCGAACGTGGCATCCACCGCGGCCGTGAGCCTGTCGACGAGCTCGGCGCGCCACCGGGTCCATGCGCGGGGACCCGCGGCACGGGCGTCGGCCTCGGTCAGCGCCCGGAGCAGATGGAGACGCTCGCGCGAACCGACCCGGCCGGCGACCTCGTCGACCACGGCCGGGTCCGAGACGTCGCGGCCGGTCGCGGTCTCCGCGAGCAGGAGGTGCTCGGCCACCAGATGAACGATGTCGGCACGGTCGGCGGCGCGGACACCGAGGCGCACCAGGAGCGGGTCGGCGATGCGCGCACCGCGCGCGGAGTGGTCCCGCTCCCCCGGGAGCTTGCCGAGGTCGTGGAGGAGTGCGGCGAGCAGCAGCCGAGGGTCGCTCGCCCCGCCCGCCGCCGTGAGACCCGGCGTCCCGGGGAGCTCCGCGAGTCCTGCCACCGTCAGCAGGAGGTGACGGTCGACCGTGCGGGTGTGGACGGCGGTGCGCTGGGGCCGGTTGCGGATCGGTGCCCACTCGGGGAGCCAGACGGCGACCACGCCGACGAGGTCGAGCGCGTCGAGGACGTCCAGCGCCCGCGTCCCCGCGGCGAGGACGGCGAGGAGGTCGGTGAGCGCCTCGGGGGGCCACCGCCCGTGCTCGCCCGCCGGGTCCGGGCAGCGGGCCAGGGCGGTCGTCGTCACCGGCGAGAGCGGGAGGCCGTGCTCGATCGCGGCGCGGGCGGCGCGGAGCGGGAGGAGAGGATCGCTCGCGGGGTCGGCACCCGCGGCGAGGACGACCTCGCCGTCGTGGGCGACCAGGCCGGGCGCGAGCGTGGTGAGCCGCGGCGGACGCCCGGCCCGCAGGGCGGCGGTGATGAGTCGGCCCCGCGGACGGGTGGCGGCCCGGCGGGCCGAGCGCAGCGTCGTGTCGAGCGCATGCCGGATCGTGCGGCCGGCCGCGCTCACCCCTGCAAGGAGCTCGTCGGCGGGGTCCGCACCGGCCTCGGTGCGGCCGGGCGAGGCCCCGGGGGACGGCACCGCCCCGCGCAGCTCGTCGAGCTCCGCCCGCGTGCGCGGGGCACGGTCGCCGAGCCCCATGGCGGACGCCACGGCGTCCTGGTCGTGCAGGGTGAGCCGGGAGGCCGCCCGGCCGGTGACCACGTGCAGCGCGTCGCGCACGTCGCACAGGTGCGAGACGGCGTCGTCGATCTCCCCGTGCGGCCGGTCCGTGAGCCAGGACGCTGCGAGGGCGGAGACGATGCGGGCGTCCCGCAGCCCGCCACGACACTCCTTGAGGTCGGGCTCGCTGAGGTGGGCGAGGTCCCCGGTCCGCCGCCCGCGCGCAGCGACCGCGCCGGCGAGGTCCTCGAGGCGGACCCGGGCCGCCCCGCGCCAGTCGGCCAGGACCGCCGAGGCGGCCTCCGCGCCGAGGTCGGCGTCGCCCGCCAGGTTCCGCATGCCCAGCAGGCCGACGGCGGCGGGCACATCGGTGGAGGCCACGGACCGGCAGTCCGCGAGCGTCCGCACGGAGTGGTCCAGCGTGAGGCCCGCGTCCCAGATCGGGTACCACAGGGCGTCCGAGAGAGCGGCGAGCGTCACGTCGTCGCGGGAGCCGTCGTGCAGGAGCACGAGGTCGAGGTCGGCGCACGGCCCGCCGTCGCGTCGTCCGAGCGAGCCGACGCACGCGAGCGCCACGCCTCGTCGAACATCGGTGCCCAGCCGGCGCCCGGCGTCCGCCCAGAGCTCGACGAGTGCGGCGTCGGTCAGGTCGGCGAGCGCGCGGCGGTAGGCCCGCCCGTGCTCCAGGGCACCGGTGGCGAGCTCGGCGGGCGCCGGGGGGCGAACGGCGCGGCGGGCGGCCCGCAGCTCGGTGAGGAGCCGGTGACCGCCCGCCGCGCCGGTGCTCACAGGGCCTCGGAGCCCCGTTCGCCGGTCCGGACGCGGACGACCTGCCCCACGTCGGAGACCCAGACCTTGCCGTCACCGATGCGGCCCGTGTGGGCGGCGCCGACCACGGCGTCGAGCACCTGATCGGCCTCCGCGTCGTCGACGAGGACCTCGATGCGGACCTTGGGCACGAGGCGGACCTCGTACTCGGCACCGCGGTAGACCTCGGTGTGGCCGTGCTGGCGGCCGAAGCCGTTGGCCTCCGAAACGGTCATACCGGTGACACCCGCGGCCTCGAGGGCCGCCTTGACGTCCTCGAGCCGGAACGGCTGGATGATGGCGGTGATGAGCTTCATGTCGGTCCTCACTTCTCCGATCCGGTGAGCAGTCGCCCGGAGCCGATGCCCTCGTAGGCACTCTCCGCGTGCTGTGCGGTGTCGATCCCGCTGGCCTCGTCATCATCGCTCACGCGCCAGCCCATGGTGGCCTTGAGGACGAGCGCGATCACGAGGGTGACGAGCCCCGAGTAGACCACGGCCACGACCGCGATGAGGGCCTGGACGATCAGCTGGTCCGCGCCGTCGCCCATGAAAAGACCGCCCTCGTCAGCGAGCAGGCCGACGACGATCGTGCCGACCAGTCCGCCGACCAGGTGGACGCCGACGACGTCGAGCGAGTCGTCGAACCGCCACCGGTACTTCAGACTCACCGCGAGCGCGCAGAGCACGCCCGCGACCGCGCCGAGGACGATCGAGGTGACGGGGTTGAGCGCCCCGGCCGCCGGGGTGATGGCGACGAGACCGGCGACGGTGCCCGAGGCGGCGCCGAGCGACGTCATGTGCCCGTCACGCAGGCGCTCGACGACGAGCCAGCCGAGGATGGCGGCCGCCGTGGCCGACGTCGTGTTGACCCACGCGAGACCGGCGGTGCCGTCGGCCGTGAAGGCGGAGCCGGCGTTGAAGCCGAACCAGCCGACCCACAGCAGGGCGGCGCCGATCATCACGAGCGGCAGGTTGTGCGGCCGCATCGGCACCTTGCCGAAGCCCTTGCGCCGACCGATGACCAGGGCGAGGACGAGGCCGGCGATGCCCGCGTTGATGTGGACGACCGTGCCGCCGGCGAAGTCGATCGGCTCGGCGATCGAGCCGAACCACCCGTCGCCGGAGAGGATGCCGCCACCCCAGACCATGTGGGCCATCGGGAAGTAGGACAGCGTCACCCACAGGGCGGCGAAAACGAGCCAGGACGCGTACTTCACGCGTTCGGCGATCGCCCCGGAGACCAGTGCGGTGGTGATGATGGCGAAGGTTGACTGGAAGGCCACTCCCACGTAGGCGGGTACGCCGAGGTCGTCGATGATGTGGGCGCCGTCCGCGTCGACCACCTGACCGTCGAGGGCGAAGCCGTCGAACGGGTTGCCGAGGATGCCCCCGAGCGAGTCGCCGTAGCTCATCGACCACCCCCACAGCGGGTAGATGACGCCGACGACGGCGATGACGCCGAAGCTCATCATCATCATGTTGAGCACCCCGCGGCTGCGGGTCATGCCGCCGTAGAACAGGGCCAGGGCCGGCACGGTCATCATGAGCACGAGCGTGGCGGACATCAGCATCCAGGCCGTGGCGCCGGTGTCGAGCGTCGGCGCTGCCGACGTCGCGATGAGTGGTGTCATGTCTCCTCCTCGCCGGCACCGTCGGCCGGTCTGGGAGGCACTCTCCTTCGAGCGTGTTTCGCCGCGGCGCGGCCCAGGTTTCACCCGTGTAACCGGCAGCGCCGCCACGTGACGATCACGTGACGGCGCCGGGAGACGGTGCGGTAGGCGTCAGCCGAGCAACGAGTCCACGAAGTCCTCGGGGACGAACGGCGCGAGGTCGTCGGGGCCCTCGCCGAGCCCGACGTACTTCACCGGCACGCCGAGCTCGCGCTGCACGGTGACGACGATGCCACCCTTCGCGGTGCCGTCGAGCTTGGTGAGCACGATGCCGGTGACGGACACGGCCTCGGAGAAGATCTTCGCCTGCTGCATGCCGTTCTGACCCGTGGTCGCGTCGAGGACGAGCAGGACCTCGCGGACGGGCGCCTGGCGCGACATCACGCGCTTGATCTTGCCCAGCTCCTCCATGAGGCCGGCCTTGTTCTGGAGTCGGCCGGCGGTGTCGACGACGACGACGTCCGCATCCTGCTCCCGGCCGCTGCGCACGGCCTCGAACGCCACCGACGCCGGGTCGGCGCCCTCGGTCTCGGACCGGACGACGGGCACGCCGACGCGCTCGCCCCAGGTGGTCAGCTGCTCGGCGGCGGCCGCACGGAAGGTGTCGGCGGCGCCGAGGACGACCGAGTGCCCCTCGGCGACGAGCACGCGCGCGAGCTTGCCGATCGTCGTCGTCTTGCCCGTGCCGTTGACGCCGACGACGAGCACGGTCGCAGGGTGGGGCGCGCCGTCGTCGCCGAGGACGGGGCTGAGGTCGAGGGTGCGGTCCGCGTCGGGCCCGACGAACTCCAGGAGCTCGCGGCGCAGGATGTCCTTGACGGCGCCGGCGTCGCCCGCGCCGGTGACCTTGGCCTCCGTGCGCAGGGTGTCGATGAGCTCGGTGGTGGGGCCGATGCCGACGTCGGCGACCAGCAGCGTGTCCTCCAGCTCCTCCCAGTCCTCCTCGGTGAGCGAGTCGCGCGAGAGGATTGAGAGCAGGGCCTGGCCGAACGACCCGGAGCGGGCGAGGCGGGCGCGCAGGCGCTGGAGCCGCGAGGTGACGGTCTCGGGCTGCTCGAGGGTCGGTGTCGGCGGGGCCGCCGGCTCGGCGGCGCCCGGTTCGGCGACGTCGGTCCCCGCGCGGTCCTCGTCGATGACGGCGGTCGGCGCGGCGGAGGCGCCCGACGCCGGCTCCTCACCGGAGGGGTACGGGCTCGACTCCCCCGGGGGAAGCGTGTCGTCGCGCCTGCGGCGCGAGGGGACGAGCCAGAGTCCGGCGATCAGCCCGACGACGAGCAGGGCTCCGACGACGGTCAGGATGATGTACGGGGTATCCACGGCCACAGTCTCTCAGGAACGCGGACGGCCGGCGTCGCGCTCCCCGGTGGTCGAGAGGCGGCGGGCGGGGCGCGGGGCGGCGCGCAGCCCGGGAACGGGGACTCCGTCAGGCCGAGGCGTCGGCGCGTTCGATGCGCTGGGAGATCACGGTCGACAGCCCCCCGCGCATGGTGACGCCGTAGAGCGCGTCGGCGACCTCCATCGTGCGCTTCTGGTGCGTGATGACGATGAGCTGGGAGGACTCGCGCAGCTCGGCGAAGATCTCGATGAGGCGGCCGAGGTTGACGTCGTCGAGGGCGGCCTCGACCTCGTCCATCACGTAGAACGGGCTCGGGCGGGCGGTGAAGATCGCCACGAGCAGGGCGACGGCCGTGAGCGAGCGTTCCCCGCCCGAGAGCAGCGAGAGGCGCTTGACCTTCTTGCCCGCGGGCCGCGCCTCGATCTCGATGCCGGTGGTGAGCATGTCGTCCGGGTCGGTGAGCACGAGACGGCCCTCGCCGCCGGGGAACAGCCGGGGGAACACGCGCTCGAACTGGGCCGCGGTGTCGTGGAACGCGGAGGTGAACACCTCCTCGACCCGGGCGTCGATGTCCTTGACGATCTGGAGCAGGTCCTCGCGCGAGCGCGTGAGGTCGGCCAGCTGCTCGGTGAGGAACTGGTGGCGCTCCTCCAGGGCGGCGTGCTCCTCGAGCGCGAGCGGGTTGACCTTGCCCAGGCGAGCGAGGTCCTTCTCCGCCCGGGCGAGCCGCTTGACCTGCTCCTCGCGGACGAAGGGCCGGGGCTCGGGCGGCTCCTCGCCGTCCGCGACCGGCGCGGTGGAGGGGACGAGCACGTGGGGCCCGTACTCCTCGAGCAGGACGTCGGGGTCGGTGCCGAGCTCCTCGACGGACCGCTCCTCCGCCTGGCGCACCCGCATCGTGTGCTCGGTGCGGGCGAGCTCCTCGCGGTGCGCGGCGTCGCGCAGGCCGAGCAGGGTCTTGTCGATCTCGGCGAGCTGGGAGCGCACCGAGGTCGTGGCCTTCTCCCGGTCCTCCCGCTCGGCCTCGGCCTCGGCGCGGCGCGCGGCGGCCTCCCCCACGGCGCGGTCCGCGGCGGCCACGCCCTCCTGGGCACGCTCGTGGACCTCGGCGGCGACCGCTGCCTGTCGGCGGCGTCGCGCGGCCCGGTCAGCGGCGGCGGCGCGGGCCGCGCGCTCGGTGCGGGCGGCGGCCTCGAGGGAGGCGGCGCGGCCGGCGAGCGCGCTCACCCGCTCCTCGACGGTGCGCAGCGCGAGGCGGGTGTCGGTCTCCGCGGAGCGGGCCTCCCGCGCAGCGGCGGTCGCCTGGTCCCGCTCGGTGGTGGCGCGCTCGAGATCGGCCTCGGCCTCCTCGGGCTCGCGGCCGGCGAGCTCGAGGCGCTCCCCCAGCTCGGCGAGGACCTCGCGGTGCTCGGCCAGCGCGGTCTCCGCCTGCTCGCGGGCGGGGCCGGACCGCTCGACCTCCGTGCCCGAGTCCCGGATTGTCTGGCGCAGGCGGCCGAGCCGCTCGGTGACGGCGGACATCTCGGCGTCCGAGGCGTGCAGGGCGTCCAGCGCGCCGGCGGCCTGCGCCCGGGCGGCCTCGACCTCCTCGCGGGCCGGGCCGAGCGCGAACCGGGTGGCCTCGGCGCGGCGCGCGGCGTCGTCGACGTCGGCGAGGGCCTGCTCGTGGGCGGCGTGCAGGCTGAGCACCGAGGACTCCTCGCCCCCACCGCCGGACACGGCCGCGGCACCGACGACGTCGCCGTCGCTCGTCACCGCCGTGAGGTCGGGGCGGGCCGCGACGGCCGCCCGGGCCGCCGTGAGGTCCTCGGCGAGGACGACCCGGTCGAGGAGCCGGGCGAGGGTGACGGCGACGTCGGTGCGCGCCGTGACGACCGACGGGGCCGCGACGACGCCGTCCGGGAGGTCGCCGGCCGACGAGCCGCCCGCCGCCGGCGGGGCGTCGGCGCCGGGGTCCGCCGCGACGACGAGGCGCAGCTTGCCGCTTCCCTCCTCGCGGCTGGCGCGCAGAGCGGTGACGGCGGCATCGAGCGAGGCGACCACGTGCGCGGCGGCGAGCGGCCCGAGGGCGGCGGCGACGGCGTCGGCCCACTCGGCCTCGACCTCGAGGTGCTCCGGGAGGGGGCCGAGCAGGCCCTCGACGTCCCCGGCCGGCGCGGCGTCGGAGGCGGCCAGGCCGAGGGCCAGTGCCTCGGCGCGGGACTGGGCGGAGGTACGTGCCTCCTCGGCGGCGCGCAGATCCTCGTCGAGCCGCTCGGTCTCGGCCTCGGCGGCCGCGAGCCGGTCGGCGGCCCTCTCGTAGGCGTCGTCGAGGTCCTCCTCGCCGGACTCGGCGCCCGCGACGTCCCGCTCCAGGCGGTCGAACTCGCGCTGCGCGTCCTCGGCGCGGGTGCGGGCGGCGGCCTCGGCGTCGTGCAGGCGGTCGAGCTCGGCCTGGGCGGCCTCGAGTCGGGACCGGCGCTCGGCCACCTGGCCCGTGAGCCGGGCGAGCCCCTCGCGGCGGTCGGCGTCGGCGCGGTGGACGGCGGCGAGCGCGTGCTCGGCCGCGCGCTCGGCGGTCTCCGCCTCCGTGCGGCGGGCCTCGGCGTCGGTCAGGGTGGTGCGGGCGGCGTCGAGCTCGACGCCGAGCTCGGCCTCCGCGGCGCGAGCCTGCTCGGCGCGGGCCTGGAGGACGTCGGGGTCGCGGGCGTCGTCCTGGCGGCCGGCGCCCTCGCGGTCGCCGTCCTGGGCGGGCCCCTCGTCGTCGTGCTCTTCGCCCGTGCCGCCGAGGAGGCGGACCCGTTCGGTGGCGACGTCGGTGAGCGCCCGCAGCCGCTCGCGCACGCCGGAGAGCCGGTACCAGGTGTCGGTGGCGGCGCCGAGCCGCGGGGCGGCGTCGGCGGCGGCCTGCTCGAGGGCGGCCAGCGAGCGCCGCGCGACGTCCTGCTCGCCCTCGGCCTGCTCGAGGCGGGCGGCGATCGCGGCGGTGTCGGTGGTCGCGGAGTCGGCGGCGGCGCGGAGCTGGGCGAGGTCGTCGGCCAGGAGACGGGCGCGGGCGTCGCGCAGGTCGGTCTGGACCACCTGGGCGCGGCGCGCGACGTCGGCCTGGCGGGCGAGCGGACCGAGCTGGCGGCGGATCTCGGCCGTGAGGTCGCTCAGCCGGGCGAGGTTCGCGGCCGTGGCCTCGAGCTTGCGCAGCGCCTTCTCCTTGCGGCGGCGGTGCTTGAGGACGCCGGCGGCCTCCTCGATGAAGCCGCGGCGGTCCTCGGCGGTCGCCTGGAGGACGGAGTCGAGCCGTCCCTGCCCGACGATGACGTGCATCTCCTTGCCCATGCCCGTGTCGGACAGGAGCTCCTGGATGTCGAGCAGCCGGCAGGACTCGCCGTTGATCTGGTACTCGGAGCCGCCGGAGCGGAACAAGGTGCGGGAGATCGTCACCTCGGTGTACTCGATGGGCAGCACGCCGTCGGTGTTGTCGATCGTCAGCGAGACCTCGGCGCGACCGAGCGGGGCGCGGCCCGTGGTGCCGGCGAAGATCACGTCCTGCATCGAGCCGCCGCGCAGGGACTTCGCGCCCTGCTCACCCATCACCCAGCTGAGGGCGTCGACGACGTTGGACTTGCCCGACCCGTTCGGCCCGACCACGCACGTGATGCCGGGCTCGAGGTGGAGGGTCGTCGCCGACGCGAAGGACTTGAAGCCCCGCATGGTCAGCGTCTTGAGATACACGCCCGCGAGCCTAGGTCAGGAGGGCCGTGATCCAGCGGAACCCGCCCGAGCATCTGTGACGAGTGAGCGGACTTCCGCCCGACGAGTAAGCGCGGTTCTGCTCGCCATGCTGCGGGCAGTGAGTGGGCGGCGTCGCGCTGTCGCCGAGCCAGTGGGGTAACCATCGAGGCAGTGCCCCGCGTCGACTGAATCGGCACATAGCCCACTGACTCACCGACCGGAGAGCCGAACCGGACTGAACCGAACCGGACCGGCGACCGAATCGCGCTCACTCGCCGCACAGAGATCCGCTCACTCGCCGGCGGGGCGGTGCGCCAGAAGTGCGGAGCGTCAGAACAAGCGGTGCGTCAGGAGGCGGCGAACCAGAGGGAGATCTCGCGCTCGGCGCTCTCGACGGCGTCGGAGGCGTGGACGAGGTTCTCGATGACAGCGCCGCCGCCCTCGTGCCCGAGGTCCCCGCGCACGGAGCCGGGTGCCGCGACGGTCGGGTCGGTCGCGCCCACGATGGTGCGGATCCCCTCGATGACGCGGTGGCCCTCGACGACGGCCGCCACCACGGGGCCGGAGCCCATGAACTCCACGAGCCCGCCGAAGAAGGGGCGCTCCGCGTGCTCGGCGTAGTGCTGCTCGAGCAGCGCACGGTCCGGGTGCAGCAACTGCAGCGCGGTGATCGTGTAGCCCTTGGTCTCGATGCGGCGCAGGATCTCGCCGGTGAGGTGGCGGGCGACGCCGTCGGGCTTGACGAGGACGAGGGTGCGCTCGAGCGGGGAAGTCATGCCCGCAGCCTAGTGGCGCGGCGCGCCAGGTCCGTGCGCCCGCCGCACCCAGGGATGCGCGGCCGGCAGCGGTCAGGCGCCTCGGCCGTCGCCAGGTGGTCGGGCACCGGCGGCCGTCGCCACGCGGTCAGGTGCCCTCGGCTGTCGCCAGGTGGTCGGGCACCCTCGGCCGTCGCCACGCGGTCAGGCGCCCTCGGCTGTCGCCAGCCGGTGGTGCTCGAGCTCGGCGGCGTAGCGGACGCGCCGGTCGGCGTCGATGTCGTCCCCCGTGCGCAGCGCGATGAGCCACAGCAGAGCGAAGACGATCGCGAGGCTGAGCACCATCGGCACGACGAGCGCGACGGCGGCCAGCCCGATCTGGACGAACCAACCGAGCACGCCCACCTCGCGCGGGTACTTCCGCACGAGTCCCGCCCCGACGACGCACACCACGAGCGCCGTCATCCCGACCGCCCACACCCACGGCAGCGGTGCCACGCGCAGACCGTGCGCGACCAGGGTGGCGAAGAGCATGACGAACGCCTCGAGCGCGAGGATCGCCGTGAGGAACAGAACCCGGGCGGACCTCGGCGGGCGCGGCGCGGCGGGGGCTACCTCGTCGGCCCGCCCGGCCGAGGGTGCCTCGTCCGGCGTCGTCCCGGCGGGGGCTACCTCGTCGGCCTGCCCGGCGGAGGGTGCCTCGTCCGGCGTCGTCCCGGCGGGGGCCACGTCGTCGGCCCGCGCGGCGACGTCCGTCCGATCGGGTGCGGCCGAGGAGTCCGGCGCCGTCCGGGGTGCGTCCGCACGCTCGCTGCGGTCGACCTGCTCGGCGGGAGCGGGGCCGTCCGGCCTCTGCCCGGCGTCGTCCGCCTGCCCGATGCCGCCCGCCTGCTCGCTCGTCACTCCCCCAGGGTAGTTCGGCCGAGGACGACCCTGGCGCGGTGCGCGACGGCGGCCCGCTGGACCTGTGCGCCGTACCGGACGTCGACGGGGATCCGGGGCATCCGCAGCACGGCGTCGAGCCGGACCGGCACCGGACCGGAGCCGGCCACCGCAGCCTCGGCCGCCACGGCCCCGGCCACCGCGGCGCGCGCCGCGGCGGTCAGGCCGCGCGGGGCCCTCGACGCCTTCGCCCGGGCACCCCGGTGGCGCCGCGGGTCGGTCTCGAGGACCGCCACCACGTCCTGCGCCCCACGCGGCCCCACCCCGACGACGCACGCCGCCGTCACGCCCGGGATCGCCCGGAGCGCGATCTCGAGCGCGATCGGGGTGACGACTCCGTTCTCGGTGGTGATCTCGTGCCCGACCCGGCCCTCGAGCCAGAGCCGGCCCTCGGCGTCGAGGTGGCCGAGGTCACCGGTCCGGTGCCACCCGACCAGTGTCTGGGCGCGCGCCTGCTCGGCGGCCGGCAGGAGGTAACGGTCGCGCAGGTGGGGCGCGGTGCCGACGACCTCGCCGGTCACGCCGGGCGTGCTCACCGCGTCCCCGACCGGCGCGCCGAGGTGGTCGAGCGGGACGATGCCGACGCGGGCGCCCGGGACTGGTCGTCCCACGCAGGTACCGCCGCCCGCCCCGTCCGCGCTCGACGCCGTCGCCGCCCGTAGCTCGGGCAGCGTGAGGTCGGTGAGCGGGAGCAGCCCGGCCATGCCGTAGGGGGCGTGCATCTCGGGCTCGCCGAGCAGCCTCGCGGCGCGGGCGAGCTCACCGGCGGTGACGGGCGCCCCGCCGACGACGACGCGGCGCAGCCGGGTGAGCGCGTCCCGTTCGTCGGGGGCGAGCCGGCCGGCCGTCGCGACGACCGAGGCCAGGCCGGCCGGGCTCACGGCGAGCGCCGGCGACGGGACGCGGCGGGCCGCCCGCGCGAGCTGCGATCCGGTGAGCGTGCCCGGGCGCCCGGTGCCCGGGATAACCGCGGGCGCCCCGACGGCGAGGGCCAGCAGGGCGGCCGGCGCGAAGCCCGCGACCAGGCCGTGGTCGTGGTCGAGGGGGACGACCTGGGTCGTCGCCTCGCACATGGCCGCGAGCGTGCGGTGCGTGTAGACCACGCCGTTGGGACGCAGTGAGCCGGCGGCCTGGAAGACGACGAGGGCGTCGTCGTCGGGGTCCGGCTCCTCCGGGAGGGCGACCCCGCCGGCGACGAGCTCCCGACCGTGGTCGAGGATCTCGAGGAACACGCCGCGCAGGCCGAGCAGCCGGCGCTCGTTGGCGGTGATCACGCGGTCGAACGGGGTGCGCACGAGGTAGCGGTTCGCCGTCCAGCCGCGCACGCGTGCGGCCCGCGCGGCCACCGGCGTGCCGAGCAGGTGGTCGAGCTCGGCGCCGCGCAGCGCCCGGTCGAGGCCGCGGGCACCGAGGCGCGGGTCGGCGAGCACGGCGACGCCGCCGAGGCGCAGGACCGCGAACAGGCTGAGCGTGAGCTCGACGCCGGGCGGGATCGAGACGCCGACCCGCTGGCCGGGCCGGACCCCGGCGTCCTTCAGCCCCAGGGCGAGCATCTCGACGTCGTCGGCGAGCTCGCGCCAGGTGACACGTCGGCGCAGGCCGGGGTCGTCCAGGACGAGCGCGGCGGCGTCCGACCCGCGGCGCTCGCGCAGCTGGTGCCACAGGGGCCGGTACCCGGCCGTCGCCGCATGCCCGTCGGGGTGCTTGTCGATCACCCGGCCAGCGTAATGACGGCCCGCACCCTCCGTGGCCCGGCCGGTGCGACGGCCGGGAGCAGGGCACGGCGTCCCGTCATCTGGACCTCCCCCGACGGGCGCGGCGCGGCCGGCCGCGCGGTGCCAGAGTGGGCGCCCGGGCGTGGCGCGCGACGTCGTCGTACGCCGTTCCCGCGCCCCGACGCCAGCCCGTCCCCGATCCGAGAGGTCACCATGTCGAAGGTCCGCACCACGCACGCCGGCTCGCTGCCCCGCACCGCCGCGCTGATCGACGCCAACGCCGCGCGCGCCGAGGACCGCATCGGTCAGGCCGAGCTCACCGCGCTGCTGGAGTCCGAGGTCGCGGGCGTGGTCGCGCGGCAGACCGAGGCGGGCCTCGACCACGTCAACGACGGCGAGTACGGCAAGCTCATGAGCGAGTCCGTCGACTACGGCGCCTGGTGGTCCTACTCGTTCGGGCGCACGGGCGGCCTGACCATCGACCCGGACGACCAGTCGTGGGCCGCGGACAGCTACGTCTCCTCCCCCGGCGACGTGCGCCTGACCGGCTTCCTCCACCGCCGCGACCGGGCGCTGTTCGCGGACGCCTACGCCGACCCGACGTCGGGCATCTGGAGCGGCGGCGACAAGCCACGCCCGTTCCCGGTCGTCACCGGCGAGCTCACCTACACCGGCGCCGACGCCGTGCGGGCCGACGTCGACCACCTCGTCGCCGCGCTCGCGGCCGCCGGCAAGGAGCCGAGCGCCGGCTTCGTCACCGCCCTGTCCCCCGGCTCGGCGACCCGCATCACCGACCGGTTCTACGGCGACGAGGACGCCTACCTCGACGCCTGGGCGCGCGTCCTGCGCGAGGAGTACAAGGCGATCCTCGACGCCGGGCTGTGGCTGCAGATCGACGACCCGTCGGTGGCGGAGAACTTCGACCAGATCACGCCCGAGCCGGCGGTGGCGGACTACGTCGCGTTCACCGAGAAGCGCGTCGCTGCCCTCAACCGGGCGCTCGAGGGGCTGCCGACGGAGCGCGTGCGGTTCCACCTGTGCTGGGGCTCGTGGCACGGCCCGCACTCGACCGACCTGCCGCTGGCGGACATCGCCCCGACGATGCTCACGGTGAACGCCGCCGCCTACTCCTTCGAGGCCGCGAACGTGCGCCACGAGCACGAGTGGCGGGTCTGGGAGAACCTCGCGCTGCCGGCCGACAAGGTGCTCGTGCCCGGCGTGGTCTCGCACGCCACCAACGTCCTCGAGCACCCCGAGCTCGTCGCCGACCGCATCGAGCGGTTCGCGCGCCTCGTCGGACCGGAGCGCGTGTGGGCGTCGACCGATTGCGGGCTCGGGGGACGTGTCCACGAGCAGATCGCGTGGGCGAAGCTGGACTCACTGGTCGAGGGCGCGCGGATCGCGGACCGGCGCCTCGCGGGCGGCGCGGCGGCCTGAGCGCAGGCCGGCCGGCCCGAGTGCGAAGCGCGGGCCGAGCGAGGGGCGGCGGCCTGAGCGCAGGCCGGCCGGCCCGTCGCAGCCCCCCTGCACGACGGCGGAGCTCACCTGCACGGTGAGCCCCGCCGTCGTGCATGTGGTCGGGTCGGGCGCCCCTGCCGCCGGCCAGGATCAGCCGGCGAAGACCCCGATGCCGTTGGGGACCTCGCGCAGGACCTCGATGCCGTCCTCGCGGCTGCGGCTCAGCAGCGAGAACTCGTCATCGACGCCGGGCCGGCCGAGCATCGTGCTCGAGCCGCCGCCGTCGAGGAGGACGGCGTCGTCGGACCCGAGCTCGGCCATGACGACCGCCGCGTCCCGGGTGGAGGCGCCGACGCTGTCGGGGTTCCGGCCGTCGACGACGAGGAGGAACAGCGTGCGCCCGTCCTCGGACACGCCGGCGAGCGTGCGCGGGTTGAGCGGTCGCTCCGGGATGGTGCCGACCTCGCCGTCGCGGACGACGACCCCGCCGCCGACGGCCCAGTCGAGCCGTCCGGCGCCGTCCGACCGCGACCGCATGTGCGTCCGCACGCTGTCGCCGACCTCGAGCCCGCGCAGCTCGTCCGCGCCGTCCTCGCGGCCGAGGAGGACCTGCTGCCCCTCCTCCAGCGCACCGGTGCCGCCGGCCGTCTCGGCGACGTCGACGACGCGACCGTCCTCCAGCAGCACCTCGAGCACGTCATCCGTGCACGCCGCGCCGCGGGCGGTCTCGTCGCCGCAGGCCGCTCGCGCCCGCGTGTCGTCGCCCCACGTGTCGCCCCACCGGGCGTCGAAGAGCGTGATCTGGTCGGTCGCCATGCCGTACTGGTTGAGGCCGTCGATGTCGATCGGTCGCTGGCCGCGCGGGGCGGCGAAGGCGTCGAGCTCGACGTCCGTGACCACGCCGCGGCCCGAGCGTGTGACGCCGACGACCTCGTCGCCGTCGTTCCAGGCCGCGTCGAGCGACTCGCCGTGCCGCTGGGCGTAGGGCACCGCGGACTGGCGGATCTCGCCGTCGCGGA
Organism: Georgenia sp. Z1491; assembly: GCF_057652395.1. NCBI lineage: Bacteria > Bacillati > Actinomycetota > Actinomycetes > Allobogoriellales > Allobogoriellaceae > Georgenia > Georgenia sp. Z1491. The sequence continues at coordinate 2,861,091 of NZ_CM172729.1, forward strand.
TCTCCACGCCCGCGGCCGCGAAGGTGGCGGCGATCTCCCCGTGGGTCGGGTCGACCGTGTTCTGGAAGAAGTCGCCGTTGACGGCGGCGATGGCGCCGGCGTCCTCGCCCATGTCGTCCAGGCGCTGCGGCGTGGTGATCGTCGGCCCGGTGATGAGGTCGGTGCCGGCCGTGCGCAGGTCGACCGCGAGGAGGTTGGCGGTCGAGGCGCCCTCGGGCGTGGTCACACGGTAGGTCGTGTGCTGGACGCCGTCCGCGAGCTCGCCGACGCCGGTCCGCTCGATCTCGATGTCCTCCGACTCGGCGGTCGGGGCGGGTGCGGGGGCGGACGGCGAGGGGCCGGCGGGCGCGGCGAGAGGTGCGGTGGCGGACACGTCGGCCGCGGCCGGCACGGCGGCGGCACCCATCGCCGTCGTCGCGAGCGCGAGAGCCGAAAGGGCGAGAGTGCGCGGATGTAGTCGTGACCGGTGCGTGCGGTGGGTGATGGCTGCCATGGGACGTCCCCTTCGTCTGGCTCGGTTTCGGACGCGGCGGACGCTAGGCAGGCCCCGTGTCCGGCGCGCGACCGGCGCGCGACGGCACGGCAAACTCCTGCGCGCGCGGTCGGTCCGCTCATATGTGGGACCTGCCCGTTCACGGAGTGGCCACCGTCCGTTGGTACGCACATCGCCGTGCGGTCGACTGCCCTCCGTACGGTCGCCGCGCCGTCCGACCCCCTCGCCAGACCCCGTGATGTGGACGGCCTCACACCGCACGTCCCCCTGAGCAGAGGAGATCTCCCATGCGCACGCACAGGACCGGCCGACGCCGGTCGATCGGACTCGGGCTGGCGGCCGCCGGCGCGGTCGTCCTCTCGGCCCTTGCCGCTCCAGCGACCGCCGACGAGCCGAGCGAGGGCGAGCCCGCTGCACGGGACGCGACCGACGCCGCGAACGCCTCCGCGGGTGCTTCCAATACCTCCGATAACGGCTCCGAGGACGGGCCGGACAACATCATCGTCGTCGTCGGCGACGGCATGGGCTACAACCACATCGACATGGCGAGCATGTTCGAGTCCGACCAGAGCCGCTACCAGGTGGCCGTCGACCCGGAGGCCGGCACGATCGAGGACGTCGACGGGGACACCCCGACCCAGGTCTACGAGCACTGGCCCGTCCAGTACGCCATGAGCACTTTCTCGGTCGGCGGCTCCTACGACCCCGAGGTGATGTGGGGCGACTTCGCCGCCTCCACGCTGGCCGCCCCGACCGACTCGGCCGCGGCGGCCACCGCCATGGCCACCGGGGTGAAGACGATCAACCAGGCCGTCGGCGTCGACCGCGAGGGTGCGCCGATCGAGAACGTCGTCGAGCGGGCGCAGGCGCAGGGCCGCGCCACCGGCGTCGTCACGAACGTCGTGGTCCCCCACCCCACGACGGCCGCCTTCGCCATCCACAACGAGAGCCGCCTCGACTACCTCGCGGTCTCCGACCTGCTGGTCGACGAGAGCGGCCTCAACGTGGTCATGGGCTCCGGCCACCCCTGGTACGACGACAACGGCGACCGGTACGACGAGCCGGACTTCAACTACGTGAGCGAGGAGACCTGGACGCGGCTGGAGAACGGCGACACGCCGTTCGAGTTCATCGAGGAACGGGCCGACTTCCAGGCGCTCGCGGGAGCCGAGGCACCGCCGACGCACGTGATGGGCTTCGCGCAGGCGTGGACCACCACCCAGGAAGCCCGGGGCGACGGCGAGAGCGACGTCCCGTTCGAGGACCCGTTCATCGAGACGGTGCCCGAGCTGTCCGAGATGACGCTCGGCGCCCTCAACGTCCTGGACAACGCCTCCGACGAGGGCTTCTTCCTCGCGGTCGAGAGCGGCGCGATCGACTGGTCCTCCGAGCTCAATGCCCCGGCCCGGGCCATCGAGGAGACCATCACGCTCAACGAGACGGTCGAGGCGATCTCCGACTGGGTCGAGACCCACAGCAGCTGGGACGAGACGATGGTCGTCGTCACCGCCGACCACGAGGCCGGCTACATCACCGGCCCGGACTCCGATCCCGCGTGGACGCCCATGGTGTCCAACGGCGTGGGCGAGCTGCCGGACCACGAGTGGCACCGACTGGCCCACTCCAACCACCTCGTGCCCTTCTTCGCCATCGGCGCCGGCTCCGAAGCCTTCCACGCCCGCGCCACCGGGGAGGACCCGGTCCGCGGGAGCTACCTCGACAACGCCGACATCGGACAGGTCATGCTCGACGAGCTGTGGGCCGAGCAGGACGACCCGGGTGAGCCGGACCCCGAGCCGGTGCCGCCGTCACCGGGGCGTGGGTTCTACCTGAACGACGGGTGGGAGATCTGGGCCGATCACGAGTTCAGCTTCGGCCGCCCGGGTGACGAGGTCCTGGTCGGTGACTGGGACGGCGACGGCAGCGACACGCTCGCGGTCCGCCGAGGCAACAGGTACTTCCTGTCCAACTCGCTGTACGGCGGGGCGGCCGAGGTCGAGCTGACCTACGGCCGCGCGGACGACGCGGTGCTGGTAGGTGACTGGGACGGCAACGGTGCGGACAGCTTCGCGGTGCGTCGTGGGAACAGCTACTTCCTGTCGAACTCCCTGACCGGTGGGAACGCGGATGCGGTGCTGGACTACGGCCGCGCCGACGACACCGTGCTGGTCGGGGACTACGACGGCGACGCCGTCGACACCTTCACCGTCCGCCGCGGCAACACCTACTTCGTCTCGAACTCGCTCAGCACGGGCTGGGCGGACGTCGAGCTGGACTACGGCCGGGCGTCGGACGACGTCCTGGTCGGTGACTGGGACGGCGACGCGGTCGACACCTTCGCCGTGCGCCGCGGGAACCTCTACCTGGTGTCGAACTCGCTGACCTCCACGGTGGCCGACACCGAGGTCCGGTACGGCCGGGCCGGCGACGAGGTGTACGTCGGTGACTGGGACGGCGACGGCTCCGACACCCTCGGAGTCCGCCGCTGACCAGAACCTGATGCCGATCATCGGCGAGTGAGCGGACCTCTGCTCTGCTCCACGAGTGAGCGGAGTTCTGCTCCACGGATAGGCGCCGCCCGGATCTCGGTCCGGGCGGCGCTCAACTGTCGGGCGGGCCCCGCACCCTGATGGGGTGCGGTGCCCGCCCCTCGTCGTCATTCCCTGCACCAGCTCGACATGGTCCCGCCCGGCATCGGCTCGGTCAGTTCGGTGAGGCAGTGGGGTAATCGCCGAGTCAGTCGACCGGGGGGCATGTCTCGATGGATACCTGATTGACTCGGTGACGACGCAACGACGCGACACCGCAACTCGCTCTCCAACGGACCGAACCCCGCTCACTCGCGACACGGAGCCGGCAGAAGTCCGCTCACTCGCCACACGGAACGGACCGAACCGCGCTCACTCGTCGAGAGAGTGGCCGGCCGGGCGGTTCGTCCGGACCGGCATCGCAACGGACGGACCCACGCCACGTCCCATCCGTGGAATCATTCACACGACGCCGTCACCTGCGGCGCCTTTGTCGACGTCAGGATCATTGTCATGGCTACCCCTCACATCGCCGCCGAGCCCGGCGACATCGCCCCGGCCGTCCTCCTGCCCGGTGACCCCCGGCGCGCAGCACGCATCGCCGAGCTCCTCATGCCCGACGCCCGCGTGGTCTCCGACGTCCGCGCGAACAAGGTCTTCACGGGCGAGGTCGACGGCAAGCCGCTGTCCGTCATGGCCTCGGGCATGGGCATGGCCTCGACGGTCCTGTACGCCAACGAGCTGTTCGAGCACTTCGGCGTGCAGCGCATCGTCCGGGTCGGCACCGCCGGCGGCCTGGCGCGGCACGTGCGGGTCGGCGACGTCGTCGTCGCGCTGGGCGCACACACCGACTCCGCGATCAACGTGCCCCGGCTCCCCGGCCTGCACTTCTCGGCGATCGCCAGCTATGGGCTCGTGGCGGCGGCGGTCGCGGCGGCGAAGGAGCACGCGGGAGACACGCCTGTGCACGTCGCACCGATCGTGTCGCGGGACCACTTCTACGGCAACGCGGCCGATCTCAACGAGGCTCTGGCCTCCTACGGCACGCTCGCCGTCGAGATGGAGGCCGCCGGCCTGTACGGCGTCGCGGCGGAGTACGGCCGGGAGGCCCTCGCCGTCCTCACGATCTCCGACCACCTCCTCGACCACTCGGGCGACATGTCGCCCGAGGACCGCGAGACACGTTTCACCCTCGCACTCACGCTCGCCCTGGCGGCGGCACACTCCTGACCGACCCCACGACCGGGCCGACGAGGGCCCGACCTCCCAGAACGAGGAACCCGATGGACGACGAGAGCTCGCAGCCCGGGCGCCGACCGCTGCCCTGGGTCCGCACGACCACACCGGTCGACCCGCCACGGGCACCGATCGACTCGGAGCCCACGGGGTCGGGCAGCGACCGGATCCGCACGCCGGGCAGCGAGCAGGGGCGCACGCCCGGCAGCGCCCCGGGTGCTGCCGCCGCCGCGAGCGCCCTCCCTGATCCCGCACCGGACCTCGACCCGCACCCGGAGGACAACCGGCCCTCACGACGCCGCCCCACGGTCTCCGGCCGACCGTTCGAGCCCTGGCTCGCGGCCGGCGACCGCCTCCCCCCGCCGGGCGGGTACCGCTTCGACCCGAGCGAGGTCCGCGCGGGCCGCACCCGCATGTCACGTCGGGCCCCCGTCATGGCCACCAGGCGTGGTCCCGGGCGCCCGAGGAACGCGGACGCGGAGCGCAAGGCGTTCGCCGCGGTTCTCGAGCTGTTCGGCCAGCGCGGCTGGGCGGGCCTCTCCCTCGACGCCGTCGCCGCGGAGGCCGGCCTGGGCAAGTCGTCCATCTATCTGCGCTGGACGGACAAGCAGGCGCTGCTCATCGACGCGCTCAAGCACGTGGACGTGACGGTCGTGGCGCCGGACGCCGGCCAGGACGACGGCCCCGGGGTGCGCGAGTTGCTGATCTTCGCCGCCAACCGCCGCATCACGCAGTACGGCGGGACCTACGGGCCTGCGCTGTACCGCCTCAACATCGAGGCGCGCATCTACCCCGAGGTCTTCGACACGATCTGGCAGGAGACGATCGGGGCGAGCATCCGCGAGCTCACGGCGACGCTCCTGGAGAAGGCAGAAGGTGTGCACACGCCGACCGAGGAGGACGCCACCGACCTCATCACGTCGGTCGAGGGCACCGCGATGTACCTGGCGTTCGTCGCCCATCCCGCGGCGATGCCCGGCATGTCCGACCTCCACGACCGCATCGAGCGCATGGTCGACCGCCATCTGCACGGGATCCGGGAGTACATGGACCGCCGGGCCCGGGGGCTCGAGTAGCCGGGCCCGGTCAGTCGGGCTCGAGTAGCCGCGCCCGGTCAGTCGGGCGCCACCAGCACGCGCCGGATCAGTCGGGGGCGATCAGCCCGCGCCGCTCCAGCAGCTCCCGCGCGGCGTCCGCGCCCTGCCAGAGGTGTGCGTCCAGGCCGGCCGCCACGGCGGCGTCGACGTTGACCTGCCGGTCGTCGAGGAAGATCACCCGACCGGCGGGCACGTCCATGTGCTCGACGGCGTCCTCGTACGCCCGGCGGTCCGGCTTGCTCAGCTGCGTGAAGCAGGAGAAGCGCTGGACCGCGATGAGCTCCGACCACGGCTGGTTGTCGAAGGTCCGCGCGAGCGCCGTCGGGGCGTTCGACAGCACCCCCAGGCGGACGCCGGCCCGGTCGAGGTCGCGCAGCAGCGCGAGCACCGCGGGCGTGAGGCGTGCCCAGCGCTGCACATCCGCCGCCACGAGCTGCTCGACGACCTCGGCGGAGAGCTCCGGCCCGTCGGCGTCGTCGGAGACCTGCTGCCAGTAGGCGGTGTCGTCGCCGGTGCGGTCGTACTCCTCGCGGCGGGCCATGACGGCCTCGGCGAGGGCGTCGACCTGGGGACCCGTGGTTGGCAGGCCGAGGAGGCGGGCCGCGATCGAGACGACGGGACCGTTGGAGGCAAGGGTGCCGCCGACGTCGAAGAGCACGGCACGCTCGGCGGGGGGACGCTCGTCGGGCTCGTTCACGTCGATCATCGAACCACGCCCGGGTGTCCGGGCGCTGTCCGGAGCGGGGCATCACGGTGGTCCGTGCCTGCGATGCCACGGCCACGCTCGGCCAGGACACCGAGCATCCTCGCCCGCTTCTCGCCCCGCGCCCGAGCATCCTCGGCCCCTCCTCGCCCGTGCACCCGTGAGCCGGTAGAACGGGACCATGGATCTCGACCGCGTGCGCGACGACCTGCGGACCTTCGCCGCCGAGCGCGACTGGGGCCAGTTCCACGAGCCGCGCAACCTCCTGCTCGCCCTCGTCGGCGAGGTCGGCGAGCTGGCCGAGCTCACCCAGTGGCGCACGGACGACGAGCTGCGCGACCTGGCACGGACGCCCGACGGCGCTCGGGACCTGGGTGACGAGCTCGCCGACGTCCTGTCCTACCTCGTGCAGACCGCGGACAGCCTGGGCCTCGACCTCGGTGCCGCGTGGGAGGCGAAGATGGTGACGAACGCGGCCAGGTACCCGGCGCACCTCGCCCGTGGCTCGAACGCGAAGTACACGGCCTACGGCACGGGCACAGACACCGACGACGACGGATCCACACTCGACGACGACACACAGCCCGACGCCGGCACTTGAACCGCCCTGGGTCTCCTGGAGGGTGCTGATCTAGCAAGGGGAGACTGGTTCTTGTGTCAGCACCACGGAAGTACGACGAGGAGTTCCGAGAGCGCGCGGTTCGGATGTACCGCGAGAAGATCGCCGAGGGGGCCGAGTCCAAGCTCGGTGCCCGCAAGCATGTGGGAGCGTTGCTGGATCTGAAGCCGGCAACGCTCCGGAACTGGGTCGAGGACGCCGAACGCCACGAGGGCACCCGCCCGGCGGCCACACGTTCAACAGAGTCCGAGGAGGTCCGAGCGCGTCAGGAAGCGCGTGGCCGAGCTCGAGCGGGCCAACGAGATCCTCAAGACGGCGTCCGCGTTTTTCGCTCAGGCGGAGCCAGGCCGCCGACTCAAGTGATCGTGGCCTACATCGACTCCTACCGGGACAGGTTCGGCGCCCGTGCCGATCTGCGTCGTGCTCAGCGAGCACGGCGTGAAGATCGCGCCGTCCACCTACTACACGCACAAGGTCCGGCCGGTGAGCGAAGCGCTGCTGGAAGAGGCCTACCTCGCGAACGCGCTGGTCACTCTGCACCGGGAGAACTGGGGCGTCTACGGGGTGCGCAAGCTCTGGCACGCCGCTCGGCGCGCCGGTCTCGAGGTCGGTCGGGACCAGGTCGGACGGCTCATGAGAATCGCCTTCGATCACGGGCGCGATCCGGGGTCGGCACCGGACGGTGACCACCCGCTCGCGCGGTGATGCGCCACGTCATCCCGACCTGGTCAAGCGCGGCTGGAACGTGCCCACCGCGACGGATCAGCTGTGGGTCGCGGACTTCTCCTATGTCTGGACGCTGACCGGGTTCGTCTACGTCGCGTTCGTCGTGGACGTCTACTCCCGCCGGATCCTGGGCTGGCGGGTGGCCTCCTCGATGCGAGCGGTCCTGGTCACCGACGCTCTGCGTCAGGCGATCGGTGTCCGTCACCGGGCCGGCGCCACCTGGGAACACGGCCGACTCATCCATCACAGCGATGCCGGAGCTCAGTACGTTTCGCTGGCGCTGACCGCCGAGCTCGCCGAGGCAGGAATCGCCGGATCGATCGGCACGGTCGGCGACGCACTGGACAACGCGCTGTGCGAGTCGACGATCGGCCTGTTCAAGACCGAGGCGATCAATGACGGCGGACCGACGTGGAAGAACCACGCCGAGGTCGAGTGGCAGGTCGCCCGATGGGTCCATTGGTACAACCACGGACGCCTGCACTCGTCGGTCGGACACGTGCCCCCCCCCATTGAGTTCGAGAACGCTCACCGGCAGGCTACGACCGCAGCCCCGAACTCGGAGGCCGCGTAAACAACCACCCTCCGGGAGACCCAGGGCGGTTCAGGCCGAGTCACCCACGACTTCACCGGGGCCGCGACCCGGCCGAACCAGGTGTGGCTGACCGACATCAGCGAGCACACCACGCGGGAGGGCAAGCTGTACCTGTGCGCGGTCAAGGACCGCCACTCCAACAAGCTCGTGGGGTACTCCATCGACTCACCGATGAAGTCCGGCCTCGCCGCAGCAGCCCTGCGCAACGCGATCGCCCTGCGCAGTCCGGACAAGACGATCGTGCATAGCGACCGAGGCAGGCAGTTGAGGTCGAAGAAGGTGGTACGGCTGCCGAAGAACAACGACTTGCGGGGCTCGATGGGCCGGGTCGGATCCAGCGGTGACAACGCCGCGATGGAGTCCTTCTTCGCGCTGTTGCAGAAGAACGTCCTGAACACTCGCCGCTGGCAGACGCGCGAGGAACTGCGCCTGGCGATCGTGACTTGGAGCGAGACCAAGTACAACCGCCGTCGTCGTCAGCGAGCCCTTGGTCGACTCACCCCGCTCGAGTTCGAGATGGTCTACCGGGCTGCAGACGCGGCCTGAGAACCATCAACCCCGAGTGCCAACCACACCAGGGGCAGACCCGACCGGCATCGGCGGCGGTTGGTGGCACGATGGGTGCCACCCCGACCCTGGCCGTGCGAGGTGCGTGATGGTAGTGCGACTCTCGACCTCCGACGTCGACGGCCACGACGGCTTCGCGTACTGGCGCGACGCCGTCTGCCGACACATCGTCGAGCTGCGCGCGCGCGCCGCCGGGCCGTCGTCCGACCGGTTCGTCGGGGAGATCGTGCGCAGCGCCGTCGACCGGCTGCACGTGGACACGGTGACCGCGGACGCGCACGAGGTCGTCCGCACGGCCCGGCTGATCAGCCGCGCCGACACCGATGACCTGTTCCTCACCCTGCTCGTGCAGGGCGCGGGGGTGTTCGAGCAGGACGATCGGCGTGCGGTCCTCGACCGGCCTGGTGACTTCGTGCTGATCGACAGCACCCGCCCGTACCGCGGCCGCCTTGGCGACCGGTCGCGGCAGATCGTGGTGCGCGTGCCCCGCGACCGGTTGGCGTCGTGGCTGCCGGGGTTCGCCGGGGCCACCGGCGTCACCGTCACCGGGACCAGCGGTGCCGGTGCGCTCGCCTCCGGGCTCCTGCGGTCTCTTCCGCTCTACGGTGAGGAGGCTGAATCGGTGGCACCGGTCAGCGGATCCGTCCTCGACCTGGTCGCCGCAGCCCTGCACGACCGGGTCGGCGGCGAGGTCCGCGTCCGGTCCGTCCGCGCTGCGCACCTCGCCCGGGCGCGGAGCTTCATCCGCGACCACCTGTCCGATCCGGAGCTGACACCCGCCGTCATCGCCGACGGCATCAACGTCTCGGAGCGCTACCTCTACGCGCTCCTCGAGTCCGACGGCACGTCCCCGGGGCGGTGGCTGCGCGAGGAGCGGCTCGCCCGGGCGCACGCGTTGCTCGTCGACCGCCGCTGGGCCGGTCGCGGGATCTCCGAGGTCGCCCGTGGCGTCGGCTTCACCCACCCGTCGCACTTCGCCCGCACCTACAAGGCGCGCTACGGGACCACACCGGGCGAGCGACGCGCGGGCACCTGACTCCTCCGTCGGCTGTGCGGCCCCGTGCAAGAACGTGTGCGGGCACCGTCAAGATCCACCCGCCTGGCGCGCCTATGCTCGGCTGCACAGGACAGCTCAAGGAGGAGCCGACATGGCCGGACGGTTGGAAGGCAGGGTCGCGCTGGTCACCGGCGCAGCGCGGGGGCAGGGCCGGTCGCACGCCCTGCGCCTGGCGGAGGAGGGCGCGGACGTCATCGCGCTCGACGCCTGCCAGGACATGAGCACGGTGCCCTACGCGCTGGGCACGGCCGACGACCTCGCGCAGACGGTGAAGCTGGTCGAGGACCTGGACCGCCGCATCATCGCCCGGCAGGCCGACGTAAGAGACATGGCGGCGGTGCAGGCCGTGGTGGATGAGGGCGTCGCCGAGTTCGGCCGCCTCGACATCGTCTGCGGCAACGCCGGAGTCGTCTCCTACGTCGAGAACGCCTGGGACATGACCGAGGACGTCTGGGACGAGACGATCGACATCGACCTGTCCGGCGTCTGGAGGACCTGCAAGGCGGCGATCCCCGCGATGATCGCGGCCGGCAACGGCGGCTCGATCGTGCTCACCAGCTCGACCGCCGGCATGAAGGGCTTGGTGCAGATCGCGCACTACGCCGCGGCCAAGCACGGTGTGGTCGGGCTGATGCGGTCGCTGGCCCTGGAGCTGGCGAAGTACTCGATCCGGGTCAACACGGTGCACCCGACCGGCGTCAACACCCCGCTGGTCACCAACGACTTCATGCAGAAGTGGTTCTCCGAGCACTCCGAGATGCTCGAGGCCCTGAAGAACCCGCTACCGGTGGAGATGATCGAGCCCGTCGACGTCTCCAACGCCATCGTCTGGCTGTCGTCGGAGGAGGCGCGCTACGTCACCGGCGCGCAGATCCCGGTCGACGCAGGCTTCAACCAGAAGTAGGGGACCGCAGACCATGGCCGGAGGTGTGGCGGGTAAGGTCGCGTTCATCACCGGCGCGGCGCGGCGCGAGGGAAGGGCCGGCTGGCCTCCGCCGAGGCGCGGTTCGTCAGCGGCGTATCGCTGCCGATCGACCTCGGCATGACGCAGAAGTAGCAGAAGCACCACCACCATCCACGAGAGGAGCCGCGCCATGGGGCGTGTGCAGGGCAAAGTCGCTTTCATCACCGGTGCCGCCCGGGGCCAGGGCCGCAGCCACGCGGTCCGGCTGGCCGAGGAGGGCGCCGACATCATCGCCGTCGACGCCTGCCGGGACTTCGACACGGTCGGCTACGCGATGGCCACCGAGGCGGACCTCGCCGACACGGTCAAGGCCGTCGAGGCGCTGGACCGCCGAATCGTGGCGGTCACGGCCGACGTCCGCGACGCTGAGGGGCTCAAGGCCGCTGTCGACGAGGGTGTGGCCCAGCTGGGCCGGCTCGACATCGTCTCCGCCAACGCCGGCATCTGCACGGTGCAGAAGTGGGACGAGGTGACCCCGCAGCTCTGGGCGGACACCCTCGACGTCAACCTGACCGGTGTCTGGAACACATGTGTGGCGACCATCCCGCACCTGCTGACGGCGGGTGGCGGCTCGATCGCCATCACGAGCTCGACGTCGGGCATCAAGGGGCAGCCGTGGCTCGCCCCCTACGTCGCCGCCAAGCACGGGATCGTGGGCGTGATGCGCTCGCTGGCCAACGAGCTCGCCGAGCACAACATCCGCGTCAACACGATCCACCCCGCCGGCGTGGACACCCCGCTGGTTGCGGGGCTGGGCGGGATGAACCAGTTCATCGAGCAGAGCCCGACGATGGGCCCGATCTTCATGAACACCATGCCGGTCGAGGTCGTCGACCCGGTCGACATCAGCAACGCGCTGCTCTACCTGGCGTCGGACGAGGCCCGCTACGTCACCGGACTGGAGATGAAGGTCGACTTGGGCTGCACGATCCGTTAACGCTGGCCGAGACACCGGTCAACGGGCCCGCCGTCACCGGCAGCCGGGTCACCGGCGCCGACGGCGGGTCCGTGTGCCGGGTCCGGGCCATGGTCGCTCGGCATCTGGTCGGCCGCGAGCGGGACCGCGGTCATCACCGGCCGGTGCGCCGTGTTGTTGCAGCGGATCTCCAGACTCGCCAGCAGGTCGGGCAGCAGCCGCCGGTAGTGATGGGAGTAGGAACCGCGTAGCACGGTGCGGACCTTGCCGTTGAACACCGTGAGCTCGGCCTTGGCCTCGGTGACCAGCTCCCGCAACGTCGTCCCCCCGGCGGCGGGCTGATGTACTGAGCGAAGACGTTGATCAATCGTGAGAAGGGCGGCTGGTTGCCGCGTGCCGTATGGGGCCGATGGTGGTTGTAGTAGTGCAGCCAGCCGTCGAGTTCTCCGCGACGCTGGGTCTCGGAGATGTAGCAGCGGGCGTAGGCCCAGCCGTCGGCCAAGGTGCGGTGGAAGCGCTCGATCTTCCCGTTGGTCTGCGGCCGGTACGGCCTGGTCCGCTTGTGCTTGATGGCGAGCTCGTGGCAGGTGTCTCGCCACAGGTGTGAACGGTCGGCGCCGCCGTTGTCGGACAGGACCCGCTCGAAGGTGACACCGCGGGCGTTGAACCACTCGACGGCCCGGACCAGGACGGCGGTGGCGGTGAGTGAACCGCCCTGGGTCTCCTGGAGGGTGCTGATCTAGCAAGGGGAGACTGGTTCTTGTGTCAGCACCACGGAAGTACGACGAGGAGTTCCGAGAGCGCGCGGTTCGGATGTACCGCGAGAAGATCGCCGAGGGGGCCGAGTCCAAGCTCGGTGCCCGCAAGCATGTGGGAGCGTTGCTGGATCTGAAGCCGGCAACGCTCCGGAACTGGGTCGAGGACGCCGAACGCCACGAGGGCACCCGCCCGGCGGCCACACGTTCAACAGAGTCCGAGGAGGTCCGAGCGCGTCAGGAAGCGCGTGGCCGAGCTCGAGCGGGCCAACGAGATCCTCAAGACGGCGTCCGCGTTTTTCGCTCAGGCGGAGCCAGGCCGCCGACTCAAGTGATCGTGGCCTACATCGACTCCTACCGGGACAGGTTCGGCGCCCGTGCCGATCTGCGTCGTGCTCAGCGAGCACGGCGTGAAGATCGCGCCGTCCACCTACTACACGCACAAGGTCCGGCCGGTGAGCGAAGCGCTGCTGGAAGAGGCCTACCTCGCGAACGCGCTGGTCACTCTGCACCGGGAGAACTGGGGCGTCTACGGGGTGCGCAAGCTCTGGCACGCCGCTCGGCGCGCCGGTCTCGAGGTCGGTCGGGACCAGGTCGGACGGCTCATGAGAATCGCCTTCGATCACGGGCGCGATCCGGGGTCGGCACCGGACGGTGACCACCCGCTCGCGCGGTGATGCGCCACGTCATCCCGACCTGGTCAAGCGCGGCTGGAACGTGCCCACCGCGACGGATCAGCTGTGGGTCGCGGACTTCTCCTATGTCTGGACGCTGACCGGGTTCGTCTACGTCGCGTTCGTCGTGGACGTCTACTCCCGCCGGATCCTGGGCTGGCGGGTGGCCTCCTCGATGCGAGCGGTCCTGGTCACCGACGCTCTGCGTCAGGCGATCGGTGTCCGTCACCGGGCCGGCGCCACCTGGGAACACGGCCGACTCATCCATCACAGCGATGCCGGAGCTCAGTACGTTTCGCTGGCGCTGACCGCCGAGCTCGCCGAGGCAGGAATCGCCGGATCGATCGGCACGGTCGGCGACGCACTGGACAACGCGCTGTGCGAGTCGACGATCGGCCTGTTCAAGACCGAGGCGATCAATGACGGCGGACCGACGTGGAAGAACCACGCCGAGGTCGAGTGGCAGGTCGCCCGATGGGTCCATTGGTACAACCACGGACGCCTGCACTCGTCGGTCGGACACGTGCCCCCCCCATTGAGTTCGAGAACGCTCACCGGCAGGCTACGACCGCAGCCCCGAACTCGGAGGCCGCGTAAACAACCACCCTCCGGGAGACCCAGGGCGGTTCAACTCGACCCGACGACGGGACACCCCCACCCACCAGCACAGGCCTCGACGACGCCGGCCCGGCCGCGGCCCCGCGCCCGCCCGGCGCTCCGGGCTGAACTTCCCGCCCGCATCGTTTGACCACGACCGCCCGGGCGGCGAGCCTGTGCGGGTGACGACGGACGTCGTCAGCACGGACGCCGGACAACCCCCGACCCGGCACGACCCGAGGAGACCAGGTGCCCGGCGCCACCCCCCGACCCGTGACCCGGGCCGCCGTCGTCGGCGCGGCCGTCTGGACGATCCTGCCGCTGTACTGGCTGGTCGAGGTGGTCGTCGCCTCGCGCGTGACCGCGCCGTTCTCGTTCCTCACCCACACGATCTCCGACCTCGGCGCGTCCACCTGCACGTGGATCCCCTACCGCTGGGACTGGGTCGAGGTCTGCTCGCCGTGGCACCCGCTGATGAACGGGGCGTTCGCGGCGTTCGGCATCCTGCTGGCGACCGGTGCGTGGCTCGTGAGCACCGTGCTGCCGCCGACCCGGCTGCGCGCCCTCACGCGTGCACTGTTCGTGTGCGCGGGAGTCAGCGCGATCGGCACCGCGCTCGTCCCGATCGACACGGTCATCGACCTGCACTCGCTCGTGTCCGTGCCGATCTTCTTCTTCGCACCCGCGGCCACCACGCTGCTCGCGTTCCAGCTCGCGCGCGAGAGCGGTGCGCTGCGCACGGTGGGCGGTCTCGGCGTCGGGATCGGGGTGTTCTGCCTGATCGCCGCGATCGTCACGGTCACCCTGGTGTCGATAGACCAGAACTGGTCGATCCCCGAGCGGCTCACGCTGTGGCCGCTCCCCCTGTGGGCGTCGATGCTCGGCGCCACGCTCCTCCTGACCCGACGCGGGCCGGGCGCCCGGCCCGCGCAGCACAGTCCTGGGACCCCGTCCGAGGTCGGTGCAACCAGCCGCGTCTGAGCCAGCAGCGTCGTCTGAACCTGCACCCTCGTCCGAGCCACGCCGGCCGGGCCTCCGACGCCCCCGTCGCGCCATCGACCGCACCAAGGCCGCCTATCAGGCTCGTCGATAGCTGAGCCACGCCGGACATCATTCCGGCCACTACCGTGGAGACATGGCGCCGCTCGACCTCAACCTGCTGCCGACGCTGCAGGCACTCCTCGAGCTGCGCAACGTCTCCCGCGCTGCCGAGCGCGTCGGGCTCAGTCAGCCGGCGGTCTCCGCGGCTCTGGCCCGCCTCCGGTCCCACTACGACGACGAGCTTCTCGTCCGGGTCGGCCGCACCTACGAGCTCTCGCCCCTCGCCGTCGAGCTCGTTTCCGCCGTCGAGTCCGCCCTCGCGGCCGTCGACCAGGCCGCCCACCCCGCGGGCGGGTTCTACCCCGCCACCACGACGCGCTCGTTCACGATCGCGTGCTCCGACTTCGTCTCCACCCTGCTCGTGCGCCCCCTGCGCCAGGTGCTCGCGGAAGAGGCCCCGGGTGCCGTCATCAACTTCGTCCCCAACACGACCGACGTCACCGACGCCCTGGACCCGACCTCGGTCGACCTCGTCATCTCCCCGACGGGCTACGGAATCGACGGCGAGCGCAAGCTCGTCTTCCGCGACGAGTTCGTCGCCGTCGTCGATGCGCACCACCCGCTGCTCGACCTGCCCGCACCGACCTTGCGGGACGCCGCCGGCTACCCCCATGCCATCGGACGCTTCGGTACCAACGTCGTCACCCCGGCCGACCGACTCTTCGACCTGGTGGGCCTCCGCCCGGAGGTCGTCGCCCAGGTGACTGGGCTGCTCTCGCTGCCGCTGCTGGTCGAGGGAACCGACCTCGTCGCGCTCGTCCCGCGCATGCTGGCCGAGCGCGTCCGGCCGACGGGGCGGATCGCGATCATCGCCCTGCCCGAGGAACACGAGACCGCGCTCGTCGAGGCGATGTTCTGGCACCGGTCGACGACCGACGACGCGGCGAACAGCTGGCTGCGCGGTGTCGTCCAGAGGGCGTGCCGCAGCCTCCAGGTCATCATCGACGACGCCGCACCGCCGGACGCCGTCTTCGCCGTCACCGACCCGCACGATCACTCACCCACGGAGGACCGGTCATGACCGGACGCCTGGCAGGCAGACGCGCCGTCATCACAGGGACGGCCAGCGGGCAGGGCCGAGCAGCGGCCCTGCTCTTCGCGGCCGAAGGTGCGCACGTGATCGGGTGCGACATCGACGCCGAGGGCGACGCCGAGACGACGGCTCTCGTGCGGTCGGCCGGTGGCGAGATGACATCGACGGCGCCGCTCGACCTCACCGACGAGGCGGCGGTCGCGGCGTGGGCCGCGAATGTGGTCACCGACGGCGGAGTGGACATCCTCTACGCGAACGCGGCCGTCACGCGGTTCGGGCCGGTCGCCGACATCACCCTGGACGAGTGGCACTGGAACCACGCCCACGAGGTCGACGTCGTGTTCCTCCCGGTACGCGCGCTCTGGCACCACCTCGCCTCGCGCGGCGGGGCATCCGTTGTGCTCGTCGGCTCGACGGCCGGCATCACGGGGTCGGTGACGAACACGCGCCTGGCGCACACCGCGACCAAGGGCGCCGTAGTTGCGATGACCAGGCAGCTCGCCGCCGAGGGCGCCGCGCACGGCATCCGGGTCAACTGCGTGTCCCCGGGCATGATCGCCACGCCCCAGTCCGCGGGCAACCTGCTCGCGCCGGACCACCCGATGTCCTCCATCGCTCGCGCGATCCCCCTGGGCCGCGTCGGCACGCCCGACGACGTCGCCCCGGTCGCCCTGTTCCTGGCAAGCGAAGAGGCCGGCTACATCACGGGCCAGAACCTCGTCGTCGACGGCGGCTGGTCGTCCGTGCTGCCAGGCTGACGAGAGGGCACGCCGGGCTGACAGCAGGGCACGCCAGCAATCCGGACGACGCCGAGCGAGCTCAGCGCAGGGCGTCGGAAACGACCTTCGCGCCCCCGTGGCCGTGCTGCCCGCCATCGACGGGGATGTCAGTGCCCGTGACGTAGGCGGCGGCGTCGGAGAGTAGGAACGCGACGACGGAGGCGACCTCGGCCGGCAGCCCGGCCCGGCCCAGCGGCGTCATCGTGGTCGACGCCTCCCGGAACGCCGCGGGCGCACCGGAGGTCATCGGGGTGTCGATGAACCCGGGGTGGACGGTGTTAACGCGGATGCCCCGGTCGCCGAGCTCGAGCGCCGCAACCTGGGCCAGGCCGCGCAGCGCCCACTTCGAGACCGTGTAGGCGGTCGTGTAGTGAGCCGTGACGGCGGCGAGCGAGCCGATCTCGACGATCGACGCACCCCGCGGCATGAGCGGGACGAGCGTCTGGATGCCGTGCAGCGACGCGACGACGTTGACGTCGAACAGCTCGCGCAGGTCTCCGGCGTCGACCTCGAGGAGCCGATGCCGACGCGTGAGGCCGGCGTTGTTCACCAGGCCGTCCACGCGCCCGTGCGCGTCCCGCAGCTCCTCGGCGAGCGCCTCCCAGGACGCGCGGTCGGCGACGTCGAGGTGCCGGTAGCCGGGCACCTCGGAGGTCTCGGCGAGGTCCGTGGGCACGACGACGGCGCCCTGGTTCCGCAGCAGCGTCGCCTGGGCGGCGCCGATGCCGCCGAGCGCCCCGGTGACGACGACGACCCGGCCGGCGAGGGGCTCGGGCGAGGCGCCGCGGCCCTGCTGCCCGCCGTCCGCACGGCCGGCGGTGCCCGCACGCGGGTCCGGGACGCTCACGGGGTCCGCCGGTTCCGTGCGGGGATCAGCTGGCTGCCCGCTCGACGAGCGCCCACCCGGTTGACGACCTCCCCGATCCCGTCGACGACGACCCGCACCTCGTCGCCCTCGGTCAGGGGCGGGGGCACCTGCTCGCCGCGGCGGCCCCAGAGCTCGGCCAGGCAGCCGCCGCCGGCCGTGCCCGAGCCGAGGACGTCTCCGGGCACCACGCGGGAGTCCGCGGACGCGTACGTGACGAGTTCGGCGAACGTCCAGCCCATGTGGGCGGTAGTGTCCTCCCCCAGGACCTCGCCATTGATCTCCGCCCGCACGGGCAGATCGTGGAAGCCGTCCGGCCCGACCCGGTCGGCGAGCTCGTCGGCGGTGACGATCCACGGACCCAGGGTGCCGGCGAAGTCCTTGCCCTTGGCCGGCCCGAGCGACACCTTCATCTCCCGGCGCTGCAGGTCGCGCGCGGACCAGTCGTTGAACACGGTGAAACCGAAGATCCTCGTTGCCGCCCGCTCCGGATCGAGCGAGCGGCCGTCGTCGTCGGTCCCGCCGCCGACCACCACGGCGACCTCCGCCTCGAGGTCGAGGACCTCGCACCCCGCGGGCACGGGAATCTCCTCGCCGGTGGCCCGCAGCGTGTGGGGGTTGGTGAAGTAGAAGGTCGGCGCCTCGTACCACTCGGGCACGACGCCACCGTGGCCCATCGCCACGGCGACGCCCTCGACGTGCTGCTCGAAGGCCACGAAGTCGCGCACGCTCGGCGGGTCGAGCGGAGTGCGGAGCTCGACGTGCACCAGCGGGCGGCCCTCCCCGTGCCCGATAGTCGCTGCGGCGACCTTGAGAGTGGCGGCAAGGCCGCGACGCACCAGGTCGAGGGTGGTGCTCCCGTCGCTCAGGGCCCAGACGGTCTCGCCGTCGACGAAGCCGTCGAACGGCTCGTCGCCGTCGGTCCAGCGGGCGAGCTTCACCATGTCGTGCTCATCTCCTGGTCGGTCGTGGGTTCAGTCCCAGCGCAGCGGCGGTGCCGCGCAGAATGCTTTCCGTGTCATCGTCGCTCAGGTGTGCGGCGCGCACGGCTGCCACCGGGTCATCCTCACCCATGTCGAACGGGTGGTCGGAACCGAGCGCCACCCGGTCGGCCCCGACCTGCGCGACGAGCGCCGCGAGCTGGGCCTGGTCGTGCGTCAGCGAGTCGTAGTGGAGCTCGGAGAGGTAGCTGGACGGGGTGCGTGCGCACGTCCGCGCCTCGGGTCGGACGCGCCACGCCCGGTCGGAGCGGCCGATGGCGGTCGGGAGGTAGCCACCGGCGTGCGCGGCGACGAGCGCGAGGCCGGGATGGCGGTCGAGCACGCCCGAGAAGATGAGGTGGGACAGCGCGGTCGCGTTCTCGGCCGGCTGGGCGACGGTGTTCGACAGGTTGTACCGGTCGAGCCTGCTGCCCTGGGGGCTTCCGAACGGGTGCAGGAGGATGACTGCACCTGTCTCGAGCGCGGCCGCCCAGAACGGGTCGAGCGCCGGGTCGGAGAGCTCGACCGTACCGGCGACGTCGGTCTCGCCCTCGGACCGGTCGACCGCGGCTCCGCCACCTGCGGCCCTCGCTCCCGCGGGGGCATCTGCGTCCGCATCCTCGTGCGCGACCGCCGCGCCACCCGCCGAGGGCCGCGGCGCGAAGGAGCCGATCTCCACGCCCCTCAGGCCGTGGTCACGCACGGCTGACCGCAGCACGTCGGCAGCCAGCTTCGGATGCTGGAGCGGGACCAGGCCGAGCCCGAGCAGCCGGTCCGGCGCCTCGGCGACGTGCGCCGCGACCAGGCGGTTGGCCTCCGGGTAGTACTCCCGTGCGGCGTCCTCGCCCAGGAAGTAGGCATAGTGGTTCGGCGAGGCGGAGACGACCTGGACGTCGACGCCGGCCGTGTCCATGTCGGCCAGGCGCCGGGCCACGTCGGTCAGGCGCGGGAGGCGGTCGCCGAGCATCGCCCCGCTCACGGCGATCGACTCCTCCCCCTGGCGCCAGACGTCGAGCGCGCCCTGGCGTGCCGCCGCGGCCGGGTCGAGCCGGGCCGCGAGCGCCGAGAGCTCGGGCAGCAGGACATGCGCGTGGAGGTCGACGACCGGGCCGGCCAGCTGCGCCCCGTGGCTCCCCGTCACGCGGGCTCGCTCACGAGCGCACCGATCTCACCGATGAGGGCGCCCGGGTCGCCGCTGCGGTCGTGGTCGAGCAGCCACTGGCCGAGCTGGGTCGAGGCTTCGACGACCCGCTTCGCGCGGGCGCGTCGCCGCTCGAGGAACTCGGCGAACAGCGCGTCGTCCAGGGTCTCGGTGCCGAGGAGCAGCTCGGCGAGCACGGCGGCGTCCTCGAACGACTGCGCCGCACCCTGGGCGATCGTCGGGGGGCAGGAGTGGGCGGCGTCGCCGATGATCACCACCCGGCCACGGTGCCAGTCGCCTTCGACGAAGTGGGTCGTGAAGGACGTGTAGTTGACGTTCGCCCCGTCGTCGATCGACTCGCGGATCTCCTTCCAGGGGCCGCCGTAGCCGGCGGCGAGCTCGCGCATGATCGCCGGCCCGTCCGCGCCCGTGCGGTCCTGGACGTCCTCGACCAGGTAGGCGTAGCAGGTGTCGTCCGTCGTCGGGCAGTAGCCGGCAATGTAGACCGGACCGCCGTAGACGAGGTCCGTGCGGGTGACCTCGGCCGGGCGCGGGACGAATGCCCGCCAGATGCCCATCCCGGTCCGTCGCGGTTCCTCGGTGATGCCGATGAGGGAGCGCACCGTGGAGTGCAGCCCGTCGGCACCGACGACGAGGGCGTAGCGGC
Organism: Georgenia sp. Z1491; assembly: GCF_057652395.1. NCBI lineage: Bacteria > Bacillati > Actinomycetota > Actinomycetes > Allobogoriellales > Allobogoriellaceae > Georgenia > Georgenia sp. Z1491. The sequence goes on from NZ_CM172729.1 coordinate 2,881,184, forward strand.
TGGTCGTGCCGTCGGCGAGGTGGACGGTGACGTCCTCACCGTCGTCGTCGAGCCCCTCGACCTGAGCGCCGTACACGAAGCGGGCACCCAGCTCGGCGGCCCGCTCGCGGACGATGCGGGCGAGGTCCGGTCGGTAGATCCCGAGTGTCGAGGGCAGGTCGGGGCCCCCGGTTCGCATGTCGTCCATGACCGTGAGCACGGTGCCGTCCGGGTCGGGGGCCCGGATGCCGAGCTCGGAGAACCCGTAGCCGTGGGACTCGAGCTGTTCCCACACGCCGAGGTCCTTGAGCAGACGCAGGGCGTTGCCCTGCAGGGTCAGGCCGGAGCCGAGCGTGGAGGGCTCGGGGGTGCGTTCGAGGACCTCGACGTCGATTCCGCCGCGGGCGAGGTAGGCGGCGAGGGTGGTGCCGGCGGCCCCGGCCCCGACGATGCCAACGGTGGTGATGGCAGCCATGTCGTGTACTCCTTCGTATGGACGGCTGGGTGGGCGTGTGCGCGCGGTGGCCGGTGCTATCGGATGGCGAGCGGGTTGGTCGGTGAGCCCACGGCGCCGACGATCGGCAGCGTGGGGGCGACGAGCAGGAAGTCGTAGCGCCCGTCGACCGCGCAGGCGGCGGCGAGGCCGTCCGGGGCCCACATCTCCCCCAGGAACAGTCCCATGTGCGGGATGGCGACCTGGTGGAACGGCTGGAACGCGCCGGGCAGCTCCGGCGGCCGGACCTCGGCGCCCCACGTGTCGGTGGCGAGCGCCGACACCTCGCGGGCGTGCACCCAGTCGAGACTGGTGAACGACATGCCGGGCGCGGGGCCTCCGGCGTAGTCGCCCCAGCCGTCGCGGCGCGCTCGCGTGTAGTGGCCGGTCCGGATCATCAGGACGTCGCCGCGCCCGACGGCGGAGCTCTCACCCTGCGCGGCGATCGTCGCCTCGAGGTGGTCGGGAGTGATGGCGAACCCGTCCGGGAGTTCGCCGTCGCTCCCGAGGGCCGCGCCGACGTCGAGCAGGACCCCGCGGGCGACGAACTGCTCCGCGGTGGTCTCGATGCCGGTGACGGAGTCGCCCTCGGAGGTGACGACGGCGGCCGAGCGCCCGTTCCATGCCCGCCCGTGGTCGAAGATGTGGCCGAGTCCGTCCCACTGGGTCGAGCACTGCAGCGGCATGGCGATGACGTCGTCGGCGCCACCGAACCCGTGCGGGAAGCCCTGGTCGCCGTGGACGGCCTCGACGCCGGTGTCGGTCATCGTGTGGACCGGGTTCGTGCGGCGGCGCCACCCCTTCTGCGGGCCCTCGCTCGAGAAGGGTTGGGCGAGCGAGTGCACCTCGCCCGTGCGGACGAGCCCGGCGGCGCGGACGCGGTCGGCGGCGCCCACGTGGTTGAGAGTGCCGAGGCGGTCGTCGTCCCCCCATCGGCCCCAGTTGGACACGCGCGCGGCGGCGGCCACGATCGCCTCGGCGGCCCGGCTCTCGTCCTCGGTGCTCACGACGCCTCCTTCACGATCCGCACGCTCGAGGGGCACGCACCGCACACTCGACGACCGTGGTCATGCGCGGGCCTCGTCTCGGCAGCGGACGACCTGCCGGCCGAGGCCGGTGATTTCGCCCTCCATCACGTCGCCCGGGCGGAGCATCCGCCCCCAGTGGGCGCCGTTACCGGACGGGGACCCGGTGAGCAGCAGGTCGCCCGGCAGAAGGGTCGTGGTCTGCGAGGCGTGCGAGAGCAGCTGGGCGACGGTGAAGATCATGTCGTCCGTACCCTCGTCCTGCATCACCTCCCCGTTGAGCCGGAGCGTGACGCGGAGCGTCTGCGTGTCGCCGACCTGGTCGGCCGGGACCAGGTAGGGCCCGGCGGGCAGGAAGCCCGGTTGGTTCTTGGCCCGGAACCAGTCCGTGCCGATCGCGTCCATGTCCTTGCGGAACACGAGGTTCCGCGTGGTGATGTCGTTGACGATCGTGTAACCGGCGACGTGGTTCAGCGCCTCGTCCACGCTCACGCGGAATGCCGGCCGGCCGATGACAGCGGCGAGCTCGAGCTCCCAGTCGTGCGTGGGATTGCCGGCGGGCAGGACGAGGTCCTCGTGCGGGCCGGCGATGACGGTGGGCAGCCCGAGGAAGAAGTACGGGATGCCGGTCGCGGCCCGCTCGTCCATCATCGCGGCGGTCTCGGCGCGCACCTCCTCCTCGCTCCTGCCGTCGGCGGGGTCGCGGTGCGCGACCCCGAGGTCGATGACGTGCTTGCGGTAGTTGGCGCCGGCCTGGATGACCTGCCGGGGCTCCACCGGCGCGAGGAGCGTCACCTCGTCGACGGTCCGCCAGTGGGCCGAGTCGTCGGCGGCGAGTGCCTCCAGTCGCGGCGTGGCCCCGCCGATGTCCGCGAGGATCGCGTTGAGCGATCCTCCCAGGTCGGCGACGACGTCGTCGGGGAGCTCCCGGATCCGCTCGCCGACGACGAGGGCGAGGCGCGCGCTGCCGTCCGAGCGCAGGCGTGCGAGTGCGAAAACCACGCGTCAGCCCTTGCCGTGCTCGGAGTAGGCGCCGAGGATCGCGGCCTTCATCTCGGGCGAGGCGCCCTCCTCGGTGGCGGTGAGGCCGTCGGCGTCCGGGAACGACTCCGTCATCGACATCGGCATCGAACCGTTCCGGTAGAAGTTGTTCGACCCCTCGGCCGGCAGCCAGGTGTGGGGCTCCCAGTCCGGCACATAGTTGCGGTAGCCACCGGAGTTCAGCTCGACCCGCAGACCGGACGGCTCACGGAAGTAGAGGAAGGACTGCTCCCCGATGCCGTGGATCGAGGGCCCGTACTCGATCGGCGTGCCGCGCTCCATGAGCACGTCGGCGGAGATCAACAGCTCCTCGCGAGTGTCGACCCAGAACGCGATGTGGTTGACCCGGCCCGCCCGGTCCGAGGTGTCGAGCACGACCCCGAGGTCGTGCGACTTCTCGTTGGTCGTGAGGACGGCAAAGACGGTGACCGGCGCCTCGTCGAGGTCGGTGAAGGCCATGGTCCGGAAGCCGAGCGTCTCGCTGTACCAGGCCGTGAAGGCGCGCACGTCCGCCGTCGCGACCGTGACGTGGTCGAGGAACCGCGGCGCGCCCGCGTGGGCCGACCGGCGCTCCGGGCGGTCCGGGTACTGCGAGGCGAGCTCACCCTCCGCCCAGAACCGCTCCGTCTCCCAGAAGAGAGTCATGTCGTGCCCACCGGGGCCCACGAACCGGGCGTTGCGCCCGATGTGCGCGCCGCGGTCGGCCCACGCGACGTCGGTGCCCGTGGCGGCGACCCGACGGCCGGCCTCCTCGAGCGCCTCAGCGGACGTGGTCCGCCAGGCCATCGTCACCAGCGCCGGCTCGGCCCCCGGCGAGATGACGAGGCTGTACCGCTGGTGATCGCCCCAGCAGCGCAGGTACGCCTTCCCGTCGACCTCCTCGATGATCCGCATGCCGAACTTGTCGACGTAGAACGCGGCAGAGGCCGCAACGTCGGGGCTCGCGATCTCCAGGTGCGAGAGGTGAGCGAGGAGCTTCTCCATCGTCGGGTCCTTCCGGGACGGGTGCCGCGGCAACGCCGCGAGGCACGTCGGTGTGCGATGCCCCGAGTGTGGGCGGATCCTTCCCCGACACCAAGCGGTCCCATCCATCCCATTTATTCGTCCGATCGATACTTCGTCGTCGACGATCACCCGGCGGCGAGATCCACGTCTCCTCCGGTCGGCCTACGAGGACGAACCGCGGACCTACATATCCGCGCCGTCGATCCCAGGTATGCGAGCGAGCGATGGGCAGTCGCGCCCGCGCCTGTCACGATCGCCTCCCCTGCACCTGCTCGAAGGAGAGCCAGATGACTGCTCGAACCCCCCGTCGCGCCGCCCTCGCCGGACTGCTGACCGCCACCGCCCTCACGCTCGTCGCCTGCGGCGGTGGTGGGGACGAGTCCGACGACGATGCCTCCGGGGCGGAGGGCGGCTCCGAGGGGGCCGCCGCCTCGGACGAGCTGACCTCGATCAGGGTCGGCGTCCTGCCGATCGCGGACTCCCAGCCGATCCAGGTCGGCATCCAGGAAGGGATCTTCGAGGCGCACGGCCTTGACGTTGAGGTCGTCTCGGGCCAGGGCGGTGGCGCCACGCTGCCCGCCGTCCTGTCCGGCGAGCTGGACTTCGCCGTCGGCAACCCGGTCTCGGTCCTCCTCGCGCAGGCCGAGGGCATCGAGACCCGCATCGTGTCCGGCTGGGTCGACAGCGCGGCGGAGGGCGCCGACGCGTTCGGCCTCGTCGTCTCCGCCGACTCCGACATCGCGGACGCCTCCGACCTGGGCGGCCGCTCGGTCGCCGCCAACACCCTGCTGTCCCAGCCCGAGCTCGCGCTCCGCGAATCCGTGCGGCTGGCGGGCGGCGACCCGGAGGCGGTCGAGCTGGTCGAGATTCCTTTCCCGGATGCCCAGGCTCAGCTGGAGAACGGGCAGGTCGACGCCGCACTGCTGGTCGAGCCGTTCCTCGGGCAGGCCCAGGCGGCCGGACACGAGGTGATCCTCTACCCCTACGTCGAGTCGATCGAGGGCGGCCAGCCCGCCATGCTCAGCTACACGAGCGTGGCGACCACCGAGGAGAATCCGGAGCTCGTCGAGGCGTTCCGGGCGGCCGTCGAAGAGACCATGGCGCTGGTCGGCGAGGACGACCAGCTCGTGCGCGACGTCCTGCCGGACGTCATGGACATCCCCCAGGAAGCGGCGGACAACCTCGTACTCGCCGAGTTCACCTCCGAGCTCAACATCCCGGCCCTCGAGCGGATGGCCGAGCTCATGGCCGAGTTCGGGTTCACGAGCGAGGTCGTCGACGTGATGGCGCTGGTGGTGGAGTGAGCCAGGGCCGCAGCCCGCGCATGACCGACCTCGGCGACGGCGTCTGGGCGTACATCCAGCCCGACGGCGGGTGGATGGTCAACAACATGGCCGTCGTCGAGACGGACCAGGGGCTGGTGAGCGTCGACGTGACGTCGACGGAGCGCCGCACCCGGGACTACCTCGACGCCGTCGCCACGACGACCGGCCACGGCGTCGAGGGACGCCGCGTGGACCTCCTGCTCCTCACGCACGCCCACCCCGACCACTGCACCGGCTCCTCCCTCGTGACCGGCGCCGAGGTCGTCTCCCACGCGGCGACGGCGGCCGCGCTCGAGGCCCCGGTGCACGCCCCGCCGGGCGTGTTCGAGCCGATCACGGTGGGCGACGCCCACGCCGTCGTACCGGGCCGCACGTTCGAGACCGGGCTCACGCTGACCCGGGGCGACGAGCCGATCGAGGTCCGCCACCCCGGCGTCATCGCCCACACCACCGGCGACGCGTACGTGTGGTTCCCCGAGCGCAGCCTGCTGCTGGCCGCCGACCTCGTGTTCGAGGGCGGGACGCCGTTCGCACTGTCGGGCTCGGTCACGGGCTGGCTGACAGCCCTAGACGAGCTGCGCACGCTCGCTGCCACCACGGTGGTGCCGGGGCACGGGGAGATCGCCGGGCGCGATGTGATCGACGACGTCGCGGAGTACCTCGAGCTCGTCCTCGAGGCGGCCGGACGCGGGCTCGCCGCCGGGCTCACGCCGCTGGAGTGCGCACGGGACACCGATCTGGGCAGGTTCGTCGGCCTCATCGACCCCGAACGGATCGCGGGCAACCTGCACGTAGCCTACCGGGACCTCGACGCCACCCACGCGCTCGACCCCGTAGCGGCGTTCCGCGACATGGTCGAGCTCAACGGCGGGCTGCTGGCCACGCGCGCGTAGGTGCGGGGGCGGCCCGGCTGGCGGGCCGTACTTCAGGGCGGGTCCGCGTCGCAGCAAGATCCTGCGCGTGAGCCACTCGGAGCCTCGTATCAGTTCCGATACCATCCGCCCATGGATCAGTCGTCCGGCCCGAACCTCGAGGACGTCCTGCGCTCGGCCTCCCGCCTGCAGGACATCGTTCCCGAGGCCGTCCTGGTCGGTGGCACCGCCTCGGCTCTGCACGCCGGCCACCGGCTGTCGCTGGACCACGACCACGTGATGTCCGACCTCGCGGCGCGCTACGCGGAGATCGTCGAGGCGGTCGAGGCGAGCGAGGGCTGGGTCACCTCCGTCCGCGCGAGCAGCCCACCGCTGACGCTGCTCGGATCGCTCGACGGGATCGAGGCAGGACTCCGCCAGCTCCGCCGCACCCGTCCGCTCGAGGTGGAGGAGGTGAGCGTCGGCGAGGATCGGACGGTCCGGGTTCCCACCCTGCCGGAGATGCTGCGCGTCAAGGCTTACCTCGTCGTCCAGCGCAACGCCGTGCGCGACTACCTCGACACCGTCGCGCTCGCCGCCCGGACCGGCACGGAGGTCGCGGCGCAGGTGCTCGCAGAGATGGACGACTACTACGCGGACCGATCCGGCGAGGACGACTCCGTGCTCACAACGCTCGTCCTCCGGCTCTCCGAGCCGGCACCGCGCGACCGTCGGCTGCGCACCGAGCTCACGCGGTACAAGAACCTCGAGCCTCGCTGGCACGAGTGGTCGGAGGTCGTCCGCGCCTGCGCCGAGCTCGCGGACGCGCTGCTGGAGATCGTCGAGGAGGACGCCACATGACCGCGCACCTCGCACGCCTGGCACGCAACGTCGACGTCGATCCGGACGCACCGTTGGACACGTGGCCCTACGAGGCGCTCGTCGCGATCCTCGACCGCGGCTCGATCCGTGACTGGTCGGCCGTGACTCGCGAGATAGGGCGGGACCCGTGGGGGCCGGTCGCCCGGCAGGTCGAGGACTATCTCGGGTACGAGTCCCCGGCCGGGCTCGCACCGCTGCTCCGACGGGCGATCGCCCGCGCGCGTCGTCGTGCCGAGGAGATCGACCGAGCCGCGGTCGCCGCCCGGGTCAGCGAGCTCGTGACCCGTTCCGGTCTGTCGATGGCCGACTTCGCCACGCGGATCGGGACGTCGAGGAGCAGGCTGTCGACGTACCGCTCGGGCACGGTCTCACCGTCGGCGGCACTCGTGCACCGGATGGAACGCCTGGTCAGCGCCGTGGACCTCAGCTCGCCGGCGGCAGCACCTCCGGCAGCCCGAACCGGGCGAACAGCCGCAGGTCGAAGAAGATGACGATGTGCGAGATGCCCGCGCCCGTCACGTCGAGGACCTGGATGTTGAAGGCGCGGTGCACGCCGTGCTCGTCGGGCAGGTAGAGCCCGAAGGCCGCCTGACCGTTGGCAGCCGTCGGCACGAGGACGTGGTCGCCCGGTCTCTGCGCGGGGCTCTGGGCGTCCACCATCTCGCCGATCGTGCGCGCGCCGCGGAACCAGGCCGGGAAGGGCGGCATCTCGTACACGGCGTCCTCGGTGAGGACGCCGACGAGCGCTGCCATGTCGTTGGCGTGCATCGCCTCGACATACCGCTCGAGCAGGGCGCGCTGCTCGGGCGAGCCGGACTCGACGACGTCGCCCTCGTCGGGCCGGACGCGCTCGAGCTGAGCGCGTGCGCGCTGGAGGGCGCTGTTGACGGCTGCCGGGGTGGTCCCGAGCATCTGCGCCACCTCCGCGGCGGCGAACCCGAGGACCTCGCGCAGGACGAGGACCGCCCGCTGGCGGGAGGGCAGGTGCTGGAGCGCCGCGACGAACGCGAGCCGCACGCTCTGCCGGCGCGTGACCGCGGCGAGCGGGTCGTCCGCGCCGATCGCGCCCGCGAGCATGGCGTCCGGCGCGGGCTCGAGCCACGGCAGCTCGGGCCACTGGACCAGGTCGGCCGACGGGTCGTCGGCGGGTCCGCCGAGGCCGGTGGGCAGCGCCCGGCGACCGCGGTTCTCCAGCGCGCGCAGGGCGGCGGTGGTCGCGATCCGGTAGAGCCAGCTCCGCACCGACGAGCGGCCCTCGAACGACTCGATCCCGCGCCACGCGCGCAGGTACGTCTCCTGCACGGCGTCCTCGGCCTCGTGGATCGACCCGAGCATGCGGTAGGCGTGCGCGAGCAGCTCCGGACGGTAGGAGCGCGTGCGCCGCTCGAACTCCGCGTCCGTGGTCCTCACGCCGCCACCGTACGTGGCCGGCGCAGCAGGACCGCCGACACGGCGGCGCCGAGGATCGCCAGGGCGGCGAGCACGAGGAACGCCACGGCGAACCCGTCGGTGAGGGCTGCGGCGGACGGGACATCCGTCCCGCCGCGCGTCGCGTGCCCGATCGCGACGGCCGAGACCAGCGCCGCACCCATCGTCGTGCCGACGGCGAAGGGCGTCTCCTCGACGCCGGCCGCCAGTCCGGCGTCGTGCTCGGGAACGTCGGCGAGCGCCGGGATCTGGCCGGCGACGAACGCGGCGCCCATGCCGACGCCGAACACGATAAGCCCTGCCAGCAGGTCCTCGGCCATCGTGCCGCCGGGGCGCAGCCGGCTCAGCAGGAGGCCGGCCACGGCCATCAGGGTCAGCCCGGCGCCGGCCACGGCCCGGAACCCGAACCGGGTGACGAGCTGCTGACCCGCCAGGACCGCGACGACCGAGGTGACGGTCATGGTCCCCATCGTCAGGCCGAACTGCAGAGCCGAGAGGCCGAGGACGTGCTGGGCGTAGAGGGTCACCAGGATGAGCAGCCCGTCGACGGCGATCCCCGCGAGCAGGATGACGAGGTTGCCGCCGACGAGAGTCCGTGAGCGGAAGATGCGCATCGGGACCAGCGGTGCCGGGCTCCGCCGTTCGACGACGACGAACAGGCCGGCCACGACCACTCCGGCGGCCCCGAGCGCAGCGACGAGCGGGTCGATGCCGTGTGCGGCCACGCGGAAGAGGGCGAGCAGGACGGCGACGAGCGCGGCGGTGGCCGTCACCGCGCCGGGGACGTCGAGCCGCTGCCGTGACCGGGCCCCCTCCGGGGGGGCAGCGCCGGGCCCACGAGCAGCACCACCAGGCACACCGGGACGTTGGTGAAGAAGATCCAGGGCCACCCCGCCCAGTCGGTCAGCGTACCGCCGAGCAGCAGGCCGACGGACGCCCCCGTGCCGCCGAGCCCGCCCCAGATGCCCAGCGCCCGGTGGCGCTCCGGCCCCTCGGGGAACACCGCCATGAGGATCGACAGACCGGCCGGCGTCAGCACCGCCGCGCCGACGCCCTGCACCACCCGACCGAGGACGAGCAGCCCGCTCGTCGGTGCCAGGCCGCACAGGAGCGACGCGCCCGCGTAGAGCGCGACCGCTGCCAGGAACACCCGGCGCCGGCCGAGATGGTCGGCCAGCCGGCCGCCGAGGATCAGGAGCCCGCCGATCGAGACCCCGTAGGCCGTGATTACCCACTGCGCCTCGGCCGGCTCGAACCCCAGGTCGACCGCGATCTCGGGCAACGCCGCGTACACGCTCGTCGAGTCGAGCACGCCCATGAACATCGCCGTGCACACGATCGCCAGCACCCAGCCCCGGCGCACGGGGGTCGTCGGCCGGGTGGCGCTCGGACTCGGACTCGGACTCGGACTCGAGCTCGGACCTGGACTCGCACTCGCTCGCTCGATCGCCACGATGCCCCCTCTCTCGCCCGCCGGGGCCACCCGGACCGTCCGGGCGCAGGCGGGCTCACAGGGGTAGATACCTGGCGCAGGCAGAACTCATCGGTGGGCGCATGCCCGGTCCACGAGTTCGACACGCCCCCCGGCGCGGACCGCGGACCTCCGAGGACCGGCGACCAGGCCCACCGCACCGATGTCGAGAATCCGTGACCGGTTCCGTCCCAGGGGTGCACGCGACCACACTGGGTCGCACCCACCGGAGGAGTCCGTCATGGCCAAGTACCTCATGCTCAAGCACTACCGCGGGGCCCCCACGGCGCCGAACGACGCGCCCATGAACGAGTGGTCCGAGGCGGAGATGGACGCACACTTCGCCTACATGGACGCCTTCGTCGGCCGGCTGCGGGACTCCGGCGAGCTCGTCGACAGCCAGGCGCTGTCCCCCGAGGGCTCGTGGGTCCGGTTCGACGGCGAGGGGCGCCCGCCGGTCACCGACGGTCCGTTCGCCGAGACCAAGGACCTCGTGGCCGGATGGGTGATCATCGACGTCGACACCCACGACCGGGCGCTCGAGCTGGCCGCCGAGCTCTCGGCCGCCCCCGGCAAGGACGGCAGGCCCATCGGCGAGTGGCTCGAGCTGCGCCCGTTCCTCTCCCCCGCCGTCACCTCCACGGAGGCGGCCGACATCATCGACCGCGAACGCCGCTGAATGTCCGAGACGGTCGCGCCGGACGAGGACCTGCTGCGGCGGCTCACACCCGTCGTCCTGCGGATCCTCGTCCGGCGCGGCGCCGACTTCGCCTCAGCGGAGGACGCCGTCCAGGAGGCGCTGCTCGAGGCGTGGCGCGCCTGGCCGGCCTCGGCGCCCCAGGACCCGAAGGGCTGGCTCGTCACCGTGGCGTGGCGGAAGTTCCTCGACGCCACACGCGCCGAGTCCGCGCGCCGGAAACGCGAGGAGGTGGTGCACGCCGCCCCGCCCGCCGGGCGCGCCGCCGAGGCCGACGACTCGTTGTGGCTGTACTTCCTGTGCGCGCACCCCTCGCTCACGCCGTCCTCGGCGGTCGCGCTCACCCTGCGGGCGGTCGGTGGCCTCACCACGCGGCAGATCGCCGAGGCCTACCTCGTGCCCGAGTCGACGATGGCGCAGCGCATCAGCCGCGCGAAGCGCACGGTGGCAGACGTCCGGCTGGGCGAGACGGGGTCCGTGACGACAGTGCTGCGCACCCTCTACCTCGTCTTCAACGAGGGGTACGCGGGCGACGTCGACCTGGCCTCCGAGGCCCTCCGCCTCACGCGTGGGCTCGCCGCCGCGGTCCGGCACCCCGAGGTCGACGGGCTGCTCGCGCTCATGCTGCTGCACCTCGCCCGGCGCCCGGCCAGGTTCGGCAGGGACGGGCGCCTCGTGCCGCTGACGGAGCAGGACCGCTCGCTGTGGGACACCCGCGCCATCGCGGAGGGCGTCGCGATCCTGCAGGCCGCCCTCGCCCGCGACGAGCTCGGCGAGTACCAGGCGCAGGCGGCGATCGCCGCGCTGCACGCGGACGCGCCTGCCGCGAGCGAGACCGACTGGGTACAGATCGTCGAGTGGTACGACGAGCTCGTGCGGCTCACGGACAGCCCGGTGGCACGGCTCAACCGGGCGGTGGCCGTCGGCGAGGCGGACGGCGCGCGGGCCGGCCTGGCCGCGCTGGCCGAGCTCGACGAGTCGCTGCCCCGCCACGCGGCGGTCGCCGCGCACCTCACCGAGAAGGACGGGGACCGGGCGGGCGCGGCCCGGCTGTACGCGCTGGCGGCCGACCGCGCGACGAGCATCCCCGAGCGCGACCACCTGATCCGCCGGGCCGCCCGCCTGGGCGCCGGCGGCTGAGCCGCGTCACAGGCTCGAGCAGTACTCCTCGGCGGCGCGCATCCCCTCGTCCACGCCGTCGGCGTCGATCCTCGTCAGCGAGGTGTGCACCGACTGTGCGGCCTCGGACAGCTCCTCGTGCCCGGGCATCTCCCAGCCGTGCGAGGCCCCCAGGAGGCCGGTGAAACCGGACATCTGCGCCATGAGCAGGCCCTCCTCGCTGCCGGCGCGCGCCCCGACCTGCAGCCAGTCCTCGGCGGGTCGGTCGTCCTCGCTCACCGCACCGACGAGTGCGCAGGAGAGCTCGAGCCGCGCCTCCTCGGACAGGTCGGGGTCGTCGTCGGCGAAGCCGTGCTCCTCGCACGCGTCGACCACGGACGCGAGCCCGTCGTCGAGGAGGTCGAGCTCGGCCTGCAGCGTCGCCGTGTAGACGCGCTGGCCGTGCTCCATGAGCTCCTCGTACCCCTCGAGCGGCGAGGCCGTCGTCGCGCCGAGGAGGCCGTTGGCGCCGCCGGAGAGGAGAAACTCCTCAGCGGTGCCCGGGCCGACGGGTTCGCCCCACTGCTCCGCCGGCGTGCTGTGCGCCGCCGCGGCGAACCCGCAGGCGTGGCGCGCCAGCCCGTCCGCGTCGATCTCCGGCTCGTCCTCGACCCCGCACCCTGCGACCGCGAGGAGCGCCGCGGCGACGATCGTCGTCAGAGCCAGACCCCTGTTCAACGTCGACATCGTCGTCCGCACCATGACACCTCTCCGCAGGGAGCGGCCGTCGGGTCGGGCACGGCCGCGCACGTGGTCTCCGAGCGTAGGTGATCGGGCCGCAACCGCTCCGACCCCGGCTGTCGCTGCTCCGCCTCCGTCACCCACGGTCGGCGACGCCGACTCGCACGGCCTGCGACAACCTGCGGCCCACGGGGACGCGAGCGCACCGGTGGCCCGGGCCCAGGACCGTCAGGTCGAGGGGACCGGGCCACCGGTGTCGCGGCGTTCGTTGCGCCGGGTCGCCGACCCGCGTCGGTCCAGCGGGGCGGTGCGCCGAGCCGAGCGGTCAGTTGACCCGACGGGCCGTGTCAGTCCGCCGAGTCGGCCGACCAGCCCGAGTCCGCCGACCAGCCCGACTGGGCCGAGACACCCGACGGGGCCGACCAGCCCGAGTCGGCCGAGTGGTTCGGCGCGGGAGCCGGTGCCGGCGCGGGAGCCGGTGCCGGCGCGGGCGCGGGAGCTGGCGCCGGAGCAGGAGCCGGCGCGGGTGCCTGCGTGCGCGGGGCCGGGGCCGCGCTCGGCGCCGACGGCGCGGAGGCCGGGCTCGCCGGGGAGGCGGGCGACTGGGGCGAGACGGGCGACGGCGCGGAGACCGGCGACTGCGCCGACACCGGCGAGTCGGTCGACGGTGCGCTGGGCGTCTGGTCCGCCGACGTCGCGGTGACGGCCGAGGTATTCGTCCGCGGGTCCGACGGGTCGACGGCGGCGGGCGCCGAGGCGGCGGAGAGCATCGGGGTCGACAGCTGCGGGAGCACCCGCAGCTCGCGGCCGTCCCCGTTCGAGCTCGCGGCGTCGGAGCCGGGCTCGGAGGGCGACTCGCCGTCGGCGATGGCCACCGAGCTGCCGGCGACGATCGCGGCGACGGCCAGCGTCCCGGTGGTGATCCACATCTTCTTGCTCATGGCGTGTCCTCTCGTGGCCCGCTGGGGCCGTTCCTGGGAGGTCCGGGGGCCGTCCTCCTCGATGACCACCACGATGCCCGGGCTTTCTGTGAGGGCGAGGACAAACAGATGAAACCCCTGTCATGGCCGGGATACCCGTCATGCTGCGACGTCGGCCCGGCGCCCACCGCCCCCGCGTACCGTACCGACATGCCTACGTGGGACGCCGAGCCGGGGGTGGTACGCCTCCCGGACGGTCGCACGGTGCGCGGCACCGGTCGGAGAGTGGCCCGCGACGACGCCTCGCCGCCCGACCACGCCGTCTACCTGCTGGCCCGCGACCCGCAGGAGACCGGCTGGCCGAACCGCTGCGTCCGGTGGCGTGACTTCTCGTTACCCGCCTCCACCGAGGATGCCCTGGACGCGCTGCGGGACGCCCACGCGAGAGCCGCCGACGAGCGGGTGGAGATCGCCTGCCACGGAGGAACGGGCAGGACCGGAACCGCGCTCGCGGTCCTCGCCGTCATGAGCGGGGTCCCGGCCGAGGACGCGGTCGGGTGGGTCCGCTCCGCCTACCGGCCGCGCGCCGTCGAGACCCGGCGGCAGCGCGAGTGGATCCGGGCCGTCGCCGCCCGGCTGACCTGAGCCGGGGACGTCCAGGGCCCGACCAGGGAGCAACCGACCGCGGCCAGACACCCGCCCGGCGTGCGCCCGGTTCGGTCAGAGGGTCGCGCAGTACTCCGCGCCGGCGGCGGCGCCCTCGTCGACCGCCTCGGTGTCGAGCCGCATCAGGCCCTCGACCACGCTGGTCGACGCCTCCGAGAGCGGCTCGTGGCCGGGCATCGTCCACGCGTTGAGTCCACCGCCGAGCCCGGAGAACCCTCCGGCGCGGGCCATGATCAGGCTCTCGGCGCTGCCCGCCGGCGCCTGGATCTCGAGCCACTCCTCGGCCGGCCGATCGTCGCCGTCCACCGACGTGACGAGCGCGCACGCCTGGGCGAGGCGCCCTTCCTCGGTGACGTCGGGGTCCCCCTCGGGCAGATCGTGCCCCTCGCACGCGGTCACGAGGTCGTCGAGGCTCTGCTGCAGGCTCTCCAGGTCGATCCTCTGCAGGCTCTGCATCATGGTGGTCGCCGGCTCGAGCAGGTCCTCGTAGCCCTCGAGCGGTGAGTTGGTGGTCGCTCCCAGCAGTCCGGCCGCCCCGCCGGCCGCAATGAGCTCGGGAGCGGTGTCCGGCCCGATGTACCCCTCGATCTCCTCCATCGGCGTGCCGGCGGCGGCGTCGACGGCAAGCGCGCACGCGTAGGAGGCGAGACCGTCGGCGTCGAGCTGGGGCCCGACCGCGTCCGCACCCGAGCCCGAGCACCCGGCTGCCGCGAGCAGCGCGAGCACTCCGGTGGCCGCCGTCATGATCCTCGTGGTCCTGCGCGTCATGGTTCCCTCTCCGTCGCGGGACGGCACCCGTCGCCGACCACCCCACACGGTAGGGCCCCGCCGCCGGCCGAGGGCCGCCCCGGTCGGAGACCTCTGCCCGGGGCGGCCCACCCGCGGCGCGCGTCCCCGCGTCCCGTGCCCGCACCGCGCGACCCGCACCCCGCACCGCGCGACCCGCACCCCGCACCGCGCACGCCCCTCCCCGTAGTGTCCACGCATGGACGGATGGCAGTTCTGGATCGACCGCGGCGGGACCTTCACGGACGTCGTCGCCCGCCGCCCGGACGGCTCGCTCGTCACCCACAAGCTGCTCTCCCACGACCCCGGCCGGCGCGCGGACGCCGCCGTCGCCGGCATCCGGCACGTCCTCGGGCTGGCGCCCGACGAGCCCGTCCCCGCCGAGCAGGTCGACGTCGTCCGCATGGGCACGACCGTGGCCACCAACGCCCTGCTCGAACGCACCGGGGAGCCCACCGCGCTCGTCGTCACCCGCGGCTTCGCCGACGCGCTGCGGATCGGCTACCAGGAGCGCCCCCGCATCTTCGACCGCCACATCGTGCTCCCCGAGATGCTCTACGAGCGGGTGATCGAGGTCGACGAGCGGGTGACCGCCCGGGGCGAGATCCTCACGCCCCCCGATCTCGACAGCCTCGAGCCGGAGCTGCGCCGGGCGCGGGCCGACGGGATCGACGCCGTCGCCGTGCTGTGCCTGCACAGTCACCTGTACCCGGACCACGAGCGGGCCGTCGGCGACCTCGCCCGACGTCTCGGGTTCGGTCAGGTCTCGATCTCCAGCGAGGTCAGCCCGCTGATGAAGGTCGTCCCCCGCGGGGACACCACGGTCGTGGACGCCTACCTCTCCCCCGTCCTCGCCCGCTACGTCGACCGGGTCGCGGCAGACCTGCCGGGCGTGCGGCTGCTGTTCATGCAGTCCTCGGGCGGCCTGACCGAGGCCCACGCCTTCCGCGGCAAGGACGCCATCCTCTCCGGCCCCGCGGGCGGGATCGTCTCGATGGCCGAGCTCTCGGCGCGGGCCGGGCTCACCCGCGTGGTCGGCCTCGACATGGGCGGCACCTCCACCGACGTCTCCCACCACACCGGCGAGCTCGAACGCGACTTCCACACCGAGGTCGCCGGGGTCCGGCTGCGCGCGCCGATGCTCGCGATCCACACCGTCGCGGCCGGCGGTGGCTCGGTCCTGCACGTGACCGACGGCCGGTTCACGGTCGGCCCGGATTCCGCCGGCGCGGTCCCCGGTCCCGCCTGCTACCGGCGCGGCGGCCCGCTCACGCTCACCGACGCCAACGTCCATCTCGGCCGCATCGATCCCGCCTCGTTCCCCCACGTCTTCGGCCCCGGCGGCGACGAGCCCATCGACACCGACGTCGTCGCCCGCCTCTTCACCGAGCTCGCCGACCGCCTACGCGAGGAGACCGGGGTCGACCGCACGGCCGAGGAGGTGGCAGAGGGGTTCCTCGACGTCGCCGTCGCCACGATGGCCGGCGCGATCAAGAAGGTCTCCGTCTCGCGCGGCCACGACGTCACCGACCACGCCCTGACCACCTTCGGCGGCGCCGGCGGCCAGCACGCCTGCCGGGTCGCCGACGCGCTGGGCATCTCCACCGTGCTCGTCCCGCCGATGGCGGGCGTGCTCTCCGCCCTGGGGATGGGGCTCGCAGACGTCACCGCCATGCGCGAGCAGTCCGTCGAGACGATCCTCGACGACGACGCCGAGCCCCTCCTCGCCGACGTCGCCGACCACCTGGCGGCCGAGGCCCGTGCCGAGCTCGCCGATGCCGAGGGCCCGGTCGAGGTGCTCGCCCGCGCGCACCTGCGCTACGAGCGCACCGACACCGCGGTGCAGGTGCCCCTCGGCCCACCCGGTGCTATGCGGGCGGCCTTCGAGGAGGAGCACCGCCGCACCTACTCCTTCCTCCTCGACCGGCCGGTCGTCGTCGAGGCCGTGGCGGTGGAGGCCCTGGTCCGCTCCGGGCGGCCGACGATCGCCGCCGACCTCGGCGCCGACGCGGAGCCCGCCGAGGTCGCCATGCACACGGGCGGTGAGGCACGGAGGGTGCCGCTCCGGCGTCGGGCAGGGGTCGACGGCGTCCTCGCCGGTCCGGCGATCGTCGTGGACCCGGACTCGACGACGGTGGTCGAGGCCGGCTGGACTGCGCGGGTGCTCGAGGACGGCGCCATGCTGCTCGAGCGGTCGACGCCGCGGGCGGCGCCCACCGCAGGCACGGTCGCGGACCCGGTGATGCTCGAGGTGTTCAACAGCCTGTTCATGTCGGTGGCCGAGCAGATGGGCGCCCGGCTGGAGGCGACCTCGCAGTCGGTCAACATCAAGGAGCGACTCGACTTCTCCTGCGCCCTGTTCGACCCGACGGGGCACCTCGTGGCCAACGCCCCGCACATCCCCGTCCACCTGGGCTCGATGGGCGCCACCGTCCAGGAGGTCCTGCGCCGGCGCGGTGAGCAGCTCCGCCCCGGGCAGGTCGTGGCCGTCAACGACCCGTACCACGGCGGGACACACCTGCCCGACGTCACCGTCGTCACCCCCGTGTTCGACGACGACGGGACCGAGCTGCTCTTCCTCGTGGCCTCGCGCGGGCACCACGCCGAGATCGGCGGGCTCACGCCCGGGTCCATGCCGGCGACCTCGAGAACGGTCGACGAGGAGGGGATCCTGTTCGACGACCGGCTCATCGTCGACGACGGGCGGTTCCTCGAGGACGAGACCGAGGAGCTGCTGACGTCCGGCCCCTACCCCTCGCGCGACCCGGCGACGAACCTCGCCGACCTGCGCGCCCAGGTCGCGGCGAACGCCACCGGCGTCGCCGAGGTGCGCGCCCTGGTGGACCGCTACGGGCTCGACGTCGTGCAGGCCTACATGCGGCACGTGCAGGACAACGCCGAGGAGTCGGTGCGGCGCGCGGTCGCCCGCCTGACCGGCGGGACCTGGGACTACGCGACCGACGCCGGCGCCCGCATCCGGGTGCGGGTCGAGGTGGACCGGGCGGCGCGCACGGCGACGATCGACCTCACGGGCACGTCCGCGCAGCTGGCCACGAACCTCAACGCCCCGACGGCGGTGACCACCGCGGCGGTGCTGTACGTCTTCCGCACGCTCGTCGACGCCGACATCCCGCTCAACGACGGGTGCCTGCGGCCGCTGCGGATCGTGGTCCCGGACGGGTCGATGCTCGCTCCGACGCACCCCGCGGCGGTGGTGGGCGGCAACGTCGAGACCTCGCAGGCCGTCACCGGCGCACTGTATGCGGCGCTCGGGGTGATGGCCGAGGGCGCCGGGACGATGAACAACGTAACCTTCGGGAACGAGCGGTTCCAGTACTACGAGACCCTGGCCTCCGGCTCCGGGGCGGGCGACGGGTTCGACGGCACCGACACCGTCCAGACGCACATGACGAACTCGCGGCTGACCGATCCCGAGGTGCTCGAGTGGCGCCTGCCCGTGCTGCTCGAGTCCTACACCGTCCGGCGCGGGAGCGGTGGCGAGGGCCGGTGGCGCGGGGGCAACGGCGGGGTACGTCGGATCCGGTTCCTCGAGCCCACCACCGTCAGCCTGCTCACCGGCAACCGGGTCGTGGCGCCGTTCGGGATGGCCGGCGGGCGCCCCGGGGCGCTGGGCCGCAACCGGGTCGAGCGCGCGGACGGCGAGGTGGTCGAGCTCGGCGGGGTCGACACGGCCGAGGTCGGGCCGGGCGACGTCCTCGTCGTCGAGACGCCCGGCGGCGGAGGTTACGGCGAGCCCTAGTTCGTCGAGCGTGCGGTTGCGAGTCGTCGAGCGTGCGGTCCGCCGACCTCCACCGCCGTCGTCCGGGGACCGGGGCGTAGCCGGCCGACCTCTACCGTGGGTCCATGCGCATCCTCGGCAACGTCCTGTGGTTCGTCCTGGCCGGGTTCTGGCTCTTCCTGTTCTACGTCGCCGCCGGAATCATCGCCTGCATCTTCATCATCACGATCCCGTTCGGACTCGCGTCCTTCCGGCTTGCCGGTTACGTGGTCTGGCCGTTCGGGCGTCGCGCCGAGATCCGGCGGGACTTCGGCATCCTGCACGTGGTCGCGAACATCATCTGGATCGTCCTCCTCGGTTGGGAGCTCGCGCTCGTCCACCTGGTCGCGGGTGCGCTGCTGTGCCTGACGATCATCGGCATCCCGCTGGGGATCGCCTGCTGGAAGATGGTGCCGCTCGCCTTCCTCCCGTTCGGGACCCACATCGTGCCGGTGCGCAGCCGCGCCGGCGACCCGTTCGCCGCCGCACCCGGCCGGTAGGCCACGCGTGCCCGGCCGGTAGGCCACGCTCGCCAGTGCCCGGATCGCGCCTCGGTCGCCTGCGCGCGGCCGCGGCACTCCGGAGGCGGCCGACCGCCCACCCGCTCCGGATCGCGCGTCGCCCCTTGACGTGCAAGCGCTTGCATGCGAGGTTCCCCCCACCCGACAAGGAGGTAGGGACACCATGCGACGACTACGAGCTCTGACGGTGGCGACGGGCGGTGCGCTCGTCCTGGGCGGCTGCGGCTTCCTCACCGGCGACGACGGCGGCGGAAACTCCGGGGCGAACGGCGGCGAGTGCGAGCCGACCACGCTCCGGGTCGCCATGATCCGCACCGCCAACGACCCCGGCACGATCGCGGCGCAGGAACTGGCAGACCGCGTCTCCGAGCGCACCGACGGCGACGTCGACGTGCAGATCTACCCGGACAGCCAGCTGGGCGACATGAACGACGCCTACGCGGGCGTCGCGAGCGGGGAGATCGACGCCTACTACGAGACGATCTCGACGTACTCGACCCTCAGCGGTGCCGAGGCGTTCACCGCCCTGACCGTGCCGTTCCTGTGGGACAGCTACGAGCAGTTCGCGGCCGTCCTCGAGACCGAGGAGTTCGCCGAGCTCTTCGACGAGGCCGCGGAGGCCACCGGGGTGCGGGTCGTCAACGCCTCCGGGGACAACGAGCCGCGGGCACTGACCGCGAACCGTCCGGTGGAGACCCCCGAGGACATGGGCGGCCTGAGCATCCGGATCGCGGACGCCCCGATCCCCCAGGCCTTCGCCGTGGCGCTCGGCGCCGAGCCGCAGGTCATCGCGCTGTCGGACCTGTACTTCTCGCTGCGCCAGGGCGTGGTCGACGCGCAGGAGACCGGGTCGATCGCCGTCGTCAACAACAGCATCTTCGAGGTGCAGGACTACTACATGCCGACGGACTACATCCGCGACGTGCGGGCCTGGTACGTCAACGACGATCTGTGGCAGGGCATGTGCGAGGAGCACCGCACGATCCTCTCCGAGGAGATGGAGCAGGCCGGCGAGGACGTCACCGGGTCGACCCGCGACGAGCTCGAGGCCGCCATGGAGGTCATCGAGGAGAACATGACCGTGGTCGACGTGGACGTCGACGCGTTCCGCGAGGAGCTCGACGGCGAGTTCGACCAGTTCGACGGCGACATGTGGCCCGAGGGCACGCTCGACATGGTCGAGGAGCTCGCCGCCGAGCACGCGGACGCCGCCTGACGCACCGCGACCGGGGCGGGCGGCCCGCACACCCTCGAGCCGCCCGCCTCGCGGTGCAACCGCTTGCACGAACAGACTCCCAGAAGGAGACACCATGGACTCCGACGCACCGACACCACCGGGCCGAGGACCGACGAGGCGTGAGGCCCTCGTCCGGCGCACCTCGCACGGCCTCGCCGCGATCGCGGGCGGGCTGCTGCTCGTCCTGTTCGTCGTCAACGTGGTCCAGATCGGCGCGCGCCCGTTCATGGGCGGCTGGATCTGGGTCAACGACCTCAGTCGCCTGCTCATCACCTGGGTGATCATGATCGGCGCGTCGGCCGCCGTCGGGCTGCGCGAGCACCTCGTCGTCGACTTCGTCGTGGACCGCGTGCCGGCGGCGTTCCGCACGGCGTGCGCCTACCTCACACGCGTGATCGAGCTCGCGATCGGCGTCGTCCTGCTGGTCTCCGGCACCATCGTGGCGCTGGACCGCATGAGCATCCAGTACATCCAGCTGGGCATCCCCACGGGGTGGGCGTACCTCGCGGTCCCCGTGCTCGGCCTCTTCCTCGTGCTGTTCGGCGTCCTGCGTGGCGTCCGCGGTCCCGAGGGACCGGCGCTGGCCACCGCCGACGCGGGTGCGGCGTCATGACCGAGATCGCAGTCCTCTTCGTCACGATGTTCGCGCTCATGGCGCTGGGCACACCCATCTTCGTCGCCATGCTCGCGGCAGTCCTCGTCACCCTGTTCGCCGGTGGACTCGGCTCGGCCACGGTGCTGCCCACCCAGGTCGCGGCCGGCGTCGACTCCTACGAGCTGCTCGCCATCCCGTTCTTCGTCCTCATGGGCTCGCTCATGTCCCAGGCCGGACTGACCGAGCGGATCGTCGCCTTCCTCATGTACTTCATCGGCGGCATCAAGGGCGGGCTCGCGCACACCGTCATCGGCTCGAGCGCCTTCGCCTCCTCGGTCAGCGGGTCCGCCCCGGCCGCCGCGTCGATGATCGGCTCCGCGATGCTGCCGATGATGCGGCGGTCCGGGTATCGGCAGGAGTTCTCGGCCGCCGTCGTCGCGTCCTCCGCGGTCCTCGGCCCGGTGATCCCCCCGAGCGTCCCGATGGTGTTCGTCGCGCTGGTGACCTCCCTGTCCGTCGGGCAGCTGTTCATCGCCGGCATCGGCCCGGGCGTCCTGCTCATCGTCGGCCTCGTCGTCGTCGTGGCCCTGCGCAGCCGGGGCACCGAGCGGATCCCCGACACGGAGGCGGTCAACCCGTACCGGAAGGACGGGCTGCTCGCCGTCACGCTGCGCGCGCTGCCGGCCCTGCTCACGCCGGTGCTCATCATCGCCGGGGTCATCGGCGGGTTCGCGACCGTCACGGAGATCTCGATCCTCGCGTCCGCCTACGTGCTCCTCCTCGGGCTCGTCTACCGGACGCTGAACCTGAGGTCGCTGTTCGACGTGTTCACCCAAACCGCGCAGTTCGCGTCGACGATCATGATGATCTTCGCCGCCGTCGCGGGGTTCACCTACATCGTCGCGCTCACCCGCCTGGGCGACCGGATCGACCAGCTCGTCGTCGACGCCGGGCTCGGCCCGTTCGCGTTCCTGGTGCTGACGATGCTCTTCTTCCTCGTCCTGGGGATGATCATGGACGCGATCCCGGCGATCCTCATCTTCGTCCCGGTCCTGCTGCCCAGCGCCATCGAGCTCGGGATCGACCCGATCCACTACTCGGCGGTGATCGTCGTCAACCTCATGGTCGGCCTCATCACGCCACCGGTGGGCGCGCTGCTCTTCGTCACGACGAAGCTCGCGCGCGTCTCGTTCGTCCCGCTGGTCAGGGAGATCGCGCCGTTCATCGGCGTCTACCTCCTGGTAGTCCTCCTCACCACCCTCGTGCCGGCCCTGACCACCGCCCTGCCGGGCCTCCTGTTCTGACCCGGCCCCTGCTGACACCGCACCGACGCGGGCGCCGGGTCCCGGCCCCGCACCGACGAAAGGACATCCAGTGCTCGAGAAGTACCTCGACTACGTCACCGGCATGCTGGGACGGGTCGTCGAGTCCAACGCCGAGGTCCTGCCCCGCGTGATCGACGAGACCGCGCGACGCGTGACGGAGGACCGCCTCATCTACGTCTACGGACCCGGCGGGCACGCGAACATCGCGAGCCAGGAGGCGTTCTTCCGCGCCGGCGGCCTGATGAACATCTCGGCCATCCTCGACGAGGGCACGATGCTGTCCAGCGGCGCGCGGCGGTCGATGGCGATGGAGCGCACCCCGGGCTACGGGCGCGTCGTCATCGACCACTCCGGCCTGGGCGAGGGCGACCTCATCCTCATCGTCAACTCCTACGGCATGAACTCGGCCGTCGTCGACTCCACGCTGCGGGCCAAGGAGCTGGGGGCCACGGTCGTCGGCGTCAGCTCCCGCGAGCACGCCGAGACCATCGGACCGGACCACCCGGCCCGGCACCCGTCCAAGCAGAACCTCCACGACCTGGCGGACCTCTTCCTGGACTCGCACGTGCCGGTCGGGGACGCCGTGGTCTCCTTCGACGCCGACGTCCCGAACGCCGGGGCCGTGTCGACGTTCGCCAACGCCTTCCTCATGAACGCCATCCAGATGCTCACCATCGAGCGGGTCCTCGCCGACGGAGGCCGGCCGGCCGTGTGGACGAGCGGGAACGCTCCGGGCGGCGACGAGGCGAACGCCCGGCTCGTCGACCGGTTCACCGGCCGCATCAAGCTGCTCTGAGCGACGGAGGACACAGACGATGGAGCTCATCCAGAACCACACCCTCGCCGAGCTCGGCGCCGACGGTGCACGGATCGCGGCGCGGGCGATCGCCCGGGCGCACGGCGAGGGGCGGGAGGCCACGGTCCTGCTGGCCGCCGCGCCCAGCCAGGTCCCCGTCCTCGACGCGCTGGTGGGGGCGGACGTCCACTCCCGACCGGTGCGGTACTTCCACATGGACGAGTACGTGGGGCTGCCCGCAGCGGCGCCCCAGGCGTTCGGCCGGTGGCTGGAGGACACCTACCTCGCCCGCCTCCCGCAGGGCAGCCCGTACGTCTTCGAGCGGATCGACGCCTCGGGCGCGGCGTCGGCGGCGGCGAGCGACTACGCGGCGCGGCTGCCGGACGGCGACTTCGACCTCGTGCTGTGCGGGATCGGCGTCAACGGCCACCTCGCGTTCAACGACCCGGGCGCGGACCTGGAGGACCCCGAGCCGGTGCGCCACATCGAGCTCGCGGAGGCCTCCCGGACGCAGCAGGTCGACGAGGGGCTGTTCCCCGAGCTCGCGGCCGTGCCCCGGCACGCCATCACGGTCACCGTGCCGCGGATGCTCGCCGCCCGCACCATCGTCTGCTCGGTCCTCGGGGCGGCGAAGGCCGAGGCGATGCGTGCGATGCTCGAGAACGCCGTGACCAACGAGGTCCCCGCGACCGCGTTGAAGAACCACCCGGACGTCACGGTGCTGGCGGACCTGGAGGCGCTGAGCCGTGTCGCGTGAGACGTACGAGGGCCGTGACGTCCTCACCGGCCGCCCCGTGCGGGTCGCCGTGCGCGCGGGGGTCATCGACGAGGTCGCGCTGCTCGACACGTCCGACGGGCTGCCCTGGCTCAGCCACGGCCTGGTGGACCTGCAGGTCAACGGGTTCGGCGGCACCGACGTCAACGCGGCCGATCTCACCGTCGACGACGTCGGCCGCCTCGCGCGCAGCCTCGCGGCGCAGGGGACGAGCCACTGGGTGCCCACGATCGTCACGCAGAGCCACGAGCGCGTCGCGCACGCCCTGTCGGTACTGGCCGACGCGGTGGCGAGCGACCCGGTCGTGGCCGCGTCCGTGCCGTGCGCGCACATCGAGGGGCCGTTCATCTCGCCGCTGGACGGGCCGCGCGGGGCGCACGACCGGGACCTCGTCCGGGAGATCGATGTCGACGAGGTGCGGCGCTGGCAGGAGCTGTTCCCGATCGGCTACCTCACCGTCTCGCCGCACGGCGAGGACGCCCCGGCGAAGATCTCCGCGCTGCGCCGGCTCGGCGTCGCGGTGGCCATCGGCCACACGCACGCCACGGCCGAGCAGGTCGCCGCGGCCTCCGTCGCCGGCGCGACCCTCTCGACCCACCTGGGCAACGGGGTGCGCGCCGAGCTCCCCCGGCACCCCAACCTGCTGTGGGAGCAGATCGCGGACCCGACCCTGTCGGCCGGGCTCATCGCCGACGGGCACCACCTGCCGGCCGCGGTGCTGGAGAGCGTCGTGCGCGCGAAGGGACCGCAGGGCTGCTACCTCGTCTCGGACTCGGTCGCGCTCGCGGGCTCCCCCGCCGGCCGGTACACCACGCCGGTCGGGGGCGACGTCGTCCTGTCCGACGACGGTCGGCTCGCCCTCGCCGACGACGACCGGCTGCTCGCCGGCTCCGCGGTCTCCCTCGCGCACTGCGTCCGGTTCGCGGCCACGCGCACCCAGCTCGCGCTGCCCGACGTGTTCGCCATGGCCACCCGGGTACCCGGGAGGCTGCTCGCCGAGCTCGCCGGTTCGGGCGGCGTCGGCCGGATCGAACCGGGCGCGCAGGCCCACCTCGTCCTCTGGGACACGGACCTCGCCTCGCTGAAGGTCGTGGGGCCCGCCGGCGGCACGATCGACGCATGAGCCGACCCGTGAGTCCTCGCGCCCCGCGCCCGGCGCCCGTGACCATCACCGACGTCGCGCGGGCGGCCGAGGTGTCGACGTCGACGGCCTCGCGCGCGTTCAACCATCCGCACCTGCTGCGGGAGGACACGGTCGCCCGGGTCAAGGCGGCGGCCGACCGGCTCGGCTTCCGCCACAACAGGTACGCGAAGGCGCTGAGCACGGGCAGGTCCTCCGCGCTGGGGCTCATCGTCCCCGACCTGTCCAACCCGTTCTTCCCGCCGCTGGTGCACGCCGCCCAGCTCGCCGCGGAGGAGCAGGGGTACTCGCTCTACATCCTCAGCAGCGAGCACAGCGTGGCCCGCGAGAAGCAGCTCGCCGCCCTGGTCAGCCGCGACGTCGCCGGGCTCGTCCTCGCCTCGACGCGGATGTCGCGCTCGCACGTGCTCTCGGTCGCGGACCAGGTGCCGACGGTGCTGATCAACGCCCGCGTCACCGGCCTGTCATCCGTGCTCGTCTCCGCCGCACAGGCGATCTCCGACGCCGTCGCCGACGGCGTGCGCACCGGGGCGTCGGGCGTGGCCTACATCGGGAGCAAGGAACGCTGGTGGCCGAACATGGAGCGGGAGACGAGCGCCCGCACGGAGGCCGCCGGGCACTCCCTGCCCTACCGGTACCTCGAGCTCGACGAACCGACCTACGACGCCGCGCGACTGCTCGTCGGCGACCTCGAGGTCCGCGAGGGCGAGCTCGTCGTGGCCTTCGACGACATCGTCGCCCACGCCGTCCTCGACGGGCTGGCCGCCCGCGGCCTGCGAGCACCCGACGACTTCCGGGTCCTGGGCTGCGACGACGCCCTACCCATCAGCACCCAGCCCGCGATGTCCACGGTGCACCTGGACACCCGTACCGCCGCGCGCACGGCGATCGACCTGCTGCTCTCCGACGACGCGGGTGCGGGTGCCCGGCAGGTCGTCGTCAGCGGCTCCTACCGCAAGGGCGAGACGACGTAGGGGCCGCCGTGAGCCGGCGTACTTCCGGCGCCCGAGCAGGGCCATCCTGTCCGGGAGGTCAGGCCGCCACGACGGTGACGAGTCCGTCGAGACCGGCAAAATCGTCGGTGTTGTGGGTGATCACAGCGGCACCGTGTGCCGCGGCCGTCGCCGCGATCATGAGGTCGATGACACGGCCTCGAACGTCGCGTCCGCCGGTCAGCACAAGTCCGCACACGGTCTCGTACGCATCCGCCACTGCGTCGTCGAACGGGATTCCAGCGCCCAGGACCGTTCGAAGCCGCGTGATCCGTGCCTCGCGACGCGCCCGTTCGACCGGGTCGACGGTCTTTCGGAGACCGTAGCCGAGCTCGGCCCACGACAGCGACGAGACGGCGACGTCGTAACCGGGGTGCGAGAGCGACTCCGCCACCAGCAGACTGGTGTCGAGAATCGCCCTCACTCCGCCTGCTCCCACGGGTCGGCGGGATCGACTGCGGCACGGTCGATTGCGATCTCTCGCGCCCAGGCGTCGTCGGCGCCGAACTCTCGCAGCAACGAGTCGATCGCTTCGCTGGCGACCCAGCGTGGCCTGCGATGGCCTGCGACCTCCGCCACCGGTTCGCCGTGATCGGTGATCGTGTAGGTCGCACCACCCTTGACCTCGCGCAGCATTCTCGTCGGATTCTGGCGCAACTCACCGATGCTGATGGTCTTGCTCATACACACCTCCGGGTCCAGACAATTATCTACACGGTTGCGCGTGCTGTCCAGGCCGGTGGATGGTGACCGGGGTCGGTCGCGTCGTCGCCGAGACGGCCCTCGCCCGCCGACCGGCCGGCCGGTCGGCTCAGCTCAGCTCAGCTCAGCTCCAGTCGACGCTGAGGTACTGGACCTCCTGGTACTCGCGGATGCCCTCGTGGCCGCCCTCGCGGCCGAGGCCGGACTGCTTGACGCCGCCGAACGGCGCCGCAGGGTCGGACACCAGCCCGCGGTTGAGCCCCACCATCCCCGTCTCGAAGCGCTCAGCGATCCGCATCGCCCAGCCGAGATCACGGGAGAAGAGGTAGGCGGACAGACCGAGCTCGGTGCCGTTGACCTGCGCGAGCATCTCCTCGTCGTCGGTCCAGGTGACGATCGGCGCGACCGGGCCGAAGATCTCGTTCCGGACCAGCGGGGAGTCGGCCGGCACGTCGCGCACCACGGTCGGCGCGTAGAAATGCCCGTCGAGGCCGCCGGGGACATCCGCGCGCTGGGTGACCCGCGCGCCGGCGGCCACCGCGTCGTCGACCAGCTCGGTCACGCCCGCGAGCGCCTTCGCGCTGATGAGCGGGCCGATCTCGGTCGCGTCGTCCTGCGCAGGGCCGACCCGCAGCGCCTCGACCTTCGCGCCGAACCGCTCGGTGAACTCCTCGACGACGTCGGCATGGACGTAGAACCGGTTCGCCGCGGTGCATGCCTGGCCCCCGTTGCGGAACTTCGCGAGCATCGCGCCCGCGACCGCCTGGTCGAGGTCGGCGTCGGCGGCGACCACGAGCGGGGCGTTCCCCCCGAGCTCCATCGACGCGCTCACGACCCGCTTCGCCGCCTGCTCGAGCAGGATCTTGCCGACGCCGGTGGAACCGGTGAAGGAGATCTTCGCGACGCGCTCGTCCTTGAGCCAGGTGGTGACCACCGAGGAGGCCGACGACGTCGGGACGACGCCTACGACGCCGTCGGGCACGCCCGCCTCGGTGAGGATCCGCGCGATCGCCAGCGCGGTCAGCGGAGTCTCCGAGGCGGGCTTGAGCAGGACCGTGCATCCTGCGCCGAGCGCGGGGGCGATCTTGCGCGTGGCCATCGCGGCGGGGAAGTTCCACGGCGTCACCAGCGCGGCGACTCCGATCGGCCGGTGCGTGACCACGGTGCGCACCCCGCCCGCGGGCGCCACCGTGTACTCCCCCGCACCACGGACGCACTCCTCGGCGTACCAGCGGAAGAACTCCGCCGCGTAGGTCACCTCGGACCGGGCATCGGCCATGGCCTTTCCGTTCTCCGCGGCGATGAGACCGGCGAGCGCCTCCTTCTGCCCCGTCATCAGCTCGAACGCCCGGTGCAGGACGTCGGCCCGGGCGCGCGGGGCCGTCGCGGACCAGGCCGGCAGAGCGGTGGCCGCGGCGTCGACGGCGCGCCGTGCGTCGTCGGGGGTGCCGTCCGAGATCGCGGCGATTTCCAACGTCGTGGCCGGGTCGGCGACCAAGAAGGTCGCACCCGACGATGCCGCGGCACCCCGCCCGTCGATCCACACGCCGCGCTCGGGATCGATCGACCGAACCAGGTCGGTGACGGCGGCGGGGTGGGTGGTCGTCTGAGTCATCGTCGTCTCCTTGGTCGAGGTCGCGAGGCGCACGGGGGCCTCGTCGCACTGTGCACCGGCCGTCCGGGCGGTACCAGGCCCCGTGCGGGTACTACCGGGGTCAGGGGTCAGGGGTCAGGGGTCAGGGGTCAGCGGTCAGGGGTCGTGAGTCGTGGGTCGTGGTCGTGCGGTCGCGGTCGGGCTGCCGCGACGCGGCCGCGCGCCCTGGCCCGCGCCCGCATGATGCTCACCAGTCCCCAGGCGACCCCGCCGATGGTCAGGGCCGCCGTCAGGGACTCCACCGGGCTCGGCAGCCGCCGGTCGACGAGGCAGGAGTAGAGGACCGCGAACACCGCCTCGGTGACGATGAGCAGCCCGAGCACGGAGGCCCCCAGGCTCATGCTCGCCCGCGCCCACAGCCAGGTGGCGACCCAGGACGCGCCGATGCCGAGGACGATCGACCACGCCACGAGCGCGGGCAGGTCCCCCGCCGCCGGCAGGTCGATGCCGCCACGGACCAGGACGTCGACGGCGAGGATCGCCGGGAGCGTGATGAGCGTGCCCAGGCCTGTGAGCGAGGCCCAGGAGACGCTGCTGGTCAGCGGCCGGTCGTGCAGGTACTCGCTGTTCCAGATGCCGTAGACGAGCCAGCTGAGCAGCGCGAGCACGGCGAGGACCAGGCCCAGGACCGGCCTCGGGCCGAGCACGGCGAGGTCGCCGGCGAGCGCGGTGGCGGCGTTGACCGCGAGACCCGCGGCGACGAGCAGGAACGGTCCGAGGACGCTGCGCCAGCGGAAGACGGGGCGCCGGACGTTGCCGACGGCGGCCATCATCAGCGGCAGGACGGCGAAGACGAGGGCGACGGGGACGGAACCCGCGGAGACGATGCCCGCGGAGATGAGCGAGTAGAACAGGGAGTTGCCGAGCAGGCCGAGGAGGATGATGCGCCGCCAGTCGCGGGCCCGCAGGTCGCGGACCGCGACGAAGCCCCGGGCCGCGAGGACGAGCACCGAGGAGAGGCCGAAGACGAGGTACCTGCCGAGGGCCAGCTCGGTGCCGTCGGTGGCGACGAGCTCGGGGGCGACGAAGGCCAGTCCCCACAGGGCCGTCGCCCCGAACGCGCACACCACGGCCATCCGCACGGGACACATGCTCGCACCCGGCCTCGACGGCGCACCGCGACCGGTCGCGGTGTCCACCGGTCAGGACGGTGGGATCGATGCGGCCGGTCCGTCGGCCCGTCGGCTCGGGCCGCGGCCACCCCTCAGGGCCGCGCCGCGGCCGTCCTGTGTCCCGACGCGCGCGCCGGGCCACGCCGGTCCCGAACACGACTCGGGGGCGGTGCGCCGGATCGGCACCCCGCCCCCGTGATCACCCAGGAGTCACTTCTTCTTGTTCTTCTTGGCCTTCTTGTTCTTCTCGTCGTCCTTGTCCTTCTTCGACTTCTTCGCCACGGTGCACCTCCTCGTTCGTCAACTGGATGTTGACACGAAGTCAACCATCGGTTGACGCGGGGTGTCAACCTGTCGTTGACGCCGGCGTGGCGGGCACCTGGCCGAACGCCGCCCCGACGCTCGATACGATGGCCGCATGGGCAAGCGCAGCGACGTGGTGGACGCCGCCGATCCCGGCGCCGCGCAGAACGCGAGCAGCGAGAGGCAGCGAGCCCGCGCGGCCGAGGATGCGCGGACCGCGCTCGCGGCCCTCACCTCCGCGACGGAGCCGCTGGAGGTGCTCGACGGCGCCCGTCGTCTCCGGGAGACCGCCGAGGCCATCGAGTCCGACGCCGTGCGCGCGGCCCGCTCCGCCAAGGTGTCCTGGTCGAAGATCGGCGCCGTCTACGGCCTGACCAAGCAGGGGGCGCAGCAGCGCTTCTCCCCGAAGAACGCCGAGCGACGAGGAGAGACCGATGCCCCACCCAGGTCCTGAGCAGCCCACGGCCGGCCCGGGATCGTCCGGCAACGCGGACAGCCGCGAGAGCGCCGTCCGGCTCATCCGGTCGGCCTCGCTGTCCGACGCCGCGGAGTACGCCTACGCGGCCACCGTCCCCGCCGACGCGCGGCTCGTCTTCCTCGCCGGCTCCTGCCCGCTGGAGATCGACGGATCGACGGCGGCGGTCGGCGACTACGCCGGCCAGGCCCGGCAGTGCGTCCTGACGCTGACGCAGGCCCTCGAGGCCGCAGGCGCGCGGCTCACCGACGTCGTCAGCACCCGCGTCCTCGTGGCCTCGTCACGGCAGGCCGACCTCGTGACCGCGTGGGAGGTGGTGCGCGACGCGTTCGGCGAGCACGACGTGCCCAGCACCCTCCTCGGCGTCACCGTGCTCGGGTACGACGACCAGCTCGTCGAGATCGAGGCCGTCGCCGCGGTCGTCGACGGGCCCGGCGACGTCCCGGGCCACGGCGGGCCGGATGTGCCCGAGCTCGAGGACGACCAGAGCGTGGCGCCGCGCCCGGAGGAGGAGGTCGCCGACGAGCTGCGTGCCCGTCCGGACCCGGGCGGCCGCGGCGGACCCGTCGCCTGAACGACGCCCTCGGATACAGCGGTCACAGATACCGTCGCGCGACCTGCACCGTCTCGGGGCCGTAGGAGCCGCCGAAGATCACCGCGTGCATGACGAGCATCGTCAGCTGGTGCAGGCCCACCCGCTCCTGCCAGCCGTCGGAGAGCGGCGAGACCTCGTCGTAGCCGGCGAGGATCTCCGGCAGGTGCGCGATCCCGAACAGGTCGAGCGCCGCGAGGTCGGTCTCGGCGTGGCCGCCGTGCGCCGCGGGGTCGATGAGCACACCTCGGACGCCGGGGCCGCCGCGCTCGGGGCAGCCGCGCCCGGGGCCGGCTCCGGCCGCACCACGCCCCTCGGAGCCACGCGGCCCGCCGGTCCACACGACGTTGCCGCCCCACAGGTCGCCGTGCAGGCGCGCGGCGCCGTCGCCAGTGCCGTCGCCGTCGCCGACGAGCGCGGGCTGTGCGTGGTCGAACTGCCCCGCCGCGAGGCGGTCGGCCAGCTGCTCGAGCACCCGGCCGCCGCCCTCGTCGATCGAGCCGTTCGCGAGCGCCCGCGGGACGTAGGGCCGGATCTGGTACTCGGCGTAGAACTCGCCCCACGAGGAGAAGACGGGCGCGTCGTCGTGGCCGTGCAGCGGCATCACCCCCGAGCTGCGGGGCACCTCGCCTGACCAGCCCGGCGGCGCGCAGCCCAGGGACGGCGCGCCGGCCGCGTGGGTCCGGGCGAGCGCCCTGCCGAAGGCGGCCGCGGCGTCGGGCGTCGCGGGGGCGTGCTCGAGGCGGTCGAGGTCGACCCAGCCCTCCCCCTCGGCGAGGATCCCCACGACCGGTGCTCCGCCGTCGGACTCGGCGTCGGTGAGCCAGCGCAGGCCCGCGGTCTCGAACGCCAGGGTGGTCGGCTCGTCGGTCTTGCGGTGCGTCGCCATCCGGCCATGGTCGCAACGCGGGCCGGATCCCGCGAGGGCGGGTCGGGTGATCGTCCCCTGGAGGCGGGCGGAAGGCCGGGCCATGCCCGGGTCACGCCGCCAGACTCGCCGGAGGTGCCCCGGCGGCCCGGCCGATCCGGGTCAGTCCCTCGATCCTGCGGCGAGGGAGACGAAGACCGACGTCGACACGAGCGTGGCGATCATCTGGTGGACCACCTCGGCCGTGCCCGTGGCCGCGCGGCTCGCGGACACCAGCTCGGTGCCGTGCGCGTGCACGGCACCGGACCAGGGGATCTCCGGGTGCATGAGCGGCGCGGCGCCGGCGGCGAAGAGGATCGCCGCCACGGCCGAGTCGTGCGTGCCGGCCTGGTCGCCGTCGACGAGCACGCCGCGGATCGTCTCCACCAGCTGCTCGCGCCGGGTCGACTCCCCCGCCGTGAGCCGCGTGGAGGGCACGAACCCGAGGATCTTGCGCCGCTCGCTCCCCAGGTGGCCGCGGTCGACGAGCCGGTCGATGACGGGCGCCCGCAGGCGCGGCCCGACCTGGAGGACGAAGGACTGCGCAGTGACCGGGCGGCGGGCCACGACGTCCCAGCCGATGCGCAGCAGCTCGTCGCCTGGCGGGATCTCCGACGCCGCCCGGACCGCGTCGCGCGGGTCGTCGGCGTCGGGCGTGACGAGCCCCTGCTCGGCCAGGTCGACGAGCAGTGCGCCGGCGAGCGCATGGAACAGGCGCTGCCCCTCGCCCCGGAAGAGGTGGTGGCGCTCGTCGAACAGGACGAGGAGCAGGTCCTCGACGACGAGCTCGGCGCTGGTGGTGGTCGACGACATCGGTCGGGCCTCTCGGTGGGGCGGGCGGCGCCGCGGTCCGGGTCCGGCCCGGTCCGTCGGCAGGACGCGCGTGTCCACCACGGTAGCGTCACCGGCTCGCTCTGCCGAGAGCGGATCGGCTGGGCCGCGCGCAGCGGGGCGCCCTACGCTCGCGGACATGACCGACAGCAGCAGCGCCGGGGACGACGAGGCGACGACGCACGCGGAACCGGGCGACGACGTCGGACGACCCGCCTGGAGGTCCGGCGTCACCGGACAACGCGACCGTACGCCTCCGGGGGTGCCCGAGCCGCTGTGGCGGCACATGGTCGGCGACCGGTTGCGGGTCGCGCGGCACGAGCGCGGGGAGCGGCTGACCGACGTCGCCGAGCGTGCCGGCCTGTCACCTCAGTACCTCTCCGAGGTCGAGCGCGGCCGGAAGGAGCCCTCGAGCGAGATGATCGCCGCCATCGGCGGTGCCCTCGACCTCACGCTCGTCGACCTCGCGCTGTCCGTGGCCCAGCGGCTCGGCGCCACGCCGGCCGCGCTCCCCCACGCCGGGTCGACGCGCGACGGGGCCACGTGCCGCGGCGCGTTCGCCCTCGCCGCCTGACGTCGCGGCACCGTCGCCGGCTCCTCGCGGGCAACGGACGGTGCGGCACGCCACCGCGCGACGCCCTTCCCACCCGGCCCGTCCCGCGCAGCCAGACAGCTCAGCGGCCATCGATGACGTGGTCGACCAGGCCGTAGTCGCGGGCCGCCGCGGCGGTGAGCACGCGGTCGCGGTCGGTGTCGGCTCGCAGCCGCGCGACGCTCTGGCCGGTGTGCCGCGCCAGCGCCTCCTCCATGTCGGAGCGGATCCGGACGACCTCGTCGGCCTGGAGGATGAGGTCCGGGATCGTGCCGCGCCCCTGGGCGGTGGGCTGGTGCAGGACGATGCGGGCATGCGGCAGGGCGGCGCGCTTGCCCGGGGCACCGGCGGCGAGCAGGACGGCACCCGGCCCCACCGCCTGACCGACGCAGGTGGTCGCGACCTCGGGTCGGATGTAGAGCATCGTGTCGTAGACGGCGAGCATGGCGCTCGGGTCGCCGCCCTCGCAGTTGACGTAGAGGTGGATGTCGCCGTCGGGCTTGTCGGACTCCAGGTGCAGGAGCTGGGCGATGAGGGTGTTGGCGACGCCGGCGTCGATGCCCGTGCCGAGGTAGATGATGCGCTCGGTCAGCAGGTGGGAGTAGACGTCCATGATCCGCTCTCCGCGCGGGTGCTGGGCGATGACGTTGGGAACCGTGTAGCTGGTCATCGCGCACCTTCCGCGGCGACGAACCCGGCCGCGGTGCGGGCACGGGGCCGGATCTGGTCGAAGGAGTCGGCGATCTCGTCGATGAACCCGTACTCCAGCGCCTCGCGTGCCGTGTACCAGCGGTCGTGCAGGGAGTCCTCGAAGACGCTCTCGATGCTCTGCCCGGTGTCCTCGGCGACGAGCCGCAGGACGGTGTCGCGCGTGTGCCGCAGGTCGTCGGCCTGCAGCTCGACGTCGACGGCGGAACCCCCGATGCCGGCCGATCCCTGGTGCATGAGGATCCGCGCGTGCGGCAGCGCGCGCCGGTGGCCGGGCGTGCCTGCGGACAGGAGGAACTGGCCGGCGCTGCAGGCGATGCCGAGGGCGAGGGTCGCGACGTCGTTCGGGATCATCCGCATGACGTCACGGATGGCGAGCATCGCGGGCACGGATCCGCCCGGGGAGTGGATCCACAGGGCGATGCCCGCGGCGGGGTCCTCGGCCGACAGGGCGATGAGCTGGGTGGCCAGCAGGGTGCCGTTGTCGTCGTCGAGGACGCCGTCGAGGACGAGGACGCGGCGCTCGAACAGGTCGCGGCGCGCCGACTCGCTGAACAGTGGTGGTCGGGGCTGATCGCTCATGCAGGCACCCTGCGCCCGGTGAGGTGGCCGGGGAGCCGGGATCTGCCGCCGGCAGATCGGCCGTCGGCAGCGCGGGTGAAGAACCGCGTGCGGCGTCAGCCGTCCTGCTGGACGACCTCGAAGCCGAGGACCTCGACGTCCATGCCGCGACGCTGGTCGTTCTCGTGCCCGCCGGTGGGGCGTGCGGCGGACCAGGCCTCATAATCCTCGCGGCTCTCCCAGCGGGTGACGACGAAGTAGCGGGACTCCCCGACGACGGGGCGCAGCAGCTCGAAGCCGAGGAACCCTGGCGAGGCGTCGACGGCCTTCCTACGGGCGGCGAAGCGCTGCTCGATCTCGGCCTGCGCGCCCTCGGGGAACGTCAGGGCGGTGATGTTGACGAAGGCCATGGTGATCTCCTCCTGCGGCGCGGGCGCGCCGGCGCGATGCACGGGTGACGGTTGCGGTAAGGCCAGCCTAAGCACGCGCGGAGTCGTCCGGCTGAGCCCTTGGTCCCGGGCAGGGGTACTCCTGCCCTGGTCCGGGGCGCGCGCTCGTCCTAGCGTGCGGTCATGTCCCCCGACGCTCCCCCGAGACCACCGATCTCCCGACGACGATGGTTCGTGCAGGGCGCCCTGCTCGGGGTGATCGCCTCCGTGCTGCTCGTCGGGGCGGTCGGCCTGCTGCGGCGCGACGCGGCCGAACCGCTCGTCACGACCTACGGCCTGTCCGACACCACGGGCACCGGCGACCTGCGCACCGTGGGCTTCTGGGTCTACGACGTGCGCCAGCCCTCCGCGGTACCGTCCCTCGCCTCCCCCTGGGGCGACCGGTACGTCTCCCTGACCGGCAGCCTGACCTGGACGTGGGGTGCCGACGGCGACGACGGCCGGGAGACGATCGACCTGTCCGACCTGGACACGACGCTGTTCGCCGTCGACGCCGACGGCGCCCGCACCGAGCTGGCGCTCACGGAACGGGGCCAGCGGGCGGCGGACCGGATCGGCGGCACGATCCAGCGCCGGGATCCCTACCGGTTCTGGCTCGTCCACGAGCCCGGCGAGGGGCAGGTCGAGCACTACGAGCTCGAGCTGACGGTCGACGGCGCGGACTACACGTTCGTCCTCACGGAAGGTGGCCGGTGATGGCCGGCCTCTCGCGGGCCCTGGTCCCGCCCAGAGGTGCGCGGGCGGTGTTCGGCGTCGCCGGAGTCGCGATGTTCGCGACGTTGAGCACCGGGCTGGTCCTGCTGCCGCGCGGCGGGGGCGAGGGGGCGACCGTCCGCGGCGAGGAGGTCCGTGCCGAGCTGGTCGACGGGGTCGGGGTGACGCTCGTCGGGGAGCTGCGCGACCGGGGCTGGCGGGCGGACTGGCCCAGCGAGCCGTACGCGCTCGATCTCGAGCTGACGATCGAGAACGAGAGCGATGAGCCTGTGACGCGGAGGTACGACGTGCGGGTGACCGAGGTCTCCGACCCGGGCGATCCGTTCATCCTCCGGCAGAGTCTGGAGTACAGCCTGGGCACCGCGCACGTCCCGGCGGGGACGTCGCTGACCACGGGCTTCGGCTTCCACCACACGGACGGGTGCGGGGACTTCATCGCGTTCGTGGACTACAGCCCGGACAGCGACTACGGCTCGGACCTGCGCACCGTCGAGGTGCCGTTCACGATCGGCGACGAGGAGTGCCTGGCCGACCTGGCGTGAGGGACCGCGGGACGCCGCCGCAGGTCCCCGGCCATGTTCGGGTTGGCCATGTTCTCGCCGGCCTCAGAAGTACTTCCGAAGATATTCACGGAGCTCGTCGTCGCAGACGTACACGAACGTCCCGAGCATTCCCCTCGTCAGCAGCACACCGTAGATGTTGGTGATGAGTCGACGAAGGTCGTCGTCCGTGTACATGATGCCGAGCAGACCGTTGTTGGCCTTCCCTTTCGCATCGACGTACGAGTCGCGGTCGATGTAGAGGCGTCGCTCGTCAGGGTCGTAGCGCAGGTCATTGCCGATGATGACGCCCGCATAGTTGAGGTCGTATCCCTGGACGGTGTGGATGGAGCCGACCTCGCCCAGCGATCCGGGAGAATTGATCCAGTCGCGCGTCTGCCGGTTCCACGGCAGCCGGTGACTACCGAGCTCGATGTCGTGCGCGACCGCGCCGCTGCGACTGTTCCATCTCCAGGCATAGCCTGCGACGAGCCGCGCCAACCCGGCCTCGGCGTCCTTCGTCCTGATGAGCTCGTACATCGCGTCGAAGTCGTCGAAGAGCCGAAGGTGGTAGTCGTCGAAGGTGAGTCGCTGATCCTGCGCTCCCGCCAGGACGTTGCGCACGTACCCGACGTAGTCCATGCCTGCGCCGACGCGCATCTGCGTGAGCAACCGGTAGTGCCGATCATCGTCGCCCGCCCTGGCGACCAGCCCGTGCAACGTCTCCTCCGGGATGTCGGCCGGCCTGACCCGCTGACCGGCGTCCACCAGGAGAATCTGGTGCCTGCTGCGTGCGGCGATCCAATCGAGCTGGGTCTTGGTCTGCCAGCTTTCCCCGAACAACCCCTGACTGATCTCCCGGTACTGCTTGGTCAGCGTGCCCATCGCCTGAGCGGAGTAGATCGTCAGCCGGTGAGCTTCGTCGACGATGAGCAGGTCGAAGTCGTCCTTGCTCCGACCGACCTGAAAAGGTGTGAGCACCATGTCCGGTCGCAGCCCGGGTGTCTTCCTGAAGACCTTCTGGATGGAGTCCCGCAGCGACTGCTGCGGGACGACGAGACCGATCCGGAATCCCTCAAGGTGCTCGCGATGGCCCGGCGTGAAGTAGTCGGACAGGAACGAGTCCGAGGACAGCTCGTCGTCGTCGGCGACCTGAATGTCAACGAGCAGCTTGACGATGAAGATGGCAAGGATGGTCTTACCCGTTCCCGGGTGCCCCTCGACGAGACTCGCGCTCGACAGGTCGGCGGCGAGGTCCTCGAACAGACCATCGAGAATGCTCTCGACGACAATCGCCTGATCATGGGTGAGCGCCTTGAACGGGGACAACTTGAAGAGGTCGCTGTTGACGATCTCGGGGATGCTGCGGTCGAAGTACCCCGCCGCGCGGAGCTCGTCGAAGATCTCATCGAACCGCAACCGGTACCACGCACGGTCGAAATACTCGGCGTCAGTGATCCCGTCGTTCCTGTTGAGCACCTCGAACTTGCCATCGCCCCCGAGCAGCCTGATGAGCGTCGACTCCAGGTCGAGACAGACGGACTTGTTGAACGTCTCGTCGATGACCACCCGCACCGTGTCGAGGCCGTCCTTGGTGCCCAGGTGCTGCCGCATCCTGCCCATCGCGTTGCCGGTCTCGCCCACGTAGATCGAGCGTGGCCCGTTGATGCTGTAGACCACCGGCCAGTTGCTGTGACGAGGATCGACCCGGCTCCACTCATCCACGGAGCCGGAGTCGAAATCGAGTCGCTCAATCCTCCAGCTGGTCATACTTCAGACTCGTTCCTCGCGCCTTGTCGACCGGATACTTCTCGCGGGTCCTGGCCAGCTTTCGGAGCACAAGATCTTCCGGCTCGTCGCCCAGCGCGTCCGCGAGCAACAAGCAGTACGTCAAGACGTCGGCGAGCTCGTCACGCACCCCATCGAACTCCCCCGGGGCGCCCCACTGAAAGCATTCCAACAGCTCTGCCGATTCGATACTGATGCTCTTCGCAAGATTCTCCGGCGAATGGAACTGCGTCCATTCGCGTTCGGCGACGAACTCGCGCAGGACATGAATCGCACGGTCGTTCATCACCGGGCGACCGTAGCACGATGACGACGACACAATTCCGCGCGAGAGCGCCGTCTCCCACGCCACTCACCTGGTTCGTCGCGCCGGTGCGCGGATGGTCGCGAAGCGCCCCGACCAGAGCGCGCCGCCGGCCGCAGACACGAGGGGGCGCGCGGATGCGCTCCAACAGCCCGCGCCAGTGATGCAGTACGTGAGGGGACGGTGGACGTCGCGTGCCCTCACGTCGAACCGAAAAGAGATCCTTGTGAGTAACCGCCTCGTCGAGCTCGCACTCCGGCGTAGATGTTGCGCATGTGCGACGTCGTGCAGGAACTTCTTGATGCGAGCGTGGTCGTACGTCGTCAGGTTGATCTCCTGACCGCAGAAGCCCCCGAGCGGCGCCCCAGCGCCTTGGCGGACTTCAGCAGCAGGGAACCCGACCCTGGGGCGGGGTCGTAGACCTTGCGGACGCGCGTCTTGCCGTGGACCGTGATCCGGGCCAGTCCCTCGGAGACTTCCTGCGGCGGGTAGTGGTGCAGAGCACCCATGGACGGCCCCGCCTCTACGCCTCGTCCTCGAGCTCACGCAATCGCGCCAGCCGGTCTCTCGCCCGGCCGATCGCCTCGTGCTCACCGAGGTCCCACCACGCGGTGCCCCGCTCCCCCAGCCCCTCCTTCGCTGCCTGCACACGACGCCTGGCCGCGGTCCGGGCGTCGTCGTCGGGGGCGGTACGGACGGCAGAGCGTGCGCGGCCGAGCGCGGAAACCAGCGCGGCGCGCACCTCCTCGGGCAGCCGCGGGTCGGCACGGCGCCACCGCCGACCCCGCACCACGACGTAGCGCTCGGTGTCCGTCACCTCTGTGCTCCCGCGACCGGCAGGGTCGGCCTGCGTGTGCGTGCCTGGCGTCGGGCCGATCTCCGGGCTCAGAGCTCGGTCGTCGATGTGCCGCCCGCGGGCCGCTCGCCGGACACCTTCGCCTTGACGAGCTGCGCGAGAGCGGAAACCTTCCCGCCGGGGACGCCCCAGTACTGCGCGGACTCCCCGACCGCCCTGACGAGAGTCAGGTTCGGGTCGTCCCTTCCCTCGACGTAGGCTTCGGCGCCGTCGCTCCACAGCTCCTCGACCTTGGCGCGGTCCTCGACGAGCTCGACGCGGCACGCGACGGACAGCCAGGAGCCGGCCTCGGCGACCGCGATGTTGGCGTTCGGCCCGCGCCGCAGCGCGTCGGCCTGACCGCTCGCGAGGCTGAGGAAGAACCAGACGTCGGCGTCGTCGCTGACCTCCTGCGGGGACATCGGGTGGGCCAGGAGCTTCCCGTCGGCGAGAGCGGTCGTCAGCATGACGACTCGGCTGCCGCGGAGGAGCTTGACGACGTCGGCCTGGGTCAGGTCGGAGATCTCAGCCATGGCGCTGTCCTTCCGGGTAGGTGCGTCCACTCGATCGATGGCGAACGTCCCGACGGTACGGGCAAGCGCCGCTCGTCGCGCGTCGAGCGGCGCACCGCAGGTCGGGCCGAGCCCGCGACGAGGTCGCGGGTGACTCGGCTGGCGACGTGCAGGTCAGGTGGGCCTCCGTCGTGCCGGTGATCGAGCTCGATCAGGACGTCGCACCGCGCCCGGAGGAGGACGAGGCGGATCGCCTGCGTGCCGCACCGGACCCGCAAGGGCGCGGCGGCCAGCCCGCCTGACTCGTGCCACGTGGTTGCGTGACTGCTGGTGAGTCGGACGAGCAGCGCGCGGATCTCGAGTGCTGGTTCTTGGTCGAGGGTGAGTTTCTCGCCGTTGATCTCGATGGTTGCTGAGCGGACGGCTCGTGGGGTGCGGACGAGCTTCTCGGTCGACATGGCCGAGACCTCGGTGAGGTGGCGCGTGATGGCCAGGGTGGCGAACGGTCGGTGCCGTGCCGTCGACGACCAGCCAGGACAGGATGTGCATGGTGAACGCGAGGTCTGGCTTCGACTTCGGCGCCAGCACGCCCGCGGGGGCGAACCGCTCGCCGTGGATGAGCAGCGGGTCGGCGTCCCCGGCCCACCTGATCGAGTAGGGCGGGGTGGACACGAGCGCCTCGAACGGCTCGTCGTCCCGGTGCTGGGGATCGGTGAGGGTGTCGCCGAGGGCGATGCTGAACGACTCGAAGGTGACGTCGTACGGGAACATGTTGATCCGCGCGAGGTCGTACGTCGTCAGGTTGATCTCCTGACCGCGGAAGCGCCCGGCGTTGCAGTGCCCGAGCACCGTCGCGAACTTCAGCAGCAACGACGCTGACCCGGCGGCCGGGGCGTCGACCTTGCGCACACGCGCCTTGCCGTGGACCGTGCTCCGGGCCAGCACCTCGGAGACCTCCTGCGCCGTGCAGTGCTCACCGCCGGACCTGTCCGCCTGCGAGGCACACATCCGCGTGAGGTACTCGCTGATCGACGCCGGTGCACCGGTGCGAGGATGGCCGCGAACCCGATCGACCCGCGGGTGCCGTCCCGCCGCGTGCACGCGCGAGCGCGCCACCGGCCACCGCCCCCTACGAGGAGGACCTCCGCCC
The DNA here is from genome assembly GCF_057652395.1 of Georgenia sp. Z1491. Lineage (NCBI taxonomy): Bacteria > Bacillati > Actinomycetota > Actinomycetes > Allobogoriellales > Allobogoriellaceae > Georgenia > Georgenia sp. Z1491. The sequence continues at coordinate 2,921,480 of NZ_CM172729.1, forward strand.
GTGTCCCACGAGCTGTTCACGCCGCTCACGCTGCGCGGCGCCACCGCCCGCAACCGCATCTGGGTCGCGCCCATGTGCCAGTACTCCTGCCACGCCCACGACGGCGTCGCCACCGACTGGCACCTGGTGCACCTCGGCTCCTTCGCCAGGGGCGGCGCGGGGGTGGTCCTCACCGAGGCCACCGCTGTCACGCCCGAGGGCCGCATCTCGGCGGAGGACCTGGGGCTGTGGAACGACGAGCAGCGCGACGCCCTGGCACCCATCGTGCGGTTCGTCCACGAGCGCGGCGCTCTCGCCGGCGTCCAGCTCGCCCACGCCGGCCGGAAGGCGTCGGTGTGGCCCGCATGGGGCACGGAGCACCGGGGCTCACTCCCCCTCGAGCAGGGCGGCTGGGAGACGGTGGGCCCGTCGTCGTCGTCGTATCCCGGCCTGACCGCTCCCCGGGCGCTGGACGCGGCCGGCATCGCGGAGATCACGGCCGCCTTCGTCACCTCCGCCCGGCGGGCGCTCGACGCCGGGTTCGACCTCCTCGAGATCCACGGCGCCCACGGCTACCTCCTCCACCAGTTCCTCTCCCCGCTGAGCAACGACCGCACGGACGACTACGGCGGCTCGCCGGAGAACCGCGACCGGTTCCTGCTCGAGGTCGTCGACGCCGTGCGGGCCGAGGCTGGCGAGGACGTAGCCGTCCTCGTGCGGGTCTCGGCCACGGACTGGACCGAGGGCGGCCTCGACATCGACGACACCACCTGGCTCGCCGCCCGGCTGCGCGAGCACGGGGTCGACCTCGTCGACGTCTCGACCGCCGGCAACCTGCCGGCGCGGGTGCCGATCGGGCCGGGCTACCAGGTGCCGTTCGCCGCCCGGATCCGCGAGCGCACCGGCATCCCCACCGGTGCGGTCGGGCTCATCACCTCCCCCGTCCAGGCCGAGCACGTCCTCGCGACCGGGCAGGCCGACGTGGTGCTGCTCGCCCGCGAGATGCTGCGCGACCCGAACTTCGCCATCCGCGCCGCGCACGAGCTCGGGCACGACGCCGGCCTCGTCCCCGGGGCCTACGAGCGCGCCTACCGGTAGGCGCGCCCCGAATACAGTGGGCGGATGTCCGACCGGCGAGGGCTGCCCGCGCAGCGCGCACCGTCGATCGCCTCGCTCATCAGCTTCCTGTTCGGGCTCTCGGCCCGCGACTCGCTCCCCGGCCCGGCGCTCGTCGCGCTGCTGGCCGACCTCGGCATCGGCGCGAGCGCCACGCGCAGCGCGATCGCCCGGATGCGGGCCGCCGGCGAGATCACGGGAGCGCGCACCGGTCGCATCACGGACTACCGACTGGCCGGGCTGACCGCGAGCGGGTTCCGGCACGCACGCAGCCTCGGCCACCCCGGTCATGGGCCGGCGGAACGGGAGTGGACGGGCGAGTTCGCCGGAATCCTCTACAGCGCGCCCGAACGGCTGCGCAACCACCGCGACAGGCTGCGCACCAAGGCAGTGCTCGCCGGCTACGCCACCCTTCGGCCCGGCCTGCTCATCGGCGTCGACGACCGGTGGGAGACCCTCGAGCCGTTCACCGCGACCCTGCCCGAGGCGATGACGGTCTACCCGGTCACGCTCCGGCTCCGCCCGGCCGAGGCGCGCGCGGCCGCCGCCGAGGCGTGGGAGCTGGCCTCCCTCGACCGTCACCTGGGCCGGCAGGTCACGCGGCTGAGCAACGCCCTTGCCCGCGACCGGGACGGCCGGCCGACGGGGGCGGCGGCGATGCGTCGGCTGGCCGGGCTCACGCTGCCGGTCTACCGCGCACTCGTCGTCGTGCCGCCGCTGCCGGCCGAGCTGCTCCCCGAGGGGTGGCGTCAGCCCGAGCTCACCTCGCTCCTCGGCCAGGTCCACGAGGTGCTCGGCCCGCCCGCCCGGCGCCACCTCGACGCACGCCTGTCCGAGGCCGGCTGAACCTGCGCGAGATCCAGGCCCCTCACGATCCTGGTCCGTCAACCTGTGTCGTTTGCGTCTCCGACGTGCAAGGATCTCGACATGGATCGAGCCCGGACTGTGAGCCGCGCCCACCTCATCCTCGGCACCAGCCTCGCGTTCGTCATCGGCACGACGATCATGGTGGCCCTGCACGAGACCAGCCACGCCGTCGTGGGCGCCCTCTACGGGAGCCGACCGACCCAGCTGCCGTTCGCCGTCAGCTTCACCCCGGAGCTGTCGACCAACCAGGCCGTCGTCGAGCTGCTCGCCGGCCCGGCGTTCAGCCTGCTCACCGGGGTAGCCGGGGTCGTCGTCGACCGGGTCTACACCCCGTTCCGCACGCGGCCGTTCTGGCGCCTGGTGTGGCTGTGGACGGTGTTCACCAGCCTGCAGGAGGCCTTCGGATACCTGCAGGTCACCGCGATCCTCGACGTCGGGGACACCGCGCAGGCGTTCGAGCTGTTGAACGCACCGCCCGCCGCCTACGTCGCCGCGACGGTCGTCGGGTGGGCGTGCCTGCCCCTGACGGCCTGGGCCTTCTCCGTGCCGATCCGCGGGCTCGCCGCCACGGTCCAGGACCGGACCGACATGACGGTCTGGCCCTGGCTCATCGGCACCGGCGGCTTCCTCGTCCTCATGGCGGGCTACGTCCTGCTGGCAGCGGTGGACGACCCCGCGACGGTCGTCGCCGTCCTGGCTGCCGCGGTGTCGCTCGGGGTGTTCGCACCGATGTCGATGATGTTCCGCGCGAAGCGGGCCGACGCCGAGACCCCGCCCGCGATCGGCTGGCCGCCGGTGGGCGGGCTCGTGCTGCTGGCCGCGCTCGTCGCCGGAAACATCGTCCTTACGCAGGGCTGGATCTGGCCGTAGCCGGCGGCCTGCGCCGGGCACGGCGTGGTCGGCCGGCTCAGGCCTGCTCCGATACGTCGACGGCCAGTTCCAGGTAGCGGTCGAGAAGGACCGGACCGCGGCGCCGCGCCTCGTCGGGCGGCATCACGGTGAGGCGCAGCGAGAGACCGTCCAGCAACGCCTGCAGCAGCAGGGCGTCCTGGGCGACAACTGCCTCGGCCCCGACGTCGGCGGCAGGCGGGAGCGAGCGCCGTGCACGCACGATGCGGGCGTAGAGCTCGACGAGCTTCTCGTCGGTGCGGCGCCTCAGCCCGACGAGCGAGGGGTCGGTCCCGGCGTGCGCGACGAACGCCAGCCACACCGCGTGCTCGCGCTGCCGCTGCTCGTCCAACGGCAGCAGCTCGAGCAGGATCTGCCGGGTCCACACCCGCACGTCCCCCCAGCGAGAGACCCCGGAGAGGCGGTGCTCGACCCGGCCGGAGATCCACTCCATCGCGTACCGGATCATCTCGGCGCGGGTGCGGAAGTAGTGCTGCACGGTGCCGCCGCTGACGCCGGCCTCGGACGCCACGGCTCGCACGCTCACCCCCGCGACACCGCCCCGGGCCACCACCCGGGTCAGCGCCTCGGCCAGGCGTTCCCTGCCGTCCCTTGCATCTGCCATGCCACCACCTTACAGTCGTATGACCTACCCATACAAACGTAAGGCTGGCTCATGAGACAGATGCTCGCCGCACCTGCACCCGAGGACGCACCCACCGAGGTCGGGCAGCACCGCCTGACGCTGCCGTGGATCACGACGGCGCTCGTGGTCGTGCTGCACAACACCGAGGAGTGGTACCTCGACATGACCGGGTGGATCGCCGGTCATCCCTGGCTGCCAGGACGATCGCTGCACGGCGACGGAGCCGAGTTCGCACTCGTGCTCGCCCTCGTCACGCTCGCCGTTCTCGGGCTCGCCGCCGTCGCCGTCCTCACCCGGCCGCGATGGAGCGCCACCGCCCTCGTGTGCCTCACCTGCGCGCTGGCGGTCAACGGCGCGAGCCACGCCCTGCTCAGCCTCCTCTCGTGGAGCCCGATGCCCGGGGTCGTCACCGGCGTCGCCCTGCTCGTGCCCCTCGGGGTGGTCCTGGCCCGGGCTCTTCCCCCGGTCAGCTGGACGGCGTCGACCGTCGTGCTGACGGTCCTGGCGGCCGTCGGGCTCACGGCCGGGGCCTTCGCCCTGGCGGCCGCGCTCACCGCTCTTGCCGGGACGGTGGCGTGACGATGGGGACGACGCAGCACCCCGCCCCGCCGTCGGGCCGGTCCCCCGTCGAGATCGACCCGCGTCCGCCCGGCCTCGTGATGTCGATCGTCCTCGGCACCGCCGTGCTGGCGGTCCTCCTGTGGCAGCTCGTCGGTGTCGCCGACGACGGGCAGCAGCTCCAGGTCCTCGACCCGGAGCTCCACCCGGTCTGGAAGGCCGTCCTCGTGGCCACGCTCGCCGGCAGCATCGCCTGCAGCGCGGTGGCCTGGGCGCGACGTCGGTGGACGATGCCGGTGGCCCTCGTCAACACCGCGGTCAACGCCGCAGGGGCCGCGGCGCTCATCGGGCTGGCGGTGGCGGGCGCCCTCTTCGCACCGACACCGCCCGGGCGGTTCGGGGCGAGCGACGAAAGCCTCGGCGACCTGTCCGACCTCACCGAGCTGTTCCTGCTCCTCGTCGCGGTCGTCGCGATCTGGGACAGCCTCGACGGCCTCCTGCGGGCGCACCGCCGTCGCTCGGTCCCGACCCGGGTCCACGCACCCACCCACGACGACGAGCACCGCTCATGACGCGCCCGGACGCACCGTGGACCGGCATGATCCCGGTCGAGGACACCGCGCTGTTCGCCACCGACACCGGCGGACCCGGCACGCCGGTGGTCTACCTCAACGGCGCGTACGCCGACCTGCGCCACTGGGACCGGGTGGTCGCCGAGCTCGGGACCACGGACTGGCGGCACATCCGCTACGACGAGCGGGCACGCGGCCGCTCGCGGCGCTCCGCCGACTACTCGTTCGAGGCCTGCCTGCGCGACCTCGAGGCCGTGCTCGACGCGACCGGCGTGGAACGCCCCGTGCTGGCCGGATGGTCCTACGGGGCGACGCTGGCCGTGCACTGGGCGCATCGCCACCCGGACCGCACCGCCGGGGTGGTCGCCGTCGACGGGGCCATGCCCTACGACTGGATCGACGACGAGGCACGTGCCCGCCTCCGCCGGCTCTTCCGCCGCATGCGGTGGATCCTCCCGGTCGCGAGCCGGATGGGACTCGCGGCGCGGATGAGCGCCGAGCAGCACGCCGAGGTCAACATCGAGGTCAACGAGCTGCTGAGCACCCTCGAGCCCGTGCTGGACGGCATCGAGGCTCCCGTGAGGTACGTCGTCGCGACCGGCGGTCACCTCGGCACCGACGACGAGGAGATGGCACAGGTGCGCGCCACCCTCGACCCGGTGCTGGACCGTCGGCCGAACATCGCTGTCTTCGCGACGGTGCCCACCAACCACGCCAAGATCCTGCGGCGGGAGTCCGCGGCCGTCGCTGACGCCGTCCGCGAGATCGCGTAGCCGGTGGCGGACCGGGCGCGCGACCGGGCAACCGGTCAGCGGCCGGCCGCGATCGCCTCGACCTGGACCAGCAGCGCGGTGTTCGCCAGGTGCTCGACGACGAGGAGCGTCGACGCCGGCCGGTGCCCACAGAGGCAGCCTCGCGCCGTCTCCGTGAACTCGGGGATCGCGTCGTGCGAGGTGAGGTAGATCCGCAACGAGGCGACATCGGGCATGCCGAGGTCCGCCTCCGCCAGCACCCGCTCGACGTTCTCGAACGCGATGAGTGTCTGCTCCGTGAGGTCCGCGCCCATCGAGCCGCCCGGCCGCACACCCACCTGCCCCGACACGAACGCCAGGCGATCGGCGCCCACCACCAGCGCGCCCTGACTGTGGAGGGGCGAGTCGAAGTCACGCGCGGGCTCCAGCGGCCGGATCAGCCGACCGGGCCGTTCATCGTCGTCCCGTGTCATCCGCCCCGAGCTTCCACCCGGCACCGGCCCGCCGGTGCGCGTCGCCTCGGTCTCCGGCACATGGTGCGTCATGCGGCCTCCTCGATCGCTCCGCCCCACAGTAGGCGGCACCGGGGCGGCCCACCGATGAGGGCAGGGTCAGGCACGCTTCGAACGCATCGCCTTGACCTGCTTCAGCGCCGGGTCGGCGGCGAGGGCCGCGTACTCGTCGGAACCGAGCGGCACGAGGGCCACGCGGCTGTCGGCGTCGTGGTGGATGCCCCACCCGTAGCGCTTGCCCAGCGGGGAGGACCGCAGGCACGGCTGCCCCTTGGTGAAGAACGCGGCCCGCGCCTCCGCGCGCGACTCGGCGGGGACGGACTGCCGGATCCCGTGCACCTCGAACACGACATCGTCGCTGGTGAGCTCGTACGGATGCTCGGAGATCAGCTCGTACTGCAGTGCCGCGACGGTCGGCGCCCGGCCGCCCGACGGTGGTCGCTCGGCCGTATCGACCGGGCAGTCGTCCGCGACCTGGATGAACGTTCCGGCGTAGTTGGTGCTTCCCATGGCGTCAGTGTCGTCGGCACGGACGGGCAGCGATAGCAGGAAAGCGACAGACTCCGGGGGCTGCCTGGGAGGATGGACGCCATGACCGTCGCGGGTGATCCACGGGAGGACCCGATCGCCTCCTCGGAGCGGTCCGGCGTGCTCTACCCGGACCGGCTGGCGCGCTATGCGGCGGGGTGGATCACGCCGGATCCGGCCGTGTCGGCGGTGGTCGACCAGTACTGGCACGTCTCCTGGGCGCTGGACGAGCGCGAGGAGCTGGATCAGCCGATCATCGACCTGCCGGCAGTGACGCTCACCGTCGAGGAGGGCGACGTGCCTGCCCCGCTCGTGGTCACCGGGGTGCAGGGCGGTGCGTGGCGGCGCACCATCCGCGGAACAGGGCGGGTGTTCGCGGTCAGGCTGCGACCGGCGGGACTCGGTGTGCTCGGCGACTTCTCCCCCGCGCTGGTGGCGGACGCGACGGTGCCGCTCACGGCAGAGCTGGACGAGCGCCTGCACGCGCGGGCCCGGAGCATCGCGGGCGGCACCGCTCCGCGCGAGCAGGCGCGGGCCGCGGACGAGGCGATCACGTGGGCGCTCACGGATCGAGCGCCGACCGCGGCGGGCCTGCTGGCGAACGACGTCCTCGACGAGCTGCGCGAGCGCGTCCACCACAGGACGGGAGCCACCCTCGCCGAGCGGTTCGCGTGCAGCGAGCGCACGATCCAGCGCGCCTGCGTCGACACGCTGGGGCACGGCCCGAAATGGCTGAGTCGCCGGATCCGGCTCCAGGAGGTCGCCCGCGCGCTGCTGACCCGGCCCGGTGACGATCTGGCCGTGATCGCCGGCGATCTGGGCTACACCGACCAGTCGCATCTCACCCGCGACTTCCGCGCCGCCACGGGCATCACGCCCGGCGCCTACCGACGGGCGGCCGGCGAGCTGTCCGCCTGATCTGCGCGGCCCCGGCGACGAGCACGTCGTGGAACGACGAGAGCCGCGACCCCGTCTGTCGACGGTGTCGCGGCTCAAGCGATCGGGTGGACGCAATGGAACGCTGCGGGAACAGGCGACCGCGGGTTGAGAGGCTTGTTTCCGCGTGGAATCAGGGCATCTGTGGCGATGCGGAGTCCGAGGACGGGGCCAATGACCCGTTGATCGGAGCGTCGACGGAACCAAAGAAACGACCTCGAACACGCCTCACAGAGAAGGAAGTGGACGCTATGCGAACAGCCCGCGCCCAGGGCGTGAGCGTGAACGCGCTGGCGCGTCGCTTCGAGGTTCACCGGGGCACGGTGTGGGCGAAGACCCGGTGACAGCTCCCAAGCCCGGCCCCTCGTGGCTCGCGGTCGGTGGGCCGTAGTGCCGGTACTCGAATGGTGTCACTCCCATGTAGCGGCGGAACACGAGCGTCGCGTGTCCGCAATGCTGGCACCATCCGACTCGATCGGTGATTGTGCCGATGAGCAGGTCTGTCTCGCGGATCAGGCGCGCCATTTCCTGCACCCTCAGGATCGACAGATAGGTGAGCGGTGTTACCCCGAACGATTCCTTGAACAGTTGGCCGTACCGACTGGTGGAGAGACAGGCGTGCGCCGCGAGCTCGGACAGTGACCAGCGCCGCGCAATGTCGTTCTGGATGAGCGCCGCCGTGCGCGCAATCTCTCGGCGCACAGGTTGGAACGCTCGCCAGCGCGGAGGCGCTACCCGCACGGCCCGCTGTCGTGAGGTGAGCGGCGGCACCGGGACGGGCGCGTGACGGATGTACGGGGCGAGAGTGGCGAGTACCGTGAACACGAGGGCGTGAGTTCGGAAGTAGCCACTGGCCGAGGGGGCTGCTTCGGTGAGGTCGGCTACTTCGTCAAGGAGCAAGCCCAGTCGTGTGTTTTCTGCCTCTCCCACATGGAGCATCTGGATTTCGTTGGGATAGAGCTTTGCCGCCAGCTCGCGTGCAGCTTCGCGGTCAGGGATCAGTTCGAGGTGCTGCCAGAACAGATGCTCGATCAGGTAGTCCGTGTCCAATAGCAGCGTCGTCACGGTTGCCCAGCCCTCGGGCTCATACCCGAAACGCGCGTTGGGGGCGATCAGCGCGACATGACCCACCGTGATCGGTTCAAGTGTGAACTCATTGCGGGGGATTACTGAACCGTCACGGATGAAGACCAGCCGCACATGGTCGTAGGCGACTGGCGGTGTCTCGCGGCGACTCGTACTCGTGCGAGTTGCGACGACTCTTGGCCTATCCTCCGTCGCCATGACGCACCATCGTCCGGGGATCAGCGGTCGAGTTGGAGGCGTGACCACGACCAGCACACCAGTGCGATGAAAACGACAGCGCACCCTGCTGTGAGGGCGAGTTGCGTCGGAGGTACGGCGGTGCCGTCCGACATGGCCCAGAGTGCGGGAGCAGCGAGCGGCATCCAGCCCCCGGCCCCGGCGAGGGCACCGACTTGCGCGAGGACGATCAGCGCGATCGTGCTGGCAACCCCGGCGAGCAGCGAACGGGTGACAGTGGCGATCCACGCGACCGGGATCGCGAGGCCAGCGGAGAACATCGCCAACGCCCACAGCCGCCCGAGCGCAGCCCAGGTGCCGCTATCCGGTGCCCCGTAGCCGATCAGCAGCCCGAGGACGAACACGCCAAGCACAGCGGCGGTGCTGACCAGCATCGCCCAGAGCAGGTACACGGTCAGCTTGGCAAGTGCGATGCGCGTGCGGCCGACAGGCAGGGCAAAAAGGCCGGTGATGGTGCCATCTGAGAACTCACGCCCGAACATCCAGGCCAGCACGATCCCGAATCCGAGGAGCGCAGTAACAGCCGTGATCTGCGCCGCGCCCGCGAGCAAACCGCCCCAATCCAACGAGGCCGCTGGCCCAGCCTGCGCGATCATCTCCGGGTTCCCACCGGCAACACCAGCGGTGATCCCGCCGAGCAAGCCGACCATGCCGAGCACGATCGCGAGCGTGGCGATCACACCAACCAGCGAGCGGGTCAGCTTGAGCGTTTCCACACGGAATGCGGCGTTCATCGAGGCGCCTCCGCAGCCCCGCGCCGCTCATCGTCTTGGCGGATGCGCTCGAAGAACGCGCGTTCGAGGTCGCTACCCGTGGTATCGAGTTCACCGATCAACCGGCCCGCGTTCATCAACAGCACGCGGTCAGCGATCCGCGCCACCTCGTCCAGATGGTGACTGCTGACCAGAATCGCCGCTCCCGCGCGTGCCCGACGCATCAGTTGCTCGCGCAGCAAGATGACCGAAGCAGGATCCAGCGCATTGCTCGGCTCGTCCAGCACGATCAACCGAGGGTCGTGCTGCAACGCGGCGGCAAGACCGACCCGCTGCCGATTCCCCAGCGAGAGGCGACGGAACCGGCGATCAGCGACCGGGCCAAGACGCCACACCACGACCGAGTCCTCGACACGCTCAGGGTCGCCCGCGTGCAGCAGGCACGCGATACGGAGATTCTGGCGCACCGTCAGTTCCGGGTAGGCCAGTGGAACCTCGATCAGCGCACCTACCTGCGCCCACCCATCCGCAGGAACCCGATCCAATGTGTGACCCTGTACTTGTAATGCGCCCTGTTGCGGGCGGAGCATCCCGAGCGCAAGCCGCATCAGTGTTGTCTTGCCCGCACCGTTCAGCCCAATCAGAGCGACGATCTCGCCCGGCTCAACCCGAAAGGTCAGGTCACTCACGCCCGCCCCGCCCTGAAACAGGCGGGTGACGTTCTCGAAGGCGAGCATGTCATCCACCTCCGAGCACATCGAGGGCGGAACCTAGCGCGGCGTCCAGTCCGGTCTGCTCTGTCCGCTCCCATTCCAACAGTGCCGTGCTCAGCCCGGCGATCACTGCCGCTGCCGCGACGCGAGCCCGCACTTCGTTCGCTCCACGATCCACCAGGGCACCCGCCAGGGCCGTGATCGTGGCCTCGCTGCCGCGTTCGATTGCTCCGCGCAGTGTCGGGGTCTGAGCGATGATCCGCAGCCGCTCACGCAACGCCTCGACGTCCGCGTCCTCCACCTGCGTCCACGCGGCCCTGACCCCCTCAGCCAGCGCACGCATCAACGACTCATCGGCAGGGCGCACCCGCACGGCGTCAGCCATGAGTGGATCGAACGAGTCGGCCACCACAAGGGACTCTTTCGTCGGGAAGTGCCGGAACAGGGTCATCTCGCTCACGCCCGCACGCTCAGCAACCTGCGCGGTTCCCGTCGCGTCATACCCACGCTGGACGAACAGCTCCAACGCTGCCTGTCTCAACGCCTCGTGCGTCCTCTCCCAACGACCCATGTTCATAATGTTAGTTACTAACGTATCGAAGTCAAGACCCAGACTCCCGCATCCTGAGAACGAGCACGCCCTGTTTCTTCTGAATGAATGAACGCAGGCTACTGGTGGTGACTGGGTCTGCTGCACGGATACGTGACAGGTGTTCTCAGGCCGCGAGTGCGATCTGAGTGGTCATGATGGTCTCGTACTCGATGGGGGTCAGGCGACCGAGCCGGTCCTGTCGCCTTCGGCGGTGGTAAGTCCGTTCGATCCAGGTCACGATCGCGATCCGCAGCTCGGCCCGAGTGGCCCAACGACGGCGGTTCAGGACGTTCTTCTGCAGGAGCGAGAAGAAGGACTCCATCGCGGCGTTGTCCCCCGCGGAGGCGACCTGGCCCATCGAGCCCACGAGGTCGTGGCAGCGTAGGGCGGCCAGGAATCGGCGCGACCTGAATTGGGAGCCGCGGTCCGAATGCACAACGCAACCGGCGACATCACCGCCGCGGCGGGAGACCCCCGATACCAGAGCGTCGACCGCGAGGCGGGTCTTCATGCGATCGCTGATCGAGTACCCCACGATCCGTCCCGAGTAGACGTCCCCGGTCGCGCAGAGATAGATCTTGCCCTCACCGGTGGGGTGCTCGGTGATATCGGTCAGCCACAGCTCGTTGGGAGCGGTGGCCGTGAAGTCCCGCTCGACGAGATCGTCATGGGCCGGCGGGCCGGGCCGCTTGCCGTTCGCGTTGCGCTTCTTGCCGAACACGCTCCACCACCGGTTGTCCCGGCAGGTCCGCCAGACCGTGCGATCACACGCGACGTGCCCCGCTTCGCGGGCCTCGTCGGCCAGCAGGCGATACCCGAACTCCGGATCGTCCCGGTGAGCATCGAACAAGGCGTTCGCGAGGTAGGCCTGCTCGAGATCACGGTCGGTGACCGGGGTGGCGAGCCAGCGGTAGTAGGGCTGGCGGGCGAGCCCCTGGACCCGACACGTCACCGCGACAGGGATCCTGTCAGCGGCGAGCTCCTTTACGAGCGGGTACATCATTTCCCCGACAGGTTCGCCTGAGAGAGGTAGGCCGCTGCGCGGCGCAGGACCTCGTTCTCCTGCTCGAGCAGGCGGACACGCTTCTTCGCTTCGCGCAGCTCGGCCGACTCGCTCCGGGTCACGCCGGGGCGGTTGCCGTCCTCGACATCGGCGGCCTGTAGCCAGTTACGCAGGCAGGACTCGCTGATCCCGAAGTCTCATGCGATGTCCTTGATCGGAGCGTCCCCGCGGCGGGCCACGGCCACGACATCGTCGCGGAACTCCTTGGGATGAGGTCTGGGCACGATCGACATCCTTCCAGCAGCACCTTCCGGCACCACAGATCAGGTGTCACCTATCCGTGCAGCAGACCCCCCAGGGCAAGATCGAACGCTTCTGGCAGACCCTGAACAAGCGCCTCGCCACCCGGCCAGCCGACACCCTCGCCCACCTCCAGGACGAACTCGACGACTTCCGCGACTACTACAACAACGACCGCCCTCATCGCGGCATCGGCCGACAGACCCCCGCCCACGCCTACCAGCTCATCCCCCCGGCGACCCCCACCCCGCCCGGCGACCCCGACCTGTGGCGAGTGCGCTACGACACCGTCGACCGCGACGGAAAGATCAGCCTGCGCCACAGCGGCCGCATGCTGCACCTCGGCATCGGCCGCGCCCACGCCCGCACCGAGATCACCTGCCTGGTCCACAACGACCACGCCACCGTGCTGGACGCCTCCACTGGCGAGATCCTCAGCGAACACACCCTGAACCCCGCACACACCTACCAACGAAAAAACGGCTGAACCCCCGACACCGGGGGTTCAGCCGTTCTCGATGTCCTGGGACATCACACAGGGTGGAGCTAGGGGGATTCGAACCCCCGACCTCTTCCATGCCATGGAAGCGCGCTACCAACTGCGCCATAGCCCCGGGGCCCCGAAGGGCGAGGACGAGTCTATGTCACCGCCCGGCCGGCGAGCCAATCACGACGTCCCCTCGGTGCGTGATCCCGCGCACGCCGCCGTCACGCGCACGCGCGGTCGGTCAGCCCCGGGTTGGGTCGTTCGTCCCGGTATCCGACCAGGTCAGCGGCATAGGTTGGAGCTACCACTCCACGAAGGGACGGCATCATGACCGGCAGGCTCGAGGGCAGGACCGCACTCGTGACGGGAGCAGGATCAGGCATCGGTGAGGCGATCGCCACGAAGTTCGTCGCCGAGGGCGCGACGGTCGTCCTGGCGGACGTCAGCGGCCGGCAGGACGAGGTCGCGGCGCGCCTGGGCGAGCTCGCTCTCCCCTACCAGCTCGACGTCGACGACGACGACGCGATCGACGCGCTGGAGACCTACCTCCGAGAGGACCACGGCGGGATCGACGTGCTGGCCAACAACGTCGGCGTCAACGGACCCGCGCTGCTCACGCACGAGTACCCGATGGCGGACTTCGACCGCGTCATGCGCATCAACGTCCGCCAGTTCTTCCGCGTGCTGCAGGTCGGGCTGCGCCTCATGGTCGAGCGCGGCGGCGGCTCGATCGTCAACACGGCCTCGATCGGCGGCGTCCTCGCCACCCCGTCCGCTGCCGCCTACATCACCTCCAAGGGCGCCGTCGTCATGATGACGAAGACGGCCGCGCTCGAGTACGCGCAGCAGAACATCCGCGTCAACGCCATCGGCCCCGGCGTCACGCGCACCCCGTGGCTCGACGGTCTCGGCGACGAGCTCAACGCGACGCTCGCGGCGCAGGTCCCGCAGGGGCGCGTCGGCGAGGCGTCGGAGATGGCGAACGTCGCGGCGTTCCTCGCCAGTGAGGAGGCCTCGCACGTGTCCGGGCAGCTCTGGGTGATCGACGGCGCCCGGACCGCCGGCTGACGCTCAGCGCCCGGGCACGCCCGTCTGGTCGGCCTGCGTGGGGCGGCCGGAGCCGCCGGTGACCTGCTGGTCCCCGTGGTCCTTGGTCTCGGAGGCGCGGTCGAGGATCGTGCGGTGCGGCCGCGGCACGAGGTCGACGCCGATGTTGTGCACGCCGAGGCGCCACGCCGGCTCGCGCCCCGGGTTCTGCGCCACGACGGACCAGTGGCAGTTCCCCATGCCGCCGAGCCAGTACGAGTGCGCACCCATGTCGAGGATGTGGGCGATGCCGAGGGTGATCGCGGCGCCGTGCGCGACGACCGCGACGATCTCGCCGTCGTCGGCCGCCTCGGCGACCGCGCGCAGAGCGAGCCCGACCCGCTCCCCCGCGCCCGCCCGGGACTCGACGCCGATCCCCTCGGGATCCCGGCCCGCCCGCCAGTGGTCGTACTGCTCGGGCCAGCCGGCCTGGAGCTCCTCGTGCGTGTGGCCCTCCCACAGCCCGAAGCCGCGCTCGCGGAAGCCCTCGTCGGTGGTGACGTCCAGCCCGGCCGCCCGCCCGAGGATCTGTGCGGTCTCGAGCGCGCGCGACAGATCGGAGCTGACGATCCGGGTGAGGTCCGCGCCGCCGAGCACCTCGGCGGCACGCTCGGCCTGCTGCCGCCCGGTGTCGTTGAGCGGGATGTCGATCTGGCCCTGCATGCGCATGGCGTGGTTGTAGTCGGTCTGCCCGTGCCGCAGCAGGACGAGCGCGCGGGCGGTCACTGGCCGGTCCCGAGCCCGGTCGCCCGGTACGGTCCGTCCTCGGCTCCCGGGGTGGTCTCGTCGACGACGACGTCCTCGACGTCGACGGGCACGACCGGGCAGTCGCCCCACAGGCGCTCGAGCGCGTAGAACTGGCGATCCTCGGTGTGCTGCACGTGGACGATGACGTCGGTGTAGTCCACGAGCACCCAGCGGGACTCCGTCAGACCCTCCGTGCGGACGGGCTTCGCCCCCTCGGCGGCGAGTGCCTCCTCGATCGCCTCGACGATGGCGCGCACCTGGCGCTCGTTCGAGCCGGAGGCCACGAGGAAAACGTCGGTGAGGACGAGGCGCTCGGAGACGTCGAGCGCGATGATCTCCTCGGCCTTCTTCGATGCGGCGGCTCGTGCGGCTACGTTCGCCAGGTGGCGGGATCGCTCGTCGGCGGCCACGGATCTCCTCGGTTCGGGAACAGGTGGCCCCGATCCTACGGTGTCGGCGCTGCGCGGGGCTGCGCCCGCCCGTCCCTCAGCGGCCGAACAGGTAGAGCCCGACGGCGGCACCGACGCCGAAGAAGATCGCCGCCAGCAGGACGATGATGGCGAGCCCGCGCCACCACCGCACGCGACGGACGGGGCGCTTGCCGCGCGGGCCCTTCGTCGTCGTACGGCCGTTCGTCGCCGGCGCTGCACCGGCGGCCCGTCCGCGCTGGGTGGTCGCCACCGGTGTCCCTTCGTCGCTGCCGCTCACCGGCTCGTCACCGGCCTGCTCGTCACCGCCAGGCGCATCGCGGCCAGGCCCGCCGCCGGCCGGCCCGGCGTCGGCGCGCACGTCGTCGGGCCTCGTGCCGGTGGCCGCACCGGCGGCCGCGGCACCCACAGCACCCACAGCACCCGCGGCGCCTCCGGCGACGGCGGGACGGACGGCCGTCGCGAGGACCTCGTCCTCCGGAGCCGGCGGGGGCGGCGGCGCCGCCGCGGCGGCCCCGTCGCCGCGGGCCTCATCGCCGGGGGTCTTGTCGCCGCGGGCCCCATCGCCGCTGGCCCCGTCGGAGGGCGCGGGCTCCGGCGGGACGGCGGCGAACGGACGCACCGCCGTTCCCTCCGGTCCGGCGGTGACGGGCATGTCGGCCGCGCTCTCGCCGTCCGCGGCGCGCACCCGGCTCGCGGCCTGGCCCTGGGCCGGCGCGGTCCCGTGGCCGGCGCCGGCACCCACGGCCGGTCCCGGCGTCCAGGTGTCCTCGGGCTCGTGCGTGGCCCCGAGGTCGTGCCTGCCCTCGGGCTCGTGGGTCGCGCCGGGGTCGGTGCCCGCCGGCTGCACCTCGGCGTCGGTCGGCCCGGTTGAGCCGTGTGCAGCGGTGCCACGCTCCGAGTCCTCCCGGCCGGCCGGGGCCCTCGCGGCCGAGGCGTCGAGCGCGGCCCGCGCGCGGTCCTCCGGGCTGCCGGTGCGCTGCGCCGCGGCGTCCCGCTTGGCGTCCTCGGCCATCTGTGCGGCCTCCCGCGCGGCCTGCTCGCGCAGCCAGCGACGCGTGACCGGTCCCTCGTTCATCACGCCACCGTCGAGGGGTCGATGTACAGGCGGTGCTTGGCGATGTACTGCACCACGCCGTCGGGCACGAGGTACCAGACGGGCTTGTCCTCCTGGACCCGCCTGCGGCAGTCGGTGGAGCTGATGGCCATGGCTGGCACCTCCTGGAGCTTGACGCGATCCTCGGGCAGGCCCTCCGCCACGAGGTCGTGACCGGGCCGGGTGACGCCGACGAACGTCGCGAGCTCCCACAGCTCGTCCGCGTCCTTCCAGGCCAGGATCTGGGACAGGGCGTCGGCGCCGGTGATGAAGTACAGCTCGGCGTCGGGCATCTGCGCGTGCACGTCCCGCAGGGTGTCGATCGTGTAGGTGTCGCCGCCGCGGTCGATGTCCACGCGCGAGACGGTGAATCGCGGGTTCGACGCCGTCGCGATGTTCGTCATGAGGTAGCGGTGCTCGGCCTCGGTGACCTTGCGGTCCCGCTTGAACGGCTGCACGCCGGTCGGCACGAAGAGCACCTCGTCGAGGTCGAGGAGGTGCTGGACCTCCGAGGCGGCGACGAGGTGGCCGTGGTGGATCGGGTCGAACGTTCCGCCCATGAGGCCGACGCGGCGTCGGCGTCCCCGGTGGGAGCGGGCGTTCACGTCAGTGGCGCGTCCTGATCGAGCGGAACGCCCAGGTGACGAGCAGGAGCATGAGCAGGATCGCGAGCATGATCACGCCGCCGACGTAGGCGTTGAGGTCGGTCGCCATCGGCTCCGCAGCGGTGTGGGCGGACGTGCGCACCAGCGAGCTGGCCATCGGAGGTCTCCTTCGTTCGAGTTCGGGAGCCAGTGTCGCACGGCAGCTCGCGCGGGGTTGTCAGGCGGGTCCTCGGCCGATCTCGCCCGGCCCTCCCCCGCGCTGGCCGCCGCGGTCTCTCCCGTGGCCCGGCCCGTGGTCGCTGCCGTGGTCGCCGCTGCGGTCTCCCCCGTGGTCCCAGCCGTGCAGGCGCCGCAGCTCGGCCTCGATCCGGGCCTCGCGGCCGAGCCGGTCGAAGGCGTCGTGGACCTGGTGCGAGCCGGAGTCCGTCCAGGCCAGCTCCTCGTACGCGGCCTGGCGACCCTCGAGCTCGTGGACCTCGCGCTCGGCCGCGCGGACGGCCTCCGCCGTCGAGCCGGGCACGTCGGTGCGCATCGCCTGCGCGATGGTCGCGGAGGCGCGGGCAGCCTCCCGGTCGGCCGCTAGCGCCCGACGCCGGGACTCGACCTCATGGACCTGCGCCTCGAGCCGGCCCACCCCGGCCCGCAGGTCCTCCTCCTTGTTGCGCAGCACCGCCAGCTGGTCGGCCAGCCGGTCGCGCGGCGCCGCGGCCTCGAGCGCGCGGCCGAGCGCAGCCCGCGCCGCCGCGTCGTCACCCTGCTCGACGGCGATGGCCGCCGCCCGCTCGTGCCCCTCGACCTCGAGCTCGGCACGCTCGTGGAGGAGCTCGGTGCGGCGGCGCTGGACGGTCAGCTCGCCGACGGCCCGACGCGCGTCGTCGACGGCGGCGCGCTGGCGGCGGACGGCCTCGGCGATCTCGGTGGCGGGGTCCGGCGGCGGGTTCTTCGCCTCGCGGCGGCGCCGGCGGCGGTCGTTGCCCTCGGCCCGGCCGATGCCGAAGATCCGCCGGCCGACGCCCATCAGTCGTCCTCGGAGCGGCGGCGCGAGCGCCGCACGCGGTCCGACTCGTGCTCGGTGCGGCGCTCCTCGCCGTCGCCCAGCGCGCCGAGCGCCTGGGCCTCGAGCATGAGGTCGTCGGCTGCGCGGCGCAGGGCCGGGGTGGAGGACGACGAGCGCGAGTGCAGCAGCGAGCGGCGCAGGTCCCCGGAGAGTCGTTCGTGCGTCCGGATGTCCGGCAGGAGGTCCGTGAGCAGGCGGTGCCGCATGCCGGCGTCGGGCTCGTTCTCCACGACCCGCAGGTCGTCGTCGATCTCCCGGTAGGCGCGCTCGAGGTCCGCGGCGACCTGCGGGAGGTCCCCGACGGTACGGCCCGCCTCGCGCGCGGCCTCCAGGGCCCGGTCGGTCGCGTCGGTCGAGCGGCGCATCGCGAGGCGGTGCTTGGCGACCTCGCGCACGGTCGGGTCCGAGGACAGTGCCCGGACGTTGAGCTCGCCCTGCTCGATACGGCGCCGCATGCCCTTGCTGCGTGAGAGCCGCCGCACGCCGTACCAGACGCTGCCCACCCCGACCGCGGTCGTGGCCGCGCCGATGCCGGCGATCCACAGCAGGACCTCGACGACCTCGGGCATCTGATCTCCTGCACGTTGCGGGTGGGCGGGACGGCCGACGGCGTGTGACCGGACGGCTGCCCGACCAGGATACGGGGACGGCGTCGCCCGCGGCCGCCGGATTCGCCGACGGCCGACGACGCCGACGCGCCGGGGCCTGCTGGCCGGGCCTGCTACTCGCGGATCTGGCCCTGGCCCTTACTCACGGATCTGGCCCTGGCCCTCGACGATCCACGTCGTCGTCGTCAGCTCGCCCAGGCCCATCGGGCCGCGGGCGTGCAGCTTCTGCGTGGAGATCCCGATCTCCGCGCCGAGGCCGAACTGGCCGCCGTCGGTGAACCGCGAGGAGGCGTTGACGATGAGGGCTGCGGCGTCGAGCTCCGTGGTGAAGCGGTGCACCGAGGTGGTGTCTCGCGTGAGGATGACCTCCGTGTGGCCCGAGGACCACCGCCGGATGTGGTCGAGGGCCTCGTCGAGGGAGTCGACCACGCGCACGGCCAGGTCGGCCGAGAGGTACTCCGTGCCCCAGTCCTCGTCGGTGGCGGGCTCGTACCGCACCGTGCCGCCCTCCGCGAGCCGGTGCGCTGTCTCGTCGCCGTGGACCGTGACGTCCTTCTCCGCCAGCGCCGCGTAGAGCGTGGGAAGGAGCTCCTCGGCGACGTCGCGGTGGACGATGAGCGACTCGGCCGCGTTGCACACGCCCACCCGCTGGGTCTTGGAGTTGAGGATGATCGGCACGGCCTGGTCGAGATCGGCGCTCGCGTCGACGTAGACGTGGACGTTGCCGACGCCGGTCTCGATGACCGGCACGGACGCCTCGGCGACGACGGTCTGGATGAGGCCCGCTCCCCCGCGCGGGACGAGGACGTCGACGAGGCCGCGGGCGCGCATGAGCTCGACGGCGCCCTGCCGCCCGTGGGCGTCGACGGACCGCACGGCCTCGGCGGGCAGGCCGACCGCGAGCAGCGCCTCGCCGAGGATCTCGACGATGACCTCGTTGGAGGACGCCGCGGCCGAGCCGCCGCGCAGCACGACGGCGTTGCCAGACTTCACGGCCAGCCCGGCGGCGTCGACCGTGACGTTCGGGCGTGCCTCGTAGATCATCCCGACCACGCCCATGGGCACGCGCACCTGCCGCAGGCGCAGTCCGTTGGGCAGCGTGGAGCCGCGGACGACCTCGCCGACCGGGTCGGGCAGGGCGGCCAGCTCGCGCAGGGCATCGGCGATCGCGGCGATGCGCGTCTCGTCGAGGGCGAGGCGGTCGAGGAGGCCCGGGCTCATGCCGGAGGTGCGGCCGCGCTCGAGGTCGGTCGCGTTGGCGGCGACGATCCGGGCGGAGCCGGCGACCAGGGCGTCGGCCATGGCGTCGAGCGCGGCGTCCTTGGTGGCGCGCGTCGCGGTGGCGAGCGCACGACCGGCCTCCTTCGCCTCGGCGCAGATCGCGCGGACGGCCTCGCGGACGTCGACGTCGGTGGGAGAAGTCATGTGCGCAAACTACCTCCGAGGGCCCGGGAATGGCCCGGGGGTCTCCTCGGTTGGACGGGGTGGAAGACGTGCTCCGCCCGCGGCGGGCACGCCCACGGACGAAGGGAGCGCCACATGGCGACCACTCAGATCACGCAGGACGACTTCCAGAGCACGATCACCGGCGACGGCATCACGCTCGTGGACTTCTGGGCCGACTGGTGCGGGCCGTGCAAGCAGTTCGGCCCGGTCTACGAGAAGGTCTCCGAGGAGAACCCGGACGTCACCTTCGCAAAGGTCGACACGGACGCGAACCAGGAGCTCGCCGCCCAGCTGCAGATCACGTCGATCCCCACGCTCATGGCGTTCCGCGACGGGGTGCTCGTCTACAACAAGCCGGGCGCCGTCCCCGCGAAGAACCTCGAGCAGATCCTCACCGCCGTCCGTGAGCTGGACATGGACGAGATCAGGAAGCAGATCGCCGAGCACGAGGCCGGCCACTCCGACGAGTGAGCGCGGTTCCGCCTGGCGAGTGAGCGCGGTTCTGCCGCGCGACCGACCTGACGACGAAGCGCCGTCCCTCCGGTTCCACGACCGGAGGGACGGCGCTTCGTCGTTCGTCGGACGGACAGCTGTCCCACCGCGGCTGCACACATGACAGAACCGCGCTCACTCGCCGAGCAAAGTTCGGCACGCCCGTCACCGGACAGAACTCCGCTCACTCGCCACACAGGGCGGGCGGATGCCGATCAGGCGAGGTGGGTGAGGATTGCCGTGAGGTCGGCGGGCACCGAGATCGGGACGAGGACCAGGCCATCGGCGAGGTCGGCGAAGCCGCGCGCCTCCGCCAGCACGTCCTCGGGCGAGCCGATGATGGCGGCGGATCCCGTCCAGGGCAGGTCCCGCTGCTCGACGGCGGCGATGTCGGCCACGAGCTCGGTCCGGGCCAGCGCCCGCTCGCGGCGATCGGCGATCGCCACGTGGAGCTCCACGAGCACGCGCACCTCCGCGCCGGCCTCGGCCGCGCCACGCCGGACGGCGGCGACGAACTCGCGCACCCGCTCGTGGTGGACGGCCCGTACGACGACCGTGCCGCCGGCGCGCCCCGCGGCCAGGCCCTCGTCCACGGCGTTGACGTAGGGCGCGGGACGCACGCGGGTACCGGCCGGCGCCCGGGTGACGCCCGCGGTGCGCGCACGGCTCGCGGAGGCCCGTGTCGCGGCGGCGTGGCGCGCCGAGTCGGCGGTGAGGCCCGCGCCGGCCGGCACGGACCCGGCGCCGTGCGCGTCCGTGCCTCCGGGCAGGAGGACGTCGACGCCGGCATCGGTGAGGCGCTCGCCCGTGCGCCGGGCGTCGGATCCGGCGTCGGTGCGCCACGGCGCGTCCGAGCGCAGGTGGAACGCGGGCGAGAGCGCGACCTCGGTCAGGCCCGTCTGGCGCGCCGCGTGGGCATGCCGGGCGAGCCGGGGCAGGTCGGCGGTGTCGACGGGCAGGTCGGCCTCGGGGTCGGTGACGGCCGCGCCGAGGCCCGACAGGTCGACGACGATCGCGCCGCCGATCCGTCCCGATGCCGGGCGGGCGCCGGACTGTGCCGGAGCGGTCGGCGTCGTGGGCCGCGCCTGCGCAGCCGGGGTCCGGCGGATCGCGGTGCCCGTCGTCGCGGGGGTGGTCGTCGGGCTGGTCGTCACGGGGCCGTTCGTCGTCGTGGACGTGGCGGTTCGGGCAGAGATCAGTGTGGTGCTCATGGCAGGAGGGTCCTCACGGGTTCCCGCCGTCGGCGGCTGCGCCGACGGCTGTGCGATGACCGGGAGTCGTGCGGGCGGGACGTGTCACTCGTCCCGGGAGGCCGCACCTCGACCGGTGTGACGCGGCGCGGGAGCGCGGCGTCGCTGGTGTCTCCGGGCTGTCAGGCCGACATTCGCCGACAGCCCGGGCGCATGCACATCATCGCCGGGAGGAGGGTGGAGCTGGATCGGTGGGTGCTCACCTGCTGCATCATGTCCGGATCCTTCGTGCAAGGGCGCCTGCTGCGCCGGGCGTTGCTCCACGGACGTGGAGCCAGGTCATCACCCGGAGCACCCCCGCCACACGAGGGGGGTTGCCGACCAGCGAGCCGGGGCTTCGCACTGGTTCTCAAGACCTGGATGGACCGTAGGCACCGCAACGGGCGTCCGTCAACGAGGGAGCGGTCACGTCTCACCTGTCGGACGTCGGGCGGTTGTGGTGAAGGGACAGGCGACGCCCACCGCGACGAGTGCGGGGGAAAGACCATGAGTGCGGGGACTAGATCCCCGACCTCGTCCACCTGTCCCCGCACTCGTTGCCAGGACGCGGCCCATGGCGGCGGAGGAGCCGCCTCAGCGGCCCTGCGCGCGCCCGCCCACGTCCCGCATGACGGCGAGGTCGTCGCGGTGCACGGCGGGCCGCAGCTTCGCCCGCTCCTCGGCCGGCGCGGCCACGAGCGCAGCGAGCTCGCGGGCGTCGTACCCGGTGACGCCCCGGGCCACGAGCCCGTCCGGACCGAGGATCTCGACGACGTCCCCGGCCTCGAAGTCGCCGACCACCTCGGTGATGCCGGGGATCAGCAGCGAGCGCTGGCGCTCCCCCACGGCGGCGGCGGCCCCGGCGTCGACGACGACGCTGCCGCGCGGGCGGGCCGCGTGCGCGAGCCAGAGGCGCCGGGCCGACATCCGGCGTCCACGTGCCGAGAACCAGGTGCCGACGGGCCGGCCGGCGAGGGCGTCGGCGGCGTGGTCGGCGTCGGTGAGGACGACCGGGATGCCCGAGCCGGTGGCGATCGCGGCCGCCTCGAGCTTCGTCACCATGCCCCCGGTGCCGACGGCCGAGCCGCGGGCCGTGACCTGGACGCCGGCCAGGTCCTCGGGCCCGGACACCACGGGGATCAGGGAGGAGGTGGGCGAGGCGGGGTGGCCGTCGTAGAGACCGTCGACGTCGGTGAGCAGCACGAGCGCGTCGGCCCGCACGAGGTGGGCCACCAGTGCGGCCAGCCGGTCGTTGTCGCCGAAGCGGATCTCGTCGGTGGCCACGGCGTCGTTCTCGTTGACGATCGGCGTGACGCCGAGGGTGAGGAGCCGGTCGAGGGCACGCGCGGCGTTGACGTTGCTCTGGCGGCGCACGAGATCCTCGGCGGTGAGCAGGACCTGACCGACCCGCCGCCCGTGCCGCGCGAACGCCTCCGTGTAGCGGGCGAGGATCATGCCCTGACCGACGGAGGCGGCGGCCTGCTGCGTGGCGAGGTCCTTCGGCCTGGCGCTGAGCCCGAGCGGCGCGATGCCGGCGGCGATGGCGCCCGAGCTGACGAGCACCACCTGCCGGCCCTGCGCGACGCGCGTGGCCAGCAGGGTGGAGAGCTGGCCGATGCGCTCGAGGTCGAGCGCGCCGTCGCTCCTGGTGAGGGAGGACGATCCGATCTTCACGACGACGCACCCCGCCCGCGCGAGGAGCGCACGGTTCGCGAGGGGTCGGTGGACGGTCGGGAAGCTCACCGGGACATTGTGCCGCGGGGGCCGGGGGCTCCCGGCGCGCGTCCAGCCGCCCGGACCGATATGCGCTCACTCGCGAGGCAGAACCGCGCTCACTCGTGGTCGGAGGGGTCGGCCCAGTGGCCGGCCCTGCGCTCGGTCCACAGTTCCTCGCGCGCGGCGGTCTTGGCGTCCATCGACTCGTGGAACTCGCGGCGCTTCTCGGCGCGGGTGGGGCGGCGTCGCTCGTCCTCGACCCGGAGGTCGGTGCCGCGCGGTCCGAGGTGCTCGGCGCCGGTGGTCATCGTCGGCTCCCAGTCGAACAGGACGCCGCCGTCGGCGGGGCCGATGACGACCGTGTCCCCGGGCACGGCACCGGCCCTCATCAGCTCGGTCTCGACGCCGAGCCGCGCGAGACGGTCAGCGAGATAGCCGACGGCCTCGTCGTTGCCGAAGTCGGTCTGCTTGACCCAGCGCTCGGGGCGCCTGCCCCGCACCTGGAAGAACGGCTCGTCGGCACTGCCCTTGCGCGTGACGGTGAAGCCGGCGTCGTCGACCGCGGTGGGCCGCAGCACCACGCGCGGCGCGACCGCCGGACCCGCCTCGGCGCGCGCCCGGGCCACGATCTCCGACAGGGCGAACGTCAGCGGGCGCAGGCCCTCGTGCGTGGCCGTGGACACGGCGAAGACCTTGAGGCCGCGCGCCTCGAGGTCGGGGCGGACGAACTCGGCGAGCTCGCGCGCCTCGGGCACGTCGATCTTGTTGAGCACCACCACGCGGGGCCGCTCCATGAGCGGCACGCCCGAGCCGGCGATGTCGAGGTCGGCGGAGTAGGCGGCGAGCTCGGACTCGATCGTGTCGAGGTCGGAGATGGGGTCGCGGCCGGGCTCGAGGGTGGCGCAGTCGAGGACGTGGACGAGCACCGCGCACCGCTCGACGTGGCGGAGGAACTCCAGCCCCAGCCCCTTGCCCGAGGACGCGCCCGGGATGAGGCCGGGGACGTCGGCCACGGTGAAGCGCTCCTCCCCGGCCATGACGACCCCCAGGTTGGGGATGAGCGTGGTGAACGGGTAGTCCGCGATCTTGGGCCGCGCGGCGCTGACGGTCGCGATGAGGGAGGACTTGCCGGCGGAGGGGAACCCGACGAGCGCGACGTCGGCGACGGACTTGACCTCGAGGACGACGTCGCGCTCCTCCCCCTCCTCGCCCAGGAGGGCGAAGCCGGGCGCCTTGCGGCGCGGGGAGGCCAGCGCGGCGTTGCCGAGTCCACCGCGGCCGCCGGCGGCGATGACGACCGACGTGCCGGCGCCGACGAGGTCAGCGATGACCTCGCCGTCGGCGGACTTCACGACCGTGCCGTCGGGGACGCCGAGGATCATGTCCGCGCCGTTCGCGCCCTGGCGCATGTCGCCCGCGCCCTGGCCGCCGCTGGGCGCGCGCCGGTGCGGCGAGTGGTGGTAGTCGAGCAGCGTGTGGATCTGGGGGTCGACGACGAGGACCACGTCCCCGCCGTTGCCGCCGTTCGCGCCGTCGGGCCCGGCCAGGGGCTTGAACTTCTCGCGGCGGATCGAGGCGACGCCGTGCCCGCCGTTGCCGCCGGCGGCATGCAGGACGACCCGGTCGACGAAGCTGGCCATGGGGTCCTCCGGATGGGACGGGAGCGGGCGAGGAACGAGGGACGACGTGCGGTCGGCCGGGCGGGCCGGGTACGACGAGGGGCGGACGGCATCATGCCGTCCGCCCCTCGTCGACGTGGATGGGTGGTGCTCAGGCCTCCACGGGCACGATGTTGACGACGCTGCGGTCGCGACGACGGCCGAACTGCACGGTGCCGGCCTCGAGGGCGAACAGCGTGTCGTCCTTGCCACGGCCGACGCCGAGACCCGGGTGGAGGCGGGTGCCGCGCTGGCGGACGAGGATCTCGCCGGCCTTGACGACCTGACCGCCGAAGCGCTTGACGCCCAGTCGCTGCGCGGTGGAGTCGCGGCCGTTCTTCGAGGAACTGGCGCCCTTCTTCGTTGCCATCTCGTCTGCTCTCTCTTCGGTAGAGGTGGTGCGCTCGCGCGCGTGCGTCGTGGTGGGGTGACCGGCCGGGGCCGGTCGCTGGGTCAGCTGATGCCGGTGACCTTGAGCCGCGTGAGCGACTGGCGGTGGCCCTGGCGACGGCTGTAGCCCGTCTTGTTCTTGTACCGCAGGATCGTGACCTTCTTGCCCTTCTCGGCACGGACGATCTCGGCGGTGACCTTGGCGGAGATGCCGTCGGCGGAGGTGGTGACCTTCTCGCCGTCGACGAGCAGGATCGGGGTCAGCTCGACGGTGTCGCCGGGCGCACCGGCCATCTTGTTGACGACGACGATGTCGCCGACGGACACCTTCTCCTGCCGGCCGCCGGCCTTGACGATCGCGTAGACCACGTTGCTGCTCATCTCTGTATCGCTGCTGGGGGAACCTGCCGCCCACCGGTGGCGGGCGCGCCTCGGCCTGTCGGCCTCGGGGGTTCTTCTCGATCGGCGCAGCGCGCGCCGACGCCCCAGGTTACGCACCGCCCCGCCCGGCGGCAAGGCTGAGACGTGCGGCGACGGCCCGTACCGCCTGTGTGATCCCGCACAGGCGCCTGCCCGCCGCACTACCGTGGAGGGATGCCCCAGCCCTACGCACCCGGCGCGGCACCGCTGACCAGGATGACCGACGGGACGATCAAGCAGGTCTCCCCGTTCACGGGCACCGAGGTCTGGACCGTCCCAGGACGTGCGCACCGGCCGGTCGGGCAGCCGGCCACCGAGCCGGTCGCGCTGGACCCGGACCTGCACGGTCGGCACTGCGCGTTCTGCCACCTGCGCTACGACGAGACGCCGCCCGAGAAGGCCCGGCTCGTGCGTCGAGCGGGGCCGGGCGCCGCGGGCGCCAGGAGAAACAAGGGCGGCAACCCTGACGACTGGGAGCTCCTCCGCGGCCTCCCGGCGGCACGGATGTTCGACACCGTCGCGGAGCTGCGCCGCATCCCCAACCTGTTCGAGATCCTCTCCTTCGACTACTGGCACCAGAACTACGGATACGAGGTGCCCGAGGACGTGGCGCGTCGTCGAGAGGCGTACCTCGCGACGCCCGACGGCGAGGAGCACGTCGCCCGGGTGGTCGGCCAGCGCCTCCGGGCCGCCGGGGACACGACGACGACCTGGCAGTCGATGGACGCCGCCGAGCGCCTCAGGCACGCCACGGCGTTCTTCGGGGGCGGGCACGACGTCGTCGTCGCGAGGCGCCACTTCACCGACGACGCGACGACAGACGCCGACCTGGCCTCCTCGGGAACTCTCACCCCCGACGAGCACCACCGGTACACGGCGTTCACGGTCGACGCCCTGCACTCGCTCTACGAGGCCAACCGGTATGCCCGCTACGTCGCGGTGTTCCAGAACTGGCTGAAGCCCGCGGGCGCATCGTTCGACCACCTCCACAAGCAGCTCGTGGCCATCGACGAGCGGGGCACCCAGGCCGAGCTCGAGCTCCAGCGGCTGCGCGCCAACCCCAACCTCTTCAACGAGGCGGCCGTCAACTACGCCCAGTACCAGAACCTGGTGGTGGCGGAGAACGACCACGCGATCGCGTTCGCCGGGTTCGGCCACCGCTACCCCACCGTCGAGATCTACTCCCGTTCGGCACGCACCGCGCCCTGGGAGCACTCCGACGAGGAGCTCCGCGCGGTCTCCGACCTCGTGCACGCCGCCCACGCGGCGACCGGCACGCTCGTGCCCTCCAACGAGGAGTGGCACCACCAGCCCGCCGACGTCGACCAGCCGATGCCGTGGCGGATCATGCTCAAGTGGCGCGTCTCGACCCTCGCGGGGTTCGAGGGCGGCACGAAGATCTACCTCAACACCATCGACCCGTGGACGCTGCGCGACCGGATCGTCGATCGGCTCTACACCCTGCGCGACGACGGGAGGATCGCCGCGGACATGCGCATCGCGACCGAGGCCGAGTGCCGGCCCAATCCCCTGCGCTACCACCCGCTCGTCCGCTGACTCCGCCCGAGCTCGTCGAGCGTGCGGGTCGTGGCCCACGAGCGAGGGCGGCAGTCGCGAGTTCGCGACCACCGCCCCCTCACTCGTCGACGCCGGCGGCTACTCCGACGTCGCGGGATCGCTCACCGGTGCGCTCGTCGCGCGGCGCGAGCCCCGACGACGCCGCGGTGCCGGCGTGGTGGCCGGTGCGTCGCTCGGGTCCTCGGCCGGCTCGGCGACCGCTGCAGCATGCTCCGGCGAGCCGGTACCGTCGTCGGCCGACGAGGACGCGGCGTCCTCCTGGCTGCTCGTCGACGTCGCGCTCTCCGACGCCTCGCCGATCGGCGACTCGCCGTCCGCCTCGGTTCGTCCCTTCGAGGCCGCGTCGTCCGACGCGCCGCCGTCCGCCTCCGGTGCCGACGACGCCGAACCCTCGCGTTCATGCGCGTGGGCCGCCGCGGCGGCGATCTGCGCGAGCGTGAGCCGGACCGCCTCGCGATCGGGCTCGGGCTTCGACTCCTCGGAGCTCTCACCCTGTCCCTTGCCGGAGCCGTTGGAGCCCGATCCCTTGCCGCCGGACCCGCCGTTGCCGCCCCCGTTGCCGGAGCCGCCGCCCGAGCCGCGGCCGGAACCGCCGCGCCCACGACGTCGCCTGCCGCCCTGGTCGGAGGAGTCGGCGATCTGCGCCTCGGCGGCGTCTCCGCGCTCGATCGGATGGTCGTGGACGACGAACCCGCGTCCGTGGCAGTGCTCGCACGGCGTCGAGAAGGCCTCGACGAGGCCCTGGCCGACGCGCTTGCGCGTCATCTGGACGAGTCCGAGGCTCGTCACCTCGGCCACCTGGTGGCGCGTGCGGTCGCGCCCGAGGCACTCGAGCAGGCGGCGCACGACGAGGTCCCGGTTGGCGGGCAGCACCATGTCGATGAAGTCGATGACGATGATGCCGCCGATGTCCCGCAGCCGGAGCTGGCGGACGATCTCCTCCGCGGCCTCGAGGTTGTTCTTGGTGACCGTCTCCTCGAGCGTGCCGCCCGAGCCGGTGAACTTGCCGGTGTTGACGTCGACGACCGTCATCGCCTCGGTGCGGTCGATGACGAGCGAGCCGCCCGACGGCAGCCAGACCTTGCGGTCCATGCCCTTGGCGAGCTGCTCGTCCACGCGGTGCTCGGCGAACAGGTCCTTCTCGTCGGTCCAGTGGTGCAGCCGCTCGGCGAGGTCCGGGGACATGTCGCCCACGTACTCGCTGATGGTCCGCCATGCGGTGTCGCCGGAGACGGCGAGCTTGCTGAAGTCCTCGTTGAAGACGTCCCGGACCACGCGCAGCGCGAGCTCGGGCTCGCCCTTGAGCAGCGCGGGCGCCTTGGCGTTGCCGGAGGACTTCTTCGTGATGTCGTCCCAGATCTTCGTCAGTCGCTCGACGTCGCTGCGCAGCTGCTCCTCGGTCGCGCCCTCCGCGGCGGTGCGCACGATGACGCCGGCGCCGGCGGGAACGATCTCCTTGAGCGCCTTCTTCAGCCGGTTCCGCTCACCCTCGGGGAGCTTGCGGGAGATGCCGGTCATGGCGCCCGACGGGACGAGCACGAGGTGCCTGCCCGCGAGCGTGATCTGCGACGTCAGGCGGGCGCCCTTGTGGCCGATCGGGTCCTTGGTGACCTGCACGAGCACGTGGTCGCCGGACTTCAGTGCCTGCTCGATGCGCCGGGGCTGGCCCTCCATCCCGGCGGCCTCCCAGTTGACCTCACCGGCGTAGAGGACGGCGTTACGGCCCTTCCCGACGTCGATGAAGGCGGCCTCCATCGAGGGCAGGACGTTCTGCACGCGGCCGAGGTAGACGTTGCCGACCATCGAGGTCTGCGTGTGGCGGGCGACGTAGTGCTCGACGAGAACGCCGTCCTCGAGCACCGCGATCTGGTTGAGGCCGTCCTGCTCGCGCACGAGCATGGTGCGCTCGACGGACTCGCGGCGGGCGAGGAACTCCGACTCGGAGATCGTCGTGCGACGCCGTCCGGCGTCGCGTCCCTCGCGGCGGCGCTGGCGCTTGGCCTCGAGCCGCGTCGAGCCCTTGAGCGCGGTGACCTCGTTGCGGGCGCGCGCCGCACCCCCGTCGTCGTCGCCCTGACCGCCGGAGCGGCGCCGACGACGCCTGCGGCGCGAGCTCGAGCCGTCCTGGTGCTCGTCGTCGTGCCCGTCGTCGCCGTTGGAGCCGTTGCCGTTCGCGTCGTCGCCGGAGGTGACGTCACCGTTGGTGTCGTCGCCGTCGGCGTCGTCCCGGCTGCCGCGGCCGCCCCGGCGGGACCCGGACGAGTCACCACCGGCGGAGTCGTCCGAGCCGTCGTCGGCCGAGTCGTTCGAGCCGTCGCCGGAGCCCCGCGAGCCGGACCGGTTGCGTCGGCCGCGGCCGCCCCGCCGGCGTCGGCGTCGGTTGCCGCCACCCTCGCCGTTCTGCCCGTCGTCGGAGGAGTCGTCCGAGTCGTCCGAGTCGTCGGAGTCGTTGCCGTCGCCCGGTTCGGAACCGTTGTCGTCCGCGCGGTCCCGGGAGGAGTCGTCCTGCGCCTGAGCGCCGCCGTGGCGGCTGCCCGAGCGTCGTCCCGAGCCGCGCCGGCCCGAGCCGCCGCGCCCGCCCGAGCCCGTCGACGAGTCGGACTCGTCGTCGTCCGCCTGATCCGCGACATCGTCGTCGGCCTGGTCGTGGTCGGCCTGGGAGTCGTCACCGGTGTCCGGTCCGCCGAAGCGGACCTCGGGCGTGCCGGCGGGAGCGACGGCGCGACGCCGGGGCCGCGCGCGAGCCGGGTCCGGTGCCTGGAAGAGGAGCGCCGCCGCGGGCAGGCGAGGCTCGCCGGGCTCGGCGTCCGTCGCGTCGTCCTCGTCCTCGTCGGCCTCTGCGCTCTCGTCCGTCGCGTCGTCCGCGGTGCCGTCCGCCTGCCGGCGCTCGTCCGTGCGACCGGCAGCGTCGTTCTGGTCGGCGTCGTCGTTCTGGCCGGCGTCCGTGCGCTCGTCGTCCTGCTCGGAGATGCCCGGGCGCTCGGCCTCGGGAGCGCCCTCGCCGGGCCCGCCGGTCGTGGCCGCGGGCTCGTCGCCGGCGACGCCGAGCTCGGCGAGGACGTCGAGGTTCTGGTCGGGCTCGCGGGTCGGGGCGGTCGCGCGGCGGCTCCGACGGGGCTTGCGCGCCGAGGCGGAGCTCTCCTTGGCGGCGTCCGCGAGGTCGGCCGAACCTGTCTGTGCCGGTGCGGCCTCGGCCGCGACGGCGTCGGGCGCGGTGGACGCCGGAGCGGTGGTGGCGGACGCGGGTGCCTCGGTGGGCTCCGGAGTGGTGGGGGCGCTGGTAGCGGCACGTCGGCGCGTCGTCGCACGGCGCGTACCGGAGGTGGAACCACGCCCGGAGCCGCGGGTCGTGCTCGAGCCGCGACCGGACGCTCCGGAGTCGCTCGGTGCGTCGGAACGGGACGCGCTGAGCGCCTCGAGGTCGGCCGTGAGGTCGGTGGTCTCCGCGACGGGCCCGCCGTCCGGGTCGTCGGTGGTCGCGGCGTCGGTGGGCGCGGCGTCGGTGGGCGCGGCGTCCTTCGAGCCCGCGGCGGAGCCCGTGACGGCCGGCTCGTCGGCGGAGGCGGACGGGCCCGTGGCCGCGGGGGTGGCAGCCTCGCCGGGAGCGTCGGCGGCCAGGTCCGCAGCGTCGGCGGTGGCCGGGCCCGCGGCGTCGGTGGCGGGCGCGGCCTTGCGCGTCCGGGAGGTGCGGGCCGTGGTCGACCTGGTGCCGGTCGCTCGCGTGGAGGTGGCGCGGGTGCGGGGCGCACGGGTGCGCGTGGTCTTGGGTGCGGCGGCCACGTCGTCGGTGGACGTGGCGGCATCGGCAGACGCGGTGCCGTCGACGGACGAGGCGGCATCCGTGGTCGTGGGGGCGTCGGCGACCACCGCGCCCTCCGCGGCAGTGCCCTCCGCAGCAGTGCCGGCGTCCTCGGTCGCGGTCGCCTCCGGGGCTGCCGCGGCCGTGGTGGCCCGGCGGGACGAGCGCCTACGCGGGGTCGTGGTCGCAGGGACCTCCGGGGTCTGCTCTGCTGCTTCTGCCGTGGGCTCGGAGCTCTCGGTCATGCAGTTCCTTCCGCCCGACGCGCCGGCCGTCCCTCGGCTCGCGGGCCTTCGGTTCGTCCGCGGCGTGCGCGGACGGAAGTCCTGGGTCGCGCACCTACCGGAGAACGGCCGGCGCACCGACGGCGCGCCCCTCACCCGCGCGGACGGTGGCGCCCGGCGGCCTGTCGGCTGCGCAGTACGGTCGCGGCGGCGCTCTGAGGCGGCGCGAACCGGTCCTGCTCACCGACGTGGAACTCGTCGTCGGACCCCGCGCGGGGGAACGGCCCCGCGGCAGGGTCCCGGCGAGTATCCCACACGGAGGCCGTCCGGACCCTGCAACCTCGCCCACGTCCCGCATCCCAGCGCACCGCCCGCCCCCGCCCACAGATCGCGACGTCGCGTCACCTCGCAGGACCTTGGTCCCGGCACTGACGCGGTGTCGCTTCCTACCGTGGCGGCAGCCGCGCTCACCCGTGCGACAGCCCTGCCCGGAAGGACAGCCAAGTGGAAGCCCTCGAGCTCGCCCGGTGGCAGTTCGGCATCACGACCGTCTACCACTTCATCCTCGTCCCGCTGACGATCGGCCTGGCCCCGCTCGTCGCGCTCATGCAGACGTTCTGGTGGTGCACCGGCAAGGATCACTGGCTCAAGCTGACGAACTTCTTCGGCAAAATCCTGCTCATCAACTTCGCGCTCGGCGTGGCCACCGGCATCGTCCAGGAGTTCCAGTTCGGCATGAACTGGTCGGAGTACTCGCGGTTCGTCGGCGACATCTTCGGCGCCCCGCTCGCCATCGAGGCGCTGGCCGCCTTCTTCCTTGAGTCGACGTTCCTCGGCCTGTGGCTCTTCGGCAAGGAACGCCTGTCCAAGGGCCTGCACCTGGCGTGCATCTGGATGGTGGCGATCGGCGTCAACCTGTCGGCGTACTGGATCATCGCGGCGAACTCGTGGATGCAGCACCCCGTCGGGGCCGTCTACAACGCCGAGACGGGCCGCGCCGAGCTCGACGGCATCGGCGGCTTTCTCGAGGTCATCACGAACAACACGGCGATCGCCGCGTTCGGCCACGCCGTCGCGGCCGCCTTCCTCGTGGCGGGCACGCTCGTGGCCGGCGTGTGCGGCTGGTGGATCGTGCGCACCGTCCGCGGCGCGGGCTCCCCCGCCTCCGGCCTCGCCCACGAGGGCGACCAGGCCGAGGCCGAGGCGCGGCACGTGTGGCGACCGGGCGCGATGGTCGGCCTGATCACGGTGGTGATCTCCGGCGTCGCCGTGATCCTCACGGGCCACCACCAGGGCCAGCTCATGTACGAGCAACAGCCCATGAAGATGGCCTCCGCCGAGGCCGTCTGCGACGGCGGCGAGTCCGTCCCCCTGTCCATCCTCGCGATCGGCGACCTGTCGAACGACTGCGAGAACGCCATCCACCTCTTCGAGCTGCCCGGCGTCACCTCGTTCATGGGAACCAACAGCTTCGCCGGCGAGGAGAGCTACCTGCCGGGCGTCAACGACGTCCAGGCCGAGTACGAGGAGCTCTACGGGGAGGGGGTCGACTACCGCCCCAACCTCGTCGTCACGTACTGGAGCTTCCGCCTGATGATCGGGCTCGGCGTGTTCTCCGCCGCCCTGGCGGTGTGGGGTCTGTGGGCGCTGCGCGGAGGACGGGTGACCGGCTCGCGCTGGTTCTCCCGCCTGTGCCTGGTCTCGCTGCCCATGCCGTTCCTCGCCTCCTCGTTCGGCTGGATCTTCACCGAGATGGGCCGACAGCCGTGGGTCGTCCACCCGAACCCGGACAACCCGGTCGACCAGGTCTGGCTGCGCACGGCGGACGGCGTGTCCACGGTCGTCACCTCGACGACGGTCCTCACCTCGCTGGTGACGTTCACCCTGCTGTACGCGGCGCTCGGCGTCGTCTGGTTCTGGCTCGTGCGCCGGTACGTCCGCGAGGGGATCGACCCCGCCCCCGCGCCCGAGCCGGACCCCGCCGACGACGACCAGCCGCTGTCCTTCGCCTACTGAACCGCCCGACCCGACAAGGAGACCGATCGACATGACCGAGGCGCTTCCCCTCGTCTGGTTCGTCCTCATCGCGGTCCTGTGGACCGGCTACCTCGTGCTTGAGGGATTCGACTTCGGCGTCGGCATGCTGCTGACGATCCTGCCCCGCGGCGACGCGCAGCGCCGCGACAAGGAGCGGCGCACCATGCTGTCCGCGATCGGCCCGCACTGGGACGGCAACGAGGTGTGGCTGATCACCGCGGGCGGAGCCATGTTCGCGGCGTTCCCCGAGTGGTACGCCACGATGTTCTCGGGCATGTACCTGCCGCTGCTGGTCATCCTCGTCGCGCTCATCGTGCGGATCTGCGCCATCGAGTGGCGCGGCAAGGTCACCGACCCCGCCTGGCGCCGGCGCTGGGACCTCCTCCACACGATCTCCGCCTGGGTGCCCGCCGTCCTGTGGGGGGTCGCGTTCGCCAACCTCGTCCAGGGCATGGAGATCGTCCGGGACGACGCCGGCAACGCCCAGCTCACCGGTGGCCTGCTCTCGCTCCTCACCCCGTTCACCCTCCTCGGCGGCCTGCTCACAGCGGTGCTGTTCCTCGCCCACGGCATGGTGTTCCTCGCCTGGAAGACGGCCGGAACCGTGCACGACCAGGCCGTCGCCGCCGCCAAGCCGCTCTCGCTGATCGCCCTCGTGGTCGGCGCCGCCTGGGGGCTGTGGGCCCAGCTCGCCCACTCCGCCCACGTGTGGACGTGGGCACCGCTGGTCGTCGCCGCGGTCGGCCTGGTCGGCGCCGCGTTCTTCGCGCACCGCGAGCAGGAGGGGCGGTCGTTCGTCTGCTCCGCCGTGACGATCGTCGCCGCCGTCGTGCTGATCTTCGGTGCCATGGCGCCCGACGTCATGCGCTCCTCGGTCGACCCCGCGTACTCGCTGACCTTCCGCGAGGCCGCGGCCACCGGGCCGACGCTCGTCGTCATGAGCATCGTCGCGCTCGTCT
This sequence comes from Georgenia sp. Z1491, assembly GCF_057652395.1. Lineage (NCBI taxonomy): Bacteria > Bacillati > Actinomycetota > Actinomycetes > Allobogoriellales > Allobogoriellaceae > Georgenia > Georgenia sp. Z1491. The sequence continues at coordinate 2,955,540 of NZ_CM172729.1, forward strand.
TCGTCCCCCTGGTCCTCGCCTACCAGGCGTGGTCGTACTGGGTCTTCCGCCGCCGGATCAACGCCGACGTCCTGCCCGACACGCCCGCCGGCCTCGACCGGCGGGTCACCGTCCCGGTCCGGGTCGCCGCCAGGTCGGACAGGGGCGACGCCGGGTCCGACGACGGGTCCGACGCCGGGTCCGACGACGACGCTGCGCCGACAGCGTGAAGCCGCTCGACCCCCGCCTCCTCGCGCACGCCCGTGCGGCGCGGCGCTACGTCGTCGTCGTCGCCCTGGCCGGGGCCACGACGGCGGCGCTGGTGATCGCGCAGGTCCTCCTCCTCGCGCGCATCCTCGCCGCGGCGATCGAGGGCGGCGCCACCCTCACCGACGTCCGCACGCCGTTGATCTGGCTCGGCGTCGTCCTGGTCGCCCGCGCGCTCGTGCACGGCGCCCAGGAGTCAGTCGCGCACCGGGCGGCCACCGACGTCGTCGCGGAGCTGCGCGCGAGCGTGCTCACCCGCGCGCTCGCGCTCGGGCCCCGCTGGCGGGCGGAGCACGGCGCCGAGACCGTCACGCTCGCCGTGCGGGGCCTGGACGACCTCGAGCCCTACCTCGTGCGCTACCTGCCCCAGCTGCTGCTGGCCGCGACGGTCACGCCCGCCACGCTCGCCGTCGTGCTCGGGGCGGACCTCACCTCCGCGATCCTCCTCGCCGTGACGATCCCCCTGATCCCGGTGTTCATGATCCTCATCGGGCGGCTCACGCAGCAGTTCGCCGACGCCCGCCTGGCCGCGATGTCCCGCCTCGGCGCCCAGCTCGTGGACCTCATGGCCGGCCTGGCCACCCTCGCCGCGCTCGGCCGCGAGCACGGGCCGGCGCGTCGCGTGCGGGAGCTCGGACGAGCATGGTCGGCCGCCACCATGCGCACGTTGCGGCTCGCGTTCCTGTCCGGCGCCGTGCTGGAGTTCCTCACCTCGATCTGCGTGGCGCTCGTCGCCGTCAGCGTCGGCATGCGGCTCGTCTACGGGTTCGTCGGCCTCGAGGGCGCGCTCGTGTGCATCATGCTCGCGCCCGAGGTCTTCCGGCCGCTGCGCGAGGTCGGCACCCAGTTCCACGCGTCGTCCGACGGTGTCGCCGCCGCGGAGAAGGCGTTCGCCGTGCTCGACGCCCCGGCCGCCGGGTCCGGCACCGCCCCCGCCCCCGACCTGCGGGGCGCGACCCTGCTCCTGCGGGGCCTCGGCGTGCGTGCCGGCGACCGCGACCGTCTCGCCCCCGCCCACCTCGACGCCGAGATCGCACCCGGGGAGGTCACGGCGCTCGTCGGCCCGTCGGGGTCGGGCAAGACGACGACGGCCCTCACCACCCTCGGCGTCCTCGCCCCCGACGCCGGCCGGGCCCTCGTACGGTCGGCCGACGGCACGGAGACCGACCTCGCCGACGTCGACCGGCACTCGTGGTGGGAGCAGGTCGCCTACGTGCCGCAGCGCCCCACGATCCTGCCCGGCACGGTCGCCGAGAACGTCGCCCCGGGCGCGAAGGCCGACGCGCTCGCGGCCGCCGCCCGCGCCACCGGCCTGGACGAGGTTCTCGCCGGACTCCCGCACGGCTGGGACACGGTCGTGGGCCACGGCGGCGTCGGCCTGTCGGTCGGGCAGCGCCAGCGGCTCGCCCTCACGCGCGCGCTCGTCACCGGCGCCGCGCTCGTGGTGCTCGACGAGCCCACGGCCCACCTCGACGCCGACGCCGAGAGCCACGTCCTCGACGCCGTGCGGGCGCTGCGGGACGCGGGGCGCACCGTGCTGGTCGTCGCCCACCGGCCCGCGCTCGTCTCGGTCGCCGACCAGGTGGTCGAGGTCGCCTCGGCGGAGGTCGGGACGTGGGCATGACCAGGAGCGACCGGACCGTGCTGCGGCGCGCGACCGCGATGCTCGGCGTCCGGCGGTGGCGGGTGGCCTGGGCCGTGCTCCTGGGCGTGCTCGCCGTCGGCGCCGGCGTCGGGCTCACCGCCGTCTCGGCATGGCTCATCGCCCGGGCCTCCCAGCACCCACCCGTGCTCACGCTGTCCGTCGCGGCGGTCGGGGTACGCGCGTTCGGCATCTCCAAGGCCCTGTTCCGCTACCTCGAGCGCCTCGCCTCCCACCGGGTCGCCCTCGACGGCGTCGCCACGCTCCGCGAGCGCACCTACCGCGCGCTCGCCGGCGGCCGCACGGAGGTCGTCGCCCGGCTGCGGCGCGGCGACCTGCTGGCCCGCGCCGGCGAGGACGTCGACGCGATCGGCGACCTCGTCGTCCGCTCCACCGTCCCCCGCGCGGTCGCCCTCGGCGTCGGCCTCGTGTCCGTGGCGATCGTCGGCCTCCTGCTGCCCGCAGCCGGCGCGGCCCTCGCCGCCGGGCTGCTGCTCGCGGGCGTGGTCTCCCCGGCGATCACGGCCACCGCGGCACGGCGCGCGGCCACCGCGCAGGTCGCCGCGCGGGCCGACCTCACGGCGCACGCCGGCGCGCTCGTCGACGGCGCAGTCGAGCTGCAGACCGCGGGCCGGGTCGGGGCGGCCATGGCCGCGCTGGAGGTCACCGAGCACCGCCTCGCCCGCGAGCGCGACGTGATCGGCCGCGCCCGGGCGGTCGCCGCCGGGCTCGACCTCGTGGGGATGGCCGTGGCGGTCGTCGGGGCACTCGTCCTGGGCATCCCGGCCGTCGGCGCCGGGCAGCTGTCCGAGGTGGGGCTGTGCGTCGTCGTGCTCACGCCGCTCGCCAGCTTCGAGGGCACCGCGATCCTCGGCCAGGCGGCCGTCCAGCGGGTGACGAGCGCGGCCGCCGCCCGGCGGGTGCTCTCCCTCGTGGACGCGGCGGGGGCGCCCACCGGTGTGTCGGGCACATCCACGGCGTCCGCACCGGCGGGCGGGTCGCCGACCGTGGAGGCTCGTGGGTCGGCGCTGACCGGCGCTCCCCCGACAGCCGCGCCCTCGGCCACCACCGCGACGAGGAGCGCACCCGCTCCCCGGCTGCTCGCACAGGACCTCGAGGTGGCCTGGCCCGGCGGACCCACGGTCGCGCGCGTCGACCTTGACCTCACCCCGGGCCGGTCGGTCGCCGTCGTCGGCCCCTCCGGGATCGGCAAGTCCACCGTGCTCGCCACGCTCGCCGGCCTGCTCGAGCCGACGGCGGGCGCCGTGACGATCGACGGGCGCGACCCGGCCGGCCTGACCTCGGACCTGCGCGCCGCGACCGTCACGCTCACCGCCGAGGACGCCCACGTCTTCGCCACGAGCGTGCTGGAGAACCTGCGCGTGGGCCGAGGCGACGTCACCGCGACCGAGGCGGCCGCACTGCTGACGCAGGTCGGCCTCGGCGAGTGGCTCGCGGGGCTAACGGACGGGCTCGCCACCCGGCTCGGCAGCGACGCGACGACGATCTCCGGCGGCGAACGCCGCCGCCTCCTGCTCGCCCGCGCGCTCGCGTCGCGCGCACCGCTGGTCCTGCTGGACGAGCCGGCGGAGCATCTCGACCCCGAGCTGGCCGACGAGCTCGTCACCGACCTGCTGACGACCCCGCGGACCGGGGCGACGGACGCGGGAGGTCCGCGCGGGGTCCTGCTCGTCACGCACCGGCTGGCCCCGCTCGCCGCGGCCGACGAGGTCATCGTCCTCGGACGCGAACCCGGCGCGCACGATGCCGGCGCGCCGGCCGCACCCGCGCGGGTGCTCGCCCGCGGCACCCACGCCGAGCTGATCGCCGGCCACCCGCCGTACGCTGACGCGTGGCGGGCCGAGCGTGGGGACCGCCCGGCCCACGCGGGCGCCACGACCTGAGCGGGCGACACGACCTGAGCGGGCGCCACGACCTGAGGAGGGAGCACCCGGTGCACGAGCTCGACGACGAGGTGCTCGGCACCGCCCTGACCCTCACCGGTCACCTCGAGGTCCGCGGCGCCCTCGACGGGCTCGTCGCCTCGGCGGCCGCCCTCACGGGTGCGCGCTACGCGGCGCTCGGCGTGCTCGACTCCAACGGCGAGACCCAGACCTTCATCCAGGTAGGGATGTCGGAGCAGGAGATGCGCGCGCTCGGGCACCCGCCCAGCGGAACGGGCGTGCTCGGCGCGATCCCCGCGCACGGCGCGCTCGTCCTCGACGACCTCACCGAGCATCCCGACTTCGGCGGGTTCCCGCCCGGGCACCCCCCGATGCATTCTTTCCTCGGGGTACCCGTTCGCGCCGGCGGCCGCCTCTACGGGCGCCTCTACCTGGCGGAGAAGGAGGGTGGGCACTTCACGCCCGCCGACGTGACGACGGCGATCACCCTCGCCCGCGCCACCGGCGTGGCCGTCGCGAACGCGACCACCTACGGGGCGGCGCAGACCCGCGCTCGGTGGACCGCCGTCGCGAACGAGATCACCACCGCCCTGCTCGAGGGGTCCGACGAGGACGAGGCGCTCGAGCTCGTCGCCACGCGCCTGCTCGAGGTCGCCGAGGCGGACACGGTGATCCTCGTGCTGCCGTCGGTCGGCGACACCTGGGTGGCCGAGATCGTCCGCGGCGACCGGGCCGGCGAGCTGCTCGGCGTCGTCTTCCCGTCGGAGGGCCGCGCGCAGACCGTCATCCGGGAGCGCTCCGGCCTGATCGTCGACTCCCTGACCCGGTCGCGCACGATGCGCGTCCCCGAGCTCGCGTCGTTCGGACCTGCGCTGTACGCGCCGATGCTGCTCAGCGGCGAGGCCGAGGGCGTGCTGCTGCTCCTGCGCCACCACGGCCGGCCCGAGTTCACCGAGCTCGAGCTAGAGATCGCCCAGCAGGTCGCCTCCCAGGCCGTGCTCGCACTGCAGATCGCCGGGGCCCGGCACGTCGAGGACGTCGCGACGATGGTCGAGGAGCGAGCCCGTATCTCCCGGGACCTGCACGACCTCGCGATCCAGCAGCTCTTCGCCACGGGGATGCAGCTCACCCAGGCGCGGGCACGGGCCGAGGACCTGGAGAACAGGGGCGTCGGCAGATCCGGGACGGCGAGCGGTTCCGGGGCAGCCCACGGATCCGGGCCGGCCGACGCATCGACCGGGGCGCGGGAGCTCACCGAGCTCATCGACTCCGCCGTCGACGCGGTCGACTCCTCGGTGCGACAGATCCGGTCCATCGTCCACAACCTGCGCGAGCCGGACCAGGCGGTCCTGCTGGCCGAGCGGCTGCGCCGGGAGGCCTCGCTCGCGCGCACGACGCTCGGGTTCGCGCCGTCGCTGCTCGTCGAGGTCGACGGCAGGCTGCTCGCCGACGACGACCTCGGCGGACCGATGTCCGACACCCTCCGCGAGCGTGTCGACCCCGACGTCGCCGACGACGTCGTGGCGGTCGTCCGCGAGGGCGTGTCCAACGCCGCCCGGCACGCGGGCGCCTCCTCCGTGTCGGTGCACCTGCGCGTGCGCGGCTCCGGCCCGGCAGGCACCGTGCTGGTCGAGGTGATCGACGACGGACGCGGCATACCCGCCGACCGCACCCGGTCCTCCGGCCTGGGCAACCTCGCCCAGCGGGCTCGCCGGCACGGGGGCACGTTCTCGGTGGGCCGGACCGAGACGGGCAGAGGGACACTCCTGCAGTGGCAGGTCCCGACGGCCCGGCGGGGCTAGCCGGGCTCTGAACGTTCGGCGCCTCGCGGTTTGATGATCGGCCCCCCGGGTGAGAGCCCTGGCGAATCGCCCGATGGATCCCCGGGTACGCCCACCATCGACCCGCCCGCGATCGCGCACCTACCGCCCGTAGAGTTCGAGGACGCTCACCGGCAGGCCGGACAACCCGACGCCGCTCGACGACCAAGGAGCGTCCGATGACCGGACAGACTCATGCCATCCAACGGATCGAGGGAGGGGCCATCGCCCTGTTCGCCCTCATCGCGGTCCTCGTGCTCTACCCCGAATGGTGGTGGGTCGTTCTCGCAGCGTTCCTCGTCTTCGACTTCTCGATGCTGGGCTACGCGCGGTCGCCCGCAGCCGGGGCGGCGTCCTACAACACGGTCCACAACTACGCGCTCCCGGCCCTGGCAGCGGTGACGGCACTGGCTCTGGAGCCGGTGTCGCCGGTCGCCTCGACGGCAATCGGCGTCGTCGCCTGCGCATGGGCCTTCCACGTCGGCGTCGACCGCGCCCTCGGCTACGGGCTGAAGCTGCCGGACTCGTTCCGGAGCACCCATCTCGGCGTCATCGGCAAGGACAAGGCATCCGACGTCCGATCCCGGGACGTCCCCGACTCCTCCGAGGACTGATGACCGGCCGGACGTGAGAGTCTCGTCGTCGTCCGGCGACCCAACGGATGCTCCGGGAGCCGCCGACGACCGACCCCTCCTCCCGCACGGACGTGACCGAGGAGCTCGACGAGCAGCGCCGGGGCGCCTCCGTGCGACCGGCGGCCCGGGCGATGAGCCGCCAACCATCGCTCAGCCGCGCCAGCCCGCCGCGCGCTGGCCGGCCACCCACGCGGCAACCTGCGTGCGCCGCTGGAGGCCCATCTTGCTCAGGAGGCTCGTGATGTGGTTCTTCACGGTCTTCTCCGCCACGCCCAGCCTCTCGCCGATCTCCCGGTTCGACAGGCCGTCGCCGATGAGCTCGAGGACCTTGCGCTCCGAGGGAGTGAGGTCCGCCGTCGGGTCGTCGTGCGCGGCGCGGCGCCGGGTGACGGTGCGGGCGTCGAGCAGGGTGCGTCCCTGGGCGACGGCATGCACGACATCGGCGATCTCTGCTCCGCGGACGGTCTTGAGCAGGTAGGCCCTGGCCCCGACGTCGAGGGCTGCGGCAAGGGCGTCGTCGTCGTCGAAACTCGTCAGCACGATCGGCCGGGCACCGGGCAGCCGCTCCCCCAGCGTCCTGATGAGGTCGATGCCCGACCCGTCGCCGAGCTGGAGGTCCACGAGGAGGACGTCGGGCCGGACGAGCTCGGCGCGCCGCAGCGCGTCGGCGACCGACCCGGCCTCGGCGACCACGGTCAGCCCCTCGGCCCGCTCGACCACCTCGGCGATCCCGCGGCGGACGACCTCGTGGTCGTCGACGATCATCACGCGGACGTCACCGGTCGCCTCGCTGGTCATGGGGCCGAGCCTATCCGTCGCCCGGTGACGGGCCCGGTCAGCAGATCCTCACCGGGACAGACGTCGCACGACTGCGCTGCTTCTACGCGAGCTCCCACGCTCACCAGGCGTAGGACATCGGGGCCACACCCGGGCCGGGCCAGATGCGGTCGATCGCGGCCAGCGCGTCGGCGTCCAACGACACGGCTACGGCGTCGACAGCCGCCTCGAGCTGGGCCTTCGTGCGGGAGCCGGCGATCAGGGTCGACACGACCGGTTGGTGCAGCAGCCATGTCTGGGCGACCGCGGCCGGGCTGTGACCCAGCCTCACGCAGAGCGCCTCGAAGGCGTCGAGCTGGTCGGACACGGCGTCATACACCTCACCCTGCAGGGCGCGCCGCTCGGTCTTCTCCCCCGCCTCAGGACGGCCGGCGAGCACGCCCATCGCCAGCGGGCTCCAGGGGATCAGGCCGATGCCGAAGTGCTCGAGTGCCGGGATCAGCTCCCGCTCGACGGCCCGGTTGGCGAGGTTGTACAGGCTCTGCTCCGACACCAGCCCGAAGAAGTTCCGGTGCTGGGCGGTCAGGTGCGCGGTCGCCACGTCCCAGCCGGCGAAGTTGGAGGAGCCGACGTAGCTGATCTTGCCCGCGGCGACCAGCTGCTCCATGGCCTGCCAGATCTCGTCGAACGGGGTGGCCCGGTCGACGTGGTGCATCTGGTAGACGTCGATGTGGTCGGTCTGCAGCCGCCGCAGACTCGCATCGACGGCCCGGCGGATGTGGTAGGCGGAGAGCCGGCGGTCGTTCGGACCGAGACCCATTGGCTGGTACAGCTTGGTGGCCAGCACGATGTCGTCGCGGTGGCCGGACGCCTTCAGCCAGTTCCCGACAATCTCCTCCGACGTCCCGTACCCCTTTTCCATGTCGGGCTTCTGGGGGCCGCCGTAGACGTCGGCGGTGTCGAAGAAGTTCACACCGAGCTCGATGGCCCGGTCCATGATCTCGAACGCCTCCTGCTTGCCGGTGGCGTCGCCGAAGTTCATGCAGCCGAGTCCGATCCGGCTGACCAGCAGGCCCGAGCGTCCGAGGTGGCGGTATTCCATCGTGGTGTCGGTCATGCGCTCGACGCTACGTCGGCCGGCTCGACCGAGGGAGTCCCGTCTGTGAGGGGTACCCCGAGGGTCTCCCGGGCGGCCGGCCTCGGGCGGCTGACCGCGCAGGCAATCGTCGAACGGGGCCACGAGGTCGTCGTGCACGCACGTGGCCGCGAGCGGCTCGAGGAATCGGTCATACCCGGGGCGCTCGGCTCCGTCCTCGGCGACCTCGCCCGTGACGACGAGACCCGCCTGGTCGCCGTGCAGGCGAACGAGCACGGCCGATTCGACGCCGTCATCCACAACGCCGGCGTCATGGGCCCGTCCGGCGTCTACCGGGCCGGCACCGATGATGGCGATCGTGGGCATGGAGTCCTCTTCCGTCGACAGTGGTCCAGCAGGCAGCGCCCGGCCCACCCCCGCTAGGCACGCGAGCGCGCACGAGGGAGTCCCTGGTAGTACCACCACCGTCCGGGGCCCGCACTCAGCGCTCGGAGCTCTCCGCCTCGCGCGCGGGCTCCCGGGACGCCGTGGGGTCCTCGACGGCGGACCAGGAGGCCAGCAGCTGCATCTTCTCCGCTGATTCCGAGCCCGGCTCGGCGGCGTAGACCGTGACCGACAGCCCGGGCTCGGACTCCATCTCCATGCCCTCGAAGGCCAAGGTCATCTCACCGACCACCGAGTGGCGGAAGGACTTGAAGCCGGTGCCATGGTGGCGGACGTTGTGCGAGCCCCACCGGGTCCGAAATTCGGTGCTGCGGGTGGACAGCTCACCGATCAGGTCGTGCAGCTCCTTGTTGTGCGGGTCGCGGCCCGCCTCGGTGCGCAGGATTGCCACCGTCACATCGGCGAACATGTCCCAGTCCGGGTAAAAGTCGTGGGCCCGCTCGTCGAGGAACGTGAACCGGGCGATGTTCGGCGGCTGCCCCTGAATGCGGCCGGGCATGTCGTAGACGTCCGTGTAGAACGCCCGCGCCAGCGCATTGGTGGCCAGGACATCCATCCGGCCGTTGCGGACGAATGCCGGGCCACCGGTCACGGCATCGAGCATCCACTGCAGGCTCGGGTGCGGCCGCCAGGACCTCACACTGCGTCGCCGCGGCGGCCGAGCGACCGGGCCGGCCGCGTGGGCGAGGTCGAACAGGTGCGCCCGCTCGGCGTCGTCGAGGCGCAGCGCCTTCGAGATCGCGTCGAGGATCTCCGGCGACGCGCCGCTGATCGCACCGCGCTCGAGCTTCGTGTAGTACTCCACGCTCACACCGGCAAGCGTCGCCACCTCCGTGCGGCGCAGGCCCTCCACACGGCGGTTCCCGCCGGGGGGCAGTCCGACGTCGTCCGGGGTGACCCGTGCGCGCCGTGTGGTGAGGAACTCCCTCACTTCTGCTCGGTTGTCCATCGGTCCACGGTAGGCGAGCCCGCTACGCCGAAGGAGACCTGCGCGGTACCCCTCTCGAGCGCGACCTCAGCCGGCGCGAACGTGCTCGTCGTCAGCCCGATCGTTGCGGCGCCCGCCGCTGGCACCTGGGGCACGAGACGGAGCGCCGGTTCATGAACGGCTCGATTCGCAGCAGGGTGCCGCACCGGTCGCACGGCTCCCCCGCTCGGCCGTACGCGTGCAGCGACCGCGCGAAGTAGCCGGGCGTGCCGGCGACGTTGACGTAGAGCGCGTCGAAGCTCGTGCCGCCCTGGGCGAGCGCCTCGGCCATGACGTCGCCGGCCGCCGTGTACAGCTCACGCAGCCGGGCGGGCGGCAGGGCGTCGGTGGCCCGCGTCCCGTGCAGCCGGGCGCGCCACAGGGCCTCGTCCGCGTAGATGTTCCCGACGCCGGAGACCAGCGTCTGGTCCAGCAGCGCCCGCTTGACCTCGGTGCGGCGCCGCCGGGTACGCGCCACGAGGCTTGCCATGTCCAGGTCGGGGTCGAGCAGGTCGCGGGCCACGTGGGCGACCGGCCGGGGCAGCACGCGCGCCGGGGAGCCTCGCCCACCGGGGCCGCCGTCCGGGGTCGCCACGGTCGGGGTGAGGTCGACGTAGCCGAAGGTGCGCTGGTCGACGAACCACACCTCGCCGCCGTCGTCGGCGACGAGCCGGGCCCGCACGTGGGGGCCGGGCTCCAGGGAGGTCCCGGGCCGCTGGACGAGCATCTGGCCCGACATCCCGAGGTGGGCGAGCAGGGCGTCCTTGCCGTCGTCGAGCAACAGCCACAGGTACTTGCCACGGCGGACGACGCCGACGACCTCCCGGCCCCGCAGGGCCGCGAACGCGGCGGACCCGCCGGCGGTGTTCCGCACGGCACGCGGGTGGCGGACCTCGACGTCGGCGATCTCCCGTCCGACGAGCGCGGGGACCAGGCCCGCACGCACGACCTCGACCTCGGGCAGCTCAGGCACTACGCGGTCGGCTCCTCGGGCGCGTCGTCCGACGGGGTTCCGGCATCGTGGGGTCCGGCGTCGCGGGTCGTCTCGGCGTCGTCGAGCGGTCCGCCGTCGTCGTGCGATCCGGCATCCTCTCCGCCGGTCGACCCGGCGCCCCGTGCGGTCACCCAGCCGTAGGCGGCCTCGGCGGCCTCGGCCTCGGCGACCTTCTTCGACGCTCCCCCACCGGTGCCGGCGACCGCGCCGTCGAAGGTGACCACGGCGGTGAAGACCCGAGCGTGGTCGGGACCCACGTGACTCAGCTCGTAGGTCGGGGCCGGCAGGCCGGCGGCGGCCGCGGCCTCCTGCAGGGAGGACTTCCAGTCCAGGGCGGCACCCAGCGAGCTCGCGCGGTCGAGGATCGGGCCGACGAGCCGGGTGACGACCTCGCGCGTGCGCTCGAGACCGTGCCCGAGGTAGACCGCGCCGATGAGCGCCTCGACGGCGTCGGACAGGATCGAGTCCTTCTCCCGCCCGCCGGAGGTCCGCTCGCCCCGGCCGAGCAGGACGTAGTCCCCCAGGCCGAGGTCCCGGGCGACGACGGCGAGCGCCTTCTGGGACACGCTGGCCGCACGCATGCGGGCCAGGTCCCCCTCGGGCACGTCCGGGTGGCCGCGGTACAGGTGCTCGGTGACGACGACGCCGAGGACGGAGTCGCCGAGGAACTCGAGGCGCTCGTTCGTCGGCAGACCGCCTGCCTCGTGCGCGAACGAGCGGTGCGTGAGGGCGAGGACGAGGAGCTCCGGATCGATCTCGACGCCGAGGGCCTCGGTCAGTCGCTCGACGTCGGAGCGGCGGGCCGGGCCCTCGTCGGGGGAGCGCCTGGACCTGCTCCGGGTCACTCGCTGCCTCGCCGGTCGGGGGCGTCGGCGTCGGACCCAGCGCCGTGTGCCCCACCCTCGGCGTCGGACGTCGCCTCTCCGGCGGTCCCGTCGTCGGCGTCGGACCCACCGTCGGCCCCGCCCTCGGTGCCCTCGCTCGAGAACGCGGCGAGCGCCGCCCAGCGCGGGTCCAGATCCTCGTGCGCGTGGCCGGGCTCGGCGTCGTCGAGCCGGATGCCGCACACGGAGCACAGACCCTGGCAGTCGGGCCGGCACAGCGGCGTGAACGGCAGATCGAGCACGACGGCGTCACGCACGGCGGCCTCGAGGTCGAGGTCGTCGCCGGTGACCACCGGGTAGTCCTCCGCGTCCTCGTCGCCGTCCTCGACGAGACGGGCGCGGACGTCCGGGTGGTAGAAGAGCTCGGTGAGCTCGACCTCGATCTCGGGCGAGATCGGGTCCAGGCACCGCGCGCACTGACCCGTCAGGCGCGCACGCACGGGGCCGGTGACGAGGATCCCGTCGGACACCGCCGACAGGGTGAGGTCGAGGTCGAGGTCGGAGCCGGGCGCGACCTGCAGGACGGCGGTGCCCATCTCCTCCGGGGCGGGCGCGGTCAGCTCGAGCTGACGCACGGACCCCGGGCGCCGCGCGAGGTCGCGGACCGAGATCGTCAGCGGCGCGTTCATCGGCTCTCCGGCCGTCCGTGCTCGGGCCGGTGCTCGCGACGCTCACCCTGCTCGGCGGTGCGCTCGGCGTCCCCCGGCCCACGCGACTCCTGGCGCAGGCCGGCGCCGCCGGCGAGGTACTGGCGGCCCGCGCGCACCTGCTGGGTGAGCTGGTCGAGCTCCTTCTCGAACCGGCTCAGGTGCTCGGCGGCGTAGGAGTCGGCGTCCGCGGCCCGGCGGGCGGCCTGCTGCTCGGCCTCGGCGACGATGCGCCGGGCCTGCTCGTTCGCCTGCGCGAGGACGGGCTCGTCCTGGACGAGGCGCGCGGCCTGCTGCTCGCCCTCGGCGACGATCTCCTCGGCCTGTGTGCGGGCGCGCTCGAGGACGGCGTCGGCGTCCGCGACGATCGTGTCCGCCGCGGCGATCGACTCCGGGACCACGGACCTGGCCGACGCGATGAGGTCGAGGACCTCGGCCCGGTTGACGATCGCGGAGGAGGACATCGGCATCGACCGCGCCTGGGTGACCATCCGGCGCAGCTCGTCGAGGATCGCAAGGAGCGACTCTCCGGCGTCGTGCGTGGCGTCGATGGGCTCGGAGGTCATACCTGGACTCCTGGGTGTCGGGGCGGCGCGGCGTCGGGACCGGAGCCGCCGGAGGCGGGGACCGGCCGCGCGCCGGGACCACCGGCGGATCGGCGAAGTGCGTGGGGCAGCGCGGCGGCGACGTCGGCCGGTACGAGGTCGTCGACGGCGCCGCCGTTGCGGGCGACGTCCTTGACCATCGAGGAGGCGACGTGGCCGAGCCGCGGGTCGCCCATGACGAACACGGTCTCCACGCCGGTCAGGTGCCGGTTCATCAGGGCCATCGCCTGCTCGGCGTCGACGTCGGCGGCGCCGCGCAGGCCCTTGACGATGGCGCTCGCGCCGACGTCCGCGCAGTACTGCGCGAGCAGCCCGGGCACGAGCTCGACCCGCACGCCGTCGAGGTCGGCGACCGCGCTGCGCGCGAGGTCGACGCGCTCGGCGTCGGTGAACAGGTAGCGCTTGGTGGCGTTCGTCGCGACGGCGACGACGACGTGGTCGAACATCGCTCGGGCCCGCCGGACGACGTCGACGTGACCGAGGGTGACCGGGTCGAAGGATCCGGGGCAGACGGCAAGACTCATGGTGCGTCCACGGTAGCCGCCGCAGGCTCGTGGACGGCGAGGTGCACGGTGGTGTCGCCGTAGCGGCGGGTGCGCAGGGCGGCGAGCCCGGCCGGCCAGGTCGGCTCCGGCGCCCGCCGGTCCCGTTCGACGACGACGATCGCCCCGTCCGCGAGGTGGCCGTGGGTGGTCAGGTCGGCGAGGACGGCGTCGAGGTCGGCCGCCGCCAGGTCGTAGGGCGGGTCGAGGAACGCGAGGTCGGCGGACGCGCGGGCCGGAGCGGCGGCGAAGGCGGCGACGTCGGCCGTGACGACGGTGACGCCGGCGAACCCGAGGGTGCGGACGTTGTCCCGGATCACGGCGGCGGCCGGTGCCGCACGCTCGACCAGGGTGACGCCATGGGCGCCGCGGGAGGCGGCCTCGAGCCCGAGCGCGCCGGAGCCGGCGTACAGGTCGAGCACGACGGCGTCCTCGAGCGCGCCCATCGAGCCCAGGGAGGAGAAGAGGGCCTCGCGGACCCGTTCCGACGTGGGGCGGGTGCCCGAACGGGGGACCTTGAGCGTGCGTCCGCCGACGCTGCCCGCCACGATCCGAGTCACGTCAGCACCCTACGTCCGACGACGGTGCCGTCCGGCCGACGGTCGCCACACCCGCGGGCCCACGCACCTGCGTGACCGCACACCCGCGGAGATGCCCGCACGCCGTAACCTGCACGGATGCGACTGGAGGCCACGGACCTGGAGGTCGGCTACGCGTTCCCGGTCTGTCCGCCCGTGTCGTTCTCGGTGGGACCGGGCGAGGCGCTCGCGGTGGTCGGCGTCAACGGCACGGGGAAGTCGACCGTCCTGCGTACGGTGCTCGGCATGCTGCCTGCCCTCGGCGGCGAGGCCCGGATCGACGACGGGCTGCCGGACCCCCGCTCGGCCCGCCAGCGGGCGGCCGTCTCCCACGACCTGGGGGACGAGGTGTTCTTCCCCGGCCTGTCCGCCGCCGAGCACCTCGAGCTCACCGCGCTCGGGCACGGGGTCTCGGACCCCGGGACGCTGACGGCCGAGCTGCTGGCGGAGTTCGGGCTCGCCGAGCGCTCCCGGGCCGTGCCGGCCGCGCTGTCCTCCGGGCAGCGCCGCCGCCTGCTGCTCGCGGCGGCGTTCGCCCGGCCGCGCGAGCTCCTCGTCCTCGACGAGCCCGAGTCCCGGCTCGACACCGCGGCCCGGCACCGGGTGGCGGACCGGCTCGCCGACGAGCGCGAGGCCGGGCGGACGGTGCTCTTCGCCTCCCACGACCCGGCCACCGTGCAGCTCGCCGCCACCTCGGTGCTCGTGCTGTCCGACGACGGCGTGCGGCTCACCGACGCGGAGGACGGCGCCGACGTCGTGGCCGGCCTGTGACGACGCCCGCTCCCGGGGCCGGCCACCCGGCGCCCTGCCTCCCCGCGTCGGGCCCCGCGCCTGCGGGCCGTGCCGTGCGGCGCTGGACGGACCGGCGGCGCTCCCTGGGGGCGTCGACGACGCTCGCCGACACCCTGGCGGACGTCTACATGGGCGTCCTGGCAGCGGTGATTGCCCTGGCCTCCGCGCTCTACGCGGCCCGGGACGCCGGGGCGCTCTCGGCGGGCGCGGGAGGCGGCGCCGGGCGGATCGACGCCGGTTGGGTGTGGCTGCTCGCGCTGGCGGCCGCCCTGCTCTCGGTGGTCCGCTTCTCGCGCCGCCTGGGCCCGGTGGGGCTCGACCGCGAGCGGGTGCGGTGGTGGCTGCCGCTCCCGGTGGACCGGCTCTCGCTCATCGGTCCGGCGGCGTGGCGCTGGCCCGCCCTGGGGGCGGTCGTCGGCGGTGGGCTGGGTGCCGTCGCGGCGGCTGCCCTCGGCGGGCAGGACGTCGCCGCCGGGCCGGTCGCCTCCGCCGCCGCGCTCGCCGCCGCGCTCACCGGAGCGGCCTGCCTCGCCCTCGTCCCGGCCCAGGCCCGGGGGCCCGCCGCGCACGCCGACACCGCAGGCGAGGCCGACGGCGGTCCGAGTGGCGGTCACGCGTCCGCACCGGAGTCTCGCTTCCGACGCCGGGCCACGGGCCGGGCGGTCGAGGTCGCCACGGGCGGGGCTCTTCTCGTCGTCGTCGCGGGTGCGCTCGTGGTGCTCGTGGCGGCGCCTGACGTCCCGGCCCTGCCGCCGGTGCCCGTGCTGCTCGCCGTCGCCGGCCTCGGTCTCGCGGCGGCCGTGGTGGCCGGCGTGCTCGCGCGGAGCAGCGTCGCCCGGATCCCCGACGCCGAGCTCGCCCGCGGCGGAGGGGTCGCAGGATCCGCGGGGTTCGCGCTCACCACCCTCGACACCCGCACGCTCGGCGCCCTGGCCGTCGGAGAGGGCGCCACGGTCGTGCGTCGCCGGGCCGGATGGGGGCTGCTCGCCCGCCTGCCTCGCGCGGTCCGAGCGCCGGCGGCGCTCGTCGCGGCCGACGCTGTCGCCACCCTGCGGCGCCCCTCCCTTGCGCTCCGGCCCCTGCTCGCCGTGCTCGCGCTCGCGCTCGTCGCCGACGTCCGCGCGGCGCCGGGCTGGGTCCTGCCGGTCGCCGTCGGGGCGCTCGGCTACGTCTCGGCGTGCGCGAGCGCGACCGGCGCCCGCATCGCCCGCACCCACGAGGGGCTCGACGCGCACCTGCCGATGAGTGCCCGCGCGCACCGGGTGACCCGCCTCGTGTGGTCGTGGGTGGCGCTCGCGCCGTTCGTCGTCGGGGCCGCCGTGGTGGTCGGTACGCACGCGGGCGGCGGCCGCGGGCCGGTCCTCGACGTCCTGATGTGGGTCCCGGTCCTCGCCGCCGCAGCGCTCGGTTGGGCGGGCGCCGCACTGCGCTGGGCCTACCGCAAGGACGACACCGGCACCGGCCCGGTGGCCCCCTCCCCCATGGGGCCCGTCCCGGTCGGGTCGATCATGCTGCTCCTCACCGGACCGGACGTCGCCGTCGTCGCCTCCGTCGCGGTGGGGCTCGCGATCTGGGCGGGCACGCCGCTCGGCCTCCTCACCGCGGTCGCGCTCGCCGTCTCGCTCCTCGTGGCGGCGGTGGTGACCTCCCCGCCACCCCCGTACGAGCACTAGCTGCCCGTCCCAACGGTGACGAGTGAGCGCGGTTCTGCCCCGTGCGGTGCGGTGCGGTGACCCCGCGGAGCGCCGTCGCCGAGTCAGTGAGGTATGCGGCGAGTCAGCCCCCCCGTGGCCGCTGACCGGGCACCTACCCCGCTGCCTCACCGACCGGACCACGCTGCGGGCCGCACCGTTCCCGGCGAGCGCGCGCAGGCGCGACGCCGCTGTGCTCAACGCTAAGGCAATGGCGTTGAGCACGGAGCCCACGACTGCTCACGTCTTGTCGAGGTACTCGTCCTCGCCGTCGGCCAGCTCGATCGCGATCGCGTCCCTGAGACCGGGATGGCGCTCGAGGTCCGGGTCGTCCGCCACGAGCTCGCGCGCCGCGGACCGCGCGGCGGCGATGACGTCGGCGTCGCGTGCGAGGCGAAGGAGCCGCAGCCCGCTCGTGCGCCCGGACTGGGCGGTGCCGAGGACGTCACCCTCGCGGCGCATCGACAGGTCGGCCTCGGCGAGCGCGAAGCCGTCCGACGTCGACGCGAACACCTCGAGGCGCTCCCACGCGGGCGTCCCGGGCTCCGCGGCGCTGACGACGAGGCAGAGGCTGGGCCGCGAGCCGCGGCCCACCCGTCCGCGCAGCTGGTGCAGCTGGGACAGGCCGAACCGGTCGGCGTCGAGGACCACGATGATGCTCGCCTCGCTCACGTCCACACCGACCTCGACGACGGTCGTCGCCACGAGCACCGGCGTCGCCCCGGAGGCGAAGTCGGCCATCGCGGCCTCCTTGTCCTCGGCGGCCATCCGCCCGTGCAGGACACCGACCCGCACGCCGTCCAGCGCCTGCTCCGCGGCCAGTCGCGCCGAGGTCTCCTCGACCGACGCGGACGGGAGCGGGCGGGGTGCGTCGTCGGGCGCTGCGCCGGATGCCCCTTGGGCGGGCTCGTCGTCGTCACCGGCATCGATCCGGGGCACGACGACGTAGGCCCGCCCCCCGGCGTCGATCTCCTCGCGCACGCGCTCCCACACGCGTGCCATCCACCTCTCGTTGGCCGCCGGGACGAGCGTGGTGGCGATCGGCGAGCGCCCCGCGGGCAGCTCCCCCAGGACCGAGGTCTCCAGGTCACCGAAGACGGTCATCGCCACGGTCCGTGGGATCGGCGTCGCCGTCATGATCAGCTGGTGGGGCACGGCCTCGCCGCGCGTGCGCAGGGCGTCGCGCTGCTCGACCCCGAACTTGTGCTGCTCGTCGACGACGACGAGGCGCAGGAACGGGATCTGCACCGTGTCCGTGAGCAGCGCGTGCGTCCCGACGACGACGCCGGTCTCGCCCGAGGCCAGCCGGGCGAGCTCGTCGCGCCGCACGGCCGCGGGCTGGGAGCCGGTGAGCAGGCCGACCCGGGTGGCCGGCCCGTCGGGGGCGTCCAGCCGGCCGGCCCGCGCGAGCGGCCCCAGGAGCTCGGTGAGCGCGCGGTGGTGCTGCTGGGCGAGGACCTCGGTGGGGGCGAGCAGCGCCGCCTGCCCCCCGGCGTCGACGACCTGGAGCATGGCACGGGCGGCGACCACGGTCTTGCCCGATCCGACCTCGCCGTGCAGGAGTCGCTGCATCGGCGAGGTGCCGGCCAGGTCCTCGGCGACCGCGGCGCCGACCTCGTCCTGACCGCTGGTGAGCGTGAACGGCAGGGAGCGGTCGAAGGCGGCGAGCAGGCCGTCGTCGACCGGCGCGTTGGGCTCGGCCCCGTCCCCGGCGGCCACGGCCCGGCGCCGGGCGAGCGCCGTCTGGACGAGGAACGCCTCCTCGTGGCGGAGGGTGCGCGCGCCGGCGGCGACCTCCCGCTCGTCGGTCGGGTGGTGGATCGCGCGTAGCGCCGCGAGCGAGCCGAGCAACCCGTGCTCGGCTCGGTAGGCCTCGGGCAGCGGCTCCGGCAGGTCGCCCGGGCGCAGGGGGTCGAGGACCGAGCGCACGGTGCCGGCGACGACCCACGAGGGCAGACCGCGCGTGGCCGGGTAGATCGGCGTGGGGCGCAGGGCCTCCTCGGCGGCGAGCGCCTCGGCGGCCGCGCCCTCGGCGTCGGGCTCGAAGGTCTGGTAGTCGGGGTGGGTGAGCTGGAGCTCGTCGCGGAACACCGACACCTCGCCGGTGAACTGGCCGCGCACTCCCGCGCGGAGCCGTCGCGTGTGCATCCCGAATGAACGGGGGCTCGAGCCGAAGAACACGAGCGTGAGGAACGCCGAGCCGTCCGTGATCGTCACGACCAGGCGGGAGCCCCCGCGCCCGCCCGCGCGCGAGACCCGGGTCTCCGCGCCGACCACCTCGGCGACGACCGTCACCTGCTCACCGGGGTGCAGGTCGGCCAGCGAGGAGAGCCGGCCGGGCGCGACCCAGCGGAAGGGGTAGTGGCGCAGGAGGTCGCGCTGCGTGCGCACGCCGAGCCGGGCGAACTTGTCCGCGGCGGCCTTGCGCACGAGTCGGCCGACGGGGGCCTCGAGGCCGGCCGGGTCCGGGCCGCCCCGCTCGTCCGCAGCACTGGTCACGGGGCCAGGCTACGTCCGGCCACCGACGCCGCGACCTGCGTGTCCCCACCTCCGCCCGGACCTGCTCCTCCACAGCGCCTGCCTGCCCCGGGACCTGCGTGTCCGGGTCCGGCGACGTGGCGAGGTCTGTGTCTCAACGCACGCGACCGGGCGCCGCCGCCCCTTGGGGCCGCGGTAGCCACTCGGGTACGCTGTCCCGGTTGCCCGTCCGGCCCTCGGCCGTCGTATGGGCGTGCCGACCATCGGCCCGCGGCTCCCGTCGCGGCCGTCCCGTACGAGCTCAGGAGATCCACCGTGGCTGCGACCTGCGACATCTGTGGCAAGCACCCCAGCTTCGGCAAGACCGTGTCGCACTCGCACGTGCGCACGTCGCGCCGCTGGAACCCGAACATCCAGCGCATCCGCGCCAACATCGACGGTGCGCCCAAGCGCATGAACGTGTGCACGTCGTGCCTCAAGGCCGACAAGGTCACGCGCTACGTCAAGAGCTGACCCCCGCGCCGGCGCGCAGCCGGCCCCGCCGCGAAGGACCTCGCCCGTCGGGCGGGGTCCTTCGTCGTTCCCCCGGCGCGCGGGACCCGCGGCTACACGAAGTGGTCCCAGCCGCCGATCCCGCCCACGGGCCCGGAGTCGAGGAGCACGGACGCGCCGAGGCCGTCCACGGTCGGCGTCGGCGCCTCGATCCCGCTCACGTCGTCGAGCGCGCGCACCCGCCCGATGGCCCGAAAGCCCTCGGGCAGGGGCGCGCCGGCCGGGAAGGTGGCGAGCAGCCCGTGGTCCTCGCCGCCGCGCAGCACCCACTCCATGGGGTCGTTGCCCAGCTCGGCCGCCACGGGGCCGAGCGCGTCGAGGTCCGCCTCGCCGGCCGCACGGGAGTCGACGTCGACGACGACGCCGGAGGCCCGGGCGATCCGGCCGGCGTCCCGCAGCAGGCCGTCGGAGACGTCGATCATGGCGGTGGCGCCGGCC
Organism: Georgenia sp. Z1491; assembly: GCF_057652395.1. Lineage (NCBI taxonomy): Bacteria > Bacillati > Actinomycetota > Actinomycetes > Allobogoriellales > Allobogoriellaceae > Georgenia > Georgenia sp. Z1491. The sequence goes on from NZ_CM172729.1 coordinate 2,975,272, forward strand.
TCACGGGCCACGGGACCGAGGGCGATCGGCGGATCGGGGCTGAGGAAGGCCGCCACGAGCGCGTCGGTACCGTCGCCACCGGTCCGACCGGCGGACAGCAGCGCGTAGCCGGCGGCGGCCCGGCCGAGGACGCCGGCGTGCGCGAGGACGTCGCCGGGTCGGGCGCCGCTGCGCAGCACGGGCTCGCCGCCGCGCAGGTCGCCGTGCACCGCCACCGAGATCACGAGCCGCTCGGAGGCGGTGAGGTCCCCGCCGACGACGCCGACGCCGATCGGTCCGCAGGCCAGGGCCAGCCCGCGCGCGAGGTCGCGCACCCGGGCCAGCGGCGTGTCCCCCGGCAGCCCCAGCGAGACCACGAGGGCGAGCGGGTCGGCGCCCATGGCCGCGACGTCGGCGAGGTTCTGCGCGGCGGCCCGCCGCCCGACGTCGATGCCCGTGCCCCAGTCGGTGCGGAAGTGGTGGCCCTCGAGGAGCATGTCGGCGCTGACCACGAGCCGGGGGTCGCTGGAGGCGACGACGGCGCAGTCGTCGCCCGGGCCGACGAGCGTGCGGTCCCCGACCGGGAGCTCGGGGAGCAGGACGGCGAGCACCCCGTCCTCCCCGACGTCGCGCACGGTGGTGGCGTGCCCGCCCGGGTCGTCGGCGCTGGTGGCGTCGGTGTCGACGTGTGGCCCGGGGCTCGCGGGATCGGTGGTCACCCGGCCACGCTACCCAGGGCGGGACGTACCCTTCGGGCATGCCTCGCTGTCGCCCGCTCGCCCTGACGGCCACCGCGACCGCACTTCTCCTCGGCGCGTGCGGCACGCCCGTCTCCCTGGAGCCGGCGCCGTCGGCCGCCGCACCGGACTGCGGCGACGTCCTCCAGGCCACCCCCGACGTGCTGGCCGACGGCGAGCGCCGGTCCACCGACTCCCAGGCCTCCACGGCGTGGGGGGAGCCCGCGATCACGCTGCGCTGCGGGGTAGAACCACCGCCGCCGACCACGGCCGAGTGCCTGTCGATCGAACTGCCGGACGGCCGGGTGCACGACTGGATCCACACCGACGCCGGGGCGGTCCTCGAGGACGGTGCGCCGGAGGGCGTGGAGTCGAGCTGGGTGTCCTACGGTCGCCGGCCCGCGATCGAGGTGGTGGTTCCGGCGGAGCTGTCCGACCAGGCCTCCGCGGTCCTCGTCGACCTCGACGGCGCGGTCGAGGCCACGGAGCACGTGGCGAGCTGCGTGGGCGCGGCCGAGGTCGAGTCCGCCGAGGCGGGCTCCGCGGGTGCCCGGTCCGGCGAGACGGGCACCGGCGACACGGCCACCGACGACGCGGGCATCGACGAGACGGGCACCGACGACGGCCGGTGACCCGCCCGCGCGCGCCGCGCGCACGTGTCAGCGCAGACCGACGGGCCGCTCGAGCGCGAGAGCGATGAGCTCGTCGAGGAGCTCCGCGTAGGGCAGGCCCGTGGCCTCCCACACGACCGGGAACATGGAGAACGGCGTGAAGCCCGGCATCGTGTTGATCTCGTTGACGACGATCGTCTCGCCGTCGACGAAGAAGTCCACGCGGGCGAGCCCCTCGCAGCCGAGCGCCTCGAAGGCCCGGACCGCGAGCTCACGGACGCGGTCGGCCACGGTGCCCGGCAGGTCGGCGGGGACCGACATCTCCAGGCCGTCCGTGTCGACGTACTTCGCGTCGTAGTCGTAGAAGCCCGCGGGCGCCTCGGACAGGACGATCTCGCCGAGCAGGGAGGGCCGGGGCGCGTCGGTGCCGTGCCCGCCGAGGACGCCGCACTCGATCTCGCGCCCCGGGACGCCGGCCTCGACGACGACCTTCGGGTCGTGCCGCCGGGCCTCGGCCATCGCGGCGTCGAGGTCCGCGAGGTTCTCGACCTTGCTGATGCCGATCGAGGAGCCGGCGCGGGCCGGCTTGACGAAGAGCGGGAGCCCGAGGTCCGCGATCTCCGCGCGGACCGCCTCCTGCTCGGTCTCCCACCGACGCGCAGGCACCGACACGTACGGGCCGACCGGGAGTCCGCTCGCAGCCAGCATGGCCTTCATCGCGTCCTTGTCCATCCCTGCCGCCGAGGCGAGGACCCCGGAGCCGACGTAGGGCAGGTCCGCCATCTCGAGCAGCCCCTGGAGGGTCCCGTCCTCGCCGAACGGACCGTGCAGGAGAGGCAGGACGACGTCGACGCCACCGAGCGCGCGCAGGCCGTCCACCGCCACGGGGGCGTCGTCACCACCCGGCACGCCTCCCTGCGCGGCGGCGACCGCGTCCGGCTGGTCGGCGACGACGAGCTCACGACCGCCGTCGAGCCGGAGCAGGACGTCCGCGCCCTCGGTCACAGCCCCGTGCGCGGCGAGCTCGAGCGCCGCCGGGTCCGCCGGTCCCAGCACCCAGCGGCCCTCGCGGGTGATACCGACGGGCACGATCTCGTAACGATCCGGGTCGAGCGCACGCATCACACCGGCGGCCGTCGCGCAGCTGATCTCGTGCTCGCCGCTGCGCCCGCCGAACACCAGCGCGACGCGGATCCTGCGGTCTGTGGCCCGGCTCTCGATAGTCATCGCCCGAAGCCTAACGGCCGCCCGATCGCGTCTGTCCTGTGACCACGCCGTGACGGACGAGCGCCTGACGTGGGGCAGGATCGATGCCGACCCGGCGGGCCCCCGACCGCCCCCCTCCCGAGAACGAAGGAGAACACGTGCGCGCACGTCGCGCGGCAGCCGCTGCCGCCACCGCCGCCCTCCTCGCCACACTCGTCGCCTGCTCGTCCGAGGACGACCAGGGCACGGACGACAGCGCGAACGTCGACACCCCCTCCCAGCAGGCGCCCACGGCCGGCACCGACACCACCGAGGAGGCCCCCGGTGGGGCGGACGAGGAGTCCTCGACCACCGACGACGAGGCGGCCACCGGTGGCGACGAACCACCCGAGACGAGCACCGGGAACGGTGAGGCGGGGTCCGAGGACGGTGCCCAGGCGCCGGACGAGGGCGCGAGCGACGAGCAGGAGCCCGGCGGCACCGACGCGCAGTGGATCTCCCCCGGCAGCTCCGACGAGGGCGCCGGCGACCTGGCCGGCGGCCCGCTGCTGGCGGTGGACGTCCGATCCGCCATCCACCCGTACTACGACCGTGTGGTCGTGGACCTCGAGGGCGAGGGCGGCAACCCCGGCTGGTACGCGGACTACACGGGCGACCCGGTCCAGGACGGCTCCGGCGCGCCGATCGACATCGAGGGCAACGCGTTCCTCCACGTGTCGGTCACCGGCTTCCGGTACCCGGAGGAGGGTGAGGAGTTCGTCGACGGCGTGATCCCGGTCACCGGCACCGGTGTGACCGAGGCGTACGTGTCCTCCCCCTTCGAGGGGCAGATCCAGGTGGTGCTCGGCGTGGACTCGGCCCGCCCGTACCGCGTGTTCGTCCTGCCGGACCCGCTGCGACTGGTCATCGACATCGAGATCGCCGGCTGACCACCCCGAACCCCACCGGCCGGACCCGAGGACGGGTCCGGCCGGTCGGCATGTCGGGGCGTCGCCCCCCGCTCCGCCGGGACGTCGAGGGCGGGAACGAGCGGTCGCCTCAGCGTCCGCGCCGCCGCCGGGGGTGGGGGTCGCCGTCGACGCGGGTGTCCCACAGGCGGAGCGGCGGCGTCTCGCCGCGCACGACCCCGAGCATCGCGGCGAGCCGGTCCATGATCCGTGCCGTCGCCCCGGCGAGCTCGTCCGCGGTCAGGTCCGCACCCGGCGTCGCCCCCGGTGTGGGCCCCGCACCCGGTGCCGCCTCCGGGGCCGCAGGAGCGTCGGGCAGGAGGTCCTCGCGGGTCATCGGCCGCCCGACGACGACCTCGGCCGTCACCCGGGGCCAGGGCCGGAAGCGCGAGGTGAACGGGGGCAGGACACGCTGGCCGCCCCAGGTGACGACCGGCACGAGGGGGACGCCGGCCTCCAGCGCCAGTCGGGCAGCCCCGGTGCGTCCGGTCATCGGCCACAGGTCGGGGTCCCGCGTGAAGGACCCCTCGGGGAACACCAGGACGCACCGGCCGGACCTCAGCGCGGCCCGTGCGTCGTCGAGGGCCCGCGCGGCGTCGGCCGAGTCACGGCGCACCTCCACCTGGCCCGCGGCCCGCAGGATCGCCGCGAGCACCGGTCGGGCGAACAGCTCGGACTTGGCGAGGATCGCGGGCGGCGCACCGTGCGTGAGGAGGAGGTCGCCCACCAGCACCGGGTCGAGGTTGGAGACGTGGTTGGCGGCGACGACGAAACCGCCGGATCGCGGGAGGTTCCGGGTGCCGGACCAGCGGCGGCCGACCAGCGTGCGCAGCGGCGGCAGGAGGAGCGCCGCGATCGCGCCGAGCGCGGGCGGGACGGGTCGGGGCACCGGGCGATGCTACGCGGCGCGGATCAGATCCAGCCGTGCTCGCGGGCGCGGTGCGCCGCCTCGTGCCGGTTGGCCGCACCGAGCTTGCTGGTCGCCGAGGAGAGGTAGTTGCGCACCGTGCCGGCCGAGAGGTGCGCCCGTTCGGCGATCTCCTCGACGGGCGCCCCCTGTTCGGCGAGCTCGAGGACGTCGGCCTCCCGGGGCGTGAGCGGTGAGTCGCCCGCGCCGATGGCCTCGGCGGCCAGCTGGGGGTCGACGTAGCGGCCCCCGCCGTGGACCTGCCGCACGACCTGGCTGAGCACGGTCGAGGACACGGTCTTCGGCAGGAACCCGGCGACGCCGGCGGACAGCGCGCGCTTGAGGTAGCCGGGCCGTCCGTGGCTGGTGACGATGATCGACCGGCAGCCGGGCACGGCCGCCTGGATCTGTTCGGATGCCGCGATGCCGTCGAGGCCGGGCATCTGCAGGTCGAGGACGGCGACGTCGGGCTCGTGCTTGCGGGCGGCGTCGAGTGCCTCCGTGCCCGAGGCGGCGACGGCGACCACCTCGAGGTCGTCCTCGAGGCGCAGCAGCGAGGCCAGGGCGTCCCGGATGAGGGTCTCGTCGTCGGCGAGCAGGAGCCGGATCATCGCGCCACCTCCGCGGCGTTCGGGGACGACGGGGTAGCGGGGGACGACGCCGTCCCCACGGACGAGGACGCTGCAGGCGCGGCCGCCTCGGCGGGGCCGCCCGTCGTCTCCGCAGGCACGGTCGCCTCGGTGGGCGACGGCGCGCTCCCGGCGGTCGAGGAACCACCTCCGGTGGCATCGGCCGGCACGCGCGCGACGAGGACGAACCGGCGCCCCGAGCGCTCGGTGCGCAGGGTGCCGCCGATCCGCCCGAGGCGCTCGGCCAGGCCCGCGAGGCCGTTGCCGCGAACGACGGCGGCATCGTCGTCGTCGGAGGCCTCGCCGTTCTCGAGCCCGGCGTCCTGCGCGCCCGGCGCCGGGGTGGCGCCGTCGTTGACGAGCGTGAGGACCGCGTCGTCCTCCTCACGGACAAGGGTGAGCCCGACCGCGCGGGCCGAGGAGTGCCGGACGACGTTGGTCACGCCCTCGCGGACCACCCAGGCGAGCACGTCCTGCGCGAGGGGACCCACGCCGTCGGCGTCGCCGGTCATCGTCGTCACCGCGCCGGTGGAGCGCAGCAGCGAGCGGGCCCCCTCGAGCTCGTCGGTCAGGCTCACCGTGCGGTAGCCGGCGGCGACGGACCGGACCTCGGCGAGCGCCTCGTGGGCGAGGTCCCGCACGCTCGTCATCTCCTCGGGCGCCTCGCTCCTCCCCCGCCGGGCGAGCTCGGCGGCGAGCTCGGACTTCACGGCGATGGCGGACAGGGACCGGCCCACCGTGTCGTGCAGGTCGCGGGAGAACCGCAGGCGCTCCTCGGCGACCGCGAGGCGCCCCTCGACGTGCCGGGCCTGCTCGAGCCTGCGGACGACCTCGACCATCCAGGCCGACAGCCAGACCGAGGCGCCGAACCCGAGGATCACGAGGCCGTCGGCTACCGCCATGACGAGCAGGTCCCGCACGCCCATCTCTCTCATGAGCAGGTTGGTGAGGGCGCTGACGATCGCGGCCGGGACCACGGCGATCACGAGCTTCCGGAAGGTCCAGCGCGCGCCGTACGCGGCCACCCCCGCGGTGATCGCCACCAGGGCGAGGAACTCCGCGCTGCTGACCCACGAGTCCGAGCTCGGCACGACGAGCGCGGAGACGGCGACCAGGAGGACGGTCGAGGCGAGCAGGAGGACGAGCGTGGACGGCCTCGGCGTGCCGCGTCCGAGACGGACGGACCAGGACTCCCGCGCCGTGCGGGTGGCCGACCAGGTCTGCAGGGCGGCCGCCCCCACGACGACGACGACGGTCCAGGTCCGGGTGAGCGGGAGGCGTGCGTCGGAGTCTGCGACGGCGAGGTCCGCGGTGGACGCGCCCGCGACCCCCAGGGCGAAGAACGGGACGATCCACAGCAGGACCGCGATCGACCACCACGTGTACGCCTCGAACCGGGCGGCGTCGGTCGAGCTCCGCCAGCGATCCAGCACCCTCATCGTCGTCCTTCCTCCCGAGGCGGTCAGTCTTCCAGGCCGGGCCCGCCACCGTCGGCGGCGGGCCCGGCCCGGGGGCCGGCGTGGTGCCGGCTGCTGCGCGATGCCGGCCGCACCGGGTCAGCGGCGCGGTGCCGGCGGCGCCGGGTCAGCGGCGCGGCTCGAACGGCATCCTCCGCGAGACGACCGCCGCGAGCACCACGGCCCACACGGCGAGGACCGCGACGGGCCGCCCGGCCTCGGCGAAGGTCTGCGCGAGGGACAGGTCCTGGCCGGCGAGGGTCGTACCGCCGAACCCGATCGACACGAGCTCGGTGACCGGCAGCACCGGGAGGAGCTCGAGGACGGTCTGGGCCCGGTCGGGCAGCACGGACATCGGGACGAGGGCACCGGAGATCACGAGACCGACCAGCATCATCGGCATCGTCGTCAGCTGCGCCGACTCGGCGGTGCGGGTGACGATCGTCGTGACGTAGGACAGCAGGGCGAAGACGACGGCGCCGAGCAGGATCCCGACCACGGCGATCAGCGGGTTCGTCATCGCCGGCATCTCCATCCGCCAGATCACCACGCCGAGGACGACGACGACCTGTGCGAGGAAGACCGCGACGTTCGGGACGGCGAGCGCGGTCAGGACCTCCCAGGGGCGTGCCGTGCCGGAGACCTGCCGCTTGAGGGCGAGGGACTCGCGCCGGGCGACCGCCGCCGTCGTGAGGTTGTAGTAGATCGCCATGACGATGCCGAACACGACGAGCATCCCCAGCACGCGCACAGACATCGCGGGGCCCGCGGTCCCGGCGATGTCCTCCCAGATCGGGAGCGTCGTCATCAGCAGGACCATCGCCGGCGCCATGAGGACGGCGTAGAACGCGGCCACGGAGTTGCGGCCGAGGACCTTGAGCTCGGCGGCCGCGAGGGAGGCGATCCGGCCGAGCGGCCCGCTGCGCCGCGGGGTGGCGGGCGGCAGCTCGCGCCGCTGGGTCGAGCCGGCCGCCGGGGGCCGGCCTGCCACGTCGGGGGCGGTCGTGGTGGTCTGCTGCGTGGTCATGGGGTGCTCCTCAGCGATGTGGTGACGGTCGGTGGTGGGCCGCCCGCTCACGCGGCGGCCGCCTGGTCGAGCTCGGAGCCGGCGATCGCGAGGAAGACCTGCTCGAGCGACGCGTGCCGGGCGTCGAGGTTGTCGATCCGGACCCCGGCCTGCGCCGCCGCGGTCAGCAGCGCGGTGAGCGTGGCCTGGAGGTCGTGCGTCTCGAGGACGGTGCGTCCGGCCGCGGTGCTCGGCCGGGCCAGCAGGTGCGGCAGGCCCGCCACCGGCAGGTCCTCGGTCCCCGCCGTGGTGAAGGAGATCCGCTCCGGCTCGTCGGCGACGATCTGCGCGAGCGTGCCCTCGCGCACGATCTCGCCGCCGTGCATGATGGCGATCCGGTCGGCGAGCGACTCGGCCTCCTCGAGGTAGTGGGTGGTGAGGACCACGGTCGTCCCGCTCGCCAGCCGGGCGCGCACGATGTCCCACAGGACCGCGCGAGACTGCGGGTCGAGGCCGGCGGTGGGCTCGTCGAGGAACAGCAGCTCCGGGTCACCCATGAGGGCGAGCGCGAGGTCGAGCCGGCGGCGCTCGCCGCCGGACAGGGACGGGACGCGCACGTCGGCGCGGTGGTCGAGCTCGACCATCGACAGGGCGGCCTCCGGCCCGATGGAGCTCGGCAGCGTGCCGTGCCAGGAGCGCGCGGTGTCGGCCACCGTGAGCTCGGAGACGAACCCGCCCTCCTGGAGGAGGACACCCGTGCGGGGACGGATGCGCGCGCGGTCCGCGACGGGGTCGCCGTCGAGCACGCGGACGGTGCCGGCGCTGGCCCGACCGAGGCCCTCGAGGACCTCGAGCGTGGAGGTCTTGCCGGCGCCGTTGGTGCCGAGCAGGGCGAAGAGCTCGCCGCGGTGGACGGTGAGGTCGATGCCGCGCACCGCCTCGAAGCGCTCGGAACGGCTGCCGTAGGAACGGCGCAGGCCGACCGCCTCGATGACGGCGTCGGTCGCGGGCGCGGCGGAGTGACGGTCGGGTGCGGTGGAGGAGGTCGTCGGTGTCATGGCATCAACGATGCCGCCCGATCAGCGCCCCCTCACGTGCGTACGCGCACCGGTTCACCTGCTGCCGTCACGGCCGGGGCATGAGGTTTGTCATCGCCGTCGGACGTGCGGTTCGCGGCCGGGCGTGCGGTTCGCGGCCGGGCGTGCGGTTCGCCGTCGGACGCGACCGACGCCGGTGCGCGAAGGTGCGCACCGGCGTCGGGCAGGATCTGGCCACCACCGAGGTCGTGCCTGGAGCGTCGAGGTGGTGCGTCGGAAGCACGACCTCGCCACGTGAGGCACGACCTCGCCGGAGGTGGGTACCGGGCGCGCGGGCTCCCCGGCCGCGTCGTCAGTCGGTCATGCGGGCGGCGGCACCGAGCGCGGTGAGCTTGTCGAGGAAGTGCTCGTAGCCGCGGTTGATGAGGTCGATGCCGCGGACCCGGGAGGATCCCTCGGCCGCGAGCGCCGCGATGAGGTGGGAGAAGCCGCCGCGCAGGTCCGGCACGATGATCTCCGCCGCCTTCAGGGGCGTGCGGCCCGAGACCACGGCGGAGTGGTAGAAGTTGCGCTGGCCGAACCGGCACTGCGAGCCGCCGAGGCAGTCGCGGTAGACCTGGATCTCGGCGCCCATCCCGCGCAGCGCCTCGGTGAAGCCGAAGCGGTTCTCGTAGACGGTCTCGTGGACGATCGACAGGCCCTCGGCCTGGGTGAGTGCGACGACGAGGGGCTGCTGCCAGTCCGTCATGAAGCCGGGGTGCACGGCCGTCTCGAGGACGATGGGGTTGAGGGCTCCGCCGGGGTGCCAGAAGCGGATGCCGTCCTGGCGCACGTCGAACGCCCCGCCGACCTTCCGGAAGGTGTTGAGGAACGTCATCATCTCGGGCTGGGTCGCGCCCTTGACGACGATGTCGCCACCGGTCGCGAGCGCGGCGGATGCCCAGGAGGCGGCCTCGATGCGGTCGGAGATGCCGTGGTGCCTAAAGCCCTCGAGCCGGTCGACGCCCTCGATGCGGATCGTGCGGTCGGTGTCGACCGAGATGATCGCGCCCATCTTCTGCAGGACGGCGATGAGGTCCATGATCTCGGGCTCGGTCGCGGCGCCGCGCAGCTCGGTGCGCCCCTCGGCGCGCACCGCCGTGAGCAGCGTCTGCTCCGTGGCCCCGACCGACGGGTAGGGCAGGTCGATGACCGAGCCGCGGAGCCCGCGCGGCGCGGTGAGCGCGATGCCGGAGGGCTGCTTGTCCACCACGGCCCCGAACTCCCGCAGGATGTCGAGGTGGTAGTTGATCGGGCGGTCGCCGATGCGGCAGCCGCCCAGGTCGGGGATGAACGCCTCCCCGAGGCGGTGCAGGAGCGGGCCGCAGAAGAGGATCGGGATGCGTGAGGAGCCGGCGTGCGCGTCGATGTCGGCGACGTGGGCGGACTCCACGTTGCTCGGGTCCATGTGCAGGACGCCGGCCTCGTGGTCGTGCTGGATGCCCACCCCGTGGATGCTCAACAGGCCGGAGACGACCTCGACGTCCCGGATGTCGGGGACGTTGTGCAGCTCCGACGGCGACTCGCCCAGCAGGGCCGCCACCATCGCCTTGGAGACGAAGTTCTTCGCGCCCCGGACGGTGATCTCCCCGGTCAGCGGGCGTCCGCCCTCGATCGTCAGGACGTCGTTCTTCGTGAGCACGTCGCTCATCGAGCCTCCGCTCGTTTGCCGCCCGGCGGACCCCGGACTCAGGTCACCCCGTCGGTTCCCCGGGGCCGTGGCCGCGCACCAGGCGGTGCGTGACGGCGTTCAGGATACGTCCGGGCGCCGCCGGGCGCGGTGAGCGTGCTCACCGGTGCGTCAGCGGGAGAGACCTCTCACGCCGGGTTCATCGACGACCGGGGATCGCGCTCGGTCGGCGCGCCGTGCTGTCGGCGCGCCGTGCTGTCGGCGCGCCCCGTGCGTCGCCGCGCCGCACGCGACCTGCCGTTCTGCACGGCCCCCGCACTCAGCCGAGCGCGGCCTCCTCGCCCACCGGGCGGGCCAGCGTGACCTCGCCCGGGCCGAGGGTGCGCGCCGGGAGCGTCTTCGGGCGCCAGTCGGCGCGGGTCTGCTCGTAGGCGGTGATGCTGTCCTCCTTCTGGAGGGTGAGGCCGATGTCGTCCAGGCCCTCCATCAGGCGCCAGCGCGTGTAGTCGTCGATCTGGAACGGCACCGTGACATCGCCGGCGGTGACGATCCGCGCCTCGAGGTCCACGGTCACGGCGGTGCCGGGGTCGCCCTCGAGGACCTTGAACAGCAGCTCGGCGTCCTCCTCGGACAGCTGACCGGCGACGAGCCCCTGCTTGCCGGAGTTGCCGCGGAAGATGTCGGCGAACTTCGTCGACAGGACGACCCGGAACCCGTAGTCCTTCAGTGCCCACACGGCGTGCTCGCGCGAGGAGCCGGTGCCGAAGTCCGGGCCGGCCAGGAGCACCGAGGCGCCCGCGTAGGCCGGCTGGTTGAGGACGAAGTCCGGGTCGCCGCGCCAGGCGGCGAACAGGGCGTCCTCGAAGCCCGTGCGGGTCACGCGCTTGAGGTAGACGGCCGGGATGATCTGGTCGGTGTCGACGTTGCTGCGCCGCAGCGGGACGCCGACGCCGGTGTGGGTGGTGAACTTCTCCATGGCGTGCTCCTCCTCAGACCCCGGCCGCGACGGGCTCGGGGGCGCCGACCGGCTCCAGGTCGGCCGGCGTGGACAGGGTGCCGCGGATCGCCGTGGCGGCGGCCACGAGCGGCGAGACCAGGTGCGTGCGGCCGCCCTTGCCCTGGCGTCCCTCGAAGTTGCGGTTCGACGTCGACGCCGCCCGCTCCCCCGGCGCCAGCTGGTCGGGGTTCATGCCCAGGCACATCGAGCAGCCCGCGTTGCGCCACTCGGCGCCGAACTCGGCGAAGACCTCGTCCAGGCCCTCCGCCTCGGCCTGCAGCCGCACCCGGGCCGAGCCCGGGACCACGAGCACGCGGACGTCCTCGGCCTTCTTCCGGCCCTTGATCACCTCGACGACGGACCGCAGGTCCTCGATCCGCCCGTTGGTGCACGAGCCGATGAACACCGTGTCGACGGCGATGTCCCGCAGCGGCGTGCCGGGGGTCAGCGCCATGTACTCCAGGGCGCGCTCGGCGGCCTTGCGGGAGTTCTCGTCGGCGATGTCCGTGGGGTCCGGGACGGCGCCGGAGATCGGCAGGCCCTGGCCCGGGTTGGTGCCCCACGTGACGAACGGCTCCAGGTCGTCCGCGTCGAGCGTGACCTCGGCGTCGAACACAGCGTCGTCGTCGGTGCGCAGGGTGCGCCAGTGCTCGACCGCCGCGTCCCAGTCCGCGCCCTGGGGCGCGTGCGGGCGGCCCTTGACGTACTCGAAGGTGGTCTCGTCGGGCGCGATCATGCCCGCGCGGGCGCCGGCCTCGATGGACATGTTGCAGATCGTCATCCGCGCCTCCATCGACAGGGAGCGGATGGCCTCGCCGCGGTATTCCAGGACGTACCCCTGCCCGCCACCGGTGCCGATCTTGGCGATGACGGCCAGGATGATGTCCTTCGACGTCGTGCCGGGGCGCAGCTCGCCCTCGACGTTGATCGCCATCGTCTTGAACGGCGCCAGCGGCAGGGTCTGGGTGGCGAGGACGTGCTCGACCTCGGAGGTGCCGATGCCGAACGCGAGGGCGCCGAAGGCACCGTGCGTCGAGGTGTGCGAGTCGCCGCAGACCACGGTCATGCCGGGCATCGTCAGGCCCAGCTGGGGGCCGACGACGTGCACGATCCCCTGCTCGGCATCCCCCAGCGAGTGGATGCGGACCCCGAACTCCTCGGCGTTCGCCCGCAGCGTGTCGATCTGCTTGCGCGAGGTGCGGTCGGCGATCGGCAGGTCGATGTTCACCGTGGGCGTGTTGTGGTCCTCGGTGGCGATCGTCAGGTCCGGCCTGCGCACCTGGCGACCGGCGAGCCGCAGGCCCTCGAACGCCTGCGGGCTGGTCACCTCGTGCACGAGGTGCAGGTCGATGTAGAGAAGGTCGGGGGCGCCGTCGTCACCACGCGCCACCACGTGCTCCTGCCATACCTTCTCGGCGAGCGTCCCGCTCATCGATTGCTCCTTCGTCCGGTCCGTCCCGCGTCTCACGGGGAAGCGCGTGCATCTCAGGGTCTGAGATAGTAGTCTTGATCCATGGACAACTCTAGCGGAGTCGGCGTCCTTGACAAGGCCGCGGCTGTTCTTGCGGCACTCGAGTCGGGGCCGGCCACCCTCGCCCAGCTCGTCTCGGCCACGCACCTCGCCCGGCCGACGGCCCATCGCCTCGCCGTGGCGCTCGAGCACCACCGGCTCGTCTCGCGGGACATGCAGGGCCGGTTCGTCCTCGGCCCGCGCCTCGGGGAGCTCGCGTCCGCCGCCGGCGAGGACCGCCTCCTCGCCGCCGCCGGGCCGGTGCTGCTCGCCCTGCGCGACCACACCAGCGAGTCCGCGCAGCTGTTCCGCCGCCAGGGCGAGCAGCGCATCTGCGTGGCCGCCGCCGACCGCCCGGTGGGCCTGCGGGACTCGATCCCGGTCGGCGCGACGCTGTCGATGCTCGCCGGCTCGGCCGCGCAGACGCTGCTGGCCTGGGAGGAGCCGGACCGGCTCCACCGCGGGCTGCACGGCGCCACCTTCACCGCGACCATGCTCTCCCAGGTCCGACGCCGGGGCTGGGCCCAGTCCGTCGGCGAGCGCGAGCCGGGGGTCGCCTCCGTCTCGGCGCCCGTGCGCGGGCCGTCGGGCCGCGTCGTCGCCGCGGTGTCCGTCTCCGGCCCGATCGAGCGGATGGGACGCCAGCCCGGCCGGCACTTCGCGCCCGCGCTCATCGCCGCGGGGAACCGGCTGAGCGAGGTCGTGCGCAGCACGGACGAGGACTCCGAGGACTAGGTCGGGTCGGGCCGGCGTCGGGCCCAGGGGGCCCGCGACTCCCGGTGCGGACGCGGCCGCAGGCCTGCCCAGCAGGCGCGGCCGCAGGACTGCCCGGGACCGGGCACGACGACGGCCCCGGACCAGATGGTCCGGGGCCGTCGATCTGTACCCCCAGCGGGATTCGAACCCGCGCCGCCGCCGTGAGAGGGCGGTGTCCTAGGCCGCTAAACGATGGGGGCCTGCGTTGTGCTGTTGTCAGGTCGTGCTGTGCGCCGCGGCGCCCGGGAGACTTTACCGGACCGGCACCCCCGTCGTCACTCGCTGAGCGAACCACGGGGCGGTGAGGTCAGTCACCGCGTACCCCCAGCGGGATTCGAACCCGCGCCGCCGCCGTGAGAGGGCGGTGTCCTAGGCCGCTAAACGATGGGGGCCTACCACCGCGTGAGCGGTGTCCCCGACGCCGAGGCGCCGGATGGCTGGGGTACCAGGACTCGAACCTAGAATAACTGGACCAGAACCAGTCGTGTTGCCAATTACACCATACCCCAAGGGGGTAGTCGGTCGTCCTCCGACGCGTGCTGCGGGGGCTTCCCCGAGCGCGCATCCACGACCTCGTACCGGCGTTGAACTTTACCCTCTCGAACCGGGCGGGCCAACCGGATCGGGCCCGCGGTGAGGGACCTCACGGGCCCGCCGTGACGCCGGTCCCCCGCGGAGCGGCAGGGCCACCTGTGGTTCTCCGCCGTCGCCGCCGAGGAGCCACCGGCCCCCGCGCGTGGCCGGGACGATTCGCGCGCCCGAGCCCGCGCCCGCCGCCGGGCGCCCGACCCCGCTACTCCCCCAGCCGCGCCGCGAGCTGGTCGATCCGGGCGAGGGTCTCGTCCCGGCCGAGGATCTCCATCGACTCGAACAGGGGCGGGGAGATCGCCCTGCCGGTCACGGCCACGCGCAGCGGCCCGAACGCGTGCCGGGGCTTGATCCCCAGCCCCTCGACGACCGCGGCCCGCAGAGCGGCCTCGATCTCCGGCGTCGTGAAACCGTCGGTCGGGAGCGCGGCGAGGGCCGCGCGACCGGCGGCGAGCACGTCGGGGGCGGTGTCGGCGAGCTTGCCGACCGCCTTCTCGTCGTAGGTGAGGTCCTCGAGTGCGACGAACAGGAAGCCGGCCAGGTCGGTGACCTCGCCGAGGACCTGCATGCGGGTCTGGAGCAGGGGTGCCGCGGCGTCGAGGACCTCGCGCTCGCGCTCCCCCAGGCCGTCGTAGGACTCGGCCCCGACGAACCCGCCGGCGTGCAGGAACGGCACGAGGCGACGCGCCAGGTCCGAGACGTCGAGCCGTCGCACGTGCTCGGCGTTGATCGCGGTGGCCTTGTCGTTGTCGAAGCGCGCGGGGTTCGCCAGGACGTCGCGGATGTCGAAGGCCTCGACCATCTCCTCGCGCGTGAACAGGTCGTTGTCCGGGGCGATGGACCATCCGAGCAGGGCCAGGTAGTTGAGCAGGCCCTCGGGGATCATCCCGCGCTCGCGGTGGAGGAAGAGGTTCGACTCCGGGTCGCGCTTGGACAGCTTCTTGTTGCCCTCGCCCATGACGTACGGCAGGTGCCCGAACTCCGGCACCCGCTCGGAGATGCCGAGCTCGACGAGCGCGGCGTGCAGGGCGAGCTGGCGGGGCGTCGAGGAGAGCAGGTCCTCGCCGCGCAGCACGTGCGTGATGCCCATGAGCGCGTCGTCGACGGGGTTGACCAGCGTGTACAGGGGCTGCCCGTTGGCGCGGACGACCACGAAGTCCGGGACGGACCCGGCGGTGAAGGTGATCTCGCCGCGCACGAGGTCGGTGAAGGTGCCGTCGGTGTCCGGCATGCGCATGCGCAGGGTGGGCTCGCGCCCCTCCGCCCGCAGCGCGGTCCGCTGCTCGTCGGTGAGGTCGCGGTCGAAGTTGTCGTAGCCGAGCTTGGGGTCGCGGCCCGCGGCGCGGTGCCGTGCCTCGACCTCCTCCGGCGTGGAGAAGGACTCGTAGAGGTACCCGGCCTCGGTGAGGCGCGCGACGACGTCGGCGTAGATCTCCGACCGCTCCGACTGCCGGTAGGGGCCGTGCGGACCGCCCACCTCGACGCCCTCGTCCCAGTCCATGCCGAGCCACCGCATCGTGTCGAGCAGCTGCTCGTAGCTCTCCTGGCTGTCGCGCGCGGCGTCGGTGTCCTCGATGCGGAACACGAACGTCCCGCCCGTGTGCCGGGCCCACGCCCAGTTGAACAGGGCCGTGCGCACGAGCCCGACGTGGGGCGTGCCGGTCGGCGAGGGGCAGAAGCGGACGCGGACGTCGGACCGGGCGGCGCCGGAGGAGGACTCAGTCATGGTGCGTCCCAGGGTAGTCGGGCGCCCGGCCGGCCCCGTCCGGGAGGCGACCGGCCCCGTCCGGGAGGCGACCGGTCCCGGCCGACGCGACGGCGTCGGCCGGCGGGCCCCGCCGGCAGCCCACCTCCTCAGTCCCGCTCAGTCCTGTTCAGTCCGCTCCGTCCTGTTCAGTCCCGGCGCAGGATCGGGTTGACGAACGACCCGATGCCCTCGACCTCGACCTCGACCCGTTGCCCGGCCTCGACCGTCCCGTTGCCCGCGGGCGTGCCGGTGAGCACGAGGTCGCCGGGCAGCAGGGTGAAGATCTCGGAGACCTGGGCGACGATCTCGCGCACGCCGGTGACCAGCTGGGAGGTCCGACCGTCCTGCGTGCGCACGCCGTCGACGGAGGCGCGGACCGCGAGGTCGTCCGGGTCGAGGTCGACGGCGAGGTACGGGCCGATCGGCGTGGACGTGTCCCAGCCCTTGGCGCGCGCCCACGGGTCCCCGGGGGCGAGCTGGTCCTTGGCGGTGTAGTCGTTCGCCGCCGTGTAGCCGAACACGATCTCGTCCACGCGCTCGACGGGGACGTCCTTGCCCATCCGCCCGATGACCACGGCGAGCTCGGCCTCGTACCAGACCTCCTGGCTCCAGCGCGGGAGCACGACCGGGTCGTCCGGGCCGATGACCGAGGTGTTCGGCTTGAGGAACACCACCGGATCGGGGTCCGGTCCGCCGTCGACCCGGTAGCTGCGGGCGAGCCCGGCGACCTTCGAGCGCGGGATGACCGGCGAGAGGAGTCGGACGTCGTCGAGCGCCACCCGCTCCCCGGTGGTGTCGAACCCGGCGAACAACGGGTCGGACCTGAGGACCACGAGCTCGGCGGAGTCCTCGTCGAGGATCCCGTATCGGGGGTTGCCGTCGGTGACGAAGCGGGCGATGCGCATGAGGCGATCCTATGAGCCCCGCCGCGGCTCGGTCGTCGAGCGTGCGGTTCGACGTCGCCGAGCGTGCGGTTCGCCGTCGTCGAGCGTGCGGTTCGCCGTCGTCGCGGGCCCGGGTTCGCGTGCCTACCCTGGGTGCCGTGCAGCTGACGGCGACGACCTGGCGGGCGCGCGCGGCCGACCACGCCGCCCGCGCGGACGCCTTCACCGCCGGGCACCGCGCGCGGCGCTCCCGCCACGAGAAGCACGCGGTGGAGGACTTCCTCTACGAGTACTACCCGTTCAAGCCGGGAAAGGCGCGCCGGTGGCACCCGGGCGTGGGCGTCGAGCTCCTCCCCGACGACGCCGCGCAGCACGCTCCCGACCTCAGCGAGCGGGCGGCCTGGCGCTGGCACCGGGCGACGCAGCGGGGTGGCGTGGTGCTGGACGCCGGGTCCTTCCTCGCCGACCGCGGCGACGGCGTGCGCTGGGTCCACGCCCTGCTCGAGCGCACGGCCGGACGCCCGCCCACGCTCGGCTGCTTCGGCTGGCACGAGTGGGCGATGGTCTACCGGCAGGAGAAGCACCGCCACCCGCTGCCGCTCCGGCTCGGGCAGGCCGGCACGGACGCCGCCGTCGAGTCGGCGACGATCCGCTGCAGCCACTTCGACGCGTACCGGTTCTTCACCCCCGACGCCGAACCGCTCAACACGATCAGCCCGACCCGCGAGCGGCAGCTGGAGCTCGACCAGCCCGGCTGCCTGCACGTGACGATGGACCTGCTCAGATGGGGCCTCACGCTCGGGCCGGCGGTGCCCGGGGAGCTCTTGCTGGACTGCGCGGACCTCGCGCTGGACGTGCGCCGTCTCGACATGGCCGCGGCCCCGTACGACGTCGCCTCCTACGGCCTGGCGGCGGTGCGCATCGAGGAACCGTCCGGGCGGGCCGAGTACGCCCGCCGCCAACGGGACATGGCCGAGCGGGCCGCTCCCCTGCGCGCCCGGCTCCTCGACGTCACGACGACGCTGCTCGGCTCTGTCGGCCCGGACGAGTGAGCGGACTTCTGCTCGCTCCGGTCCGTGTGGCGAGTGAGCGGGGTTCTGCCCGTTGCGGAGCGGGTCGCGGTGTCGCGCCGTCCCGCCGTCGCCGTTGCCGTTGCCGTTGCCGTTGCCGTTGCCGTCGCCGTCGCCGTCGCCGTCGCCGTTGCCCAGTCAATCGGGTAACCATCGAGGCAGTCCCCCGGGGGCACTGACTCGATGGTTACCCCATTGACTCACCGACCAGTCCGAGCCGGCGACGGGCACGACGACGGCGAAGGGCGGGCCCCGCACCCCCATCAGGGTGCGGGGCCCGCCCGTCAGATGAGCGCCGCCCGGACCGAGATCCGGGCGGCGCTCATCCGTGGAGCGGAAGTCCGCTCACTCGCGAACTATCGGCACCAGCTCCTGGTCAGCGGCGGACTCCGAGTGTGTCGGAGCCGTCGCCGTTCCAGTCACCGACGAACACCTCATCGCCGGCCCGGCCGTAGCGGACCTCGATGTCGGCCCACCCACCGGTCAGGCTGTTCGACACCAGGTACAGGTTCCCGCGACGCGAGGCGAACGTATCCGCCCCATCACCGTCCCAGTCCCCCACGAGCACCTGATCACCGGCCCGCCCGTAGTCGAACTGAGCATCCGCCCAACCCGAGGACAGGCTGTTGGACACGTAGTAGGTGTTCCCCCGGCGCACCGCGAACGAGTCCGCACCATCGGCGTCGTAGTCACCCACCAGCACCTGGTCATCCGCCCGGCCGTAATCCAGCTCGGCCTCCGCATTCCCACCAGACAGGGAGTTGGTGAGGAAGTAGCTGTTCCCACGACGCACCGCGAACGAATCCGCGCCGTCACCGTCCCAGTCACCGACCAGCACCGTGTCGGATGCACGACCAAACGTCAGCTCCACATCCGCGTTGCCCCCGTACAGGTTGTTCGACAGGAAGTAGGCATTCCCACGCCGGACTGCGAGCGTGTCGCTGCCGTCGCCGTCCCAGTCACCGACCAGGACCTCGTCGCCCGGGCGACCGAAGGAGAACTCGTGGTCCGCCCAGATCCCCCAACCATCGTTGAGGTAGAACCCACGACCCGGCGTCGGCGGCACCGGCTCACCAGGCTCACCCGGCTCCTCGTCGTCGATCAGCGTGACGACGAACGGCTCGAGCGTGACGTCCGGCGTCTCCTCTGAGACGGTCGCGGTCAGGGCCACCGCCTCGTGCTCGTAGCCCTCCGGCACACCGGTCAGCGTGACCTCGTAGTCCCCGGCGCCCTCGACAGCCACCGTGACGACGCCGCCGTCCTCGGCCAGGTCCGCCTCGGTGCCATCGGCCACCACGAGCTCCTGCCCCTCAGGACCGGACACCGTGACCTCGCCACCGGCCACCGCAGCACCGTCCTCGTCCTGGACGGACGCGGTGATCGAGCCGTCGACCGGGCCCGGCTCCTCGTCGTCGCCGCACTGGCCGTAGCGAGGACCGTCCCCTGCGATCGGCACGCCCGAGTCCGTCGGAACGACCGCGTTGCCCGTGCATGCCAGCGAGCCGTCGACGGTGAGACCGGCGAGGATGGTCGCCATCCGGCCGCTGTTGTCCGCGATCGTCACGTCGTCGGCGACCTCCGAGCGGTCGATGACGACAGGGCCCGCCGTGCCGGTGACGCTGAGCGTGCCCCCGATCGTCGACTGCTCACACCCGGCGGTCGTGTCGCCCACCGAGACCTGGCCGGTCGTACCAGCGATGCTCACCGGTCCGGTGACGCCGGACCCGCAGATCGCGACGACGGAGGCGCCGTCGCTGGTGATCGAACCGGTGACCTCGGAGTCCTGCACGATGAGCCGGCCCCCGTCGGAGACGGTGATGTCGCCCGAGACGTTCGCGTCGTCGAGGCAGAGCCCGCCCGCGCCGGCGGTGACCGATCCGTCGTGGGCGCCGGTGATCGTCTGCTCGCACGGCGGAGCGATCGAGACGTTCCTCGACCACACCTCCCACGGCGCCACACGCCCGC
Source organism: Georgenia sp. Z1491 (assembly GCF_057652395.1). Taxonomy (NCBI): domain Bacteria; kingdom Bacillati; phylum Actinomycetota; class Actinomycetes; order Allobogoriellales; family Allobogoriellaceae; genus Georgenia; species Georgenia sp. Z1491. Next base: position 2,994,974 of record NZ_CM172729.1, read on the forward strand.
GGTCACCGGCGACGACGACGTTCATCGAGTCGAGCACCGTGAAGGCGCCGTTCTCGGAGTTGTTGTAGTCGACGCCGACCGGGACGCTCCAGTCGTCCCCGCGCCCGCTCTCCGACATCGTGAGCACGAGCCCGGGCCGCCCCACCATGAGGAGCAGCTCGCCCGAGGGGAGCATCTCCATCGTGGGCTGGACGCTCTCCAGGTCCTGCCCGGCCGGGCCGACGTCGATCGGCTCCGGCTCGCTCCAGGTCGCGCCGTCGTCCGTCGAGCGCGAGTGGAGCATCGGCAGGTGCCAGCCGGTGCGCATGACCATGTACAGCGAACCGTCGGCGAGCCGCTCGACCGCGCCCTCGCTCGGTCCGTCGTAGGCCGTGACGTCGGCGAGCTCCGGGTCCTCCACGGCGACCGTGCCGCGGACGCTCCAGTTGATGCCGCCGTCCTCGGAGACGAGCAGGAGCTGGCGGTAGTTCTCGTCGCCCTCGTAGTACCCGTAGGCCGAGATGTACAGCGTCCCGTCGGGGTCCTCGAGCAGGGTGTGGAGCAGCACGAAGCCGCCCAGCGTTGTCCCCGGCCGCGGTGAGGTGGCGCCGATCGGCCGCATCGGCTCGGGCGTGTCGAGCACACCGTCGCGGTGCTCCCAGCTCGTGCCGCCGTCGGAGGAGATCGCGGTCTCCACGGTGGCCTGGCGGTTGTCGCTGCCCTCCACCATGAACGTGTTGAAGTCGACCGCGATGATGTCGCCGTTGCGGAGCCTCGACACGGTGATGCCCGAGGCGTCCGGCATGGGGTTGAGGTCCACGGCGGGGGTCCAGCTCGCGCCGTCGTCGTCCGACATCCCGAAGAGGAAGCCGGAGGCGTCGATGCGGTCCGGGCTGGCCGAGTACGGGAAGATGATGCGACGTCCGCCGTCGTCGGTCGGGACGAGGATCCCGCCGAGGGGGAAGCCGAGATCCTCGCCGTCGTCGTCGATCGTCACGGTGTCGCCGATGGTGAACGGCGCGGTGCCGACCGCCTCGGCCGGGGTCTCCTCGGCCGTGCCGAACGTGACGTCGTCGATGAAGAGATCGTCGACCGCAGCCCCGACGCCGGTCGAGCCCGTGGTGAAGGCGAGCCCGGTGATGGCCGTGACCTCGTTGGTCGCACCCGAGTTGTTGCCGATGGTCGACCCCGCGGAGCCGACGTACTCGCCTCCGACGCTCACCCGCGCGGCGGCGTTGTCACTCGGCACCGCGACCTCGATCTGCGACCACTCGCCGAGCGGGACGCTGCCGGCCGGAGCCAGCTCGCGCCAGGTCCGGGTCCACTGCTCGTACCACTCGATGCTGCCGTCGTCGATCACTCGTAGGCGGAAGAGCGAGTTGGCCGGGTGGCCGGTCGGGAGCAGCGAGTCGCCGACGATGTCGAACGTGAATCCCTCGAGTGCCGTGGGGTTGACGTCGAAGGAGAGGTAGGCGCCCTGTTGGGGGGCGACCGGGCACGAGATGCCCACCGCCGCCTCGGAGCTCGTGTCCTGCACACGGAGCGAGCGCTCGCCCTCGGACGCGGCCTCGTCGCTGACGAGCGCCGGGTCGTAGCCGTCGAGCGTGGAGCACTCGGCCGGCACGGAGCCGACGTCGTCGTTCTCGAACGTCAGTGTGCTGAACTCGCCGGCGACCGTGACCTCCTGGGTGCTGTCGGACTCGTTGCCGGCGGTGTCGGTGACGACCGTGCGCAGCGTGTTGACGCCGGCCTGGGCGAAGGTGTGCGAGATCGACACCGTCACCCAGCCGTCCTCGTCGGGCCCGCTGAGCACGGCCGGGATGGTCTCGCCCTGCCACTCGGCGACCGCCGTGTAGTCCGCGAGCTCCGCTCCCTCGGGGAGGTAGAACCGCGCGACAGGCTCGTCGGTGACCTCCGTGCCGACGGCGAGACCTTCGTCGTCGAAGAGGGGCTCGATGGTGAGGCCGGCGAAGGCGTCCTCGGGCAGCTCGCCGGAGACGGCAAGGTCGTCGATGTAGTAGTCGACACCGACGGCACTCTGTCCGGCGGACCCGAAGAAGATCTCGCCCATCGTGGGCGACTCGGCGTTGCGTCGCTCGGTCTCGAACCGGACACCGTTGAGGACGAGCTCGGCGCGCTCGGTGGTCGCGTTGATGGTGACGTCGACCCACTCGTTGAGGGTGGCACCTCCCGGGATCGTGGCGACGTCGGCGAAGCTCGACCCGTCGTAGGCGGCGACGCGGATGTCGTCGCCGTCGCGGTTGAACGTGAACCGCCAGACGCCGTTCGCGCTGGTGCCCTCGGCACCCTGGATGGCCACGTACGGGCCGGCGTTGAACTCGGCGGGCGAGAACCGGTAGGAGACCGACCGCTCCTCGGTCTGGGGGTAGTTGCACCAGGCGCGGGTGTAGACGGCGTTGTCCTGGTCGACCACGCGCATCGCCCGGTTGGTCTCGGCGGCGCCGCCGAAGGCGGCCTCGGCGACGGTGACGTCCCCGATGGTCCGGCAGTCCGCGGGTGGCTCGCCGAGCGGTTCGTCGTCGAAGGTGCGCACGGCGCCGTCGGCCGGCGCCGCCGCGGCGGGCGCACCAGGCACGGCAGCACCCGACACCAGCGTCAGGGCGCAGGCGGCCACGGCGGCCGCTGCGAGCGCGGCGCGTCGTGGACGCGGTTGGCGGAGTTTCATCTCTTCCACTTCCTCCTCGGTGATGCGGCCGGCACGGCGTGGCGGCGCGTTCGGTCATGCGTGGGGGGTGTGGGCCCGCCCGGAGGCGGTGGGGGCATCGGTGATCGGGGGACGCGCGTCAGCGGCGCACTCCGAGGGTGTCGGAGCCGTCGCCGTTCCAGTCGCCGACGAACACCTCGTCGGAGGCCCGGCCGTAGAACTGCTCGATGTCCGCCCAACCACCAGTCAGGCTGTTGGACACGAGGTACTGGTTCCCGCGACGCGAGGCGAACGTGTCCGCCCCGTCACCGTCCCAGTCACCCACGAGCACCGTGTCACCAGACCGGCCATAGTCGAACTGCGCGTCCGCCCAACCAGAGGTCAGCGAGTTGGACACGTAGTACGTGTTCCCGCGCCGCACGGCGAAGGTGTCCGCACCGTCGGCGTCGTAGTCACCCACGAGCACCTGATCATCCGCCCGGCCGTAGTCCAGCTCGGTCTCCGCGTTCCCACCGGTGAGCCGGTTGGTGAGGAAGTAGCTGTTCCCACGTCGGATGGCGAAGGAGTCGCTGCCGTCGCCGTCCCAGTCGCCCACGAGCACGGTGTCGCCGGAGCGGCCGAAGGTCAGCTCCACGTCCGCCGTCCCGCCGGAGAGGGTGTTGGACAGGTAGTAGGCGTTCCCGCGGCGCACGGCGAGCGTGTCGCTGCCGTCGCCGTCCCAGTCACCGACCAGCACCTCATCACCCGGGCGACCGAAGCTGAACTCATGATCAGCCCAGATCCCCCACCCGTCGTTGAGGTAGAACCCACGACCCGGCGACGGCGGAACCGGCTCCGGCTCACCAGGCTCGCCCGGCTCCTCGTCGTCGATGAGCGTGACGACGAAGGGGTCGAGCGTGACGTCCGGCGTCTCCTCGGTGAGGGACGCAGTCAGGGCCACCGCCTCGTGCTCGTAGCCCTCCGGCACACCGGAGAGCGTGACGTCGTAGTCCCCAGCACCCTCGACGGCCACGGTGATGGTGCCGTCGTCCTCGGCCAGGTCGGCCTCGGCGCCATCGGCCACCGTGAACTCGTCCTCGGCGCCCGCGACCGTGATCGCACCACCCGCGACAGCAGCACCGTCAACGTCCTCGACGGACGCCGTGATCGACCCCGCCACCGGCTCGGGCTCGTTCGGGTCCGCGGGATAGTCACCCAGGGAGCTGAAGGTGCCGACGACGGCGTTGATGTTCGTGTCGTAGCTCACCGTGAGGTACTCGTCGCCGGAGACGACGGCGGAGCTCGGATCGCCCTGGTCGACGTTCTGCCGCGACATGTACAGGAGCACGGGAGTCGTGTCGGTCCAGGCCTGCCCCGGGTGCGCGAGCCGGCCGACGACGGGTTCGCTGGACCCGTAGTCGTTGCCGCCGTACGTGAGCAGCATCCGGCCGCCGGGCAGCGTGAGGATGTCGGGAGCCTGCATGCTCCACGGGACCGGGCTCGCGACGGACCACGTGCGACCGTGGTCGAACGACTCGCTGACGAGGCCGGGCCGGATGACTGCGGTGAGGTGCCCGTCGGACAGGACCGCCACCTCCGTCTCGGAGAGGCCGACGCCCGGCTCCGCGGGGATCATCACCTCGTTCTCCACGGGCCAGGTCCGCCCGCCGTCCGTGCTGCGCACGACGCTGGCGCGGCCCAGCGCGGCGTCGGGGCGCGTCCCGTACAGGGGGACGAGGAGGTCGCCGTTGTCCAGCTCGACGACGTTGCCGGACTCGGCGGCCCAGCCGAGGAGGTAGTGGCCGCTGCGGGGCCCGCAGCCGCAGCTCATCGACGACTCCACGAGGGCCGGATCGGACCACGTCTGGCCCCCGTCCTCGGAGCGCGCCACGTAGGTGTCGATCGTGGCGCCCTCGGCCGGGTAGTCGGTCCAGTCCGTCTGGAACCAGGTGAGCACGATGGTCCCGTCGCGCAGCTGCGTGATCTGCGGGTCGCGGTCGTCGTGGGCCGAGTCGATGATGACCCGAGGATCCGACCAGGTCAGCCCCCCGTCGGTGCTCTCGGTCCACCGGATCTGACCGGGATCACCGCCGTCGCCCGGCGAGTGCCCGTTCGACCAGTAGTAGACGGTGACCAGGCGTCCGTCGTCGAGGCGTGCGACCTCCGGGAAGAAGGGCCGCTCGTCGCCGTCGCCCTCCGCGATGATGACGTCCGGCTGAATCCTGGAGCTCGCGCCGACGGACTGCGCGGCCACCGACTCGGTCCCGTCCGGGCCGGTGACGACGGTGCGCAGGATCCCGCGGTCCCCGTCCTCGAAGGTGTGCGTCACCGACACGGTCGCCCAGCCGTCGGTGTCCGGGCCGCTGAGCTCGGCCGGGACGGTCTGGCCCTGCCACTCCACCGCCGCCGTGTAGTCCGCGACGTCGGCCCCCTCGGGGAGCTGGACGCGCGCGACGGGCTCGGCCACGATCTCGCCGGCGTCGATGAAGTCGTCGAGGAGGGGCTCGACGGCGAGGCCGGCGAAGGCGTCGTCGGGCAGCTCGCCGGACACGGCGAGGTCGTCGATGTAGTAGTCCACGCCGACGGCGCTGAATCCGGCAGAGCCGAAGTAGATCTCGCCCATCGTGGGCGAGGCCGCGTTGCGGCGCTCGGTCTCGAACCGGACACCGTCGACGATGATCTCCGCGCGCTCGGTGGTGGCGTTGATCGTCACGTCCACCCACTCGCCCAGCGCCGCACCACCCGCGACCCGGGCGACGTCGGCAAAGCTCGATCCGTCGTAGGCCGCGATCCGGATGTCGTCCCCGTCCCGGTTGAAGGTGAACCGCCAGACACCGTTGGCACTGGTGCCCTCGGCGCCCTGGATCGCCACGTACGGGCCCGCGTTGAACTCGGCGGGCGAGAAGCGGTAGGACACCGACCGCTCGGCCGTCTGCGGATAGTCGCACCATGCGCGGGTGTAGACGGCGCTGCTCTGGTCGACGACGCGCATGGCGCGGTTGCCCTCGGCCGCTCCGCCGAACTCGGCCTCGGCGACGGTGACGTCGCCGATGATCCGGCAGTCCGCGGGCGGCTCCCCCAACGGCTCGTCATCGAACGTGCGCACGGCGCCGTCGGCCGGCGCTGCCGCGGCGGGCGAGCCCGGCACCACACCGCCCGGCAGCACCGTCAGGGCCAGGCCGAGGAGCGCGGCGGTGGCGATGCCCGGCGTCCGGCGCCGGCGCCCGGGCCGGTGCCGGCTCGAATGGTTGTCACTGTCCAGGGGATGGGTGATCACGAGTGGCTCCTTTGCCGACCTTTGAGGCGCAACTATCAGCATGGACCGCCGTTCCATGTCGAGAGCCCCATGTTGCGTGATCTGATCGTGACGTTCACCGGCCAATCGACCATCCGAACCCCCCGCCGAGCCGGCGCAGCGCCGCGCCGCGGGCCTGGCAGTGTGCCATGTCGCGTGATCGCTTCGTGACATGGAATGACTTTCCATGTCAGCGGTCGACTGTTACGTTCCCCGACATGGAACAGCGTGCCAAGTCGTATCACTCGCAGGGGCTCTACCGAGCCCTTGCGATTCTGCGACTCCTCGGCAAGGCGAGCACCCCGCTGACGCTCGCCGCGATCGCCTCGGAGCTCAAGCTGCCGAAGTCGACCGCCGTGCGCCTCCTGCTCGTCATGGAGGAGGAGGGGTTCGTGCGCAGGTCCGGCGAGCACCCCGCCTACTCGATCGGGCACGCCGTCCACGAGATCGCCGAGGGCTACCGGCCGCCGAGCATGTCCGACGTCGCGGCTCCCGTCCTCACCCGGCTCGCCGACCAGGTGGGCTTCACGGCGAACCTCGGCGTGCTCGAAGGGCCCTCGGTCCTCCACCTGCACGTGGCCGAGCCGCAACGTGCGCTCCGGTTCGCGACGGGAGGCACACTCGATTACGCCTACTGCACCGGGCTCGGCAAGCTGCTCATGTCCGTGCTCCCCGAGGACGACATCGACGCGCACCTGCCGGAGTCGGAGCCCTACTCGAGCTGGACCGCGAGCACCATCACGACGCGGGCCGGCATGGTCGCCGAGCTCGAGCGGATCCGGCAGGCCGGCTACAGCGTCGACGACGAGGAACGCAACCGCGGCGTCACCTGCATGGCCGTCCTGCTGCCGACGCACGGCACTCCCACGCTCGCCCTGTCCGTCTCCGCCCCGAGCGCCGAGCTCGAGGATCCCGCCCGCGAGCAGCTCCTGCCCGTCCTGAGGGCGGCGGCGACCGAGCTCGTCGCCCGGCCGGGGTTCGATGCGGCGCTCGATCCGCTGCGCACCAGGATGACCGTCGCATGATCGTCGACGTCCACAGCCACTGCCACCAGCCGGAGCACTGGGGCCGCGAGCACGAGGACCACTGGCAGGGCGCCTACGGCGGCGAGCCGTACCCGGTGGTCACGCCCGAGTCGTACGACCAGGTGATGCAGGACGCGGGGGTCGACGTCGCGGTCGTCTTCGGGCTCTCGGCGTCACAGGCCGGCGTGCGCACGCCGAACGCCTTCGTCGCCGACTTCGTCTCGCGGATGCGGACACCGGCGATCCCGTTCTGCTCGATCGACCCGCTCGACACCGACTGGCGCGACCAGCTCGACGAGGCGATCGGGCTCGGGTTCCAGGGCGTGAAGCTCTACCCGGTGCTCTCGCTGTTCGACCCGCTCGCCCCGGAGTTCGACGAGTTCTACACGACGCTGAGGTCCCACGGCATGGTGGCGCTGTGGCACATGGGCGCCACGCCGAGCCCGGTCGGCCGTCTCGCGGTGAGCCAGCCGATGGTGATCGACGAGGTCGCCCGCCGGCACCCGGACCTCACCCAGGTGATGGCGCACATGGGTCACCCGTGGCAGCGCGACACGAACGTGGTGCTGCGCAAGAACCGGCGGGTGTTCGCCGACGTCTCGGGGGTCCCCTCGCGCCCGATGGACGCCTTCTTCGCGCTCGTCGGGGCCCAGGAGTGGGGCACGGTCGACAAGCTCGTGTTCGGCTCCGACTACCCGCTCTGGACGCCCGTCGAAGCCCTCGCGAACCTGCGCTCGATCGCCACGTTCCGCGCCGGGAACCTGCCGTTCGTCAATGACGACACGGTCGAACGGATCATCCACTGCGACGCCCTGCAGATGCTCGGGCTCGCCGACCCCCGAACCAGCACCGACCAGGTCGACGCCCGGTCGTCGACACCAAGGAGCACCACGTGACATCCGTCTCCCGCGGCCTCGCCGAGGCGGCAGAGCGCCTCATCCCGGGCGGGGTCAACTCCGCCACCCGCAGCATCGGCGCCCCCTGGGCCTGGCGATCCGCGCACGGCGCCACGATCACCGACATGGACGGCGGCGTCTACACCGACTACCACGCCGCGTTCGGCGCGATCCTCCTCGGGCACAGCGACGAGCGGGTCAACGCCGCCGTCACGCGCGCCATCGCCGACATCGACCTCGTGGGCGTCGGCACGACCGAGCTCGAGGTGGAGCTGGCACGGCTGGTCGTCGACGCCATCCCGAGCGCCGAGATGACCATCTCCACCATGAGCGGCTCGGAGGCGACGTTCCAGGCGGTCCGCCTCGCGCGCGGCGCGACGGGGCGCCCGTACATCCTCAAGTTCCAGGGCAACTTCCACGGGTCCTACGACGCGCTCGCCCGCAACGTCATCTCCGCGCCCGAGCTCGCGTGGAAGCGCGACCCGAACTCGTCCGGGATCCTCGACGACGCCATCGACCACACGCTCGTCGCCGAGTTCAACGACCTCGCCTCGGTCGAGGAGCTGTTCGCCCAGCACCCCGGGCAGATCGCGGCCGTGATCCTCGAGCCCGTCCCGCACAACGTCGGCGCGCTCCTGCCCGAGCAGTCCTTCCTCGAGGGCCTGCGCACTCTCACCCGGACGCACGGGAGCGTCCTCATCTTCGACGAGGTGATCTCCGGCTTCCGCCACGCGCTCGGCGGCTACCAGGAGCTGTGCGGCGTCACGCCGGACCTCACCACGTTCGGCAAGGCGATGGGCAACGGGTTCCCGGTCGCGGGGCTGGCCGGCAGCCGCGACGTCATGTCGCACTTCACGCCCGCGGGCGGCACGGTCATGCTGGCGGGCACGTTCAACGGCAACGCCGCGTCGATGGCCGCCGCGATCGCCACCATCGAGGTGCTCAAGGACCCCGAGGTCGATTTCTACGGCCACGTCGGCCGCCTCGGTGACCGCATGCGCACGGGCCTCCAGGGAATCGCCGACGAGCACGGCATCGCCGCGCACATCACCGGGCTCGGCTCCGTGTTCATCCCGTACTTCCTCGACGGCGAGGTCCGCGGGTACCGCGACCTGCTGCGCAACGACGACCAGGCCTACGCCACGTTCCAGCGGCGCATGATCGACAAGGGCTCGTTCATGTACCCGATGGCGCTCAAGCGGAACCACATCTCGCTCGCGCACACCGAGGCGGACGTCGACCGCACCCTCGCGCAGGCCGAGGAGGTCCTCGTCGCCATGGCGCACGAGGGGCTGTTCGCGCACCCGAAGGCCGCGGTCTGACATGTCCCCGACTCCGACGACCGTGCTGCGCGGAGGCCTCGTCGCCGACGGGCTCGGTGGTGACCCCTTCCTCGGCGACGTCGTCGTCGCCGGGGAGCGGATCGCTGCCGTCGTCCCGGCGGGCGAGCGACCCGCCGGCGGGTACGACGCGGAGATCGTCGACTGCGCGGGGCGGGTCGTCGCCCCCGGCTTCGTGGACATCCACTGCCACTCCGACCTCAGCCTGCTCGCCTACCCGGACAACGAGAGCCGGATCGGCCAGGGCGTGACCACCGAGGTGGTCGGGAACTGCGGCATGACTCCGGCCCCGGTGGGCGCCGACCTCACCGGCCTGCAGAAGGTCATCAGCACCATCGACGTCACGCCCGACCTGGAGTGGACCTGGAGCGACGTCGCCGGCTGGCTCCAGGCGCTCGACGACTGCCCCACCGCGACCAACGTCGCCGCCCACGTCGGCCACGGGTCCGCGCGGTTCGCCGTGGCCGGCACCAGCACGGACGCCCTCGACGGCGCGGGGCTGGCCGCGCTCGAGCGCGAGGTCGCCGGCGCCTTCGCGGCCGGCGTCGTGGGGGTCAGCCTCGGGCTCATGTACGCCCCCGGCGAGTCGGCGCGCGCCGACGAGCTCGCCTCGGTGGCGCGCATCGTCGCCGCCCATGACGGACTGCTGTCGGCGCACCTGCGCGACTACCGCACGAGCGCCCTGCGCGGGTCGATCGACGAGGTGGCCGGCGCCGTGCACGACGGCGGACCGCGGCTGCAGATCTCGCACCTGCGGGGCATCGGCGGGGAGGACGGATTCCCGGAGGTGCTCGACCACGTCGAGACGCTGCAGGGGTCGGCGGACATCGCGGCCGACGCGTACCCGTACGTCCACGGACACACCACGCTCATCCAGCTGCTGCCTCCGGAGCTGCGCGCGGCCGGACCGGACGCGGTCGTCGACGCCTGCCTCACCTCTCCGGGCGCGATCGCCGACCTCCTCGCGGCCGCCGGCTACGCCCTCCACCAGATCCTCGTCATGAAGGCGACGGCGACGCCCGAGGCCGTGGGCAAGGATCTGACCGAGATTGACGGCGACCCCTGGGTATGGCTCGCCGACCTGCTGGTGGCCAACGACGGGCTCGTCGACGTCGCCGTGGAGAGCGGACGGTGGAGCGACGTCGACCTGGCGCTCGACACCCCCTGGATCTCGGTCGCCTCCGACGGCACGGCGCTGAACCGCACGCACCTGTCGTCCGTCGCGCACCCCCGCTCCTGGGGCGCCTTCTCCGCCGGCTACCGGCGGATGCGGCGACGCGGCACGCCCGTCGGCGAGACCGTCCGACGCCTCACCACCGCGCCGGCGGCGCGCGCCGGCCTCACCAGCGGCATCGTCGAGGGCCACCGCGCCGACCTGGTCGTGCTCGACGACCTCACCTTCGACTCCGCGGCGACGTTCGCCCAGCCGGCGCAGACCTCCGTGGGGCTCGACCACGTCTACGTGGGCGGCACGGCCGTCACCGAGCACGGGCGCCGCACCGGTGCGCGTCCGGGCACTCTCATCAGGAAGGGCCAGCAGTGACCGAGCAAGGAACGCCCCTGGGCGTCGGGATCGTGGGGGTCGGCGGGATCGCGCTGTCCCACATGGCCGCGCTGCGCACCATGACGGGCGCACGGCTCGTCGCCGTGTGCGACCTGGACGCCGACCGCGCCGCCGAGGTGGCGCACACGGAGCGGTGCGCCGGCTACGGGTCGGTCGACGAGCTCCTCGCGGACGACGCCGTCGAGGCCGTCATCGTCTGCACCCCGAACATGACGCACGAGGCGCTCGGCCTCCAGGTCCTCACGGCGGGTCGGCACCTGCTGATGGAGAAGCCCCTGGCGCTGACGCCCGAGGGTGCGCGACGCGTCGCGGCCGAGGCCGACGCACGCGGCCTCGCGCTCGCCGTGGGCCACAGCCACCGGTTCACCGACCAGAGCCTGGCGATCCGCGAGGTCATCGACTCCGGCGACATCGGCACGCCGCGGTTCGTCCGCGTCGTCATGAACGGCGGCTGGATCTGGCCCGGCTGGCAGGCCTGGGTGCTCGACCCCGAGCTCTCCGGCGGTCACTCGCTGCACAACGGCGTCCACCTCATCGACCTCGCGAGCTGGTGGATCGGCGAGCCGGCGACGAGCGTCTTCTCGGTCGGGCAGCACGCCACGAGCGAGGCGCTCCAGATCCACGACTACCTGGTCATGGGCCTCGGCTTCGCGAGCGGTGCCTCGGGGGTGTGCGAGATCAGCCGCGGCGAGCTCCCCCGCAGCGCCGGCTACCTGGAGCTCACCGTCGTGGGCACCGAGGGCGTCCTCTCACGCTCGTGGGACGCCGAGGGCGTCCTCGCCTGGACCGACACCGGCCTCACGGCGTGGGGCGTCGACGGCTCCGGCGGCCGCACCTTCGTCCGCGAGCTCGAGGCGTTCGCCGCCGCGGCGCGCGGCGAGGTCGAGGTCGTCCCACCCGTGTCGGCGGCGATCCACGCCGTCGACGTCGCCGCCGCGTCCGAGGCCTCGCTCCGCGAGGGCCGCACGATGACGATCGGAGCAACGGCATGACCGGCACGCTCACCACCCGGCCCGGACTCGTCCGCGCGCTCGCGGCGATGCACTCCGGCGAGCTCGGGCTCCTGCGGGCAGCGGCGCTCGACGTCGTCGCGGTCGGCGAGGGGGACGCGCTGAGCGTGCTCGGCCCGGACGCGATCGGCGTCCTGCGCGCCGCGACCGGCCCGACGTCGGTCGACTTCCAGGCGCACTCCGCCGCGGACGGGGGCGCGACGACGTTCCTCGGGCGGGCGAGCCACGGGATCGCCGTGAGCGCGCACCTCTCGCTCGTCGACGGCGACGGCGGCGAGCACCTCTACGCGGCGATCCGGCTCGTCGGCACGCACGGCTCCGTGGTCGTGGACCTGCTGCGCCCGCTGCTGGACGTCCGCACCGCGGCCGGGACCACGCGGGTGCCGTTCGGGGTGCCCGGCGCGCAGGTCCCGCCGGAGGACACGACCGACGCCCTGTCCGCGATCGCCGACTCCGCGCGGTCGGGCCGCACGGTAACGACCAACTGGTGAGGGAGAACAGGACATGAAGTGGCTGACGTTCGACGACGGCGGCACCGTCCGGCACGGGTACGTCGAGGGTGACGAGATCGTCGTGGCCGGCGACGGCGACCTGGCGGCCGTGGTCCGGGGCGAGACCGGCGCGACGGAGGTCGGGCGCCGCCCGCTCGCCGGCGCGCGCCTCCTCGCTCCCCTGCTGGCGCCGGGCAAGGTGCTCGCGGTCGCCGCGAACTATCAGGAGCACGTCAAGGAGGCAGGTTTCGAGGCGCGGAAGCAGACGACCGCGACGCCGCGCCTCTTCCTCAAGCCCGACACGGCGATCACGGGCCCGGACGCCCCGGTCGCCCTCAATCCCATCACCACCCAGCTCGACTGGGAGGTGGAGATCGCCGCGGTGATCGGCTGGCGCGCGCAGGGCGTGCCGGTGGGCGACGCGCTGGACCACGTGTTCGGCTACGCCACGAGCAACGACATCTCGGCGCGCAGCCTCGACCTGGGCGTGCCCCGCGACGGCGAGGCCATGACCGGCTTCTTCGACTGGCTCGAGGGCAAGTGGCTCGACGGCTCGGCGCCCCTGGGCCCCTACCTCGTCACCAGCGACGAGGTGCCGGACCCCCAGGACCTCGGGCTCACGCTCGAGCTCAACGGCCAGGTCATGCAGCAGGGCAGCTCGTCCGACATGGTCCACACCGTCGCCGAGCTGGTGTCGTTCAGCTCGCGGCTCATGACCCTCAACCCGGGGGACATCATTCTCACCGGCACACCGTCCGGCGTCGGTGCCACCACCGGCGTCTTCCTCCAGCCCGGCGACACCATGGTCGCCGCGGTCGAGGGACTCGGGTCCCTCACCACCCCAGTCGTGGCGGCGTAGCCGCCGCCCGGAGCCCCCGGGCCTGATCGACGCAGATCAGGCTGTTCCACCCACCACGAGGAGCAATCATGCGATCACGAATCGCCAGGACGGCCGTCGCACTCGGCCTCTCCACAGCCCTGCTGACCGCCTGCGGAGGAGGTGGCGACGACAACGGCGGCGGCGAGGCCGGATCGGACGGGGGCGACCCGACGTCCGCCAACCTCTACCTGTACCAGTCCCCCGTCCAGTTCAACCCGCTGGCACCCGGGCAGGGTGCCGAGCAGCTGACGATGACGCTGGTGTACGACGCCCTGTTCAACGTGGGACCCGACTTCGAGCCGGTCCCCCGGATCGCGGAGTCGTGGGACGTGAACGACGACGCCACGTCCTACACCTTCCACCTGCGCGACGGGCTCGAGTGGAGCGACGGAGAGCAGATCACCGCGGACGACGTCGTCTTCACGTACAACCTGTTCGCCAACCCCGACGTCGCCAGCCCCAACACCGCGCCCTTCCAGGGCGTCGTGGGCTTCGACGAGGTCCAGGAGGGCGCGGCCGACACGCTCGAGGGCATCGTGGCGGACGACGACCAGACCGTGACGATCAACCTCACCGAGCCCACCCCCGGCTTTCTCGCCCTGTTCGGCAGCGGCTTCGGGATCCTCCCCGAGCACGTCCTGGGCGACGTCGAGCCCGCCTCGATCATGGAGGACGAGTTCTTCGACCTGCCCCCCGTCAGCTCCGGGCCCTACGTGATGCGCGAGTTCAACGTCGACCAGAACGTCGTCCTCGACGCGAACCCCAACTACTGGACAGAGGTCGGCATCGACACGCTCTACCTCCAGATGCTCACCAGCGACGTCGCGACCGCCCAGCTCGCCACGGGCGAGACCGACCTCGTCCAGATCGCGCCGCAGGACCTGGAGACGGTCGAGGGGCTCGACGGCGTCACCGTCAGCTCGGCGCCGTCGCCCGGGTTCCTCCGCCTGCTCGTCAACTTCGAGCGGTACGACGACGAGCGGGTCCGCCAGGGACTCCTCATGGCCATCGACCGCCAGGGCATCATCGACGGGATCCTCGGGGGCCACGGCGAGGTCCTCAACAGCACGATCATGACGCCCTGGGCGATCCCCGACGACCTCGAGACCTACGACTACAACCCCGAGGAGGCCACGGCCCTGCTCGAGGAGGCCGGCTTCGACTTCGACCAGGAGCTCCGGATCAGCTGGATCCCGGGCACCGCCGACCGTGACGCGGCCGTCCAGGTCGTCATCGAGAACCTCGGCGCGATCGGCATCAACGTCGTGGCCAACCAGATCGAGGAGGCGAACCAGCTGAGCATGATCGAGAACGCCGAGTACGACCTCATGATCTCGGGCGGCGGCACGTACACCCCCGACCCGACGGTCTCGGCCAACGCCCTGCGCTGCGACGCCATCTTCCCGGCCGGCGGCAACACGTCCCTGTTCTGCAACGAGGAGCTCGACGAGCTGCTCAACCAGGGTGCCGTCACGGCCGACGAGGCCGAGCGCGAGACGATCTACCAGGACGCCGTCCGCCTCGACAACCAGCTGGTGCCCTACCTGTGGCTCTACGTCCCCGACACCCCCTGGGCGGTGAGTGACCGCCTGCAGGGCTTCGAGCCGCACGGCGACTTCGCCAACGGCTTCTGGAACGCCGCCGAGTGGACCGTGACGGACTGATTGCATGCTGAGAGCTCTCGTCCCACGTCTCCTCTCGAGCGTGGCCGTCTTCCTGCTCATCGCCGTCGGACTGTTCGCCCTCACCCGGCTCGCGCCCGGTGACCCCATCGAGATGATGGTGCCGCCGGAGCTGGCGGGGGCCCAGCGGGACGCGTACATCGCGTCGGTCCGCGAGCGGTTCGGTCTCGACCAGCCGGTCGTGGTGCAGTTCTGGCACTGGCTCGGCGGGCTCATGACGGGAGATCTCGGATACTCGTACAACGGTGGCCGGCCGGTCGGCGAGCTGCTCGCCGACCGGCTCGGCCCGACCGCCCTGCTCATGGGCAGCGCGATGACCATCGGCCTGATCGTCGCCATCCCGGCGGGCGTCATCGCTGCCGTGCGACGCAACACCGTCGCGGACTACACGATCAGCTCGGTGAGCGTCGTCGCCATCGCCGTCCCGAGCTTCTTCCTCGGCATGCTCGCCATCTACGTCTTCGCGGTGCAGCTGGGCTGGCTCCCCTCCTCGGGGATGTACAGCAGCGGCCGGGACGACATCGGCGACCTGCTGCGCCACATGGTCATGCCGGTCGGCCTGCTCGCGCTGGCCAACGCGGCCAACTTCATCCGTTACGTCCGCAGCGGCGTGCTCGAGGAGCTGAACAAGGACTACGTCCGCACGATCATCGCGAAAGGCGGGACCCAGGCGCGGGCGCTGCGGCACGCGCTGCGCAACAGCCTCATGTCGCTCGTCACGGTGCTGGCGATGACGATCCCGGTCGCCCTGTCCGGCGCGGTCGTGCTCGAGCAGATCTTCTCGTGGCCCGGGATGGGGCAGCTCGCGATCGACGCCCTCGGGCAGCGCGACTACCCGGTCCTCATCGGGTTCGGGCTGTACATCGCGGTGCTCGTCCTGATCTGCAACCTCATCGCCGACCTGTCCTACACGATCATCGACCCGAGGGTGAGGAAAGCACGATGACGAGCAACGACCAGCTCCCCGCCTCGACCGTCGACCTCGCCCCGACCCCGCAGGAGTCCTCGCCGGACAAGCTCGCCCTGCGTCGGTTCCTCAAGAACCCGGCCGCGGTGATCGGCGTGGTCGCCCTGGTGATCATCGTGCTGGCAAGCGCGCTGGCCCCGTTCATCAGCCCGTACCCGCCCAACGAGATCGACCTGACGAACACCCGGCAGGCGCCGTCCGGCGAGCACTGGCTCGGCACCGACTCGACCGGCCGCGACGTCTTCAGCCGCCTGCTCGCGGGCGGTCAGATCTCCCTCATGGTGGGCTTCCTCGCCGCCCTCATGGCGGTGGTGATCGGCACGCTCGCTGGCGTCGTCGCCGGGTGGTTCGGCGGGATCGTCGACGGGATCATCAGCCGCGTCATCGACATCATGCTGTCGGTGCCGCCGGTCCTGGTGATCATCGTCCTCGCCGGCATCATCGGCCCGAGCGTGCCGATGCTCATCATCGTCATCGCCGGACTCGCGTGGCCGACGCCGGCCCGCATCGCCCGGGGCGTGGTCCTCAGCCTGCGCGAGGAGGAGTTCGTCCAGGCCGCCCGGGCGCTCGGCTCGCGGACCGGGTTCATCCTCTTCCGGCACCTCGTGCCGGGCGTGCTGCCCCCCATCGTGGTCTCGGCGACCCTGCTCGTGGCCGAGTCCGTCCTGCTGGAGTCCTCCCTGTCGTTCCTCGGCGCCGGCGTCCAGCCGCCGGAGTCGAGCTGGGGAAACATGCTCAACGAGGCGCAGTCCCTCACCGTCCTGTCGTCCATGCCGTGGCTGTGGGTGCCGGCCGGTCTCATGATCGCCGTCACCGTCCTGTCGGCGATGGCGATCGGGGACGGCGTCCGAGACGCCATCGACCCGCGGAAGAACAGCTGACATGACGAACGAGACCTCATCCGGGCCCCTGCTCGCCGTGCGCGACCTCACGCTCGACATCGCCACCCCGCACGGCAAGGCGCGCATCCTCGAGGACGTGGCGCTCGAGGTCAACGAGGGGGAGATCGTCGGCGTCGTCGGCGAGTCCGGCTCCGGCAAGAGCATGACCGCCCTCAGCGTGCTGAGGATCCTGCCACCCGGCGCGCGCATCGTCGGCGGAGGCATCGACTTCGAGGGCGTCGACCTCGCCACGCTCGGCTCGGGCCGGATGCGCAGGATCCGCGGACGCCGCATCGCCATGGTCTTCCAGGACCACATGACGACCCTCGACCCCGTGATCTCGATCGGCGCGCAGATCGCGGAGGCGTACCGGATCCACCACCCGCGTGCCTCCCGGTCGGAGGCACGCGCACGCGTGGTCGAGACCCTTGAGCGGGTCGGCGTGCCCGACCCCGCCGACCGGGCGAAGCAGTACCCGCACCAGTGGTCCGGCGGCATGCGCCAGCGGGCGGTCATCGCGATGGCGCTCATCAACGACCCGGACCTCATCATCGCCGACGAGCCGACCACGGCCCTCGACGTGACGATCCAGGCGGAGATCCTCACCCTCCTCCGCGAGCTCCGCGAGCGACGGGGCCTGTCGATCATGCTCATCACGCACGACATGGGAGTGATCGCCGACATGGCCGACCGCATCGTCGTGATGAAGGACGGGAAGGTCGTGGAGACGGGCGAGGCCGAGGCACTCTTCGCCTCCCCGCAGCACCCGTACACGCGCAAGCTGCTCGACGCCGTCCCCCAGCCGTCGGGCGAGGTGGCGGAGCACGGCGGGCCGGAAAGCGCGGAACCGACCGCGCTCGAGGTGAGGGACCTCGTCGTGCAGTACCGACGCGGCTGGCGCAAGCATGGCATCACCGCGGTGGACGGCGTCAGCTTCTCGGTGCCCGAGGGGAAGGTCGTCGGGCTCGTCGGCGAGTCGGGATCGGGCAAGTCGACGATCGGCAAGGCGATCGTCGGGCTCGCCCCGATCACGTCCGGCAGCATCCGGGTCGGCGACGTCGACCTCAAGGACCTGCGAGGCGGTGCCGCGCGCAGATCACGCGCGAACTACGGCATGGTCTTCCAGGACCCGGCGTCGTCCCTCAACCCACGGATGACGATCGGCGAGTGCGTCGCCGAGCCGCTCGTGGCGCACCGGCGCGAGATGTCCCGCGCCGAGCGCCGCGCCCGGGTCGTCGAGCTGCTCGAGCAGGTGCAGCTGCCCGCCGCGTGGAGCACGCGCTTCCCGCACGAGCTCTCCGGCGGCCAGCGGCAACGCGTCGGCATCGCCCGCGCACTGGCGCTCGATCCCGAGCTGCTCATCGCGGACGAACCGACCTCCGCGCTCGACGTCTCGGTCCAGGCCGCCGTGCTCGACGTGTTCCAGGAGCTCCAGCAGAGCCTGGGCTTCTCGTGCCTCTTCATCAGTCACGACCTCGCGGTCGTCGAGCTGCTCTCGGAGAGCGTCGTCGTCCTGCAGCACGGGCAGATCGTCGAGCAGGGCGAGGCGGGCTCGGTCCTCAACGACCCGCAGACCGCGTACGCGCGCCGCCTCATCGACGCCGCGCCGATCCCCGACCCCGCCCGTCAGCGGGCCCGCCACACCGTCACCGTCTAACACCGTCCGAGTAGTCCGATCGGCCGGCGCAGTTCGAGCTGGCCGATCCACCCGAGCAGTCCGATCAGCCTGATCGGTCCGAGCAGTCCAAGCAGTCCAAGCAGTCCGACCAAGGAGCACACCCATGCGCGTCATGACCGTCTACGCCCATCCCGCCGACACCATCACCAACTGCGGAGGCACGCTCGCGCTGCACGCCGACGCCGGTGACGACATCGTCGCGGTGATCCTCACGCACGGCGGCCGCATCCACCCCAACGTCTACGCCGAGGAGGCACGCAAGTCGGACGCCGACCAGGCGCTCCTCGCGGCCGACCGGGCGGAGATCATCGAGAACAAGAAGGGCGAGCTGCGCCGCGCCGCCGAGTTCGTCGGGATCGGCACGATCGAGTTCCTCGACCACGACGACGCCATCAGCGTCGTCCGCGAGGACATGGTCGACGAGGTCGCCGAGCTCATCGCCAAGCACCGGCCGGACGTCATCATCGCCGACTACCCGCAGAACCCCGCGGTGACGAACTCCGCCCACACCATCGCCACGATGACGCTCATCGCCGCGCTCGACCGGGCGTCCCAGTTCCTCAAGAACATCGACGGCAAGGAGGAGGTCAACGTCAAGCAGGTGTTCCTCGGCGGCCTCCCGGTCATGGCGAGCGACGCCCTGTCCACCTACGGCGTCCGCAACGACCTCTTCATCGACATCAGCTCGGTCGTCGGTCGCAAGATCGCGGCGATGGACTGCTTCACCAGCCAGGGCTACGACGGCCCGTTCGCCCGCAAGCTCATCGAGGCGAGCAACGGCGAGTTCGGACGCTCCGCCGGAGTGGCGCTCGCCGAGCCCTACGTCCGGTTCCGCGCCGAGACCCGGTCGCTGCTGCCGCTGACGGAGTACGCCGAGGCGGCCGACCCGCTCACGCGCCACGTGGCGTACTCCCAGTTCGACGTGCGCCGGGAGTTCCCGGTCGACTGATCGTCCGACCGCGACCACGACCACGACCACGACCACGACCATCAGCCCTGGAGTGTCTGTGACCACGACCGCCTTGCCCGACCTCGTCGGGCGCCCGATCGACGAGCTGCCGACCCCCGCGGTGCTGATCGACGTGCCCACGGTGCGTCGCAACATCGCGCAGATGGCGCAGGTCGCGCGCGACTTCGGCGTCGCTCTGCGCCCGCACTGGAAGACGAGCAAGTGCGCCGAGGTCGCGCGCATGCAGCTCGAGGCGGGGGCGGTCGGGCTGACGGCGGCGACGGCGGCGGAGGTCGAGGCGCTCGTCGACGCCGGGATCGGGGACGTCTTCTGGGCGTACCCGCCCGTGGGTCCCCACCGCGTCGGGACGGCGCTGCGCGCCGCCCGGCGCACGCGGCTGATCGTCGGGGTCGACTCGCTCGAGTCGGCCCGTCCGCTCGCCGAGGCCTCCGCCGCCGAGGGGGTCGACGTCGAGGTCCGCCTCGAGGTCGACACCGGGCTGCGGCGCACGGGGGTCGACCCCGACGACGCGCTGCCGGTCGCCCGGCGCCTCGCGGCCCTGCCGGGGCTCATGCTCGAGGGGGTCTTCACGCACGAGGGGCACGTCCAGGGGCTCGGCGCCGACCCCGAGCGCCGCATGGAGGTCGGCACGGCGGCGGGTCGGCTGCTCGCGGAGGTCGCCGAGCGGCTGCGGGCGGACGAGCTCGCGCCCGAAAGCGTCTCGGTCGGCTCGACCGCCGGCGCGCGCTCCGCCCCGAGCGCGGCGGGCGTGACCGAGGCCCGCCCGGGCACGTACGTCTACGGCGACGAGAACCAGGTCGCCATCGGCACGGTCGACCCTGCCGACACCGCGTCGACCGTGCTCAGCCGGGTCGTCAGCACGCAGCGCGGCGATCCGGTCGTCGTCGACGCCGGGATCAAGGCCATGAGCTCGGACGGTTCCCTGCACGGCGACGGGAGGATCGGCACCGTCGTCTCCGACTCGGGGGGTGTGCTGGCGACCGGCTACGAGGAGCACGGGGTGCTCCGCGGCGCATCGCCACTGAGGGTTGGTGACCTCGTCCGGATCCGCCCGAACCACGCCTGCGGGCTCACGAACATGCACGACCACGTCCTCGCCGTCGACGGCGGCATCGTCGTCGACGTCTGGCCCGTCCTGGGCCGCCACTAGGAAGGAACCACGTTGCAGCAGATCTCAGCACCCACCGCACCGGCACCCGCCGGCCCCTACTCGTCCGGCATCGTCAGCGGCGGCTTCCTGTTCCTCGCGGGGCAGGGCCCGTTCGACGCCGACAGCAAATTGGTCGGTGAGACGTTCGCGGACCAGGTCCGGCAGACGTTCGCCAACCTCGAGGCTGTCGCCAATGCGGCGGGCACGTCGATGACGAACGCGGTCCGCATCGGCGTCTACCTCAACGACATGGCCGACTGGCCCGAGTTCAACGAGGTCTCGAAGGAGCATCTGTCCGAGCCCTACCCGGCGCGCACGTCGATCCAGGCCGACCTCAGCGGCTTCCTGGTCGAGATCGATGCGGTCGTCGCCCTGTCTCCGGGCGCGTGACGCGCATGGAGCTCATGCGCATCGGCGCGGCCGGCAGCGAACGGCCCGTCGTCCGGCAGGACGGCACCACCTACGCGCTGGACGGCCTCACGACAGACATCGACGGCGCCTTCCTCGCGGACGACGGGATCGGCCGCGTCGCCCGCGCGCTCGCCGCCGGGGAGCTGCCCCAGGTGGACGTCGAGGGCGAACGCGTCGGTGCGCCGATCGCCCGTCCCACCGCGGTGCTCTGCATCGGCCAGAACTACGCGGCGCACGCCGCGGAGTCCGGGTCCGAGCCGCCCAGCGAGCTCATCGTCTTCCTCAAGCACCCCAACACCGTCGTCGGGCCCTTCGACGACGTCGTCATCCCCCCGGGCGCCGAGAAGGTCGACTGGGAGGTCGAGCTCGGCGTGGTGATCGGGAGCGCCGCGAGTCGGCTCACCTCGCGCGAGGAGGCCGAGGCCGCGATCGCCGGGTACGTCGTGTGCAACGACGTCTCGGAGCGGGAGCACCAACTCGTCACCTCGCTGGGACAGTGGTCCAAGGGCAAGACCGCGCCGACGTTCTGCCCCGTCGGGCCCGTGCTCGTCCCCGCCGACGAGGTGGACCCGGGGGACCTGCGGATCTGGTCGACGGTGAACGGGCAGGCGCGGCAGGACTCGACCACGGCCGACCTCATCTTCGACGTGCCCACCATCGTCCAGGAGCTGTCGCAGTACGTCCGGCTCGAGCCCGGCGACCTCATCAGCACCGGAACGCCGCAGGGCGTCGCGCTGTCGGGTCGCTTCCCCTACCTCGCGGCCGGGGACGTCATGGAGATGGGGGTGTCCGGCCTAGGCCAGCAGCGTTCCCGCCTCGTCTCCGACGAGTGAGCGGACTTCTGTCCGCTCCGGATGACGAATGAGCGGGGTTCGGTCCGCTCCACCTGACGAGTGAGCGCGGTGCGTTCCGGGTGGCGAGTGGCGAGTGAGCGGACTTCTGCTCATCGGGGAGCGGGTCGCGGTGTCGCGCGGTGTCGCCGTCGCCCAGTCAATCGGGTAACCATCGAGGCAGTCCCCCCGGGGAACTGCCTCGGTGGTTACCTCGCTGACTCACCGACCAGACCGGGCCGGCGCCGGGCACGACGACGAGGGGCGGGCCCCGCATCCTGATGGGTGCGGGGCCTGCCCGATACATGAGCGCCGCCCCGACCACGGTCCGGGCGGCGCTCATCGGTGGAGCGGACGTCCGCTCACTCGTGGAAAACTCCCCTCACTCGTGAGAGGTGGTCAGCGGCGGACTCCGAGAGTGTCGGTGCCGTTGCCGTCCCAGTCACCCACGAGCACCTGGTCACCGGCGCGGCCATAGGTCAGCTCGATGTCCGCGTACCCGCCGGCGATCTCGTTCTTCACGAAGTACGCGTTCCCACGACGCACCGCGAACGAGTCCACCGAGTCACCGTCCCAGTCACCGACCAGCACGACGTCGCCGGCGCGGCCGTAGGAGATGACCTGGTCGGCCCACCCGTCCCGCACCTCGTTGGCCACGAAGAACCCATTGCCCCGCCGGACCGTGAAGGTGTCCAGGCCGTCCCCGTCCCAGTCACCGACCAGCACCTCGTCATCAGCTCGCCCGTAGGCCACCTCGACGTCCGCATCGCCGGACACGAGGGTGTTGAGCACGAGGTACTCGTTCCCCCGCCGCACGGCGAAGGAGTCCGCCGAGTCGCCGTCGAAGTCCCCCGCCAGCAGCACATCACCCGCACGCCCGTACGTGAACGCCGGCTCCGCGGTCGCCGCGGCGGGGTCGTTGGTCACGTGGATCGCATTCCCCCGGCGCAGCGCCAGGGTGTCGGTCCCGTCCCCGTCCCAGTCCCCCACGAACACCTCATCGCTGACGCGGCCAAACTCGAAGACCACGTCCGCAACGCCATCCCAACCGTTGTTCAGGAAGAACCCGATCCCCGGCGCCGGCACCACCGACTCACCCGGCCCCGGCTCCCCCGGCTCCCCCGGCTCCCCCGGCTCCCCCGGCTCCCCCGGCTCACCCGGCTCACCTGGCTCCCCCGGTTCCCCCGGTTCCCCCGGTTCACCGGCGTCACCCGTCGTCGTGAACGTCGCCACCGGCGACACGGCCGAGTCCTCGTTCTCGCTCTCCGCCACCACGTACCAGCCGTACGTGGTCCCGGGCGCCAGACCGGTCCACTCGACCGACGCCGTCTCGCCCGAGGCGACCTCGTCGGCACCGATGGTCTCGTCCGACAGCACGGCCACCGAGACGGCGTCCGTCGCGATCGAGGTCGTCCGCGAGGTGAGGTTGACGGGGAGCGTCATATCGTCCGCCGTCGCGTTGTAGCGGTTGTGGGTGTCGAACTCGGTCGCGCCGTGATCGTCGAGACGCGGCGAGTAGGTGTCGACCGTCATCTCGGACCGGTCCACGTCGAACTGCAGCAGCCGGAAGAACCCAGTGGCGCGCAGGTCGTCGACCTCGTAGTTCTGGTAGTTCGCCAACAGCTCGACCACGTGGTGCCCGGGCTCGGCCACGTCCGTCCGAACGTTCGTGCCGACCCCGCCGATGTGGCCGTTCAGCGTGAGGAAAACGTTCGGGCTCTGCGAGACGACCGCGTCGAAGATCCGCTGACCGTCGGGAGTGCCGAAGGCCGCGCCGCGCCCGTCGCGTGACGACGACGAGCGGATGTAGATGTGCGTCGCGATGATGCCGTTGCGGTCGGGGTGCTCGGCGAGGATCTCGCGCGCCCAGGTCAGCTGGGCGTCCGAGGTCCAGTACGGAAGGTGGACCGCGATGAAGTCCAGGCCCCCGGCCGTGAACAGGTCATAGTGCGCCGAATTGTCACCGGGCTGCCAGGGTCCGCCGTACTCCGCGTTCTCCCAGCCATCGGACAGCGCCCCGTACCGTTCCGGGCCGAAGTACTCGTTGAACATATCGTTGTTCGCGCCGTAGATACTGTCGCGGTTGCCCGGGAGGGTGCCGTTCGGGATTCCGGCGTCGTCGAGGATCGACTGCATCTCGCTCGCGAACCGGTACTCGTCGTGGATGAGCCCCATCCACTCCTCGTCGTCGGTGGCGATGGTGTGGTTCTGCACGAGGTCGCCGGTATGGAACGCGTAGGCGAGGCGGTGCTCGTCCTCGTTCTCCACGAGCCAGTCGACGATGCCACGGTAGGAGTCGGCGAACAGCTCGCGCTCGTCCTCGGGCACGGTGCCCGGTTCGCCGCCGGAGGCACCGACCGCGCCCTCGGAGTAGAACTGGGTGTCCGAGACGTGGGCGAGCGAGAAGTCGTACGTCGACGGGTCGCGGAACTCGCCGTCGGGGGCATCGTCGCTGTCGTCGTCGAAGGGATCGTAGCCCTCGACAAGGAGGTGGACCTCGCCGGCGTCGTCGTGGTCCGAGGTGGCGGAGCCGGACACGTGGGTGTCCCCGTCGACCTGGCCGCGCACGTCGGCGAGCTCCTCCCACACGAGGTCCTGGGCGTTCCACGCGTGCAGACGGACGCCGCGGGCCGGGTCGACCTGACCGGACCAGGAGACGAGCAGGTCGTCATCGTCGGTGGCCTCGACGGGCACGTCGAAGCGCTGATAGGTCACGCCCTGGGCGGCCGGGCTGCGCAGCACCTCGTCGTCCCCGGGGCGCAGTGCGTCGGTCGCTGCCTCCTCCTGACCGGTGAGGTCGAGCTGGTCCAACGGCAGCTCGTCGGCCACGCCCTGCCATGCGGCGTCCGGATACGTGGGGTCGGCGGCGTAGAAGGTGGTGGCGACGTCGGAGTCGTTCGGGTCCGTGACCTCCACCGACAGGTCGGCGCTCGGACCGTCGACGACCGCACCGCTGTGCGGGTTCATCGCCCCGATCGTCGGCGAGCCCGGCGCGGCGGTGAAGGGCACCACGTGACCCGAAGCGTTGCCGAGCTGGTCGCCGGACTCGACGACGAGCTCGTGCTCGCCCGCCGAGAGGTCGTCGGTGCTGATCGTCTGGCCAAGCTGCACGGGGTCGCCGTCGAGGAAGACCTCGACGAGTCCACGCACACCGGCGTCGTCAGCCACTTCCGCACCGATCGTGAACTCGCCGACGACGACGTCGCCGGCTGCGGGAGTCGAGGAGACGAGCGCAGGTCCCGTGTTGTCGACGATCAGCCTCTGGGTGGTCATGGCACCCGAAGCCGTCGTGGCGGTGACCGCGTAGTTGCCGTCGCCCACGCCGCTCGTGTCGAACATGTGCAGCAGGCCGGAGCCGGGCGTCGCCTCGCCCCCGATGGTGAAGGTCAGGTCCTGGGTGGCGCTCCGAGCGGTGGTCGACATGCAGCTGCCGACGTCGACCGTGACGTCGTCCGGGTTGGCGGCGTCCCGGATCTCCGTCCCGTCGGCGAGGACGAGCCGGAAGTCGTCGAGGACGAGGTCATCGACGTCGATGCCGCACGCGCCCGGGCGTGGGACGGCGCCGATCGTGATGTGGTTCTCGCCCAGGACGAGGAGCTCGTACGGGACCTCCACGCGGGTGGGCTCGCCCGCGTCGGTCTCGACGTTCGTCAGCCGGGTGCCGTTGACGACGAAGTAGCTGGCGGAGCCGAGCGACATCGAGCTGCTGCCGACGTCGACCTGGAAGAGCGCGTCCTCGCCTCCGCCGAGCGTCGTGCGGGCCCGGACGTCCTCACCGTCGATCGACATGGACTCGAGCGGGTCGGTCCCCGACGTCGGGCTCGCGACGAGGGTCTGCCGCCCGGAGAGCCGGGTGCCGTCGGCGGGCGTGAGCGTCGGCGCCCCGGCCGCCTCCTGCTCCGGGCCGGCCGTCGCCGGTTCGTGCTCGAGCGGGAGGACGGGACCGGCCGACCCGCCCTGGTCGTCGGCGGGTTCGGCGGGTTCGAACCGTACGGCGCCCGGGGCCGCCACCGCGGGGAGAGCGGCGCCCGGGCCAGCCGCCGCAGGAAGCGCGGCACCCACCATCAGTGAGGCGAGGGCGATCGCCGTGAGGCGACGCGGTCTGCGAGTAGCCATCGGTCGGAACTCCTTCGGAGGCGAAACCGTGGTTAGCGACCGGTACAACCAGGCTGCCCGCCGATGGA
Source organism: Georgenia sp. Z1491 (assembly GCF_057652395.1). Classification (NCBI taxonomy): domain Bacteria; kingdom Bacillati; phylum Actinomycetota; class Actinomycetes; order Allobogoriellales; family Allobogoriellaceae; genus Georgenia; species Georgenia sp. Z1491. The sequence continues at coordinate 3,020,851 of NZ_CM172729.1, forward strand.
CAACCCGTGCCGACCGCCCGGTGTAGAACTCGTGAACTGACCTGCCGGTGCACCGATATCGACAGAGATCAGGCGAGTGCGCATGGTACCGCAGGCCTTCTTGAGGGGCCAGGCCCACACGGTCGATGCCCGGCTCGTCGCTCCCGATGGCGAGTGAGCGGGGTTCGGTCCGCTCCGCCCGATGACGAACGGGTGAGCGCCGCCCGGACCGTGGTCCGGGCGGCGCTCACTGCTGTCGACGGACGTCGCTCACTTGCGGGGAGGACGTCCGCTCACCCGCGGAAAACTCCCCTCACTCGTGGGGAAGATTCCCGCACTCGCGGAAAACTCCCCTCACTCGTGAGAGGTGGTCAGCGGCGGACGCCGAGGGTGTCGGTGCCGTTGCCGTCCCAGTCGCCGACGAAGACCTCGTCGCCGGTGCGGCCGTAGTCCTGCTCGATCTCCGCCGTCGTCGAGGTCAGCGAATTCGAGACGAAGAACGTGATCCCCCGACGGACCGCGAACGTGTCCGTCGCGTCGCCGTCCCAGTCACCCACGTACACCTCGTCCGTGGCCCGGCCGTAGTCCAGCTCGGCATCGGCGTCACCACCGGTCAGCGAGTTGGCGATGAAGTACGTGTTCCCACGCCGCACCGTGAAGGTGTCCACGCCGTCGCCGTCGTAGTCACCCACGAGAACTGCGTCGTCGGCCCGGCCGTAGTCCAGTTCGGCGTCCGCCCAGCCGCTCTGAAGGCTGTTGGACACGAAGTAGCTGTTGCCACGGCGCACGGCGAAGGTGTCCACGCCGTCGCCGTCCCAGTCACCGACCAGCACGACATCCCCGGCACGGCCGTAGGCCAGCTCGACGTCCGCGTTCCCGCCGTACAGGGAGTTCGTCAGGAAGTAGGCGTTCCCGCGGCGCACCGCGAGCGTGTCACTGCCGTCGCCGTCCCAGTCCCCCACGAGCACCTCGTCACCGGTGCGGCCGTAGGAGAACTCGTGCTCGGCCGCTGCGTCCCACCCGTCGTTGAGGTGGAAGCCCACGCCCGCCGCCGGCGGCGTGGGTCCCGGCTCCTCCGGGTTCTCCGGCTCCTCACCCGGCTCGCCCGCGGTGGTGAAGGTCGCCAGGGGCGAGACCGCGCGACCGCCGGTCGCGTTCTCCGCCACCGCGTACCAGCCGTGCGTCGTGCCGGGCGCCAGGCCCGTCCATTCGGCGGTCGCGGTGCCCTCGCCCTCGACGGTGTCCGTGGCGATCGCCTCGTCGCTCAGGACCGCCACCGAGACGGCGTCCGTCGCGATCGAGGTGGTGCGCGAGGTGAGGTCCACCGGAACGGTGAACTCGTCCGCCGTCGCGTCGTACCGCTCGCCTGTGTCGTACTCGTTCGCGCCGTGCTCGTCGAGGCGCGGCGAGTAGGTGTCCACCGTCATCTCGGACCGGTCGACGTCGAACTGCAGCAGACGGAAGAAGCCGGTGGTGCGCTCGCCGTCAACCTCGAACGCCTGGTAGTCGGCGAGCATCTCGACCACGTTGTGGCCCGGCTCGGCCACGTCGGTGCGCACGTTGGTGGTCACGCCGTGGATGTGCCCGGCGAGCGTGAGGAAGACGTTCGGGCTCTGGGAGACCACCGCGTCGTAGATCCGCTGACCGTCGGTACCACCGTAGGCGCCGCCCCGTCCGTCCGGTGCCGAGGAGGCGCCCAGGTACTCGTGCGAGGCCAGGATCCCGTTGCGGTCCGGGTGCTCGGCGAGGAGCTCACGCGCCCAGGTGAGCTGGGACTCGGTGGCGAAGTAGGGCAGGTGCACGGCGATGAAGTCCAGGCCGCCCTCGGTGAACAGGTCGTAGTGCGCGGAGTTGTCGCCCTCGCGCCACGGCCCGCCGTACTCGGCGTTCTCCCAGCTCTCGGACAGGGCCTCGTACCGCTCCGGCCCGAAGAACTCGTTGAACAGGTCGTGGTTTGCCCCGTAGACGTTGTCGTGGTTGCCGGGCAGCACACCGTTCGGCACGCCCGCGTCGTCGATGATCGACTGCATCTCGTCGGCGAACTCGAACTCCGCACGGACCTGCGCGTTCCAGGCCTCGTCGTCGGTCAGGAGGATGTTGTTCTCCGTGATGTCGCCCGTGTGGAACGCATAGGCGATGTTGTGCTCGTCGGCGTTGTCCGCGATCCACTGGGCGATGCCACGGTAGGAGTCGGCGAACAGCGCACGCTCCTCCTCGGTCTCCCGCTCCGAGGCGCCCTCGGCGTAGTACTGCGTGTCCGTGAGGTGCGCGAGCGAGAAGTCGTAGGTCTCCGGGTCGCGGAACGCGTCGTCGGGCTCGTCCGCGAGGTCGTCGGCGAACGGGTCGTAGCCCTCGACGAGCACGTGCACCTCGCCGTCGTCGACGTGCGCGGCCTGCGCGGCACCGCTCAGGTGCGTCTCACCCTCGTCGGCGCCGCGGACGTCGTCAACCTCCTGCCAGCCCTGCTCGGCCGTGTCCCAGACGTACAGCCGCGCGCCGCGGGCCGGGTCGACCTCGCCGGACCAGGACACGACCATCTCGTCGTCGGCGTCGGTCTCGACCGGCACGTCGAAGCGCTGGAACGTCACGTCCTCGCCCGCCGGGCTGCGCAGGAGCTCGCCGTCACCCGGCAGGAGCGCGTCGACCGGCGCTTCCTCCTGACCCGTGAGGTCGAGCTGGCTGAGCGGCAGCTCCCCGACCGTTCCCTGGGCGGCAGCGGTCGGGGCGGTGGGCTCGGCGGCGTAGAAGGTCGTCTCGAGGTCGGCCCCGTTGGGGTCCACGACGTCGACGGACAGCTCGACGGCGTCCCCGACGTCCGCGGTACCGCTCTCCGGGCTCATCGCTCCCACGGTGGGAGCGTTGGAGGCCGACGTGAACGGGACGACGTGGCGAGCGGCGTTGCCGAGCTCGTCGGTGGCCTCGACGACGAGCTCGTGCTCACCGGCCGCGAGGCTGTCCGAGGAGAGCGTCTGACCGATCCGGACCGGCTCACCGTCGAGGGTGAGGGTCGTCTCGCCACGCATGCCGGCGTCGTCGGCGACCTCGGCCGCGACCACGGCGTCCCCGACGAGGGTCGAGCCCGCTTCGGGCGTGGAGGAGACGAGTGCCGGCCCGGTGTTGTCCACCGTGTAGGTGTGGGTCGTCGTCGCGCCGGCCGCGGTGGTCGCGGCGACCTCGTGCTCCCCGTCCTCGAGCGCCGTGGAGTCGAGGGCGTGCAGGAGACCGGACTCGTCCCCCTGCTCGGCGTCGATGGTGAAGGTGAGGTCGACGGAACGGGCACGGGTCGCGTTCGATCCGCAGTTGCCGTCGCCGAGGATGATGCTGTCGGGGTTCGCGTCGTCCCGGACCTCGGTGCCGTCCGCCAGGGTGAGGCGGAAGTCGTCGGCGTCGAAGTCGTCGTGGTTGATGCCGCAGCTGCTGGCGCGCGTGCCGGTGCCCAGCGTGATCGTGTTCTCGCCGTGTACGAGCAGCTCGTAGGGGACCGGGATCTGTGTCGTCGCGTTGACCCACGTGTCAAGGATCGTGATGCGCGTGCCGTTCACGACCAGGTAGTTGCCGTAGCTGCGGTCCATCGAGTTCGAGGCGATGTCGACCTGGAACATGGCGTCGTCCTCGCCCCCGAGGGTCGAGGCGGCAGGAACGTCCTCACCGTTGACGGAGATCTGCTCGACGGGGTCGTCCGCTGCGGTCCGGCCGGCGACCAGCGTCTGGGTGCCGGAGATCCGGGTGCCGTCGCCGGGAGTGAGCGTGGGCTCACCGGCGGCCTCCTGCTCGGGGGTGGCCGTGGCGGCCTCCCACTCGGCGGGGAGCACGGGTCCGTCGACCTCGCCCTCCACGAGTGCCGGCTCGTCGGGCTCGAGGTCGGCGGGCCCGGGCAGAGCCGCGGCCGGTAGCGCGACACCGACCAGCGCGGTGCCTAGCGCGGCCGCCGCGATGCGGCGCGATCTGACGTGATTCATGAATCTTCTCCTTGAGGGGTGAGCCGGGCGTCACCGTCCGGCCCCAGTACGGTGCGCCCCGACTGCGTCTCGTCGGCGTCGAGCGGGTGACCTCACGGTGAACTGACCTGCGACGACACGAAGAACGCGGCTATGCAGGGCCGGTCGCGCGGTCACGGGGCGGTCACCCGCCAGACCGGTACGCGCTCGGCGCTCGCTCGTCGGTGAGGGGGAGCACATGGGGAGCGCTCCCCCGCTCGAGGCACCCGCAGAGGTCGTGCGCGGGGCCCCTCGCGCGGCAGGATTCGCAGGATGAGCCAGACGCCTGGGGCACACACGCCCGCCACCTCGCCCGCGGGCACACCCCTCGCGGCGGCGTCCGCCTGGCCCTACCCTGGCGCGAGCTCACCGGCGCCCGCGGGCGGACCGACGACCGACCCGTACGCCGGGAGCCCGTGGTCACCACCGAGCGACCGGCCGACGTCGAACCAGGGACCGGCGACCTCCTACCCGGGGACCGCCGTGTCGAACGGGGCGCCGTCACAGGTCGGACCCAGGCCGCCCTGGTCCGCCGCGCACCGCTCCGAGGCACCGCCGTTCGCCGGCTCCCCGCCCGGAACCACCGCCGACGCCGACGCCCCGCCGAACGGCCCCGCCGCCCCGCGCAGCACCGCCCGCCTCGTCGGGCTCGACCTCGCGCGGGGTATCGCGGTGCTCGGCATGGTCACGGCGCACGTCGGGCACACGACCGACGACCTGTCCACCCTGTCCGGCTGGCTCGCTTTCGCGCACGGCCGCAGCTCGATCCTCTTCTGCCTCCTGGCGGGCGTCTCGCTCGGCATCCTCACCGGCGGCCGCACGCCCTACACGGGCCTGCGGGCCCTGCAGTCACGCACCCGGATCCTCGTCCGGGCCGTGCTCCTGCTCGCCATCGCCGCCGCGCTGGCGATGCTCGACACCTTCGTCGCGCTCATCCTCGGCTTCTACGCCGTCTGGTTCATGTTCTCCCTGCCGTTCCACCGGTGGCGGGCGCGACGGCTCCTCGTCACGGGCGGCGTCTGGCTGGTGGTCTCCGCCGTCGGGATGCCCTACCTGTTCACCGTGCTCGAGGGCGCGGGGATGGTGACCGACTCGTGGGGCGCCAACGGAGCCGTCCTCGACGCCATGTTCGGCCTCTACCCGGGGCTGGTCTGGTACGGCCTCGTCCTGGTCGGCATGGGCGTCGCGCGGCTCGACATGCGCAGCTGGAAGATCCTGCTCATCCTGCTCGGCGCAGGCATCCTCTCGGCAGGCGTCGGCTACGGGGGCGGCGCACTCCTGCGTGACGCGGCCTCGGACTCCGTCTCGTTCGCGGGCGAGACGGCCGACGACCCCTACCCGGGCGAGCAGTCGTCCGTCCAGTTCGGCTGGACCGGCTCGAACCCGCCCGCCGTCATCGACACCGAGATCGGCTCCACCGGCATGCCCGAGGGATCGACCTCCGACGAGCCGTGGCACGTCCCTGGAATCCCCGGCCTCAGCTTCGACTCGAACCTCGTGTGGCCCTCCTCCACCGACCACTACGCCTCCGAGGCGCACAGCGCCTCCGTGGTGGAGATGCTCGGCTCCGGCGGAGTCGCGCTGGCGATCCTCGCCGCCTGCCTGCTGCTGCCGCGCCTCGTCCACGTCGCGCTCCTGCCGATCCGGGCCATCGGCACGATGTCGCTGACGGCGTACTCCGCGCACGTCGTGGCGATCGACTGGTGGCCGGAGACGTTCGCGACCCACAGCGAGAGCAACCGGGCGCTCGCGATCCTCGCGGGCGGTCTCGCGGTCGGTTGCCTCGCCTGGTACCTCACCCTGGGGCGCGGGCCGCTGGAGCGGCTCATGCACGGCCTGTCGGTCCGGGCCGCGCGCACGGACGCCGGTCCCGGATCTCGGGTCCCGGGCTCAGGGAGCGCCGGTCCGGACGCGCCCGCGCCGACGTCCACCCCGACGCCCGCACCCGCGTTCACACCCGAGCCGGCGCCCACTCCAGCAGCGATCCACGGTCACCCGCCGGACACCCGGCGCCCGTAGCCTCACCGGCGTGACCGAGCCGCCCGCCCCACCCACCGTCTCGTCGGGCGGCCCGCCGGGCTCCCTCGACCGCCGCCTCGGACTTCCCGGCGCCGTCTCCATCGGGCTCGGCTCGATGATCGGCGCCGGGGTCTTCGCCGCGTTCGCTCCGGCTGCCGCGGCCGCGGGCGGACTCCTGCTCCTCGGGCTGGCCCTCGCGGTGATCGTCGCTCTGTGCAACGCGACCTCGACCGCACAGCTCGCCGCCGCCTACCCCACCTCGGGCGGCGCGTACGTCTACGGTCGCGAGCGCCTCGGCGAGTGGGCCGGGTTCACGGCGGGCTGGGCATTCGTCATCGGCAAGACCGCCTCGGCCGCCGCGATGGCCACGACGTTCGCCGTCTACGCCGTGCCGCCCGAGTGGTCCCGGCCGGTCGCGGCGGTCGCCGTCGTCGCGCTCACCGCCGTCAACCTGCGCGGGATCACCCGCACCGCCCGCGGGGCGGCAGCGATCGCGGGCCTCGTCCTCACACTGCTCGCGGTCGTCCTCGCGGCCGCGTGGTTCGGCGGCGGCGTGGACCCGGGCGCCGCGCTCGGCACCTGGGACTCCCCGGGCGGCGCCTACGGGGTGCTCCAGTCCGCCGGCCTGCTGTTCTTCGCGCTCGCCGGCTATGCGCGGATCGCCACCCTCGGCGAGGAGGTCATCGACCCGCGGCGCACCATCCCGCGCGCCATCGTCACCACGCTCGCAGCCGTGGTCGTCCTCTACGCCGTCGTCGCGCTCACCCTGCTCGCCACGCTCGGCCCGGCCGGTCTCGCCGCCTCCTCCGCTCCCCTGGTCGACGCCGCGCAGTCGGCCGGCCTCGGTCCGTGGGCCGGCGTGGCCGCGCGCGTGGCCGCGGCCGCCGCCTGCCTCGGCGCGCTCCTCGCCGGGCTCGCCGGCGTCTCGCGCACCGCGCTGGCGATGGCACGCCACCGCGACCTTCCGGCCGCCCTCGAAGCCGTCCATCCGGTCCACAAGGTGCCGCACCGGGTGGAGATGGTCATCGGCGGACTCGTCGCCGTCGCCGTCCTGCTCGTCGACCTGCGGGAGATGATCGGCTTCTCCTCGACCGGGGTGCTCGTCTACTACGCGGTCGCCAACCTCGCGGCACTCACGCAGCGGGGTGCCGACCGCCGGTACCCACCGGCGCTCCAGGTGCTCGGGCTCGTCGGCTGCGTCGTCCTCGTCGCGACGCTGCCTTGGACCTCGCTCGCGGCCGGGCTCGCGGTACTCGCCGTCGGGCTGGTCGGGCGTGCGGTGGTCGTCTCGCGACGACGAACCTGACCCCGCCTCGTTCGCCGAGATTGCGGTTGGGAGCCGCCGAGATTGCGGTCGGGAGCCTGCGAAGGAAAGTCCCCTCACTGGTGGGGAGGGGGTTCGCTCGGTCGCCGGGAGTCGGAGGCGGCGTGACACCCTGGGCGGGTGACCACCTCCCCCGAGCCCACCACGGACGCGACCGCACCCGCGCCGGAGGCCCCGGCGTCGGACGAGGTCCCCGGCGGGCCGCCGCTCAACCTCCTCCTCGACCGCCTCGAGGACGAGGCCGGCGGGGCCACGCCCGACGGCGACGCGATCCTCGAGAGCTTCCTTCACTGGGTCTCCTCAACCGGCCGGGAGCCCTACCCGCACCAGGAGGAGGCCCTCGTCGCGCTCGCCACCGACGCGCACGTGGTCCTCGCGACGCCGACGGGCTCGGGCAAGTCGCTCGTCGCCGTCGGGGCGCTGACGCACGCGCTGGCCCAGGGCCGCCCCGGGGTCTACACCGCCCCCATCAAGGCACTGGTGTCGGAGAAGTTCTTCGAGCTCGTCGCCCTGTTCGGCGCGACCAACGTCGGCATGGTCACCGGCGACAGCTCGATCAACCCCGACGCCCCGATCATCTGCTGCACCGCGGAGATCCTCGCGAACACGGCGCTGCGCGAGGGGCCGGACGGTCCGACGGCGGAGGCCACCGTCGTCATGGACGAGTTCCACTACTACGCGGACCCCCAGCGCGGCGGGGCCTGGCAGATCCCCCTGCTCGAGCTGCCCCGCGCCCGGTTCCTGCTGATGTCCGCCACGCTCGGCGACGTCACCTGGCTCGCGGAGGACCTCACCCGCCGCACGGGGCGGGACGTCGAGGTCGTCGACGACGCCGTGCGCCCCGTGCCGCTCACCTTCACGTGGTCCGTCCAGCAGCTGCAGGACCTGCTCGTCGAGCTCACCGCCACGCACCGGGCGCCCGCCTACGTCGTCCACTTCTCCCAGAAGGACGCCGTCACCCGCGCCCAGGCGCTGACCTCGGTGAAGATCGCCTCGCGCGAGCAGCGCGACGCGATCGCCGACGCCATCGGGGACTTCCGCTTCGGGACCGGGTTCGGCGCCACCCTGTCCGGCCTGCTGCGCAAGGGCATCGGTGTGCACCACGCGGGGATGCTTCCGCGGTACCGCCGCCTCGTGGAGCGCCTCGCCCAGCGGGGTCTGCTGCCGGTCATCTGCGGGACCGACACGCTCGGCGTCGGGATCAACGTGCCCATCCGCACGGTGGTGCTCACGGCGCTGACGAAGTTCGACGGCGAGCGCATGCGCCACCTCTCCGCGCGCGAGTTCCACCAGATCGCCGGCCGGGCCGGCCGTGCCGGGTTCGACACCTCCGGCGAGGTCCTCACCCAGGCCCCGGAGCACGAGATCGAGAACGCGCGCCTGCTCGCGCGCGCTGGGGACGACGAGACCAAGAAGAAGCGCATCGTGCGCAAGAAGCCCGAGCCGGGTCTGGTCAACTGGACCGAGAAGACGCACGACCGGCTCGTCGAGGCCACCCCCGAGCGGCTGACGAGCCAGCTCCAGGTGAGCCACACGATGGTTCTGTCGCTGCTGGCCCGCCCCGGGGACCCGGTCGCCGCCGCGTACCGGCTGCTCACGGACAACCACGAGCCCGACACGCCCCGCAACATGCACGTGCGCCGGGCGATCGAGATCTACCGGTCGCTGCGCCTCGCCGGCGTCGTCGAGCACCGGGGCGCGCAGTGGCGCCGCGCGCACCCCGGTGAGCCGTACGTGCGGCTCACCCTCGACCTGCCGAAGAACTTCGCCCTCACAGCGCCGCTCGCCCCGTTCGCGCTGGCGTCGATCGACCTCCTCGACGTCGAGGACGAGCTGCACGCCCTCGACGTCGTCTCCGTGGTCGAGGCGACCCTGGAGAACCCCCGGCCCGTCCTCTACGGGCAGGAGCGGGCGGCCCGCGGTGAGGCCATCGCCGCGATGAAGGCGGAGGGCATGGAGTACGAGCAACGGATGGAGGCCCTCGAGGATGTCACCTGGCCCAAGCCGCTCGAGGAGATCCTCACCGCCGCTCTCGCCACCTACCGGCAGTCCAACCCGTGGGTCGCGGACCTCGAGGTCGCCCCGAAGTCGGTGGTGCGCGAGATGATCGAGAGCGCGATGACGTTCTCCGAGCTCATCTCCCGCTACGACCTGGGCCGGTCCGAGGGCGTGGTGCTGCGCTACCTCACCGACGCCTACCGGGCGTTGCGGCAGGTCGTCCCCGACGCGCACCGCACCGAGAACGTCACGGAGATCGTCGACTGGCTCGGGGCGATGGTCCGCGCCGTCGACTCCTCCCTGCTCGACGAGTGGTCCGCGCTCGCGGACGGCACCGTCGACCCGGGCGACGAGAGCACGGCGGCCCGCGCCGAGGGCGGCACGGAGGAACCTCGGCTCGGGGCCGACGCCGACGGGAACGTGGCGCTCACCCGCAACACCCACGCCTTCCGCTCGGCCGTCCTGCGTGCGAGTACCGCCTACGTCCGGCAGATGGCCAACGACGCCCCCGACGCGCTCGCCCGCCTCGCGTCGGGGTCGGGCTGGCACGCACCCGACGGCGGGGCTCGCCTCGCCCCGTCGGCGCCGGTCACGGAGGACGACTGGACGCACGTGCTCGACGACTTCTACGACGCGCACGAGTGGCTGTCGACCGGGCCGGACGCGACCAGCCGCCAGGTGGTCACCGTGACGATCGACCCCGACGACGCCGACCTCGAGCTGGCCGGCGTCGATGCCGAGGTCGCGCCGGAGCCGGGCGAGCGACGCTGGTGGCTCGTCACCCAGCGGCTCGTCGACGAGAACGAGGAGCTGGACTGGGCGCTCACCGCGGTCGTCGACCTCGCCGCGTCCGACGAGGCGGGGCGCGTGGTGCTGGCGGTCGTGCGGGTGGCCGCCGCGGGCTGAGTGCCGCCACGACGCCCCACCCGACGGGGGTGCGGCTCGTCGTCGGGTCGGTCGGACGGACCACGGGCAAGGTCCGTCGAAGGGCGGACGACCACCCGCCCGCCCGCCGCTTGACTGGGCCCATGGCGAGGAACGGACCGAAGGGTGAGCAACCGGGCGACGGCAGCGCGCTGCGTCGGGTGACCGGGTGGCAGTGGCTCTGGCGCTCCCAGCTCGGGATCACGGTCTTCGGCGTCACGTGGGACGTCGACGTCGACCTGTTCGACCTCGACGAAAAGGTTCGTCTGTACCGCGACGGTACGCAGGACCGCATCCAGCGCGGTCGGTCCACCTTCGAGATCCCGCCCCGGCACCGCGTCGAGGTCGCCTGGAGCATGTACGGGATCAGGCGCGCGCACCTCGTCGACGCCGTGGGGAACGAGATCCGGCTCGAGCCGCGACCCGGCACCGGGGAGCGCTGGCGGGCCGACCTCGAGCGCCAGCAGCCCGGGCTGAGCCGGCTCCTTGTGGCGGCGTCGTGGACGCTCCTCGTCATCGCGCTGATCCTGCAGGCCCCCCAGCTGCTCCAGCTGGTGAGCGTCTGGACGGGATGGTTCGACTTCACCTCGCCGGTGTCGCTCCCCGGCTGGCTGAACACGCTCCTGACCATCGGCGGCGCCCTCGCCGCGCTCGAGCGCGCGCTGGGGATGCGCCACCACTGGCTGCTCGACGACTGAGCCGCCGGCCCGCCTCGTGCGGTCGACCGATCGTTCAGCCGAGGCCGTCCCGGCGCGCGCCGCCGCTCGGCACGACGGGGAAGATCTCGGGACGTGGGAAGCCCGCCCGTACCACCGCCTCGTCGACCTCGGACGCGATGCGCTCGGCCTCGGACGCGTCCACCAGCGCGATGGACGCCCCGCCGAAGCCGCCCCCGGTGAGCCTGGCACCGTGCGCGCCGGCGGCGACCGCGGCGTCGACGGCGGCGTCGATCGCGGGCACCGAGACCTCGAAATCGTCCCGCAGGGAGGCGTGCGCCTCGGTGAGGAGCGGGCCGACCGCCCGGGGTGCCCCCTCCCCCAGGAGGCGTGCGACCTCGTGGCAGCGGGCGGTGTCGGTCACGACGTGCCGCATCCGGCGGTGCTCGGCGTCGGGCATCCGTCCCGCCCAACCGGCCACGTCGCCGGGAGCGACCTGCGCCAGGTGCTCGACGCCGGCGAGCTCCGCCGCCCGCTCGCACTCGGCCCGGCGCTCCCGGTAGCCGCCGGTGGCATGGTCGTGCCGCACCGTCGAGTCGACGACGAGGACCTCGAGTCCCGCCCCGACGAGGTCGAGGGGCACCTCTGCCACCGTGCCCCGGCCGAAGTCGAGCAGGATGCCGGCGCCGGCGCGGGTGAGCAACGCCGCGGACTGGTCGAGCGTGCCGGTCGGTGCTCCGGCCACGACGTTCTCGGCCCGCTGGCACACGCGCACCATTGTCGGCCGGTCGAGGCCCAGGCCCCAGAGCGCGTCGAGCGCGACACACACGGCGGCCTCGATCGCAGCGGAGGACGAGACGCCGACACCGACGGGGACGTCGGAGTCGATCCAGGCGTCGAACCCGGGCAGGACGTCGAGCGCACGCACCTCGCCGAGCGCCCACACCACCCCCAGCGCGTAGGCGCTCCACCCGGTCGGGCGCTCCGCTCCACCTGCGAGAGCCCCGACGTCGTGGGTGACGACGCCCGGGGAGAAAGTCGTGCCGGCCCGCACCACCCGGTCCTCCCGCGGGGCCACGGCGATCCGGGCCCTGCGGTCGATGGCGAACGGGAGGCTGGCGCCGCCGTTGTAGTCGGTGTGCTCGCCGACGAGGTTGACGCGCCCGGGGGCCGACCAGATCCCGAGCGGCTCGCGACCGAACGCCGCGGCGAACTCCTCACGCACCCGCCTCACCCCCGCGCTGGGCCGCCCTGTCGGCGTCGACCCGTGCCAGGGCCTCACGGAGACGCTCGGCGCCGGCCTCCGGGACGACGTCGCCCACCCAGGCGCCCATCGCGGCCTCGGAGCCCGCGAGGTACTTGAGCCGGTCCGCCGCCCGCCGCGGCGACGTGATCTGCCAGGTCAGGCGGACGTCGTCGCGCCCCTCGCGCACCGGCGCCTGGTGCCACGCGGCGATGTACGGCGTCGGGGTGTCGTAGAGCGCGTCGACCGCGCGCAGCAGCCGTAAGGAGAGGCCGGCGAGCTCGTCGCGCTCGGCGTCGTCGGTGGCCGCGAGGTCGGGGACCTTGCGCCGGGGCTGGACGTGGAGCTCGATCGGCCAGCGGGCGGCGAAGGGCACGTAGGCCACCCACCTCTCGGTCCGGGCCACGACGCGCGGTCCCGCCAGCTCGCGCTCGAGCACGTCGCCCTGGAGGTCGCCGCCGTGCTCCCGGACCCGGTCGAGCAGCAGCCGCGTGCGAGGCGTGACGTAGGGGTAGGCGTAGATCTGACCGTGCGGATGGTGCAGGGTCACGCCGATCTCGACCCCCCTGTTCTCGAACACGAAGACCTGCTCGACGCCCTCCATCGCGCCGAGCTCCTCGGTGCGCTGCGCCCAGGCGTCGATGATCGTGCGGGCCCGGGCCTCCGTCTGCGTGGCGAACGAGCCCGTGCGGTCGGGGCTGAAGCAGACGACCTCGCACCTGCCGAACGCGTCCCTCGCCCGTTCGAGCCCGTGGGTCTCCTCCGCCTCGCCGAGTCCCGGCCCGAAGGAGGGCGAGCGGTTCTCGAACACCGCCACCTCGTAGTCGTCCGGGATCTCGCTCGGGTTGGTGGGCGCCTGCGGTGCGAGCGGGTCGAACTCGGGCGGCGGCAGGTGCGCCCGGCCCTGCCGCGCCGTCGCCACGGTGATCCAGTCGCCGGTGAGCGGGTCTCGTCGCAGCCGGGGCGTGGCGGGGCGCGGGTCGAGCGGCCGCCGGTCCGGGCCGGGCTCCCGCCGGGGTGCACCGTGCGCATCGAAGTAGATCAGCTCGCGGCCGTCCGCGAGCGTCGTCCGCGTCATCGTCGTCATGCCCGTCCTCACCTGGGGTGTCGGGCGACGACGCTACCGCTTCGCCGACGGAGAGCGTCGGACCGGACGCCCCGGCGGCGATATGGTGCCCCGATGACCGACCTGACCGCGCGGATGCGCGCCGTGCGCGAGCGCGTGGTGTCCGCGGCGACCGACGCCGGCCGAGACCCGCGGGAGGTGCGCATCCTGGTCGCGGTGAAGACGCAGCCGACGGAGGAGATCCTGGCCGCGCTCGACGCCGGCGCGACGGTCCTCGGCCACAACCGGGTCGACGAGCTCGCGGGCTCCGGGCCCGCGCTGTCCGCCCCGGACGTGCTGGGCCACGAGATGCACCTCATCGGGCACCTGCAGTCGAACAAGATCAACGCGGCCCTGCCGTGGACGACGTGCGTGCAGTCGATCGAGTCGACCAGGCGGGCGCGGAAGATCGACGAGGCCGTCGGGCGCCGCCTCGACGCCGGTGAGGGTATCGGCCCGCGTCGGCAGCCGCGGCCGCTCGACGTCATGATCCAGGTCAACACCTCCCGCGAGCCGACCAAGCACGGCGTCGACCCGGAGTCGGCCGTCGACCTCGCCGCGTACGTCGGCGAGCGCCCGCACCTGCGGCTCACCGGTCTGATGACGATCGGCGCGAACAGTCCCGACGCCGGGCTCGTGCGCGCCTCGTACACCGAGCTCGCCGAGCTGCGCGAGCGCATCGGTCAGGAGGTCGGCGGGCTCGGCGCGCTCGAGCTGAGCATGGGGATGTCGGGCGACATCGAGCCGGCCGTGGCCGCCGGCGCCACGATCGTCCGCGTCGGCACGGCGGTCTTCGGCCCCCGCCCCGCGCCTGCCCGCCCCGATCCTCACGAGTGAGCGGGGTTCCGCCCGACGAATGAGCGCGGGTCCGCCCCGCGAGTGAGCGGGGTTCTGCCCCGCACGTGCCCGCCGATCGTCCCGCAGGTCTCAGCCGCGCTCCGCAGCGACGAACGCCGCCGTCTCCTCGGCCACCGCGCTCCCCTCGCGCACGAACAGGGCCGGCTCACCGATCGGTGCGTCGACCTCGACCTCGGCAACACCTGAGTCCTCGCCGTACACGTCGCCGCTCCAGACGTGCACCCACCGGCCGGGCGGGAGCACGACGTCGACACTGTCCTCCCCCGGCTCCAGCACCGGGGCGAGCACCACGTCCGGCCCCATGGCGAGCTCCGCGCCGGCCTGCTCCAGCAGCTCGTCGCCGCCGTGCACCATCCACGGGTGGTGCTGGGCGGCCCCGAGCGGATCTTCCGCCGTCAGCCGCGCGCGCTCCGGCCCGAGGGCGACGAACAGCCGCGCCGACGATGCGAGCACCTCGGCGGTCTCGCCGGAGCCGGCGGCCTGGACCACGTCGGCGGGCCGGTTGCCCTCGTGGGTCCGGAAGACCGGACCGAGCACGGAGGCCTCGCCCCACCGGGCGAGGAGCTCGGCGTCGCGTCCGATGTCCGGCACCACGGGCAGGGCGAGGCTGGTGTAGCCGCCGACGTCGGAGTGCATCTGCGCCATCCCGCTCGCCGCAGTGGCGTGCAGCATCGCCGGCACGGAGGCGAGCCCGTCCTCGGCCGACCAGTCCTGGAGCTGGTCGCCGAGCCAGAGCGCGTCGGCGGATCCCGAGGACGCGGAGTGCCCGCTGCGGTGCCAGACGAGGCCCTCCTCGGCGAGACCGGCCAGCTCGAGCGCGCGGTTGTTGACCTCCTGCCACAGCACGGGCCATGCGGCCCGCCACTCCTCGCCGGTCCCGCCGGCCAGGACGGCGTCCGGCGGCGGGCCCTCGGCGAAGTCCGCCATCCAGCCCGACGCCCCCGCGCCTGCGACCTCGTCGGCGATCGCCTGGGCGATCCACTCGCGGGCCTCCGGGCTGGTCAGGTCCACCATGGCGGCGGTGAAGCCCTGCTGGTCGAGCTCGACGACCTCACCGTCACGGCCGACGACGAGGTGGCCGAGCTCGGTTGCCTCAGCGTGCAGGTCCCGGTCGCCACGGTCGGCGGCTGCGGCCCCGCTGTCGGCGGAGAGGAAGGCGTTGGTGTAGGTGAGGACGCGGATGCCGTCAGCCGCCAGCT
This sequence comes from Georgenia sp. Z1491, assembly GCF_057652395.1. Taxonomy (NCBI): domain Bacteria; kingdom Bacillati; phylum Actinomycetota; class Actinomycetes; order Allobogoriellales; family Allobogoriellaceae; genus Georgenia; species Georgenia sp. Z1491. Next base: position 3,036,133 of record NZ_CM172729.1, read on the forward strand.
CCTCGACGAGCTCGTCCCATCCGGGGTAGCGCTCCTCGTCGAGCACCCAGTTCCACTGGAGGCGGTCACCGAATGAGGTCACCCGTCGACCCGTCCAGTCCTGCAGCCACACGGCGGCGACCGGCACGCCGGCGCCCCGGAGCACCTCCAGCTCCGCGCGCACCTCCTCCGTCCCGCCCTGCAGGCCGACGACGGCGCCCTCCTGCGTCCAGTCCGGCGGCGGTTCGGCGGCCCCGGCCCACCCGGACTGGATCTCGACGGCCTCGAGCGGCGTCCCCGCGGCAGCGACCGAGAAGGACGCCTCCTCCGACCAGACCTCCCACACGAGCTCGTCGCCGGTGAGGTCGACGCTCGCGATCCGGCCGCCCCGGTAGGCCAGGCTCCGCGCGCGGCTCGTGACGTTGACGCCGCTGACGAGGTAGGTGGTGTCCTGCCCGCCCGCGGCCGCCTCGGCCATGTCGACGGCGAAGGAGAGCGGCTGGTTCCCGCGCCCCACACCCTGCTCGCGAGAGATCAGGGGGACGCGTCGGCCGCGCAGGTCGAACTCGCCGCTCTGGGCACCGAGGCCGTGGACGCTCTCCTCGTCGGCGAGCGCAGCGGTGAGGTAGAGGCGGGTCGGCGCGGGCCCCTGGGTCACGAGGCGGGCATCGACGTCGAGCCGTTCCTCGGCCCCCTGGGCGAGCGTGAGCTCCCACCCGATCTCGCCCTCGTCGCCGCTCAGCCGCCCGCTGAGCCGGAGCTCCTCGCCGTCGAGCGTGGCATCGGTCAGGCTCTGCTCGGTCCAGGTCGCCTCGTGCTCGTCGGCGATCCTCAGCAGTCCGACGTCGTCGCGGTAGGTGGCATCGCCGTCGGCGGCCGTGAGGAAGGCGCCCCCCGCGGGCGTGGACCAGACCGGCCCGTCCGCGGCCGGGTGCGTGACGGTGAGGCCGTCGTCCACGACGACGGTGAACCCCCCGACCTCCCACGTGCCACCGGCCCCGGCGTCGAGCTCGCCCCGCGGCGGATCGGCGAGGTCGGTGGCCGGCGGCGGCAGGCGCCACAGGACGCCGGCGGTCACAAGCACGATGACCAGACCGAGAACGCCGACGACGATCCAGCGACGCCTGATTTGCCTGCGCGGTGGGCTCATCTGCACGGGCGCTCCGTCGATTCTCGGTGAACGCCCGCCATCGGGCACCGCGAGACATCGTACGTGGCGGGGTAGCTCGGATCGCCGCTGCTGATCGGTCAATCTCCCGTCAGGTTCGCGTGATTAGGGTCGTGTACCGGAACAGGCCGCGCGGGCCGTCGAGCCGGGAGTAGTCGTGCCACCGGGGCTGGTACGTGCCGCGGAGCTCGATCGGTGCTGCGCGGCCGCCGCTCTTCGTGCCCGGACCGGCGCCCGGCCCCCACTCGCGGACACCTTCGATGACCGCCCCCTCGTGGATCCGGAAGTCCTCGGCGTTCGTCGTCCCGCCATTCTTAGGGGGCGACCAGTAGCCGGGGTCGTTGGTGAGGACAACGAGCAGCGCGGAACGCCCCTGTTCCACGGCCACGAAGTCCTCGTTGCGTCGTAGGTCCTTGAGGCAGTCGTAGCCGCCGAGGTCCCGAGCGTCGTGACCAGGCAGCTGATACTGCTCGTCGTCGACAGTTCCACGCCATGCGGCCTTGAGGTACTTGAGCTCCACCGCCGTCTGAGCGCCGGTCTGCGAGTCGGTGACCATCATGTCGAGATGCACACCCGGCTTCACAGCGACCTCGAGCCGGACACGCGCCCCCGTCTCCTCCCGTACGGCCATCCCGAGGGCGAACTGAAAGTCCGCCTCCGAGTGGAACACTCGCCGCTCGTGCGACAACAGGGGTACGACTGCCGCCACGACCTCGGCGTCGACCCTGCCCTTCCGCTTCTGGATCGAGCGCGCGGTCGAGGTGATCGTGACCTCGTCCTCCACCCAGACGAAGCGGCTGCCCACTTCGCGATCGACGTCCTGCTCGGCGTCGTGCGGCTCGTCCACCATTTCTCCATCCTGCACCGCTCGCTCAAGCGTCGCCCCCTGTCATGCGGCAGGCGCAGCCCCGCGACACACTGGCGGGGACCCTGGGCACGACACGATCGACGAAAGGGACGCCATGACGATCCGCCCGCAGGACACGGCCACCCGAGACTCGCGCCGACTCGACGGGATCTGGGACTTCGCCCTCGACCCTGACGGCCGCGGCCGGGACGAGCACTGGTTCGCCGGCCCGCTCCCCGACGCCCGCGACATGGCCGTGCCCGCCAGCTACAACGACCTTGTGCCGGACCCGGCCGTCAAGAACCACGTCGGCGACGCCTGGTACCAGCGCACCGTCCGGGTGCCGCGCGGCTGGGCGGGCGAGCGGATCGTCCTGCACCTGGAGTCGGCCACGCACCGCGCGACCGTCTGGGTCGACGACGTCGAGGTCGTCTCCCACGAGGGCGGCTACACGCCGTTCGAGGCGGACGTCACCGAGCACGTCACCCCCGGTGGGACGTTCCGCCTGACGGTCGTGGTCAACAACGAGCTGAGCTTCCGGTCGATCCCGCCGGGCGTCGTCGAGGACACCGAGGACGGACGCCGCCAGACCTACTGGCACGACTTCTTCAACTACGCAGGTCTGCACCGCTCCGTCCGGCTCCACGCGACGCCGCACGACCACGTCACCGACGTCACCGTCGTCACCGGCCTGGACGGCTCCACGGGTACGGTCGACTGGTCCGTCCGCGCGTCGTCCCAGGCCACACCGACGGTTGCCGCCATCCTGCGCGACACCGCAGGCCGAGTCGTCGAGGAGGGGGACGCGGCACTCGTCGCCGGCAGTGCGTCGGGCACCCTCACCGTGCCCGACGTCCACAGGTGGGCGCCGGGCGACGGCTACCTCTACGACCTCGAGGTGCGCATCGTCGACGGCGAGGAGGTGCTCGACAGCTACCACCAGAGCGTCGGGATCCGCACGGTCGAGGTGCGCGGCACCGAGCTCCTCATCAACGGGGAGCCCTTCTACGTCCGGGGCTTCGGCATGCACGAGGACCACGACGTCATCGGCAAGGGGCACTCGGACGCCCACCTCGTCCATGACACCGAGCTGCTGCACTGGATCGGGGCGAACTCGCTGCGCACGTCGCACTATCCCTACAGCCAGGACGTGCTCGATCACGCGGACCGCCACGGGCTGGTGGTCATCGACGAGGTCGCCGCCGTCGGGCAGAACATGGGCCTGGGCGGCGGGATCTTCGGCGCCCAGGGCTACACGACCTTCTCACCGGAGACGATCAACGACGAGAGCCGCGAGGTGCACGCCCAGGCGATCCGGGAGCTGATCCACCGGGACAAGAACCACCCGAGCGTCGTGCTGTGGTCGATCGCCAACGAGCCCGAGTCGGACACGGAGCCGGCCGAGGACTACTTCCGGCCGCTGTTCGCGCTCACGCGCGAGCTGGACCCGACGCGCCCGGTGGGTTTCGTCAACGTCATGCTCGCGCCCCACGGGAAGTGCCGGGTCTCGCAGTTCGCCGACGTCCTCATGCTCAACCGCTACTACGGGTGGTACGTGCACACCGGGGAGCTGGCGGCCGCCGAGCGCGCATGGACGGCTGAGCTGGAGGCCTGGGCGGGCGACGGCAAGCCGATCATCGTCACCGAGTACGGCGCAGACACCCTGGCCGGACTCCACTCGGAGCCGGCAGAGCCGTGGAGCGAGGAGTACCAGGTCGCGTACCTGGAGATGAACCACAAGGTGTTCGACTCGATCGACGCCGTCATCGGCGAGCACGTGTGGAACTTCGCCGACTTCGCCACGAAGGCCGGCGTCATGCGGGTCGGCGGCAACAAGAAGGGCGTCTTCACCCGTGACCGCCGCCCGAAGACCGCCGCGCACGCCCTGCGCAGGCGCTGGCTCGCGGCCGACCGTCAGGGCTGAAGCAGCTCCAGTACGCGATCGAGCTTGGTGTCGACCGCGTCTACCTTGGTGTCGACCGTGCCCACCTTCGACTCCACCGACCCCACACGGCCATCGACCGCATCGACCTTGGACTCGATCGAGTCGAGCCGAGCGCCGTGTGCGGTGATGTCGTTGCTGATCTCGCCCAGGCGGTTGGTGTGACGCCGCTGGGTGAGGGAAATGGTCGAGAGCATCTCGTAGATGGCCTCGACGTCGTTGTCCAGCTGGCGCACCTTCTGCTCGATGCTCGTCGACGTCATGCCCACGACAGTAGCCCCGTCCGCGGGCCCGATCGAGGGGCGGCCGCCCGGCTGTGGACAACGTCCCGGCGCCGGGGCGATGTGGGCCGGACCACGTCTGGCGCGGCCGGGCACCGCTGCTCCCCAGCCTCGCGGGACCGCCGTCGCATCAGCGGATCGTGAACCCGCCGTCGACGACGAGGTCGGCGCCGTTGATCATCGCCGAGGCGTCGGAGGCGAGGAACACGGCGGCCGCGGCGATCTCCTCGGGGTACGCGAACCGGCCGTTCGGGATCTCGGCCTTGTGCGCGTCACCCTTCGGGCCCGCCCACGCCTTGCGGCCCATGTCGGTCAGGACGACGGTCGGCGAGATCGTGTTGACCGTGACCCCGCGGCCGCCCCACTCGTTGGCGAGGTTCTTCGTCAGGCCGATGACGCCGAACTTCGAGGCGCCGTACGCCACGTGCTGGTCGAGCGCCACGCTCCCGCCCTGGGACGCCATGTTGATGACGCGTCCCTGACCGGCCTCGAGCATGTGGCGGGCGACGGCCTGCGCGACGACGAACAAGCCCGTGAGGTTGATGTTGATCGTCGTGCGGAAGTCGTCGACGGAGAGTTCCTCGGCGGGGCCGAGGAGCGCGACGCCGGCGCTGTTGACGAGGATGTCGATGCGGCCGGTCTCGGCGACGACGGCGTCCACGGCCCGCCGGACGGAGGCCTCGTCGGAGACGTCGCACTGCTGGGACACGCCGCCGTCGAGGTCGGCCACCTTCGCGGCTGCGGCATCGCCGTCGAGATCGAGGACGGCGATACGCGCACCCTTGGCGGCATACGCGTCGACGATCGCGGAGCCGATGCCGGCGGCGCCGCCAGTGACGAGAGCGACCTTTCCTGCCAGGTTGAAGTCGAGGTCGACGGTGGGAGCTGTCTCGGACACGGGGGTCTCCTTCGGTCGGGCGGCGATGACGCGGCGACCGGCACTCGACCGGCGCCACTCCCACCGTCTCATCCGGGAGCCGGCGCTGCACCGTCGCGGCTCACGGCCCGCGCCGGACGCCCCCGAGCGCCGAGCCCTGAGCCCCGAGCCCCGAGCGCCGAGCACCGACGACGTCGCTCACCCCACCCGGCCGACCTCGCGGACGGCCGCGCCGAACACGCCGGGGAGGGCGCGCGCGAGCGGCACGAGCCGTCGTCGGACGGCCGGCACGCCGGTCGCGGTCAGCAGCGCCCGGGTGAGAATCCGGTGGCGGCGCACGATCCGCCGCCACTCCCGCTCGTACCGCTCCGGGTCGTCGTCGACCACTGCGCCTACCGCCGCCTCGGCCTGCGCCAGGGCGAGGGACAGCCCCTCCCCCGTGAGCGCGTCGACGTAGCCGCTGGCGTCACCGACCAGCAGCGTCCGGCCGGCCACCCGGCGCCGCGAGGCTTGCCCGAGCGGGCCCGCGCCGCGCACGGACGAACGTGGGCCTCCCCCGCCCGCACCCGGGCCGCCGATGCGTTCGACCAGCTCCGGGAACGCCGCGAGGTGCTCCGCATAAGGTCGCCGCGTCGAGGTGAGGATCGCGATCCCGACCTCGTCCGGTCCGACGGGCGTCACGTACGCCTCGGCGTCGGCGGCCCAGTGCACCTCGACCCGATCGGTCCAGGGCGCCACCGCCACGTGCTGCCGCAGCCCGTAGCGGCGCGGGCCGCGGACCGCCGCGTCCAGTCCCAGCGCTCGCCGCAGGGGCGAGTGCAGCCCGTCAGCCACGACGAGGTGACGCGCCGGGCGCCCGTCGGCCACGACACCCTCCCGGTGCGCCACGACGTCGCGCACACGCCCGGCCTCGATCGGCACGCCCGCCTCCCGCACGGCGTCGAGCAGGGCCGCGTGCAGGATCGTGCGACGCACCCCGCGTCCGGGAGCGCCGTCGGCGAAGTCCGCCTCGGCGGTGACCGTCCCCGCGCAGTAACGGATCCCCCGGAGCTCCCGTCCCGCAGGCTCGACCCCGAGATCGAGCAGCCGGCTGAGCGCGGCCGGCATGAGCCCCTCGCCGCAGGCCTTGTCGATGACGCCGGCCCGGGGTTCGATCACCACCGTGCTCAGGCCCGCCCGGGCGGCGAGCAGCGCGGTCGCGAGGCCCGCGGGTCCCCCACCGGCGACGAGCAGGTCGAGGGTCACGACGGGCCGGCCACACCGGTCGGGTCGCCGAGCTCGGTCAGCGCCCGGTTCTCGGTGCGGATCCGCACGGTCAGCAGCGCCGCGTTCGCCACGCTGAACACGAGCGCCGTGACCCACGCCGTGTGCACGAGCGGCAGCGCGAACCCCTCGACGACGACGGCCACGTAGTTCGGGTGCCTGAGCCACCGCAGCCGGTAGGGCCCGCGGGCCACGAGCGTCAGGCCGGGGACGATGATGACCCGGGTGTTCCACTGGTGCCCCAGCGAGGCGATGCACCACCAGCGCAGACCCTGCGCCGCCAGGGCGAGCGCGAGCATCGACCAGCCCAGGACGGGCACGAAGTCGGGGCGGAGCGTCCACACCTCGACGAGGCACCCGAGCAGCAGCCCCGTGTGCAGCACCACCATCACCGGGTAGTGGCCGACCCCGTGCTCGCGCCCCCCGCGCGCAAAGCTCCAGCGCGCGTTGCGCCTGGCGACGACGAGTTCGGCCACACGCTCCGCGCCGACAGTGAGCACGAGCGCGGTGAAGAGCAGCAGGCTCGTCCCGGTCACGGTGCCTCCGGCATGCGCAGCAGCACGACCTCGAGGCTGAAGCCCGGGCCCATCGCCATCATCACCCCGTACGAGCCGGGCGCGGGCGGTCGCCGGTCGAGGGTGTCCCGCAGGATGTGCAGCACCGACGCCGAGGACATGTTGCCGACGCGCCGCAGCGAGTCGGTGGTCAGCGCGAGCGCCTCGGGGCCGAGGCCGAGCGCCTCGACCAGCGCGTCGATGACCTTGGGGCCGCCCGGGTGGCACACCCACCAGCCGACGTCACGGACGCCGAGCCCGTGGTCCCGAAGGAACGCGGCGACGTCCTCACCCACGTGGCCGCGGACGAGGTCGGGCACCTCGGCGCCGAGGACGATCCGCAGACCGGTCGACCGCACGTCCCATCCCATGACGTCCTGCGTGCCGCCGTACAGGCGGCTCAGGCTGTCGACGACGACGGGGCCGGCGGCGCTGTCCAGCGCGGCGGCACCGTCGCCGGACGCGAGCGGGTGCTCGTCGCCGACCATGACGACGGCGGCGGCGCCGTCGCCGAACAGCCCGCTCGCCACCAGGTTGGCCGGGGAGGCGTCGCCACGCTGGATCGTCAGGGAGCACAGCTCGACGGAGAGCAGGACGGCGACGCCCCGCGGGCGCCCCTTCAGCAGGTCGTGCACGCGCGCGATGCCGGCCGCGCCACCCATGCAGCCCAGCCCGATCATCGGTACCCGGACGACGTCGTCACGAAGTCCGACGCGCGCGGCGACGCGTGCCTCGATCGACGGCACCGCGAGCCCGGTGACGGTGGTGGAGACGACGAGGTCGACGTCCCCGGGCCGCAGCCCGGCGCGCTCGAGAGCGCCGGTCACCGCCTCGGAGCCGAGCTCCAGCGCGGCGCCGATGAAGGCGTCGTTCGCGGCGCCGAAGTCTGTCAGGGCCGCGTACTCCTCGAGCGGCAGAGCGACCTGACGCTGGTCGACGCCGCAGTTCGCGTGGATCCTGCGGAGCAGCTTCTCGGTGGCGCCGTCGACGCCGATGACCTCGACCAGGGCGTCCGCGAGCCGCTGCTGCGCGTAGCGGTGCTCCGGCAGCACGGGTTCGACAGCGACGACGCTGGTCATCCCGCCAGGCTAACGCCGCAGTAGTCGAGCTGCCCGATGGTGACCGGCGGCCGCCAGTAGCCGGCGGGGGAACGTGGGCGGCTGGTTACGCTCGGCCCATGCGGACCGCCGTCGCGCTCGTCCGGGCGTGCCACCCCGGGCCGACCGCGGCCGTCACGGTGCTCGCCGCGCTGCTGGCCGTCACGGCCGGGCACTCGGCCGGGCAGGCGGCACTCGTCGCGACCGCGGTGCTCGCCGGGCAGCTCACGGTGGGGTGGTCGAACGACCTCGTCGACGCCGACCGCGACGTGGCGACCGCTCGCCGGGACAAGCCGCTCGTCACCGGCGAGATCACGCGGGCGGCGCTGCGCCGCGCGCTGGTTCTCGCCTCGGCGGCCTGCGTCGCGCTGTCCCTGGCGGTCGGTCTGCTCGCCGGACTCGTGCACCTGACCCTCGTCGCCGCCGCGTGGGCATACAACCTCGGGCTCAAACGCACCGTGTGGTCGTGGCTGCCGTACGTGGTGGCGTTCGGGCTCCTACCCGCGTTCTCCTGGCTCGCCCTCGATCCGCCGGCGATGCCGCCGTGGTGGGTGATGGTCGTCGGCTCGGTCCTGGGGTTCGGCGCGCACCTGCTCAACACGCTGCCCGACCTCGACGACGATGCGCGCACCGGCGTGCGTGGGCTGCCGCACCGCCTCGGCGCCCGCCGCTCGAGCGTGCTGGCGGTCGTCGCGCTCGTCGCCGGCACGGCGGTCGTCGTGCTCGGGCCCGCCGGCACCGGTCCGTGGTGGGGATGGGCGGTCCTCGCCATGAGCGTGCTGCTGTCGGTCGGCGCGCTCGTGCTCGGCGGGCGGGCGCCGTTCCGCGCGGCACTGGTCATCGCGCTCCTGGACGTCGTCCTGCTCGTCGCGCGGAGCTGACCGCCGCTCAGCGACCCGCCACCGCTCCGCAGGCCGCCGCGACGTCGTCCGCCAGGGCCTGCGCGGCGTCGTCGTCGAGGTGGTGCACGGTCAGACGCAGGTGCCAGGACGGGTCGGCGTCGTCGATCGCGAACTCGTCCCCGGTGCGGGCGAGCCAGCCGCGCCGCATGAGGTGCTCCGACACGTCGCGGGCGGGCCCGGGCAGCGGCACCCAGAGGCTGAGGCCGTCGGAGCCAGGTACGTCGATGCCGTGCGCGGCCAGGCGGGCGGTGAACGCCGCGTTGCGGTCGGCGTAGTGGACGGCCGCGCGCTCGATGGTGCGCCGGGCGGCGTCGTCGGTGAGCAGTGCGTGCGCGAGGCGCTGGAGGATGTGGCTGACCCACGTGGTGCCGGGGCTCAGGCGCATCGCGAGGCGGTCGGCGGTCTCGGGGTCCGTGGCGGTCAGGGCCAGCGACATGTCGGGGCCGAGGAACTTGGAGACCGACCGGATCAGGGCCCAGCGCCGGTGGTCCGGGCCGACGATCGTGCGGAACGGCCGCCTGGACAGCAGCGAGTAGTGGTCGTCCTCGACGACGAGCACGTAGGGGTGCTCCGCGAGCAGCTCGCGCAGCGCGGCCGCGCGCGACTCGCTCAGGCTCGCGCCGGTGGGGTTCTGCGCCCGGGGCGTGCACACGACGGCGCGGACGCCGCTCTCGAGGGCGGCCCGCAGCCCGTCGACGGTCATCCCCTCCGCATCCACCGGCACCGGGACGGGCCGGTACCCGGCGAGCCGCACGGTGCGGATGGTGGCCAGGAAGCACGGGTCCTCGAGCGCGACGGCGTCGTCCCGGGTCAGCGCCTGCGCCAGGAGGCGCTCGACGGCGTCGAAAGCCCCGCTCGTCACCGTGAGGCGGCGCTCCCCCGCGGCCCCGACGTCGGGGTCGAGCCAGCCGCGCGCCAGGTCCTCGAGCCCGGCGTCGACGACGGGCTCGCCGTACATCACGGGCCTGCTCGACAGGGCGGCGAGCGCCGGACCGGGGTCGGGGACGTGCGCGGGGTCGGGGTTGCCGGTGGCGACGTCGCGCAGGACGGTGTCTGCGGCGTAGCCCTCCTGCGCGACGGCGGAGCGACCTGCCACCTGCGTGCCTGCCCGGCCGCGGGTGACGACGAGCCCGGCCTGCCCGAGCTGGCGGTAGGCGGCGACGACCGTGTTGCGGTTGACGCCGAGCCGGTCGGCGAGCGTCCGCACCGACGGGAGCTGCACGCCCGGACGCAGGCCGCCGCGTTCCACGAGGTCGCGCACGCTGTCGACGATCTCCGCCGCCGTCCCGCCCCGGATCTCCGCCGAGGTCTGCCCCGCGGCGGCCCCGGCGATCTCACCTGTCGTCATCGGGTCCGAGCCTAGTGGCGGACGGGTTACGCTTTTGACCTAGGCCAATCATCGGCCGTGTCTACACATCGCACGGAAGGTTCGTCATGACCGCCACCAGCACCTCGACCACCACCCACGCCGGGCGCGAGACGTCCGCGCGCCCTGCCGAGGAGCTCACGAACTCCTTGCGGGCCGGCGTCATCATGGACGTCGTCACGCCCGAGCAGGCGCGGATCGCCGAGGACGCGGGCGCGGTCGCCGTCATGGCGCTCGAGCGCGTCCCGGCCGACATCCGCGCACAGGGCGGCGTGGCCCGGATGAGCAACCCGGACCTCATCGACGGGATCATCGCCGCCGTCTCCGTGCCCGTCATGGCCAAGGCGCGCATCGGTCACATGGTCGAGGCGCAGGTCCTCCAGCACCTCGGGGTGGACTACGTCGACGAGTCCGAGGTCCTCTCGCCGGCCGACTACGCCCACCACATCGACAAGACGGCCTTCACGGTCCCGTTCGTCTGCGGGGCGACCAACCTGGGCGAGGCGCTGCGCCGCATCACCGAGGGCGCGTCGATGATCCGGTCCAAGGGCGAGGCCGGGACGGGCGACGTCTCGGAGGCAACCCGCCACATCCGCCAGATCATCGGCGAGATCAACGCGCTGCGCGCGCGGTCCGCGGACGAGCTCTACCTCGCGGCCAAGGAGCTCCAGGCCCCGTACGACCTGGTGGTGAAGGTGGCCGAGGCGGGACGGCTGCCGGTCCCGCTGTTCACCGCCGGCGGGGTGGCCACGCCCGCCGATGCCGCCATGATGATGCAGCTCGGCGCCGACGGCGTGTTCGTCGGTTCGGGCATCTTCACGTCCGGGGACCCGGTCGCCCGCGCCAAGGCGATCGTCCGGGCGACAGCCGCCTACGACGACCCGGCGGTCGTCGCAGAGGTCTCGCGCGGCCTGGGCGAGGCGATGGTCGGCATCAGCGTGACCGACCTCCCGGCCCCGCACCGGCTCGCCGAGCGCGGGTGGTGAGCGGGCCGGTCACGGCACGCGGTAGGTCCACGTGTCATCCGTGAACTTGGACCGGACGAGCGCCTGCGCCTTCTCGAGCTCCTCGGGGTGGAGCCCCGACTCGACCGTGGAGTACCGCAGCCGCAGGTGGTCGAGAAAGGACTCGATGATCGCCTCGCGCGCCATGCCGGTCTGGCTGCGCATGGGGTCCACGCGCTTGGCGGCCGAGCGCACGCCCTTGTCGGAGAGCTTCTCGCGGCCGATCCGCAGCACGTCGAGCATCTTCTGCGCGTCGATGTCGTAGCTCATCGTCACGTGGTGCAGCACCACTCCGGACGCGAACCTCTTCTGGGCCGCTCCCCCGATCTTTCCGGCGTCGGACGCGATGTCGTTGAGCGGGACGTACCGGGCGTTCACGCCGATCTCCTTCAGGGCGTCGAGCACCCACGCGTCGAGGAAGGCGTAGGACTGCTCGAAGCTCAGGCCCTCGACGAGCGAGGTCGGCACCACGAGCGAGTACGTGATGCAGTTGCCGGCCTCCATGAACATCGCCCCGCCACCGGAGACGCGCCGCACCACGGACATGCCGTAACGGTCGAGGGCGGCCTCGTCGACCTCGTTGCGCACGGACTGGAACGAGCCGATGACCACCAGGGGTGCGTCCCACTCCCAGAACCGCAGGACGGCGCCGCGCCGTCCTGCGGCGACCTCGCCGGGGATCACCTCGTCGAGCGCGACGTGCATGGCCGGGTGGAGGGTGGGCCCGTGGACGAGCTCGATGGTCAGGTCGTCCCAGGAGATCGCGCGGCCCAGCGCCCGGCGCACGGCGATGCCCACGCCCTCGGCGGTGAGGCCGAACGGGTGCACGTCCGGCCGGTCGAGGACCGTCGCCGCGGCGGCAGCCAGGTCCGCCGCCGACGCCGACTCCGGCTGCCCGGTGAGGACCGCGTCGAGCTCGGCGAGCGCGGAGTCGGGCTCGAGGAAGAAGTCTCCCGCGAGGTGGACGTCCGTCAGTCGTCCGTCGGCCACCTCCAGGTCGACGACGACGAGCTTGCCTCCGGGGACCTTGTACTCACCATGCACGCCTCGAGCCTACGCACCCCCTGACATTCGTCGAGAGTGCGGTTCTCCGACCGCGAGAGTGCGGTCACCCGCACTCTCGACGACCAGGAACCGCACTCTCGACGACATGGGGGAGAGCCTCACGCGCCGGTGGCGTGGCGATCGAGGAACTCGTAGACCTCGGTGTCGTCGACGCCGGGGAACGTGCCCGGCGGGAGAGCGGCGAGCAGGTGACTGTGCGCGCGGGCGCTCGGCCAGGCGTGCGACTTCCACCGGCTCGCGAGCGCTGCCGGCGGGCGCCGGCAGCACGCCGGGTCCGGGCAGCTCGACCTCTGCCGCACGGACGTCTCGCGCCCCCGGAACCACTTCGCGTGGTCGAACGGGACGCCGACGTCGATCGCGAAGTCCCCGCCGTCGGTGCGCTCCACGTGCGTGGTGCACCAGTACGTGCCCCGCCCCATGTCCGTGTACTGGAAGTGGGTGGCGTAGCGGTCGACGTTGTCGAACACGCGGCGCGAGGCCCATCTCCGGCAGACGATCTGACCCTCGACGGCGCCGGTGACGTCGGTGGGGAACGTGACGTCGTCGTTCTCGTAGGCCTTGTAGATCACCCCGTCCTCCCCGACGCGCAGGAAGTGCACCGGCAGACCGAGGTGCTCGGTGGCGAGGTTGGTGAACCGGTGCGCGGCGGTCTCGTAGGAGACCGCGAAGGCGTCGCGCAGGTCGTCGATCGCGAGGTCCCGCTCCTTCTTGGCGGCGGTGAGCAGGTCGGCGGCGGAGCGCTCGGGCACGAGCAGGGCGGCGGCGAAGTAGTTCGCCTCGACCCGCTGAGCGAGGAACTCCGCGTAGCCGCGGGGGTCGGCGTGCTCCAGGGCGAAGTGGCCGAGGGTCTGCAGGACGATCGTGCGCGGGTCGTGACCGCCCCGGGCCGTGATCGGGAGGTAGATCCTGCGGTGGTGCAGGTCGGTGACCGAACGCGTGGAGCGGGGCAGGTCGTCGGTGCGGTGGATCGTGAAGCCGAGGTGCGCGGTGACGGCGGAGACCCCGCGGTCGGTCAGCGGTCCGCCCCGGTGGCCGACCGCCTCCGAGATCGCCGCCGCGACCTGCTCGATCTCCGCGAAGTAGTTGTCCCGCCCCCGCATCGTGGCGCGCAGCTCGGCGTTCGCGCGTCGGGCCTCCTCCGGCGTGGCCGAGCGGACCGTGGCGCTGCGGGCGAGCTCGGCGTGCAGGCCGACGAGGGCCTCGAGCGCGTCGGAGGGCAGTTTCGCGGTGGCGCGCACGGAGGGCAGTCCGAGCGAGGCGTAGGTCGGGTCGGCCTGGGCGCGCTCGAGGGCGAGCTCGAGGGCGGCGCGCCGGGTCGGCGGCTCGGCGCGCATGAGGTCAGCGACCGGCACGTCGAGGGAGCGCGCGATCGCGTGGACGAGCGCGAGGCGGGGCTCGCGCCGTCCGTTCTCGATCTGGGAGAGCAGCGACGGCGCCCGGTCCACGCGTGCCGCCAGGTCGGCGAGCGTGAGGCCGGCGCCCTGGCGCGCGTGCCGGATGCGCCGGCCGAGGACGGCGAGGTCGAGCCCGTCGTCGCCGGCGCGTGGCTCGGCCCGTGCTCCGGTCCCGGCCGCGCTCCCCTGAGTGTCCGGCTCGCCGGGGTCCCCCGGTCCGGCCGGCGACGCGGCGGGCCGCCGAGCGGCTCCGGCGTCGTCGGGCGTGGTGATGCGTGTGCGCGCGGCCATCTCTTCTCCCTCGGTGAAGATCGCTCGAACTTTACACAGATCCGTGCTGGATGGGACGGCCACCGCTCGCGAACGTGTACTCATCGCGGATTTCACCCGATCTCCGCGGAGAGCCACGAGGAAGAGGCATCCCATGAGCACCGTTCTCGAGACCACAGCCGGGACCACCGGGACCACCGGCGCCGCTGCACCCCGCACCGGCCACCCCCGGTCGATCGAGGGCCGCATCCGCTCCGAGGCCGCCGACCTGGCCCAGGACTGGGCGAGCAACCCACGCTGGTCCGGCGTGCGGCGCGACCATACGGCCGAGGACGTCGTGCGCCTGCGCGGGACCGTCCGCGAGGAGCCGACCCTCGCCCGGCGCGGAGCGGACCGCCTGTGGGAGCTCCTGCACACCCGCGACTACGTCCACGCCCTCGGCGCGATCACCGGCAACCAGGCCACGCAGATGGTTCGCGCCGGCCTCGAGGCGATCTACCTCTCCGGCTGGCAGGTCGCGGCGGACGGGAACTCAGCCGGCCAGACCTACCCCGACCAGTCGCTGTACCCCGTCAACTCCGTCCCCAGCGTCGTGCGCAGGATCAACAACGCCCTGCTGCGGGCGGACGAGATCTCCTTCTCCGAGGGCACGGACCCGGGCTTCGACTGGCTCGCCCCGATCGTGGCCGACGCCGAGGCCGGCTTCGGCGGCGCGCTCAACGCGTTCGAGCTGACCAAGGCGCTGATCACGGCCGGCGCGGCCGGGGTCCACCTCGAGGACCAGCTCGCGTCGGAGAAGAAGTGCGGGCACCTGGGCGGCAAGGTCCTCGTCCCCACGGCGCAGCACGTGCGCACGCTGGGGGCGGCCCGGCTCGCGTCCGACGTCCTCGGCGTGCCCACGCTGATCGTCGCCCGCACGGACGCGCTCGCGGCCACGCTCATCACCTCGGACATCGACCCGCGGGACGCGCGGCTGACCACCGGCGAGCGCACGGCGGAGGGCTTCTACCGGACCCGCGCCGGGACCGAGGCCGTCATCGCCCGCGCCCTGGCCTACGCGCCCTACGCGGACCTGCTGTGGGTCGAGACCTCCACGCCGGACCTCGACCACGCCCGCGAGGTCGCCGAGGCCGTTCACGCGGAGCACCCGGACCAGATGCTCGCGTACAACTGCTCGCCGTCGTTCAACTGGCGCGCGCACCTCGACGAGGAGACGATCGCCCGCTTCCAGCGCGAGCTCGGCGCCATGGGCTACCGGTTCCAGTTCATCACCCTGGCGGGCTTCCACCAGCTCAACCACGGCATGTTCGAGCTCGCTCGCGGCTACGCCCACGAGGGGATGACCGCCTACGTCGAGCTCCAAGAGCGTGAGTTCGCTTCCGAGGCCGACGGGTACACCGCGACGAGGCACCAGCGCGAGGTCGGCACCGGCTACTTCGACCTCGTCGCCACCGCGCTCAACCCGACGGGCGAGACCCTCGCGCTGCGCGGGTCCACCGAGGAGCAGCAGTTCCACTGACGACGACGTCGCCCGACCGACACCCCACCGACGCACCACGCGCAAGGAGCCACAGCCATGACCCTCACCGACACCCGGCCCGCACACGGCGCCACCACGATCCCCCGCCCGACGGCGAACACCCGCACCACCGGTGCGCCACCCGTCGTCGTCGGCGTGCGGCGTGACTCCAGGCGGGTCCCCTCACCCGACGCCCTCGCCCTCATCGGAGCCCTCCACGCGCGCTTCGACGGCGAGCGGGGCGAGCTCCTGGCCGAGCGGAGGCGCCGCGGGCAGTCCGCGGCGGACGGCGCCCTGCTCGGCCCCGGGCCCAAGGCGCGCCGTGTGCGCGAGGACCCGACGTGGCGGGTTCGCCAAACCTCCGGCCGGACCACCGTCGTCGCGCGACCCCGGGGCTGGGAGGCCGTCGAGGAGCGCCTCGAGGTCGCCGGCCGTCCGGCGTCCGCGACCCTCGTCGACGTCGGGCTGCACGTCTTCGACGCCCGTGCCCGCCTCGCCCACGGTCCCGGGCTCGAGATCCGACCGACGGGTCTCCAGTGCCACCGGGAGGCGCGGCTGTGGCACGACGTGCTGACCGTCGCGGAGGACCGGCTGGGGCTGGCGCGCGGTTCGGTCAGGGTGCGGATCGTCCTCGACAGCGTCGCTGCCGGCCTCGAGGCGGAGGAGATCCTCTTCGAGCTGCGCGAGCGGGCCACCGCCGTCGAGATCGGCGACGTCGACGCGCTGATCGCGGAGGCGGCCGACCTCCGCGCGCGTACCGCCCAGGTGCACGCGGGATGCGGGGAGGTCGGTCCGACGTCGACGTCCGTTCGAGGTCTCCCGGAGCGGGCCGCCGAGATGTGGCGGCGCCGCTACGCGGGGCCGGCCAGCGGGATCACGGCCTGAACCTGGTGGAGCGGCCCACCAGCGGGTCCCTCGCCGAGCCGGGAGGAGACGAGCTCGACGGCGTCCGCCCGCCAGGTGGGACCCTCGTAGACCGCGAGGGCGGAGGCGAGGCCGGCCATGTCGGTCCCGCGCGATCGGCGCGACTCGCGCGCGACGGTGAGGTGGGCACGGCGACGCTCCTGGCGACCGCGGCCGTTGCCGCGCGCGGGCGCTCCCGGTTCGTCGTCGTCCTGGTCCTCCGGGTCGGGCGGGCGGACGTAGGGGGCGTCGGCGGCGTCGGCCATGAGCACGGTGAGCCGCGCGGTCTCCCCGCCGACGCCGACCCACAGGATGCGGCCGGAGAAGGACCCGCCACCACGCAGGCGCAGGTCGAGCGGGGCGTGCCGGGCGGCGGCCTCGGCGAGTGAATCGGCGACGTCGCCGACCGCGCCGTCGGGCACCTCGCCGTAGAAGGCCACGGTGACGTGCTGCTGGTCGACCGGCACCCAGCGCAGGGGCGCGCCAGCGCCGAGACGGAGGTTGGTCAGCGGCAGCTCGAGGTGGTCGAGCACCTCGGCGGGCGGCCGGATCGCAGCGAAGAGGCGCATCGGGTCAGCCTCTCCCCCGCCGGGCGCCGGCGTCCATCCGAATCGTTGGGCTGAAAGGGGTCGTACGCGTGGACGGGCGTGGGGGGTCCGTCAGCCGGTCCGTCGCGTGGCCGCCTCGATGTCGAGGCCGGTCATCGAGCCAGGCTCTCGAGCAGCGCACGCGGTCAGCAGCGATCGCTCGCCGGCACACACACGGTCACGACGCTGCGGCCAGATCACGGCGCGGAGGCCCGTCGGGTCAGCGTCACGCTCGGGTCTCGGGTCACTGACGCGCAGCTCAGCCCTGCGCGGGCGACGGCGCCGAGGACACCTTCCCCAGCTCGACGGACCGCGCGGCCAGCACGCGCAGCATGTCCCTCAGGTCCTCCTGCGGCGGTCGCGGTTCCACCCAGCCGCTCGCGAGGCGCAGGGCGAGTCCGTCGATGAAGGCGTGGAGGTGTCCTGCCAGTCGTTCCTGCTCCCGAGGAAGTTCCTCCGGGTAGTCGGGGACGGTCTCGGCACCCGCGAGCAGGAGGACTAGCTGACGGTGGAACATCCGCTTGCCCGTCCAGGCCCAGCTCAGTTCCTCGGCCGCGATGCCGGGATCCACGTAGAGCGCGAGCCAGATGCGGTGCTCCGCGTCCCGCTCGGCGTCCAGCGGCAGGATCTGCTCGACCATGTGGGCCACCAGCTCGACAGGGTCGAGACCGTCGTTGCGACCGTTTCGCACGACGTCCCCGACGCGGCGCTGCACCTGTCCTGCGACGTGCTCGAGCATGAGCGACTCGAGGGCTGCCGTGGACGGGACGTAGTGCCGCACCGCCCCCGCGGACCAGCCGGTGGCGTCCGCCAGCGCGCGCACCGTCGCCGCACGCCGCCCACCGCGGGCCACGAGCTCGAGCGCCGCACGGGTGACTTCCTCGCGACGCGCGCCGTGGTCGACGATCTTCGGCACGGCGCTACCGTCCCGCCGCGCGGGGAGCCGGACTGCCGCCGCGCGCACCACGGGCGTCGGGCGCCCGAGAGGCCCGCATCGCCGCGGCACCGGCCAGGACCAGCCACAGGAGGAACGGCCACGCGGCGGCCCGCTCGAGGATGCCGAACGGTAGCGACCATGCCGTCGGCGCCATGAGCAGGAGGAGCCCGAAGATCGTCACGATGCCCGCGATCAGGGTGGTCCGGCCGAGCGCGGCGCGCGACCGGAGCCAGCCCGAGCCGATGAGGATCAGGGCCACGCTCTGGGCGAGGAAACCGATCATCGCGATGATCGTGTGGAGCGTGAGGTCCACGTCCGAGGGCCACAGCCCGGCGCCCGCCTGCCCCAGCCCGCCGGCGACGAGGAGCCACGCCCCGATCCCGCCGCGCTTGCCAACCGGCAGGACCCGACGCAGCGCGAGGGCAGCCGCGGCGAACGCCAACCCGGTGACGATCCACGCGACGTTGAGGACCGTGTGCTCAGGTGAACAGATCTCCACGGGCCCGTCCGGGTAGGCGTCGGACGCGCCGCAGCCGACCCACCCGAGGTCACTGATCGCCTGCTCCGCGAAGGAGTACGGGGCGGACGAGCGGACGCCCGACCAGAGCTCCGCCCCGACGGCGGCCAGGCCGGAGACGATCCACACGATGCCTGCGATCGGCCACCAGTGTTTTCGCATGCTGTATGCAAACAGATCGGGCAGGTGCGCGCCAGCCGGATGACCAGGCTGCCGTCCTCGTCGAGCTCGGAGCATGACTCGCCCGCGACAACTCGTGCGACCTGCCGACCCGTGTCCCCGGCCGGCTGGTCCATTCGCCCTGCGCAGGACCGGCCCGGCCCCGCACCCTCACACCGTCGGCGTGCCACCCGCCCGCCGGTCGCGCTGGTCCTTGATCGCCACGACGAGCGTCGCCACGACCACCAGCGTCACGAGGCCGAAGCCGACCGACGCCGCCGTCGGCCAGTCGGTGACCTCGAGCGTGCTGAACACCGCCGCCGTGATCACCGCGATCCCGATCGACGTCCCGATCCGCTGACCGGTCTGCATGATCGCGCCCGAGCTGCCCGCATACCGCAGCGGCACCTCCGCGAGCGTGAGCGTCTGGTTCGGGCTGACCACGCAGCCCTGCGCGGCCCCGATGAAGGACAGGGACAGCATGAGCCACCAGACGCTCAGGCCCGCGACGTCATGCAGGACCACCACCACGATGCTCAGCAGCAGGCCGACCAGGGCCACGAGCAGGCCACCGATCACCAGCTTGCGCCCATACGTCAGCACGCGCTTGCCCGCCCAGTTCGCACCGATCGCCGACAGCACCGCCGACGGCAACCCGATAGTCCCGGCCTCGAGCGCGGACCGCCCGTCGCCCTGCTGCATGTACAGCGCGACGAGCACCCACACGCTCGTCATCCCCAGGAAGTACAGGGTGATCATCAGCGCCCCGTTGCTGAAGCTGCGGGTGCGGAAGATGCTGAGATCCACCATCGGACTGCGCCCGGTGCGCGCGTACCGCCGCTCCCACCACACCCAGACACGCACGAGCAGCAGCCCGACCGGCACGAGCAGCCAGAGGATCGCCGACCCGCGCCCCTCCATGAACGGCAGCAGGATCGCGAGGACCGCGGCGCCGAGGAGCAGCGCACCGACGGGGTCCAGCGAGCGCTCGGCCCGGGTGGCGGGGTCGGCGTGCCGACGGGAGCGGATGAGAGGCCTGGGGAACCACAGCAGCCCCAGGACGATCGTGGCGATCCCGACGGGCACGTTGACGAGGAACGTCAGCCGCCAGCCGAGCTCGGGGCCGCCGGCGTTGATGAGCACGCCGCCGAGCACCGGGCCGATGCCCACCGAGACCCCGACCGCCGCGCCGAAGTAGCCGAACGCGCGGGCGCGCTCGGCGCCGCGGAAGTACTGCTGGATCATCCCGACGCCCTGCGGGTTGATGAGGCCCGAGCCCACGCCCTGGACGAACCGGGTGATGTTGAGCCACTCCGAGCTGGGCGCCGCGCTGGCGGCGATCGAGGAGGCGGTGAAGATGGCCAGCCCGATGAGGAAGATGCCGCCGCGGCCCATGACGTCGCCCGCGCGGCCGGCGGCCACGAGCACGACGCCGAACGTCAGCGCATACCCGGACAGCACCCACTGCAGGTCCGACGCCGAGGCGCCGAGCCCCTCCTGCATCGACGGCAGCGCGACGTTGACGATGCTCACCGCGATCAGCGACATGAAGATGGCGCCGAGCACCACCATGAGGATCCGCCAGCGCGCGGGGTCCGGGGCGTCGACCGACCGGTCCGGCTCAGTCTCGGCCCGCACCGATCAGCTCCCTCCTCCTGGCCGTGGGCGCGCGCCGCACGGACATGCCCGACGACGAAGGGCGCTCCCGCCCCGCGCTCGTCGTCCCGGCCAGCCTACGTCGCACGCCGAGCATGGCGCCGGGGTGATCAGGTCCCGCCGTCGCGTCGCTCCACCGAGGTCATGCCGTGGCGTCACCACCGCCCGTACCGGTCGTCCCCCACTGCCGCATGGCCTCGCGGATGTGCGGCGGGGCGAGAAGGAACGTGGGGGCGAGCTCCTCCCAGCCGCGTTCCTTCGTGCGCCGGGCGTAGGCCTCGTGGTCGGCGTCGATGCTGCTCGCCGTCGGGTCGAGCCCGCGGGAGTCCTCGCCGAGCAGTGTGAGGTGGTACATCCACATCGAGCCGTCGGCCTCGCGGTTGAGGAACGTCGCCTCGAACGCGACACGTTCGTCGGCCAGCGTCGCCTCGCACTCGTCGTAGCGGTCGTGCAGCGTGGACATCCACTCGTCGAACGTGGCTTCCGCGCCGTCGAGCAGCCTGGCACGGCTCAGCTCGAGGCGCAGCCCGGGCGGCACCGACGCGGGCATCGGGTGGCGGCCCCGGTCGTCGTCGGTCGGTCGGAACGGGATGGGCTCCATCCGCCGACCCTACGAGCCGTCGTTCGCTCGGCCCCACTGCGGCCGGTCTCCGATGAGGTCGAGCACCGGGCCTGCGGTGACCCGCGCACGGACGTCCGGCGCCGCCACCCACTCCGAGTTGGTCATGACGGTGGGGCGGACAGCGCGCCTGACGACCGGCTCGACGATCTCGCACACCTCGAAGACCTCCTCCGCATCGGCGGGGCCGATCACCATGACGTCGATGTCCCTGGGCGCCGGTCCCTCGATGCCACGGGCCCGGGCCGCGAAGGGGCCGTGGATGAACGCCTGGTCGATCCCGTCGACCGCCGACAGCGCATGCCCGAGCGCCGCGACGACGCCGGTGGACACGAGCAGGATCTCCCGCAGCGGGGGCACGAGCGGGCTGTCCTCGTCGGCGCGCAGGAGCCTGGTGCGGCCGACGCGGCGCTCCGCCAGGATGCCGGCGTCCACCAGCCGCTCGACCTCGCGGTGCACCGTGGGATAGGCGAGCTCGGTAGCCGCCGCCAGATCGGTGACACCCAGCTCCCTGTCGCCGAGCAGGATCTCGGACAGGATCCGCGCCTGGCCCTCCGACCGGAAGATGGGCGCAGTCAACGGGGGCTGAGTTCTCATGAAACGGACAATATTGTCCGTCTTACCGAGAGGTCGTCCGTACACACATCCGGGCCCGTCGCCGGTACATGCATCCGGATCCGACGACGACGAGTGTTCCGGTCCGGGCCCGTCGGCGCTGCCCTGAGGGCCGACCTACGCGCTCGGACGGCACCGAGCGCCCGCGCCGGTTCACACCGGACTCAGCGCGGCGCGACCTCGGCGTGCACGAGTCCCCAGACGAACGACTCCACGAGCGCCTCCCAGGACGCCTCGACCACGTCAGTCCCGACCCCGACCGTCGACCAGGACCGCACCCCGTCGGACGACCGCACGAGCACGCGCACCGACGCGTCGGTGCCCTGCTGGGAGTCGAGGATGCGCACCATGTAATCGACGAGCGCGAACGCCTCGATCTCGGGGTAGGTGTCCACCAGCGCCTCGCGCAGGGCGTGGTCGAGCGCGTTGACCGGCCCGTTGCCCTCCCCCGTGCGCACGATCCGGCCCCGGCCGGTGCGCAGCTTGACCGTCGCTTCGGCCTCGGTCCGTCCCCGACCGTCGAGCGAGGTGACCTGTGCACGCCAGGACTCGACGTCGAAGTACGCCTCCGCGCCGCCCTCCCCCAGCTCCTCACGCAGGAGCAGCTCGAACGAGGCGTCCGCAGCGTCGTACGTGTACCCGCGCGCCTCCGCCGCCTTCACGCGCTCGGTCACGCGGGTGAGCAGCTCGGAGCGGCCGGCGAGGTCGAACCCGAGCTCGCGGCCCTTGAGCTCGATCGAGGCCCGCCCCGCCATGTCGGACACGATCATCCGCATGTCGTTGCCGACGGCCGCCGGGTCGGCGTGCTGGTAGAGGTCCGGGTCCACCCGGATCGCCGACGCGTGCAGGCCCGCCTTGTGCGCGAACGAGGAGAACCCCACGTAGGGCTGCCGGGAGAACGCGGGGATGTTGGTCAGCTCGGCGATCTGGTGGCTGATCCGCGTCGCCTCGCGCAGCCGGTCCGGTCCGATGCCGACGATTCCCCGCTTGAGCTCGAGGTTTGCGATCACCGCCACCAGGTCGGCGTTGCCGGTGCGCTCGCCGTACCCATTGACGCAGCCCTGGACGTGGCTCGCCCCGGCGTCGACCGCTGCGATCGACGAGGCCACGGCGGTGCCGGCGTCGTTGTGGGTGTGGATCCCGATCCGCCCCTCGACCGCACCGTGCACCTCGGCGACGATCCGGCCGACCTCGTCGGGCAGCGTCCCGCCGTTGGTGTCGCACAGGACCGCGGTCGTGGCACCGGCCTCGAGCGCGGTCCGCACGACGTCGCGCGCGTGCCCGGGGTCGTGCAGGTAACCGTCGAAGAAGTGCTCGCAGTCGACGTGCACCTCCCGGCCCAGACCCACGAGGTGGGAGACGGTGTCCCGCACCATCCGCAGGTTCTCCTCGAGGGACGTGCGCAGCGCGCGCTCGACGTGCCGGGAGTCCGACTTCGCCACCAGCGTGAGCACGCCGGCGCCGGACTCCACCAGCGCCTGGACCTGGGCGTCCTCGGCCGCGGGCACGCCGGGCTTCGTCGTCGAGCCGAAGGCCGCGAGCCGCGCGTGGGTCAGCTCGAGCTCCTTCTCGGCAAGCTGGAAGAACTCCGTGTCCCGCGGGATGGCGCCCGGCCAGCCGCCCTCGATGTAGTCCACGCCCAGCTCGTCCAGGAGCGCGGCGATCGCCAGCTTGTCCGTGACGGTGAGGTTGATGCCCTCCTGCTGGGCGCCGTCCCGGAGGGTCGTGTCGTAGACGTGCAGCTCGTGCGTCATTCGGGTCCGCTCCTGCTCAGACGAGCCGATACATCCACTGGTGGGTGTCCGCCGCGCGGCCGTACTGGATGTCGGTCAGCTCGGCGTGCAGCGACCGCGTGACCTGGCCGGGCTGACCGTCGGCGACGGTGACGTCGAAGTCCTCCCCCGCCAGGCGCCCGATCGGCGTGACGACCGCGGCGGTGCCGCAGGCGAACACCTCGGCGACGGCGCCCGAGCGGATGTCGGCGAGCAGGTCGGCCAGGGCGATCGGCTCCTCGCGGACCTCGCGGCCGGACTCGGCCAGCAGCGTGAGCAGCGCGTCCCGGGTGCCGCCGCGGAGGATCGTGCCGGTGAGGTCAGGCGTGCGGACGGTGCCGTCGGAGCCGACGACGACGAGGTTCATCCCGCCCAGCTCGTCGACGTACGTGTTGGTCGAGGCATCGAGGAAGAGGACCTGCTCGAAGCCCTTCTCGTAGGCCTCGGCCTGCGGCAGCAGGGAGGCGGCGTAGTTGCCACCGGTCTTGGTGTCGCCCATGCCGCCGACGCCGGCCCGGTGGTAGGTCGAGGAGACCCAGATGCCGACGGGCTCGAACCCGTGGACGAAGTAGGGGCCCACCGGCGAGGCGATGAGCAGGTACTCGACCTGGCGCCCGGCGCGCACGCCGAGGAAGGGCTCGGAGGAGAACATGAACGGCCGCAGGTACATCGACGCCCCCTCGTCCGAGGGGACCCACCGCTCGTCGACGCTCATGAGCGCGGCGATCGACGCGACGACGTCCTCGGCCGGCATCTCGGGCAGCGCGAGCCGCCGCGCGGAGTGCGCGAGCCGGGCGGCGTTGAAGCCGGGCCGGAAGGTGCGCACCGAGCCGTCCTCCCAGCGGTAGGCCTTGAGGCCCTCGAAGACCTCCTGCCCGTAGTGCAGGACGGAGGCGGCGGGCGAGAGCTGCAGCGGCCCGTACGGCTCGAGGCGCAGGGGCCCCCATCCGTCGTCGTGGGTCCAGGTGGCCCGGACCATGTGGTCCGTGAACGCCGTGCCGAATGACAGGTCGCCCATGATCTCGGCGTACCGCGCGTCGTCGGCGGGGTTCGGGTTGCGGCCGCCGGCCACGCGCGCGGCCAGCTCGCCGGCCGGCGGCAGGTCGGCGGACGGCGTCCCGGGCATGTCCAGGCCGGTGCCGCGCGCGGGCAGCGGAAGACCGCCGGGCGTGGTCGCGTCGCCGGGCTCGCCCTGGCTGACCTGGGCGTCGCCGACCTCCTGGCCGACGGCGGTGGGCTCCTCGGCGTTCATCGCTCGCCCCCGGTGGTGGCCAGCGCGTCGGAGGTGACGGCGGCGGCGACGGCGTCGCCGATCTCGCTCGTGGTGCGCGTGGCGCCGGCGCGGGCGGCGACGTCGGCCTCGACGGCCGCCTCGATGCGCGCGGCGGCCGCGCCCTGGCCGACGTGCTCGAGCATGAGAGCGGCCGACAGGATCGCGGCGGTCGGGTCGGCCTTCCCGGTGCCCGCGATGTCCGGGGCGGAGCCGTGGACGGGCTCGAACATCGACGCCGAGGTGCGGTCGGGGTTGACGTTGCCCGACGCGGCCAGGCCGATGCCGCCGGTGACGGCGGCGACCAGGTCCGTGACGATGTCGCCGAACAGGTTGTCGGTGACGATGACGTCGAACCGCGACGGGTCCGTGACGAGGTAGATCATCGTCGCGTCGACGTGGGCGTAGTCGACCGCGACCTCGGGGTACTCGGCGGCGACGGCGTCGACCGTGCGCCGCCACAGGTGGCCGGCGTGCACGAGGACGTTGTGCTTGTGGACCAGGGTGAGCTTCTTGCGGGGCCGGGCCTGCGCGCGGGCGAACGCGTCGCGGACCACGCGCTCGACCCCGAACGCGGTGTTGACCGAGACCTCGGTGGCCAGCTCGTTGGGCGTGCCCACGCGCAACGCGCCGCCGTTGCCCACGTACGGGCCCTCGGTGCCCTCCCGCACGACGACGAGGTCGATGGCACCGGGGTCGGCCAGCGGGGTGGCGACCCCGGGCAGCAGCTTCGCGGGCCGCAGGTTGACGTAGTGGTCGAGCTCGAAGCGCAAGCGCAGCAGCAGGCCGCGCTCGAGGACGCCGGAGGGGACACCGGGGTCGCCGACGGCCCCGAGCAGGATCGCGTCGTGCTCACGCAGGGAGGCCACCTCGGCGTCGGTGATCGTCTCCCCGGTGCGGTGCCAGCGGGCGGCGCCGAGGTCGTACGGGGTCTCCCGCAGGGTGACGCCGGACCCGTCCAGCGCGGCGCGCGCGACCTTGAGGGCCTCGGCCACCACCTCCGGGCCGATCCCGTCGCCACCGACGACACCCAGGTCGATCTCGCGCTGCTCGCTCACAGTTGTCCTCTCCACGTCCGTGCGGGCCTGGCGGCCCCGTTCATCATGCCGGGCCGACCCGGCCCGGCCCGCCGCGCGGGGCGACGGGCCGGGCCGGGTCGAGCTCCTCGTGCGGGCAGCCGGTCAGCGACCGACCTGGCCCTGGGTGTAGTCCGCGTCCCGGGTCTCGACCCAGGAGAACAGGTTGCGCAGCTCGAGGCCGGTCGCCTCGATCGGGTGCTGCTCGCCCTTCTTGCGCAGCGCGGCGAACTCGGGGCCGCCCGCGTCCTGGTCCGCGATGAAGCGCTCGGCGAAGGCGCCGGACTGGATGTCCGCGAGCACCGCGACCATGTTGTCCTTGACCTCGGGGGTGATGACCCGCGGGCCCGAGACGTAGTCGCCGTACTCGGCGGTGTCCGAGACCGACCAGCGCTGCTTGGCGATGCCGCCCTCGTACATGAGGTCGACGATGAGCTTGAGCTCGTGCAGGACCTCGAAGTAGGCGATCTCCGGCTGGTAGCCGGCCTCGGTGAGGACCTCGAAGCCGTACTGCGCGAGCTGGCTGACGCCGCCGCAGAGCACGGTCTGCTCGCCGAACAGGTCGGACTCGGTCTCCTCGGTGAAGGTGGTCTTGATGCCGCCGGCGCGCAGGCCGCCGATCGCCTTCGCGTAGGAGGCCGCGAGGTCCCAGGCCGTGCCCGAGGCGTCCTGCTCGACCGCGAGGAGGACCGGCACGCCGCGGCCGTCCTCGTACTGGCGACGCACCGTGTGGCCCGGGCCCTTCGGGGCGACCATGGCGATGTCGTGGCCGGCGGACGGCGTGACGAGGTCGAACCGGATGTTGAAGCCGTGGGCGAAGAAGATCGCCGCGTCGTCCTTGAGGTTCGGCTCGATGTCCTCGGAGTAGATCGTGCGCTGGTGCTGGTCCGGGGCGAGGACCATGATGACGTCGGCGCCGGAGACGGCGTCCGCCACGGTGGCGACCGCGAGGCCCTGCTCCTCCGCCTTCGCGCGGGAGGAGGACCCCTCGCGCAGGCCGACGACGACCTCGACGCCCGAGTCCCGCAGGTTCAGCGCGTGCGCGTGCCCCTGGCTGCCGTAGCCGATGACGGCCACCTTCTTGGACTGGATGATCGACAGATCGGCGTCGTCGTCGTAGTACAGCTCGGCCACGAGGGCCCTCCTTCGTTCGTTGGTGCTCGGTCGTGTTCGTGCAGGTCGTCGGTCGTGCGGGCGCCGGTGCGGGAGCGCCGGCATCACGCGCGGGTGGTGCGTGCGCGCGTGTGCGTGCGGTGCGCCGGGCGCCCGGTCAGGCGCTGCGCACGCGGTCCAGCGTGCGGTCCGTGAGCGAGCGCGAGCCGCGCGCCAGCGCCACGGAGCCCGACTGCACGATCTCACGGATGCCGTACGGCGCGAGGGCCGTGAGCAGGGCGTCGAGCTTGGCGTCGCCGCCCGTGGCCTCGATCGTCACGGCCTCCGGCGCGACGTCGACGACGTGCGCGCGGAACAGCTCGACGACCTGGAGGACGGCGGTGCGGGAGGCGTCGTCGGCGCGGACCTTGACGAGCAGGAGCTCGCGCTCGACGGTGTTCCCCGGCTCGAGCTCGACGATCTTCAGCACGTTGATCAGCTTGTTCAGCTGCTTGGTGACCTGCTCGAGCGGGAGCTCGGCGGCGTCGACGACCACCGTGATGCGCGAGACGTCCTCCCGCTCGGTGGGACCCACCGCGAGCGAGTGGATGTTGAACGCGCGACGGGCGAACAGCGCGGTGACGCGCGTGAGGACGCCGGGCTTGTTCTCGACCAGAACGGACAGCGTGTGCCTGGTGCTCATGTCCTTCCCCTCAGTCCTCGTGCTCGAAGTCGGGCGTGAGCCCACGGGCGTACTGGATCTCGTCGTTGGAGACGCCGGAGGCGACCATCGGCCACACCATCGCGTCGCGGCTGACGACGAAGTCGATGACCACCGGGCGGTCGTTGATCTCCATCGCGCGCTCGATCGCGGCGTCGATCTCATCGACCTTGGTCACCCGGATCGCCACGCATCCGTAGGCCTCCGCGAGCTTGACGAAGTCCGGGATGTGCACCGTGTCGTGCCCGGTGTGCAGGTCGGTCGACGAGTAGCGGCTCTCGTAGAACAGGGTCTGCCACTGGCGGACCATGCCGAGCGAGGAGTTGTTGATGATCGCGACCTTGATGGGGATCTGGTCCAGCACGCAGGTGGCCAGCTCCTGGTTGGTCATCTGGAAGCAGCCGTCGCCGTCGATCGCCCAGACCGGCGTGTCCGGCAGGGCGGCCTTGGCTCCCATGGCGGCCGGGACCGCGTAGCCCATCGTGCCCAGGCCGCCGGAGTTGAGGAACGTGCGCGGCTTCTCGTAGCTGATGAACTGGGCGGCCCACATCTGGTGCTGCCCCACGCCCGCGGCGTAGACGGCGTCCGGTCCGGCGAGCTCGCCGAGGCGCGAGATGACGTGCTGGGGCGCGAGCTGGCCGTCGGCCGTGGGCGCCCAGCCCAGCGGGTAGCGGGTGCGCAGGTCGGTGAGCTGGTCCCACCAGGCCGCGACCTCGGGCTCGCCGTGCTGGACCTGGGCGTCGCGCAGCGCCGCCGTGAGGGCAGGGATCGTCTCGGACAGGTCCCCGACGATCGGGACGTCGGCGCGACGGTTCTTCGAGATCTCCGCCGGGTCGACGTCCGCGTGCACGATCTTCGCGAGCGGGGCGAAGCTGTCGAGGCGGCCGGTCACGCGGTCGTCGAACCGGGCCCCGAGCGCGACGACGAGGTCGGCCTTCTGCAGCGCCGCCACCGCAGCGACGGTGCCGTGCATGCCGGGCATGCCGACGTTGTTCGGGTGCGAGTCCGGGAACGCGCCGCGGGCCATGAGCGTCGTGACGACCGCGGCGTTCGAGACCTCGACGAGCTCGGCGAGCGCGTCGGTGGACTGCGCACGGATGACGCCGCCACCCACGTAGAGGACGGGGCGCGAGGCGGAGGCGATGAGCCGGGCCGCCTCCTTGACCTGACGACCGTGCGGCTTGACCGTCGGCTTGTAGCCGGGCAGGTCCATCACCGGCGGCCACACGAAGTCCGCCTCGGCCTGCTGGGCGGACTTGGCGACGTCGACCAGCACCGGGCCCGGTCGGCCCGTGGCGGCGAGGTGGAACGCCTCGGCGATGCGGGCCGGGATCTCGTCCGGGTCCGTGACGAGGAAGGAGTGCTTGGTCAGCGGCATCGTGGCGCCGACGATGTCCGCCTCCTGGAAGGCGTCCGTCCCGATCGCCGCCGCGCCGACCTGGCCGGTGATGGCCACGAGCGGGACGGAGTCCATGTTGGCGTCCGCGATGGCCGTGATGAGGTTGGTCGCCCCCGGCCCCGAGGTGGCGATGCAGACGCCCGTCCGGCCGGTCGCCGCCGCGTAGCCCACGGCCGCGTGGCCGGCGCCCTGCTCGTGGCGGACGAGGATGTGCCGCACCTTGTCCGACTGGAACAGCGGGTCGTACGTCGGCAGGATCGCGCCGCCAGGGATCCCGAAGATCGTGTCGACGCCCAGCTCCTCGAGGGCGCGGACGATGTTGCGGGCGCCCGTCGAGGGCTCGGTGATCTCCGCGTCCTGGGCGACTGTCTCGATGCGGCCGCCCCGCAGGACGACGCCGGTCCCGCCCGTGCCACCGTGGGCGAGCGTGCGCTCGGCGACGGCCGCCGTCGCGAGGATGTCGGCCTCGACCGGGTCGATGCCGGGCGTGGCTCCCCTGGCGGGCACGGCCCTGCGCCGCGCGCCGACCTCGTCCCCGAGTACGGCGTCGTCGGTCCCGGTCCCGGCCGCGCCGACGTCGTGGCGCGCGGCCTCGTCGTCGGGCGCGGAATGGCTCGGCGCGCTGTGCGACGTGCTCGTCATGGTCCCTCCTTCGCCTCTCCGGCCCGCGGGGCCGGTTCGTGGACGACCCTGGTCCGGGTCAGCCGTGTCGCCGGGCATGCAAAAACCCCTCGACCCGGCGGGTGTCGAGGGGCGCGGCCGGACCAGCTCTCAACGAGCGTCGGCCGCGCGGCCGACTACGAGAATGCTGATCCTGGGCACACGTGCACTGTACGCCCGCCGCCCGCGCGGACGCCAGTCGTCTTGCATCGTGGTTCACGTTCCCGATCAGTGAGACGAATTGGGGAACGGGGGCCTGCGGGCCGTCCACCCGGCCGGCAGCGCGCTCCGTCGTCGTGAGCGAGGCGCCCTCACTCGTCGTGAGCGAGGCGCCCTCACTCGTCGTGGGCGAGGCGCCCTCACTCGTCGTGGGCGAGGGCGCGCCCGAGGGCTCGGCGCGCGTCGACGGTCGCCGGGACGAACCGGGCTCCCTCGGCGACGTCGAGGGCCGACGTCGCCGCGATAGCGGTGACCACGAGCGCCCCGGCGAGCTCGCCGACCGGCACACCCGCGGCGTGGCCGGCGACGGCGACCGCGGCGAGCGCGAAACCGACGACGACGAGCCCGACCGCGCGCAGCGTGCCCAGCGCCTCGGCCGACCCGGCCTGGGCCTCGGCGAGCCGCCCGAGCGCGGTCCGGACGTCGGCCGGAAGGTCGCCGGGACGGTCCGCCTCGGCACCAGCTGAGTCACCAGCGCCAGCGGCACCACCGCGGGCGGCCGGGTCGCGCGTCCGGGCGCCGGCCAGCTCGTCGTCGTCGGGGTCCAGGGTGTCGGCCACGGCGTCCTCCCCCGCGTCCGGCTCGTGCTCGGCACCCGCGACGACCACGTGGGACGCGACCGGCTCGACCTCGTAGGTGTCCGGGGGCGAGAGGGCGGAGCCGAGCGCCGTGGTGAGCTCGTGCCTGGCGCGACGCTCGGCGCGCGTGGCGCGGGATGCCGACGCGGCCGTCGCGGCCGCCACGGCGCCCAGCATGATGAGCGGCGCGGCGGCGACGAGCGCGAGGCTGCGGTGAACGATCGTGAGCGCGACGGCGGCGCCGACGAGCACGACGGCGAGCGGGACGAGCCGGGCGTGGAGATGGGCGGTCGCGTCCCGAATCGCACGGACCGAGTGGGCACCGAGCCGCGACACGGCGGCCGGGTGGTCGACGCTCCGCTCGACCACCCGGTGCAGGAGCGACTCCGCGTAGTGGCGGGCGATGCGGTCGGACAGGAGGTGGTCCAGCCAGCGGGCGACACCCAGGAGGGCGATCGCGCCTGCGCCCATGAGGGCGCTGCCGGCGAACGCACGCGACGTCGAGGCCGAGGTCAGGTCAGCGACGACGGGGGCGACGAGCACGAGGGCCGCGACGGCGAGGAGCCCGACCCCGAGGAGACCGAGCACGTGCAGGAGCCGTGCGCCGGCGACGAGGCGGGGCAGCGCGACCGACGGGCCGAGGTCTTGCCGGTCGGCGGCGGTCGGACCGGCGGTAGGTCCCTCGGCGGCCGTGGCATGGTCCCCGCGCACAGGCACATCGACCGCGCGGGGCGACAGCTCGACGAGCTCCGCGCCGCGGCCGTCGTCCGGCTCGGCGGGCGTCGCTGCCCTCGGGTCGCTGACCGGCAGCGAGCTGGTGGGCGCCTGGGCGTCGGTAACCGGGAGCGAGGTGGTGGCGACCTGGGCGTCGGTAACCGGGCGGAGGGGCCGGGTGGGGCGTTCGACCGGCGGCGAGTACCGCGCGGCGATGCGGGCGGCGGCGGAACGCACGGGGCGAGCGGGGGTGTCGGTCATGGCTACGCGTCCTCACGTCGGCCGGGAACCTCCCGGCGCTGCCTCCACGCTAGGGAACAGATGAGTCCGCGCGAGTGAGTCCGCAGTGACAGCGTTCTCACCTGCCGTCGGTGCCGGCGCACCACGGCGTCGTCTACTCGAGGATCGCGCCGCGGGAGGCCGACTGGACGAGCTTCTGGTACTTGCCGAGCACGCCGGTGGTGAACCGCGGGGCAGCTGGTTCCCAGGTTCCGCGGCGGCGGTCGAGCTCGTCGTCGTCCACGAGCAGGTCGAGGGTGCCGGTGCCGACGTCGAGACGGATGCGGTCGCCGTCGTGGACGAGGGCGATCGGCCCCCCGTCGGAGGCCTCGGGGGCGACGTGCCCGACGCACAGGCCGGTGGTGCCGCCGGAGAATCGGCCGTCCGTCATGAGCAGCACGCTCTTGCCGAGGCCCGCCCCCTTGATCGCGCCGGTGATGGCCAGCATCTCGCGCATACCGGGTCCGCCCTTGGGGCCCTCGTACCGGATGACGACGACGTCGCCGTCGGTGATGGTGCCGTCCGAGAGCGCGTCCATGGCGGCCCGCTCCCGCTCGAACACGCGCGCGGTGCCCTCGAAGACGTCGGACTCGAACCCGGCGGACTTCACCACGGCGCCCTCGGGGGCGAGGGAGCCCTTGAGGATGGTGATGCCACCGCGCTTGGCGATCGGCTCGGACATGTGGTGGATGATCTTGCCGTCGGGGTCCGGCGGAGAGACGGCCTCGAGGTTCTCGGCCATCGTCCTGCCGGTGACCGTCATGCAGTCGCGGTTGAGCAGCCCGGCCTCGTCAAGCGCCTTGAGGACCACGGGGACGCCCCCGACCTTGTCGATGTCGTTCATGACGTACCGGCCGAACGGCTTGACGTCGCCGAGGTGCGGGACCTTCTCGCTCATGCGCTGGAAGTCCGCGAGCTCGAGGTCCACGTCGGCCTCGTGCGCGATGGCCAGCAGGTGGAGGACCGCGTTGGTCGAGCCGCCGAACGCCATGACGACCGCGATGGCGTTCTCGAACGCCTCACGGGTCATGATGTCCCGGGCCGTGATCCCCTGGCGGAGCAGCTCGACGACCGCCTCGCCCGCCTCGAAGGCGGCGGTGTCCCGGCGCCGGTCGATCGCGGGCGGGGCCGCCGAACCGGGCAGCGACATGCCCATGGCCTCGGCGACGGAGGCCATGGTGTTCGCCGTGTAGAAGCCGCCGCAAGCGCCCTCGCCCGGGCAGATGGCCTTCTCGATCGCCGTCACGTCCTCGCGGGACATCAGGCCGCGGGCGCAGGCGCCGACCGCCTCGTAGGCGTCGATGATGGTGACTTCCCGCTCCTCCCCGGTCGAGAGGCGGGCGTAGCCGGGCATGATCGAGCCCGCGTAGACGTAGACGCTGGCCAGGTCGAGGCGTGCGGCCGCCATGAGCATGCCGGGCTCGGACTTGTCGCAGCCGGCGAGCAGCACGGAACCGTCGAGGCGCTCCGCCATCATCACTGTCTCGACGCTGTCCGCGATGATGTCGCGCGACACGAGCGAGTAGTGCATGCCCTCGTGGCCCATAGAGATGCCGTCCGAGACGGAGATCGTGCCGAACTCGAGCGGGTAACCACCGGCGGCGTGCACGCCCTCCTTCGACTTCTTGGCGAGCCGGTCGAGGGAGAGGTTGCAGGGGGTGATCTCGTTCCACGAACTGGCCACACCGATCTGGGGCTTGGCGAAGTCGTCGTCGCCCAGCCCGACGGCACGCAGCATGCCGCGCGCAGCGGTGGCCTCGATGCCGTCCGTGACCTGCCTGGAGCGAGGCTTGATGTCGGGTGCGCCGTCGGAGCTCATGCCAGCGAGTCTAGGTCCAGGATCGAGACAGGTCGTCATCACGAGTGCCGCGATGTTCAACCCTTGAGGTGGCCCGCCGGCACGACTGGTGGCCGTACAGGGGCCCGGCACAGCGGCGTGCCGAGGTCTCGGCGGGTGCGAGAACGGACGAAGAAATGGCTGAAGGCCCCCACCGGTGTGGTGGGGGCCTTCAGAATGGTGTGTACGGCGGTGTCCTACTCTCCCGCACGGTCGCCCGTGAAGTACCATCGGCGCTGAGGGGCTTAGCTTCCGGGTTCGGAATGGGACCGGGCGTTTCCCCCTCGCTATTGCCGCCGTAACCTGGCGGAACCATCATCCAGTTGTATCTACCCTCCAAACCCATGACCACCTGGTGGGGTGGCTGGTCTGGGGGTGGGTGGTTCCAGAACCGTACAGTGGACGCGCAAAGTTGTTGCGTGTTGTGCTCGTATCTTCCTCATGTCCCACCCCCGTACGCACGCGGTGCGCGTGTGGGGGTGTTGTGTGTTGGAAGTTGTCGGCCAATTAGTACCGGTCAGCTTCACGACTTTCGTCGCTTCCACATCCGGCCTATCAACCCCATGGTCTATAGGGGGCCTTCCCACCAAACGGTGGTGGAAACCTCATCTTGAAGCAGGCTTCCCGCTTAGATGCTTTCAGCGGTTATCCCTCCCGAACGTAGCCAACCAGCCGTGCTCCTGGCGGAACAACTGGCACACCAGAGGTTCGTCCGTCCCGGTCCTCTCGTACTAGGGACAGCCCTTCTCAAGTTTCCTGCGCGCGCAGCGGATAGGGACCGAACTGTCTCACGACGTTCTAAACCCAGCTCGCGTACCGCTTTAATGGGCGAACAGCCCAACCCTTGGGACCTACTCCAGCCCCAGGATGCGACGAGCCGACATCGAGGTGCCAAACCATGCCGTCGATATGGACTCTTGGGCAAGATCAGCCTGTTATCCCCGGGGTACCTTTTATCCGTTGAGCGACGGCGCTTCCACAAGCCACCGCCGGGTCACTAGTTCCGACTTTCGTCCCTGCTCGACATGTCTGTCTCGCAGTCAAGCTCCCTTGTGCACTTGCACTCAACACCTGATTGCCAACCAGGCTGAGGGAACCTTTGAGCGCCTCCGTTACTCTTTAGGAGGCAACCGCCCCAGTTAAACTACCCACCAGGCAATGTCCCTGATCCGGATCACGGACCGAGGTTAGACGTTAGTAACGACCAGAGTGGTATTTCAACGATGACTCCACACACACTGGCGTGCATGCTTCACGGTCTCCCACCTATCCTACACAAGCCGCAACCAACACCAATACCAAGCTATAGTAAAGGTCCCGGGGTCTTTCCGTCCTGCTGCGCGTAACGAGCATCTTTACTCGTAATGCAATTTCGCCGAGTTCATGGTCGAGACAGCGGAGAAGTCGTTACGCCATTCGTGCAGGTCGGAACTTACCCGACAAGGAATTTCGCTACCTTAGGATGGTTATAGTTACCACCGCCGTTTACTGGGGCTTAAATTCTGAGCTTCACCCCCACAAGGGGGTTGACCCGTCCTCTTAACCTTCCAGCACCGGGCAGGCGTCAGTCCGTATACATCGTCTTGCGACTTCGCACGGACCTGTGTTTTTAGTAAACAGTCGCTTCTCCCTGGTCTCTGCGGCCCGCCAGGCTCACACCCGCAAGTGGTGATCACCCATAGGGCCCCCCTTCTCCCGAAGTTACGGGGGCATTTTGCCGAGTTCCTTAACCATGATTATCTCGATCGCCTTAGTATTCTCTACCTGACCACCTGAGTCGGTTTAGGGTACGGGCGGCTAGTCCCTCGCGTCGAGGCTTTTCTTGGCAGCAGAGGATCACCACTTTCCACCATACGGTGTCATCATCCGGCCTGAGGCTATGTGAGACACGGATTTACCTGTGTCTCGCCCTGCACCCTTGAACGATCCAAGCCATAAGGATCGCGCGGCTACCTTCCTGCGTCACCCCTGTTAATACGCTTACCTACTACCGGTTCGGGTCCCACGCGCCCCACCCACTCGCCCCGAAGGGCGATGAGGGTGGTTTGGGTGGTTAGCATCACCGGGCTCGGTATGGGCGGTCCTTCGCCGGTCACGGGAGTATCAACCCGTTGTCCATCGACTACGCCTGTCGGCCTCGCCTTAGGTCCCGACTAACCCAGGGCGGATTAACCTGGCCCTGGAACCCTTGGTCATTCGGCGGACGGGGTTCTCACCCGTCTTTCGCTACTCATGCCTGCATTCTCACTCGCGTAGGATCCACCACTGGGTCACCCCGCAGCTTCACCTCCCACGCGACGCTCCCCTACCCACCACAACCCCTGAACCACCCCACAAGGGGGGGCTTGGGACATGCTGTGGTGCCACGGCTTCGGCGGTGTGCTTGAGCCCCGCTACATTGTCGGCGCGGAATCACTTGACCAGTGAGCTATTACGCACTCTTTCAAGGATGGCTGCTTCTAAGCCAACCTCCTGGTTGTCACTGCAACTCCACATCCTTTCCCACTTAGCACACGCTTAGGGGCCTTAGCCGATGATCTGGGCTGTTTCCCTCTCGACTACGAAGCTTATCCCCCGCAGTCTCACTGCCGCGCTCACACTTACCGGCATTCGGAGTTTGGCTGACGTCAGTAACCTTGTAGGGCCCATCGGCCATCCAGTAGCTCTACCTCCGGCAAGAAGCACGCGACGCTGCACCTAAATGCATTTCGGGGAGAACCAGCTATCACGAAGTTTGATTGGCCTTTCACCCCTACCCACAGGTCATCCCCTCAGTTTTCAACCTAAGTGGGTTCGGTCCTCCACACGCTCTTACACGTGCTTCAACCTGCCCATGGGTAGATCACTTCGCTTCGGGTCTAGAACGCGCGACTCAAACGCCCTGTTCGGACTCGCTTTCGCTACGGCTTCCCCACACGGGTTAACCTCGCCACACGCCACTAACTCGCAGGCTCATTCTTCAAAAGGCACGCCGTCACCCCAACTATGGAGGCTCCGACGGATTGTAAGCATCCGGTTTCAGGTACTATTTCACTCCCCTCCCGGGGTACTTTTCACCTTTCCCTCACGGTACTTGTCCGCTATCGGTCACCAGGTAGTATTTAGGCTTAGCAAGTGGTCTTGCCAGATTCACACCGGATTTCACGGGCCCGGTGCTACTCGGGAACACATCCACACCACACGCGTCGCGGTACGCCTACAGGGGTCTCACCCTCTACGCCAGGCCTTCCCAGACCTTTCAGCTCCCACAACGATCACTGCAGCGCCCCTTTCGGCAGAAAGGAACGGACATGCCCCACAACCCCGCACGCACAACGCCTGCCGGCTCATCACGCACGCACGGTTTAGCCTGATCCGCTTTCGCTCGCCACTACTCACGGAATATCTCTTCCTGCGGGTACTGAGATGTTTCACTTCCCCGCGTTCCCTCACACGCCCTATACATTCAGGCGCGCGTGACCACCCATGACGGTGGCCGGGTTCCCCCATTCGGACATCCACGGATCACAGCTCGTTTGCCAGCTCCCCGCGGCTTATCGCAGGCTACGACGTCCTTCATCGGCTCCTGGTGCCAAGGCATCCACCGAATGCTCTTAAAAACTTCCCTCACCACCACCCACACACTCACGCGTGCGGACGGTGGAACACAATTAAGGAACACAACACTCAACAAAACATACAAAGATGCTCGCGTCCACTGTACAGTTCTCAAACAACCCACCCACACCCACCAACCCCCACCACACACAGTGGCAGGCTCGGTGAGCAGGGCACCAAGACAACCAACCCCACACCAACTAGTGGGGGTGGGTGGTCTCAGGACCCAACAGCGCGTGACCATCTCAGATGTTCCACCCATGAGCACCACCCACACCCCCAAGCACCAACGGCTCGGGCGGAACCAGCAGGCCACTCGGCCCACCAACCAACCCCCACACCAGCCACTGGCACACACGCACGGCCAGCTCCCGAAAAGAGGGGGCCGGCCCGCAGTGCCAGGACAGCGGACAGAAGGGGGTTTGTGAGTGCCAGATGCTCCTTAGAAAGGAGGTGATCCAGCCGCACCTTCCGGTACGGCTACCTTGTTACGACTTCGTCCCAATCGCCAGTCCCACCTTCGACGGCTCCCTCCACAAGGGTTGGGCCACCGGCTTCGGGTGTTACCGACTTTCGTGACGTGACGGGCGGTGTGTACAAGGCCCGGGAACGTATTCACCGCAGCGTTGCTGATCTGCGATTACTAGCGACTCCGACTTCATGGGGTCGAGTTGCAGACCCCAATCCGAACTGAGACCGGCTTTCTGGGATTCGCTCCACCTCGCGGTATCGCAGCCCTTTGTACCGGCCATTGTAGCATGCTTGAAGCCCAAGACATAAGGGGCATGATGATTTGACGTCATCCCCACCTTCCTCCGAGTTGACCCCGGCAGTCTCCCATGAGTCCCCACCACTACGTGCTGGCAACACAGGACAAGGGTTGCGCTCGTTGCGGGACTTAACCCAACATCTCACGACACGAGCTGACGACAACCATGCACCACCTGTATACCAGCCTTACGGGGCACCTATCTCTAGATGTTTCCGGTATATGTCAAGCCTTGGTAAGGTTCTTCGCGTTGCATCGAATTAATCAGCATGCTCCGCCGCTTGTGCGGGCCCCCGTCAATTCCTTTGAGTTTTAGCCTTGCGACCGTACTCCCCAGGCGGGGCACTTAGTGCGTTAGCTACGGCGCGGACCCCGTGGAAACAGGCCCCACACCTAGTGCCCAACGTTTACGGCATGGACTACCAGGGTATCTAATCCTGTTCGCTACCCATGCTTTCGCTCCTCAGCGTCAGTGATGGCCCAGAGACCCGCCTTCGCCACCGGTGTTCCTCCTGATATCTGCGCATTTTACCGCTACACCAGGAATTCCAGTCTCCCCTACCACACTCTAGTCTGCCCGTACCCACTGCAGGCGCGAGGTTGAGCCCCGCGTTTTCACAGCAGACGCGACAAACCGCCTACGAGCTCTTTACGCCCAATAATTCCGGACAACGCTTGCGCCCTACGTATTACCGCGGCTGCTGGCACGTAGTTAGCCGGCGCTTCTTCTGCAGGTACCGTCACTTTCGCTTCTTCCCTGCTGAAAGAGGTTTACAACCCGAAGGCCGTCATCCCTCACGCGGCGTCGCTGCATCAGGCTTTCGCCCATTGTGCAATATTCCCCACTGCTGCCTCCCGTAGGAGTCTGGGCCGTGTCTCAGTCCCAGTGTGGCCGGTCACCCTCTCAGGCCGGCTACCCGTCGACGCCTTGGTAGGCCATTACCCCACCAACAAGCTGATAGGCCGCGAGCCCATCCTCCACCGATAAATCTTTCCACACCCACTCATGCGAGCAGATGTCATATCCAGTATTAGCCCCGGTTTCCCGAGGTTATCCCGAAGTGAAGGGCAGGTTACTCACGTGTTACTCACCCGTTCGCCACTGATCCACCCAGCAAGCTGAGCTTCACCGTTCGACTTGCATGTGTTAAGCACGCCGCCAGCGTTCGTCCTGAGCCAGGATCAAACTCTCCGTAAAAGTTTCGCACCCACACCAACCCCAAGGCCAGCGCGAGCGACTATCCATACGAAGACCAACCCAACCCCCAACAAGGAGCCAGGCGATCCCAACCAACCCCACCAACCCAGGAAAAACAAGCTGGCAGAGCCAAAAAAACAAACAAAAACATGCGAGGACACCAACACACCCAACCAACCCACAACGAGCCGGCCACGACGCATCGACACCCCCACACACATGGCATCAAAAACAATCACGCACTGTTGAGTTCTCAAACAACCCACCCACAACACCCAGACCCAGAAACACCCAGGCCCACAGCATCAGGGCAACTTGAATACCTTAACCATCTGTTTCCCGGCTGTCAACCTGCTCTCGACGAGCTCGT
This sequence comes from Georgenia sp. Z1491, assembly GCF_057652395.1. NCBI lineage: Bacteria > Bacillati > Actinomycetota > Actinomycetes > Allobogoriellales > Allobogoriellaceae > Georgenia > Georgenia sp. Z1491. The sequence continues at coordinate 3,075,205 of NZ_CM172729.1, forward strand.
GACGTGCCGTTCTTCATGATGGCACCGACGCGCACTGGCCATGGGCCGGTAGTTGTCGGTGTGGCCTTCGGGACCGGCCACCAGCTGGTGTCCGTCTCTCCCGTTCAGGCCTCGTAGAGATTAGGCCGGGCGGCTCGCGATCGGCAAGCCAGCGGGCCGTGCGCTCGGTCACAGGTCTGGTTTCGCCCGAGATTCCAACGGTTCACTGCCGTTGGCTGCCGGCGCTGCGGTCGCTTCGCCACGTTGGTCGCGGCCCTGCTCGTCGAGCATCTTGTGCTTCAGGTCGGCATGTCTCGCGTGCCGGGCCGACTCCGCGACCATCCGTGCGCCGGACGCTATGTGAGTGCGCCGCCCGGGCGCGGCCGGGACAGGTGCTCACGCCACCTGCGTCCGAGGCCGGGACGCGTCCTCGCACCACGTCTGCGGCCGGGACACGGCTCCCGAGCGGTCCGCAGGGATGACCTCCCGAACGATCTCTCCGATTGGGACCTTTAGCCCACGAGAGTGGCGTTCCGGCAGGGCACGATCTACCTGTACCGACCAAGCAGCGGCCCACCCGCTGATCCGACACAAGGAGCTCGCCATGGCCACCACCACCGCCGGCACGCGGTCCGCCACCATCTACCAGGACGACATCATCAAGAGCTCGTCCGCCCGCGTCTTCCTCGGGCTCTCCCGCATCGGGATCGGCCTGTACTTCCTCTGGGCGTTCCTCGACAAGACGTTCGGTCTCGGCTTCGCTACCGAGTCGGCGAACTCGTGGATCAACGGCGGCACGCCGGCCCAGGGCTACATCAACGGCGTGGCCGTCAACGGTCCGCTCGGCGGCTTCTTCGAGCTGTTCGCCAACCCCTTCGGCGACATCCTGTTCATGGCCGGTCTGCTCGGCATCGGCGTCGCGCTCGTCAGCGGGGCCGGCCTGAAGATCGCCGCGGTCTCCGGAGCGCTGCTGCTGCTCTTCATGTACCTGGCCCAGCCCCCGTTCGCGGTCGACGCCGCCTCGAACCCCATCCTCGACAGCCACGTCCTCGAGGGCTTCCTCGTCGTCATCCCGGCGCTCACGCTCTCCGGCGACACGCTCGGCATCGGCAAGTGGTGGGGTGGCATCGTCGGCAACGGCTGGCTGCGCTGACGACCGTCCAGCACAGACGGCCGGCACGCACGGACGACAGGCCCGTACGGGCACGCCCCGCACGAACGAAGGACCCGCCCTCCGGGGCGGGTCCTTCGTTCGTGCGGGGCGGCCGGGCTGCTCGTGGCGGCCGCACGGTGTCAGGCCGCGATCAGACGACCTCTGCCCACGGGGCGCGCGGCGTCGCCTCGGTCTTCGCGGTCGGTGCCTTGCCCGCCGCCTTGGCCAGCTGCTGGGACGCGTAGCCCTGGACGGCCTCGGCCACCGCCTCACCGACGCGCGGATCGAACACGCCGGGGATGATGAAGGACGGGTTGAGCTCGTCCTCGCTCACCACCGAGGCGATCGCGACGGCCGCGACACGCAGCATCTCGGAGTCGATGTGCCGCGCCCCGGCGTCGAGCAGCCCCCGGAACAGCCCGGGGAAGGCGAGCACGTTGTTGATCTGGTTCGGGTAGTCGCTCCGCCCGGTAGCGACGACAGCGGCCGTGCGCGACGCCTCCGCCGGGTCGACCTCCGGGTCCGGGTTCGCGAGCGCGAAGACGATCGCGTCGTCGGCCATCGTCGCGACGTCGTCGCCGTTCAGGATGTCCGCCGACGAGACGCCGACGAAGACGTCCATGCCGGCGAGGCCCTCCTTGAGGGAGCCGGAGAAGCCCTCGGCGTTGGTGTTGTCCGCGACCCACTGGCGGTGGGGGTCGGACTCCGGGTGTCCCGAGTGCAGAGCACCGTTGCGGCCGAACGCGACGATGTTGCGGGCCCCCTGGGCGATGAGCAGCTGGATGATCGCGTGCCCGGCGGCCCCGACGCCGGAGACCGCGATCTTCACGTCCTCGAGCTTCTTGTCCACCACGCGCAGCGCGTTGATGAGGGCGGCGAGGACGACCACGGCGGTGCCGTGCTGGTCGTCGTGGAACACCGGGATGTCGAGCTCGTCGCGCAGACGCGCCTCGATCTCGAAGCAGCGCGGCGCCGAGATGTCCTCGAGGTTGATGCCGCCGTAGGCCGGGGCGATGGCCTTGACGATGGAGATGATCTCCTCGGTGTCCTTCGTGTCGAGCGCGACCGGCCACGCGTCGACGTTGCCGAACTCCTTGAACAGCGCGGCCTTGCCCTCCATCACGGGCATCGACGCCTCGGGGCCGATGTCACCCAGGCCGAGCACGGCGGTGCCGTCGGTAACGACCGCGACCGTGTTCCGCTTGATCGTCAGCCTGCGCGCGTCCTCCTTGTTCGCGGCGATCGCCTTGCACACGCGGGCGACGCCGGGCGTGTAGGCGCGGGAGAGGTCGCGCCGGGTGCGCAGCTGGACCTTCGAGGTCACCTCGATCTTGCCGCCGAGGTGGAGGAGGAACGTGGAGTCCGAGACCTTCGAGACGCTCGCGCCCTCGACCGCCTCGATGGCGTCGCGCACCCGCTCGAGGTGCTCGCCGTCGATCGTGTCCGCCGTGATGTCCACCGTGAGCCCCTCGGCCCCGGAGTGGACGACGTCGACGCCCATGACGGAGCCGCCGGCGTCGACCACGGCGCTCACCACCTCGGCCGTCGCGCGCGGCGAGGTGCCGACGAGCACCCGCAGGGTCGTGGTGTAGGACGGGCTGGGCACTGCCATAGGGACCTCCGTGGTCGTGATGTGGACGAAACTGTAAGGGATCGCGACGGTCCGTCAGGTCCGGACGCGTTCGAGGACGAGCTCCTTGACCCGGGCGGCGTCCGCCTGGCCCCTGGTGGCCTTCATGACGGCGCCGATGACCGCGCCGATCGGGCCCAGGTTGCCCGAGCGGATCTTCTCGGCGATGTCGGGCTGCGCGGCCAGGGTCTCGTCGATGACGGCGAGCAACGGACCGTCGTCCGAGACGACGGCGAGCCCGCGCGCCTCGACGACCTCGGTCGGGCCGCCCTCGCCCGCGAGCACGCCCTCGAGGGCCTGGCGGGCGAGCTTGTCGTTGACCCGTCCGGAGTCGACGAGGCCCTGGAGCTCGGCGACCTGCTCCGGGCTCACGCCGACCGCGTCGAGCTCGACGCCGCGGGAGTTGGCCGTGCGGGCGAGCTCGCCCATCCACCACTTCCGGGCGGAGGCGGGCGACGCGCCGGCGGACACCGTGGCCTCGATGAGGTCGAGCGCGCCGGCGTTGACGGCGTCGCGCATCTCCGGCTCGCTGAAGCCCCACTCGCCGATGAGCCGACGTCGACGCAGCGCCGGCAGCTCGGGCAGGGCGGCCCGCAGCTCCTCGACCCACTCGCGCGAGGGCGCGACCGGCACGAGGTCGGGCTCGGGGAAGTACCGGTAGTCCTCGGCGTCGGACTTCACGCGGCCGGCCGAGGTGGTGCCGGTGTCCTCGTGCCAGTGGCGCGTCTCCTGCGTGATGCTGCCACCGGCCGCGAGCAGCGCGGCCTGCCGCTGGATCTCGTAGCGCACGGCCCGCTCGATCGATCGGAACGAGTTGACGTTCTTCGTCTCGGTACGCGTGCCGAGCGGCGCCTCGGGGCTCTCCCGGAGGGAGACGTTGACGTCCGCGCGCACGTTGCCGCGCTCCATGCGTGCCTCGGACACGCCGAGCGCCCGGAAGATGTCCCGCAGGGACTGCACGTAGGCGCGGGCGACCTCGGGCGCGCGCGCTCCCGTGCCGACGATCGGGCGCGAGACGATCTCCACCAGCGGCACGCCGGCCCGGTTGTAGTCCACGAGCGAGTACTCGGCGCCCTGGATCCTCCCGGTCGACCCGCCCACGTGCGTGTTCTTCCCGGCGTCCTCCTCCATGTGCGCCCGCTCGATGGGGACGGTCACCTCGGTGCCGTCCGCCAGCTCGACGGCGAGCTCGCCGTCGTAGGCGATCGGCTCGTCCGACTGGGAGGTCTGGAAGTTCTTCGCGAGGTCCGGATAGAAGTAGTTCTTCCGGGCGAACCGGCAGGACTCGGCGATCTCGCAGCCCAGCGCCAGCCCGATGGTCACGGCGTGCCGGACCGCTGTGCCGTTGACGGCGGGCAGCGCGCCGGGCAGGCCGAGCGAGACGGGCGTGACGTGCGTGTTGGGCGCGCCGCCGAACTCGTTGAGCGCACCGTCGAACATCTTGGTCCGGGTGCCGAGCTCGACGTGGACCTCCAGGCCGATGACCGGGTCGAACCGGCGCACGGCCTCGTCGTAGTCCATGAGGGTGTCGGTCATCGCTGCGCCTCCGTCAGCTCCGGGGCCCGGTCCAGCAGCGGACCGCCCCACGTCTCGTCCAGTGCCCGCTCGAGCGCGCCGCCCACGCGGTAGAGCAGCGCGTCCTGCCGCGCGGGGGCGATGATCTGCAGCCCGACGGGCAGGCCGTCGTCGGACAGGCCCGACGGCAGCGACATCGCAGGGACCCCGGCGAGGTTGGCGGGGATCGTGGCGATGTCGTTGAGGTACATCGCCAGCGGGTCGTCGATCTTCTCGCCGATCGGGAACGCCGTGGTCGGCGCCGTCGGGGAGACGAGGACGTCCGCCTGCGCGAAGGCCGCGGCGAAGTCCCGCTGCACCACCGTGCGCACCTGCTGGGCGGCGCGGTAGTACGCGTCGTGGAACCCGGCGGACAGCGCGTGCGTGCCGAGGATGATGCGCCGCTTGACCTCGTCGCCGAACCCGGCCCCGCGGGTGGCGGCCATGACGCGCTCCGCGGTCGCCGGCCCCTCGGACGGCTCGACCCGCAGGCCGAACCGCATGCCGTCGTAGCGGGCGAGGTTGGAGGAGGCCTCCGCGGGGAGGATGAGGTAGTAGGCCGCGAGCGCCTGCTCGAAGGACGGTGCGGAGACCTCGACGATCTCGGCCCCGCCCGCGCGGAGCACGTCGAGCGCCCCGTCGAAGGAGGCGCGCACGCCCGCCTGGTAGCCGTCTCCGCCGAGCTCGGCCACGACGCCGACGCGCAGGCCCTGCAGCGTCCCCGTGCGGGCGGCCTCGACGAGCCCGGTCGCCGGGTCGGTGAGCGAGGTGGCGTCCAGCGGGTCGTGCCCGCCGACGACCTCGTGCAGCAGCGCCGCGTCGACGACGGTGCGGGAGACCGGTCCGATCTGGTCGAGCGAGGAGGCCAGGGCGATCGCCCCGTAGCGCGAGACGCCGCCGTAGGTGGGCTTGACGCCGACGCTGCCGGTGACCGCGGCGGGCTGGCGGATCGAGCCGCCCGTGTCCGAGCCGAGCGCGAGCGGCGCCTGGAACGAGGACACGGCGGCCGCCGAGCCGCCGCCGGAGCCGCCCGGGATGCGGGTGAGGTCCCACGGGTTGCGGGTCGGCCCGAACGCGGAGTGCTCGGTGGAGGAGCCCATGGCGAACTCGTCGAGGTTGGTCTTGCCGAGGATCGGCATCCCGGCGGCGCGCAGTCGCGTGACGACGGTCGCGTCGTAGGGCGGCAGCCAGCCCTGGAGGATCCGGGAGCCGGCCGTGGTCGCCTGCCCGCGCGTGACGATGTTGTCCTTCACCGCGATCGGCACGCCCGCGAGGGGGGACAGCTCCTCGCCGGCCGCGCGGCGCGCGTCGACGTCACGCGCGGTGCCGAGCGCGGCGTCGGCGCTGACGTCGAGGTAGGCGTGGACGTCGGCGTCGACGGCGGAGGTGCGCGCCAGGTGCGCCTCCGTGAGCTCGACGGAGCTCACCTCGCCGGCGGCCAGGGCGGCCGCCTGGTCGGCGGCGCTCATGCGGGTCAGGTCGCTCACGCCTCCTCCCCCAGGATCTGCGGGACGAGGAACTGGTCGTCCTCGGCGGCCGGCGCGGCCGCGAGCACCTCGGCGAGGTCGAGCCCGTCGGCGGGCTCGTCGTCCCGGAAGACGTTGACGAGCGGCAGCGGGTGCGAGGTCGGCGGCACGTCGGGCGTGGCGATCTCCGAGACGCGCTCGACGGCCTGGGTGATCACCTCGAGCTCCCCGGCGAGACGCTCGATCTCGTCCGGGGTCAGCTCGATGCGGGCGAGCGCCGCGACGCGCGCGACCTCGGCGGAGTCGAAGGAGGGCATGCGTGGAAGTCTAGTTCCATCAGCGGTGCGCCTAGGCTGGCGCCCATGCCCCGCAGGACGTTCGACACGCTGCTCCGCACGGGCGTGCGCGTCGCCGCCGTCACCGCCGCCGCCCAGCTGACGGCCGCCGGCGGGATCATGGCGGTCGACCACCTGCGCAAGCTCCGCGAGCCGCTGTCCGGCGAGTTCCCGGCCACCGAGCCGGTCGACCTCGACGTGCACGGCTCGCAGATGAAGGTCTTCACCTACGGCCAGGACCTCTACGAGGACATGCTCGCGGCCATCGAGGGCGCCACGCGGTCCGTCTACTTCGAGACGTTCATCTGGAAGCGCGACGACACGGGACGGCGCTTCAAGGAGGCCCTCGAGGCGGCGGCCCGGCGCGGGGTCGACACCTATGTCGTCTTCGACTCGTGGGGCAACCTCAACCAGGGCCTGCATTTCTACCGGTTCGCGGACCTTCCCCACCTGCACGTGCGGCGGTTCCCGCTCATCCGGCCGGGCCTGCTCATCGGGAACATGCGCCAGACCGGGCGCGACCACCGCAAGCTCCTCGTCGTCGACGAGACAACCGGCTACGTCGGCGGGTACAACATCGGCGACCTCTACGCGACCACCTGGCGCGACACGCACCTGCGCGTGACCGGGCCGGCGGTGTGGGAGCTGGCCAACGCCTTTGTGGACTTCTGGAACGACCACCGCACGCGCAGGCTGCCCGAGCTGCCCGACCCGGGTGCCCGCGAGTGGCTCGCGCAGATCGAGGCCCGCTCGAACACGCCCCACCGCATGCTCTTCCCCGTGCGCGGCATGTACCTCGACGCGCTCGACCGGGCCGTGGACACCGTCGACATCACGATGGCGTACTTCATCCCCGACCGGGAGATCCTGCGCGCGCTCACCTCGGCCGCCGCCCGGGGCGTCCGCGTACGGGTGATCATCCCCCACCGCACCAACCACGTCCTCGCCGACTGGGTCTCGCGCCCCTACTACGACGACCTGCTCCAGGCCGGCGTGGAGCTGTGGCTGTTCAAGGACGCGATGGTGCACTCCAAGACGATGTCCGTGGACGGGCGGTGGACGACGATCGGCACCGCGAACATCGACCGGATGTCCCTGCAGGGCAACTTCGAGGTCAATCTCGAGGTGCACGACGACGGGCTCGCCGAGCACATGGCCCGGGTCTTCGACACGGACCTGACGAACTCCATGCAGCTGACGCTCGAGGAGTGGCGGGCGCGGGGGTGGTGGCGCCGGCCGCTCGAGCGCCTTGTCCGCCCCCTGGGGCCGCTCCTCTAGCTCCCACGTTCGTCGAGTGTGCGGTTCACGGTCGCCGAGAGTGCGGTTCACGGTCGTCGAGTGTGCGGTTGCTGGTCGTCGAGTGTGCGGTTCACGGTCGTCGAGAATGCGGGCCGCTCCACAGGCACTGTCCGGACACCGGCATCCACAGCCCGCAGGTCCTGCCGAGCCACCGTCCTTCCGGGGCGCCACGATCACTCCATGACGACCGCGTCTCCGCAGCCGAGCCCACCACCCGTTCCCGAGATGCTGTCACGTGTGCCCGCATGGCCCTGGCGGACGTCCGACGGACAGTCCTCGACCGGCAGCGACGGCGGTGGCCACTCACGACAGTCGGAGCCAATGGTGCCGTCCCGCCTACGGCGGGGCTCCGTCGTCGGGCTTCCGACCACGGTCGAGGGAGCGGATCGCGCAAGGCTCGAGCACCGGGCCCGCATCTACGCCGTTCATGACCGCCTGAAGACGCCGCACACGTTCTGTCTGTCCTCGGCCGCGATCCTGCTCGGCCTCCGTACGCTCGACATCCCTCACAAGGTGCAGCTCGTCGTCGGGCCCGGCGCCGCGACCGAGTCCGCCGACGACGTCGAGCGGCACCGGTTCGTCCTCGACCCCGCGGACGTCACCACCGCGCACCACGTCCCCGTGACGACCCCGCGACGCACGGTTCTCGACCACGCCAGGTTCACCCGCCCGGTGGCAGCGCTCGTCGTGGCCGACCACCACCTTGCCCGCGTGTCCGCGCCCGACCGGCGCGATCGAGCACCCGGAGAACGGCGGGCCGGACGCGAACGTCACGAGCTGCTTCTCGCGCTCGGCCGGCTCCCCCGTGGTGCGCGCGGCAGGCGCCGTGCACTGGACATCCTGCAGTGGACCATGCCGTGGGCCGAGTCCGCGTGGGAGTCGGTGACCCGCTGGATCGTCCTCACCTGGGGGCGCCGCGACGTCGTCGCCCAGGTCGAGATCAGGTGCCACGACCGGACCTGCTATCCCGATCTGGCGATCCGCATCGGCACTCTCGACGACGGCCAGCCGCGGTGGCTCGTGATCGAGTTCGACGGACACGTGAAGTACGTCGGAACGGCCGAGGAGATCCGCGCGGTCCGTGCGGACCAGGAGGCGCGTGAGCAGGCGCTCGTTGCTGCGGGGCATGCGGTGACCCGGCTCGAGGCCGCGACGGCTGCCCACCCGATCGACGTCATCGCCCGGCTCAGCGCGGCGATCAGGTCGGCTGGCGGGAGCGAGGAGTTCGTGCCCCTCGAACCGGTGCTCGGCCTGATGCCTCCCGAGCGCGCGACGGCGAAGGGGCGCCGCACGAGTGCGCGGCGGCGGTGAGACCGGCGCAACGATCTGACACCGGGACACTGGCGACGGGGACGACGGGCGGGCCCGCTCACGGTGCAGGCGGGCTTGCTCAACCGCACTCTCGGCGACCATCAACCGCACCCTCGAGGTGGGCCAACCGCACTCTCGGCGACCGGGAACCGCACGCTCGACGACGTGGTCAGGGCGCGGGGACGGCCGCGTCGAGGCCCTGCTCGAGCAGCCTGACGAAGCCCGCCTCGTCGAGCACGGGCACGCCCAGGTCCCGCGCCTTCGTCTCCTTCGAGCCGGCGTTCTCCCCGGCCACGACGACGTGCGTCTTCTTCGACACCGACCCGGACGCCTTGCCGCCGCGCGCGAGGATCGCCTCCTTCGCCGAGTCGCGGGTGAACCCCTCGAGGGAACCGGTGACGACCACGGTGACGCCCTCGAGCGTACGCGGGGTGTCCGCCGAGGCCTCCTGCTCGGTCCGCACGCCGGCAGCGGCCCAGCGCTCGACGATCTCGCGGTGCCAGGCCACGTCGTCGGCGTCCACGGCGTCGACCTCGGTCTCCGCCACGTCGTCGCCGTCGACGACGGGCTGCGCTCCCGCGTCGTCGATCGCCTCGTCCTCGCCGTCGCCCCCTCCGTCCGCCGTGACACCCGGGCTGCCGTGGTACCAGGCGAGCACGGACGCCGCGATCGTCGGCCCCACCCCGTCGACCTCGGCGAGCCGCTCGACCGGGGCGGAGAAGATCGCCTCGAGCGAGCCCATCTCCGTGGCGAGCGCCCGCGCGGCGGTCGGGCCCACGTGCCGGATCGACAGGGCGACGATCACCCGCCACAGGTCCTTGTCCTTCGCCTCCTCGAGCCCGGCGATGAGCTTGTCGGTGGTGCCGGTGGGCCGCGGGGGCACCACCTCGTCGTCCTTGGTCTTGAACCGCTTCACGGTGCGCTGGGTCCAGAACACGCGGCGGTGCACCCAGCGGCCGGTCGGCACGAACGCCGACGAGCCGGAGGCCTCGTCGCGCGCGAGCTCGGGCCGGTAGGCGAACACCTCGCGCAGGTCCTCGGCCGTGAGGTCGAACAGGCCGGACTCGTCGGGGAGGACCGGCTCCTGGGGCGCCGGCACGTCGTCGACGTCGGTGATCTCGCCGTCCTCGGTGACCAGGGCGTGCCCGGCGGCGACGGCCGCTAGCGCCGGCTCCCGCCCCCCGGTCGGCCCGTCCGGCCCGTCCGGGTCGCGCGTGGCGTCCGGGTTCGTCAGCGCGAGCGCGGTCTCGTAGCCGAGCGCCTCGATGTCGAACGCGCCGCGGGAGCCGACGTGCTCGACGCGCTCGGTGAGCTGGGCCGGGCAGGAGCGTGCGTTGGGGCAGCGCAGGTCGACGTCGGCCTCCTTGGCCGGCGCCAGGGTGGTCCCGCAGCTCGGGCACTCGGTGGGCATGACGAACTCCGTCTCGGAGCCGTCCCGCAGGTCGACGACGGGCGCGACCACCTCGGGGATGACGTCGCCCGCCTTGCGCAGCACGACGGTGTCCCCGATGAGCACGCCCTTGCGGGCGACCTCGGAGGCGTTGTGCAGCGTGGCCATCGAGACGGTCGACCCGGCCACGAGGACGGGCTCCATCACGGCGTACGGGGTCACGCGGCCCGTGCGGCCGACGTTGACCCGGATGTCGAGGAGCGTGGTGTTGACCTCCTCCGGCGGGAACTTGTAGGCGACCGCCCAGCGCGGCACCCGGGAGGTGTGGCCGAGCCGCCGCTGCAGCGCGCGGTCGTCGACCTTGACGACGACGCCGTCGATCTCGTGGCTGCCCTCGTGCCGGGCGGCGCCGCGCTCGGCGATGAATGCCTCGACGGCCGTCCGTCCGGACAGCAGCCTGGTGAGGTCCGAGACCGGCAGTCCCCACGAGGCGAGGAGCTCGTAGAAGCCGTGCTGCGTGGTCGGCACCTCGAAGTCCTCCCCCGGCACGACGGCGCCCACACCGTGGGCGAGGAACGCCAGCGGGCGCGAGGCGGTCACTCGGGGATCCTTCTGCCGGAGCGACCCGGCGGCGGAGTTGCGCGGGTTGGCGAACGGCGCCCTGCCCGCCTCGACGAGAGCGGCGTTGAGCTCGGCGAACTCCTTGACGGGGAAGAACACCTCGCCGCGGACCTCCATGCTCACCGGGTGCGGTCCGCCGTCGAGCACGTGCGGGACGGAGTCGAGGGTGCGCACGTTGAGCGTGACGTCCTCCCCGGTCACGCCGTCGCCGCGGGTGGCGGCCCGGGTGAGCCGCCCGGCCTCGTAGGTGAGGTTGACTGCCAGGCCGTCGACCTTGACCTCGCACGTGACGGGCACGTCGGGCGCCTCGTCGGCCGCGGCCCCGGTCGCGTCGCTCACCTCGGCCCCGATGCGGGCGAACCACTCGGCGAGCTCCTCGAGGGAGAAGACGTCCTCGAGGGAGTACAGCCGCTCGGCGTGGTCGACGGCGGCGAAGTCCGTGGAGTACGTGCCGCCGACGGACTGGGTCGGCGAGTCGGGAGAGCGCAGGTCGGGGTGCGCCTCCTCGAGCGCCTCGAGCTCGCGGTAGGCGGCGTCGTACTCGGCGTCGGACAGCGTGGGTGCATCGCGCATGTAGTACGCCCACCGCGCGGCGTCGACCTGCTCGGCGAGCTCGGTCCAGCGCTGGCGGTCCTCGGGGCGTGCCGGAGCCGTCTCGGTGTCGCCCGTCTCGGTGTCGCTCATGTGGCCATCCTTGCGCAGGCCGCCGACACGGGCCGAACCGTGCTCACTCGTCACCGGCGGGGGCCCGCCGGGTGCTCGGCGGGTGCCTCGCGGATGGCCGGCGGGCCCGTCGCGGCGTCGGACCGCCGTGGCAGGCTGGGCCCATGTGCGGTCGCTACGCGAGCTTTCGGCAGGCGCAGGACCTGGCCGACGTCTTCGACGTCCACGCCGTCGCCGACGGGGTGGCGGACCTGCGGCCGTCCTGGAACGTCGCGCCCACGCAGGACGTGCTCATCGTCGTCGAGCGCCTCGTCGACGCCGAGGGCCGGATCGTCGGCCGCGAGGGTTCCGGCGAGGCGACCGGCCCCAGACGGAGCATGGAGGTCGCGCGCTGGGGTCTCGTCCCCCACTGGGCGAAGGACCCGACGGTCGGCAGCAAGATGATCAACGCCCGCAGCGAGACGGTCGCGGAGAAGGCCTCGTTCAAGGCACCGCTGCGGACGAACCGTTGCCTGGTCCTCGCCGACGGCTACTACGAGTGGCGGGCGCCCGCAAGCGGGACGGGCCCGAAGACGCCCCACTTCATCACCCGGTCCGACGGCGCTCCGATCGCCTTCGCCGGCATGTTCTCGTGGTGGCGCCCGAAGGACGAGCCCGACGCCGACTGGCTGTGCACCACGACGATCCTCACGGCCGCCGCCGAGGGTGACATGCGCGAGCTCCACGACCGCGTGCCCGTGATCCTCGAGCCCTCCGACATCGACCTCTGGCTCGACCCGACCGTCACGGACCCCGCCGAGGCGCTCGCGATCCTCGCCACGGGCACGCCCGCGCTCACCTGGTACGCGGTCTCCCGCGCCGTCAACACCCCGCGGAACAACTCCGCGGAGCTGGTCGAGCCGGTCGCGTAGGGGCGCCCGCGGCCGAGCGGCACCGGCTGCCGCTGGTGACCGCGCGGCACGGGCGGCGTGGTGCTGCCGGTGGTGGCCCCGTGGCACAGGCGGCGTCGTTCCTCGGTCGCACCGGGGTGTCCCCCGGCGGTCTGACGCCGGCCGGTGCCCGCCTCCCTAGGGTGTGCGCATGACGCCCGCCGACCCCGACCGGACCCGGCCCGTCGCGCCGCGCGCGGGACCCAGCCGGGGCGACGTGCTGGTCGCGGTCCTGGCGGGCCTCACCCTCGGGCCGCTGTCGGTCGCGAGCCTCGGCGGCGGGTGGGCCCCGGGGCTCTGGTCCTCGGGCGTGGGTGCGCTCGTCGTGATCGTCGTCGCCGGGATCTGCGCGGCGCTGGCGTGGCGCCGCTCGTCGCCCGAGACCTCGGCGGTCGCCGTGTACCTGGGCGCGCTGGCGCACGTGGTGCTCCTCGGCGTGCCGGTCCTGCCCGTCGACGTCCTCGTGCTCGTGGCCCTGTACTCGGTGACCGCCCATGGGAGCGTCGTCGGCCACCGGGTGGCGCTCGGCGGCGCCCTGCTGGGAGCTGTCGTGCTCGCCGCTGCGCTCGGGGCACCCGGCTACTGGTCGGGACCCGACATGTTCGCCGTCGTCCTCGCCACGGGCGGCGCCGCCGCCGGCGCGTGGGGCGTCGGTCTCCTGCGCCGCACGGCCATCCAGGACCGGGCACGCTCTGCGCAGATCGAGCGGCTCGCCGAGATCGACCGCGAGCGCGGCGCCCGGCTCGCCGTCACCGACGAGCGCACCCGCATCGCACGCGAGCTCCACGACGTCGTCGCCCACACCCTCTCGGTCGTCATCGCGCAGGCCGACGGCGGCCGCTACGCGGCGGCGCAGGACCCTCAGGCCGCGGAGCGGGCCCTCGCCACGATCGGCGAGGTGGGACGAGGAGCGCTGGGGGACATCCGGCGGATCCTCGGCGTGCTGCGCGGCGACGACGCCGGCGCCGCGCTCGTACCGCAGCCGGTCGACGAGGACCTCGACCGGCTCGTCGAGCAGGTGCGCGGCTCGGGCCTCGGGGTCTCGGTCGTGCGCCTGGGCGAGTCCCGCCCACTGCCCGCCGGTGCGGGCCTCATGGTCTACCGGATCGCGCAGGAGGCGCTGACGAACGCGCTCAAGCACGCCGGCCCCGCCGCCGCCGTCACCGTGCTCGTGAAGTGGTCACCGGCCGGCCTGACCCTGCAGATCGACGACGACGGGCGGGGCGCGGCGGCCCGCGGCGACGGTCAGGGGCAGGGCCTGGTGGGCATGCGCGAGCGCACCGCGGTGCTCGGCGGGACGTTGCTCGCCGGCCCGGCGCCGGCCGGCGGTTATCGCGTGCGCCTCGAGGTGCCGGTGCACGCCGGCGCGGGACCCCACGTCGGGCAGGATCGACGTCGAGCCACCGAGAGGACACCGACGTGACCGAGCCCGCAGACCCGACCGACCCGATCCGGGTGGCCCTCGTCGACGACCAGCAGCTCGTCCGGGCCGGGTTCGCGCTCGTCATCGGCTCGCAGCCGGACATGACGGTCGTCGGCGAGGCGGGCGACGGCGCGCAGGCACTGCGGATGCTCGGTGGCGTGGCGGCGGACGTCGTGCTCATGGACGTGCGCATGCCGAACCTCGACGGGCTCGCGGCCACGCGGGAGGTCACCGAGCGCGCCGCGGACGGCGAGCCCGCGCCGAAGGTCGTCATCCTCACGACCTTCGACCTCGACGAGTACGTGCTGCAGGCGATCCGCGCCGGGGCCTCGGGCTTCCTGCTCAAGGACGCACCGCCCGAGGACATGCTCGCCGCCATCCGCACGGTCCACGCGGGCGACGCCGTCATCGCCCCGTCCTCGACCCGGCGCCTCATCGAGACCGTCGCCGATCTCCTGCCACCCGAGGACCTCGCCCGGCCCGCCGTGATGGACGCGCTCACCGAGCGCGAGCGGGAGGTGCTCGTCCTCATGGCGCACGGCCGGTCGAACACGGAGATCGCCGGCGAGCTGTTCGTCGCCGAGGCGACCGTGAAGACCCACGTGGGCCGCATCCTCGCCAAGCTCACCGTCCGCGACCGCGTGCAGGCCGTGGTGCTCGCGTACGAGACCGGGCTCGTCCGGCCCGGCAGGGAGGGACAGGGCGGTCGTACGCCGTCCACCGGTCGTACGACCACGGGATGACGGCAGGTCCCGACGTCGGGCCGACGCGACGCGGCGCCGGCGTTCGTAGGTTCGGGGCAGCATCGGGACCAGGCCCGACGCCGGACGAAGAAGGACTGTCATGACGATCGCGACCACTCCCGCCGGCGCCACCGGCTCCTCCGCCCCGGGGGCCGTGCTCCGCGCCCGCGGCCTGCGCAAGGTGCACGGCCGCGGGGACGCGGCAGTCACCGCCCTCGCCGGGGTCGACCTCGACGTCGCGGGGGGCACGTTCACCGCCGTCATGGGCCCGTCCGGCTCGGGCAAGTCCACGCTCCTCCATCTGCTCGCCGGCCTGGACTCCGCCACCTCGGGCACCATCCACCTCGGGGACACCGAGCTCACGGCGCTGAAGGACGCCGAGCTCACGCTGCTGCGCCGCGACCGGATGGGCTTCGTCTTCCAGGCCTTCAACCTGCTGCCGATGTACACGGCGCGGCAGAACATCCTCCTGCCCCTCGAGCTCGCCGGGCGGACGGTGGACGCGCAGTGGTTCGAGCAGCTGATCGACGTGCTCGGGCTCGGCGGCCGGCTCACGCACCGGCCGGCGGAGCTGTCCGGCGGGCAGCAGCAGCGGGTCGCGATCGCGCGGGCACTCGTCACGCGCCCGGAGGTCGTCCTCGCCGACGAGCCGACCGGGAACCTCGACCTGCGCACCGGCAGCGAGGTGCTCGCCCTCCTGCGCACCTCGGTGCGCGAGCTCGGCCGCACCGTCGTCATGGTCACCCACGACCCGGCGGCCGCCGCGCACGCCGATCGCGTCGTGCTCATCGCCGACGGCCTGGTGCGTGGCGACATCGACCACCCCACGCCGTCCTCCGTGCTCGCCGGGCTCGACGCCCTGCGTCCCGAGAACGAGGTGGCCTGATGCTTCGCCTCGCCGCCGGGCAGGCACGGCACTCCGTGGGCCGGCTCGTCGCCGCCGGTGTGGCGATCGTCCTCGCGGCGTGCTTCCTCACGCTCGCGCTGCTCACGGGCCGGGCGATCGACGACGGCGCACGCGGCGTCCTGCGAGCGGCCCTGGCCGGGTCCGACATCGTCCTCACCGGCACCGACGCGACCGCCGAGGACATCTCGACGCTGGAAGGGGTCGACGGGGTCGCGCAGGCCACCCCGACGTTCTCGACGTGGGTCGGCGTCGGCACCGGGGACTCCACCACCGCGCTCCAGCTCGCCGCCGCCCCGGAGCCCGGGGCCGAGCCGCCCGCCGAGCTCGTCGACGGGACGTGGCCGGCCGGCGACGACGAGGTGGTGCTCAGCGAGGAGGCGAGCCTGTGGGCCGGTGCCCGCATCGGGGACACGGTCGGGGTGGTCGGGCAGGCGTTCGACGAGGACGGCGAGCCGGTGGAGACCGACGCGAGAGAGATGACGGTGGTCGGGATCGCCGAGGACCCGAGCCCCGTGCTCGGCATCCCCACCACCACCGTCTACGTGCCGCAGGCAGTCGCGTTCGACCTCCTCGACCAGGACATGGGAGACGGGGTGTACGGCGTCGGGCTGACGGCTCAGCCCGGGGCCGACGCGGACGACGTCGCGTCGCGCGTGCTCGCCGCCGCCGAGGACTTCGCTGCGGCACCGGGCTCCGCCGCCACCCTCACGGCCGACGAGTACGTCGACGCCCGCCTGCAGGACACCTTCGGGTTCCGGGACGTCATCACCGTGACGACGATCCTCTTCGCGGGCCTGGCGCTGGTCGTCGCGGGACTCGTCATCGCCAACACCTTCCAGGTGCTCGTGGCCCAGCGCGCCCGGACCCTGGCAATGCTGCGTGCGGTCGGCGCGACGCGCCGCCAGGTGTGGTCCTCCGTGCTCGCCGAGGCGGCCGCTCTCGGCGTGGTGGCGAGCGCCGTCGGCACGGCCCTGGGCTTCGGGGTCATGGTGCTCGCGCTCGGGCTGTGGGAGAGCTCGGGCCGGGACCTGGGCATCCCGCTCGCCGGCACGGTCGGGCCCAGCCCGACGACGATCGCGCTCCCCGTCGCCGCCGGCACGCTCGTCACCGTGCTCGCGGCGCTGCCCCCGGCGCGGCGGGCGAGCGCCGTCGCGCCGGTCGAGGCCATGCGGCCCGCGCGTGCGCCGACCCTCCTGCGCGGTTCGCCCGCGCGTCGGGCCTGTGCGATCGCCCTTGCCGCAGCGGGGGTGGCCGCGATGGCCGGCGCTCTGCTCGTCGCCGCCGACCTCGGCACCGGGACACCCGCCGAGTCCACCGTGCTCCTCATGGTCGCCTTGCTCGTCCTCGGCGCCGCCCTGCTCGGCCTCGGCCTGCTCGTGGGGCTGGTGTTCGTGGTCCCGCTCGTCGCGCGCGGTCTCGGTGCGGGGCTCGCCGCACTCTCCCCGCGCCCGGCCCGCGCCACCGTGCGGCTCGCCACCGCGAACGCCACGCGCAACCCGCGACGGACGTCGGCGACGACGATGGCCCTGGTCATCGGCATCGGCCTCGTGACCGGAGTGACGACGGGGACCGAGTCGGTCCGCGCCTCGCTCGCCGTCGAGCTCGCCTCGCGGTTCCCCGTCGACCTCGCCGTCCACGACCCCACCTACGGACCGGACGGGTCGGTCGCGCTCGAGGAGCCGGTGGCCTCGGCCGTCGGGTCGGTCCCCGGTCTGTCCGCATCCGTGCGGGTGACCTCCGCGGACCTCATGGTCGAGGCGCGGTCGATCTCGGCGGACAGCGACGGGTCCGGTATCGGCTCGATCGCCTACGGGCTGCCGGCCGACGCCGGGGACGTCCTGCGGGACGGCTACCCGGAGGGCCTGACGGACGAGACGATCGTGCTACCGCGGGACACGGCTCGCGCGCTCGGCGTCGCGGACGGCGACACGGTGGCGGTCGGCGTGCCGGACCCGGAGACGTGGCAGGTCGACGAGTCCACGCAGCGGGAGATGTCCGTGATCGTCGCGGACCACGGCGACTCGCCGCTGCTCACCGAGGACGCCGTCCGGTCCTTCTACCCCTCCTCGGGGCCCACCGACGTGTGGGCGCGGATCGACGACTCGGCCGACGCCGAGGAGGTCGTCTCCGACGTGCGTGAGGCCGCGAACGCGGCGGCGACCGCAGGGACGTCGGTCGCCGTCGAGGGAGCCGGGGCCGAGCGGCTCGTGTACGACCAGGCAATCGACCGGATCCTCGTCGTCGTCGTGGGCCTCCTCGCGGTATCGATCGTCATCGCGCTCGTGGGCGTGGCGAACACCCTCTCGCTGTCCGTCGTCGAACGGCGCCGGGAGCTCGCCACGCTGCGGGCGGTCGGAATGTCCGGGCGCCAGGTCCGAGGTGCCCTGGCCGTCGAGGGCGTGCTCCTCACCGTGGTCGGGACGGTCGTGGGCGCAGCCTTCGGGCTCGCTGTGGGGTGGATCGGTATCACGTGTCTGCTCGCGGCCACCGAGATGACGGCGCTCGCGGTCCCGTGGGGCGGGCTCGGCCTCACGCTCGTCGTCGCCCTCGTCGCGGGCGTCCTGGCGTCCGTGGTGCCGGCCCGCAGCGCGCTGCGGGTCTCGCCGGTGGCGGCTCTCGGCGCCGAGTAGCCGAGGCGGCGGCAGGCGGGCACGCCGGACGACATCCCCGGTCACGCGAGCCTGTGACCTGCGCGCCCGCACACTCCTGTCCACAGGCGTCTCCTCGGCCGTCCGCCGCGCCCGGCACGGTGGGTGCATGGCCGCCCACGAGCTCGACTCCTCGCCCGACGCCGAGGACCTGTCCGACGTGCTCGCCGCGGACCAGCTCGCGCTGGTCGACGACGGTCCCGGGGCGGGGCGGGTGCTCGCGGTGGGCCGACGGGTCGTGAGCGTCGGGCGAGGTCCCGGCCGGGTCGACCTCGAGGACCCGTTGCTCTCGCGGGACCACCTCGAGCTGCGTGCCCGCTCCGGCCGGGTCGAGGCGCGCGACCCGGGGTCCAGGCACGGCACACGTAGGGCCGGCACCGTGCCCGGCCGGCGTGGGCGCCTCCTCGGACCGCGCTGGGAGCCGGTGGCGCTCGGGACGACCCTCCTCGCCGGGGCCGGATCCGTGCGGGTGACCGGCGGAGCCGGCAGCCTGGCCGCGCCCCGGCCCGTCGTGCTGCCGCCCGGTGGACGGCGCGGGCTGCGTGCCGTCGCCCGGCTCGCCCCCATGCTGCTCGCCCCGCTGGTCATGGTGCCGCTGCTGCTCGGCTCGTCGGCCGGGCCGTGGCGGTTCGCCATCCTGGGCGTCCCGGTCCTGGCCGTCGGCATCTGGCTGCTCGCCGAGCGGGACCCGGCCTCCCGCGTCCCGCCCCGACCGGCTGCCTCCGAGGTGCTCCTGCTCGCCGCTGCCGGCTTGCGCCCGGTCGGCGGACCCGCCGACGTCCTCGTCCTGCGGTTCAGGTCCGGGCCGCACCGCCGCGGCCGCGCCCTCCGGGGCGGTCGGCGCCACCTGCCCGGAGGAGAGCCCCGACGCCGCGGGGAGGCGCGGCGCGGCGGTGCCTCCCGGCGCAGGAGCGGGGGCGGCTCCCGGAGCACCGGGGACCTCAGGCTGTCCCCCGGCGACGTCGTCGGGCTCACCGGACCGGGCGGCGCCCGAGCTGCCCGTTGGCTGCTCGCCCAGGTGCTCACGCACGAGCCGACGGCGACGGCGTCCGTCCCGGCGGGGTGGGCGCTCCCATCCGCGCGCCGGGCCCCCTCGGGCACGGGGACCTCGGGGTCCGACGCTGCGGCGCAGCCCGGTCCGCGCGGGCAGCCCTGGCACGTCTCGGTCGTGGCGGCCGGGCCCGACGCGCGGGCGCCCGAGGCCGCTGCCGGGCGCCGGCACCTCGTCCTCGCCGTCGCAGGTGACCGGCCGCCGGCGTGGTGCACGAGGATCGTGGTGACGGGCCCGCACGACGGGGTGTCGCCCACGTGGGCGGGCCGGCATGCCCGTGCCCTCGAGGTCGCCGGGGGCGAGGGCGAGTCCCTGCCCTCCTCGGTGCACCTCACCGACCTCCTCGGCCCCCTGACCCCGGTTGCGGTGCGTCGGCGCTGGTCGGCCGGGCACGGCCTGCGGGTCCCGGTCGGGCGGGGTACGGAAGGCCCGGTCGAGGTGGACCTCGTCGCCGAGGGGCCCCACGCCCTTCTCGCCGGAGCCACGGGCGCCGGCAAGTCCGAGGCGCTGACCTCCTGGCTCGTCGCGCTCGCGGCCACCTGCTCGCCGACGGACCTCGCGATGGTGCTCGTCGACTACAAGGGCGGCTCCGCGTTCGCGCCGCTCGCCCCGCTGCCCCACGTGTCCGCCGTGCTCACGGACCTCGACCCCGCCGCCACGGTGCGGGCGCTCACCTCCCTCGGCGCCGAGCTGCGCAGGCGCGAACGGGTGCTCGCGGACGCCGGGGCCAAGGACCTCGGCGAGCTGTACGCGCGCGGTGGGTCGCTGCCGCGCCTGCTCGTCGTCGTCGACGAGTTCCGGGCCCTGGCGGACGACCACCCGCAGCTGCTCGCCGACCTCGTCCGCCTGGCCGCCCAGGGGCGCTCGCTCGGGCTGCACCTCGTGCTCGCCACGCAACGGCCGTCGGGGATCGTGGGGCCGGACGTGCGGGCGAACATCACGGTGCGGCTCTGCCTGCGGGTGCTCGAGGCCGCCGACTCGCGCGACGTCGTCGGCACGGCGCGGGCCGCCGAGCTGCCCGCGGTGCCGGGCCGGGCGGTGCTGCGGACCGATGCGGCGCGCGAGGTGCAGGTCGCCTGGCTCGGGCCGACGGGCTCGGGGCTGCCGGCCGACGCCGTGGCCGCGGTGCGGGCGGCCGCGGAGGGCACGGCGGCGCCCGCCGTGCCGTGGGCCCCCGAGCTCCCCGTGGCCGTCGCTGCCGGCGGGATCAATCCGGCGACCGGTGTGCCGCTCCCGTCGACCGCCGTGGCGCTCGTCGACGAGCCGGGCAGGCTCGCGCTGGAGCCGTGGTGCTGGGACGGGTCGGCGCTGCTCGTGCTCGGCGGGCCCGGCACCGGTCGGACCACGGCCCTGCGCGCGCTGGGGGCCGCGGCCGCGCGGGACGGCCGGACCGTGCACGTCGTCGGCGGCCACGACGCGGTGGGATCCGGCGCCGCGACCGGGACGCTCGCCCCGCCCGACGACCCGCGTCTGGTCCTGCGCCTGCTCGAGGTCCTCGGCGGCGCAGCGGCAGCGCCGGGGCAGATGCTGCTGATCGACGACGTCGAGCTGCTCCTCGACCGCCTCGACGCCGCGCTGGGGCCGGGCCAGTCGCTCGCGGCGCTGCCCACCGCGCTGCGCGGGGTGCTCTCCCGGGGCCACCACGTGGCGCTCGCCGGGTCGCCCGCGAGCGCGTCGGCGCGCTGGGCCGAGGTCGGGCGCAGCCGGCTCGTGCTCAGTCCGCGCGACGCGACGGAGGCCACGCTCGCGGGCGTCGACCGGTCGATGTCCGTCGGCACCGCCGTCCCCGGGCGGGCCGTGCTCGTGCGCCCGTCGGGACAGCGGGTCGTCCAGGTCGTCGACGCCGAACCCGTCCCACCCGCCGTGGCGCCCACCGTCCCCACCGAGCGGTCGCCCACATTGCGTCCCCTGCCGCGTGAGGCGCCCGAGCTGCCCGCGACCGCGGGCGAGCGCGCCGGCACCGAGGTGGCCCTCGGCGTCGGGGGCGACACTGCCGACCCGGTCACGGTGCCGCTCGCTGCGGGCGGCGTGCTGCTGGTCGTGGGCCCGCCGGGGTCAGGGCGGACGGCCACGCTCGCGGCCCTCGCGGCCAGGCTCGCGGCCGCCGGGGCGGAGGTCGTGCGCGCCGGAGCGGCTGACCCGTCCGGCGATCCGGGCCGGGTCGTCGTGGCCGACGACGTCGACCGGCTCGGACCTCAGGCGCTCGACCACGTGGTCGAGCTCCCCACCCGCGGCGCCCGGGTCCTCGCAGCGGCGGCCACCATGTCCGTGCTCTCCGCCCATCGGGCGCCGCTGACGACCTGGATCACGGGCCCGATGGTCGTGCTGCGTCCCGACCTGCCGATCTCGGGCCGGCTCGTCCCCGGCGGCCTCGGGGCCGGCGCGGACCCGCTGGCCGCGACGGTCCCCGGGCGGGCGGCGCTCGTCCGGTCCGGCCGGTCCCTGCCCGTCCAGATCGTGCGCGAGGGCGACGCCAGAGGCCGGCACGTGGAGGGCAGTGCGGGTGCCCGGGACGACGAGACGGGCGCGGACGTCCGGCGGGCTACCGACCGCGCCTGTACCGCATGAAACGTCGCGTGTCCGGCCAGAACATCGCCACCAGGCCCACGACGCAGGTGGCCGCGGCAGCGAGGGCGAGACCGAGCGCGAGGTCGATCGTCACCGCCGAGACGCCCGCGAGCAGCCACCAGGTGATGAGCGCCCCTCGCACCGCGGCCCGCCCGCGGCCGGCGGCCCGGGCACCGAGCAGGAGGAGGGCCGCCAGCACGGCGTAGACGACCACGAGCATCACGACCGTGGCCCGCACCACCGCCTCGCCCGAGAGGAGATCGGCGGCGAGGCCACCCGCCACCACGAGCAGCGCCACCGCCTGGACCACGCACACCGCCTGCAGGATGCGGACGGACAGCGGGACGCTCGGTGGGGTCTGCGGGGTCGGCACGGCGCCACCCTAGGTCCTGCACGGCGCGTACCACGGCACGCCCGAGGGGTCACCCGACAGGGACGAGACGACGATCATGCTGTGAGCAAACCCACGCCGCTCACCTGAGCAACGGTCGAGGACGAGCCTTGTGACCGGATGGTGCCCGTGGGATTGTTGGTGCTCGCAGCGACTACATCGCACGACGAAAACCCCGACAACCGGTACGGGCAGCCGTGCGTGCTTGGAGGAACAAGTGGACTGGCGTCACCGAGCAGCGTGTCTGACCGAGGACCCGGAGCTCTTCTTCCCGATAGGGAACACGGGCCCGGCCGTCGTCCAGATCGACGCGGCGAAGGCCGTCTGCACATCGTGCTCGGTGATGGACACCTGCCTGAAGTGGGCGATGGAGAACAACCAGGACTCCGGCGTCTGGGGCGGCCTCTCCGAGGACGAGCGCCGCGCACTCAAGCGCCGCACCGCCCGCGCCCGCCGCGCCGGCTGACCCACCCCCCGCGTCGGCAGTCCCGTCCGCATCCGGTAGTCACGACCCGCGCCGCACCGCCCGCCCGCCCGCCTCGACACCGTCAGGCGGGAGCCGTCTCGGCCCGCGCGTCCCACGCCGTCCGGCACGGGCCACGGACCCGCTCAGCGCAGCGGCCGGCCCAGCCGGTCCGTCCGGGCGGAGCCCAGTGACCGCGGGCGTCCCACCCGGACCCGGAGATGGACCTCGGTCCCGCCGTCGGTGCCGCCCCGCCACTCGATGGCGCCGCCGAGCTCCCCGGCCACGAGGGTCTTGACGATCTGTGTGCCCAGACCGGTGAGGACCTTGCCCTCGGCCAGCCCGACGCCGTCGTCCGTCACGTAGATCTCGAGAGACTCCTCGTGGTGCTCCACCCGCACCACGACGCTCCCGGGCCGGCCGGACAGCCCGTGCTCGACCGCGTTGGTGATGAGCTCGGTGAGCACCACGGCCAGTGCCGTGGCCACGTCCGCCGGTACGAGGCCGAACTGCCCGTCCATCCGCGTGGTGACGTGCGCGTCAGGCACCGCGACGTCGGCGGCCAGGGCGAACACGCGGCCGAAGACCTCGTCGAAGTCGACCACCTCGTCGAGCCCCTGGGCGAGCGTGTCGTGCACGAGCGCGATCGTCGTCACGCGCCGCTCGGCCTGCCCGAGCGCCTGGCGGGTCTCCTCGTTGCCACTGCGCCGGGCCTGGAGGCGAAGCAGCGCGGAGACGGTCTGCAGGTTGTTCTTCACCCGGTGGTGGATCTCCCGGATGGTCGCGTCCTTCGTCAGCAGCTGCTGCTCCCGGCGGCGCATCTCCGAGACGTCGCGGCACAGCAGGAGCGCGCCGCGCCTCTCGCCGCGGTCGGTCAGGGGGATCGCACGCAGCGAGAGGATGACGCGACCCGCCTCCACCTCGGTGCGCCAGGCGGCCCGCCCCATGACGACGACGGCGAGCGTCTCCTCGATCGCGCCGGCCTCCTCGAGATGGTCGGTGAGCACCTCGGCGAGGACCTCCCCGTTGAGGTCACCGATAAGCCCGAGCCGGTGGAGGTTGCTCAGCCCGTTGGGGCTGGCGAACGTCACCCGCCCCTCGACGTCGAGTCGGATGACGCCGTCACCCACGCGCGGCGTCCCGTGCCGGTCGCCGGTGGGTGCGCCGGTCTGCGGAAACTCGCCCCGCGAGACCATCGCCGCGAGCGCGTCGCCGAGCTCCATGTAGGCGACCTCGATGCGCGAACGCATCATCGCGGGCGAGACCACCTGCTCCCGGCCGAGCACGGCGACGTTCTTCCCCTCGTGCAGCACGGGCTGGAGCACGGTGCGCACCTGGTGGCCGTCGTCGCGGACGACCTCGCGGGTGTGCGTGCCGCCGTCGGCCATCGCGTGACCGATGAGGTCCGCCAGCTGCCGGTCGGGCCTGGACCGGACGGCGTCGTCGTAGTGCACCGTCGCCCCGGTCTGCGGACGGCAGTGGGCCGCCACCGCGAAGCCCCCCTCGCCGTCGGGCACCCACAGCAGGAGGTCCGCGAACATGAGGTCGGCGATGACCTGCCAGTCCCCCACGAGCTGGTGCAACCACTCCACGTCCCCCGAGGAGCCCGGGTATGAGTCGGTGAGGATGTTGGACAGCGTCGGCACACGCACAGCGTACGGGGCGCGGCAGGCGCACCGGACCGGGTATCCGCCGCCCGGAAGCCACGCGCCCGACCGCGAACCGCGCCGCGAACCCGCTGCGCCTACGCTGGCACCAGACCCTGCAAGAGATGGAGCACGCATGCGCTTCGACCACACCGTCGAGTTCCCGGCCTCCCCCACGGAGGTCGCCCGGATGCTCGCCGACCGCGACTTCACCGACCGCCGCGTGCGGGCGGCAGGAGCCACCCGCCACACTGCGTCGATCACGGAGTCCGACGACGGCTCGTTCCTGCTCGACGTCGAGGCCACGATCCCGACGACGATCATCCCGGCGACCTACCGCGGTCTCGTCGGCGACAGCTTCGTCGTCCGCATCGAGGAGCAGTGGTCGGCGCCCGGCGCGGACGGCGGCCGGACGGCGGAGTTCGGACTCAACGTCTCCGGCGTGCCCGCGCGCGTCAACGGCACACAGGCGCTGCGTCCGATCGCCGGCGGTGCGACCGCGCTCGACTACCGGGGGGACGTCACCTGCTCGATCCCGCTGCTCGGCCGCAAGATCGAGTCGGCCGTGGTCGGGGCGGTCGACACGGTCCTCGAGGCCGAGCGGCGGGTCGGGCTCGCCTACCTCGCCGAGCAGGAGGGCGGCCAGGGCGGCCTGGGCGCCGACGACCAGGCCTGAGGCGGCTCGCGGCCCCGCCGGGCACGACCCGGCCGGACGCTCCCGCGCTCGTCGGGGCCGCCCGCGGACCGGGCGCCGCCGACGCGGCCCTACGCCTCGGCGGGCAGGTGGCCGAGGCGGTGGCGGGTGGTCGAGACCGCCTGCTCGCGCAGCATCCCGAGCAGCTCGCGACGCCCGGTCGCCAGCACGGGTGCCACGGACACGTGGTACCGGACGTCGGCGAGCAGGTCCCCGAGCTCGGCCCGCTCCGAGCCCAGCACGCGCACGCGCCCGCGCCCGCCGGCCAGTCGCGCGGCGAGGTCCTGCGCCGTCTCGACGGCGGAGACGTGCTCGGTGAGCCGGCGCAGCGCCCGTCGGGCGGGCTCGCCCTCGGTGGCCCAGCCCTTGAGCCGGGCGGACAGGTCCGGGTGCAGCGAGACCCGCACGAGCGTCCCCGTCAGCTCGCCGGCCAGCAGGAGGCGCACGAGGTCGACCGTCCGCGCGTCCGGCCCGGCCCGCACCTGGAGCACGGGCAGCGGACGGTAGCGCAGGACGTTGGACTCGGCCGCCAGCCCGGTCGGGTCGTGAGCGAGGCCGAGGTCGTTCGCCCAGGCGTGCGCGTCCGAGCCGACGGCGGCGCGCAGCCACCGGCGCTCGGGCTGGACGGGGACGATGCCGGTGAGGTCGGCGAGCGCCGCGCGCACGCGGGGCTCGGGCTCAGCCAGGCGCGAGGGCAGGCCGTCCTCGACCCAGCTGCCGAGCTGGGTGACGTAGTTGGGTCCGCCGGCCTTCGCGCCCGGGCCCACGTTGGAGTCCTTCCAGCCGCCGAAGGGCTGCCGGCGCACGATCGCGCCCGTGCTGTGCCGGTTGACGTAGAGGTTCCCGGCATCGATCCCCTCCGCCCACCGCTCGATCTCCTCGCCGTCGAGGGAGTGCAGTCCGGAGGTGAGGCCGAAGTCGGTGGCGTTGACGACCTCGATCGCCTCGTCGAGCGTCTCGGTGCGCACGAGCGCGAGGACGGGGCCGAAGAACTCGGTGAGGTGCGCGCGGGAGCCCGGCTGGACGCCGTCGAGGACGCCGGGTGACCAGAGCCGCCCCTCGCCGTCGAGGCGCCGTGGTCGCACGAGCCAGGTCTGGCCCTCGTCGAGCTCGGTGAGCGCGTGCAGGAGGCGTCCGGCGGCGGGCTCTGTGAGGGGCCCGGTCGTCACGCCCAGGTCGTCCGGAGTGCCGACCCGCAGCGACCCCACGGCATCGACGAGCTGGCGCCGGAACCGTTCGCTGGTCCCGGCCTGTCCGACGAGCACCGCGACGGAGGCTGCCGAGCACTTCTGGCCGGTGTGGCCGAACGCCGAGCGCACGAGGTCGGCGACGGCGAGGTCGTAGTCGGCGGAGGCCGTGACCACCATGGCGTTCTTCCCAGAGGTCTCCGCGAGCACGCCGTGCCCGCCCGCGCGGTCGGTCCGCCAGCCGGCGAACAGCCGCGCGGTGTCGGTACCGCCGGTGAGGATCACCCGGTCGACGTCCTCGTGGGTGACGAGCCGCCGGCCCACCTCGTTCTCCCGCGCCCGCAGCACCTGCAGGACGTCGGGGTCCAGGCCGGCGTCGGCGAGCGCGGTGCGCAGCGTCTCGACGACGATCTCGGCGAGGACCGGGGTCTGGGGCGCGGGCTTGACGATGACGGCCGACCCCGCGGCGAGCGCGGCGGTCATTCCTCCGGTGGGGATGGCCACGGGGAAGTTCCACGGCGGCGTGACGACGACGAGCCGGTCGGGCACGAACCGGGCGCCGTCGGTGTCGAGGTGGTCGGCGAACAGCCCGAGGTCCTCGGCACGGTCGGCGTAGTAGCGGACGAAGTCGACCGCCTCGGAGATCTCCGGGTCGGACTCGTCGATCACCTTGCCCGCCTCGGCGGCCGCCTGCCCGACGAGCTCCCCACGCCTGGCCTCCAGCGCGTCGGCCGCGCCGCGCAGCACGGCGGCCCGCTCCCCCGGCTCGAGCGCCGCCCACGAGGCGCGCGCGTCGAGGCCGCGGGCGACGGCGTCGTCGATCGCCCCGGTGGTCGACGGGACCGGGGAGGTGGGCTCGCGCCGGGGGGCGGCGACGTGCTCGGCCGCCCACACCCGCGAGGCGGCGAGCGCCGGGTCGGTGTCGACGGCCTGGACGAACCGCTGCGCGGAGCGGACGGGGGTACCGGTGCGGCGCGGTGGCGGTGCGGGCGCGGCCGCCGCCAGGGCGGCGGCCCGGTAGTCGTCCTCCTGGCCGTCGAGCGCGCCGGGGTCGCCGGTGGCGAACGCGTGGACGAAGTTCTCCGGGGCGGCGGACTCCTCGAGGCGGCGCACGAGGTAGGCGATGGCGGAGTCCATGTCCTTCGGCGCGACGACCGGCGTGTACAGGACGATCCGTCCGGCGTCCGCGGCGACGGCGCGGGCCTGCGCCGGCGCCATGCCCTGGAGCATCTCGACGTCGATCATCCCGGTGACGCCCCGCTCCCCGGCGAGCAGGTGGGCGTGGGCGACGTGGAAGAGGTTGTGCGAGGCCACGCCGATCCGCACGGCACCGACGTTCTCCGGGCGCAGGGCGCGCTCGAGCAGGCGCAGGTAGGCGGCGTCGGTCTCGGCCTTGGTGGTGAACGGCGCCTGGGGCCAGCCGCGCACCTCGGCCTGGACGCGCTCCATCGACAGGTTCGCGCCCTTGACC
Organism: Georgenia sp. Z1491; assembly: GCF_057652395.1. Taxonomy (NCBI): domain Bacteria; kingdom Bacillati; phylum Actinomycetota; class Actinomycetes; order Allobogoriellales; family Allobogoriellaceae; genus Georgenia; species Georgenia sp. Z1491. Next base: position 3,102,727 of record NZ_CM172729.1, read on the forward strand.
AGGCGGATGCCGACCGGCGCGCCCCCGGCGTCGCGGCGGCCGCGGGCAAAGGCGAGGAGCCGGTCGAGCGCGGGCGAGGAGTCGGGCAGGTAGGACTGCAGGACGATCCCGGCGGACAGGCCGGTGAACTCCTCCTCGGCGAGGATCGCGGTGAACGCCTCCACGGTGACGTCGAGGTCCCGGTACTCCTCCATGTCGAGGTTGACGAACACGTGCGGGTCCCGGGCCAGCGCGGCGCGGTAGACGGGGCGCAGCCGCTCGCCGACGCGCTGGACCGTGCCCTCGGTGTCCCAGGTGGAGATCTGCGGGACGAGCGTGGAGACCTTGACCGAGACGTGCTCGACGTCCGGGCGCGAGACGAGCTCGAGGGTGCGCCGCGCGCGGTCCGACGCCTCCTCCTCGCCGAGGACCGCCTCACCGAGCAGGTTGAGGTTGAGGCGCTCCCCGTCGCCCGCCGCGCGAGCCAGGCGCTCGGTCAGCGCCTGGTCGGTGTCGTCGACGACGAGATGGCCGACCATCTGGCGCAGGCGCCGCCGGGCGAGCGGGACGACGACGCCGGGCGCGAGCCGGCCGACGAGGGCCCCGGCACGCAGGAGCGTCCGGTCCAACCCCGACAGGAAGGCGGCGTCCGCCCCGGAGCCGATGCGGGCGAGCTCGCGCGCGGCCACGGTGACGTCCTCGGGCCGGGCGACCCGGTCGACGAAGCGCACCGCGAGGTCGAGCCCTCCCGGGTCGGCGAGCAGGTCGGCCAGGCGACGTGTGGCGGCCCGCTCCTCGGGACGCTCCCCCTCGGCGCTCGCCTCGGCCCAGGTGCGGGCGAGCTCGACCGCGTCGTCGACCGGGGCTGCCTCTGTCATTGTCCGAGCATCCACCGGTGGGGGAAGGCGAGCTCTGCTGCGGCGGCGGGACCCCACGAGCCGGGCGCGTAGGGCTGCGGATCGGGGCGCTCGTCGCCCTGCAGCGGGGCGAAGGCCTCGAACGCGGCGCGCAGGCCGTCCGCGGTGGTGAACAGGGAGCGGTCGCCGGTGAGCACGTCGTGGATCAGCGACGCGTAGGGGCTCAGCGCCTCGCTCAGCGGGACGTCGTTGAGGTCTAGACGGGCGCGGCCGGAGGAGAAGGTGAACTCCGGTCCGGGCTTCTTCACCGCGATGTTGAGCGAGACCGCGCCGGCGCCGGCGAAGTTGACCTCGATCGTGTTGGGCTCGAGGTCCTCGTCGAACAGCGGGCCGTCCGGGCGGCGCAGCACGAGGGTCATGCGCTGGGCCTTGAGGGCCATCCGCTTGCCGGTGCGCAGGAGGAACGGGACCCCTCGCCACCGGTCGGTGTCCACCCAGACGCGGGCCGCGACGAACGTGTCCTGCGTGGAGTCGTCGGGCACCCCCTCGAGGTCGCGGTAGCCCTCGAACTGCCCGAGGACGACCTCCGCCGGGTCGAGCCGCAGCGCGCGCAGGGCCCGCTCCCGCTCGGCGAGGATCTGCTCCGGGTTGCGGATGTCGAACGGCGGGTCCATCGCGACCTGGCCGAGGACCTGGAACAGGTGGGTGACGAGCATGTCGAGCGCGGCGCCGGTCTGCTCGTAGAAGTCCGTGCGGTCCGCGACGTCGAGGTCCTCCGGGACGTCGATCTGCACCTGCGAGACCGAGTGCCGGGACCACTCCGACCCGAACAGGTGGTTGGCGAATCGCAGGACGTAGATCGTCTGGACGCCCTCCTTGCCGAGGAAGTGGTCGATCCGGAAGATCTGCTCCTCCGCCAGGACCTCCTTGACGTCCCGGTCGAGCTGCTCGAAGCTCTTCAGGTCGGTCCCGTAGGGCTTCTCGAAGACCACCCTGGTGGACTCGGTGACGAGGTCGTGGACCTTCAGGCCCTCCGTGACCGAACGGAACCCGCTGGGCGGGACCGCGAGGAAGTGGATGACGAGAGGCTCCTGGCCCGCCGTGGACCACATGTCGCGGTAGAGGCGGTCGAGCATCTCCGGCAGCTCGGACTCGTCCCGCGGGCCGAAGCGGCCCGAGGCGTAGTACATGTGCGTGAGGATCTCTTCGGCGTCCTCCGGCAGTCCGCCGCTGCTCTCCGCGAGGCTCTCCCGCACCCGGCCCCGGAACTCGTCGTCGGTCAGCGGTTCGCGCGCCGAGGCGACCATCGCCCAGCTCTCCGGCATGAGTCCACGCGTGCGGATCTCGGCGATCGCGGGAATCACCATGCGGTGGGCCAGGTCCCCGGACGCGCCGTACAGCACGATGATGACGGCCTTGGGGGTGGAGATGTCTGCGGCACTGGCGCGGCTTACGTTCACGTCACCAACCTAGAGCACGCGTACGTGCCGCGCGCCGAGCCCCGGCCGCGCACGGCGGGCCCACGAAGCACAGCGCGCCGAGCCCCGGCCGCGCACGGCGGGCCCACGCGTGCCACGATCGTCGTCATGACCGATCCCCTCCCCGCCACGGCACAGCCCGACGACGACCCGGACCTCACGGTCACGCGCACCGGGGTGCGCACGGCGACCGGCACGAACGCCCGGGGCGCGAGCGTGCGGATCGGCGGCGACGGCGCGCCCGGGGCCTTCACGCCCGGCGAGCTGCTGCAGATCGCCCTCGCGGCGTGCGAGGCGCTGTCCGCCGACCACCGGATCGCCCACGCTCTCGGCGACGACGCGGAGGTCGTCACGCGCGTCCGCCGCGAGAAGGACTCGGCGGAGAACCGGTACACCGACCTGCACGTCGACCTCGCGCTCGGGGTGGGCGGGCTCGAGGAAGGTGCGCGCGACCGGCTCCTCGAGCGGATCGACAAGGCGATCGAGCGGCAGTGCACCGTCGGTCGCACGCTGCGCGCCGGCGCCCGCACGACCCTGACGGTGACCGACAGCGCAGCAGGGGCCCCGGCGCCGTGAGCGCGGACGTCGAGAACGCCGACGACGAGATCCCCGACGACGTGAGCGCGGACGTCGAGAACGCCGACGACGAGATCCCCGACGACGTGAGCGCGGACGTCGAGAACGCCGACGACGTGAGCGCGGACGTCGAGACCCCGGACGACGACGTCGTCACGCCGGGACGCTTCCGGCGCATGGTCGACGCCGCGATCCGGGTCGAGGGGCGCCGCGCCCGGACCAAGGTGCGCAAGACGCGCGAGCGCATGTGGCGGCCGAGTCCCGAGCGGCTGCTGCGTCATCTCGAGCGCGACTACGTCCGGTCGGTCTCGCGCCTGGGCGGTGCGGTCGGCGCGACGGCCGCGTTCCCCGTCCTCGGCACGGCCGTCGCCGTGGGAATGACGAGCGCCCAGATGGCCGCGTTCGTCGACGCCTCGGCGCGCTACGTGCTCGCCGTCGCCGAGGTGCACGGTGTCCACGTCGACGACCTGGAGAAGCGCCGCTCCCTGCTGCTCTCCGCCCTGCTCGGCGAGGAGGGGGCCCGGGTCGTGTCCGGTGAGCTCGGGCTCAGCGGGCTCGGCTGGGCGCGCACGGCACTCGGCCAGCTCTCGTCCGGCAGCGTGCGGTCCCTCAACCGCGCGCTCACGGCGCAGCTCGCCCGGGCCGGCGCGAATCGTGGCCTCCGGCTCGCCCTCGGCCGCCTCGCCCCGTTCGGCGTCGGCATGGTGCTGGGCTACCGGGGCGCCCGCGCGCTCGGGCGCGACGTCGTCGAAGGCACCCGCACCGCGTTCGGACCGCCGCCGGAGCTGTTCGCCGATCAGGAGTAACGCCGGCCGACAGCACCCCCACCGGGCCCGGCCGAGCCGCGCCGAGCCGCGCCGCCTGCTCCGCCTACTCCTCGCCGAGAGCGCGGTCTGCCACTGAGGGCGCGATCGACGCACCGAGTGGACGGCCGCCGGACCTCCACTCGGTAGGTCAACCGCGCGCTCGGCCGCACACCGCGCCCTCAGCAGGTCGACCGCGCGCTCGGCGACCAACCGCGCCCTGGGAAACACACCGCGTCCTCGACGACGATCCGCGCCCTGGGAAACACACCGCGTCCTCGACGACGATCCGCGCCCTGGGAAACACACCGCGTCCTCGACGACGATCCGCGCCCTGGGAAACACACCGCGTCCTCGACGACGATCCGCGCCCTCGACGAACGGTGCCACAGCCAGGCCGTCAGCCTTGAGCGAACATGGCTCAACTTTACTGACCTGGACCGCTCAGGGCGGCAACAATGGAGTCATGACGCCGGGCGACCCACCCGGCCCCGACCAAGGAGGGACACCACTCATGGCCACCTACCGCACCGCAGACCCGTTCCGCGAGCTCGAGCGCATGCTCAACCCGATGCGCCAGTCGCCCAGCTCGCCCGGGATGCCGCTGGACCTGTACCGCACGGGCGACTCCTACGTCGCCACGATCGACCTGCCCGGCGTGGACCCGGCATCGATCGACGTCGACGTCGAGGACCGCACCCTCACCGTCCGCGCCGAGCGCACCGCGGGTGCCCCCGAGGACGCCGAGTGGCTGACCCACGAGCGCCCGTCGGGCACGTTCGCCCGCCAGCTCACGCTCGGCTACGGCGTGGCCCTCGACCGCATCGAGGCCACCTACACCGACGGCGTGCTCTCGCTGACGATCCCCGTCGCCGAGGAGAACCGGGCCCGCAAGATCACCGTCACGCACGGCGCCGGTGCCACCCCGATCGACGCCACGTCGTCCGAGGCGGCCGCCGCCCGGGCCTGACGCCCACTCACGGGCCTGACCCACGCCCGGGCCTGACGCCCACACCTGGGCCCGACCCGGACCCCGGGGACGGCCCGGCTCCACGACGACGGCCGGATGCACACGCCTCCGGCCGTCGTCGTGCGTGGACCTCCCCGCGAGGCCCGGCCAGGGCACGCGCCCCGGCAGGCACGACGCGGTCGCGCACGCCACCGTGGGCCGGCGTCGTCGGGCGCCTACGATGCACTGGTGACCACCACAGCCCCCTCGACCGTCAGCACCGCCTACGAGGACCTGCTCCGCCTGGTCATGGAGACCGGCACGCGCAAGTCGGACCGCACGGGCACGGGGACGCGCTCGATCTTCGGACACCAGCTGCGCTTCGACCTGTCCCGGGGGTTCCCGCTCATCACGACCAAGAAGGTGCACCTGAGGTCGATCGTCGGCGAGCTGCTCTGGTTCCTCGCGGGCGACTCCAACGTGCGGTGGCTGCAGGACAACGGCATCCGCATCTGGAACGAGTGGGCCGGCGAGGACGGCGACCTCGGTCCCGTCTACGGCGTGCAGTGGCGCTCCTGGCCCACACCCGACGGCAGCCACGTCGACCAGATCTCCGCCGTGCTCGAGCAGCTACGCACGAACCCCGACTCGCGCCGGATGGTGGTCTCGGCCTGGAACGTGGCCGAGCTCGACAAGATGGCGCTGATGCCGTGCCACGTGATGTTCCAGTTCTACGTGGCCGACGGGAAGCTGTCCTGCCAGCTCTACCAGCGCAGCGCCGACCTCTTCCTCGGCGTCCCGTTCAACATCGCCTCCTACGCGCTGCTCACCCACATGGTCGCCGCGCAGGTCGGCCTCGAGGTCGGCGACTTCATCTGGACCGGCGGCGACTGCCACGTCTACGACAACCACGTCGAGCAGGTCACCGAGCAGCTGACGCGGGAACCCCACCCCTTCCCCACCCTGCGGCTCGCCCCGCGCGGGTCGATCTTCGAGCACGAGATCGGCGACGTCACGGTCGAGGGCTACGAGCACCACCCGGCCATCAAGGCGCCGGTCGCCGTCTGAGCATGTCTCTCGGCGAGCACGCCGCGACAGGCGACGGGCGGTCCGCCCCGGGGCTCGGCGCGATCTGGGCCCAGTCCCTCGACGGCGTCATCGGCGACGGCACCTCGATGCCCTGGCACGTGCCCGAGGATCTCGCCCACTTCCGCGCCACCACGCGCGGGCACGCGGTCGTCATGGGCCGGCGCACGTGGGACTCACTCCCGGAGCGGTTCCGCCCGCTGCCGGGCCGGCTCAACGTCGTCCTCACCTCGGGTGACCCGGCGCGCTTCCCCGGCGCGACGACGACGTCGGACCTCGCCGAGGCGCTCCGCCTCGCCGGGGAGGACGGCTGGGTCATGGGCGGGGGCCAGGTGTACGCCGCCGCGCTGCCACACGTGAGCCGCCTGGTCGTCACGGAGATCGACGTGCGGCTCGGCGACGACCCGACGCTCGTGCGAGCGCCGACCCTGGACCCCGGTGAGTGGACCGAGGTGCGCCGTGAGCCGGCCGAGGGCTGGCACGTGTCGTCGTCGGGCGCGCGATACCGGTTCCGCGAGCTGCACCGGCGGTAGGCAGAGCGCGCCCCTGGTGCATAGTTTCGTGCGATGGCAGATGCCCTCCGTCCGAGCACCCTCCTCGACCAGCTCCGCGCCGGCGACCGGTCGAGGCTTCAGGCCGTCCGCCGTCGGCCCCGCCCCGACGCACCTGCCACCGGGCGCCCCGAGCATCGCCGCCCACCCCGGCAGGAGGCCCGCACCTTCCGGCTCTTGCTGCACCTCGACCAGTCCGACCCACCGATCTGGCGCCTGGTCGACGTCCGGTCCGACCTCACCCTCGATGCGGCGCACCGCGTGATCCAGGCGGCGTTCGGCTGGGAGGACCGTCATCTCCACCGGTTCTCCCTCGGCGGCTACCCGTTCGACCTCGACAGCCAGCTGTTCCTGTGCCCGTTCGACCTCGAGGAGAAGGAGCCCGACGACGACGGGAGCCCGGCGGCCGACGTCCGGCTCGACGAGACGCTGCAGGAGCCGGCCGACGTGCTGCGCTACGTCTACGACTACGGCGACTCGTGGGAGGTAACCGTCGTGCTGTCGGCGGTCCTCGACGTCGAGCCCGGGTCGCCGGTCGCCCGGTTCGTCGACGGCGAACGGGCTGCGCCGCCCGAAGACTCCGGTGGGGCCGTGGACCGCGCGGCGCTCGCGCTGGTCCTCGACGACCCGGATCACCTGGACGTCGCGGCCGTCGACGCGTCGTTCGCCTCCCCGCCGCTCCGGCTCACGGGCCTCCGGGCGGACCCGCGCCTGGTCGACCTGCTGGTGGCGACGGAGTCGTTCCCGCCGACCCGCGGGCTGGCCGGCGCCGTCGCCGACGCGCTGGAGTCACCGAGCGCACTCACCGACGCTCAGCTCGCCGACGCCCTGACCCCCCATCGCTGGTTCCTCGACCGCGCGGCCGACGAGCCGATCCGGCTGACGTCGGCCGGTTACCTGCGGCCGGGCGACGTCATGGCGGTGGCCCCTCTGGTCCCGACACTGTGGGAGTGGATCGGTGCGAACAACCGCGAGTCCCACGCGATCCCGCTGCTCGAGCTGCGCCGGACCCTGCGCACCCACGGCCTCCTGCGCACCGTCAATGGAGAGCTGCACCTGACGAATGCAGGCCGCGCGGCACAGAACGACCCGCGCCTCCTGTGGGAGCACCTCGCGACGCGTCTGGTCCCTGCCGGGACCGGGTTCGACGCGACGGCCACGCTCCTGCTGCTCGCACACGCCGCGGCCACGCCCGACCGACCCCCCGCCTACGACGTCGTGGGGTCCCTCCTCGGCGACCTCGGCTGGGTCCACGACGACGGCACCGCGACGGACGGTTACGACGTGCGCTGGCTGCCCGCATCGACGGTCCTGCGCAACATGGTCCTCGGGGGCCGTCCGCAGGAGCATCGCAGCCTCCTCGGCGACCGGCCCGTCGGTGCGGCCGCCGGCGCCCTGGCGCGGGACACGCTGCTGGGCACGAGCCGAAGCGTGGGCGCGGCCACACACCGCTGACCTGCTCGTACACTCGAGAATCCGCGCCACAGAGCGCGGATTCTCCGTCCAACGATGCCCAGGAGTCACCATGAGCACCGCTCGAGTCCGCACCATCGGCCTGCACATCGCCGACGTCCTCGGCCGCTACGTCGAGGCGATCCCCGACGGGCAGGGCCTCACGCTGCTCGACGAGATCAAGCTGACGGTGGCCGGCACCGCCGCCGCCCCTGCTGTCAACCTCGCCCGCCTCGGGGTACCGATCGCGACCACCGGGGTCGTCGGCGAGGACGCCCTCGGCCAGTTCGTCCGCGATCAGATGACCCACGAGGGTGTCGATGTGAGCGGCCTGCGCGCCTCGGGCGACGCCCCGACGTCCGCCTCGATGCTCAACATCCGTCGCGACGGCTCGCGCCCGGCCCTGCACGTGGTGGGCGCCAACGGTCACATCACCCCAGACGACCTCGGCGAGGAGATCCTCGAGGGGATCGAGCACGTCCACCTCGGCGGCGTCGGGCTCATGCCCGGGATCGACGGCGACGCGTCGGTCGAGTTCCTCCGCCGCGTGAAGGACCGCGGGATCACCGTCACCGTGGACCTCCTGCCGACCGACGGCGGCGAGTCCGACCATGCAGCCCTCGACCCGATCCTGCCGCTGATCGACTACATCCTGCCGTCGGACGACGACTCCCTGCTGCTGACCGGCGCCGACACATACGCCGACGCCGCCCGCTGGTTCCTCGACCGCGGCGTGGGCACAGCGATCATCACCCTCGGCGCCGAGGGCGTCTCGATCAGCACCAAGGACAGCATCGACGTGCGCTACCCGACGACGACCGTCGACGTCGTCGACACCACCGGATGCGGGGACGCCTTCGCCGCCGGATTCATCCGGGGGCTGCTCGACGGGGAGCCCGTCGCTGAGGCCGCTCGCCTGGGCATGGCGTGCGGGTCGCTCGTGGCCACCGGGCTCGGTTCCGATGCCGGCCTGGAGTCCTACGAGCAGGCGAACGCGTTCCGGAAGCAGATCCCGGCGGCGTGATCGTGCCACTTTCGGCGCGGGTGGAGTCCTGACCGCTCGAGTGGATCCCTCTGAAGGCATCCGCTCGCCACGTCACGGCCTCGCTCGTGCTGGCAGCAATCAGATGTCAGACCCCTCAGGAATAATCGTCACCATGAGGAAGCGCCTTCGTCGAAGCCTGGCCGACTCCCACGACCAGCACGGTCTCGTACGGACCGGGAACCGGGTCCGCCGGGCTCCACGCGGACGGTCGGCCATCGATCCGCTGGCGCCGGTCGAGACCGAGCCCATGAACGCCTGGCTGCTGCTCGGCGCGTCGGACGCACTTCTCGACACCCGGAGTCTCGCCAGCTATCGACGGGCAGGTGCTGAACTCATGTGGACCTCGAACCAGCGTGCTCAGCCCGGAGACCTCGCGCTCATCTACCTCACCACTCCGTACAAGGAGGTCCGGTTCGTCGCGCGCACGGCGAGCGAGTCATTCTTCTCGACCGACCTGGAGGTCGAAGGTGACTCTCCTGCCGGCAGGGCGCAGCACTGGACGTATCTCACGGCACCCGTCGAGATCGAGCCGATCCCCCTGTCCGACCTCCGCCGCGCGTCGGACTCCGCCCTCGTCATGCAGGGACAGTCCGGCAAGTACCTCCGTCCTGAGGTCATCGAACGGCTGCAGTTCCGTGCCGCGAGGACTGCGGACCAAGCTGAGCTCGAGAGGATCATCAGGCCTCCGTCCGGCGATCCCGAACTGCCCGATCCCAGCGTCTTCGACCTGGACAGGTGGCGCACGATCGCTTCGGGAGCGCTCGGGCTCGAGGCGACGGTCGAACGGTACGTTGTCGAGCCGCTGCTCCGGCAGGTGCTCGAGGGGACTGGTCTCGACCTGGTTCGTCAGTTCAGGGTCGGCCGCAAGCAGGTCGACTACGCAGTGCTGCGAGACGAGCAGCCGCTCGCCGTGGTGGAGGTCAAGATCGCGGCCCCAGCCCCCACGGACGGCGACTGGACAAGCACGAAGCAGTTCGCACAGCTCAGGGGATACGTCCGTGATCTCGTGGTGCCCGGGCTGCTCATCGACTCCCACCGAGTACTCCTCGTGGACCGCGCCGGCAGCCGGGTACTGGACGAGATCCCCCGTCGCGAGACGAAGGTCGAGGACATCACCCGCATCCGGATGCACATTCTCGACACCTGACAGCGTAGTTGAAGTATGTGGCGGTCCTTAGCCAGGACATCACGGTCAGCCCGCTGGTAAGTCGTCAGCTCCTGCTGCGGGATGCGCCCGGAGTAGCTGGCTGCAGGTAGGGGTCCAGGTCCCCTGGATGGTCAATAGCGACCAATCCTGCTGACCACGCTCGAGGGCCGCGACGTCGGATCTCGCCGAGGCGCTCCGCCTCGCCGGCGAGGGCGGCTGGGTCATGGGCGGGGTCAGGTGTACGCCGCCGTGCTGGCGCACGTGAGCCGCGTGGTCGTCACGGAGATCGACGTGCGGCTCGCCGACGACCTGGCGCACCCGCTCACCCCCAGGTCCCGACATCTCGGACTCATCCGCTCCCCATGTCCCTCATGCCGGATACGGTCGCGAGAGCGCACCCCGAACGGAGCACACGATGAGCCTCAACAAGCTGTCCCGGTTCCTGCACCTCACGAACCGCACCGTCCGTGACGTGAACGCCGTGAAGCGCGGCCGGATCGGACGGCGGATCGGTAACCGCTTCCTCGGCCGGTTCACGTCCCGCCTCATGCGCCGGGCGTGGTTCCGGTAACCATCTCCGAGATGCTGCCGGCACGGACCGACGACGACGAGGCCGGCCTCGGAGGTGCCGCACCAGGCTCGTCGCACGGCGGGCAACGCGCAGGTGGCCGAGGCAGCCCGCACAGGTTCACCGCGCCGAACACGGGACCTCAGGCTTAAGGTGCACGGGCCCCACCGACCATTGATCGGAGCGAACGATGATTCTCGGCCGCATAGCTCGACTCCTTCGCCGCACGACCCGCCCCGGACCCGGCGCCGGCCCGGCGGCGCCGAGGGCAGGTGGTCCACGCGCCGGCGGTCGCGGCATCGGCGGGATCGTGACGCGCCTGCTCCGCGGGCGGCGCCTGTAGCAACGAACCACGTCCAGGCTCCACGCAGCCTGGCCCGATCACTCGGCACCGAGCTCGTCGAGCAGGTCGACCGCGGCACGCATGTAGGAGCTGATCCACCGGTCGTGGATGCGCCGGATGGGCATCGGCGCGAGGGCGAGGTGACGTTCCCGGCCGACCCTGCGTCCCGTGACGAGCCCTGCCCTCTCGAGCACCCGTAGATGCTGCAGCACCGTGGTGCGGTCGAGGAAGGACACGGCCGCGCACAGCTCGCCGGTGGTACGGGGGGCCTCCTTGAGGGCGTCCAGCATGCGCCGTCGGGCGGGCGAGGCGAGCGCCTTGAACACCAGGTCGTCGGCCGCGTCCCCCGCGTCGTGACCGGTGCCCTCACCGACGTCGCCACCGACGTCGTCGCGGATGTCGTCGCGGATGTCGTCGCGGATGTCGGGCAACCCCTTGTCACGCCGAGCCAACATGTTGTAAAACTATCACATGTCAATGGAGAACCCGCCCGAGCACCTGTCGTTCACCGTCTCCGGACGTGTCGCACGACCGTGCGCCGAGGTCTACGAGGCCATCGCCGATCCCGACCAGCTCTCTCGATACTTCACCACCGGCGGCGCACGCGGCCGGCTCGACGCCGGAGCCGACGTCACGTGGGACTTCGCCGACTTCCCCGGGCGGTTCCCGGTGACCGTGCTCGAGAGCGAGGCGCCGCACCGCATCGTCATCCAGTGGGGGGCCGACGAGGGCACCACCACCTCCGGAGCCACGCGGACGACCTTCGCGCTCGAGCCGATCGACGGCGGCTCCCGCACGCTCGCCACCATCACCGAGGAGTCCTGGCTGCCCACGGAGGCCGGCGCCCGCGCCGCTTTCGACAACTGCGAGGGCTGGACGAGCATGCTCAACGCGCTCAAGGCGTGGGTGGAGCACGGCATCAACCTGCGCGAGGGCTTCTACGTGTGAGCCGGCCGGCGGCTCGTCGGCCGCTGCCGCCGCTCGCCGCTCACCACTCGGTGGGGACGCCGACGCCGAGGCTGCGTGCCCGGGCATGGCGTCCCGGCTGTGCCGCAGGTGGCGCGCACCCGACCGGCAGGCACCTGACGCACGACGAAGGCCCGGACCATGTGGTCCGGGCCTTCGTGGCGCCTTGCGCGTGGTAGCGGGGACAGGATTCGAACCTGCGACCTCCGGGTTAGGAGACCAATATTCCCCTCGATGAGCCGACACCTCATCTTTGCCCGACACATCAACGGTTTTCGGGCCACGCTTCCTTACTCGAAGTGACTCGCCTTGACCGTAGATTACTGATCTAGCCCGTAGTCTTGCCCGTAGATGTTCAACTGGCGTGGATGCGGCGATACGCCTGCACCAGGGCGCTGGTGTCGGTTCGATCGGTGTACGAGGCCTCGTTGGTCTGCTCGTCGTGGCCCAGCGCCGCCGAGTAGTCCTCGCGGTCGACCCCGGCCTCGGCGTACCGGCTCGAGAGGGTGGTGCGCCACAAGTGCGTGCGCGCGTGCTCCATCAGTGGGATGTCGAGCTCCTCGGCCAGTCGACGGTAGAGAATGGCCACCTGCCCGCCAGCACCACCGTTGCCGCTGCTGCTCCAGCGCTTCATCGGGTCCGCAGGTGACCCGACGACGAACTCCTTGGGCGACCTGGCTCGGTTGAGTCGCGCCAGCAAGTGCGCCTCGATGCGCGGGTCGGCCACCGGGGTCTGGCGGGCAACTCCGGTCTTGGCGATCTCCTTGGTGACGTTAACCCTCAGCACCCCGTCGTCGCCGACGTAGAGCAGGTCGCAGGTGATCTGCAGGGCCTCGCTGATCCGCAGCCCGGTGCCGGCCTGAAGGATCGTCAGATCGATGGTGCCCCGACGCTTCGAGACCCGATCTGCCAGCGTCCACCGCCCCCGCTTGGGCGGCTCGACGCCCTGGGCTGGATCGGCGAACAGCAACCAGGTGATCACCCGTTCCTGCTCGGCGGCGTTCAGTGCGCGACCGCCAACCTTCGGCTTGGTAACCGGGCGTGCGTTCTTCTTCAGATCCAGCCGCGCTCCCTCGAGGGGGTTCTTGTCGACCAGCCGGTGTCGCTGCATGGGTTGACCGACGTACTTGCCCAGCACCGACCTGGCCTGCCGGGCGCTCTCGGCACCGTGCTCGGAGGCGATAGCGTGCAGGGCTCTGGTCAGGACGTCGTAGTGCCACGCGGAGACGATGGAATGGCCGGCCAGACGGGAGCGCACCATCTTCAGGACCCGGCGGTACTGGAGCACCGTCGCCGGGCGTCCGGCGTCCTCGATCAGTGGGGCAGTGACCTCGTCGAGGTAGCGCTCGATCTTGTCGGAGCCCTTCCACACGGCGTGCCCACCGGTGGCCAGCAGCTCGTCGGCGCGCCTCTTTGCCTTGCGACGGACCTCAGCCGCCGTTGCGCCCTGCGTGCGACGGTCTGGCAGCAGGCGTCCGTCGTGCAGGCGGACGCTCCAGTCAAGCACCATGACCTCGCGCCCCTTCAGGGTGCGCCTGGTCGGGGTGTTGCGATCGATGCTGTGCTCACCGGGCTCGAGCCGCGTGGTGGCTGCCTTGCGTCGTGTCGTCCCCATCCTTAGACCGTAGCCCTCGAGCGCAGGTTCAAGAAAGGCCATTCGACTCTTATCCACAAGATGTTGTGCATTGACTCCCACTCACCACTAGATACGGGAGTCACACACGTGTAATCTGGAGTCATACAGACAGAGCAGCCCGAAGCAGAATGAAGGGCTAGGGCGTGTCTCCTAACCGTTTGAGCCAGAGGGTGATGGCCCGCAGGACGGCGCCGCCGCGGTAGGTCAGGGCGAGCTTGTCGTAGCGGGTGGCCAGGCCACGCCATTGCTTGTCCTCGTTGAAGGCGCGTTCGACGACGTTGCGGCCCTTGTAGTCCTCGATGTCGTAGGTGACGGGCCGCCCGCCCTTGCGGCCACGGCGTTTGCGGTGTCCTTGCTGGTCGGACGGTTCAGGGATGACAGCGCCGATCCCGCGCCGGCGTAGGTGGTGACGGATCGCTCGGGAGGAGTAGGCCTTGTCCCCGCGGACCCGCTCTGGTCGGGTCCTGGGCCGGCCCGACTCGCAGCGAGCGACGCGCAGGTGGCCCATGAGCACCGGGAACATCGGCGCATCACCGCCCTGGCCCGGGCCCACCAGCACGACCAGCGGAAGCCCGCGGCCATCGACGAGGTGGTGGATCTTGGTGCTCAACCCTCCACGGGAGCGTCCGACTGCGTGGTTAGCGGGCTCGATGAGCAGATTCGTGTAGTTCGACGGTGCCCCCTGTGTCCCGCGGGAGGTTCGTGGCGTGCTGATGGGCGCGATTGACCGTGGCGTCCACGCTCACCGCCCAGTCGATCTCCCCGACCGCGTCGGCCTCGGCCAGCAGCACCGCATGGATCTGGTCCCACGTGCCGTCGCTACTGAACCGGCGGTGCCGCTTCCACACCGTCTGCCACGGTCCGAAGCACTCGGGCAGGTCCCGCCACGGAGAGCCCGTGCGGAACCGCCAAGCGATCCCTTCCACGACCTGGCGGTGGTCCTGGAACGGACGACCTCCCTTGCGAGACGGGGCCGGCATCAGCGGTTCGATCCGAGCCCACGCAGCATCCGACAACACACGAGTCCGCGACATGACCCCCACCCTGCCGCCCGCAACCCCAACCAGTTAGGAGACACGCCCTAGGGGCATCTCCCGACTGGTAGTTCCCCCGATTTTGATCGCCTGCGACGGCGCACCGGGTTCTCTACCTGCAGAGCACGATCCTGCAGGAGAGTCATGTCTGAAACCCCCCTCGTCTACCGCGGCGTCCTCTCAGCCAAAGAGGCTGCGGGCTTCCTTGCCACCACCGAAGGCACGTTGTCGCAGTGGCGACACCGCGGCGAGGGTCCGCCGTTCGCACGGATGGGCCGCAAGATTGTCTACCGCGTGGAGAGCCTCGATGCCTGGCTGCGCGAGCTCGAGACCGCCACCGGTGGTGAGCGCCGATGAGCCCCGACGACGTCAGCATCGAGCTCCGCAAACGAGCCACCGGTATCCCGACCGAGGAGGCCGGCATCGACCTGTTGGCCCAGTCCGTCCATGGAGCTCTGCTCAGCGGACCTTGGATCCGCACCGATGAGCACGGGCCCTACTTCGATACCTCCCGTGTGGACGAGTCCGGATGGCTCTCCGGCGGCGAGCAGCGGCTCCTGCAGATCGCCGCGTCATTGGTCGACCTCGACCGCACCGTCCCCCTGGCGGAGGTCCTGACCGGCCTCGATGAGTGGCACACCAAGCTCGTCCTGAACGCCATGACTCACGCCACCGGCTGGTCGGAGGTGAGCAAGCCATGACGGGAGATGTCCCCCTCGATGCCGATGCCCCTCAGGAGGGCATGGGTGGGTCGATGGCGAACGCGACCAGTGCCGCAGGACCCCCGACCGCGACCGCGAGTCGTCCCCATCTGTCTTGGTCCACGACACGGGTGGGAGGAAGCCCGTTGAGGGCCTTGGAATGCCCTGCTCCGAGCGTGATCGTGACCTCGACCGCGGCGAAGGCGCCCAGCGCCTACCGCCTGTCCCCCAGCCGGCCGAAGGCCGGTCCTGAGCATGTCGTGGAGCCTGGTCTGGCGCTCGACGAGCAGAGCGAGATCGATCCGTCCGTTGGTGACCACCGGCGTGTCGCGCCGATGAAGAGTTGCTCCACCATTGCTACCAAATGGCGCGCAGCGCCGGTTCCAATGCGCGGGGGGCTCAAGCTTGCCGATAGCCCCCCGCACTACGAACTGCCTCATAATCCAGGGGTTTCGACCCGCGCCGCGCTGCGTTCCGTGGCCCGTCAGCACAGTCTCGACCGGGCCTCCGACGCGCGCCATTACGCGCGCCATTTGGTTCGCGATGGAGGCAATGGCGCGCGCGTGGGGCGGTGGTCGCGATGAGCCAGGCAACGAAGAGGCGGAGTGGCCCCAGCGGCCGGAAGCCGCCGGCGTACGTGACATTCACTCAGCAGCTCAAGCCGGAGTACTGGCCGGGCTGGGACGTGGCACTGATCCTCTCGGGTGACACGCGGGCGATCGGTGAAGAGGTCCTGCGCCGATACGAAGCAGCGGGCGGCGGCTGCCAAGGGTTCTGGATCATCAAGCACGACAAGGATCTCCTGGCGGACGGGTGCCCGAAGGACGACCACGTCCACGTCATCATCCAGCAGAGCGCCGGGCGGCAGGTCGAGGGGAAGCTGCAGTGCGCCGCGATGGATCAGGCCTTCGGCTGGGACAAGAGCGTCGTGAAGGGTCCGCCTCGTGGCGGTCGCATCGAGAACGCGCAGGCCTACCTGATCCACGCCAAGGACCCCGACAAGCATCAGTACGGCGTCGAAGAGGTCATCACGCTCCGGGGGAAGGACTACGCCGAGATCGAGGCCGAGCACCGCGATGCCTGGGCCCGCCGCGCCGTGATCGGCCGCAAGGCCGCGATCCCGATGAAGGAGTGGAACGAGTTGGGCGACACCCTCGTGCAGAAGGTGCTCGACGGCGAGGTCGACGAGCTGGACATCCTCAAGGACAAGACGTTGATGGACATCTACACGCGAAACGAGGCGAAGGTGAACCTGGCGCTGAAGAACCGCGCCAAGCGCGAGATGCACCTCGAGGTCGAGAAGCTCCGGGCGGGGATCTTCCAGAAGACGGTCGTCTGGGCGATGGGAGCCAGCGATCAGGGCAAGAGCTACCTGGTCGAATCCGTCGCCGCGGAACTCTCTGCTCGCCTGGGTTGGCCGATCTTCCGCGCCACTGCGAAGAACGGGCCGGACGATTACAACGGCGAGCAGATCTTCATGATGAACGAGCCCAGCTCCCGGGTCTTGGAGTGGGCCGACTTCCTCCAGCTCCTCGATCCGCGCCAGGCCGGCCCCATCTCGGCTCGTTACGCCAACAAGCGCGACGCGGCCCCGCGACTGATCCTCATCGCCGTCGCGGTCGATCCCGTCGAGTTCGGCTTCTTCGTTCCCGGGAAGCGCTCGACTGGTGACTCCCTGGATCAGCTCGTGCGCCGCATCACCTTGATGGTTGAGGCGAAGAAGATCGACGGCCAGCCGCACTACGCCGTCAGCACGGTCGGGCAGACCGTGTCCCGGGAACGGTTGATTGCGATTCCCCATCGCGTCGATGGCTCTCGTTCCGAGCGGGTGCGGGTCTCCCACGGGGAGTTGGTCACCGTCAGGGACCTCGATCACGAGTTCGCCGTGGACGTCGTCCTGGGCGAGGTCGCGGACAGGTCGCCTGACGCGGGCTTGGAGATCGACCAGACCCGTCGATTCTCAGCCCATGCTGAGCGCCAGCGGGCACGGTCGTTGAGGAGCCAGCTGGCTGACCGCGGCATCGTTCTTGCCGAGACGCCCGCAGCCGTCGAGGGAGGTGCCGCATGAACACGGAGAGCACCTCGTCCGCGATGGTCATCATGACGTCGCCGGAGACCCGTATCGCGGTCGGCGACGCCCTCATGGTCCATACAGGTTCCCCCGGAGGGCCCCGGACGATCACGAGCGCAGCGAGTGATCGTCTTTACGGGGCTAAAGACGATCCGCTTCCACCCGTTTGGAACCACATCAACGGAGAGCGGGTGGCGTCATGAGCACGATCACCGGACGCGCTGGCGGCAACATCAGACATCTGCAGCATCGGGGCACGAAGGGCACAGGCGGCACACGTGCCGATCGCGCCTCCTTGCTCCACGAGTCGATGCGCGAGCTGGACCCCGAGGCGGCGAAGATCCACGCCGCGATCAACCGCAACATCGTGCTCGAGGACACCCCGTTGAACGTGGCGATGGTCAACGACACCGAGGGCGGGTTCCGTCGCCCGACGTCGACGAGGGAGGTCCTCGACTACGGCGACGAGCGCATCGACAACGTCCACCGGAAGTGGAACGACAACTCGTTCGAGACGACGCTGATCGTGGTGCACCTCCCCAAGACGCTCTGCGAGGAGATCCCCAGCTACTACCCCATCGTCGACAAGGACACCGGCGAGCCAGCGCTGGACGACTCGGGTGAGCCGAGGACGCGCAGCCGGTGGGTCGCCAGGGACCGGCAGGAGGCGCTGCGGTACTTCGACGAGGTCGTGCGCTACTACTCCGGCAGCGTCCTGACCGGTGGTCAGGCGGCGATCCATGGCTACGACGTCAACTTCGACGAGTCGACCCCGCACATCCAGATCATGGCCGACACCCTCGGGCCTGATCCGAAGCACCCGGGCAAGCTGCGCGTGGACGCCTCACGGATGTGGGGAACCCATCGCGACGTCACGGTCGACAAGGTCAACAGGGCCACCGGGGAGCCAGTCATCGATACGGGCACTGGCGAGGTCGAGCAGGTGATGGAGCAGGCCAAGGCGAAGATGGCCCGATACCAGGAGGGTCTGCGCGAGCACATGCACCGCCTGGGGTACCCGGTCGAGCGCGACTACGACCCCGAGCGTCACCTCTCCGGTCTCGGCAAGGTCGAGTACACCGAGACCCTGGACGCCAAGCGCGAAGTCACTGAGCGCGCGCATCGGGTGGCGGCCCAGGTGGAGAACTTCAGGTCGGGAGTCGACGACGCGCGTACGTGGATCGAGGGAGAGCGTGCCGAGCTCGACGACCGCGCGGGCGTCCTCGACCGCCGCGAGGCGGAGATCCCGCGGCTGCGGGCTCAGGCGGTGCAGGAGGGCCGTGCCGAGGGTATGGCGGCTGCGGAGGCCACCATCGAAGCCGAGGTCCAGGAGCGGGTCGAGCAGGCGCTGGGACCGGCCCGAGCAGCGCTGCAGCGCCAGCGGGAGCAAGACGAGGAGCGGGTCCGAAGGGACCGTGCGGCCTACGAGGCAGCGGCCGCGCAGTTCGCCGCGCTCAGCGCCCGGATCCAGCCCGTGGTCGACGATTGGGAGCAGCTCAACCCGCAGACGAAGAAGGGACGCAGCGCGCAGCGCAACATCGACGCCATTGCGAGGATGCGTAGTACTGCCACCGAGATCGAGGCGATCACTTCGCAGGATGGTCCCGAACTCGGTGAGTGACCCGACCGTCGGGAGAGCCGGGCTCCACTGGTCAAAGCTGGGCGCCTACGGTCCAAAGTGGCACCCGATCCGAGCCACGAATGGGCGCTCTGTGACCGAGAGGCGCCCATCAATGGCCGAGGATGCTTGGCATCCGTCGGCTGGCGCAGCGAGGCCACGCCGCGGGCATGCCTGACCACCCTGAGGCCAGGTGCTGCCCGGTTCACGTCCACGGGTCCTCGAAGGGCACGTTCGCGTCGCCGTCATCGAAGGTGCGCCACCAGACGATGGTGTCCTCCCACTGCTGGAACCCTGCTGCGGCGCATGCCCGGTGCAACTTGGCCATCCCCGCATCGCGTAACGGCCCCTCTTCCAGCGCCTTGCCGGAGGACAGGGACAGCGGCTCGGGCTGGGTCACGGCAATCGTCGAGCTCGGGTACACCTGAAGCAGGTCGACGACGTTCGTCACGATCGCGCCGAGGAGCTTGTGCCCGCGCCACTCCTCAGCGAGCGTGACCCGGTCGATCATGAGCACGTCCTCGATGATCCCCACCTCAGGCGAGTCAACGATGTCTTCGGCCACAGCGGCGAGGATGGCGGCATCCGTGCTCAAGCAGTCGCCCGCGTCAGCCAACCGTCCGGAGTCGGCCCATCGGGTGCACCAGCCGGTCATGGTGCCGACGTCGTGCACGCTGCTGACAAGGTCGACGTAGGTGACTTCAGCCCGGAAGCCACGCAGGAGACCGCCATCGTCTTCGACGCGGTAGAGGCTCAACCAGATCTCGAGATCGTCAGCCCCAAAGGTAGTGAAGTCGATGCCCAGATCGGCGAGAGTCGGCTCATCCATGACACGAGACTGCCACCTGGATCCGCCGACGTCAGAGCCCGATCTCGGCGCAGAACCAGCATCGACTCGAATATCAGGAGAGCATCGAAGCGGGCTACTGTCCGCGTCACTCCCCCGCGACGACCAGTCCCCGACAGACGCGCCAGAAGTGCGCCACGCCACGACGACTAGGCTGTCGCACCTCAGCACTACGTTCGGACCATGACCCGGAGAGGAGATGGATATGGCAACCAACTCCGCCATCGAGTGGACCGAGGTCACATGGAATCCCGTCACGGGCTGCGACCGCGTCGCGGCCGGCTGTGACAACTGCTACGCGCTGGCACTCTCCAAGCGCCTCAAGGCGATGGGCGCGGAAAAGTACCAGAACGACGGAGACCCGAGGACATCCGGGCCCGGCTTCGGGGTGACCATCCACCCGCGAGCCTTGAACCAGCCGCTGCGGTGGCGGACGCCGAAGGTGGTCTTCGTGAACTCGATGAGCGACCTGTTCCACGCCAAGGTCCCACTCGACTTCATCCGCGACATCTTCGATGTAATCCGTGACACCCCACAGCACACGTACCAGGTGCTCACCAAGCGCGCCCTGCGGATGGAGCGGGTCGCCCACAAGCTCGACTGGCCAGACAACCTCTGGATGGGTGTCTCGGTGGAGTCCGACGACGTGGTCAATCGGATCGATCACCTCCGAACAGTCCCAGCGACAACGCGGTTCCTGTCCTGCGAACCGCTCCTCACGGCACTGCCCGACCTGAACCTTGCCGACATCGACTGGGTGATCGCCGGGGGCGAGTCCGGACCACAAGCGCGCCCGATGGACCCGGCCTGGGTCGAGGACATCCGCGACCAGTGTGGCCAGGCCGGCGTGGCGTTCTTCTTCAAGCAGTGGGGCGGACGAACACCCAAAGCGAACGGACGTGAACTCAACGGCCGCACCTGGGACGACATGCCCCATTTGGCGAGAGCTCTATGACAGCCTCTGTCAGGCGGGCAGCGGCGGAAACTCGATCAGGGTGCCATCTGGGAATGTGTTCTTCCTCTTCTGATTCGGCGAAGAGATGCGCTCCGCCTCTTGCATCGGCTTCAAGGTCATCCTTTTAACCTGACCGCTATGGAAGGGCGTCCTGGTTATCACGTATTGGTTGACCTCTTCGAAGATTACCGTTCGCCCGGCGAAATGCTTGGCCAGTTCGTCCTGCAGTGGCCCTGTGTTGGCCTCGTCCTCGAAGAGCACCGGACGACCAGCTAGCCGGTCATCGAACCGGTACCCGCCGCCAGGAGCAAGTTTCCACATCGCCTCCTTCATTTTGTCGTACGCCTGGTCGTTTCTGGTGCAGAAGAAGAGATAGCTTCCGGTACGCCCGCTCGCGTTGATCATTTCGAAACTGCAGACGTGCGCGAAGTCGCACTCGTTGCGCAGTTGCTCCTCATACAGGTCATGGATGAACTGTCCGCGACCGGCGTCGGCGGCCGGGGCGTTCTTGTAATCATCACATCCGAAGAGCGCTGTGAAGTGCGGGTCAACGTTTCCGGCGTTCGCGAACCGATTGACGCTGTTGAAATCGAAGTATATGAACAGTTCGCACGACGGATGGCTGACCAAGTCGCGAATCAAGGACATCGGGACGTCCTTGTAACCGAACGGGTCGATGAACGCGAACGTCGGTGCCAACTGTTTGCCCGTGGGGATAGAGTCGAGCAGTTCCCGGGCAAGGGTCTGGAAGTTCTGCTTACGCTCGAGGACTCGCACGTTCACCGGCCAGGGCGCACGGATCGCTTTGACGTCGGCAAGCACGCCCTTGAGCGACGCGAACCTCTCGTCATTCCACTCGTTGAAGATGAAGTTGAACGTAGTGCTGCCAAAGTCGGCGAAGGAACGGTGCTCCAAGAGGGTGTTGAGCGTCAAGACCGGCGAACCGGGCTCGTCGTCACCATAGTGACCGGGGCCGGCAAAGCCGTCCAGCACGTTGACCCGCGGGTGGAACTTGCTGCTTCCGAAGATGCCGAACCACGCGCCGAGGTACCGCGTGAGGATGTCGTGCTTGGCTTTCGTATGGGGTGGCCGAGTCCAGACGGTCGGCAAGCTGTCGCCCTTCGGCATCGTCGTCTCCTGTCACCAGCGGTGCGGCGGCTATTTGTTGCCCTTGGCGCGGTTGTGCGACTGGCAGAGCATGGTCAGGTTGGACAGGTCAGTCGAGCCCCCTTTGGACCAGGCGGTCACGTGATCTGCGTCCATCTCGTTCTGCTTGTAGATGCGAGCCCTGTTGTTGTCGGTGCCGCTCGCGCACAGCGGGCAGTTGGACACCTTGTCAGCCTTGGCCTTCTTCGTCTGCTGTTCGTAGGCGACGCGCTTGTCCTTCTCGTCGAACAGGCGAATGGCCAGGAGCTGCCGCTGCTTCTCGCCGCCGAGCACGTACTCGTAGATGCCCTTGACGTTGCGCACGGCTGGGTCAGCGCGCAGCTCGTCGATCCTCGCGTCGATCTGGGCAGCGTTGTACGACGTGGCGTGATACTCCTCGTAGAGCCGACCCCACTCGAGCCCGCGCATCTCTTTATCCGGCGGGCGGATGAAGACGCCGTCGACCCAGTCGATCACGGATGTGAAGTAGGTCTTCAACCCGGCGATGTTCTCCTCGTGCCGGCGCTTGGCGAGGTAGGAGTCGACAGTGACGCCCTCGGAGGACGAGACCCAGTCCAGCGCGACGGCGAGGATCTCCTGCCGCTTGGGGTCGCCCTTGATGTAGGAGGCCCACTTCTGCATGTTCGCGTTGTTCGAGTTGCTGTACTCAGCCTTCGCCTTGGTCACGAAGGGGCCGGAGTAGATCGCGTTGAGCAGTTCCTGCTTGTTGAGCGGGACGCCGGCGATGTTGATGGTCTGGAACCATTCCTTAATCTCGGACTCCGTGCCAGAGCAGTGGTAGACGAGGAGCTCGGCGTCTTGGATCCGCTGCTGGTCGTCCTTGGGCAGCGAGGAGAAGGTCTGCTCTTTGCCGTTGGCGTCCTTGATTGCGAACTTCCCGGTGATGAAGCGACCGATGCTCGTGATGCGCTGCTGGCCGTCCAGGACCTCGAGTTGATCGTTCTCGTCGTCCACGTTGAAGTAGATGAGGCCGAGCGGGTAGCCCTTGAGCAGCGAGTCGATGACGGCGACGTCCTTCTTGCCGTCGCCGTAGATGTAGTGGCGCTGGTACTCGGGCTGGATGACAAGCTTTCCTGCCAGACCGAACAGCCCCTTAGCCTCGAGCTCGTTGTACACGAAGCCCTCCAGGACGTCTGCGACAGAGTAGTGCTTGAGATCGGTCTTCACAGTGCGTCCTTCCGCCGAATGATGATGCGCTTGTACGCAGTGTGGTGATACGGCTTGGTCAGGCCGAGCCGACGGTGTCCGGCGCTGTTGCTTCCGGTGCCGCCGTCCTCGTAGTACTTCTTGACAAACTCCTCCCCGAGCGTGTCCACTCCGATCTCGCGCATCGCATCCATGTCATCGGCGTGCGCGACGATTTCGAACTGGTCGGGGTTGTACTTATCCAGGAACGTGATGGGGACACCCATCGGCCCATCAAAGTCGCTCGGGATCGAATCGACCCAGGGGACCTCGATGGCCGCCTCGAAGTTGTAGTAGCGCTGGTAGCCGACGCCCCGTACGTCCTTGTGCTTGGAGAACTTGATGTTGTCCGCCATGGTCATCAGTTGCAGAGGCTCGTGCCTTCTACCGTGCTCGATGTTGGTGAACCAGCATGCATGACCCATTCGCGTAAAATCGTACTCATCCGTGGACAGATAACCCAGCCGCTCGGCCTTGAGGCGGTCGGCGTCCTTCACAGGGGTGCCCTTGGGGACCCCGAAGACCATGTCCGTGCTGTTGGCTGTCGCGCCCTTCCAGAGTCGGTTGTCCCGGATGAGGGGGAAGACCTCTACATAGGTGGTAGCACCGTTGTTGCCGATGACAGCGACCTTCTTGCCGGCTTCGATCGCCCAGGGGATGAACGTCTTGAAGAGACTGAAGGGCGGGTTGGTGATGATGATGTCGGCCTCGTCGCGGAGCGCAGTGACCTCGGGGCTGCGGAAGTCCCCGTCGCCCTCGAGGTACTCCCACCGGAGGTCATCGATGTTGACGACGCCGTCGTCGTTGATGTCCTTCGGCTCGAGGATGAACTTCTTGCCGTTGGTGTGCGTCTTGGTCTCATCGAACTGCGGGTCGTTCACCTCGAACAGCGTCGGCTGATGGCTGATCTTCGCCGGGTTGCTGTCCGGTGCGTACGAGGTGGAGATCAGCTTCTTGATGCCGTAGTCCGTGAAGTGGAGGGCGAAGAACTTGGCGAAGTTGGACCACTCCGGGTCGTCGCACGGCAGCAGGATCACCTTGTCACGGAAGACGTCAGGGTCGTACTCCAGGTAGGCGTTCATCTCCCGCTCGATGTCCGCCCACTGCGTGTAGAACTCATCGTTCTTGGCGGCCTTCGCCGAGACCAGGTTGGCGTTCCTCGTCCGCACTCTGGTGGTGCCCTCCGCCTCCGTCACCATCGTCGCCCTTCCTCACCGGCTCTGCTGCACCGCCGGAAGCGGGGCGCATCTCTGAGGCGATCCTATCGACGGCGACCGACAGCCCGGGTGGCCGGGCTTGATTGCCAGACCGTAGGTTAGACCGTAGTCGGGGCGTTGCCGGGGACATGAAGAAGGCCCCTGACCAGCGTTTCCGCTGGCCAGGGGCCTTATCTCGTAGCGGGGACAGGATTCGAACCTGCGACCTCCGGGTTATGAGCCCGGCGAGCTACCGAACTGCTCCACCCCGCGGCGACTCCTCAACATTACGACACGGGGAACAGGGACTCAACCGATGACGACGTGGGTCCGCTCACCTTGCGACCCGCCTCACGGCCGCACCCGGGCACGTTCACGGCCCCCGCCTCGGGCGCGAACGCCGTCGGCGGGGGCCGGTGATCGTCAGGCGACCAAGTGCCGACCGGCCGGGACGCGACGGAGCCCCGACCTCGCGGCCGGGGCTCCGTCGTCGTGCGGGCTACTCGCTCGGGGTCTCGACCCCGGGGGACGGCGCCTCGGACGCGGACTCGCCGATCGGGTCCTCACCCGTCGCCGCGGCGATCTCGGCCTCGGCCGCGAGCGCGTCCTCCACGGCCGCACTGAGCCGCTCCTGCGCCTCGCCGTAGGCCGTCCAGTCGCCGGCCGCCATCGCCTCGTTGGACTCGGCGAGCGCCGCCTGCATCTCGGCCAGTGCGTCGGCGAGCCGCTGCTGCGCACCGGCCGGGACGTCGACCGAACCGGTCGGCTCCTCAGGCTCGGCGCCCTCGGACGGGGACTCCACGCCGGCGCCCTCGCTCGTGGCCGCGCCGGACTCGCCCTCGAAGATCTGGTCGAGGGCCTCGTCCAGGGTCGGGGCGAACCCGATCTCGTCGCCGAACGCCACGGCCACGCGCTGGAGCGTCGGGTACGCGGTACCGCCGGATGCCTGGAGGTACACGGGCTGGACGTAGAGCAGACCGCCACCCACGGGGAGCGTGAGCAGGTTGCCGAGGAGGACGTCGGAGCCACCCTGCCTCAGGAGGTTGAGCTCGGTGGAGACCTCCGGGCTCGAGTTGAAGTTGTTCTGGACCTGCCCGGGTCCCGGGACGGTCGAGTTGCGCGGAAGCTCGATGAGCCGGATGTCCCCGTAGCCGTCCCTCACCTCCCCCGGGGTGTTGCCCGTCTCCGAGTCGACGGCGACGAACCCGGTGAGCACGTTCCTCGGGTTCTCACCGCCGGGGATGTACGCGGTCGACAACGAGAACGTCGCCTCGTCCTGGCCGGGCATCTGCAGGGTCAGGTAGAACGGCGGCTGCTGCACGCCGTTGCCGGACGCCGTCGGGTCGGTCGGGATGTTCCAGAAGTCCGCACCGGAGTAGAAGGTGGCCGGGTCGGTCACGTGGTACTGCGACAGGAGCGTGCGCTGCACCTTGAACAGGTCCTCCGGGTAGCGCATGTGCGCCATGAGGTCGCCGCTCATCTCGCTGACCGGCTGGATGTTGCTCTCCGGGAACACGGACTGCCAGGCCTGAAGGATCGGGTCCGGGTTCTCGTCCTCGCCCTGCTCCCACTCGTAGAGGGTGACCGAGCCGTCGTAGGCGTCGACCACGGCCTTGACCGAGTTGCGGATGTAGTTGACCTGCTCCGGCACGTAGGCCGTGCCGGCCACACCGGCCTGCCCCTCGGACAGGGAGTCCTCGGTGGCCTCCTCGAGGGACTCGCGGGCCGAGTAGGGGTAGTCGTTCGACGTCGTGTAGCCGTCGATGATCCACACGAGCCGCGACGGCGTCTCGGGGTCGTCGTCGTCGTCCACGACCGCGGGGTAGGCCCGCGAGTCGAGCGTGAGGTACGGGGCTGCCCGGGCGACGCGCTCGTGCGGGTCGCGGTGGAAGAGGATCTGCGACTCCGACGTCACGCGGTCGGAGAACATCAGTTGGATGTCGCCGAAGCGCATGGCGAACATCGCGCGCTCGAGGAAGTTGCCGATCGACGGTCCGCCGTCGCCGGTGAACGTCGAGTTGACCTGCCCGTTGGGCGCGGAGTCCGACGGGTAGTCCAGCTCCCACGGGTCGGTCCCCTCGGGGGCGCCCACGACCGAGTAGAAGTCGGTGTCCTGTCCGAAGTAGACGCGCGGCTCGTAGTCGCCGAGCTCTCCCTGGGACGGGATGCCCTCCTGGAAGAACAGCGGACGGCCGTCCCGGTCGAGCGAGTTGCCCTGGGCGGCGACGACGCCGAAGCCGTGCGTGTACACGGTGTGCTGGTTGACCCAGGTGCGCTGCTCGTCGCTGAGGCCGTCGTGGTTGACCTCGCGCACGGAGATGACGGTGTCCTGCATCTCGCCGTCGAGCTCGTAGCGGTCGACGCTCAGCTGCTCCGGGAAGCCGTAGTACTGGCGGATCTGCTGGAGCTGGTCGAACGTCGGCGACACGAGGTTGGGGTCGAGGAGGCGGATCTGCGTGGTCGCCGCGCTGTCCTCGCCGAGCTGGCCGCGCTCGACGTCGGTCGTCGGCTCGTACGGCTCGCTGTCGACGCCGTCGAGCCCGTACGCCGCCCGGGTGGCCTCGATGTTGCGCTGGATGTACGGCGACTCGGCCTCGATGGCGTTCGGCTCGACCTCGAACCGCTGGACGACGGCCGGGTAGGCGGTCCCGACGACGATGGCCGCGACCACCATCATCGCCACCCCCGCGGCGGGCAGGCGCCAGGTGCTGCGCACCGCGGCGACGACGAACATCACGGCGACGAGCACCGCGATGGCGGCGAGCACCGCGCGCCCGGGTAGCGCGGCGTTGACGTCGGCGTACGAGGCACCCGAGAAGCGCTGGTTGTCACCGACGAGCAGGGAGTAGCGGTCCAGCCAGTAGGAGAGGCCCAGCAGCAGGGCGAACAGCGCCGCGAGCACGCCGAGCTGGACGCGCGCGCCACGGGAGACCCGGCTGTCCTTGCGCGCCAGCGAGAGCCCGCCGTAGAGGTAGTGCGCGACCACGGTGGCGATGAGGCCCAGCACGACGATGGTCATGACCACCGACAGCAGGGCGCGCAGCGCCGGCAGGGTGAAGACGAAGAAGCCCAGGTCCAGGCCGAACTGCGGGTCGGTGGTCCCGAACGTCTGTCCGTTGAGCCACAGCAGCAGCTCGCGCCAGGACGACTGCAGGCGCAGGCCCATGAAGATGCCGGGGACCAGCGCGGCGGCGACGAACAGCAGCCTCCGTCGCGGCTCGATCATGCCGCGGTAGCGGTCGAGGTTCCGCTCCTCCGGAGTCGTCGGGGCGTAGACCTTCCGCGAGCGGTAGGCGATCTCCAGGCACGTGAGCACCACGCCCGCGGAGACGACGAGGCCGATGACGAACAGGACGGCGCGCGAGCCCCATTCCCGGTAGACCACCCCCTCGTAGCCGATCTGGTGGTACCAGGACAGCTCCGTCCAGACCTGGGCGAAGGCGAACACGAGCGCCGCGAGCACGCCGATGACGATGATCGTCATCGCGAGGGTGCCGACGGTGCGCTCGTTGGAGCCCGAGCCCGGTCGAGGGCCCTGCGCGCGGCCGGGTCGGGACATGGGTGGAATGGTCACGCGGAAGGCACCTCACGGATGTGCGGTCGCGCGGTCCGGCATCGGGCCCCACGACTGTCGATGGTCCACTCCAGGGTAAGCGCTGCACGCCCGGCCCGGTTCGCCCCTCGGGAGGCCTCGGCCACGTTGTTCGCGCAGGGCGCAGCCTCGGCACCCCGCCGGTGCACGCGTGGGTGAGGATGGGCCCATGACGGACGCCCCGAACCCGCCCGAACCCGGTCCCACCACGCCCGGCGGTGCCGTGCCCGCAGCCGGCACCGACACCCCGTCGACCGACGGTGCCGCGCCGTCCCCACGGACCTCTGCCGTGCGAGCCGCGGTGCTCGACCTCGAGCGGCACGCCGCCCGGGCCGGCTGGGACGGTCCGGTGATCGTCGCGGCGCTCGTGCGCACCGGCGAGGCCCTTGCCGCGGACCCGTCGCTCGAGACGACCCTCGGGGTCGAGGCCGTGCTGGCGGGCCGGACGGATCCCGACCACCTGTTCGCCGTCGAGCAGGAGGGCCTGCCCGAGTCGGACACCCTCGACGAGCTCCTCGGTCAGCTGGCGTGGCCGGACGAGGTCGCCGGCGCCGCGATCGTCGTCGAGCGGATCGTGGTCCCGCCGGAGGCGGAGGCCGGGCTGCCGTCGGACCCCGAGGAGTCGCTCCGGGCTCTCCGGGAGCACCCGTCGCGCGAGGACGTGCGCATGGCCGTCGGCGTGCTGCGCTCCGGCGAGTCGTGGTGCGCGCTGCGCACCCGCGCCCACGACGACGACACGATGGTCGCCGGCTCGCCCGACGCCGTGCCCGGCCTCGTCCACGCGCTCGCCGCGACCCTGAGCTGAGCCCGCGCGCGGGGCCGGCGGCCCCGGGGCGGGACGCCTCAGGAGGGGCCGGCGGAGTCGGTGCGCGGCAGCGTCAGTCGGCCGCGACGACGTCGCAGCCCGGCAGCTGGTCACCGCGCCCGGCGGCGATCTCCTCGACCGCGGTGCGCGCCTCCTCGAGGGTGGCCACCCGGACGACAGTGAGCCCGTCCGGCACGTAGCCCACGGTCTCCGCGCAGTTCGATGCGGGGGCGAGGAACCAGTCGGCGCCGTCGTTCTCGGCACCCACCATCTTCTTGCGGACGCCGCCGATGGGCCCCACGCGGCCGGCGAGGTCCATCGTCCCGGTGCCGGCGACGACCTCGCCGCCGGTCAGCTCGCCCTCGGTGAGCATGTCGATGATCGCCAGGGCGAACATCATGCCCGCGGAGGGCCCGCCGATCCGGTCGATGTCGAAGGCGACGTCGACGGGGAGATCCACGTCGGGCAGGATCCCGATGCCGAGGAGGGAGCCCTCCTGCAGGGGCGCGCCGGTGGCGTCGACCGGCGGGGCCGACGTGACGACCTCGACCTCCCGCGGCTCGCCGTCACGCTCGACGCGCAGCCGCACGGTCTGTCCCGGCTCGACCTCGGCGAGGGTCCCGACCAGCTCCTGGTAGTCCGGCACGTCCTCCATCCGGCCGCCGGGGGCGGCGATGCCAGTGATGACGTCGTCGACCTCGACGACCCCCGCGGCGCCCGAGTCCTGAGACACGACCGAGACCGTCAGCGTCATGGGGATCTCGTGCCCGAGCTCGGTGAGGGCGGCGACCGTGGAGCTCGTCTGTGAGGACAGCATCTGCGCCTGCCCGCGCTCGGCGATCGACTCGGACGTCTCCGTCTCGGAGTACACCGCCTCGCGCGGCACGACGGTCTCCGAACCCAGCACCCAGCCGCGGACCACGTCGCCCGCGGTGACCGGGTAGCCCGGGCCGCCGAGCGTGGAGACCGTGGTCAGGCGCAGCTCGCCGGAGGTGGGGTAGGTCTCCGCGCCGTCGACGGTGATGAGCGGGTGTCCCTGGAGCTCGCCGAGGGTGTCCGCGGTCGGCCCGGGGCGCTCGACGACGTACGGCACCGGCACGAGCATGATGACGAGCAGCAGCAGGACCGTGAGCGTGCCGGAGACCGCGAGCGTGAGCGTGCGTGCGGCGAGAGCGACGCGGGACTCGTCCTCGGGCACGTGCGCGGTGTAGGGGTCGTTCGGGATCGGCACCCGGCCATCATGCCTCTCACCGGCCACGACCGGTCACACGGCGGCGGGGACCTGCGGCCTTAGCCGTGGGCGAACCGATCCCGGGCCGCAGGTCCGCGCGCACTACCGTGGCACCACGACCGATGCCGAGGAGTGCCATGAGCCAGGACCCCGCCCCGCGCGAGCCCGACGACGGCGAGAGGAGCAGCTGGGAGGAGATGCTCTCCTCGATGCTGGGCCCGGAGGCCGCTGCACAGGCCGTCCAGGCGATGCGCAGCGCCGGCATGGACCCGGCGACGATGGGTCAGGCGGCCGGCCTGCCGGGTGACGCCTCCGCGCTCGCCCCGCTGATCGCGCAGGTCCAGGCCATGATGCGCCCCGACGGCAGCGGCCCCGTCAACTGGCGCCTCGCGACCGACCTCGCCCGGCGCACGGCCGTCACCGGTGGCGACCCGGCCGTCACCTCGGCCGAGGCCGACTCGGTCCGCGCGGCCCTGCGCGCTGCGGACCTGTGGCTCGACGTCGCGACCGAGCTCCCGCCGTCGGGCGGCCCGCGCGAGGCGCTGACGCGCGCGGCATGGGTGGAGCGCACCCTGCCGATGTTCCGCTCGCTGGCCGAGCCGGTCGCCGCGTCGATGTCCCGGGCCATGGCGGCGGCGATCCGCAACCAGCTCGAGGACGCGCCCGAGGAGCTCAAGGCGTTCGGCGCGCAGCTCGGCGACGAGAGCGGGCTGCTCGGTCAGATCGGGCAGGCCGTGTACGGCATGCAGCTCGGCCAGGCCGTCGGCACGCTCGCCCGGGAGGTCGTGGGCACCACGGACATCTCGATCCCGCTGCTCGAGGAGCCGGGCGCGGCGCTCGTTCCGTCCAACGTCGCCGACTTCGCCGAGGGGCTGGACGTCCCCCTCGACGAGGTCCGGCACTTCCTCGCCGTGCGCGAGCTCGCGCACGCCCGCGTGTTCACCCACTCCCCGTGGCTACGCTCCGGAGTGGTCGACGCGGTGAGCGCCTACGCCCGCGCCATCGTCATCGACACCTCGAAGATCGAGGAGGCCGTGCGATCCGTCGACCCGACCGACCCGGAGGCGCTGCAGGGCGCGATGGCCGGGGGCGTGTTCGACCAGGACGACACCCCCGAGCAGGAGGCGGCCCTGAGCCGCCTGGCCACCCTGCTCGCTCTGGTGGAGGGCTGGGTCGAGGAGGTGACGGCGCGCGCCGTCGCGCCGCACCTCCCCCACGGCGTCCAGCTGCGCGAGATGGTCCGGCGCCGGCGCGCGGCCGGCGGGCCCGCCGAGCAGACGTTCTCCACGCTCGTCGGGCTCGAGCTGCGCCCCCGCAGCCTCCGGGAGGCCGCGCGCCTGTGGGAGCTGTACGGCGCGGAGCGCGGTCAGGCCGCCCGCGACGAGCTGTGGTCCCACCCCGACGTGCTGCCCACCGCCGAGGAGCTCGCCGACCCGGAGGGCTTCGCCGCGGGACGGGACCGGGCGGCCGAGGAGTCCTCCGACCTCGACTCCTTCCTCGCCGGGCTCTTCTCCGACGACGAGGCCGGACCCGGTCGGGATGACGCGCCGCACGAGGCGGACGCGGAGACCCGGATGGACGCGCCGGACGCCGGACCGGACGGTGGCCCGGCCGGCGGCGGACCGGACAACGGG
Organism: Georgenia sp. Z1491; assembly: GCF_057652395.1. Taxonomy (NCBI): domain Bacteria; kingdom Bacillati; phylum Actinomycetota; class Actinomycetes; order Allobogoriellales; family Allobogoriellaceae; genus Georgenia; species Georgenia sp. Z1491. The sequence goes on from NZ_CM172729.1 coordinate 3,134,199, forward strand.
GCCGGTTCCGACGGCAACGGCGACGACGGGGCCGGTTCCGACGGCGACGGCGACGGCGACGGCGACGGCGACGGCGACGGCGACGGCGAGGAGCCTGCCCGGTCGTGACTCCGGACGGCGCTGCCCGCGCCCGGTCCTGACCACTCCCGTTCGTGACCACTCCCGGTCCGCACCGCACCGGGTCGTCACGGCGCCAGGTCCACAGCCACCCACCACCTGGGGACGACGCCGACCCGGCCACCCGCCGGGCTGGCAACCTGCGTCCCGGGGGTGGTCGAGATGCGACTGGTGTCCGGGATGGACGTGCTGTGGCGGGGCGCCGGGTCCTCGCAGGTGGGGACCGACCCGCGGTGCGCGGTGGTCCTCGACGGGCTCACCGGCGCCGAGCAGCGGCTGCTCGAGGCGCTCGACCGGGCGCCCACGAGGGCAGACCTGCACCGGTACGGGGCGACGGCCGGACTGACGAAGAGCCAGGTGGACCACCTCGTCGAGCTGCTCACGCGCGCCGGTGTCCTCACCCACCAGGCGTCCGAGATCATCGGGCACGGCTCGGGCCGCCGCCCGGCGGGCGACGGTGCCACGGGTGACGCCCAGTGGCGCGACCGGGCGGGTCTGGCAGGTCTGCCCGCGGCCGACACGGTGCGGGAGCGCACGGTCGTCGGCGTCACCGGTCTCGGTCGCACCGGCGCCCTGACGGCGACCGGCCTCGCCGCGGCGGGCGTCGGCACGCTCCTCGTCTCGGACCCGGCACCGGTGCTGTCCACCGACGTGCTGCCCTACCGGGCGCCGGACGTCGGTCGGACGCGGGAGTCGTGCGTGGTGGACGACCTCCGGGCGGCCGTGCCCGCGCTCCGGATCGGCGCCGCCCCCGGGACCCGTCCCGATCTCGTGGTGGTGACGACGCCCAGGGTGAGCGATCCCCCGCTGCTGCGTCGGCTCGCGCAGGAGGACGTCGCGCATCTCGTCGTCGTCGTGGGCGAGCTGGCGACCACCGTCGGACCGCTGGTCGTGCCCGGGCGGGGTCCGTGCATGCGGTGCCTCGACGTCGCCCGCGCCGCGGCCGAGCGGGCGTGGCCGGCGGTCGCCACCCAGCTGCGGGTGCTGCCCGAGCCCGCGGAGTCCTACGCGCAGGCGAGCTGGGCGGCCGCCACGGCGGTGGGCGCCGCCACGGCGTACCTCGATGCGCCGGGCACGCCGCACGCGCTCACCGGGGCGTCGCTCGAGCTGGACCTCGACGGCGAGGAGATCAGGCGGGAGTGGGCGGTGCACCCGGAGTGCGGGTGCACCGCCCCCGTACCCGGGTAGGGCTCGAGGGCGGCGCGCCCGGGTCGAGCGCGGTGCGGTGCACCCGGGGTGGAAACGGGGGCAGCGCGCTCGGTTCCGGCACGGGCGCGGCGACAGGCGCCCGGCCGTGGTCGAGGTGAGGCGGGCGGCGGGAGACGTGTTCCCGCCGCCCGCCTCACGCGGCGGCGTCCTTCCGCGGGCGTCCGCGGCCGCGCTTGACGGCCACGACGACGCCGTCGACGAAGACCTCTCCGCCCCACACGCCCCACGGCTCTCCGCGCTCGACGGCGCCGGCCAGGCAGGCCTCCCGCAGGGGACAGGGCGCGCACCGGGACTTGGCGAGCTCGACGTCGGCCGTGCGCTCGGCGAACCACAGGTCGGGGTCGTCCGAGGTCAGGCAGGGCAGCTCGTCGGTGCCCGCGTCGTCGGCGGGCAAGGGCGGCGCGAGGCCGATCGTGACGGGGACGGGACGGTTCGTCGCGTCGCTTCTGGTGGACGGGGCCAGGTACGCAGTGGTCTGCGTGCTCATCGGGTGCTCCGGTCGTGCGTCGGTCTCCTGGTGGGGGACGGCGACTAGGCCGTCGGGATGTCCCGACGGCGCACGCGGAGCGTGTCAGCCCAGGTCGGGACGGAGGTGCGCCGTGGGGCGCGCGCAGGTTCGCGGGCGAGCGAGGGCGGAGTTCACCCCCGGTGCCTCGCCGCCACGACTCCCCATGAAGGGAGCGACACCACCCGCGAGGAGGGTGCCGACGGTGCCCGCGAGCGCGTCACGCGCGTTGGCAGCAGTCACGGCGAGATCGCAATCGATCGCGTAGCTGGTGTTCATCATCCCGAGCACCTCCTTCTCCTCAGCGGGGGACCGTCGTGGCTGGCTAGACCCGATCCCGTTCGACACGGACAGATGTGACATTAGGCGGCACGGTGGCGCGGCACAAGGGAATTAACGGAAGAGATCGTCGGACCCGTCCGAGGCGGCCCCTATCAGGCGGCCTCGTGCCGCACGCCTCACCCCTCGGTGCGGGCGAGCCACTCCTCGACGTCGACGTCCTCGCCACGGACGACCGCCAGCACCTGGCCACCGAACCGGTCGAGCTTGGTGGCGCCCACGCCCCGGATGAGACCGAGCTGGCGCAGGTCCGCCGGACGGTGCACGGCGATCTGCTGGAGGGTCGCGTCCGGCAGCACCGAGTAGGCCGGCCAGCCGCGCAGTCGGGCGGCGTCGGCCCGCCAGGCGCGCAGCCCCTCGAAGAGCTCGACCGCCTCCGGGTGCTCGGTCGCGAAGGTCTCCGCCCGGGCCCGTGCGGCGGCCCGCTTGCCGACCCGGTCACCTCCTGCGCCACGACCGGCGCGCTCCTCCTCCGGCCACATGCCGTCGAGGAACCGCGACCGCTTGCGGCTCGCGCGTCCGCCGACCTGACGCGCGCGGGCGAAGCTCAGCTCGAGGTGCTCGCGGGCACGCGTGACCCCGACATAGAGCAGGCGGCGCTCCTCGGCGATCTCCGCGTAGTCGCCCGCGTGGGAGATCGGCAGGAGCCCCTCGGACACGCCGACGAGGAACACGGCGTCCCACTCCAGCCCTTTGGCCGCGTGGAACGACGCCAGGGTCACGCCCTCCACCGTGGGCGCGTGCTGGGCCGAGGCGCGCTCGTCGAGCTCGGCGACGAAGTCGCCCAGATCGGCCCGCCTGGTCGCGGCCAGGTCGTCGGCCAGCTGGACGAGGGAGTTCAGCGCGTCCCACCTCTCGCGGGCGGCGCCGCGCTGGGCGGGCGGCTCGGGCGACCACCCGGCGCCGGAGAGCAGGTCCCGCACGGTAGGTCCGAGCTCGGCGTCGGCCATCGAGCGGACGGCGCCGCGCAGCAGCACGATCGCCTCGCGGACCTCACGCCGGGAGAAGAAGCGCTCGCCGCCCCGCAGGAGGTAACCGATGCCCTGCTCCGCGAGCGCCTGCTCGAGCGCCTCGGACTGGGCGTTGGTCCGGAACAGGACCGCCATCTCGCTGAGGGAGACCCCCTCCTTGGCGAGCTCCCCGATCCGGCCGGCGACCCCGGCAGCCTCGGCGGCGTCGTCGTCGTAGGTCTCGTACCGCACCGGCACGGAGCTGGGCCGCTGCGCGACGAGCTCGACGGCGGCCCGGTCCCGGTCACGGCCGGCGCGGGCGAGGATCTCGTTGGCCACGCGCACGACCTGGGGCGTGGAGCGGTAGTCCCGCACGAGCCGCACGACGGCGGCGCCCGGGTACCGCCTGGGGAACTCGGTGAGGAAGCGCGGGGTCGCCCCCGTGAACGAGTAGATCGTCTGGCTCACGTCCCCGACGACGCACAGCTCCTTGCTGTCGCCCAGCCAGAGGTCGAGGAGACGCTGCTGCAGCGGCGAGACGTCCTGGTACTCGTCGACGACGAACCGGTTGTACTGCCCGCGCACCTCGTCACGGACGTCGGTGCGCTCGATGAGCATCGCGACCATCGAGAGCAGGACGTCCTCGAAGTCGATGACGCCCCGCTCGGTCTTGACCGACTCGTACAGCTCGAGGAGCCGGGCGATCGTGGCGCGGTCGTGGCCGCCGACCTCGTCCCGGTCGGTCTTCGCGGCGACGCGCGGGTAGTCCTCGGGGGTCACCAGGCTGACCTTGGACCACTCGACCTCGGCGGCGAGGTCGCGCACGGTCACCCGGTCGGCACCGAGCCCGAGCCGGCCCGCGGCCTCGGCGACGAGGCTCGCCTTGTGCGGAGCGATCTGCGGGACCGCCCCGCCGACGACGCGCGGCCAGAAGTACGACAGCTGGCGCAGGGCCGCGGCATGGAACGTGCGGGCCTGGACGGCGCCGGCGCCGAGGTCCCGCAGGCGGGAGCGGAGCTCGCCGGCGGCGCGCGCGGTGAACGTGACGGCGAGCATCCGCCGCGGGTCGTACGCGCCGGTGCGCACGCCGTAGGCGATGCGGTAGGTGATGGCCCGTGTCTTGCCCGTGCCGGCGCCGGCGAGCACGGACATCGGTCCGGTCAGGTGCTCGGCGACCGCCCGCTGGTCCGGGTCGAGCGCCTCGAGGAGCTCCGCGGGCTCACCGGCGGCGGGCTCGGGCGCGGACGGGTCACGGGTCGGGTCGGCGGGTTCGGTCAGCGGGTCGGACATCGCCCCCAGTGTCTCAGGGGGCGACGACACCGACGCCCCGCCTGTGGATCACCGGACCTCCGCGGCGCTCTGCGTCCCTGGTCCGCGACCGTCCCGAGTCCGATCCCGAACCCGGTCCACGCGACACGCTGACGCGCTGCTGAGGCATCGGCGTACGGTGGGGTCGTCGTCATGGTCGACCCCCGTCGGCGACGAACGACGCCCCGCCCCCTCCCCCACGCGAAGGACGACGATGACGGTCCCCACCCCCCGGCCCGGCACGGTCACGATGTTCACGACGACCTGGTGCGGGTACTGCCGCAACCTCAAGAAGCAGATGACCTCCGCCGGCGTCGAGTTCACCGAGGTCGACATCGAGCGGACGCCCGACGCCGCCGCGCTGGTGGCCGAGGTCAACGGCGGCGACCAGGTGGTGCCCACCGTCCTGTTCGCGGACGGCTCGACGGCGACGAACCCCTCGCTCAGCGAGGTCCGCGCGCACCTGGCCGGCTGACACCCGCGCGGCGGCACACCGCGCGAGGAGCGCGGCGCCTCGGCTCAGCCGAGGAGCTCGCCGCCGTACCAGTCCTCGATGAGCGAGCGGGCGATCGAGCTGCGCATCGGCAGGTAGACGTCGCCCACCCGGACCGCCGCCGCGAGCTCGTCGCGCGTGAACAGGCGCAGCTCGGTGACCTCCTCGCCGTCCGGCCGCGCGTCCTCCACACCCTCGATCCGGGCGGTGTAGCCGAGCATGAGGGAGCACGGGAACGGCCACGGCTGCGAGCCCCGGTACTCCATGTCGACGACGCGCACGCCCGCCTCCTCCATGATCTCCCGGCGCACGGCCTCCTCGGCGGCCTCGCCCGACTCGACGTAGCCCGCGAGCGTGGAGAACCGGCCCGCGGGCCAGTGCGCGGCGTGACCGAGCAGGAGGCGGTCGCGGTCGTCGACGAGGGCGACGATGACGGCCGGGTCCGTGCGCGGGAAGTGCTGCTCCTCGTCGGTCGTGCAGCGCCGGACCCAGCCCGCCGCCTGCACCTCCGTCGGCTCCCCGCACCGCGGGCAGCGGGGGTGCCGGTGGTGCCAGGTCGACAGGGCGACGGCCGTCGTGGCGAGGCCCGCGTCCCGGTCGGACAGCGCGTCGCCGACGTCGCGCAGGTGGGCGAACTCCAGGCCGTGCACCGCCTCGACGAGCGCCGCGTCCTCGACGACCGGCACGCCGTCGAGGTCCCGCACGTCGCCCAGGTCGTCCGGAAGGTCGGCCGAGAGATAGGTGCCGTCGGCGTCCGCCCCGAGGAGGTGGATGCGCTCCGCGTCCCAGCCGATGCTCGGCAGCTGGCCGGGCGTGAGAAGGACCAGCGCGTCGCCGTCGACGGCGACCTCGCCGCGCCGCACGAGCAGCACCCTGGTGCCGGGCTCCTGACGGAGCCGGTCGTAGAGGCCGTCCTCGTTCCGCCGCTCCGCGGCCTGGTCGACGGTGGAGCGGGCGAGGGGCAGGTCGTCGAGCATCGGCATGGCCCCACGGTAGGCCCGAACCGACCCGGCCGGAGGGGCCCGACCGGAGAGCGTGGCCGGTCAGCCCCGCGAGCTGATCGTCGCCTGGCCGAGGACGCGGTCGCCCAGGTAGACCACCGCGCTCTGACCGGCGGCGACGCCCCGGATCGGCTCGCGCAGGTCGATGCCCAGGCGCTCGGCCCCGTGCTCGTCACGGTCGCGCGTGACCACGGCCGGGTGCGCCGCCCCGTGGGCGCGGATCTGCACGGCGGCCTCGGTGGGGACCTCGGCGGGGTGGTCGTCGGCGAGCCACACGACGTCGCCCGCCTCGATCCGCCGGGTGGAGAGCAGCTCGGCGGGACCGACGACGACGCGCGCGGTCGAGGTGTCGACGTCGAGCACGTAGCGCGGCCGGCCGTCCGCGGCGGGCCGCGTGAGGCCGAGACCCTTGCGCTGCCCCACCGTGTAGGCGTACGCGCCGTCGTGCTCGCCGAGGACCTCGCCGTCGGTGCCCACGATCTCGCCGGGCTGCTCACCGAGGCGGGAGCGCAGGAAGCCGGCGGTGTCGCCGTCGGCGACGAAGCAGATGTCGTAGGAGTCGGGCTTGGTGGCGACCGGCAGGCCCCGGGCCTCGGCCTCGGCGCGGACGTCGGCCTTCGCGCGCACGTCCCCGAGGGGGAACAGCGCGCGGCCGAGCCCCTCGCGGCCGGCGACGGCGAGCACGTAGCTCTGGTCCTTGTCCGGCTCGGCGGAGCGGAACAGCCGGGGCCCGGCGCCCGTGTGCTCGAGGCGCGCGTAGTGGCCGGTGGCGACGGCGTCGAAGCCGAGGGCCCGGCCGCGGTCGGCGAGGACGGAGAACTTCACGTGCTCGTTGCAGCGCACGCACGGGTTGGGCGTGCGGCCCGCCTGGTACTCCTCGAGGAAGTCCTTGACCACGAGGTCGTCGAACTGCTCGGACAGGTCCCACACGTAGTACGGGATGCCGAGGATGTCGGCCGCGCGGCGGGCGTCGGAGGCGTCCTCGATCGAGCAGCAGCCGCGGGAGCCGGACCGGTGCTCGGCGCGGTTGCGGGACAGCGCCATGTGGATGCCGACCACGTCGTGGCCGGCCTCGACGGCGCGGGCCGCGGCGACGGCGGAGTCGACGCCTCCGCTGAGGGCGGCGAGCACGCGCATGGGGATCCTTCCGGGTCGGTGGGCGCCAGCCATTGTCGCGCACCGCGGCCCGGGCAGCAGCGACTCAGGACGAGAGGGCGCCCACCGCCCGGGCGGACTCGGCCGCGCCGGGCAGTGCGCGGACGACGGCCACGACGTCGTCCGCGGTGGTGGTGCGGCCCATCGAGAGGCGCAGGCCGGTGCGCGCGTCGGCCTCGGACAGGCCCATGGCGAGCAGGACGTCGCTCGCACCGAGGACGCCGGTGGTGCAGGCCGCGCCCGGCGAGGCGTCGATCCCCGCGGCGTCGAGGGCGAGCAGGAGCGCGTCCGGGTCCGCGCCGGGGATCCGCACGTGCACGACGGCGGGGCTCACCTCCGCGCTCTCCGGCCGGTCCGGGTCGGGGCCGGTGACGACGAGTCCGGGGATCCGTGACGCGATCCCGGACACGAGCTCGGCGCGCAGTGCGGACATCCGGGCGGCGTGCGCCTCACGCGTGGCCACCGCGTGCTCGACGGCGACGGCGAGCGCCGTGGCCCCCGCGACGTCGAGGGTGCCGGACCGGACCGAGCGCTGCTGGCCGCCACCGCCCCCGACCGGGGCCAGCTCCAGGTCACGCCGGGCGATGAGGGCACCCGTCCCCACCGGCCCGCCGATCTTCGGCCCGGCGATCGTGCACGCGTCGAGGTCGTCGGCGTGGAACCGGACGGGCAGGACGCCGAGCGCCTGGGAGGCGTCGGTGTGCACGGGCACGCCGCGCGGGCGCTCCCGGTCGGCCGCGGTGCGGGCGATCGTCACGAGCTCGCGGAGCGGCTGGACCACGCCGGTCTCGTGGCACACGGCGGTCACGGAGTACAGGGCCGGCGGGCAGGACAGGACCTCGCGGGCGGCGTCGAGGTCGAGCCGTCCGTCGGGGAGCACGGGGAGCTGGTGGGCGACCGAGAGGCCGTCGTCCTCGAGGTGCCGGGCAGTGCTCAGCACGGAGGGGTGCTCGACCGCGGAGTGCGCCACGCAGCGCGGGGTCCTGCGGGCCAGGTGCGCGGCGCGCACCACGCCGGTCAACGCGAGCGTGTCGGCCTCCGTCGCGCCCGAGGTGAGGATCACCTCGGCGGCGTCCGCGTCCAGGGCCGCGGCGATCCGCTCGCGTGCCTCCTCCCAGCGGGCCCGGGCCGCGCGCCCCGCGGCGTGCCCGCTCGACGGGTTGCCCGGCGCCGCGACCTGCCGAGCCAGCTCGTCCGCGTGCGCGGCGGCGGCCTCCGGGAGGAGGTCGGTCGCGGCGGCGTGGTCGAGGTAGTGGCGCACGGTTCCCAGCGTAGGCAGCCCGTCGGGCCGGACCGCCCGCCCTGCTGAGGTTGGATGGGACCGTGAGTACCAGGAACTTCTCGGCGCCCACCCCACGCGCCGACGCCCCCCGCACCCCCGCCCCACGCACCACGGTCCCCCGGCTCTACGAGGACGTCGGCGCGCAGCCGGTGCCCGCCCCGGCGTCGCGCCCGGACCGCCGCGGTGTGCACCTGGTCGGCGACGGCATCGACGTCGGCGTCTACTCCTCCCGGGCCACCCGGGTCGACCTGTGCCTCGTCGACGTCGCGCCCGACGGCAGCCTCACCGAGCGCCGCCACTCCCTGCGCGGCCCCGTCCACGGCGTCTGGCACGGGCACGTTCCCGGCGTCCGTGCCGGGCAGCGCTACGGCCTGCGCGTGCACGGCCCCTGGAGCCCGCCGCGCGGTCAGCGGCACAACCCGGCCAAGCTGCTCCTCGACCCGTACGCGCGCGGGATCGCCGGGACGACGCGGCTCACGCCGGCCGTCTACGCGCACGTGGTCGGCGAGGACCTCGCCCCGGTCGACGGCACCGGCTCGCCGGACCCGCGGGACTCGGCCGCTGACGTCGCGCACGCCGTCGTCGTCGACGACCGGTTCGACGGGGCGGTCCCGTCCCCGAGGACGCCGTGGCGCGACACGGTGATCTACGAGGCGCACGTCCGCGGCCTGACGATGACGCTCCCCGGCGTGCCGGACCGGCTGCGGGGCACCTACGCCGGTCTCGCGCACCCGGCGACGATCGATCACCTGCGCTCGCTCGGCGTCACCGCGGTCGAGCTGCTGCCGATCCACGCGAAGATGGACGAGCCGCACCTGGTCGCCAAGGGCCTGACCAACTACTGGGGCTACAACACGCTGGGGTTCCTCGCGCCCGAGCCCTCCTACGCGACCGCCGCCGCGCGTGCCGCCGGCCCGGCCGCCGTGCTCGCCGAGGTCAAGGGCATGGTCGCGCTGCTGCATGCGGCGGGCATCGAGGTCCTCCTCGACGTCGTCTACAACCACACCTGCGAGGGCGGGGTCGCCGGGCCGAGCGTGTCCTGGCGCGGGCTCGACTCGTCGGGCTACTACCTGCACGACGACCACGACCGCGGGCGCATGCTCGACATGACCGGGTGCGGCAACACCCTCGACCTCAGGCGTACCGAGGTCGTCCGCATGGTCCTGGACTCGCTGCGGTACTGGGCGAGCGAGGTCGGCGTCGACGGCTTCCGCTACGACCTCGCGGTCACGCTCGGGCGCAACGCCGACCAGTTCACGGCCTACCACCCGCTCCTGGTGGCCCTGGCGACGGACCCGGTGCTGCGCGAGGTCAAGCACGTCGCGGAGCCCTGGGACCTCGGCCCGGACGGGTGGCGGACGGGCCAGTTCGCCGCCCCCGTCGCGGAGTGGAACGACCGCTTCCGCGACGCCGTACGCACGTTCTGGCTGGCCGACCCCGGCGCCGCCGCGAAGGGCGGGAGCGGCCGCGACCTGCGGGACCTCGCGACCCGGCTGTCCGGGTCGGCCGACATGTTCGGGTACGGGCAGGTGCCGGGCGGGCGCGGACCGCACGCATCGATCAGCTATGTCACCGCGCACGACGGATTCACCCTCGCCGACCTCGTCGCCTACGAGCACAAGGACAACTCCGCCAACCTCGAGGACAACCGGGACGGGACGGTCGACAACCGGTCGTGGAACCACGGGGCCGAGGGGCCCGTGCCGAGCGACTCCCCGGCCGCCGACGTCCTCCCGCTCAGGCGCCGCTCGATCCGCAACCTCCTGGGCACGCTGCTGCTCTCGCCCGGGACGCCCATGCTCACGGCCGGCGACGAGATCGGACGCACGCAGCGCGGGAACAACAACTCATACTCGCAGGACAACGCGACGTCCTACCTCGACTGGAACCTTGGTCGATGGCGGGAGGACCTCCTCGCGACCACCCGGCACCTGCTTCGACTGCGACGCGAGCAGCCGGTCCTGCGCCCCGAGCGCTTCTACACCGGGCGCGTCGCGGACGGCGACCGGGTGCCCGACCTGGCCTGGCTCGACGCCGACGCCCGGGAGATGGGCGCGCACCGCTGGCACGACCCGCGTGTCCGGGTCCTGCAGATGCTGCGCTCGGGCGGCGGTGGGCACGCGGACGTCCTCGTGGTGCTGTCGAGCTCGCTCGACTACGAGTCGGTGCGGCTCCCCGAGGGGCGCGGCGTCGACCTCGAGCTCGCCTGGAGCTCGGAGTGGGAGTCCCCCTCGTACGCCGAGGCCGAGCAGGACCGCGACCCGTGGTCGCTGACTGCAGCGCCCGGCGAGGTCGTGCTGCTCGCCCCGCTGTCCATGCGCCTCTACCTGGCGGGCGGGGAGCGGACCGGGCCCGCCGGCGACGGATGACCCGTCGCCCGTGACCCGGGTCACCGTTGCTACGCTGGGCCCACAGACAGCCTCCGGCGACGACGCCGGTCGCCCGGTGCGTCCGCGCCGGCGCGGGCAGGGCACGACGGAACGAGGACGCATGGACGCGTGGACGTACGAGGGGCACGCCGGGCAGGTCGCCGCACGGGTGTGGCGGGGGGTCGACCACCCCCGCTACGTGGCCGTGCTGGTCCACGGCTACGGGGAGCACATCGGCCGGTACGAGTGGGTCGCCGCCACCCTGGGAGCGCACGGGGCCGTCGTCTACGGGCTCGACCACGCGGGACACGGGCAGAGCGAGGGCGAGCGGGTGCTCGTGCGCGACTACGACGACGTGGTGGCCGACCTCCACCAGCTCGTCTCCTCCGCGCGGGCCGACCACCCGGACGTCCCCGTGATCATGATCGGGCACTCCATGGGCGGTCTCATCGCCACCCGGTACGCGCAGCTCCACGCCGCCGAGCTCACCGCCCTCGTCCTGTCCGGCCCCGTGCTCGGCAGCTGGGCCGTCGTCGACGACCTCCTCCCCCAGGACCCGATCCCGCCGACCCCGATCGACCCCGGGACGCTCTCCCGGGACCCCGAGATCGGGCGCATCTACGCCGACGACCCCCTCGTGTGGCACGGCGACTTCAGGCGGGAGACCCTCGAGGCGCTGAACACCGCGATGGCCCGGATCACCGAGCACGGATCGCTCGGCGACCTCCCGGTGCTGTACCTGCACGGCGAGGACGACCGGCTTGTGCCCATCGGGCCGAGCCAGGCGGGCGTGGCGGCCGTCGCCGGGCCGGCCACCGAGAGCGGCACCTACCCGGGCGCACAGCACGAGATCTTCAACGAGACGAACAAGGAGGAGGTCCTTCGCGACGTCACCGCGTTCGTGGACCGCGTCCTACCCGGCTGAGCGCCGGCGGCCCGCGGACCCACCGCCGGGCCGCCGCGCCGGAGCGCCTAGTCTGAGCCCGTGACCGACACGATCGACGAGCTCTCCACCACCGATTCCGCCAGCCTCGCCCGCTCCCAGTCGCGCAGCGACGCGATCGAGGCCGACCTCGCGGAGCACCCCGAGCGGTACCGCGTGCTCACGGGCGACCGCCCCACGGGTCAGCTGCACATCGGGCACTACTTCGGTTCGCTGGCGAACCGGGTGCGCCTGCAGGACCTCGGCGTGGAGTCCTACGTGCTGGTGGCGGACTACCAGGTGATCTACGACCGGGACGGCGTCGGCGACCTCAAGGACAACGTGCTCTCCGCGCTCGCGGACTACCTCGCCGTCGGCATCGACCCCGCCCGCTCGACGATCTTCACGCACTCGAGCGTGACGGCGCTCAACCAGCTCCTGCTCCCGTTCCTCTCGCTCGTCACCGACGCCGAGCTGCGCCGCAACCCCACGGTCAAGGACGAGCTCGCCGGGTCCTCCCGGCCGATGTCCGGGCTCATGCTCACGTTCCCCGTGCACCAGGCGGCCGACATCCTGTTCTGCCGGGCGAACCTCGTGCCGGTGGGCAAGGACCAGCTCCCCCACATCGAGCTCACGCGCCTCGTCGCCCGCCGGTTCGACGAGCGCTACGGCCGGGTCGATCCCGAGCGGCCCATCTTCCCGCAGGCCGACGCGCTGCTCTCCCCCGCCCCCCTCCTGCTCGGCATGGACGGCGCGAAGATGAGCAAGTCCAAGGGCAACACGATCGAGATCGGGATGGACGCCGACACCACGGCGCGGATCATCAAGAAGGCCGTCACCGACGCCGACCGGCACATCACGTTCGACCCCGCGGGACGGCCGGAGGTCTCCAACCTCGTCCAGCTGGCCGCGCTGTGCCTGGGCCGGGACCCGGTCGACGTGGCCGAGGAGCTGGGCGACGCGGGCGGTGGCGGCCTGAAGAAGCTCGTGACGGAGGCGGTCAACGACCACTTCGGGCCGATCCGCGAGCGCCGCACGACCTATGCGGCCGACCCTGCCCAGCTCAGCCAGATCCTGCGTGAGGGAAACGAGCGGGCGAGCGCCGTCGCCGAGGCCACCCTGGCCGACGTCCGCGCCGCGATGCAGATGGACTACTGACCGACCACCTGCTCGGGCCTTCTCGGCCCGGACGACCGAGCCCGTCAGTGCCTGCAGACGCACGCACCGACGGGCTCGGTCGTGAGTGAGGCAGGACCCCGCTCACCCGCGGAGAAATCCCCTCACTCGTCGAAGGAGGTGGTCAGCCCTGGGCGGAGGCCGCGAGACCGAGCTCGGTGACGCCGTCGAGCAGGCGGTGCTGCGGGACGACCCGGACCGAGTAGCCGAACGAGCCGGCGTGGTCCAGCGTGACGTCGCCGGCGAACGTGTGGCGCCCGTCGACGCTGCCCTCGTGCGCCAGCGGCGTCACGGTGAGGTCGCCCAGCTCGTCGGAGTCGTCGACCCGGCCGGAGACCACCTGCACCTGGACGTCCTCCGGCGCGAGGTCGCCCAGCGCGACCGCGGTCGTCACGCTGATCGAGTCGCCGACCTTGACGACGTCCGGGAAGTCGTGGGCGTCGACCGTGTCGACCCGGACGGACGCCCACGCGGTGCGCACGCGGCGCTTCCACGTGGCGAGCTCCTTGGCGCCCTCGAACCGGTCGGTGCCGTTCAGCGCACGGCCGGCCACGGCGACCGGCGTGTAGAGCTGCTCGACGTAGTCGCGCAGCATGCGCGTGGCCTGCACCTTCGGCCCGAGCGTGGACAGGGTGTGCCGCACCTGCTCCATCCAGTGCGCGGGCACGCCGTCCTCGTCCCGGTCGTAGAACCGGGGCACGACGACGTTCTCGAGCTGGTCGTACAGCGCGGCGGCCTCGAGGGTGTCGCGGTGCTCGGTGTCCTCGACGCCGTCCGCGGTGGGGATCGCCCAGCCGTTGACGCCGTCGAACATCTCGTCCCACCAGCCGTCGAGGATCGACAGGTTGAGCGCGCCGTTGATCGCGCACTTCATGCCCGAGGTCCCCGACGCCTCGAGCGGACGCAGCGGGTTGTTGAGCCACACGTCGCAGCCGGGCATGAGCGTGCCCGCCATGGCGATGTCGTAGTTCGGGAGGAACACGAGCCGGTCCCGCACGCCCGCCTGGTCGGCGAAGGTGACGAACTGCTGGATGAGGCCGACGCCGGGCTCGTCGTCGGGGTGCGACTTGCCGGCCACGACGATCTGGATCGGGCGCTCCGGGTCGGTGAGCAGGCGCGTGAGGCGCTCGGGATCCTTGAGCATGAGGGTGAGGCGCTTGTAGGTCGGCACGCGGCGCGCGAACCCGATCGTCAGGACGTCCGGGTCGAGCGCGTCGGCGGTCCAGCCGAGCTCGGCCGGCGAGGCACCGCGGTCGAGCCACGACTTGCGCAGCCGCTCGCGGGCGGAGTCGACGAGCTTGCGGCGCAGCTCGTTGCGGGTCTGCCACAGCTCGAGGTCGGAGAACCCGCCCTCGGCCTCGGTCCGCTCCCAGCCCTCGCCGAAGGTGAGCGAGCGCTCGCCGAGACGCTCCGTCGCCCGCTCCGCGAACAGCGGGTCCACCCACGTGGGCCCGTGGACGCCGTTGGTCACCGAGGTGATCGGCACCTCGGTGACGTCGAACCCCGGCCACAGGTGGGCGAACATGCCGCGGGAGACCGAGCCGTGCAGCTCGGCCACGCCGTTGGCCCTGCGCGCCACGCGCAGGCCCATGACCGCCATGTTGAAGACCTCGGGGTTGCCGCCCTCGAAGTCCTCGGCGCCCAGGGCGAGGATCTCCTCCAGCCCGACGCCGGGGATGGCCACCTCGCCGCCGAAGTACCGGGAGACGAGCTCGCGGGAGAACCGGTCGATGCCGGCGGGGACGGGCGTGTGCGTGGTGAACACGGTCGCCGCCCGGACCGACTCCAGGGCGGCGCCGAGGTCCAGCCCCTCGCCCTGGACGTGCTCGCGGATGCGCTCGACCGAGAGGAACCCGGCGTGGCCCTCGTTGCAGTGGTAGACCTCCGGCGCCGGCGCACCGGTGAGGCGTGAGTACAGGCGGACGGCGCGCACGCCGCCCATGCCCAGGAGCAGCTCCTGCTCGAGCCGGTGCTCGGCGGAGCCCCCGTAGAGCCGGTCGGTGACCTTGCGCTCGCGCTCGTCGTTGTCGGGCACGTCGGAGTCCAGCAGGAGCAGCGGCACGCGGCCGACCTGGGCGACCCACACCTGGGCGCGCAGCGTGCGGCCGCCGGGCAGCGCCAGCTCGACCCGCGACGGTGTGCCGTCCGGCTCGCGCAGGAGCGCGAGCGGCAGGTTGTCCGGGTCGACCAGCGGGTAGGTCTCGTGCTGCCAGCCCTCGCGGGTGAGCGACTGCTTGAAGTAGCCGGCGCCGTACAGCAGCCCGACGCCGACGATCGGCACGCCCAGGTCGGAGGCGGACTTCAGGTGGTCCCCGGCGAGGATGCCGAGGCCGCCGGAGTACTGGGGCAGCACGGAGGTGATGCCGTACTCGGCGGAGAAGTAGGCGACCGCGGCCGGCCGGTCCGCCGGGCCCTCGGTCTGGTACCAGCGGGGCTCGGTCATGTAGGTCGCCAGGTCGGCATCGAGCTCGCGCACGCGCGCGACCACGTCCGGGTCGGCGGCGAGCTCGTCGAGCCGGGTGCGCGGGAGCGCGCCGAGGAGCCGGATCGGGTCCTCGTGCACCTCCGTCCACGCCTCGGGGTCGAACGACTCGAACAGGGCGCGGGTCGGTTCGTGCCAGGACCAGCGCAGGTTCGTCGCGAGGGTGTCGAGAGGCGCGAGCGCCTCGGGGAGGACGGTGCGGACCGTGAAACGGCGGATGGCTCTCACGCGGGCGAGCCTAGCCGGTCCGTTGTCGGGTTTCTGTCCTGTTGCAGGTCCGGCCCGGCGGGTCCCCGCCGACGCCCGGGTCAGCGGCCCGGACGTCGTTCGGGCCGCGGACGTCCGGGCGACTCGGTAGGTTGGCGGACGTGAGCCACACGCAGCCACCCGAGTCCACGCGCACCCCCGGACGGGCCGCCCCGCTGACCCCCTGGCCCGCCTCGGCCCGACCACCGGCACCGGCGGCGTTCGCCCCCGTCGGGCGCATACCCGTCGTCGAGGTCGCGCCCGTGATCGAGGACGGCCGCTGGCCCGCGAAGGCGACCGCCGGCGAGGCGCTGCCCATCTCCGCGACCGTCTTCCGCGAGGGGCACGACCTGCTCGGGGCGACCGCCGTGCTGCTGCGGCCCGACGGCTCCGTGCACTCGAGCGCCCGCATGGTCGACGTCGCGCCCGGGCTCGACCGCCTCGAGGCGTGGCTGACCCCCGACGCCCCCGGCGACTGGTCGTTCCGCGTCGAGGCCTGGTCGGACCCCGTGGGGACCTGGATCCACGACGCCGAGGTGAAGATCGAGGCGGGCGTCGACGTCGACCTCATGCTCGCCGAGGGTGCCGTCGTGCTCACCCGCGCCGCCGAGCTCGAGCGCCCCGCCGCCGACCGCGACCTCCTGCTCGCCGCCGCGGCCGTGCTCGCCGACGAGACCCTCGCCCCCGGCGAGCGGATGGTGCGCGCGACATCCGAGGACGTGCGGTCCCTGCTCGAGCGGGCCCCGCTGCGGGACGCGCTCTCGCCGTCGGCTACCTACCCGCTGCAGGTCGACCGCCTCAAGGCCCTCTACGGGTCCTGGTACGAGATCTTCCCGCGCTCGACGGGCGCCTACCGCGACCCCGTGACCGGGCAGATGGTCTCCGGCACGCTGCGCACGGCCGCCGAGGACCTGCCGCGCATCGCCGACCTGGGCTTCGACGTCGTCTACCTCACCCCGGTCCACCCGATCGGCACGACGAACCGCAAGGGCCGCAACAACACCCTCGGCGCCGAGCCGGGGGACCCCGGCTCCCCGTACGGCATCGGCTCGCCCGAGGGCGGGCACGACGCCATCCACCCGGAGCTCGGGACCTTCGACGACTTCGACCACTTCGTCGACCGGGCGCGCGGTCTCGGCATGGAGGTCGCCCTCGACGTGGCGCTCCAGGCGTCCCCGGACCACCCGTGGGTCACGGAGCACCCCGAGTGGTTCACCACGCGGGCCGACGGGTCGATCGCCTTCGCGGAGAACCCGCCGAAGAAGTACCAGGACATCTACCCGCTGAACTTCGACAACGACCCCGAGGGCATCTACTCGGCCGTCCGCGACGTCCTGCAGACGTGGGTCGACCACGGCGTGACGCTATTCCGGGTCGACAACCCGCACACGAAGCCGCTGGACTTCTGGCACCGCGTCCTCACCGACTTCCACGCCCGGCACCCCGAGGTCGTCTTCCTCGCCGAGGCCTTCACCAGGCCGGCGATGATGCGCACCCTCGGCGCCATCGGCTTCCACCAGAGCTACACGTACTTCACGTGGCGGAACACGAAGGAGGAGCTCGGCGACTACCTCCTCGAGGTCGCGCACGAGACCGACACCCACATGCGGCCGGCGTTCTGGCCGACCACGCACGACATCCTCACGCCGTACATGCAGCAGGGGGGCGCGGCCGCGTTCGCCGTCCGCGCGGTCCTCGCCGCGACCGGCTCGCCCACGTGGGGCATCTACTCCGGGTACGAGCTGGTCGAGAACGTGCCGCGTCCCGGGGCGGAGGAGCAGGTCGACAACGAGAAGTACGAGCTCAAGGCCCGGGACCACTCCCAGGACGAGGTCCGCGGGATCGCCCCGCTGCTGCGCAAGCTCAACGTCGCCCGCCGGGCGCACCCGGCGCTGCAGCGGCTGCGCAACGTGGCCCTGCACGCCACGACGAGCGACCAGATCCTCGCGTTCTCCCGCCACCTGCCGGCGGACCAGTCACCCACCGGGCACGAGGACACCGTCATCGTCGTGGCCAACCTCGACCCGTTCACCACGCGCGACGGCCTCGTCCATCTCGACCTGGCCGCGATCGGCATCGACGTGCCGACGGGAGCAGGACCCGAGCAGCACGTCCTCACGGTCCGCGACGAGCTCGACGGCGCCGTCTACGAGTGGGGCGCCAGCCCGTACGTGCGACTCACGCCGTCCGAGCGCACCGCCCACGTGCTGACGGTGCTGCGATGAGCGCGCCGACGATCCCCGACCTGCCCGAGGACGCGCCCGCCGCTACGCGGCCGGGCCTGTCCGACGACCCGGAGTGGTACCGGACCGCGGTGTTCTACGAGGTCTACGTCAAGACGTTCTCCGACAGCACGGCGGACGGCACGGGCGACTTCCGCGGGCTGACCTCGCGCCTGGACTACCTCCAGTGGCTGGGCATCGACTGCCTGTGGGTCCCGCCGTTCTACCCCTCGCCGCAGCGCGACGGCGGTTACGACGTCGCCGACTTCACCGCCGTCGACCCGCAGTACGGCTCGCTGGACGACTTCGACGAGTTCGTCTCCGAGGCGCACGCCCGCGGGATCCGGGTCCTCATCGACGTCGTCGCCAACCACACGTCCGACGCCCACCCCTGGTTCCAGGCCTCGCGGAACAACCCCGACGGCCCGTACGGCGACTTCTACGTGTGGAGCGACACCAACGAGCGGTACTCCGGCGCGCGGATCATCTTCGTCGACACGGAGGAGTCGAACTGGACGTTCGACACCGTGCGCCGCCAGTACTTCTGGCACCGGTTCTTCTCCCACCAGCCGGACCTCAACTACGAGAACCCGGCGGTGCAGGAGGCGATCTTCGACGTCGTGCGGTTCTGGGCGCGCCGCGGGGTCGACGGGTTCCGGCTCGACGCCGTGCCCTACCTGTTCGAGGAGGAGGGGACGAACTGCGAGAACCTCCCGGCCACCCACGCGTTCCTCGCCCGGCTGCGGGCGATGATCGACGACGAGTTCCCCGGCACGCTCGTCCTCGCCGAGGCGAACCAGTGGCCCGAGGACGTCGTGGACTACTACGGCACGCCCGAGGCGCCCGAGTGCCACATGTGCTTCCACTTCCCCGTCATGCCGCGCATCTTCTACGCGCTGCGCGACCAGCGGGCGTCGGCGATCCGGGACATCCTCGCCGCCACCCCCGACCTGCCCCAGGGCGCCCAGTGGGCGACGTTCCTGCGCAACCACGACGAGCTCACGCTCGAGATGGTGAGCACCGAGGAGCGCGCCGCCATGTACGGCTGGTACGCGGAGGACCCGCGCATGCGGGCGAACGTCGGCATCCGTCGCCGCCTCGCGCCGCTGCTGGGCCACTCCCGCGCCGAGCTCGAGCTCGCGAACGCGCTCCTGCTGTCCCTGCCCGGGTCGCCGTACCTGTACTACGGGGACGAGATCGGGATGGGGGACAACATCTGGTTGAACGACCGCGACGGCGTGCGCACGCCCATGCAGTGGACGCCGGACCGCAACGCGGGCTTCTCCACCGCCCAGGACCCGGGCCGGCTCTACCTGCCCGTCGTCCAGTCGCTCGTGAGCACGTACACGGCGGTCAACGTCGAGTCCCAGCTCGCCCAGCCCACCTCGCTTCTGCACTGGGTGCGCGGCATGCTGGAGGTGCGGCGCCGCTACCCCGTGTTCGGCGACGGCGACTTCGTGCCCCGCGACGTCGACAACGAGGCGGTGCTCGCGTTCACGCGGTCGAACGTCGCCACCACGGTGCTGTGCGTGTCCAACCTCGCCAACACCCCGCGCACGGCCCGGGTCGACGTGCCCGAGCACGCGGGCTGGGAGGCGACCGACGTGTTCGGCGGCGCCCGGTTCCCGGCGGTCGGCCCGGACGGCACGCTCGAGCTCACGCTCGGCTCGCGCGACTTCTTCTGGCTCGAGCTCACGCGTCCCGGGACGGTGCCGACGGCGCCGCTGGAGGGGCGCACGGACACGGCGCACGCGGACTTCCAGGGCCCGCCGAGCGTGGCCACCGGCCCGTCGTACCCGGGCTCGGGCGTCCGTACGGCCCCGACGACCCCGGCGATGCCCACCCGTCGGCCGACGACCGGGATGTTCCCCGGCCTCGACGCCGGGATCGCGGCGGGGCCCACGCCACCCCTGCCCGAGGACCGCTCCGAGCTCTCCCCCGTCGAGGAGGCGGTCGCCGCCCGCGACCAGGCCACGGACCCTGGCTCCGAACCCGAGGACCCGAAGGACACCTGATGCCGACCGTCTCCCCCGCGTTCGACGACTTCCTCCCCCGATGGGTCGCGCGCCAGCGGTGGTACCGCGGCTCCGCCGACCCGAGGCTCACCCGGGTCGGCGGGGCGCGCCTGGAGGACCCGGCCGGCGAGGTCGGGGTGGAGTGGTGGATGCTGCGCGACGACGCCGAGGAGCCGGTCGTCTACCTCGTGCCGCTGACCTACCGCGGCGCCCCGCTGGCCGACGACTCCGGCCTCGTCGAGGTCGTCGAGCACTCCGAGCTCGGCACCCGGTGGATCTACGACGCCCCTGCGGACCCCCTGTTCGGCCGGCTCGCGCTGAGCGCGGTGGCCGGCACCGCCGAGGTCGAGGGCCTGGGCGCCGAGCCCGGCGAGACCTCCGCGCTGCCCGCCGGGGACAGCCGGCCGCTGACCGGCGAGCAGTCCAACTCCTCCCTCGTCGTCGACCCGGCGCCGGGCCAGGACGCGTCCCCGGTCATCGTCAAGATCTTCCGCGTGCTCGACGCCGGGGACAACCCCGACGCCGAGCTCACCGGCGCCCTCTCGCGCGCCGGCTCGACGACCGTCCCCCGGGTCGTCGGCGCCCTGAGGGGCACGTGGCAGGACGACGGGGCCCCCGCGTCGGGGCACCTTGCCGTCGCCACGGAGTACCTGGCCGGGGCGAGCGACGCCTGGGAGGTGGCCGTCGAGGCCGCCCGGTCGGGCACCGACTTCACCGCGCGCGCCCGCGCGCTCGGTGCGACCGTCGGCGAGATCCACGCGCGGCTGTTCACCCTCGGCACCGCCGTCCCGGGCTCGGAGGCACGCCGGGCGCTGACTGCCGAGGTCGAGGAGCGGCTGCGCCGGGCCGGAGCGGCCGCCGCGGAGGTCGGTGGGCGCGCCGAGCGCGTGCGGGAGGTCGTCGGCCACGGCGTCGAGGCGGCCTGGCCCGTGCTCCAGCGCATCCACGGCGACCTGCACCTCGGTCAGGTCCTCGACGTGCCCGGACGCGGCTGGGTCGTGCTCGACTTCGAGGGCGAGCCGCTGCGGTCGCTGACGGAGCGCCGGCTGCCGGACATCCCCGAGCGCGACGTCGCCGGGATGCTGCGCTCCTTCGACTACGCGGCCGGCACCGCGCGGGCGGGCGGCGCCGACCCGGCCGCCACCCGCGCGTGGGCCACCGCCGCGCGCCGTTCCTTCGTCGCCGGGTGGGAGTCCGTCGCCGGGCGCTCCGTGCGCGGCCCGCTCCTCGACACCGCCGAGGTCGCCAAGGCGCTGTACGAGATCGACTACGAGGCGCGCTACCGGCCCGACTGGCTGGGCGTGCCGCTCGACGGCCTGCGCGCCCTGCTCGCCGACCGCGGCGCGGGAAGCGCCGCCGTGGGGAACAATGGGTCCATGAGCGCCGAACCAGCCGCCGTCCACGCCGACGTGCTCACCGCGGTCGCCGACGGCACGCACCACGACCCGCACTCGGTGCTCGGCGCCCACCCGGGCGCCGAGGGCGTGACGATCCGGGCGCTCGCGCACCTGGCCGAGGCCGTCACGGTGGTCACCACCGAGGGCCGCTTCCCGGCCGAGCACGAGCACGGCGGCATCTGGACCGTCGTGCTCCCGACCGGCTCGGTCCCGGACTACCGGCTCGAGGTCACCTACGACGGCCGGACGACGACCGTCGACGACCCCTACCGGTTCCTGCCCACGATCGGCGAGGTCGATCTCCACCTCATCGGCGAGGGCCGGCACGAGACCCTGTGGACCGCGCTCGGCGCGCACGTCCGCACGTTCCCCTCCGTCCTCGGTGAGGTCTCCGGCGTCTCCTTCACGGTGTGGGCGCCCAACGCCCGCGCCGTGCGCGTGGTCGGCGACCACAACGGCTGGGAGGGCCGCCGCCACGCCATGCGCTCGCTGGGCGGCTCCGGCGTGTGGGAGCTCTTCGTCCCCGGGGTCGGCGCCGGGCAGCGGTACAAGTTCCAGATCCGCACCCCCGAGGGGCACTGGGTCGACAAGGCCGACCCGATGGCCCGCCGGGCCGAGGTGCCGCCGAGCACGGCGTCCGTCGTCGAGACCTCCTCCTACGTGTGGGGCGACGAGGCGTGGATGGCCGACCGCGCCGCCACCGACCCGCACGCCGGGCCGATCTCGATCTACGAGGTGCACCTGCCGTCGTGGCGGCCGGGGCTGAGCTACGTCGAGCTCGCCGACGAGCTCGTGACGCACGTGAAGTACCTCGGCTTCACGCACGTCGAGCTCATGCCCGTGGCCGAGCACCCGTTCGGCGGCTCCTGGGGCTACCAGGTCACCGGGTACTACGCCGCGACGTCACGCCTCGGCTCGCCGGACGAGCTCCGGTTCCTCATCGACACCCTCCACCGGGAGGGCATCGGCGTCATCGTCGACTGGGTGCCGGCGCACTTCCCCAAGGACTCCTTCGCGCTCGCCCGCTTCGACGGGACCGCCCTGTACGAGGATCCGGACCCGCTGCGCGGTGAGCAGCCCGACTGGGGCACCTACGTCTTCAACTACGGCCGCCGCGAGGTGCGCAACTTCCTCGTCGCCAACGCCACCTACTGGCTCGAGGAGTTCCACGTCGATGGCCTGCGGGTGGACGCCGTCGCGTCGATGCTCTACCTCGACTACTCCCGCGAGCCCGGCCGGTGGCGGCCCAACGCCCGCGGCGGGCGCGAGAACCTCGAGGCGATCAGCTTCCTCCAGGAGACCAACGCGACCGCCTACCGGCGCTCGCCGGGGGTGATGATGATCGCCGAGGAGTCCACCGCGTGGCCCGGCATCACGGCGATGACCTCCGCCGGCGGCATCGGGTTCGGCCTCAAGTGGAACATGGGCTGGATGAACGACACCCTCCGCTACCTCGCGGAGGAGCCGATCAACCGCCGGTACCACCACGGCGAGCTCACCTTCTCGATGGTCTACGCCTACTCGGAGCAGTTCATCCTGCCGATCAGCCACGACGAGGTCGTGCACGGCAAGGGGTCGCTGCTGGCGAAGATGCCGGGCGACTACTGGCAGCAACGGGCCGGCGTCCGCGCCCTGCTCGGCTACCAGTGGTCGCACCCGGGCAAGCAGCTGCTGTTCATGGGTCAGGAGTTCGCGCAGGGCACCGAGTGGAACGAGGGCGCCGGCCTGGACTGGGCCCAGGCCCAGCAGCCCGAGCACGACGCGATCGTGCAGCTCGTCCACGAGCTCAACACCGTCTACCGTGAGCGGCCGGCCATGTGGTCGCAGGACTTCCGCCCGGAGGGCTTCGAGTGGATCGAGGCCGGCGACGGCGACCACAACGTGCTGACCTACCTGCGTCGCTCGGTCGACGGCGACGACCACGTGATGGTCGTCGTCAACTTCGCCGGCACCGCCCACGAGGGCTACCGGGTGGGCGTCCCCGACGCGGTGCCCGGCAGCTCGCGGTGGCGCGAGATCCTCAACACCGACGACGAGCGCTTCGGCGGCTCGGGGATCATCAACACCGGCGACCAGGTCGCGCGCGACGTCCCCTGGAACGGGCGATCGAGGTCGATCACGCTGCGGGTGCCGGCCCTGTCCGCGATCTGGCTCGAGCCGGTCGGCGAGCAGCTGCCGCCGAAGGAGTGACCCGGCGCTCGCCCGACGTCGTCGGGCGAGCGTCCGCACCGGTCAGTACAGCGCGCTGGCGAGCAGCCGGCGGGCCCTGGCCACGTCCGGGTCCGCCGGGCCCTGGACGTCGAACAGCTCGAGCAGCCGCTTGCGCACCGTCTCGCGCTCGTCGCCGGCCGTGCGACGCACGACGCCGACGAGGCGGTCGAAGGCCGCCGCCACGCGCCCCGACACCATCTCGACGTCGGCCGCGACGAGCCGGGTCTCGAGATCCGCGCCCTCGGCGTCGCCGGCCGCGAGCGCGGCCTGCGGGTCCTCGACCTGCGCGAGCCGGCGAGCCAGGGTGACCTGCGCGAGCGCCGAGACGGCCTCGGCGTCCTTCGGGTTCTGCGCGAGCGCCTTTCGGTAGGCCTCGGCGGCGGCCTCGAGGTCGCCGCGCTCGATCGCGGCCACCCCCTCCGCGTGCAGCGGCGGCAGCGGCTCGGGCTCCGGCTCGACGGGCGTCTCGTCACCCTCCTCACCGACGTCGAGGCGACCCGTGAGGCCGTTCTGCTCGGCGACGGTGAGCAGCTCCGACATCACCGGGCGCAGCTGGTCGACCGGCGGGCTGCCGGTGAACAGCGGCATCGGCCGGCCGCCGAGGAGGGCCACGACGGAGGGGACCTGGGAGACCTGGAGCGCCTGCGCGATACGCGGCTGCGCGTCCCCGTCGACCACCGCCAGCTGGATCCGGCCGCCCTGCTCCCGCACGAGGGTCTCGAGCGTTGCGCGCAGCTCGTTCGAGCCCTGGGCACGGGCGGACAGGATGGCGACGAGGACCGGAAGCTCCTGGGACCGGGCGACGACCTCGCCGAGGAGCTCCTCGGTCAGGTCGACGACGAGCCCGTTCGGGTCGCTCGCGGGCTCGCCGCCCGCCGGCGCAGCCGGGGCGGCGAGGGCGGACAGGTCGACGGCACCGTAGAGGGAGGGCTGAGACATGCCGCCATTGTCCCCCGACCGGGCCGGGTCGCGCAGCACACTTTGCGCAGAGCGGATCACGCGCGCGGGGTCGGCCCTCGCCCGACGGTCGGCGCTCGCCCGACGGTCAGCGCTCGCCCGACGGTCAGCCCGCGTCGGTGGCGGACTCCGACGCGGACTCCGACGCCGACTCCGACCCGCCGGACGGGGACTCGACCACGGACTGGCCCGACGAGATCGCCTCGGTGAGCACCGACGTCGCGCCGAGCACCTCGATCGTCTGGTCCTCCGCCTCGGCGGAGGGGACGTGGAAGGCCACGCTCACCTGGGCGATGGCGCTCACCTCGTCCTCGACCACCCCGTCGTCGCCGAGCAGGTCGCCGAAGACACCGCCGACCGTGAGCGTGCCCTCGGGCTCGGTCTTCGTCACCGTCGTGGTCGTGCGGATCACGCCGACGACGATCGCACCGCCCTCGACGGTCTGCAGCGACAGCGGCCCGTCGATCACCGGCTCGGCGGAGACGGTCGCAGTACCCGCGGCGGACACGGCCTCGTTGAGGCCGGCGGTCTCGGCGAACACGTCCGAGCGGAACTCGTCGGGGCCGAACCGCTCGGCCTGACTGCCCTCGGGGTCCGAGATCAGCTGGGCGTAGGCGTCGACGACCTCGGCCGGCGAGAGCACGAGCGAGTCGTCGTCGGTGGGCACGGCCTCGGCGCCGATGTCCGGCGCGAGAGTCTCCGGCACGGTCACGCCCGGGAACAGCTCGACCCACGACCACAGCCGGTAGTTGTCGCGCACGTCGGAGGTCGCGAGCGTGAGGAGCAGCGGGAGGTTCGAGCCGTCGGGGATCTGGCTCACCGCCATCGCCACCCGCGGGTACTCCTGGCTGCCGCCAACGATGTCGACCTGGGTGTCGAGCGAGAGCGGGTCCGGCTGGACCGTGCCACCGGTCGCCTCGGCGATCCGGTACTCGGCCGAGCGCAGCCGGAAGGCCGGGCCCATCACGCGTTCGCGCAGCAGCTCGGGATCCTGGGCCTCGTCCGCGTCGGCGACCGACGTCGCCACGCCCTCGAGCACGGCCTCAAGCGTCTCCTGGTCGAGCGACGGGCCGCCGGCGTCGGAGGGGGCCTCCGCGTTCGGCGTCGGCAGCTCCTCCTCCCCCTCGGACCCGCAGCCGGCGAGAAGGCCTGCGGAGAGCAGGACAGCAAGTGTGGTCGTGGTGCGGCGGTTCATCACGTCACCTCCGGTTCTCGGGAGCGCTCCGAGGACCGAAGCCCCACAGGTCGCGCCATTCGTCGTCCGTCGTCGTCGTGGCGGCGCCGGACGACATGGTGGTCGGGGTCCCGTCGCTGTGCGCGGGGCCGGCGTCGCCGCCGGCGTCCGGCTCGCCCGTGGAAGTGGCGGCTCCGGGAGCGTCGCCGAGCCGCGCGCGGCGGTCGAGCGCACGGCGCTCGCGCCGGGTAAGGGGTCGGCCGGCGGCCTGGGCGGCCTCCGCGTCGGCGAGTGCCTGATCGGCGTCGACGGTCGAGGTCGGCGTGTCCGCCCCGGGCGCGTCGGCTGATCCGCGGTGCGCGTCCGCGCGCGGCGAGTAGGGCAGGATCCCCGCGCCGCGCGAGGAGCCGGCGGAACGCAGGTCCTCGCGGACCTCGGTGTCGACGCCGGCCCGCAGGTCGTCGTGCGCCTCGCGGCGCGCCTCGGCGAGGACGCGGCGCTCGTGGCGGCGCAGGGACTCCCCCGCACGCTCCCGCGCGGCCAGCGCGGCCATCTCCGGCGCGAGCGCGGCGTCGACCGCCTCGGGCTCGGCGTCCGCCGCATCGGTCGGGGCGTCCACATGCTCGACGACGTCGATGGTCTCGGCGTCGTCCTCGCGCGGCGCGAACGCCGCCGTGCCGAGCGCCGCCGTCGCACTCGCAGCGCCGGCACCCGCGAACGCGGCGCCGTGGGTGGCGGAGGTGCCGGAGCCCTCCGTGCCGGACCGGTCGTGGGTGCCCGCGTCGTCGGCCGACGCGGCGCTCCCGCGCGCGTCGGCGACCTCGGGCGCGTAGGGGTCCGTCGTCGGGCGCCCCGCGGCGGGCGCCGCGTCGTACGCACCGCTGCCGGTGCGGGAGGCGGCCAGCTCGTCGTCCACGGCCGGCCGGTCGTCGTGGACCCCGGCGGGAGCGTCGGCGCCGGCGCCTCGGCCGCCGTCGCGCCCGGGCCGGCGGGAGGGCCACAGGAGCAGCGCGAGCGCGACGAGGAGCAGGACGCCGCCGGCGACGAGACCGGGCACGAGGTAGGGGGTCTCGACCTCCTGGGGCCAGGACAGGGTGAGCGACGGCGCGTCCGCGGTGCCGTCGACGACGGCGAACAGCGTCTGTCCGCCCGGCTCGCCCGCCCGGTCGAGGGTGACCTCACCGGTGCCGACGTCGGCGTCGCGGAACAGGTCGGAGCCCGACGGGTGCGGGACCGTGCTCTCCGTGCCGGCCACGGCGCTCGCCAGCTCGGTGCGCGACTCGAGGCCGGTGACCGAGGTGCGCTCTGCGTCGCCGACCCACTCCGTCACGCGGCTGGTCGGCACGAACGTGTACCAGATCTCCTCGCCGGGATCGGCGGTGAGCGTGACGGTCACCTCGTCGGCGCCCATCTCGAGGACACCCGGGTCGGTGAGCAGGATGGGGGTACCGGGCCGTTCCGCCAACGAGGCCGTGAGCTCGTCCTCGTCCCGCCAGGACGTGGCGGACAGGATCGCCAGGACGATCGCGGTCACACCGAGGACGGCGAGCAGTGCCGCGAGGATGCGTCGGATCACGGGGCGGGCGTCCTTCCGGTCGGCGGCCGCCGACGGCGACCCGGTTCGACTGACCAGGGTACGGCGTGATGGCGCCCCACGGAGCGTGGAACGGCACACGCCCGACCGCCGACTCACGTCGGCGACGTACCCTGGCGCCGGTAACCCGCCCGTGACGTGGCCATGAGCCACGATCCGGGCCCTCCCCGACCGTGAGGACCGTCATGGACGAGCAGGCCAGCTTCCCCGTCGTCATGCGGGGCTACGACCGCGCCCAGGTCGACCACCGCATCAACGACCTCACGAGCCGGCTCGCGGCGGCCCGCGACCACGTGGAGAACCTCGACGCCCGCGTGCTGCGGCTGACCACCGAGCTCGAGGACGTCCGGGGCCAGCTGGCCGAGTCCGGGACGCCGACCTACGCCGGCCTCGGTTCGCGCACGGCCCACCTGCTCTCCGCGGCCGAGCAGCAGGCGAACGAGGTCGTCGAGCAGGCGGAGAGGGACGCGCGCCGGACGACGGAGCGCGCCCAGGCCTCGGCCGACCGGCTCGGCGAGCGCTCCGAGCGCGAGGCCGCCGCCGTCGTCGGCGACGCCCGGCGCGCGGCCGACCTGCTGACCTCGCGCTCGGAGTCCGAGGCCTCGGCCCGCGTGCAGGACGCCGAGGTTCGCGCGGAGGAGCTGCTCACCGCGGCCGAGCGCCGCGTCTCGGCGATCCGCCGAGAGATCGAGGCCGAGGAGATCACGCGCAGGGCCGACCTCGAGCGGGAGCTCGGTCTGGCACGCGCGACCGCCACCGAGGAGCTGGCCGTCACCCGGGCGAACGCCGAGCGCGACCTCGCGGCCGCGCACGAGGCCGCGACCACGGCCCGGGCCCAGGCCGTCGAGCAGGCCGAGCAGCGGGCGAACGATGCCGAGCGCCGTGCCGCCCAGGCGCTCACGCTCGCCGAGGAGGTCACGCGGGAGGCGGACGAGGAGTCGCGGTTCCGTGTCTCCGAGGCGAGCGAGGAGGCCGAGCGCCTGCTCACCGCGGCCCGCGAGGAGGCCGAGCGGACCCGCATCGACGTGGCCGAGGAGGCCGACCGGGCCCGCGTCGGTGCCGGGGCCGAGGTCGCGCGCCTCGAGGAGCGAGGCACGCTGCTCACCGAGTACCTCGAGCAGATCCGGCGGGCCCTGCACGAGGTCGTCGAGACCGGCGCCGAGGACGGGATCGGGGCGGCCGCACGGGCCGACGCCGTCCTCGCGGACCCGCCGGGCGGGCCCCGCACGTCGGGTGCCACCGCGGACCGGACGGACGCGCAGGTCGCGGACGTGGACATCGACCCGGTGGACGACACGACTCCGGCCGACGCTGACCGGGCGGAGGAGCCGGACCTCGACGAGGGCGCCGGCCCGGACGACGGCCCGAGGCCGGACGAGTCGGACCTCGACGGAGGCGCCGAAGAGGCAGGCGCCGACGACGCAGGCGCGCCGGGCCCGGACGAGACTGTCGCACCGGACGAGACCACCGGCGGGACCGATCAGCGGCAGGGCTGATCGGCGGACCGGGCAGGCGCCGGAGGGGGCCGGCGGGCGGCGCGCCCGACGAGCCTGAGGCTCAGCGGACCATCCGCACGGTCGGCAACGTCTCGAAGGACCCGGTCTCGCCGTCCTCGACGAACCCGTGGCGGCGGTAGAAGGCACGCGCGCGCTCCTGGTCCCGCCACACCCACAGGAACGCCGGGGCGTCGCCGAGCGCCATCGTCATGAGGTTGTCGGCCGTGCCGCTCCCCTGCTCGTCGACGTCGAGGTACATCGACTCCAGCCGCAGGGACCGGACCTCGCCACCGCCGACCGCGCTCGCCCGCAGGAACCCCACCGCCGCGCCGTCGCGGTGGGCGAGCCAGGTGGCCGCTCCCCCGCCGTCGTCGGCCAGCAGCTCCCGCCACGTCCGCGGGTAGTCGGCCAGACGCTCGTCGAGCCGGTCGGCGTCGACCGCGCCGCCGTAGGTCGCCCGCCAGGCCCTGGCGTGCAGCTCGGCGATCACCTCCGCGTCGAGCACGGTCGCAGGGCGGATCTTCGCGGTGGTCACCGCGCCACCCTACGGCTCCCGCGCGAGACCGACCGCGCGCTCGTGGAGGTCACGCAGGGCACCTCCGACGGCCTCCGGCGCCTCCAGCGGCGCCAGGTGGCCGACGGACGCGATCTCGAGGACCTCGGTGCCCAGGGCGTCGGCCATGTCCAGCGCGTCGTCCCCGGTCGCCAGCGAGTCCTCGGCCCCCCGCAGCACGAGCGCGGCGACCCCCCGCCGGCCCAACGCCCGCAGGTCGTCCGTCGAGTCCGGCCGGGCGGCCATCGCCCGCGCGGCGAACGCGACCCCCTCCGGCGTGGCCTCCGCCGCCCACCCGGCGACCGCGTCGGTCAGGCCGGGCGCGTCGTTCGCCGTCGTCGTGCCGAGGAGCGGGCCGAGCGTGGGGGCGAGCGCCGAGACTCCGGGCGGACCCAGGACGTCGACGGCGAGCCGCTCGCGCCTCTCGCGCGCCTCACCGGGGTCGGGCGCGGCCTTCGTGTCGATGAGCCCGATGCCGGCGAGCCGCTCGGGGGCCAGCGCGGCGAGCCGCATCGAGACGTAGCCGCCGATCGACGTACCGGCGAGAACGAAGCGGTCGACGCCCTGCTCGTCGAGCGCGGCGAGGACGGCCCGCGCGACCATCTCCAGACGGGGTCCGTCGGTCCAGGCCAGGGCGTCGGCGACGTCGGCCGGGGAGGGCGAGTCGCCGAACCCGGGAGAGTCGACGCTGAGGGTCGGGAGGTCGGTGAGGTGCGGCAGGAGACCCGCATACATGCGCGAGTCGAGCGGGAACGCATGGAGGAGGACGAGCGGGACGTCCCCGGTGGGACCGTGGCGGTGGACGGCGAGCGTGGTCATGGCATCAGCGTTCCACCCTGCCGCAGAAGCGGCCAGCCCGGCGGGTGTCCGGGAGCGCAGCGGGCGAGCTTCGTCGAGCCGGGTCGCCCCGGCTACCGCCGCCGCGTGGGGCGCCTGGCGCCCCGGGCCCGCCAGCAGGCGGTGTGCCAGTGGCGGCGGTCCTCCGCGCCGGCCTCCGCTCCCCAGATGTGCTCGGCCGGCCAGGCGACGACGTGCGAGGTGCCGGGGCCGATCTCCTGGTCGCAGCCGGGGCAGCGGTAGGTCTTGTCCGAGCTGCGCACCGTGCGGACCTTGAAGTCCTCGCCGCCCGGGCCCGCCTCCTGACGCGGGAGGGAGCCGAGGCGGTCCATGTCCAACGGGACGTGCCCGCCGGAATAGGGGCGCTTCCCCGAGCGCCGGTTACGCGCCATCAGGACGCCGTGGCGAGCAGTCCGCGGACGTCCGCACCGTCCGTCGCCGCCCGGCGCGCGGCCTCCTCGTGCGCGGCGAGCCCGGGGCCGTGGCCGACCTCGCCCGCACCGGTGGGGACCAGTCCGAGCAGCGGGGTGCCGAGGTAGGCGTTGTCCAGCGCGGCGAGGACCTCGTAGAGGCCGGACGGGTCCGCCTCCCGGCCGCCCGGTGTCCTGCCGGCGTGGACGAGCTCGACGTCGTCCGCGCCGGGGGTCCCGGCCGGCCGCACCGTGGTCCCCGCACCGGTGGCGTCCGCCCGGTCTCGGCCCGCGCGCCGGGCGGTGCGGGTGCCGGAGTGCTCGACGACGAGGACGTCGAGCCCGCGGCGGATCGCCACGAGGTCGCCGGGGCGGACGTGGTCCCACCCCGCCGGCGCGGTCGCCGCGCGGGCCTCGACGGGGTAGCTGCCGTCGAGCAGCGGTCCCAGCACGACGTGGTTGGTCAGGAGGTCGGCCTCGAGCGCGGCGGCGAGGTCCGGGGCCGAGGACGGGTCGGCGGGGCGGGTCACCTCGAGGTGCACGGCGGTCCCGACGACGCCGGCGCCCGCCTCGCGCAGGGCGGTCGCCGCGGCGCCGTGGCCGAGCAGCGCGTGGTGCAGGGCGGCGAGCGTGCGGCCCACGTCGCCGGCGCCGGCGGTCCGGGCGACCCGGAGCGGGTCGCGCACGGTGAGCCAGGCGGCGACGTCGTGGGTCCCGGCCGCAGCCACGGCGGCCCGGGCGAGCTCGGCACGGCGGCCGACGCTCTCCCGCGTCGGGTCGGGGTCCGGCGCGAGGACGACGACGCAGGCCCGTCCGGCGTCGGCCGCGCGAGCGATCTGCGCGGCGAACACCTCCGCGGCGGCCGCGCCGCCGTCCACGAGGGAGTCCTCGGCGTCGACCAGCTCGACGGCCCCGGGGGCGAGCCAGCCGCCGGCGGGGAGAAGGTCGGCGCCGGGCCGTTCGTCGTCGGCGGCGGGCCGTGCGCCGGGGGCGCTGGTGCTCACGGCGCCTCCTAGAACAGGCGGGAGTCGACGTCGTCGACCCCGCGCATCGCGTCGTAGTCCAGCACGAGGCACCGGATTCCGCGGTCCTCGGCGAGCGTGCGCGCCTGGGGCTTGATCTGCTGCGCCGCGAACACCCCGCGGATCGGGCTGAGCAGCGGGTCCCGGCCCAGGAGGTCGAGGTAGCGGGTGAGCTGCTCGACTCCGTCGATGCCGCCGACCCGCTTGATCTCGACCGCCACGGCCCCGCCCTCGGGGTCCCGCACGAGCAGGTCGACCGGGCCGATCGGCGTGGGGTGCTCGCGGCGCACGAGGCGGTGCCCGGCACCGAGGAGCTCGACCTGCTCCGCCAGCAGCACCTGGAGGTGGGCCTCGACGCCGTCCTTGACCAGGCCCGGGTCGACGCCGAGCTCGACGCTCGTGTCCGAGATGACCTCGTGCAGCCGCACCACGAGCCGGTCGTCGGTCTTCGCGGCGCTGACCTCCCACACGAGCGTGGTGCCGCTCTCGGTCTCGACCGCGTCGGGCTCGCGCTCCTTGAGGGTGCAGGGCGCCGTCATCCAGTTCAGCGGCTTGTAGCTGCCGCCGTCGGAGTGGATGAGCACCGAGCCGTCCGCCTTGACCATGATGAGGCGCGGGGCGAGCGGGAGGTGCGCCGACAGCCGGCCCGAGTAGTCGACGGAGCAACGGGCGAAGACGGTACGCACGGTCGACCACGTTACCCCGCCGCGCCGGCGCCCGGTCCGCGCGCGGCGGGCCCCGGGCGCTGCGGACGCGCACGGAGCCTCAGGTACTGCGGTGAGGAGCCTCAGGTACCGCGGACACGGGGCGGGGCGCCCTCGCTCCAGCCCACGAGCGCCTGCACGGCGGACGGGGCCAGGCGCAGCTGCGCGGTGCGCCGTCCGTCGCTGAGGGTGAGCTGGACGACCGGGCGGCCACCCGGGTCGGGGGGCCGGGGGTCGTACCCGCGCAGCTCGAGCGCGGTGCGGTCCATGCGCAACCGGGGCCGCACCGCCAACGAGGCGAACTGGTACCACAGGAGGTCGGTCGCACCGAGCTGGGCGAGCCCGCGTCGCCACCGGTCCTCACCGGTGCGCAGGCGGCACTCGACCGTGCCGCCGCGCCGGTAGAGGCGCAGCGCCCGCCACAGCAGGGCGCACGCCAGGGCCGCGCACACGGCGAGGACGGCAAGGATCCCCAGGACCACCAACCATCCGGTGCGCGGCATCGGCGGCCTAGGCGAGCGTGCTATCGTCCGACGCCGGCTCGGCGTCGAGCACGCCGACCTCGGCGTCCTCGTCGGCCACGACGACGGTGACGACGTCGTCGTCGACCGAGACGAATCCCCCGTGCACGTCGAGGGAGACCGTCGACCCGTCCGACGTCACCCTCGCCGTGCCGGGCAGGAGCACCGCGAGCACCGGCTCGCGCCCCGGCAGCACGCCGAGCTCTCCCTCGGCGGCGGGCACGACGACGGAGGACGCCTCCCCCGACCACAGCACCCCGGTCGGCGAGACGACGTCGACGGTCAGCGATCCGTTGCCGGCCACGTCAGCGCTCGTCGGCCTGGATCTTGGACCATGCGCGCTCGAGGTCCTCGATACCGCCGATGTTGAAGAACGCCTGCTCCGGCACGTGGTCGTACTGGCCGTCCGCGATGCGCTTGAACGCCTCGACGGTCTCGGCGACCGGCACGGTCGAGCCCTCCACGCCCGTGAACTTGATGGCGGTGTAGGTGTTCTGCGACAGGTACTGCTCGATGCGGCGCGCACGCGCGACCGTCACCTTGTCCTCCTCGCCGAGCTCGTCGACGCCGAGGATCGCGATGATGTCCTGCAGCTCCTTGTTCTTCTGCAGGATCGACTTCACGCGCGTGGCGACCTCGTAGTGCTCCTGGCCCACGAACTCCGGCGCGAGGATGCGCGAGGTGGAGGTCAGCGGGTCCACGGCCGGGTACAGGCCGCGCGAGGCGATGTCGCGGGAGAGCTCCGTGGTGGAGTCCAGGTGCGCGAACGTGGTCGCCGGGGCGGGGTCCGTGTAGTCGTCCGCGGGGACGTAGATCGCCTGCAGCGAGGTGATCGAGTGGCCGCGGGTGGAGGTGATGCGCTCCTGGAGCTGGCCCATCTCGTCCGCGAGGGTGGGCTGGTAGCCCACGGCGGAGGGGACACGGCCGAGCAGCGTGGAGACCTCGGAGCCCGCCTGCGTGAAGCGGAAGATGTTGTCGATGAACAGCAGCACCTCCTGCTGCTGGACGTCGCGGAAGTACTCCGCCATCGTCAGCGCCGAGAGGGCGACGCGCAGGCGCGTACCCGGGGGCTCGTCCATCTGGCCGAACACGAGGGCGGTCTTGTCGAAGACCCCGGCGTCGTCCATCTCCTCGATGAGGTCGTTGCCCTCACGGGTACGCTCACCGACACCGGCGAACACCGACACACCGCCGTGGTCCTGCGCGACGCGCTGGATCATCTCCTGGATGAGGACCGTCTTGCCGACGCCGGCGCCACCGAACAGGCCGATCTTCCCGCCCTGGACGTACGGGGTGAGCAGGTCGATGACCTTGATGCCGGTCTCGAACATCGTCGTCGAGCCCTCGAGCTCGTCGAACCGCGGGGGCTGGCGGTGGATGGGCCAGCGCTCGGTCACCTCGAGGGTCTCGCCCTCCGCGAGGTTGAGCGGCTCGCCGGTGACGTCGAAGACGTGCCCCTTGGTCACGTCGCCGACGGGCACCGAGATCGGCGCACCGGTGTCGCGGACCTCGCCGCCGCGGACGAGGCCGTCGGTCGGCTTGAGCGCGATGGCGCGCACGAGGTGGTCGCCGAGGTGCTGGGCGGTCTCGAGCGTGATCTCGGCGGCCTCCTCCTGCCCGGGCAGGTGGAGCGTGGTCTTCAGCGCGTTGTAGACCTCGGGGATCTGGCCGGCCGGGAACTCGACGTCGACGACGGCACCGATCACTCGGGCGATGCGGCCGACGCCGGCGGTCTCGGCCTGCGGCGTCTCGGACTGGGTGGCGGTCATGAGTTTCGTCCTCGGTCTCGGGTGCTCGGAAGTGTGGGGGTCGGGTGGGTCAGCTCGCGCTCAGCGCGTCGACGCCCGAGACGATCTCGGAGATCTCCTGGGTGATCTCACCCTGCCGCGCCTGGTTCGCCAGCCGCGTGTAGTCGCGGATGATGTCCTCCGCGTTCTCGGTCGCCGTGTGCATCGCGCGCTGGCGCGAGGCCAGCTCGGAGGCCGCCGCCATGAGCAGCTGGGCGCGGATGCGGTTGGAGACGTACATCGGGAGGAGCTGGTCGAGCACGTCCTCGGGGCTCGGCTCGAACTCGTAGAGCGGCAGCGCCTTCGACGTCGGCTCGGCGACACCCTCGACCACCTCGAGCGGAAGGACGCGGCGACGCTGGACGACCTGCGTGACCATCGACTGGAACCGGGTGAACACGACGTGCAGCTCGCTCACCCCGCCCTCGCCCGGCTCGGCCCGGTAGGCGCCGAGCAGGGTCTGCGCGATCTCCTGGGAGACCGCGACCGAGGGGCTGTCGGACTCACCGGTCCAGGTCGCCACGACCTCGCGACCGCGGAACTTGAAGTAGCTCTCGCCCCGGCGGCCGAAGACGTACAGCCGGGGGGTCTTGCCCTCGGCCTCCAGCTCCTCGAGCAGGCGCTCGGCCTCCCGCAGCACGGTCGCCGAGTAGGCGCCCGCCATGCCGCGGTCGGAGGTAACGACGAGCACCGCGACGTCCGTGGTGTCGTCGCGACCCGAGATCAGCGGGTGGTCGAGATCCGCGTGCGACGCGACGGCCGACACCGCGCGGATGAGCGCGGCGGTGTAGGGGTCGGACCCGAGCGCGGCGTCCCGGGCCTTGCCGATCCGTGAGGCCGCGATGAGCTCCATCGCGCGGAAGACCTTCTTGAGCGTCTGGGTCGCCCGGATCTTCTGCTTGTAGACGCGCTGCTGTCCCGCCATGGATCAGGCCTTGGCCCTGACGATCTGCTCCTGCGCGACCTCGGCCTCGGACTCCTCCTCGCCCTCGACCTCCTCGAGCAGCTTGCCCTCCCCGGTGGTGAACCCGGAGCGGAAGTCCTCGACGCCGGCCTGCAGCGCCTGGAGGGTGTCGTCGTCGAGCTTGCCGGTGGAGACGATCGCGTCGAGCACGGAGGTGGTCGAGCGCAGGTGGTCGATCAGCTCGGTCTCGAAGCGGGACACGTCGCTCACCTCGACGTCGTCGAGGTAGCCGTTCGTTCCCGCCCAGATGGAGACGACCTGGTCCTCCACCGGGTACGGGCTGGACTGCTGCTGCTTGAGCAGCTCCATGAGGCGCTCGCCGCGGGTGAGCTGCTGGCGGGTCGTCGGGTCCAGGTCCGAGGCGAACATGGCGAACGAGGCCATGGCTCGGTACTGGGCGAGCGTGATCTTCAGCGTGCCCGCGACCTTCTTCATCGCCTTGATCTGCGCGTCACCACCGACCCGGGACACCGAGATGCCGACGTCGACGGCGGGACGCTGGTTCGAGTTGAACAGGTCCGACTGCAGAAAGATCTGGCCGTCGGTGATCGAGATGACGTTGGTCGGGATGTACGCCGAGACGTCGTTGCCCTTGGTCTCGATGATCGGCAGACCGGTCATCGACCCGGAGCCGAGCTCGTCGTTCAGCTTCGCGCAGCGCTCGAGCAGCCGGGAGTGCAGGTAGAAGACGTCGCCCGGGTAGGCCTCACGGCCCGGCGGGCGGCGCAGCAGCAGGGACACGGCGCGGTAGGCCTCGGCCTGCTTCGACAGGTCGTCGAACACGATGAGGACGTGCTTGCCGCCGTACATCCAGTGCTGGCCGATGGCCGAGCCCGTGTAGGGGGCGATGTACTTGAAGCCGGCCGGGTCCGACGCGGGCGAGGCGACGATCGTCGTGTACTCCAGCGCGCCGGCGTCCTCGAGCGTCTTGCGGACCGCCGCGATCGTCGAGCCCTTCTGGCCGATGGCGACGTAGACGCAGCGGACCTGCTTGGCCGGGTCGCCCGAGTCCCAGTTGGCCTTCTGGTTGAGGATCGCGTCCAGGGCGATCGCCGTCTTGCCGGTCTTGCGGTCGCCGATGATGAGCTGACGCTGGCCGCGACCGATCGGGATCATCGCGTCGATGGCCTTGAGGCCCGTCTGCAGCGGCTCGTGGACCGACTTGCGGGCCATGACGCCGGGGGCCTGGAGCTCGAGCGCGCGGCGCCCCTGGAGCTCGGTGATCTCGCCGAGGCCGTCGATCGGCTTGCCGAGCGGGTCGACCACGCGACCGAGGTAGCCGTCTCCGACCGGGACCGAGAGCACCTCGCCGGTGCGGTGCACCTCCTGGCCCTCCTCGATGGCGGTGTACTCGCCGAGGACGACGACACCGATGTGGCGCTCCTCGAGGTTCATCGCCAGGCCGAGCGTACCGTCCTCGAAGCGCAGCAGCTCGTTGGCCATCGCGCCGGGGAGGCCCTCGACGGTCGCGATACCGTCCGCGGCGGAGATCACGTGGCCGATCTCGTCCGTGCTCGCGGCCCCCGGCTCGTAGGAGCTCACGAAGCTGTCCAGGGCCGCCCGGATCTCGTCGGGGCGGATCGTCAGCTCTGCCATCTCAAGTGTCCTTGTCCTCGTCCGGTCCCTCGTGGGGCCCGATTGTGTTCCTGCGTGTGGGGTCGATCAGCCGGCGATGCGCCGGTGCGCCTCGTCCAGGCG
The DNA here is from genome assembly GCF_057652395.1 of Georgenia sp. Z1491. Classification (NCBI taxonomy): domain Bacteria; kingdom Bacillati; phylum Actinomycetota; class Actinomycetes; order Allobogoriellales; family Allobogoriellaceae; genus Georgenia; species Georgenia sp. Z1491. The sequence continues at coordinate 3,171,315 of NZ_CM172729.1, forward strand.
CGTGCGGACGGTGCCGTCCAGGATCGTGTGACCGACCTCGACGCGCAGACCCCCGATGATCGCGGGGTCGATGTCGACGTGCAGCGCGATGTCGCTGCCGTGCTCGCGGGCGAGCGCGGCGACGAGCCGCTCGCGCTGCTCGCCCGTGAGTGGGACGGCCGCCGTGACGCGGGCGACCTTGCGGTCGCGCCGCTCGGCCGCGCGTTCGGCGGCGTGGGTCAGCGCGCTGAGCACCGAGCGCTCGTGGAGCGAGCCGACACCGCGGCGGGCGATGAGCAGCGCCGCCGGCGAGATGCGCTCGCCGAGCACCCGGGTCAGGAGCTCGCGGCGACCGGCCAGGTCCCGCGCCTCCTCGGCCAGCGCCACCTCGAGGTCGGGCGAGCCGGCGATGACGCCGCGCACGTCGAGCAGCTCCGCGCCGAGCGCGTCGAGCCCGTCGCCCCGCTCGGCCGCCGCGAGGACCGTGTCCTGCCCGAGGGTCTCGAGGGCCTCGACGATGTCCAGGTCCGCCGACCAGCGCTCGCGCGCCAGCCCGGCGACGAGATCGGTCACGCGGCCGTCCACGGAGTCGCCCAGGACGCGCACCGCGAGCGCGGCCCGGTCCTCGCCGGAGCGGGACGGGTCGGTCATCGCGCGCCGCACGGCCGTGCTCTCGGCGAGCAGGTCCGCGACCGCGAAGACCGTCCCCGCGAGGTCGAACGCGTCATCGGCCTCCCGGACGACCGGGTCCCAGCGACCCTGAGCCTGCCCGAGGGCGACGGAGCTGGAGGCGCGCATGACGATCAGCCCTCCTGGGTCGTGCTGGTGGTGCGGGTGGTGGCGCCGGCGGTGTTCTGCTGCTCGAGGTCGTCGAGGAACCGGTCGACCACGCGGGACTGGGCGGCGGAGTCCGCGAGGGACTCCCCCACGATCCGCGAGGCCAGCTCCACGGCGAGCGTGCCGACGTCGCTGCGCAGGCTCTGCGCGGCCTGACGGCGCTCCGCCTCGATCTGGCGCTCGGCCGCGGCCGTGGTGCGCTCGGCCTCGTCCTGCGCCTTGCGCTGGGCCTCGGCCTCGATCTCCTTGCCGCGGGCGTTGGCCCGCTCGCGGATGCCGGCCGCCTCGCGGCGCGCCTCGGCCAGCTCGCTGGCCGAGGACTCCTCGGCGTTGGCGAGCATCGCCTCGGCGTCCTCCGCCTTGCGCAGGCCCTCGGCGATCTTGTCGGACCGCTCGTCGAGGATGCCGGTGAGGCGCGGTACGCCCCAGCGGACGACCGCGAAGGCGATGACTGCGACGACCACCAGCGACCAGATGATGTCGTACCAGGCCGGGATGAGGAGGTCGAGACCGTCCCTCACCCCCGCGACGACGTTGCCGCTGGCAGGCATCAGAAGATGAGGCCCGCGATGAGGCCGAGCAGACCGAGAGCCTCGGCGAACGCGGCACCGATGAACATGTTGGTCATCAGGCGGCCCGCGACCTCGGGCTGGCGGGCGGTGGCCTCCTGGGTCTTGCCGACGAGGTAGCCGATGCCGATGCCGGGGCCGATCGTGCCGAGGCCGTAACCAACTGCGGAGAGCGAGCCGTCCATGTGGTGGTTCCTTACTTGTGTGGGTGTGGATCGGTCTGGTGTGGAGTGTGCCGGCCGTGGCCGGATGCGGGTCCGGCCTAGTGGTCGGACACGGAGAGCTGGATGTACACGGCGGAGAGCAGCGTGAAGATGTAGGCCTGCAGCGCGCTGATGAAGATCTCGAACAGCGTGAATCCCAGCCCGGCCACGAGAGTGACACCGCCGAGGCCGGCCATCACGCCGCTCGCCTGGAAGAAGAAGAAGTGCGTGGCCGAGAAGCACAGCACGAGCAGGATGTGCCCGGACATCATGTTGGCCAGCAGACGGATGGTGAGCGTCACCGGCCGCAGGAGGAAGGTCGAGATGAACTCGATGGGCGTGAGGATGATGTAGATCGGCTTCGGCACGCCCGCCGGGAAGAGCTGGCCGCCGAAGAACTTCCCCGCGCCGCGCTCCCTGATGCCGGCGTACATGAAGGCGATCCACGCGATGATCGCGAACGTCAGCGGAAGACCGACGACTGACGTTCCCGCGATGTTGAGGAACGGGATCACGCCCGTCATGTTGAAGAACAGGACGCCGACGAAGATCACGGTGAGCAGGGGCGTGTACTTGCGGCCCAGCCGTTCGCCGAGCGAGTCGAAGGCGATGTTGCGGCGCACGAACTCCTGGGCGAGCTCCATCAGTGACTGAGCCCGGCCGGGCACGAGCCGCAGCCTCCGGGTACCCAGCCAGATGACGAGGACCAGGGCGGCCACGGCGACGAATCGGACCAGCATGATCCGGTTGAGGGCGAACGGCGTGCCCTCGAAGAGGAACGGCTCGGGGAAGAACTCCTCGAGACCCGGCGCGTGCCAGCCCTCGCCCCCCTCGGCGGTGACGATGCGGACGTGCGCGGCAGTGGCGGCGTTCGTCAACGCATTCAGCACAGGTCGTCTCCCGGGGTCATGGTGGGCGGCGCGTGCGGCACACCTCGAGAGCTCCCTCGTAGCGCACCGACGGCAGTCAGACTAACCCATTCCGACTGGCCCTCCACCCCCGATCTCGGGGCCCACGACGCGACACCCGTCACGTTCTGGGCCGTCCGGCGTCGGGCCGACGGACGCCCCCGCGGACCTCGACGTCAGTCCTCGACGTCGGGCCTCGCCGGCGGTGAGGTGTAGGGGATCCGCGCCGTCATCACGGCGTGGGAGTCGATGAGGACCGAGCCGAGGACCGCGATCGCGGCGGAGCCGAAGAGCACCCCGCGGTGGAAGAAGTCGGCGTCGCGCACCGCGAGCAGGACGAGGATGACCAGCACGGTCTTGAGCAACCACGAGCCCATGACGGCGATGACCATGAGGTCGAGCGGGCGCTTCGCGGCCGCCCGGACGGCCACGACGGTGGTCACGGCGAAGATCGCGGCGAGGCCGGTGCCGATGACGCCGCCCCACATGCCACGCGTCCCGCCGACGAGAAGCCCGATCCCGATGGACAGGGCCGCGACGACGAGGAGGAAGAGCACGAGCCGTTTGAGGATGCCGGTGAAGAGCTCCGGCGGCAGAGCGGGGTCGTTGGGGTCCCTCGGCCGCGGGGCGGCCGCCTCCGAGCCGGTGCCTGCATCCGCGTCGGTGCCTGCGTCCGACGTCGGTGGGGCCTCGTCCGCGCCCGGGGTCCGTCGGGTCTGGTCCGCGCCGTCGTCGGCCGTCGGGTCGTTGGTGGTCGGGTCGGTCACGTGGAGCTCCTGGGGCTGGACTTGCGGTGGGCGGGCAGGAGACGCGCGGTGAGCACGAGCGCGACGAGCGCGGCACCGCCGGCGCCGATCGCGACCTGCGCGAGGGGGAAGAAGGCGAGGGAGACCGCGGTGCCGGACACGACCGCGGTCCACAGGTGGAGGATTGCGACCGCGGCGCGGTGGCTGTGCCCGAGCCGGAGCAGCCGGTGGTGGAGGTGCGAGGCGTCCGCGTCGAACGGGGAGCGTCCGTCGACCACGCGGCGCACCACCGAGGTGACGATCTCGATGAGCGGGACCGCGAGCACGGCGACGGGGATGAGGATCGGCACGAACGCCGGCAGGGCGCGGCTCGTGGATACGGCCGAGGGGTCGATCTGGCCCGTGACGACGATGGCCGCACCGGAGAGCACGAGGCCGAGGAACATCGCGCCGGAGTCGCCCATGAAGATGCGGGCGGGGTGCAGGTTGTGCGGGAGGAAGCCCAGGCACGCCCCGGCGAGCGCGGCGAGGATCGCCGAGGCGACGTTCGCGTAGTTGCCCGGCGAGGCGTCCCGCGCCAGCAGGTAGGTGAACAGGAAGAACGACGAGGCGCCGATGAGGATCATGCCTGCGGCCAGCCCGTCGAGACCGTCGACGAAGTTCACGGCGTTGACCACGACGACGACGATGAGCACCGTCGCCAGCAGCGAGAAGCCCGAGGAGCCGATGGTCAGGCCGAAGATCGGGAACGTGATGAGCTGGACGCCCTGCCAGGCCATGAGGCCCGCCGCGAGGAACTGGCCGGCGAGCTTCGTCAGCCAGTCGAGGTCCCACACGTCGTCGGCCACGCCGATCAGGCAGATGACGCACGCGCCGAGGAGGATGCCCCACGCCTGCGAGGACTGGGCGAACACGTCCTCGAGGTACGGGATGCGCGAGGCGAGCAGCATCGCTCCGCCGAACCCGAGAAGCATCGCGAGGCCGCCGAGCCGCGGGGTGGGCACCGCGTGGACGTCGCGGTCCCGCACGGCGGTCAGCGCACCCACGCGGACGGCGACGCGCCGCAGGACCGGGGTGAGCAGGTAGGTGACGACGGCGGCGAGCGCCGTGACGAGCAGGTAGGTCCTCATGCCGGGGCGGGCGAGCCCGCCTCACCGCCCGGACCGGCGTCCCCGGTCTCGGCGAGCTCGGGCACGACCTCGGCGAGCGTGGCGAGGGACAGCGCGCCGAGCCGCAGGACCCGCACGGTCTCCCCGGTGAGGTCGAGGATGGTCGACGGCTCGCCGGCGCCGACCGCGCCCGCGTCCAGGTAGACGGCGACCGACCCGCCCAGCTGCTCGCGTGCGTCGGCGCATGTGCCGGGCGGCGGGTGGCCGGTGCGGTTCGCCGAGGAGACCGCGGTCGGCCCTGCGCGGCGCAGGAGCTCTCGCGCCAGCTCGTCGTCGGGCATCCGCACGGCCACGGTGCCCCGGGTGTCGCCCAGGTCCCAGCTCAGCGCGGGCTGGGACCGGCACACGAGCGTGAGGGCTCCGGGCCAGAAGCGTTCGGCCAGCGCGTGGGCGGAGTGAGGCAGGTGCGTGGTCAGGGCGGGCAGGACGGCGAGGTCGCCGACGAGAACGGGGGGCGGCTTGTCGCGGCCGCGTCCCTTGGCGGCCTGGAGCACCTCGACGGCGGCCGGGTCGAAGGCGTTGGCGGCGACCCCGTAGACGGTGTCCGTCGGCAGCACGACGAGCTCACCGCGGCCGAGCGCCGACACGGCGGCGTCGAGGCCGACCGCGCGCTCGCGCGCGGAGGACGTGTCGAAGACGGTCACGGGGCCGAGTGTTCCACGCCTGCCCCCGGGTGCCCGGGCGCGCTCGCCGTGAGGAACCGCTCGCGACCGGTGAGGTCCCGGTGGGTGCGCGCCTCGGCCAGGCCGAGCGCGCGGGCGTGGTCGCGCAGCGCGGCCCCCTGCTCCTCGGAGTGCTCCACGATCGCGACGCCGCCGGGCGCGAGCAGGTCCCGGGCGCGCGCGAGCACGGCGCGCGGCACGTCGAGTCCGTCGGAACCCCCGCCGTACAGGGCCCGCGAGGGGTCGTGGACGCGCACCTCCGGGTCGCGCGGAACCGCGTCGTCGGGCACGTAGGGCGGGTTGGACACGACGACGTCGCACGTCCCCTCCAGCTCCGGCAGGGCGCTGCGCGCGTCCCCCCGCGCGAGCCGCACCCGCGGGGCGTGCCGCTCGACGTTGCGCCGGGCGATCGCCAGTGCGTCGGCCGAGAGCTCGACGGCGTGGACCTCGGCGGTGGCGACCTCGGTGGCCACGGCCAGGGCGATCGCCCCGGAGCCGGTGCACAGGTCGACGACGACGGGCCGACGACCGTCGCGGGCGGCTGCACGCGCGGCGTCGACCGCGGCGCCGGCGACGAGCTCGGTCTCGGGCCGCACGACGAACGCGCCGGGCCCGGCGTGCAGCTCGAGCCGGCGGAAGTGCATCCGGCCGGTGATGTGCTGCAGCGGCTCGCGGGCGGCGCGGCGCTCGACCGCGTGGGCGTAGTCGCCGACCTGGTCGGGCGTGGGGGCGGGCGCCATGAGCAGCGGGGAGAGGCCGGCGACGTGCTCGGCGAGCAGGCGGGCGTCGACCTCCGGGCTCGGCACCCCGGCCTCCGCGAGCAGCCGGGCGGCGCCCGAGACGGCCGCGCGCCAGGTGGGCGCCGCGGGGTTCACGACCCGGAGGCGTCGGCCAGGCGGGCCGCCTCGTCGGCCTCGACGGCGGAGGCGACGACGGGGCCGAGGTCGCCGTCGAGCACCTGGTCGAGGTTGTACGCCTTGAACCCGGTGCGGTGGTCGGCGATGCGGTTCTCGGGGAAGTTGTAGGTGCGAATCCGCTCGGAGCGGTCCACGGTGCGCACCTGGGAGCGGCGGGCGTCGGCCGCCTCGGCCTCGAGCCGCGCGTTGCGCTCGGCGAGGAGGCGCGCGCGCAGCACCCGCATCGCGGCCTCGCGGTTCTGCAGCTGGGACTTCTCGTCCTGCATGGACACGACGATGCCGGTGGGCTCGTGGGTGATCCGCACGGCCGAGTCGGTGGTGTTGACGGACTGGCCGCCGGGGCCGGAGGACCGGTAGACGTCGATCCGCAGGTCGTTCGGGTCGATCTCGATCTCGCCCGGGTCGTCGACCTCGGGCAGCGCGAGGACGCCGGCGGCGGAGGTGTGGATGCGTCCCGCGGACTCGGTGACGGGGACGCGCTGCACGCGGTGCACGCCGCCCTCGTACTTCAGGCTCGCCCACGCGCCGTCCTCCGGCGCGACGTCGCCGCGCGTGCGCACGGACAGGGCCGCGTCCTTGACGCCGCCGAGCCCGGTCTCGGTGAGGCTGAGGACCTGGGTGGTCCAGCCGCGCCGCTCCGCGTAGCGGGTGTACATCCGCAGCAGGTCGCCGGCGAAGAGGGCGGACTCGTCCCCGCCCTCGCCGGCCTTGATCTCGAGGATGACGTCGCGGGAGTCGTCGGGGTCCCGCGGCAGCAGGACGTCACGCAGGTGCTCGAGGGCGTCGGCGTGCACCGCCTCGAGGTCGGCGAGCTCGGCGCGGAGCTGGTCGGCCTCCTCGCCCGTCGAGAGCTCGATGAGCTCCACGGCGGCGGCGAGGTCCTCGCGGGCGGCCTGCTCCGCGGCGGCCGCGGCACTCACGCGGGACAGCTCGGCGTAGCGACGGGCCAGGGCACGGGCGCGGCCGGCGTCGGAGTGGACGTCGGGGTCCGCCAGGGCGACCTCGAGCTCAGCGTGCTCCGCGAGCAGCGGCGACAGCGCCTCGGTGAGCTCGGGGCTGCTCATGGGGTCCTTCCGGCGAGGAACGCGGTGCGGCGGATGCCCGCGCGGCGGGCGCGCGGGTGCGGGGACGAACGAGCGCCGGTGGCGACGCCGCCGGTGGGGCGGCGCCGCCACCGGCGCGTCGTGGAAGCTAGCTGGCGGACTTCTTCTTGCCGTAGCGGGCCTCGAAGCGGGCCACGCGACCACCGGTGTCGAGGATCTTCTGCTTGCCCGTGTAGAACGGGTGGCACGCGCTGCACACCTCGACGTTGATCGAGCCGGACGTGGCGGTCGACCGCGTCTCGAAGGTGTTCCCGCACGTGCACGTCACCGTGGTGGCGACGTAGTCGGGGTGGATGCCCTGCTTCATGTGGATCTCCAAGGGGTTTCACGGCGGACCGGGTCGCCGCGCTGGTGCGTGGCGTGAACCGGAGGCCGACGGGACATTCTGCCAGGCCGTGGCTGCCCGTGTCAGGGGCGGGCCACGTGACGTGCGTCGCCGGGGCGACGCACGCCGGGTCGTCGCTACTGGATGGCGTAGTCCGGGTCGGAGTTCGACGGCGTGGTGGGCGTGTTCTTCTGCACCGTCATGAGGAACTCCGCGTTGGACGTGGTCTCGCGCAGCTTGCCGAGCAGCAGGTCCGAGGACTGCTGCAGGTCGAGCGCACCCATGACGCGGCGGAGCTTCCACATGATCTTCAGCTCCTCGGGCGCCATGAGCAGCTCCTCGCGGCGCGTGCCGGAGGCGTTGACGTCGACGGCGGGGAAGATCCGCTTGTCGGCCAGCTGGCGCGACAGGCGCAGCTCCATGTTGCCGGTGCCCTTGAACTCCTCGAAGATCACCTCGTCCATCTTCGAGCCGGTCTCGACCAGCGCCGAGGCGAGGATGGTCAGCGAGCCGCCGTGCTCGATGTTGCGGGCCGCGCCGAAGAACTTCTTCGGCGGGTAGAGGGCCGCGGCGTCCACGCCACCGGACAGGATGCGCCCCGAGGCGGGGGCGGCGAGGTTGTAGGCGCGCGAGAGCCGGGTCAGCGAGTCGAGCAGCACGACCACGTCCTGGCCGAGCTCGACCAGTCGCTTGGCGCGCTCGATGGCGAGCTCGGCGACGACGGTGTGGTCGGAGGCGGGCCGGTCGAAGGTCGAGGCGATGACCTCACCCTTGACCAGGCGCTGCATGTCGGTGACCTCCTCCGGGCGCTCGTCGACGAGGACGACCATGAGGTGCACGTCGGGGTTGTTCACCGCGATCGCGTTGGCGATCTGCTGCATGATGATCGTCTTGCCGGCCTTGGGCGGCGAGACGATGAGCCCGCGCTGGCCCTTGCCGATCGGCGAGACGAGGTCGATGACGCGCGGCGTGATCGCCTTCGGCGTCGTCTCCAGGCGGAGCTGGTCCTGGGGGTAGAGCGGGGTGAGCTTGCCGAACTCGGGGCGCTGCCGGGCCCGCTCGACGGTCATGCCGTTGACGGTGTCGAGGCGGACGAGCGGGTTGAACTTCTGCTTCTGGTTCCGGCCGCCGCGGCCGCCACCCCCGTGCCCGCCGGAGCCCTGGCCGCCGTTGTCGTCGCCGGTCTGGCGCACGGCACCGGTGACCGCGTCGCCGCGGCGCAGGCCGAACTTCCGCACCTGGTTGAGGGTGACGTAGACGTCGCTCGAGCCCGGCAGGTACCCGGAGGTCCGCACGAACGCGTACTGGTCGAGGATGTCGACGATGCCGGCGACGGGCAGCAGCACGTCGTCCGCGGAGACCTCGGTCTCCTCCACGACGATGTCCTGGTCCTGGTTGCCGCGACCACGACGGCGCCGGTCGCGGTTCCGGTCGCGGTTGCGCCGGCGACGCCCGCCGGGGCCGCCGTCGTCGTCCCAGTCGTTGCCGCGCTGGTTGTTCTGCCCGGAGCCCTCGCGGCGACGGGACGCCGCCTCGCCGAGGTCGTCGAGCGTGAAGTCGGGCCCGCCGGAGTCGTTGCCGCGTCGCTGCTGGCCGCGATCGCCCTGCTGGGAACGTCCCTGGTCGGAGCCGTTCTGCTGGGAGCCGTTCTGCCGGGAACCAGCCTGCCGGGAGCCACCCTGCTGCGAGCCGTTCTGGTCGGAGCCGCCCTGCTGGTCACGCCGCGGGTCGGAACCGTCCTGCTGGGCGCGCCCCTGGTCGCGCGCGCCCTGACGACCGCCGCCGGACCGGGCGTCATCGCCCCGCCGGCCGCGGGAGTCCGCGGAGTCGCCGGGAGCCTGGAGCACCGGCCCGCCCTGGCCGGTGCCCTCGCCGGCGGCGGGGCGGTCCGGGAGCTCGATACCGAGGTCGGGCAGGGCGTCGGCCCCGGCGCCGGACCCGGTCGGGGCCGAGACGGCCCGGCGCGAGCGGCGCTGGCGGGGCTCGGGGGACGTCCCGCCCTGCTCGGCGCCGGCACCCTGCGAACCCTGGTCCTGAGAGCCCTCGTCCTGCGAGCCCTGATCCTGCCGGTCCTGGGCGCGCGCGCCGCGGGACGAGGACCGGTCGGTCGACGGCTCGTCGCCCGAGGCGGAGCCCGCCGTGGTCGCCGCGGCCGGAGCCTCGCCGGCCGCCGTGGTCGCCGCGGCCGGAGCCTCGCCGGCCGGCGCGGAGCCCGACGCGGCGGACCGGCCGGCGCGGATCGCCTCGACGAGGTCGCTCTTCCGCATGCGGGCGGTGCCCTTGAGTCCCATCTGGGAGGCGATCGCCTGCAGCTCGGTGAGCTTGAGTGTGGTGAGCGCGCCCTGTCGGGCGGCGTCGATGGTGTCTGTCACGAGGTGCCTTTCCTCGGTCGGCGCCCGGCTTTGACCGGGTTCGCTGCACACCCGGCTCGGTGCCGGGGAGATAGGTCTGCGCTCCCGTTGCACGACACGCTCGGATGCGGTCGGAATCATGGAGGCTGCCCGGCTGCGTGGGACGAGGGAGTCGCGCGAGGCGGACGGCCTGTCCGGCACGTGCCGGTGGCTCGATGATAACAGGCCTCGAGAGCGATCGGGGCACCCGACCGCCGGCGGGGCGGGGAGAGGTCCCCCACCCCGGTCGTCAGCCGGCGAGGGGACGGACGCGGGCGCCGACGAGGTCCACCGAGGGCATGAGGACGCGCCAGCCGCTCGGGACGGCTGCCCGGTCGACCGGGGCAAGGACGAGCACGGTCGGTCCCGCCCCGGAGACGACCGCGGGCAGGCCTCGGGCCCGCAGGTCGTCGACGAGCGCGAGGGTCGCGGGCATCGCTGCACGGCGGTGCTCCTGGTGGAGCGTGTCCGCGGTGGCGGCCAGGAGCCGCTCGGGCGCGCCGGCCAGGGCGTGGACGAGCAGCGCGGCGCGGCCGGCGGCCCGCGCGGCGTCCCGGTGCGGCACGGCCGCCGGCAGCGCGGCGCGCGCGGTGGAGGTGGACAGCTGCTCGTCGGGGACGAGCACGGTGGGGTCGATCGTCGGGTCGAGGGCGAGCCGGACCGCGGTGGGTCCCTCGTCGTCGTCGATCCACGCCACGGTGGCGCCGCCGAGGAGCGCGGGTGCCGCGTTGTCCGGGTGCCCCTCGATCTCGGTGGCGAGCGCGAGGATCGCGCCGTCGTCGAGCGGCCCGCCGTCGTCCGCGGCCTCCTCGGCGAGGAGTCCGCGGGCCGCGAGGAGGCCGGCGATCACGGCGGCCGCGGACGAGCCCATGCCACGGCCGTGCGGGACCCGGTTGGTGCAGCGCAGCTCGAGCCCGACCTGCTCGGCGCCCGCGGCCTCGAGCCCGAGCCGGACCGCGCGCACGACGAGGTGGTCCTCGCCGCTGGGCAGGGAGCCGGCGCCCTCCCCTCTCACGTCGACCCGGGTGGCTCCGGTGGTGGTGCGCACCTCGAGGTCGTCGTGGATGCCGAGCGCCAGCCCGAGCGCGTCGAAGCCCGGGCCGAGGTTGGCGGACGTCGCGGGGACCCGGACGCCGACCGCGCCGGCGCCGACCCGGGTCACGAGCGGAGGCCGAGCGCCTCGGCCGCGGCCTCGAGCGTGCCGGGGACCTCGGTGAGGGCCATCCCGGTGTGCCCGAGCGCCGTCTCGGTGTCCTTGAGTCCGTTGCCGGTGACGGTGCAGACGACGCGGGCGCCGGCAGGCACCTCGCCGCGGCGCGCGGCGGCCAGGAGGCCGGCGACGGACGCGGCCGAGGCGGGCTCGCAGAACACGCCGACCTCGGCGGCGAGCAGCGCCTGGGCCTCGAGGATCTCCGGGTCGGTGACGGAGTCGATCCGCCCCGACGAGTCGTCGCGGGCGGCGACGGCGAGGTCCCACGACGCCGGGTTGCCGATGCGGATCGCGGTGGCGACGGTCTCGGGGTGCTCGACGACCGCGCCCTTGACGAAGGGCGCCGAGCCGTCGGCCTGCACGCCCCACATCTGCGGGACCCGGGTCGCGACCGGCGCGCGCCCCTCCGTGGTGCCGTCCATCGACGCCGCCGTCGTGCGGCCGGCGTACTCGTTGTAGCCCATCCAGTAGGCCGAGATGTTGCCCGCGTTGCCGACCGGCAGGACGTGGATGTCCGGGGCGTCCCCGAGGGCGTCGACGACCTCGAACGCCGCGGTCTTCTGCCCCTGCAGGCGGTAGGGGTTGACCGAGTTGACCAGCGCGACCGGGTAGGCGTCTGCCATCTGCCGCACGATGCGCAGGCAATCGTCGAACGAGCCGTCGATCGCGAGGAGCGTGGCGCCGTGGACGGCGGCCTGGGCGAGCTTGCCGGCGGCGATCTTCCCGGCGGGCAGCACGACGGCGCACGTCAGCCCGGCTCGCACCGCGTAGGCGGCCGCGGAGGCGGAGGTGTTGCCCGTCGAGGCGCAGACGACGACCTCGGCGTCCGTGGCGAGCACCTTGGTCATCGCCATCGTCATGCCGCGGTCCTTGAAGGAGCCGGTCGGGTTCGCACCCTCGACCTTGACCCACACCTCGGCGCCGGTGCGCTCGGACAGCGCGGGGGCCTCGACGAGCGGCGTACCGCCCTCGCCGAGGCTGACGGGACGGTCGTCCTCGACCGGGAGACGGTCGGCGTACTCGGTGATGATGCCGCGCCACGGCTGGGCCACGTCAGACTCCTTCGACTCGGCGCACGGGCAGGACGGCGCGGACCCCGTCCGCACCGGCGAGCTCGGCGAGGCACGCGGCGAGGGTGCCCTCGTCGGTGCGGTGGGTGGTGATCGTCAGCGTCGCGCTCTCCCGGCTCGCGGCGGGGTCCCGGTCGCGGTCCGACCCGCCGTCGTACGCGTCGTCGAACACGTCGTAGAGCTCGTCGCCGTAGGCGGTCGGGTCGGTGTGCGCGGCCTGGCGGACCGCCTCGATCGAGATCCCGTGGCGGGCGAGGACGGCGGCGACGAGCGCGAGCATGCCCGGTCGGTCGTCGATCTCGAGGTCGAACCGCGCGGTGATCCGCTGGGAGCTCGCAGGCAGGGGTGCGAGCCGGGCGTAGGCGGACTCCCGGGGAGCCTGCCCGCCGCGGACCCTGTGGCCTGCCGCCGCCACGAGGTCGGACAGGACCGCGGAGGCGGTCGGTGCGCCGCCTGCGCCCTGCCCGTAGAACATGAGCCGGCCCGCGGCCTCGGACTCGACGACGACGGCGTTGAACGCCCCGCGCACGGTGGCGAGCGGGTGGTCCGCAGGGATGAGCGTCGGCCCGACCCGCACGGAGATGCCGTCGGGCGAGGTCGTGCGCCGGGCGACGGCCAGCAGCTTGAGCGCGTACCCGGTCTCCTGGGCGGCCGCCATCTCCTCGACGGTGACGCCGCGGATGCCTTCGACCGGGACGTTCTCCAGGGGGACGCGGGTGTGGAACGCGAGGGACGCCAGCAGAGCAGCCTTGGCGGCCGAGTCGTGGCCGTCGACGTCCGCGCTCGGGTCCGCCTCGGCGAAGCCGAGCGCCTGGGCCTGGGCGACGGCGTCGTCGAACGTGCTGCCGTTCGTGGCCATCTCGTCGAGCACGTAGTTCGTCGTCCCGTTGACGATGCCGAGCACCTCGGTGACCGTGTCCCCCGCGAGCGACTCGCGCAGGGCGTAGACGATGGGGATGGCTCCCGCGACGGCGGCCTCGTAGTAGAGGTCGACGTCGGCGGCCGCGGCGGCGTCGTGCAGCTCGGGGCCGTGGGCGGCGACGAGCGCCTTGTTGCCGGTGACGACCGTGGCGCCCGCGGCCATCGCGGCGTGCACGAGCGCCCGGGGCGGGTCGATCCCGCCGATGAGCTCGACGACGACGTCCGCGTCCGCGATCAGGCCCTCGGCGTCCGTGGTGAGCAGGTCCCGCGGGATCCACGGCTCGCGCTCACGCTCGACGTCGGTGACCGCGATGCCGACGAGCCGCAGGGGCGCACCGGCCCGGGCGGCGAGGTCGTCCGCCCGCTCGTTCATGAGTCGGACGACCTGGGCACCGACCGTCCCGGCGCCCAGCAGGGCGACGCGGACCTCGGAGGGCGGGGTGGTCACGGGTGCTCTCACATCCTCGACGGTAGGGGCTGCGCCGCCGGGAGCCCGGGGGTGCGACGTCAGCATATGTGTGCGGGGCGCCGCCGCACCGGGCCGTCCGGGAGGGCACCGCCCGGCACGGACCCGGCGCGACGGGCGGTCAGTCCTCGTCGAGGGCGAGCAGGTCCTCGATCGTCTCGCGCCGGACCATCACCCGGGCCCGGCCGTCCTCGACGCCGATCACCGGCGGTCGCGGGACGAGGTTGTACTGGCTGGACATCGAGCGTCCGTACGCGCCGGTCACGGGCACCGCGAGCAGGTCCCCGCGGGCGGTGCCGGCGGGGAGGGCGACGTCGCGGACGACGATGTCCCCGGACTCGCAGTGCTTGCCCACCACGCGGGTCGCCACGGACCCGCCGTCACCGGGGCGCGACGCGAGGGCGGCCGTGTAGTCGGCGCCGTACAGGGCCGTGCGGATGTGGTCGGACATACCGCCGTCGACCGAGACGTAGCGCCGGGAGGCGCCGTCGTCGAGCGCGACGTCCTTGATCGTGCCCACCCGGTAGAGCGTGAGGCCGGCCGGCCCGACGACGGAGCGTCCCGGCTCGACCGACACGCGCGGCACGGGCGAGCCGATGCGGGCGCACTCGGTGGCGACGACCGCGGCGAGGGTGGCGGCGACGTCGTCGGGTGTGGGGCCGGCGGCGTCCGCGCCGGTGTACCGGATGCCGTAGCCGCCGCCGAGGTCGACCTCCGGCAGGACTCGGCCGGTCGCGGCCCGCACGTCCTCGCGCAGCGCGAGGACCGCGCGCGCCGCGGCCTCGAAGCCCGCGAGGTCGAGGATCTGGCTGCCGATGTGGCTGTGCAGGCCGACGAGCTCCAGGGCGGGCTCGGCGAGGATCTTCCCGACGGCCTCCCGGGCTGCGCCCGACGCGAGCGACAGCCCGAACTTCTGGTCCTCGTGGGCGGTGGCGATGAACTCGTGGCCGCCGGCATGGACGCCGGTCGTCACGCGCACCATGACGGGGGCCGAGGTGCCGCGCTCGGCGGCGATCATCGTCACCCGGTCGATCTCGGCGAGGGAGTCCACGACGATCCGGCCCACGCCGGCGTCGATCGCTGCGGCGATCTCCGCGTCGGACTTGTTGTTCCCGTGCAGCCCGATCGACGGCCCCGGGACGCCGGCGCGCAGCGCGGTGGCGAGCTCGCCCCCCGTGGAGGTGTCGACCCGCAGGCCGGCAGCGTGGACGATCCGAGCGACGCCGACGGTGAGCAGCGCCTTGCCCGCGTAGTAGACGTCGGCGCCCGCCAGGCCCCGCCCGGGGGCGAAGTGCCGCGCGAACGCGTCCGCCCACGCCTGGGCCCTGCCGCGCAGGTCGGCGAGGTCGAGGACGTAGGCGGGCGTGCCGTGCTCGCGGGCGAGGTCGGTCAGGGCGACGCCGCCGACCTCGAGCCCGCCGGCCTCGTCCCGCCGGGTGGTCGTCGACCACGGCCCGGCGGCACTGCCGTCGGGCTCCGGGGCGGCGAGCGTGGCGAGCTCGGTGCCGTGGTCGCTCACATGCGCTCCGGGGCGGAGACACCGAGCAGACCGAGGCCGGTCGCGACGACCTGGGCGGTGGCGTCGTTGAGCCACAGCCGGGTGTGGTGGGCGTCCTCGACCTCGGCCTCGCCGCGCGGGGTGACCCGCACGCGGCCGTACCAGTGGTGGTAGGCCGTGGCGAGGTCCTCGAGGTAGCGGGCCACCCGGTGCGGCTCGCGCAGCTCGCCGGCCATGGTGACGATCTGCGGGAACGAGCCGAGCACGCCGAGCAGGGCGGCGTCCGCCGGGTCGTCGAGGAGCTCGGGGACGAAGGCGAGGTCGCGGCGCACGCCGTGCTCGGCCGCGTTGCGGGCGACCGCGCAGGTACGGGCGTGGGCGTACTGCACGTAGTAGACGGGGTTGTCGTTCGACCGGGCCACGAGCAGGTCGAGGTCGAGGTCGATCGAGGTGTCCGTGGACGAGCGGGCCAGCGAGTAGCGCGCGGCGTCGACGCCCACGGCGTCGACGAGGTCCTCGAGGGTGACGACCGTGCCGGCCCGCTTCGACATCCTCAGCGGCCGGCCGTC
This sequence comes from Georgenia sp. Z1491, assembly GCF_057652395.1. Lineage (NCBI taxonomy): Bacteria > Bacillati > Actinomycetota > Actinomycetes > Allobogoriellales > Allobogoriellaceae > Georgenia > Georgenia sp. Z1491. Next base: position 3,186,857 of record NZ_CM172729.1, read on the forward strand.
CTTGAGCAGGTTGACCATCTGGCCGATGAGGAGCTGGAGGTTGACCCCCGGCTCGTCCCCGAACGCGGCGCACACCGCCATCATGCGGCCGACGTACCCGTGGTGGTCGGCGCCGAGCATGATGACCACCTCGTCGAAGCCGCGCTCGCGCTTGTCGAGGTAGTAGGCGATGTCGCCGGCGATGTAGGCCGTCTCGCCGTCGGACTTGACGACGACCCGGTCCTTGTCGTCCCCGAACGACGTGGTGCGCAGCCAGGTGGCGCCGTCGGCCTCGAACACGTGCCCGGCCTCGCGCAGGCGCGTGAGCGCCCGCTCCACGGCGCCGGAGTCGTGGAGGCTGTCCTCGTGGAAGTAGACGTCGAAGTCGACGCCGAAGTCGTGCAGCGCCGCCTTGATCTCGGCGAACATCCGCTCCACGCCGCGGGAGCGGAACGCCTCCTGCGCCTCGGCGTCCGGGAGCGTGGCGGGCTCGGGCCCGCCGGCGGCGAGGGCGTCGGCGGTGACGGCGTCGGCGATGTCGGCGATGTACTGCCCGCCGTACCCGTCCTCGGGTGCCTCCTGGCCGCGGGCGCGCGCGAGCAGGGAGCGGGCGAACCGGTCGATCTGGGCGCCGTGGTCGTTGAAGTAGTACTCGCGCGTGACGTCGGCGCCGGTCGCCGTGAGGATGCGGGCGAGCGAGTCGCCCACGGCGGCCCACCGCACGCCGCCGATGTGGATCGGCCCGGTGGGGTTGGCGGAGACGAACTCGAGGTTGATGCGCCGACCGGCGTGGCGCGTCGAGCGGCCGTAGCCCTCGCCCGCCTCGACGATCGTGCGGGCGAGCTCGCCCGCCGCGCCGGCCTCGAGCCGGATGTTGAGGAACCCCGGGCCCGCCACCTCCGCCGCCGCCACGCCGTCCTGCGCGGCCAGGCGGTCGGCGAGGTGCGTGGCCAGGTCGCGCGGCGCGGTCCCCGCCCGCTTCGCGAGCTGCATGGCGACGTTGGTGGCCCAGTCGCCGTGCTCGCGCTGCCGGGGTCGCTCGACCTTGACGGTGGACGGGACGGCGTCGGCGGGCAGCGCGATCGTTCCGTCGGCGGCGAGCGCCGCCAGCTGGGCGGCGATGAGGTCGGCGAGAGCTTCGGGGGTCACGGTCCCAGGTTAGTTCTGCGCGGGGGGCGCTCGGCGACGGGTGACGCCCGCGGCGGTGCGAGACCGACTACATGGTGCGGGCCCGCGGCCGGGGATGCCGACTACAGCGGGTGGGCGACGTACATCTCGTAGACGGGCCACGCCTCGCCGGCGAGCGTGAAGACCAGGCCGCGGCCGTTGTCCCACAGGTACTGCACCGGGGCGGCGGGGTCTGTGGTGTCGAGGATCCGCAGCGTGCCGGTGCCGTCGGTGTTCGTGTCCTCCTGCTGGCGCACGGTGGCGCCGGCGGCGACGAGCTCGTCCGCGAGCGACTGCGTGAACTCGTCGACGGCCTCCTGTGACGTGAAGCGGGCGGCGCCGTAGGACACCGAGCTCGTGCCCGAGGAGTACGTGCCCTGCCAGCCCTCGACGGCGCCGCCCGTGGTCGCGCCGTCCCACGTCTCCCAGTCGCCCGTGAGGGAGTAGGTCGTGGCCGCACCCTCGTCGTCGGTGTAGACGATGCTGGTCTCGATGCGCGGACCGAGGTCACGGTCGTCGAGGGCCGGCCCGCGTGCCGCGTCGAGGATGAAGGTGCCTCCGACGATGACGGCGAGCAGCACCACGGTCGAGACGATCATGGTGACGATGAGCCGGGTGTCGGACCGTCCCCCCGCCCGTACCACCATCCGTGCGCCCCTCGAGCTCGTCCCCACCGGCCGCGGCCGCGGCGCCCCGTCGGGACACCGGTGGACAGGGTACGTGGTCGGGAGCACTCCCAGCTGCGTCGGAGCGCGGCCCGCGGCGGGATAGGATGCTCGGGCGCCTGCGGGCGTATGCCCCCGTAGCTCAGTGGATAGAGCGTCTGCCTCCGGAGCAGAAGGTCGCTGGTTCGAATCCAGTCGGGGGTACTTTCGCGCCCACCCCACCCCGCGAGTGAGCGGACTTCCGCCCGACGAGTGAGCGGACCTCTGCCCGTGCGGACCCGCCGGACCCGCTCAGTGCCAGGGACCGCGCCGGTCCAGGACGTCGATGAGCAGGCTCGGACGGTCGGTGATGATCCCGTCGACACCCAGGTCCAGGAGCCGCTCCATGTCCGCGCGGTCGTCGACCGTCCACACGTGGACCTGCAGCCCGCGCCGGTGGGCCGCGGCGACGAACCGGGTGGTCACGACCGGGATCCCGCGGTGGCGCTCGGGTACCTGGACCGCGACGACGCCGTCCTCCGGCCCGGGCAGGCGCCGCACGAGCCGGTGGCCGACGACGGGCAGGACGGAGCCGACGACGAGGCGCGCCACGGACGCGGGCCCCAGCGAGGCGGCCACGTCGAGCCGCTCGCGCATGCGCGCGAGTCGGTCGTCGGAGAAGGCGGCGAGGCAGACGCGAGCTGTGGCACCGGCGTCGTGGAGCACGTCCGTGAGGGGCACGGCCACCTCGTCCGTCTTGGCGTCGATGTTGAGCCGGAGGTCGGGATGCGCGGCGAGGACGTCGACGAGCCGGGCAGGAGGTCCCCCGCCCTCGACGGACAGCGCGCGGACCTCCGCCCACGTGCGGGCCTCGAGGGGGCCGTCGGCCGTCGTCGTGCGCGCGAGGTCGTCGTCGTGGAAGAGGACCACCTCCCCGTCGGCCGTGAGCCGGGCGTCCGTCTCCATGACGACGCCGAGGGCGGCGGCGTGCGCCGCCGCGGCAGCCGTGTTCTCGGGCACCTCGTGACGGCCGCCGCGGTGGGCGATCGCGACCGGGCCGGGGCCGTCGAACACGTGGGCGACCACGGTCAGCAGGCCTCGGAGGGTTCGACGGCGCCGAGCGAGGCGAGGTAGTCGTTCGGTGCGACGGTCTCGCCGTCGACATGGACCTCGAGGTGGAGGTGCGGACCGGTGGAGTTGCCCCAGGAGCCGACGTCGGCGATGTGCTGGCCGGCGGAGACGGTGTCCCCGACCTGGACGTGCACGCCCGACGGCGACATGTGCGTGGACCAGGTCTCGAACGTGCGGCCGTCGACCTCGTGCTCGATGATCACCAGCGTCCCGGAGCGGCCCTCGATGCCCTCGCCGGCGTGCGTGACGACACCGTCGGCGACGGCGTGGATCGGGGTGCCGAAGGGGGCGGCCCAGTCGTCGCCGGTGTGGAAGCTCGGGGACCCGGTGATCGGGTGGGTGCGCCAGCCGTAGCCCGAGGTGTCCCGGTAGGTGCCCGACTCCAGCGGCCGGACCACGGTCTCCTCCGAGGCCAGCGCCGCACGGGTGCCCGAGGCGGCGACGTCGGGCGAGCACCGCAGCTCGGAGCGGGCCTCGGTGCGGCTCGCCGCCGCGTAGGTGGCGCGCGCGTCGGCTCCCCCGCTGGCGAGCAGCTCCGAGGAGACGGTCGTGCCCGTGTCCGCGCCGTCGTTGAGGACCGAGTAGGTCGGGGCGGTCAGCGCCTCCACCTGCGGGCCGGCCAGGAGCTGCGCCTCGGCGGTGGCACCCGAGTGCTGGAACGCCGGGAGGGCGACACCGAGGGTGCCGACCGCGGCGGCCGCGGCCACGACGGAGGTACGGACGGCCCGGGAACGACGACGCGCCGGGCGCGTGCGGGCCCGGAGCTCGCGTCGCGTCGGGTGGGCGCCGGACGGTGACCGGCGGGCGACGGGCGCGGCGTCCGCCGGGGCGTCGGTCGGCCGGACCGGCGTGGCCGGCCGCGCCGGCGTGGCCTTGACGGATGTCTCACGAAGGTCACGGCGACGGACACGGGGGGCGGCCGACCGTCCACCCTCGACGGCGGGCGTCGTACCGTCGCCGGCCGCGACCTCCCCGGCGGGCCCGGCCGCGTGCGTGGTCCGAGCGTCCTGGCTGGTCACCGCAGCGATCCGACCCTCGTGGCCGTGCGCCGCCCGCAGGTCCCGTCGCCTGAGCCGGGCGCTCGGGAGGGCGGGTTCAGACATGACGGCAAGGACCTCTCGCGGGGGTTGTCGGGCACAGGTCCGCGCCAGCGACATGGTCGGGCCACGTCTGGCAGCGGTTGATCACGATACGGTAACTGTCCCGGACCGGAGGGTCCAGGGGCTCGGGCGCCTCGGTGACCAAGCACACCCGCGCCGACGAGGCCGAGGCTACCGCCGGTCGGGCCCACGTCGGACCGGTCGTCCACAGGGCGACGAGGTCCACCGAGGCTGGGCAATCGGGACCATCGCCCGGCACGAGCGAGGGTGGGTCTTGACCGCTGCTTGACAACCGGCTCCTCGCGGGCTCCGTCGGCGGGTGAACTTGGCTCCGGAGCGGCCCGGGAGTGGGGTTCTGGCACCCGTTCGGCATACGCTGAACTGCGGCAGAACGCGCTCCCCCACGACTCGGAACAAGGCGGTTTCCCACGGTGTCCACCCAGGCTCACGACAACTTCGGCCCGAACGCATGGCTCATCGAGGAGCTGTACGAGAAGTACCGCCAGGACCCCACGTCGGTCGACGAGTCGTGGCAGACCTTCTTCGCCGAGCGTGACCCTGAGGGCCCGGCCGCCGGCACGCCCGTCCGCGCCGCCGGGCCCGGCACCGACGAGAGCGGCTCGGGCACGCGCACCACGGCCGGACCGGACGCGGCACGGGCCTCGACGGACGCCGCGCCGGCAGCGGGCGCCCCGTCGTCGTCGGTCTCCGACGACGAGACCACCAGCGACGACGCGACCACCTCGACCCCGGCCACGCCGAGCCGCACGGACCCCGACCGCGTCACCTCCGCCCCGACCCCCGAGACCCGCCCCTCCGACCCGCGCGGACGCGTGTCCGACTCGGCCGTGCAGGTCATCCGCGGCGACCTGCCGCCCGCACCGCCGGTGGAGGCCCAGGCCGCGACCGCCACCTACCGCGACTCGTCCAAGCCGATCGCCCGGTACAACACCGAGGGCGCGGAGGACGAGGTCGTCAAGCTGCGGGGCGCGAGCCAGCGCACGGCCAAGAACATGGAGACCTCGCTCGAGATCCCGGTCGCCACCTCGGTGCGGGCCGTCCCGGCCAAGGTTCTCGTGGACAACCGGCTCGTCATCAACTCCCACCTCGCGCGCTCCCGCGGCGGGAAGGTCTCGTTCACGCACCTCATCGGCTACGCGATGGTCGAGGCGCTCGCCGAGGTGCCCGACATGAACTACTCCTACGGCAGCACCGAGGACGGCAAGCCGGCCCTGGTCCGCCCCGCGCACATCAACTTCGGCCTCGCGGTCGACCTGCCCCGGCCCGACGGCACGCGCACGCTCGTCGTCCCCAGCGTGAAGAAGGCCGACACCCTCGACTTCGCCGGGTTCGTCGCCGGCTACGAGGAGCTCGTGCAGAAGGCGCGCACGAACGACCTCACGGTCGAGGACTTCCAGGGCACCACCGCGACCCTGACGAACCCGGGCGGGATCGGCACCGTCCACTCGATTCCCCGCCTCATGAACGGGCAGGGGGTCATCGTCGGTGTCGGCGCGATGGACTACCCCGCCGAGTACCAGGGCGCCTCGGAGCAGGCGATCGCCCGCCTCGGCGTCTCGAAGATCCTCACGCTCACCTCCACCTACGACCACCGGATCATCCAGGGCGCGGCGTCGGGCGAGTTCCTCCGGGCGATCGCGACCAAGCTGCTCGGCGAGGACGGGTTCTACGACCGCGTCTTCGTCGCCCTGCAGGTGCCCTACGAGCCCGTGCGCTGGAAGAAGGACACGGAGTTCGACGCCGAGAACGAGCTGGGCAAGCCCGCCCGGATCGCGGAGCTCATCCACGCGTACCGCTCGCGCGGCCACCTCATGGCCAACACGGACCCGATCTCCTACCGCCAGCGCCACCACCCGGACCTCGACATCACGAACTACGGGCTGTCCCTGTGGGACCTCGAACGGAAGTACCCCACCGGCGGCTTCGGCGGGAGCAACCGGGCCACGCTGCGGGAGATCCTCAACAACCTGCGCGACGCCTACTGCCGCACCGTCGGCATCGAGTACATGCACCTCGCCGACCGCGCCCAGCGCACGTGGTTCCAGGAGCGCCTCGAGCGGCCCTACGCCAAGCCGGACTCCGAGCAGCAGCTGCGCATCCTGTCGATGCTCAACAAGGCCGAGGCGTTCGAGACCTACCTGCAGACGAAGTTCGTCGGCCAGAAGCGGTTCTCGCTCGAGGGCGGCGAGTCGCTCATCCCGCTGCTCGACACGATCCTCAACGGCGCGGCCGAGGCGGGGCTGGACTCCGTCGCGATCGGCATGCCCCACCGCGGGCGCCTCAACGTGCTCGCCAACGTCGCGGGCAAGTCCTACACGCAGATCTTCGGGGAGTTCGAGGGCAACTTCGACCTCGCGGGCTCGGGCGACGTCAAGTACCACCTCGGCACGGAGGGAAAGCACGAGGCGCCCGACGGCGCGGTGACGAGCGTGTACCTGGCCGCCAACCCCTCGCACCTCGAGGCGGTCGACCCCGTGCTCGTAGGCGTCGTGCGCGCCAAGCAGGACCGGATCGACCTTGGCGACAAGGGCTACTCGGTGCTGCCGGTGCTCATCCACGGCGACGCCTCGTTCGCCGGCCAGGGCGTGGTCACCGAGACCCTCAACCTGTCCCAGCTGCCCGGCTACCGGGTGGGCGGCACGGTGCACATCATCGTCAACAACCAGATCGGCTTCACCACCTCGCCGGCGTCGTCGCGTTCCTCGTACTACGCCTCCGACGTCGTCAAGGGTCTGCAGATCCCGGTGCTGCACGTCAACGGGGACGACCCCGAGGCGGTCGCCCGGGTCGCCGAGCTCGCGTTCGAGTTCCGGGAGGAGTTCCACAAGGACGTCGTCATCGACCTCGTGTGCTACCGCCGACGCGGTCACAACGAGGGCGACGACCCCTCGATGACGCAGCCCGTGATGTACCGCCTCATCGACGAGAAGAAGACGGTGCGGACCCTGTACCAGGAGTCGCTCATCGGGCGCGGCGACATCACCGAGGAGCAGAGCGCGCAGGCGGTCGACGAGTTCCAGCGCACCCTCGACGAGGGCTTCGCCGCCTCCAAGGAGCGGGAGTCCCGCAGCGGCGGCGACTCGGTGGCCGGCCTCGAGAAGCCCTCCGCCCAGCAGGAGGACGCCGGCCTCATGGTCGGCTGGACGACCGCGGTCAACCGCGCGGTGGTCGAGCGGATCGGCGAGGCGCACGAGCGCGTGCCGGACGGCTTCACGCTGCACCCCAAGCTCAAGCAGCTCACCGAGCGGCGCGCGACCATGTCGAGGGAGGGCGGCATCGACTGGGGCATGGGCGAGCTCATCGCCTTCGGCTCCCTGATGATGGAGGGCACGCCCGTGCGGCTCGCCGGGCAGGACTCGCGCCGCGGCACGTTCGTCCAGCGCCACGCGGTCTTCCACGACCACGTCGACGGCAAGGAGTGGACGCCGCTGCGCTTCCTCACCCCCGACCAGGCCAAGCTGTGGATCTACGACTCCTCGCTGAGCGAGTTCGCCGCCATGGGCTTCGAGTACGGGTACTCGATCGAGCGACCCGACGCGCTCGTGCTGTGGGAGGCGCAGTTCGGCGACTTCGTCAACGGCGCCCAGACCATCATCGACGAGTTCGTGTCCTCCGCCGAGCAGAAGTGGGGCCAGTCCTCCTCGCTCGTGCTGCTGCTCCCCCACGGCTACGAGGGCCAGGGGCCGGACCATTCCTCGGCGCGCATCGAGCGGTTCCTCACGCTGGCCGCGCAGGACAACCTGCTGCTCGTGCAGCCCTCGACCCCGGGCAGCTACTTCCACTTCCTGCGCCAGCAGGCCTACGCGCAGCCGCGCCGGCCGATGGTGGTCTTCTCCCCCAAGCAGCTGCTCCGCCTCAAGGCGGCGGCCGCGTCGGTGGAGGACTTCACCGAGGGCCATCTCCGGCGGGTCATCGGTGAGGTCGACGAGCAGGTCCTGGCGGCCGGCGGCCAGGTCGACCGGGTGCTGCTGTGCTCGGGCCGCGTGTACTACGACCTCGCGGCGGCGCGGAAGAAGGCCGGCGACGAGCGCACCGCGATCATCCGCCTCGAGCAGCTCTACCCGGTCCCCACCGAGGAGGTGCTCGCCGCCCTCGAGCCGTTCGGCGACGCCGAGCTCGTGTGGGTCCAGGACGAGCCGGCCAACCAGGGTGCGTGGCCGTTCCTCGCCGCGAACCTGCACATCTCCGACCGTCCGATGAAGCTCGTCTCCCGCCCGGCGGCCGCCTCGCCGTCGGCCGGGTCCGCCAAGACGCACGCCGCGGAGAACGCGACGCTCATGGCGGACGCCTTCCGGCGCTGACCCGGGCCGCGGGTGGGCGTCCGCTCGTGCGGCCGCCCACGTGCGTGCCGGCCGCCGTGGGGCAGGATGGGACGACCCCGCGCACGGCGGGGCGAGCAGAAGGAGGGGTATGAGCGACGGCGTGCGGATCTGCGTGCTCGGCGACGAGCTGGTGGCGGGGCAGGGCGACGCCCGGGCCCTGGGCTGGGTCGGCAGGGTGCTGGCACGCACACGGCACGCGACCGACCCCTTCGTCGCCGCACTGCCGGTGCCCGGCGAGACGTCCACCGGCCTGTCCGCGCGCTGGGAGACCGAGACTGCCACGCGGTTCGGACCCCGGACCGACAACCGGCTCGTCGTGGGCCTGTCCGCGGCCGATGTCCTCTCCGGCGTCTCGACCGCCCGGTCGCGCCTCAACCTCGCCAACGTGCTCGACGCCGCCTCGGCCTCGGACGTGCGCTGCTTCGTCGTCGGTCCGCCGCCGCGCCTGCGGGTCGACGAGCGCGCGCTCGCGACCGTCTCCGATGCGTTCGCGGACGTCTGCCGCAGGCGGCACGTCCCCTACGTCGAGACCTTCCAGCCGCTGCGCTCGCACGAGCAGTGGCTCGCCGACATGTACGCCGGAGACGGCACCGTGCCGGGTCAGGCCGGATACGGACTGCTCGCGTGGCTCGTGCTCCACGAGGGCTGGCACGCCTGGCTCGGCGCCGAGGACCGCGCCGCCTGACGGGCTGTGCACCGTCTGACGGGCTGTGCACCGTCTGACGGGCTGTGCACCGCCTGAGGGACTGAGCGCCGCGGAACGGGCTGAGCACCTCCTGACGGGCTGTGCACCGCGGCTCTCCGGAACGTCGCGATGGGCCCGACATGTCCGAGCCGGACCGCGCACGGTAGCTGTCAGCCCGTAAGGGACACGTAGACAAGTGCAGGCCGTCAGCAACACGTTGACCACTGTCGGCCGGGTGCTGTCAGGCTCGCGGCCCTGTGGTCCAGTCCGACGACGGTGCCCCAGGCGCCGAGAGCACGATGTATATGCCGAGGACACGACGTAGGCGCCGAGAGTACTGCCGGCGGATGTCCACTCGGCGACTTGCTCGTGCCCTCGGTCCGGACCCCGCGTCCTCGGCACAAACCCGCGTCCTCGGCGACTTGCCCGCGCCCTCTGCGCGCACCCGCGCCCTCGGCACAGACCCGCGCCCTCTGCGCGCACCCGCGCCCTCGGCACAGACCCGCGCCCTCGGCGCGATACGGGTCAGACCGACGGCTCGACCACGAGCTTGCCGGCGATCTCGCCGCGGGCCATGCGCCGAAGTCCGGTCGGCACGGCGTCCAGACCACCGATGACCTCCACGCGCGGCCGGACGCCCGTGGTGACGAGTGCCCGCTGCAGCGCCTCGAGCTCGTCGCGCGTGCCCATGGTCGACCCGAGCACGTTGAGCGACCGGAAGAACACCCGGTTCAGCTCGGCCGGCGGCGCGTCGCCGGAGGTGGCCCCGCAGACGACCACCGAGCCGCCGGGCCGCAGCGAGCGCAGCGAGTGCGCCCAGGTGGCCTGCCCCACCGACTCCACGACGAGGTCGGCCCGCCCGGAGAGGCGTTCGCCGCTCTCGAGCACCTCGTGGGCACCGAGGTCGGCGGCGAGCGCCCGTCCTGCCTCGCTGCGTGAGGTCGCGGCCACGCGGGCGCCCATGAGCCGCGCCAGCGTGATCGCCGCGCCCGCCACACCACCGGTGGCCCCCTGGACGAGCACGGTGTCCCCCGCGCGCACGCGGCCCACGGTCGTCAGCATCCGGTAGGCCGTCAGCCACGCCGTGGGCAGGCACGCGGCCTCGGCGAACGTCAGCTCGGGCGCCTTGTCCACGACGTTGCGCGCCGGCACGAGCACGTGCTCGGCGAACGTGCCGAGGTGGAGCTCGGACAGCAGGGTCCGCGCCGGGTCGAGGGTCTCGTCACCGGTCCACGCCGGGTCGCCGACGACGGCGTGGACGATCACCTCCCGCCCGTCCTCGGTGACGCCCGCGGCGTCACAGCCGAGCACCATCGGCAGGCGGTCGGACGGCAGCCCGACCCCGCGCAGCGACCACAGGTCGTGGTGGTTGAGCGCGGCGGCGCGCACGGTCACGCGCACCCAGCCGGGCGGGGCCGTCGGAGGCTCGATCTCCCCGACGACGAGCCCCTCCAGCGGGTCGTCCTGGTCCTGACGGGCGGCGTAGGCGGCGCGCATGCCACCAGGGTAGGTCCGGTCCGGTCGACGACGCCCGCCGCCGTGGACCGTCAGCCCTCGACCGACCCGAGGTGGTCGCGGAGGCTCTCGGGCGGGCGTCCGGTGACCCGCAGGACGTGGTCGCTCGCCGGCACCAGCTCGCCGGCCGCGATCGCCGTGTACGTCGACACCCAGGCGTCGTACTGCCACTCGGGAGCGTCCCACGCCCGGCGCGACTCGTAGGCCTCGGCGATCGACTCGTCGTGGTAGACCACCGACCGGCCGGTCACCTCGGTGATGGTCGCGGCGACCTCGGTCAGGGAGAGCTCCTCGGGCCCGGTGACGTCGTAGGTCGCGCCCTGGTGGTCCTGCGGTCGCTGCAGGACGGCCGCTGCGACCCGAGCGACGTCCGCGCGGGTGACGGACGCGACGCGCCCCGTGCCGGCGGGCCCGCGCAGGACGCCGTCCGCGCCGGTCATCGCCTCGAAGAAGTCGGTGTAGAAGGCGTTGCGCAGGAACGTGTACCTCGGGCCCGCGGCGATGATGTGCTGCTCGGTGGCCCAGTGGTCCCGGGCCAGGGTGAACGTGGCGTCGGGCGCCGCACCGAAGAAGGACAGGTAGACGACGTGCCCGACGCCGGCAGCGACGGCCGCGTCGACGAACCCGCGGTGCTGGTCGAGCCGGTCCGGGTGCTCGGCGCCGGAGACCATGAACAGGACGTCGACCCCGTCGAGCGCCGCGCGCGACACGCTGGAGTCCTCGTAGGTGCACCCCACCACCGCGGCACTCGGCAGGTCGGGCGCGCTCCCGGGCCGGCGGACGAGCAGGCGCTGGGCGAGGCCGGCGTCCGCCAGCTGCCGGGCGACGAGCGAGCCGATGTGCCCGGTGGCCCCGGTGACGGCCAGGGCGGGAAGGGACTCGAGGTGCGGCACGAGAGCTCCTCTGCTGCGGCGGGTGGGGATCGTCCGGGGTACGGCGAAGGCCCCCGACGTCGTCGGGGGCCTTCGGACCTGCTCAGGCGTTGGGCCGCTTGCCGTGGTTGGCCGAGCTGCTCTTGCGGGCCTTCCGCTTGCGTCCGCGCTTGGACATGCGTGACTCCTCGAGGTTCGTATCGTTCCCGCGCCGCGGGAGGACTGGACGGGCCATCCTCCCACACGCCGGGCCGGCCGCGCGGGGCGGACCCCGCTCACCGGCGCGTGGGAGCCGGGGACGCAACGCCCGCCGGCGCGTGGGGACCGGGTACCCCGCCGTTCAGCGGCGCTCGACGGCGATGCTGACGACCGAGAGCTGCGAGACGATGCGCGCTCGCAGCGAGGCGGGCGCCTGCTCCGTGCACGAGCGCTGGAGGATCGCCTTGACGTGCGCGGCGGCGTCGACCTCCCCGCGGCAGGTCTCGCAGGTCAGGACATGACGCCGGAGCCGCTCGCGGTGGGCGTCGCCGAGCTCGGCGTCGAGGAACTCGTACACCTGCTCGCTCAGCTCCTCGCAGGAGCACGGCCCCGCGGGCACGTCGGCCTCGACGGCCCGCGTGATGCGGTCGGCCAGCCCGTCGTCGTCGTAGGGCGTGGTCACTTCGTCACCTCCGTACGGATCCCGAGGTCCCGGGCGTGGTCGGCGAGGAGCTCGCGGAGCTGGCGGCGGCCCCGGTGCAGGCGGGACATCACCGTCCCGATCGGCGTCCCCATGATCTCGGCGATCTCCTTGTACGCGAATCCCTCGACGTCGGCCAGGTACACGGCCAGCCGGAAGTCCTCCTGCAGGCCGGCGAGGGCGTCCTTCACCTCCGAGTCGGGCAGCGACTCCAGCGCCTCGGTCTCCGCCGAGCGCAGCCCGGTGGAGGTGTGGGAGGCCGCCGCGTGCATCTGCCAGTCCTCGACCGCGTCGGCGTCCGTCTGCAGGGGCTCGCGCTGCTTCTTGCGGTACGTGTTGATGTAGGTGTTCGTGAGGATCCGGTACAGCCACGCCTTGAGGTTCGTGCCCGGGCGGTACTGGTGGAACGCGGCGAACGCCTTGGTGAACGACTCCTGCACGAGGTCCTCGGCGTCGGCCGGGTTACGGGTCATCCGCATGGCGGCGCCGTACAGCTGGTCGAGGAACGGGAGCGCCTCGAGCTCGAAACGGGCCGCCCGCTCGTCGTCGGTCTCGCCCGCGGGCGCGCGGTCGGGATCGTCCCCGACCTCGTCGGGTGTGGTCACGGCGCCGGGGCCCGGCGCGTCGTCGGTGGTCATCCCGGCCCAGACTAGACCGCGGGCGGCCGCGGGACGGGCGAGAGTTGCCGTGGTCATACGGTCGACAACGGGTCCGACGTGCGGATCTATTCCGCCCGCGTGCCTCGGGCCGCCCGATGTGGCAACAATGGTGACATGAGCCTCCACTCGATCATCGCCCGCCCGCTGCTCGCCGCGCCCTTCCTCGCCGACGGCATCGGGGCCATCACGCAGCCGCAGCGCCACGCCGAGAAGGTGGAGCGCGTCCGCCCGACCCTGGAGAAGCTCGGTGTCCCCGAGCAGGTCACCGCGGCGCCGGAGCTCCTCACGCGTGCGCTCGGCGTCGTCACGACCGTGTCCGCGCTGGCGCTGGCCACGGGCCGCAGGCCCCGCACGGCGGCCTTCACCCTCGCGCTGGTCACGGCGCCGGTGGCGCTCGCCCGCAACCCCGTGTGGACCGCGCAGGGCGAGGAGCGCAAGGAGATGACCTCCGACCTGCTCGCGTACGCCGGCCTCGTGGGTGGCCTGTTCACGGCCGCCGCCGACCGGGACGGCGAGCCGTCGCTGCGGTGGCGGATGAGCAACACGCTCGAGCAGCGCCGCGACATCAGGGCCGCCAAGGCCGAGGTGAAGGACAAGTACACCGACTGACGCCCGCACGGGGCGGCGGGACCCGGGTCCGGCCGCCCGGCCTGGCTCTACCCTGGGCACGTGACCACCACCGACATCTGGCCCGCCCCCCGCTCCGGCGGACCCCTGGACGCCACGGCCGACGTCCCGGGCTCGAAGTCCCAGACCAACCGGGCCCTGCTGCTGGCCGCGATCGCCGACTCACCCACGCTGCTGCGTCGCCCGCTGCGCTCGCGCGACACGCTGCTCATGGCGGAGGCCCTGCGCGCACTGGGGGCCCGCATCGACGACGTGGGCACCGACTGGCGGGTCACGCCCGGCCCGGTCGTCGGCGGCACGTCGATCGACTGCGGCCTCGCCGGCACGGTCATGCGGTTCGTCCCGCCGCTGGCCGCGCTCGCCCCCGGTGCCACGCGCCTCGACGGCGACGAGCACGCCCGGGTGCGGCCGATGGGCCCGCTCGTCGCGGCGTTGCGCGGGCTCGGCGTCGAGGTCGACGCCGCGGGCGGACCCGGCGCCGAGGTCCTCCCGCTGACGGTCCACGGCCGCGGACGTCTCGAGGGCGGCCCGCTCACCGTCGACGCCTCGACGTCCTCGCAGTTCGTCTCCGCGATCCTGCTCGTCGCCCCGGCGTTCGACCGGGGCGTCGACCTGCGTCACGTCGGCCCGCCGATGCCGTCGCTGCCCCACGTGACGATGACGGTCGAGACGCTGCGCGAGCGCGGCGTCGAGGTCGAGGTGCACGAGTCCGACGGCGTCCCGGTGCGCTGGGTGGTCGCCCCCGGGCCGGTCCGCGGCGGTGAGGTCACGATCGAGCCGGACCTGTCCAACGCCGGCCCGTTCCTCGCGGCCGCCGCGGTCACCGCCGGGACCGTGCGCGTCCCGGGTTGGCCCACGAGCACGACCCAGGCCGGGGACGCGATGCCCGGCCTGCTGGCGATGATGGGCGCCGAGGTCGACTGGCCGGCGGAGGACGTCCTGTCGGTCACCGGCCCCGACGAGCGCGAGCTGCGCGGCGTCGACATCGACCTGCACGACGTCGGAGAGCTCACCCCCACCCTCGCCGCGGTCGCGGCCCTCGCGATGACACCCTCCCGGCTGCGCGGGATCGCGCACCTGCGCGGCCACGAGACGGACCGGCTGGCCGCGATCGTCACCGAGCTGCGCCGCCTCGGCGGCAGCGCCCACGAGACCGAGGACGGCCTCGTGATCGAGCCCGCGTTCCTCCACGGCGGGACGGTTCAGACCTACGGCGACCACCGGATGGCGACGTTCGCCGCGATCCTGGGCCTGCGGGTCGACGGGGTCGGGATCCGCGACGTCGGGACCACCGCGAAGACCATCCCGGACTTCGTCCCCCGCTGGAACGCGCTCCTGGGATGAGCGGGGCGAGGCGGTGAGCCGGCGCGACGTCGGGACGGACGACGAACGGGTCCGCGTGCGCCCCGGCAGGGGCACGCGCCCGCGCACGAAGACCCGCCCCGCCCACGACGACGCCACGCCGGGCACCGTCCTGGCCGTCGACCGCGGCCGCTACCGGGTGGGGACCGCGGACGGGACACGGGTCACCGCCGTCAAGGCGCGCGAGCTCAACCGCACGCGCACGGCCGTCGTCGTCGGGGACGAGGTCGCCCTCGTCGGCGACGTCAGCGGCGAGGTCGACACGCTCGCCCGGATGGTCGGCGTGGCGGAGCGCCGCACGGTGCTGCGGCGCAGCGCGGAGGACGGCGACACGGTCGGCGTCGAGCGGCCGGTCGTGGCCAACGCCGACCAGCTCGCGGTCGTCACGGCGCTGGCCGACCCGCCCCCGCGGCCGCGGATGATCGACCGGTTCCTCGTGGCGGCCTACGACGCCGGCATGGACCCCCTCCTCGTGCTGACGAAGTCCGACCTGACGGGGCCCGACGAGCTGCTCGCGGGGTACGCGGCGCTCGAGGTGGGCCACGTCGTCGTCGGCGGGATGGGCGAGGCGCCCGGGGCGGACGGGGCGGTGCGCGGGCTTCAGGAGATGCGTGGTCTGCTGGCGGGGCGTACGACCGTGCTCGTCGGGCACTCCGGGGTCGGCAAGTCCACGCTCGTCAACGCGCTCGTCGAGGGCGCCGAGCGGGCCACGAGCCACGTCAACGAGGTGACGGGTCGCGGTCGGCACACCTCGAGCTCCGCCGTCGCGCTCGAGCTGCCGGGCGGCGGATGGGTCATCGACACCCCGGGCGTGCGCTCGTTCGGGCTCGCCCACGTCTCCGCCGACTCCCTGCTCGCCGGCTTCACCGACCTCGCCGGGGCCGCGGAGCTGTGCCCGCGCGGGTGCACGCACGCCGACGACTCCCCGGACTGCGCGCTCGACGACTGGGTGGCCGAGGCCGACGGCGCGACGGCCGAGGCCCGGGCGGCGCGCCTGGAGTCGTTCCGGCGGTTGGCCGCGGCGTTGCACGGGGTTCCGGGTACGGTCGAGCGATGAGCACCGGCCCCACCAGGCGTATCGACGACGACCTGCGCCTCGCCCACGTGATCGCCGACCAGGTGGACGCCCACACGACGGCCCGCTTCGGCGCCGTCGACCTCGAGGTCACCGCGAAGCCGGACCTCACCCCCGTGACGGACGCCGACCGCGGTGCTGAGGAGCTCGTGCGCGCCCAGCTGGCCCGCACGCGGCCGCGCGACGCGATCATCGGCGAGGAGATGGGGGCGACCGGGCACTCGCAGCGACAGTGGGTGGTCGACCCGATCGACGGGACCAAGAACTTCGTGCGCGGCGTGCCGGTGTGGGCCACCCTCATCGGGCTCGTCGAGGACGGCGAGGTCGTGCTCGGGGTCGTCTCGGCGCCGGCGCTGCAGCGGCGCTGGTGGGCCGGCAGCGGGACGGGGGCGTGGACCGGACGCTCGCTCTCCTCGGCGCGCCAGCTCCAGGTCTCCCGGGTGAGCGACGTGTCCGACGCCTCCCTGTCCTACTCGTCCCTCGGCGGCTGGGCCGAGCGCGGCCGCCTGCGCGCCTTCCTCTCCCTCGCCCAGGAGTGCTGGCGCACCCGCGCGTACGGCGACTTCTGGAGCTACATGCTGCTGGCCGAGGGCGCTGTCGACGTGGCGACCGAGCCCGAGCTCGCGCTGCACGACATGGTGGCGCTCGTCCCGATCATCACCGAGGCGGGAGGACGGTTCACCTCCCTCGACGGCGAGGACGGTCCCTGGGGGACCGACGCCGTCGCCACGAACGGGCACCTGCACGACCTCGTGCTCGAGATCCTGTCCGGCCAGGAGGACTGAGGCCGCCGCCGGGCCCGTACCCGGGGCGGGCGGGCCCGTCCCCGGGGCGGACGGACAGGCTGTGGACGCCGCGGGCGATGTCGGCCGGTCCGCCTACCGTGAGCACCATGCGGATCCTGCACACCTCCGACTGGCACCTGGGCCGGACCCTGCACGGCGTGGACCTCACGGAGGCGCACGCCGCCTACCTCGACCACCTCGTCGAGGTCGTGCGCTCGGAGCGGGTCGACGCCGTCGTCGTCGCGGGCGACGTCTACGACCGGGCGATCCCGCCGGCGGACTCCGTCACGCTGCTCGGGGAGGCCCTCGCGCGGCTGACCGAGCTCACGCGGGTGGTCCTCACCCCCGGCAACCACGACTCCGCCGTGCGCCTCGGGTTCTCGGCCGCCCTGCTCGACGAGCGCCTGTCGATCCGCACCCGGGTGCCCGACGTCGGCCGGCCCACCCTCCTCCCGGACGCCGAGGGCGGCGTGGGCGCGTACGTGTACCCGCTGCCCTACCTCGATCCGGACATGGCGCGCGCCGACCTCGCCGAGCCCGGCGACGACGGCGAGCCGGTCCGGCCGCCGCGCAGCCACGAGGGCGTCGTCACGGCGGCGATGGCGCGGGTGCACGCCGACCTCGCGCGCCGCAGGGCCGGCGACGCCACCCGCGTGCCGGCGGTGGTCATGGCGCACGCGTTCGTCGCGGGCGGCGAGGCGAGCGAGTCCGAGCGGGACCTGCGGGTCGGCGGGATCGAGGTCGTGCCCTCGGGGGTCCTGGCGTCCGGCACCGCGGACGTCGACTACGCGGCGCTCGGGCACCTGCACGGCCCCCAGCGCGTCGGCGGGCGGGTCCCGGCCCGGTACTCGGGCTCGCCGGTGGCGTTCTCCTTCTCCGAGGAGCACCACGTGAAGTCCAGCGTGCTGGTCGACCTGGCGGGCGGGGAGGTGTCGACCGAGCTCGTCGAGGCCCCCGTGCTGCGGCGCCTGGCGACCCTGACCGGCACGATCGACGAGCTCACCTCCGGGTCGTTCGACCACCACGCCGGGGACCACGTGCGCGTGCGGGTCACGGACGCCACGCGCCCCGCCCACATGCGGTCCCGGATCCTCGAGCACCTCCCCCACCTGCTGGTCCTCTTCCACGAGCCCGATGGCGCGACACCGGTGGTCGGGCCGCTGCGGGTGACCGCCGCGGAGGACCCCGTCGAGATCGCCGCGCAGTTCGTCGCCGACGCCGGCGGCGCCGAGGCGACCGCACCGGAGCGGGACGCGCTCCGCGCGGCGGTCGAGGCCGCCGAGGCGATGCGGCGGTCCGCCTGATGCGCCTGCACCGGCTCACGCTCGAGGCCGTCGGCCCGTTCGCCGGTCGGCACACGATCGACATCGACCGGCTCGGGGCGTCCGGCCTGTTCCTGCTCGAGGGGCCGACCGGGGCGGGCAAGACGACGATCGTCGACGCGATCGTCTTCGCGCTGTACGGGGACGTCGCGGACACGGGCGGGTCGCACCGCAGCCGGATGCACTCGCAGCACGCCGAGCCGGGCGTGGAGCCCGTCGTGGACCTCGTGCTGTCCACCTCACGGGGCGTGTACCGGGTGCGCCGGACGCCCGCCTACCAGCGACCCAAGCAACGCGGCACGGGCATGACGACGGTCAACCCGACGGCGCGCCTGTGGCGGCTCGCCTCCGACGACCTCTCCGCGGTGCCCGAGGGCGAGGAACCGCCGGGCGAGCAGGTCTCGGCGCACGTCCAGGAGGTCGGCACCGAGCTCGGCTCGATCCTCGGGCTGACCAAGGAGCAGTTCACGCAGACGGTCGTGCTGCCGCAGGGGCAGTTCGCGCGTTTCCTCCGCGCCGGCGTCGCCGAGCGGCAGCAGGTCCTCCAGCAGATCTTCGCCACGTCCCTGTACGAGGACGTCCAGTCGATCCTCGCGGACCGGGCCCGTGCCTCCCGTGCGGCCGCGCAGAGGGCGGCCGAGGCGGCGGGCCGGCGGGCGACGGCCGTCGCGGAGCACGGCCGCCTGGACGAGGGCGGGCGCGATCGGCTGGTCACGGCCGCGGAGTCGATCGACCCGGACGCTGCGGAGGAGGTGCTCGGCCCGCTGCTGGCGGAGCTCTCGACACGGCGGGCGGCGGCGGCAGACACGCACGAGGCGGCCCGCGCCGCGGACCGGGCGGCCCAGGAGCACCTCGACGCCCAGCGCGCGCTGCACCGCGCGATCACGCGGCGTACCGCGCTGCTCGCCGAGCGGGCGACGCTCGAGGCCGCGGCCGGCGAGGTCGAGCTGAGCCGGACGGCGCTGACCTCGGACGCCGCCGCACGACCGGTCGTGGTCGCGCTCGACGCCGCCGATCGGGCCGAGCGGGCGCGCGACCACGCGCTGGACGAGCTCGTCACTCTGGCCGAGCGGTCCGCCGATGGTGCCCCGGACGGGCTCGTCGCTGCCGCTGAGCAGTTTCCCGAGGGAGAGCCGGACGGGCAGGCCCCCGGGGGTGCCCCGGCCGGGCTCGTCGCGGCCGCCCGGTCCGGGGACGGGGACCTCGCCGCCCGTGCCGACGCGCTCGACGCCGAGCGGGAGCGTGCCGCGACCGAGCAGGGGCGCCTGGCGGCCCTGGTCGCCACGGAGGCCGGCCTCGCGGACCGGCGCGCGCGGATCGCGAGGAGCGAGGCGGGCATCGCCGACCTCGACCGCCGGATCTCGGGCCGCGCGGAGGCGATCCGGTCCCTGCCCGGCGCGCGGGCGGAGCTGCTCGAGCAGCGCCGGGCGGCGCAGGTCGCGGCCGCCGGGCTCTCGGGTGCCCGGGCGGCGGTCACCGACGCGGAGGGTCGGCTCGCCGCCGCCCGGCTCGCCGAGCGGCGACGGACGGAGCGCGACGCCGCGAGCGAGGCGCTGACGGCCGCGCGCACGGCCGCCGAGTCCGCGCAGGCACGCGAGAACGAGCTGCGCGCCCGCTGGCGGGACGAGGTCGCCGGGCGCCTGGCACGCGACCTCGTCGACGATGCCCCGTGCCCGGTGTGCGGTTCCACGGACCACCCCGCCCCCCGGCCGGGCTCCGACCGGCCGGTGAGCGACGAGGACCTCGCGGCCGCCGAGCAGTCCCGGGCCGGCGCCGACCGCGCGTTGTCCGCGGCGTCCTCGACCCTGGCCGCCGCCGAGGAGCAGCTCACGGCGGCGACCGCGGCGGCGGGCGAGCTGAGCGTCGACGACGCCACCGATACCCTCGCCGCCGCCCGGGCCGCCGTGGGCGCGGCCGAGCAGCAGGTCGCGGAGGTCGCCCGGCTGGACACCGCACTGGCCGAGCACGACGCCCGAGCAGCCCGCGAGTCGGAGCTCCGTGCCGCGGACGAGTCCGAGCGTGCCGCGCTCGCGGCCGGGCTGGACGCCATGCGCACATCGCTGGAGGACGACGACCGCGCGGTCCGCGACGCCCGGGAGGGGCACGCGTCCGTCGCCGACCGGGCCGCCGCGCTCGGCGCCCGCGCAGCTCGCGCACGAGCGCTCGCCGGCGCCGTGCGCGAGCTGCTCGACCGCAGGCGGTCCGCCGAGGCCGCGCGCGCGGAGGCCGACGCACACCTGACCGGCTCGGACCTCGCCGACGCCGAGAGCGCTCGGGCGGCCGTCCTCACCGAGGACGACCGGCTCGCGGCGCAGCGACGGGTCTCCGCCCACGAGGCCGGCACCGCGCGGGTCGCCGCGGGCCTCGCCGAGGACGAGATCGCCGCGCTCACCGAGCGGTCGACGGCCGACCCCGGGCAGGCCCAGGCGGCACGGGAGGCCCGCGCGGCGGAGCTCGAGCAGGCGTCCGCGGCGCACGACGCGGCCCGCCGCACCCTGGAGGACACGACGGCGGCGGCCCGGACCCTGCGCGACGAGATCGCCCGGCACGCCGCCGACGCGGAGTCGGACACCCCCCTGGTCCGGGTCGCGGACCTCGCCGCCGGACGCGAGTCCCGCACGGGCATCACCCTGGCCACCTACGTGCTGCTGCGCCGGTTCGAGGAGGTGCTGGCGGCGGCCAACGACCGCCTGACGACGATGTCGTCGGGGCGCTACCTGCTCGAGCGCACCGACGAGCGGGAGGAGGGGGTGCGTGCGCGCGCCGTCGGCCTCGGCCTCAGCGTTCTCGACACGCACACCTCCGCGCCGCGGGCGACCCGCACCCTGTCCGGCGGCGAGACCTTCTACGTCTCGTTGTCCCTCGCGCTGGGGCTCGCGGACGTCGTCGGTGCCGAGTCCGGCGGCATCGAGCTCGGCACGCTGTTCGTCGACGAGGGCTTCGGCACGCTCGACCCCGAGACCCTCGACTCGGTGATGAACGAGCTGGGCGCCCTGCGCGACCACGGGCGCACGGTAGGGCTCATCAGCCACGTGGGCGAGATGAAGCAGCGCATCGGCGACCAGGTCAACGTCCGCCACCGACCCGACGGACGGGGCTCCACGCTGACCGTGCGGGCGGGCGGCTGACCGCGGCGGCCGGGCGGCTGACCACGGCGGCCGGGCGGCTGACCACGGCGGCCGGGCGGCTGACCACGGCGGTCGGGCGGCTGACCACGGCGGTCGGGCCCCGCTCCGGGGCCTGACCGGCCTGAGACCGATCGGCGGTGCGACCGGGCGGACGCCCCCTCGCTCAGCCCTCGAGGATCGTCGCCCGCTCGCTCGGGTCGAACCACATCAGGTCGAGCTCGGCGACACGTTCGAAGACCTCGTCGTCCCCCGCCGCGGCGGCCTCGACGTCGACCTGTACGGACGCCTCGTCGACGTGGATCGCCGCGACGGCGTCCCAGCCGACCGGTGCCTCGAGGCGGACGAGGCTCGGGAGCCCGCCCGGCACGGGGATCGCCGCGCCGTCGGCCACGTCGGCCGAGACGACGACCCTGCGAGCCGCACCGGGCGCGTCGAGCTCGGAGCGGCGGCGCACCGAGTCGTCGGCGGCGGCGAGGAAGGCGACGAGCTCCAGGCCCTCCTCGTCCTCGTCGGGCACGGCGGCGGCGAGGTCACGCGTCACGGCGTGCGCGTGGACCGCGCCGGGGGTGGCGGCGAGCTCGGCGGGCGTGGCGGGCAGGTAGATGCGCACGGGTCGATCATCCTCTTCCCGTCCGGGCCACGCGTGCGCCGCGCCGCCACCACCGGGAGCGCGCGTCGCGGCCCTCCGGGAGCGCGAGGAGGTGCCGGGCGAGGGACTCCACCGCGCGCCGGGCGCCGCCGGACGGCGCCTGCTCGCGCCACGTGGCACCCGCGAGGAGCGCGCCGTCCGCGGTTCCCGGGTCGTCCGGGACCAGATGCGGCTCCTGGTCGCCGCCGTAGCGCCACAGGGCCTCGCGGACCGCGCGCTCGTGGTCGGGGCCGGCCGAGGCCCGACGCACGCGGTTGACGACGACCGTCCTGCGGGCGTCGGGAGCGAGGTCCCGTTCCCGCAGCTCCGTCAGCGCGAGGACGAGGCGCCGCACGCCGACGGGGTCCCCGGCCCCGACGACGACGACCTCGTCGGCCGCGGCGAGCGCAGAGAGCGTGGCCTGGTGACGGACCGGGCCGAAGTCGGTGCCGTCCCCCTGCTCGGCCCCGGCGCCCACGTCGACGACGACGAGCGGCGCGACCTCCCGCAGCACCTCCCACACGGACTCCAGGGCGGCGCTCTCGAGCTCACGCCAGCGGTCCGGCCGGGTCAGGCCCGTGAGCGCCGTGAGCCCGTCCGCCACCTCGGCGAGGGCGGAGCGAGCGACGTCGGCGTCGAGCCTGCCGTGCGCGGCATGGCGGGCGACGGCGGCGATCGAGGAGATGTCGTCGGGCAGCCCGAGCACCTGCGCCAGCGCGGGCGCCTCGGTGTCGGCGTCCACGACGACGGCGCGCGTTCCGAGCGCCGCCGCCTCGGCAGCGAGGTTGACGGCCACGGTCGTGCGCCCGGGCGCTCCGCGCGCGCCCCACACGACGACGATCCGGCCCGGCTCCTCCGGCGGAGGCACCGTCGGCGGCGCGGCCTCGTCGACGACGTCCTCCGGCGTGCTCGTCGTCGCCTCGGCGGGCGCCGAGGTCGTCTGAGCGCCCGTCGACAGCCACCAGGGGACCTCCGAGATCACGCCGTCGTGGGGCGGGGTGCCTTCCGCCGCGGGATCATCCGGCCGGGGCGCCTCGTTCGACCGGGGCGCCTCGTCGGGCGTCGGAACGCTTCCGGGCGGTTCCGGTGCCGCGCGGGGTGCGGCGTCGGGCCGGTGGAGCGCCCGTCGGCTGGTCGGACGTCCCGCCCCGTCCTTGTCGCCGGTCGACGGCGCGCCGTCCGCGGACCCGGGCGGACGCTCCTGGGCCTGGTCGTCCCCGGCGCCGCGACCCGTGGGCGTGGCCACCGAGCGGGTCCACGCCTCCGGCACGACGTCGGGAACGGGCGTCCCGCCCTGCCCGTCGTGGGCGCCGGGCGCCGCGGCACCCGGCCGGCCGCGAACGGTCTCGCCGCGCGCGAGGGCGATCGCCATCGCGGCGACGGTCCCGGCCGGGTCGGACTCGGCGGCGACCGCGTCCGCACCGAGCTGGGCGAGCCGGCCGGCGTCGGGGCCCGGGCCGACGAGCAGCACGCGGGCGCCGGCCGCCGTGATCCTGCCGACGGACGCACGGTCGACGCCGGGCATGTGGCTGCTGAGCACGGCGACGGTGCCGATGCCCGCCCCGACCCCGCCGAGCAGCTCGGCCAGGTCCGCGCACCGCCGGACGACCTTGGCTCCGGACCCGGGCGTGTCGATCGCGCGGACGACGTCGGCCTCGCCGTCCGTGAGGGCGAGGAGGATGCCGTGGGTCACGAGCCCTCCACGGGGACCGAGTGGTGCGGGACCACGGTGAGCTCCTCGCCCGCGGCGACCGCGCCGAGCACGTCCTCGACCAGGTCGGCCGGGACCAGCAGCTCGACGCTCGCTCCTCCCGAGGCGGCGAACACGCCGTCGTCGGTACCGATGGTGACCACGAGAACCTCCGGCGCGAGCACGACGGGCGGCGCCACCTCCTCGCCGCGGTCGCCGACCGCCGCCTGCGGCGCCCGCCACAGGTCGACCGTCGAGCCTGCGCCGAGCCCCGACGGGAGCGCTGCGTCGACCGGGACGACCACGGGACGCATGTCCTCGTCCGTCGACTCACCGGTGGCCGCCATCGGCACGAGCTCGCCCGCCCCCACCAGGCGGGTCGCGACGAGGTCGGCCGGGATCTCGCCCTCGGCGACGAGGTAGTGGTCGCCCGCGTCACCGACGTTGACCTCGACGACCTCCAGGCCCGCGTCGGCAAGGCGCTCGCCCGGCGTGACGACCTCCGAGGCCGCCCACACCTGGGTGGTCCCTCCCGCGCGGTCCACCGCCCACGCCCCGATGCCGACCGAGACGGCGACGAGCAGCACGCCCACGCCGAGCCGTGGGTCGCGCCAGCCCGGTCGGCGCATCCGTCGCGCGGTCCCAGCGTTGTCCGTCATCCGAGTTCCCCCTCGCTCATCCGGTCCTCACCGCATCCTCGCGACCGGCCGCCGGCCATGCACGCCTCGTCCACAGCACGAGGCCGGCCGCGCGGTCGACACGGCTGTCCACACCCTCCACGCGCCCGGCGGGCGCTGCGGCGATACTGGAGCCGTGGCCCGCTTCCTCACCATCGCCGACGTCGCCGAGCAGCTCAATCTCTCGGTGTCCCAGGTGCGCGCGCTGCTGCGGAGCAAGGAGCTCGTCGGCGTGCAGATCGGCGGCAAGGGCCTGTGGCGGGTCGAGGACGTCCAGCTCGAGGCGTACATCGCCCGGCTGTACGAGCAGGCCGCGGCCCGGCCGGTCGACGAGCACGTCGACGAGGAGTCCGGCACCGGTCGCTGATCCGACCCCCCGCCACGACTCCCCCGTGCCGCGGTCATGCGGTACGGACCACGTGCACGTGCGCGAGCGCCACGGCCACGACGTGGTCGCCCGGGTCGGCGCGCAGGTCGAGGTGGTCGGCCCCTACGCGCAGGATCCGCCCCGTGCGGCCGCCCGCCGCGTCGTCGAGCCGCACGACCGCCCCTGACCTCGCGATGCGCCGGAGCGCGGCCGCGAACGAGTAGCGCGCGGCGACGACGCCGGCGGCACCGGCGCTTCGGGCGAGCCCGCGGACGCCGACGACCGCGCGGGAGGGCACGAGCGCCCGACGCTCGCCCTCGGCGAGCAGGAGCCAGTGGGCGTTCGCGTCGAGGACCGTGCCGACGACGTCGTCGCGGCCGGGTAGCACGAGGGCGAGCTCGGCGCCGATGCGTGCCCGCCACCGGTCCTCGAGCGTCACGGTGGCGGCCTCGGCCTCGGCGAGCTCGCCCGCCTCGAGCAGCTGCTCCGCGCGTCGTTCTGCCTCGAGCTCGCCCGAGAGGTCGGCGAGCAGCAGGTCCTCCCATGCCACGGAAACAACCTAGGCGGAGCCACGGCCGCGCGAGCCGGTTCGGCGCCCCGCTCTGGCGGATCCTTCAGCGACACGCCGTCACTCTTGCGCATCTCGTCACACCTGTGCCATCGTTCCGGCATCATTCGACACGAACCAGCACGAACGGACACGTTCATCGGGACGGTGGGGGGCATGACGACGATCAAGGACGGGACGACTTCGGCGTCCGGCGGGCGACGACAGGGGCACGGCGCCGCACCGGCGGTACGACAGGGACACGGCGCCGCACCGGCGGTACGGCGGCCCGACCGGCGTGCGACGAGTGCCCCGGTTACCGGTCGGCGCGCGACGACGGCCGTCCGCGCCGGCGGCGAACTCCTCGCGCTCGCCGCGACCGCGGCGTCCACGGTGCCGCTCACGCTCGTGCTCGCGAACGCCGCACGGGACGCCGTCGCGGCACTGGCGGCGCTCCCCGCGCACGGACCGCAGGACCTGCCGGACGCCGTCGCCGCCGGCCTTCTCGCCGTCGGCGCGGCCTGCGCGGCCTGGTACGCATGCACCGCGTTCCTGGGGCTCGTCGTCGCGCTGCTCCCCCGCTCCGGGGCCGGGGCCCGGCTGCGCAGCGGGCTCGCCCTCGTGGTGGGCAGGGCCGGCGCACCGGTCGTGCGGCGCATCGCGGCCGGGAGCGCGGTCGCCGGGCTCTCGCTGGGGCTCGCCGTCGGTCCCGCGGCGGCCGTGCCCGACGCTCCGGAGTCGCCGACCGATGCGCCGTCGGCGCCCGCGTCCGACGACGAGGCCGGGACAGGGGGCGAGGCAGGACCGGGGGACGAGGCAGGTCCGCGGGACGACGCCGGCCCCCCGGTACCGGGTCCCGACCTGCCCGCGGTCCCCGCGGTGCCGGACGTGACCGGATCGTCGGCATCACCCCTCGTCGACTCACCGGCCCCCGCACCGGGGCCGGAGCCCGCACCTGCACCAGAGCCCGAGCTCGCGCCGACCGCGTCGCCGGAGCCGGCTCCCGAGCCGGCGACGGCCGAGGCGGTCTACGTCGTCGCGGCCGGCGACTCGCTCTGGTCGATCGCGGCGGACCACCTCGGTCCGTCCGCGAGCACCGCGGACGTCGCGGCCGCCTGGCCGGACTGGTACAGCACGAACGCCGAGGTCATCGGCGCCGACCCCGATCTCGTCCGCGCCGGCGTCGAGCTGACGCCCCCGACCCTCGAGGAGACCCGATGAGCGCCCAGCCCACCCACGACGTCGTGCCGGTGCCGCTACCCTCCCGGCCGAGGATCGTCGCCGCGCAGGGCCCGCCGGGCTCCGTGTCGCGCGTGCGGCGCCGCACGGTGCCGGCGGTGCCCCCGCCGTTGCCCCGGACGTCGCTCGAACGGCCGTGGGACCGGGTCCGCTTCGCCGCCGAGCACCGGCCGGGCGCGGAGATGTTCGAGGACGGTCCTGCGCCCGGGCGGGACGAGGAGCCTCCGCGGGCCGACGAGGCCGACCTCGAGCGGCTCGCCGCCGGGATCGTGCAGCACGCCGTCGAGGCGCTGCTCGGCACCCGGTCACCGGCCCAGCTCGCCCGCTGGCTCGCGCCGCCGCTCTACGAGTCCCTCTCGCGGCGCGCCGGGCTCGCGGGCCGGCTCCAGGGTCGCCCGGACCGGTTCACCCACGTCGTGGTCCGCCGCACGATCGGATCTACGCCCAGCGAACGCGCGCGCGAGGTCAGCGTGGTCGTCCATGACGGCACCAAGGTCCGCGCCGCCGCGGTCCGGATCGAGGTCTTCCGCGGGAGGTGGCGGGCCGTCGCCCTCGAGATCGGGTGAGCGACGGACCCGCCGAGCGAAGGACCTGCTGAGCGGAGGACCCGCTGAGCGAAGAACCGGCCCCCCGGAGCTCAGCGCAGGGCGCTGAGCATCGACGAGAAGTCGGGCACGTCGTCGAACTCGTCCTTTGCCTGCCTGGGGGCACTGCCGGCCACGGCGTGAGCGAGCTCCTCCCCGGCGCGCACGATGCGCCCGGGAAGGTCCGGGCCGCCCGGCTCGCCTGCACCCGCGGCCCAGTCGTCCGTCGCGGCGTACACAGCGGTCGGCATCGCGCTCCCGCGCAGGTACGCGACGAGCGGACGCAGCGCGTAGTCGATCGCGAGCGAGTGCCGTGGGGTGCCGCCGGTGGCGGACAGCAGCACCGGGGTGCCGTCGATCGAGCCCCGGTCGAGGACGTCGAGGAACATCTTGAGCAGCCCGGAGTACGAGCCCGAGTAGACGGGCGTCGTCACCACGAGTCCGTCGGCGCCGCGGACCGCGTCCATGGCCTCCTCCACGGCCGTGCTGCGCACGCCGGTGAGCATGGTGTCGAGCAGGTCGTGGGCGATCGTCCGCAGGTCGAGGGTCATGAGGGTCGCGCGCACGCCCCTCTGGCTCAGCCCGGTCACGGCCGCCCGGCCGAGCCGGTCGGCGAGCATCCGGGTGGTCGAGGGGTCGGACGTCCCGGCCGAGACCGTGACGATCCGGCGCTCGGTCCCGCCGGCCCCCTCGGGGACACCTGGCCGGTCGTCGAACGCGTCGCCGGTGAGGTCGAGGTCGAACCCCTCGCTCATGCCCGCACCGCCGCGTCCTCGGCCCGGCGTCCGGTGGCGTCGTCGCCGACGGCGCCCACGTGGGCCGCGCCCGCCGTGCCCTGCTCCCGGGCGGCCGCCACGCGCTCGGCGTGGCTCGGCGGGTCCGCCGGCACGTGGGCCGGACGGATCGACTCGGCCTCCCGGCGCAGGACGGGCACGACCTCGGTCGCCAGCAGGTCGATCTGCTCGAGGACCGTCTTCAGCGGCAGTCCCGCGTGGTCGATGAGGAAGAGCTGGCGCTGGTAGTGGCCGACGTCCTGCCACATCTTCCCGTAGCGGTCGATGACCTCCTGCGGCGAGCCGACGGTCAGCGGGGTCTCCGCGGTGAACTCCTCCATCGTGGGGCCGTGCCCGTAGACGGGGGCGTTGTCGAAGTACGGACGGAACTCGGTCTTCGCGTCCTGGCTGTTGGCGCGCATGAACACCTGTCCGCCGAGGCCGACGATCGCCTGGTCCGCGTCGCCGTGGCCGTGGTGCTCGAAGCGCTCGCGGTAGAACTGCACCATCCGCTTCGTGTGCCGCATCGGCCAGAAGATGTTGTTGTGGAAGAAGCCGTCACCGTAGTAGGCGGCCTGCTCGGCGATCTCGGGGCTGCGGATCGAGCCGTGCCAGACGAACGGGGCGACGCCGTCCAGCGGGCGCGGGGTGGCGGTGAAGCCCTGCAGGGGGGTGCGGAACCGGCCGCTCCAGTCGACGACGTCCTCGGTCCACAGGCGGCGCAGCAGGGCGTAGTTCTCGATCGCGAGGTTGATGCCCTCGCGGATGTCCTTGCCGAACCAGGGGTACACGGGCCCGGTGTTGCCCCGCCCCATCATGAGGTCCATCCGGCCGTCCGAGATGACCTGGAGCATCGCGTAGTCCTCCGCGATCTTCACCGGGTCGTTCGTCGTGATGAGCGTGGTCGCGGTCGACAGCGTGATGTTCGTCGTCGCCGCGGCGAGGTAGCCGAGCATCGTGGTCGGCGAGGACGCGACGAAGGGCGGGTTGTGGTGCTCGCCCGTCGCGAAGACGTCGAGCCCGGCGTCGTCGGCGTGCTTCGCAATGGTGAGCATCGCGCGCACCCGCTCCGTGTCCGACGGGGCGCGCCCCGTGGTCGGGTCGGCGGTGACGTCGCTGACGCTGAAGATCCCGAACTGCATGTCGCCGTCCTCCTGATCGACATATTGATGCGTTTGCATCGACACTAGCGCCAACGGTGGGTCCCTCGCATTCATTCCCGCTGCAAAGCGGCGCAGGACACACCTCCCGCAGCACGGGCAGCGCACGACGACGGCGACCCGCTCGTGCGGGTCGCCGTCGTCGTCGTGCGATCTCGGCCCGGCGGTGCGGGCTCGGCCGGCGCTGCCGGGCGGCCGCTCTAGCCCTGTCGCTTCGCCTTCTTGGCCTGGGCGCGGCGCTGGGCGCGGTTGAGTCCGTCGCTCCCGCCCGCGGCGGCAGTACCGGCCGCGCTGCCGCGTGCCGGCCGGCGCGTGGGTGCGTCGTCGTCCTCGTCCGCGCCCGACGTCGACGAGCTCGTGCCCGAGTAGGTCAGACCCGTGGGGCGGCGGGGTGCCTCGAGACCGAGCAGCTCGTCGTCCGTGGGGACCGGCGCGGCGGGGTCGTCCTGCGGGTCCTCGCCGGTCGACGTCAGGTCGGCACCCACGCCCGCGGCGTCCGCGGAGGGTGCGGGCCCGGGATCGCCGGCGGTGCCGGCCTCCCTCGACGCTGCTGCACCCGTGGCGTCGTCGGGCGCGCCGCCCCCGGGCCGGGCGCCACCGGACGCGGCACCTCCCGCGGCCGCACCAGCAGCCGCACCAGCAGCCGCACCGGCGGCCGCGCCGGGCGTCGGGATCGAGGGCGTGCTCCCACCGAGCGCAGAGGCCGCGAACGCCGAGCCTGCCGCCGCGGCCTTGCGCGTCGCCGCGGCGCCCGCACCCGCCCGGAGCGTGGTCGACGCGCCGGACCCGGTGGCGGCGCGGCCGACGGTCGAGGTGGCCGCGGCCGCCGCGGAGGCTGCGTCGACCGGCTGGTCGGTGGGGTTGATCTCGAGGTTGAAGACGTAGCGGACGGTGTCCTCGCGGATCGCCTCGTTCATCGCCTGGAAGAAGGTGAAGCCCTCGCGCTGGTACTCCACGAGCGGGTCGCGCTGTCCGGCCGCCCGCAGCGAGATGCCCTGCCGCAGGTAGTCCATCTCGTAGAGGTTCTCCCGCCAGTGGCGATCGAGGACGGACAGGACGACGCGGCGCTCGAGCCGACGCATGAGGTCCTCCCCCACCTCCTCCTCGCGCGCGTCGTACGCCACGAGGATGTCCGAGCGCAGCTCGGTGCGGAGCATCTCGGGGGTCACGCGGGCGCTGTGCCCGGCCTGCTCGACGAGATCGTCCTCGGTGATCCCCACCGGGTAGTAGGCGCCCAGCTCGCCGAGGATCTTCTCGACGTCGGAGTCCTCGAGGGAGCCGTCCGCGCTGTGCTGGTCGACGATGGCGTCGACGAGGTCGGTCGCGAACCCGCGCACCTGCTCCTCGATGTCCTCGCCGTGCAGCACGCGGCGGCGCTGCTCGTAGATCACGGTGCGCTGCCGGTTCATCACGTCGTCGTACTTCAGGACGTTCTTGCGCTGCTCGAAGTTGCGGGCCTCGATGGCCTCCTGGGCACGCCGGATGCCGCTCGAGACCCACTTGTGCTCGAGCGCCATGTCGTCCGGGTAGGCGTCGTTGTCCATGAGGCGGGCCGTCGGCCCGGACCCGAACAGCCGCATGAGGTCGTCCTCGAGCGAGAGGTAGAACCGGGACTCGCCGGGGTCGCCCTGACGTCCCGAACGACCGCGCAGCTGGTTGTCGATGCGTCGCGACTCGTGCCGCTCGGTGCCGAGCACGTAGAGCCCGCCCGCGTCGAGGACCTCCTGGTGCTCGTCCTTGACCTGCTCCTGGGCGGCCGCCAGCGTCTCGGTCCAGGCCGCCTCGTACTCCTCGGCGTTCTCCACCGGGTCGAGGCCGCGGTCGCGCAGGACGTTCTGGGCGATGTGCTCGGGGTTGCCGCCGAGCATGATGTCGGTACCGCGACCGGCCATGTTCGTGGCGACGGTGACGGCGCCCTTGCGGCCCGCCTCGGAGACGATGGCGGCCTCGCGCTCGTGCTGCTTGGCGTTGAGGACGTCGTGCTCGACCCCGGCCTCGGACAGCAGCTCGGAGAGCCGCTCGGACTTCTCCACCGACGTCGTACCGAGGAGGACCGGCTGGCCGGTCTCGTGGCGCTCCTTCACGTCCTTGACGATCGCCCGGTACTTCTGCTCGATGTTCTTGTAGACGAGGTCGCCCTCGTCCTTGCGGATCATCGGCTTGTTCGACGGGATCGGGACGACGCCGATCTTGTAGGTCGAGGAGAACTCCGCGGCCTCGGTCTCGGCCGTACCGGTCATGCCGGAGAGGGTGTCGTAGAGACGGAAGTAGTTCTGCAGCGTGATCGTCGCCAGCGTCTGGTTCTCCGCCTTGATGCGCACGCCCTCCTTGGCCTCGATGGCCTGGTGCATGCCCTCGTTGTACCGGCGCCCGCGCAGGCGACGCCCGGTGTGCTCGTCGACGATCGTCACCTCGCCGTTCTCGACGATGTAGTCCTTGTCGTTCTGGTACAGCTCCTTGGCGCGCAGGGAGTTGTTGAGGAACGAGATGAGCGGCGTGTTGAGCGACTCGTAGAGGTTGTCGATGCCGAGCAGGTCCTCGACCTTCTCGATGCCGGGCTCGAGGATGCCGACCGTGCGCTTCTTCTCGTCGACGTCGTAGTCGACGTCCCGCTCCAGCTTCGGCGAGATCTTGGCGAAGGCGGCGTACCACGGGTTGACGTCCCCCTCGGCCGGGCCCGAGATGATGAGCGGGGTGCGTGCCTCGTCGATGAGGATCGAGTCCACCTCGTCGACGATGACGAAGTTGTGTCCGCGCTGGACGAGGTCGTCGGTGCTCAGCGCCATGTTGTCGCGCAGGTAGTCGAAACCGAACTCGTTGTTCGTGCCGTACGTGATGTCGGCGGCGTACTGCTCGCGGCGCTGGGCCGGGGTCTGGCCCGAGACGATGCAGCCGGTGCTCAGCCCGAGGAAGCGGTGGACGCGCCCCATGAGCTCGGACTGGTAGGTGGCGAGGTAGTCGTTGACCGTGACGACGTGGACACCCTTGCCGGACAGCGCGTTCAGGTAGCTCGGGAGCGTGGCGACGAGCGTCTTACCCTCACCGGTCTTCATCTCGGCGATGTCGCCCTGGTGCAGCGCGGCGCCACCCATGATCTGCACGCGGTAGTGCCGCTGGCCGAGCACGCGACGGGCCGCCTCCCGCACGACGGCGAACGCCTCCGGGAGGAGATCGTCGAGCGTCTCGCCGTCCTCGATCCGCTCGCGGAACTCGGTCGTCTGCTCCCCCAGCTCCTCGTCGGTCAGGTCGACGAAGGAGTCCTCGAGCGCGTCGACCTGGTCGGCGATCGCGCCGAGCCGCTTGACGACTCGGCCCTCGCCCATGCGCAGGATCTTGTCGAGGATGGTTGCCACAGCGGCACTCCGTGAGGTCGTTCGTCGCCCCTTGGGGCGGGCGCGCCGAGGTGCCGCGCCACCCGCCATGGTAGGCGCGCCGCGGCGACCCCGGGGGCACGGGGGCACGGGGGCGAAGCCCGGCCACTGCGGACCACGACGGCCCGCGCCACCCGGCCGGACCGGACGGTGACCGCCCAGGCACCCGGCCGGGCCGGACGGTGACCGCCCCGGTCAGGAGGCGGAGCGCAGCACGGCCGGGTGCAGGTCCCGGGCGAGGTCCCCGACGCCGCCGCTCGCGTCCACGCGGTCGGCGCCGAGCCAGCGCGCGACCTCGCCGAGCTCGGCCGCGAGCTCCTCGGCGATCCGCTCGCGGGACGGCCACGCTCCCGCCCCCCGGCTCGGCAGGTCCGGCACCTGCCCCGGGTCCTCGGCGTGGACCTCCTTGACCAGAAGCACGCCCGCCGCCCGGTCGGCCTTGAGGTCGACGCGGGCCACGAGGTGCTCGCCGAGGAGGAACGGCAGCACGTAGTAGCCGTGGGAGCGCAGGTGAGCGGGGGTGTAGATACCGATCCGGTAGTGCATACCCCACAGGTCGGCGAGCCGCTCCCGTTCGAACACGAGCGGGTCGAACGGGGCGAGCAGGGCGCGGGCGCGCACCGGGTCGGCCGGCACCGTCACCTCCGCGGGCCGGTAGGCGGGTCGCCGCAGCCCGCGCACGCGGACCTCGACGAGCTCACCGTCCTCGACCAGCGCGCGCACCGCGGTGGCCGTCTCGCGGACGGGGAGCCGGTGGTAGTCGGCGAGCGCCCGGACGCCCGCGACCCCGTGCGCGCGGGCCGCGACGAGAGTGAGCTCACGGACCGCCTCCGGCCACGGGGGCGCGGCGGCGAGCGCCTCGGGCGGAAGGACGCGCCCCGGAAGGTCGAGGACCTGCTCGAACGACGAGCTCCGCCGGGCGACGGCGAGGCGGCCGGTGCGCCACATCCGGCTCAGGGCGACCTTGAGCGGGGACCAGTTCCACCCCCAGGCAGTCTTTTCCGCACGTTCGTGCGCGAGGAGGTCGTGCAGGTCGGTCGACGTCGCCGCGCCGTGGTCGGTGATCGCGGCCTCGACGTCGGCCATGAGGGCCGGGTCGCCGAACCCCCGGTCCTGCCACCGGTCCTCCGCGGCCGAGCGCCGGGCCGCCTGGAGG
Organism: Georgenia sp. Z1491; assembly: GCF_057652395.1. Lineage (NCBI taxonomy): Bacteria > Bacillati > Actinomycetota > Actinomycetes > Allobogoriellales > Allobogoriellaceae > Georgenia > Georgenia sp. Z1491. The sequence continues at coordinate 3,220,122 of NZ_CM172729.1, forward strand.
GCGTAGGTACGCGGCGGGACGAGGGAGGCCTCGTGGCACCAGGTCTCGACCAGCAGCCGGGGCGACCGGCCGGTGACACGGTCGAGGATCGACGTGTCGTACGCGCCGACCCGCGCGAGCACCGGCAGCTGGTGGGCGCGAGCGAGGACGTTGACGGAGTCGATCTGCAGCAGCGCCGTGTCGGCGACAGCGCGGGCGACGTGCCGGCGCCCGGGGCGGGCGGGGCGGCGCCGGGCCAGGCCCTGGGCAGCGACGGCGGCTCGCCGTACCTGGCGGATCGAGATCTCCTGGGGCTGCACCGCACCATCGTCGCACCGGGCACCGACACGACGGCGCCCGTGCCCGTGCCACCTCGCGGGGCGGCACGGGCACGGGCGGTTCCGGCGGTCCGGAGCCCGCCGTCGGGGTCTCAGCAGGTGGCGTCGAGCCTGATCACTCCGTAGGCCCAACCCTTGCGGCGGTAGACGACGCAGGGCTGGCGGGTCTCGGAGTCGACGAAGAGGTAGAACGGGTGGCCGACCATCTCCATCTCGTACAGGGCCTGGTCGACCGTCATCGGCTCGGCCTTGTGCAGCTTGTCCCGGACGATGACCGGCGAGTCGCCCAGCTGGGTCTCGACCGCCTCGCCCGGGCTCGTCGACGGCGCGGGGTGCTCTGCGATCGGCGCATCGGTCGCGAGGCCGTCCGGGACGCTCTCCTCCGTGGGCTCGGGAGGAGGCGTCGCGGGGAGCGACCGGTTGGCGTGACGCTGCTTGTCCTTGCGCCGGTCGTGGTGCCGTCGCAGCCGCTCGAGGAGCTTGCCGGTGGCGAGGTCGAGCGCCGCGTACCTGTCGGCGGCGCTCGCCTCGGCACGGATCACGGGGCCCTTGTCGCGCAGCGTGATCTCGATCCGTTCGGCCTGGTCGGACAGTCTCGGGTTCTTCTCGAGCGTGAGCTCGACGTCGACGCGCTGCGTGCGCGGAGCGAGCTGTGTGACCTTGGCGAGCTTGTCCTCCACGTGCGAACGGAAGCGGTCGGCGACATCCGTGCCGCGGCCCTTGACGACGATCTCCATGGTGACCTCCATCGGTCGGTGCGAGGGCGAGCGTGACGGGCCCGCCGGTGGTGCCTCGGCGCGCACGGCGCCGGTCAGGATGCCGAGCACCTCCTCCCGCCTCGGGGACGACGCAGCCACCCGCCGCGCATCCGCGTCCCGGGTGGCTCCATGCAGCAACGTTACCTGGTCCGACGCGTCCCGGACACCGGCCGGACACCCGGGGACACCGGGCGGCGGGGGCGCTGGATCACCGTCCGGGGGCGGGCGCACCGGCGACGACGAGCGCCCCCACGACGACGGCGCCGGCCGCGCGCAGCGCCCCTGCACAGGCGGCGAGCGTGGCGCCGGTGGTAACGACGTCGTCGACGAGCAGGACCGCGGTGCCGGTCGGGACCGACGCCCGGAGGACCGGTGCCCGGCTGCGGTTCGCCACGCGCCCGCGCGCCGAGGAACCGCGCTGGCGCGCCGGTCCGCCCGCGCGCCGCAGGAGATCCACGGACGCCACGTGCAGCGGCCGTGCCACCGGCGGTGCGGAGGTCGCGCCTGCGTCTCCCGACGGCGTGCCCGCGAGCCCGTTCTCCGGCGCGGCAGCGACCCGTCCGGAGGACGCGTCGGCGTCTCGCGGCAGCAAGCCGGCGAGCCCGTTCTCCGACGCGGCAGCGACCCGTCCGGAGGACGCGTCGGCCATGCCCGCGGCCACGGCGTCGGCCAGCTCGGCGGCGACGAGCATGCCGTGGCGTCGGCGTGCGGGGCCGGAGGGCGCCGGGACCACCAGCAGCGTGGTCCCGCTGATCGCGTCCGCGACGTGCGGCCACAGCCTGGCGCCGGCGCCCCGGCCGGCGGCGGGCAGGCTGCGCCTCAGGTGGCCGCAGCGCCCGGTCTTCCAGTCGACGACGATGCGGCGCAGCGGACCGCGGTAGTCGCCGATCGCCCAGGTGCGCAGGACCGGCTCGTCGAACCCGGCGAGCAGGGGCGCTCCGTCGGTGCACTCGCGCGGTCCGGCGGCCAGCAACGAGCGGCATGTCCGGCACAGCGCGGTGCCCCACGTGCCGCAACCGGAACACTCCGCCGGCACGACGAGCTCGAGGACGTCGCGGAGCGCGGACCGGCCCGCCGACCGGGCCGGCGAGCTGCTTCGCACACGATCGGCCACCGACCGGGCGAGTGGCCCGGTCAACGTCTCGAGCACACGGTCGGACCCCGAGCCGGCAGGCAGCCCCGGCGACCTCCCGCGCGCGCGGTCCGACCCCACCCGGTCGAGCGGCCCTGGCAATCTCCCGCGCACACTCTGGCGATCCCTCACCGGAAGAGGATCACCGCTCCGGCCGGGGCCTGAGCAGGCGGCGTACCGACCCCGTGGGCGGGGGCGTGGCAGAGGCACCTGTGGGCCCGTGACGGCGGACGGCCGACGGCGGGCGGCGGGCGGCGGGCGGCGGGCGGCGGGCGGCGGGCGGCGGGCGGCGGGCGGCGGACATACTGCCGAGAGCCTGATCCCCGTCCCCCCCCCCCCCCCCCCCCCGCCGGACAGGCGGTGAGTCAGTCAGGTATCCGCCGAGTCAACCGACGCGGGGCACTGACTCACCACTTTGGTCACTGCCTCGGCGACCGTGAGGACAGAACGCACCTTCGCGGCGAAGCCGCGGATACGGCGCCCCTCGCGACGCGGCAGCGGGCTGTTCGCGAGGGCACGCCCTGGCGCCCGACGGAACCGCGCTGACCGCCAGGCACACCCGCGCCCACGTACCCGACCGAACCCCGCTCACTCGCCCTGACGCCCGACCGAACCCCGCTCACTCGCCAGGCAGAACGCCGCTCACTCGCCGATATGGCGGGTGTGAGGGGGTCAACCGGGGAAGGTCGGGTCGGACAGTCCCTCCGCGATACGCGTCCACGAGGCACCGGTGCGCTCGTAGATGCCGAGGTCCGAGGTCTGCAGCACCACGCTCGTCCCGCCCCGGCCGGCCGTGAGCGCCACGGCGCCCTGGAGGACGGGCAGCGGCTCGGTGTCCCCTCCGATGCTGACGAGATAAGGCCGGGGGGCCGGGTCCGTGGCCGTGCGGCCGAGCACCACGAGCGTCGTGGCATCGATCCAGGCGAGGTCCGTCGCGTCGACGAGACCGACCCCGACCCGCGCCTGCGAGGTGCCGAGCGAGCGCGGCTCGTCGTCGGGACCGCGCTGGACGCCCGAGACCTCGACGAGGATCGAGCCGCCCTGCTCGCGGATCACCGCCGCCCTGGCTCCCTCCCGCGAGACGCGCACGGCGCGCACGACCGACCCGTCGAGCCAGGGTGCGTCGATCTCGGAAGTACCGCCGCTCGGCAGGGCGGCGCGCAGGGTGCCTGCGTTGGTCCGCTCGCCGGTCCACGCCCAGCCGTAACGGTCCATCGAGGGGGCGACGAGCTCGGTCCCGGACACGACGAGGCGGGCGCTGCGGCCGGCCGTCGGTGCCGCCATCATGCGGGTCGGGCCGTCGAGGTAGACCTGTCCGTCGGGCGGGTCCGCCGGCGAGCCGGCCGGGGCCGAGACCACCCCGGTGCGGGGCGCCGCCGCGCCGGTCACGCGCACCTCCAGCCCGCCGTCGAGCTCGACGAGCTCGTCATCGGCCACCGCCAGCAGCGGCTGGGGCGTGTAGGGGTAGGCCGGAAGCTCCGGCACCGAGCCGATGGCAAGCGCGTTCCCGCCGACGGTCACCGTGACGTCGGAGACCCCCGGGACCGCCGACAGCGTCCGCCGGAGCTGTGCCACGAGGAGCTCGCGCTCGCGGTTAGAGGCCTCGAGGACGTCGTCGGTCAGGTCGACGGTCGCCACGCCGTCGGCGACGTCCACGGAGCTGAGCAGGAGACGCGTGGAGACAGGGGCAGGCGTCATGACGGCCGGCTCGAGCCAGGCCGACGGGCCACCGAGCACGCCCTGGACCAGCGAGGAGGCGAGGTTCTGGCGCGGATAGTGCCGCAGGTCGGCGACGACGGTCTCGCCGTCGGCCGCGGGGAAGTACAGCGGTGCCGCGACGTACTGGACGGAGAACGACTCGGCGGAGAGCAGCACGCCGTCCTCGAGGTCGATGATCCGCCACTCGCCGTCGTCGTCCCTCGCGAGCGTGAAGTCCGTGCGGATGTCCTGGTCGCTCGCGGCCTCGGCGTAGTGTCCCGAGCCGTCGATCACCGCGAACATCTGCGTCGTCACGGACACGCCGCCGTCATCGGTGGTGGCGATCTCCGGCTCCTCGGAGTCCGCGTACACGCGCACCTGCGCGAGCGGCTGCCACGCCGAGGTGGCGCCGCCCCCGAGGAACTCCCGCGCGACCGAGAAGTCGTCGGCGAAGCCGGTCGCGCTCGCGGCGAGGAACCCGCGCACGATCTCGTCGGGCGTGGCGCCCGCCTGGGGTCCCCGCGCATACAGACCGAGCGAGGGTGCGGCGCTCACCGTCGGGTCGGCGGCGTTCACCGGGCCGGAGCCGGGCAGCTGCGCGCAGCCCGCGAGGACCGCCAGGGCCAGCAGCAGGGCCACCAGGCGGGACGCGACCCTGCGCACGGCCCGGACACGTCGCACGCCACGCACACCTCGGACGAGCCCTCGGGCCGGCCCGGTCGGCGTACCCGCACCACCCGGCGCACGGGTGGCCGCAGCCGACAGGGTCCCCGCCGGCGACACACCCGACGCACCCGACACCGCAGACGCACCCGACACGGCCCTCGCCGCCGATCCTGTCGTCATCGCCCCTCCTCGATGCGCTCGCCACCTGTCGGCCCGGCGAGCCCGACGAGCGGGGCGGCCAGGGTCGGCTCGACGGTGGAGTCTCCGGGCCACAGCTCGATCGGGGACGGCCCGACCGGGCTGCCGTCCTGGCGCGGGAGGGTGAGCAGGAACGCGGCGCCCTGCCCCGTGCGTCCGGCCGCGGCAAGCGTGCCGCCGTGCAGCCCGACGTCCTCCTGGGCGATCGACAGGCCGAGCCCGGTGCCACCGGTGGTGCGGGTACGCGCCGTGTCGCCGCGCCAGAACCGGTCGAAGACCCGGTCGGCCTGTTCCTCCGACATGCCCACGCCGTGGTCCCGGACGAGGACCGCGGCCGTGCGCTCGTCCTCGGCGACCGTGATCTCGATCGGCCGTCCCTCCGAGTGCTCGATCGCGTTGACGAGCAGGTTGCGCAGGACTCGCTCGATCCGGCGCGCGTCGACCTCGGCCGTGCAGCTCGGCGTCGCACGGTGCACGGACACGACGGAGCCCTTGCGCTCGGCGAGGATGGCATGCCCCTCGACGACCCCGTCCACCAGCTCGGCGAGGTCCGTGGGTCCCACCTCGAGGATGGCGGCGCCCGCGTCGAAGCGGGAGATCTCGAGCAGGTCGGCGAGCATGTGGTCGAACCGCTCGATCTGCGCGACCAGCAGCTCGGCGGAGCGGCGCACGGGCGGGTCGAAGTCGTCGCGCCGGTCGTGGATGAGGTCCGCCGCCATGCGGATCGTCGTCAGCGGCGTGCGCAGCTCGTGGGACACGTCCGAGACGAACCGCTGCTGGAGGCGGGAGAGCTCGGACATGTCGCTGATCTGCTGCTGCAGCGAGTCCGCCATCTCGTTGAACGACTCGGCCAGCCGCGCCACCTCGTCGGACCCGCGCACGTCCATCCGCTCGTCGAGGAGCCCGGCCGCGAGCCGCTCGGCCGTGCGCGACGCCTGCCGGATCGGCCGCAGCACCCAGCGCAGCACAAGCGCGACCATCGCCGCGACGAGGGCGACGAGCGCGAGCGCCGCGACCCCGAGCACGGACGTGACGACGGCGATCATCTGCTGCTCGGGCTGGAGACCGTAAACGGTGTAGAGCTCGTACTCCCCGGCGATCGGCAGGAGGACCGGCGCGCCGACGACGATCGCCGGCACCTCCTCGCCGTCGATGGTCAGCGTGACCGACTGCCAGTGCAGCGACGAGCCGGGCTCGACGGCCGCGTGCATCTCCTCGGTGATGGCGTCCCGGATGACGGTCGAGCTGGTCGGCTCGGGGATCGTCGGCCCGGTCGCATGCTGCTCGTCGCGGGTGATGACGGTGCCGACGACCCCGGCGGTCGCCCCCTGGCTGAGCTCGACGATGTCCGTCGCGAGCGTCTGCACCTGGCTGGGCGTGGAGGCGGTGGAGTCGTCCATGTCCGCCTGCGCCTCGCTGGCCCGCTCGGCGGCGTCGGCGATGACCTGCTCGAGCCTGCCGTCGAACAGACGGTCGCGGATCTCGACGGAGATCACCGCGCCGATGATGCTCAGGCCGAGCAGCCCGCCGATCACGGTCACCGTGACCACGCGTACGGCCAGCGAGCCGCGCCAGCTGCGGGCGAGATCGAGGGCACGGCGCCGCACGCGGGCGCGCCACGACCGTCGGGGCGGCGTCGCACCGATCCGCCCGCGCGCGGGCCCACCGGTCGCAGTCCCGGGCCCCGATCCCGACGCGCCGGGCCCGGGCGTCCGGTTCGCTCCGGCGTCGTCGTCCCGGCCGTCCGACGTGGCCGACGGACGGTCGCTGCCCGCCGCCTCGTCGGAGGGACTCACGCCTGGACGGGTCCCGCCCGGTACCCGACGCCCCGCACGGTGACGACCACCTGCGGGTTGTCCGGGTCGAGCTCCACCTTGGCCCGCAGGCGCTGGACATGGACGTTGACGAGCCGGGTGTCCGCCGAGTGCCGGTAGCCCCACACCGTCTCGAGGAGCTGCTCGCGCGTGAAGACCTGGCGCGGCTTGCGCGCGAGCGCGACGACGAGGTCGAACTCCAGCGGCGTGAGCGCGATGAGCTCCTCGCCGCGTCGGACCTCGTGGGCGGCGACGTCGATGTCGAGGTCGCTGATGCGCAGACGCTCGGGGTCGACGTCGTCCTGCCGGCGCAGCCGCGCCCGGATCCGGGCCACGAGCTCCTTGGGCTTGAACGGCTTCTGCACGTAGTCGTCCGCACCGGCCTCGAGACCGGCGACGACGTCGAGCGTGTCCGACCGTGCCGTGAGCATGACGATGGGGACGTCGGACTCCGCCCGGATGATGCGGCAGATCTGGATGCCGTCGAGCCCGGGGAGCATGAGGTCGAGCAGGACGATGTCCGGGTGCGTCTGCCGGAACGTCTCGGGGGCCGCGGCACCGTCGGCGACATGCACGACGTCGAACCCCTCCGACTGCATGACGATCCCGATCATCTCGGCCAGGGCGACGTCGTCGTCGACGACAAGGAGGCGAGAACTCATACGACCAGTGTCCTACACGGACCGGGTACTTCTGCGGGCGGGCGCGCCGTGGATGCGTGGCACGATGGCGCGCAGTGGACCGAGACGGAGGCGGGATGACGCAGGGTGGCACGGGGCGAGGGCCGGACCAGGGCCCGTGGGGCGACCCCGGTCAGCACGGTTGGGGTGCCGGCGACCCCGGCGCAGCCGGCGGGCCGCCGGCGTACGGGCAGTACGGCACCGGCACGACGCCGCCTCCCGGTCAGCAGCCCACCTACGGGCAGTACGGGCAGTACGGCGCCGGCACGACGCCGCCTCCCGGTCAGCAGCCCACCTACGGCCAGTACGGCGCCGGCACGACCCCGCCACCCGGGCAGCAGCCCACCTACGACCAGTACGGCCAGTACGGCGCCGGCACGACGCCACCACCCGTCGAGTGGGGCGCTCCCCCGGCGGGCGGCCCGTCCGGCTACGGGCAGTACGGCGCCGCCGACGCCCCGGGCTCGGGCGCCTGGGTCGCCGACAGTCTGGCGGGCGGTCAGCCGGGCATCGTGGCGCTCCGACCGCTGCGCGTCGGCGAGGTCATCGAGGGCGCCTTCCGGGCCGTCAGGCACAACCCGGGCACGATGTTCTTCTACTCGGGTGTGGTCAGCGTGCTCACCGTGGTGCTGTCCCTCGCGGCGAGCTGGGCGTCGACGAACGCGAGCCAGTCGCTGACGATCGAGGAGTCGGCCGGGGTCCAGGGGCTGACGAGCTTCGCGCTCCTCGTCGTCGGTGCGCTGACCTCCCTCATCGCGACGGGCGCCCTCGTGGTCTCGGTCAGCCGCTCGGCGATCGGCGAGCGCGCGACCATCGGCCAGGTGTGGCAGGCCGTCAAGGGGCGGATCCTCTCGCTCGTCGGGCTCAGCCTCCTGCTCGGCCTCATCGCCTTCGCTCTGATGTTCGTCACCGTCATCGTCATGTCGGTCGTCGGTTTCGCGTTCGTCGCCGCGATCGCCGGCTCGACGTCGGGGTCCTCGACCGGGGGGATGGTCACGGCGGTCGCCGTCACCCTCCTCATCGCCATCGGCTCGGCGATCCCCGCCTTCATCGTCATGACCCGCCTGTCCCTGTCCTACCCGGCCGTGGTCCTGGAGAAGGCCGGCCCCGGGCGGGCCGTCTCCCGCTCGTGGTCGTTGTCGTCGGGCTCGACCTGGCGGATCGTGGGGATCTACATCCTCGCCGCCATCATCGCCGTCGTGGTCGGCGGCGTCGTGTCCCTGCCGATCGGGCTCGTCGGGGGTGCGATGGGGCTGTCCGACGCCTTGGTCATCGTCCTCACCTCGCTGGCCTCGGTGCTCGTCAACCTCATCATCACCCCGTTCACGGCCGGCGTGGCCTCCCTCGTCTACATCGACCAGCGGATGCGCCGCGAGGGGCTCGACGTCCAGCTCGCGCGCGCCGCCTCGAACCGTGCCTGACCTCCCGCCCACCCGGTGGCCGGCGGACGTCCCCGTCACGCCCGACGCGCCCGAGGCGCACGACTGGGCGGTCGAGGAGCTCTCCCGCCGCATGTACGACGACTCCCCCGGGTTCCTCTCCCGGCTCCTCGACCGGGTCGGGGACCTGTTCGACGGACTCGGCCAGGGGGGCGGCGCGATCCCCGTCCAGATCCTGCCGCTCGTCGTCGTCGGCGCCATCGCGGTGGTGGTCGTCCTCGCGCTCGTGCTCTCCGGACCGGTCCGGGCACGGCGCCGGGCGCGCGTCGAGGAGCCGGCCGGGGTGCTCTTCGAGGACGACCGCGACTCGCGCGACCTGCGCGCCGCCGCCGACGCCGCCGCACGGTCCGGGGACTACTCCCGCGCCGTGATCGAGCGGTTCCGGGCCATCGTGCGCTCGCTCGACGAGCGCGCGTTCATCGAGGACCGCCCCGGCCTGACGGCGCACGAGGCCGCGGACCTGGGCTCACGCGCACTGCCCGAGATCTCCGGCGAGCTCACGTGGGGCGGTCGCCTGTTCGACGCCGTCCGCTACGGCGACACCCGGGCCGCCGCGGGCGACGACGAACGGCTCCGCGCGCTCGACGACGCCGTCCGGCGCGCGCGGCGCGCGGCCGGCCAGGGGGCCCAGGAGTCCCGCGCCGCGGAGCTGCCACCGTCGCTGGACGGGGTGCTGGCATGAGCGCGTCCGCCCCGGCCGGGCCCGCGCCCACCGACTCCGCCCCCGACGGCCCCGCACCCGCGGACCTCGTCCCCGAGGTGGCGACGAGCACCGACGGCGCACCGACCGGCCGCCCCGCCCGGTGGAAGCGGCTGCTGCGCGTGGGGATCGTCGTCCTCGCCCTGGCGATCCTCGTGCTCGTCACCGTCGATCGGTCGTCGGGCCGGGACGCGGACCCGCTCTCCGCCCGCAACCCGCAGCCGGAGGGCGCGCAGGCGACCGCGGAGATCCTGCGCGACCAGGGCGTCGACGTCCAGGTGATCGGTTCGCAGCGCGAGGCGGTCGACCTCGCCGACGCCGGGACGACGCTCGTCGTCACGGCGTCCAGACACCTGACCGAGGACGCGGCCGCGCAGCTGGCCGGCACCGGGGCCGACCTCGTCCTCGTCGACCCCGCCGCTCCCACGCTGCGCGGTACCGGCGCGCCGATCGAGACCGTGGGCGGCGGGAGCCAGGCCCCCGTCCAGGCCGACTGCGACGACCCGGACGCCGAGGCCGCGAGCCGCATCGGCCCCTTCCGGGGCGGGCTGACCTCGGACGACCCGGACGTCACCACCTGCTTCGCGTCGGGCGACGCCGCGGCCTATGCCGTCTGGTCCGACGGCGACCGTTCCGTGCGGGTCCACGCCGACGGCCGCCTCATGTCGAACGCGGCGCTCGACGAGGACGGCCACGCGGCGCTCGTCCTCAGGTCCCTGGGTCACCACGAGAGGCTCGTCTGGTTCACCCCGACCGCAACCGTCGAGGCGGTCGACCTCTCCGAGGGCGTGCCGCCGGCGACGCTCTCGCCCGACTGGCTCGTCATGGTCGGCTGGGCGACCGCCTTCGCGGTGATCGTCCTCGCCGTCGCGCGCGGCCGCCGCCTCGGCCGCGTGATCCCCGAACCGCTGCCCGTCGTCGTGCGCTCGGCCGAGACCGTGCGAGGCCGCGGCGCGCTGTACCGTCGCTACGGCGCGACCGCCCACGCCGCGGCAGGCCTGCGCGCGGGGGCCGCCGCGCGGCTCGCACGCCGGCTCGGACTGCCCCGCTCCGTGCACCGCGTCGACCTCACCGACGCCGTCGCCCGGGCGAGCGGACGCGACGAGGCCCGCGTGCGCGACCTCCTGTACGGCGCCCCGCCCGGCACCGGCGCGGAGCTCACTCAGCTTGCCACCGACCTGGACACCCTGGAGAGCGAGGTTCACCGACCGTGACCCACCACCCCGACGACGAGAGGTTCGCCCCCCGGGACAGCGGCGCCTGGGCGCCCGGCCGACCGGCCGGACCCGGCAACGCCGGCGCTCCCGCCGGCACACCGGCCGGCGCCTACGAGCAGGGCGGCACGCCCGGTCACGCCGGCGGGCCCGGACAGGGCGGCGCGCCCGGCCACGCCGGCGGGCCCGGCGCACCGGGTGCCCCGGCCGCACCCGGCCCCCGCTCCGCCCGCGGCCACCAGGAGTCCGACGAGGCCCGGGCCGCCCGCGACCGCCTCGGCGCGCTGCGGGCCGAGGTCGGCAAGGCGGTGGTCGGCCAGGAGGGCGCCGTCACCGGGATGCTCATCGCACTGGTGGCCGGCGGTCACGTGCTCCTCGAGGGCGTCCCCGGCGTCGCGAAGACCCTCCTGGTCCGCACGCTGGCGACGGCCCTGGAGATGGACACCAAGCGCGTCCAGTTCACGCCCGACCTCATGCCCGGCGACATCACGGGCTCGCTGATCTACGACGCGCGCGCCGCGGAGTTCTCGTTCCGCCCGGGCCCCGTGTTCACCAACCTCATGCTCGCCGACGAGATCAACCGCACGCCGCCCAAGACCCAGTCCGCACTGCTGGAGGCGATGGAGGAGCGGCAGGTCACCACCGACGGCGAGGCCCGCCGCCTGCCGGACCCGTTCATGGTGATCGCCACCCAGAACCCGGTCGAGCACGAGGGGACCTATCCGCTGCCCGAGGCGCAGCTCGACCGCTTCCTGCTCAAGCTCGTCCTCGACCTGCCGGCCCGCGAGGAGGAGATCGAGGTGCTGCGCCGCCACGCCGCCGCGTTCGACCCGCGCAACCTCGCCGGCGCCGGGGTCGGTCCGGTCGCCGGCCCCGCGGACCTCGCCGTCGCACGCGCCGAGGTCGCGCGCGTGGAGGTCGCGCCCGAGGTCCTGGGCTACGTCGTCGACCTCGTGCGGGCCACCCGCAGCTCCCCCGCACTCTCGCTCGGCGTCTCGCCCCGCGGTGCGACGGCACTGCTGGCCACCGCGCGCGGCTGGGCCTGGCTCACGGGACGCACCTACGTCACCCCCGACGACGTCAAGGCGCTCGCCGTGCCCACACTGCGCCACCGGGTCGCGCTGCACGCCGAGGCCGAGCTCGAGGGCGTCACCGCCGTCGGCGTCCTGCAGGGCCTCCTGTCCTCGGTCCAGGTCCCACGCTGATGCTGCCCACCCCGCTCGCCGCGGCGTTCGCCGCGCTCGGGGTGGTGGCCGTGGCGCTGCACCCCACCTGGACGACGCTCGCGATCTGGATCGCGGTCGTCGTCGTGGTGGTGCTCGCCGACGCCCTGCTCGCGCCCAGCCCGAAGGAGCTGCGCGTCGACCGGGACGCTCCCCGGGCCGTGCGCCTGGGCAACGCGGCGACCGTCACGGTGACCGTGTCCAACGACTCGCGACGGCGGGTGCGCGGCGTCCTGCGGGACGCCTGGCCGCCGTCCGCCGGGTTCGGCGACGTGGCCGGTCCGGGCAGGACCGACGCGGACCGGCACCGCCTCGACGTCCCCGCCGGCGAGCGTCGCCGCCTGCGCACCGTCCTGGTCCCCACGCGCCGTGGCGAACGGGTGGCCGGAGGTGTCACCGTGCGTCTCGTCGGCCCGCTGGGTCTGGGTGCGCGCCAGGCCACCCTCGACGTCCCCGCCGCGGTGCGGGTGCTGCCCGCCTTCCGCTCCCGCCGGCACCTGCCCTCCCGGCTCGCACGGCTGCGCGAGATGGACGGCCGGGCGAGCGTGCTCGTGCGGGGGCAGGGCACCGAGTTCGACTCGCTGCGGGAGTACGTCCTCGGGGACGACGTGCGGTCGATCGACTGGCGCGCGACCGCCAGGCGCGGCGACGTCCACGTGCGGACCTGGCGCCCCGAGCGGGACCGCCGGGTGCTCGTCGTCGTCGACTCCGGCCGGCTGTCCGCGGCGCGCCTGGGCGACGCACCCCGCCTCGACGCCTCGATCGAGGCAGTCCTCCTCCTCGCCGCGCTCGCCTCCCACGCGGGCGACAGGGTGGACGTCGTCGCCGTCGACGCCGAGGTCCGCGCGCGGATCACCGGCGTGGCCGGGGCGAGGCTCATGAGCAGTCTCGCCGACGGGCTCGCCGTCGTCGAGCCCGCCCTGCTGGAGACGGACTGGACGACCGTCGCGCAGACCGTGGGCGAGACGCTCTCCCAGCGGGCGCTCGTCGTCCTGCTCACGGCCGTGGACCCCTCGACGATGAGCTCCGGTCTCCTGCCCGTGGTGCGGCGTCTGGCGCGCGACCACACCGTCGTCGTCGCCGGGGTCGAGGACCCGGCCGTCGAGGAGCTGCGCAGCGACCGGGGGGACTCCGGCTCGGTGCACGACGCGGCCGCCGCGGAGCGCACCGGTCTCGAGCGGGACGCCGTGGCGACCCGGGTACGGCAGGCGGGCGCCGACGTCGTGCAGGGCCACCCCGACGAGATCGCGCCGCGCCTGGCCGACGCCTACCTCGCCCTCAAGGCCGCCGGCCGGCTGTGAGGGGCCGGGTCCGCCTGTGCGGCGGCCCGGGCCGGACGAGCGGCGGTCAGCCGGCCTCGGCGACGCGGTAGCCGGCCGCGTCGTCGGCGAGGTCGGCGCTGAGCTCGTCCCGATGGGCCCGGCCGCCGGCCCACATCGTCCACACCCAGAACCCCAGCCAGACGACCGCGCCGATGACGATCTTCACCCACCAGTCCAGCACCGTCGTCCCGGTGACGTACCCCTCCACCAGGCCCGAGACGAGCAGGACGACGACGAGCGCGCCGGCGACGGTGACGGTGGTGCGCCCCTCGACCGCGAGTGCCGTCTGCCGGGTGCGGCGACCGGGCACGAGCAGGGTCCAGAACAGTCGGAGCCCCGCGCCGCCCGCCACGAAGATCGCGGTGAGCTCGAGCAGGCCGTGCGGCGCGAGGAGGGAGAAGAACACCCCGAGGTCGCCGTACTCCGACATGATCGCGCCGGCCTGGCCGATGCCGACCGCATTGACGGCGAGGACCTGAACCGGCCACACGCCGGTGATGCCCAGGCCGATCGTCTGGGCGGCGATCCAAGCGTTGTTCGTCCAGACCTGTGCGGCGAAGTCGTGCGAGGGATAGTTCGAGTAGTAGGCGGCGAACTGCTCGTCGGCGTAGCTCTGGAGCTGGCTGGTCGAGCCGAGCTCGGCGAGCGCCCCGGGCGTGGTGGCGTAGAACCAGCCGACGGCCAGGGCCACGAGCAGGAACGCCGCGGTCACTCCGTGCGTCCACCACCGCACCCGGTACAGGGCCAGCGGCATCGTCACGACGAAGAGGTTGCGTACGGCCCGCAGGCTGACCTCGTGGGTGCCCGCGATGCGTCCGCGCGCGCGGGCAAGGACGTCGGACAGGTGACCGGTGACGTACCGGTCGGCGGACCGGGTGCGCACGCGCGACAGGTCGGCGGACGTGGCCTGGTAGAGACGGACGAGCTCGTCGGCCTCCTGACCGGTGAGCCTGCGGCGCCCCGCGAGGTCGTCGAGCCGCTCCCAGCGGCCGGACCGCACGGCTCCCAACGCCTCGGCATCCACGCGCAGTACCCTGCCACACGTGGCCGCCCCTCCCGCTCCCGACGCTCGCCGCGGACCCGCGCGCGACCAGGCCGGGGCGCTGACGACCGCGGGCCTCGCGGGCGACGTCGTCGTCACCTCCGAGGCCGTCGCCCTCGACCTGGCGCCGACCGGTTTCGCGACCCGCGTCCTGTCCGGCCTGCTGGACGGCCTGGCCCACCTGCTCGGGCTGCTCGCGTCGCTGCTGCTGGTCGTCGGCCTGCTCGACGACGGGATCAACGAGGCGCAGCTCCAGGCGCTGGTCATCTCGTTCCTCGCCCTGTGGTGGGTGGGCGCACCGATGGCCGTCGAGGCGCTCACCCGGGGGCGCTCGCTGGGTCGCATCGCCACCGGGACCCGCGTGGTCCGCGACGACGGCGGACCGGTGCGCCTGCGCCACACCTCCGTGCGGGCGCTCGCGGGGGTCGGCGAGCTGTGGCTCACCCTCGGCGGCGGCGCGATCATCGCCTCGCTGGCCTCCGGCCGCGGTCAGCGGCTCGGCGACCGGCTGGCGGGGACCATCGTGGTGTCGGTGCGCGCGTCGGAGGCGTTGCGGCTGCCGCTGGTGATGCCACCGGAGCTCGGCCCCTGGGCCGAGGGGCTCACGGTGCGGCCCCTGCCGGCGGCGCTGGCGGCGGCCGCCCGCGACCTCCTCGGGCGCACGGCGCTGATGACGCCGCAGACGCGGGCCGCCGTCTCCCGCTCGCTCGCGGCCCAGATCGAGCCGTACGCCTCGCGCCCGGCCCCGCCGGGCGCGCACCCGGAGCGCTTCCTCGCCGCCGTCCTCGTGGTGCGTCGCGACGCCGAGCGCGAGCGGCTCGCCACCGCCCAGGCACAGGAGGACCGCGCCGCCGCGCTCATGCTGCGCCTGCCGCACGAGGTCCAGGACTACGCCTGACCGCGCGCCGAGGCTCTCAGTCGCTCCGGCGGTCGGCCTCGTCGGAGTCGCTGCGCGTGGGTGCGTCCTCGACGGCTTCCGGGACCCGTTCCAGCGTGGACCCGTCGCCGTCCGACATCGTCTCGCCGCGGGCCTGCTCCGCCGCGGCGTCGCGCGGCCCCGCGGCGTCGCCCGGCCCCGGGTCGTCGTCCGGACGCACGTCGTCGGGTCCTCGCGCGTCGTCGTCCTCGGCCCGGTCGTCGTCCGCCCCCACGTCGTCACCGGCCCGGTCGTCGAGCATGGCGTCCTCCTCGTCGGCGTCGTCGTCGACCCTGGTCCGGCGGTCGTCCTGCCGGGCGAGGCTGCCCGCGGCATCGTCCCGGACGCCCGGCAGCACCACGTAGGACACCATGGCGGCGAGCAGGAGCGCGCCGAGCCACAGGAGCCAGGACCGGGCACCGGCCAGGTAGAGCACCCCTGCGACACCGAGCAGCACGACGACCCGTGCGAGCGCGTACTTTGCGATGGCCACCGGCCCAGGCTACGTCCGTCCCCGGCCCCCGGGTCGCGGTCACCGGCCGGCGGTGACCAGCGTCGCGCCTCGCCGCCGCGTCCGTCGACCTACCCTGAAGGGGTGCAACGTGCCATCCCCATCGTCATCGCGGTCGGCGTCATCGTCTTCGCGCTGATCGACTGTGCCCGCTCGGACGACGAACGGATGCCGGCGCGCATCCCCAAGGGAGTCTGGATCGTCCTCATCCTGCTGCTGCCCGTGATCGGCGCGGTCGCCTGGCTCGTGCTCTCCCGCACGCTGGCACGCGCGACGGGCGGGCCGGACCGTACCGGCGGCACCGGCTCCTTCGGCGCCGGCCCGACCCGCCAACCCCGCCGACCGGTGGCGCCGGACGACGACCCCGAGTTCCTCGCCCGACTGGAGGCCGACCGACGCCGTGCCGAGCGCGAGCGCCGCCAGCGTGCGCGCGATGCCGAGCGTGAGAACCCGCGGGCCACGGCGGCCGAGCCGACGACCGCCGCCGACGCACCGGACGACGGCGACCCCGGCACGGATCGCCGCTCCGACGCGGACGGCCCGGGCGACGACGACGGCGACCCCGGCCCGGCGGGAGGGCTCGCCGTCGACCCCCGCGAGAGCCCGGGCTCGCCGGCCTGACCGGACGACCGCCGGTCGGCGCCGGTGCTACCCGATCCCCGAGTAGGAGTGCCGCGAGTTGAGGAACAGGTTGACCACGTAGTAGTTGCCGAGGATGAGCGCGAAGCCCGCGAGCGAGAGGTAGGCCGCCCGCCGCCCCTGCCAGCCCCGGGTCAGGCGCGCGTGGAGGAACGCGGCGTAGACGATCCAGATCAGCAGCGACCAGACCTCCTTGACGTCCCAACCCCACGGGCGGCCCCACGCGTGCTCGGCCCAGATGGCGCCGGCGATGAGCGTGAACGTCCACAGCATGAAGCCGACGGCGATGAGCTGGAAGGCCGTGCGCTCGAGCTCCGCGGAGCTCGGCAGGCGCTCGGAGAGACGGTCGCGGAATCCGGCGAGGCCGGATCTCGGCGCGCCTGCGGGGTCGGTCCCGCCGGAGTCGGGCCCCGCCGCACCCGTACCCGCGGCCGACCGCGTGGTCGGTGCCGCCGCGCGCCCGTCGGCGGCGACCAGGGCGGCCGAGTCGGCGGTGGCACGCGCCTCGGCCCGACGCGCACGGCCGATCTCGGCGCGCTCCTGCAGCAGCTGGACGAGCGAGAGGATCGCGGAGACCGCGAGGACGCCGACGGCGAGCGTGGCGACGAAGACGTGGATGATCAGCCAGTAGCTGTCGAGCGCCGGCGGGATGCCGTCCGCCCGGACGTAGAGCACCGAGACCGCGAGGCCCAGGGACAGGACCACGAGCCCGGCGACACCCGCACCGAGGACACGCAGGTCGCGCGACCGGTTGAGGAGCAGGAAGATCCCCACGGCGATGAGCGTGAACACGATCGAGAACTCGTACATGTTGGCCCACGGGACGCGCTCGGTCGCGATCGCCCGCGTGATCACCCCGACGACGTGGATGACGAAACCGGCAACCATCGAGGACACGCCGATCCGCGCGAAGCGACGGCCCTTGTCCGAGCTGTCCATGAATCTCGCCAGGTCGACGGCGAACGCCAGCAGCGAGATGACGTAGGCCCCCATCGCGCCGTAGATGGCCACCGTGGAGATCTGAGCCAGCGTGGACTCGGGCATGCGTCGTCCTTCGTCGTCGGGGCGCCCTAAGGGCGCTCGGTGATGTCATTGTGCCCCAACCCCTTTTCCGGAGCGGGGCGCGGTCGCGGGCGCCGGTCCGGCCCGCGGGACGGCGGGGCGGCGCCGTCGTCGGAGGTCGTCCCCTCGGGCGCCGGGGTGTCACCCGTCCCGTCCCACCGGTCCGCGGACGCGTCGTCGCCCACGTCACCGTCCGAGGAGTCCTCCTCGAGGTCGAGCGCGGCGAGGAGCCGCTCGACCTCGCGCTCGGTTCCGGGGTCGTCCCCCCGTGCGAGCGCGGCGGTCTCGAGCCGCGTGCCGTCGCCGTCGGAGGTCAGCCGCACCCACACCCGTCGGCGGGGGACGAACAGCGAGCCGAACAGGCCGAGCATCGCCGCGATCGAGGCCGCCAGGAGGTAGGGCAGCGTGGGGTCGTTGCGCAGGTCGAGGGCGACGAACCGCGGCAGCTCCTCCTCGAACGTGATCGAGCCGAGCCCCTCGGGCAGCTCGACCGTGTCACCTGGGCCGAGGTAGATCGTCAGCGGCACCTGCCCACCCTCGGCGGACCCGGCCGAGCCGTCGGCCGCGGGCTCGTAGACCTGCCGCATCCGGTCGGTGTCGAGGACGTAGACGTTCTGGGGCTCGCCCTCGTCGAGCCCGAGGTCGCCCACCCACAGCGTGAGCACGAGCAGGGGATCCTCCGGCTGCGGATGGATCGAGACGGGCGTGCCGGCGGTGTCGACGATCGCGGTGGGCAGGAAGGTCCCGGTGAGGCCGAGCTGCTCCTGGTCGCCCGAGACGTCCGGGACCTTGACGACGCCTCTCGAGGTGTAGACCCCGTCCTCGGGCAGGAACGGCACCGGCTGGGAGAACGCGACCTCGCCCGCGCCGTCGTGCACGGTCAGGCGGGGTGCGTAGCCGTTGCCGGAGAGGTAGATGTTCGTGCCATCGACGTTGAGCGGATGGTTGACGGCGATGTCGCCGGCCTCCGCGGTGCCGTCGGCACGCGTCACCGACACCTCGGCGAGGAAGTCGCGGGCCTGGGCGTCGAGCGTGAACTCGGAGCTGAACTCGTCCAGGCGGACGACGAACGGGTCGAGGGAGCCCGTGCGCACGAGCGAGCCGGCGGTGAAGGAGTCGTAGTCGACCACGGAGTTCGCGAAGCTCTCCCCCTCGACGACGATGGCCTGGCCGCGGTAGGAGATCATCTGCCCGAGCCCGAAGGCGACGAGGACGGCGAGCAGGGCGAGGTGGAAGACGATGTTCCCGGTCTCCCGCAGGTAGCCGCGCTCGGCCGAGACCTCGACCGTGCCGTCGTCCTTCGCTGAGACCACCGCACGGAACCGGCGGCGCAGCGCGAGGCGCGCCGCCTCGCCGAGCTCGGCGGGCGTACGGGTGGGGTCGCGACGGACGCTGTGCCCGGCGAACCGGGTCAGCCGGCCGGGAACCTTCGGCGGCGCGGCCCGCAGCGACCGCACGTGCACGCCGATGCGCGGGACGATGCAGCCGATCAGGGAGACGAACAGCAGCACGTAGACGGTCTGGAACCAGATCGACCCGTACATGTCGAACAGGTCGAGCCGGTCGAGCCAGCCGGACAGCTCGGGACGCTCGGCCCGGAACTGCGACACGGCCGCGGGGTCGGAGGCCTGCTGGGGGATGAACGCGCCCGGGAGCGCGGCGACGGCGAGCAGGAGGAGCAGGAGGATCGCCGTGCGCATCGACGTCAGCTGGCGCCACGCCCACCGCAACCAGCCCACGAGGGACAGGGACGGTCCGGTGGCGCGGCTGCCGTCACCCGCTGCCGCGTCGTCGTCGGGGCCCGCCCGGCCCTGGCCGGGCTTGGAGGAGAGGTTGGTGGGGTCCGCGGTCACAGCGGCGTCACCCACCCGGCGACGAGGCCCTGCAGGCGTCCCACGATCCACTCCCAGGCACCGGTGACGAGCAGGACCCCGAGAGCGATGAGGACGACGCCGCCGACGACCTGGATCGTGCGGGCGTGACGCCTGAGGGCGGACAGGGCGCGCGCCGAGCGGGCGACGGCCACGGCGGCGACGACGAACGGGACCCCGAGCCCGAGGCAGTACACGACCGTGAGCAGGAGGCCGCGCGCCACGGACTGCTCGGACAGGGCCAGGGTGAGCACGGCGGCCAGGGTCGGGCCGATGCACGGTCCCCAGCCGAGCCCGAACACGGCGCCGAGCACGGGCGCGCCGGCGAGGCCGGCGCGGGGGGCGACGTCGAGGCGTCGCTCGGCCTGGAGGAACGGGATCCGGCCGACGAACGCGAGCCCGAGCAGGATGACGACGACGCCCGCCACGCGCAGGACGGTCGGCAGCACCGGGGCGAGGGCGATCCCCAGCGAGGCCACGGCCACGCCGGCCACCACCCACACCGCGGAGAAGCCGGAGACGAAGAGGATCGCGCCGAGCGCGACCCGGCGGCCGGACGCGCGACCCGTCGCCGCCGCCTGGGCCTCGCGCCGTGCGATCGCCGCACCTGCGCCGACCGGGCCCGCACCAGCGCCTGCCGGGCTCCCGCCTGCGCCGGACGCGGGGACGGCGGTCGCCTCCCGGTAGCGCTCCGTCGTCGAGCCCGCCATCCCTCCGAGCAGGCCGACGTAGCCGGGCAGCAGCGGCAGGACGCACGGGGAGAAGAAGGAGATCAGCCCGGCGAGCAGGGCGAGCGGGACCGCGAGCAGGAGCGATCCCGAGGTGACGACCTCCCCCACGGAGGCGACGGCGTCCACGGCTCAGGCCTCGGCGAGGACGTCGTCGACGAGCCCGCGCAGGATGGTCGGGTCCGCCTGGCCGAGGATGCGGGCGGCGACCCGACCCTCCTGGTCGAGCACGACGGTGGTCGGCATGGCGGACAGCGGGACCAGGCCCTCGAACGCGGCGACGGCACGCGCCTCGGAGTCGTGGACCGACGGGTAGGGGATGTCGAACGTGTTCTCGAAGGCCTGGGCGGTCGCCGTGTCGTCACGCGGGTTGACGCCGAGCATGACGATCTCGTCGGCCATGTCGTTCGCGAGAGCGGCCAGGTCGGGCGCCTCGACGCGGCACGGCGGGCAGGCTGCGTACCAGAAGTTGACGACGGCGACGCTGCCGCGCGCCTCGGCGAGGTCGATCGGCTCGTCGTCGTAGGACGTACCGGTCAGCTCGACCGCGGCGCCCCGCTCCTCCGGCTCCCAGGTGGTGAAGGAGCCGTCACCGGCCTCGTAGCCCGCGCCGACGGAGCCGCCGTCGGGCGACGAGCCCTCGGGTGCGCACGCGGTCAGCGTGACCGCGAGCCCGAGGGCACCGAGCGCCGCCGGCAGGGTGCGTCGCAGGGAGGAGCGGCCCGTCACGCTCGGGCCTGCTCGCCGGCGTCCGCCGCCGAGTCGGCCGTCTCGGGCGTGGGCACGGCCCGAGGCAGCGGCGGCGAGGTCCGCGTCCCGGACCGGACCGACCGACGGGCCGACCCGGTGTTGACCGCGGCACGGGAGGTGCCCGGCGTGACGTCGCTCGCGTCGGCCACGAGCGCGGCGGCCGGCTCGTCGTAGGTGATCCCGACGAGGCGCCGGTCGTCGAAGTGCAGGGAGGTCAGGGACGCCAGCGCGCACTCCCGGCGCCGGGGGTCGTGCGCGAGGGGGCGGCGCTCGACGACGAGGCGGGTGATCCAGATCGGCAGCTGGTGGGAGACGAGAACCACCTCACCCCCCTCGGAGCGAGCGAGGACGGACCGCACCGCGTCGGTCGTCCGGTCCGCTATCGCCCGGTACGCCTCGCCCCAGCTCGGGCGGAACGGGTCGACGTACAGGGGCCAGTGCCGCGGGTGCGCGAGAGCGAGCGGGTCGGCGCGGATCGCCGTCCCCTCGAGCGCGTTGCCGCCCTCGATCAGCCGTTCGTCGGTCTCGACCTCGACGCCGAACGCCTCGGCCACGGGCCGCCCGGTCTCCTGCGCGCGCTCGAGCGGGGAGGCCACCACGCGCCGCACGTCGTGACCGGTCTCGCTCAGGTGCGCGGCCACGGCCCTGGCCATGGCGCGCCCGCGCTCCGAGAGGTGGTACCCCGGGAGGCGTCCGTACAGGACGCCGGAGGGGTTGTGGACCTCGCCGTGACGTAGGAGGTGGACGACGGTGTGGGGCATGGTCACAGTGTCGCAAACTGTGCGGCCCCCGCGGGTACGCGCCCGCGACGTCGGACTCGGGCGGATCCGGTTCCACGATGGCAGCGCGGTCAGGTGGGTCAGCCCGGTCAGGTCGGCGACGACGGCAGCCGGGTCAGGTCGGCGAAGGAAGGTCGGGCTCCCTCGCGCGCGCCACCTCCCGGTCGATCTCCTCGTCGTCGAGCAGGGCGGCCATGATCTGGCCCAGCTCGGTCATCTGCGCCTCGGTGAGCCGGTCGACGAGCCTGTAGCGCACGGCGTCGACATGCCCGGGCGCGGCCTCGGACAAGCGGGCGTACCCCGCGTCGGTGAGGTGCGCGTTGACGCCGCGGCGGTCCGAGCAGTCGTTGCGGCGCTCGACGTAGCCGGCGTCCTCGAGCCTGCGGACGGTGTGCGTGAGTCGCGAGCGCGAGTGCACGAGGTCCTCGGCGAGCGAGGACATGCGGCGCGTCCGGTCCGGCGCCTCGGAGAGACGCACGAGCACCTCGTACTCCGGCAGGGAGAGCCGCGCACTGACCGTGAGGTCGTGGTTGACGTCCTCGAGAACCTGCGCGGAGGCTCGCAGGAAGAGACGCCACGACCGTTGCTCGTCGAGGCTGAGCCATCGCGTGTTCATCCAGGTCCTCCATCCTGGTACCGCCGCGGCGCGGGAGCCACGGTCGCGGGGCTTGCGCCACCGTCCCGATGTAGTTTACAGTTCAATCGTTCACGCTTCAACCACTTCGTCGGCGCAGCCGGCGCGATCCATCCCTGGAGGCAGTATGTCGACCATCCCCGCCGGTACCTACACCATCGAGCCCTCGCACTCGGAGGTCGGTTTCACCGTCCGCCACGCGGGCATCTCGAAGGTCCGTGGCCAGTTCACCGACTTCGCCGGTGAGCTCGTCGTCGCCGAGGACGTCGCGCAGTCCACCGCGAACGTAACGATCCAGTCCGGCTCGGTCGACACCAAGGACGAGAACCGCGACAACCACCTGCGGTCGGCCGACTTCTGGGACGCCGAGAACAACCCGGAGTGGACCTTCGTGTCGACCTCCGTCGACGGCGACGCCGACGAGTTCACGCTCAACGGCGACCTGACGATCAAGGGTGTCACCCAGCCGGTCGCGCTCGCCGTCGAGTACAACGGCGCGGCCACCGACCCGTTCGGGCAGGACCGCATCGGCTTCTCCGCGACGACGACGATCTCCCGCAAGGACTTCGGGCTCACGTGGAACGCCGCCCTCGAGACCGGTGGCGTCCTCGTCTCCGACAAGGTCAACATCACCATCGAGGTCGAGGCCGTCCCGCCGGCCGCGCAGGCCTGAGCCTGACCCTCTCCCGCTGAGCACGACGGCGGCCGGTCACCCCGGGGTGGCCGGCCGCCGTCGTGTCCACCCCGAGCCGTTCGCTGCGTGTGCGGTTCCCGGTCACGCGGGTGCGCGGCACGAGCCGGCACACCCGACGGCCGCCGACCGCACGCTCGACGAACGTGGCGGGGAGGGCGACCTGCGGTCGGCGGGCCCGGTCCGGGCGGCCCGCTCAGCGCGCGGCGAGCGCCCGCTCCACCCGGCCGACGTCGACCATCAGCCGGTCGACCTCCACGCCGTCGACCCGGACGACCGGCACGTGGTCGGAGAGGTCCGCGAGCTCGGGGTCGGCGTCGACGTCGAGGAGCACGAGGGCCGCCCCGTGCCGCTCGGCGATCGGTCCGAGACGTGCGGCGGTCTGCTCGCACAGGTGGCAGCCGGCGCGCGACACGACCTCGAGCCTCGCGGGCGCACGCGCCCCGTCACCGGCCGGGCCGCCGAGCCAGGCCTGCGGGGAGGCCGCGACCGCCGGCGAGCGCTCCCCGGAACGCGACGAACCCGGCACCCCTGCGGGGCCCGGGTCCGATCGACGACGGAAGCGACGGATCACTTCTTGTTGCGGCGCTGGTGGCGCGTCCTGCGCAGCAGCTTGCGGTGCTTCTTCTTCGACATGCGCTTGCGGCGCTTCTTGACGACAGATCCCACGGGTCCACCTCAGTCCGATTCGGGTACGGACGCGTCCGCGTCCGGGAAACCCGGCAAGTCTAGCGGGTGGCGGGAGGGAGCGTGGCGCCGGCCGGGTCAGACCCGCCACAGGGCCGCGGGAGGAGCACCCGCGCGGTCAGGAGCCGGTGCCCTCGGCCGAGTCCCAGCCCTGCAGGCCCTCGGCGATGAGCTGGTCGACGGCGGCGTTGGGCACCCGGAACGAGCGTCCCACGCGGACGGCGGGGATCTCGCCGGAGTGGACCATGCGATAGACGGTCATCTTGGAGACGCGAAGAGACTCCGCCACCTCGGCGACGGTGAGGAAACGGCTGCTCCCCTGGCTGTCGACCATGTGCTCCCAGCTCCTGATGATCCCCCGGCCGCGCACGTGACTCGTGGGGCTCCTGAGGAAGGAACATAGCGGGCCCGAGGGCCACCCGGCCAATCCGTGCGCGTGTCGCGACCTCGAACGTGACGTGCGCTACGCCGTCAGCGGGTCCAGGCCGTGCTCCGGGAAGACCGCCTGCCGGGTCGCGAGGATCGCTCGGTCGACCGGGTTCTCCGGGTCGAAGCCGTCGACGAACCGGCCGGCCGGCCCGCCAAGGACCCCGCTCGACGACGTCCCACCCCCCGCCGGCGCCTCCGCCGTCGGTGCCGCCGGGCCGCCGGGGCCGGCCGCAGGCGCCGCGTCGGTGCCGGGCACCGTGAACGGGTCGGCGTCGGACATCGTCGTGGCGACCGCGCCCTCGGCGAGGTCGTGCACGAGCTGCCGCCACTCCTCGGGGACCGGGGTTCCCGGGTCCAGCGGCGTGCCCGCGACGACGCCGAGCACGTGGGACCAGGCGCGCGGCACGACGTTGACGACCTCGTACCCGCCGCCGCCCGTGGCGACCCACCGACCGCCGGCGAACCGCTCGGCGAGACCGGCGAACATCACGGCGGCCGCCCGCTGAGCGTCGACGGACACGGCGAGGTTCGTCAACGGGTCGCTCCCGTGGGAGTCCGACCCGTGCTGCGTGACGAGGACGTCGGGCCGCACCGCCTCGACGATCGGCGAGGCGACCGCCTCGACCGCCCGCAGCCACTGCTCGTCCGAGGTGCCGGCGGGCAGTGCGACGTTGACGGCGGACCCCCGCGCGCCGGGGCCGCCGACGTCCTGCGGGTACCCGGTCCCCGGGAACAGGGTCGAGGGGTGCTCGTGTACGGAGACGGTCACCACGTCGGGGTCGTCCCAGAACACGCGCTCGACGCCGTCGCCGTGGTGCGCGTCGACGTCGAGGTACACGATCCTGCCGGCGCCCGCCTCCTTGAGGTAGCGGATCGCGACGGCGACGTCGTTGTACACGCAGAATCCCGAGGCGTGGCCCGGCATCGCGTGGTGCATGCCGCCCGCGAGCGAGAACGCGCGGCGCACCCGCCCCGACCACACCGCGCGCGCGGCGGTCACGGTCGACCCGACGAGCCGTGCCGAGGCGGAGTGCATCGCACCGAACACGGGGTTGTCCTCGCCGCCGATGCCGCGCCGCGCGTCGGTCGCCCCGTCGGACTCGGCCGCCCGCACCGCGTCGACGTAGCCCGGCTCGTGCACCGAGGCCAGGAGCTCGGCGTCGCAGACCTCGGGCTCGAGGACCTCGACGACGTCGGGCTCCAGCAGCCCCAGGGCTCGAGCCAGCTCGATCGTCAGGTGCAGCCGGAGCGGACTCATGGGGTGGCCGACGCCGAAGTTGTACCCGACGAGGTCGGGGGACCACACGAGAGCACCATCGGCCATGCCCGCAACCTACCCCGAGCCTGTGGCAGTGTTTCGCCTGCTGCGCACGCGCCGGACGACGACGCGGCAGCCCGGGACGGCGGTCCGCCCCGGCCGTCGGTACTGGAGGGCAGATGGGACGCTCGGCCGTGGGCCGCGTGCTCGCGCTGGCACGGGACCAGGTCGACGACCTCGCCCGCCGCTCCCCCGCACGGATGGCCCTGCTCGTGTTCGCCGCGATAGTCGTGGTGATGACGGGTCTGCTCTCGCTGCCCGTGGCGACGACGACCGGGACGCGCGCGCCGTTCGTCGACGCCCTCTTCACGGCGGTGTCCGCCGTGTGCGTGACCGGGCTGACCACCGTGGACACGGCGACCTACTGGTCCGGGTTCGGTCAGGCGGTCATCCTCGTGAGCATCAAGGTCGGCGGCCTCGGTGTGATGACGCTCGCCTCGATCCTCGGCCTCGCGGTCTCCCGGCGCATCGGGCTGACCCAGCGGATGCTCACCGCGTCCGAGACGGGCACGACCGGGCTCGGCGAGGTCGGCTCCCTCGTGCGGGCCGTCGTCGTGGCCTCGGTCCTCATCGAGCTCGTGCTCGCCGCGATCCTCGTCCCGCGGTTCCTCGACCTCGGCGAGTCGGTTCCGGCCGCCCTGTGGCACGGCTTCTTCATGGCGCTGTCCATCTTCAACAACGCCGGCTTCGTCGTGCTCGACGGTGGCCTCGTGCCGTACGTCGGCGACTGGTGGCTGGGTCTCGTCGTCGTCGTCGGCACGTTCCTCGGCGCCGTCGGCTTCCCCGTCCTGCTCGACCTGTGGCGCCACCGGCGCAGGCCGGGCCGGATCACGCTGCACGCCAAGCTCACGCTGTCGACCTTCGTCGCGCTCCTCGTCATCACGCTCGTGGCCCTCGTCCTGTTCGAGTGGAGGAACCCGGACACGCTCGGCGCGCTCCCGGTCGCCGACCGGCTCGTCGCCACGCTCGTCCACTCGATCACGCCGCGGTCGTCGGGGCTCGCGACCATCGACGTCGGGCAGATGCAGCAGTCCACGCTGTTCGCGACCGACGCGATGATGTTCGTCGGGGGCGGCTCGGCGTCCACGGCCGGCGGCATCAAGGTGACGACGTTCGCCGTCCTCGTCCTCGCGATCGTCGCCGAGGCACGCGGCGACCGGGACATCGAGGCGTTCGGCCGCCGCATCCCCACCGAGACCGTGCGGCTCGCCGTCGCCGTCGCCTTCCTCGGCGCCACGCTCGTGGGGCTGTCCACCCTGGTCCTGCTCTCGGTCACGGACTTCACGCTCGACCAGGTGCTGTTCGAGGTGATCTCCGCGTTCGCCACGTGCGGCCTGTCGACCGGCATCACGCCCCACCTGCCCGACTCGGCCAGGTACGTGCTCGCCGCCCTGATGTTCGCGGGCCGCATCGGCACGATCACGCTCGCGGCGGCGCTCGCCATCCGCTCGCGCCGTCGCGTCATCCGCATGCCCGAGGAGCGTCCTGTCATCGGCTGAGCGGCCACAATGACACCCCGTCCGCACGACTCCCCGACCAGCACGTCGCCCCGACCGGAACCGCCCGAACCGCCTCACCGACCGTTACCGCCCGACCCCGGAAAGGACCCTCATGGCCAAGCAGGCCCGGGACTCCGCTGTCCTCGTCATCGGCCTGGGGCGCTTCGGCGCGGCCCTGGCGGCCACGCTCGAGTCCCTGGACCGCGAGGTGCTCGCGGTCGAGAAGGACCCCGAGCTCGTGCAGACGTGGTCGAGCCGACTCCCGCTGGTCGAGGCGGACGCGACCTCCGCGGACGCGCTCGAGCAGCTCGGCGCCGCCGACTTCCCCGTGGCGGTGGTCGGCGTGGGCTCCTACCTGGAGGCGTCGGTGCTCATCACCGGCAACCTCGTCGACCTGGGGATGCCGCAGATCTGGGCCAAAGCGGTCTCCGGCGAGCACGGGCGGATCCTGCGGCGCATCGGCGCGCACCACGTCGTCTACCCCGAGTACGACGCCGGGCAGCGGGTGGCCCACATGGTCTCGGGCCGGATGCTCGACTACATCGAGATGGAGGACGGTTTCGCAGTGGTGAAGATGCGTCCGCCGCGCGAGACCCACGGGTTCACCATCGGCGAGCTGTCGCTGCGCTCGCGCTACGGCATCACGGTCATCGGCAAGAAGTCCCCCGGCGAGCCGTTCGAGTACACGACCCTCGAGACGCGGATCGATGCCGAGGACACCCTCATCGTCTCGGGCGACACCGAGCTGCTCGAGGTCTTCGCCCACCGACCGTGAGCCGGGGCGTTGCACGCGGCTGCGCGTGCGCCGACCTCGACACCTAGCTGGACCGTGCCGCGCCGAGCTCGACCGTGCCGCGCCGAGCTCGACCGTGCTGAGGTCATGCTCGGCACCTCAAGGTCCAGCTCGACGACACGGGTGGAGCGATGAGTTCCCGTCTCCGGCCACCGCTCAGGGATTCGTGGAAACCCGCAGGTCCAGGTCCTCCCACACGAACGTCGTGGTGGTGCCCGACTCCCAGTCGCGCCGCAGGATCGCGTAGGCCACCGACGCCACGGGCTCGCCGCCCGCCACGGGCCAGCCCTCCCGGTAGTGCGCCTCCTTGAGGAAGCCGCAGCGCAGGAAGGTGCGTCGCATCGCCACGTTGTCCTCCCGGGTCTGTCCCTCGAAGCGGCGGACCTCCGGGAACCTGCGGAACACGAGCTCGGTCGCCGCGCGCACGACGTCGGCACCGAGTCCGCGGCCGCGGAAGCGCTCGGCCAGCCGCAGGTCGAACAGCGGCGCGTCGTCCTCAAGGTCCTCCAGGCGCAGGAAGCCGATGCGGCCGAGCTCGGCGTGGTCGACCCAGAACGAGTCGTGCTCGTCGTCCCGGTAGGCGCCCTCGGCGATCGACCGCTCCACCCGTGCCCGGTCCGGCCGCGCGACCATGTGGAACGGGAACTCGTTGCCGGTCATGAACGCGACGAGCTCCTCCCGGTCCGTGCCGGTCGGATCGAGGCGCGTGAGGGTCACTGGCTGTGTCATGGGGCCCGACCGTAGGCGGCGCCCGCCCGCCGGGCCGAGAGAATATCCCGCACCGGGCCGGATCGCGCTCATTCGTCGCCCGGGGTCGGCGCAGAGCCACGCCACCTGCCAGGATGGTCCGCATGATCTCCTCAGGCATCGTCGTCATGGGTGACGGCCACGCGATCCCCCAGATCGGTTTCGGCACCTACAAGATTCCCGACGCCGACGCGGCGCCCCTGGTCGCCACCGCGATCGAGGTGGGCTACCGGCACATCGACACCGCCCAGATGTACGGCAACGAGGTCGGCGTCGGGCGCGGCATCGCGGACAGCGGCGTCGCACGCGAGGACCTGTTCCTCACGAGCAAGCTCGACAACCCCAACCACGCCCCCGGCACCGCCCGGGCGAGCATCGAACGCTCGTTGGAGGACCTCGGGGTCGACTCCCTGGACCTGTTCCTCGTCCACTGGCCCTACCCGGAGGGCTCGACCACCCCGCTGGCCGAGACCTGGCAGGTGCTCGTGGACGCCCGAGCCGCCGGGCTGGTGACGTCGATCGGCATGTCGAACGGGCAGCCCGAGCACCTGCGCGAGATCCAGGACGCCGGTCTCCCGCTGCCGGCCCTCGACCAGGCCGAGATCCACCCGTACCTGCAGAACCAGGAGGTCGTCGACTTCTGCCGTTCCGAGGGCATCACCGTGCAGGCGTGGTCGCCGATCGCGCGCGGCCGGGTCCTCTCCGACCCGGTGGTGGAGGAGGTCGCCGCCGAGGTCGGGGCGACGCCGGCGCAGGTGGTGCTCGCGTGGCACATCGGGCGCGACCACGTGATCATCCCCAAGGCCAGCTCGCGGGCGCGGATCGAGGAGAACCTCGCCTCGCTGACGGTCGAGCTCACCGCCGACCAGGCCGCGCGCATCGACGCCCTCGACAAGGGCGAGGCCGGCCGGACCGGCATGCACCCGTCCACGATGAAGCGGTTCGGCGAGGAGTAGCCCTCACTCCTTCGACGGCACCGGCCCGAGCAGCGCGTTCGCCCAGGCGGCGTGGACCGACTCGTCGTCGGAGGGGTGGAACAGGCCCGCGACGACGTCGCGGTACAGGCGTGAGAGCTCCGCCCTGGTGTAGAACGACGATCCGCCGGAGGCGCGCAACGCCTTCTCGACGACGCGCAGCGCCGTCTCGGTCGCCCGCGACTTGAGCGCGGAGAGCTGCGGCATCCACAGCGGGCGGTCCGCCCCGGCGTCGACGTCGCGGGCGAGCGCCACGAGCTGCGGCTCGATCGCGTCGAGCTCGATCGCCGCGTCCGCGAGGCGCCACCGGATGTCGGGGTCGTGGGCGTAGGGCGCGTCGTTCTTCAGGCTCATCCGCTTGGTCACGGTCGCCACGGCGACGTCGAGGGCCCGCCGGGCGACGCCCTGGTAGACGGCCGCGAGCAGGATCTCGAAGTTGGCGAAGATCCCGAAGATGAACGGGTCCATGGTCGGCCCGGGCGGCACGGCGCGCACGATCCGGTGCGCGGGCGCCGGCGCCCCGTCGAGGACGGTCGTGTACGACTGCGTGGCCCGCATGCCGAGGGTGTCCCAGTCCTCCTTGATCTCGACGCCACCGCCGTCGCGCTCGACGAAGCCCCACACGTTGACCGGGTCGTCGGGGTCCGTGCGGTCGGTGCCGAACGTGCCGAGCAGCGTCCACACGGGGCCGAGCGTCGTGAAGATCTTGGTGCCGTGGAAGCGGTAGCCGCCCTCGCCGTCGGGGGTGGCGTCCGAGGCGGAGCCGAAGAGCACGAGGTCGTTGCCGGCCTCGGACACTCCGAACGCGATGATCGCGCCGTCTATGACGCGCGCGAGGATCTCGTCCATGTCCGACTGGCCGGCGGCGCGGACCGTGCGGGCGACGCCCACCCAGATGTGGTGCATGTTGACGGCGAGCGCCGTGGCCGGGGAGGCACCGGCGAGGCGGGCCTGCTCGGACGCCATCTCCTCCAGCGTGAGCCCGCCACCGCCCAGCTCGGCCGGGACGAAGGCGGTGAGGTAGCCGGCCTCGCGCAGGTCGGCGAGGTCGTCGTGCGGGAAGGTGTTGGCGCGGTCGTGGCCCGCGGCGCGCGAGCGGATCGTCTCGAGGAGCTCGTCGGTGAGGATCTGGCGCGGCGGCGTGGACGAGGAGGTCATGGCCCCATTGTCCCCGCGGTGTCCAGGCGCGGCGGGGAGGGGTACCCGGAACTACGCCTCCGGGTGCTGGGTCGTCCTAGCCTGAGGACATGGCCCCCATGCTCGAGCCGTACGCTCCCGCGCCGGCACCCGCTGCGTCGGCGGGTCGCGTCGGACCGGGCGGGCCGCGCTGATGCCGGCACAGCTCCTCGCCGACGTCCTCCTCCTCGTCCACGACGACGAGACGGGCGCCTGCCTCGTCGACGACGACACGCTGCGGCGGATCGCGGTCGAGTCGGCCGCGGAGCAGGTGCTCGCGGGCGGGACGCTGTACAAGCACGTCACGCGATGGCAAGGGCCACGGAACCGGTATACGTGGCGAAGGACGGAAGGGACGATCGAGCACTACGCCCGGGTGCTCGACGGCCCGACACCGCCCCCGGGCTACGACACGATCGCGAGCTGGCTGGTGGGCCAGCGGGCGGCCCTGCCCGCAGGTCAGGACCGCGACCTGGCCGAGGTCGCAGGCGCCGCCGACCATCTCGTGGCCACCACGCTGGACGAGCTCGTCCGCGCCGGCACCCATGCGGCACGACACAGCCCCAGGTTCGGCGACCGGTCCGGCACCGTGTACGAGGAGGCTGATGGTGCGCGGGAGGACCACCTCAGGCACCGGCTACGAGTCTCGCTCGACGACGACGCGTACGACCCCCGCACCGCCGCGCTGCTCCGGATCATCAAGCGCGCCGGCATCGCCGAGCATGCGTTCGACTCGGCCGCCGGCATGGAGCTGCGAGGGAGCGGCCACCGCTTCTACCTCGACAAGACCTACTCCAGGGACCCTGGCCGCATCTGGGGCCACGTCGCGCTGTGGATCGTGCTCTCCGCGGCACTGACCCTCGGCTTCGTCTGGTTCGCCGGGCTCGATCTCTGACACGAGCCCGATCGACCTCTGACTCCTCCCCGGTGGGGACGGGCGCTCCCGGTGTCGGCGCGGGCGCCTACCGTGGACCCGTGCCACCGACCACCAAGCGACCCCGCGCCGAGTTCCGCTGCACGGAGTGCGGGTGGACCACCGCCAAGTGGGTGGGCCGGTGCGGCGAGTGCCAGGCCTGGGGCACGGTCGAGGAGGCCGGCGCCGCACCCGCTCGCACCCCGGTCACGGCGCTCGCCCCGGCCACGCCCGCGGCATCGATCCTCGACGTCGACGTGGAGACGGCTCGCGCCCGACCCACCGGCGTCGGCGAGCTCGACCGGGTGCTCGGCGGCGGGCTCGTGCCGGGCGCCGTCGTGCTCCTCGCGGGCGAGCCCGGGGTGGGCAAGTCCACCCTCCTGCTCGACGTCGCGGCCCGCGCGGCAGCAGCAGCCCACGGCCGCGTCCTCTACGTGACGGGTGAGGAGTCCGCGAGCCAGGTGCGCCTGCGCGCCGAACGGATCGGGGCGCTGCACGAGGATCTCCTGCTCACCGCCGAGACGGATCTCGCGACCGTGCTCGGGCACGTCGAGGCGATGGACCCGGCGCTGCTCGTCGTCGACTCGGTGCAGACGGTCGCGGACGCGAGCGTCGACGGCACCGCGGGCGGCGTCTCCCAGGTCCGCGCCGTCGCCGGCGCCCTCATCCGCGCGGCGAAGGCCCGGGCCATGCCCGCGATCCTCGTCGGCCACGTGACCAAGGACGGCTCGATCGCCGGCCCGCGCGTGCTCGAGCACCTCGTGGACGTCGTCTGCCACGTCGAGGGCGAGCGCCACTCCAGGCTGCGGCTCGTGCGCGCGGTGAAGAACCGGTACGGCGCGACGGACGAGGTCGGCTGCTTCGACCTGCGCGAGGACGGCATCATCGGCCTGCCGGACCCGTCGGGGCTGTTCCTGTCCGCCGCCCCGGAGCCGGTGCCGGGCACGTGCGTCACCGTCACGCTCGAGGGCCGCCGGCCGATGCCGGTCGAGGTCCAGGCGCTGCTCACGGGCGCGGCGGGCCCGCCGCGGCGCACCGTGAGCGGGGTGGACGGCGCGCGGGTCGCCATGACGCTGGCGGTCCTCACCGCGCGGCTGGGGGTGCAGGCCACCGGGCTGGACGTCTACGTCTCCACGGTCGGCGGTGCGCGCGCGAGCGAGCCGGCCGCGGACCTCGCGCTCGGCCTCGCCCTGCTCTCGGCCGCCCGGGACCGGCCCATCCCCCCGGGCCTCATCGCGGTCGGGGAGGTCGGGCTGACCGGCGAGCTGCGCGCCACGACCGGCGTCGGCCGGCGCCTGGCGGAGGCGGCCCGCCTGGGCTTCACCACCGCCGTCGTGCCCGCCGCCGGAGAGGCTCCCGCGCACGTCCCCGGCATCCGTGTCGCGCGCGTCGACCACCTGGCCGAGGCCGCCCGCGCCTGCGCGCTGGGCTGACCGATCCTGGGGCCGCGCGCCTACGATGACGGTGGCGGGACACCTCCGCCGGGAACGGGGAGTCATGGGCACCGACGACGACGCGACGATGCGCACCATGCTCCACGAGATCGCCCCGGGCACCGTCCTGCGGGACGGCATCGACCGCATCCTGCTCGGCCGGACGGGCGCCATCATCGTCCTGGGCTTCGACGAGTCGGTCGAGGCGATCTCCTCGGGCGGCTTCGACCTCGACGTCGAGCTGTCGGCCACCAGGCTGCGGGAGCTGTCGAAGATGGACGGCGCCGTCGTGGTCGACCGCTCAGCGGGCCGGATCCGCCGGGCCAACGTCCAGCTCATGCCCGGCACGCACGTCGACACGGTCGAGTCCGGGATGCGCCACCGCACCGCCCAGCGCACGGCCCGGCAGACCGGGCACCCGGTGATCTCGGTGAGCCAGTCGATGCGGACCGTCGCGCTGTACGTCGGCGAGCTGCGGCACCTCGTCCTCGACACGGCCGACGTCCTGGCCAAGGGTGAGCTCGCGCTGTCCGCCCTCGAGCGCTACCGCGCGCGCCTCGACCAGCTGCTCGGCACGTTCACGGCCCTCGAGGTGGAGGACGTGGTCACGGTGCGCGACGTCGTGACGATCGTCCAGCGCATGGAGATGATCCGCAGGATCTCCTCCGACGTCGAGTCCGCGACCGTCCAGGCCGGCACCGAGGGGCACCTGCTGCGGCTCCAGCACGACGACCTCATGGTGGGCCTCGCCGTGGAACGGCGCTCGCTCGTGCGCGACTACGTGCCCACCGGGGCCTCCGCCGGCGTCCGGGACGCGCTCGGCGCGCTGTCCTCGACCGATCTCGTCGACCTGTCGGTGATCGCCCGGGCCATGCGGCTGGGCGGCCCCGGCGGCGCCGACCTGGACACGCCGGCCTCGCCGCGCGGTCACCGTCTCATCGCGAAGCTCCCGCGCCTCCCGCTCCCCGTGGCCAACGCGATCGTCAGCCACTACGACTCGCTGCAGGCGCTGCTCGCCGCCACCACGGACGACCTCCAGGAGGTCGAGGGCGTGGGGCGGGCCCGGGCGTTCGCGGTGCGCGAGGGGCTGGGCCGGGTCGCCGAGACGTCGCTCGTCTGAGACGGCCGGTCAGCCGTCGGTGGGGGTCTCGCCGTCGGTGGGTGCCTCACCCTCCGCGGGGGTCTCGCCGTCCGCAGGGGCCTCGCCCTCCGCAGGGTCCTCGCCGTCGGAGGGCTCCTCACCGTCGGTCGGAGCCTCGGGCGGCGCCTCCTCGAGGGTGAAGACGGTCGCGCTGTCGACGACCTCGGTGCCGTCGCGCAGCAGCACGGCGCGGTAGGTCCCCGGCTGGACGGCGGGAGCGTCCTCCGGGCAGTCCGCGCTCGACCGGGTGCCGGGCCAGGTGACGAGCGACTCCGAGGCGGTGCCGGGTCCGAGCAGCAGCATGCGGGACTCCTCGGTGGGACAGTGCGCGGAGGACCACACCTGATCGTTGCCGGAGCTGACCTCGAGCACCAGGGCGGACTGGCCGGCGTCGACGAGGCAGTCGCCCTCGCCCGAGTTGCTCATGTCGACCGCGAACTCGACGGGGGCGCCGGCGTACTGCCCGCTCCCCGTCAGGGCGAGGTCGAGCTGGTCGTCGGTGCAGGCCACCGGGTCGCCGGCCGGGGCGGCGTCGGAGGCGGACTCGCTGCCGGACTCCGAGCTCGTCTCCGCCGCGTCGGCCGGCGCCGTCCCGGGGTCGTCGTCGCCGCCGAACAGCGCGCCCCACGCGGCGACGATCCCCCACACGATCAGGGCGAGCACGACGAGCAGCGCCAGCAGCACGGTGATCCGGCGCCGCCAGATCGTCGCCCGGCTGGGGCGGCGGCGCTGCGCCGGGGAGGGTCCGCGGTCGTCGTCGGTGGGCACGGGCCCACCGTAGGCAGGACGGGCCCCGGCTCCTCGATGGCACGCCGTGCGGTACCACGCACGGCGGCGCTCGGGTGAGACTGGACCGGTGCCCGACCCGTCCGCCTCGACCTCCGCCGTCCTGCACGACGCCGTCGCCGGCTTCTGGGCGGGGCACGCTCGGGACCTGCCGTGGCGTCGCCCCGGCACCACCGCGTGGGGTGTCCTCGTCTCGGAGGCGATGAGCCAGCAGACGCCGGTGGCGCGGGTGGCGCCCGCCTGGGTGGACTGGATGGCGCGCTGGCCGACGCCGGCCGACCTCGCGGCCGCGTCCGGCGCCGACGTGCTGCGGTCCTGGGGCAGGCTCGGCTACCCGCGCCGGGCGCTGCGGCTCAAGGAGTGCGCGGCCGCGATCGTCGAGCGGCACGGCGGCGAGGTCCCGCACGGCGAGGACGAGCTGCTCGCCCTGCCCGGGGTGGGGCCGTACACGGCCGCGGCGGTGGTGGCGTTCGCGCACCGCCGGCGTGCGGTGGTGCTCGACACGAACGTCCGCCGGGTGCTCGCCCGCGTGGTGTCCGGCGTCGCCGCACCGCCGCCGGGGGCGCCGACCCGGGCGGAGCGGGACCTCGCTGCCGCGCTCCTCCCGGCGGAGGACCACGCCTCCGCGGGCTGGAACGCGGGCGTGATGGAGCTCGGCGCGCTCGTCTGCACGGCGCGGTCGCCGCGGTGCGACGCCTGCCCGTTGGCGGCCCGCTGCGCGTGGCGCCGCGCCGGGTACCCGCCGGACGCCCACGCGGCCCGACGCCGCACCCAGACCTGGGAGGGCACCGACCGGCAGGCCCGGGGCCGGGTGATGGCGGCGCTGCGCGCCGGGGAGCCGGGCACCCGCCACACGTGGGCCGAGCTCGTCGCGGCCGCCGGCGGCGGCACTTCGCACGCCGACCCGGCGCAGGCCGAGCGGGCGGTGTCCTCGCTCCTCGCGGACGGGCTGCTCGTCGAGCGCGGCACGGGCCTGAGCCTGCCGTGAACGACGACTACCCTGCCCCGGTGACCACCGACCCTGCGCCCTCGCCCGAGGAACGGCCCGCGCCCCCGACGGGCGCCCGGGCCGTGCGGACGACGCTGCTCGTCATGGCAGGCGCCGTGGGTGCGCTCGGCGTGCTGGGGATCGGCCTGGTCGCGATGTCCGGGGACGCGCTGTCCCCCTGGCCCGGGCTGACGATGATGCTGCTCGGGCAGGCGGCCGCGCTGCCCGCGCTCGCGCTCGCGGCCCTGGGCCACCGCCGTGCCCTGGCGGGCCGCGACCCGGGTGCGGCGCGGCTGCGCGCGGTCCTGCGGGCGACCGGGCCGACGCTGCTGGTCGCACTCGTGCTCGCGGTCGGCGTGTGGGCCTGGTGGGACCCGGGGCTGTGGTTGCCCACGGTGGGGTGCGCGCTCGTCGCCGCCCAGGTCGGGCTGCTGGCGCGGCTCCTGTCGCGCTGAGGGCACCCGGCCCGAGGAGCTGGCGCGCGGCACGTCGTCGCCGCCATCGACCGGTGACGCGGCAGGGCCCCCGGCGCCGTTCGACGTCGGGGGCCCTGCCCTACCCGTGTGCGAGGAGCTACCGCTGGGCGGCGCCGGCGCCCGCGAGGACGGTCTCGCCGGACGCCACGGGCGCCTCCTGCTCGATCGGCTCGTCGTCGGCGCAGGCAGCCAGGCCTCCCGCGAGAAGCAGGGCAGCGACCGCGGTAGTCAGGCGGGTGGTCCTCGAGCTCATCATGATCCTTCCGGGGGTCGGTGCTGCGGTCCTGAAGCTGTCGGTGCACACGTTAGGGACGACCCCGGTCCGGCGCCAGGCCGCTCGCCGGGCTGCACTCCCCGGTCCCCGACGTGCGTCGGCGCCGGCCGGAGGACCTGCCTCCGGCCGGCGCCGACGCTCGACGCGGCATCCCGTCAGGTGCGTGCCGGGATCACTGGAGCGTCATCTCGCGGACCGACTCCACGACCGCCTCGTCGACACCCTCGCTGTTGTACTCGAGGACGGCGACCTCCGCGGTCTCCTGGTTCTCGACGATCCAGTACACGACTTCGGTCTGCTCGTCGCTCACCGACACCTCGGTGGCGTTGAGGCCCTCGGCGACCGGCTGCAGCTGCTGGATGTCGACCTCGGTGGTCGGGTCGCTCGCGCTCGGCTGGCCGACGTTGGGCACGAACTCGACGCAGTCGCTGTAGGCGAGCGGCGGGCCCTCGTCCGGCGGGCTGCACTCACCCATGTGGAGCGCCGCCCCGTCGTTGCCGGTCCAGACGCCGTCCTCGAACTCGCTCCAGTCCTCGGGCAGGGGCACGGCGAGCCAGTCCGAGTAGGTCGCGACGCCGGGCTCGCCGGTCGAGGCCGGCTGGCCCTCGACGGCGCCGTCCTCCTCGGGGGCACCGCCCTGGGGCGGCGCGCCGCCGTCGTCGGGCGCTCCACCGTCGCCGGGCAGGCCGTCCTCGGGCGCGTCCTGCTCACCGGGCACGCCGCCCTCGGGTGCGTCCTCCTCACCGGGCACGCCGCCCTCGGGAGCAGCCTGCTCACCGGGCATGCCACCACCCTCGGAGTCGCCCTCCTCGCCGAGCGGGGCGCCGTCGGAGACGCCCTCGCCGCCGTCGGAGGCGCCCTCGTCGGGTGCCTGGTCCTGCTCGGGGGCCTGCGGCTCCTGGGTGTCCTCGACGGCGGGCGGCTCCACGGTCTCCGACGCGTCGTCCGAGCAGGCGGCGATCCCCCCGGCGATGAGCAGCGCGCTCGAGCCGAGCGCCAGACGCTGGGTGACCTTCGCGTTCATGTTCGTCTCCCTCCCGGGCCGCGCTCGATAGCCGTCGGCCCGAACTGGAATGTCGATGTCGTGCTCGGTCGTCAACCACGCTAGGAAGCGCCCGCCGCGGGGCGCAGATTCGGGCCACGGGGACTTCTCCCCCGCCCTGACCTGCGGAAAGACCCTCCGTCGACCGGGAGCGGCACCATGGGCGGGATCGTCGTCCCTCCCCGGGGTACTACAGCTCGAGCAGCATCCGGGTGTTGCCGAGGGTGTTCGGCTTGACGCGCGCGAGGTCGAGGAACTCCGCGACGCCGTCGTCGTGGGAGCGCAGGAGCTCGGCCTGGACGTCGACGCCGACCGGCGTGCCCTCGATGACCTCGAACCCGTGCCGCGCGAAGAAGTCGACCTCGAAGGTGAGGCAGAACAGGCGGCGCAGGCCGAGCCGCCGCGCCCGGTCCAGGAGCGCCTCGAGCAGCATCCCGCCGATGCCCCGCCGCAGGTACGCCTCGTCGACGGCGAGGGTGCGGACCTCGCCGATGTCGTCCCACATCACGTGCAGCGCGCCGCAGCCGACCGTCCCGCCGTCGGGGTCCTCCGCGACGAGGAACTCCTGCACGGACTCGAAGTACGCGACGAGGTCCTTGGTGATGAGGGTGTTGGTCCGGGCGTAGGGCTGGACCAACCGGGCGATCGTGCGCACGTCCGTCACGAGCGCGGGACGGACGGTGACCGCGCCGCGTGCCTGCGGGTCCGGTCGCGACGTCATCGGAGAATCATGCCACCAGCGCCGGAGCCCGCCGTCCGAAGCCGGCGGGAGCCAGCGCCCGTCGCGCGACCGCTCCTCGCCAGGCCCGGTGCGGCTGCGCTACCAGGGCCACTCCACCGGGTCGGTCCAGAACTCGTGCGCCCGCTCGGAGACGATGTGCTCCTCGAGGCCCGCCACGACGAGGCCGGTGTTGTGCTGCGCCATCGACCCGTCGTCGAACACCGACGAGTGGCCGGTCGTGCCGTCGCGGTGCTCGCCGTAGCCGGTCTGCCCCTCGTAGGTCGACAGGTGCGTGAGCCCGTCGATGCCCGTCGGGTCGGGCCCGAAGCGGCCGAGGTCGGCGATGAGGTCCTCGTCGTTCTCGAGGTAGTACAGCCCGTCGGACGGGACATGGAAGTCGTCGAGATCGCCCGTCGAGATGCCCGGGGAGGACATGAACACCGCGTCGTCGACCCCGGTGCCCTCCTGCTTGAGGGCGTAGCCCTGGGTGGTCGAGCCGTAGGAGTGGCCCAGCGCCGTGAGGTGGGGGTCGTCGACGCGAGAGGCGTTGATGCCCGTGTAGAAGCCCGCGAGGTCCTCGCCGCCACGCTGCGCGGCACCGGACAGCGCCACGGAGTTGCCGGTGAGGGTCTCGTCCCACTGGGGCGCGTCGTATCCCAGCCAGGAGACGGTGGCGACGGTCTGGTCGTGGTGCCCGTAGCGGTCGAGCTCGGCCTCGGTGACGGCCTTGAGGGAGGCCATGCGGCTGTCGTAGCTCGCCAGGCTGCCGTCGACCGTGGTGGTGAACCCGGGCGTGAACACGGAGACGTGGTCCGCGGTGTCGACGTCGCCGTGGGCGACCGCCGCCCGCACCCGCTCGCCGGACTCGGTGTCGAGGAGCATCAGGTACCGGTCGTCCTGGGCGATCGTCTCCTCGACCTGCGTGATCGAGTCCAGCGCCGCCTGGGCGTCCTCGATCGCGCCGCCGTCCCCCGAGGCCCGCGCCGCCGCGAGCGCCTCCTCGGCGTCCTCCCGCTCGGCGCCCAGCTGGTTGCGGTTCGCCTCGTCCCTGGCAGAGGCCGGGATGCCGTCGCGGTTGCCCACCAGGTCGGGGTGGTCGTCGAGGATCTCCTGGCGCTGGGCGGGCGTGAGGTCCTCCCACCAGTCCGCCTGGGCCTGCTCGTCGCCGTCCGGAGGCCGGGGCCAGGTGATCTGTCCGTCGCGGTGCCCGGCGGCGGACGCGTCGGTCAGGTCGGTGTGCCCGGAGTCGAGCTGGTCGCCGTGCGCGGAGTCCAGGACGTCCGCCAGCGTGGTGTCCGCGGAGTCCGCGAGCAGGAGCACCTCGGTGATGGCCCGCGCGACGACGTCGACCGCCTCCTGCCGCTCCCGGGTGTAGGCGTCGAGCTCCTCGGCCGTGGCGAGGTCGGTCGGGGGTGTGCGGCTGTCGGTGACGGAGCCGTCGTCGCCGACGGTGACCTCGCGGGAGGTCGCGAGCTCGGCGACGGCCTCGACCTTCTCCTCGATGGTGCGCACCGAGTCCTCGGCCTCGTCGACGGCGGCGCGCACGAGGGCGACCTCGTAGACGATGGACTGTGCGGCGGTGCCGATCTCGCCGCGGCGGGTGCCGGCGGCGGTGGCGGCGTCCCCGGTCCAGCCGGCCGGGGTCACCATGGCGTCGAGCTCGTCGCCGATGCCCTTGAGCGTGTCGCGGGCGTTGCCGAGCGCGGTCACCTCGGTGGACAGGTGCGACGCCGACCAGGTTCTCACCTCCGACCAGGTCACCATCGGGGCACCTCGTCGACGATGTCGGGGGCGGCCTCGGGCAGCTGGCCGTCCGCCGGCCCGACGACGGGCGCCCCCTGGTCGGCAGGGGCGCCCGCCACGGGGCCGTCACCGGTGCGGCCCGCGGCGGTGGGGCCGTCGCCCGTCGGGCCCGCGGCGGCGGGGCCGTCGCCCGTGGGGCCCCCGGCCGCGGGTCCGTCGCCCGCCGTGCCGCCGCCCCGGGCGGGTCCCTGGGGCCGGGACGGCACCCCCGCGCCGGGGCGCACACTCACACGCAGGATGGTCGACGCCGCCGTGCCGAACGTGAGGGTCCGGCCGTCCTCGGCGTAGAAGCGCGCCTCGTGGTCGCCCACCCGGTCGACCGCGAGCTCCGCCGCCGTGTAGCCCACCCGCCGTGCGTGCGCGGCGACGATCGCGATCGCCCGGTCCCACTCGTCGTCGTCCAGCGAGCGTGCGACGCCGAACGTGTGGTGCCGCTCGACGACCGCGTCCGGGCCGGGCCCCGTGCGCGCGGTGCTCGGGGAGGGGCGGTTCTGCACCCAGGTCAGCCCGCCGAGCGCGGCGTCGAGATCATCCTTGACGGCGCCGGCGAGCTCGACGATCTCGCTATCGGTCGGCTGGGCGTCGGGATCGTCCATGCGCGCATCTCCTCGGCGAGCTCGTCGACGGCGGTGGCCACGCGGGGCCGGCACCTCCGAATCTGCCACGTCCGGCGCGCGTGACCGAATCGACCCCACGCACCGGACGGGGAGATCTCCCCATCGACCTCCCGCGACGGGCGTGCGGGCTCCCCGCGTGGCCGACAATGGACGTATGACTCACGTGCACTCGAGCCCCGAGCAGGTCACCGACGCGGTCGCGTACCACGGCGAGGGGCCCGTCTGGTCCGAGACCTGGGGCGGCCTGAGATTCGTCGACATGCTCGCCGGCGACCTGCTCACGGTCCGCCCGGACGGCGAGGTCGACCGCCTGCCGACCGGCTCGCCGGTGGCGGCGTTCGTCCGCCCGCGCGCGGACGGCGGCTACGTGGTCGGCACCGAGCGTGGTCTCGCCATCTCCGACCTGCCCCACGACGAGGCGTCGCCGTGGCTCACGCTGTGGCGGCACGAGGGGCTGCGGATGAACGAGGGCGGCTGCGACGCCGCCGGGAACCTCTACGCCGGCAACATGGCCTACGACCGCAGCCCGGAGGTCGCGAGCCTCTACCGCATCACCCCCGGCGGCGGCGTGACGACCGCCGTCGAGCGGGTGACGACGTCGAACGGGTTCGACGTCTCCCCCGACGGCTCGCTCGCCTACTACAACGACACCGCCGCCGGCGGGACGGACGTCTTCGACGTGGGCGGCACCGGACTGCGCAACCGTCGACGGTTCGCGACGGTCTCCCCCGACGAGCGGCCCGACGGCCTCACCGTCGACTCGGCGGGCAACGTGTGGGTCGCGCTCAACCGCGTCGGCAAGGTCCGTCTGCACGCCCCCGACGGCACCGAGCTCGTCACCGTCGACCTGCCGGTCCGTCTCGTCACCGCCTGCACGCTCGGCGGCGAGGACGGCCGCGAGCTGTTCGTCACCACCTCGCGCGAGAAGCTCGACGACCCCGAGCCGGAGGCCGGGGCCGTGTTCCGCATCCGCGTGGAGGTCCCGGGCCGGCCGGTCCGCACCTTCGGCGGCTGAGCGGCCCGGGGGTCAGCCCCCGAAGTCGGCCGCCGCGGCGTCGTCGGTCGTGCGGTACAGGCGGGCGGCGGCCTCCAGGCCGCCCGCGTACTCGTCCAGGCCGGTGGTCAGCGCGTCCTTCTCGCCGGTCCAGCTCGTCCCCAGGTCCGGAGCGGACAGCGCCGAGCGCGAGCCGGGCATCGCCGTCGCGATGCCGTCGAGGGCGGCCGGCAGGTCGACGCCGGCGATCTCCTCCGTGGCGTCGCGCGCGTTGCTCGCCGCCGTCTCGAGCTGGCTGATCTCGGCCTCGAAGTCGCTCACGGTGCGATCGTGCCACGCCCGCGCCTCACCTACCCTGGTCCGGTGCGGGCACCGGCCCGCCGAGGATGCGGAGGTGGCGTGGACGACGACGCGCGACCGCCCACCGACGCCCCCGTTGGCGCCCAGGAGCCCCTGTTCGACATCCCCGACGCGGCGCGCACGCCGCTCGCGAGGGTCGTGCTCGTCACGGGGCCGTCCGGGTCGGGAAAGACCCGGCTCACGCGCCGGCTCGGTCTGCCCACCGTGGCGCTCGACGACTTCTACCTCGACGGCGACCACCCCGG
Organism: Georgenia sp. Z1491; assembly: GCF_057652395.1. Classification (NCBI taxonomy): domain Bacteria; kingdom Bacillati; phylum Actinomycetota; class Actinomycetes; order Allobogoriellales; family Allobogoriellaceae; genus Georgenia; species Georgenia sp. Z1491. The sequence goes on from NZ_CM172729.1 coordinate 3,262,322, forward strand.
CCTGCCCCGCCGCCACGGGATGGTCGACTGGGACTCGCCCGAGAGCTGGGACGGGTCCGCAGCCGTGGCGTCGCTCGTCGAGCTGGTGACCACCGGCGCCGTCGAGGTCCCGGTGTACGACATCCCGTCCAACGCGCGCGTCGGCTCACGGATCATCGAGCTCGGCACCGCCCGCGCCGTCGTCGCGGAGGGGATCTTCGCCGCCGAGATCGTCGGCGCCTGCCGCGCCGAGGGCATCCTCGCGGACGCGCTGTGCCTCACGCGCCCACGGCTGCAGACGTTCGTGTTCCGCCTCGCCCGCGACCTGGACGAGGGCCGCAAGCCGCCGCTCAACCTCCTGCGCCGCGGGCTCTCGCTCACGCTCGCCGAGCCGGCCATGTACCGCGACCTCGTCGCCAAGGGCACGCGGCGCGTGACGGTCGACGACGCCGAGCGCACGATCCTGCGGGTGGCCGCGGGCCTGCCGCCGGAGCCTGCGGACGTCTGAGACCGGCGCCCCGGGCGGACCGTCAGAACAGCGCGACCTTCGGGACCGGCGGGAACAGCTCGTCGAGCTCCGCCTCGTCCTCCACGCTCGGCACCCAGGCGATGGCCTCGGCGTTCTGCCGGATCTGCTCCGGCGTCGTCGCGCCGGCGATGACCGAGGCGACGGGGCCGCGCGAGGCCAGCCACGAGAACGCCACCTGCAGCTCGGTGAGGTCGCGCGCCCGCGCGAAGTCACCGAACCTCTTCAGCGTCGCGAGGGTCTCCTCGTCCTTGAGCAGGTGCTGCCGCGTGAGGGTGAGGCGGGACCCCTCGGGCGCGACGCCGTCGGAGTACTTGCCCGTGAGCAGCCCGTTCGCGAGCGGGAAGTAGGGGATCACGCCCAGGCCGAAGTGCTCTGCCGCCGGGAGGACCTCGAGCTCGGCGCGGCGGTCCAGCAGGTTGTAGTGGTTCTGCGCGGACACGAACTGCGCCCCGCCGAGGGAACCGGCGACGTGCGCCGCATCGGCGATCTGCCAGCCGGCCAGGTTCGAGTGCCCGATGTAGAGCACCTTGCCCTCGCGCACGAGGTCGTCCATCGCGGCGACCGTCTCGTCGATCGGGGTCTCGTCGTCGGGCGTGTGGTACTGGTACAGGTCGATCCGGTCGGTCTGCAGGCGGCGCAGCGAGTGCTCGACGGACTGCTTGATGTGGCGCCGCGAGCCGCGCGCGCCGAAGTCGGGCCCGTCGTCGTCGGGCGCCTTCATGCCGAACTTCGTCGCGAGGACGATGTCGTCCCGCCTGCCCTTGAGCGCCTCGCCGAGGAGGACCTCCGAGACGCCGGGTCCGTAGGAGTTGGCGGTGTCGAAGAAGGTGATGCCGGCGTCGAGCGCGGCGTGCACCAGCGCGGTCGCGCCCTCCTGGTGCTCGGTGACGGTCCCGCGGCGGCCGAGGTTGTTGCACCCCAGCCCGACGCGGGAGACGGACAGTCCGGAGGCGCCGAGGCGTGCGTGTTCCATGGGGCCAGCCTAGAGCCGCTCGGCCACCTGGAGCCGCTTGACCCCTAGAGCCGCTCGGCCACCTGGAGCCGCTTGACCCCTAGAGCCGCTCGGCCACCTAGAGCCGCTTGACCAGCGGGAACGTGATCGTCTCCCGGATACCGGCCCCGGTCATGGCGGCGAGGAGCCGGTCGATGCCCATCCCCATGCCGCCGGCGGGCGGCATGCCGGCCTCCATGGCCTGCAGGAAGTCTTCGTCGAGGACCATCGCCTCCGGGTCCCCGGCCGCGGCGACGAGGGCCTGTGCCTCGAACCGCTCGCGCTGGACGACGGGGTCCACGAGCTCGGAGTACGCCGTCGCCAGCTCCATGCCGCGCACGTACAGGTCCCACTTCTCGACCTTGCCGTGCTGCGTGCGGTGGGCCCGGGTGAGCGGAGAGGTGTCGACCGGGAAGTCACGCACGAACGTGGGCGCCCACAGGTGGTCCCCGACCCGCTCCTCCCAGATCTCCTCGACGATCTTGCCGGGCGTGGCGTGCGGGGCAACGGGGATGTCGAGCCGCTCGGCGAGCGCCCGCAGGTGCTCCTCACCGGTGTCGGGCGTGATCTCCTCGCCCAGGTTCTCGCTGAGCGACTCGTACAGCCCCAGGCTCGTCCACTCGCCACCGAGGTCGTACTCGGTGCCGTCGGCGAGGGTGACGAGCGTCGTGCCGACCGCCTCCTGGGCCGCCGTCTGCACGAGTGAGCGGGTGAGCTCGGCCATCGTGTCGTAGGAGCCGTAGGCCTCGTACGCCTCGAGCATCGTGAACTCCGGGGAGTGCGTGGAGTCCGCGCCCTCGTTGCGGAAGTTCCGGTTGATCTCGAAGACCTTGTCGATGCCGCCGACGACCGCGCGCTTGAGGTACAGCTCGGGCGCGATACGCAGGAACAGCTCGGTGTCGTAGGCGTTCATGTGGGTGGCGAAGGGCCGGGCCGCCGCACCGCCGTGCAGCACCTGGAGCATCGGCGTCTCGATCTCGAGGAAGTCCCGGGCGTCGAACGTGCGCCGCAGGGACCGCGTGACGGCCGAACGCAGCCGGACCATGTCCCGCGCGCCGGAGCGCATGACGAGGTCGAGGTGCCGCTGCCGCACCCGCCCCTCCTCCGAGAGCGAGGACTCCTCGCCGTCAGCGCCCTCGTAGGACTTCGGCAGGGGACGCAGGGCCTTGGCGGCGATCCGCCAGGCGGGGGCCGGCTCGCCGTCGACCTGCCCGGGACGCGCGAAGACGCTCAGCTCGCCGCGGCGCGAGGCGCCGACGTGGCCGTGCACGTAGAGGTGGTCGCCGAGGTCCACGTCGGCCTTGAACGCCGCGAGGGACTCCTCCCCCACGGCGGCCAGCGAGAGCATGACCTGGATCCGCGTGCCGTCCCCGGCCTGGAGGGTGGCGAAGCACAGCTTGCCCGTGTTGCGCAGGTACATGACGCGGCCCGCGAGACCGACGAGGACCTCGTCGAGCTCGGTGCCCGCCTCGAGGTCGCCGTGCGCGGCGCGGACCCGTGCGATCGTCGTGGTGATCGGGAGCGTGACCGGGTAGGGGTCGGTGCCGGCCGCCAGGAGCCGGGCGCGCTTCTCGGCGCGTACCCGCACCTGCTCGGGGGTGTCGTCGTCGGGGAGGTCGGGAGTGTCGGTCACCCGACCAGGGTAGTCGCGGACCAGGGAGGTGCCCGCGTCTACCCCTGGCGCCCCTTCCAGCGAGGGTTCCTCTTGTTGATGACGTATGTCCGTCCCCGACGACGGACGACGATCGCCCCGTCCTTGCGCGCGAGCGACCTCAGCGAGGCGCGGACCTTCATCGCGCTCCCCCCGTCCGGCCGTAGCGCCGGTTGAACCGCTCGACGCGGCCGGCCGTGTCCACGATCTTCTGCCGCCCCGTGTAGAACGGGTGGCTGATCGAGGAGATCTGGACCTCGATGACCGGGTACGTGCGACCGTCCGACCACAGGGTCGTCCCCGTGGCCCGGGAGAAGGCCGTCGACCGGGTGAGGAACTCGCGCCCCTCCGTGCCCTCGGGGACCGAGACGTCACGGAAGACCACCGGCCGGTACTCGGGATGGATGTCGTGCTTCATGTGCTCTCCTACCAGCTGGACTTCGTGACTCCGGGCAGCTCGCCGCGCAGCGCGCGCTCGCGCAGCTGGATACGGGACAGCCCGAACTTTCGGTAGTAGGCCCGGGCGCGCCCGTCGGAGACGTCCCGGTTCCGCAGCCTCGTGGGGCTCGCGTCGCGCGGCAGGCGGTGCAGGCCGCGCATCGCCTCGGCGCGCTCGGCCGGGCTCCTCGACGGGTCGACCGAGGCGGCCTTGAGCCGCGCCCGCACCGTCGCGTACCGGGCGACGATCCTGCGCCGCTGCTCGTCCCGGGCGATCTTGGACCGCTTGGCCATCAGCGCACCTCCGCGAAGTCGACGTGCCGGCGGACCACCGGGTCGTACTTGCGCAGGACGAGCCGGTCCGGGTCGTTGCGCCGGTTCTTCCGGGTCACGTACGTGTACCCCGTTCCCGCGGTGGAGCGGAGCCGGACGACAGGTCGCAGGTCCGCAGCCTTCGCGGCCATCAGATGCGCTCCCCGCGCGCGACGATCCGGGAGATCGCGGCCTCGATGCCGATCCGATCGACGGTGCTGATCGCCGAGGCGGTGAGCGTGAGCCGGACGGTGCGGCCGAGCGAGGGCACGTAGTAGCGCTTGCGCTGGACGTTGGGCGTGAAGCGGCGCGAGGTGCGCCGTCCGGAGTGGGAGACGCGCCGGCCGAAGCCTGGGCGCGCGCCGGTGAGCTGGCAGTGGCGTGACATGTCCCCGATCCTACGTATTGAGAATCGTTCTCGTCAAGCGGTAGGGTCGCAGGGTGACCGACCAGAACCTGCTCCCCGTCCCCGTCGTCCTGCTCGCCTCCACCGAGGCCGGTGAGCGCGATGCCGCCGTGCTCCAGGCGCTCCTCGAGCTGCCCGGCCTCGTGGTGCTCACGCACGACATGACCGAGGACGCCGACGGCGACCTGCGGGTGCGCCGAACGATCGCCGACGCCGGCGGCACCCGCTCCGACGTCACCGTGGACCTCGACCACCCCTGTCTGGGCTGCCTCGCCCGTGAGGACCTCGTCCCCGCACTCGCCGAGCTGCACGACGACGCCCTCGCGGTACTCGTCGTGCTCCCCCTCGGCGCCGACCTGCAGCCCGCCGCACGCACCATCGAGCAGCACCTCCACGCCGAGCTCGCGGGCTACCGGCCGGCCGGCGTCGTCATGGTGGCCCGGGACGAGGCGGTCGTCGCCGGGCTCGCGGGAGGCGACGAGGACCTCCTGCTCCACCTCGTCTCGGCCGACGTGCTCGTCCTGTCCGACGGCGGCCAGGAACCGGTGCGTCAGGCCACCCTCGACCTCGTCGAGGCGCTGCGCGGCCCCGGATCGGCCGTGGTCCCGGACCTCGGCGGAGCCTGGCTCGAGGCCGCCCTCACCCGATCGCTGGACGCCGAGGCACTCGCGCACCGGTCCGACCCGGCCACCGCCGGCACCCACCACGACCTCGACCCCGCGGCACGCACCGGGAAGCAGGTCAACGTGCACACCCCGCACATGCGGTTCGCCACCGCCACGATGGACGTCACCAGGTCCGGCGTCTGGCGCCTCGTGCTCGCCACCGACCGCCCGCTGCACCCGGGCCGCCTCCTCCGCAGCGCGCGGGCGCTCGCGCCGGAGCACACCGTCTCGCGCGGCCGCTTCGTCGTGGCCAACCGGCCCGACTCCCCCTGCGGCTGGCAGGGGGTCGGCGGCACGCTGCGGATCGGTCCGGCGAACGGCCATGCGGGCGTGGCAGCTGGTGGCGCAGCCGGCGTGGGCGCGGTCGGCGAGGACGACGTGGGGACGCGCATCGTCGTCGTCGGACGCGGGGGCAACCCCGTCAACGCGGTGGCGGCGTTCGAGCGGATGATCGTCACCGAGGAGGAACATCTCCCTCCCGCCGGGTGGGCCGACGCACCGGACCCGCTCACCCCGTTCCTCGGCCCCGTCGGAGCACGTGGCGCCGGGGAGGCCGCGTAACCGGAGGAGCGTTCAGCCCTTCGGCAGCGTGCCCAGCGTCCGTGCGGCCCGGTAGGCGGCGAACGTCTCGCCGGAGGACTCCATGTCCGGGGCGCTGCCCCGGTCGGTGTCCGGGACCTGGCCCGGCTCGTGCGAGCACTCGACGATCTGGTTCTTCTCGTCGACGAACACGACCGCCGGCTCGTAGCTACGGGCGTCCTGGTCGGACATGTGCCCGTAGGCGATGACGATGACGAGGTCCCCGGTGGCGATGTGGTGGGCGGCGGCGCCGTTGATGGTGAGCACGCCGCTGCCGCGCTCCCCGGGGATGACGTAGGTCGTGAGGCGAGCACCGTTGGTGATGTCGACGACGTCGACCTGCTGACCGGGCGGCAGGTCCGCGGCGTCGAGCAGGTCGGCATCGACGGTGAGCGAGCCGACGTAGTGCAGGTCGGCTCCCGTGATGGTCGCCCGATGGATCTTGCCGACCATCATCGGGCGCAGCAGGGAGGCAGGGGCGTGGGTCACGTGGTGACCTTTCGTGGATCGATGGTGACGGTCATGTTGTCGATGAGGCGGGTCGGCCCGACGCGGGCGGCGAGCGCGAGCAGCGCCTCACCTCGGTGGTCGGCCGCGACGTCGAGGAACGTCGCCGGGTCGACGAGCACCACGTAGTCCTCCTCGACGCCGGGCGCGTCAGCGATCGAGGCGCGCGCGGCCGCCAGCACGTGGTCGGCCGGAACGCCGTCGTCGGCCGCGGTGCGGGCCGCCTCCAGTGCGGCGAACAGGCTCGTCGCCCGCTCGCGCTCGACCGCCGACAGGTAGGCGTTGCGCGAGGACATCGCCAGGCCGTCGGGGTCCCGCCGGATCGGGGCGCCGACGATCTCGACGCCGAGGCCGAGGTCCTCGACCAGCGTGCGGACCAGTGCGAGCTGCTGGGCGTCCTTCTGGCCGAACACCGCGACGTCCGGGCGCAGGGCGGCGAGCACCTTGGCGACGACCTGGAGGACGCCGGCGAAGTGGCCCGGGCGGGTGGCACCCTCGAGCACCTCGGCGACCGGGCCGGGGTCGATGCGCACGAGAGGCTCGCGCGGGTACATCTCGGCGTCGTCGGGGGCGAGGACGAACGTCACCGCGGCGTCTGCGCCGGCGTCAGCGCTGTCGCCGGCGAGCAGGTCGAGGTCCGCGTCGAGGTCGCGCGGGTAGGCCTCGAGGTCCTCACCCGGGCCGAACTGGAGGGGGTTGACGTAGATCGAGACGACGACGTGCTCGGCCCGCGCGCGAGCCTCGCGCACGAGCGAGAGGTGACCGTCGTGCAGGGCGCCCATCGTCATCACCAGCGCGACACGGCCGTCGAGGGCCTCGCGTGCCGCGCGCGCGTCCGCGAGCGTGCGCACGACGGTCGGTCGGGGCCTGTCCATCCCTCAAGGGTACGCGGGGGCGGATCGACGCTTCTCGTGCACCCGCGGCACTGCGCCTCCGCTACCCCTTCGCCGCCCCTTCGCAACTGCTTAGCCACCCCTCGCCAGCGCTCTGCCACCGCCCCTTCGCCGTTCTGCCGCCCCCTTGGGCGTTCTGCAGCCACCCCTTCGCCGAGGCAATCAGGTAGCGCTCGAGTCAATCGCCCGGGGGAACTGACTCGAGCGTTACCCCACTGACTCGGCGCACGGGTGCCGGGCGGGCGGACTGCCGCCGCACCTATCCCACTGACTCGGCGCACGGGTGCCGGGGGGAAGGCGTCGAGGACCGCGGCGGCGGCACACGTGGGCCGTGCGGGACGCTCGTCAGCCGGGCGGGAGGGCGTCGAGCACCGCCGCCGCGGCGTCCGGGTCCAGGCGGCCGGTGCGCACCGCACGGGCGGCGGTGGTCCGTGCCAGATGCCCGTAGGTGGCGAGCAGGTCGGTCTGGGAGGGCTGGTCGAGCTCGCCCAGGGCGGTCGTGTGGGCGCGGACGGTCTCGGCATCACCCCGGGCCACGGGGCCGGTGAGCGCGCTCTCGCCGCCGGAGAGGGCATTGCTCAGCGCCGCCTCGAGGAGCGGTCGGAGGTACTGGCCCGGGTCCGGCACGCCGGCCTGCTCGAGCATCCGCGCCGACTGGGTCACGAGGGTGACGAGGTGGTTCGCGCCGTGCGCGAGGCCCGCGTGGTACAGCGCACGGTCGGCGGCCGCGACGACGACCGGCTCGCCTCCGAGATCGACCGCCACCGCCTGTGCCAGCGGGAGGAGTGCAGGCGCCGCGGTGATCGCCATCGGGCAGCCCGGGAGCCGCCCGAGATCGAGCGAGGTGCCGGTGAAGGTCATCGCCGGGTGGACGGCGAGGGCGAGCGCGCCGCGCGCGGAGGCGGGCTCGAGCACGTCGGTCCCGTGCCGGCCGCACACGTGGACGACCACCTGGCCCGCACCGACGGCACCCGAGTCGGCGAGCTCCCCGACGAGGCCGGGAAGCACGTCGTCGGGGACCGCCAGGAGGAGGAGCTGGGCGTCTGCCGCGACCGCGGCCGCCGGGCGCACCGGCACGTCCTTGAGGAGGACGGACGCCCGCTCGCGGCTCGCCTCGCTGCGTGCGGCGACGCCGACGACGCGGTGCCCGGCGGCGCCGAGCGCCGCACCCAGCACCGAGCCCGCCCGGCCGGCTGAGACGACCCCGACGTCGAGCCTTCCCGGTCGCGCGTCGGTCACGAGGCCGGGCCCGCCGGCGGGGCGGCCGGACCGGCCGGCGGGGCCGTCGGTCCCGCCGGAGGCGCCTTCGGTCCCGCCGGAGGCGCCGCCGGTCCGACAGGTGGCCCCGCCGGGCCGGCCGGAGGAGCGGCCGCTCCCTGCTGGCCGTCCGTGCCGTGGGACGGTGACCAGCTGCCACCGTCCGGGCCGCGGCGGTGGGTGGGCTCGGACGCACCGGGATGCCTCGACCCCTCGGGCGCGGTGACGGACTGCGGCACCGGCCCGCCGTGCGCGGACGGATCGGACGCAGACAGGTCGGACGCGGGCGGGACGTGCTCCGGGAAGCCCGGGCCCGTGACGCCCTGCGGCCCGGCCGCGCCGGGCGGCTGCGCGCTCGACGGTGCGCCGTCGTCGGGGCGGTCCTTGACGTCCGGCAGGACGGCGACCCGGCGGGCCCACTCCTCGGGCCCCTCCCGGTGCCGCGCCTCGCGTGCGCGCTCCGCCTGGTGGCGCAGGAGGGCGAGTGCGTCCTGCTCGTCGAGGTGCTGGACGGCCGGCTGGCCGGGGCCGGACACGGTGTGCATGTGGAGGTTCGCGAGGCGCAGCCGGCGCTCCCACGGGCCCTGGGTGATGCCGACGGACTGGGTACGGCCGTGCGGGACCACCTCGAGCTGCCGCGTGAGCCACCCGGTTCGCAGGAGGATGGCCTCCCGCGTGACGAGGACGGCCTGCCGGCGCCACGCCTTCGGGTCGAGCCACCGGGCGCGGCGCGGGGAGGTGAGGAAGCCGGCGGTGTCGCCGGAGCCGTCGAGCCCGGCGTCGAGGACGGCCGGCAGGTCGTCGGCACCGAGGTCGGGCACGACCAACCACATCGCGGTGAGGGCCTCGGAACGGGTACCCACGGGCATGAGCGTGCTGGACGAGCTGGCGAAGCTGCCCTCGGTGACGCCGTACCCGGCGATGTAGCCCTCGACCCGCCACCAGCCGCGCCACCGCCACAGCAGCGGCTGTCGGAGGCGCACCGCCTGCACCCGCCGCGGCGGGATGGTCTGCGAGGTGGTCTCGAGCAGGCCGCGGCGCACGCGGACTCCGTCCGGCGAGGTCGCCGAGGTGAAGCTGAAGGCTCCGCTGAACCGGGACCACACGAATCCGCCGACGCTGACGACGCCCGGGAGGAAGCCGGCGAGCGCGGCGAACGGCGCGCGTGACGCCAGCACGACGATCACTCCGACGAGCATGAGCGCAATGACGACGAAGCCCCCGGAGAGCACGGTGGAGGCGACGAGGCGCGAGTTGTCGACCTCGAACACCACGCGCTCCGGCGCCTCCCGGTAGCCCGTGCGCGCGGCCGTCAGGGAGGCGCCGGCAGAGCTGTCCGACCCGCCCGGCGCCCCGCTGCCCGACGCACCGGTGCCACCGTCCGAACGGTCTGCCGCCTGCCGGAGCGCCTGCTCGGCGTCCTGCCCGGATGCGGCGGCCTCGGCGACGATGCGCACCTCGTCGAGGTCGACGCCGGCCGCGCGGGCGAGGACCTCCGCGCGCAGGGCGGTGGCGTCCGCGAGCCGGAGGAACGCGATGGTCACGTTGGAGTCCGCGGCGCCGGCCGTCTCGACCTTGACCCGCGCCAGTCCGAACATCCGGCCGAGCAGCGGCTGCTGCAGGTCGACCGCCTGCACACGGGCCAGCGCCGCCCGTCGCTGCTGGCGGAAGAGGATGCCCTGGTTGAGCTCGACCCCGTCGCCGTCGACCCGGTAGCGCATCTTGCGCCAGGACAGCGAGGAGTAGATGCCGACGACCACCACCACGACGACGACACCGATGCCCAGCCACATCAGGACGGTGCCCAGGTGGTCCATCACCCAGGTCCAGCCGCCGGTCCCGGCCAGCTCCTGACCCACCTGGAAGACGAGGACGGCGATGATGGCCGCGAGAACCTGCCAGACGAGCAGGACCGGAGTGACGGGATGGACCCGCCGCCAGCCGTCGCCGGCGTCGACGGGGAGGTCGGTCTGCTCGGGTGCCTCGCTCACAGGCCGGCCAGCCGTGCCTCGCCGCGCGACGTCAGGGACTCGCGCAGGCGTGCCGCCTCGTCCGCGGGCAGGCCCGGGATCTTCGCATCGGTCTGGGCGGACGCCGTGCTCAGCTTGACCGACGCGATGCCGAAGCGGCGGTCGAGCGGGCCGGCCTCGACGTCGATCTGCTGCATGCGGCCGTAGGGCACGACCACGAGCGAGCGCCACAGCAGCCCCTTGCGGAACAGCAGGTCCTCGTCCATCTCGCAGTAGCCCATCGCGCGGACCTGCCGCGGGACGAGGAGCAGGGTCCACACCAGTGCGGCGACATGGAGCCCCGTGGCGAGCCACCAGCCCCAGCCGCCGAGCCAGATGGCGAACACCGTGCCGGCCACGACGAACGGGCCGATCCACAGGACGGCGGAGATCATGCGGACCTTCGCGAGGTTCTGGTCGACGGGGAGGAACGGCACGCCCGGCGGGGCGAACGGTGACGGGCGCTCGGCTCCGTGCGGTGCCACCGGGGCCGTGCCCTCGTGGCCCGCCGCAGAGAACGGGGCACCCTGCTCGCCGCCGGGCGGTGCGAACGGGGACGGTCGACCACCGTCGGGCCCGCCCGCCCCTGCCCCGGTCTGCTCCGGGTGGGGTTCGGGCCACTGCTGGGACATGCCTGCTCCGATCGCGCTCGCCGCTCGAGGACGTGTGCGCCCCCGCGCGGGCATCATGTCAAAGCCCGCCGCGGGACGCGGTCCACCGCCGGGCGGACGCGGTGCACGGGGGTCCACCCGCCGACGGACCCTGGGGCGCGCGACCGTCCGTGGATCACCCTCCGGGGGCGCTTCGGCCGGGGCCGACGGTCCGGTCGCGTCCGGCTACGCCGGCTCGGGCCCGGAGGCCGCGGACCGGACGTCGGCGTCGTCCTCGGGCGGGATCGAGCACCAGTGCTCGACCACGAGGCCGACGACGACGAGCACCACCGCAGCCACGCCCGACGCGATCGACTCCCACAGGTGCTCCGTGGCGAACGCCGCGTGCCGATGGACGACCGCCACGATCGCCTGGGCGCCGAACCAGCCCGTGACCAGCGCCCCGCCCCAGGCCGAGGCCTGCGCGAGCGCGGCGACGCGCGCGGCACCGATCGGCGTCATCGTCGTCCGCTCCCCCTCGACGAGGCGCCTGACACCGCGACCGGCGAACCAGAGCGCGACGGCGAGTCCCAGGAGGATCACCGCGGTCAGCCAGGAGACCTCGACGTAGACGTCGGCGATGCCGAGCAGCGCCCACGACGCCGTCCCCGCGAGGATCGCGGCGCCCACGAGCCACGCGACCGACGTGCGCCTCACGGCGTCCACCCCTCGACGTCGCGCACGCCGTCCCGGTCCAGGGCGCGCTCCGCGAGGTCGGCCACGCGGCCCGCCCCCGGCAGCTCGGCGCCCGGGTCGACGAGCGACCAGGGCACCAGGACGAACGCCCGGTCCGCCGCGCGCGGGTGCGGCAGCGTGAGTGCCGGGTCGTCGCTCACGAGGTCCCCGACGGCGATGACGTCGACGTCCAGCGTGCGTGGCGCCCAGCGCTCGGTGCGCACGCGCCCGGCCGCCTCCTCGCACCACCGCGCGAGGGCGAGGACGCCCGCCGGGGAGAGCGTCGTCGTCGCCAGGACGACGGCGTTGACGTAGTCCGGCTGCGGCTCCTGCCCGGGAGCGAGCGCGGCCGCGCTGGAGACGAGGGGGGAGACGGCGGTGACGTGGAGGCCACCCGCGTGGGCGAGCGAGTCGGCGGCGCGCCGCAGCTGGTCGGCGGGCGTCGCCAGGTCCCCGGGTTGGTTGGCGCCGAGCGCGAGGACGACGGTCGTCGGTGCTGCGGGCACGGCGTGCAGGGCCCGATCCGCGACGTCGTCGACGGCGCCGCGCTCCCGACGGATGGTGAGCGTGACGTCGTCGACCTCGACGCCGACCGGCGCCTCCGGCTTGTGGATCGTCACCTCGACGGCGGCGGCACCGAGGTCGAGGACGGCCCGCGCGATGCGCTCGGCCAGAGTCTCGAGGAGGTCGACGGGCTCCCCGCCGAGGATGGCCCGTGCGGTGCGCGCGACCTCGCCGTAGGACAGGGTGTCGGCGACGTCGTCGCTCGCGGCCGCGGCGGCCGTCGGGATCTCGAAGGTGACGTCCGCGCCGAAGTGCTGGCCGTCGGCGCGTTCGTGCGCGTAGACGCCGTGGTGGGCGCGGGCACGCAGGCCCGTCACGCTGATCCGCGCGGGCCCCGGCACCGCCGGCCCGGGCACCGCCGGCCCGGGCCCCGTCGGTCCGGGAACACCTGGTCCGGGAGCCGCGGGCCCGCGCACACCTGGTCCGGGGGTCATCGGGGACGGTCCCGGTCGTACGGGGCGAGCTCGGCGGCGACGGCGACGGCGTCGGCGGACGGCCGGACGTCGTGCACGCGCACGGCCCACACGCCGCGCGCGGCCAGCAGGGCGGTCGTCGCTGCGGTGACGGCGTCGCGGTCGGTGGCGTCGCCGGAGCGGTCGGCCCCGTCCGCGACGGCGCGGGCGAGGAAACGCTTGCGGCTCGTGCCGACCAGCAGCGGGTGGCCGAGCGCGGCGAGCTCCTCGAGCCGGGCGAGCACCTCCCAGGACTGGGCTGCCGTCTTGGCGAAGCCGAGACCCGGGTCGAGCACGATCCGTGCGGCCGGAACCCCGGCGGCGAGGGCCGCCTCGCGCCGCTGGGCGAGCTCGGCGACGACGTCGGGCACGAGGTCGTCGTAGGCGGTCAGCTCCGTCATCGTGCCCGCCTCGCCGCGGCGGTGCTGGAGGACGACGACGGCGTCGGCCCGGGCGGCCACGTCGAGGATCCGCGGGTCGTGGACCCCGGCGGAGACGTCGTTGACGATCCGGGCGCCGGCGTCGAGGGCGGCCTGCGCGGTGGCCGAGTGGAGGGTGTCGACGCTGACGAGCACGCCGTGCGCGGCGAGGTCCCGGATCACGGGCTCGACCCGGCGGATCTCCTCGTCCGGGTCGACGGGCGTGGCACCGGGGCGGGTGGACTCTCCCCCGACGTCGACGAGGTCCGCGCCGCGGTCCACCATGGCGATCCCGTGCTCGACGGCGCGCCGCGGGTCGAGGTACGCGCCGCCGTCGGAGAAGGAGTCGGGCGTGACGTTGAGGACGCCCATGACCAGGGTGCGGCCGGACGGGACGGCGGCGGGCAGTCCGGCGGGTGCGCCGCGGTCGAGGTCGCCGGTGCGCACGGCGGCTACGAGCGGGCGCGCAGGAGGCTCATCGCCTCCGCGCGGGTCGCGGGGTTGCGCATCATGCCGCGCACGGCGGAGGTGACGGTGCGGGTGCCGGTGGCCCGGGCGCCGCGCATCGACATGCACATGTGCTCGGCCTCGACGACGACGAGCGCGCCGCGGGCGCCGAGCCGCTCGACGAGGGCGTCGGCGATCTGGCTGGTCAGGTGCTCCTGGACCTGCGGGCGGCGGGCGTAACCCTCGACCATGCGGGCCACCTTGGACAGTCCGGTGACGCGCCCGTCCTCTCCGGGGATGTAGCCGACGTGCGCCTTGCCGTGGAAGGGCAGGAGGTGGTGCTCGCACATCGAGTACAGCGGCACGTCGGCGACGATGACCATCTCCTGGTGGCCGAGGTCGAAGACGGCCTCGAGGTGGTCGGCCGGGTCCTCGCCCAGGCCGGCGAAGAGCTCGCCGAACGACCGCGCCACGCGGGCCGGGGTCTCCCGCAGCCCGTCGCGGTCGGGGTCCTCCCCCACCGCGACGAGCAGCGCGCGGACGGCCTGCTCGGCGGCGTCGACGTCGACCGGGCGGGAGCGCGGCGGACCGTCCTCGGGCACCGGCGTACGGCGGGTGCCGGCGGCGTCGACCGGGCGGGTGCCGGCGGCGTCCGGACCGTCCGCCCCCGGAGCCGGCGCACCGCGCTCGTCCGGACCGGTCACGGCCGTGCCTCGGGCGCGGGCCCGCCGTGAGCGGACCCGTCCGGTGCGCCGCCGTCGTGGCCGGGATCCCCCGAGCCGAAGTCCGGGGAGGACGGCGGCGGCTGGGTGCCGAACAGGTCGCTCGTGTCCTCCGGCCGGAACCGCTCGTCGCCGGCCTGGGGCGGCTCGGCGGCGCGGCGGGCCTGCTCGTCGCGCGTGAGGACGGGGCGGCGCGCGAGGTCGGGCCGGTTGGCCGACGCGTACCAGAGCTCGCGCGGCTCGCGCTTGACCACCGGGGCGAAGATGCGGCGCAGGTCCGCCTCGTTGAGGGTCTCGCGGTCCATGAGCTCGACCACGAGGTCGTCGAGGACGTCGCGGTACTCGGAGAGGATCTCCCAGGCCTCCTGATGGGCGTCCATCATGAGCGCGCGCACCTCCTCGTCGACGACCCGGGCCACGTCGTCGGAGTACTCGCGCGAGCCACCCATGTCCCGGCCGAGGAAAGGCTCGCTGCTGCCCTCGCTCAGCTTGACCGGGCCGATCCGGGCCGACATGCCGAGCTCGGTGACCATCTGCTTGGCGGTCTTCGTCGCCTTCTCGATGTCGTTGCCCGCGCCCGTGGTCGGCTCGTGGAAGACGACCTCCTCGGCCACGCGGCCACCGAGCGCGTACACCAGCTGGTCGACGAGCTGGTTGCGCGAGCTCGAGTACCGGTCCTCGGTGGGCATGACCATCGTGTAGCCGAGCGCCTGGCCGCGGGGCAGGATCGTCACCTTCGTCACCGGGTCGGTGTAGCGCAGCGCGGCGGCCGTCAGCGCGTGACCGCCCTCGTGGTAGGCGGTGACCTTCTTGTCCTTGTCGTTCATCACCCGCGTGCGGCGCTGCGGGCCGGCGATCACCCGGTCGATGGCTTCGTCGAGCGCCCGGTTGTCGATGAGCTGCGCGCCGGATCGGGCGGTGAGCAGCGCCGACTCGTTGAGGACGTTCGCAAGGTCCGCACCCGAGAAGCCCGGGGTGCGGCGGGCGACGCCCTCGAGGTCGACGTCCGGCGTCATGGGCTTGCCCTTGGCGTGGACGCGCAGGATCTGGTGGCGGCCGGCCAGGTCGGGGGCCGCCACGGAGATCTGGCGGTCGAACCGGCCGGGCCGCAGCAGCGCGGGGTCGAGCACGTCGGGGCGGTTGGTGGCGGCGATGAGGATGACGTTCGTCGTCGAGTCGAACCCGTCCATCTCGACGAGGAGCTGGTTGAGGGTCTGCTCGCGCTCGTCGTGACCGCCGCCCATGCCGGCGCCGCGTTGGCGACCGACCGCGTCGATCTCGTCGACGAAGATGATCGCCGGGGTGTTCTGCTTGGCCTGCTCGAACAGGTTGCGCACGCGGGAGGCGCCGACGCCGACGAACATCTCGACGAACTCCGAGCCGGAGATCGAGTAGAAGGAGCCGCCCGCCTCGCCGGCGACGGCCCGGGCGAGGAGGGTCTTGCCGGTGCCGGGCGGGCCGTACAGGAGCACGCCCTTGGGGATCTTCGCGCCCACCGCCTGGAACTTGCTCGGCTCCTGGAGGAACTCCCGGATCTCCTGGAGCTCCTCGACCGCCTCGTCCACGCCCGCGACGTCGGCGAACGTCACGTCGGGGGTCTCCTTGTTGACCTTCTTCGCCGTCGACTTCCCGAAGCCCATGACCCCGCCGCCCTGCGAGCGGGACATCAGCCACCAGAACAGCCCGAGGATGAGGATCATCGGGAGCATGAGGCCGAGCAGCGACAGGAACGCGTTGCCCTGCGGCACCTCGACGTCGTAGCCCTGCACCGGGTCGGAGTCCTCGAGGAGGTCGGTGACCTGCCCGCCCTGGGCGTCGGCGTAGGCGAACTCGACCTGCGTGCCGTAGTTCTCGTTGTTGTCCGAGCCCTCGTCGCCGTTCGGTGCGACGAGGTCCTCGGTGAGCGTGAGCTCGACCCGCTGGGTGGTGTCGTTGACCCGGGCCTGCTCGACCGTGTCGCCGCGCAGGGTCTCCATGCCCAGCGAGGTGTCGATCGGCGAGACGCGACCGCCGCCGAAGAAGGGCACGAGGACGACGACGACCAGCAGGGCCCCGATCACCCACGGCCAGGGACTCCGCGCGATCTTCTTCCAGGATGTCTTCATGCCAGCCTCAGCCGCTCCGTCCGGTCGGCGCCCGCCCCGGGCGACCAGTCGAGGTTAACCGAGGGCGACACGCCGATGGTCCGGCGCCCGGTGCCGCTCCGCGCACGGCGAACGGTTCGGCGGTCGGTGCGCGGCGCGGGCGAGCGCGGGGGTGCGGGCGGTCGTGGTGCCGCGTCGGCGGGAGCGCCCCGTGCGTCAGCGCGAGTAGACGTGCTCCGCGAGGCGGCCGACGAAGGGCAGGTTCCGGTAGCGCTCCGCGTAGTCGAGCCCGTACCCGACGACGAACGCCGCCGGGATGTCGAAGCCCACGTATCGCACGTCGACGTCGACCTTCGCGGCCTCGGGCTTGCGCAGCAGCGTGGCGATCTCGACGGACGCGGCGCCGCGGGAGCGGAGGTTGCCCTGGAGCCACGACAGGGTGAGCCCGGAGTCGATGATGTCCTCGACGATGAGCACGTCGCGTCCCGTGAGGTCGGAGTCGAGGTCCTTGAGGATCCGCACGACGCCGGAGGACTTCGTCCCCGACCCGTACGAGGACACGGCCATCCAGTCCATCTCCAGCGGGGTGTGCAGCTCGCGCGAGAGGTCCGCCATCACCATGACCGCGCCGCGCAGGACGCCCACGAGCAGCACGTTGCGGCCCTGGTAGTCGCGGTCGATCTCGGCCGCCATCTCCGTCAGTCGCGTCGCGATCTGCTCCTCGGAGACGATCACCTCGGCGAGGTCCTCGCCCATGTCCGCTGCGTCCACGTCGCTCCTTCGTCTCCGTCAGTCCGCCTGGTGCTCGCTCCGCGAGAGCATCAGCCTGCCACACGCGCGGCGGGCGACGACGCCCCCGGGCAGCATCGTGGGGCCCTGCCCGTCGTAGTCGGTGACGAGGGCGTCGAGCGCGGCGAGGTGGGCGGCCTTGACGTCGCCCGGTCGCCAGCCGGCGCGCTCCCCAGCCGCCCGCAGCGCCCGGCTGCGCACGGCGGGGTGGGCGGCCGCGAGCGTGGCCACGTCGAGGACGAGCACGGGTGCATGGGCGTGTGGCGGGGCGCCGGCGTTGTCGGTCGGCGCGGCGTCGGCGCGGGCGTGCAGCGCGGCGTCGAGGAGTGCCTCGGCGTCGGCGGTCAGTGCGTCGTCGTCGCGCCGGGCCTGCTCGGCGGTGCGGGCGAGTGCGGGAACGGGGTCGACGCCGAGGGCGTCCGCGAGCGCCGGGAGCGCGCGGTCGCGGACGGCGGCGCGACGCAGGGCCGAGCCGTCGGCGGCGCGCCAGGGCCCGTCGGCGGCGTTCGTCGGGTCGTGGAGGGGCACGAGACCGAGCTCGTCGCACACACCCACGGTCTGGGTGCGTCGTAGCTGGAGGAACGGGCGGCGGACCCCGTCCTCGGCGGCCCGCATGCCGGCGATCGACCGGGCGCCGGACCCGCGGGCGAGGCCGAGCAGGACCGTCTCGGCCTGGTCGTCCATCGTGTGCCCGGTGAGGATGACGACCGGCGGGTCGTCGGCGTGGGCGCGCAGTGCCGCCCACCTCGCGTCCCGGGCGCGAGCCTCCGGCCCGCCGGGCCCGGCATCGGCGTCGACCCGCACCGAGGTAGCGGGCAGGCCGATCGTGTCGAGGCGAGCGACGACGTCGCGGGCCTCGCTCGCCGATCCCTCGCGCAGTCCGTGATCCACGACCAGCGCGCGCGCGAGCCAGCCGGCCGCAGGCGCGAGGTGGGCCACCGTGACGGCGAGCGCGAGCGAGTCCGGCCCGCCCGAGCAGGCGACGAGCACGTGGGCGCCCGGGGGAAGGTCCGCGAGCGACTCGCGCACGGCCCGGCGCGCCGCGAGCGTCGCGGGCCCGGAGACCTTCGGGTGTCGGGGTGCCGGACGGGTCATGCGTGGACGCGGGTCACCCACGCCGGCGGGTCGAGGATCTCCTCGGGGGTCGGCAGACGGTCCGGTGCGGCCCAGACCGCGTTGAGCCCGTCGTGGCCGACGCGCTCGACGACCTGGTGGACGAACGACGCGCCGTTGCGGTACTGGGCGGTCTTCGCCCGCATCCCGAGCAGGGTGCGCAGGAGGAGGTCGACGGGGCCGGTGCCGTCGCGGCGCCGCTCGAAGGCACGGCGGATGCGGCGCACGCTCGGCAGGACGGCGGGCCCGACGGCGTCCATGACGACGTCGGCGTGCCCCTCGAGCAGGCTCATCACCGCGACGACCCGGCCGAGGGACTCGCGCTCCGCCGGCGTGAGCAGGGCGTCGACGAGCGGGCCGGCGACCTCCAGCGTGGGCGCCTCCGCCTCGTCCCGGTCGCGCAGGGCGCGTACCAGTGCGCCGAGCATGCCACCGAGGTCGCGGTCCTCGTCCTCGGCGAGCGCCGGGCCGACGGTGCCCCGGATCATCTCCGTGAGGTGGTCGGCGAGCCAGGGGGCGGCCGCGAACTGCACGGCGTGCGTCTGCTCGTGCAGCGCCACCCAGCGGCGGAAGTCGCGAGCGTCGAGGTCGAGCTCGCGCTCGAGCTTGAGCACGTTGGGGGCGACGAGCAGCAGGTGCGGAGCGGCCGGGCCGAACGGGTCGAACTGGCCGAGCACCTTGGTCGAGAGGTAGGCGAGCAGGGCACCGGCCTCCTCGCCGGCGAGCCGGGCACCGATGCGCCCGGCCGGGGGCAGGAGCCCGGTCGAGACGTGGCCGAGGAGTTCCGCGTTCACACGCGCCCAGCCCGGCCGGTCGACCACGCTGACGCGCTGGGCGGAGACCTGCCGGGCGGCGTCGCGCAGGCCGGTGAGTCGTCCCACGTGCTGCGGGGCCGCGGTCGCGGCCTCGCGCAGACCGGTGACCAGGGCGGTCAGCTCCTCGGGCGTGCCGCGCGGACCCGGGGGCGCGAGCCGGGCGGCGCGTCGGGCGGCGAGCCGGAGGTCGACGGGATCGGTCACGCGACCCACGGTAGCCGCGCGGCGCCCGCCGACGCCGCCAGGGACGCCCCGGGGTGGCCGGGCACGGGGCGGGGCGGGCGGCTCAGCGCGTCCGGGCACGCGGCGAGATCGGTATCCGGCAGCCCGGACGCTAGGAGCAGCCGCAGGCGGCGAGCTCGGCGACGAACGTGTCCATCGACTGGCGCGCGGCCCACGCCCCGCCCTCGTCGAAGGAGTGCAGGACGACGGAGAAGGTGAGCAGCCGCTCGTCGGCGGTGAGCACGGTACCGGTGAGCGAGACGGAGCGGACGAGCGTGCCCGTCTTGGCCTGCACCCGGCCGGCGGCCTCACCGGCGAGACGGTCGGAGAGCGTGCCGTCGAGCCCGGAGGTCGGCAGGGACGGCGGGAGCCCGGCGAGGTCGGCGGCCGAGGGGTCGAGCCCGAGGGCGACCAGGTCGGTCAGCGCCGTCACGGTCGTGGAGTCCGTGATCGACAGGCCGGCGCCGTCGATCATCACGGTGCCGGTCGTGTCGACCCCGAGGGCACCGACGGCGTCGACGACGGCCTGGCCGCCCGAGCTCGCGTCGCCGGGCAGGCCGGCGGCGAGGGCCACCATCCGCGAGAGCACGTCGGCGATGGCGTTGTCGGAGTCCTGGAGCATCGTGCGGACGATCTGGTCGACCGGCGCGGACTCGGTCGTCGCGATCGCGGTGGCGTCGTCGGGGGCCGTCGCCCGCCCCTCGACGCTCGCCGTCACCCCACGCTCGGTCAGCGCGTCGGCGAGCGTCTCGAGGGCCCCCATCGCGGGGTCGGCCGTGTAGGCACCGTCGACGGCCCCGGTGTTCACGGCGACCGTCGTCGCGGCCATGGTGAAGGTCCGGTCCCACCCGGTGACGTCGTCGGCGTAGGGCTCGCCGGTGAACTGCGAGTCGTCGACGGCGAGGCGCACCTCGGTGGTGCCGGCCTGCTCCAGCTCGGCCGACACCTGGTCGGCGAGGTCGGCGATCCCGGCGTGGCCGCGGGTCGCCGTCGGGTCGCCCTCGCCCTCGGCGAGCAGGACGTCGCCGCCGCCGACGAGGACCAGCAGGCCGTCGCCGGCGGGGACGACGCTCGTGGTGAACCGGGTCTGCGGGCCCAGCACGCTCAGCGCGGCCGCGCCGGTGAGGATCTTCGCGGAGGACGCCGTCTGCAGGGCGGCGGTCGGGTCGCGCTCCACGAGCACCTCGCCGTCGGCGGAGTCGACGACGCGTACGGCCACGTCCCCCGGCCGGTCGGGGTCGTCCACGAGCCGCTCGACGACGCCCGAGACCCCCTCGGCGGTCGGCGCCGGCGCGGCGGGGTCGAGGACCTCGACGGCGGCCGCCGCGGGGCGCGCACCCGGCAGCGCCACCCCCGGGTAGGGCTCGGCCGCGGGCGGGGCGGGCTCGTCGGTGAGGAGCCCCGGGACCGCGCCCTTGACGTCGAGGAGCACGTAGACGGCGAGCAGCACCACGGCGAGGCTGCCCGCGACCCAGACGACGGTGCTGCGTGCCGTGCTGCCGATTCGTGCCATGCCGTCCGTCCGCCGCCGTGCCCGTCGATAGGTGCCGTCCCCCGGCACGTCGGCGCACCGGGGGCGCCGCGTACGCCACACTAGGCGGTGCCAGGGTCCTCCGAGCGGGGGCCGACCGTGGATCTTCGCCGCCCCGTGCGGCCCGACACCCGAGGAAGTGCTTGCTGTGGAGTTCGACGTCACCATCGAGATCCCCAAGGGGAACCGCAACAAGTACGAGGTGGACCACGAGACCGGCCGCATCCGGCTCGACCGCATGCTGTTCACCTCGACCCGCTACCCGGACGACTACGGGTTCATCGAGGGCACGCTCGGCGAGGACGGCGATCCGCTGGACGTGCTCGTCCTGCTGGAGGAGCCGACGTTCCCCGGGTGCCTGATCCGCGCCCGCGCCCTGGGCATGTTCCGCATGCGGGACGAGGCCGGCGGCGACGACAAGGTCATCGCCGTCCCCGCCAGCGACCAGCGGCAGTCGTGGCGCACGGAGATCGAGGACGTCTCGGAGTTCCACCGCCTGGAGATCCAGCACTTCTTCGAGGTCTACAAGGACCTCGAGCCCGGCAAGTCCGTGGAGGGTGCCCACTGGGTGGGGCGCGAGGACACGGAGAAGGAGATCCGCGCGTCCTACCAGCGCGCGATCGAGACCGGCTACTACGAGCACGGCGGCGCCGGCCACCACCGCCACGGCGGTTCCTCGAGCCAGCCCGGTCCCGGCGGCGAACCGGACCTCGACGGCGACCGCGGCCACGCCAGCCCGATCGGCCCCGGCGACGCCCGCTCGATCCCCGTCGAGCCGCAGGACTGAGGGCGTCCACCTCCTGAGACGGCGCCGTGGCTCCCGTGCGCGGGGCTGCGGCGCCGTCGTACGTTCGACCCCGTACCGGACCCCCGCGAACGCACGCCACGCCACTCCCGAGGAGCGACATGACCGACACGCCGACCCCCGCCCAGGGCTTCACCACGCGGCAGATCCACGCCGGCCAGGTGCCCGACCCGGCGACCGGCGCCCGCGCGCTGCCCATCTACCAGACGACCTCGTTCGTCTTCGACTCGGCGGACCACGCGGCGGCACGGTTCGCGCTCGCCGACCCGGGGCCGATCTACACGCGCATCACGAACCCCACGCAGGAGGTCGTCGAGAACCGGATCGCGGACCTCGAGGGCGGCGTCGCCGGCCTGCTCCTCGCGTCCGGGCAGGCGGCCGAGACCCTCGCGATCCTCTCGATCGCCGAGGCGGGCGACCACCTGGTCGCCTCCCCGTCGCTGTACGGCGGGACCTACAACCTCCTGCGGCACACGCTGCCCAAGTTCGGCGTGACCACGACCTTCGTCGAGGACCCCGACGACGCCGAGTCCTGGCGGGCCGCCACCCAGGAGAACACCAAGCTGTTCTTCGGCGAGTCGATCCCCAACCCCAAGGGCGACGTCCTCGACATCGAGGCCGTCGCGGCCGTCGCGCACGACATCGGCGTGCCGCTCATCGTCGACAACACCATCGCCACGCCCTACCTGCTGCGGCCGATCGAGCACGGCGCGGACATCGTCGTGCACTCCGCGACCAAGTACCTCGGCGGCCACGGGACGACCGTCGCCGGCGCCATCGTCGACGGCGGCACGTTCGACTGGTCGCGATACCCCGAGCGCTTCCCCGGGTTCAACAGCCCCGACCCCTCCTACAACGGCCTGGTGTTCGCCGACCTCGGTGCGCCGGCCCTCGCGCTCAAGGCGCGCACCCAGCTCCTGCGCGACACCGGTCCCGCGGTCTCGCCGTTCAACGCGTTCCTCATCGGCCAGGGCATCGAGACCCTCTCCCTGCGCGTCGAGCGCCACGTGGAGAACACGCGGAAGGTGGCGGAGTTCCTCGAGGCGCGGGCCGACGTCGCGCGCGTGGCCTGGGCGGGGCTGCCGAGCTCGCCGTGGTACGAGCGCGCCCAGAAGTACACGCCCAAGGGCCCGGGCGCGGTGCTCGCGTTCGAGCTCGCGAGCGGCGGCAAGGAGGCCGGCATCGCGTTCGTCGACGCGCTGAAGCTGCACTCCAACGTCGCCAACATCGGCGACGTACGCTCGCTCGTCATCCACCCGGCGTCGACCACGCACTCCCAGCTGACCGACGACGAGCTCGCCGCCGCCGGGGCCTCGCCGACGCTCGTGCGCCTCGCCGTGGGCCTGGAGGACATCGACGACATCATCGCCGACCTCGAGCTCGGCTTCGCGGCGGCCGCGACGGTCGCCGGCACGGAAGGCGCCTGACGTGGCGGGCGCCGGCCGCCGTCCCGGTCGCAGCTCCGTGCCGCGCACGCTCCCCGTCTCCGGCGGGTGGCTGGCCGGCCAGGACCTGGGTGACCGCAGGCAGACGCCGATCGGGGCCCTGCGCCTCGAGGTCGGCGGCCGGCTCCCGCACGCGACGATGGCCTACGAGACGTTCGGCGAGCTGAACGAGGACCGGTCCAACGCCGTCCTCGTGCTCCACGCCCTCACCGGCGACACGCACGTCACCTCGACGCACCCGGGCGACGACCCGGCCGGCCCCGGCTGGTGGTCCGAGATCGTCGGCCCTGGCCTGGCGATCGACACCGACCGCTACTTCGTGCTCGTCCCCAACGTCCTGGGCGGCTGTCAGGGCTCGACCGGACCGTCGTCGACGTCCCCGAACGGGATGCCGTGGGGCGCCCGCTTCCCCATCCTCACCGTCCGTGACCAGGTCGCCGCGGAGCTGCGGCTCGCCGACGCCCTGGGCATCAGCTCGTTCGCGCTCGTGGTCGGCGGCTCGGTCGGCGGGCAGCGCGCGATCGAGTGGGCGGTGACGGCCCCGGACCGCGTGGAGCGGGTGGCCGTGGTGGCGTCCAACGCGCGCACGTCCGCCGACCAGATCGCCTGGGCGCACAGCCAGATCGGCGCGATCGAGCTCGACCCGGGCTGGCGCGGCGGCGACTACTACGACGCGCCCGACGGCGAGGGGCCCGCCCGCGGCCTCGGCCTGGCCCGCCAGATCGCCCACACGACCTACCGCTCGGCGTTCGAGCTGGACGAGCGGTTCGGACGCCTCCCGCAGGGCGCGGAGGAGCCGCTCGACGGCGGACGGTTCGCCGTCCAGTCCTACCTCGACCACCACGCGGGCAAGCTCGCCGCGCGGTTCGACGCCGGCAGCTACGTGGCCCTGAGCCGGACGATGCTCACCCACGACATCGGGCGTGACCGCGGCGGCGTCGCCGAGGCGCTGGCCGGCGTGACGTCGCGGACCCTCGCCGTCGCCGTGAGCTCCGACCGTCTGTTCGACCCGGCCGACGCGCGGCGGATCGCGGACGGGGTGGCTGGGCCGTCCGACTACGTCGAGATCGACTCGCCCTACGGGCACGACGGCTTCCTCGTGGAGTCCGCGCAGGTGGGGGCGGCGCTCTCGCGATTCCTGTCCGACCGGGTCGACTCCTTCCACTGAGCCGACCGGGCGGAGCGGCCGCCCCGGGGCGCGCCGCCCCGTGTGCCGGTGCCACCATGGGCGGGTGGACTTCTTCCGACTCGGACGCGACCCGTCCGGCAGCCGCGCGTCGGAGGACCCGGACCGGGCCGACACCCACTCGACCGCCAACACGGCCGTCGAGGAGGACGCCGCCCCCGACGCCTCGGGCCGCAAGGTCCGCACCGGGGTCGGTCCCGCCGCCCGCAGCTACCTGCTCGAGGCCGACCTGCCGCCGCTCGACGACCCGTCCCCGCCCGGCGAGTGGGTCCCCGACCTGCTCGGGGCCGGCTTCCACGCCCGCACCCTCCCCCTGCCCGCCGACGAGGAGGGGCAGGTCGTCGCGACGCTCGTCGCCTACCGCCCGGCCGAGGACCCGGACGCGCTGCCCGGCACACCCGCCACCGCGACCTGGGCGATGCTCTACCTGCACGGCTGGAACGACTACGTCCACAATGTCGGGCTCGCCCGCCGCGTCGCTGCGCTCGGCGGGGCCTTCTACGGGCTCGACCTGCGCAAGTACGGGCGCAGCCTGCGCCCCCACCAGTCCCGCGGGTACGTGGACTCGCTCTCCGTCTACGACGACGACCTCCACGCCGCCCGGGACGTCATCTTCGACGAGCTCGGCCTGGGCACGGACCTCGTGCTCGGTGGCCACTCGACGGGCGGGCTGACCGCCGCCCTGTGGGCGCACCGGCACCCTGGCGCGCTCCGGGGGCTCGTCCTCAACTCGCCGTTCATCAGCGCGGGTATGCCGGGGTTCGTCGGCGCGGCGACGACCCCCGTGATCGAGCGCATCGCCCGCACGTCACCGAAGACTGTCGTCCGCGTCAGTCCCGTCGACCTCTACCAGCGCACGCTCGACGGGGTGGCCGAGGGGGACGACGAGGTGGTGCCGTCGGACGAGGCCGAGGACCGCTTCTGGACCGGGTGGAAGCCGGACCGACGATGGCGCATGGCTCCGGCCGGGCCCGTGCGCTTCGGGTGGCTCGCGGCTATCCTCACCGGGCAGCGGCAGGTCGCCGGCGGCCTCGACATCTCGTGCCCGGTCCTCGTCCTCACCTCTGCCCGGTCCGCGCAGGCCGTCAGGTGGTCTCCCGACCTGCGCTTCGTCGACACCGTGCTCGACGTGGCCGCGATCCGCTCGGCGGCGCTGCGCCTCGGGCCGCACGTCACGCTCGCGGCGTTCGACGGTGCGATCCACGACGTCATGCTCTCCGCGCCGAAGGTGCGCAGGAACGTCTACGACGAGCTGGGTCGCTGGGTGCGGGCCTACGTGCTGCGCTGAGGCGTCGGACGGCGGCAGCGCCACTGCGTACGTTTCTGTACACTCATGTACATTCTCCACATGGAGACGATCAGCGCCAGCGCTGCCCGGCAGACCCTGCCCGCTCAGCTCGATCGTGTCGCAGCGGGCGAGGAGATCGCCATCACCCGACACGGGCACGTCGTCGCGGTACTCGTGAGCCCCGAGGCGATCCGAGCCCGCAGGGCACCTGAGGCGTGGGACCAGGCGGACCAGATCGGCGAACTGCTCGACCTGGCCAAGGACGCACCACTGCAGCCGCCCGCGGTCAGCCGCTCGAGGGCGGAGGAGCTGGTCGACTCGATCCGTGCCGACCGGACCGCGCGCTGACCGTGCTGAGCGCCTTCGACGCGGACGTGCTGATCTACGCGGCCACCGAGGGCCATGCTCTCGGCGCACGAGTCGCCCACCTGTTCGCGGATGCCGGCGCTGCTCCGACCGGCGTCGGGTCGCTGCTCCTGCTGCCTGAGGTCCTGTCCAAGCCGATGCGCACCGATCCGCGGTCCGCCGAGTGCGCGTCACTGATCAGCCTTCTCAGCCGGCTCCAGCTACTTCCCGTCGACGCTCCGGTGGCACGGCTCTCGGTGGCGCTGGCGGCTCGCCACGGACTGCGCGCCGCCGATGCCACCCACCTGGCGACCGCCGTGGCAGCAGGGGCGGACCGCTTCCTCACCAACAACCGTAAGGACTTCCCGACGACGATCTCGGAGATCGACATCGTCTACCCCGACGACCTCCCGGCACCGGCGAGCCCCGTCCAGCGCTGACGGCTCATCCTCTGACTCCCCGCCCGAGCAGGAGCTCGGCGAGGTGCACTCCCCCGCGGCCGGCGAGCTGGTCGGCCTGGGTGCGGCACGAGAAGCCGTCGGCGAGGAAGGTCGCACCGGGGTGGTCGCGCAGCGCGGGCAGCAGCGCGTTCTCCGCGACGGCGGCGCTGACCTCGGCGTGCCCCTTCTCCATCCCGAAGTTCCCGGCCAGGCCGCAGCAGCCGGCGAGGGTGGTCACGCTGGCACCGGTCGACGCCAGGAGCGCGCGGTCGGTGTCCCAGCCCATGACGGAGTGGTGGTGGCAGTGGGGCTGAGCGACGACCTCGACGCCCGTGAGGTCGGGCGCGCTCCACCGGTCCCCGGGCCCGAGCGGGGCCGGCGACCCGAGCAGCTCGGCGAGCGTGTGGGTCCCGTCGGCCAGCATGCGGGCGCGCGGGTCCTCGGGCAGGAGCTCGGGCATGTCGTCGCGCAGCGCGGCCGTGCACGACGGCTCGACACCGACCACCGGGATGCCGTTGGCCGCGAAGGGCGCCAGGACGTCGAGGAGGTTGCGCATGCGGGCGCGGGCGCCGTCGAGCTGCCCGGTCGAGATCCAGGTCAGGCCGCAGCACACCGCCTGGTCGGGCAGGACCACGGTGTAGCCGGCGGTCTCGAGCAGCTCGGCGACGGCCTTGGCGCCGTCGCCGTCGAGCGTCTCGGAGAAGGTGTCGGCGAACAGCACGACGTACCGCGGCGCGTCCTTGCCCCGCGTTCGTCGAGCGTGCGGTTCGTCGGCCTCGAGCGTGCGGTTCGGCCAGCCGTGCGGGGCGTCGGTGGGCAGGGACACGCCCGCGGAGGCCCCCGCGCCGATGTCCGCGGTCTCCTCCCCCGTCCCGACGACGTCAGCCGGCGCCCCGGGGCCCGCACCCCGATCGCCGTGCCCGCCTCCGGCGAGCGCCGCGGTCGCCGCCGCCCGCACGGCGGCGCGACCGCCGGAGCGCTTCCGCCACCACGTCGACAGCCGCTGCGTGGCGAAGCCCGGCATGGCGCGGGTGGTGTCGACGCCGGCGACCGCGAACGCGAGCCGGCGCAGCGCCCCGACGCTCAGCACTGCGTTGGTCAGGCGCGCGAGGCCGGGGACCGCGGTGACCAGCCCCGCGAGCACCGGCAGCCGGCCGAGCGTGTAGTGCGTGCGCGGCCGGAGCTTGCCCCGGTACGCGCGGTGCAGCGTCTCGGACTTCAGCCGTGCCACGTCCATGCCGGCGGGGCAGTCCGCGGAGCACGCCTTGCAGGACAGGCACAGATCGAGCGAGTCGAGCAGCGCCGGGTCGTCCCAGCGCGCGACGAGCTCGCCGTTGGTGACCTCCTGCAGCACGCGCGCCCGGCCCCGGGTCACGTCCTTCTCGTCCTTGGTGGCGAGGTAGCTCGGGCACATGAACCCACCGGAGGCCGAGCTGTCCGCCCGGCACTTGCCCACGCCGGTGCACCGGTGCGCGGCCCGCGTGACGTCACCACCGTCCTCGCTGAACGCGAACCCGCCGCCGGGGGCGACCGGCAGGGGCTTCGCGGCCGGCCGGCGCAGGTGCGCGGCCACCGGGTCCGGGTCGACGAGCACCCCGGGGTTGAGCGACGATCTCGGGTCGAACAGGTTCTTGACCTGCCCGAACAGGCTCATGACCTCGGGCCCGTACATGCGGTCGAGGAGCTCGGAGCGCGCGCGCCCGTCGCCGTGCTCGCCGGACAGCGAACCGCCGTGTGCCACCGCGATGTCCGCCGCCTCGGCCACCGTCTCGCCGAACTCCCGCGCGCCGCGCTCCCCGTCGTCGAGGGGGAAGTCGACCCGCACGTGCACGCAACCGTCGCCGAAGTGCCCGTAGAGCAGGCCGTCCAGACCGCGGCGGTCGAGCATCCCCATGAAGTCGCGCAGGTAGGCGCCCAGGTTCTCGGGCGGGACCGCCGCGTCCTCCCAGCCGGGCCACGCCGGCATGCCCGCGGGGGTGCGCCCGCCCAGCCCCGCGCCGTCGGCCCGGATCCGCCACAGCGCGTCCGCCTCGGCGCCGGCCGGCACGACGACCGCCGCGTCGGTCCCGCCGACGGCGGCGAGCGCGCGCGCCCGGGCGAGGACGTCGGCCTCGGACTCGTGCTCCTCCGCACCGACCTCGACCATGAGCCAGCCCTGCCCGGCCGGCAGCTCGGGCACCGCGCCGGCCCCCTTGGCGCGCCGCACCACGTCGACGAGCCGCGCGTCGAGCCCCTCGACCGCGAGGGGATAGTGCTCGAGGAGCGCAGGAACGGCATCGGCGGCGGCGATCATGTCCGGGTAGCCCAGGACCACGAGGACCGGGCGCGTGGCCACGGGGACCAGGCGCACGGTGCCGCCGAGCATCGTCACCAGCGTGCCCTCGGAGCCGACGAGCATCTTCGCCAGGTCGCGCCCGTTCTCGGGCAGCAGGTGCTCGAGGGAGTAGCCGGACACCTGACGGCCGAACCGACCGAGCTCGGACCTGATCGGCGCAAGGCCACGCGTGACCAGCGCAGACAGTCCGTCGACCACGTCGAGCGCGTTCCGCCCGGCGCCCGCGGTGAACCGCCGACCGAGACCGTCGACGACGTCGAGCGAGTGGACGTTGTCGGCGGTACGCCCGTAGGCCAGCGCGTGCGGCCCGCACGCGTTGGTGCCGATCATGCCGCCGAGAGTGGCGCGGTTCTGGGTCGACGGGTCGGGCCCGAACCGCAGGCCGTGCGGGGCCGCCGCCCGCTGGAGGTCGGCCATGACGACCCCGGGCTCGACGACCGCGGTCCGTGCCTCCGGGTCGATCTCGCCGATCGCGGTGAGGTGCCTGGAGACGTCGAGGACGACCCCCGGGCCGACCGAGTTCCCGGCCGTCGAGGTGCCGCCGCCGCGCAGGGTGACGGGCGCGCCGGCGGTGCGCGCGACGTCGAGGGCGGCGAGCGTGTCCGCAACGTCGCGCGGGGTGACGACGACCTGGGGCACGACCCGGTAGTTCGACGCGTCGGTGGAGTACTCGGCGCGGCGACGCACCGAGTCGCTCACCTCGCCGTCGACGGCGGCGCGGAGCGCGGCGACGAGGTCCGCCGTGGCCGGGTACGCCGCGCCCAAGGTGCGGTCCGCCGTCGTCGTCATGTCCCCAGTGTCTCCCGTTGCGCACGGGTCGCGGGCCAGGCGCCGCACGACGGGACGGCTACCGCGTCGCGTCCTCGCCCTTGACCGCCGCGCGGCCGGCCTCGAGACGCGCGACCGGCACGCGGAACGGTGAGCAGGACACGTAGTCCAGGCCGACGGACTCGAAGAAGTGGATCGACTCCGGGTCCCCACCGTGCTCCCCGCACACCCCGATCTTCAGGCCCGGGCTCGTCGACCGTCCCCGCTCGGCCCCGATCCGCACGAGCGCACCCACACCGTCGGCGTCGAGGGTCTCGAACGGGGAGATCGTCAGCACGCCGTTCGCGAGGTAGTCGGCGAAGAAGGCGCCCTCGACGTCGTCCCGCGAGAAGCCCCACGCCGTCTGGGTGAGGTCGTTGGTGCCGAACGAGAAGAAGTCGGCCTCCTCGGCGATCCGCTCCGCCGTCATTGCCGCGCGCGGGAGCTCGACCATGCACCCGATGGGGATGTCGAGCGTGACGCCCTGCTCGGCCGCGACCTCGGCGACGATGCGCTCCGCCTCGTCGCGCACGATCTGCAGCTCCCGGCGCGAGCCGACGAGCGGCACCATGATCTCGGGCTGGGGGCTGCCGCCGGCGGCGGACCGGTGCGCCGCCGCCTCGGCGACAGCACGGATCTGCAGCGCGAAGAGGCCGGGGATCTTCAGGCCGAGCCGTACGCCCCGCAGGCCGAGCATCGGGTTCGACTCGTGCATCCGCCGCACGGCGGCCAGCAGCGTGCGCCGCCGCTCGACCTCCTCGCCGCTCTCGCCCCGCTCGTCGGCCAGCGCCACCTCGACCGCGAGCTCGGTGAGGTCGGGGAGGAACTCGTGCAGCGGCGGATCGATGAGCCGGATGGTCGCGGGCAGGCCGTCCATCGCCTCGAGCAGCGACTCGAAGTCGGAGCGCTGCGGCTCGAGCAGGCCGGCCAGCGCGGCGTCCCGCTCCGCCTCCCCCTCGGCGAGGATGAGACGCTCCACGAGGGTGCGCCGGTCACCGAGGAACATGTGCTCGGTGCGGCACAGGCCGATGCCCTGGGCCCCGCGCTCGCGGGCGCGCTGCGCGTCTGCGGCGTTGTCGGCGTTCGTGCGCACCGCCATGCGCCGCCGGGCGTCGGCGTGGCTGAGCAGGCGGTGGACGGCCTCGACGAGCTCGCGCGTGTCGGCGTCGTCCCCGGCCGCGGCGAGCCCGGCGTCGAGACCGCCGGAGATGTAGGCCATGACCGGTGAGTCCGCGACCGGGACGTCGCCGAGGTAGACCTCGCCCGTGGTCCCGTCGATGGCCACGACGTCGCCGGGACGGAGCACGCGCTCGCCGATCGTCACGGTCTCCGCCTCGACGTCGACGGCGATCTCCTCGGCCCCGACCACGGCGCAGGTGCCCATGCCGCGGGCGACGACGGCCGCGTGGGACGTCTTGCCGCCGCGCGCCGTGAGCACGCCCTTGGCCACGATCATGCCGCCGAGGTCGTCCGGGTTCGTCTCGCGCCGCACGAGGATGACGTCGGCGCCGGCCGCGGCACGGGCCTCGGCCTGGGCGGTGTCGAGGACGATCTCGCCGACGGCGGCACCCGGGGACGCAGACAGCCCCGTCGTCAGGTGCTCCTTCGTCGCTGCCGGGTCGAACTGCGGGAACATCAGCTGGCTGAGCTGGGCCCCGGTCACGCGGCCGAGCGCCTCGTCCATCGTGATGAGGTTCTCGTCGACGAGCTGGGTCGCCACCCGGAACGCCGCGCCGGCCGTCCGCTTGCCCACGCGGGTCTGCAGCAGCCACAGCTTGCCCTGCTCGATCGTGAACTCGATGTCGCACAGGTCGCGGTAGTGCGTCTCGAGCCGGCGCATCGCGGCACGCAGGTCGGCGTAGGAGCGGGGGTCGAGCTCCTCGAGGTCGGTGAGGTGCAGCGTGTTTCGGATGCCGGCGACCACGTCCTCGCCCTGGGCGTTGACGAGGTAGTCGCCGTACATGCCGGACTCGCCGGTGGAGGGGTCGCGCGTGAAGCAGACACCCGTGCCCGAGCTGTCGCCCAGGTTGCCGAACACCATGGTCACGACGTTCACGGCTGTGCCGAGGTCGTCCGGGATGCGCTCGCGGCGGCGGTAGAGCCGGGCCCGTTCGGTGTTCCACGAACGGAACACGGCCTCGACGGCGAGGTCGAGCTGCTCGCGCGGGTGCTGCGGGAACTCCCGCCCGGCGTTGTCCTTGACGATCTGCTTGTACTCGTCGACGAGCTCGCGCAGGTCGTCCTCGGTGAGATCGACGTCGGCGGCCGCGCCCCGGGCCTCCTTCTTCGCGTCCAGCGCGTCGGAGAACAGCTCGCCGTCGACGTCGAGGACCGTCTTGCCGAACATCTGGATGAGGCGCCGGTAGGAGTCCCAGGCGAACCGGGCGTCGCCGGCGAGCTCGGTCAGGCCCTGCACGGAGGCGTCGTTGAGCCCGATGTTGAGGACCGTGTCCATCATCCCGGGCATCGAGAACTTCGCGCCCGAGCGCACCGAGACGAGCAGGGGGTCGTGGAAGTCTCCGAGCGAGCGCCCGGCGGTGTCCTCGAGCTCGCGCAGCGCGAGCGTGACCTCGACCCGTAGGTCGGCCGGCACGTCGCCGTCGCGCAGGTACGCCCGGCACGCCTCGGTCGTGATCGTGAAGCCCGGGGGCACCGGGAGGCCGAGCCGCGTCATCTCCGCGAGGTTCGCCCCCTTGCCGCCCAGCAGGTCCTTCTGGTCCTTGTCACCCTCGGTGAACCGGTACACGTACGTCGCCATCGCTCCTCGTCCTTCGTTCACAGTCCGCACCGCCTCGCGAACATGTGTGCACCGTAGGCCGTCCCGAGCACCCGCGTGCCCGATCGTCGTCATGCGGAACGCACGACCCGCTCATGCGCGACGCCCATGACCTCGGGCGGGCGGTGCCGCCACGACGCCATCCGCGCGACCCTGGGCGCATCCGCGGCCTCTACCCCCGCGACCTCCATCGACGCGGCCGCATGATGGGACGCGCGCCCACCGTCGGGCGTCCCGCGCCCCGGTGGGGCAGGATCGTCCGGTGCGCCCCCCGTTCCTCCTGATCTCCTCGCGCCCGGAGCAGCGCGCCGCGGACGACGAGCACTCGGCGGTCGCCCGGCACATGGGCGTTCCGGTCGAGCGCGTGGTCCGCCTCTCCGCCACCGACGACGCCTACGCGCCGCCGGACCCGGCCGCGTTCGCCGGCGTGCTCCAGGGCGGCTCGCCGTTCACCGGCTCCACGCCGCTCGAGGAGCAGTCCGACCTCCAGCGACGCACCGAGGACCGGCTCGGCGCGGTCCTCGACCAGGTCGTCGCGGCCGGCGTGCCGTTCATGGGTCTGTGCTACGCCGTCGGCACGCTGACGCGACGCCTGGGCGCCGTCGTCGACCACACCTACGGGCGGGGGACCTCGGCGGTCCGGGTCGAGCTCACCGAGGCCGGCCGCACGGACCCCCTGCTCGCCGACGTCCCGGTCGCCTTCGACGCCTACGTCGGCCACCACGAGGCCGTCACCGTGGCGCCGCCGGGGTCGGTGGTCCTCGCGACGTCGGACCCCACGCCCGTGCAGATGCTGCGGGTCGGGGCCGACCAGTACGTCACGCAGTTCCACCCGGAGCTCGACACGGCCGGGCTCGTGCGGCGCATGACCGACTACCTGCACTCCGGGTACTTCCCCGCCGAGGAGTTCGAGCGGGTCGTCGCCGAGATCTCGCGCGTCCGCGTGGACGACGCCCACGGCGTCCTGGCCGCCTTCGCCCGTAGGTACGGCTGACGATCCCGCATCCCCGCCGGGCGCACCTGGGCACACCCCACACGACGGCGGGACTCACCCGGGAGCGCCGCGCAGCACCGTCGTCGGGCGCGACCGGGGCACACCACGCACGGCCGCGGTCCTCCTGTCGATGGGGAGAACTTCGGTGACGGCAGGGTCACCGCGAGGTCCCGAAACGGTTGCCGCCGTGGCTCGCGACGTGCGGACCTGCGACGGTTCCGACATGCGAACCTCATCCGCTGACACCGCACCCCCGGGCACCGACGGGCCGCCACCGGGCGACGTCGGGACCGCTCCCGCACACTCGACCGCAGGCCGAGCCACCGGACGACGGAGCGCCGCCCGCCCGGCCCACCGCCCGACCGGCCGGCGGGCCCTCGCCGCGCTCACGCTCGGTCTCGCCGCCACGCTCGCCGCCTGCTCGTCGGGCTCCGACGGCGGTGGCTACGACGAGGACGCGGGCACCGCGGACCGGGCGCCCGCGCAGGAGGCCGACCAGGGCGCGGACAGCGCCGCCTCCGCCGAGCAGTCAGCCGCGGACACGAGCGGGGACCCCGCGCAGGTGACGGCCGACGGCGTCGACCGCGTGGTGGTGACCACCGGGGAGGCGACCGTCGTCGTCGAGGACCCCGTGGCCGCCACCGACGAGGTGGTCGGCCTCGTCGAGACCCACGAGGGACGCGTCGAGGGCCGCCAGCTGAGCAGCCAGGAGGATCGACCCTGGGGCCAGGTCGTCGTCCGCGTCGCCCCGGACCGGACCGACGCCTTCCTCGCCGACCTCGGCGAGATCGGCGAGGTCGAGCAGGTCTCGACGAACGCCGACGACGTGACCGGCACGGTCCGCGACCTCGACGCCGAGATCAGCGCGCTCGAGACCTCGGTCGCCCGCCTCGAGGGGCTCATGGAGGAGGCCGGGTCGGTCGCCGACCTGCTGTCTGCCGAGACCGAGCTGACCGCCCGGCAGGCCGAGCTCGACCAGCTTCGCGGGCAACGCACGAACCTCGGTGAGCAGGCGGCGATGTCGACGCTCACCGTCGATCTCGTGACGGAGGACTCGCCGTCGACGACCGGCTCGCAGTCCGGCTGGTCGCGCATGTGGGAGGACGCCGGGGAGGCGTTCACCGGGGCGATCCGCGGGGTCGTGGTCGCGGTGGCCGCCCTTGCGCCGCTGCTCGTCGTGCTGGCGCTCGTCGGCGCAGTCGTCCTCACCGTCGTGCGCCGCAACCGCAGGGCGCGCGACGCCGAGACCGTCACGCACGGGGCCGCGCCGGCCCGGACGACGGCCGGCGCCGGCACCACCTCGCGTCCGGAGGGGCCCTCCGGCCCGCGCGATCCTCGCCCGGCGGCCCGGGGCGAGGCGGTGGACGATCCGCCGTCGGGCGACTGACCGAGGGACGCGGACGGGCGATACGCGCAGAGACGGCGAGGGCCGGAGGTGGATGTCCACCTCCGGCCCTCGCCGTTCGCCCTGTCCGGGCGGTCGTGCTGCCCGGCGACCGGGTCGGCCGCCGGCCTGAGTCAGCTTCCGGGCTGCATCTGCCCCGAGCCGCCGGCGCCGCCCACCGGTGCGGCGGCCGGGAGCGCCCGGCCGGCCGTGGCGACGCGCTCGGTCTCGGGCCGCTCGACCTTCTGGATCGGCCCGTCGTGGTCGACGAACTCGAACGTCAGCTCGCCGAGGATGCCCTCGCCGGTGGCGTCGACCTTGATGAGCTGGCCGCCACGGACCTCGCTGAACAGGATCTTCTCGGACAGGACGTCCTCGATGTCCCGCTGGATCGCGCGGCGCAGCGGACGCGCACCGAGCACCGGGTCGTAGCCGCGCTCCGCGAGCAGGGCCTTGGCGGCGTCGGTGAGCTGGATCGTCATCTCCTGGTCCCGCAGGCGGGCGTCCAGGCGGTCGATCATGAGGTCGACGATCTGGACGATCTCGTCCTGGTCGAGCTGCGGGAAGACGATCGTGTCGTCCACACGGTTGAGGAACTCGGGCCGGAAGTGCTGCTTGAGCTCGTCGTTGACCTTGTTCTTCATCCGCTCGTACGACGTCGACAGGTCGCCGGACGCCTGGAACCCGGTCTGCAGGCCCTTGGCGATGTCCTTCGTGCCGAGGTTCGTCGTCATGATGATGATCGTGTTCTTGAAGTCGACCACCCGACCCTGGCTGTCGGTCAGGCGACCGTCCTCGAGGATCTGCAGCAGCGAGTTGAACAGGTCCTGGTGGGCCTTCTCCACCTCGTCGAACAGGACGACCGAGAACGGACGACGCCGGACCTTCTCCGTCAGCTGACCACCCTCCTCGTAGCCGACGTACCCGGGGGGCGCGCCGAAGAGGCGGGAGACGGTGTGCTTCTCGGAGTACTCCGACATGTCGAGCGTGATGAGGGCGTCCTCGTCACCGAACAGGAACTCCGCGAGGGCCTTGGCGAGCTCGGTCTTCCCCACGCCGGTGGGGCCGGCGAAGATGAACGAGCCGCCCGGACGACGCGGGTCCTTGAGGCCGGCGCGCGTGCGGCGGATCGCCTGGGACAGGGTCGAGATCGCCTCGTCCTGGCCGATGACGCGCTTGTGCAGCTCGTCCTCCATGTGGAGCAGCTTCTTGGACTCCTCCTCGGTGAGCTTGACGACCGGGATGCCGGTGGACATCGCGAGCACCTCGGCGACCAGCTCCTCGTCGACCTCGGAGACCACGTCGAGGTCGCCCTCGCGCCAGGCCTTCTCGCGCTCCTGGCGGCGCTCGGTGAGCCGGCGCTCGTCGTCGCGCAGCGAGGCGGCCTTCTCGAAGTCCTGGTCGTCGATCGCGGACTCCTTCTCGCGGCGCACCTCCTCGATCTGCTCGTCGAGCTCGCGCAGCTCCGGCGGGGCCGTCATGCGGCGGATCCGCAGGCGCGCCCCCGCCTCGTCGATGAGGTCGATCGCCTTGTCCGGCAGGTGCCGGTCGGAGACGTAGCGGTCCGCCAGCGTGACGGCCGCCTGCAGAGCCTCGTCCGTGATGGAGACCCGGTGGTGCGCCTCGTAGCGGTCGCGCAGGCCCTTGAGGATCTCCACCGCGTGCGGGACGGACGGCTCCGGCACCTGGATGGGCTGGAACCGGCGCTCGAGCGCGGCGTCCTTCTCGATGTGCTTGCGGTACTCGTCGATCGTCGTCGCACCGATGGTCTGGAGCTCGCCACGGGCGAGCATCGGCTTGAGGATCGAGGCGGCGTCGATCGCGCCCTCGGCGGCACCCGCGCCGACGAGCGTGTGGATCTCGTCGATGAACAGGATGATGTCGCCGCGCGTGCGGATCTCCTTGAGCACCTTCTTCAGACGCTCCTCGAAGTCACCGCGGTAGCGGGAGCCCGCGACCAGGGAACCGAGGTCGAGCGTGTAGAGCTGCTTGTCCTTCAGCGTCTCGGGGACGTCGCCCTTGACGATGTCCAGGGCGAGGCCCTCGACGACCGCCGTCTTGCCGACGCCGGGCTCGCCGATGAGGACGGGGTTGTTCTTCGTCCGGCGGGAGAGCACCTGCATGACGCGCTCGATCTGCTGCTCGCGGCCGATGACCGGGTCGAGCCGGCTCTCGCGCGCTGCCTGGGTGAGGTTGCGGCCGAACTGGTCGAGCACGGCGGAGCCGGACGGCTGCCCCTCGGCCGGACCGCCGGCCGCGACGGCCTCCTTGCCCTGGTAGCCGGACAGGAGCTGGATGACCTGCTGGCGGACCCGGTTGAGGTCGGCGCCGAGCTTGGTGAGCACCTGGGCCGCCACGCCCTCGCCCTCGCGGATGAGGCCGAGGAGGATGTGCTCGGTCCCGATGTAGTTGTGGCCGAGCTGGAGGGCCTCGCGCAGCGACAGCTCGAGGACCTTCTTGGCGCGCGGCGTGAAGGGGATGTGACCGGCCGGAGCCTGCTGGCCCTCGCCGATGATCTCGGTGACCTGGGCACGTACGGCCTCGAGCGAGATGTCGAGGGCCTCGAGCGCCTTCGCCGCGACACCCTCTCCCTCGTGGATGAGCCCGAGGAGGATGTGCTCGGTCCCGATGTAGTTGTGGTTGAGCATCCTCGCCTCCTCCTGCGCGAGGACGACGACGCGACGGGCGCGGTCGGTGAACCGTTCGAACATGGGCACTCCCTGGGTGTGGTGCGGTCGCCGCACGGGTCGAGCGGGCGACCCTACTGCGGGCGTTCGACGACACTAACCGCGCGACGGCGCTGTTCCTGCCCGTGTTCGCCACGGGCGTGAGGGCCCGTGCGGGCGGCGGTCGGGCCCGTCCGGGCGTCGGCCCGGGAGCCTGACCGTCCACGGGGACCTCGCCCCGCCCGCGGCACTTGCCGGTCCGGCGCGCGCAGCGGAGCATGAGGGCCATGTCCTCGAACGAGCAGCCGCTGGGCCGCGGGGTTCTCCTCCTCGCCGCCCTCGTGACGGCTGCCCTCGTGGGGACGCTCACGCTCATGGTCATCCTGTGGCCGCGCGACGGCGGACAGACCGGCGCCGAGGACAGCAGCCTCACCCTCGACGACCGGCCCGCGGCGGCGGAGTCGGAGTCCGACGCCGGCGGGCCCGACGAGGAGCCGAGCAGCACGCCCGCGCCGCAGGAGCCCGAGGACGAGACCGGGACCGGCCTGCGCGACCTCACCGACAGCGCCCTCGACGAGGCCGACCGGCTGCGCGAGCGCGCCGACGAGGAGGCCCGCGAGCTGCGCGACCGCGCCCGGGACGCCGAGGACGAGGCCCGCCGCCGCCTCAGCGACCCCCTGGGCACCCTGCGCGAGCTGCTCGGTCAGGGCGACGACGCGGCCGGGGCCGACGGCACCGACGACGAGGACCGCCGCGACCGCGACCGGGGAGACGGCCGTGGCAACGGCAACGGTGACGCCGACCCGGGCCACGGACGCGGCGACGACGGACGCGGAGGTGACCGTGACGGTCGTGGGGCTGGCCCGGGCGGCGGCTCCGACGGGCAGGGCGACGACGAGGACCCCGGCCGCAGCCTGCTCGACGATCTCCTCGACGACGCGCGCGAGTACTTCGGCCGACCCTGACGAGCCGTCCCGGACGCCGGTGCGCGACCGGCGGACGCTCCCGGATCTCCGCCGCACAGGATGCCGGCACGGCGAGGTCGCGGCGTCGGCGCCTCAGCCGGCCTCGGACTCCACGAGCACCGTGACCGGACCGTCCGCCGTCATGTCGATCTCCATGTGCGCGCCGAACCGGCCGGTCGCGACCTCGACGCCCGCGACGCGCAGCCGCTCCACGACCACCTCGACCAGCGGCTCGGCCACCGGGCCGGGCGCGGCCGCCGACCACGACGGTCGGCGGCCCTTGCGCGTCGACCCGTAGAGCGTGAACTGGGAGACCACGAGGACGGGGGCCGCGTCGTCGATCAGGGACCGCTCGCCGTCGAGGATCCGCAGCTCGGCGATCTTCCGGGCCAGGACCTCGGCCTGGGCGGGGGTGTCCGTGTGCGTGACCCCCACGAGTGCCACGAGCCCCGGCCGGTCGATCGCCCCCACGACCTCACCGGCTACGCGCACGGCGGCCCGCGAGACCCGCTGCAGGACGGCCCTCACCGGGCGGCCGCCCGCGGGCGCCCCGCGCAGCTCGGCGTCCGGGTGCAGGCCGGCGTCCAGGCGCAGGCCGGCGTCCGGGCACGGCGGCTCATGTGCGCCAGGCGGTCGGCGGCCGGTCGTCGAATCCGCCCCTGCCGCCGCGTCCGCCGCGACGTCGGCGCGGCGAGGCGTCCCGCACGGCGGGCCGCACGTCGGCGAGGTAGACGGCGCCGGCGATCACCGCGGCGAGCGAGAGCAGCCCGCCCACTCCCCCGCCCGAGCCGATCGGCGGGGGCACGGAGACGATCGAGACGCCGAGCGCTGCCGCCAGGATGATGATCCAGACGCGACGCTGCAGCTTGCCCGCCGCGACGTATGCGGCGTCCGTGCGCCGCAGGCAGTCGACGAGTGCCCATCCCGTGAGGACGACGGCCCCGATGCTCAACGCGAGCATGAGGTAGGTCTGGATGGCGGCGAACATGGTTCACACGGTAGTCGTCGGCAGGCGGCGGCACCGACCCGGTCCCGGCGCACGGCACGCGCCGGGGGCGGGCACCCTCATGGCGCGGGACGCTCGTCGGACGGGTCGGCCCGCTGCTCGCCGTCGTGCTCGTCGTGCTCGTCGTCAGCGTCCCACGGCCATCCGCCGTCGACGGTCGGGAGCTGGGTGCGGGCCTCGGCAGCGGTCATGCCGGCGATCTGCAGCACGTCGACGACGAGCGAGCGCAGCACGGACACGAGCGTCTGCGTGGGCCAGCCCTCCACGGCGTAGTCGTCGGGGTCGAGCGTGTGGGCGGCCTCGGTGATCCGCGAGCGGGACAGGTCGGGCCGGTCGCCGCGCCCGAGGTCCACGGCGAGCAGCCGCAGCCCGGAGGACAGCGCGTCGAGCGAGCGCGCGAGGTCGGCGCGCGGTCCGGCCTCCACGACGCTCTCCGCCTTCCGGGCGACGACCCGGGCGTTGCGCACGGCGCGGTCGGCGAGCACGGAGGCCCGGGCGAGGCGGCGCACCTCGGCACGGTCGCCGCGCATCGTCGGGTTGACGGCGATGACCTGCCGGGCGTTGCGGACCGTCCGCTCCCAGGTGTCGAGCACCTGCTGGGTGTCGCGACCCAGCGTGAGGGCGTCCCGGGCGAGGTCCGGGTCCGCGAGGCGCAGCGCCTCGCCGAGCGTGCGCAGGAAGTCGGAGAGGTCCGTGATCGCCGCCTGGGCACGCCGTCGGGGCCGCCGGATCGCGTTGTCGGGCAGGAACGCCGCCACGAGGAAGGCCAGGGACGCGCCGACGAGCGCGTCGGTCCAGCGTCCGATCGCGCCGTCGGTGAGCGCGACGCTCGCCGGCATCGCGATGACGACGATCCCCTGGACGCCGGCCTGGTAGGTGAGCAGCTCGCCGCGGTCGACGATGCGCGCGGACATGGTCGCCACCACGAGGACGACGAACACCTGGACCGGGCCGATCCCGAACAGGGCGGCGAACAGCTCCCCCAGCGCGACCCCGAGCGTGCAGCCCACGCCGAGCTCCGCCACGCGCCGCAACTGGCGGTCGGAGGTGAAGCCCAGGCACAGCCAGGCCGCGGTCGGCGCGAAGATCGGCATCTCGTGCCCGAGCAGCTCGGACGAGACGAGGAAGGCGACCGCGGCTGCGGCGGCCGCCACGAGGGTGGGCACGAAGGCCCAGCGGGCACGCCGGCTGCCCTGCCGCAGCCGGGTCCGGATGTGCAGCGCGAGGTGGCGCAGACCGCGGCCGGAACGCTCGTCCTCGTCCGCCACGGCGTCTACCTCGGGCGCCGCAGACCGGCGCCGGGCCGCTCCTGGGGGCGTGCGTCGGTCACCCCGGAGGGGTCGACGACGATCTCCTGCGCAGCGGTCACGTCGCCGGCCTGCAGCACGGCGTCGGTGGCGACCGACCGCTTGACGACGGCGAGCGCGAGCGGGCCGTCGGTGCCGTGCCGGACCACGGAGGTCAGGCGGCCGACGACCCTCCCGTCCAGCTCGACCTCGGCGCCGGGCTCCGGCGTGACGTGCTCGCTGCCGTCGAGGTGGAGCAGCACGAGGCGCCGGGGCGGCCGCCCGAGGTTGACGAGCTTCGCGACCGTCTCCTGGCCCCGGTAGCAGCCCTTGCTCAGGTGGACGCCGGTGCGCAGCCAGTCGAGCTCGTGGGGCAGGGTGCGGTCGTCGACCTCGCGGCCGTGCCGCGGCCGGTAGGCGGCGACCCGCACGGCCTCCCACGCCCAGGTGCCGGCGAGCGACCCGGCCCCCCGGCCGTCGCCCGCGGCGAGGGCGGCCGCGACGGCATCCTCGAGCCGGTCCCGCTCGACGAGAGCGAGGCCGGTCGGGTGCTCGGCGCCGGGATGGTCGGCGTCGGCGGGGCCGTACGCGGTGGACCCGGGCGCGGTGGCCGGCCACGGGTCGTCCCAGAGAGCGAGCGCCCCGGCGCCACGGAGCCGGTCCCGCCCGGGCCCGACGGCGCCGATGACGGCGACGTCCTCCCGGCGGTGCACCTCGACGTCGAGCATGAACCGCATCGAGTCGAGGAAGTTCGCGAGCTTGTTGGCGACGGCGCCTTCGACGACCAGCCAGGTCGTCTCGCCGTCGTCGACGACCGCCGAGGCGACGTCGAGGCGCCCCTGGTTGTCCAGCAGCAGCAGCTCGGCGGACGCTCCGGGCGCGAGGTCCCGCACCCACTGCGAGGACAGGGTGTCGAGCCAGGTGAGGCGGTCCGGGCCCGTGATGGTCACGACGCCGAGCTGGGAGAGGTCGACGACGGCGTCGCCGGCCTCGAGCGCGCGCTGCTCGTGCACGGGGCGGCCGAGGTGGAGCGGCACGCCGGCGTCGGGCCCGGACCCCTCGACGGCCCCGTCCCGGGCGAGGAACGGCGAGGGGGTCGGGTGCCAGTCGGTGAGGTCGGGGGCGGCCGCCGGTGCGGTCCCGGGCAGCATCACTCGACCCTCCCCAGCCGGCCGGACGCGTAGGGGGCCAGCGGCTTGCCGAACGCCGCGATGTCCCGGGCCCACATGAGGTCGGACTGGACCAGGCCGAGCATCCAGGAGCCCGCCGACAGCTCGGCGGCGCTGGGCGAACGGACCACGGCGTCCGTGGTGAGCTCGATGCGGGCGGGCTGGGAGCGACCGACGTAGAGCGAGAGGTGGCCCGCCGGGTCGGCGAGGAGGACCTCGAGCTCCGCGGTCTGCGGCGCGGGCGCTCCGGCGGCCTGCTCGGCGGGGACGGTGCGGATGTAGCCGGTCTCGGTGGACCACTGCTGGGCCTTGACGAGGTTCGCGTAGCGCTCGAGGCCGGGCGTCTCGTTGGCGACCGGGCCGGACAGTCCGGGGTCGGCGAGCCACAGGGTCGCGTGCCAGCGCAGGTAGGGGCCGCCGTCGTGGTCGACCTCGATCTCCTGGACCACCAGCTGCTCCTCGATGCCGTCGTAGCCGACGGCGCCGGAGCCGTGCCAGCGGCCCACCAGCCAGGCGACCGGGTAGTTCTCGGGAGCCAGTCCCTCGGGGAACGAGAACGTCATGCCCCCAGGGTAGGCGAGGGCGCCGCCGCGTCGACCCGATGGTCGCCGGGGTGAGCAGGGCACGGCCGAGCGGTTCCGCGCGGGCGTGAGCCGGGATCGGCCGGGCGGTCGTCCGCCGTCGGGCGTGGTCCCGCTACCGGGTGCCGAGGGCCATGACGGTGACGACCGACCCGACGACGAGGACCGGGATCGTGGCCGCGGCGAGCGCCGGCCGCAGGCGCGAGGAGCTGGGCGAACGCGCCGAGGTGCG
This sequence comes from Georgenia sp. Z1491, assembly GCF_057652395.1. NCBI lineage: Bacteria > Bacillati > Actinomycetota > Actinomycetes > Allobogoriellales > Allobogoriellaceae > Georgenia > Georgenia sp. Z1491. The sequence goes on from NZ_CM172729.1 coordinate 3,304,731, forward strand.
GTGCAGCGCGGCGGCGAGGGCGCCCACGACGAGGCCGAGCACGGCGCCCCGCCACCACCCGACGTCGTCGGTGAGCGCACCGAGGGCGCCGCCGGAACCGGCTCCGGCGACGACGGCGAGGGCCGCGGCCAGCCACGACGTGACGGGCAGCGCGGCGCACACGGTGCCGACCACGATCGCCAGCGCACCGGCGACGACCCACAGCTCGCCCACCGGCTCGCGCGCCGTGACGAACCAGCCGGCGCCGAAACACATGACGACCAGGCCGAGGACGTCACCGGCCACGGACTCGGTGAGGCGGGGCCGGCCGTCGCGCCGGACCATCTGGTGGACGAACGCCGCGACCACCGCCGCCGCGAGCAGCAGGACCACCCGGTCCAGGCCGCCGAACCACACGACCACGGTGACGACGAGCGCCCCGGCGGACAGGAACCAGGCCGCGCCCGAGCCGTGCGGGAGGTCGAGGAGACGCGGCAGCCCGACGGCGAGGAGCACCGAGCACACGAGCGTGAGGACGGCGACCACCGCCGGCGGTGCGAGCGCGGTCCCGGCGAGTGCCGCCGCGAGGACGGCGGTCAGCGCCGCGCGCAGCGAGGTCCCCCGCCGCGAGGGCGGCACGGAGGGCGGGGACGGCGTGGACACGCGTCGATCATCCCAGGTCGGTGCCGGTCCGCCGGGAGCCGTGCCCCCTCGAGCGGCATGCGGAATCCGTCGGGCCCGGTGCCGATTAGACTTCTCATCCGGACGAGAGGAGAGCGGATGGCCGAGCTCGTGCTCCTCACCGCCGACCCCGGCGGTGCCGGACGCGTGCTGCCCGCACTCACCCTCCTGCGCCACCGCGTGACCGTCGCCCCGATGACGATGAGCGGCCTGGTCGCCCACGACCGGGCCGACGTCATCCTCGTCGACGGCCGCCACGACCTCGTCGGCGCGCGCTCGTTGTCCCGGACCGCGGGCATCGGCGGGACGCTGCCGGAGGGCGCGCCGCTCCTGCTCGTCCTCGCGGAGGGCGGGTTCGCCGCGGTGTCGAGCGAGTGGGGTGCCTGGGACGTCGTGCTCGACGGCGCCGGACCCGCCGAGCTCGACGCCCGCCTGCGGATGCTCCTCGACCGTTCCTCGCCGAGCCCGGGGCCGACCCCCGAGGAGGCCGAGGCCGAGATCGTCGACGCCGGCGACCTCGTCATCGAGCCTGCGGCCTACACCGCCCGGGTGCGGGGCCGCGTGCTCGACCTCACGTTCCGTGAGTTCGAGCTCCTGCGCCACCTCGCGTCGAACCCCGGCCGGGTGCACACCCGCGAGCAGCTCCTCCAGGCCGTGTGGGGTTACGAGTACTACGGCGGGTCCCGCACCGTGGACGTCCACGTGCGACGGCTGCGTGCGAAGCTCGGCGCCGAGCACGACCAGCTCATCGGCACCGTGCGCAACGTGGGCTACCGGTTCGAGGTCCGCCCCGCCGACGCCCCGGACGGCGAGGACCGGCCGGACACGGCCGCTCCACGCGAGCGGTGACCCGCGGGGCTCCCCCGCTTGCGGCTCGGCCCGCCGCGCGAGCGGTGCCGGGCCGCCGTGCGAGCGGCGCCGGTGGGCGCGGTCTCGTCGACCTCCGCCGGGTGACGTGACAGGAGGCCGGGACGGGGCGTACGTTGGTTCTCGACGGCGGACCGCGAAAGCCCCGGGCTCCAACATTTGCCGCTACGAGCGGCCTTCGCGCCGACAGGCGCTCTCCGGTCCGTCGTCCCTCCTTCGCCGGTGACGTCTCCCGGCCCCGGGGACGGCGCGGTCCCCCGCCGACGGGCGCAGGACCCGACGCCCCGCCACCGGCAGACCCACGGCTCCGAACGCCTCGACGCCGGGCGCCACCACGGCGCACGACCGCGGCGCAGGCCACGCCCCGGACCGGCACCAGGCCCTGTTAGGGTTCCCGTTCACCCGCTCGTCATGCCTCGTTCACCAGGAGTCGCCGTGCGCCTGTCGCGCCGCCCGTCCGTGGTGTCCGGGCACGGCCCCAGCCTGGCGACCAGCTCGCGGCTGACCGTCGACGCCGCGCTGGTGCTCGTCCGCGTCGTGGGCGCCACGTCGGCGGACCTGCCCGAGCTTCACGAGCAGGTCGGCGACCTCTCCCGCACCACCGACCGCCTCGGCGAGGAGCTCACGGACCGCCTCGTCGGCGATCTCGTCCTGCCGTTCGAGCGGGGCGACCTCCACCGGGTGCTCACGGCGGAGCGCCGGGTGGTCCACGGCCTGCTGCGCGTGGCGCGCACGCTGCTGGCGGACCGCTCGGCCCCCACGTCCCGTCCGGTGGTCGCCGCCGCCGACGAGGTCCTGCGCGCGACCGAGCTCCTCGTCGTCGCCACCGCCGCACTGCGCACCCCCGAGCGGCTCTCCGACATCGCGCGCGAGACCGCCCGGGTCCGCGACGACCTCGAGGAGGCCCGCGCGCGGGCGCTGCGCTCCGCCTCGACCTCCCCGGACCGCGCCTCGGCGGCCCGCCCGGACCACGTGCTCGGCGCGTTCGCCGACATCGTGTCCGACTGCGCCGACCTGGTCGTCGACCTCCGGATCCTCGCCGCCGGAGCCGGACGCCGGTGACGGACGTCCTCCTCGCGCTCGCGGTGGCGCTCGGGCTCGGCTACGCGTTCGCGGCAGGCGTGCAGGACGCGTCGAACGCGGTCGCCACCGCCGTCGCCACCCGCTCGCTGACGCCCAGCTCCGCCACGCGCTGGGCGGCCGTCATGGTCCTCGTCGGCGCGCTGGCGAGCTGGTGGTTGCACCCCTACCTGTCGGACCAGTCGGGGCTCGGCGTGGCCACGACGCCGGGCGGCCCGCCCGGGCTGGCGGTCCTCGTCGTCGTGCTCGCCTGCACGGCGGGCTGGCTCGCGCTCATGGCCCGCCAGGGGCTGCCGGTCTCGACGACCCACACGCTCATCGGCGCCCTGGTCGGCGCGGCCGTGACCACCGGGGCGCAGGTGCGGTGGGACCTGCTCGCCACCCGGGTGCTCGCCCCGATGCTGCTCTGCGCCGTGGTGGCTCTCGTCGTCGCGCACGTCGGCACCCGGATCGGGCGGCGCCTGGCGATGGCGACCGACGCGGACCGGGTCGAACCCGCCGCACGCGTCCTGCTGTCCGCCGCGAGCACGGCGTCCGCGATGTTCATCGGTCTGCTCGGCAGCACGAAGGCGATCCTCGTGCTCACCCTCGCGCTCACGCTTGCCGGCCGGACCACCGACGGCGACACCCCGTTCTGGGTGGTCCTCACGGCCGCCGTCGCGCTCGCCGCCGGGACCGCGGTCGGCGGGCGTCGCATCATCGCCACCCTCGGCGACCTCATGGTCGGGCATGACGTCGGGCGCGGCGCGTTCCTCCAGACCGCAGCGGTGACGACGTTCGGCGTCGTCGCGCTCTCCCCGGGCCTACCGGTCTCCACGACCCACACGGTCGGGTCCGCGGTGATCGGCTCGGGTCTCGTCACGCCGGGGCGCATGCGGTGGGTGACGGCCCGGCGCGTGCTCGTCGCGTGGCTCGTCACGCTGCCGGTGGTCGCCGTCGTCGCCGGCCTCCTCGCGGGCATCGCCCACGACGTGGTGGCGGCGCTGCCGAACGGGTGAGCCACACCCGCGCAGGGCCGGCACGAGGGGTGCGCCGACCGGCGCGAGATGGGGCGAACTGCCCGGCGCGAGATGGGGCGAACTGCCCGGCGTGCGGGGCCAGGAACGCCGGCGGTTACCGATATCCTGCCGGAGGCCTCACCGCCACCGACCTCTCCCCCTTTCCGGAAGGACCCCGATCCATGCGTGCCATCCACGCCCGCCGAGCGGCCGCCGTCGCCGCCGCGGCCCTCGCCGTCCCGTTCCTCGCCGCCTGCGGCTCCACGGTTCAGCAGTTCGAGGTCGGCGAGTGCCTCGACCTGTCCGATGCGACCGGCGGCACCGTCTCCGAGATCCCCACGATCGACTGCGAGGACCCGCACACGGGCGAGGTCTACTACGTCCACACCTTCGCGGACGGCGACTTCCCCGGGGAGTCGCAGGTCGCGACCGAGCTCGAGACGGCATGCGCGGACGAGTTCGAGGGCTACGTCGGCACCGACTACGCCTCCAGCCAGTACATGGTCCAGCTCCTCACCCCGACCACGGAGACCTGGGACGAGGCCGACGACCGCGACGGCATCTGCATCCTCTCCACGAGCGAGGACACGACCGGCTCCGCCCAGGGCTCGGCGAGCTGACGACGAGGTAGCGCAGCGCGAACGGCGCCGCACCCACGAGGGGTGCGGCGCCGTCGTCGGGCAGGGCCGTTCGCGCGACCGCGCTCGGTGCGGGGACCGGCTGGGGTGGTGCCTGCTCAGCCGAACCGGCCGGACACGTAGTCCGACGTCTGCTGGTTGGCGGGGTTCTGGAAGATCGTCTCGGTGACGTCGTACTCGATGAGGCGGCCGGGCTTGCCGGTGCCCTGGATGTTGAAGAAGCCCGTCTTGTCCGACACGCGTGCGGCCTGCTGCATGTTGTGCGTGACGATGACGATCGTGTAGTTCTCCTTCAGCTCGGCGATGAGGTCCTCGATCGCGAGCGTGGAGATCGGGTCGAGCGCCGAGCACGGCTCGTCCATCAGCAGGACCTCAGGCTTGACCGCGATGGCGCGGGCGATGCACAGGCGCTGCTGCTGGCCGCCCGAGAGCGACGAGCCCGGGCGGGCCAGGCGGTCCTTGACCTCGTTCCACAGGTTCGCTCCGCGCAGGGAGCGCTCGACGAGTGCCTCGGCGTCGGACTTGGAGATCCGGCGGTTGTTCAGTCGCACACCCGCCAGCACGTTGTCCGCGATCGACATCGTGGGGAACGGGTTGGGCCGCTGGAACACCATGCCGACCATGCCGCGCACGTCCACGGGGTCCACGCCCGGGCCGTAGAGGTTCTGGCCGTCGACGTTGACCTCACCGTCGACGTACGCGCCGGGGATGACCTCGTGCATGCGGTTGAGCGTGCGGAGGAACGTCGACTTCCCGCAGCCGGACGGGCCGATGAGGGCCGTGACCGAGCGGGGCTCGATGGTGACGGTGACGTCCTCCACCGCCTTGAAGGAGCCGTAGAAGATGTTGAGGTCCTTGACCTCGATGCGCTTGGACACGCGGTCAGATCCTTCCGTGGGGGGCCGGGCCGTTGACGGCGCGGTCGGTGCTGGTGCCGGTGGTGGCGGGTGAGAGCGTCATGGTGCCGCTCACTTCTCGCCCTTGGGGGCGAACATCGCCGCCACGAACCGGGCGATGAGGTTGAAGACGAGGACGATGAAGATGAGGACGAGCGCGCCGCCCCACGAGGCCTCGAAGTCGCCGGTGCGGAACGTGTTGTAGACGTACACGGGCAGCGTCATCATGTAGTTGTCGAACGGGTTGTAGTTGAACACGTCCGTCGACATCGCGGTGATCATCAGCGGGGCCGACTCACCGATCACGCGGGCGACGGCGATGACCACGCCCGAGATGATGCCCGCCACCGACGTGCGGAGCACGACCTTGACGATGGTGAGCCACTTCGGCACGCCCAGCGCGTAGGACGCCTCGCGCAGCTCGTTGGGCACGAGCCGGAGCATCTCCTCGGTGTTGCGCACGACGATCGGCGTCATGAGCACGAGGAGCGCGACGGCACCCATCGCACCCGAGCGGTACGCCGGGGCGCTGTCGAACCCGAGCTGGCCCATGATCATCGTCAGCATGGCAACGGCGAACAGACCCGCGACGATCGACGGGATGCCGGTCATGATGTCGACGAGGAAGGTGACGGCGCGGGCGAACGGACCCTTGCCGTACTCGACGAGGTAGATCGCGGTGAAGATGCCCAGCGGGATCGCGGCCGCGGCCGTGAGCAGGGTGACGTAGAACGTCCCGACGATCGCGTGGCCGAGACCGGTCTCCACCGTCTCGACCGACGCGCCCACGTTGTTGTGCGTGAGAAAGCTCCAGGAGATCGCCTCCCAGCCCTGCTGCACGGACGTCCACAGCAGCGAGATCAGCGGCAGGAGGGCGACGAGGAACGCGCCGGTGATGACGGTCGTCGCCACCCGGTCGCCGCCGTAGCGACGCCCCTCGTAGAGGTAGGCGACGACGATCATGACGAGGACGTACGTGACGACGGCGTAGAGCCCGATCGTCAGGAGCGGGAGCGAGTACTGCGCCTCACGATCCGGGTCCGACCAGGTCTCGACGGCGGGTGCGAACGTGTCCGTCCGCATGCCGAAGAAGATGCCGACCGCCAGCGCGAACGCGATGACGACCCACTGCACCCACCACGGCAGGCGGCGGCCGTGGCTGCGGATGGAGGGGCCGCCGGACGGGACCGGCGGACCGTCGCCGACCCGCTTGCCGAGCGCCGCCCCGGCGTTGGTCGTCAGCTGCTCGTTGGCTGCTCCCCCGCTCCCGACGGGTCCGGTGCTGTCGGTGTCGCTCATGCGTTGGCTCCCGAGAACTCGGCGTACCGGGCGACGATGGCCCGGGAGATGTAGTTGACGACGAACGTCAGGATGAAGAGCATCAGGCCGATCGCGATGAGGACGTCCTGGCCGGCGACCGGGTCACCGGTCGCGTGCGCCTCGGGGAAGGACAGCGCGATCTGCGAGGCGATCGTCGCGTGCTGCCCGGGGGACATGAGCCAGAAGTTCACGGCGAGGCCCGGCGAGAGGACCATGAGCAGCGCCATCGTCTCGCCGAGCGCCCGGCCCAGGCCGAGCATCGAGGCGGACACCATGCCGGAGCGGCCGAACGGCAGCACCGTCTGCTTGATCATCTCCCAGCGCGTGGCGCCCAGCGCGAGCGAGGCCTCCTCCTGCAGGCGCGGGGTCTGCAGGAAGACCTCGCGGCACAGGGAGGTGATGATCGGCAGGATCATGATCGCGAGGACGAGCCCGCCCATGAGGATGTTGCGGGCCGGCGGGGTGAAGTCGAACAGGAACGGCGACAGCGGCCACCACTCGAAGTTCTCGGCCATGTAGCTGAGGCCGGGGATGCCGCCGTACCACTGCTCGGGGTCCTGTCCGGCGTCGGCGTCACCCCAGTTGCCGGCGATGAGCTCGAGCACGGGCGTGAACGTCTCGGACACCCAGGTGAAGGCGGGGCGCAGCAGCGGCTCGAGCAGGCGCATGCCCCACAGGCCGAAGACGACCGAGGGGATGGCGGCGAGCAGGTCGATGACGTAGCCGAGCGCGGACGCCATGCGGCGCGGGGCGTAGTGCGAGATGAACAGCGAGATGGCGATCGCGAACGGCACCGCGATGATGAGCGCGAGGACCGAGGCGAGCAGCGTGCCGAAGATCGTGATGCCGGCGTAGGCCCAGAAGCCGTTGCCGCTCGTGAACGGTGCCGCGGCGGCCACGTCCTCCGAGCTGGAGGTCAGCGCGGGGATCGACTGCAGGAGCAGGAAGAGCGCGACCGCTCCGAGGACCGCGACGATGACTGCGCCGGCGCCGAAGGAGATGCCGGTGAAGACGCGGTCGCCGGTGCGGACCCTGCCCCGGGTGACGCGTCGGTCCGGGGGGCGGTTGTCCGTGGGTTCGGAGGTCTTGACAGGTTCTGACACGCGAGGCTCCAGTCGCCGTGGCGGTGGGGTGGGCCGGCCGCGTCCGGCCCGGGGGGACCTGACGGGCCCGATCGTACGGGGAACGCGCGCCGACGGTCCGGCCCCGACCGGGGCCGGACCGTCGGCGTGGTCAGGCGTGCGTCAGCCGGCCGAGATCTGCTCGATCGCCGCGTTGACGTCGCCGCGGAGCTCGTCCGAGATCGGCGCGACACCGAACGCCTCGGCGGCCTCCTGGCCCTCCGCGGACGCGATGTAGGCGAGGAAGCCCTGGACGTTGGCGGCCTCGGTCTCGTCCTCGTACACCGTGCAGGCGACGTGGTACGAGATCTGGACGACCGGGTAGGCGCCCTCGATCGAGCCGTCGCGCTGGAGCGCGACGGTCAGCCGCGTGTCGCTCGCACCCTCGGCCGGCTCCGAGCCGTCGACGATGGCCGTGGCGGCCTCGGCCGAGTACTCGACGAACTCGCCGTCGGCGAGGCCGATGGACGCGGCGCCAAGGTCACCGATCTGCGACGCGTCGGCGTACGTGATCGCGCCCTCCGTGCCGGTGACGAGCTGGACGACGCCCGAGGTCGCCTGAGCCGACTGCGTGCCGTCGACCGGCCACACGTCGGACGGCTCGTGCTCCCAGCCCGAGCCCGACTCGTCCAGCCACTGCTGGAAGTTCTCCGTGGTGCCGGAGTCGTCCGAGCGGTTGACCGGGATGATCGGCAGCGCGGGGAGGTCGGCGTCCGGGTTGTCGGCCACGATCTCCTCGGCGTCCCAGGAGGTGATGTCGCCGTTGAAGATGCCGGCGACGTTCTCCGGGGTGAGGTTGAGCGTGTCGACGCCCGGGAGGTTGAAGGCGATCGCGATCGGCGAGACGTAGGTCGGCAGCTCGACGATCGGGTTGCCGCCGCAGCGCTCCTCGGCGGCGGCGAGCTCGTCGCCCTCGAAGTAGGAGTCGGTGCCGATGAAGGAGACCTGGCCTCCGACGAACTGCTCGCGGCCCGTGCCGGAGCCCGTGGCGTTGTAGTTGACCGTGACGTCGGACAGCTGCCCGAACTGGTCACGCCACGCCTGCATCCCGTTCTCCTGCGAGGAGGCGCCCGAGCCGTTGAGCGTGCCCGAGAGCGAGGCGTAGTCGATGCCGAGGTCCTGGGCGCCGGACGCACCGGCGTCACCCCCGGCCTCGTCGGACTCGGTCTCGGACGGCGACTCTGCGCCGGCGTCCTCGGAGTCGGTCTCCTCGGAGTCGGACTCCTCGGTGTCCTCCTCCTCCGAGGTCTGCTCCTCCGAGGTCTCCTCCTCGGTGGTGGGCTCGGCGTCGTCACCGCCACAGGCGGCGAGGGTCATGGCGACAGCGCCGACGGCGGCCAGGCCGGCCAGACGGCGGGAACCAGCAAGCTTCACGGTATTTCCATCCTCTACATGTGGAGTCCGGTTCGGGAAAAGCCCGACCACGTGGGGACGTTAGGGACCGAGGGTGTACGGACATCACGCCGGAGGTGAACAATCGGTGAACTGCCCTAGTCACGTCAGTCACAGCTTGACCACGGGTCGCGGGAGGACCGGGGCTTTTCGGACGCATGACGTTGGGATCGGGGCCCCTTCGCCGTTCGGGCCACATGCCGCGTGACGGCCGGGCAGACCTGCGCGGACGTCCACCGCGGGTGGCGGCCCGGCGCAGTGCCGGGGGTCGCCGGTGTGGCGGTTCGGGCGCGCGATCGCACTCCGTCAGGGGGCGCGGCGCTCACTCGCCGGGCGGACGTCCGCTCGGTGGTCGAGACGGGCGCACGTCCTCTCACCCGTCGACCCGGTCGGAGGTCCGCTCGGTCGTCCTGCCGGTCGGAGGTCCTCCCGGTCGTCGGAGAGTGGGGGCTCAGTCGTCCTCGACGGCGCGGACCCGCTCCACCGCGACGACGGCGGGGCCGTGCTTGGCACGCCGCGCGCAGTGCACCACGAGCATCTCCCCCGTGCGCAGGAACGGGTCCCTCGTCGGCACGGTCTTGCGCAGCCGGTTCGGCGCCCGGTCGAGCAGCGTCGCGACGACCGTGGGCAGCACCGGCCGGTGGGTGCAGATCGCGGTCGGACTGGTCGGGCGGCGCAGGGCGGCGTCCACCAGGGCACGCACGGGTCGCTTGCGCTTCGCATGGGCGGTCTCGGTCAGCTCGTCGTGCAGCTCGACCTCGATCCCGCCGCGCTCCGCGTACGGGGTGAGGGTGGCTCGGCAGCGCTCCCACGGGGAGCTGACGAGGTGCTCGACCCCGTAGGCCGACAGCAGCGAGCCCATCCCCACGGCCTGGACCGCACCGCCCGCGGTGAGCGGGCGGGTCTCCTCGTCACCCTTCCAGGCGCTGCGGGAGCGCGCGCGGGCGTGTCGCACGAGCAGCACGGTCCAGGTGTCGAGCCGGGAGTCCTTCCACTGGTCCACGAGCTGGCCGAGGATCTCGCGATCCTCGTCGTGCCCGAGCTCGCGCCCCGCCTCGCGCACCTCCATCCACCCGACGCGGTCGATCTCCGTGGCGAGCGCCGCCGGCGGGACCCGGCGCACGCGGGACCAGGCGCCGTCGGGCGTGTCCGCCGAGGCGGCCCAGTAGCTCACGTGCTTGCGCCCGCCACCCGGGAGCCGGTAGCGCACCACCCCGAGCGGCTGTCCGACGACGACCGTCTCCCCGGTCTCCTCCGCCACCTCGCGGACCGCGCACTCCTGCAACGTCTCGTGCGGGTCGAGGTGTCCCTTGGGGAACCCCCACTCGCGGTGGCGCGGGGAGTGGACGAGCAGGACCTCGAGCTTCTTGTCCCGCACGCGCCACACGACCAGGCCCGCGGCGCGGACGATCTTCTGCCCGGACCTGCTCACCTCGAGCTCGCGACCCGCCGTCGCGCCTGGCGCATGTGGAGCTGCTGCACGTCGCGCAGCCGGTTGCCCTCGGCGTCGTACGCGACCCGGGTCCAGCCGTCGGGGCCGAGCCGCCAGGAGGCCGTGTCGTCGGAGGCCGCGAGGTCGACGATCTCGATCAGCCGCTCCCGCTGGCCCGGGTCGACGATGCGGATGAGGGCCTCGACGCGGCGGTCGAGGTTGCGGTGCATGAGGTCGGCGGAGCCGATCCACACCTGCGGGTCGCCGTCGCCCCCGAACGCGAAGATCCGGGAGTGCTCGAGGAAGCGACCGAGGATCGAGCGCACCCGCAGGTTCGCCCCCGTGCCCGGCAGCCCGACCTTGATGGCGCAGATGCCGCGCACGACCACGTCGACCGGCACACCCGCGCGGCTGGCCCGGTACAGGCCGTCGATGAGGCGCTCGTCGACGATGGAGTTGACCTTGATCTTGATCCACGCCGGGCGCCCGGCCTCGTGGTGGGCGATCTCGCGCTCGATGCCCTCGAGCAGGCCCGGGCGGATGTCGCGCGGCGCCACGAGCAGCCGGTGGTAGCTGGTGCTCGGCGCGTACCCGGACAGCTGGTTGAACAGCCGGGTGAGGTCCTGCCCGACGTCGCGGTGGCAGGTGAACATGCCGATGTCCTCGTAGCCGCGCGCCGTCTTCGGGTGGTAGTTGCCGGTCCCCACGTGGCAGTAGCGGCGCAGGCCGTCGGCCTCCTGGCGGACGACCATCGACAGCTTGCAGTGCGTCTTGAGGCCGACGATCCCGTAGACCACGTGGACGCCGGACTCCTCGAGCTTGCGCGCCCACTCGATGTTGGCCTGCTCGTCGAAGCGGGCCTTGATCTCGACGATCGCGAGGACCTGCTTGCCGGCCTCGGCCGCGGCGATGAGCGCGTCGACGATCGGGGAGTCGCCCGAGGTGCGGTACAGCGTCTGCTTGATGGCCAGGACCTTGGGGTCGGCCGCCGCCTGCTGGAGGAACTGCTGGACCGACGTGGAGAACGAGTCGTAGGGGTGGTGCAGCAGGACGTCGCGCTCGCGGATCGCGGCGAAGATGTCGGTCGGGTTGGCCGACTCGACCTTCGCCAGGCCGGCGGCGGTCACCGGCACGTACTTCTTGAACTTCAGGTGCGGCCGGTCGAGGTCGTGGATGACGTTGAGCCCGGTGAGGTCGAGGGGGGCCGGGAGCCGGTAGATCTCGTGCTCGCCGATGCCCAGCTCGCGGGCCAGGAGGTCGAGCACCCGCTCGGAGATGTGCTCCTCGACCTCGAGCCGGACGGCCGCACCGAACCGGCGCCGCGAGAGCTCCTTCTCCAGCGCCTGGAGGAGGTTCTCGGCGTCGTCCTCCTCGACCTCGAGATCCTCGTTGCGGGTGACGCGGAACGTGTGGTGCTCGACGATCTCCATGCCCGGGAACAGGGCGTCGAGGTGCTGGCCGATGATCTCCTCGAGCGGGACGTAGGAGGTGCGCCCGCCCGCGTCCTCCGGGACGTCCTCGGGCCGGTAGGGGCGCCCCTCGGCGTCGACGGCGATGAAGCGCGGGAGGAGCGCGGGTACCTTGACGCGGGCGAAGTGCTCCGTGCCGGTGGTGGGGTTGCGGACGAGGACCGCGAGGTTGAGCGAGAGCCCCGAGATGTAGGGGAACGGGTGGGCGGGGTCGACGGCCAGCGGCGTGAGCACCGGGAAGATCTGGGTGCGGAAGAACTTGTGCAGGCGCTCCTTCTCGCTGTCCGCGAGCTCGCCCCAGTGGAGGATGTCGATGCCCTCCTCGGCGAGCTTGGGCTGCACGTCGTCGAGGAAGACCTTCGCGTGGCGGGCCATCAGCTCCTGCGCCGAGGTCCCGATCCGGTCGAGCACCTGGCGTGGGCCGAGACCGGACGCGCCGGGAACCGCCATGCCCGTGCTGATCCGGCGCTTGAGGCCGGCGACGCGGACCATGAAGTACTCGTCCAGGTTCGAGGCGAAGATCCCGAGGAACCACGCGCGCTCGAGGATGGGCAGGTCCTGGTCCTCGGCCTGCTCGAGGACGCGCTGGTTGAACGCGAGCCAGCTGAGCTCACGGTCGGCGAAGCGGTCGTCGGGCAGGTCGTCGGGCTCCTCCGGCTCTCCCGACCCCTCGTCCGCGCCGCCGCCCTGGATGACGTAGGTCGGCGGGCCGGCCGCGGTGGTGGCGGCGCCCTCGGTGGCTCGCTCGTCGTCGGTGCCCTCCCGGCCGGGGTCCGGCTCCATCGGCGTCGGCTCTGCGACCAGCTTCCGCACGGCTCGCGCCTCGGCGTCCTCGCGGTCCTCGTGCAGGTCGGGAGCGTGCTCGTCGGTGCCGTGCGGAGCGGAGGAAGAGCTCATGCGGACATCCAACCACCTGTCACGGGGCCACCGGGTCCGCGTGCGCTGTGGGCTCGACTCATCGGCAGCGGGATCGGTGTTGGATCGCGCCCGGCCTCACGCCTGCACGCCTGCACGCACGCCCGCCCGCACGCCCGCACGCCCGCACGCCCGCACGCCGAGGACACAGGATGTGCGTCGAGGACGCGGGGTACGTGCCGAGGGCGCGGGGTACGTGCCGAGAGGACTGACGCCGGGGGTCCGCTCGGCACCTCGCTCGTGTCCTCGGCAAGAACCCGCGTCCTCGGCGCGCGGTGGGGCAGCTGTGACTCTCCAGCGGGGGACCCGGCGCCGACCTGGACCCGACGGCCCCGCCCCAACGCCGACCTGGACCACTCCAGCCCGACCTCGACCGGTCCGGCTCGAACTGGACCGCTGCACGGTCAGGATCGGCGCACAAGAGTCCAGCTCGACGCGGTGACGCCCCGACGGCCGGCTCAGGCGTACTGGCTGTGCCGCTCGACGACGTCGAAGCCCTGCCTCTCGTAGGTCGCCAGCGCCGGCGCGTTGTCGCCCTCGACATAGAGGTCGACCGCGGTCCGCCCCCGCGCCGCCACCTCGGCCAGGCCGACGGCGGTCAGGCCGCGCCCGAGTCCTCGCCCCTGCGCGACCGGGTCGACGCCGAGCACGTACAGCTCGGCCTCACCGTCGTCGCCGGGCTTCATCCAGATGAACCCGACCGGGTCGTCGGCCGCGCGGGCCGGCCCGTTCTCGTCCGCGACCTGCGGGTCGTCGTCCTCGTCCGTGCCCGGGTCGTCGGCCGTGCGCACCGGTCCGTTCTCGTCCGTGCCCGGCTCGTCGAACGCGAGGAGGAGCAGCTCGGGATCGAACCAGGGCTGGCCGAGTCGCTCGTCGAGGTCGGCGCGCGTCATCCGCCCCTGCTCCGGGTGCGTGGCGAACGCGCGCGCGTTGACCCGCAGCCAGGCCTCGGCGTGCCGTCCGACGTCGAAGGTCTCGATCCGCACGCCCGCGGGTGCGCCCGGCACCGGGCCGGGCGCGACGCGCGCCCCCATCCGCAGCAGCTCCCGGACCCGGTCGAGACCGAGCGCGGCCGCGAGCGCCTGCGCTCCCGGGAGATCGCCGTGGGCCCACACGGCCAGGCGGTCCTCCGCGCCGCCCGCGGGGGCGCCGGTCGATCCGCCGCCGGCGTCGGCGTCGGCATCGGCATCGGCATCGGTCGATCCGCCGGCAGCGTCCGGCTCCACCCCACCCGTCGGGCGCCCGAGCTCCCGGGCGGCGATCAGCAGCTCCCGGCCGATCCCGCGCCGCCGCGCGGCCGAGGCCACGACGAGCTCCCCGGAGCCGTCGGCCACCTGGGCATACCCGACCAGGGCGCCGTCCTCGTCGGTGACGAGGAGGTGGCTGGCGGACCGGGCCGATCCGGGCTCGAGGCGGAGCAGGGTCTGCTCGTCGAGCGGGGCGACGCCGTCCGCCCGCTCGGCCTCGGCGGCGAGCGCCCGCACGGCGTCGGCCTCCTCGTGCGTCAGGTGCTGCGCGGTGCGCATCGGTCGATCTCCTCTCCGGGTGGGTACGTGAGCGGTGGCCTCAGTCGAGCTGCCCGCTGCCGTGCAGGGTGGCGGCGGCCTCGAGGTCCTCCGCCGTGGTCAGCAGCCCGCCGGCCCGGCGCGTGATCTCGAAGGCGAGGTCCGTGCCGTCGCCCTCGGCCTCCTCGTGGTCCGCGTGGAGCGCGGAGCCCGTCGCGAGCACGCGCAGGAAGGCGGCAGCCCGGTCGAGAGCTACGGCGAGGTCCCCGGAGTACACGCCGGACAGCACCTTGTCGACGACGCCGACCACGTCGTCCGGCCCGTTCGGCGCGGCGACCCCCGCGACGGCGCCCGCCACCTCGGCGCGGGTGAGGCCCTCGCGGTAGCGGGCGGCGACGGTGCCCGGGTCGCGGCGGACCCACTCGCGCAGCAGGTACAGGCGCCACAGGGCGCCGGGCAGCGTGGCCGCCGGGCTGCGCGACCAGAGCTCGGCGATGGTGTCCAGCCCCTCGGAGTCCACGAGCGTGACCAGGCGGTCGAGCAGGTCGGGGTCGGTGCCCGAGTCGCGTCGTCCGCCGTCGACGATGAGCCGGGCGGTCGTGTGGGCGAGCTCGGATCTCGTGGCCGGGTCCTCGTCGCCCTCGATGCCCTCCGCCACGGCGGGGTCGAGCATCGCGGGCCGGCGGGGTCGTCGTGGTTCGTTCATGTCGACCTCCTTCGGCGTGCCCGGGGGTGGCCGGGCGACGGGCGTCCGGCACGGCACCGGGCGGCGGTCGGTCCATTGTCTCCCACGGGGGCCGTCCGGGCCTACGCGGTGCGCCGAGGGCGTCGTCCGGGACCACCGGTGGTGAGGTCGTGCCATGACTGGCGAGGTCGTGATTCGCAAGCACGGCCTCGCCGCCTCGCGCACGATCTCACCGCGTCGTGCACCTCACTGCGTGAACCACCTCGCCGGGCACCTACGCTGATCTGCGTGCTGCGCACCGTCACCTCCCACCTCCAGATGACCACCCGCCGGGGTGCGTCCCGCCTCGCGTTCCTCGTCGCGGTCGCCCGTCAGCCCGGCCTCGACATCGACGAGCGCCTCGTCTGCCGACTCGGCGACGCCGAGCTCGAGCTCATCGAGTTCGTCGGCGCGCACGGCGCCGTCACGCACGTCCTCGACCTCGGCGAGGACACCGAGCTCGGCGTGCCGCTGACCCTGGACTACGAGGCCCGCGTGAGCGGCAGCGGCGACCTCGGCGAGATGGACGAGCCCGCCGAGCTCCTCGCCTACCTACGGCCCTCGCGCTACGCGGAGTCCGACCGGCTGTTCCGGCTCGCGCACGCGGAGTTCGGCGGCCTGCGCGGCCTGGAGCTCGTCCGGGCCGTCGAGGCGTGGGTGTTCGACTCGCTCGCCTATGTGCGAGACTCCTCCCGACCGACGGACGGGGCGGTCGAGACCATGCTCGCCCGCCAGGGAGTGTGCCGGGACTACGCCCACCTCGTGGTCGCCCTGCTGCGGGCGCTGGACGTGCCCGCGCGCGTGACGTCGGTGTACGCGCCGGGTCTGTCCCCGATGGACTTCCACGCCGTCGCCGAGGCCTGGCACGAGAACCGTTGGCACGCGATCGACGCGACCCGGCTCGCGCCCCGGCAGTCGCTCCTGCGGATCTCGACCGGGCGCGACGCGGCGGACAACGCCTTCCTCACCTCGCACGGCGCCGGCATCCGCTTCCAGACGCTGCAGGTCTCCGCGGTCGTGGACGGCGACCTGCCGGTCGACGACCGCACCGAGCTCGTCCAGATCGCCTGACGTGGGCACCCCGGACTTCGTTCTCGAGCTGCGCCGGCACGTCGGCCATGCCCTGCTGTGGATGACGGCCACGTCGGCGGTGGTCGTGCGCGACCGTGCGCACCGACCTCCTCCCATGCCCTCCCCCGACGACGCCGCGGCCACGCCCGGGACGCCCGGCCCGCGGCGCGAGGTGCTGCTCGTCCGGCGCGCCGACAACGGCCGGTGGACGCCGGTGACCGGGATCGTCGACCCGGGCGAGCAGGTGGCGGACGCCGCTGTCCGGGAGGTCCTCGAGGAGACCGGCGTGCGGGCGCGCGCCGTGCGGCTCGTCCGCCTGCACACGTTGGAGCCGATCACCTATGCGAACGGGGACGTCGCGCAGTACGTCGACGCGACGTTCCGGTGCGAGTGGGTCGCCGGCGAGCCGTACCCGGCCGACGGGGAGAACACCGAGGCGCGCTGGTTCGACCTGGACGAGCTGCCCGAGATGGGCGAGGAGATGCGCGTCCGCATCGACGCCGCGCTCACGCCCGAGCGGCCGGCGCGGTTCACCGGCGGGGACGCCCCCGCACCGCACCGGGGCTCCCCTGGCGAGGACGCCCCCGGCCCGCACTGACGACTCCCCTCAGTGGCGCCCGGACCAGTGCGGGCTGTGCATGAGGCCGAGGACGTTGCCGAACGGGTCCACCACCGATGCCGTGACGAACCCGTGCCCGCGCACGATCAGCGGCTCGTGGGTCGTGGCACCGTGCGCGAGCAGGTCGGCCAGGGTGGCCTCGACGTCGTCGACGTGCCAGTACGTGGTCGACGTGCCAGGGCCGCTCGCGCCGGGCGCGTAGGAGCGGTCCATGAGGCCGAGCTCGTCCTCGTCGGGCCCGATCCGGAACTCGACGTAGGCGGCCGGCCCGCTCTCCGGGCGCCGGAAGTAGGGGTCGACGCCGAGGAGATCCGCGTACCAACGTGCTGCGGAGTCGACGTCCTCGGCGGTGAGGACCATCGTGGTGAGGCCGTTGAGCGTGTTCATCGTCGTGCCCTTTCGATCGGTGGGTCGGAGGTGGGTCGGTGGGAGCAGGAGTCGGTGCGTCCTCCTGGGCGGCGTGTGCGGCCCGGGTAGCTGTGGGCGGGTGTCGCGTGGGAGCTGTCCGGATCGTCGTCGTCGGGATTCACGCGTGGGACCCCGCCCGACGTAACCTGACCGCTCGCGGGAGCCGTGGCGACGCCGGGCTCCGCGGGCCTCTAGCTCAATCGGTAGAGCAACGGACTTTTAATCCGTGGGTTGTGGGTTCGAGCCCCACGGGGCCTACTTCCACCACCTCCACGCGCGGGCGCGCGAGCAGGCCGCCAGGTCGACGAGCAGGACCGGGCACGCGCCTCAGTCCAGGCAGAACTCGTTGCCCTCGGGGTCGGCCATGACGATGAAGCCGATGCTCAGAGGTGCCTCGGGCTCGTGCCGCCGGAGCCTGGTCCCGCCGAGTCCGACGAGCCGCTCGCACTCGACCTCGAGGGCCGCCATCCGTTCGTCGTCGCGCAGGTCGGAGGCGGTGCGGACGTCGAGGTGCACGCGGTTCTTGGCCACCTTCTCCTCGGGCACCTGCTGGAAGTAGATACGCGGACCGGCTCCGTCGGGGTCCTCCAGCGCCGATGCGCTGTTGCGCTGGTCCTCGGGAACCCCGGACGCCTCGAGGAACTGATCCCACGCGGCGAGCGGGTCCGCGCCCTCCGGGAGGTCGACGCCCGGCGGGGCGGGGTGGACGTAACCGAGGACGTCGCGCCAGAAGGTCGACAGCGCCCGCGGGTCGCGGGCGTCGAAGGTGATCTGGATCTTCGCGCTCATGACGGCTCCGTCCGGTCGGCGTGGGCGTGCAGGTACAGGTCGCGCAGCAGGGCGACCTCGGCCAGGTGGTGGATGAGCTCGCGGTTGATGTGCAGGACGAGCCGCCCCATCGGGTCCTGCGCGAACGGGCCTTCCGCCTCGCCGCACGGGCGAGCGAGGCCGTCCTCCCCCAGGCTCGCCACGCCGTCGGTCCATCGTGCGTACTCCTCGTCGAGCTGGGCCAGCGCCGCAGCGGCGGTCGGCGCGTACTCGAAGGACTGGTAGTCGGTGGCCGCGCGGCCGAAGTGGGCGGCGTTGCGCATCGCCAGCACGCCGACGATGACGTGGCCGAGGCGCCAGGCGATCGTCGTCATCGGCGCGGGCTCGGGTGGCGGGAACGCGAAGTCGATGGTCATCTCACCTCCGCCGGCCTGGACCGGCGCGGAGCCGGTCCCGCGCGGGCGCACGTTCCAGGCGCCGGGGGTCGGTTCCCAGAAGTACTCGTCGTCGGTGAGCCCGGCGAGGCGTTCGCGGATCTGGTGCTGCCAGTGCCAGTCGGTCTGGTCGCGCAGTGCTCCGTTCCAGGAGGTGTCGGACAGGGTCATCGTCGGCTCGCTCATGGACACACCGTGGCAGGTGACGCGGACAGGATCGTTCCGCGATCGGTGGGAGAGTTCTCGGTATGCGCACCGAGGGGACGACCGAGCGGGTCCTGCGGCTGCTCGGCCTGCTGCAGCACCGCTCGTCTTGGACCGCGGACGAGCTCGCCACCGAGCTCGACGTGACCCCGCGGTCGGTCCGCCGCGACGTCGAGCGGCTGCGGACGCTGGGGTATCCCGTCGAGGCGAGCCCCGGCGTCGGGGGTGGCTACCGGCTGGGGGCCGGGACGCGACTCCCGCCGCTCCTGCTCGACGCCGAGGAGGCGACCGCGACCGCCCTGTCGCTGCGGCTGGCGGCCGGCGGCACGGTCACCGGGGTCGGTGACGCGGCGCTGCGGGCACTGACGAAGCTCGACCAGGTGCTCCCGCCGCGACTGCGTGCGGAGGTCCACGCGCTGTACGACGCGACGGGCACCGTCGTCGGGCCGCAGGCCTCGATCGACGCCGATGTGCTCGTGCGGCTCGCGCGCGCCTGCCACGACTCCGTGCGAGTGCGGTTCCGGTACACGGCGCGCGACGGCGACGAGCGGGAGCGGACCGTCGAACCCGTGCGGATGGTGACGCTCGGCCCGCGCTGGTACCTCATGGCGTACGACGTCGACCGCGCCGACTGGCGGACGTTCCGCCTCGACCGGATGAGCGCGCTCGAGGTGACGACGTGGCGGGTCGCGCCGCGCGAGCACCCGGACCCCGTGGAGTACGTCCAGCGGTCGGTGACCGTGTCGCCGTACCGGTACCTCGCGCGCGTCCGGCTCCGGGCGCCGGCCGACGAGGTGCGGGCCCTGGTGCCGGCCGCCGCAGGCCGGGTCGAGGAGGACACCGACGGGTGGTGCGTCCTGGTCGCCGGCGCGGAGGACCTCGACTGGCTGGCGATCCGGGTGGCGCTGCTCGGTCTCGAGGCGGAGGTGGTCGAGCCGCCCGAGCTGCGGGAGACGGCCGCGCGGCTGGCGGGCGTGCTGGCGGGGATGGCCGGGCGCGGCGACGCACAGGAGCCCGGTACGTCGACGGGAGCCGACGACGAGGCGTGACGCGCGACCTACCTCCCGGCGCGCGCGGCGTGCAGGGCGCGGACCCGCTCGGCGAGCTCGTCGTCGGGGCCGTCGACGTCGGCGCCCGGCACCACCGCCCTGATCGGCAGGCCCGCGACCGGGGAGTCCGGCAGGCCGAGCTCGGCGGCCCAGCGCGTCAGCTGCTCCCCCGACGACGCGTAGACGATCCGCCCGAGTCCCGCCCAGCCGTGCGCGGCCGAGCACATCGCGCAGTGCTCCCCGGAGGTGTAGACGACGCACCGTGCCCGGACGGCCGGCTCGAGGCTCCGGGCCGCCCACTGCGCGATCGCCAGCTCGGGATGCCGCGTGCCGTCGCCGCCGGAGACCTGGTTGTGGTCCTCGAGCAGGACGTCGCCGTCGGGAGAGACGAGGACGGAGCCGAACGGCTCGTCGCCGGCGGCGAGCGCCCGCTCGGCCAGCTCCACGGCACGGACGAGGAACCTGCGGTCGGTATCGGTGATCATCGCTGCATCCTGCCCGACGACGCCGCACCCCCGCCCCGGGCCGCCGTCTCGGCCGCGGCCCACAGGTCCGCGACGATCCGCTGCGCGGGCCCGCTGGGCGCCTCCCGCCAGCCCTGTCCGGTCCACAGCGGGATGAACCGGGTGTCCCCGGCCGCTCCCCCGGCCTGCCTGATCGGCCAGGTCACGTGGTTGAGCGCGGGGTACGCGGGCGGCGCGACGGCGTCGTAGCGGCGCACCAGCTCGTTGACGAGCGAGCGCGCGGGACGGCCGGTGAAGGCGCGCGTCACGGCGGTGGTGGTGAGCGCCGGGTCGCGCAGGGCGGCGCGGTGGCCGGGCGAGGTGCCGGCCTCGTCGGCGTCGAGCAGCGCGGTGCCCACCTGTGCGGCGTCGGCGACCTCGAGCGCCCGCGCCACGTCCTGCCCCGTGGTCAGCCCGCCCGCCGCGATGAGCGGCAGCTCGACGGCGCGGCGCACGGCGCGCAGCAGCTCGCCCAGCGGCACGTCACCCGGGGTGTCGGCGACGGCGAACGTCGAGCGGTGCCCGCCCGCCTCCGGGCCCTGGACGACGAGCACGTCCGCGCCCGCCTCCACCGCGGTCACGGCGTCGTCGGTCGAGGTGACCGTCGCCCACACGGCGGTGCCGACGTCGCGGAACCGGCGAAAAGTCCCTGGAGCGGGCAGGCCGAACGTGAACGAGACGACAGGGACGGGGTCGGCCAGGAGCGCGGCGACCTTGGCGTCGAAGCCGGAGTCGTCCTGCCGGGGCGTGCCGAGCTCATCGATGCCGAGCTCGGCGGCGAGCGGTGCGAGCTCGTCGCGGTAGGCGCGGGCGGCATCGAGGTCGGCGGGCAGAGCGTCGGGGACGAAGAGGTTGACGCCGAACCGGCGTGCCCCGAGCTCGCGGACCCGGCGGACCTGCTCGAGCAGCGCGTCAGCGCTGCCATAACCGGAGGCGAGGAAGCCGGCGCCGCCGGCACGCTCGACGGCGTGGACGAGCTCCGGAGTCGACGGCCCACCCGCCATGGGCGCGCCGATGATCGGGACGGCGAGGTCGGCGAGGGAGGGGCGGTCGGAACCGGCACGGCCGGCAGGGGCGGGCACGCTTCGACCCTAGCGACCGCACCGACAGGCGGACCGGCACCACGATCCGCCCACGCGGCCGTGGTCCGGGGACGGGCTGCTCACCTGCCGAGCTGCTCTGTCAGATCGACGATCCGCGCACCCGGGCCCGCGCGTGCGAGCTCCTCGACCACCGTGAGCGCCAGGGCCCCGGGATCCTGCGTCGCGGAGGTACCCTCCGGGGCGCCGCCGACCGCCGGCCCGGGGGCCCAGACGAGGGTGATGTCGTTGCGCTCGCCGCAGCGTCGGCACACCCCCTCCCAGTCCTCGAGAGCTGCGCCCGACGCCGTGGTGCCGAGCGCGGCGATCCGCGCCCCCGACCCGCCCGACTCGGCGAGACCGAGCACCGCGCTGGCTCCCGGGGCCGTGTCCAGCAGCGCGATCGCCGATCGCACCGACCTCAGCCAGCCGACGTCGACCGAGAGCAGGTGCGGCCGGGCACCGCGGTCCACCAGGACGTCCGCAAGCGTGAGGTCGGTCGGCCCGCCGTCGCCGAGCACGGCCACGATTGGCTTGAGCACGTTCACGTCGTCCGCCTCCTTGTCATGGATCGAGCCACATCGCCGCCGGCCTTCGGGTGGGGCGTACCCACGGGTGCGGCATCCATGCATCCGGCGAGCCACACCGGTGAGGTTCGCCGATAGGATCGGGGGGCGTGAGCGACGAGGGTGCGGGCACCCGCGTCGAACTGTGCCGCCGACCGCCGCAGGCGCGACCGGCGTGGCCGATGGAGGTGCGGCGATGGACGAGGACCCCGCGGGCGACGACTTCTTCTCCCGCATGGCGCTGGACCTGCACTCCGGGTCCGGTGGCGGCAGCGAGCAGGCTGTCGAACACGTGGCGGAGTACGCGCGTGCTGCCGTGGTCTGCGACGGTGCCGGGATCATGCGGTCCCACGCCCGCGGCCTGCTCGCGACCGCCGCGGCCACGTCGCCGAGCGTGGCCGAGGCCCATCACCTCCAGCTGGTGCACGGCGAGGGGCCCTGCATCGACGCCGTCACCGACGTGGGCAGCGGCACGTACGTGTCGGGCGACGTCCGGGCCGACGCGCGATACCCCGCCTGGGGGCCGGCGGTGGCGGACCTCGGGTTCACGAGCGTGCTCAGCGTGGCGCTGCGGACGCACGAGCGCGGGTACGGCTCGCTCAACCTCTACGCGGCCGGGCGGGACGCGTTCACGCGGGCCGACCTCGAGGTGGCCCACGTCTTCGCCCGGCACGCCTCGGTCGCCATCGCCTCGGCGCACGAGCAGGAGGGTCTGCAGACGGCCGTCGACGCCCGCAAGCTCGTCGGCCAGGCGCAGGGCATCCTCATGGAGCGGTTCGACCTCGATGCGGACCAGGCGTTCGCGTTCCTCAGGCGGCACTCGCAGGACCACAACATCAAGCTCCACGCCGTCGCCGAGTGGGTGGTCGCCAACCGGCGCACGCACCGCACGCCCCCGAGCGACGTCGGTACCGGCGCGGGTTGAGCGGTCATCCGCGAGGAGCACCGCGCGACCGCTGCGTCCCGCCCCGCTGCCTCGCCGACACGAACGCCTCGTCGGTGACCACGTGGTGGAGCCGCCCGAGGAGCTCGATCTGCTCCCGCGCACGCCCGGCGAGCACCTCGAACATCGGCTCGGGCAGTCCGAGCTCGCCCGCGAGCCGGGCGAGCACCTCCCAGACCCCGAGCTTGCCAACGACGGCGCTGCGCATGAGCTCGGTCTCCAGCACCGGCGTCATGGGCGAGTCCGTGAGACGACCGTTGAGCTTGAGCCGGCCGATCCGCTCTGCCACGGTCGCCGTCACCTGGCGGTGCGCACGCGGTCGGAGGTCGAGCGTGCGCAGGAGATCGGTGAGGAGCAGGCGCTCGGACTCGATCTGCTCCGCCAGGGTCGCCAGCTCGGGCCCCAGGTCGGTCCCGGCGTAGGCGTCCGCCATGCGGCGCGCCCGTCCGGTGCCCGCGGTCGCGCCGGTGAGGTAGAGGCCGAGCAGCTCCCGGTCGAGGGTGGACGGCACCCGGTGGGCGGTGGGCTCCTCGTCGGCACCCTGCGCGTGGAACCGCAGCGCGCTCCCGGGCGGGACGGCGTCGGTCGGCCAGCGGCGCGCGGGTCGCACGGGCGGGCTCGGTGCCCCGACGCCGTCGGCCATGCCGCCGAGCAGTCCCCGCAGGGCCTCCGCCGCGTCGTGCCGGGGCCGCCAGCCGAGCTCGGTGCACAGGCGTGACGGGTCCATGACCGGCACGGCCATGCCCATGTCGAGCCACCCGGCGTCGGCCGCCGATGCGCGGACCTCCCACGCGAGGGAGAGCACTCGTCGCAGCAGGCCGCGCGGCACGGTGAGGACCCGACCGTGGTCGAGGACGCCCGCGAGGTCCGCGCCGGTGAGCACCGGCTCCGCGGCGATGTTGAAGGCGCCCGAGGCCCGGTCGAGGACGACCCGCACGTAGGCGTCGGCGGCGTCCTCCGGGTGGACCACCTGCAGGCGCAGGCCGGCGGGTAGCGGCACGAGCGGGAGCCGCCCGGGCCGGAGCATGCCGGGCGGGACGAACGGTCCGAGGAAGTAGCGCCGGATCTCGGAGGCCGGCTCGCCGCCGAGGAGCAGCGCCGGTCGCAGCCGGGCGATCGTCAGGTCCGGGTGCCGACGTGCGTACTCGTCGAGCACGCGCTCCTGGGCGGCCTTGTCGACCGAGTAGTGCGAGGTCCGGATGCCCTCGGTCGGCCAGGACTCGTCGCGCGGCTCGTCGTCGTCGACCGGGGAGTAGGCCCCCACCGAGGAGGCGACGACGAGGTGCGGCACGCCCGCCCGGACGACCGCCTCCGCGACTCGCGCGGTGCCGCCGACGTTGGCGCGCCGCAGGAGGTCGCGCTCCCGGTTGGGCTGGATGAGCCAGGCGAGGTGCACGACGGCGTCCGCTCCGCGCAGCGCCCGCGCGAGCCGGTCGATCACGGCGTCCTCGTGCGCGGGCTCGCGGGCCGGCACCGCAAGGTCGAGGCGGTGCCAGGTGGCCGACGCGTACGGCTGGGCCGACGTGTCCGGCAGGCGCCGCGACACCCCGACGATCTCGTCCACCCGCGGGGACGCGGCCAGCGCACGCAGGACCGCGGTGCCGGCGTTCCCGGACGCGCCGACGACGGCGACCCTCACGAGGCTCCGTCCCGCTCGTCGTTCCTCCGGTCAGACATGGCCTGCCACCTCTCGAGTCGTGTCTCGTCGTGCCGGGTCGTGCGCCCCGATGCCGTCGCTGGTCCGCGGCGTCCGGGTCAGCCGCCTGGGATCTCGGTGGAGGTAGGTGGAGACGATGCCGCACCCTGCGCCCGCCGGCACGGTCCGGGCGCGAAATTCAATCTCGCGCGTGGAGTCGCACAGGACGGCGGCCAGGGTGGTCGGCCAGGGCCTGAGGGACTCCAGCACCGCGGCGCGCGCCGTGTCCCGGGCGCTCGGCGTGACGAGCGCCGTCACGGGCCGATCATCCCTCCGGTGACGCCCAGCGTCTCGCCGACGACGTAGCTCGACTCGGAGGACGCCAGGAGGACGAAGGCCGGGGCCACCTCGGTCGGCTGGCCGGCGCGCCCCAGCGGCGTGCTCCTTCCGAACTCGGGCAGCTGGTCGGTAATGCGGCGGGTGTCGGCCCTCATGCGGTGCTCCCCCGGGGTCGTGGTGCTGTCGTGGCCCGTACGGGCGCACCGGGCAGGTACCCGACGCGCACGAGCCGAAACCCGCGGACCGCCCGGCGGCCGGCCCGCCGTCCACGCGGCGGTCCAGGCGCCGGTGCCGGCACCGGCGACAGGCCCGGCCGATTGACAGGAGTCCCGCCCTGGGATTGGGTGAAGATCTGGTGACGCAGCCGCCAGGACGCGCACGTTCATCTCGGAGGACTTCCGTGAACGTACGACCGACGACTGCGCACGACGCAGTCGATGACGACACAGTGACCGAGCATCTCGGGCTCGCCCGGGCGCTCGCCCGCCGCTTCCGCGGACGGGGCTCCGAGGTCGAGGACCTCGAGCAGGTGGCCTACCTGGGACTGGTCAAGGCCGCCAGGGGCCACGACCCGACCCGGGGCGCCCTGGCGCCGTACGCCACCGCCACCATCCTCGGCGAGCTCAAGCGCCACTTCCGGGACGGCGGATGGATGGTGCGGCCGCCTCGGGCGGTGCAGGAGCTGCAGCTCGAGATCCGGCGCCTCGCCGACGAGCACGTGCAGCGGGACGGCAGCCCGCCGTCCGACGCCGACGTCGCCCACGAGCTGGGCCGGGACCTGGCGGACATCCGCGAGGCGCGGGCCGCCGTCGGCTGCTACACGCCGGAGTCGATCGATGCCCGCGTGGGGCCGGACGAACGACCGCTGGCCGAGAGGCTTCCCGCGGACGACGACGGCACGTTCGAGCGGATCGACGACCTGGCGAGCCTGCGGCCGCTGCGCCGTCTCCTGCGCGGGGCCGACCGCGCCCTCCTGCACATGCGGTTCGTCGAGGACCGCACCCAGCAGGACATCGCCGACGAGCTCGGTATCAGCCAGATGCAGGTCTCGCGCCGCCTCGGCCGGGTGATCGCCACGCTGCAGCTCGCTGCAGGCACGCCCGGCGGGACGTCCCGCCGGAGCCCGGCGCCGCCGACGAGCGCCACCACCGCCACGCCCAGCACGCACGCCGCCTGAACGCGGCTGACGTGCCCGATGCTGAGGAGCTACCGATGTCTGAGCTGTCCCGTCTTCCCCGCCCGCTGCTCGAGGAATGGAGCTGGCAGTTCGAGGGTGCGTGCCGCGCGTACGACCCGGACGACTTCTTCCACCCCGAAGGCGAACGAGGCGGCGTCCGCCAGCGCCGCGACGCGGCTGCCAAGGCCGTGTGCCGGACCTGTCCCGTGCTGGAGGCGTGCCGCGAGCACGCCCTCACCGTCCGCGAGCCCTACGGCGTCTGGGGCGGCATGAGCGCGGACGATCGTGCGGCCGCGTACCAAGCGGAGCGCAGGGCCGGTTGACCCGCGGCCGGGGGCCGGCACCTGCACGGCGTCACGCAGGTTCGCTCGCGGCGGGCCGCCGGCCCGTGCATGCTCCGCCCGTCTCCGGGTACACGACCGCCAGTGCCGTCGACGGCGGTGCACCGACGAGGAGGAGGCCCGCATGCGCGCACTGACCTGGCAGGGACCCGAGAACGTCCGCGTCGACGATGTCCCCGACCCGAAGATCCTCGAGCCGACCGACGCGATCATCGAGGTGACGTCGACCGCCGTGTGCGGCTCCGACCTCCACCTCTACAGCGTCCTGGGAGCCTTCATCGACCCCGGGGACGTTCTCGGTCACGAGACGATGGGAGTCGTGCGTGAGGTCGGTGCCGACGTCACCGACGTCTCGGTGGGCGACCGGGTGGTCGTCCCGTTCCCCATCGCCTGCGGCGTCTGCCGGATGTGCTCCCGCGGGCTGCACAGCCAGTGCGAGACGACCCAGGTGCGCGAGTACGGGTCCGGGGCGGCGCTGTTCGGCTACACGAAGCTCTACGGGCAGGTGCCCGGCGGCCAGGCGCAGTACCTGCGGGTGCCCCACGCGCAGGCCGGCCTCATCACGGTGCCGGACGACGACGAGCCGGACGAGCGGTACCTCTACCTGTCCGACGTCCTGCCCACCGCGTGGCAGGGCGTCCGCTACGCCGACGTCGAGCCCGGCTCCTCTGTGGCCGTGCTCGGCCTGGGGCCGGTCGGCCAGATGGCGGCCCGCGTCGCCCGGTTCTTGGGCGCCGGGCAGGTCATCGGGGTCGACCGGGTGCCCGAGCGCCTCGCGATGGCGGCGCGCCACGACGTACAGGTCCTCGACTCGCGGGAGGCGGACGACGTGCCGGAGCGGATCCGCGACCTCACCGACGGACGCGGGCCGGACGCGGTGATCGACGCCGTGGGGATGGAGGCGCACGGCTCCCCTCTCGCCGGGGCGGCCCACCGGGTGATGGCGAAGCTGCCGGACGACGTGGCCGGTCCGATGATGACGCACGCCGGCATCGACCGGCTCGCGGCGCTCCGTACCGCGATCAGCTCGGTGCGCCGCGGCGGGACGGTGTCGATCTCCGGCGTGTACGGCGGCGCGAAGGATCCGCTCCCCCTGCTGGAGATGTTCGACAAGCACCTCACGCTGCGCATGGGGCAGGCGAACGTCCACCGCTGGGTCGAGGACCTGCTGCCTCTCGTCATGGATCGCGAGGATCCGCTCGGCGCCCTCGACCTGCGCACGCACCGGCTGGACCTCGAGGAGGCGCCGGCCGCCTACGAGATGTTCCAGAAGAAGGAGGACGGCTGCATCAAGGTCGTCCTCGACCCCCGCACCTGACGAGGGCACGGTGCGCCCCCCGCCGACGGGCCGTCGCGCGACCCGACGGCGCGCCGGCGTCGGCCCCCCGGGATCCATCCCACAGGTTTACCGTTCGAACGGGTGGGTACGGGCACCGTAGGCACGACCTCCGGCAGGACACGACGGGAGAGGGACGGACATGGCCATCTGCTCGATGTGCGGGAACAGCTACGACAAGAGCTTCCGGATCACCACCCACGACGGGCGGTCCGCGGACTTCGACTCGTTCGAGTGCGCCATCCATGCGGTGGCGCCGACCTGCGCCCACTGCGGGTGCCGGATCATCGGCCACGGCGTCGACGTCGACGGCACCTCGTACTGCTGCAGCCACTGCGCCCGCCAGGTCACCGCCGCCGACCTCACCGACAGCGCCTGATCCCGGACGCCCAGCACGCGCACCATGGCTCGCTCGAAGGACCGCGAGGCCGTCCGGATCGACGGACGGGAGGTCCGCCTGTCGCACCCCGACAAGGTGATGTACCCCGAGACGGGGACGACGAAGCGTGACCTCGTGGACTACGTGGTCGCCATGGCGGAGCTGATCGGTCGGCACGCCGGCGGTCGGCCCGCCACACGGAAGCGGTGGCCCGACGGGGTCGGGACGACGGCGGAACCCGGTCAGTCGTTCTTCGCCAAGGACCTCGAGGGGCACGCGCCGGACTGGGTCGCCAGGCGCGACCAGCAGCACGCCGACCACGTCAACACCTACCCCCTCGCCGACGACGCCGCGACGCTCGCGTGGTTCGTCCAGATGGGCACGCTCGAGATCCACGTGCCCCAGTGGCGGTTCGGCCCCGGCGAGAAGGAGGAGCTCGCTCCCGACCGCCTCGTGCTCGACCTGGACCCCGGCGAGGGCGCGGGTCTGGCCGAGTGTGTCGAGGTCGCCCGCCTGCTCCGCCCCGAGCTTGAGGAGAGGGGCCTGACCTCGGTCCCGGTCACCAGCGGGAGCAAGGGACTGCACCTGTATGCGGGGCTCGACGGCCACGTCACGGGCGACGACGTCGCCGAGACCATGGAGGACCTGGCCCAGGCCCTGGAGGGCGAACGTCCCGAGCTCGTGGTCTCGACGATCCGTCGGGACGTACGCCGCGGGCGGGTGCTCATCGACTGGAGCCAGAACCGTGCCGCGCGCACGACCGTCGCGCCCTACTCCCCGCGCGGCCGGGGACTGCCGACCGTGGCGGTGCCACGCGTGTGGTACGAGCTCGACGATCCGGACCTGCGCCAGCTGACGATCGACGAGGTGCTCGCGCGGATGCGCGGGACGCAGGATCCGCTGGCGGCCATCGCCCCGCTCCCGGACGGAGCGGGCAGCGTCGGCGGGGCACGGCTCCCGGTGCGCGCGGCCGGGGCGAGCGCACGGTCCACGCGCAGGACGCCTGACGAGTCATCGAGAAGAGGAGACGGCACCATGCCCCAGAAGGACACCCCGCCGAGCATCAAGAACCCCGAGATGTACGAGGAGCTCCGCGACGACGGGGCGTCGAAGGAGAAGGCCGCCCGCATCTCCAACGCCGCGGCCAACGAGGGCAGGAAGAGGGTCGGGGCGCGCGGCGGCGAGGCCGGCAGCTACGACGACTGGACCGTCGACGAGCTGAAGGACCGCGCCAAGGAGCTCGGCATCACCGGCTACTCGGACAAGAAGAAGGACGAGCTCGTCGACATGCTCCGGAACCACTGAGTCCGCCGGGGCGCTCCGGCGCGGTCGACGACCCGGAGAGTCTGGAGGGGCCGGACAGACCGGAGGGGCCGGCCACCTGCAGTTCGGTGGCCGGCCCCTCCGGGCCGTGCTGGTCGGGCGGCTGAGCGCCCGAGCGTGTCGGGCACCTGACGGCACCCGGTGCGTTCGCCCCGTGGGTCAGCGCGCTGCGCGGGCCCCGCGGCCACGGACCGCGATGAAGATCGTGATGAGAATGATCGCGAGCACGATGCCCACGATCCAGGTGACGATCGTCGAACCGCCGAAGAGCTGGTCCGCGACCCAACCACCACCGAGGGCGCCGAGCGCCCCGAGGATGATGGTCCACAGGATGCCCAGGTTCTGGTCACCCTTCATGAACAAGCGCGCGAGAGCACCGATGATGGCGCCGACGACGACGAGCGAGATGAAAGACCACATGCTGTGCCTCCTTGTCCGGGACCGTCGGTGGGCGAGGCCCCTGCTGTGACAGCGGTCCAACTCTTGCACCGATGGTGCACAACTGCACGCGCTGACCCACGCGTCGAAGATCACTGTTCTGTCACGGTTGACCCTCTCGGGATCGCCGGGAGAACCCGGGTCGAGCGGTCTGCGGACCCGCAGCCGTCGGCCGCCTCACGCACGAGGGAACGATCGGACCGCTGCCCGACCGGTGAGCGTCTCAGCGCCGCAGGTGTCGGTACGTCGAGACGGCCATCGGCATAAAGATCGCGATGAGCAGCACAGGCCAGACGACGGCCAGGACCGACGCATGCTCGGCGAACCAGGTACCGCCGCTGTCCGAAGGAGCGCCGAGCAGTCCGCGCGCGGTCGTCGCCGTGGCCGAGATGGGGTTGGCGTCGGCGATGGTCGCCAACCACCCGGGCATGGTCGACGTGGCGATGAACACGCTGGAGAAGAACAGCACCGGCCAGACGAGCATGTTGATCGGGGCGAGGGACTCGGGGGTGGCAGCCCTCAGGCCCACGAAGATGCCGGCCCAGAGCATGGCGATCCGCAGCAGGAGCAGGAGACCGAGGGCCGCGAGCGCCTCCATGAGGGTGGTCTCGGGTCGCCATCCGAAGGCCACGCCGGCTCCGACGACGACGACGAGCGAGACCAGGGAGTCCAGCAGGTCCGCGAGGCAACGCCCCCCGACGACGGCGATACCGCTCATCGGCAGGGACCGGAAGCGGTCGGTGATGCCGCGCGAGGAGTCCTGGCAGACCGCGGTCATGGTGCCTTCGAGCCCGAGGAACACGGTCATCGCCAGCACACCGGGCATCACGAAGTCGATGTAGCTGCCGCCCAGGGCGTCGCCGAGCGCGCCTCCCATGAGCCCGAGGAAGAGCGACATGAGGAGGACCGGCCAGAGCCAGTTGAATATTCTCGCGCCGATCATGTGGCGCCAGTGCTGGAGATCGCGACGCGTGATGGTCCAGGTGTCGGCGAGCGCCCGGGCCACGGGCGTGGTCGGACCGTCCGGAGCGGTGGTCAGCCTGCTCGCGCTCGGGTGATCGGTGGTCGTGCTCACGGGGTGGCCTCCTCGGTGACGGCGGTGCCGGCCTGGTTCATGGGAACGAGCGCGGTATGGCCGGTGATCTGCAGGAAGACCTCGTCCAGGCTCGGGGTGCGCAGGGAGAGGTCGGACACGGACAGGCTCGCGTCGCGCAGGGCGGCGGTCGCGCCGATCAACGAGGCGGTGCGGTCGGCCAGCGGCACCCGGACCCGGCCGTGGTCGACCGTGATGTCGCCGCTGGACCATGGGGCCAGCTCCGCGCGGAGTCGCAGCAGGTCGCCGTCGTGCGTGGGGGTGATCTCGAGCCAGTCGTCACCGACCTTGGCCTTGAGCTCGGCCGGGCGGCCTTCCGCCGCCACCCGTCCTCGTCCGAGCATCGAGATGCGGTCGGCGAGCTGGTCGGCCTCCTCGAGGTACTGGGTCGTCAGCAGGACGGTGGTGCCGCCCCTCACCAGCTCCCGGATCGCCTCCCAGACGTCCTGGCGGACCCCGGGGTCGAGGCCCGTCGTCGGCTCGTCGACGAAGAGGATGTCCGGGGCGGTGATGAGGCCGGCGGCCAGGTCGACGCGCCTCCGCATGCCACCGGAGTAGCTCTTCACCTGCCGATCCGCTGCGTCGGCGAGCCCGAACCGGTCCAGCAGCTCTCCCGCGCGGCGGGCCGCGGACGTGGGCCGGTACCGGTTGAGCCGGGCGAACATCACCAGGTTCTGACGGCCGGTCAGCGCTTCGTCGACCGCCGCGATCTGTCCGACGAGTCCGATCCTGGCGCGCACGCGGCCGGCGTCCCGGACGGCGTCGTGCCCGGCGACCACCACCCGGCCGGCATCCGGCGCGAGGAGAGTGGTCATGATCCGCACCGCCGTCGTCTTCCCCGCCCCGTTCGGCCCGAGCAGTCCGTGGACGCTCGCGCGCGCGACCTCGAGGTCCAGGCCGTCGAGGACCGCGGGGCCCCGTGCTCCGCCGAAGGCCTTGCGGACGTCCGTCAAGGCGATCGCCATGTCTGTGCGCACCATCGTCCTCCCTTTTCTGACGCCGTACTGTACGGCGTACGAATTGAGCGTACGCTAGCCTTGCCCGATGCGCACATGGCGTGCGGTCGATCGCACGCCTCCGTCCGGATCAGGAGGATCGTGGCCACTGGCAGGTCGGCGCCCGAGGTCGTCCGCAGCCTCTACCTGCTGTGGGGGCACCACCCGGAGCAGGGCAGGTCCGGGCTCTCGGTGGGGCGCATCGTGCGGGCGGGCGTGCAGCTGGCCGACGCCCAGGGCCTGGCGGCCACCTCCATGAGGAAGGTCGCCGAGGAGCTCGGGGTGAGCACCATGGCGCTGTACCACCACGTCCCCGGCAAGGAGGACCTCACCGCACTCATGACCGACGACGTCTACGGCGAGCTGTACGGCGACGTCGACCACGCACGGCCTGCCGATGACTGGCGCACGGGCCTGCGCGAGGTGGCGGAGCGCAACTGGCAGCTCCTCGAACGCCACCCGTGGTTGCTCGACGTGCACGAGGCCAGGAGCCTGCTCGGACCGAACGCCTCCCGGAAGTACGAGGCGGAGCTGGGGGTCCTCGACGGGATCGGGCTGTCCGACCTGGACATGGAGTCGAGCCTCACCGCGCTCCTCAACATCGTCGAGGGCGCCGCGCGTCACCTCCGCGCCGACCACGCCGCACGCAGCAGCTCGGGTCTGACCGATGCCGAGTGGTGGGCCGTCGTGGCACCGGCGCTCGACCATCTCATGGCCGACGAGGACTACCCCGTCTCGGGGCGGGTCGGCACCAGCGTCGGCACTGCCGCCGACGCCGCGCGCGACCCGCGACGCACGTTCCGCCTCGGGGTCTCGCTCGTCGTCGACGGCGTCGCCGAGCTCATCCGCGCGTCCGGCTCGGACCCGGACGCCCCGGGCTGACGCCGACCCGCGGCTCGGCCAGCCGGCGGTCGGACCAGAGCGCGGCCGCGGCGTGCCCCATGAGCAGCTTGGGGTAGTAGGTCCACGCGAACCAGGGGACGAGCCGAGACCGGCCGATCGCCTGGTCGAGCGCGAGTCCTCCGGCGGTCAGCGCCACGCCGAGGGTGCGGCGTCGTCGGGGGAACCTGCGGATCGCGAGGGTGGCACCCATGAGGTAGCCGTGGTGCAGCGCGGCCCACAGCGGCCCGGGGACGGGCCCCGATCGCCCGCGGTCCAACCACGCCACGAGCGCGGGATGCACGTGCCAGGCCGCGAACGTCAGGTGCTCACGGTCGCCCTGTCCGGGCCGGGCGTACCAGCGAGAACAGGCGAGGGTGTTGTTGACGTAGGCCCCGCCGACGAGATCGGCCGCCAGGACGGCCGACGCCGCGGTGGCGGCTCGGCCGCCACCCCGACCCCGGGCCACCGCGGCTGCCATCAGGGCGCCGCCCGCCGTCGTCGTCGCCGTCAGCGCGTGGTCGAGCCGTGTGGCCTCGGGACCGACGAACCTGCCCCACGCCTCGCGGATCATCGGGCCACCTTACGAGGGAAGAGCACGGCGGCCATCCAGACGGCGAGCGCCACGAACCCGGCGCACCACAGGACGCCGATCCACCACTCGTTCCCGGGGTTCTGGCCGTTGAGCAGGGCTCGGGAGGCGTCGATGATGGGCGTCATCGGCTGGTGCTGAGCGAAGCCCTGCAGCCAGCTCGGCATCGACTCCACCGGCGCGAAGCCCGAGGAGACGTACGGCAGGAACAACAGCATGAACCCGTACCCGCTGGCGGACTCGGCCGAGCCTGCGACCATGCCGAGCACCGCGAAGACCACGGTGATGACGAGGATCCACAGGGCGACCAGGCCGACGGAGCCGAGCAGCTGGAGGAACGACGCGTCGGTACGGAAGCCGACCGCGAGCGCCACGGCGAAGACCACCGCGGTGGCCAGGAGGTTGCGCACCATGGAGGACACCGCGTGCCCCAGCAGCACGGTGACGGACGGGAAGGGCATGGTGCGCAGGCGGTTCATGAATCCGGTCGTCATGTCGTTGCTGACGACCACCGCCGTGTAGGACGCCCCGAACCCGGCGGCCGTGACGACGATCGCCGGCAGCACGTACGAGAGGTAGGCGTCGCTGGAGGTGGTGCCGTCACCGCTCACGTCCATCGCGCCACCCATCACGTAGGTGAAGATCAGCATGAGCATGATCGGCAGGATGACGGCCATGAGGAGCGACTCGGCGTCGCGGAAGGAGTGCTTGAGGCTCCGCACGGAGAAGACCTTGAGCGCGGTGAGGAACCCGGCGCCGGACATCGGCGTGACGGTCCGGCCTGCAAGGGCCTCCGGGGATGCGTGCGCGGTAGCGGGCAGGGTGCCGGTCGTGGTCACGAGGTGACCTCCTTCGTGGTGGTCGCGGGGGTCGCGGCGGTCGAGGGGGACGCGGTGGTCGAGGGCGTCGCGATCCCGGTGAGCTCGAGGAAGACCTCGTCCATGGTCGGGGTGCGCACGGTGATGCCGACGTCGGGTCGGCGGCGGGCGACCTCGGCGACCTCCCGCGCGACGTCGGCGGCGGAGCCCGCGGTGGGCAGGGTCTCCACGATGTGGCCGGCGTCGTCGTGCAGCTGGATGGTCGATCCACCGACGCGTTCCTTGAGCTGGGAGGGGGTGCCGTCGGCGACGATCCCGCCGTCGTTGAGCACCATGATGCGGTCGGCGAGCACGTCGGCCTCCTCCAGGTACTGGGTGGTCAGCACGATGGAGGTTCCGGCGTCGGCCAGGGAGTTGATCTCGTCCCAGAGCGCCTGCCGGCTACGGGTGTCGAGGCCCGTGGTGGGCTCGTCGAGGAAGATCAGCTGCGGCCCGGCGATGAGGCTCACCGCGATGTCGAGCTTGCGCCGCATCCCGCCGGAGTAGGTCGAGGTGCGCCGGCCGCTCGCCCCGGTCAGGTCGAAGCTCTCCAGCAGCTCGTCGGCGCGACGCCGCGCATCCTTGCGGGAGAGCCCGAAGAGCTCACCCATCATCAGCATGTTCTCCATGCCGGACAGCGAACCGTCGACGGCCGCGTACTGGCCGGTCAGGGAGATCAGCCCCTGGAGCCGCTTCCGGTCACGACGCACGTCCATGCCGAGCACGCGCGCCTCGCCGGAGGTGGCCGGGACCAGGGTGGACAGGATGTTGACCAGGGTGGTCTTCCCCGCCCCGTTGGGCCCCAGCAGCGCGTGGATGCCGGGCGGAAGGCTCAGGTCGAGGTCGCTGAGGACCTGGTGCCTGCCATAGCTCTTCGAGAGACCCGAGATCTCGACGAGCGGCACATCTGTGTATGTCATGCACTGAGTGTGCCATACACAGTCTGTGACGTACACAGATGTCGCGCGGAGCGATCCGCTTCACCTCCGCCGGTGGGAGGATGCTCGGCATGACCGACGCCACCGAGACCGGGCTGCCGCGCGCCGTGGCCATCGCCTGGGGCATGCACGAGGTCCCGCAGCGCGGGCCCAGCCGCGGCCTGAGCCACGAGCGGATCGTCGAGGCCGCCATCGAGATCGCCGATGCGGAGGGACTCGCCGCGGTCACCATGCAGGCGGTCACCCGGTCCCTGGGGTTCACCACGATGTCGCTCTACCGGTACGTCTCGGGCAAGGAGGAGCTGCTGTGGCTGATGCAGGACGCCGCGCTCTCCGTGCCGGAGACGCTCGAGCTTCCGTCCGACTGGCAGGAGGCCCTGCGCGACTGGGCGGACATGGTGCGCCACGCCTATCGGGACCACCCCTGGGTGCTCGAGATCCCGCGCGGGCCGATCTCGGTCCTCATGCCCAACAGCATCCGCGCGGCCGACCACGGCCTGGCGGCGATGAAGGACCTGCCGCTGGAGGCCGACGAGAAGATCGGCCTCATCCTGGTGATCTCCCAGCACGTCGCCTCGGTCGTCGAGCTGGAGCAGAACCT
Organism: Georgenia sp. Z1491; assembly: GCF_057652395.1. NCBI lineage: Bacteria > Bacillati > Actinomycetota > Actinomycetes > Allobogoriellales > Allobogoriellaceae > Georgenia > Georgenia sp. Z1491. The sequence continues at coordinate 3,340,316 of NZ_CM172729.1, forward strand.
GGCCGCCACGGGGAACGTCGCGGTGACGGCCGAAGGGGCCCGGACCCTCGCCGAGGTCGTCACGCCCGAGCGGTTCCCGCACCTGGAGCCGGTGATGCAGTCGGGCAGCTACGTCATCAGCGAGGTCCCCGTGGTCGAGACCGACGAAGGCGTCGAGTCCGAGTACGACCTGGGCCTGGATCTCATCATCGCCGGACTCGAGCAGCGGGTCCGGTCGGCCGAGGAGGACTGAGCCCCGGAGGACCCGGTGCACGACGGCGTCCGGCCCCTGTCCGCGTGTCGACTACGGCGCCGGCCGGCTCGCCCGCCGCCCGGGACTCGGCCGGCTCGCGAGCCCGACGGCGACCGAGACCATGACGAGCCCGGCGATCTCGGCGGCGTTGGGCACCTGGCCGAGCACCACGAGCCCGACGATCAGCGAGGTCACCGGCAGCAGCGAGCTGAGCAGGGCGAACATCGACGCGGTGAGCCGCCTGAAGGCCAGCTGGTCGATGACGTAGGGCACCACGGACGACAGCACCGCCACCCCGACGACGAACGGCAGGAGGTCGGGCGCGAGCAGCGGCCCGGAGCCGGGTATCCCGATCGGCGCGTACATCAGCGCCGCGATCGCCAGGCCGACGGCGAGCGTGTCCGCCCCCGGCACTCGCGCCGCCTGGCGCTGTCCGACCCACATGTAGGTCGCCCACGTGGCACCCGCCAGCAGCGCGTAGATCGTCCCGACGAGCTGGTCGGTGTCGGCGAGGTCCACGCCCAGGCCACCGATCGTCGCCACGCCGGCGAAGGCGAGGACGACCGCCACGCGGTTGAGCCAGCCCCGGCCGCCGATCGCGGCGAGGAGCACGGGGCCGAGGTACTCCAGCGACACGGCGGTCCCGAGCGGCAGCCGGGCGATGGACTCGTAGAACAGCAGGTTCGTGCCGCCGAGCGCCGCCCCGAAGGCCGCGGTCCAGCCGAGCGCCACCCACGGCCGGTCGCGGGGCCATCGGCGCCAGGGCCGCCGCCACGCCACGAGGATGATCGCCGCCAGCAGGATGCGCGCCCAGCCCACGGCGAGGGCCGGCGAGGAGACGAACAGCCCGACGGCGAGACCCGAGCCCACGTAGCTCGACGTCCCCGCGGTGAGGAAGTAGACGGGCGGCGGCACGGAGCCGACGAGTCGGCCCAGCCGGCCCGGGCCACGTCCGGGCGGCCCGCCGCCGGGCGTGCCGTTCGACGTCGCGCCCCCTCCCCGGGCCGTCACGAGAGCAGGCCCGTGGCCGCGACGACCACCGGCACGCTGAGCACGCTGGTGACGAGGGCCGCGCGCCGGGCGAGATCCACGTGCGTGCCGTACCGCATGGCGTAGACGAACACGTTCTGGGCGGTCGGCAGGGCGGCCACCACGACGACACCCAGCAGCACGTCACCCTCCAGCCCGACGACGGGTCCCCCGATGGTCCAGGCGAGCAGCGGGCCGAGGGCCACGCGCAGGACGATCGCGGTCCAGACCACGGCCGCGGGCTCCCGGTCCGGGCCGGCACCCCCGCCGTGGATGGACATGCCGAAGGCGAGCAGGAGCATCGGCACGGTCATGTCGGCGAGCATCCCGACGGGCAGCCCGACGGCGGCCGGCAGGGTGATCCCGGTCAGCGAGAGCGTCAGCCCCGCGAGCACGCCCAGCACGGGTGGTGACGTGATCGGGGAGAGGACGCGTCGCCAGCCCGAGCCGGTCCGCCCGGTGAAGCGGTCGAGCAGGGCGAAGCTCAGCGGCGCGAGGACGAGGAGCTGGAGCATCATCGCGGGGACGACGGGCGCGGCGGTGCCGACGGCGAGGACGAGGATCGGGAGCCCGATGTTCCCGGCGTTGACGTAGGAGGCGCTCAGCGCGCCGACGACGGTGCCCGCGGCGTCGATCCTCAGGACCGTGCGGGCGAGGATCGCGTAGAGCGCCGCGACGAGCAGGGCGGCGACGATCGTGACGACGGCGGCGAGGGACAGGACGTGCGCGACGTCGGCCTCGGCGACCGTGCGGAGCATGAGCATGGGCACGCCGACGTAGAACACCACGGTGCTCAGGGTGTCCGCCCCACCCTTGCCGACGACGCCGATCCGCGCGAGCACGTAGCCCGCGGCGGCGATGAGCGCGAGGCCGAGGAAGCCGGTGACGACGCCGGTCACGACGCTCCGCCGCGGCGCGGGCCGACGACGGTCGCGACGAGCGCGAGGTGGTCGGACACCGGCAGCCGGTGGGTCTCGCCGGTGGTGGTCGCGCCGGCGGCGCCGGGCGGGCCGAGGGCGCCGAGCACGTGGTCGATCTGCCGCCGGGGGGCGTGCGCCGGGAACGTCGACCCGACGCCGAGGGGCGAGAGGCCGGTGACTGCGGCGACGTCGTCGGGGCCGAGGTTGAGGTCGCCGGCGAGGACGTGCGGGCCGGGGAGCGTCCGCAGGCGGCCCGCGACGGCACGGAGCTGCGCGCGGGCGGCGTCGCCGTCGGTGCTCAGGTGCGTGGCGGCGACGGCGAGGGGCCCGCCCGGCGCGTCGATCTCGGCGGCGAGCGCCACCCGGGCCTCGTCACGACGCACGGCGAACGGACCGAGGCGCAGCACGGGCCCGCCGACGGCCAGCGGGTGGGCGCTGCGCAGGACCCGCAGGTCGGCGGGGAAGCCCCACGCGTGCCAGGCCCGCACGGGCAGCCGGCTCAGCAGCGCGACCCCGTAGGCCGGCCGCCAGGCCGTCGGCGCGAACGGGGGCCGGAACCTCGGGCCGCCGCGCGGACCGACCTCGGCGGCGGCGAGGCGCCACCACGGCATCCGCAGCAGGCGCGCGAGGACCCGCGCCTGGTCGACATAGCGGGAGCGCCGCTGGCCGCGGTCGACCTCCTGGAGCGCGACGACGTCGAGCTCCAGGCCTGCGAGCGCCCGCCCCGCGGCGACGAGCGCGCGGTGCGTGGCGGGCAGGCCCGGGTGGGAGTGCGAGTCCGGGCGCGGGTGCGACTCCGGGCGCGGGTGCGAGTCCGGGCGCGGGTGCGAGTCCGGGCGCGGGTCGTCCCCGCGCGACGGCGAGCCGTGCTGGAGGTTGACCGTGGCCACCCGGAGCGGGCGGCCGGCCATCAGGCCGAGGGCTCGGACCCGGCGGGGCCCCCGGGCGCGTCGCCCGCGGGGGCGAAGGACAGCGAGACCGAGTTCATGCAGAAGCGGTCGCCGGTGGGGGTCTGCGGCGCGTCGTCGAAGACGTGCCCGAGGTGCGAGCCGCAGCGCCGGCACCGGACCTCGGTGCGGACCATGCCGAGGGTGCGGTCCTCGATCAGCTCGACGGCGTCGGAGTCCTGCGGGGCGTAGAAGGACGGCCAGCCGCAGTGCGCGTCGAACTTGGTCTCCGAGCGGAAGAGCTCGGCGCCGCAGGCGCGGCACGAGTAGATGCCCTCGCGGTCCTCGTGCAACAGCTCGCCCGTGCCCGGGCGCTCGGTGCCCGCGAGGCGGAGCACCTGGAACTCGGCGGGGTCGAGGATCTCCCGCCACTCCTCGTCGGTCCTGCTGACGGCGTAGTCGCCGGTGGAGGTCGTCATGGGTCCATCGTGCGCCTGTTCCGCGGAAACGTCACGTGCGGTCCAGAGCCGATGACGCACCGCACAACCGTCGAGCTCAGTCGCCGCCGGCACCTCCGCCGTCGCCGCCGTCGTGGCCCCGTCCCGCGCCGCCCTCACCGGGACCGGCACCCAGGTCCGAGCCGTCGCGGCCGTAGACGACCCCGCGGCCACGGGGGCCCCGCGCGTCCTCGTCGGGGTCCCGCACCTGCGCGCCGTGCTCGGTCTCCGGGTCGGCGCCCGACGCGCTCCACGCGCCGTCGGCGTCGTCCTCGATGTCGCCGAAGCCCTCCGGGTCGGCACCCGCGAAGCCCTCCGCATCGGCGTCGGCGAAGCCCTCGGCCTCGACGGCCGGGAGCACCGAGGTCTCCCCCGACCGCGCCGGACGCACGTCCGCCGACGGCGCCGCACCCAGGTCGCCGGTGACCTCGACCGGCCCCTCGACGACGGGGGTGGCGTCGGGCGGCACGGGCCGCTCATCGGACGTGAGGGCGTCCTCGCCGTGCTCCTCGGCAGCGCCGCCGTCGCCGGTCCCACCGCCCGTGGCGACGGATCCGAAGGCGACGGCGGCCGGGTCGTGCGCGGAGTCGTCGTCGCCGTCCAGGGCGAGGTTCTCCCCGGTGCTGGCCGCACGCCGGCGCTCGACGTTCGCCTCGAGCTCGGCCTGCACGGCCTCGTCCGGGCCCGTGAACTTGGCACCCCGCTCCTCGTTCTCCGGGGATCCGGTGTACATCGAGGAGGCGTGCGTGCCGGTGGTGGCGGACGCGGCCGTTCTCGACGCCCCGGTCGGTGCGTCACCGATCGGCCCCTTGCCGGCCGGCGCGGCGGAGCGGGCGCTCGGCGCCGAGAGGCCGCGACCGAACCGGTAGACCAGGCTCGTGCGCAGGGGTCCGAGGGGGTACTCGTCGTGCAGACCGGGAACGTCCGCGGAGCCGGTGCGCACCATGTCGTCGGGGTAGCCCGGGGGGTACACGGCAGCCGTGTTCGCCGAGCCGGCGGAGATCGCTGACACCGCTGAGGTCCGGGACCTGGCGGTCCAACCCACCGGTCCCTGCCCCGCCATCGCTGCGGACCCGGCCGACGGGGCCGACGCACCGGTCGCGGCCGCTTCCGTACCCGACGCTCCGGCGCCGGCCGCACCCGCCTCGCCGGTACCTGCACCGACGTCCGCCGCGCCGGCGCCTGCCCCTCGGGCGCGGCGGCCGGACCGGGCGTCACGGCCCGTGCCGCGGCGGCCGGTGGACGTCGGCGACTGTCCCGACGGGGCGGAGGACCGGTCCGAGCGGGACGCGGCGAGCGCCTCCTCGAGGGCCTCCGTGCTCATCACCGTGGTCTGGGAACCGGTGTCGTCGTGCCGTCCCACCGGTCCGGACCTGCCGATGGCGCCGCCGGACTCACGCGCCCGACGTCGGTCCTCCCGCGCGGCCCGGCGGCGCGCACGTCGCGCCGCCGACTCCCGCTGCTTGCGCCGCTCGATCGTCTCGCGGCTCTCCTGCTGCACCGCATACTCCTGCGCGCGGGCCTGGTCGCGGAACTCCTTGTCCAGGTCGGCGAGCTCGGCCAGGTCGGCGTCGAGCTCGGCCTGCTCGTCGAGGTCGCGCGGGCGCGGCGGCACGAGCGCATCCGGCGGCGGCACGATGTCCTCGATCCGCGTGCGGGGCAGGGCGTAGGGAGCACGGGTCTGCAGGAAGTCGAGCAGCTCCTCGCGCAGGTAGTACCTGAGGTCGACGAGCGTGCCGGGGTCCTTGGCCGAGACGAGCGCGCGGACGGTGACGTACCCGCCGACGGCGTCGAACACCTGGAAGATGCCGAGGTTCTTGTCCCAGAGCGGCGTGCGGTCGAGGAGCCGTTGCATCTCGGCCCGCATCGCGGGCACGGGGACCCGCCAGTCGACGTCGAAGGTCACCGTGCCCAGGATGCTGGTCTCGCGCCGGGTCCAGTTCTCGAACGGGTTGGTGGTGAAGTGCGACGAGGGCAGGATGATCCGCCGGTTGTCCCAGGTCAGGACCACCACGTAGGTGAGGGTGATCTCCTCGATGTATCCGTACTCGCCCTCGATGACGATCGTGTCGTCCACGCGGATCGCGTCCGTGAAGGCGAGCTGGATGCCCGCGAAGAGGTTCGCCAGGGTCCCCTGGGCCGCGATTCCTGCGACGACCGAGAGCACACCGGCCGACGCCAGCATCGACGCACCCGCCGCGCGCGCGCCGGGGAAGGTCAGCAGCACGACCGCGATGCCGATGACCCAGATGACGACGACGCCGACCCGACGCAGCATGACCGCCTGGGTCTGGATCCGGCGGCCGTGGGTGGAGACCTCGCCGTCGCCCGCGCGTTCGCGCACGCCCTTGAGTGCGAAGTCCTCGGCCACGTTCGCGAGCGCGGCCACCAGCCACGTGATCGCGACGATGATCGCCACGACGAGCGAGTGCTGGATGGTGCCGCGCCAGCCCGGCACCTGCGCCTCCGGGGGCAGCCGGGTCGCGAGGTAGAAGCCGATCGTGGCACCGATGACCATGAGCAGCAGCCGCACCGGAGCCTTGATGCGTGCGTAGACGATCCTGATCGGCGCACGCCGGCGCGCGAGCACCCCGAACACGGCGCCCAGCAGGAGGGCGACGGCGAGACCGGCCGCGGCGCCGACGAGCGAGCTGAACGCCACGGAGAGGACGTCGAGGGTGGTCTCGATGGCCTGCTCGGTCGTGTCCTCTTCCATGGCTCCCAGGCTAGGGGCCGACGTCGGGCGCCGTGCCGGAGCGTCCGCGCGGAGGTGCGCAGACTCACGGGGCGCGGCGCCCCTCGACCTGTGCGCGACGGGCGGTCACGCCTGCGCACGGGGCGCTCACGCCGGGTCGGCGCCGGGCAGCTCCGCGAACGAGTACGGCGGCCAGGGCCCGAGGAACCGGATCCGTACCGCCGGCTGCTCCGAGGCGATCGCCGAGAGCTCCGCGCCGAGCTCCTGCTGGCGGGGCGCGCGCACGAGGCACGACGCCGTGAGCACGGGGACGAGTCCGGTCTCCCGCGCGGGCGAGCGGTACTCCTCGATCTCGACGCAGTGCCCGGCGATCCTCGTCCGGAGCTCGGGGTAGAGGTCGTCGGCGGCGCGGTCCGTGATCTCCTTGCCCATCTTCTCGGCGCGCTTCTCGAGCAGCCGGCGCACCCCCGCGGGCCGGTCCGCCATCTCGTCCGCGATCTGCCGCATCTCCGCGTTCGAGGCCGCGTACTCCTCGTGGTCCAGAGAGACCTCCACCCTCAGCTCCGACGTGCCGGTCAGCTCGTCGAGCCTGCGCCGCAGCGCCGGGCCCTCGGTCATCAGCCATGCGGTGAGCTGAGCCTCCGCCGTGGCCCCGGTCTCGGCGTCGGGCCGGACGATGACGTTGAACGAGACCGGCAGGACGGCGCCCGCCCCCTCCCACGCGTCCTCGACGACGTCGCTGTGCTGCAGGATCCACAGCTTGACGTCGTCGTCGGGGCCGTCGTAGGGAGCCGCGGCGTGCCGGTGGACCACCGCGCGGGGTCCACCGACCGGTCCGACGACGTCGAGCGCTGCCCCGTCGATCCCGCTCACCCGCGGTCGGTGGTCGCCGGCGGGGACGACCGCGTAGACGTAGAGCGTCACCTCCGCGGAGCCCGCGGAGCCACCGGTGCCGTCGGGATCGGGCGTCACGGGCCCTCCCTGCGGTTCTCCTCCGCCCAGCGAGCGGGGTTGATCAGCTTGTCGACGACCTCGTCGACGACGTCGTCGAGTCCACGGTGGAGGTCGGTGACGGAGTCGGTGATCCCGTGCTCGGACTTGATCTGGTCCATGGCCTCGTCGAGCTCGAGCAGCGCCTCCCCCAGCCGGTCCTGCTCCTCCTCGGTGAGGTCGCCGCCCTCCATCCGGCGCACGGCCTGAGTCTCGAGCGCCTCCTGGATCACCTCGACGAGCGTGACCACCAGCGTGAGCACCCCGTGCTTGAGGCTCTCCTCGTCAACCTGCAGGGCCATCGTGCGCCTCCGGATCGTGGGCCGTTCGCCCCTCGTGGTCGGCCCGGTCCCGCCGGTCCTCCGCGAGGAGGGACATGACGGCCCGGGCCCAGTGCTCGGCGTCGTCCGTCGCCAGGCGCACGGTGCGACGGTTCGTCGAGACCACCAGCGTGCGGGAAGCGTCGGTCGGGTTCCGGTGGCTCTCGAGCCGGAGGTCCGTGACGTCGCGGGGCGGGATGCGCACGCGGGCACGGCGGTCGGCAGGGGACGTCCAGACGAGTCCCTCGGTCTCGGTGAGCGTCGCCGTCCCGGCCCGCCAGACGCCGCCCTCGGCGAGCGACTCGAGGTACCACACCGGGCCCTGGTGCAGCGGGGCGTCCGGGCCCGGGGCGAGATCGTCACCCAGGGCGCCTCCGGCCGACGTCCCCCGCGTCTCGTGGGGCCCGACCGCGGTCGTGGCCTCCGGCTCGAGCGCCCGTCGTCGCTGCTCCCGGGTGAGTGAGATGAGACGTTCGGGGTCGACGGCGGACAGGGTGGCCTGTTCGCCGTCGCTCAGCGTGACCGCGATGCGGGTCCGTTCCTCACCACCGGTCGAGCGCTGACGCAGCGGCCGGATCGAGGCGATGGCGGACAGATCGGACTGCCAGAGCGTCTCTGCCGGGTCGCGGCGGTGGATGATCAGCCGGCGGTTGGTGAGGTAGGCGCTGCCCGGCCGCCAGGTGCGGTAGAAGTTGTCCTGGTAGTGGCCGCCGGCCATCTTGGCGACGATGGCCTCGTCCGTCGCCATCGGCAGGTGCGCGGTCACGGACCGCTGCACCCAGGCGCGGGTCTGCTCGTCCCACTGCCGCATCATCCCGTACTCCAGCATCGTCTCGATGCCGGCGATCGTGGCCCGCAGGTTGACCCCGATCAGCGGGATGTCGGCCACGGAGATGATGAGGTCGAGGTTGAGGTAGACGCCCTTGTTGAGCAGCACCTCGATGAGATCGGGCAGGGTCGCGCGCGGGTCTCTGGTCGGCTGCATGGGCGGGGCTTGTCGCACGGCCGGGGCTGGTTGTGCCGACATCACGGGTCAGCCGTCACGCTGCGCGGTGGTCGCGGCGTCCGGGCGGTCGGCCGCGGCCCCCGTCTCGTCGTGCTCGTCGCGGGAGGCGCTCAGCTCGGCGTGCGCGTGCTCCGAGCGGTCGGCTGCGTCCGCGGCCAGCTGCTTCGCCATGGCGCTCTGCCAGCCGCACCAGGGGCAGTACTCGTTCATCAGCTGCTTGAGCTCGGCCCGCTTGCCGCACTCCGGGCAGGTGTCCTTCTGCTCGATCGCCTCCTGCCAGGCGACCGTGTCCCGGTCGGTGCCGGCCGGGAAGTCGAGCCCGTAGCGTGCCGCCGTCTCGAACGACGCGAGGGCCGCACGGATCCTGATGCCGAGCAGCTCGACGCCCGCCACCGACACCATGATGTCGGCGTTGAGCACCAGTCCCTTGTCCAGGAGGGTCTCGACCACGTGCAGCAGCGTGCCCTCGCGGTTCCGCTCGGGCTCCATCGGCCTGTTGACGGTGTGCGCGACGCTCATGCCCGCGTCTCCCTTCGTTGCGGCTGTCATCCCGAGGCCTGACCGCGGACGTAACGGTCCTTGCGGCTGTACCCGACGATGTCGCCGTCGGAGTCCACCTCGACCTCGTACTCGGCCATCAGGTCGGAGGTGTCCGGGATACGTCGGGCCTCCACCACCTCGAGCCGGACCTGCCACTGGTCGTCTCTCCGCTCGACACCGACCACCGACTCCGGCGTCCGGGCCGTGAGCGAGCTGAACTGCTCGATCGCCGAGCCGGCGATCTGCATGGCCGAGAGCGTCGTCGAGGATCGCCCGCTCGGCCGTCCCCCGCGCGAGGACTGTTCCTCGCGCTCGGTCTTCGCACTGCGGGAGCCCGAGCGCGCACCGGAGGTGCTCCGTCCCTGCGCGGAGGCGCGGGCCGGCCGGGACGAACCGCTCGATGCCGGACGACGGCTGCGGCGAGGCTCGCCCTCACCCTGGCCGCGATCCCCGCCGTCGGAGCGGTCCCGGTCCCTGCTGTCCGTGCGGTCGTCGGCGCTCTCCGCCGACTCCTCGACGTCTGCCTCCTCGTCGGCGGTCTCGCTCTGGTTCTCGTTCCTGTCGGTGGTCACGTCGCTCACCGCGTCCCTCTCCCGTTGGTGCGTCGCGTCGACTCGAGCAGCCGGGCGACGAGCTCTCGTTCGAGCCGGTCCGCCTCGTCCGCGTCGATCGTTCCGGCCGTGCGTGCGTCCGCGACGTCCTCCAACGCGCGCCGGATGGTCCCGGGGTCGTAGTACTGCCGCTCGGCCTCGTCACGGACCTGCTCGGCCACCCAGACGGTGCCGCGGAGCGGGGCCAGGGGGGCCCCGAGGATCGCGGAGAACAGACCCATGGCCTCTACCTGCCCGACACGAAGTCGTAGGGCGCCTGCGGCCCGACGAGCCGGAACCTCAGCCGCTCGTGGTTCGCCGCCGCGAGATCCTCGACGGCGGCCTCGAAGGTCGGCGCCTCGTCGTACGCGACGAGGACCGCAGCCTCGAGGACCGCATCCGCCTGCCCGGCCTCACGTTCCGAGACGTCGGCCGCGACCTCGGCCAGTCGGTCGAGGACGGGTGCCGCCTCCGCCGGCCGCAGGCTCTCGAACGAGCGGACGACGATCTCACCGAGGCGGATCCGCTGCGGACGCGTCTGGTCCTCGGTGGTGCCGGCGATGACCGCCTGCAGGTCGCCCGCCTCCCGGTCGTGGGTGACGATCTCGCGCAGGACCGTGTCCCGGTCGAACATCACGCGCAGGCTGTACTGCGCGTACCCGGTCAACGACTCCAGCGCCTCGGCGTACTCCCGCTCCCTCGGGGCGAGCACGTCGTTCTCGATCGACACGTCGTCCGGGACGACGGTGCCGAACGCCAGGGGCAGCACCGGGTCCGTCGTGGCGACGGCGTCGAGCACGTTCGTGTGGGCGAGGAGGTCGTCGGGCGTACCGAGCACGTCGGCCGCCTCGAGGTCGCCCACGAGCGCCGCGACACGCCCCGACCGGACCGTGCGGACGGGCCGGCCCTGCACGCCGACGAGCTCGGCGCGAAGGTCGCCGCCCGAGAGGACGACGCCGTAGAGGTACCGATCCGTGACCATCACGCTGGGTGTGCTCATCCGGAGTCCGAGGACTGGCGCGCGGGGCGCTTCCTGCGTCGAGGCTGCGCCTCCTCGTCCGAGTCGTCGTCTTCGTCGTCGCCGGTGAGTGCGTCCTTGACGCCCTCGACACCTCCCTTGGTCTTGCCCTTGGAGCCGTTCTCCATCATCCCGCCCATCAGCTCGGGCAGGTCGCGCCCGCCCTGGTTCGCCAGGTCGAGACGGTTCGTCGCCTCGGCGAATCGCAGATAGGTGTCCACGCTCGCGATGACGATGCGCGCGTCGACGGTGAGGACCTCGATGCCGACCAGCGAGACGCGGACGTAGGCGTCGATCACCAGACCCTTGTCGAGGATGATCTCGACGACGTCGGCCAGCGAGCTGGACGACGGCCGGTCGACGTAGCTTCCGCGCGAACGCTCGACAGTCTGTGTACTCATGTTCTCGACCTGCTTCCTCGGACGGGCGCGTCAGGCGCGCCCCTCCTCCTCGTCGGTTGCTTCGTCGTCGTACTCGTCGTCGGCCGCAGGGGCCGTGTCCTCGTCGGGAACCTCCTCCTCGGAGAGCTCCTCGTCGTCGGCCGGGGCGTCCTCGTCCATGGCGGGGTCGTCCTCGAAGGCCTCCTCGTCGTCGTACGCCTCGGCCTCGGCCTCGGGAGGCTCCTCGTCCTCGTACGGCTCGTCCTCGTACGGCTCGTCCTCGGCGCTCTCCTCCTCGGACTCCGGCGGCTGGTCGCCGCCCTCGGCCTCGGCCGCCTCCCGGTCCGCGGCCTCCTGCTCCAGGGTGTCCTCGTGCGAGGTGACCAGCTCGCCGTCGCGGATCTCGCCGCGCCAGCCCTCGACGCCGTCGGGGTCGAGGATCGTCTCGGTCATCACGTGGTGCACGAAGAACTTCATCTCGAGCCGGGCGCGACGACCCGCGGCGCGCCAGATGTTGGCCGTCTTCTCGACGAAGCCCTGCGGGTGGTACTCGAGGACCATCACCATGCGCGTGAGCCGCGGCGCCACCTCGTGGAACGAGACGCTGCCGCTGATGTGGCCCTTCTCGCCGGTCGACTCCCACACGATGTGCGAGTCCGCGACCTGCTCGGTGATCGTCGCGTCCCAGGTCCGGTGCGACCACATCACCTGCCCCTTGATCGTCACCGTGACGTCGTCGTCGCCCCGCTCGGCGTGCTCGACCTTCTTCATGAAGTCGGGCCAGTCCTCGAACTGGGTGAACGCGTTGTAGGCGGCGCTCACGGGCACGCCGAGGTCTGCCGACTCGACGATGTTCATGAACTTGAAGTCGCCGGACCCGCCGCTCGAACCGCCACCGAACGCGCCGGCGATCTTGTCCTTGATCCCGGTGCCCGCCGCGGACAGCGCAGCCTTGGCGGGGGACTCGCCCTCGGCGATCTTCTCTGCGCCCGCCTTCGCGGCCTCGCCGGCGGAGCCTCCCGAGCCCTCGAAGCGGTCGACGAGGTCGTCGACCCGGTCGCCGGCCGAGGACAGTGCCTTGCGGCCGGCCGTCTTGGCGAACTCGATCGCCTGCTGCTTCAGTCCCTCCAACGCGGAGCCCGAGGTGTTCTCGCTGGTTGTCTCACTCATCCGACTCCTCCTTGGCCTTGCTGGAGGCGCCCGACGACGACTTCGAGCCAGAGGTCGAACGCTTGTCTCGGCCGCCGGACGCGGCGCGCTTGGCCCGACTGCCCGTCCCGGACCTGCTGCCCGAGCTCGATGTCTTGCGGCGGGTGGGCTTCTTGGGCTCGGACTTCTCGTCCTCTGCCGCCTCGGCCGACTCGTCGTCGTCCGCGGGATCGGCATCGTCAGAGTCGGCGTCGTCCTTCGGGGCGTCGCCGGACTCCTCCTCGTCGGGGGCGTCCTCGGCGTCCGGCGCGTCGTCCGACGGCGCCTCGTCGGCGGGCGCGTCGTCGTCGGACTCGGCGTCCGCATCCGTCGAGGACGACGTGTCCATGGACGCGTTCAGCCTGTCGGTCTGCTCCTTGAGCTTCACGCTCAGCGTGTCGGCGCCCTTGGCCGCGAACGCCGTGGCCGCATGCTTCCCGGAGTCGGCCAGTCGGCCCGTCACCTTCTCGCCCAGCTCCTTGAGCTCGGGCGTGGCCTCGGTGAGCTCCTTCAACGCGCTCGAGATCTTGTCCCGGTTGCCGGCCGCCTTGGACCCGGCGATCGCGCCCGCGATGGTCAGGGCCAGACCCAACTTCTTGGTCCGGCCGAGCAGGTAGCCCGCCAGCACCAGTCCTGTCACTTTCACCTTGCTAGCCATGTGCGTCCTCCGAACATGTCGCGGTCGACTGCTGCCGCCGGCCCCCGGATGACGGTGAGGCTCGGTTGCCGGCGTTGGTGCTGCCCTGCGTGTGCCCAGAACCGGGTGCCCTCAACGCGCGGCCTGACCTGCTCGCCGACGGGGCCGGTGGTCCGGGCCTGCTTACTGCACTGCTCGCAGGACGCGCCCCCGCTCACTGGGGGGACGCGCGGTTGGTACGTGCTCGCTGGTCGGCGCGCTGGACCGGTCCTGCTCGCCGAGGGAGGCGCGGTCCGAACCTGCGGCGGTCGGGCCGGCGTCAGCCCCAGCCGAGCTCGTGGAGTCGCTCGTCGGAGATGCCGAAGTGGTGGGCGATCTCGTGGACGACCGTGACGGCGACCTCGTCGACGACCTCCTCGACGTCCTCGCACCACCGCAGCGTCGGCCCGCGGAAGATCGTGATGCGGTCGGGCAGGGAGCCGGCCCAGCCGTCGTCGCGGTCGGTCAGCGGGGTCCCCTCGTAGATGCCGAAGAGCTCGCCCGCCTCGACGCCGTCGAGCTGCTCGGGCGTGGCCTCCTCCTCGACGAGGACCACCACGTTGTCCATCGCGGCGGCGAGCTCGGGCGGGACGAGGTCCAGGGCGTCGGCCACGGCCTCCTCGAACTCCTGCTCGCTCATCTCCACCACGCCCCCATCGTCGCACCCCGCGATGTGCGGCGGCCGGACGGGCGGGCGCTCCATCGGCGTCGAGGGCGCGGGTGTGCGTCGAGGGCGCGGGTTCCCTCCGCAGGCCCGGGTACTCACCGCAGGCCCGGGGTCCCGCCGAGGACGCGGCCTCCCGCCGAGATGACGAGCAACGCGCCGAGAGGACCGACGGCGGGGATCCACTCGGCACGGCAACCGCGCCCTCGAGGACACACCGCGTCCTCGACACGGCAACCGTGCCCTCGGCACAGCAACCGTGCCCTCGGCACAGCAACCGCGTCCTCGACAGCGCACCGCATGGTCCGCGCGGCATGACGGAGCGCACACCCCAACCGGTTGGAACCACCCCGGCGAGCAACCTATGCTTGTCCAGGCCTCAGGACGCCTGGGCGACGGGAGTCATTGGCCCCCATCGTCTAGCGGCCTAGGACCCCGCCCTTTCACGGCGGTAGCACGGGTTCGAATCCCGTTGGGGGTACGCTCCTCGACCGGAACGTCCCGAGCACGGCAGTACCAGCACGACCAGAAGTACACAGCAAGGCCCTGTAGCGCAGTTGGTTAGCGCGCCGCCCTGTCACGGCGGAGGTCGCGGGTTCAAGTCCCGTCAGGGTCGCAGTCGAGCCGGTCGGACGGCCGCGCATCGGCGCAGGGCTCTGTAGCTCAGTTGGTAGAGCGTCCGACTGAAAATCGGAAGGTCACCGGATCGACCCCGGTCGGAGCCACTGCAGGCAAGGGGCCGGATCCCACGCGGGTCCGGCCCCTTGCTCATGCCCGACGACGCGAACCGCGCCGGGTCCATGCCCGACGACGAAGCCCGACCCGGCCCCGATGTGACGTCCGCGCGGCCGGACGGGCAGGCCAGGTGAACGGGCGCGAGGGCGGTGAACCTGTCACGCGGCCATTCTCAAGATGCCGATGCCGCACCGGTCTGCGAACATCGGGAGCACACGCGGTGCCGCACGGCGCCGCCGTCGAAGGGAGTGCACATGTCCTTGTGGCTGATTCTCATCGTTGCGGGCGTCATCATGCTGGTCATCGGCGTCGCGGTCGAGGCGGCGCAGTTCCTCATCTGGCTCGGCATCGCGATCGTCGTGGTGTCGCTCATCCTGAGCCTCCTCAGGCGGGGCAAGAACCGCGTGTAGCGACGCGTGACGGAGGGGGCCGGATCAACGAGATCCGGCCCCCTCTCGCATGTTCGGGAGCGCCGCTCAGGGCGGGAGCGCCCCTCAGGACGGGAGCGCCGCTCAGGAGAAGCGGTAGATCCCGAGCGTGTCGGACCCGTCGCCGTCCCAGTCGCCCACGTAGGTCTCGTCGGCGGCACGGCCGTAGTCGATCTGCGTGTCGGCCCAGCCGGACTCCATGGAGTTGCGCACGAAATAGGTGAACCCGCGGCGCACGGCGAAGGTGTCCTCGCCGTCGGCGTCCCAGTCGCCCACGTACACGTCGTCGCCGGCCCGGCCGTAGGTGAGCTCGGCGTCGGCCCAGCCGGACTCCATCGTGTTCGACACGAAGAACTCGTTGCCGCGCCGCACGGTGAACGTGTCGATGCCGTCGCCGTCCCAGTCGCCCACGAGCACCTCGTCGCCCGCGCGCCCGTACTGCAGGACGACGTCGGCCACGCCCGAGGTCAGCGAGTTGCGGATGTGGAACTCGTTGCCGCGCCGCACGGCGAAGGTGTCCGTGCCGTCGCCGTCCCAGTCGCCGACGTAGACCTCGTCGCCCGCGCGCCCGTAGGTGAGCTCGACGTCGGGCTGGCCCGGGGTGTTGTTCTGGCGGATCCGGTACACGGCGTCGCGCCGGTAGGCGATCGTGTCGGTGCCGTTGCCGTCCCAGTCGCCCACGTAGAACCGGTCGTAGTAGCTGCCGAAGCTGAAGATCGAGGTCGCGCTGGTGGTGAAGGTGTTCGCGAGGAAGAACCCCTCGTCGATGCCGTGCCGCACCCCGGGCGTGACCGCGACCGTCGAGTGGTGCAGCCAGCCCGACCTCGAGCCGGACGTCACGCGGTACCAGCCGTCGATGAGCGCGTCGACGACCTCGATCCGCGCCCCCGACGCGAGCGAGGCCACGTGGTTGTCGTCCGCGAAGGCGCGTGACGAGCGCAGGATGGTGGCCGCCGTCGTGCGGGCCTGGGGCTCGCCGGAGCGCACCGGCGAGACGTTCGAGGCGTGCGCCCAGCCGGTGACCCCGTTCGCCCGGACGCGCACCCAGTCGCCGGTCTTGTCCCCGGGCCAGCCGGTCAGCGGCGTGAAGTGCGTGGCGGTGGTGAGCACGCGGGCGCCCGACGACGCGGAGGCGCGGATCGGCGTCGACCCGATGGCGTAGTACTGGCAGGTCGCGGGCGTCTCCATCGGGACGGCGCGCACGGCCGCGGCCCGCAGGTCGACGCCGCGGCCGGCGAACCAGGCGATCGGCTCGACGCGGGTGCCGCGCAGGTAGGCGTCGAGCCAGATCTCGAGGTGGAGGTGCGGGCCGGTGGACACGCCGGTCGATCCGACGTCGGCGATCCGCTGTCCGGCGCGCACGGTGTCCCCCACCCGCACGTACCGGTCGCGGTCCAGCGTGTGGGAGTAGCTGGCGAAGACGTGCCGGCCGTCGATGGTGTGCCGCACGAGCAGCCACTCCCCCGCGACCGGGTCGTTGAGCTGGTTGACGACGACGCCGTCCGCGATCGCGTACAGCGCCGTGCCCGCGGGGGCACCGAAGTCGACGCCGCCGTGGCTGGTCGAGCCGTACCTGATGGGGATGCAGCGCGGCCCCATGTAGGAGGTCAGCGCGTACGTGCTCGTCCCCAGCGGCCCGACGACCCCGCGGTTCCCCGCGGGCGGGGCGTCGACCTCGGCCAGCGGTCCCGCGGTGATCGGGGCGGTGCTCTGCGTGCGCGGGACGAGCTCGCCCTCCCGGATCGGGTCGTCGGAGGGGGCCGGGTTCTCGGGCAGCTCGTCCGTCTGGTCCTCCGGCGCCGGGACCGTGGTCGGTTCCTCGGTGCCGTCGGAGGTGCCGGTGCCGTCGGAGGTGCCGGGGTCCGCGGCGGCGGGGCCGGCGAGCGAGAGGAGCAGACCCAGCCCGACGGCGGAGCTCAGGCCGGTCAGGCGTCGTCGCCCTGGGCGGGCGGTCGGGGAAGGAAGGGAAGAGCGCACGGTGGACCTCGGGTGGCCGGGAAGGGGGGAGCCGGGGACAGCGTGCCACCGTCACGGCAACGGGAAGTCGTTATGCGTGCCCGGTCGCCGAGTGTTCATCCCCCTCGCCGACGGACGAGCGCCGTCCCTCCCCGCGAGTGAGCGCGAATCTGCCCGGCACGTGCAGGTCGGCACCTGGATCGAAAGTCACCACCGGTGACGGACCAGTCTCGACGCGCTGGCCGCGCCCCCACCCCGACCGGTGCCACCGCCAGCCCCGACTCAAGGCGCCCTACGCCGCCGTCACACTGAACACCGCGAGCGACGGCCAGCGACTCCACACAGGTTGACACCGTGCGACAGCCCGTGCACTCGTCACTCTTCCCCTGGTCTCGTCGGCAGGCACGGCCGAACGGCAGCGGGCGATCGCAGATCCGCGGTCCCGGGCACGCACGGCCCACCGACGGTCGCGCGCGCCGACGCCGGCCGGACGAGAGGCGAGCACCATGGCCGACGTGCGTCGCGGCGTCGGCGGACTGACGCTCCAGTCGTCACCGACGTCGTTCCTGTTGGGGTGGAGTGACCTCCCGCATTACGCTGAGCGGGATCAACGCCGGCGGCGCGTTCCGCGGCCGGTGACACGACACGGAGGAGCTGATCCACGGTGAGCCAGTCCGACCTGGGGGGCGTCGACCCCACGGAAGCACGCCGGGCCCCGGGGTTCGCCCCGAACGCGCCCGCCGAGGAGCCGTCGATCGGCGAACTCTTCAGTCGTATGTCGCAGCAGGTCAGCGCGCTGGTCAAGGGCGAGATCAACCTGGCCAAGGCACAGGCCACCGAGAAGGTCGCCAAGATCTCGAAGGGCGCGATCTTCCTCGCGATCGCCGGCGTGCTCGCGCTCTACGGCCTCGGCATGGCCTTCCTCACCGCGACCTGGGGGATCGCCGAGGCGCTGCCCCTGTGGCTGTCGGCGCTCATCGTCACGGTCGGGATCTTCCTCGTCGTCGGGATCCTCGCTCTCGTGGGCATCAAGACGCTCAACAAGCACAAGCAGTACACCGTTGCGCCGCAGGAGGGCCTCAAGGAGGACGTCGCGGCCGTGAAGAAGGGGCTCGGCAATGACACGACCTCTGACGAGGAGGTTCAGCGATGACCGTTGAGACGCCGGGCGAGCGACCGGACAAGAAGCAGACGGCCGAGGAGATCCAGGCCGAGATCGAGCGCGCCCGGGCGGACCTGACCTCCACGGTCGGCGAGCTGTCCTACAAGCTCGACCCCAAGCGCCAGGTCGAGGCCGCCAAGGCCGGGGCCAGGGACGCCGTGGGCGGCATGAAGGACAAGGCCACCGGGTTCGCCAAGGGCGTCAAGGAGGGCGACTCCGGGGCGCTGGCGGTCGCCGGCGTCGCGGCCGCCGTCGCGGGCGTGTTCGTCATCGCCGCGATCCGCGGGAAGAAGTAGCGCGGCTCCGCGCAGTACCGGCGCTCCGCGGCACCCCCGCGCAGCCCGGCAGAACAGACCGAAGGGCCGGCCCGGCGTCGAGAGACACCGGGCCGGCCCTTTGCGTGCGTCGGGCTCAGCCGGCCTCGCGGTCGAGCCGCGCGGGATCGATGCCCGACTCCCGCATGAGCTGCGCGACCTGGTCGCGGCGGAAGCGCCGGTGCCCGCCCAGCGTGCGGACCGCGTCGATCTTCCCGGCGTTCGCCCAGCGCGTGACGGTCTTGGGATCCACGCGGAAGTACCCGGCCACCTCCCCGGGCGTCAGCAGATCCTTCGGCGGCGTCGCGTCCATGTTCTCCACCCCTCGGTCCTCGTGGCCGCACCCGTCCCCGCGGCCCCATCCGTTCCTCCCCATCATTGCCCGCCGCTGCGCCGGACGCCTGGGCCGATGGTCCCGACAATTGGGACGTGGACGATCGGCACGCACCTTCGCGCGCCCTGAGCGCGACACGGCGCCCGCCCCCGACGACGCGCCCGCCGCACCGACGGCCACCGCCCGGCACGTTGCTCGGGTGTGCCCCTCGGGTGTGCCCTACGACGCCCTGTCCGGAATGGGCACCTGCCCGGGCGGCGGGGTACGGTGGCCCCACGACAGATACTTGACCACTCAGCCGGGACCCCA
Organism: Georgenia sp. Z1491; assembly: GCF_057652395.1. NCBI lineage: Bacteria > Bacillati > Actinomycetota > Actinomycetes > Allobogoriellales > Allobogoriellaceae > Georgenia > Georgenia sp. Z1491. The sequence goes on from NZ_CM172729.1 coordinate 3,359,186, forward strand.
TCGTTCGCGATGCTTGCCCCGGTTCCTACGTTGGAGGGGGTCGGCTCCATGGGGCGCGGCCGTCAGAAGGCAAAGCAGACCAAGGTTGCCCGCGAGCTGAAGTACTTCAGCCCAGCGACCGACTACGCGGCACTCGAGCGTGAGCTCGCGTCCCGGGGTGACGGTGGCGACGACCAGCGGTCGTACGAGACCACTCCGGCGGACGACGACGAGTGGGACGGCTACTCGGCCCGTTCCTGACACCGGACGCCCGGCACCTGTCGGGCGACGTCAGGACGGGCGGAGCGTGAGCACCACGGTCCGCCGGTAGCGCACACGACATCCACGGCGTCTCGGCGCCGTGGCTCCGTCGTGCCCGTGACCAGGGCACAAACCGGACCATGCCCGACGACGGCGAACCGCACGCGTCGGCCGACAGTAGTCCGCTCGCTCGTCCGGCGTACGGGCAGAAGTCCGCTCACTCGTCCGGCGTACGGGCAGAAAGCCCCTCACTCGTGGGACCGGGGTCAGCCGGCGCGGTAGCTCCCGCGCAGGTGGACGGCGCCGCCGGCCACGCCCTTCGTCCCGCTGACGGCGCGCGCTCCGTCCGGCACCCCACCGGGGTCCTCGCCGATCTCGCCGATCACCCGCGTGGGCACGCCGGCGGCGTCGAGCAGGGCCGTCGCCTCGTCGACGCGCTCGGGCGCGAGGACGGCCACCATCCCGACGCCGAGGTTGAGCGTGCCCTCGAGGTCGTCCCAGGGGACGCGGCCGAGCGCCTGCACGAGCCCGAAGACCGGCGGCACCTCCCACGCGCCGCGGTCGACGTCGGCCACGAGCCCCGTCGGCAGCACGCGCGCGAGGTTCGCGGCGAGACCACCCCCGGTGACGTGCGTGAACGCGTGCAGGTCCGGCCCCAGCGCACCGGCGAGCTCGAGGGACGGCCGCGTGTACAGTCGCGTCGGCTCGAGGAGCTCCTCCCCCAGGGTGCGGCCGAGCTCGGGCACGTCGCGGTCGAGCGCCCAGCCGGCCGTCTCCACCACGCGCCGCACGAGCGAGTAGCCGTTCGAGTGGAGCCCGGAGGAGGCCATGGCCAGGAGCACGTCGCCGGAGCGGACCCGCTCGGGTCCCAGGACGTCGTCGGCGTCGACCGCGCCGGTCGCCGCGCCGGCCACGTCGTACTCGTCCGCAGCCATGAGCCCCGGGTGCTCGGCGGTCTCCCCGCCCAGCAGCGGCACGCCGGCCACCTCGCAGGCGGCGGCGATCCCGCGGACGATGTCGGCCACGCGCACGGGGTCGACCTTCCCGCACGCGATGTAGTCGGTCATGAGCAGCGGGGTCGCGCCGACCACCACGATGTCGTCGACGACCATCGCCACGAGGTCCTGCCCGATCGTGTCGTGGACGTCCATGGCTCGCGCGATCGCGATCTTGGTCCCGACACCGTCCGTGGAGGTCGCGAGCAGCGGCCGCCGGTAGTCCTTGAGCGCGCTGACGTCGACGAGCCCCGCGAAGCCGCCGACGCCGCCGAGCACGTCGGGCGTGAGCGTGCGCCGCACGGCGTACTTCATCAGCTCGACGGCGCGGTCCCCGGCCTCGGTGTCCACGCCGGCGGCCGCGTAGGTGATCGCCTCGCCCGTCGACGTCGTGCCGTCCGGCGTCGTGCCCTTCGGCGTCGTGCTCCCGATCGGTGGCCGGGACGCGGGGGTGTGCTCCGGCGTGGGGCTCGTGGAGGAGCTCATGCGGAGACCACCGGAGTGAGCGAGGCGTCCTCGTGCGGCACCGGGTAGGCCCCGGTGAAGCAGGCGGTGCACAGGCGATCCGGCGCGATGGCGGTGGCCTCGACCATGCCGTCGACGGAGATGTAGCCGAGCGAGTCGGCGCCGAGGGAGTCACGGATCTGCTCCACGCTCATGCCGTTGGCGATGAGCTCGGCGCGCGTGGCGAAGTCGATGCCGTAGTAGCAGGGCCACTTCACCGGCGGCGAGGAGATGCGGACGTGGACCTCGGCGGCGCCGGCCTCCCGGAGCATCCGCACGAGGGCGCGCTGGGTGTTGCCGCGCACGATGGAGTCGTCGACGACGACGAGCCGCTTGCCCGCGATGACCTCGCGCATCGGGTTGAGCTTGAGGCGGATGCCGAGCTGGCGGATCGTCTGCGTGGGCTGGATGAACGTCCGGCCCACGTAGGCGTTCTTCACCAGGCCCTGCGCGAACGGCAGTCCGGAGGCCTGGGCGTAGCCGATCGCGGCCGGCGTGCCGGAGTCCGGGGTGGGGATGACGAGGTCGGCCTCGGCGGGAGCCTCGCGGGCCAGGACGCGGCCCATCTCGGTGCGCGCGGAGTTGACCGGGCGGCCCGCGATCGTGGTGTCGGGGCGGGCCAGGTAGACGTACTCGAAGATGCAGCCCTTCGGGTCGGCCAGGGCGAAGCGGCTCGAGCGCAGGCCGTCGGCGTCGACGGCGAGGAGCTCGCCCGGCTCGACCTCCCGCACGAACGTGGCACCGACGATGTCCAGCGCGGCCGTCTCCGAGGCCACCGCCCACCCGCTGGGCAGGCGCCCGAGCACGAGGGGGCGGATGCCGTGCGGGTCACGGGCGGCGTAGAGCGTGTGCTCGTCCATGAACACCAGCGAGAAGGCGCCGCGCAGGAGGGGCAGGACCGCCATGGCGGCGTCACCGAGACCGCCGTCGGAGGGCGGCTCGGTGCCGAGCAGGTGCGTGATGACGGCGGTGTCCGTCGAGGAACCCTTGCCCAGGTCGCCCGAGAGGTCGGTGCCGGAGCGCTCGCTGACGATGTCGAGCAGCTCGTGGACGTTGGTGAGGTTGCCGTTGTGGGCCAGCGCGACGGTGCCGGTCGCGGTGGGGCCGAGCGTCGGCTGCGCGTTGTGCCAGGCGCGGCCCCCGGCGGTGGCGTAGCGCGCGTGCCCGACGGCGAGGTGGCCGCTGAGCGACTCGAGCGCCTGGTCGTCGAAGACCTGGGAGACGAGCCCGGTGTCCTTGTAGACGAGGATCGACTCGCCGTCGGAGGTGGCGATGCCCGCGGCCTCCTGCCCCCGGTGCTGGAGGGCATAGAGGCCGAAGTAGGTCAGCCGCGCGACCTCCTCGCCCGGCGCCCACACGCCGAAGACGCCGCAGGAGTCCTGCGGGCCCTTCTCCCCCGGGATGAGCTCGTGCGAGAGCCGACCGTCGCCACCTGCCACGCCCGCAGTGTCTCACGGGGGTAGGTGGCAGCCGCGGGGCGGTCCGGGGACGGACCGCGTGCTCCCCTCACCGAGGCGATGGGAGGCCCCTCCGCCGAGACGATGGGGGATCTGCTGAGTCAGCGGGGAGCACCTTCACCGAGTCAATCGGGTATCCATCGAGGCAGTCGACCGCGGGCACTGACTCGGTGGATTGCCCACTGCCTCGGCGTCGGCGGGGAGCGACCGGCTCGGCGTCGGCCCGGGCCTGCAGGCTCAGCGTCGACGGATGGTCAGCGGGTGGCGCGGGCGGCGTCGGCGAGCGGGACACGCTCCCCCACCTCGACGCCGAGACGCCCGGCCAGCTCCGCGCTCGTGACCCGCGCCGTGAGGTCGCCCTGCTGGAGCAGGAAGCTGACGTCGAGGATCTCGTAGCGCGGCCGGCCGTCCGCCAGCGCCTCGGTGAACCGCGACCCGCCGGGCGTGAACCGGCACTCGACGAACGCGAAGGAGCGTCGTGCGTCGTCGGCGTGGTCCCAGGCGCGCACCGAGGCCACGACGTCGGCGACCGCCTCGCCGTACCGCTCGACGTTGCCGCGCACCGCCTCGGCGACCGTGGCCGCAGCGCCGCCGAGCAGCTCGAAGCCGGGCCAGCCGGAGGTCACGGCGCGCGCCACGAGGTCGTCCCAGCGCACGTCACCGCCGACGGTGACCTCGACTCCGCCGCACTGGGCGAGGTCGTTCGGGTCGCAGGCAGAGTCGTCGACGACGATGTCCAGCCTCTGGGCGGAGGGGTTCGACGTCGTCGGGGGCGTTGCCGGCGTGGTGGCCATGGCTCCATTGCACGCCGACGGCCCGCGCGGCCGCAAGGGGCGTAGCGCGGACCGACGGGCGCCGGCCACGACGTCGGGGCCCGGGGAGCTGGGCTCGACGTCGGGGCCGTGGCTCGACGTCGGGCTCGGGGCTCGGGGCTCGACACCGCGGCGCGGGGCTCGTCGTCCGGCCCGCGGCGCCGCGTCACATCGCCGTGTAGCCACCCTCGAGCATGACGGTGCCGCCGGTCATGAAGTCCGACGCCGGGGCCGCGAGGTAGAGGACGAGGTCGGCCACCTCGACCGGCTGGCCGAACCGCCCCAGCGGGATCTTCGCCTTCATCGGGTCGCCCTTCTCGGGCGGGCCCCAGACCTGCTCGCCCATCGGCGTGAGGATCACGGTGGGAGCCACGGCGTTGACCTGGATGTTGTGCGGCCCGAGCTCGCCGGCGAGCACCTTGGTCAGCGAGATCAGCCCGCCCTTGGAGGCGGCGTAGGCGGCGTGGTCGTCGGCGGCGATGACACCGGTCTGGGACGCGATGTTGATGATCTTGCCGTGCCCCTGCTCGATCATGCTCGGGGCGATCTCCTGGGTCAGGGCGAACGGGGCGGTGAGGTTGACGGCGAGCGTCGCGTCCCACTGCTCCTGCGTGAGCTCGGTGTAGGGGGCGATGTGGGCGACGCCCGCGTTGTTGATGAGGACGTCGACATGACCGAAGATCTCGAGCGCCTTCCGGCCCAGCTCGCGCGCACCGGCCGGGGTGGTGAGGTCGGCGGGCACGAGGTGTGCGGTGCGGCCCTTGGCCCGCACGGCCGCGGCGGTGTCCTCGAGCGCCGCCTCGTCGCGGCCCGAGAGGACGAGGTCGGCACCGGCCTCGGCGAGCACCTCCGCGATCGCCTCCCCGATACCGCGCGAGGCCCCCGTGAGGACGACCTTCTTGCCCTCGAGCGAGAACCGGGTCCTGATGTCCGACATGCGTACTCCTTCGTCGCAGCGTCGGTCCGCCGGACGGGCGTCGTGCGGCCCGGCGGACGCGATGGTCGCGCCGGGCGTTCAGGGGATGGACCGGTCCGGTCACGGATCACGGTCGCGAACCTCGGTCGGCTCGGCGTGCGGCGAGATTATGACTCGCGCCGCAGACGTGTCCACGCGGTGCTCACATGCGCGTCACGATCAGGTCTCACGCGCGCGGGCGGCGGGGCGATAACCGGGTAGGGACCCCACGGGTGTCGCACAATCGGGGCATGCCCGACGTCGACCTCCCGTTCCGCACCGCCGCCGGCGAGCGCGTGGTGCTGCGCAAGGCGATCGACCGCGACCTCGACGGGCTCGTGGAGCTGCGGTCCGACCCGGACGTACGGCGTCACCTCGGTGGGGCCGTCCCTGCCGAGCGTGTGCGCGACCTCCTGCTCGCCCGCAGCATCTCGTGGTCCACGGAGGGGTCGGGCGAGTTCGTCGTGGCGGACCCGGGGTCCGACGACCTGCTCGGCATGGTCATCCTCGAGCGCCGGTCGGCGCACCGACCCGGCCACGTCCGCGAGGACGGTGAGGAGCTGGAGCTGTCCTACGTGCTGCTGCGCGGCGTCTGGGGCCGGGGGCTCGCCCACGAGGCCGCCTCGGTGCTGCTCCGCGAGGCGTCGGCCCACCTGGAGGACCAGCCGGTGCTCCTCATCAGCCAGACCGACAACACCCGCTCGATCGGCCTGGCGCGGCGGCTCGGGTTCCAGGACTCGGGCACCTTCACCGAGTTCGACGCCGAGCAGTGGCTCGGGAGCGCGCCGCTGAGCACCTGGGCGTAGTGCGGGGGGCGTCCGCGACCTTCTCCGCCCAGTTCGCGACCGTCGACGCCGAGGCAATCGGGTAGGTACCGAGTCAGTCCCCCGCGGCCGCTGACTCGATCGGTACCCGATTGACTCGATGAGTCGCAGCGCGGCACGTCCCGCAGTTGCGCATATTTGCGCATCCGTCGCACCTCCTTGCCCTGCCCGCACGGCGGGTGCACGATCATGCGCAAACGTTCCCGCACCGGTATCGGCGCCGCGGCGGGCCTCGACGAGGAGGATCGGATGGGCATCAGGGAGGTCGCTCGGGCGGCGCACGTCTCCGTGACGACCGCGTCCCGCGCGCTCAACGGCACCGGCCGCGTCGCCGAGACCACCCGGGACCGCGTGCGCTCCGTGGCCGACGAGCTCGGCTACCGGCCCAACGAGCTCGCCCGACAGCTCAAGCGCGGCAAGAGCTCATCACTCGGCATCGTCGTCCCCGACATCACCAACCCCTTCTTCTCCGAGCTGGCACAGGGCGTCCAGGAGGCCGCCGCGCGCTACGACGCCGTCCTCCTGCTCACCGCCACCGGGGCGGACCCGAGCCGCACCGCGGAAGCCATCGCCCAGATGCGCGCCCGCCACGTCGCCGGGGTCGTGCTCGTCGAGGACCGGCTCGACGACGACCGGCTCGTCCGGGCGCTGGACGGCATGCGGTTCGTCGCGCTCGACCGCGAGCTGGACCCGACCCGGGCGACCTCCGTGACCAGCGACCACCGCTCCGGCGGCCGGATGGCGGTCCAGCACCTCGTCGACCTCGGACATCGGCGGATCGCGCACGTCGCGGGCCGCCCGGAGATCGCGGTCGCCCGGGAGCGCTCCGTCGGCTACCACGAGGGTCTCGCTGCAGCGGGAGTCGACACCGACCCGGCCCTCGTCGTCGAGGCGGACTTCGAGGAGGAGGCCGGCTACCGGGGCACGCTGCAGCTCCTCGACCGCGGCACCGACCTCACCGCGGTCTTCGCCGTCAACGACCTGGCAGCGATCGGTGCCGTCCGCGCGCTCGACGAGCGGGGCCTGTCCGTGCCTCGCGACGTCAGCGTGGTCGGCTTCGACGACATCCACCTCGCGTCGTACGTGCGACCGGGGCTCACCACCATCCACCAGCAGATCGACGAGCTCGGCCGACAGGCGGCCGAGCTGCTGCTCGACGACAAGGAGGGACGCTCCCGCATGCTCGACGTCCACGTGGTCACCCGAGGGACCACCGCACCACCGCCGTCAGGGACCACGCCGCCGGGGAGGACCCGATGAGCGGCACGGTCGTCGTCATCGGGAGCCTCAACGTCGACGAGGTCGCCTCCGTCGACGTCCTGCCCCGTCCGGGCGAGACAGTCACCGCCACCGGCTACGCGACGCATCCCGGTGGCAAGGGCGCGAACCAGGCGGTCGCCGCGGCACGGGCGGGCGCACCCGTGCGCATGGTGGGCGCCGTCGGGGCGGACGACGCGGCCGACCTGCTGCGCGGGTCGATGTCCTCCGACGGGATCGACCTGGACCTGCGCACCGCGGACGGCGACACGGGACGCGCGCTCATCCTCGTCCAGTCCGACGGCGAGAACGTCATCACGGTCGTGCCCGGCACGAATCACATGCTCACCGTCGAGGACGTCACCGCCGCGTGCGCGAACCTCACCGCCGACGACGTCGTGCTCATGCAGCTCGAGATCCCGCTCGAGCTGGTGGCGCACGCCGCGCGACTGGCGGACGAGGCCGGCGCGACGGTCGTCCTCAACGCGGCCCCGGCCCTGCCCTCGCTCCCGCTCGACGGCGTCGACGTCCTCGTGGTCAACGAGCACGAGTGCCTCCGGGTGGCCGGGCGCGCGGAGGACGCCGACCCGCTGACCACCGCCGGTGACCTGGCCGCGGAGCACGGGCTCACGGTGGTCGTCACCCTCGGCGCACGCGGCGCCGCGCACACCACCGGCGGCGCCCCGGTGGAGACCCCCTCCCCCGCCGTCACCGCGGTGGACACCACGGGCGCCGGCGACAGCTTCGTCGGCTACCTCGCCGCCGCGCTCCTCGAGGGTTCCTCCCTCGGCGAGGCCGTGACCCTCGCCGTGCACGCCGGATCCAGCGCGGTCACCCGGCAGGGCGCCCAGCCCGCGATCCCCTACCGCGACTCCCTCACCACCGGCGCATAGCCGCCGCCACCCCCAGCACACACGAAAGGTGCAGACATGCGACTGATCATCGGAGCAGACCACGCCGGGTTCCCCATGAAGGAGACGGCTCGGGCGGTGCTCGAGAAGCTCGGCCACACCGTCGTCGACGTCGGCACGCACTCCGAGGAGCCCGTCGACTTCCCGGACATCGCCCGCGCCGTCGCCGAGCCGATCCTCGCCGGCGAGACCGACCGGGGCGTCCTCGTCTGCGGTACCGGGGTCGGTGCCGCGATCGCGGCGAACAAGATCCCCGGCATCCGGGCGACCGTCGCCCACGACACGTACTCCGCCCGGCAGGGGGTCGAGCACGACGACGTCAACGTCATCTGCGTCGGCGCCTGGCTGGTCGGGCCCACCGTCATCGAGCAGGTCGTCACCGAGTTCCTCGCCGCGGAGTTCAGCACGGACCCCGACTGCCGGCGGCGGGTGGAGAAGCTCCACCAGCTGGAGCTGGAGGCCGCGGCCGCCGCCCGGCGTCCCGGCGCCTGACCGGTCCGCCCCCTCCCCTGCTTTCCGTCTTCCCGGCCCACGCCGTCTCGCAAAGGAGCGACATGTCCACCGAGCAGCACTCCCCTCCCGCGGATCTGGAGAACCTCGAGTACCCGGACCCGCCCGAACAGCTGCGCAAGCGGCTGACCTTCACGGCCGCCGTCGCGGTCCTCGGCCCGGGAGCCATCGTGGCCTCGGCCAACATCGGCTCGGGCGAGATGGTCTTCGCCTCCCGCGGCGGTGCCGTCTTCGGCTACGCGCTGATCTGGGCGTTCGTCGTCTCCGCCGTGGCGAAGGCGGCGCTCGCCTACTCCTTCAACCGGTACACGGTCGTCACCGGCGAGCACCCGATGGCCCGCTGGGCCGTCCTCTTCCGCGGTCCGCGGGGCTGGTTCACGCTGCTCATGGGGATCGTCTCGATCCTCGCCGTCCCGTCGTGGGTCGGCGGCATGGGTATCGCTCTCGGGGACCTCATGGCCTCGCTCACCACCGGCAGCGGGGCGCTGTGGGCCACCGGGCTGATCGTGCTGTCCGGTGTCCTGTCCTGGTTCGGGGGCTACGCGCGGCTGGAGAAGGCGCAGACCGTGATCGTCGGCTTCATGCTCGTGGCCATCGCGGTCAGCGTCGTGGTGCTCCAGCCCGACTGGCTCGCCGCGCTCGGCGGGCTCGTCCCCGGCATCCCCGAGTACAACTCCTGGGTCGGCGACACGTACCCCGACATCGCCTCCCGGCCGGTGTGGCTCGAGGTCGCGACCTACCTCGGCGCGGTCGGCGGCGGCACCTACGACTACATCGGCTACGCGGGCATGACGCGCGAGAAGCGCTGGGGCATGCTCGGCCGCGAGGACCAGGTCGCCCTGGGCGAGCGTCTCGCCGAGGTGCCCTACAACGGCAAGCTCCCGCTGTCGACCGAGCCCGAGCAGGTCGAGCGCGCCAGGGCCTGGAGCCGGGCACCGCTCGGCGACACCGTGCTCTCGTTCCTCGCCATCGGCGTCTTCGCCACGATGTTCATGCTCAACGGCGCCTCCCTGCTGGCAGCCGAACAGCTCATCCCGGCCGGGAACGACACCCTGACGTTCCAGGCGCAGTTCCTCACGGCCGTCCACCCGACCTTCGAGTACCTCTACATCGTCGCGGTGTTCTTCGCGTTCTTCGGTTCGCTCTACGCCTTCTGGGAGCTATACACCTACACGGCGTTCGAGACCCTGGCCCCGGTGTTCACGAAGATCCGCGTGCGCGGCACGAACAGCGTGCGCCCGTGGATGTACGTCTACATGCTGATCGCCAGCCTGCTGCTGGTCTGGACCGTCGGGGAGCTCGTCATCATCGTCACCCCGGCATCCGTGCTCGGCGGGCTGCTGACCTCCGGGCTGTTCTGCCTGGTGCTGCTCTGGACGGAGAAGAAGGTCCTCCCGGAGACGCACCGCCTGACCGTGCCGGCTCGCTGGTGGGTGGGGCTGTCGGGGGTCCTGCTCACGGTGCTCGGCATCGTCTCGACCTGGGAGCTGCTCTCATGAGGCCCGGCGCAGCTCTCTCGACCGGCTGCTTCGCGCTCCTGTCGGTGTGGAGCTTCTCCGACGGCGACATGCTGTTCGCCGGTATCTTCGTGGCCATCGGCCTGGCGAACCTCTACCTGTCGCTCCGGCACGGCACGCCGCCGGCGCGGGGTCGTGCGGGGGCCGCCGGGACGACACGCGGCGCGACCGGTGCCGACAGCCCCGTGCGCGTCGCGACCTCGACACGCGACGACGCCGAGGAGGCCCGGATCCGCAAGAACTGGCGGGTCATCGCGATCGGCGGAATGGTGGTGGCCGTGGTCGCCGCCCTGTCGTTCCCGCCGCTTGCGCTGGTGCTGGCGGCGTGCAGCGCCTATGCCGCACACCGGGCGCGCTCCGTGCGTCCGCAGGCGGCCCGCCCGGTCGGCACCGCCGCCAGGTAGACGGAGCACCAGGAACGGCGCGAGCGGGCCGGCCCACGGTGGTCGGCCCGCCCGGTGGCCCCAGACCGGTCCCGGCCACCGAGCATCCCCCACGATCGAAGGAGAGAGATGGAGTACTTCTCAGGACCCGCCCCGACCGCCACGCACGTGGTCCGGCTCGACCCCGGCGACGATCTGCTCGTGTCCCTGCGCGACTTCATCGCGCGGGCGGGCATCACCGACGGCGCCGTGGTATCCGGCATCGGCACGCTCGACCACTGCCGCATGCACATGGTCACGACCACCGGGTATCCACCGGTGGAGGTGTTCCCGGAATGGACCGACACGGCGCTCGAGCTCGTCTCGATGCAGGGCGTGATCGCGGACGGCTTCCCGCACATCCACATGACCGTCTCCACCAAGGACGCCGCCGTGAGCGGTCACCTCGAGGAGGGCTGCCGCATCCTCTACCTGTGCGAGATCGTCGTCGTCGAGCTCGGCGGGCACTCGCTGAGCCGTGAGCCGAACGAGCACGGCGTGCCCCAGCTCCTGGCCAAGAACGGCTGAGCGTCGCCGGGCCGAAAGGCCCACGCACGACGACGGCGCCGCCCACCTTCTGGTGGACGGCGCCGTTGTGGTGTCGGCGGTTCGTGAGCCGCACGCTCGAGGGTCGAGAACCGCACACTCGACGACAGTGGCGGTGGTGCGTCAGGGGCTGGTCAGCCGGAGGCCGTGCGGCGTCGTGGTGGGCCGGCCGGCGGGCGCGTGCTCGCAGGACATGATCGAGACCTCCCCGGACGGGTCGCAGAAGATCACCTCGTCCGCGAGGCCGGTGAACAGGCCGTTCTCGACGACGCCGGGGATCCAGTTGAGCTCCCGGTCGAGCACGAGCGGGTCGTCGATCTCCTTGAGGTGGGCGTCGACGATGAAGTTCCCGCTGTCCGTGATGACGACCTCACCCGCCTGGTCGACCCGCCGGACCAGGTCGACGCCTGCCGGGTAGCCGTGGTGCTGCAGCAGCCGGCCGATCGACCGGCTGGTGGACTCCCACCCGTGCTGGATCACCTCGATCGGCAGCGGGAACGCGCCGAGGCGGTCCTTGAGCTTGCTCGTGTCTGCCACCACCACGTAACAATCCGCGGCGTCGGCCACGATCCGCTCCCACAGCAGGCACGCGCCGCCGCCCTTGATCATGTGGCCGTCGTGGTCGACCTCGTCCGGCCCGTCGACGACGAGCTCGAGGCGGTCGATCTCGTCGAACCCGACGAGCGGCACGCCGAGCTCGAGCGCGAGGTCCTTCGTCGCGTTCGACGTCGGCACGCCGCGGACCTCGAGCCCGTCGGCCACCTTGTCGGCGAGCGCGCGCACGAACCAGTGGCTCGTCGTGCCCGAGCCGAGCCCGAGCAGCATGCCGGGCCGGACGTAGCGCTCGACGGCGGCGATGCCGACCGCCTTCTTCGCCCGGTCCTGCGCGGAGAGTGCGTCCATGTCAGTGCTCCTTGGCGGGGGTGGTGGGGGTGGCGTCGTGCAGCTCGGGCACGGCGAGCCCGGGCACGTCGAGGTCGCGGGCGAGGTCGGCGAACCGTTCGATCCGCACGACGTCGGGGTCGACCGGCTCGCCCCAGGCGACGTGCCGGTAGCGGACGCCGGCACCGGCCCCGACCACGACGTCGACGGGGTTGTCGCCCACGTAGACGGTCTCCTCGGGCCGCAGGCCGAGCCGGTCGAGGACGTCGAGCAGGTGCCGCGGGTCGGGCTTGGGGTGCTGGACGGAGTCGCGGCCGAGCACGACCTCCACGACCTCGTCGAGTCCGACGGCACGCAGGACCTCGGTCGACAGGGCGGTCGACTTGTTCGTGCAGATGCCGACCCTGATGCCCGCCCGGCGCAGCGCGGGCAGCACGTCCGCGGCGTCGGCGTACGGGGTCGACAGTGCGGCCGGTGCCGCCGCGTACCGGGCCCGGTACCGGTCGTGGACGTCGCGCACGAACGCCTCGTCCGCCGCACGTCCCGGTGCGACCTCCTGCATGGCGGTGAGCACGAGGTCGTAGGCCCCGTGGCCCATGCCGCGGGCGGCCAGCGCGGGGTCGACCGCGGGCAGGCCGGCCTCCTCGAACGCGCCGGTCAGCGCGGCGGTGACGTCGGCCAGCGTGTCGACGAGCGTGCCGTCGAGGTCGAGGACGACCCCGCGGACCGGCACGGCATCGGGAGCGCCCGGGTCGAATGCCGTCACGCGGAGACGCCCTCGGCCGTGCGGGCGAGCTCGTAGACCTCCGTGAGCGCGCCGTGCAGCCTGCGGTGCGCCCCGAAGATGGTCTCGTAACGGGCGTGCCTGTCGTCGTCGGGCACGTAGGTCTTCTCGACCTTGACCTGGGTGAGCGCGGACGTGAGGTCCGCCCAGAGGCCGGTGCCGACGCCGGCGGCGAGCACGGCGCCGTACGCGCCACCCTCGGAGGCGCCGACCTGCGTGACGACCTCGCGGCCGAGGATGTCGGCGAGGAGCTGCAGCCACATCGGGTCGTTGGACACCCCGCCGGAGGCGACGACCTGGTCGCTCTGCAGGCCGGCGTCGACGCAGATCTCGAAGATCCCGCGCATGTTGAGCAGGACACCCTCCATGACGGCGCGGGCGATGTGCCCGACGTCGTGCATCTGGGTGAGGCCGACGAGCGCGGCGCTCGCGTCGGGGGCGAGGTTGGGGGACCGCTCGCCGAGGAGGTAGGGCAGGAAGAGGACGCCGTTCGCGCCGGGCTCGACCTCGCGGGCGAGGCGGACGAGCGTCTGGAAGGACAGCTCCTCGTCGTCGTTGAGCGGCCTGAGCGCGTCGCGCAGCCACTGGAAGGCGCCGCCGGCGCTGTTCGCGTTGCCCATGATGTGCCAGCGGCCCGGCTCGTTGCCGCAGCTGACCTGGACCCGGCCGGCGGGGTTGTCCGGGTAGCGCGAGAGCCCGCCGGCGACGATCCCCGCCGTACCGACCGTGAAGCCCGCGGAGCCCTCCTCGATAAGTCCCATCGCCGAGGTCTGGATGACGGCGTCGCCGCCACCGCCGAAGACGGGTGTGCCGGCGGGGAAGCCCCACGCGGCGGCGATGTCGTCGTCGAGGGTGCCGGTCTGCTCGGTCGACTCCACGACGTCGGGCAGCAGCGCGGGGTCGATGTCGATGGCCCTGAGCAGCTCGAGCGACCAGGTGCGGTTGCGGACGTCGAACAGCCCGGTGCCCGAGGCGTCGGAGACGTCGGTGACGTACAGGCCGGTCATCCGGAAGCGGATGTAGTCCTTGGGGTTGAGCAGGCGGACCATCTTCGCGTAGTTCTCCGGCTCGTGGTCGCGCAGCCAGATGATCTTGCCGCCCGTGTAGCCGGGGAACATGCGGTTGCCGTTGAGCTCGACGAGCTTGTCGAGCCCGCCGACCTGCTCGGTGATCCAGTCGCACTCGGCGGCGCAGCGCTGGTCGTTCCACAGGATGGCGGGGCGGATGACCTCGCCGTCGGCATCCATCGCGGTCAGGCCGTGCATCTGCCCGCACAGGCCGATGCCGGTGATCTCCTTGCCCTTCTCGGGCAGCTGGGCGGCGAGCGCGGTCATCGCCTCGCCGGTGGCGCGCCACCACTCCGCGGGCTCCTGCTCGGACCAGCCCGACCGGAGGTTGATCAGCGGGTAGGTCGCGGTGGACTTGGCGACCACCACTCCGTCGTCGTCGACGGCGATGGCCTTGAAGCTCGAGGTTCCGAGGTCGATTCCGATCAGCATGAGTTGCTCCCTTGCAACGGTGGGTGAGAGGTGGGTCGATCAGTGGGTGTGACGGATCCGCAGGTGCTTGTACTGCAGGTAGCCCTCGAGGCCCTCGCGGCCGTGCTCCGAGCCGAAGCCGGACTCGCGGCGGCCGCCGTAGGGGGCGTTGATGATGCCCGCGTCGACGTTGTTGACCGCGACGTTGCCGAAGTCGAGCTCCCGGCCGGCGCGCATCGTCTCCCCGAGGTCGTCGGTGTAGAGGTACGCCGCGAGCCCGCCCGCGACGCCGTTCGCGTGCGCGACCGCCTCGTCGAGCGACTCGACCGCCGCCACGCCGACCGCGGGGCCGAACGTCTCCTCCGTCATGATCTGCGAGTCGAACGGCGCGTCGACGACGAGGGCCGGGTGGCGGAACAGCCCGCCGGAGGGGTGGTCGTCCGCGCCGGAGAGCAGCCGGGCACCCCCGGAGAGCGCGTCGGACACGTGCCGCTCCGTGCGGGCGCGGATCTCCTCCATGGTCACCGGCCCGACGTCGGCGTCCGGGTCCGCGTAGCCGTCGCCGACGCCGAGCGCGCGGGTGAGCTCGGCCATGCGGTCGGTGAAGTCGGCCATCACGGCGCGCTCCACGTAGATGCGGTTGATCGCGATGCAGATCTGGCCGGCGTTGCGGAACGAGCGCCGCACGGCGCCCGTGGCCGCGAGGTCGAGGTTCGCGTGCCGGGTGACGATCATCGGGCAGCTGCCGCCGAGCTCCATCGTCAGCTGGGTGACGCCGGAGACCGTGCGGAACAGCTTCTGCCCCGTGGCGTTGGAACCGGTGAAGGCGACCTTGGCGATGTCCCGGTGGCCGGCGAGCATCGCGCCGACCTCTCCGGCGCCGTGGACGATGTTGACGACCCCTGGCGGGAAGCCCGCGGCCGTCAGGCACTCCGCCATGACCTGGCCGGCGCCGGGGGTGTGCTCGGAGTCCTTGATGACCATCGTGCAGCCGGCACCGAGCGCGCCGCCGAGCTTCCAGCCGAGCAGCTCGACCGGATAGTTCCACGGCGTGATGGCCGCGACCGGTCCCACCGGCTCGCGCTGGACGACCGAGAGGAAGTCGTTGGACTCGTTCGGGACGGTCTCGCCGCCGATCCGCTCGGCCTCCTCGCCGTAGAAGCGCATGGCCTGGGCGAACTTGCGGACCTCGCCGCGGGCCTCGTTCAGCGGCTTGCCCTGCTCGAGCGTCATGGTGGTCGCGAGGTCGTCGACCCGCTCGAGGGCCACCTCGCCGAGCCGGCGGAGCAGTGCCCCGCGCTCGAACCCGGTGGTGCGGCTCCAGGTGGGAAAGGCGCGCACGGCGGCCGCCACGGCGGAGTCGACCGTGGCCTGGTCGGCGACGTCCGCGACGGCTGCCACCTCGCCGGTGGCGGGGTTGCGGCGCTCGAAGGTCTCGCCGCCGGGCCGGAACTCTCCGTCGATGTAGGCCGAGCAGTGCAGGGGCGTGGTGGTCATCGGGTCTCACGTCCTTCGTCGTCGGGGCGCGGTGCAGGGACGTCCGGGAGGGGGAAGGGGCAGCGCAGCGGCTCGCCGTGGAGCGCCCGCCGTGCCTCGTCGACGGCCAGCACCTGGAGACGTTCCATCGACTCCGTGGAGTAGAAGGCCGCGTGCGGCGTGAGGATGACCTCCGGCCGGGAGCGCAGCGGGTGGTCGGTCGGGAGCGGCTCGGGCTCGGTGACGTCGAGCGCGGCGCCGGCGAGCCTGCCCGAGTCCAGGGCCCGGCCGAGCGCGTCGTGGTCGACCAGGCCGCCGCGCGCGGTGTTGATGAGGAACGTGCCCTCGCCCATGGCGGCGAAGGCCGCGTCGTCGAGCAGGTGGTGGGTGTCCTCGGTCAGCGGCAGGTGCAGCGAGAGGATGTGCGCGGAGGCGAGGAGCTCGTCCCAGCCGACGAGGCGGATCTGTTCCTCGTCGAGCGCGCCGGGGGCGAGGTACGGGTCGTAGGCGATGGTCGTCGCACCGAACGCCCGGAGACGCTCGGCGGCCATGCGGGCGATGCGGCCCGCGCCGACGAGGCCGACCACGCGGCTCTCCATGCTCGGGATGGGGCCGAGGTCTCCTGCGCGCATGGTGCTGCCGTCGTGCAGTGCGTCGTCGAACTCGCGCACCCGCCGCACGAGCATGAGCGCGAGCATGGTGGCGTGGTCGGCGACGACGCCTGCCCCGTAGTCGGGCACGTTGCACACCCGCACGCCCGCGGCGGCGGCCGCCGCCAGGTCGACGTTGTCGACGCCGACCCCGTACCGGATGACGACGGCGTCCGGCGCGAGCCGGTCGAGCTCGGCGGCACCGAGCGGGGCGAAGTTGGTGAAGACGACGTGGGCGCCGTCGAGGACCGCGCCGAGGTCGCCGGAGCCGTCCCAGCGCCGGTAGGTCGCCCCCTCGTCCTTCGCGAGGCGTCGCTCGAGGGTCTCGTCGTCGACGGCGGTGTCGGTCACCGCGATGATCTGCTCGCTCATGCGTAAGCTCCTTCGCTCCTCAGCCGGCCCGGTGGAGGTCGCGGACGAGGTCGAGGACGCCGTAGTCCCACACCGGTGCGCTCTCGCTGGGGGTCACCCGGTTGGTCAGGGTGCCGAGCTGCGGGGAGCTGATGGAGACGAGGTCGCCCTCGTGGTGGGTGAATCCCTGGCCGGGCTCGCCTCGGTCCTCGGTCGGGGCGAACGGGGTGCCGCAGTACAGGACCAGGCCGTCGGGGTACTGGTGACGGCGGTTGATCGTGTGCGCGGCGAGCTCGCTCACGGGCCGGGAGATGTCCGACTGGGGGGCCGTCGCCTCGAGCTCGAAACCGTCCTCACCGGTGATGCGCATGGTGATCGTCGTGGCGGCGGCGTCCTCCAGCGTGAACGCGTCGTCGAACAGGCGGATGAACGGGCCCAGCGCCGCGGAGGCGTTGTTGTCCTTGGCGAGCGGGAGGAGCAGCGCGCTGGCGCCCTCCATGTCCCGCAGGTTCGCGTCGTTGCCGAGGGTCGCGCCCTTGACCTGTCCGGCGCCGTCGATGACGAGGACGAGCTCGGGCTCGGGGTTGTTCCAGGTGGAGATGCCGGCGATGCCGACGTCGGAGCCGTGGCCGACGCTGGACAGGATCGGCGCCTTCGTGAACACCTCGGGGTGCGTGCCGAGCCCGACCTGGAGGTACTGGGACCACAGCCCGTTCTCGCGCAGCACCTCGAGGGCGGCGAGCGCCTCGGGCGAGCCGGGGCGGATGTCCCGGATCGACTCGCCGAGCGTCTCCTTGAGCTGGTCGCGCACCGCTGCGGCCTTGGTCGGGTCCCCGCCCACGCGCTCCTCGATGACGCGCTCGATCATGCTCCGTACGAAGGTGACGCCCGCGGCCTTGAGCACCTGGAGGTCGACCGGCGAGAGCAGGACGGTCTCGGCCAGCTCCACCGGGCCCTCCGCGCCGCGGCGACGGTCCGCCTCGCGCACGGTGGCGGCGAGGACCTCGTCGAGGTCCCACCGGGTGGGGGCGGAGAGGGTCTCCGTGGCGGCGGCCGCGGTGGTGCCGGCGGCGGCGTCCGTGGCGGCGGCGGCCGTGGCGTCGCCGGCGAGGATGGCTCGTACCCGCGACGCGGGATCGCTCTCCTGCACCAGCTCGGTCATCGTCGGCCCGAGGGCGGTGACGTCGACGAGCGCGTCGCCCGCGACGGCGACGAGGCGCGGGCCTGCGCCCGGGACCCAGATCCGTCCGACCAGCGTGGGGTCGGCGGCGTCGGTGGGCAGGACCTGCGCGGACTGCGCTCGCGGGTCGGACATGGGGCACTCCTCTTCGAGCGTGGCTTCGGGGTGTTTGATGTGCGAGGTGTCCAAACATATGATGATTGACATGAGCCGTCAATCAGCCGGCGACAGCCGGCCCGCGCCGACCCCTGCGACGGGTGGTCTGGCGACGAGCCCGGGCGTGCCGTCTCCCCGTCAGGCATCGGCGCCGACCCCGGTGCGCCCCGCGCGACTGCCGATGTGGCTGGCGGACCAGCTCGAGGAGGCGCTCCTCCACGGCGAGTACCCGGTCGGATCCCTGATGCCGACGGAGAAGGCCATCGCCGACGACTTCGGCGTGAGCCGGCAGGTGGTGCGCGAGGCCGCCCGGCTGCTGGAGGACCGCGGCCTCGTGGAGATCCGCGCCGGCCGCGGGATGACGGTGATCGCTCCGAACGTCGACTCCATCGTCCAGCGCTTCCGGATGCTGCTGCAGCACGGCCACGCGAGCTTCGAGAAGCTCATGGAGCTGCGCAGGATGACCGAGGTCGACATGGCGACCCTGGCGGCCGCCAACCGGACGGACGACGACGTGGCCCACATGCGCGACGCCATCGCCCGGGCCGCGGAGAACCTCGACGACTACGCGGCCTGCATGGACGCCGACATGGCCTTCCACATGGCGGTCGCGCGCGCGACGCAGAACCCGTTCGTCCTCGCGTTCGTCCAGCCCATCAACCTCGTGCTGCGCGACGTCTACCGCAAGCCCATCGGGTACCTCGCGACGCAGGCCGACACGGTCGCCGAGCACACGGCGATCGCCGACGCGATCGCCGCCCGTGACGTCGAGGCCGCCCGGCGGGCGACCTCGGCCCACCTGGGGCGCGTCGTCGACGACGCCGGCACGCTCGTCGACGAGGACGCCGTCGTCGTCGACCCCACCACGTCCTCCACCACCGCTCGACCGAAGGAGTAACCACCACATGACCTCCGTGAACGAGACCTCGAGGTCCATCGTCGACGCGGCCGTCGCTGCCGCCACCGACGCCGCCCGCGCGTCCGTCCGGGAGAGCTACGAGACCCGAGCCGGATGGCTCGAGGCGCTGGCCGAGACCCTCGACTCCCACGCGCCCGAGCTCATCGCCCTCGCCGACGACGAGAGCCGCCTCGGGGAGAAGCGCCTGACCGGGGAGCTCGCCCGGACCAGCGCCCAGCTGCGGCTGTTCGCCTCGGTCGTTCGCGAGGGCAGCTTCCTCGAGGCGACGATCGACCACACCGATCCCTCCGCCACTCCCCCGATCCCCGACCTGCGGCGGATGCTCGTGCCGCTCGGCCCGGTTGTCGTGTTCGCGGCGAGCAACTTCCCGTTCGCCTTCTCCGTCCTCGGCGGGGACACCGCGAGCGCGCTCGCGGCCGGCGCGCCCGTGATCGTCAAGGCGCACGAGGGACATCCCGCCCTGTCCCGCCGGGTGGCGGAGCTCGGCGCGCAGGCGCTCGAGGGCGCAGGTGCGCCGTCGGGACTGCTCCAGCTCGTCGAGGGGCGCGAGGCCGGCGTCGAGCTCGTCCGGCACCCGGACGTGCGGGCGGTCGGCTTCACGGGATCGCTGGCCGGCGGGCGCCACCTGTTCGACCTGGCCGTCCAGCGGCCGGAGCCCATCCCGTTCTACGGCGAGCTGGCGAGCATCAACCCGGTCGTCGTGACGCCCGGGGCCGTCGAGTCCTCGATCGACGAGATCGTCGACGGACTGCTGGGCTCCTTCACGATGGGCGTCGGTCAGTTCTGCACCAAGCCCGGCGTGGTCCTCTCGCCGGCCGGGGCGGACCTGGCCGGCCGCCTCGCGACGAAGGTCGACGCCGACGCGGCGGGTGACCCGGCGTCGCCGCCCATGCTCAACGACCGGATCCGCGCGGGCTTCCACGACCGACTCAGCGGCCTCGCCGGCCAGGAGGGCGTGGACGTGGTCGCGGGCGCGGACGTCGTCGACTCCGAGGAGCGCACCTCCCCGGTGGTGCTGCGGACCACCGTGCAGCGAGTGCTCGAGTCACCCGAGGTCCTGCTCGAGGAGGTGTTCGGGCCGGCGACGCTCATCGTCGACTACGACTCCGAGGAGGACGTGCGGGCCGCACTGGGGGTGCTGCCCGGCTCGCTCACCGCGACGCTCCACGCCGCGCCTGGTGAGGAGCTCGCTCGCACCCTCGTCCCGGCACTCGGCGAGCGCGCCGGCCGGGTGCTGTTCGGGGGCTGGCCCACCGGCGTCGCCGTGTCGCACGGCCAGCACCACGGCGGCCCCTACCCGTCGACGACGAGCATCCACACCTCGGTGGGGACCACCGCGATCCGCCGTTGGCTCCGGCCCGTGACCTACCAGACGACGCCGGACGACCTGCTGCCCGAGCCGCTGCAGGAGGCGAACCCGCTGGGCATCCCGAGGCGCGTCGACGGTCAGCTCGTGCTGGCGGACCACGCGTAGGCTTCATGACGCGATCGGCGGCGTCGGCGGTGGTGCCCGCTCCGACGGCGCCGCCACGCGCGGGCCGACGCACGACACGCGTCACGACGCCGGCCCCGAGCCGGCCGCCCCTCCTCCTGAAAGCGCAAGGCACTTCATGGACAGCCAGCAGTTCGACGGTCTCGTCGACCTCTTCGAGTCGGCACGGGATCGCGACGGCGACCCGCTCAACATGCACTACCTGCTCATCAAGCAGGGCGAGACCGAGCATCTCCATGCATTCGGCGGACGGACCGAGCGGTCGGACATCCGCTCGCTGTCGAAGACCATCATGGCGCTCCTCACGGGGACGATCGTGAAGAGCCGCGACGACGTCGACGAGGACACCCCCGTGTGGCCGATCCTCGAGCCGCTGTCCACGCTCACGCGCGAGGAGAATCGGGAGAAGCTGCAGCGGGTGCGGATCAAGCACCTGCTCAACCACACGATCGGTTTCAACGAGGTCCTCATGATGCGCGGCGACATCGCCGACATGGATCCGGCCGACTACCTCGACTACATCGTCAATTCGCCCATCATGCACGAGCCCGGCACGCACTACCTGTACTCCAACGCCGGCTTCTACCTGCTGTCCATCGTGCTGCAGGAGCTGCTGGGTGAGGACCTCGAGGCCTACGCGGACCGCGTGCTCTTCCGGCCGCTCGGCATCACCGGCTACACGTGGGAGCGGTACGGGAAGTACGTCGCCGGCGCCACGCGGCTCTGGCTGACCCCGCACGACCTGCTCGCCGTCGGCGAGGTGCTGCTCCACGGCGGGCAGGGCATCGTCTCTGCGCGGTGGATCGAGCGGATGAAGCAGTTCACCGACTTCACGCCGGGGGTCGACACCCCGACGAACCCGCTGTTCCGCCGCTGGGCCTACGGTTCCAGCCTCTGGCTGAGCAACAGGCGCGGCATCTTCTTCGGCCACGGGACGGACGGGCAGACCCTCGCGATCGTCCCGGACCGGCAGGCGGTCGTCGTCACGACGGCGCACCAGGTCGACGTCGTGCGCCTCGAGGAGCTCGTCGACAAGGCGATCACCCTGCTCGACTGAGCGGCAGCCAGCGCGGGTCGTTCGCCGTCGGGCCGTCGCCCGGACGTGGTGAGCGGCTGCCGTTCGCCGTCGGGCCGTAGCCCCACC
This sequence comes from Georgenia sp. Z1491, assembly GCF_057652395.1. NCBI lineage: Bacteria > Bacillati > Actinomycetota > Actinomycetes > Allobogoriellales > Allobogoriellaceae > Georgenia > Georgenia sp. Z1491. Next base: position 3,380,648 of record NZ_CM172729.1, read on the forward strand.
CGGACGAGGCGGCGCCCTCCCGGGCGCCGCCCCTCCCGGCTCAGTCCTCGCCGCTGTGGCGCGTGTTGACCTTCGCGAGGTCGTTGTAGACGTCGGCCTCGACCAGCGCGAGGAACGCCTTCTCGAAGATCTCGAAGTAGTCGCTGTAGACGGCGTGCGCCTCCATGTCCGGGTCGACGAAGCCGTGGGTGTGCACCATCGCGTCGATCGCCGAGTCGACGTCGGTGAGCTCGCCGGAGCCGACCCCGCCGAGGATCGCCGCACCGAGCACCGCACACTCGGAGACCTTGAGCCGCTCGACCCGCCGCCCGTAGATGTCGGCCTGCATCTGGGTCCAGAACACGGACTTGGCGCCGCCGCCCGAGAGCCGGATCGTGTCGAACGGACGCCCGAGCGCGCCCTCCATCGCCTCCACGGCCATGCGCAGCTCGTAGATGACCCCCTCGAGCACGGCGCGGGCCGCGTGCTTGCGCGTGTGGATCTGGGTCAGGCCGAGCATGCCGCCACGCGCGTTGTCGTGGAAGTGCGGGTTCGCCTGGGAGTTGAAGAAGGGGAAGAACAGCAGGCCGTCGCTGCCGACCGGCGCGTGCGAGGCCTCCAGCGAGATCAGCTCGTACGGGCTGACGTCGAGCGCCTCGGCCGCCGCGACCTCGGGCTGGCCGTACGTGTCGCGCCACCAGCGCAGGACGGCGCCTGCGGCGTGCGCGGTGCCCTCCATGTCCCACCGGTGCGGGATGGCGTGCGCGCCGAAGGAGACGCCGCCGTCGAGGTTCGCCACCATGTCGGGCGCCTCGTCGAGCTGCGCGACCATGACCGCGGCCGTACCGAGCGACAGCTCGGCCATGCCTGCCTTGTTGACGCCGGAGCCCACCGCCGCGCACTGCTGGTCGCCGCCACCCGGGGCCAGGACGGTGCCCTCGGCGAAGCCGGTGGCCAGCGCCCCGGCCGCCGAGACCTCACCGACGGGCCGGAGCTCGTGGACGATCGGGGGCATGAGGTCGATGTCGAGCCCCGCGCGGTCGAAGAGCTCGGGGGCGTAGTCGAGGGTGGTGATGTCGAACATGCCGTTGTAGTTGAGCGCCGACGGGTTCGCGAAGAGCTCGGTGGACCCGAGGCGGTGCAGGATCCACTCGTGACCGTTGACGATCTTCCACGTCCGGTCGTAGACCTCCGGGCGCTGGTCCTTGAGCCACTTCAGCTTCGGGTAGACCCACAGGCTCGAGGGGTTCAGGCCGGTGATGCGGCAGTACTCGTCAGAGCCGATCTCGTCGTTGATCCACTGCGTCTCCCTGGTGGCGCGACCGTCCGACCACACGATGGCGTCGATGAGCGGCTCCCAGTTCTCGTCGACGGGGACGAACGACCCGCGCTGCGAGGACACGCCGATCGACACGATGCGCGAGAGGTCGCCGCGGAACCGGCTGGTGGCCTGCTTCGCGGCGGCGCAGAGGCCGTCCCACAGCTCGTGCATGTCCTGGTCGACCCACCCGGGATGGGGATGCTTCGTCCGGTACTCGGAGTACCCGCTGCTCATGACGTTGCCGTCGCGGTCGAAGATCATCACCGTGGTGCCGGTCGTTCCGGCGTCGATGCCGGCAAAGTACTTCTCCATCGGGGCCTCCCCAGGCGCTCGCGTCGTTGCTCCTCGATGCTAGGCGTGGGCCCGTGCGCGCTGGTCCGAGCACTGTTCTACGCACTTCTGAGCAGTGGTGCGCGCTGGCAGGACTCGGGCGTCTGCGCCGAGGCAATCGGGTAACGCTCGAGTCGATTCCCCGCGGGCGCTGACTCGATAGATGCCCGATTGACTCGATGGACCTCTCGAGCCGCGACGGGCTCGATCACGCGCCCGACACCTCGGTCGGCACCGCACCAGGCACCGCCCGCGGAATCTCCCGCGGCACCAACCGCTGCAGCTGCGTCACGTGCCTGGGCTCGAGCTCGGCGAGCGAGCCCACCTGCAGCAGCCGCATCGTCCGCTCGATCTGCTCGGACAGGATGGCGATCGCCCGGTCCACGCCGTCGCGCCCGCCGGCCATGAGGCCGTAGAGGTACGCGCGGCCGATGAACGTGAACTTCGCGCCGAGCGCGATCGACGACACGACGTCGGCGCCGTGCATGATCCCCGTGTCCAGCGCGACCTCGGTGTGGTGCCCGACCTCGCGCACCACCTCCGGCAGCAGGTGGAACGGCACGGGCGCCCGGTCGAGCTGGCGGCCGCCGTGGTTCGACAGCACGATCCCGTCCACGCCCAGGTCCACGAGGTGGCGCGCGTCCTCCACGGTCTGCACACCCTTGACCACGAGCCGGCCCGGCCACATGCCGCGGATCGTCTCGAGGTCGTGCCACCCGATCGAGGGGTCCATCGCCGAGTCGAGCAGCTCGCCGACGGTGCCTCCGGTCGAGGACAGGGACGCGAACTCGAGCTTCGGGGTGGTGAGGAAGTCGTACCACCACCAGGGTCGGGGCACGGCGTTGGCGATGGTGCGCAGCGAGAGGCGCGGCGGGATCGAGAACCCGTTGCGGGCGTCGCGCAGGCGGGCCCCTGCCACGGGGGTGTCCACGGTGAAGAACAGGGTGTCGAAGCCGGCCGCCGCCGCCCGCTCGACGAGGTTGTAGGACGTCTCTCGCTGGCGCATGACGTAGAGCTGGAAGAAGTTCCGCCCGCCCGGGTTCGCGGCGGCCACGTCCTCGATCGACGTGGTGCCCAGCGTGGACAGCGTGAACGGGATGCCCGCGGCGCCGGCGGCCGCGGCTCCGGCGCTCTCGCCCTCGGTCTGCATGAGGCGCGTGAAACCGGTGGGCGCGATCCCGAAAGGCATGGCGGAAGGCCCGCCGAAGATCGTGGTGCTCGTGTCGACGTGGGTGACGTCGTTGAGGATCGCCGGGTGCAGCTCGACGTCGCGGAACGCCTGCCTGGCCCGCGCCAGCGACAGCTCGTCCTCGGCGGCGCCGTCGGTGTAGTCGAAGGCCGCGGCCGGCGTGCGGCGCTTGGCGATCCGGCGGAGGTCCTCGATCGTGAGGGCCGACTCGAGCCTGCGCCTCTTGAGGTCGAGGCTGGGGCGCCGGAGCTGGACCAGCTCGAAGATCTCGCTGGGGCGGGGGATCTGCCGTTCGACCACTGCGGGCCTCCTTGACCGTCGATGCCGCGCCCCTCGGCTCGGGCCGGACGCGATCCACTGTAGTAGGGCCGTCGTCAACGGGCCGGGCGGTGGTGGGCGGTGCCGGGCCGCACTGGACGTCAGCAGCGCGGCACGTCAGCCGTGCGGCTCGCGCAGCCGGTCGCGCAGCGAATCGAGGAGAAGCTGCCCAACGGCACTCGGCTCAACCTCTCTCCGGTCACCGCGCTCATGCCACGACGGACGACGCGAACGGGGCGAGCGAGCTGACCGTGCACTCACGTGCGAGGACTCGCGTCGGTAGCCGCACGCGCCGGAACACTCGGCTCTTCCGCGCCGACCAGGCGCTCGGTGGCCCTCCCGCGGCGATCTCGACCTGTCGACCTCGGCGGGTGGGCCACTTGGCGAGCTCGACCTGTCATGCCACCGGGCGGTGGGGCGGTGGGGCGGTGACCAGCTGACGATCGGTCACCGCCCCACCGTCGTTCGACGCCCAGCCCACGTGTTCCTGCCGAGCCCACAGGTCCTCCGTCGACCGCACTCACGGCGTCACCTGGTTCGACGCACTCCGTGTGGGTTCGGCGTAGGACATCGACTCGCCGACGTCGTGTGGGTTCGACGTCGTGTGGGGTGGACGGAGTTCCTACTCCGGCTGCGGCAGGATGTCCTTGTCGAAGATGTCCACCGGCACCTTGAGGACCACGGCCGCGTTGGGGATGTCGACGATGCCGCCCACGTGCATCTCGCAGGGCGCGACCGAGATGATCGTGTAGGCCTGCTCCGGCGTGTAGCCGAACTTCCCCAGGTACTCGATCGCCTGCTCGAGGGCCTGGACGGCGGCCATCGTCGTGTCGAGGTACTTCTGCTCCGACCCGCTGGCCGACAGCCCGGTGAAGGAGATGTACCGCGTGCCCATGTTCGGGTCGAACGGGGACGGCCGGAACATCGGCGTGCTCACCCCGTAGCGGGCCATCCCGTCCTTGATCACGCCGAACCGGTACCAGCCGACCCCGTCCATCTCGATGGCGTTCCAGGTGACCTCTCCGTCGCCCTCGGCGAAGTGGAAGTCGCCCGAGGAGAACAGGCCGCCGTCGACGAACACCGGGTAGTAGACGCGCGAGCCCCGCGAGAGGTTCTTGATGTCCATGTTTCCGCCGTTCTCCCGTGGCGGGATGGTGCGGGCGGCGGCCTCGGCGACCCGCCGCCACTCGTCGCCCTCGAGGTCACGCAGCACGGACGTGTCGATCGCCTCCGACCGCGGCCCGGCGAGACCGTCGGCGATCAGGGGGTCCTCGCGCTCGTTCCAGATCCGCAGCAGCTCGTGCGACGGCGCCACACCCATGATGCCCGGGTGGCTGATCGCGGGGATCTCCACGCCGGGGATCTGCCGGCTCGTGGCGTACGTACCGTGCAGGTCCCAGATCGTCTTGAACCCCTGCGGGAACTGGGCGGCGAGCGGGCCACCCATGCCGGGCAGGATGTTCGAGTAGCCGATGCCGGACAGCGGCAGCACGTCGAGGATGTCGACGACGAGGAGATCGCCCTTCTTGACTCCGTCGACCTTCACCGGGCCGGTCAGCGGGTGGGTGCGGGTGAGGTCGAAGGTGTGGATGTCGGCGTCGTCGTCGACGTCCTTGAGCTGATAGTCGTCGTAGCCACCGCTCTCGAGGATGACCTCGTCGCCGAGTCCCACCTCGACCAGCGGCGGGATGTCCGGGTGCCACCGGTTGTGACCGAGATGCTTCTGCTCGGCCAGCGGGACCCCGACCTCGCACCGGAACCGCTGGACGCCCAGGTCGCGGTCCTTGAAGCGGGAGACGCCGGAGCGCGTGAAGTCTGTCGAGTCGGTCATGTCGTGCCTCCTTGTCGAGAAGCTGACGCCGCGCACCGCTGGCTCGTCGTTGATCAGGGAGGTGTGCCTGCTCGTGCGTCGGTCGCCGGGTGGACGTCGGGGTCCCCCGCTGTCGACGGTGGCTCCTGTGCTCCCCGTCACGACGACCCCGACGCCACCGACCGTATCGAGGAAGCGTCGCCGCAGGAAGGGGCGGTGGCGCGTCAGAGTCGCAGCGCCAGCTCGCCCTTCGGCTTGTACTCCGAGCCGCTGAGCAGCGTGAGGCTCCGGTACCCGTTGCCCTCGCCCCGCACGTGGTCGATGAACGACTCGTCGAGGTTCTCGTTGTAGACGAGCGCGCCGCTGCGCAGCCTCGGCTCGAGCACGCGCAGCACCTCGAGCGAGACGTCGGGGGCCCAGCCGTCGATGAGCGCGAGGTCGACGCCGTCGGGGACGCCGGTCAGAGTCTGACGCGCATCGCCGACGAGGAACTCGACGTACTCCCCCAGTCCCGCGCGCTCGACGTTCGCGCGCGCCCGCTCCGCCTTCTCCGGCACGAGCTCGGCGGTGCGGACGGTGCCGCCGCCGGCGTCGCGCACCGCGGCCGCGAGGTAGATCGTGGCGAAGCCCAGCGACGTCGCGAACTCGACGACGTTGCTCGCCCGCCCGTGCCGCGCCAGCAGGTAGAGCTGGTCGCCCTGCTCGGGGCTGAGCGAGAAGCCGGTCTCCGTGTGGCGGTGCGGGTCGGGGTGCCAGGCGTAGTCGGCCCAGTCGATGTGCCGCTCGCGCTCGTAGAGCTCGTCGAGGACAGCCAGCACCCGCGGGTCCGTGATCATCCTGCTTCTGTGGGCGTCGCGCGGCATGGGGTCGTCCTTCGTCAGGGTCGGTCGGTGGGGGCGGTCGGTCGGAGAGGTCGATCGGAGAGGTCGATCGGAGGGGTCGATCGGAGGGGTCGATCGGTGAGTCAACCGGATAAGTGCCGAGTTAGTCGACGCGGGGAACTGCCTCAGCGGATCACCGACCGGCTCGGCGACAACGTCCCACGACGGCGCGCCCCCGCTCACTCGCCAGGCAGAAGCCCGCTCACCCGCCAGGCAGAAGTCCCCTCACTCGCCAGGGATGGTTCGGCCCCTGGCGCTGACCGGCCGGCAGGTCAGGTCTCGGAGCGGCCGCGCTTCCAGTAGCCCATGAACGACACCCGCCCGCGGTCCATGCCCAGCTCCTTGACGAGGTGGCGGCGCATCGTCGTGATGACGCCCGCCTCGCCGGCGAGCCAGGCGTACAGCCCGGCGTCGCCCGGCTCGGCGACCTCCCAGAGCTGCCCGTCAGGGTCGAGCTCGACATAACCGTCACCACCAGCGCCAGCACCGGACCCGGCACCACCACCGGCCACGCGCCGGCGGCCCCAGTCGCGCACGGCGGCGTCGAGGCGCTGACCGAGCGGCGCGCCGTCGCGGGGCAGCCAGTGCACCGCCACGTCCGACGCCGTCGTCACGTCCAGCACGTCCTCGCCGGAGGGCACCTCGAGGTACGCCTCGCCGCGGAACCCCGCGGGCAGCGCCTCGAGGATCGCGCAGATCGCGGGGACCGCGGTCTCGTCGCCGGCGAGCAGCACGTCGCGCGCGGCGCCGGGGCTCCACTCGATGCCGCCGCTGCTCGCCAACGCGCGACGGTCGGGACCGATGACGACGAGGTCGTCCCCCTCCCGCGCCCCGGCGGCCCACGCGGCAGCGGGGCCCGAGGTGCCGTCGTCGTCGACGTGGAGGACGAAGTCGACGTCGATCTCCCGCCGGTCCGTGCGGATCGCGCGGATCGTGTAGGTGCGGATGGGGTTGCGCTCGTCGTCGTCGAGCTGCCGCCACGCGGTGTACCACTCCATCATCGATGCCGGCGGGTCGGCGAACAGCCCGAGCTCGGGGAACGTCCCGTCGGCCCTCGGCAGGAACGCCTTGATCCGCTGGTCCCAGGCCGGCGGGGAGACAGCCGCCGCCTCGGGCGTGGCCGCCGTCCCCTGCGGGCCGACGTGCTCCAGCTCGTCGGCGGTCAGCGTCACGCGCACGAAGCTCGGCGAGAGCCGCCGCCGGCGCGCCACCGTGGTCCGGAAGGCACGCGTGGGGACGACGTCGGCACCCCCCGTCCCGGTCACGTTCGCCGACCGTCCCGACGCCCCACGCACCCTCGCCTCACGCACAGACGCCTCACTCACCGAGCGCCTCCTCGATGAGCGGCTCGAGCTGCTCGAGCGCGTGGAGGCGGGCGACGGGCGTGGCGAGGGCGAAGGCGTCGGAGACCTCGTCGTCGATGACGATCGAGCGGCCGTCCTCGACCGCGGGGATGGCGAGCCAGCCGGCGTCGTCGGTGATCTCGGTCGGGTCGATCCAGATGGGGGTGGCCATGACGAGGTCGGCGTCGAGGACGGGGAGCTGCTCGTCGGACAGCGAGACGCTCCAGCTGCCCTCATCGGCGAGCTCCTCGACCTCGGGGTTGGGCACGAACCCGAGCTCGGTCATGAACTCGACGCGGCTGCCGGCGGCGGTGTAGGCACCCCAGCCCTCGGAGGTCCGCGACCCCACGGTCACCGTCTGCCCCTCCCAGCCGGGGTGCGCCTCCGCGACCTCGGCGAACGCTGCGTCCTGCTCGGCGAGGATGTCCTCGACCTGGTCGCCCTCCCCCAGTGCGGTGGCGATCATCTCGAGCTGCTCGGCGCCGGCGGTGAGGTAGTCGCCCCCGCCGGGGGCGACGCCGACGGTCGTGGCGATGTCGCTGAGCCGGTCGTAGCGCTCCTGGTCGCCGCTGGAGTGGACGTCGAGGATGAGGTCCGGCTCGAGCGCGCCGATCGCCTCGTACGACAGCTCCATCGTGCCGAACATCTCGGGCGGCTCGTCGTAGGCGCCCTCCATCCACGGGCCCACGCCGGTCGGGTCGTCGAAGCCGATCCAGTCGGAGGCGCCCACGGGCTGCACGCCGAGCTGGAGCGCGACCTCGGCGTCGCCCCAGCCCAGCGCCACGACGCGCTCGGGGCGCTCCTCGATCGTCACCTCGCCGAACTCGGTCTCGACCGTCGCGGGGAACGCCTCGCGCGAGTCGGCCGAGCCGTCGGACCCAGCCTCGGACGCGCCGCCGCCCGCGGAGCCACCACCGGAGTCGTCGGCTGTACCGTCGTCGTCGCCGCACGCCGTCAGGGTGAGAGCGAGGGCCGCGGCCAGCGCGAGGCCGAACGTGCGGGCGCGACGCACGGGGCGGGTACGGAACATCGGTGTCTCCTTGTCGACCTGGACTGCGGGCCACAACGACCCGGCACCACACTAAGGTGAGGCTCACCTAAGGCACAAAGGATGGGGCACGGTCACGATGGGACACTCGTCACGGCGCGACGCCGTCACGCCCACCGGTGGCGCCACCCGTCCGACCGCCGATGGCTCCACCCGTCCCGCCCCCGACGGGACGCCCCCGGTTCCCGAGGCCTCCTACACCCGTCCGGCCGACGCCGTCGCGCCCCTCGTCCCCGGCGACGTCGCCCCCCGCCCCGGCGGGTCGGCCACGCGGGTCCGGGTGGTGGCGCTCCTCGTCGCGCTCGCGCTGCTGCTCGTGCTCGGCGTGCTGAGCATCGTCGTCGGCAGCAGCCACGTCCCGCTGCCCACGGTGCTCGCGGCCCTCACGGGCGGCGACGTCTCGGCGGCAGACCAGCACGCCGTCACCGGCCTGCGGCTCCCGCGCACGCTCGCGGCCGCCGCCGTCGGGGCCGCTCTCGCCGTGGCCGGAGCGCTCATGCAGGCGCTCACCCGCAACCCGCTGGCGGAGCCCGGCCTGCTGGGGGTGTCGGCGGGGTCGAGCTTCGCGGTCGCGATGGGGATCTCGCTGCTCGGCCTGTCCGACCCCAGCTCCTACGTGTGGTTCGCGCTGCTGGGCGCGCTGCTCGCGACGGTCGCGGTCACGCTCATCAGCCGCACGGGCGGCGGGCGCGTCGACCCGGTGCGGCTCGTCCTCGCGGGCGTGGCGCTCAGCGCGGTGCTCTCCGGGATCCTCGGCGCGCTGCGCCTGTCCGACCCGCGCACGTTCAACGCCCTCCAGGTCTGGGAGGCGGGCATCCTGTCGGGGCGGGGGCTCGACGTCGTCGGCTCGGTGGCTCCCCTCCTGCTCCCGGGTCTCGTCCTCGCGCTCCTGCTCGGCAAGGCGCTCAACGGGGTGGCGATGGGCGACGACGTCGCCGCCTCCCTCGGCGTGTCCCTCGCTCGGACGAGGGCGCTCAGCGTCCTCGCGATCACGGTCCTCGCGGGCGGCGCGACGGCGATCGCCGGACCCATCGCCTTCATCGGCCTCATGGTCCCGCACGCCGCGCGGCGGTTCGCGGGGGCCGACCAGCGCTGGGTGCTCGCGCTGTCCCTCGTGCTCGGCCCGGTCCTCATGATCGGCGCGGACATCCTCGCCCGCCTCGTCGTGTGGCCGGGCGAGATGCCGGTGGGACTGGTCAGCGCGCTCGTCGGCGCGCCGGTCCTCGTCGCCCTCGCCCGACGGCGAAAGGCGCTGTCCCTGTGAGCGCAGACCCGACGACGAACGACGGCGGCGCAGCGGCCCGCCCCGGTGGCGTCGCGACCACCCAGCTCGCACCGGGCGGAGGGCGGGTGACGCGGAGGCGTCGTCGTCGTCCGGTCGTGGTGGGGTTCGCGCTCGCAGCGGCCCTCCTCGCGCTCACCGTGGTGGCGCTCGGCGTGGGTGACCTCCCCCTGACGCCGGTGGAGGTGCTGCGCGCGGCGACGGGGCAGGAAGGGTTCGCGTCGACCGTGGTGCTCGAGTGGCGGCTGCCGCGGGTGTCGGCGGCGCTGGTGTTCGGGGCCGCACTGGCCGTGGCCGGCGCGCTGTTCCAGACGCTCACGCGCAACCCGCTCGGCTCGCCGGACATCATCGGTTTCTCCACCGGCGCGTACACGGGCGTACTCGTGGCGACGGTCGCGGTGGGCGGCGGACTCGTCGGGGCCACGGGCGGGGCGCTCCTCGGCGGGCTCGGCACGGGGGTGCTCGTGTACCTGCTCGCGTGGCGCGGCGGCGTGCAGGGGTTCCGGCTCATCATCGTGGGGATCGCCGTGACGGCCGCGCTGCACGCCGTCAACTCGTGGATCCTCCTGCGCGCCGAGACCGAGCAGGCGATGACGGCGGCGATCTGGGGGTCGGGGTCGCTGAGCCTGGCGAGCTGGTCAGACGTCGTGCCGGCCGTCTCGGTCGTGCTCGCCGCGCTGCCGCTGCTCCTGCTGTCCGTGCGGCCGATGCGGCAGCTCGAGCTCGGCGACGACGTGGCCGCCTCCCACGGCGTGCACGTCGAGCGGACGCGGCTGCTCGTGCTCGGGGTGGGCGTGCTGCTCACCGCGCTCGTCACCGCGACGACCGGGCCGATCGCGTTCGTGGCCCTGTCCGCGCCGCAGATCGCGCGTCGGCTGGCCCGCAGCCCGGGCATCCCGCTCGTGCACTCCGCGCTGACCGGGGCGTTCGTGCTGCTCGGCGCCGACCTGCTGGCGCAGCACACGCTCGCGCAGCCGGTACCCGTGGGCACCGTGACGGTGGTGCTCGGCGGGGCGTACCTGGCGTGGCTGCTGGCGGCGGAGCCGCGGAAGGGGCGGTGAGCGTTCGGTCGCGGCACGGCCTTGACAGGCGAAGTGAACAGGTATGAACATGTGCAGCATGTCCGGTCCCCCGGCTGCGATGACGCAGCGCGAGCGCATCGTCGCCGCCCTGTCCGCGCGCATCAGCGCCGGCGCGCTGCGTGCCGGCGAGCGCCTCGACAGCGAGTCAGGAATCGCCGCGGAGTTCGGCGTCTCGCGCGGCACCGTCCGCGGCGCCCTGGCCGAGCTGCAGCGCCGCGACCTCATCGCCACCCGCGCGGGGCTCGGCTCGTTCGTCACCTTCGACGGCAGCCCGCTGGATCCGGACGTCGGCTGGGCGCGCGCCCTGACAGACGCGGGCGCCGCCGTCACCACCGAGATCCTCGGCATCACGCTCGTCCCCGCGGCCAGCGCCACGCCCCCACCCGGCCCCGCGCACCCGACAGCCGCCCCGGCACACGCCGTGCCGCCCGAGCTCGCCGGCCGCGACGTCGTCGTCCTTGCCCGACGACGCCTCCTGGACGGCCGCCCGATCTCCTACGAGCGCGCCGTCGTGCCCGCCACCGGCCCGCTGCGCGACCTCCCGACCACCGGCCTCGTCGACGACTCCCTCACGGCCACGCTCCGCAGCGCGGGCCTCGTCGCGCACCACGGCACGCAGGACGCGCGGGTCGTGCCCACGTCCGGCGACGTCGCCGCGCACCTCGAGCACGCCCCCGGCACCGTCGTGCTGCGCACGACGCGGCTGTCCTACTCGGCCGACGGCAGCGTCGTCGAGCACGTCGAGTCCTTCCTCGACCCGGCGCACTTCAGCCTCCACCTCACGTTCGGAGACACCCCCGCATGACCACCCTGCACGACCGCGCTCTCGGCGCCCTCACCGGCCTCGCGCTCGGCGACGCGCTCGGCATGCCCACGCAGTCGATGTCCCGCGAGCGGATCGCCCGCGAGCTGGGGCCGATCACCGGCCTCGTCGACGGCCCGGCCGACCAGCCGATCGCCCCGGGCATGCCGGCGGGCTCGGTCACGGACGACACCGAGCAGGCCCTCCTCGTCGCCCGGCTGCTCGTCGACGGTGACGGCCAGGTGGCGGCCCGAGCCTTCGCCGACGCGCTCATGGCCTGGGAGGGACGGATGCGCGCGAAGGGCTCGCTCGACCTCCTCGGCCCCTCCACCTCCGCGGCCATCACGACGATCGCCGACGGCGGAGACCCGTCCGAGACCGGCTCCGGCGGGACGACGAACGGCGCGGCGATGCGGGTGACACCGGTGGCCGTGGCGGTGCCGTCCGCGGACCCCGACGCCCTGCTCCGCGCCGTCCACGACCTCAGCTTCGTCACGCACAACACGGGGCTCGGCCTGTCCGGAGCGGCCGCCGTCGCGGGGGCGGTCTCCGCCGCGGTCGACGGCGCCGCACCGGACGACGCGCTGATCTACGGCCTCGACCTGGCCCGCCGCGCGGAGGCGATGGGCCACTGGGTCGCGGGCGCCTCGATCCCCGACCGCGCCGGGTGGGCGCTGCGTGCCACCCACGCCATGAGCACCGCCGACCTGGCGGACTTCCTCGTGGGCGTGGTCGGCACGTCGGTGCAGTCCCAGGAGTCGGTCGTCAGCGCTCTGGTCATCGCGAACCGGTTCCGCGACGACCCCTACGGCGGCCTCTGCCTCGCCGCCACCATCGGCGGCGACACGGACACCGTGGCGGCGATGGCCGGCGCGATCCTCGGCGCCACCCACGGGCCCGCCGGCTTCCCCGCCGACGACGTCGCCACCGTCTCGTCCGTCTCCGACCTCGACCTCGCCGGCGTCACGGACGAGCTGCTCGCACTGCGCCGGTCGCACGCCCCCGCGGCACCGGACCCCGCCTGACGCACCGGGCACCGCCCGACCAACCCGAACGACTCCGAACTACCCGAACAACCCGGAACCGACGATCCGCCGGCGCGTACCGGCGCCCACCCGTCCTTCCCCGGACCATCCAACGAAGGGTGCACGATGTCCCCGAACCACGACGCCTCACCGACCGCGGCCGAGCAGGCCCAGGACGTGATCCTGTCGAAGTACGAGCAGCGCGGCATCGAGCCGGTGCCGGTCGAGGAGCAGCAGGGCAACCCGCTCGACCTGTTCTGGGTGTGGTTCGCCGCCAACCTGTCGATCCTCGGCATCCCGCTCGGCGTCACGCTCGTGGCGCTGGGCATGAACATCTGGCAGGCCCTGATCGCCGCCGTGCTCGGCGCGTTCGGCTCTTTCGCGATCGTCGGCGTCATCTCGATCGCGGGCCGCCGCGGCGGCGCACCGAGCCTCACCCTGTCCCGGGCGATCTTCGGCGTGCGCGGCAACATCGGCCCGACGATCGTCTCGCTGGCCTCGCGGCTCGGCTGGGAGACCGTCAACACCACGACCGGTGCGTTCGCGCTGCTCTCGCTGTCCACCCTGGTGCTCGGCACGAACCCGGACGCCAAGGAGAGCCCGGTCCTCGCCCTGGTCTGCATCGCGATCTTCGTCGTCTGCACCGTCGCGGTGTCCGGCATGGGCCACGCCTTCCTCGTCGCCGTGCAGAAGTGGGCCACGTGGATCTTCGGGGCGCTCAACATCTTCGTCGCCGCCTACCTGGTGACCACCGTGGACTGGGACCTCGTCCTGTCGGCCCCGGCGGGGCCGGCCTCCGCCGTGATCATCGGCGTCGGCACGATCGCGGCCGGCACCGGCATCGGCTGGGCGAATGCCGGCGCGGACATGGCCCGCTACCAGTCGCCCCGCGTGCGGGCCGGGTCGCTCATCGCCTCGGCGTCCGCCGGGGCCGGCATACCGCTGGTCATCATCATCGGTCTCGGCGCGATCCTCGGCGCCGGCGACTCCGGGCTCGCGAGCGCCGGCGACCCGGTGGCGGCGGTCCGCTCGGTCCTGCCGGCCTGGGTGGCGATCCCCTACCTCGTCACCGCGTTCGGCGGCCTGCTGCTGTCGAACCACCTGTCCGTCTACTCGGCGGGCCTCACCACGCTCACCCTGGGCATCCGGATCAAGCGGGTCAACGCCGTCATCCTCGACGTCGTCGTCACCACGATCGGCGCCATCTACTTCATGCTCGTCTCGGAGAGCTTCTACGGCCCGTTCATCACGTTCATCTCGCTGCTCGCGGTGCCGATCACGGCGTGGGTGGGCGTGTTCGTCGTCGACATGATCGGGCGCCGCACCTATCACTCCGACTCCCTCATGGACCTCACCCGCGCCTCGGGCTACTGGTATCGCGCAGGGTTCGAGTGGCGCTCGACGCTCGCGTGGGCGGTGGCGATCGTCGTCGGTTTCCTCTTCACAACCGCGCGGGTCAGCTCCGACGAGGTGTGGTTCACCGGTGCGCTCGCCGAGACCTGGATTGGCTCCAACGGTCTCGCGTGGGTCGCCACGTTCGTCATCTCGGCCGGGCTCTACGCCGCGCTCGGCGGTGCCCGCGCCGGCCGCCGCGACCCGTCCGTGGCCGCGCGATGACGGCCCGCGTCGGGGGTGCAGCCGAGGTGCCCGGCCGTCCGGCCCGGGTGATCCACACGGGGCAGGCGATCGTCGACGTCGTCATGCAGGTCGGCGCCGTGCCGCGCCCGGGCGAGGACGTGTTCGCGCGGGAGCACGCGATGCTCGTCGGCGGCGGCTTCAACGTCATGGCCGCCGCCCGCCGCGAGGGCGCCGACGTGCTCTACGCCGGCGGTCACGGCACCGGCCCGTTCGGCGATCAGGTGCGACGCGCACTCGCAGGCGAGGGGGTCGAGCTGCTCCTGGACGCGCACCCGTCGGTGGACTCAGGGTTCTGCGTGGCGATGGTCGACGACGACGCCGAGCGCACCTTCGTCTCCACCCTCGGCGCGGAGGGACACGTCGCGGTGGACGCACTCGACGGCGTACCGGTGGGGCCGGGCGACGTCGTCTACGTCAGCGGCTACTCGCTCCTGCACCCCGACAACGCCGCGATGCTTGCCCGGGCGCTGCCGAGAATGGCGGAGGCGGCGCAGGTCGTCGTCGACGCCTCGCCGGTCATCGGTGAGGTGGCGGGCGAGGCGCTGGCGGCGGCGCGCGGCGCGGCGACGCTGTGGTCGGTCAACGAGCGCGAGGCCGGCATCCTCGCGGGGCGGGTGCTCCGTGAGCGGGACGGCGCGGGAGAGCGGAATCCTGCGGATGTGCCCGAGGACGCTGCGGGCGCCGGTGCGGCGGGCACTGACGTGGCGAGCGTCGGTGCGGACGAGCTCGCCGCCGCCCTGAGCCGGGAGCTCGAGGCGGTGGTACTCGTGCGCGTCGGGGCGGGCGGCTGCTGGGTCGCCCGGCCGGGCGAGGCTGCGGTACACGTGCCGGGCATCGACGTCGAGGCGGTGGACACCAACGGTGCCGGTGACGCCCACACCGGCGTGCTGTGCGCGGACCTCGCCGCCGGCGTGCCGCTCGCGGAGGCGGTGCGGCGGGCCAACGTCGCGGCCGGCATCGCGGTCACCCGCCGCGGCCCGGCGACGTCGCCGACGGCCGAGGAGATCGACCAGTTGCTGACCCGCGACTGACCGCCTGGCCCACTCCCCTGCCCGCTGCTCGCGTCGGGAGCATGGGTGGTGTCTCGAGAACATGCCCCGGGTCCATCGTCTCGAGACACCACCCATCGTCTCGAAGAACGTGTAACCGGCTGGTCGCCGGAGGACGGGCGTGCGCCTCGGCATCGGGACCTTCGCCGGCCACCGGTCCGACGAATATCGCTTGCTCGACGCCGCCGTCGCAGTCACGCTCGGCATCGTCCTGGGGCTCCTCGTCGACGGCCTCGTGAGCAGGGGTCGACGACGTGCCGAATCGACCGAGGCGGAGCACCTCGCGCTCCGCACCGCTGAGCATCCGGTCCGCGACGGCCGCACGGCTCAGCCGCTCCCACCGCACAGCCGACCACGACATCCCGACCTGAGAGGCAGCCATGTTCTCGCCCGCACGACGCGCTTCGACCCGCCCCGCCGACACGACGCGCCCCGCCTCGGCGTGGACGTCGTTGGTGGGCCCGCTGGGCCGCGGCGAGTCGGCCGCAGTACTGGGCGTGGCGACCGCCTCGGCCCTCGCCGTCGGCGTTCGGACCGCACGACGATCGGGCTGGCTGCGCGGCTCGCTCGTCGGCGCCGTCGCCTTCGACCTCGTCGGTGGGCTCGTCGCGTTCCAGCTCCCGGCCACCCGCGAGCGCTACTCGATGAAGGCCATGCGCTCGCGCCTCACCTTCGCCCTGGTCCACGTCCAGCCGTTCGCGCTGCCGCTGCTGGGCGAAGGATCCTGGAGGCGTGCGGGACTGCGCTGCTCGACCGCCGTCGCGAGCACCGTCGCGCTGGAGCGCCTCGCTCCCCGCTCACCCGGCCGCCGCCTGATCGCCAACGGCGTCGCCGCCGCCCTGAGCCTGGTGGACCTCGCGACCGACAGCTCGCGGCAACGCTGGTTCGGACCAGTGTTCACGATGAAGGTGGTCGGTGGCCACGGCGGCATCCCGGCCGCGCCGGTCGGGAGCTGAGAACCGGAGCGCGCGAGTCCGGCGCAGGCCACCTCAGACGCTGCTGAGCGTGACCACCTCACGGCTGCGGAAACGGGGGTGCTCGCGCAGGTGGGTGAGTCCCCCGCTGGTCGCCCGGAACGCGACGTGCCCGGCGGCGTCGAGCGGCATCTTGATCCACGCGGCGATCACGTAGGTGAGCGCCGCGCCGTGGGTGACGATTACCTGGTGCTCGCAGTCGCGGGCGGTGACCTGGTCCATCGCCCGGTAGACGCGGCCGGCGACGTCGATCGTGCGCTCGGCGCCGGCCACCCCGTGGTCGTGGGTCATCCGGTCGCCCATCGCCGGCGCGGGCACGTACCGCTCGTCGAGCCATGCCTGCGGGCGCCCCTCGCCCTCCCCGTAGGAGCGCTCGCGCAGGTCGGCCGTGAGGACCGGCTCGACGCCGAGAGCCGCACCGATGACCTGCGCCGTCTGCGCGGTGCGGCGCAGGTCGGAGCTGATGACCTCCGCCGTCGCGCCCTCGGGGACGAGCCCGCGAACCCTGGTCGCGAGCGCCCGCGAGGCCGCCAGGCCGCGTTCCGTCAGCTCGGAGTCGTACCAGCCGCCGACCAGGCGGTCGACGTGATGCGTGGCCTCGGGGTGGGTGACGACGTAGAGGTTGCGCACGCCCGCCACGCCACGGGAGGTCGTCCACGGGGAGTCACGCGCGGGGCGGTAGGCGCAGGTCAGCAGCACCACCGCGACGCTGGCAGTGACAGAATCCTGCTCACTCGCCAGGCAGAAAACTGCTCACTCGTCGTGAGATGACGACGGTGACACCGTCGCCCGCCACTCCGTGCGCAGCAGGTCCTTCTGCTCCTCGGGCAGCCAGCTGGCCTCGATGCCGGCGAGCGCCATGTCGGCCAGCTGCTCGAGCCCCACCCCGACCTGCTCGTGCAGGATCCGGTACTCGTCCAGCAGCGTCGTCGGGAACATCCCGGGGTCGTCCGACGCCGGGTAGACGTTGAGACCGGCGTCGATCATCGCCCGGATCGACGCCCGCCGCCACGGACGCCACGACCGACGCGAGGTCGTGGAGACCACCGTGAACCCGATCTGCTCGTCGCGCATGCGCGCCACCACGTCGTCGTCCTCGAGCACAAAGTAGCCGTGGTCGAGCCGCTCGCAGCCCAGCACGTCCAGGCAGGTCACGGCGTTGCGCGCCGACGGCACGTGCTCGGAGGTGTGGGCGGTGCGCCGCAGCCCGGCCTCACCGGCGAGCCGGTAGGCCGCCTCGAACCGCTCCGGCGGCCCGGAGTTCTCGAGGTTGTCCAGCCCGATGCCCACGAGGTACTCGTGCGGGTGGTCGACGACGGTACGGATCCACTCCAGCGCCTCCTCGCCGGTGCCGGAGCGGTCGATCGCGGCGAGCATCCGGGCGGTGATCCCCAGGTCACGCTCGGCCAGGCGGATCCCCTCGGCGTAGGCCTCGACCATCGGCCCGTGGCCGAGGGCCTCGATCTGCGGGGGCGGCATGTCGATGGAGAACTCGACGTGCCGGGTCCCGCTGAGGGTGTGCGCGTCCTCGAGCGCCTCGTAGACGATCCGGGTGAGGTCGTCCGGCTCGCGCAGCGCCTGCCGCACCCAGTCGGAGGCCTGGAACAGCGAGTACGAGGTCTCCGGCTCGTCCTCGCTCGGCCCCTGCGGCATGCGGATCCGCGTGTTCAGGTACAGCGAGGGGTCCGGCGGACGGGAGTTGATGTCGGCGAAGATCCGCTCCGGCGAGTCCGGGAGGTCCAACCCTTCGCGCCGGGCAAGATCCGCGAAGGTCGACGGCCGGATCGTCCCGAGCAGGTGGCAGTGCAGATCGACCTTCGGCAGCCTGCGCAGGAAGTCGTGAGCGTCGGTCACGTCAGCCACCGACCACCTCGCGCGCGAACCGCTCGACCCACTCGCCCCGGTTGGGCGTGATCTCGGCCGGGTCGAGCGTCGCGTAGCCGGCGGCCTCGGGGTCGTCGCCGATGTCGCCGACCACGGCGGTCAGCTCCTCCGGCAGCTCGACGTCGAGGTTGACCGGCAGGTCCCCCACGAGCTCCGCGGACGCCTGCTGGGCCTCGGCGGAGAGCAGGTAGTCGATGAACTGGTGAGCGCCGTCGAGGTTGGGCGCGCCGGTGGGGATCATCGCCCGGTTGGTGGCCATGTAGCGGCCCTCGGCGGGCGGCGTCCAGGCCACGGGCTCACCGGCGGCGACGAGGTCGGTGGCGAACCCGTTGAGGGCGGCCCCGGCGACGATCTCCCCCTGCGTGAGCAGGTTCGTCATCTCGGTGCTCGAGCCGTAGTACTGGAGGATGTTCGGCGTCCATTCGGCCATCGTCGTGAAGGCGGTGTCGACGTCGTAGGGGCCCGTGCCGTACACCTCCCCGACGCCGGAGACCGTGAGCTGCCCGGCCGTGACCGCGATGTCCGGCAGGACGAGCCGGCCACTGTTGGCCTCGTCGGCGAAGATCTCCCACTGTGCGGCCTCGTCGGCGCTCAGGGCGTCGGTGTCGTACATGATCCCGTTGAGCTGGTAGCTGTAGGCCGGGCCGGTGAACCCCTCCTCGACGGCGAACGGCGCGATCGCCTCGAGGTTCGGGACGTCGTCCGCCGAGACCTCCTGGAAGAGCTCGTCCTCCTGCGCGATGGCGGCGTAGGTGTCGGAGATGAGCATGACGTCGATGCCGGAGTCGCCCTGGTCGAGCTGGAGCTGGGAGAGGCGGTCGGCGTTGGACCCGGTGTCGATCTCCACCTCGATGCCGGTGGCCTCGGTGAACGGGTCGATCACCGCCTCGGTGAACGGCTCGACATTGAACGGGAACGTGCTGACGACGATGCTGTTCTCGTCGGCCGCCTCGTCGCCGCCTCCGCAGGCGGTGAGCCCGGCCGCGGCAAGGGTGGTGACGGTCGCGGCTCCGAGGAGTCGGCGCGCTGGGAGGGTCCGCATGTCAGGGGTCCTTTCGGGTGCCACGGGAACGGGCGGGTGGCTCGGGTCTTTCGGCGTCGGGCAGGGGGTGGGTGTCGTGCGGCGTCGGGCGGGCGAGAGGTGTCAGGCGGCCTCGGCCGCGATCGGGACCACGTGGTGCTCGGGCACGAGCACGCGCACGGGATCGCCCGTGGCGAACTGCGGTGCCGTCGAGGCGCGCAGGTCGGCGGTGACCTCGACGCGTTCCCCGGCCGGGTCGGTCGCCGCCACCGTGACGAGGACGTCGACGCCGCGGTAGGCCACGTCGAGGACGGTGCCGGACAGCTCGAGCCCGGTCGGCGCGCCGGCCGACCCGGCCGACTCGGTGACCAGCTGGAGGTGCTCGGGTCGGACGGTGAGAAGTTCGCCGTCGGGGGCGTGGAGGAAGTTTTCGTAGCCGAGGAACTCGGCGACGAACCGGTTGGCGGGCGCCGGGAAGACCTCCTGGGGCGCGCCCTGCTGCTGGATCCGGCCGTCCTTCATGAGGACCATCTCGTCGCTCATCTCCAGGGCCTCGTCCTGGTCGTGCGTCACGAGCACCACGGTGAGGCCGGTCTCGGCCTGGATCCGCCGGATCTCGGCGCGCATCTGGATGCGCAGGCGGGCGTCGAGGTTGGACAGCGGCTCGTCGAGCAGGAGCAGCTCGGGGCCGATGGTGATGGCGCGAGCGAGCGCCACGCGCTGCTGCTGGCCGCCGGAGAGCTTCTTGGGCTTCTGCCCGGCCAGGTGCGCGAGACCGACGAGCTCGAGGGACTCCGCCACGCGGCGGGCCCGCTCGGCCTTCCCCACGCGGCGGACCTTGAGGCCGTAGGCCACGTTGTCGGCCACCGTCATGTGCGGGAAGAGCGCGTAGGACTGGAACACCATGCCGAGGTTGCGCTTCTCGGGCGGCGTACGCGTCGCGTCCTTCCCGCCGATGAGGATCGTCCCCGAGGTGGGCGCGAGGTAGCCGGCGAGCATGCGCAGGCTGGTGGTCTTGCCGCAGCCGCTCGGGCCGAGCAGGGTCGTCAGTCTCCCCTCGGGGATGGTGAGGTCGATGGCGTCGACGGCGGTGAAGTCGCCGAAGACCTGGCTCACGCCGATGAGCTGTGCGGCGGTCATCCGTTGATCCCTCCGAACACCTTGGCGAACCCGAGGGTGCGCTCGGTGATGATGGCGATCAGCACGGTGCCGGCAAGGATGAGCACGGAGATCGCGGCGATGATGGGCGTGTAGTTCTGCTGGACGTAATCGAGCATGACGACGGGCAGGGTGCGGAAGTCGCGGCTCTGCAGCAGCAGGGACAGCGGCACGTTGTTGAACGAGGCGATGAAGCTGAGCAGGGCGGCCGAGATGATGCCCGGCCGCAGGAGCGGCAGCGTGACGGTGAAGAAGGTGCGCACGGGCCCCGCGCCGAGCCCGCGGGCGGCCTCCTCGGCGGCCGGGTCGATGAGGGCCAGCGACGCGCCCGTCACGCGCACGGCGTAGGGGAACATCAGCACCGTGTGGCCGAACAGGAGGGTCTCGAAGTTGCCGAGCCCGAGGCCGATCATCAGCTGCTGGTAGAGCGCGAGGCCGACCACCAGCTCCGGGACGATGAGCGGGGAGAGGAACAGGCCCTCCACCAGGCCCTTGCCGGGCAGGCGGCCGCGGTGGATGGCGAGCGTGACCGGCACGCCCAGGGCGAGCGCGATGAGGGTGGCGAGCAGCGCGAGCTGGAGGCTGGACACGAGCGAGGTCATGAACGGCGCGTACGTCACCGCCTCCTCGAACCAGCGCAGCGACCAGCCCTCGGGCGGGAACCGGAGCGTGCTGCCGGAGCTGAACGCCGTGACGACGACGAACAGGATCGGCACGATCATCACGATGTAGCCGAGGACCGCGAGGGCCGCGGCGACGGGGCGTCGGGTGTTCATGAGGTCGCTCCCCTGCGGCCGATGACGGCCGAGATGCCCGAGATCGCGAACACGAGGATCGTCATGATGAGGGCGGTGGCGCTGGCGGCGGCCCAGTCGATCGTCGTGCTGGCGTAGGTGTAGAGCTGCGTGGCGAGGACGCGCTCGCGCGAGCCGCCCAGGAGGTAGGGGGTGGTGTAGGCGGTGATCGAGCCGGCGAACACGAGGACCGAGGCGACGACGACGCCCGGCAGGGACAGCGGCAGCACCACGGTCCAGAACGTGCGGATCCTGCCGGCGCCCAGGCCGCGGGCAGCGTCGTCGAGCCCTGGGTCGACCTGCGCGACCGCGGAGTAGGAGGCGACGACGGCGAGCGGCAGGAACAGCTGGGTGAGGCCGAGGACGATCGCCAGCGGCGTGTAGAGAAGCTGGGGCGCCTCGTCGACGAGGCCGAGGCGGAGCAGGAGCTGCGGGATCGCGCCCTGCGAGCCGAGGACCACGAGCCAGCCGAAGGTGCGGACCACGGAGCTGAGCAGGAGCGGGAAGATCGCCAGCGCGAGCAGCACGCCGGCCCAGCGGGAGGTCGACCGGGCGAGCAGGTAGGCGATCGGGAAGCCGAGCAGGATGCACAGGATCGTCGTGATGAGGCCGAGCCCGAGGGTGCGACCGATGATCGCGAGGTCGTAGGGGTCGGTGAGCATCTGCCCGAGCCGGGCCAGGACCTCGCCGGTGGTGACGTCCGGCGGCGCGAGCAGCATCGCGACGGCCGGGACGAGGAAGCCGACGAGCAGGACGGCCAGGCCCGGCAGGAGCAGGAGGGCGGTCGAGGCACGCGTGTGGCGCATCGGTGGTCCCTCCCTCGTGCGGTGCGTCGGCGGTGCCGGTCCCGGTGTGGTGCCGTGGTGCGGTCGATGTTCGGGCGTGCGTGCTGACCGTCCGACCGGATTGACCACAACCGGTTCCACAACCGGTTACGGTGGGAGAGTACAGACCGATCCGGTCCCTGTCGACGCCGAGAGGCTTCCGCTCGCCGTCGGGAGGCAAGAATGACCGGAGGACAGAAAGGGGCGCCGGTGGCCACGCTCAACGATGTCGCGGCCCGTGCACGGGTGTCGAAGGCGACGGCGTCACGGGCGCTCAACCGGCCCGACCTCGTGGCACCGGCGACCGTCGAGCGGGTGCAGGCGGCGGCCGCCGAGCTCCGCTTCGTGCCCAACCGCGGGGCGCAGCTGCTCGCGCGCGGGCGGACCGGGATCGTGCCCCTGCTGGTCCCGACCCTGCACAACGCCTTCTTCACGCCGATCATCGCCGGTGCGCACGCGCGGGCCGAGGCCGCCGACCTGCACCTGACGGTGGCGGTGCACCCGATGGAGGACGAGGACGAACGCGCCCGCTTCGAGCAGCTGGCCGCGCAGGTCGACGGCATGATCGTCGTGGCGCCGCGCGGCGCGGACGACCTCGTGCGGCGGGCGTGCGCGCTCAAGCCGAGCGTGCTGGTGGACCGGGAGATCGACGGGATCCCGTCGGTGGCGGCGGACACGGCGGCGGCCTTCGCGGCCCTGGTGCGGCGGCTCGCGGCGGGCGGGCACCGGCGGATCGCCTTCCTCAACGGGCCCGAGCTGTCGTGGCAGAACGTCCAGCGCACGAAGGCGGTGGCCGCCGCTGCCCGGGCCGTTGGCGTGGAGGTCGAGGTGCTCGGCCCCTCCCCCGCGACGTTCGCCGCCGGATCCGCGCTGGCCGGGGCGGTCGCGGAATCGGGTGCGAGCGTGTCGATCCCCTATGCCTCTGACCTGGGGCTGGGCGTGCTGTTCGAGCTCATCGCCCGTGGTCAGGCGCGGTTCGGGCAGGGCACGGCGCCGGACGGTGCCGTCGAGGTGGTCGGGGTCCCCGGCGCGACGGCGGTGGACGTCGACGGCGAGGCCCTGGGTGCGGCGGCGATGGACCAGCTCCTGCCCCTGCTCGGCGGTGAGGCCCCCGTGTCACCGACGCGGCGGCTCGAGGTGCCGCTGGCCGAGCAGTGGACGGGGCCGCGCGGGCGGGCGTGAGCGCGTCAGTGTGGGTGGCGGAGGGGCCCGGGTGACAGGAGCGGGGCGCCCCGCTCCCCCGCCCACCTGGCCTCTCGTACTCATCGCGCCGAGACCATGGGTGGTGCGTCGAGGCCATGGCTAGCGCCCATGCTCTCGAGACACGACCCATGCTCTCGACGAAGGAACTGCGATGATCACCCGGGGACGCGCCTAGCCACCACCGATCTGTGCACGCGTGAAGAAGCACTCGGCGCTCCGGTTGATGATCCGGTGCGCACACCGAGCGCCGATGGGACCTGACAGCCCGACCCAGCGGGCCCAGGGGAACCAGTGGGGCGCGTCGGTGAAGTCGATGTGGAACATGCCGGGGATGCTGACGAGCCGCCCGGTGCCCGGCGATTGACGTGCGAGCGCCGCTCTCATCGACCCCAGGGTCTTCTCGATGACCTCTTCCGGCCAACCACCCGCCCGTCGACGCTCACGGCGCATATCCTCAGCGGGCCGGGTCAGCCACAGCGCAGCGCACGGGATCCCGTCGGCAGCGACCGACGCCGGCATCGCCGCGTCCATCATCAGGCAGGCCGCGATCCGCGGGTCCGTCCGCGCTGCCGCCGCCGCGACGGTGCCGCCCAGGGAGACCCCGACGACGCCGGCCGATCCCGTGCTGCTCGTCCGGGCAAGCACCGGGTCCCGGGCGATCTCGTCGAGCACGACGCTGACGTCGACCGCCAGGTGCGCGATGACCTCGTCCTCGCCGAGCCCGTCGTAGAGATGCCCGCGCCGCCTCATCCTCACCACACGGCCGTCGGCCAGCCGGGTGCGTGCGGAGACAAAGGGCTGATCGACCCCGACGACGACGTAGCCGTGCGACGCGAGCGCCTCGGCAAGGATCGTGTGGGCGGTAACGATCACAGGGAGCTCGATCCCGCGCACGACGCGCGCAATGATGATCGCGTTCGTCCGCGATCGCGCGAGCTTGCGAAAGAGGAAGAACGGTGGCGATGTGCGGCCACCGGTCACCTCCCCCAGCGCCTGGAGGAGTGAGGCGAACACGTCGGGCGCATCGGCCAGGTAGATGCTTCGCTCCCCGCGGCTCGCCGTCGTCGGGTACCAGACCTGGGCGACGAGCTCGCGGACCTCGCCCGGTTCGGACGAGAGGATCTCGGTCCTGGTGCGATCCACCCAGTGCCGGCTCGTCGTGCCGACCCCGAACGGGCCGCCCGGCCGCGGGAAGCGCACGGGCCGGAACAGCCCGGCACCGACGACGCCGACGACCGCTGCGCCCACCATCCATGCCCTCGCGCGCATCCTGGTGAGTGTGGCAGAACCAAGGTGTGCGGATGCGGCCCCTGGCGCCAGATACACCGGCTCCGCGGGTGGCGGCCACAGACGTCGAGCGATCTCGACCGCGCGTTCACGGACGATCTCCCGTCACCCCCGCGTTGCCCGACTTCGCTAGCGTCGTCCTACGTGCCCCCACACGCGCCTCATGGACTCCCCCGGTCCGAGGACTCCGCACCGAGCGAGCCGCGCACCGGTGACAGCTCCCGCGCAGACCTGTCCTCTGCCGAGCGGCGCACCGGCGCGACCTCCCAGTCCACCGCCCGCTCCCGCCTCGCCGCCGCCGAGCGCTCCGCCCGTCGTGGCCTGTCCCACCTCGGCCTGGACTCGCGCGCCGACCTCCTGCTGGTGCTCGCGGTCGCGCTGTGGCTCGGATACACGGCGATCGCTTCGCTCGCCCACGGCGGCCCGTCCGCCGACGCCCTGCCCTTCCTCATCGCGCCGGTCGTCA
This sequence comes from Georgenia sp. Z1491, assembly GCF_057652395.1. Lineage (NCBI taxonomy): Bacteria > Bacillati > Actinomycetota > Actinomycetes > Allobogoriellales > Allobogoriellaceae > Georgenia > Georgenia sp. Z1491. The sequence continues at coordinate 3,405,356 of NZ_CM172729.1, forward strand.
TCCTCGCCGGCGTCGCGGCGGGGCGGGTGCTCGCCTCACGTTCCACGCACGTCGACCCCAGTCGCTCCCCCGACGACGACACCACCGACGCACCAGCTCCCCGACGAGGGGTCACCACCACGCACCTGAGCGCCGCCGTCGCGCTCGTCGCCGGCCTGGCCCTGCTCGTCCCGTTCTACGCCAACGCCCAGGCGGCGTTCGGCCTCCAGCTCGTCGCCCTGGCCGGTCTGCTCGCGCTGAGCAACGAGCGGCACGAACCAGACACCCTCGCACCGACCCGCGTCACCCACCTCACGCTGCCCGTCCCGACGCTCGTCGCCGTCGTGCTCGGCGTGCTCCTCGCGGGTCGCGCCCAGGCTGCCGGCGTGCTCGTCGTCGTTCTCGCGCTCGTCCTCACCCTCGCGCTCGTCCGCCGCGACCTGCCGTCCCGACGCCGTCTGACCGCCCCGCGCACCCTGGTCATCGCCGGTGGTGCCGTCATCGCGGTGGCGGCCGCCGTCGTCACCTGGCTCGGCGGCCTGTCGACCTGGCCCACGTGGCTGTCGACCTCCGGCAGCCTCAGCGGTGCCCGGCACGCCCTGTGGGTCGACGCCCTCGAGCTGTGGTCGCAGCGTCCGCTGACCGGCTCGGGCCCGGGCTCCTTCGCCGCGTCCTCACCGATCGCCGCCACGCGCGCCGACCTGTCCGAGGTGCACTCCTCGGTCCTGCAGGTCGCCGCCGAGCTCGGCCTGGTCGGCGTCCTGCTGCTGGCAGGGCTGCTCGCGGCAGGCCTGGCCGTCGGGGCGCAACGCGGAGGTCGCGCGGCGCTCGTGGCCACCACGGCCTGGACCGCGCTGGCGGTGCACTCGATGATCGACCACCTCTACGAGTTCCCGCCCGTCACGCTGGCCGCGGGCCTCGTCCTCGGCTGGGCCTCGGCCCCGCACCACCGACCTGCTTGACCACGCGCCCACTGTCCGACCGGCCACGTACCCCGCTCAGCCCCATCCACCTCCTCCGCAGCCCCACCACTTCATCGAAAGGATGGGTTCTGTCACGAAAGGATGGGCAGAGGGCATCCCCTCGTGACACAACCCATCCTCTCGAAGCGGGAGAGACGGTCTGAGTCCCGACGCGCGAGGTAAGGGATGCGACTCAGGCCGCCCCCGACGACGCCGTCTCGCGCCCGCCCTCCGCCGCGGCCACGTGCCTCTCGCCCAGTGCGACGAACACCGCGGCGTTGAGGTCGAAGGCCACCTTGGCCTCCTCGACCACCCGATCGCGCTGCTCGGACGCGAACGCGGCGTCGTCGATCAGTGCCCGGTAGCGGTCCTTGAACGGCTTGACCTTCTCGATCCCGGTGAAGGTGTAGAAGGTCAGATCGTCAGCGGTCATGCCGTAGTGGCGCTGGAGCATCCGCGCGATGGCCTGGCCGCCGGAGAGGTCGCCGAGATAGCGGGTGTAGGCGTGCGCCAGGTAGGTGGCCGCGTCCGCGATGCCCTCCAGCCGCGCCACGTAGGTCTCGGTCGCCGCCAGCACGGGGAGCTCCTTGCGCCAGGTCGGGCCGGCGAGGGTGGCGAGGTCCGCCTCCAGGCTCGGCACCCGCCGCAGCTCAGGCAGCACGAAGGCCGCCGCCACCGGGTCACCACCTGTCCCACCACCGACCAGCCGGTCACCCGCACCCTCGAGCGCGGTGTAGATCGCGTGGTGCTGACGGGCCAGGTCGACATACGCCGCACGGCCCAGGCGCCCGCCCATGAGGTCGCTGACGAAGGAGCGCGTCTCGGCGTGCTCGTGCTGCGGCCGGGTGGCGTCCCGCAGGACCTCGGACAGCGGCTGGGTGGTGGTGGCCATGGGGGCTCCTGGGTTGCTGACGGCACGTCACGATCAAGTGTGCTGACAGTCTGTCGTCAACCCACCGGTCAGGCAAGCCTTACCTGGCCCCGACCCCGCACGACGGCGCACCACCACACCCGAGTGATCCACCACCGGCTCACCCTCACCCCGGCTCCGCGACCTCCTCGAGCGCGTCGATGTCCAGCAGCTCCACGTCCCGCCGCCCCTGCAGGCGAATGATCCCGCGGTCGGACAGCGCCGCCAGGCGCCGGCTCAGGGTCTCCGGCGTCGTGCCCAGGTAGCCCGCGATGTCCTGCTTGGCCATCGGGAGCCGCACCGCCACCACCGAGTCGCGCACGCTCACGGGCAGGTCGAGCAGGTAGGCCGCCACGCGAGCGCCGACGTCGCTGGAGGTGACCGCGGCCAGCAGCCGTTCGGTCGAGTGCAGCCGATCGGACAGCGTGCGCAGGATCCGTTGGGTGATGTCGGGGTAGCGCCCGAGCAGCGCCGAGAGGTCGTCGTGGTCCAGCGCGCACATCTGGCTGTCCTCGATCGCGACGACGAGGTCCTCGGACCGCTGCCCGGTGAGGAAGGCCCGCTCCCCCACCACCTCACCCGCGCCGGCGGTCCGCAGCACCTGCTCGTGCCCGTTGGCCGAGGTCTGACTGACCTTGAGCCGCCCGCTGTGCACCACGAGCACCCGGGTCACGGGCTGCCCGGGCAGGTGCACGGTCTCGCCCCTGGCCACCCGCAGGGGTCGGACGACCTCCGCCACCGTCTCCTGCTCGGCGCGCGTCAGCCCCTGGAAGATCGGGACCCGGACCACGCACAGATCAGGCTCGGACATACCCGGAATCTACCCGGCGCCCCTCACCTCGCCCGGACTTGACCTGCGTCAAGGAGATCTCCGCGCCACCTTCCTAGATTGCGAAGACACCGCAATCCACGACGAAAGGACAGGTGAGATCGACATGACCACCACCGCCGCCACCACCCGCACGATCCTCCGGGCCGAGGGCTTCTCCTGCCCCTCGTGCGTGGCCAAGATCGAGAAGCAGGTCGGCCGGCTCGACGGCGTCGAGAACGTCACCGTGCATTTCGCCTCCGCCCGTATCGAGATTGACCACGACCTGGCCCGGGCCTCGGTCGACGACCTCGTCGCTGCCGTGGCCAAGGCGGGCTACAGCGCCGCCCCCTCGGCGTTCTGACCCCCGGCCACTCACTCCACGTCAGGAGAGGGAGGGCGCCCCGCCCTCCCTCTCCTCATCGCCCCGGTCCTCCTCCACCCACCCATCACCAGCTTCTCCACCTCGCGACGGGAAAGGTCGTGACTCACGTGCACACGCTTCAGCGCCGGCTGCGCGGGAACTGGGCAGTTCCCGCGATCTCCGGTGCGCTCATCCTCTTCTCCTTCGCCCTGCAGCACGTCGCCGGCGGCGCGGCGAACCTCGCGCTGACGCCCCAGTGGTGGCTCGACGCCGGACGGCACGCCACCCACGCCACGGGCGTCTTCACCCTGGCCGACGTGTTCATGCTGACCGCGGCGGTCGTCGCCGGATACCCCATCGTGGTCAAGGCCCTGCGCGCCCTGACCGCGCGCGTCATCGGCATCGACCTGCTGGTCTCCGTCGCGGCGATCGGCGCCGTCGTCATCGGCAACTTCTGGGAGTCCGCCGCCGTCACCTTCCTGTTCGCGGTCGGGCATGCGCTGGAGTCGGCCACGCTGAGCAAGACCCGCTCGGCGCTGGCCGAGCTGGTGGCCGTCGCCCCGGACACCGCGATCGTCGTCCGCGACGGCGCGCAGCAGGAGATCCCCGCCGGTCAGGTCGCGATGGGCGAGGTCGTCCTGGTGAAGAACGGTGCGAAGGTTCCCGTCGACGGCGAGGTCGTCTCCGGCACCGGCGCCCTGGACGAGGCCTCCATCACCGGCGAGTCGATCCCCGTCGAGAAGGCCACCGGCGACCAGGTCTTCGCCGGCACCGTCTCCCGCGGCGGCTTCCTCCAGGTGCGCGCCACCGGGATCGGCGCCGACACCACGCTCGCCCGCATCATCCACCGGGTCGAGGAGGCCCAGGACGCCAAGGCGGCCACCCAGACCTTCATCGACCGCTTCTCCCGCTGGTACACCCCCGGCGTCATGGTGCTGGCCCTCGTCGCCGGCCTACTGACCGGTGACATCGTCCTCGCGCTGACGCTGCTGGTCATCGGCTGCCCCGGCGCCCTGGTCATCTCCATCCCGGTCGCCATCGTCGCCGGCATCGGCCGCGCCGCCCGCTCCGGCATCCTCATCAAGGGCGGCGAGTACCTCGAGACGTCGGCGCGGATCTCCGCGGTCGCCGTCGACAAGACCGGCACCCTCACCGAGGGTCGGCCCGAGCTGACCGACGTCGTCGTCCTCGACCCCGCGATGGACCGCACCGAGGTACTGGCCTGGGCCGCCGCCGCCGAGGCCGGCTCCGAGCACCCGCTCGCCCGCCCGATCCTCGAGGCGGCCGCGGCCCAGGGCGTCGCCCCGGATGCCATCGACGGCGCTGTCACCCCGGTCCCCGGCAAGGGCATCGCGTCGGTCGTGGACGGCCGCCAGGTCCTCATCGGCAACGCCGCCCTGCTCGCGCACCACGAGCTCCCCGAGCAGCCCGACGCCGAGCAGGTCGCCGACTCGCTCGCCGCTCAGGGGAGGACCCCGATGATCGTCGCGCTGGACGGCGCCGTCATCGGCGTCCTGGCGGTGGCCGACCAGGTCCGCACCGACGCCGCCGAGATGGTCGAGCGCCTGCACCGGGCAGGGGTGTCGACGGTCGTCATGCTCACCGGTGATACCCACCGGGTCGCCGAGGCCGTCGGCGCGGCGACCGGCGTCGACGAGGTCCGCGCCTCCCTGCTCCCGGAGGACAAGCTCGACGCCGTCGCGGAGCTGCAGCGTCAGGGGCACACCGTGGCGATGGTCGGCGACGGCGTCAACGACGCCCCCGCGCTGGCCACCGCCGACATCGGCGTGGCGATGGGCGCCGCCGGGTCCGCGGTGGCGGTGGAGACCGCGGACATCGCCCTCATGGCCGACGACCTGCTCAGGCTCCCCCAGGCCATCGACCTGGCGCGGCGCACCGCGCGGATCATGCGGCAGAACATCGCGGTCGCGCTGGCCACGGTGGTCGTGCTGCTGGCCGGTGTCTTCGCCGGTGGCGTGACGATGTCGGTGGGCATGCTCGTCCACGAGGCCTCGGTGCTGGTGGTCATCGCCAACGCCATGCGGCTGCTCCGGCTCCGCGCCGGTGCGGGTTCGAGCGCCGGCCGCACCCCGGAACGGCGGACCGAGCAGGATCAAGCCGTGCGGCGCACACGGGACGATCGCGCAGCCGCCCGCTGAACCCGCGGTGGTCCCGCCGTGCGAGGGCAGCGCCACCGGGTCCGCCCGGTCGGCCTGCTCCGCCAGCCCCCCCCAATCGAAAGGATGGGTCGTGTCACGAGAGGATGCCCTCAGTCCATCCGCTCGTGGCACAACCCATCCGCTCGTCGCAGAGGCCGCAGCGCTCACCGGACCCCGCCCCTACACCACCTCGACGCGCACCTTTCTGGCCTGCACATCCACCTCGGCCACGCGCACAGTCACCTCGGCGCCCAGCTCGAGGCCCTCCCCCTCGACGACGGCGTGCACCGCCGGCTCGGCCACCTGCACCTCACCGCGCTGCGGCTTCTTCTCGTCGACGTCGACGACCACCCCGCGCAGTTCCTCCCCCTCGCGGCCGCGCAGCACGAGGGCCTCCATGGCGTCGACGGCGCCGCGCTCGTACGCACTCGCCCTCCGACCGCGGGCACCCATCGCACTGGGTAGTTCGGGCAGCGCCTCCCGCACCCAGCCCGGCACCTCCGTATCCGCCGCGATCGCCAGGCACGCTTCGAGCCCGTACCGGTCGACCAACCGGCGCAGCGGCGCGGTGACGTGTGCGTAGTCGGACGCGATCGCGGCGTGCTGGGTCGACACCACATCCCCGCCCTCGCCGTCGTCCCCGCCCTCACCGGGCGAGACTGGCAGCGCGAGGTACCCCGCCCCGCGGAACAACGCCGTCGCCTCGTTGAGGAACGCCGCCCCCTCGGGCGTGCTCGCCTTTACCGACCGCACGAGGTCCGGGTAGCTCATCCCGTCCGGCCACGGCACGCCCAGCGCGTGGGCGGTCCGTCGCAGCTTCGCCACGTCCTTCTCGCGCGCCGGCGGCAGCGTGCGCAGGATCCCCACGCCCGCCCCGAGCATCATCTCGGCGGCCACGATCCCGGTGAGCAGGGAGATCTGCGCGTTGTAGCCCTCGACCTCCAGGACGGTGCGGCTGTCGAGGACGTACCGCCCGCCGTCGCCGAGCTCGACGACCTGCTCGGGCAAGTCGAGCGAGACCGCGCCGCGGGCGACCTCCTGCGCCTGCCGTGCCCGCCCCACCTCGGCCAGCAGTCGCGGCAGGTCCGCGGGCACGCCCTCAGCCAGCTGGGCGCGCCCGTCGAGGGCGTCCTGGACCTGGTCGTAGGTGAGCTGGGCGCGCGAGCGCACGAGCGCCCGCTCCACCGCGGAGGACCGCACCTCGCCGGTGGAGTCGATCCGCACGTCCCACACGCAGGCCGGCGCCACCTGGCCGGCCAGCAGGCTCGCCGCACCGGCGGAGAGCACCTCGGGGTGCAGGGGCACGGACCCGGTGGGTCCGTAGACGGTCATCGCCCGACGTCGAACCTCCTCGTCCAGCGCCCCGCCCGGTGTCACGAACGACCCGACGGACGCGATGGCGTAGCGGATGCGGTGACCGTCGCCGTCGCGCTCGATGAGGACGGCCTGGTCGAGGTCGCGCGCGCCGGGCGGGTCGATCGTCACCAGGTCGAGGTCGGTGAGGTCCTTGGCAGGCAGGGCGGCGCCTTCGGCGGCGGCCTCCGCCTCGGCGAGCACCTCGGGGGAGAAAGCGGTGGGGAGCTCGAGCTCGGCGGCCAGGGCGTCGAGGGCGGCCTTGAGCTCGTCGGGGGCGGCGGTGTTGATGCGCAGGTGGCGTGTGGGCACGCGTAGACAGTAACGAGACCGGGGTCACTGCGCCGTCCGCGCGCTCGACGACGAGCCCTCTACGATCGACCCTGCGCGTGACCCGACGGCCCGGAACCCCCGACGTCGAGCGTCCCGGCCGCAGGGAGGACCGCGATGGTGACGTTCTCGGAGCAGCACGAGGCGCGGGCCGCCGCGATCGCCGAGCGCCGAACCCACTGACGCCGGGGTCCGGCTCGGCGTACATCCTGTGGGTTCGACGGAAGCGCGCCGGCCCGCATGATCACCCCCTACGCGCACGGCCGCGCCACCACCGCCCGCGCAATCTCGCCGGCGATCTGTGGATGTCTGCCGACAGGTCGACCAATGACAGCATTGCGTTAGACTGCTGTCAATCGTGGAGGTGGATCGATGGCAGTCCTGACCGTACGAAACGTTCCCGACGAAGTGCACCGCGCACTACGAGTACGCGCGGCCCAGCACGGCCGCAGCGCGGAGGCGGAGGTGCGGGAAATCCTCAACGCCGCACTCATCCCGTCCCAGCGGGTGCTGCTCGGAGATGCCCTGGCGTCGCTGGGCCGTGACCTCGCACTCACCGATGACGACGTCGACGAGCTCGGCGCGGTGCGCGACCGGAGCCCGGCGGAACCACTGACGCTGCCGTGATCGTCCTGGACACGAACGTCGTCTCCGAGGCGATGCGCCCCGAGCCGAATCCGGTCGTGGTGGGCTGGCTCAACGCCCAGACCGCCGAGAGCTTGTACTTGTCCAGCGTGACTCTCGCGGAACTCCTTTTCGGCATCGGCGCGCTACCCGCCGGCGTGAGGAAGGACCGGCTCGCGCAGGCGCTCGATCGACTGCTCGCCCTGTTCCCCGGCCGGGTACTGCCGTTCGACCAGGACGCAGCCCGACGCTATGCGGAGATGGCCGTCGCCGCCCGCGCCACCGGTCGTCCTCTTCCCACCGCCGATGGCTATATCGCAGCAACCGCAGCGGCTCACGGCTTCGCCGTCGCCACCCGAGACATTCAGGACTTCGATGGCGCCGATGTCGAGCTGATCGACCCGTGGAACGCACGCTGACCAGTTCTCCGCGATAGGTCGGGACCGTTGACATGGGCGCCCGGCACCGAACTGCACCCCCGCACGACGACGCCGCACCGATCACCGACTGACCGCCGGTCCGCACCGAACCCACACGCCGAGCGCCGAACCCACCGACGCCGGGGTCCGGCTCGGCGAACAACCTGTGGGTTCGACGGAAGCGTGTGGGGTCGACGGCAATCCGCCGGCCCGCATCATCACCGCCGCCGATTCGCATGATTACTCCCGCCGCGCGCGCCGCGCCACCACCGCCCGCGCGAGCCCCTCGAGCACGTCCTGGGTGGTCTGCCACGACATGCACGCGTCGGTCACGGACTGCCCGTAGGTCAGGCCGCTCGGCGCCGGCTCCTGACGGCCGGCCACGAGGAAGCTCTCCAGCATCACCCCGACGACGCCGCGCTCCCCCGCCCCGACGGCCTCAGCGATCTCGCCGGCCACCTGCGCCTGACGCACGTGGTCCTTGCCGCTGTTGGCGTGGCTGGCGTCCACGACCAGCCCCGCGCTCCGACCCGCGCGGCGCAGCAGACCCAGCGCAGCTTCAACCCCCTCCGGCCCGTAGTTGGGTCCGCCCCTCCCGCCGCGCAGGATGACGTGGCCGTCGGGGTTGCCGGCGGTGTCCACGAGCACGGCGCGTCCCTCGTCGTCGACGCCGAAGAACGTCTGCTCGGCCGCGGCCGCGAAGGAGGCGTCGATCGCGACCTGGACGTCGCCGTCGGTGCCGTTCTTGAAGCCGACCGGCATGGACAGCCCGGACGCCAGCTGCCGGTGCACCTGGGACTCCACCGTGCGCGCGCCGATCGCGCCGTAGGTGACGGTGTCGGCGATGTACTGCGGGGAGGTGGTCTCGAGGAACTCGCAGCCGGCGGGGATGCCGGCGTCCAGGACGTCGAGCAGGACGCGCCGGGCGGTGCGCAGGCCGCGGGGGACGTCGTATCCGCCGTCGAGGCCGGGGTCGTTGATGAGGCCCTTCCAGCCCACCGTGGTGCGCGGCTTCTCGAAGTACACGCGCATGACGAGGTCCAGCTCGCTGCCGAACCGCTGGGCCGCACCGGCGAGGCGGTGCGCGTAGTCGATCGCGGCGGCCGGGTCGTGGACGGAGCACGGCCCGACGACGACGAGCAGGCGGTCGTCCCGACCGTAGAGGATGTCCTGGACCTCGCTGCGGGAGCCCGAGACGAGGGCGGCGGCGTCACCGGGGAGCGGCAGCTCGGCAAGGATCTCGCTGGGGGTCGGTAGCGGGGCCATGCGGCGCACGCGCAGGTCGACGGTGCGTTCGGTGGGGGTAACGGTCATGGGGCTCTCCTCGGACGGGGGCGGGTCGTCCCCGTCCGGAGCGCCCGCCATGAATGGCAAAGGGCGCGGACCCAATGGTCCACGCCCTGTCGGCTCCGGTTGCGCGCGTCAGCGAATGAACGCGCCGGCCGGGGCCGACACGCCAAACCAATACTGGCGAGCGGTATGCACGTGTGGAACGTACGTCCCCGCCACCGGTCGGCGTCACGCGCGTCTCGCCAGATGGGATCGACGACGTTGCGGGCCGTGACTCCCCGTTGCCGCCCCGACCCCCCATTGCCGCCCGGCCCAACCTCCGATAAATGGAGGGTTCGCACGGGTGCGTCACCAAGCGCCAGCGTCAGGCCCGACCTCCGTTATACCGAGAGCTCCCGCGGGCGCCACACCCGCTACCGTCCGCGCGACACCAGCCGCGCCCCCCTTGGCCCGGGGCCTGCCGTCCTCACGTGCCGACGTCGGCGCCCGCACGCGGCCCGACCTCCGTTATACCGAGGGGTAGCGCGGGTGCCTCACCCGCTCCCCTCCGGTCGCCACCGACCGGCTCCGGAACACCCGTCAGGCCTCGGCCAGCCGGGCGGCGTACTCCTCCCGCAACTGCTGCGCGGCATCCCGGTCGGGCGAACCGGCGGCACCACTCGCACCAGCAGGACCCGCCACACCCGCCGCGCCGGCAGAACCGGCCGCGCCACGCAGCATGGACTCCAGCTCGTCCAGACACGCATGCCACCCCGCAGCCGTCCCGGCGTGGCCGAGCGGCCCGGGCTCGCCGGGCCACGTCGTGAACACGAGCCGAGTCCCGCCGTCGACCGGCTCGAGCTCGAACCGCAGGACGTCCGCCTCACCCTCCGAGTTGCCCCAGACCAGCTCGAAGAGCGTCGGCGGGTCGAAGGCTCGGATCAGGCCGGGGAGCACCTCGTCGGGATCCATGCCGGTGGTGTCCACACCGGCCTCGTCGAGCATCTCCATGCTCTGCTGCGCCCCCTCGGGCCAGAACGGCAGCTGCACCTCGGCGCCGGCGGCCCGCTCGCCGACGATGTCGGCCGGGAACCAGTGCCGCAGTCCGGCCGACTCGGTGAGGGCGCGCCAGACGGTGGTCGGCGAGTGCGCAAGGTGCCGCACATACCGCAGCCGCACCGTGTCGCCGTCGCGCTCGACCGTGCCCAGTCGTCCGTGCTCGTCGGTCATGTCCTACTCCTCGTTCGTCTCGTCCAGGTGGCGCTCCAACGCGTCGAGCCGGTCGGCCCAGATCTCCCGGAACGGCTGCAGCCACGAGTCGAGGTCACGCAGACCCTCCGGGGCGAGCCGGTACTGGCGCCGCGGCCCCTCGACCCGCACCCGCACCAGCTCCGCCTCCCCCAGCACACGTAGATGCTTGGACACGTTCGGCTGCGGAGCGTCCAGTGCGACGACCAGCTCGCCGGCCGACCGCTCCCCGTCGCGCAGCAGCTCGAGGATGCGACGCCGGGTCGGGTCCCCGATCACCGTGAACACCTCGCGCTCGGCCATACCCGGAATATTCCTCTACACGCATATGCCTGTCAATGCATTGGATAGCGATTGGCACTGCCACCTCCATCGACCCAGGGCCGCCGCGATCCGAGTCATCTAGAAGTCAGCGGCGCACGGCGCCCACCTCCACAGTGACTCCCACAAGCGCACCTCCCGCAGTATCGTGTAATACACCAGCAACGTGTCAGGAGGTGCGATGAGACTCAACAGCAAAGGACAAGTGACCATCCCGGCCGATCTGCGGCACCGGCATGGCTTCTCCGAGGGGGACGAGGTCGACGTCATCGACGACGACGGCACGCTGCGCATCGTGCACAGCTCGCCGGGCGGGAGCAGGGGCGAGCGTGTGGTCGGCCGGATGCGCGGTACCGCGACCACAACCCGGTCCACGGACGAGCTGATGACGCTGCTTCGTGGCGAGTGAGCGCGCGCCCATGATCACGTTGGTCGACTCCAACGTGCTGCTCGACATCCTCACCGACGACCCCGTGTGGTCGAGCTGGTCCGGCGAGGCACTCGAACGCGTCCTGAACGACGGCGAGTCGGTTATCAATCCGCTCGTCTACGCCGAGGTGTCCGTCGGTTTCGACCGCATCGAGGAGCTCGACGTGGCGCTGCCGATCACCGCGTTCCGGCGCGAACCACTGCCGTACGCGGCGGGCTTCGTTGCCGGAAAGGCTCTTGTCGACTACCGCCGCCGGGGCGGAACCAAGACGTCGCCGATGCCCGACTTCTACATCGGTGCACATGCCGCTGTCGCGGGATACCAGCTACTCACCCGCGACGCGCGCCGGTACCGCACCTACTTCCCAGGTCTCACCCTCCTCACGCCGGGCACGGAGTAGCCCGGTCGGCCGTGCGACCAGTCCGAACCGAACTCAGCAACCCCCGTCACCCCGCCTGCCGCTCGAGCTCCTCGAGCGTGAAGTCACCGCGGTTCAGCCCCCGCAGCAGCCGCCACGTCCGCACCACACGGGGCAGCGTGATGATCAGCAGGCCGCCGAGCATGTTGAACGGGATGACCAGGCCGAACCACTGGAGGAAGTCCCCCACCGAGATGTCGGCGCCGGCGAACATCGCCGCGAAGATGACGAGCGCGTTGAGCGCGCCGTGCAGCATCCCGAATCCGATGAGCAGGAGCCCGGAGGCCATGCAGGTCACCGCGGCGACGACGTCGTTGGACGTGCCCTGCTGCATACGCGTCGACAGGGTGATCGTGGCCCCTGCCAGCACGGACAGGGCGATCGTCACGGCCGCCGACGGCTGCTCGAGGTAGCTCAGCGCGCTGGCGGTGATGGTGGCGTGGTAGCCGGGCAGGGCGAGCACCATGAGCCAGGCGAACACGATGCCGCCCAGGAGGTTGGTGACGAGACTGACCGACCACAACCGGGCGATCTGCAGCCACGTCCCCTGGCCGGCGAGCACCGCGTTGATGGGCAGCAGGAACTCCTCGGTGAACAGCTCGGAGTGCGCGAGCCTGAGCGCCAGCAGGCCGATCCCGAAGGCCATGCCGGCGAGGATGTCGGAGCCCGTGGCCTGCTTGACGAGCAGCATCGCGAGGATGCCGAGACCGACGTCGATCCCGCCGAAGAACCCCGTGACGATGAGCTCGGGCCAGGTCCGGTTCAGCCGCTCCGAGCCCTTGACCACGGTGGCGGCGGCCTCCTGGGCCAACCCGTCCTCGATGTCGAAGTCCGTGCTGCCGAGGCGCCGCCGCTGCTCGCTCTGATCCATCCGCTCAGCGTAAGGACGCGCGCCGAACCTCGCCGCCCGGGCCGCCTACCTGCCGGCGAGCACCGCCCGCCCGTCGACGCATGCCTACGACGAGCCGCTTGTCCGCGGATTGCTCGCCCCGGCCTCGCGCGCCTCCCGGGCCGAGGCGACGTCGTCGATGATGACGACGATGTGCCGCACGCCGGACAAGAGGGAGCCGTAGAGCGGCCAGCTCTCCGCCGGCAGGTCGTGCTTGTGGGACAGGTCCCGTGCCAGGGCGGTGAGCCGGCCGAGGACCGGCTCCACGTCCGCGTCGGGATCGGCGACGGCGAGTCCCGTGTCGCGCACGATCGTGGTCCATCGCTCGCGGAAGTCCTCGTCCCAGGCGCCCTCGGCGTAGGCGGCCTCGTACAGGGTCCGGGCCAGGTGCCGCAGGTGCGAGATCCCCTCGTCGACGCGCTCGAGGATGTTCTCGTAGCTGACCTCCTCGCCTGGCCTTGACCGACGAGCGAGTCGTGCCCGAGGGTTGTACCGCCTGCTCTCGGTGGCGAAGCGCGCCGACTGCCACGCGGTGTTCAGCTCGTGTGTCATCGACTCGATCTCCTCCCGCCACGCTTCGGCCTTGTCGGTCTCCCAGGAGTTCGAGAACTCGTCGGCCATGTTGACCAGGACGTCTCCGATCCGGCGATTGATGCTGTCGACGTAGCGCGAAGCCTGCTGATCGCGCAGCGGCGGGATGACCAGCAGGTTGACCGCGACCCCGATGCCCACGCCGAGGCCGACCTCGATGATGCGGTCGAGCAGCAGCGGTTGTTGCTCGGAGAAACCGCTGCCCAGGACGAAGATCGCGGTGGTGGCGATCGCGATGCCCTCGTCCCGGATCCAGGAGATCCGCGCTCCGGCCAGCCCGACGAACAGTGCGAGAGCGAAGGTCCACACGCTCACGCCGAGGTAGGCGCCCACCAGGAACGACAGCCCGACGCCCAGCGTCGAGGCCACCGTCGACTGCACCCCGCGCGACAGCGATCGGTGGACCGTGGCGTGCACGGTCAGCAGCGCCGTCCACGGAGCGAGGAAGGGCAGCGGCGAGCTGAGCACGGTGGTTGAGACCCACCACGCCGCGGTGGCCGCGACGACGCTCTTGAGGATCTGCAGCAGGTCGGTCGTGAACTGTGGCCGCAGGGCCAGCTCTCGCAGTCGGCGCATCCGCCCATTGTTCCTGCACCCGGCGCCGCCCCTGCCGGCCACCTCGCCGGGCGAGACGGTCCGCGCTGTGGTGCACTGCCCGTGACGGCGTGCGCTCGCGCGCGTCGACCCGGCGCGCCGTGAGGAGGCCAGTCGTGAGCGTGGGTCCTGCGTGCCGGCCCGACGTCTGGGTCGTCGTCCCCGCGCGTGACGAGGAGGCGCTGATCGGGCGCACGCTCGACTCCCTGTGGGCGGCCGCCGGAGCGGCCGGGGCGCAGATGCGGGTCATCGTCGTCGCCGACTCGTGCACCGACGGCACCGCGGAGATCGCCCGGGCCCGCGGCTCGGCGGTGCTCGAGATCGAGGCGCGCAACGTCGGTGCCGCCCGCCGGGCCGGCTGCGCCCGCGCCCTGCTGTCCGGCGCCGCATCGGACCCCCGCTCCTGGATCGCGACGACGGACGCGGATTCCGTGGTCCCCGAGGACTGGGTCGCGGCGCACCTTCGATACCGGTCGAGGCAGGTCGACCTCGTGGTGGGGACCGTCGCGCTGGAGGGCGGCCACGCCGAGGACCCCCTCGACCGCGCCTGGGCCGAGCAGTACGCGAGCGCCGTCAGCGCGCGCGGCCACGACCACGTGCACGGCGCCAACCTCGGTTTCTCCGCGCAGGCCTTCCGGCTCCTCGGCGGCTTCCGACCGCTGCGGACCGGCGAGGACGTCGACCTCGTGCGCCGCGCCGCGGCCCGCGGGCTGTGCACGGTGCGCGCCCTGGACATGCCCGTGGTCACCTCGCGGCGCACCGCCGGCCGCGCACCCGCCGGCTTCGCGGACGATCTCGCCCACCTGGCCGGCGGGCTCGCCCCGGCCAGGGTGCGCTCCGGCTGACCGCCGCATCGACGCGCCCGGCGGCCCACCCGCCCTCGACCTACTATCAGCGCAGCGCGAGGCACGGGCACGCGTCCTTCGAGGAGCGAGCGACCTCAGCACAGCCCGAGCACAGGAAGGAACGTGATGGCGACGTTGTCGCAGGAGCACGAGGAGCGAGCCGGAGAGATCGCCAGGCGCCTGTCCGCCGTGCTGCTGGCGAATGACCTCCGGGCCGCGGTCGCCGAGTCCCTCACGGGCGGCAAGATCGCCACCCAGCTGGCGGCCGCGCCCGACTCCGGTGCGTGGTTCGCCGGCGGCGTGGTCTGCTACTCCGCCGAGGTCAAGCGCCGGGTCCTCGGCGTCCCGCACGGCCCGGTCATCTCCCAGCAAGCGGTGGAGACGATGGCGCGCTCGGTGGGCGTCCTGATGGCCGCCGACCTCGCCGTCGCGACCTCCGGGGCCGGCGGCCCCACCACCCAGGAGGGCCAGGAGCCGGGCACCACCTGGCTCGCCGTCCTCTTCGGGGACCAGGTGCACTCGGAGCTGCACCACGTCGACGGCGAGCCGCTCGAGATCCTCGCCCGGACCGAGGAGCGCGCGCTCGAGATGCTGTGGGAGGCGGCCACGCGCTGGGGGCCCGACGACGAGCGGCACCACCAGCGCCCCTCCGCAGGGTCGACGAACGCGACCGACCCGACGACGGCGCACGCGTGAGCCCCGCGCGTGGCACCTACGGTCCGCTGCTCGCGGAGCTGGACCTCCCTCTGCCGGGCCGCGGGGCCACCCTCGCCCGATGGCGCGACCTCGCGCGGCTGACGGCGCGCAACGTCGTGACCGGCCGACTCGCCGAGGCACACGCCGACGCCGTGGCGATCACCACCGACCTCGGTGCGCCCGAGCTGGTGGCGCCCGGCACCCACTGGGGCGTCTGGGCCGCCGAGCCACCCAGCCCCCGGCTCTACGCCGCCGAGGCGGGCGGCAGCTGGACGCTGTCCGGCACCAAGCCGTGGTGCTCGGGCGCGTCGCTGTGCACGCACGCGCTCGTCACGGCCACCGTCGACGGGGACGGCGGTGCGGTGGCGCTGTTCGCCGTCGACCTGCGCCGGCCCGGGGTGCGCGCCGTGCCGGACACGTGGCCGGCCGTGGGCATGGCGGACAGCGACTCCGGCTGGGTCGAGCTCTCGGAGGTACCCGCGCGCCGCCTGGGCAGCCACGCCGACTACCTCGACCGGCCCGGCTTCTGGCACGGCGGGGCCGGCGTGGCCGCCTGCTGGTTCGGCGGGGCCGCGGGCGTCGCGGCTCCCCTCCTGGCCCGGGCCGCCCGCCCCGGCGCCTCGGAGCTGGTCCGCGCGCACGCCGGCGCGACCGCCGCGGAGCTCGCGGCCGGGTGGGCGCTGCTCACCGAGGCCGCCGCGACGATCGACGCCGACCCCGACGACCGCGCGGGGCTGCGAACGGCGCGGGCCCTCTCGGTGCGCACCCGGATCGATCGCCTCGCCACCACCGTCATCGCGCGCGTCGGCCGGGGCCTCGGCGCCGGCCCCCTGTGCGCGGACGGCGAGCACGCACGGCGCGTGGCCGATCTCGGCGTCTACATCCGCCAGACCCACGCCGAGGCCGACGAGGCCCAGATCGCCGCCGCGGTCGCCGCCCGCGCCGAGGCGGGCGAGGACGCGTCCGTCCTGTGGGGGGCGATCATCGGCTTCGACCCCAACGGCGGGGACACCCCGGAGCGACGCCCGGGGGCGGGCATGCCGGCGATCGCCGACGGCGATGCCTGAGCCGCTGTTCCGCGGTGACGCCGCGCCGGCCACGTCGGAGGCGGTGCTGCGGGAATTCGAGGACGGGCTCGAGCCGTGGACCCTGCGCGCGGCGCCGACCGGCGACGACCGCCCCGCCGACCTTGCCTCCGGCGGCGCCGCGACAATCGGGCCCGTCAGAGCGAACGAGTCCGCCGGGACCGCCGAGTCCGCCGAGGCACCCGCGCTGGTCGTCGTCTCCCCGCACCCCGACGACGAGGTGCTCGGCGCCGGCGCCCTGCTCGGCACGGCCGCCCGCGCCGGGATCCCCACGCTCGTGCTCGCGGTTACCGACGGCAACGCCTCCCACCCGCCCGAGCTCATCTCGCCGGAGGACCTCGCCGAGGTCCGCTCCGCGGAGTCCGACGTCGCGCTCGCGACGCTAGCGGAGCTCGATGCCGATCCGGACCACGAGATCCGGCGCAGTCGGCTGCGGCTGCCCGACGGGCGAGTCTCCGAGCACGAGGACGCTCTCGCCGAGCGCATCGCCGAGGCGCTCGGCCAGCTCCCGCCGGGGACGTGGGTGGCCGCACCGCTGCGCCACGACGGGCACCCGGACCATGACGCCACCGGGCGCGCCGCGCGCCGAGCCCTGGCCCGCGTCCCCACTGCGCGACTCGTCGAATACCCGGTGTGGCTGTGGCAGCACACGCTGCCGCGCGAGCACCCGGGTGTCGACTGGGACTCTGCCCGGGTGCTGGTCGTCGACGACGAGCTCGACCACGCACGGTCCGCGGCGATGGTGGCTTTCCGCTCGCAGATCAGCCTCGACCTCGGCGTGCCCGCCGGCCGCGTGGGCGCGGACCCGGAGCACCAGGTGGTCCTGCCCCGCCGGGTGCGGGACCGGATGCTGCGCCGCCGCCAGGTCGTCTTCCCCCACGGCGCGGCCGGGTTCGCTGCGATCTATGACCGCGGGGAGGACCCGTGGTCGGTCGACGAGCGGTGGTACGAGGAGCGCAAGTACGCCCTGACGGTGGCCATGCTGCCGCGGCGGACGTTCCGGCGGGGATACGAGCCGGGCTGCTCGATCGGCGGGCTCACGGCGCTGCTGGCGGACCGCTGCGAGCAGCTCCTCGCCACCGACATCGTCCCCGCCGCGGTGGAGACCGCGCGCGAGCGTGTCCCGCACCCGCACGTGGACTTCCGGGTCGGCGGCGTCGCCGACTGGCCCGCGGGCGAGCTCGACCTCGTCGTGCTCAGCGAGCTCGCGTACTACCTCAGCGACAGCGAGTTCGAGGACGCCCTCCGCTACTCGCAAGAGTCCCTCGCGGAAGATGGGGTGCTCGCGGCGGCCCACTGGCGGCATGCGATCCCCGGCGCGTACCGCGATGCCGAAGCGATCCATCGTGCGCTGGCGGACCAGCCGGGCTGGGAGCGGCTGGCGTCCTACCGCGACGAGGACGTGCTCATCGAGACGTTCGGACCACCGCGCCCGAGCGTGGCGAGCGGGGAGTTCTTCGGCGGCGGGTAGGACCGTCAGCCCCTGCGGTCGACCTCACCGCCCGGGCCGCCGGCGGCCCCCGCCCACCCGATGACCACGCCCGCGAGGAGCACCACCGGCGGGAACTCGTAGAGGTGGTCGATCATCGCGTGCACGGCCAGTGCGGCCCACGCCACCACCCCGACGACGCCGGACACCCCGCTCCCCCGCGCCGCCACCGCCAGGCCGGCCGCGAGCAGGCCGAGGAACAGCACGACGCCGATGACACCGAGCTCCGAGCCGACCTGCAGGACCGACGAGTGCACCTCGGACAGGCTCGGGTCGGACGCCGCCAGCGCGGAGTGCTCGACAAACGAGCCCGGCCCCGCGCCCACGACCGGCGCCTGCGCCCACAGCTCGAGCGCGTCGGCCCACAGCGTGTGCCGCGCACCGCTCAGACTCCAGCGCCCGGTGAGGAGCCCCGGCCACAGATCCCGGCTCCCGAGCCACACGACGACGACGGCGGCCAACCCGACGATCACGCCGCCGGCCCAGGCCCACCTCTGCGCGCGCACGCGTCCGGCCCAGGCCCAACTCCGCGGACGCACTCGTGTACCCCGCACGCGTCCGCCCCGCCACCGGGCCACCAGCACAGCCACCACCACGGCCACCGCCCCGACGACGGCGAGCAGGAGCGCCGCCTGCGACCGCGACGCGAGCAGGACCCCGAGAACGACCAGCAGCACAGCCGAGATGACGCTGAGCGGAGTCCGCTCGCTGAACCCCAGGCGCAGGACGGAGACCAGCATGAGCACGCCGAGCGCCACGGCCTGGACCCCGATGGCCGCCTGCGCGTTGGCGTAGAACGCGTCGGCTGCCAGCACCGCGAGCGCGCCCACCACAGCGACCGGCGCGACCCACCACCGCTCCCACGCCGTCACTAGCCGCCCACCAATGAGCACACCGAGAAGGAGGACGAGCGGCGCCACCACGTAGGGCACCCAGGAGCCGGCCGTCGACACCGCAAGGATCGAGGCGGCGAGCACCCACGCCACCCAGAGGAGCGCGGCCCCCAGCAGGTACCGGTCCGCCACCTGGCGGCGACCGCGAGGAACGAGCACACCGAGAACGGTAGGTCAGCTCGACCTCTACCGCGTCACCGACCACCCGCGTCGGCATCAAGGGCCGGCCGACGACGTAGCGACGCCCCCGGTACACCCCTTAGACGCCGAACCCACACATCGAGTGCCGACCCCACATGCGCCGTGGGCAGGCTCGGCACCGACTCTGTGGGCTCGGCGGAAGAGTGTGGGGTCGGCGCTCAGCCCGCAGGCCGGGCGGCCCCGCGAGACGACGGCGCCTGCCCCTCGTAGTCCTCACGCGTCGAACCATCCCCGCGGACGCAAAGCCGAAGGTCTCGGCATCGCCCCCCCCAAACAGAATGACGAACCGTCGAGCGTAGCCACGGGCTCGCGGCGAGCGGCCACAACGCCACTTCGTCGGGAGAGTGCGGCACTAGAGCAACACCAGCATTGGTTGCACTGGGAGCACCGGCATCTTTCGAAATGCGCCGCACATCACATTAATCTTACGGTAGCACTCAGATATCCTTGAATTGACATTTCGAGAGCACGGGAGCGCACGGATGCGTAAATCGGTCTATGGATTGGCGTTGGTGGCGTTTGCAACGCTGACGGGATGCAGCGGCGACGAACCCACCGATGCCACCCCGTCCGGGGAAGCCAGCGAGTCGTCACCTGCATCGACGCAACAGGAGACCCCGTCCACCGATTCCACTTCGCAGTCGGTGGATGCCCGCGACCAGGTCTATCGCTGGGAGGAGAGCCCCGCCGAGACCGACCCTGAGCCCACATCGGAACCCGAACCCACGCCCAGTGCATCACCGCAGGTGGAAGCGCAAAGCTACGGATCACTAGTGGATCTGCGCGATGCTGCCGTCGGGGCTGGTTACGACTGCGCTACTTGGGAGCAGACGAACCACATGCCGATGGCAGCTCAATCGGGCAGTTGTTCGACCGAGGACGTCTTTTCAATCTACATCAACGCCGACGAAGCCAACGCGCAGGTTGAGACCAGCAGAGAGGTCTTCGCAGAGGTCGGGCAGTTTGAGTGGCTCGTCGGTGCGAACTGGATCATCAACGCGCCTTCCGACAGCCTGGAAATGCTTCGTGAGGCGATAGGCGGGGTTGTCGTCGTGCACGAAGGTTCAGAGCAATAGTGATGAACTAACCTCACGCAGGTGATTCACCCGCCTTCTCACCAGCGCCCCCGCGCGCCGAGGCGCCCGTCACGGATCGGCTACAGGACCACGATCCGCGCACCGTGGCCGCTCGAGCGAGCCAAGCGGCTGTCGCGCGTCACCAGCGGGCAGTCCATCGCCTCGGCCAGGGCGACGTAGGCGGCGTCGTAGGCGGAGACGTTGTCCCTCAGCTGGAAGGCGCGCCGTCGCAGTGCATGGTCGGACGGCCAGCGCCGCAGGGGCAGGTCGTCGAGATCGGTGAGCAGGTCCTCCGCCCGGGCCGCGCTGAGGTGGCCACCGAGAGTGAGTCCCCGCAGTGCAGAGACCACCTCGACGTCGATCAGGCTCGGGGCATGCAGCTCGTCCTGTGCGAGCCGGGCGCGTAGCTCGTCGGTCCCTGCCACCGCAGTGAGGGCATCGACCACTGCGGCGTTGTCCACGACGATCACGTCGGCGAACTCTGCGGGAGCTCGCCCTCGCGCTGCGCCCGCGCCTCGTCGAGCACGGTGACGGCAGACGCCGTCGCACGTTCGCTGCGGCTGGCTGCACGGTCGAGCACCTCCGCAGCCGTTGGCCGGGCGACCTCCTGCTCGATCAGCTTCAACAGGTAGGTGTTCAAGGACTCACCACGAGCGGCAGCCCGCGCCTTGAGCGTCCGACGCGCGTCGTCGGGCACGTTCCTGATCTGCACCAGTGAGGCCATGCATCCAGATTAGCTCACACTCTATGCAGAATGTATGGATCGATCCGGCTCGGGCGGCGCTGCGCGACCACACCACGTGGTCGCGCAGCGCCCCCGGCTCACCCCTCCTGCGGCGCCGCGCCCGCGCGCGCCGACGGCGCCTGCGTCTCGTACGCGGTGCGCGTCGAGCTGTCCCGGTACTCCGTGTACATGTACGGGTTGTCGAGGACCTTGGTCTCGGGGATGTCGGGGTTCATCCCGGCCTGCCAGACGTCGTCGCCGAGGGTCGAGCGCAGGTGCTCGACCGTGTCCTCGAGCCGCGAGCGCATCGCCGGCAGGTCCACGCCCACGAGCCGGCCCTCGAACTTCTTCACGTCCCCGCCCACGAGCACCGTGTGCACGTCCCCGCGGCTCGCCTGCATGGCGATGTGCCCGTACGGGTTGAGAACAGGGAACATCGTCGGCGAGTGGTCGTTCTTCAGCAGCACGACGTCGGCGAGCTTGCCGACCTCCAGAGACCCGAGCTCATCCTCGCGCCCCACGGCCTTCGCCCCACCGCGCGTGGCCCACTCGACCACGTGCTGGCTGCGCAGGTGCGAGTGCGTCACCGTGTCGCCGTGCTCGTGGGCGGTCAGGTGCTCCCAGGAGCGGTCGGCACCCAGGGTGGTGCGCATCGCGGAGAACAGGTCGGCGCTGAACCACGCGCTGGTGTCCACGGACAGGGACACCGGGATGTCGTGCGCGCGCAGCGCGTGGGAGGGCGGGTAGCCCTGACCGCAGCTCTGCTCGCTCTCGGTCGACAGGGACACCACCCCGCCGGTCGCGGCGATCCGCTGGTAGGAGTCCTCACTCAGCGTGGCGGCGTGGACGTAGACGGTGCCGGGCTCCATGAAGCCGTGCTCGTGCATGAGCCGCACGCCGTCGTCGTTGGTCGCGCCCCACACGCCCGCGTGGGTCGTCACGCGCACGTCGAGCTCGCGAGCCACCTCGAAGGCCTTCTTCTCGGGGAACGCCGGGTCGCCGGTGACGTCGAACGCCAGCTGCACGCCCGCCAGCCTCGAATCAGCAAGAGCGCTCTCGAACACGCGGCGGTAGGCCGGGTCGGCCGTCCACTCCCACGGGCCGCCGAAGATGTTGCCGAAGCCCATGACGTACCGGCCCGGCGAGCTCACGAGCGCGTCGATGGCGGCCTCGGCGTGCTCGACGGACTGCAGCCCGTGCGACCAGTCCACGGTGGTGGTGATGCCCGACTCGATGGCGTCGATCGTGCTCAGCGCGTTGCCGGCCCAGTAGTCCTGGGGGCGGAACGCGGTGCCGTGCTCGAGGTAGTACCAGACGAAGTATTGCGTGAGCGTCCAGTCCGAGCCGTAGGCGCGCATGGCGGTCTGCCACATGTGCCGGTGGGAGTCGATCATGCCGGGCATGACGATGCCGCCGGCGGCGTCGATCTCGTAGGTGCCGTCGGGCACGGCGAGCGAGGGGCCGATGTCGGCGATCTTGCCGTCGACGACGAGGACGTCGGCATTGTTGTGCACGGTCCGCGCGTCGTCCATGGTCACGACGATGCCGCCGCGGAAGACGATGGGGCGGCCTGCTTCGGGTACGGGGGTGGTCATTGCATGCTCCTCTTCGAGAATGTCTGGACAGGTCCGTGGTGATCCGGGGGGTCGGTCAGACCTCGACGCTGGGGTAGTCCTTGCCGATCCAGTGCTTGAGCTTGTCGCGGTACTCCCTCTGGAACGCCAGCGGCCCGCTGCGCGCCATGTAGTCCTCCTCGTAGATACCGATGAAGATCGTCAGCGTGAGGAAGTAGTGCGCCCCCATCTCGAACAACGCCACATAGTCGTGCTCCACGAGAGCCGTGCGCTCGGCGTCGGTCAGGCCCAGCCAGGACGTGCGCTCCACGCGCTGGCCCTGCGAGCCCAGGAAGGGCATGTACTCGCTCTCCCAGCGGGCGACCATCTCCGCGGGGTCGGCCTTGTAGGCCGCCAGCAGGTCCGGGTCACGATCGACCTGGAAGAGGAACTTGTTCACCGCGTACCGGCTCATACCGTCGCCCCCTCGCCCACGACGGCGGAGCTCGCCTCGCGCAGGTCCCTCGGGTCGCCGTCGGGGTACCACGTCATGTACATCTCACGCGTGTGGTACAGGTCCAGATCATCGACGTAGGCCGCCTTCTCCGGCCCCGCGATCCCCAGCATCAGCACCAGATCCAAGAACCCCGGCGTCGCGTTGCCCGACCTCGACATCGACTCCCAGGTCACATTGTCCAAGATCGCCTCGATGTCCCCGCCTGCGAGCCACTCGATGGCCTGCACGTCCCACTCCGGGTCGGGCCCGTGCTCCTCGAACATCCGCGGACCACCCAGCTCCAGCGACAGGTGCCCCGACCCGATCGCCGCGACGCGCTTGTCGCTCGGGAACTCCTCGATGACCTCCCGGATCGCCCGACCCAGCTCGTAGAACCGCTTCGGACTCGGCAGCGGCGGCGCGAAGATGTTCGTGTAGATCGGCACGATCGGCAGGTCGCCGTCGGGCCGGGTGGTGATGATCGGGCAGATGATCGAGTGGTCGATCTTCAGCTCATTGGACACCGAGAAGTCGAAGCCCCGCTCCATCAGCCCGCGCAGCATGAACCCCGACAGCTCCTCGTGCCCCTCGAGCTCGTAGGTCGGCATGCCGAACTCACGGATCTCGTTGTAGAACGTCGCGTCGTAGCGGGGCTGCTTGCCGATGAGGAACGTCGGGTAGTTGTCGTAGAAGAACTGGTGGAAGTGGTCCGACCCCACCATCACCAGCAGCTCCGGCTCAGCGGCCGTGAGCGTCTCCCGGTAGGCCGCCACCTTGGCCTTCCACTCCGGCGCCTGGGGCATCTGCTCCTCGGGCGGCGTCAGCTCGGTCGCCTTGTAGAAGAACGGGTGGTGCGTCGTGGCAAGCACCGCGGACAGCGTGGCCATGCATCTCTCCTTCGAGGTGGTTCGGCAGCAGCGATCGGGGCGGACCGGCGTCAGCCTTCGGGGGGCACGTACCGCGCGTGGCGGTCGACCTCCATGTAGATGTCGGGCCCCACCGGGCTCTCCTGCTCCTCGGCCAGGTGACCGATGAGACCGGCGGTGCGGGCCAGCAGCGCGAACCCGCGCAGCAGCCGGAGCGGGAGACCGGCGTCGGCGAGGGCCGCCCCGGCCACGCCGGCGCCGTTGAGCGGCAGGGTGCGCCCCAGCACCTCGGCGTGCACGCGCCCGATCGCCTCGAACAGCGCCAGGTGCGGCCCGAACACGCCCGACTCCCGCGCGATGGAGAACATCACCGGCGTGCGCGGGTCGCCCTGCTTGTGCACGGGGTGCCCGAGGCCGGGGACCTTGCCGCCGTCGGCCTTGACGGCGGCCACGACGCCCAGCGCCGCCTCGTCCCACGCCGCCTCGTCGTAGCCGCTGGTGTCCCCGAGCCCGGCGAGGTGCTCGGCAAGGAACCGCCCCGTGTCCTCGGTGACGCCGAGGAACCGCGAGCCCCCGCCGAGCAGCCCGGCCGCGATCGCCCCCTGGATCGAGTCCGGAGCCGAGTAGTACGTCATGCGGGCCGCGATCGCCGTCGGCGTGTACCCGTGGTCGGCGAGCGAGACGAGGACCGCCTCGAACACGCGCAGCTGGCCCGCGCTCGGCCGCCGCTTCGTCGCCAGCCAGTAGGCCAGCTCGCCGAAGCTGATCTGGCCGAGCAGCTCGCCCGCGAGGTCGTGGCCGAGGAGCTCGATGGTCTCGGCCGTGGAGGTGCCGATCGCCGTCGGGTAGGTGCGGTCCTCACTCATGCGCTGGCCTCCTGGTCCGCCGGTGCGCTCAGCCAGGCGCGCAGCTCGTCGCTGTGCTCGCCGAGGGTGGGCGGGGGCAGCCGGTACTGCGGTTGCGTCCTGGAGAAGGTGATCGCGTTGCGGATCATCGGCACCGCCCTCTCCCCCTCTCCGACCGTGACGACCGGGTCGAGGCCCAGGCGCTCGGCCAGGGCCACTCCCCCGTCGATCGTCTGGATGGGCCCGCACGCGATGCCGGCCTCGCTGAGGCGCTCGAACCACTGCTCGGCGGTGGCGGCGGCGAGGGCCTCGACCAGGAGCGGTCGCAGCGCGTCGCGGTTCCGGTTGCGGGCGTCGGTGGTGGTGAACCGTTCGTCGTCGACCACGTCTTCGATCCCGAGCACGCGGGCGAGCGTGGCGAACTGCCGGTCGTTGGCGGCCACGACGATGAGGTCGCCGTCGCCGGTCGGCAGCGGCTCGTAGGGGAACAGGCTCGGGTGGGCGTTGCCCATGCGAAACGGCACGGCGTCCCCGGCCACGTAGGTCGAGGAGTGGTTGGCCATCCCGGCCAGCGCGGTCGAGAGCAGGTTGACCTCGACGTGCTGCCCCTCGCCCGTGGCGTCCCGGTGCCGCAGGGCGGCGAGGATACCGATGACCGACTGCAGGCCGCTCATGATGTCGAACACCGACACCCCGGAGCGGTAGGCGGGCCCCTCGGGGTCGCCGGTGAGGCTCATGAGGCCGGACATCGCCTGGACGATGAGGTCGTAGCCGGGCAGGCTCGCCCCGCCGGCTGCGCCGAACCCGGTGATCGAGGAGTACACGACGCTGGGGTTCGTCTCGGCCACCGTGTCGTAGTCGAGCCCGAACTTCGCCAGCCCACCGGGCTTGAAGTTCTCGATGACCACGTCCGCCCGGCGGGCGAGCTCCTGCACGAGCGCCCGGTCCTCCTCGGCGCGGAAGTCGAGCACGATGTCCCGCTTGTTCCGGTTGATGCCGAGGTAGTAGGTCGAGACGCCGTCGCGCTCGGGGGGCCGCCAGTCGCGGGTCTCGTCGCCCACCGGGGCCTCGACCTTGACGATCTCCGCGCCGAGGTCGCCGAGGATCTGCGTGGCGAACGGTCCGGCGAGCACACGCGAGAAGTCGGCCACCAGCAGGCCGGTCAGCGGCCCTCGTCCGGCGTCGCCCGCGGCGCCGCCTCGCTCCGGCCGCGCACCGCCAGCGTGCTCGCCGATTCCCTGCGTCATCGGGCTCCTCCTCGCGCCTAGATCCGGCCCACGGCGTCCGCCAGCCGTACAGTCCACCACCAGGCGGACATCTCGTCTGGGCCCGAGGTTAACGACGGGTCGGGATGGAGTCAATGCACGACGACGAACCACCAGGCACGGCTCGGGCTGGCCCTGACGGAGGGGACCGGCGCCGCTCGAGAGCACCCACGCGGCGGGGCGGGTGGGCTCAGGCGGTGGCAGCGGGCACGCGCGCGCGGAGGGCGACGTCGACGCCGAGGTCCGCGGCGGCCTGGAGCAGGTGCGGCAGGTGCTGATCCCGCAGCGTCTCGAGGCTGGTCTCGGCGGCGTGGGCGTTGACGTTCATGGCGGCCAGCACCGTGCCGTCGGACCGGCGCACGGGCGCGGCCACCGAGCGGATGGCCGGCGCGAGCTGCTGGTCGGAGATGGCCCACCCCTGCTGCCGGACCTCGGCCAGGACCTCGTCGAGCTCGCTGCGGTCGGGCTGCCAGCTGGGGACGATCCCGGAGCGGGAGGGCTGCTCGAGGACCTCGCCCAGCTCGTCGCCGGTGAGGCTGGCCAGAAGCACCTTGCCGAGCGAGGTCTGGGCGGCGGGGAACCGGGTGCCCACGCTCGCCGAGAGCGTGACGAGCTTGGGTACGGCGACGCGGGCGACGTAGACGACGTCGGAGCCGTCGAGCTGCGCGATGGAGGACGACTCGTGCGTGCGCTCGACGAGCTGACGCAGGCGGGGCATGGCGGCCTCCCAGAGGTCGCCCCCGCTGAAGTAGGCGACGCCGAGCTCGAGCACCCGCGGGGTGAGCTCGAAGCGGCCGTCCTTGGCGGCCACGTAGCCGAGCTCCTGGAGCGTGATGAGGAGGCGGCGGGCGGTCGGCCGGGCGAGCCCGGTGCGCCTGGCAACCTCGCTCAGGGACTGCGAGGGCGCGCCGTCGAAGGACCGCACCACGTCGAACCCGCGCGCGACCGCCTCGACGAAGTCAGGGTTCGTCTTCTCGCGCATCGCATTCTCCCTCTCGCCGGCCGGTCGGCCCGCCTCGGCCGCCCAGCGTAGGAGCCGGAGTTCGCGGGGGCCCGTTGACGGGCGGGACGGCGCGGGCCTACCTTTCGGACACTCGTACGATACACGGACAGGAGAGCGAGTCGGTGGAGACGGACCTGGGGCTGCTCCTGCTGCGCCTCGCACTCGCCACACTGCTGGCTGGCCATGCGTGCCAGAAGCTCTTCGGCTGGTTCCGCGGCCGCGGCATCGCCGGCACGGCCCCGCTGCTCGAGGCCGACGGCGTGCGTCCCGGCGCCGTCATGGTGACGATCGCCGGCCTCTCGGAGCTCGCCGCAGCGACCCTCATCGCGCTGGGCGCCCTCACCCCGCTGGGCAACGCTATCGCGATGGGCACGATGATCGTCGCGATGTCGACGCTCTGGCCGAAGGGCATCTGGGCGCACCTGGGCGGCTACGAGGTGCCGTTGACCTACGCCCTCATCGCTCTCGCGCTCGCGGTGACGGGCCCGGGCGGGTACTCCGTGGATGCGGCGCTCCCCTGGTTCCCGTTCCACGGTCCACTGTGGGCGGGCGGCGCTGCGCTGCTCGCGATAGTCGCGGCTCTGCCCATCGTGCTGATAGTGGCGCGGCACCGGCGCGCAACCTCCCACTAGCCCGCAACCGCACTCACGGCGGCATCGAGTACTAGGGCCTGTCGGCAGGATCTATCCGGCTGGAGGCCCTTGAGGGAAAGCTCGCCGCGGACGGCTCTTCGTCCGACGGCCCACGCAATCACCCCTTACACGAGTGCCTCGTCGTGCCACAGGGCAGACTCAACGTCGAAGTCGCCGGCGACGTCACCACCCTACCCAAGGACGACACGTGTGCTGCCGACTCCGGCCTGCCCCGACGCTCCCTCAATTACGGCGACGAACTCGCACGATTCATGGTCGCCGTCACCCCGCCCAGGTTGCGAGACGGCCCCCACCCCTGCGGCCACCACCCGGATGTGTAATGACCACCTCCGCACCCACTCCCAAGCCGAAAACGCAGGCCTCGCTCCCGACATCGATCCAGCACACCTTCGCGATACTCGGCCGGCGCACGCACATCGACAACTGAACGTAGGGCGCATTCTCCGACGCCGGATGAGCGGCACACCAGGAGAACCTCGCAAGACCCGAGACCAGAGGCCGCACGGAGCACCACCAACGATCGAACCCCGACGCGAGGCTCCGTCTCTGCCCTCCAGGGGCATGCGACCCGGGCGGAAAAAGGACCCCGATGGCAACCTACTCGCAGGAGCAAGAGGAGCGAGCCGCCAAGGTCGCCGAACGTCTGTCCACGGTCATGCTCGAGGATCGCTTCTGCGCCACCGTGACCGAGTCACACACCGGCGGCAAGATCGCTACCCAGCCAACGGCCACGCCCGACTCCAGCCCGCGATTCCCGGGCGGTGTGGTCTGCTACTTCTCCAAGGTCCAGCACCGGGCCCTCGAGAACCCGCCGGGCCCGGCCAGATCGCAGCAGACCCCGCATCCCAGGCTGAGCTCGGAAAACAGGATGACAGGCGCCGACGTAGTGGTCGCCGCCTCCGGGGCGGGCGGGCAGTCCAGGCACGAACCGGGCACGACATGGGTCGCCGTCATCGTGGTGGGCGACGTACGCTCGGAACTGCACCACATCCCCTGCCAACCTCTCGAGGTCCTCGTCCGAACCAAGCAGCGAGACCTGGAGATGACGTGAACCAGAGCGGAATCATCAGAGGCTGTTGATCCTACCCAGGAGGATGGATGGTGGCTGAGATGAGGCGGCATGGCAAGGAGACCCGCGGCCGAGCGGTGGCGACAGCATGAGGGGTGCTACCGGGAGGATGATCCACACACGTCGGCGCGTGCCGGCGAGGCGCAACGATGAGGGCACCCCAGAAATGGTCGGTATGATGCTCACGTGATCGATGTCGTGGTCGTAACTGGTTGCCTGCTCGCTTCGGTGGCAGGCACTATCTGGCTGCTCCGCCGCGGCGGCATACGTAACAGCCTAGCGATCGTCGCGGCGTTCTTTGTATTCTTCTCTCTCGGACCCGTCGTCAATCTATTGCGCGGAGACGAGATCTACTTCGGCACCGACCTCAACCACGTCGCTGGCGCCTCGATTGGGTACGCCATAGGCGTCGGTGCAATGTGTATCGCCGACCTACTTTACCCCCAACGCAAAAGCTTCGACACGGAAGCCCCGACAAAGTCCCGCCGAGCCTACGTCGCTCTCCCAGCTCTCTACCTGGCAACAATGGGCTACGGGGCATTCTTTCTCGCCACAAACGTCGGCACTCTAATAAGCGGGGCAAAGCAGGCAGCCCTAGAAACGGCAGGTCCATTCCACTACCAGTACCTCCTCATTCAGCTTGCCGCGGCGTCGACGTATTTCATTTCACGGCAAACTAACCTGCAACGCATCCTATGGAATGCCAACACCGCCGTATACGTGGCCTACTGCCTGGCCACCCGCGAGCGCGACTTCTTCCTTCTATTAATCGTCCTCCTTGTGCATCGAGAGATCGTTGCCCACAGCAAACGCAGCGCACGCTTTCTTGTGATCGCCGCCGCTGCAGCAATCGCCGCCACGGCGCTGTTCACTACCAGGACTGAGGCCGAGACAGACGTCGCCGCCGTACTCAATCAAGGCGGGTCAGTGCTGTTCGTGGATACCTTCGTTCATGCCCGCTTTCCCGAAACACTACCGTTCCAATGGGGTAATACCTACGCCAACTCGGCTGCCGCCCTCGTCCCATTTTTGGGAACCGAGTCGTCGTCTCTAAGCGTTTGGCTAAAGGACCTCTACAGCCCCGGCGGCAGCTCCGGCTACGGCTTCTCCCTGACCGGGGAGGCCTTCATGAACTTCGGATATCCCGGAATTATCGTAGTAATGATGGCATTGGCCTTCACGCAAAGGATCGCAGTTAACCGACTCGATCGTTCCGATTGGTGGGGGTTCGTCAGCATATTCCTGACCGTGTCGTGGCTTTACGGCGTACGCGGCGATTCCGTGCAATTGTTCGGTTCGCTGTTTCATGGCGCCGTGTTCTTTGCCGCAATCCGGCTTACGTCCGCACCAATAACGGCGATAGTACGGACGGGAAGGCGTCCACCTGGACTCACCGAGCACCTCCATTCACGTCCGGCAACGGCAGGTTCGCAACGCCACACGAGTTCGCCAAAAGCACTCTCTCCGTCAGGCGCCGCCGGGGGCGACCAGTAGTCGACAGGCAGCTTCACGTCGCCGAAGTATTTGATCCGGCGCAGGGCCATCAACAGGGCGGCCTCCCTGACAAATCGTCCAGGGCTTACCACTACACGCACATCAGAACCGCGTGCACTCGCCTATGTTGGGGCTAGAATAGTCGTCGGGCGTGACCGATGCCCACAGATCCTTGATGGGAGTCCAAGCATGAAGTCGATATCTGACGCACACATCGCCGTCGTAGGTTTAGGGGCTCTTCACAATCGAGGGTGTAGTTGGGGTCTGAAGCCGCCGGTCTCGAGGAGCGCGCGGGCGATGTAGTTGGTGAGGTTGCGGAAGCCCAGGGCGGAGCCGCGCAGGTGCTCGAGCCGCCCGTTGATGGCCTCCGTGGGACCGTTGCTCGTGCCGGGCCGGTCGAAGTAGGCCAGCACGTCAGCGGCCCGACGTTTGAGGGTCCGGCCGAGCCGACGGATCTCGGCCAGCACCGCCGGGACACCCCGGCTGAGCGAGTCGATCAGCTGAGTCATCAAGACGCGACCGCGAGCCCGGTCGGGCTCGCGGTAGGCAGTGACCATCTGCTGGTAGACGGCCCAGGTGGCCTCGACCTCGACGTGCGTGTCGCCGGCGAACAGTCTGTTCAGGCGCTGGTGCTGTCTCTCGGTGAGCAGGCCCAGACCGGTGTGCAACGTCCGGCGGGCGGCGTAGAGCGGGTCCCCGGAACGGCCCCGATGCCCATGAGTGTCCTGCTGGACACGGCGCCGGGCGTCATCGAGTGCCTCGCCGGCGAGACGGACCACGTGGAACGGATCCAGGACAGCGACCGCGTCGGGCAGCTCTTCGGTGGTTGCGGTCTTGAAGCCGGAGAACCCATCCATCGCGACGACCTCCACGCCGTCTCGCCAGGCCTGAGGGCGGCCGGCGAGCCACGTCGTGAACGCCTGCTTCGAACGGCCCGCGACCATCTCCAGGAGCCTGGCCGGCCCTGTCCCGTCACGGATCGGGGTCAGGTCGATGATGACGGTGACGTACCGATCGCCGCGCCTGGTGTGGCGCCACACATGCTCATCGACCCCCAGGACCTGCACGCCGTCGAACCGGGCCGGGTCGTTGATCAATGCCCGGTGTCCTTCGGTCAGGACCGCGGCGTTGGCGGTGTTCCACGAGACCCCGAGCCCCTCGGCGACCCGAGCGACCGTGAGGTGCTGGACCACGACGGCCTCCAGCGCCCACCGGAGCCCGCGGCGGGAGAGCCGAGCTCGCGGCTCCGCAGCCGCGGTGGTGTCCTGGCGCCACACGTGCCCGCACCCAGTGCACCGATAGCGACGCACCGTGACAAGCAGCGTCGTGGGGCGCCAACCCAACGGCTCATGGGCCAGCTCGCGGGTCACCGTGTCACGCGGGACGCCCTCGCAGCCGCAGCACCGGCACCACTGATCGGGCTCGACGACGCGGCAGGCGATCACCGCACGATCGGGCTCGAGACACTGCCCGACGGCCTCGAGGCCAAGCTCGTCGAGCCGAGCGAACGTGGTCAGGTCCGGGCAGGCGAAGGTAGCGTCAGACACGTCGAGGTCTTCCCGATGGGAGGCGTAGGAACCCCCATCATCGGAAGACCTCGACCCCTACCCAGGCACCGACGCGCCACCCCGCCCCCTCACGGCACTACACCCTCGATTGTGAAGAGCCGGTTTAGGTTACGTAGGATTGCCACTAGCGACGGCTTTCGGGAAGCACCTACCTGTCATCGGATACGACATCGACGACCGCCGCGTAGAAGAGTTGCAGACGGGCAAGGACCGCACGCAGGAGGTCGGCCCAGAGCACTTCAGTGCTGCAAAGAAGCTGACGTTCACTACCGACCCCCACACATTGGACGTAGCCAACGTCTACATCGTCACGACCCCTACACCAATAGACGAATACAAGAAGCCAGACCTAACCGCCATTCTTGGAGCCACCCGAGACATAGCTCCTACACTACGAAAGGGTGACGTTGTCATCTATGAATCGACCGTCTATCCAGGACTCACAGAAGAGGAGTGCATCCCCCTCCTCGAGGAGCTCAGCGGCCTAGAGTTCAACAAGGAATTCTTCGCGGGCTACAGCCCCGAGCGCATCAATCCAGGCGATAAGGTCAACCGGCTCGAGTCAATCGTCAAAGTAACTTCAGGCTCTAACGCGAAGACAGCCGAGTTTGTGGACGCCCTCTACAACCTCGTAGTGACTGCTGGAACGCATCGCGCCGCCAGCATCAAGGTCGCAGAGGCGGCTAAGGTGATCGAGAATACGCAGCGCGACGTCAACATTGCACTGATTAATGAACTCGCGGTACTCTTCGATCGAATGGGGATCGACACGCGCGAGGTGTTGGAGGCCGCTAGTACAAAATGGAACTTTTTGCCGTTCCAGCCAGGTCTAGTAGGCGGTCATTGTATCGGAGTAGACCCGTACTACCTCACCCATAAAGCACAAGCAGTAGGGCACCACCCCGAGATCATACTGGCCGGTCGCCGCCTAAACGACTCGATGGGCTCCTACGTTGCAAGTCAGCTAGTCAAAGCGCTTCTCCGCCAAGGCAACGTCGTCGACAACGGTCGTGTCCTAGTACTCGGGCTAACCTTTAAAGAAAATACACCAGACCTTAGAAACACTCGCGTGGTCGACGTTGTACGTGAACTAGGCGAATACGGACTGCGAGTAGACGTCAGCGATCCGCGCGCAGATCCCGAAGAGGCTCTCGCGGAGTTCGGAATTGAACTCGTCAACGAGCCAGAAGAGCAGGCATACGACGCCATCGTACTGGCCGTGGCGCACCGGGAATTCTTGGAGTTGGCGGCAGACGACCTTAGACGCTTGGGTAGGCAGTCCAGCATTGTTTATGACCTCAAGGGAGTGCTACCCCAGCATGCGACCGATCTCAGGCTCTGAATGTATAGAGAATGATCCAGAAAACTAGACTGCAGAGGACCGCTAGGACACACTTTGGACTCAGCGAAGTCACCGAGACCGAAGTGTGGACGAATCGACGTCCTGCGCTTCAAACGGCACCGGAGCTCTCGGGCACACCTTAGACCTGTAACACCCGGTGCTCAATGCATCCGTTGTTGCGCATACCTTCTCGCATAACAGTACGCTTGGATCTGCAGAAATGGCAGCAATGAAGGCAACCACTGGCGCTCTCGTACTCGCGAACCTCGTAGGCACCGCCTGCAAGGTACTCATCTTTATATTGCTGGCGCAACTTGGGGGAATTGGGGTCGCTGGTTCATATACACTCACTCTTTCGATAGTGACACCAGCTTTCATTCTGTGCGGCTTCTCGCTGCGGCAGATATACGTCACCTCTCGAGCGCATACGCACTACAATCATTTTCTTTCGCTGCGAACAGTCTGCGGACTGCTAGGAATTCTCGGCGTAAGTGCAATAGGCGCCCTGTTCGCTCCTGATCATGCGCTCCTATTTGCAGCCATGAGCATGCATAGATTCACTGAGTTGATGACTGACATTCGTATCGCGGCATTTCAGCGCGAGAATCG
This sequence comes from Georgenia sp. Z1491, assembly GCF_057652395.1. Classification (NCBI taxonomy): domain Bacteria; kingdom Bacillati; phylum Actinomycetota; class Actinomycetes; order Allobogoriellales; family Allobogoriellaceae; genus Georgenia; species Georgenia sp. Z1491. The sequence continues at coordinate 3,438,796 of NZ_CM172729.1, forward strand.
TGTAGGGCTAATGGCGCTAGCCGTGTTCCTTTTCGCAGTGTGCACCACGGTCACCCTAGGGGCTACATACTATTTAACGACCAACCTGGTGCTTGGCGTCTTCGTAGCGAGTGGAGTCGGTGCCTTGGTTTTCGCTGCCCTCTCATTTGTGGGTAGCAGACATCCATCCGCGCCGCAGTTGTTTCCCTCCCGGACTATCTCGCTTGGAATTCTTCGCAGTGGCCTCGCACTCTCCACGTCGACCTTTGCTGTGTCCATGGGTACCAGCGTCCCGGTCATCTTTCTCGGAGCATTTCATTCAGAGGATGCCGTCGGGGTGTACTCAGCTATCTACAACATCTCGACAATAAGCAACGTGCTCTATACCTCAATATCCCAAGCGGAACTGAAGAACTTCTCCAATCTTGCCGATCGAAGACTCAATAGTGCCCTTCTTCGTAAGGGCCGGGCACTGTCGATGGCACTCTCCGGCGTCGGAGTCACGGGAGCAATCCTGATCTACTTCTTCGGCGTGCCGATTTTCTCGGCGGTTTTCGGTGTCGACTTTTCGACAGAACGCGCTGCTTTGATGATCATGGCAGCCACGATATGCATTTCCCCATTTGGATTCTTGCTCGACGTCCAACTCACAGCGCTCCATCGCTTCGGTATACAGAGTGCGCTATCAATCGCGAGTCTTGGTCTTTCAGTGCTGTTCGCCAGCATTTTCGTTCCGGCGTACGCGGTGCTCGGTGCCACTCTTGTGCCCCTGCTGCTACTGGTGATTCGAAACATTGCGAAGCACGTTGTGCTGAAGCGCAGTCTGGACTAGGACCAACCTGGGGACTAGCGTGCGCAATTCATTCTCGATCGTGGGCGATTGCGCTAGGCTCTACGTCTAGTTGATACTGTCCACGCGTGACCCCTGACTTGAGTCACACGGTTGCCACAGGACCGTTTTGCTCCAGTTCGAACTGCTACTACCGCCTCCTCAAACGTTGGGTTGGATTATGATAAGTCTACGGCGCATCCGCGAAAAGCTCGGAGAACTCATACTCAATGGGATACTCGCCAAGATGCCTAATCGCGGGTTTCGGAAGGCCAGAATCGCCCTCTTGCGAATGATGGGCGCTTCAGTAGGCAGTGGCGTCAGCCTCAGCCGAAACATTAAGATTCTCGGCGCGAAGCATCTAGTAGTCGAGAATGACGTCGCGGTCGCTAACTCAGTGCTGCTAGATGCCCGAGCGGGACTGACCATCCATCAGGGGGCACTAATTGGTTTCGGATCGATTGTGCTGACCCATACTCACGCCTGGCCCGACCCCTCGCGTCCGATACAAAAACAAGGAAGTGTGTCGAAACCAGTGACCATTGGCGCTCTCTCCTGGCTCGGCATGAGAGTGATGATCCTCCCCGGGGTTGAGATAGGTCGGTCTAGTGTCGTTGGCGCAGGATCCGTGGTTACCAAGAGCGTGCCGCCGAGTACCGTCGCGGCCGGAAATCCGTGCGTTCCAATAAGTGAGCGCCGCGACAGGACCATGTAGGCTATCGCCGACTTTCCGGCGTCGTCCCGAATGTCTAGCGCCGGTCAGGGTTGCCGATCCAGTCGTGTAGATACTGCGACAATACGTCGTCGCCTGAAAAGGATTCTGCGATCTCTATCGCTGTCTTCCATTGGTCGTGCGCGCCTGAAGTCAGCACCTCCGCGTTGCCCGCAACAGAGGCTATAGAACTTGCTAGAGCCGCCGCATCATTAGGCGGGAACATCCAACTCTCGGAGAGCAACTCTGGGATTCCACCCACGCGGGCACCGAGACACGCGATACCACTCGCCATTGCCTCAATCAAGACCCTCGGCAGCCCTTCAGTTCGCGAAGGCAACACGAAGACATCGGCTTGCATTATGTATCGACGAACATCATCCGCGGATGGCACACGTCCAACAAAAGTTATGTAATCTAGGACGCCCTTCTTTGAAGCCAGTTCAACCAAAGACTCATGCAGTCTGCCACCGCCAACAATCGTTACGTGAACCGAGACATTACTCTTCACGAGGAGCTCTACAGCAGCAATCAATGTGTCGTGCCCCTTGTAGTTCTGCTCCTGGCTTCCCGCCGTCACTATCCGCAAATACCTTTGCACAGGCTCCGCGCTGTAGTCCCTTGGTCTTCCCGCTATGGCTTTGGCAGGCAGTTCAACGTTAGACCGCGACAGGACGGCTGCCGATTTCGATGCTGGATACAGAGCCTGCAAAGTCGAGCGGGTCACATAGATGACCGCATCTGCCCTACGCACCGAGTACCTGAGCATTGCTGAGACTACCGGCGCAATCGCCCTTCCCACCTTGCCCCCCACGCCCGCCCGCAGAACTTCGTTTGGATCCCCGACCACCTGCGCAAGAAACGGAGCTCCAAGCGATGCAGCTCTCCACTGGAGAAGAAGGCCAACCAGATCTGGCATACGTGCACCATAGTGGGCCTTTGGATCATCGACTTTCGAGATGACAAAATGCACAACCTTGTGAATATTCAGCAGCATCTGCCTAGCACCGCGATAGTACGGGACCTCGAGTACCCGGACCCCTGGTCCCTCAACTCGTTCTCCACGCGCGTTGTCAACTGAATTCACTCGAGCCACTAGGACGACTTCGTCAAACGCCTGCAGGTAGCCGTGCCAAGCTTCAAACCGTGCATACCCTGCAGACGTGCGCACGATTCCGTCCGGGTCCCGTTCGAGTCGCGTTTGTATCGCAAACACAAGCTTCCGAGTCACACGGCCTCACTTAGTAGTAGCTCGAGCCGATCGGCGTACAGCCTTTGGACCGTTGTTCGATCGAACTTCTCCAGTACTCGTTTCCTGCCCGCGTTTCCCATATTCTTTCTGAGTTCCGGGTGACGGAGCATCTTGGACAGACTGAGCGTAAGCGCCTTCACGTCGCCAACTGGAGTGAGCAAGCCAGTCACTCCAGTTTCGACCGCATCGACCAAGCCAGTCGCCGCGGTAGCGACGACAGGAACGCCCATAGCCGACGCCTCCGCCGCTGCGTTCCCGAAGCCCTCCCTTCGACTTGCCATACAAAAGACGTCCATCAACAACATATACGGAGCTGGGTTCTTTTGATATCCGGCCCGGACTACTCTCAGACCATCGCTCTCGGCCTCTCGAAGCGCAGATCGAACGCGCTCGTCCTCGATTGAGCCCACGAGTAGCAACTGGACATCGATCCCTTCTGAACGTAATGCGGTAAGGCTATCCAAAGTTTCTAGTACGCCCTTGTCGACAGCTAAGCGTCCCACATATCCTACGACTGGCACATGGCTCGTCAATCCCAGGGCTTTTGCGAGCTTCTGCGTTGCAGATCGGGAATGGATAGTTGGGTCGTAACGACCGAGATCGACACCGTTCGAACTACCCGCTCCAACGACTGCAACTGGCCTGTCGCCAATAAGTCCGAGTTCAACCATACGCGAGCGGAGGCTTCTACTGATCGCGACGATATCCGTACTTGCGCGCACGGAAATCATTTCTGTCGCCTTCAAAATCTTGAACTGAATTCCAGTTGCGGTCTCTAGCCGCAAACCTCGGACCAGGTACTGTCGTGCTGGAACACGGGCTAGGAATGCCGCACACAGGCCAAGTAGACTGGCTTTGGGTGTACCCACCGAGACTATATTCGGTCGGATGCGCCTGAGCAGCTGCGTCCACTGCGCCAGCGCATGCAGGTCAGCAACCGGATGCGGCTGACGCTTCATTAGTAGAGGGTGAACTTCAACTCCAGGCACGTTTTTGTATCCTGACAACCGTGAGCCCGGCGACGCCACAAGATGGACCTCCCATCCGCGGTCAACCAACAACTCAGGAAAGCCGTCCAATAGCGACAGTGACTGGTCACTGGTTACGCCCACGACGATCTTACGGTGCATAGTCACTTCTTCTGCGACGAAAACCAGTCGATTGTCTGATCCAGACCAGCGTCTAGCGCAGTGGGTGCAACATTCGGAAAGAGTTCACGTATCCTCTCACCGTTCGACTGTGAAGCTCGAATATCACCTACGCGTGGTTCCGCATACTCGATTTCAAGCTCGGTGTTCATCCTCTCGCTAATCAGTTCGACGAGCTCGTTAATCGTCGTGGTAGTTCCATAAGCCAAGTTCACTGGATCACCGTCGGTAAGTCGTCGGTCAATGGCCGAGTGCAGCACAGCCGACACAGTGTCAACAAAGGTGAAGTCGCGTGACTGGTTGCCATCGCCATTAACTGTCAGCGCGCTTCCCGAAAAGGCTGATTCGAGGAAGCGCGGTATTACGGCTGCGTACGGGTGTCCAGCATGTTGCCTAGGTCCATAAACATTAAAGAACCGAAATGCGAGGGTTTCGAGCTGATATGCGTATTGGTACGCAAGCACGTATCCTTCGGCACCCAGTTTCGTGACGGCATACGGACTCATGGGGCGCGTCCAGTCAAATTCACTCTTGGGAAGCGAAGTATTCGCTCCGTAGACCGAGCTGGACGAGGCAAACACCACGTACGACCCGTTTCGCCGTGCTGCTTCCAAGACGTTCAGCGTTCCCGTAAGATTTGCGACGTGACTCGCAACTGGATCTGATACTGACCTTGGCACACTGCCGAGAGCTCCGAGATGTACGATCGCATTCGCGCCGTGGGCTGCGGCTTGAACTTGAGCAGGTTCAGCGACGGTGCCAACAATCAGTGGCACTTCCACACCTTCAAGGTTCGATCGATAACCCGTGCTTAGGTCGTCAAAGCCGACGAGGTCCCAATCTGGGGAATTTTCTCGGCAGTAGCGGACGAATCGAGATCCGATGAAGCCCGCCGCGCCAGTTACAAGAACCTTCACAATGCTTCCCTTCCGTCAGCCTGAGTGTAGTGCGCATCCGCCTTGTCGTCGATTTGTCGGGCAGGAACACCGCGAACAACCGACCCGGCGGGCACATTCCTTGTAACACATGCACTGGCGCCTACAAGCGCTCCCCGACCAACACTTATTCCTTGCAAGATTGTCGCACCTGCACCGATAAGCGCTTCCTCTTGAATTGTCACCTCTCCGGACACCACAGCACCCGGGTTTACTGATACGAAGTCCTTGAGCATGGCGTCGTGCCCGATGGTTGCATTCGGGTTTACATGAACGTGGCGGCCGATGTCGCTGTTGGTCGAGAGCTGAACTCCACCACAAATTACCGAGCCTTGCCCGAGTCGCACTGCCGAGCCAACGGATGCGGAAGGATGTATGACCGTTGCTGGCTCCCAGCCTCGCTCCTCAAATGCGTCACTTATCATCCGTCTTGTCCAGGGATTTCCAATCCCGATCAAGTACTGTGCCGGTGCCTGCTTTCTCAGGACTTCAGAGACGTTACCCAAGTGGAAGTACCCGCGATGGGCTATTCTCTCAAGGTTCAGATTGTTGGGTGCATCATCCGCTATTCCAAGCACTTCGATAGATGTATGGGAGTTTTCTAAGTTGTAAGCTTCGATAACGTCGAGCACCTCCCTGCCAAATCCCCCAGCACCGACGATTACCATCCTACGCATCATTGTGCTGTCCTTCGAACCTGGTCATGGTCACATGACCCTCATGGCTGATCCCCTTGCGGTTCAGTACAGAACTCGCGGTTGCAAGAAGAATTCGGAGATCCAATCCAAGGCTTTTGTTGTCGACGTATTCGACATCGTAACGGAACTTTTCATCCCATTCGATTGAGTTTCGTCCACGCACCTGGGCCAAGCCCGTGATGCCTGGGCGTACGTCGTGTCGTCTCTTCTGCTCTGCGCTGTAGCGCTCCAGGTATTCCATTAGTAGCGGACGTGGGCCAACGAGACTCATGTCGCCACGAACAACGTTCCAGAGCGTCGGCAACTCGTCTAGGCTGGCAGACCGCAAGAATGCGCCCAGTGTCGTCATTCTATCCGCGTCACTTACGTAGCCGGCTTCTGGATTCGGTTCAAGCATCGTGCGGAACTTGATTAGTTCAAACGGCCGCCCGTATAGTCCGGGCCGCACTTGACGAAATAGCACCGGCGCACCGAGCTTTTTGCGGACGATGCCTGCGATAGCGAGCTGGAGTGGAGCAGTCGCAACGAGCCCAATTCCAGCGGCAATGATGTCAAGCGCACGCTTTAGTCGCGTGTATGCAGAGCTCACGTGACGCTCTGCTGTCTTAGGAATGATCCAACCTCATTTGCGATCGTGGCGCACTGCGTCGATGTTAACGCCGAGCCACTTGGGAGCGACAGACCTCTGCGGAAGAGTGAGTCGCTTGTGCCATCGAGGTATGCCATACGGTCGGCGAACACAGGCTGGAGGTGCATCGGTTTCCACAGCGGCCGAGCCTCGATATTTTGAGACGACAGGAATTCTCCGAGAGCGTGGGCCGACCATCCCGTTAAATCTCGATCCACAAGGATCGAAGTTAGCCAGAAGTTGTCGTGGTCGCCCTCGGATGATTCCGAGCCGTCTGGATTGCCGAGGATCTCCACGCCTGGGATGTCTGCGAACATCGATCGGTACCAGTTTCGTGTCGCGCGCCGGCGTTCGATCATCGCCGGTAGGCGACTGAGTTGCGCCCGGCCAAGGCCTGCCAAGAGATTGGACAGCCGGTAGTTGTATCCGACGTCAAGATGCTCGTAATGAACCACGGGCTGTCGCGCTTGGGTGGCCAGGTATCGGGTCCGCGCTGCGAACTCCTCGTCGTCGGTGACCAGCATCCCGCCCCCGGACGTCGTCATGATCTTGTTGCCGTTGAACGAGATGGCGGCTGCGACACCTGACTTGCCGGCAGGTTGACCATTGCGTACTGAGCCAAGGGACTCGGCGGCATCGGATAGGACGGGAATACCGTGCTGAGTCGCAAGCGCCTCGATAGCCACGTAGTCGGCTGGCTTGCCCAGCAGATCAACCGGGACGATTGCGGCGATCGTCGACCCGCGCTCGATCTCTCGCGTGATGGCCTGCTCGAGGAGCTCGACGGAGATGTTGCCCGTTTCGTCGCTGTCAACGAAGACGGGCTCGGCCCCGGTATAGGTGATCGCGTTTGCAGTGGCAGCGAAGGTCATCGATGCTGTGAGGACCACTGTCCCTGGTCCGGCACCGAGGTGTAGCAACGCCAGGTGGAGAGCAGCAGTACCCGAGGACAGCGCCACCGCGTAGGACCTATCGGTGAAGTCGGCAATCTCCTCCTCGAAAGCGTTGACCTCAGGGCCGAGGGGGGCGATCCAGCCTGAGCGGAAAGCGTTCAGCAGCGCCTTCTCTTCGAGTTCCGTGACATCCGGCGAGGAGAGGTAGATGCGCTCAGGCATGTATGTCACGTCCCCTTTGGGTATTCGTACCTGCCACAAAGGTCGTGGCCGGCACGCCGTTCTGGTTAGCGGAGGGATCGAACGACGCGCGGTGGACGGACTTCAGAGTCGACGGCGCAAGCGCAGGCACCGGTACCTGCGAGATCAGCGGGTGGTTGGAACGCGTCGCCGTCTCCGTGTCGCTCATGAGAACCTCGTGCATCTTCTCGTTGGGACGGAGCCCAGAGAAGACGATGTCGATCTTCTTGCCGGAGGCCGCGATGAGGCGTTCGGCAACATCGAGGATGCTCACCGGCTCCCCCATGTCGAGCACCAGCACCTCGCCGTCGTTACCGATCGCTGCGGCCTGGACGACGAGCTGCGCGGCCTCGGGGATCGTCATGAAGTAGCGGGTGATCTCCGGGTGGGTCACCGTCACGGGCCCGCCCTGCGCGATCTGGCCGCGGAACGTGTGCAGCATCGAGCCGCGCGAGCCGAGGACGTTGCCGAAGCGGACGGAGATGTACGTGCCGTCGGCGGTCTCCCCGAACCAGGAGGTCAGCCGCTCCGCCACGCGCTTGGTGTTGCCCAGGACACTCACGGGAGCTGCGGCCTTGTCCGTCGAGACGTTGACGAACTGCTGCACACCGACCTTCTCGGCCGCTCGCAGCACGTTGAGGGTACCGAGGACGTTCGTCTTCCACCCCTCCTCGGGGTACATCTCCAGAAGTGGCTGATGCTTGAGCGCGGCCGCGTGAAAGACCACCTCGGGACGATGTGCGTCGAACACATCCTGGAGCGACTCCTGGTCGCGGATGGAGACGAGCGCGACGTCCCGCGTGTCGAGGAGTGCCTTACCGTAGATCGAGAGCTGGACCGAGTGCAGGGCCGACTCGTCGCGGTCGAGGAGCACCAGTTCCGCCGGTCCGAAGCGGTGCACCTGCCGCGCGAGCTCCGAGCCGATCGAGCCGCCAGCACCCGTGACGAGGACGCGCTTCCCAGTGAGGTAGCCGGCGATCGAGTCGAGATCGAGGTCGACCTGCCGCCGACCGAGGATGTCGGCGATGTCGAGCTCCTTGACGTCCGCGACGCTCACGCGGCCGCCCACCATCTGGCTGACCGGGGGGAGCAGCAGGAACTGCAGTCCCGCGTCTTCGACGAGGGCGGAGACCTCGCGGAGCATCTCCGGCTCTGCGCGGGAGATGGCCATGACCACCTTTGTCGCACCGGTGGCCTTGGCGGCATCGGCGAGCTGCGCCCGGGATCCGAGCACGGGGACGCCCGCGAGGGTGAGGTTGCGCTTGCTGGGGTCGTCGTCGATGAGTCCGACCGGTCGGAACGGCGAGGCGTCGTCCATCTTGAGCAGGCGCACGAGCTGGTAGCCGGCGTCGCCCGCCCCGTAGATGAGGGTCGGCTCGGCGTCCTTGGGAACGACGCGTGAGTTGGTCTGCCACGCGCGGTAGCCCCATCGGCCTGCGGCCATGAGCAGGAGCGCCAGCGGCGGGGCAAGGATCGCCGTTCCTCTGGGGAAGTCGCCGAACGGACGTATCGCGAGGAAGGTGGATCCAGCGAGAAACATGACGATGCCGACGCTGACGACGAGCCCGAGGATCTCGTCGAAGCTCCCGATCCGGTAGCGCCCGAGGTAGATCTTGAGGACCGCGCCCACGACGACCTGCAGGCCACAGGCGAGAAGCGCGTAGACGGCGACCCAGTTCCACTGGTCCGTCTCGAGGTAGAAGTCGTACCGGGTCAGCACGATCGCACCGATCGCCAGGACCCAGCTCAGGACGTCCCAGGCCACTCTCACCAGCCTGCGGGGGACCGGACTACTCATCACCATGCGCTCGTGCGCCCCTAATTTCAGCGAAGCCCCCTGTGGAACACGGACGGTGCCATCGTAATCACCCTCGGTTTCACCCCGGACGGATTGAGATGCATGAAAGTGCCGCGCGTGTCACTGTCCCGGCCCACACCCCGCAATCGGTGCCAGCGCTGGCCAAAGTGCTACCCGCCGCTGCGGCGTCCCCTATGCTCTCCGCATGTCTCCCCGCGTGCGCAGGCCTGTGACGTACGCGCTGATCGGTGTCCTCGTCCTGCTGAACATTGTTCTGATCGTGCTGTTGCTGCTGCGCGATCCGGCGAGTGCGTCGGGCGAGGCCGGGGAGTACGTCCCGCCGAGCGTCGGAACGTCACCGGAGGAGTCGTCGTCTGGTTCGGGGGTCGAGGGCGACGGGCCGGACGAGTCCGCGAGCGAAACCCCTGGTGAGACGGCAGAGGCTCCGTCGGAGTCCGAGTCGGACGGCCCCGTCGAGGCGGCCCTTCCGGTACCTGCTGAACGGCTCCTCGCGAGCGCGAACGGGGAGGTGGCGTGGCGCGCCGTCGTCGGTGACTGCCAGAACCCGGGCACCGTCGAGCTCACCACCGACGGTGGGGCCACCTGGTCCCCCACCGACACCGGCCTCGCCCCTGTCACACGCCTCAAGGCCATCACCCCGACCGCGGTCTTCGCCGTCGGCGGGGTCGACCCGGACTGTGCGCCCGTCTACGCGGGCTCCGTGGATGGTGGGAACAACTGGGAACAGGCGCCCGAGCTCGTGGACGGCACCTGGTACATCGACCCCAGTGACCGTGCGGTGCTCGGCACCACCGTCGGCGAGGTCGAGGCCCCCTGCGAGGTTGCCGGGCTGGCCGGCTTCGACGACGCCAGTGCGGCGCTGCTGTGCACGGACGGGAGCCTGTCGGTCTCCACCGATGGTGGCTCCTCCTGGACGACGACCGCCGAGGAGACCGGCGCCGTCGCCGTCGGGCTCACCCTGCAGGGCTACGTGCTCGCCGGGTCCGCCGAGGGGTGCGAGGGCACGCAGCTGTGGACGGCCGGCGTCGAGGGATCGACCGCCCCCGTCGGCTGCGCCGAGGGTGCCGAGCCCGCGGCCGGTCAGACCGCCGTGGCCGGCGCGGGCGACGCCATGTGGCTGTGGGCGGGCGAGGAGACGCTCGTGTCTAACGATGGTGGGGCGAGCTGGTAGCTCGACCGAAGCGGCCAGTCATCCTTCATCTGCGGCGACGTGCCGCCGTGGTGAAAGTCCTGGCTACTCGCCGCCATGGAGACTGCGCACGTCGACAGGCACTCGCTCCACCGAGCCGATGAACGTACGGATCAGGCCGACCAGTTGCTCGGGGTGATCGAGGTTGGGTGAGTGGAGGCTGTCCATACGGACCACCTGAACGTCCTCGAGCAGGCTTGCGATCCCGGTCGTCCACTCGGGCTCAAAGAGCTCGTCCTGCGTGCCCTGCACCAGCAGGACGGGCGTGTCCACGCCGCGCAGGGTGCCCGGCCACGGGTCCTCCACACGCAGACGCAGCGGCTCCGGGAGCGCAAGCACAGCCGAGGCGACCGCGCGGAAATGCCCCGGCGCCGTCGCCCACCTCAACCGTCTTGCCAACTGCGCCTCGAAGTCCGGATGCCGCTCGTCCATCAGGTACCGCAGCACGCGGGCGAGATCCGACTCCGTACCGTCCCACCGGCCGAGGTCCTCGACGAGCGTCCGGGTCTTCCAGGGGCCACCGGTCCCGCCGATCGAGACCGCCGATCGGGGCTCGATGGACGATTCCGCAAGCATCCGCAGGGCGATCGATCCCCCGTAGGAGCTGCCGACCACGTGCGGACGTTCAACCAGCAGCGCACTGAGGAGCGCCTCGACCTGCTCGATCCGTGGGCTATAGGTCGACCGGTCGAAATACGTGACCTTGTCGCTCCCGCCGAAGCCGAGGAAGTCCGGGGCGAGCACGTGGAAGTCCTGCGCCAGCCTCGGGAGACTTGCGCCCCAGGTGACGTCGCTGGCCCCGCCCCAGGCACCATCGTGCAGGAGAAGCAACGGCGGGGCCCCCGTGTCGCCTGCCTCGAGGTACCGCGTCGTCACGCCACCGATACGGATCGCCCGCTCGTGCACGGCCGGCTCCCGGTCCGTCATCGGTCGCGCGGTGCCTGGGCTCTCCACCTGGGAGTTCATTCTCCTCCCGTCGTCGGGTCGAGAACGAGCGAGCCGAGATCGACCGAGCCACCGATCACGTCGTACTGGAGCAGCAGCTCCTCGACGACCGAGAGGTCGCTGAGATCGCTCTCGATCGCGTAGCCGATCGGCGAGAGCGAGGCCGCGACCTCGGCACTCATCTCCGTATACGTCGGGATGATGTCCGCGACAGCCTCCGGATCCTCCGCCACGATCTGCATGGCCTCATCGATCGCGGCGGCGAAGCCCGCTACCACCTCTGGGGACTCGCCGAAGTAGGCGCTGGTCGTCGCCCACCCGGCCACCGGCGCGTTCTCGGTCGGTCCCTCGAAGGCGCTGACCGCTGGTACTGCCCCGGCCTGCGAGGCGAACGAGATGAACGGCTCCACCAGCCAGGCCGCGTCGACCTGGCCCTGCTCGAGCGCCGCCTGCATGTTCGGCGGCGGCAGCTCGACGAACTCGACGGTGCTCAGATCCACGCCGTGGTGCTCGAGGACGGCCCGAGCAGTCATCTCCATGACGTTCCCTAGACCGCTCACCGCGATCGAGGCTCCCTCGAAGTCCTCCGGCTCCTGAAACTCACTGTCCGGGAGCACGTACAGCGCCTGGGACTCGCCCCGGTCGTTCTCCCGGAAGATCTGCACGTCGAGCCCCTGGTCCACCGCGGTCAGGGAGCTGAAGTGATTGGCGTAGATGATCGGCACGTCGCCGGCGACCATGGCGGTGATGAGCTCCGCGCCCTGGCTGGCGGGGAAGGGCTCCACCTCGATGCCGTGCTCGGCGAAGAGGCCCTCCTCAATAGCGATGTAGAAGGGCGCGAGCTCCGCGAACGGCTGCACGCCGACCGTGACCTGCTGCAGCGCGTCGTCGGCTCCCTCGGAGGGGGTCTCGGCGTCCGCGCTCCCTCCAGCATCCTCGTCACCGCACGCCGCGAGGACGAGGGCAGCCGTGGCCGCGAGGACTGCGATCGTAGAAGCTGTTCGAGCAGACATCGTTGTCTCCTTTGTTGTCGTCGGGCTATCGGTGGGCCGCGGTCGACAGACCGCGGCGGACAAACCCGGAGTAGCCGTGCTCGGCGGACTCCGTGACGGTGGCGAGGTAGCGGTCGATGCCGCCGACGTAGGGGGCGAAGACCCGCGCCTTGCCCGGTGTGTTGGCTCCCCAGAACCACGAATGCCGCGAGCTGCCGTAGAGAGTCGATGCGGCGAGGTCGTTGACGTGGTCGACCCAGCCGTCCTCGGCCTCGAGGGTGGGCTCGATGGTGGTGTCACCCGCGCTCCGGAGCGCCTCGAGGCACGCGGTCACCCATTCGACGTGGATCTCCGCCTGCGTCACCATGTTGCTGAAGACCGACGGCGTCTGCGGGCCGGCCATGACGAAGAGGTTGGGGAACCCGTGGGTCATCACACCCATGTAGGTGCGCGGGCCGTGAGACCACTTCTCGCGCAGGGTCTGGCCGTCGCGGCCACGAACATCGATTCGTACGAACGACCCGGTCATGGCGTCGAACCCGGTGGCGAGGACGAGGGCGTCAAGTTCGTGGACCACGCCGTCGGCGGTGCGGAGGCCTTCGGGCACGACGCGGCCGATCGGCGTCGACCTGAGGTCAACGAGAGAGACGTCGTGCCGGTTGAACGTCTCGAAATAGTTCGTGCCTGAACAGAGGCGCTTCGTGCCGAGGTGAAGGTCCCGGGGCGGGAGCAGTCGCTCGGCGGTCTCCTCATCGTCGACGATGCTCCGAACCTTGTCCCGCACGAAGTCGCCTGCTTCGGCGTTGACGTCCGGGTTCGTGAGGATGTCCGTGAAGGCGCGCATCATGTAGAGCCCGCCGGACTGCCAGCGGCTCTCGAACTCGGCCCGCCGCTCCGCCGCGCTCACGTCCGCTCCACGGGCGACGTTGCTCGGCTGGTTGTGACCGTTCTTGGTGGTGCGCGCGTGACGGCGCCGCTCGGGGTAGCTCGCCTTCCAGCGGTTCTGGAACTCGTCGTCGAGAGGGTGGTTCTGCGCCGGCATCACGAAGTTGGGTGTGCGCTGGAAGACCGTCAGGTGTGCAGCGTCCTCGGCGACGAGCGGGATGAGCTGAGTGGCCGACGAACCTGTGCCGATGACACCGACCCGCTTGCCCGTGAGGTCCGCTCCCTCGTGCGGCCAGTCGGCGGTGTGGTAGCGCTCGCCGGCGAACTCGGACAGCCCGGGAATGTCGGGCAACTGGGCCGCCGAGAGCACCCCGGTCGCGAGGACAAGGAACTGCGCCGAGTAGTACCAACCGTCGTCCGTGGAGATCGACCAGCGGGCGATGGCGTCGTGCCACGAGGCGTGGTCGACGCGGGTCCGGAGCTCGATGTCGCGGCGGAGGTCGAACCGCTCGGCGACGTGCCGGAGGTAGGAGAGGATCTCGGGCTGGCTCGCATAACGCTCGCTCCACGTCCACTCCTGCTGGAGGTCCTCGTCGAAGGAGTAGGAGTAGTCGAGGCTCTCGATGTCGCACCGAGCTCCTGGGTACCGGTTGTGGTACCAGGTGCCGCCGACGTCGTCGCCGCTCTCGAGCACCCGGACGGTGAAGCCCGCCTTCCGCAGGCTGTACAGCGAGTACAGCCCGGACAGACCAGCTCCAACGACGAGGACGTCGACCTCTGGCGTCGGTGCCCCGGACGTGCCATCCCGTTCTCCCACCACTGCGTCTCCTCGCTCTGCGTTCTGAGCGCCACCCCGCCCTGCGCGCGGCACTCTCCGACGGGTTGTCTGTGACTCACCGGCCACGCTTCGTGCGCCGCCTGCTCACGACGGGGATAGCGCGTCCTTACTTGGCCGTGAGCATCCCTGTCGAACCGAGGCCGCGCCACCCAATCTCTTGCTGAGCGATACCCTTTCTGCGTAGGGACTACCCGCAGGAAAAGAACCTCTCACTCATCGGAAGGATCTTGCTCATGGCCACGCCCGGAGAGTCCGTGATCTCACGCGTCGTCAGAGTCCTCGAGGCGTTTCAGAGCGACGAGTCGGAGCTCAGCGTCGCTGCGATCGCGCGCTCCAGTCGTCTGCCGATCCCGAGCGCTCACCGGATCGTCAATGAGCTCATTCGGTGGGAGCTCCTGGAACGGACCGACACACGGCGCATCAGGATCGGGCTGCGGTTGTGGGAGCTGGCCGTACGCAACTCACCCCAGACCGAACTCCGGGACCGCGCGCTGCCGTTCCTCGAGGGGCTGCAATCAGCCGTCCGGCAGCACACGCAACTGTCGGTCCTCCGAGGAACAGACGTCGTCTACATCGAGAATCTCCGAGCGCCCGAGCCGACTGCCATCAGCATCCTCAAACTGGCCGGGAGGCTTCCGGCTGCCACCTGCTCCGCCGGCATCGTGTTCGCAGCATTCGGGACCGACGCCGAGCGGGAGGCCATCCTCGGCGCGATCCCTCGGCCGCTCACCTCCGCGTCCCCGACCCGCACCGATGACATCTGGGCGGCCATCGAGGCCGGTCGCCGTTCCGGCGTGTGCGCGATCGAGGGATGGATCCACCCGGACGTCACGGGACTCGCCGCCCCGATCCGCGATCAGCACGACGAGGTCGTCGCGGCGGTCTCGGTCCTCGTTCCGCGCGACAGCGCTCTGGCTGACAACGCTCGCCCAGCGGTGCGTGCCACCGCGCATGGCATCAGCCGAGCGCTGCATACCGAGCGCACGCGCGACCCCGAGCTACTGCTCCTCGAATACATGGTCCGGCAAGGGACGTCCGACGCGCACGGTGGGCAGCAGCAATAGTCGACGTCAAGAGAATGACCAGCAATTGGCTTCGCCCGCACGCGGGGCTGTCAACTCGCACATCCGCACCGCGAACGGCAGCGGCTTCATGGTCGCGCAGGCTGGGTGGCCGCCTGCACATCAGGCCTCCTCGAGTGCCCTGCGTGATCCGACTCAACGGCTGCGCGTCATCACGTCGGGCGTGTTACTCATACTCGCAGGGTGATCACCAACGACTGCGCGCGGACCAACCAGGACGCCCGCACATGAACGGCGCCGACGTCTTCGTCTATGCCGACGAGACCGGCAACCTCGACTACGCGGGGGCAGGCAAGGACGGCGCCAGCGACTACTTCGGCTTCGGCTCGGCAATCTTCCAGGGAGATCACAGCCTGGAGATCAGGGACGGTCACGTCCTCCGCGCCGCGCTATCCGGTCGAGGCATCGACATGTCGAAGGGCTTTCACGCGAAGTACGACACCTGGGAAGTCCGCAACAGCATGTTTGCCCTGCTCAGTGACCAGCGACCGCGGATCGACACGACCTTCTTGCTGAAGTCTGGTGCGTACCCCGACGTGAAGGAGCGCGGCGAGATGTGGATGCACAAATACGCCTGGTTCCTGCACCTCAGGCACATCTGCGAGAACGTCGCCCGTCCTGAGGATCACCTGTACGTCGTCACCGGGTCGATCGGCACCAAGGCGCGCAAGACAGCGGCGATGGCGGCAGTTCGAGACGTCGTCAGCCAGATGAGCCAACAAATCACGTTGTGCGTGTGGCCGGCGGCGACGTCATGGGGCTTGCAGGTCGCTGACTATGCCCTGTGGGCCGCCCACCGCCATCTACGTGGCGCACCGTTGAAGAACTACGAGGAGGACGTAGCTCCACTGGTGAAGTCGATCTTTAGGCCATGGGGCGTGGCATGAGTGCGCCGGCTATCCCCTCAAGGGAAGAGATCGCGCTGGCCTCTTGTCGCCGGCGCCTCAACTGTGGCATACGACGAGCACGGTGTCGCGCGGAACGTCCGAAGGCCAGTCGGTGAGCCCGCGGGTCGCCCGCTCGCCGCGGCGCAGCGAGCGGCGGTCGAGCAGGTACGCGACGAACGCACCGAGCAGGATGCTCGCGAGGATACCCGGCCCGAGAAGCACGGCATCGTCGTCGCCGGACTCACGCTCCAGTGGTGTCGAGCTCGCCGGGTCCGCCGAGGGCGCCGACCCCGAGGCCGGTCAGACCGCCGTGGCCGGCGCAGGCGACGCCATGTGGCTGTGGGCGGGCGAGGAGACGCTCGTGTCCGCCGACGGCGGGGCGAGCTGGTAGCGGCAGCTGCGCCTTCTCTTGCCGAGCGGTGCGCGCGGCCTTCGGGCGCGCCAATCTGGTCCCTCGCGGAGTCGATCCGGGGTTGCACTTACGAGTGCAAAGTTGGACACTGTTGGTCCACGGCACGCAGAGCGAGCGGCGTTGTGGAGATGAGGAGCGACCGTGCCTGACACCATGACTGTCTCCGACGAGGTGCGCAGCGAGGCGCGGCAGTTCGTCTCGGAGCTGCCACCACGTGACGGACAGACCCTCGAGATGATCACCTCCGCACGAGGTCGCGACGCCGTCACCCTGGAGCCCGCCCTGTCGGAGTTCCTTCGGCAGGCGATCGAGGCGATCGCCTCTGGCGCAGATGTCACCTTTCAGTCCGTGCCCGAAGTCGTGTCGACGACGGTGGCGGCCCGGATGCTCGGCATCTCGCGCCCGACCCTCATGAAGCACATTCGCAACGGCGACCTGGCAAGCCACCAGGTCGGCTCGCACACTCGACTGCGATCAGCGGACGTTGTCGAGTTCCGGTCGGCACGCTCGAGCCGCCAGCGCGACGCATTTGCCGAGCTGCGCGACCTGGAAGAGGAACACGGCATTCGGGAGTGACGTCGGCGTCGGCAGCTACGCTGGATGGGTGATCACGAAGGTGCTGCCGGACAGCAATGTCCTCAACAGCAAGACCGTTCGTGACTGGCTGTTCCTCCTTCGTGACGCCTCGGGTGGCGGAATGTTCACGCTCCACACCACCGAAGACATCGTGTCCGAAGTGACATACCACCTCAGGCGGAACAATCGGGGAGTCGACGGCGCAGTGATTCACCGCCTCTCGCAACTGCTCCGCGAGTCAACTGACACCGTGATCGCCGAGTATCCGCACCTATCGGACTTCGCCGGGGCCGACGCGAACGACGGGCACATCCATGCCGCGGCCGTCGCGGGCGAGATCGATCTCGTCCTCACCAACGATTCGTCCTACCTGAAGATCGAAGACGACCGCTACGAGATCAGTACTCCAGACGAGTTCTTCTGCCTTGTCGATGACTCGACGCCTCGGATCGTCCAGGCTGTCGCGCTGAAGCAGTTCAACTACTGGCGGGCGAAGATGAACCCACGATCGATCTGGCATGCACTGGCGCAGGCGGGCTGCGACGAGTTTGCCGATCGGGTCCACGCACACTGCCGAGCCTTGGTGGCGCCCAACCTGATCGATTGACGAGTTCGCGTCAACCAGCATCGTCGGGGCCGCGACCCGGTGCGGGTCACGCTCTCACCAACTATCCGGCAGAGACTCCACGGCCGAACGGGCACACACCATGCTCGCGATCACTCCGTGAGCCCCCTGGTCGCGCGCTCGCGGCGGCGCAGCGAGCGGCGGTCCAGCAGGTACGCGACGAACGCACCCAGCAGGATGCCCAGCGGGCCCAGCGTGAGGACGAGCAGACCGATGGCGTTCGAATCACTCAGGCGATCGGTGAAGAACTGACTGCCCCCGACGTCGTCGGCGTAGTCGTCGCCGAACGACTGGCCCTCCGTGAACACGACGAGCAAGATGCTCACGAGGATCCCCAGCAGGAACCCGGTCCACATGAACCGGCCGTACCGCGGGGCGGCGCGCACGTGGCCGACCGTCGTCGCTCGGGTCGGCTCGGGCTCTGGCTCGGCGTCGGAGGTGTCGTCCGGGGCGTCGGCGTCGGACTCGGCGGCCTGGTCGCTCTCACCCGCGAGGTCCTCGGTGCGCGCCGTGGGGTCGGCGGCGGGCGGGGGCGCGTCGTCGTCGGGGGCGTGGTGCTCCGGCTCGCCGGAGGTGCCGGAGGGGTCGTGCTGCGTCACTGGCTG
The DNA here is from genome assembly GCF_057652395.1 of Georgenia sp. Z1491. Taxonomy (NCBI): domain Bacteria; kingdom Bacillati; phylum Actinomycetota; class Actinomycetes; order Allobogoriellales; family Allobogoriellaceae; genus Georgenia; species Georgenia sp. Z1491. The sequence continues at coordinate 3,456,965 of NZ_CM172729.1, forward strand.
AACCTACCCCGGCGCACGAGCGGCAGGCACGCGCCGAGATCGGCCCGCTCCCCCGATGCCGAGACCCAACTCTCGCTCACCGCCGTGCCCCAGTCGAGGTCGCCGCTCGCGAGCGCGAGCCACGTGGCCGGGTCCGTCTCCACCACGCCTGGGGGTGTGCCCCGGGTGTGCCGCGGGCCCGCGATGGCCTGGACCGCGCCGGCCGGTGGGACCCGCACCTCGAGCGCCCCGCCCGGGGAGGAGATCGCCAGCTCCTCGAGGGTGAACCGCACCGCCGTCATGAGGTCGGCCCGGGACATCGAGTCCGGGTCCTCCTGCCAGGCCCGCACGGCGGCGAGCCCGATCGTGGGGTCGATGCGGCGTCGGGGCATGGGTCCAGGGTAGGTGGCCGCTCGGTGGGCGGTGCTCCGGGCCGCCGATCCTGCGGCGCGGGCGGCGCGCCCGTAACGTGTCCGCTCGTGTCGAGTGCGAGCGGGACCGGTGGGGGCGGCGGGCGCGCGGTTGCCGTCGGGCGTGACTTCCCGTCGCGCCTGCACTCGCTGACGGGGCTGCGGTTCTGGGCGGCGCTGCTCGTGGTGATGTACCACCTGAGCGCGCAGGTCGGCGAGGTGCCGGTGCTCAGCTACCTCACCGCGTTCGGCCGCACGGGCGTGACGTTCTTCTTCGTCCTGTCCGGGTTCGTGCTCGCGTGGACCTACCTCGACCGACCCGTGGGGTTCGGCGTCTTCATGTGGCGGCGGTTCGCGCGGCTGTGGCCGCTCGTCGCGGCGACGGGCGCGATCTCGCTGGCGATCTACTGGTGGATCGACGAGCTGCCGGGGGTGTGGGAGTCCGCGACGACGTTCCTCTTCCTCCAGGCCTGGCACCCGCTGTGGGAGGACGGGGCGAACCCGGCGTCGTGGTCGCTGAGCGACGAGGCCTTCTTCTACCTGCTCTTCCCCGCGCTCCTCGCCATCGCGGCGGCTGGCAGGCGGTGGCGAGGGGCGCTGTGGGTGGGGTGCGGCGTCGTGCTCCTCGGTCTGTGGTGGGTGTTCGGCACCGTCGGCTGGGAGGGGTTCTGGCTCGACTACTTCCCGCCGTCGCGGCTCGTGCAGTTCGTGATCGGGGTGCTGTGCGCCGTGGTGGTGCGTCGGGGCGGGCGCTCCCCCGTGGGGTACTGGCCGGCCGTGGTGCTGGTGGTCGCCTTCCACGCCGCGATGGTGCCGTGGGAGCGGGTCTCCGGCGGGGAGGCGGGGTTCGGGCCGTACTCCGGGTCGCAGTGGTGGTCGACGCCGGTGTTCGCCCTGCTCATCGTGGCCGCCGCGCAGCACGACATCGACGGGCGGGCCACACTCGTGCGCGACCGCGTGTCCATCCGGCTCGGGGCGTGGTCCTACGCCTGGTACCTCGTCCACGAGCCCGTCATCCGGGCGTGGAACCACGTGGTGCCCGACGGGCTCGGGCTCACCTCGCCCGGGGTGGGCGTGGCGCTGGAGTGGGTGGCGCTGCTCGCGCTGTCCCAGGCGGCGGCGTGGGCGCTGTACTCGCTGGTCGAGCACCCGGCCGAGAGGTGGCTGCGGGCGCGGGGGACGCAGCCGGTGGTACCCAGAGGCGGGTGAGCCGGCGCCCGACGGGGCCAGGTCGGCGTACTCATTCGCGCTCGGCCAGGCACTCCTCGTCCCCGACGCGGATGGGGATGTCGACGTCGGTCTGCTCGTCGTCGGCCTCGAGGGTGAGCCGGTAGGAGATCCGGGCGACGAACTCACCGCACGGCCGGTCGTGGAAGTAGGACAGGTCGGTGGACGCCTGCCCGCCCGCGGGGACGTGCGCGGTCTGCAGGCTGCCGGTCAGCCGCTCCCCCAGGTCCTCGCCCTCGACGACGTTGCTGGCCTCGAACACCTCGACGCGGTACCAGCGCGGGAAGAGGTCCTCGGAGTCGTTGGTGATCGTCAGGCGGAGGTCGAGCGCGTACGGGCGGGTCGAGGAGGCCGCGCGCCAGCCGAGGTCCCGCAGCTCTGGCAGGACGGTGACGGTCACGCCGTCCGTCAGCTCGGCGCTCACCTCCTCGCCCGCGGCGGCCGGTGCCGCTGCGCCGCCACGCGGGAGCAGGACCAGGACGGTGAGGGCCAGGACGAAGGTGAGGGTCGCGGTGGCCCAGAAGAGGGTGCGGGAGGTGGCGGCTCGCGTTCCGGCTGCGGGGGTGGGGGCGGGGGTGGGGGCGGGGGTGGGGGCGTCGTCGTCGGTCATTCCTGCTCCTCCGTGCGGGCGGCGAGCGTGTACTGCTCCCCGTCGACGACGATGTCCATCTCGTAGTGCTCGGCGTCGCCGGACGGGGGTTCGTAGCCGGCGCGGATCCAGTACGGGTCGATGCTGCGGACCTCGCCGCCGATGCCGTCGAGCGTGCGCCGGCCGCGGTCGGTGGGGACGAGCTCCTCGCGCTCGCCCGAGTCGTCGACGGCGTAGAGGGTGAGCTCCAGGCCGTCGAGGTCGATCCACTCCTCGGTGGGGGTGTCGTCGGTGGGGGTGTCGTCGTCGGTGGGGGTGTCGGTGGGGGTGTCTGCGGTAGCGCCGACGTCGCCCTCGATCGCGACGACGAGGGTGATGTAGCGGTCGCCCGTCGGTGCTGCGAGACCTGGGACCGACGACGGCTGACGGACGTCCCGCACCGAGACGAGCGAGACCGGGCCGGGCGCGAGCGCGTCCTCGTCGCTCAGGCGATATCCGGTGACGTGCTCGTCCGCCCGGGCGTCGCGGACGAGGCCGAGGAGCAGGAAGGCGACGACGGCGCACACCATCCCGACGGCCAGGCCCAGCACGGGCTGGCGCCATCGGTGGCGCGTGGGCGTCGGGGGCGGCGTCATGGCCTGACAGTAGGAGGTGCGCGGAGTCCTGCGTAGTGGCAGCGCTCCCCCGTCAGAGGTCCCCACCCACCCCCTCTCTGGCGACCCCCTCTCCGGCGAGTGAGCGGACTTCTGCTTGACGCAGTCGCTCGTTCAGCACTGGACCAGTGCCACACTGGTTGGCGTGGTCACGCTGACTCTCTCCGTCGACCCCGACGTGCTGCGTCGGGCGAGGATTCGCGCGTTGCAGCGCAACGAGTCCGTCAACAAGTACCTGTCGGACGTCCTCGAGCGGTACGCGCGCGCCGACGACACCTCGGCCATCGAGTCCCTCCTCGCAATGGCGCTCGAGCACGACTCGGCGAGCGGAGACGGCGAGCGCGGATGGCGTCGAGACGACCTCTACGACGTGTGAGGTCTTCCTCGACACCAACATCCTCGCCTACCTCTACGACTCGGCCTCGCCCGGCAAGCAGGCAGCCGCTCGAGCGGCGATCGGTGAGGACCGGGACTTCGTCGTCAGCACACAGGTCCTCCTCGAGCTGTATGTCGTTCTCACGCGAAAGCTCGCGCCCGCACTCCCGGCCGAGCGAAGCGGGCTGCGCGGAGCTCTGGACGGAGGACCTCGCCGAGGGGTCCGTCCTCCGAGGCGTCACAGTCGTCAACCCGCTGCGGACGCACGTTCAGTAACACCGGCTGCCGTCATCGGAGGCGGGGCAGAGTTTCCCACCCGACTGCGAGGCTGCTCCTCGCGGCGGACAGGGGTGTTCGTCGTCGGACGACGCTGTTGATCACACCGATATTGACAACGAAGCTAACGACCACACCGAAATCAGTAGCGGCCGCCGGACAACAACACCCCTGCCGAGCAGCCTCGCGCCCCGACAGCCAGCACCCACTCAGGTGCCGCTGCGGCGAGTGCGGCGCGATCGACGATGGACCCGCAAGCTCCGACGCTCGGCCCGAGCAGGGGGACCCGGGACCCGTGGGTCGGGCTCCGCAGCTCGTCGCCCATCCCCAACCGGGCCGCGCGCCACACCTGGTCCGGGGCGTCAACCGTGCGGGGCTCGCGAGGGCTCATCCCCCGGTGGAGAACGCGCGAGCTGCAGCCATCGCGGCACGGACGTCTCCGTCTGCGATGACCTCGGTGGGGCTGCGGTCCTCGAGCTGCGGATTCATGCCGATGAACCACGCGCGCGCGACGTGCCGAGAGTCCCGCTCAACGAGATGCTGAAAGATCTGGAGGGCGCCGCGGAGCTTGCGCTCGACGTCAGGCTGCGGGGGACGCTGCTTCTCCTCGGCCCAGCGCGACACGGTCTGGGGGCTCTTGCCCACCATGTAGGCGACCACCTTCGGACCGAGGTTGTCGCTCAGATGCTCGACGATCTGGGCGACGGTCCAGTCCTCCGGACGCTGCCTGCCCTCGTTCGAGGAGGCAACGGATCGGCTGCCGTGCGCCGAGCGTGCGGCCACCATGACGGAACTCCCTCCGGTGCGCTGCCGTAAGAACGACAGCGATTCGACTGGAATATGAGTCCAACCTGACCTGGCTCTGAGGTCTATGCGCGGCGGACCGAGCCCGGCTCGTCGATTCCCAACCGGTGGGCGGACAGCTCACCGACCTCACGGAGCGACCCAAGGTCAGCGGCTGCCGACGCCGCGCTCCGTTCCGTTCCGCGGTCGGTCCCGGACCGTGATTCCACGACGAGCGCCGGCACGTACTCACGCGTGTGATATCCGTGCCCGATAGTCGGGTCGTTGCCGTGGTCCCCGGTGACGACGAGCAGGTCCTCGCCGCTCAGCCCCGCAGTCAGCTCGACGAGCGCCCGGTCCACCTGCTCGAGCAGGTCGGCATATCTCCCCACGTCCTGCTGGTGCCCTGCCAGATCGGTCTGCTGCACGTTGGCCACCACGAGATCGGCGTGCCCCTGCGCCTCGAGCGTCCACCGCAGGACGTCGGCGGTGTCGACACCGGGTCGCCTCTCCACCGGAAGGTCGCACTCGAGGATGTCCGCAGCCTTGCCGATGAGGGTCACCTGCTTCGCGTGGGCCGCGGCCACCTGCGGGAGCTGACTGGAGTGATCGATCGGCGCACCGAGATGCAGCACCTCGAGCCCGCCGTTGCGGTAGAAACCCGACGCAGGAGTGTCCATCCCGACCACGCCGAAGTCGCCGTCACGCACAAATTCCTCCAGCGGACCGTCCGACCGCCCGCCGACCGCGATGACCCGCGCCACCGGCGCGACGCCGCGCACCACGCGGGTGATCGCCACGATCTCCTCGAACGGCAGGTCGTCCAGCCGGCACGAGACGTTCCAGTTGAGGCCCGGGTCGGCCTCGAGATTGTCGTGGACGAGCGCGGCTCCGTCCACGATGAGCAGCGCCTGCCCGTCCAGGCGCTCGACACGGTGGCCCGCCGACCACAGCGCGGCCGCGACCGCGTCGATCCGGTCCGCGAGAGGGCACAGCACCACGTGCGACATGTCCGCGCCCATCATCGTCTGGTGGCCCGCGAACGTGTCGGCACCCGGGTAGCCGAGGGCGACCCGGTACGCCATCGCGCGCAGGCTGGCCGGCAGCCCGGTCGGGCCGTCCCCGGTCCCAGCCTCGACCGTCTCCCCCAGGTCCGGGCGCAGCGCCGCCAGCCCGAGCGCCGCCAGATGTGGGACGTCCAGCGGTCGACCGCGCTCGCGCAGCGACCAGCCGGCCACGTGGCCGATCGTGTCGGCCTCGACGTCGCCTGGCCGCAGCTCGCCGGCGTCCGGCATGGCTCCGATGCCCAGGCCGTCGACGACGAGGATCGTCACCGTCATTGTCCGGCCTCGATCCGCGTACCCAGGCTGTCGTAGATCCCGTCGATCACCGGAGTGCCTGAGGCGGCGCCGGACACGACGGCGACCCGGGAACGCGTGGCGAAGATCTGGGTCCGGAACGCCATGACGGCGGTGTCGCCGAGCCGCACCCGCTCCCGGTCGCCCGCCTCGAGGCCGAGGCGTCGGTAGTAGTCGATGTTCTCCGGCGGGGTGCCGATCAGGCGCCCCCGCACGGCGGCGCCGCGCGGGTCGATGAGCGCGTGCTCGGCGTGACCGCGCGCGTAGAAGCCGCCGCCCAGTACAGCCGCATCCGGCTCGGTGCGTGCGAGCTCGGAGATGTAGACCATGGCGGGGACCTCGGGGAGGTCGTCGCGGCGGGCGTGCTCCGGTGTCGTGCCGGTCAGCGCGTGCCCGGGTTCGACGTGGGTGGCGCCGTGCGCAGCGAGGACGGGGATCGTCGAGCAGCTGGACAGGCTCGGCATCGACACCACCGGATCGATCCCCCGGTCGCGAAGAACGCCTGCCGCAGCCTCGACGAGCTCACCGGTCGGCGTCAGCCGCGGCTCCCCCGTGTCCGGGGCGAGCAGCACGCACGGGAACCCGGTGACGCCGACGGCCCGCACCGCCGCCATCCGGTCGGACTCCTCGAGCAGTACGGCCACGTCCGCGAGGTCGATGCCGCCCTCCTGCGCCGGGTAGGTCGAAGCTGGATCCCCCGCGATCCGCAGGAGCACGTCCTGGACGATCCCGGCGCGTTCCGCGGCGGCAGCCACGGCCGCGAGGTTCGCGCGGTCGTAGACGGTCACGTGCGACGGGCGCCAGGCGAGCGCCTCGTCGAGGGCACGGACCGGGATCTGTACGAGGTGCCCGACGTTGCCCAGCTCGACGCCGGCCGAACGCAGGACCCGAGCCTCCCGCAGGTCGATGGCCGCGGCGCGGGGCAGGTGACGGGCGATCCGGGCGGCGAGCGCCGGGTTGCGCCCGAGCTGCTTGACCACGAACCAGGCCGTGACCCCGTGCTCCGCGGCCACGCTCGCGAGGGCGGCGGCGTTGGCCTCGACGGCATCGGCGTCGACGACGTAGGTATCGGCCTCGACCCGACCGTCGGCGTGCAGCTGGGCGGCAGCGTCGACCAGGAGCGGGTTTCGCCGGAGCAACGCGTCAAGAAACATGGCGTCCCCCCACCTGGTCGAGCGCGCGACGCACGAGACGGGCGGTGAGCTCGGCGCTCGCCCGCATCGGGTTGATGCGCAGCGTCCACTCCCGCAGGTCGGGCCTGGAGTCCAGTGCGGAGGAGGACAGCCGGTAGATCATCGGGGCGATCTCGTAGCGCGAGTTCGAGCCCACCGGGTACGGGGCGGCACCGAGCTGCGCGGCCGCCGCGCGCACCGCGTCGGCGACCGGTTCCTCGAGCAGTGCCACCACGCACAGGTCCTGGGCGTTCGCGAGCCGCGCGCCGACCACGCCCGGCACGTGGCCGGCGTCGAGGAGCTCGGCGAGCCGGGCGGCCTCCCGGGCCTGCGCAGCCCAGGCGAGCGGGACGGTGACGAGCGCGCGCAGCGCCTCGAGCGCCTGATGGCCCTGGACCTGGCCGCCGCCGGAGTAGTTGGCCGCGTGGGCGGCGTCGACGAGGTCAGCGTCCCCGACCACCACGCCCACCCCCTCCGGCCCGTGCAGCTTGAACAGCGAGAAGGCCGAGGCAGCGGCCCCGTGCTCGACGCCGATGCTCGGCGTGCGCAGGACCGCGTAGTTGTCGTCGACGATCACGCGCCGGCCGTGCTGCACCGCGAGACGCACGACCGCCATTGGGTCGAACGCGTCCTCGAGCCTCTGGCGCGTGTGCTGGACGTAGACCCAGGCGTCGTCGCCCGAGCCGGCGAGCGCCGCCCGCAGGGCGTCGTCGTCGCCCATGTCGACCCGCACGGTCTCGACGCACCCGTCCGCGAAGGTCTGCGCCGTCGTCGTGTAGTCCGGGGCATCGTGGACGAGGAGACGGCGGACGCCCGACCGCCAGGGCCCGGCGGACAGTGCCGTGCGGATGGCGCCGGTCCCTGCGCCCTGGACGAGGCACGCCGCCTTTCCGCCGAACGCGCGGGCGAGGACGCGTTCGACGCCGGCCGTCGTTCCGGGTCGACCCAGCGGTGGGCGCACGCCGGCGTCGGCCTCGAACGGCGCAGCGCCCGGCATCTCCTCGCACATCGCCTCGACGAGCCGCTGCTGGAGGTCGAACGCTCCGTCCGCGTCCATCACGGGCAGCGGCGTTGTGGCCGGCAGCTCTGGTCTCGTGGTCATCTGGTCCCCACCCCCGTCAGCCAGCGGAGCGCGTTGCGCCGGTAGAGCCTGTCGATGTCGTCGATCTCCAGCCCCAAGGATCGCAGCGAGTCGGCGAACGGTCCCAGGACGTGCCCGTAGCCCTGGCCTCCTTCGGACGCGAGGTAGGCGTGCCGGGAGATGTCGTTGCTGAGGAGCAGCCGGCCGCCGTACCCGGACTCGACGAGCGCGAGGATGCGGGCGCGGCGGGCGTCGTCGGGGCGGTAGGACTCCTTGCCGACCGTGTCGAAGGAGAGGTAGCAGCCGGCGGCGAGCAGCTCGTCCTGCTGGTCCTCGTCCGCGCTGAGGTCTTGGTGGCCGATCGCGATCCGGGCGGGGTCGAGGCCCTCTCTCAGCAGCAGGTCGAGCTGGGCGCGCGCGCCGGTGCCCAGGTGGGCGTGCGTGGCGAGCGAGACGTCGGCGCGGCAGGCGGCCCGCGCGGAGGCACGCAGACCGATCGACTCCGCGGGTGTCGGCTCCTCGGCGTGGGTACCGATCTCGGCGACCACGCCCGCCCGGATGCCGGTCCCGTCGATGCCCTCGAGCAGGTCGGCGAGCAGGAGGTCCGTCGCCCTCCCGACGTCGTCACCCGGCTCTCCGTCCGGATGGAACCTCGCGTAGTACCAGCCGGTGGCGGCGACGACGTCGACCCCCGAGCCGGCGGAGATCCGGGCGAGGACGGCGACGTCCCGCCCCATCCCGCGCGCCGTCTGGTCGACGACGAGCGCCAGTCCGTGCGCGTCGGCTGCCCGTGCGAGCTCCGCGGTGACCGCGTCCTCGTGGGCGAGGAAACCCTCGGCGTCGTCGCCCGTGCGCAGGTCGAGCGCGAGATGCTCGTGGGCGAGGACCGGGCCGGCGACCGCCGAGGCGGCCACCGGGCCCGAGACGGTGCGGATCGTCGTCGTGCCGGGCATGCTCACGCGGCGACCGGTGCGAAGAGGTCGACGAGGTACAGCAGGTTGAGGACCACGCCACCGATGATCACCGCGGCAGGACCGGCGGCCATCCGGACGACGGGCCGGCCCATGGCGTCGTTGAGCAGGTAGAGGCCACCGACGATGAACACGCCCAGCCCGCCGCCCATCGCGAGCGCCGCCATGAGCGAGCCGACGAGGATCGCGAGGTGCAGCGACTCGTGGATCGCGTTGCGGATGTGGTCGGCGGAGTCACGCACGGACGGCCAGTGCTGCAGCCAGCGACCGAGGGCCGACAGGGCAAAGACCTCGACGGCGAAGATCGCCGCGCCCAGGACCGCCGCGATGGCGATCGCGAGCACCGGGTTGTCGACCCAGTGGCCGGTGAGGTAGCCGACCGGGTAGACGAAGGTGAACCCGGCCATCGCGTAGGCACCAGACGCGAGCGCCGTCGTCGCGATGAGCGGGATGAAGCCGAAGGCCCGGTAGAAGTCGACCTGGGCCGCCTCGGTGACGTTGCCGTCGGCGATGAGGAAGGAGGTGGCCTCGCCGCCGGCGAAGACGTGGGTCGCGGACAGAGCGGCGACGCCGGCGCCGAGGATCGCGAGCCACGGCAGCCCGCGGCGCAGGCGTTCGGCGTTGGGGCCGAAGAGCTGGTCGACCGCCTCGGCCTCCGCTGCCTTCGACGCCCGGGCCGCATCGATCGCCTCCGCGCCCTGGGACGCCAGCTCCCTCTGTTCGGCTGCCCGTCGCGTGCGGTCCTTGGTCAGCGCAAAGGCCAGCAGCATCGCCACACCGAGGGCCATGGCGATGGCACCGGCGAACATGGTGGGCCACAGCTTCATCGTGGCGACGATCGCCACCGCCTCGACGCCGAACGTGATCGCGCCGCGCATCTTGCCGAACTGCTGGGCGACGGCGATGACGGGGAACATGGCGAACAGCCACAGGATCGGCGTGCCGATCTGCTGCAGGGCGGTGATGAAGTCGATCGGCAGCTGCTGCGCGGCGTTGTTGACCGTGGACAGGCCGAACGCGCAGATCGCGCCCCAGCTCAGGCCGAGCGCCGCGGCGAGCCACGGCCAGGGAGCGATGAGGCCGAGGATCTCGGCGGGCAGGAAGATGAGCCACGGGTTGAGGACGCCCGTGGACAGGGCCATCGGCGCGCCGAGGCCGAAGATGAACCCGGCGGACAGGCCGAAGATGATCGTGGCGGTCGCTGCCCTGCTCGTGCGCCCCTGGATGAAGTCGAGCATGAACGGGCGGGCGCCGTCGTTGAAGACGGCCAGCGCGTAGTGGGCCAGGACGGCGGCGATCGCCGATACGGCCAGCACCACGCCGGATTGCCAGACCTCGAAGCTGATCCCCACCTGCGGAGCGGAGAGCATCACGGTGCCCATGGTCAACGTCCTTCGTCGTGCGCGACGAGCGCGCGGTAGATGGTGGGCGCTGCAACCTCGACCTGGTCTACCGAGAAGCCCAGCGCCTGCACGCCGGACTCGACGGCGGCCGTGACGTCGTCGGACGTGGGCACGCGGCGGGCGAACGTGTGGCACTTGTTCGTGCCGAGCAGCCCGACGAGCACGCCGAGGCTGGCACCGGCGCCCGTGTGGCAGGTGCCGAGGAAGTAGTCGGCCTGACCGGAGCGCAGCTTCATCGCCGCATCCATGTCGCTGCCGACCGCGACCGAGTCGGTCTCGCGCAGGATCGGCTTCAGGGCATCGGCCACGGCGGACTTCGCCACGCCTCCGACGATGATCTTCATGATGTCTCCTTCGACTGGGACTGGTGCTGCGTCTGGTGCTGGTCGATGACCGCCAGGTGGATCGCGACGAAGCGCCGCTCGGGCTCGGGGACGTCGACCGACAGGCGCTCGGAGACGCGGGCGGCGAGCTCGCTCGCTCGTGAGTCGGCGTCGGGGACGGTGCGTCTGACCTCGTCGTAGACGGCCTCCACGGGTTGCTCGACGGACGTGTCGCCGTCGACCGCCCTGGCGAGCGCGCTGACGAGGTGGGAGACGAACGAGCCGACCGCCTCGTCGTCGAGGGCCCCTCCGGGATCGATGCGGTCGACCTCGTCGGCGACGGCGTCGACGACCGCGTCCGGAACCGTGTCCATGGATCGGTAGACGTCGAGCCGGGCAGTGACCGTGGGATGCATTCGGGACTCCTTGGGGGCGGGGATCAGTAGGTGGGGATCGCGCGTCCGGCGACGACGTCGTCAGCGATGCCCAGCACGCGGTCGCTGCGCAGCGCGTCGAGCACGGCCACCGAGATCGGGGTGTCGCCGGCGAGACGGAGGACGACGCCGCGTGTGTTCGCGTCGCCCACCGAGTCGGGCAGCGGGTGGAGGTCGATGGGCGTGGAGATGTGCGAACCGATCTCGTCGGCGTTCCACACGGTGGCGTCGACGGCCCCGTCGGTGAACGCGCGATCGAGGTGGTTGTAGGACATCTCGATGCGTCGCTCCGCCGGGAGGTCCGGGAAGACGCGGGCCACCAGGTCGACGAGATCGGCCGAGCTCGGGTCGACCGCGACCCTCAAGGTTGCGTCCGTGGGGTCCATACCGCGGCGGACGACGACGGCGTGCGCCGCGACGTAGCTGCCGGGGCCGTAGTCGTGGACGGTCTCGACATCGCCGAAGGTGCTGGCTGCCAGGGCGGAGACGAGGGCGAGGTCGACGCGCCCCTCGCGCAGCGCGCGGACCCGGGCGACCGAGCCGCGGATGAAGGACAGCGTCAGCGGCATGGCGCCGTCGTCGAAGGCAGCCTGGAGGCCGGTGGCAAGCCCCTCGTACCGACGCGTGTACGGCAGTGGCATCGCGAGCGAGGCTGAGCGCCGGCCGGACAGCTCCCAGAGGTTGCGGTGGTCGATCGCCTCGACGAACGTGCCGAGCCGCCCACGAGCCTTGAGCCGCAGCGCAGCAGCCTCCTCGAGGACCGCGAAGGCGGCCTGGATCGTCCCGCGGCCGCAGTCGAGCTTCTCAGCGAGGTCGTCGACCTTCGGGATGCGGTCACCGGGCGTGAGCGCGGCGAGCTCGCCCGCCAGGCGTGAGACCACGTACCCGACGCGCGTCATGAGAATCTCCGTCGACACCACGGAGAGAGAATATCCAGGATCCTGGATTAATCAATGGGCTGCGCGTCCGTTGCCACCGCGGACAGCCGCAACCGAGGGACGCACCTCGACGGGGGGAGCCGACGCGGGCTCGATGTCAGACCCACCCGGCAGGATCAAGATCGAGGTGGTCACATGTCGAAATCGACACGCAACTCAGGCAAGCCATGGTCCTCGACCGAGAAGCAGGAACTCTCAGCCCTCGCCCGAGGCAATACGCCCACACGAGTGATCGGACTGAAGCTCGGACGGTCCGAGAGCGCCGTTCAGTCGATGGCGTCCAACCTCGGCGTCTCGCTCAAGCCGACGAATCGGCCCCCCTACGGAACGCGAAAGTAGCGGATCGCCCCGAGACCCTGACTGAGCCAGCCCCTCAGCCGACCTCGACCACTCGGTCGGCGGCGTCACGCGTTGCCTGGATGGCCCGGGCGTTGGGCTCGTCGACGTCGCGGACCCAGTCCCGCGCCTGCTGCTCGCTCTTGCCGAACGTGACGTGCCGGGCGACGAGGCGCTCTCGACGCAGCGCGTCGGGCACCTCGACGAACCACGTCTCGCCGAGCACGCCGCGCAACGCGTCCCAGGGTGCGTCGTCGGCGAGGAGGTAGTTGCCCTCGGTGATGACCAGGTCGACGTCCGGCTCGATCGCCACGGCGCCGGCGATCGGTTGCTCCAGCTCTCGCTCGAACCCCGGCGCGTAGACGATGTGGTCCGGGGCAGCCGCCACGCGCTCGAGGACGGAGAGGTAGCCCCAACCGTCGAACGTGTCGATCGCGCCCTTGCGGGCCCGGCGCCCCAGCCGGTCGAGCTCGACGTCCGCGAGATGGAAGCCGTCCATCGGGAGGATCCCGACGACGACGCCCCCCGCCCGCAGGCCCTCCGCGAGCGAGGCGGCGAGGGTCGACTTGCCCGCGCCGGGAGCGCCGGTGATGCCGAGGATCGGGCGGCGTCCGGACCGCGCCTGCCCCTCCCGGGCCAGCCGCGCCGCGCTCTCGACCAGCGCGTCAGACACCGGTCCGCGCCGATCTCGCGGCGGGGCCATCAACCCTTGGGCAGCCGCGGGGCTGCGGCCTCGTCGTTATGGTCACCGCACCATCCTGCGTCACGCGGAACGCGGCGGAGGGGATCGCCTCCCGGACCGCCGCTGTCGATCACGGCGATATCGACAGCGAAGCTATCGATGACACCGCAATCGACAGCGGAGCGCGGAACGAACAACCCGGTCCCCCGCGGCACGCCCGCCCCGCACCCGACCGCCGCCGGCTACCCCCGGCGAGCCGCCTCACTCCCGGGGAGCCGCGACACTCCGGGCGAGCCGGTTCACTCCCGGCGAGCCCCGACCGGGGCGAGGGACTCACCCGAGCCGGCGTGCGACGTCGTCGTGCCGGGACCGTGGCCCCCGTCCGCGCGAGGCGCGCCGCCCTCCCCGGCGCCAGGGGTACGGGAGGTGGGCGCGTCGTCGTCGGGGGCGCCGCGACGAGCGGTGGCTGGCGTGAGGAAGGCGGCGCCGACGAGGACGACCATCGGGACGATCAGCGCGTTGCGCAGGCCGACCTCCTCCCCGAGGAAGCCGAGCACCGGGGGGCCGACGAGGAAGGCGAGGTAGCCCACCGTCGAGACGAGCGCGACGCGCGAGGCCGGCTCCGGCCCGGAGTCGCCGGCCGCGGACAGTGCGAGCGGGAAGCCGAGCGAGGTGCCCAGGCCCCACAGCACCACGGCGAGCCCGGCCACCAGCTGGCTGTCGACGAACGCGACGAGCCCGAGACCCACGACGCCGGACATCGCGCTCCCGGCGAGCACGACCGGGCGCCCGATGCGCTCGACGATCGCGCCGCCCGCGAAGCGCCCCACCATCATCGAGGCGGCGAACACGGCGTAGACGGCGGAGCCGAGGGCAAGATCGACACCGTGGCCGTCGACCATGATCAGCGGCAGCCAGTCGTTCGCGGTGCCCTCGGCGAGCGCCATCGCGAGCACCACGAGCCCGATGAGCAGCAGGCGGGAGTCCTTCCAGACCCGCACGCGCGGCCCGGCGGCGGTGAGCGCCCGGGTGGCGGGGTCGACCCGACCCGTACCACCGGGGACGAGACTCATGCTCGCCAGGGCGACGACCAGCGCGACGGCGCCGACGAGGACGAGGTGGACGCCGACCGGGAAGCCGCCCCACGTGGCGAGCATGCCGAGCAGGGCGCCGATCACCGTGCCGAGGCTGAAGCAGCCGTGCATGACGGGCAGGAACGAGCGCCCGGTCAGCTCCTCGATCGCGGCGCCCTCGACGTTCATCGCGACCTCGCCGGACCCCATGCCGGCGCCGAACAGCGCGAGGCCCGCGGTGATGACGGACTGCTCACCGAGGGCGGAGCCGAGGCCGATCGTCGGCATGCTGAGGACGAGCAGCGTCATCCCGACCACGACGACCGGCTTCCCGCCGAACCGCGTGACCAGCGGGCCCGCCGCGAGGATGCCGACCATCGACCCGACCGATAGGCCGAGCAGCACGAGGCCCATCTCGGCCGTCGAGGCACCGATCGCGTCACGGATCGCGGGCGTGCGCGTCACCCAGGACGAAATGGCGAGGCCGGGCAGGAGGAACAGGGCGAGCAGCGCCAGCCGTCGACGGCCGACCCCCGACTCGTGGCGGGCGATCACCTCGGACATACAACCTCCTAGGGCACCTTCGTCGCGTGCGCGCAGCGTGCTCGCTTCGCCATTCGTGTACGTTCGTACATGTTTCGCGGACAAATGTACACTGACGAGCGGGACGAGGGTACGGCCGACGACGACCGGAGGATGAGATGTCCGCGACAGGACGGGGCACGGGGGCCGCGACAGGACGGGGCACGGGGGCCGCGACAGGACGGGGCTCGGGAGGCGCGGGCGGAGGGAGCAAGGCAGCCGCGCCCGGACGGGGCCCGGGCGGCGCGAGCGGGCGCAGGCGCGGGGCGAACGACCCCGAGCGGCGCGAGCGGATCGTGCGGGCGGCCCTCGACTCGATCGCCGAGGGTGGCGTGCGGGGGACGACGCACCGCGCCGTGGCCGAGCGTGCGGGCGTGCCGCTGGGGTCGATGACCTACTACTTCGACGGGCTCGAGGAAATCTTCGAGGAGGCGTTCCGGCAGCTCGTACGCACGATGACCAGCCAGTTCCGCGCGGCGATGGAGGGGGCCCGGTCGCAGGAGGAGGCGTGCACGGCGCTGGCCGCCCTCATCTCCGACGACGAGTACTCCACGCCCCGCGACACCACCGCCATGCTCGAGCTGTACGCCTACGGCAACCACGACCCGGCCGTCGGGGCGCTGCGCAACGAGTGGACGCAGATGTCCTCCGACGCCCTCGCCCTGCACTTCGCCGAGCCGACGCGCAAGGCGCTGGACGCCCTGGTCGAGGGCTTCACGGTGCACGCGTTCTTCCGCTCGAACCGCCCAGACCCCGAGGTGGTGCGGGCGACGATCGACGCCGTCGTCGCGCGCCTCGAACCACCCCCTCACGAGTGAGGGGACTTCCTCCCCGCGGGAGAGCGGACTGCCTCCCCGCGAGTGAGGGGATTTCCTCCCGGCGAGTGAACGGACTGCCTCCCCGCGGGAGAGCGGGGCTCGGTCCGCTGGGGTGCGTGGAGTGGATCCTGGCGTCGCGCTGTCGCCCAGTCAATCGGGTACGTGTCGAGGCAGTCGCCCGGGGCGTTGACTCACCGCTTCGCCGATTGACTCACCGGCCAGGCCACGCCCCGGGGGTGCCCGCGGCCCGACGAACGAGTGAGCGCCGCCCGGACCGAGGTCCGGGCGGCGCTCACTGGTGAGGAAGATTCCCCGCACTCGTGGAGAAGAATCCCCTCGTTGGTGAGGAAATATCCCCGCACTCGTGGGGTGCGTGTCAGCGGCGGACTCCCAGGGTGTCGGAGCCGTCGCCGTTCCAGTCACCGACGAACACCTCGTCGCCGGCCCGGCCGTAGCGGACCTCGGTGTCGGCCACCGTGGACGTCAGCGAGTTCGAGACCAGGTAGAGGTTCCCGCGGCGCACCGCGAAGGTGTCGACCGCGTCGCCGTCCCAGTCACCGACCAGCACGTCGTCCGACGCACGGCCGTAGTCGAGCTCGACCTCCGCCCAACCAGTGCTCAGCGAGTTGGACACGTAGTACGTGTTGCCGCGACGGACCGTGAAGGTGTCGATGCCGTCGCCGTCGTAGTCCCCGACCAGCACGGTGTCGTCGGCGCGGCCGTAGTCCAGCTCCGCGTCGGCGTTCCCACCGGTCAGGGAGTTCGACAGGAAGTAGCTGTTCCCCCGGCGCACCGCGAACGAGTCACTGCCGTCGCCGTCCCAGTCACCCACCAGCACCGCGTCGTCCGCGCGGCCGTAGGTCAGCTCGACCTCCGCCGCCCCGCCATACAGCGAGTTGCTCAGGTAGTAGGCGTTCCCGCGACGCACCGCGAGGGTGTCCGCGCCGTCGCCGTCCCAGTCACCGACCAGGACCTCGTCACCCGGGCGACCGAAGGAGAACTCGTGGTCAGCCCAGATGCTCCAGCCGTCGTTGAGGTAGAACCCACGACCCGGCGACGGCGGCACCGGCTCACCAGGCTGCTCGGCACCCTCGGTGACCTCGAAGGGCACCTCGGCGACGGTCGGCTCGGCGCTGACGGTCAGCGACTGCTCGCCGACCTCGGCACCCTCAGGGATGGTGATGTCGACGGTCGCCGTGCCGGTCGTGTTGTAACCGTCGGACGGGGTGTTG
The DNA here is from genome assembly GCF_057652395.1 of Georgenia sp. Z1491. NCBI lineage: Bacteria > Bacillati > Actinomycetota > Actinomycetes > Allobogoriellales > Allobogoriellaceae > Georgenia > Georgenia sp. Z1491. Next base: position 3,473,660 of record NZ_CM172729.1, read on the forward strand.
TCGACGTCGGCGGTCCCGACGACCTCGTCGCCGAGGAGCACCTCGACCTCGAATGGCTTGGCGGCCGCCTCGGTCGTGAACGACAGGCCCGAGAGGTCCACCGAGACGGTCTCGCCGGCGGCAGCCGACGTCGGACCGGTCCAGCCGATCGAGCGCTGCTCGTAGGTCGGGGAGAGCTCCTCGTTCGCCGCCAGGTAGTCGTTGAGCGCCTGGACGTCCTGCACTCCGGCGTCGACGAAGTTGCTCGCGTTGTCGGTGAACCCGGTGAACGCGTCACCGCCCGCGAGCAGGAAGGTGTTACCGGCGATGCGGACCTGCTGGTCGTCGGCCACGGGCTCGCCGTCGATCGTCAGGGAGAGGATCTCGTTGCTCTCCGGGTCCCACACGTAGTCCAGGTTCTCGGACCAGCCGAGCGCCAGGTACGGGTGCGAGTCCGTCACGGTGCGCTGCTGCTGCTCGAGGAGCAGGCGCAGGTCGGAGCCCGGGATCGTCACGGCGCCGATCGTGTTCCCGAAGGGCTGGACGTCGAACGCCTCCTGGTAGGTGACAACGCCGTCGCCGTCCGGGTCGAGGTCCGCGCGGATACCGCCCGGGTTGATGACGCCGATGTCGGCGCCGAGGTTGAACTCGTTCGCCGACGCCAGCGCGGCGTCGCCGAGCAAGTTGCCGAGCGTGGACTCCGCGCCACGGTTCGTGCCGTCGGGTGCTCCCGTGCGCGAGCCGCGGTCGAACGGCGCGACGACGGAGCCGACCTGCTCCTGGCCGAGCTCCTCGCTCTCGGCCAGAGCGTCCTGGTAGAGCGCCTCGATGTCCGCGTCGCGCGCGGTCTCCTCGGTGATCTCGATGTTCTCCGCCGTGTCGACCGTGATCTCGCCGGACTCGGGGTCGATCGTCAGCTGGGTGTTGGCGACGTGGCTGCCGAAATTACCGGGCTGCAGCAGCGGGGCACCGGCGCCGGTCTCGGTGGACTTCACCAGGTGCGAGTGGCCGGCGAATGCGGCGTCGATGTCCTCGGACAGGCCCGGGGCGATGATGTCGGCGTCCTCGTGGATGAGCGCGACGACCACGTCGGCCTCGCCGTTGCCCTCCTCGTCGACACCGTCGGACAGCTCGGCGGCGCGCTGGTTGGCGACCTCGACCTCGTCGAGGAACTCGAGGCCCTCGATACCGGCCGGCGAGACGACGTTCGGGGTGTCCGAGGTGACGGTGCCGATGATGCCGACCCGCACGCCGTCGATCTCCTCGATGGCGTAACCCGGGTCCGCGATCTCGGGCGCGCCGTCGACGTTGGCGCCGAGGTGGGTGAAGTCCGACGCGGGGATCACACGGTCGCGCAGGTCCGCGTAGCCCTGGTCGAACTCGTGGTTCCCGACGGCGGCATGGTCCAGGCCCATCGCGTTGAGGATCTCGAGGGTCGGCTCGTCGTTGGCGATCGCCGAGACGAAGGCGGAGCCGCCGATGTTGTCGCCGGCGGAGAGGAACAGGGTCCCTGTCTCGTTCTCGGCGCGGATGCCGTCGACGACGGTCTGCACCTGGGCGGCCGTCTCGATGTGTCCGTGGAAATCGGTGATGACGGCGAGGTCGATGGTGACCGTGCCGTCCTCGTTCTCGACCGCGAGGGCCGGGGCCGCCGCGGCGACCGATCCGAAGAGCGCGAGGACGCCGGCGCTGGCCGTGATCCTCACCGTAGAGGGGCGTGACATATGGGGGAGACCTCAGTCTTTCGTCGGGCCGACAGGGGTAGGGCGCGGCCAGGCTATCGCCGGTCCCATGCCGATCCCCGGGTCTCACCGAGCGGCCACCAAGAGTTCACCCGCGGTTGGTCGGTCCGACCTGTGGCTTCACCACGTGGTCACCGGTGCGTGCACGGATTCTCGCGTGCGGAGCCTGGTGCTGATGCGCACCGTGCCGACCCCGGTCAGCCCTTGCCCGACGCCTCGCCGGGGCGGAGGAGGCGAGGTGCGACGAGCCCGTTGCCGAGGCAGTGGGGTAAGCGCCGAGGCAGTGGGGTGCGACGAGTCCGTTGCCGAGGCAGTTGGGTAAGCGCCGAGGCAGTCCCCCGCGTCGATTGACTCGGCGGATACCTGACTGACTCACCGCGCCGAGGCCCCGCTACCCCGGTCAGCTCGCGACGGAGCCCTCGCTCGCCCCGTCGCTCGCGCCCTCGCCGCTCTCGGTCTCGGCACCGCCGGGCGTGCCCCCCGACGCCACGCCCTCGACGGCGAGCCGCAGCGTCTCGGCGTCCTGCAGACCGACCATCACGTACCCGCCGACCACCGTCGTCGGGGTGCCGGTGAGCTCCAGGTCCGTCGCGAGCCGACCGTTGGCCCGGATCTGCTCGGCCGTGGCCGGGTCCTCGAGGTCCGCGGCGAACTGCTCGGCGTCGAGCCCGACCTCTGTGGCGCGCTCGACCAGCGCCTCGGTCGTCACCTGCGCGGCCTGCATCGGCTCGGCCATCAGCGCATCGTGGTACTCGATGAACCCGTCCTGCTGGCCCGCGGCCCACGCGGCCTCCGCGAGGGTGAGGGACTGCTGCGCGAGGACGCCGACGTCGCGGTACTCGATGCGCAGCGTGCCGTCGTCGACCAGATCCTGCAGCTCCGGCATCGACTGGGTGGCCATCGCCTGGCAGTAGCTGCACAGGTAGTCCTCGAAGACCACCATTGTCACCTCGGCGTCCGCCTCGCCGACCGCGGTCGGGTACGCGGGATCCTCCGCGACGACGTCGACGTCCGTGGTCGGCACGTCCTCGAGCACGGCGGCGGCCTCCTCCGCGCGCTCCCGGGACTCCTCCGCACGCTCCTGGTCCTCGTCCGCACGCTCCTGGGCCTCCGTCTCGGCCCGGGCGTCCTCGTCCTCGTCGGGCGCGTCCTGCTCGGTGCCGGACTCGGTGGCCGCGGGGTCCTCAGGATCGGACGAGCACGAGGCGAGCGCGAGCGCGGCGCCGAGGACTCCGGCGGCGAGCGCCGGACGAGCGGTTCGGGACATGTTTCCTCCGGTTGTCACGAGCGGCCCTCCCAGTCATCGAGTGTGCGGTTCGCGCCCCTCGGGCGTGCGGTTCTCGACCCTCCAGTGTGCGGTCCGCACGGGGTGAACCGCACGCTCGACGCCGTGACACCGCACACTCGCCCACTCCGAACCGCACGCTCGACGACGTCGGGGAGCCGCCGGCCGACCGCGGAACGCCAACCGGCCCTGTCCCGTCAGACCACCCCGTGCGCGAGCAGCGCGTCTGCCACCTTGGCGTAGCCGGCCACGTTCGCACCCAGGACGTAGTTGCCGGGCGCGTTGTGGATCTCGGCGGTCCGCGCCACGGTGTCGTGGATGTGCGTCATGACGACCTCGAGCTTGGCGACGGTCTTGTCGAAGCCCCACTGCTCGCGCGAGGCGTTCTGCTGCATCTCCAGCGCCGACGTCGCGACCCCGCCCGCGTTCGCGGCCTTGCCCGGACCGAACGCCGTCCCGGCGGCCTGGAAGACCTCGACGGCCTCCGGCGTCGTGGGCATGTTCGCGCCCTCGGCCACGGCGATGACCCCGTTGTCGACGAGGGTGCGGGCGTGGTGCTCGTCGAGCTCGTTCTGCGTGGCGCAGGGCAGCGCGATCGTGCACGGCACGTCCCACACCGAGCCCTCGGTCCGCAGCTCCGCCCCGGGACGGGCCTCGACGTAGTCCGACACGCGGCCGCGCCGGACCTCCTTGATCTCGCTCAGCAGCTCGACGTCGACCCCCTGCTCGTCGAGCACGTAGCCCGAGGAGTCGGAGAACGCCACCACGTGCGCGCCCAGCTGCTGGGCCTTCTGGATCGCGTAGATCGCCACGTTGCCGGAGCCGGAGACCACGACGCGCTGCCCGTCGAGCTGCTTGCCCGCGCGGCGCAGCATGCGGTCGGTGAAGAAGACCGTGCCGTAGCCGGTGGCCTCGGTGCGGCCGAACGAGCCGCCCCAGCCGGTGCCCTTGCCGGTGAGCACGCCGGCCTCGAAGCGGTTGGTGATGCGCTTGTACTGGCCGAACATGTAGCCGATCTCGCGGCCGCCCACGCCGATGTCGCCGGCGGGGACGTCGGTGTACTCGCCGATGTGGCGGTAGAGCTCGGTCATGAAGGACTGGCAGAAGCGCATGACCTCGCCGTCGGACTTCCCGTGCGGGTCGAAGTCCGAGCCGCCCTTGCCGCCGCCGATGCCCTGACCGGTGAGCGCGTTCTTGAAGATCTGCTCGAAGCCGAGGAACTTGATGACGCCGAGGTTGACCGACGGGTGGAACCGCAGGCCGCCCTTGTACGGGCCCAGCGCGGAGGAGAACTCCACGCGGTAGCCGCGGTTGACCTGCGTCCGGCCGGCGTCGTCGACCCAGGGGACGCGGAACATGATCTGGCGGTCCGGCTCGATGAGGCGGCGCAGGATCGCCTGCCCCTCGTACTTCGGCTTGAGCGCCACGTCGCCGATCGTGCCGAGCACCTCGTGCACGGCCTGGTGGAACTCGGGCTGGCCCGGGTCGCGGGTGACGACCTCGTCGTACACCGCCTGCAGCTCGTCGATCATGCGGCTCCTGACGTCGGGCCCGGCTCACGCCGGGCGGATGGTCCTTGGTTCTCGCCCGAGGGGTGCTCGCGCGTGGTGCGGTCATGGATGGTGCGGTCGTGCGTGGCGGGCCGGGCCCGCCCGGTGCGCGGGGCAAGGTCGCCCGCGGCCTCACCGGCGCGGCGCACGGGGCATGACGCCCCGCGTCGACCGCGGCGGCCCGGGACGCACCCGGCACTGCTCACAATTGTCTCAGGATCGTGCCAAATGTTCGTCTCGGTCCGCCACACGATCCTCGTTTCAGGCCCGGGACCGTGCTCAGTCCCACAGTGCGGGCAGCACCGCGGCCGACGCCTCGGCGAGCGCGGCCACGTCGATCCCGGTCACGCCCCCGACGGCGAGGGACCCGCCGCCGGTGGAACCGATCGTCGCGCAGGGTACGCCCTGGGCGGCGGCCAGCGCCGTGATGCGGTCGACGTCCGCCGGCGCGCAGGCCACGATCGTCCGGGCCTGCGTCTCGCTGAACAGCGCCGTCGGAAGGTCGATGCCGTCCCGGTCGGTCACGCCCGTGAGATCGATCTCGGCCCCGACGCCGTACCTCGTGGTCGCGTCGACGAGCGCCTGGGCCAGCCCGCCGGTGGCGAGGTCGTGGGCGGCCGTGGCGAGCCGCTCGCCGTGGATCGCGAGCAGGGTCTCCACCAGCGCCTTCTCCTGCGCGACGTCGACGCGCGGCGGCGTCCCGCCCAGGTGGCCGTGCACGGTCTGCGCCCAGGCGGACCCGTCGAGCTCGAGCGCGGTGGCGCCGAGCAGGACGATCGTCTCCCCCGCACCCCGCCAGCCCGACGGCGTGGCGCGGGTGACGTCGTCGTGCAGTCCCAGCACGCCCACCACCGGGGTGGGATGGATCGACGACGACGCCGTGCCCGGCTCGCCCGTGGAGTTGTAGAGCGAGACGTTGCCGCCGGTGACGGGGATGCCGTACTCCTGGCAGGCGTCCGCGAGCCCGGTGATCGTCTCGACGAGCTGCCACATCGCGCCCGGGTCCTCGGGGTTGCCGAGATTGAGGCAGTCGGTGACCGCGAGCGGGCGGGCGCCGACGGTCGCGACGTTGCGCGCCGCCTCGACGAGCGCCTGGGCGGCGCCGGCGCGCGGGTCGAGGAAGGCGTATCGGTGGTTGGCGTCGGTCGCCAGCGCCACCCCGCGGTCGGTGTCCTCGTCGATGCGCAGGACGCCGGCGTCGTCGGGCTGGGCGAGGGCCGTGCGGCCCTGGACGAACCGGTCGTACTGGTCGGTGACCCAGCCCTTGTGCGCCTGGTTGGGGTCGGAGGCGACCTCTCGGATCTGGGCAGCGAGCCGCTCCGGGTCGGTGGGTCGCTCGAGGTCGGCCGCCGAGCTCGCGACGATCGGGTCGAGCCACGCCGGGCGGGCGTAGGGGCGGTCGTAGACGGGGCCGTCGTGGGCGACGGTGCGGGGTTCGACGTCGACGATCCGGCGCCCGTGGTGGTCGATCGTCAGGCGGCCGGTGCCGGTCACCTCGCCGATGACGGAGGTCTCGACCTCCCAGCGCTCGGTGACGGCGAGGAACTCCTCGAGCCGCTCGGGCGCGACGACAGCCATCATCCGCTCCTGCGACTCGCTCATGAGGATCTCGCCGGCAGTGAGGCTGGGGTCGCGCAGCAGGACAGTCTCCAGGTCGACGTGCATGCCGCCGTCGCCGTTGGAGGCCAGCTCCGAGGTGGCGCAGGAGATGCCGGCGGCGCCGAGGTCCTGGATGCCCTCGACGAGGTTCTTGCCGAACAGCTCCAGGCAGCACTCGATGAGGACCTTCTCCATGAAGGGATCACCGACCTGCACCGACGGGCGCTTGACCGGGCCGCCCTCGTCGAACGTCTCCGACGCGAGGATGGAGGCGCCGCCGATGCCGTCGCCGCCGGTGCGCGCGCCGAACAGGACGACCTTGTTGCCGGCGCCGGACGCGTTGGCCAGGTGGATGTCCTCGTGGCGCAGCACGCCGATCGCCAAGGCGTTGACGAGCGGGTTGCCCTGGTATACGGGATCGAGGTCGAGCTCGCCGCCGATGTTGGGCAGGCCCAGGCTGTTGCCGTAGGAGCTGATGCCCGCCACGACGCCGTGCGCCACCCGGCTCGTGTCCGGGTGGTCGGGCGCCCCGAACCTGAGCTGGTCCATCACCGCGATCGGGCGGGCGCCCATGGCGATGATGTCCCGCACGATGCCGCCGACGCCGGTCGCCGCGCCCTGGAACGGCTCCACGTAGCTGGGGTGGTTGTGGGACTCGACCTTGAAGGTGACGGCCCAGCCGTCACCGACGTCGACGACGCCCGCGTTCTCGCCGATGCCGACGAGGAGGTTCTGCCGCATGGCGTCGGTCGTCTTGTCGCCGAACTGGCGCAGGTGGCGCTTGGAGGACTTGTAGCTGCAGTGCTCCGACCACATGACGGAGTACATGGCGAGCTCGGCCGAGGTGGGGCGGCGGCCGAGGAGGTCGGTGATGCGGGCGTACTCGTCGGCCGTGAGGCCGAGCTCCGCGTAGGGCATCGGGGTGTCGGGGGTCGCGGCGGCGTCGTCGACGGTCTCGTCGGGGCGCGGGGCGCTCGGCGCTGCGTCGTGCTGCGGGGCGCTCGGCGCGGCGTCGGATGCTGGTGAATCTGCGGACATGCGGGCGACCTCACGGACTCGCGGGCTGGGCTGGTGGTCGGACCGGTGGCTGCGCGCCGCTCGTGCGGGCGCAGGCGCCACCGGTGGCTGGGCTGGTGCCGAATCTACCCGGGGCGTCCGGCGGGGCCCGATCCCGTCCGCGCCACGGGCCGCCGAGAGGGTCGGCGCGGCTGCCGAGAGGTCGGCGCGGCTGCCCAGGGGTCCGAACGGCTGCCTGCAGCGAGCTCCGCCGCCATTACCCGGGTCCCGTGCGCCCCCTCCCGCGCGGTCAGATGTCTCCCACCGCGCAGCACGAGCGCCGAGCCAGTCACGTAACCACCGAGTCAATCGACGCGGGGCACTGCCTCGGTGGTTACCTGACTGACTGAGCGCTAGGACTAGCCGTCGTCATCGGGCGCGGTCCGTCCATGTCCGACGACGGCCGCCGGCTTCGTCTCGATCCCATCGGGCGAACGTCAGTCGCGCGCGGCCTGCTTCGCATCCTGGGCAGCCCGCTCGTCGTCGAGGGTGCGGTTCTTCGCGCTCTCGATGTGCTCCCGCATCCGGTTCGCCGCCTGCTCGGCATCGGCCGCGCTGAGCGCCTCGAAGAGCCGCCGGTGCTCCCGGGCCGCCCGGTGCGCGTGCGACACACCCGCCTCTCCGATCAGCCGGAACCTCTGAAGCTGTCCGCCCAGCGCCTGGTAGGCGCGCTCGGTGAACGGGTTGCCCGCCTGCTTGCTGATGAGCGCATGGAAGGCCTCGTCGGCGAGCCAGCACTGGCGGAGCGCCTCGCCGTCGGCCACCGCCCCCACCCGCTCCATCACCGCGATCGTCTCGTCCAGCTCGGCGAGGAACTCCGGGGTGCTGCGGGGGGTGGCCTCTGCGGCGAGCGTCGGCTCGATGAGGAGCCTCGCGTCCATCAGCTGAACGATCTCCTTGGGAGTGAGCAGCGGGGCCACCTCGTACCCGCGCAGCGCCTCCCGACGGACGAAACCCGTGTGCTCCAGGCGCGCGAGCGCCTCCCGCACCGGGGTCGGGCTGAGGTCGAGCTCGCGCGAGAGCTTCTCGATGTTGAGCCGCTGCCCCGGAGGTCGCATGCCGTTCATGAACTGCACGAGCAGGATGTCGTGCACCTTGTCCGCGAGAGGCACGCGGGTCGACCGCCGTCGCGACGGCGGCACCCGGGCGTCTTCGATCCGGCCTGTCACCATATCCCCCCACGATAATCGGGCGCTGTGAATGCTGCACCCTGATGGGCGGTGGAGAATTCCTGATGACCACCGAACCTGTCAGCGAATTCGTCGGCGCTGTCCTCGGGCATGAATCCGATCGTCTCACCGCCGGACGCGTCCCAGAATCGAGTGGAATTGTCCGAGACCCCGTACACGGTGGCGAAACCACCCGGAAGGTCGTGGCTCAGTGCTGCCCGGACCAAGCGAACACTGTCCGGCACGCTCAACCACGTGCGGAGCTGGTCGGAGTTCTCCGGCTCCGCGCGGCAGACACCGATACGGAGGCACACCACCTCGAGCCCCCACTTGTCGTGGTACAGCCGCCCGATCGCCTCCCCGAACACCTTGCTCACGCCGTAGTAGGTGTCCGGCCGGACGTCCGAGTCGACGCTGACCATCTCGTCGGCGGAATGAAATCCCGTGACGTGGTGGGAGCTCGCGTACACCACGCGTCCGACCCCAGATTCATGTGCGGCCTCGAACACATTGTACGTACCGAGGATGTTCGCGGAGAGGATGGCGGCGAACTCGGCCTCGTCCGCGCGACCACCGAGATGGACCACCGCGTCCACTCCGGCGGACGCCTGCCTGAGCGCCGCCAGGTCCTCCAGCGTGCCTCGCACGAGCGTCTCGCCGTCGGCCACGTCATCGATCTCGGACCGAGAGAAGAGTCGAACCTCGTCGTAGAGTTCTCGGAGCGCGGGGCGAAGTGCAGCGGCCATCCGGCCCGATGCTCCGGTGAGAAGTAATGCAGTCATTGAGTCCTCGCGATTCGGCGGGTCAGGGGGTTGGTCGAGTGCTGACGTGAGCGGGAGGTCCGGACGGATGGGCCGGGCCATCCCGTGGTTCACGACATCGGAACGGTGCCGCCGCCGGGTACGGACACCTCGAGTCCGGCCGCCCGGTAGGCGTCCGCGGCCACCGTCGAGACGAGGAAGTCGTACAGCGCGCGGGCGGGCACCGACGCGTTCGGTGCATGCCCGAGCCACAGGTCGACATGATGCTGGGCGTCCGTCGGCAGCGGGCGGATCTGGTGGCCGCCGCCGACCGAGGCCAGCTCGATGACCTGCTGGACGGCGAGGTCGGCCCGCCCGTCGTACAGCGCCTCTGCCGTAAACCCCTTCTCCACGACCGTGGCGGTCGCGTTGACCTCGTCGGCGATCCCGAACCGGTCGAGCAGGGCGGCGAAGTGCTCGCCGCTCGCGCCCGTGCGCGAGTAGGCGACCGATCGTGCCGAGCGGATGGCAGTCACGAGCTCGTCGATCGTCCCCACCTCGGGGGGCTGGGCACCCGGTGCGGTCGCCACACCGATCCCGGACCGCACGAGCGGGGTCAGGCCGGGCCGGTCGAGGATCCCGTCGGCCGCCAGCTTCTCGAGCGCACCGCCCACGCCGAGCACCAGGTCGGGCCGCTCGCCGTCGGCGATGAGGCCGGTGAGCACCTTCGTCGGCTCGTAGGTGGGGGCGACCTCGTGGCCGCTGGCCCGGGTGAAGGCCGGAAGGACGGTGTCCTCAAGGATGTCGCGGACCGCGAGCCCGCTGAACAGCGTCACCTGCGTCGATTCCACGGTGTTACGTCCTCTCTCCACGTTGGTTGTTCGCATACAGGCGCTCCCGTTCGTCCTGCGTCAGTGGCGACGTCTCGCGAGCGCCGACGAGCAGGACGATCCGGGCCATGTGCTCGATCTCCTCGGCGACGTCGACGGCAGCGAGCGCACGGTCCGCCGCGACGACCGGACCGTGGTTGCGCAGCAGCATGCACGCGTCGCCGCGCGCGACCTCACCCGCACGATCGGCCAGACGCTCGTCGCCCGGGGCGAAGTAGTCGACCAGCGGCAGCGCCACGACGCGCATCGCGTAGTACGCAGTCAACGGCGCCATCGCGTCGTCGGGGTCCAGCCCGCCGAGGCAGGAGACCGCCGTCGCGTGGAGCGAGTGCGTGTGGACCACCGCTCCCGCCGTGGGACGGCCTCGATAGACGGCGGCGTGGAGGAACGCCTCCTTGGAGGGGCGCGCATCCGTGAGCGGTCGCCCGTCGAGATCGACGACGGCGAGCTCTGAGGCCTCCACCGTCGAGAGGCTGCTGCGGGTCGGGGTGACGATGATCCGCTCCCCGTGACGGACGGACACGTTGCCCGTGCTGCCGTGGCTGAGCCCGCGGGCGGCCACGGCACGAGCGGCCGCGACCACCTCGTCGCGCGCCTCGTCCTCGCTGCCCTCGCTCACCGTGCGGCTACTCATGCGTGCCCCATCCCTGGTCGACGTCCACCGCGCGGGAGAACATCGCGACATCGCCGAAGTTCCCGGACTTCAGGAGCAGCGCGAGTGGTTCGGCGCCGATCGCGTAGATCCACGGCACCCCGGTCGAGACCTCGCCCCCGACGGCGGCGCCCGCGACCTCGAGCGCGTGGACGATCGCCCCGGACGTCTCTCCGCCGGCCGAGACGAGTCGCCGGACCCCGCGGTCCACCAGTCCGACGGCGATGCGGGACAGCGCACCCTCGAGGAGCGCGGCCGACTCCGCGGTGCCGAGCCGCGACTGCACCTCGCGGAGCTCATCCGCGGGCAGTGACGTGTAGATGAGTGGTGCCGGGCCATCGGGAAGGGCGTCCGCCCAGGCCAGCGCGCCGTCCGCCAGCACCGCCGGGTCGTCCGCCGTGAGGGCGTCGACCCGGTAGGTCGGGTGACCGCGGCGCTGCAGATCGGCGATCTGCGCTAGGGTCCGCGCGGAGCAGCTGCCGGCCAGGACCGCGGCCCGTCCGTCGCCGACAGGGTCCGGCGCCGTCGCCTCGTCGGAGGACGTGGCGGCGGTCCGGAGCTCGGCCATCGCACCGCCGAGGCCGGCCGCACCGGCGACGAGCGGCTGGTCGGCGACGGACTCCGCGAGGACGCGGAGGTCATGGGCCTCGACGGCGTCGGCCAGGACATGCCTCGACCCGCCGCCAGCCGGCTCGGTGATCGCGGCGCGGACCGCCGGTGTGCCCTGGCGGATCGTCGCGAGCGGGAGCGTACCCACCGACCGCCCGCTCTGCGCCTGCAGGACGCGGGGGAGGTAGGAGTCCGTCATCGGCGTGAGCGGATGGTTCGCCATGTGCGTCTCGGCGAGCAGGACGTCGTCGACGAAGAGCTGCCCCGCGTAGACCGTGCGGGCGTGCTCGGGCGAGCTGGGCGTGGTGACGACGACACCTGCCCCCACGGCGTCCGCGAGCGCGTCGAGGACGGGGCCGATGTTGCCCTGCGGGGTGGAGTCGAACGTGGAGCAGTACTTGAGGTAGAGCTGCCGCGCTCCTTGGGCCCGGAGCCACTCGCCCGCCCGGAGGCTCTCCTCCACCGCCTCGAAGACCGGCGCCGTCCGGGACTTCAGCGCGACGACGATCGCGTCGTGCTCCGGCAGGTCGATGTTCCGCGGCGGCGGTCCGAAGAAGAGCAGGGTCCGCAGCCCCGCACGACGCCAGGCCAGAGCGAGGTCGGTGCCGCCGGTGTAGTCGTCGGCGATCGCGCCCAGCGGCGCGTCCGTGGAGCGGGTGTCGAGCCTGTCCTCGGCGGGTCCTCCCCGGGCGTCCGCCGAGCGTGCCCCGGGCTCGTCCGCGGAGAGCCCGGAGGCGGAGAGCCCGGCGAGCGCGTCCCGCAGGGTCGCGGCCGCGCTGCTCGGGCCGGAGATCACGGTGACCCCGAGCGCCTCGGCGAGCTGGGCCTGCGCCGGTGAGAGCGAGTACTGCGCGAGCAGGACGGCGTCCACGCCGGCCTCGCCGTCGACGAACGGCCGGCACGCGTCGATCAGCACCGTCGCCAGCGCGGACGGGTCGTCGGCCTTGGCCGCCGCGAGGGCGGCGGGCACTGCGAGGCCGCGCACGTCGACCTCGGTGCCGGCGTCGGACACCGCCTCGGTGAACCGCTGCACGGAGTCGGCGAGCGCCGACTCCAGGGAGGCGACCACCAGCACGGTGCCGTACCCGCCGGTCGCGGCCTCCTCGAAGGCCGGACCGTCCGGGGCGAGCACCGGGATGTCCGCGACGGTCCCCTCGGCCACCGTGCCGTACATCGAGCAGGTGAGCAGCACGGCGTCGGCGCCGCCGTCGACGGCGTGCGCGATAAGCCTGACCATGCGCTCCCGGAGCGGCTCGGTCAGCTCACCGGCGTCTGCGGCGTCGGCGAGCAGCCGGTCGTCGAGCAGGTTCCAGACCGTCGCGTCGGGCAGTGCCTCGGCGAGCGCGTCGGTCGCGGGCGGGATCGCCACCGGTGTCGCGCTGATGAGTGCCACCGTGCGTTCGTCGCGTGTCATCGGACCGCCTCCTTGAGTCGCTGCAGGACACCGGCGGACGTTCCCGCCGGGATGAACTCGCACCCGAACCATCCTGTGTAGCCGGACGCCCGGACGTGCTCGACGACGTAGTGCCAGTCGAGCTCCCCGGTACCGGGCTCCGTCCGCCCCGGCCCGTCTCCGATCTGGATGTGCTGCACGAGCGGTCGTACGGCGTCGAAGGTCCTCGTCACGTCGCCCTCGGCGACCTGGGTGTGGAAGACGTCGAAGAGCAGGCCGACCGGGCCGCCGACGGCCTTCGCGACGGCCGCTGCCATGGCCTGGGACCCGAGGACGAATCCCGGTGCGTCGCGCTGGTTCTGCATCTCGAGCACGATGCGCAGGCCGGTCCCCTCGGCGCGCGCGGCGGCCCAGCCGATGTTGTGCACGTACCGGGCGAACGCGTCGTCGCGGGAGACACCGTCCGGGATGCGACCGCCCACGACGTGCACCGTGCGGCAGCCGATCTCACCGGCGAAGTCCAGCCCCTCGTCGACCAGGTCTCGGAAGGTGTCGACGTGGTCCGGGAGGCACGCGGCGCCGCCCGCGGTGGGTGAGCCCGAGGGGCCCTGCGCGACGTTGAGGAGGACGGCCTCGAGCCCGTTCTCCTCGAGCAGCCGGGCGGTCCTCGCGGCCGTCAGGCCCCCAGGAGCCGGGAGCTCGACGCCCGCGAAACCTTCGTCCGCGGCGGCGGCGAACCTGCCCTCGAGAGGGTCCTCCGTGAAGAGCCACTTGAGGTTGGCGGCGAACCGCGGCTCGTGTGCGTTGGTCATCATCGGCCCGCTTTCATTCCGTCGGAGGGGCGGGGACGGCGACCTCGTGCTCGACGGGGAGCCCGTCGAGATGCGCGATCACCTGCGCGGCGGCCATCTCCCCGGACCGGCGGCGAGCCTGGGTCGTGGCGCCGGCGACGTGCGGGACGACCACGAGGTTGGGGGCGCCGCGCAGGGGGTCGTCCGGCGCCATGGGCTCGGTCTCGAGCACGTCGAGCGCCGCCCCCGCCAGCTCGCCGCGCTCCAGGGCGCCCGCGAGCGCACGCTCGTCGACAATGCCGCCGCGCGCGGTGTTGATGAGGTAGGCGTCCGGCCGCATCAGCGCGAGCGCATCGGCGTCGATCAGGTGCCGCGTGGCAGGCGACAGGCCGAGGTGCAGGGTGACGAAGTCGGACTCGGCGAGGAGCTCCGCCAGGTCCCGCGGCTCGACGCCGAGCTCGGCGGCACGCGACTCGTCCACCACCGGGTCGTGGACGAGCACCCGCATGCCGAAGGCGCGCGCCAGAGAGGCGACCTCCTGCCCGATGCCACCGAACCCGACGATACCGAGCGTCGAGCCGGAGAGCTGTCGTCCGCTGGCCTGGACCCACCGGCCGTCCCGTACCTGCGCGGCGGACGAGACGATGTTGCGCGCGCACGCCAGGACGAGCCCGATCGCGAGCTCGGCGACAGACCGGCTGTTGGCGCCGGGCGTGCAGCACACCACGATTCCGCGCTCTCCGGCGGCAGCGAGGTCGATGTTGTCGTAGCCCGCTCCCGTCCGCGCGATGACCCCCAGCGACGGTGCCGCGGCGATGAGGTCCGCCCCGTACGGGTCGGTGCCGGCGATCAGCGCGTCGGCCTGCGCGAGCGCGCTCGTCAGGTGCGCGTCGTCAGTGCGGTCCTGCGGCCTCGAGTAGCTCACCTCGCACCCGGCCGTGGTGAGCATCGCGTCGATCTCGTCGCCCGGCCCGAGATAGCCCGTGGTGATCAGTACGCGACGGTGTGGCATGTCTTCTCCTGCTGTGTGATCGTGCGACCGACTGGCGGTCGAGGTTCGTGTGCGTGGGGCGCGGCCGCGCCTGCGGACGGCCTGCCGGACGCCCGGTCGGGCGGTCCGCGGGCCACGCGGTCATCCGTCCGGCAGGTCCGAGATCGATCGGTCCTCCGGCCCCGCAGCCGAGGCGAAGAACGTCACCTGGGCCCCTTGCGGCCGTACGCGGACGACGCGTCCTCCCTCGAGGCGGAGCGGCACGTCGTGGCCGGGGACCAAGGTCGCGTCGTTGTCTGTCATCCGGGACCGCAGCCGTTCGATGCTGGCCCGGCTCGCCTCGGCGTCGAGCGTCATGTCGACCTCACCGGTGGTGAGCTCATAGACGTTCTTCACGGAGTCGCCGGCGAAGATCACCGGTCCGCCGCCCGTCTCGACGCAGAAGGCGACGTGTCCCGGGGTGTGGCCCGGCACGTCGAGGACCTCGATGCCGGCGCACGCCTCATCGCCGTCGGAGACCAGACCGAGGCCGCCCCGCCGCACGGTTAGCGCGGCGACGTGGAGGCTCGACTGGTGCGGTGTGCCGACCGGAAGGCCCTCCGCCCAGGCGAGCTCGCGACCGCCGATCCACACGCGTGCCGATTCGAAGGTCGGGAAGTTCGCCAGGTGGTCCCAGTGCGAGTGGGTGAGGAGGACGTCGGTCACGTCGCCCGGTCCGAGGCCCAGGCGCTCCAGCCCGGCCGCGAGCAGCGGCGCGTAGGCCGGTGGCCCGGTCTCGACGAGCACCACCCGCCCCTCGCCGCGGAGCAGGTGGACGCTGCTCCACCCGACGGCGCCGTGGGTCGAGGACTTGCCGGGGAATCCGTCGACGACCGGTTCGAGGTCATACATGGCAGCCTCCTCTCGTCCTGTTGGATCCCCCCGCCACGAGGGCGGCAGCCGGACGGACGGTGCGCGTCGTCGTCCCCGCCGTCGGACCCTCGGCTGCAACGCCGGAGTCCACCGGGCCGCACCTCATCGGTAGGTCGCGAGCATCGAGGTCACGAGGTCGATGTACCCCTCGGTGTCGATCTCGAGGAGAAGCTCGGCGTTGGGCGCACGCCCTGTGACGCCCTCGAAGTCCGCGAACGTGGCCCCGCGGGCGAAGCGCCCCTCGGACTCGACCATCATGGGCAGGCGGCTCGTCGCGAACAGCTCGGGCCTGAGCAGGTACGCGATCGCGGGGCCGTCGTTGAACCACAGGCTCGAGTCGTCCTGCAGCCCGCGCTCCTTGTCGACCATGTGGTGCCCGTTGAACATCCGCCAGAGGAACTGCCCGGTCTCCGTCGTCGAGTCTCGGAACTCCATCAGGCGCGAACCGGGCACGCCCGCCTTTCGACACACGTCGAGCCCGGCCTGGACCAGCGGAATGCCGGAGTCGTAGACCAACGCCGCCGCGAACGGGTCGTTGACCAGGTTGAACGTCGCCGCCGGAGTCGTGTTGCCCCAGGTCAGTACCGCACCGCCCATGAGCACGATGCGCTCGATCCGGTCGACGACATCCGGCGCCGCGACGATGGCTCGCGCGACGTTCGTCAGGGGCCCGAGGGCGACGATCGTCACCGGGTCGGTCGCCGAGCGGATGAGAGCGGGGTAGTCGACGGGGTCGAGCGAGGGCGTCGCGGTGTGCTCGAGCGCGCCGCCGAGGCCGTCGTTGCCGTGGACGTGGTACGCCGTGACCGGGTCCCCGAACATCGGCGCCGTCGCTCCGCGGAAGCGTGCGGCCGTGGTCTCGCCGGCCAGGTCGAGGACACGCTGCATGTTCGCGGTCGTCAGGCTCTCCGGGACGTTGCCGTACACGCTGACGAAGGCATCGACCTTCGTGCCCGCAGCGAGCAGCGTCATGATCGCGACGGTGTCGTCGATCCCCGGGTCGGTATCTACGATGAGCATCTCTCACCTCTCAGGTCGTTCATGGACGTTGACTGGTGGCACCTCGGTGGGTTTCGCCGACCTCGGCCTAGACGAACGGGGAGAGGGAGGCGCCCACCCCCATGAGTCGTAGCGCGACGGCGCCTGCGAGCAGCACGACGATGGCTGTGACGAAGCCCCAGTCGATACCGCGGAACCTCGGGTCGAGGAGGAACGTGCGGTCCTCGAACGCGCCGAAGCCCTTCGACTCGAGCGCCATCGAGAAGACGTGGGTCGACCGGATCGTCGAGATGAAGACGGGGATGACGATCGGCGCCATGTTCTTGAGGCGCTTGATGATGTTGCCCGCCTCGATGTCGAGGCCGCGGCTCCGCTGCGCCTGCATGATGATCTGCGCCGTACCGAGGACGGTGGGGACGAGCCGGAGGGCTGTCGAGAGCGCGAAGGCGAACCGGTAGGGAACGCCGATGCGCACCAGGCCGATGAGCAGCTCCTCGTTCGTCGTCGTCGAGAGGAACATCAGCCCGGCGATGATGAGGCAGACGACCCGCAGGCCGATCGAGACACCGTGGACGATGCCCTCCAACTTGATGAATCCGATCAGCGGTGTCTCGCCGCCCTGGATGAGACCGAACATCACGATCGTCCCGATCATGATGATGACGAGCAGCACGGCGAAGCGCCGGACGTTGGGCCAGGACCGCGACCACGTGACCAGCGCGAGCTCGAGAACGAGGAGCGCCAGGTTCGCGATCGGTGACATGAACAGGAAGGCCAGCACGAAAAGGCCTGCCAGGACGAGCATCTTCGTCCGCGGGTCGAGCCGGTGGAAGATCGTGTCCTTGTCGAGGTACAGGTAGAGGTTCATCGCGCACCGCCCCCGGTGATCTGGAGCATCTCGTCCACCGACAGGACGGTGTGGCCGAGCTCGTTGGACAGTGAGACGACCGGCGGCGGTACCAGCGCCATCCCTTCGAGCTGTTCCTCCTGCGCGAAGACCTCGCGCGTCGTGCCGTCGCTGACGACCGAGCCATTCTTCATGACGACGACGCGGTGCGCGTACTCGCACACGACCCACATGGCGTGGGTGACGACGACGATGGTCGCGCCCATCTCCTCGTTGAGCCGGCGGACCAACTCCATCATGCTGCGCTGCTCGTGGTAGTCGAGGCCGGTCGTCGGCTCGTCGAGGATGAGCACCTCGGGGCGGAGCGCCAGCGCCGAAGCCACCGCCACTCGCTGTCGCTGGCCCTTCGTCAGCGAGAACGGGTCCTCTTCCTCCTGGCCGGACATCCCGACGGCCTCGAGCACCTCGGCGACACGCACCTTGATCTCGTCGTCGTCCATGTGCCGCTTGCGGAGGGCGAACGAGACCTCGTCGAACACGGTGTCGGAGAAGATCTGGTGGTCCGGGTTCTGGAAGACGTACGCCACGTGGCTACCGATGCTCAGCAGCGAGTGCTCGCGGACATCCTTCCCGTTGACCGAGATGCGTCCGGTCGTCGGCTGCAGAAGCCCGTTGAGGTGCTTGACCAGCGTCGTCTTGCCGGAGCCGTTCTGACCGAGGAGGGCGACGAACTCACCCTGCCGGATGGACAAGGTCGCGCCGTCCACCGCCGTCAGGCCCGTGGGGTACTTGTGCGAGAGGTTGTCCAGCACGATGACGTCCTCGCCGTAGGACGCCGCGCGGTCGGCATCCGCCGCGAGGAGCGCACGGTGGGCGTCCACGTCGAGCTCGAGGCCGTCGGACCGGTACCGATCGACCCCTTCCTCGACCGTCAGCGGTCGCTGCCGCGTCTCGACGCCCAGCCGCGCGAACAGCTGTGGGACCTGCAGCGGCATGATGCGCAGCTCCTCGAAGAGCTCCGCCTCGCGCAGGATCTCCTCCTTCGCACCGATCCGTACGACCCGGCCCTGGTCGACGAGTGCGATGCGGTCGCTCATCAGGGCCTCGGTGGTCTCGTGCTCGACGACGATGAGCGTCACACCCGAGTGCGCCAGACGCCTGGCGATCGCGAAGACCTCGTTCTTGCCGACCGGGTCGAGGTCGGTGGTGGGCTCGTCGAGGCACACGACCGTTGGCTGCGCGGCGAGGATCGAGGCGATCGCGAGCCGCTGCTTCTGCCCGCCGGAGAGGGTGGCCGGCTGCCGGTCGTTGTACCCCGTGAGCCCCACCTGCTCGAGCACGGTCGCGACGCGCTCCCGGATCTCCTCGCGGGGCATGCGCATGTTCTCCAGGCCGAAGGCGACCTCGAGCTCCGCGTTGGTCGAGAAGAGCTGCGCCTCGAAGTCCTGGAACCCGAGTCCGACGACCTCGGCCATCTCGGCGATCCGCCGGTCGGACACCAGGACACCTCCGACCATGACCGTCCCCTGGAACGACCCCTTGGCGAGCCTGGGGACGATCCCGTTCAGCGTCTGGCAGATGGTGCTCTTGCCGGCGCCGGACGCTCCCATCACGGCGACGAACTCGCCCGCCTCGACCTCGAGGTCGACCCCTCGCAAGGTCTCCTCGGGCGCTCCCCGGTAGGTGAACCGCACATCCCGCAGCTCGACGGCTGTGGTGGTGGCACTCGTCATCGAAAAGACTCCTCTCGCGTCCGCGTCGTCATGGACAGAGGCTGGTGTGCTGCGGACAGGGCGATCAGCACTTTCAGGTTGGTGTGCCGCCATGCCGTGAACACTTCGCGCATCGTCGCTACCTCCGAGCTCGAGCGGCCGGTGCCCGTACGAGAGCTCGAACCCAGCTGGCCACGCTGCCGCTTCCGACCGATGAATGATCCTATAGTATTTGAAGCTCTGGTCGTGTCAACCCCTGCGGAACACGACCACCCGCGTCGCCAGCCGCACCATGAGCGAGCGCGGAACGCACCTCCGACGGCCGAGCTCGAGGACGGGGGGACCGCCGGCCGCGACGCCCAGGAGGGCGTCGTGGCCGGCCGGCACCATGCGTGAGTTCGACCCGCTCCATGCGGCGCCACACCCGAAGCATCCGGCCGTGCACTCCCCACCCCACGTAAAGCTGCAGATCGGATCGCAACGGTTGACCCCGCAGGCCTGTTCAAATACTATACGATCTACCTCGAGCGCGCCAAGGATGCCTGCGCTGGACGCGCGGCTGCGACGAGCCCCCCACTATCCCGACGTCGAAAGTGGCAATGATGCGAGAGATATTCACGATGTGGCGGCACACCAACATGATCGTGCTGGTCGCTCTGTCGGCTGCGATGTACGCCGCGCTGCTGATCCCGTTCCAGAGCATCCCGATCATCCCCGGCCACGTCTCACTCCGGGTGGCCGACATCCTCCCCGTCGCCCTCGGCATGCTCTTCGGGCCGGCGGGGGCCTGGGGTGTAGCGATCGGCAACCTCATCGGCGACTTCTTCGGCACCCTCAGCCCCGGGGCCATCGGCGGCTTCGTCGCCAACTTCGTCAACGGCTTCCTCGCCTACAAACTGTGGAACGCACTCAGCCCCCGCAACGACATGGGCCTCAACCTCACGAGCACGAACCGCGTGGTGAGGTACCAGGCGATCCAGGTGGTGCGTCAGTGCGCTCTCGCGCTCATCCTCACCTTCTGGGTGGCCCTGCTGCTCGGCCTCGCGCCGGCAGAGTTCTACTTCATCGCCGTCCTGGTGCCGGGCTGGCTCCTCGCCGCCGTCGTCACGCCGTTCGTCATCCGCATCGTCTACCCCCGGCTGCACAAGTGGGGGCTGCTGTGGACCGACATCCTCGAGCCGGAGGAGGTCTCGTCCGGACGGTTCCGCAAGGTGGGCTTCATCCTCACCGCGATCGGCGCGATCGGTGGCGTCGTGACCATGCTCATCCTCCTGTACGTCGCCGATGCCGGATCCGGCACCACCCTCGTCAGATTCGCACCGCTGCCGTTCATCCTCCTCGTCTTCGCCGGCTCGGTGATGTGCGGCGGCCGTGAGCAGGTGGAAGCGCTCGCGAACGAGACGCAGCGGCGTCACTGACCGGCACCACCTCCGACCGGGACGGGGGCGTGCCCGGACGATCCCGTCCGGGCACGCCCCCGTCCCTCACGTCCTGTCGACAGTCCGCGCTCGGAGCACACGCGCCTCTCACTCCCGGGCGAACCCCATACCCCGCCGGTGTTCGCGGGCGCTGCTGCCGGAGACCTCCGGGTGCCTCTGCCGGAGCCCACCGGGGGCCTCTGCCGCCGGGCGGAGCGACGCCCCGCCGGCCGCGCGGGTGCACGGTCGGCGGGGCGTGACGGGGCTCAGCTCGAGCGCGTGCCGCGCTGCGCCCCCACTGTCTCTACGTACGACCGCGCCACCGCCGGGGTGTCGATACCCAGGAGCACGTCGACATTGGGGGTCTGCTTCCAGCGGTCGATCATGTGCACCACCGTCTGCCCCCTGGTGAACTCACCGTGGAGCTCGATGTCGACATGGAGGTGCCGGACCTCGAACCAGCCGGGGTTGATCGCGTAGGCGATGCATGGCACGTCGTTGAGGTGCATCCCCTCGTCCTTCCACTCGGGCATGTCGAGGCGATCCTCCTGATTGTCCGGGTAGCCGATCATCTCGCAGAGTGCTCGAGCGGCATCCGAGCCGGACGTCCACAGGCCCTCGAGATTCTCGACGGACAGCGCGAACTGCCTGCTGACGTCAAGACCGACCTGCGTCAGCGGCGCGCCGGACCGGACGAGGATGTGCGCGGCCTCGGGGTCGTTGTAGATGTTCGCGCTCGCCACGGGCGTGACGTTCCCCCACGTCAACGCTGCGCCGCCCATGTAAATGATCCGGCGGACCGACTGTGCGACCTTGGGCTCGATCGTCAGCGCGAGCGCGACGTTCGTCAGCGGACCGAGCGCCATGATCGTCAGTTCCCCGGGCTCGGCCATCACCGCATCGACGATCGCCTTCGCCGCTGTCCGCGTCGGGGAGGAATCCGCGTCCTGCTCCGGGAAATCCCAGAAGCCCAGGCCGCCGACCCGGTGGATGTGCTCGGCGAAGTTGGGCTCTCCGACCAGCGGCCTGGCGGCGCCCTTGTGCACCGGGATCCCGGTCCTCCCCGCCACCGCGAGGATCTTGTGCATGTTCCGTGTCGCCGTGTCGACGTCGACGTTGCCGAAGACCGTCGTGATGGCCTCCACCTGGAACTCGTCGGCGGCCAGGGCCCAGAACAGCGCCGCAGCGTCGTCGATCCCAGGATCCGTGTCGATGATCAAGCGCTCCATTGTCACTCCATACCTCTCGCAGGTGTCCGGTCGTTGCCGAACGTTCTGACGCGGGCGAGGCGACCGACACGTCGGCCTGTGGCCTCGCGTCGCCGTGGCGCCCCGCACGTGCACAAAGGCGTATGCACGCCCCTTCGAATGCCATCGCAAATCCTATAGGATAGGAAGATCGTTTCATAGATGCGGCCGCTCGGGCAGTGAGACGTCCACCCGCGACCCGGGCTCGGACACGGCTCCTGCGCCGGCCCGTGCCGACCGTCGTCGAGCACGCATCGCACGTCGCACGGGCGGCTCCCACTTGGCCGTCGGACCGGCGATCGCCACCGCCGCGCTCGTCAGCGCGCTCGACCTCGGCTGCCCTGGATAGCCTGGCGACGTGAGCGGAGGGGCGGATCGTGAGGACGTCGGGCAGTCCACGCAACGGAGCCCCGCGACGGAACCGTCCACCTCCCATGGCACGGCCGACGCCCCGGAGCATGCCACTCCGTCTGAGCCGGTCGCCCGCATCACCTACCTGTACCTGCGTCTCATCCTCATGACGCTGCCGGCGCTGCTGCTGCTCGGCTCGGTCCTCGCGTTCTTCTGGCTCGGCGCGATCGAGGAGTCGGTCAGCGCGTACTACCTGGGCCCGATCCGGGACATGTTCGTCGGCGTGATGATGGGGATCGCGGCGTGCCTCGTGGCCTACCGCGGGGCCTCGGCGCTGGAGGACTTCAGCCTCGACGTCGCGGGCTTCTTCGCGATCTTCGTCGCCCTGGTCCCCACGTCGATCGGCCCCACGCTCGACGCCCTCGACGCCGCCGCCCGCCACGAGATGATCACCGCCCTGAGGGCCACATGCGTGACGGTCCTGGTGATGTCGGTGGTGTTCGTCGTCGTCGAGGTGCGGTTCGCCCCGTCCCGGCCGGCGCCGCTCAACAGGCATCGGCTCACGCGGGTCGTGGCGAACGTGATGAACGCGGTGCTGGTGATGTTCGTCGGGCTCGTCGTCTGGCGACTGGTCGAGGGGGAGGACTTCGCCGGCGTCCACGTGTCCGCCGCAGTGCTGCTCATCGTCAACCTGGCGATCGCCGTGGCGAGCCACGCGTGGCCGGAGCTGACGGGCGGGCCGCACGCCTCCCTCGACGCCGGACGGCGTGACCTGCGGCGCCGCTACCGCCTCATCTTCTGGCTCATGGTCGCCGGGGCGCCCCTCTTCGGCGTCCTGCACCTGCTCGGCTGGGAGTACCGGCTGCTCGCCGTCGAGTGGTACGAGATCGCGCTGTTCGTATGGTTCTGGGCGCTGGAGACGCGGCGGACGTGGGCCCGCGGACTTGCACGCCGACAACGCGGCGCCGCCCGATAGGTCGTTCGCCCACGACGGCATGTCGGCACCGCGCAGAGGACCAACCGCGCGTTCGGGGCGCGGCCGACGGAAGCCGGCAGGCGTGACCAGGACACGGTCCGCGGCAGACCGCATCTACGGAACGAGCGTCACCACGTCCGGGAATCTGGCGGCGAGCGCGGCGTCGAACGTCGCGAGCCGGCCCCCACGGTGCCGTGCGAGAGCGACCAGATAGGTGTCGGTCACCTGCCGGTGTCCCAGCGTCCCGGTCATGTCGACGTCCCGGTAGGAGAGGTCGTCCGGCCAGAACACGCATGCCGGATGCGTCCCGAATCCCTCAAGGAGCGCAGCCGCGGCACGGCTCCCCTCACCGGTCCGGACCAGGAAGCGCGTGAGCGCGCCCTCGACGACCGGGCACAGCGCGAACGACTCGACGCCGTCAACCCACCGCTCTGCGCGGTCGTGGTGCTCGTGCTCGGCGACCGCCAGGGCGATGAGGACGTTCGCGTCGAGCAGGACGGTCACGAATCGTCGTCCAGTGCCGCTGCGACCTCGTCCGCGGTGACCTGCCTACCCACCGACAGGACGGGAAGACCCGTTCGTGGGCTCGTCCCGATCTCGACAGGCGCATCGAGCTGCGCGAGACCGCGGACGGTGAGATCGGCGAGCACCGACGACAGCGACGTGCCACGGGAGCGCGCGAGCTCCTGAGCACGGCGGTGCACGGCCGGGGGCAGGTCGACGGTGGTACGCACATCTGAATCATAGGTGATGCAGATATGATGCACAGTGCGCGTCACCGCTGCTCCCCCAGCTCACGGACGGGGCGGAGACGCGGTCGCGGGCCGCGGAGCTCCGACTCGATCCGCGCGACGACGACCTCGGGGCGAGCGGCGTCCTTGGCGTCGAGCCTGATCATCGTGTCGCCGAGCGCCTCGATCGCGCGCTGCCGGTCACGCTCCGCGATCCGCTCAAGCGACCGCTCCCGCGGGTCCGCGTGGGTGTACTTGTCGCCGCCGTCGAACTCGACGTGGAGGTAGCGCGTCGACCCGTCCCGCCGCTTCCCGTCCGGGATCGCGAGGTCGGTGAAGAACGTGCCGATCGCCGTCTCCACCGGGCACTGTGCGATCACGTCGCGCCTCCCCCACCGCAGGACCACCCACCGGGTGTGGCTCTCCCAGTGCGACTCCGCCCACGGGCTTGCCCAGGTCAGGGCAGTGATCGCCCTCCGTCTGCCTCGCGCGCCGGCAGGGAGCTCATCGACGAGCCCTAAGAGCTGATCGCGCGCGAGCTCGGCGGCGCGCTCGGTCTCGGGGCGGTGATAGCGGTCGAAGCCGCCGGCGACGCGAAGCAGATCGTCTGCCGTGACGAGGGCGTCGCGCGGGTGGGCCGAGCGCACGATGTCGAGGACCGTGCGGTGGGGCGACGTCACCGGCAGCCCTTCGAGATGAACGACATCCTCCTCGGGGAGCGCCGCGACGTGCCGTACATGATCGAGGTGCACACCCTGGCGCCGACGCGTGGGGCCGCACAACTCCGGGCGGTCGGGGACGCCCCAGGTGCGGATGCCGTGCAGCAGCGCGGCCGTGTAACGCGAGAGAGCCTGCGACGACGGCGTCGATCGGCTGACTGCCACGGCTCGCGCGAGGTGCGTGGCCGCGAGCAGCGCGAACCGGTCCAGTCCCTGGGGAATCAACGCCACCCAGCCGCGGCGGACGGGGAGCAGGGAGTAGGCGGGCCTTCCGTCTCCGCCGGCCGTCAGGAGCTGCTCGGCGCGGCCGCCCGGGATGATCAGCGGCCGCCCACGGCTGGCCTCCACGACGAGCGGGATCGTCGGTGGGCGGAACTCTGGTCGTTGCTGGGAGGTCACCCGGGGCAGGCTGCCGCGGGGCTGGGCCACCGAGCGCGGGCGTCCTCGGTTGCTGTGGATCAGATCGCGCGAGGGCCGCCTGTGGAGACGTCGTCGACGGTGGCGGCGACGACGACGACGGCGACGACGGCGACGGCGACGCTCAGTCAATCGGCAAAGCGCCGAGTCAATCCCCCGCGGGAACTGACTCGGCGGCTAGCCGATTGCCTCGGCGAAGACGCGAGACAGGTGGACGGGGTGGCGCGCCCAGAGGAGGACCAGTCGGTCGGCGCCGAGCTGTTCGGCGGGGCGGGCGCAGCGACGCCCAGTCAATCGGCAAAGTGCTGAGTCAATCCCCCGCGGGAACTGACTCGGCGGCTAGCCGATTGCCTCGGCGAAGACGCGGGAAAGGTGGCCGACCCGCCGACCCGCCTACGCCGGCACACCGGCAGCTACGCCGGAGCGCCGGGCTGCTCCGCCCTCGCGTCCTGGGACTCCTGCTTCGCCTGTGCCCGCAACGTCTTCTCGTCCACGGGCGCCTCGCCGGACGCACGGAGCCGCCGCTGGTACTCGCGCGTCTCCTGCTGCCGCTCGGCCTCGCCCGGCCCGGCGATCGGCGCGCCGAGGTGCTCGGGCGAGTAGCCGAACGCGTCCACGAGAGCCTTGGCGTGCGGCCGCAGCCGCGCGAGCAGCCGCTCCACGTAGCTGGTCACGGTCTTCGCCCGCTGGGCGGTCATCCGCCCGTTGACGAGGTACCACGCGAGGTCGTCCTCGATGACGGTGAGGCCGTAGAGGTCCCGCACGGTGCGCAGCACCTCGAAGGTCTCCTTGTCCCGGACCCGCGACAGCGCGTCGGTGAACGCCTCCCACGCGAGCAGCTCCCCGTGCGCGCGGGCGGCCGCGATGATCCGGTCCTGGTGGGAGTTGAAGACCTCGAACGCCTTCTCGTCGGACATCCCCCGGGCAGAGCGCATCCCCATGACGATCTCCTCGACCATGGTCTCCACGCGCTCCTCGAGGAGCTCGCGCTGCACGTCCGCGGAGCGCAGGTGCCCCGCGGAACGGGCCTTCGACCCGGAGTCCCGGATCGACTGGGCCGCCCGACGCAGCGGCGTGCGGTGCAGGGCCGTGTCGGCGGCGCGCGCGGCGACCCACCGCACGGTGCCCGCCACGTCCATCTGCATCATCTCCTTGCCGGCGTCGGTGAGCAGCCGCTTCCCGACGAGCTGGAGGAGCACGTTGTTGTCGCCCTCGAACGTGGCGTAGACGTCGAGGTCGGCGTGCAGGCCGGTGAGCCGGTTCTCCGCCATGTACCCGGCGCCGCCGCACGCCTCGCGCGCCTCCTGGATCGTGTCGAGCGCGTTCCAGGTGGCGAGCGGCTTGGTGGCGGCGGCGAGGGTCTCGAGGTCCTGGCGGTCCTCGTCGGTGTCGTGACGGCCGGAGAAGACGTCGTCGAACCGCTCGAGCAGCTCGGCCCCCAGGAACGTCAGCGCGTACGTGCGCGCGATCCGCGGAAGCAGCCGCCGCTGATGGCGCTGGTAGTCGAGCAGCACGACCTCCTCCTGCGGGTCACCGCCGGTGAACTGGCGCCGCTGCTCCGCGTGCGTGACGGCGATCGCGAGCGCCATCCGCGCGGAGCCGGTCGCCGCGTTGGACAGGGACACGCGCCCCTGGACCAGGGTCGAGAGCATGGTGAAGAACCGGCGGCCCGGGGACTCGATCGGCGAGGAGTACGTGCCGTCGGCAGCGATGGCCCCGTAGCGCGGCAGGAGGTTGACCCGCGGGATCCGCACGTGGTCGAACCACAGGCGCCCGTTGTCGATGCCGTTGAGGCCGCCCTTGACGCCGTCGTCGGCGCTGCCCACGCCGGGCAGCAGCACGAGCGACCCGTCCGGCCGCTCCTCGCGCACCGGCACGTACATCGCGTGCACGCCGTGGTTCACGCCGTCGACGATCAGCTGCGCGAACACGACCGCCGCCTTCCCGTGCAGGGCGGCGTTGCCGAGGTACTCCTTCTGCGCGGCCTCGACCGGCGTGTGGACGACGATCTCGTCGGTGTCGGGGTCGTAGGTGGCGGTGGTGAGCACGCCGGAGACGTCGGAGCCGTGCCCGCGCTCGGTCATCGCGAACGCGCCGGGCACGCTGAGGTCCATGGCGCCGGGCAGGAAGCGGTCGTGCTGCTCGGCGGTGCCGAGGTGGAGGATCGCCGACGCGAACAGCCCCCACTGGACGCCCGCCTTGATCTGCAGCGACGGGTCCGCCACGACGAGCTCCTCGAACGACGCCAACGAGCCGCCGTGGTCGTCCTGGCCGCCGAGCCGGGCGGGGAACGCGCGCAGCGGGTCCCCGATCTCGGTGAGCAGGTGGAGCTGGGTGAGCACGCGCTCGCGGTGCTCGTGGTGGGTCAGCCCCTCGATCTTGCGCATCCGCGGGTCGAGCGCGAGGTCCCGCGCGGCGGAGCGCAGGTGCCACCAGCGGCCGCCGAGCAGCCGCGTGATCTCGGCGCCGTCGATACGCGTGTCGGCCCGCTGGACGCTCGCCGGGGTGTGCGCCGATGGCGTCGTCGTGGGCGAGTCGTGCGTGGGGCGGATGGGTGTCTGGGTCACGTGACGTCCTTGTCGGTTCGGGTGGTCGGGACGGTGCGGGGGCGGGTGTCGCTGCGGGCGCGCCGCAGCACGCCGACGGCCCCGTCCCACAGCCAGGAGGCGATGAAGGCGGCGAGCTCGTCGCGGTCGACGCCGGCCACGGCGGTCTCGAGGTCGAGGTGGGTCAGTCCCCCGACGCCGGAGCTCACCTCCGCGGCCGCGTCCGGTCCGGAGGTGGTCGGGTCGGGCACGTCCTGCCCGACGCCGGAGCCCGCCGCCGCGGCTGCGTCCGGTCCGGAGGTGGCCGGGGCCGCGGAGGAGGCGTCCACGCCGATCCGCTCGAGCTCGGCGCGGGCCGCGAGCCAGCGGTCGGCGACGGACCGCACGGTGCCGGTGACGCCGGACGCCCACAGCGTGGCGCGGGTCGCCTGCTCGGGCGAGACGTGCTCGACCTCGGCGTCGTCGTCGAGCCCGAGGACCGCGGGGACGAGCGTGCGGGCGATGACGACGTCGACCTCGGCGACGAACCCGCGCACGTCCCCGGCCGCCTCCCCCGTGGGCGAGGTGACGAAGGCGTAGACGTGCGGGGCGTCGTCGACCATCTGCAGGTAGGCCGCCACCATCGAGTGGATCCGCTCGCGCGGGCCGCCGGTGCGCGCGGCGGCCTCGGTCAGCTCGCGGAGCATGCGGTGCAGGACGTGCTGCCCCACGGCGCGCTGCAGCCCGGCCTTGTCCGTGAAGTAGCGGTAGAGGATCGACTTCGACGTGCGCATGTGGGCGGCGAGGTCGTCCATGGAGACGTCCGGCCCGCGCTCGTGGACGCAGCGGCGCGCGGCCCGCACGAGCTCGAGTCGCCGGGCGGCGCGGTGGTCGTCCCATCTCGTCGTCCGGCCGTCGGCGCGCGGTGCGGCTTCCGTCGTGCGGCCGTCGGCGCGCGGCGCGGCCGCCCCGGGCGCAGCGGCGCCCGAGACATCCTCGGTCCCGGCCTGTACCATGTACCCAAAGTATCAGGTACTTTGAGTACCGGCCAGATGCGCCCGTGTGCACCGTCGTTCCAGCACCGTCGTTCCAGCCCGCGTTCCAGCACCGTCGTCCCAGCGAAGCGAGGACCCCCACGTGATCCCCATGCCCACCCCGCGCCGCGCCGCCGTCGTGGCCGCGAACCGCACCCCGTTCGGCAAGGCCGGATCGGCCTACGACTCCCTCAGCACCAAGGACCTGCTCACGGCCGCGCTCGACGGCCTCGTGGCCCGCACGGGTCTCGCCGGCGAGCGGATCGACGAGGTCGTGGCCGGCGCCGTGCTCAAGCAGCCCAAGGACTTCAACCTCACGCGCGAGTCCGTCCTCGGCACCGCGCTCGACCCGACGACCCCCGCCTACGACGTCCAGCGCGCGTGCGCCACGGGCATGGAGGCCACGGTCGGGATCGCCAACAAGATCGCGCTCGGCCAGATCGACGTCGGGATCGCGGGCGGCACGGACTCCGCGTCGGACGCACCCATCGTGGTGACGGACAAGCTGCGGCGGGTCCTGCTCAAGGCGTCCCGCGCGCGCTCGACCGCCGACCGCCTCAAGGCGTTCGCCGCGCTGCGCCCCCGGGACCTCGCACCCGTGGCGCCCGACGTCAACGAGCCCCGCACCGGCCTGTCCATGGGCGAGCACCAGGCGCTGACCACCGCCGCCTGGGGCATCACCCGCGAGGCGCAGGACGAGCTCGCGCTCGCCTCCCACACCAACCTCGCCGCCGCCTACGAGCGCGGCCTGTTCGACGACCTCATGACCCCGCTGCGCGGCCTGACGAAGGACGAGGGCCTGCGCCCGGACACGTCGCTGGAGAAGCTCGCCACGCTCAAGCCGGTGTTCGGCACGAAGAACCTGCCCGAGGGCGCGCCGCCCGCCACGATGACGGCCGGCAACTCCACCCCGCTGTCCGACGGCGCCTCCACCGTCCTGCTCTCCTCCGACGAGTGGGCGACCGAGCGCGGCCTGCCCGTGCTCGCGCACGTCGTCGACGCCCAGCCGGGCGCGGTCTCCTTCGTCGACGGCGCCCAGGGCCTGCTCATGGGCGGCGCGTTCGCCATCCCCGCGCTGCTCGAGCGCACCGGCCTCACCCTCGCCGACTTCGACCTCGTCGAGATCCACGAGGCCTTCGCGTCTACCGTGCTCGCCACCCTTGCGGCGCTGGAGGACGAGACGTTCGCGCGCGAGCGCCTCGGCCGCAGCGAGCCGGTCGGCACGGTCGACCGCAGCCGCCTCAACGTGGCGGGCTCGTCGCTGGCCGCCGGCCACCCGTTCGCCGCAACCGGTGGGCGGATCGTCGGCACGCTCGCCAAGCTCCTGGCCGAGCGCGGCGAGTCCCAGGTCCGCCCCGGCGAGAAGGCCCTCGGCCTCATCTCCGTGTGCGCGGCCGGCGGCCAGGCCGTCGCGATGGTCCTGGAGGCGGCGTGAACGACTCCTACCTCTCCTTCGTCAATGGCGGCCCGGGCAAGGCGGTCGCCAAGCAGCTCGGCCTGCCCCGACCCGCCGTCCTGCGCCGGACGGCGGACCTGACGGACGTCGACTCCCCGCTCGTGCCCGGGCGGGTCGTCGTCCTCACCGACGGCTCCGACGCCGCGCGGGTCGACGCCGACGCCCTGGTCGAGCACCTGCTCGCCTGGGGCGCCGACGTGCGCCGCGACGCAGGTCCAGGCGGCGCGCGCAAGCTGGGCGCCGTCGTCCTCGTGGCGACCGGCCTGGAGCGCAGCGCCGACCTCACCGAGCCGGCCCTCGCCGTCGGCGGGACGCTGCGGGAGCTCGCGCCCAGCGCGCGGGTGCTCGTGCTCTCCCGCGCCGCCGGGCCGGAGGACTCCCCGGGGCTCGCGGCGGCGCGCGCCGGGGTCGACGGGTTCGTGCGCTCGCTCGCCAAGGAGCTGCGCGCCGGTGCGACCGGAAACGGGATCGCCCTGGCCGGCGGTGCGTCTGCGGGCGATCCGTCGCCGGCGGGGGCCGCCCGGTTCCTGCTCTCGGCCCGCTCGGCGTTCGTCGACGGACAGATCCTCACCGCCGGGCCCGGAGGGCAGGCCCCTGCGGACTGGGCACGGCCGCTGACGGGTCTCGTCGTCGCCGTGACGGGGGCCGCGCGCGGCATCGGCGCGGAGATCGCCCGGGTCGCGGCCCGCGAC
Source organism: Georgenia sp. Z1491 (assembly GCF_057652395.1). Taxonomy (NCBI): domain Bacteria; kingdom Bacillati; phylum Actinomycetota; class Actinomycetes; order Allobogoriellales; family Allobogoriellaceae; genus Georgenia; species Georgenia sp. Z1491. The sequence goes on from NZ_CM172729.1 coordinate 3,504,142, forward strand.
GGCGCCCACGTGGTCGGGGTCGACGTGCCCGCGGCCGGCGAGGCCCTGGCCGCCACGGTCAACGCGGCGGGCGGGATCGCGCTCCAGCTGGACGTCACCCGCGACGACGCCGCGGAGCGGATCCTCGCCGCCGCCCACGCACGGTACGGGCGGCTCGACGTGGTCGTGCACAACGCCGGGATCCTGCGCGACAAGCTGCTCGCCAACATGACCGAGGACCGGTTCGCCGACCTGCTCGCCGTCAACATCGCGGCACCCGTGCTGATGAACGAGACGTTCGCCGAGCCGGGCGCGCTCGGCGACGCCGCGCACGCGCCGCGGATCATCTCGCTCGCCTCGACGTCGGGCATCGCGGGCAACCGCGGCCAGACGAACTACGGGTACGCGAAGTCCGGGATCATCGGGATGACGCGGGCGCTCGCGCCGCTGATGGCCGCATCCGGCGGGACTGCCAATGCCGTGGCGCCGGGCTTCATCGAGACGGACATGACGGCGAAGATCCCGGCGGTGCCGCGGCAGGCGTCCCGGCGGATGTCCTCGCTGCAGCAGGGCGGGCTCCCGGTCGACGTGGCCGAGGCGATCGCGTTCCTCGCCTCCCCGCAGGCCGGCGGCATCAACGGTGAGGTGCTGCGCGTGTGCGGCCAGCTCCTCGTGGGGCGGTAAGGCTGTGACGACCCCGACCCCCGAGTCCATAGGGGACGGCGCCCCGACGACGAACCCCACCCCGAGGTCGTCGAGCGTGCGGTTCTCGACCCTCGAGGGTGCGGACGCCGGGCCGCCGTCGTCGTACCGGATCGAGGACGTCGGCGACGTGCCGCCGCTGGGCGAGACCTACCTGGCGGTGCTCGCGCGCTCCGCGCGGGCCGTCCTCGCGACGCGCTCGGCCGCCGGGCTGCCCGAGGTCGCGCTCACTGCCGGCCCCGTGCGCGCCGAACCCGAGCACCTCACGGCGTACCAGCACCTGCTGGGAGCGCCCGTGGACGACACCGTCCCGCCGGGCCTCGTCCACGTGCTCGCCTTCCCCCTGGCGGTCAGCCTCATGGCCCGGGCGGACTTCCCGTTCTCCCCGCTCGGGGCGATCCACGTGGCCAACCGGATCGAGCAGCTGCGCCCGGTCGAGCTCGGGGAGGAGCTCACCCTCACGGCCTGGGCGCACGACGCGCGCGAGCACCGGCGCGGCACGACCGTCGAGCTGTCGGTGCTCGCCCGGACCCTCGACGGCGAGGCGGTGTGGTCCGGCCGGGCGTCGTACCTGTCCAAGGGATCGGTTCCGGACGGACTCGAGCGAGGGCCGGCTCCCGAGCCGCGACCGACCGTCGACCTGCCCGAGCGGCCGCAGGCCCTCTGGGCGGTCTCCGAGTCCGACATCCACACATATGCACAGGTCTCGGGGGATCGCAATCCTGTCCACACGTCCTGGCTGGGCGCTCGTGCGTTCGGGTTCCCGAGGCGGATCGCGCACGGCATGTACACGGCCGCCCGGGCCATGCACGCGATGGGTCGACCCGGCGCCACCGCCTGGGACGTCGACTTCGGCAGCCCCGTGATCATTCCCGCACGGGTGGCATTTGCGCAGGTCACGGACGCATCGGAGCCTTCTCGGAGCACCCCCGACGGCGAACAGCCGGCCGGCGACGCACCTCACGGTCCGATCACGTCCCGGGCCGTGGTATGGGACCCGAGGCGCGGCAAGGTCCACCTCACGAGCTCCGTGACCACCTGGACGGTCGACCGGGACGGCTAGCTGTCCACAGCCTGTGTCCACACCCGTGTGCACGGAGCCGTGGACAAGCGGAACATCCTGTGGAACACCTACGGACACCGTGCGGATACCCGTCGGACACCTGGGCGTGGAGATCCGTCCGGAACCTGTGACCGTCGCCGGGGTCCCGCCGGCACCGGACGTCCGGTCCGGCGACGGTTAACCGGTTGGGTGCCGCCCCGGCGCCGACCTACCGTTGCCCTCATGTCCGCCACCCTGCGCGCGCTTGGTCTGCGCGCCTCTCGAGGTCCGCGCGAGCTGTTCGCCGATCTCGATCTCACCGTCTCGCCCGGCGACGTCTGGGGGCTCGCCGGCGCGAACGGCGCGGGCAAGTCCACGCTCCTGGCCATCCTCGCCGCCGCGGGCACGGGCGCATCTCGCTCGCCGGCCCGCCCAGACGGCGCACCGAGGTTCTCCACCGACGGTGGCCCGGGGTCTCCCGCCGACGGCGCACCGGGATTTCCCGCCGACGGCGCACCGGGATTTCCCGCCGACAGCGCACCGGGGACTCCCGCCGACAGCGCACCGGGGACTCCCGCCGACGGCGGCCCGGAGGTCTCCGGTCAGGTGCTCCTCGCTCCCCCGACGGCGTCCGTCGGCCTGCTCACCCAGGAGCCCGACCGCCGGCCCGGCGAGACGCTCGCGGGAATGATCGGCCGGCGCACCGGCGTCGCGCCGGCGGAGGCCGAGATGAACGCCGCCGCCACGGCGCTCGCCGCCCCGGAGCCCGGCCGCGGCGCGGAGGACCGGTACGCCGCGGCGCTCGACAGATGGCTTGCGCTCGGTGGCGCCGACCTGGCCGAACGCACGCAGGAGGTCGTCTCCCGCCTCGGGCTCGGAGCGGATGTCGACAGCGCGATGACGACGCTGTCCGGCGGTGAGGCGGCGCGCGCGTCGCTGGCCGTGCTGCTGCTCCAGCGCTACGACGTCCTGCTCCTCGACGAGCCCACCAACGACCTCGACCTCGCGGGGCTGGAGCAGCTCGAGCAGTTCGTCGTCGGGGCGCGGCAGGGCATCGTCGTGGTCAGTCACGACCGCGAGTTCCTCGCGCGCACCACCACCGGCATCGTCGAGATCGACGCCGCCCAGCACCAGGTGACGGTCTACGACGGCGGCTACGACTCCTACCTGGCCGAGCGCGCCCTCGCTCGCCGCCGGGCGAGGGAAGCCCACGACGAGTACGCGGGCAGGGTCGCCGACCTGCGCGCGCGGCACCAGCAGCAGAAGGTGTGGACGTCGACCGGCATCCGCAACGCCCGTAAGAAGGCCACCGACGGCGACAAGCACATCATCCACGCGGCCAGGGCCCGCACCGAGAAGCTCGCGTCGAAGATCTCCCAGACCGAACGGGCGATCGAGCGGCTCGAGGAGGTCCCCGAGCCGCGCAAGGAGTGGGAGCTGCGGATGAGCGTCGCGGAGGCGCCGCGCTCGGGGACGGTCGTCGCCACGCTCGACGACGCCCGCGTCACCCTCGGGGCCCCGCCATCCGGGCCGACGGCCCCCGTCACCTCGTCACCGGCCGACGGCGACACACCCCCGGATCCGGCCGACGCCAACGCCAACGCCAACGCCAACGGCCACACACCAACGGCCCCACCCCCGCACGGCACCTTCACGCTCGGTCCGATCACCGCCCAGATCTCGTGGGGCGACCGCGTCGTGCTCACGGGGGCGAACGGGTCGGGCAAGACGACGCTGCTCGCGATGCTGCTCGGGCGGATCGCGCCGGAGCAGGGGCGGGCGTCGCTCGGGTCCGGCGTCGTCGTCGGGGAGGTGGACCAGGCGCGCGACACTTTCGCCGTGAACGAGCCTCTGACCAGGGTGTTCACCGATGCCTCCGGACTCGACCCGGAGGCGTCCCGCACCCTGCTCGCCAAGTTCGCCCTCGCCGGCGACCGGGCGACCCGGCCCGCCGCCTCCCTGTCCCCCGGCGAGCGCACGCGCGCCGCGCTCGCGCTCCTGCAGGCCCGCGGCGTCAACCTGCTCGTGCTCGACGAGCCGACGAACCACCTCGACCTGCCGGCCGTCGAGCAGCTCGAGCAGGCGGTGGACTCGTTCGGCGGCACCGTGCTGCTCGTGACCCACGACCGCCGCATGCTCGCCGGCGTGCGCGCCACGCGGCGCTGGCGGATGGACGCCGGCCGCCTCACCGAGGAGCGGTAGCCGACCGGCCGCACCACGAGCGGGCAATGGGTTGAGCGACGACTCAGCGGCCCCTGTCCGCTGACCGGTCGCGTTGCCCACCGACCGGTGGGGAGCGGCGGCGTGCAACGGCTCCTATGGCGCCGAGGCAGCGGGATATGTGCCGAGTCAGTCGACGCGGTGGACTGACTCGAGCGCTACCCGATTGCCTCGGCGAACCCGGGGGTGGAGGAGGTGGCGCGGACCCGGAGCGAGGCGGCCCCAGCGAACGGCGGCCCCAGGGAGCGGCGCCCCAGCGAACGGCGGCCCCAGGGAGCGGCGCCCCAGCGAACGGCGGCCCCAGGGAGCGGCGCCCCAGGAAGGGACGGCCCCGGGTGCCGCACCGCACCGCGCCCGTCAGTCCTGCGGCGCAGCGCCCAGCTTCTCGCGGCGCATCCGGTGCAGGATCGGCTCGGTGTACCCGTTGGGCTGCGTCGCGCCCTCGACGATGAGCGCCCGCGCCGCCCGGTAGGCCACGCCCGGCCCGTCCGGGCCGATCAGCGCCTCGTACCCGGGGTCGCCGGCGTTCTGCTCGTCGACCACGGGGGCCAGGCGGCGCAGCGAGTCGTCGACGTCGGCCTCGGTGATCACGCCGTGGTGCAGCCAGTTCGCGAGCAGCTGGGAGGAGATCCGCAGCGTGGCCCGGTCCTCCATGAGCGCCACGCCGTGGATGTCCGGCACCTTCGAGCAGCCCACGCCCTGGTCGATCCAGCGCACCACGTAGCCGAGGATCGACTGGACGTTGTCGTCGAGCGAGGAGCTCACCTCGTCGTCGGAGAGGTCGTGGGCCGACAACGGCGGGACGAGGATCGGGTCCACGACCTGCGGCTCGCGCCCGGTGATCTCGGCGCGCACGGCGTCGACGTCGACCTCGAGGTAGTGCAGGGCGTGCAGCGTCGCGGCGGTCGGCGAGGGGACCCACGCCGTGTTCGCGCCCGTGCGCGGGTGGGCGATCTTCTGCTCGAGCATGTCGGCCATGAGGTCGGGCATCGCCCACATCCCCTTGCCGATCTGCGCCTTGCCGGAGAAGCCGGCTCCCAGTCCGGCGTCGACGTTGGCCGTCTCGTAGGCCGCCATGAGCTCCAGGCCCTTGATCTGCCCCTTGGGCAGCATCGGACCGGCATGCAGGGACGTGTGGATCTCGTCGCCCGTCCGGTCGAGGAACCCGGTGTTGATGAACGCCACGCGGTCCGCGGCCTCGGCGATGGCGGCGCGCAGGTTGACGGTGGTGCGCCGCTCCTCGTCCATGATGCCCATCTTGATCGTGCCGTGCTCGAGACCGAGGAGCGCCTCGACGCGGGAGAACAGCTCGGCCGCGAACGCGACCTCCTCGGGCCCGTGCATCTTGGGCTTGACGATGTAGATCGAACCCTCGCGGGAGTTCGTGCCCGCGCGCTCACCGGCAAGGTCGGGGAGGTTGCCGAGCGCCGTGATCGCGGCGTCGAGGATGCCCTCGAAGACGTCCTCGCCGTCGGCGTCCTTCACGGCGTCGGTGCGCATGAGGTGGCCGACGTTGCGGATCCACAGCAGCGAGCGCCCCGGCACCGTCAGGGTCGAGCCGTCCGGCGCCGTGTACTCGCGGTCGGCGTTGAGCACGCGGCTGAACGTCTTCCCGTTCTTCGTCACGTCCGCGGTGAGCGTCCCCTGCACGAGCTCGCGCCAGTTGCGGTAGCCCAGGACCTTGTCCTCCGGCACGACGGCGGCGACCGAGTCCTCCAGGTCCATGATCGTGGTGATCGCGGACTCGAGCACGATGTCCTGCACACCCGCGCCGTCGGTGGCGCCGATCGCCCCGGACCGGTCGACGACGAGCTCCAGGTGCAGCCCGTTGTGACGCAGCAGCAGCGTGTCCGGCGCGGTCGCGTCGCCCGTGTACCCGGCGAACGCGCCGGGCTCGGCGAGGCTCACGCTCTCCCCCGAGCCCAGGTCCACGCGCAGGGCCCCGTCCTCGACCCGGTAGGCCGTGGCGTCGGCGTGCGACCCGGAGGCCAGCGGGACGGCCTGGTCGAGGATCGCGCGGCCGCGGCGGACGACCTCGGCGGCCCGCACGGTGTTGAACTCCTTGCCGCGGGCGTGCTCGCCCGCGTCGGGAACTGCGTCCGTGCCGTAGAGGGCGTCGTACAGCGAGCCCCACCGCGCGTTGGCGGCGTTGATGGCGAACCGCGCGTTGAGCAGGGGCACGACGAGCTGGGGGCCGGCGACGTCGGCGACCTCGGTGTCGACCTTCGTCGTCGTGATGGTGAAGTCGGCCGGCTCCGGGACGAGGTAGCCGATCCCGGTGAGGAACTCCTTGTACTTCACCGGGTCCGGCAGGCCGGGCTGGTCCTTGTGGTACTGGTCGATCGTGGCCTGGAGGTCGTCGCGCACCGTGAGCAGGCGGCGGTTCTCCGGCGTGAGGTCGGCGATGATCGACGCCAGGCCCTGCCAGAAGGCGTCGGCGTCGAGGCCGGTGCCCGGCAGCGCCTCGTCCTCCACGAACGCGGCCAACGGGGCGAAGACGTCGAGGCCCGCGCGCCCGACCCGGTCCTCGGCGGTGGAGCGCTCGTGGTCGGCGGGCTGTTCGGTCGTCATCTTCTGAACTCCTTGGCTCGATGTCGCGATACGTGTCCTCGGCGGGCCGCACGCCCCCTCGCTGCGGCCGCTATACCACCAGCCTACGGACATCCGGGTACCTGGGAGCAGGATAATCCACTGAGCGGAAACCCGGTTTCGACCGAGCGCGGGTCGATGCGTCCACGACCCGGCACGACCTTGCCAGTGAGGGCAGCCTTACCTAACTATGGGGTCATGTGCCTCTGCGACGCCGGACCCAGCCCGCACGTGCTCCTGGTCGGCGAGCACGACGACATCCCCTACATCCGGTCGGTCCTCGCGCGGCTGCCCGAGAACGCCTACGGACAGGTCTACCTGGAGGTCGACACCGACGAGCACCTGCCCGACGTCGTCGCGCCCGAGCGCATCGGCATCCGGTGGCTGACGCGTGCGGACGTCGGCGACGAGGGGCACCTGCTGCTCCCCAAGGGCGCGCGCCTCGAGCGGGCCGTGCGCGCGTGGCTGTCCGAGTGGCTGTGCGACGCACCCGACGAGGGGCCGATCGTCGTCTGGGTCGGCGGCTCGGACAACCCCCGGCTCGCGGAGCTGCACCTCGAGCTGCACGCCCGGATCCACCAGCACCACCACCGGCAGGGCGCCCGGTCCGCCACGGACCGGGCGCGCCCGGGGCACCGGCCCCCGGAGGCCTGAGCCGGACCTCCGTGGCTCGGCACGCTCGACGGTCAGAGCGCGAGCACGAGGCGGCCGCGCACGCCGCCGGCCTCGAGCCTGCGGTGCGCCTCGGGCGCCTCGTCCTTCGGGAGCACCGCGGCCACCCGCAGCGTGACCGCCCCCTTCTCGGCCTGCTTGCGCAGGGTGTCGAGCTTGGCGCGCTCCTGGGCGTACGTTCCGACGAAGATCGGCGCGAAGGTCACGCCCCGCTCGGCGGGCTCGTCGTAGCCGCGGACGGTGACGATCTCGCCGCCGTCCTTCAACGCCGGGACGAACGCGGCGTGCAGGAGCGCCCCGTCGATCGCGCCGTCCACGCCGTCGGGGTACTTCTCCCGCACACGCGCGGCGAACTCGTCGCCCCGCTCGAGCACGACGTCGGCACCCAGCTCCTTGACCAGCTCGACGTCCTTCTCGGCGGCGTCGGCGACGACGGTGAGCCCGTCCGCCTTCGCGAGCTGCACCGCGTAGCCGCCCATCGCCCCCGCGGCCCCGGACACGGCCACGACGCCGCCGCGCGGGAGCGCCAGCGTGTCGAGCGCGAGGCGCGCGGTGAGGCCGTTCATGGGCAGCGAGGCCGCCTCGGCGTGGCTCGTGTCGCGCGGAGCCGCCACCACCGAGTCCGCCGGGAGCGCGACCTTCTCGGCATACCCGCCGTGCGAGCCGTTCGGCACGACGATGCCCATCACGCGGTCCCCGACCTTGAGCGTGGTCTCGGCGCCCGGCCCGATCTCCTCCAGGACGCCCGCGACGTCCATGCCCGGCACGATCGGCGGGTCGCCGGCAGGCCGCCGTGCCGTCCCCGCCCGTCGGGTCGTGTCCGTGGGGTTGACGGCGGCCGCGTGCACGCGGACGAGGAGCTCACCCTCGCTCGGCGTCGGGTCGGGGCGCTCGATCACCTCGAGCACGTCGGGTCCGCCTGGGCTCTGCAATCCGATGACCTTCATACCGGCGCCAACGGGTGAGGCCCACGAGTCATTCCGACGTCGGAGACCCGATCCGCGAGACGTTCCAGCGGCTGCCCGGCGGACCGGCGGCCCGGCGGCCCGGCGGCCCGGCGCGACCTCAGCCGGCCGGCACCCCGAGGTCGATCACGGTCAGCGCCGACTCCAGGCCCCGGAAGTCAGCACCGTTGCGCGTCAGGAGCCGGAGACCGTGCCGTGCTGCGGTCGCGGCGATCTGCAGGTCCATCCGTCGTGGTCGCGGGTTGCGGCCGTGGTGGCGCACGAGCGCGGCAAGCGCCCCGTAGTACTCGGCACTCGCCGTGTCGAAGGCGAGCACCTCGAAGTGCTCGAGGATCGTCTGCACGCGCCTGCGTCGATACATCTGGGCGACCGGGTCGGCCGCTGCTGTCACGCCGTACTGCAGCTCAGCGATCGACACGGCCGAGACCGCGACCTCGTCCGCGGCCTCCGCCACCTGTGCGGCCGGAAAGTCGATCAGCACCGAGGTGTCGAGCAAGGCACGACGCGGCTGATCCGCGGTCACCGCAGCGCCCGGTCGAACGGATCGACGAGCTCGTCCGGACCGAAGACCTCGTCGGCCGCACGCAGGTCGGCCTTCCACGCCGCCGGTTCCGGTCCGGGCTCAACGGCCAGCACCTCGGCGGCGGCGGAGACGGTCACGAAGTGGCGGCGCCCCGTGTCACGCCGGTGCGGCACGACGTCGGCGACGGGCCGACCGTTGACCGTCACCACGAAGGACTCACCCTCAGCGACGCGTCGCATGACCGATGCGTTGTCGTTCCGCAGGTCGGACTGGCGAATCTCCACACTCATAGCGAAAGCATAGCGTTCTCATAGCGATGCGTCGAGGACGGCGCTTGCTAGCGGGTCCACGTGACGATCTGGTGACGCCACACCATCCGGCGCGCGCCGCCGACGATCTCGCCCCACGACGTCGCACATGAACCGCACCCTCCGGCCCGCGAGTCGCTCACCCCCGCCTCCGTGACATCACGAGCCGTACTCCGGCAGAGGTGCGAAGCGACGCCTAGCGGTTCAGGAGGCGATCGCCCCGCGTTCGCATCCGGTTCATGGAGCCGGGGCACAGTCCGGCACCATGGCACCCACAACCCGCATCACGGCCCTCGCCGCCGTCCCCACCATCGCCCTGCTCCTCGTCGCCTGCGGGGAGGGCGCGGACAACGGCACCGAGACGGACGCGGGCACCGGTACCGAGATCCAGGACGCGGACGCCGCCGGCACCGAGCAGGACGCCGATAACGAGGAAGCCGCGACCGAGGAAGCCGAGAGCGACGCCGACCCGGAGGCGGCAGACGGTGCCGGCCTGAGGGTCGCCGTGGCCACGAACGAACCGTGGGGCGCCTACCACGTCGAGCATGTCGCTGACGAGATCGCGGCACAGGCCGGGACGATCGAGCTGATCGTCCCCGACATGTCCGAGGTCGACGAGGAGTCCGCGGTGGCGTCCGTCCCGCTCGACGAGGCCGATCCCCTCGACTACGACCTGCTGGTGATCAACGGCGCCGAGGAATGGCCCGCCGAGGTGGTCCAGGAGTTCGATGGCCTGCCGGTGGTGGCCAGCAGCACCGCCTATCTCCAGCCCGAGGAGGCCCCGTACGCCGACGACGTCCGGCCACGGCTGACGGCGGTGACGGCCGGCTCCTACGCCGAGCAGGAGACCTTCGCGGTGTACCTCGGCATCAGCGAGGACGAGATCGAGGTCGTCGGTGTCCCGGAGCTGGACGACACCCCGGAATCGGCACCGGAGCCGGACACCGTGCTGATCCTGACCAGCGTGACGCACCCGGACGAGACCGGTGGTGCGGCACCGGGGGCCGAGCTCCTCCTGGAGACGGCGCACGCGCTCAGCGACGAGGGGTACGAGATCCTCGTCGGGCTGCACCCGCGTGAGGACGAGTCCCTCTGGGAGGAGTTCGAGATCGCCGAGGAGGGGTCCGCGGAGGCAGCGGCACGGGCCGAGGTCGCCGTGGGGATCCCCGGCAGCGTGTTCCCGAAGATCGCGGCCGTAGGTACGCCGCTGGTCGGGACGGTGGACCCGGAGCTGGAGGTCCCGGACTACCTCACCACCACCGGCGAGATGGTCGAGAGCGTGGACGAGGCCCTGGCCGCCGTGGACGACGCGGAGCCGCTGTCGACCGACGAGCTGGAGTACGTGGTCGGCCCGCTCGGTCAGGCCGGCCCGGATCTTGTCAGCGCCTGGGCAGAGGGCGCCCGGCTGAGTCCCGAGGACGCCGGACTCTGACCCGAGGTCGCTGACGACCACGCGGATCGGCCGGCGCGCCACCAGCCGCTCGCGGGGGAGCCGCGTGCCGTCAGACGCTCGCGCGGGAGCCGCGTGCCGTCAGACGCTCGCGCGGGAGCCGCGTGCCGTCAGACGGTCGCGCGGGAGCCGCGTGCCGTCAGACGGTCGCGCGGGAGCCGACGACGTCGTAGCGCAGGCGGACGGTCCCGCCCGCGAACCGTCGCTCGCTCGTCAGGCGCAGGTCGAGGCGGACGTCGTCGGGCAGGAACCGCAGGCCCCCGCCGAGGGCCACCGGCCAGAGATAGATCCCGACCTCGTCGACGAGACCCGCACGCAGCGCCTGAGCGGCGAGGGTGGGGCCGTTGACGGTGAGGTCCGCCGTCGTCGACCGCTTGAGGGTCTCCACGTCCGTGGGCCGGAACGCCCGCTCGACCCGGGTCCGCCGGGTGGGGACGACGCCGAGGGTCGCGGAGTGGACGACCTTGTCGGCGGCCTGCCACAGGCGCGCGAACTCGGCGTTGCCGGCCGACCCGGCGGCGATCGTGGGGTCGGTCTCCCACACGCTCATCAGCTCGTAGATGCGGCGGCCGTAGAGGAACGTGCCCACGTCGGCCGTGTCGGCGTTGAACGCGGCCATCACCTCGGCGCTCGGCTCGGCCCAGCCGGGGCTGCCGTCCGGGCCCGCGACGTAACCGTCGAGCGAGACGTTCATCCAGTAGATCAGGCGGCCCATCGCGTTCTCCCCCGTCCGCTCAGTCCCGGCCGTGCAGGACCTCGTACTCGAGGAAGACGATCCCGCGCCCCACCACCTGGTCGCTCCGGAGTGCGAGGTCGAGGCGGACGCCGTCGGGCAGGAACCTCAGGCCCGACCCGATCGAGACCGGGTAGACGACGGGCATGACGGCGTCGACGAGCCCGTGGCGCAACGCGTGGGCGGCGAGCGTGGGTCCGTCGATGGTGAGGTCCTCGTCCGAGGCCTCCTTGAGCGCGCGGATCTCGTCGGGGTCGAAGGTCCGCCGAAGGCCGGTGCGCGCGGTGATCGGCTCGGCGAGCGTCGTCGAGAAGACGATCTTGTCGGCGCGCTGCCAGATCTGGGCGAACTCGGCGGCCTCGGGGCCCTCCTCGGCGATCGCCGGGTCGGTCTCCCAGACGTGCATCATCTCGTACATCTTCCGGCCCATGAGATAGGTGCCGACGTCGGCCATCGCGTCGTTCATGGCCTGATGGTCGCCGGCCTCGGGGGCGGCCCAGGAGAAGTCGCCGTTCTCGTCCTGCACGTAGCCGTCCAGCGAGACCTGCATCGAGTAGATGAGCCGTCCCATGCCGCTCCCTCGCGGTCCTGTGCCGGCTCCGTCCGTCGGCCGGGTGGCCGGGCGACCCGGCGGCCGGTGCGCCAGAACATACTCCTGCGCGGGCGCGCGCGCAGGCCGGTGACGAGCGCGGGCAGGTCCCTACACGGGCCGACCACCCACCGGCACGTGACGCGCACGGGCCGCCTCGGCAAGCTTGTCGTCGAACGTGGCCAGTGCCGACCCGGAGGTCACGGCGGTGTTCAGCGCGCAGCAGTCGGGCAGCTTCAGACCGGTCTCGACCTGCAGAGTCGCGAGCCGGAGCGGCTCACCCTCGCGCGGCACGACGGCCTGGATCCCGAGAGCGTTCAGATCGGCCTGCAGCTCGTCCCCGCGGCCGACGCGCACTCCGCCGACTAGAACCTCGGCGAGGTTCAGCGGATGGATGAGCAGCTCCTCGTCGGCATGTGCGCGCAGGTAGGCGGTCGCCGCCTCGTGGTGGAGATCCTTGGGCCGCAGGTGGGCGATGACCACGCTGGCATCGAGGGTGATCACGTAGGCCAGTCGCGTCGGAGCTCATCAAGGTGGTCGTCCCCGAACGCCTCCGCGTAGCTGCCGCTGGTCGCCTCGATCGCAGCGAGTCGGCGACGAACCCTGCCGGCGCGCTCCTCCTCGAGTGCCTCGCTGCCGGTCTGGACCAGCCGCACCAGCAACCTGGAGCGTGACTCACGAGGCCAACGACGCGCCGCGACGTCGAGTGCGCGCGCCACCTCGTCGGTCTCAGTGACCTGATGGCGCGGTCGGGTGGTCGGCATCCCCCCAGTGTACCACCAGCGACCGCGGTGACCCACGGGGGCGGGACACTCACGTCGACCATGGGCCGGCGAGATCTCCCTGGTCCACGTCGGGATCCAGACCTCACTCCGGCCGGGCGGCCGATTCACCTGGTCCTCCTCCGGCGGCAGCAAGTGCGCACCGGTAGAGACGATGTGTGCTGGACGACCGACGCCGCACGGATGTCGGAGTGCCCTCGTAGCGTCATCAGCATGGGGGAACAATGAGACGCACCAGCGACAACCGCACCACCCTTGCTTGGCACGAGGCCGCGCTCGTCACGACAGGCTGCAGCATGGTCAGCCTCGCGGCGACTTTCCTGGTGGTCTGGTTCGTGGGTCAGGAGGGCGATCCGTGGACGCGGGCCGACGATGCCGCGACGCGTTGGGGCGCCCAGGTCGCTCATTCGATTGGTTGGGTATGCGCGATGCTCGTCGCCACCCTCGGCGCGATCCTCGCGACTCTCGTCGCAACTCGCCGGTCGGATGACCCAGATGCAGTGAAGCTCCGTCACCACCTCACGTGGGCCGGCCACCTGACCGTCGCGGCGTTCCTACCCGCGCTACTTCTCGTTACATGGGTCAGCGCCACGTCCGCTGCCGCTTTCGGCACCATGTTCGTCCTGGTCCCGACACTCTCGCTGATACTCGCCTCCTCGGTGGCGATCGGCACGTTTCACATCCCCGGCGCTGCGCGCACTTCGCTGACCGATCGCGATCGGTCAGTCGAGCGTGTCGATCGGCCGAAGGACAGGCCCTCATCAGGAAAAGCAGAGAGGGCGTTCCTCGTCGCCGCCTCGGTCGCGGCGGGGCTCATCGCCTCACGTTCGAGTCGCCGACCGGCTGCGCGCGTATCGGGTCACCGGCCCCTCGGCCACTGACCGTGCCGATGTCACCGCTGATCGATCAGCAATCCCGATGACCTGCGTCCACAACGCCCCCTCAGGCGGCGACGAGCGACTCGATCGCGCTGCGGAACAGCTCGAGGCCGTCGGTGCCGGCGCGCGCGCCGTCGGCGGTGTCGGGCCCGAACCCGCGCTCGACGGCGTGCTCCGGGTGCGGCATCAGCCCCACCACGCGACCGCTCGCGTCGGAGACGCCCGCGATGTCCCGGAGCGACCCGTTCGGGTTCACGCCCACGTACTCGAAGACCACACGCCCCTCGGCGGCCAGCTCGTCGAGCGTCTCGTCGGTCGCGACGTACCGGCCCTCACCGTTCTTCAGCGGCACGACGATCTCCTGGCCCGCCTCGAACCGGTTCGTCCAGGCAGTACGGTTCGACGCCACGCGCAGCCGCTGCTCCCGGCACACGAACCGCTGCCGCTCGTTGCGCACGAGCGCACCGGGCAGCAGGTGGGCCTCGCACAGGACCTGGAAGCCGTTGCAGATGCCGAGCACCGGCGTGCCCGCGCGCGCCGCGTCGACCACCGAACGGATGACGGGCGCGAGGGCAGCGATCGCACCGGCGCGCAGGTAGTCGCCGTAGGAGAACCCACCGGGCAGCACCACGGCGTCGACGCCCCTGAGGTCGGCGTCGGCGTGCCACAGGGCCACCGGCTCCGCGCCGGCGAGGCGCACCGCGCGGGCGGCGTCGACGTCGTCGAGGGTGCCGGGGAAAGTGACCACACCGATGCGTGCGGTCACCGCGCGACCTCGGCGTCGTCGTTGGCGTCGCTACCGGGACCCGCCGCGTCACCGGCAGGACCACCCAGGCCCGCGGCGACGTCGGCGGCCTGCCCCGCGGCGGCCGAGCCCGCCCCGGCTGCCCCTCCGGTGACCTCGGCGCGCACGGCGACGACGTCCTCGATGACCGGGTTGGACAGCACGTCCTCGGCGGCCCTCCGTGCGGCGTCGAGGTGGGCGTCGGTCACGTCGCCCTCGACGCTCAGCTCGAACCGCTTGCCCTGGCGCACGGCGAAGCCGGCGAGGCCCTGGTGCTCGAGCGCGCGGGCGACGGCCTTGCCCTGCGGGTCGAGGATCTCCGGCTTCGGCATGACGTCGACGACGATGCGCCCCATGTGATGTCCCTTCGTGACGGCTGGCCCCAGGGTATGCCGGGGCGCGACGTCAGACGTCCGCCGTCTGACCGGTGAGCGTCTCGTACGCGGTGACGTAGCGCTCGCGCGTGCGCTCGACGACCTCGGTGGGCAGCGGGGGCGGCGGCGCGTCGGAGGCGCGGTCCCAGCCCGAGTCGGGCGAGGTGAGCCAGTCACGCACGTACTGCTTGTCGATGCTCGGCGGGGTCGACCCCGGCACGAGGTCCTGAGCCCGCCAGAACCGGGAGGAGTCGGGGGTGAGGACCTCGTCGGCGAGGACGAGCTCGGGGTCGCCGGGGCGGTTCTCGCGGCCGAACTCGAACTTGGTGTCCGCGAGGACCAGGCCTCGCGCGGCCGCGATCTCGGCGGCCCGGTCGAAGACGGCGAGCGACCGGTCACGCAGGCGGCGCGCTGCGGTGACGCCGACCTTGTCGACGGACTGCTCGAAGGTGATGTTCTCGTCGTGCTCGCCGACGGCCGCCTTCGACGCCGGCGTGTAGATCGGCGGGTCGATGCGGTCGCCGTCGGTCATGCCCGGCTCCAGCTCGACCCCGCAGACCTCGCCGGTCGCGCGGTACTCCGCGAGCGCTGAGCCGGTGAGGTAACCACGCACCACGCACTCGACGGGGTACATCTGCAGGCGCCGGCAGATCATCGCGCGGCCCGCGACCTCGTCCGGCACGTCGAGGGAGACCACGTGGTTGGTGACGAGGTCGCCGAGCTGCTCGAACCACCACAGGGTCAGCTGCGTGAGGACGACCCCCTTGCCCGGGATCGGCGTCGGGAGCACGTGGTCGAACGCGGACAGGCGGTCGGAGGCCACCATGAGGACGACGTCGCCGCCGCGGCCGGACTCCTGGTCGGCGGGCACGTACATGTCCCGGACCTTGCCGCTGTAGACGTGGCTCCAGCCGCGTAGGTGCGGCGCCTCACCGACCCCGATGCTCATGCCGTCATCTTCTCACCGGGGCGCGTGCCGGGACAGGGACGTCCGTCCGGGGGGCCAGGTGGTGGGCGGCGACGTCAGGCCGTCTCGGGAACCCGAACGCGCCCCTCGACGGCGCGGTTCGACGCACGGGTGCGCCGCGGCGTCAGGCCGTCTCGGGAACCTGGACGCGCCCCTCGACGGCCGCGAGCGCGATGTCGGTCCGGTGCTGCGAACCTTCGAGACGCACCTCGGCCACGCCCGCGTAGGCGGCGTCTCGGGCGGCGGCCAGATCTGCGCCTTGCCCGACGACGGTGAGCACCCGCCCGCCCGCAGACACCACCGCGCCGTCCGCGGTGTTCGCACTCTCGGTGGCCCCGTCGCGGTCAGGGGTCTCGTCGTCGTCCGGTCGGTCCGCGTCGGCCGTCCCGGCGTGGACCACGTGCACGCCCTCGACGGCGTCGGCCGCGGCCAGCCCATCCACGACGTCGCCGGTGCGCACCATGCCGGGGTAGCCGGCGGACGCGACGACCACGCCGACGACGGCGCCCTCGTCCCACTCGAGCACGCCGCCCTCGGGCAGGCTCCCGGTGGCGGCCGCGTGCAGCAGCCCGGCGAGCGGCGTGCGCAGGAGCGGCAGCACGACCTGCACCTCCGGGTCGCCGAACCTCACATTGAACTCGATGACCCGCAGCCCCCGCGAGGTCAGCGCCAGCCCGCAGTACAGCAGCCCGACGAACGGCGTCCCCCGCCGCGCCAGCTCGGTGACGACCGGCCGCGCAACACGCTCGACCACCTGCTCGGTGAGGTCCTCCGGCGCCCACGGCAGCGGCGAGTACGCGCCCATGCCGCCGGTGTTGGGGCCGGTGTCGCCGTCGCCGATGCGCTTGAAGTCCTGCGCCGGCGCGAGCGGGAGGACGCGCTCGCCGTCGGACAGGCAGAACAGCGAGACCTCCGGGCCGTCGAGGAACTCCTCGACGACGACGGCGGCGCGCCCCCCCGTGGACTCGTCGCCCCCGACGGCGGGCGCCAGGCAGGCCACCGCGTGGTTGAGTGCGGCGTCGCGGTCGTCGGTGACGACCACGCCCTTGCCGGCGGCGAGACCGTCGTCCTTGACCACGAAGGGCGGGCCGAAGGCGTCGAGCGCGCTCTCGACCTCGTCGAGGGTGACGCACACGTGGGCCATCGCCGTGGGGACCTCGGCGAGCGCCATGATCTCCTTGGCGTAGGCCTTGGAGCCTTCGAGCCGGGCCGCCTCCCCGCTGGGCCCGAACACGGGGATCCCGGCCGCGCGCACCGGATCGGCCACGCCCGCCACGAGCGGGGCCTCCGGACCGACGACGACGAGGTCGACCGCCTTCTCGATCGCCAGCCGGACCACCGCGGCGCCGTCGAGGATGTCGATGTCGACCCGCTCCCCCAGGTGGGCGGACCCGGGGTTGCCGGGGGCGAGCACGAGCGACTCGGTGACGGGGTCGGCGGCGAGGGCGCGGGCGAGCGCGTGCTCACGGGCACCGGAACCAAGGAGCAGGATCTTCACCCGCGCAAGGGTACGGGTGAGTGGGCACACCCCTCATGGGCCGCCCAGGTCGGCCGGCCCGGGGCGGTGGCGCGGCGCCCCCGCGCGCGAGCAGCCAGCGCTGGACGATTCCGGCTGGCGAGTGAGCGGAGATCTGTCGGACGAGTGAGCGCGGTTCCGCCCGCCGGGACGGCGCGGAGGTGTTGCCGTCCCGAGCGAGACCTGTCAATCAAAGCGATATTGACAGCGAAGCTAACAATCACGCCGATATCGACAGCCGCGTTCAGAAACGAACAATCCGCTCCCCCGCCTGTGGTCGCCGAGGCAATGGGGTAACCACCGAGGCAGCGCCCCGGGGGCATTGACTGGGCACTTACCCGATTGCCTCGATGGGGAGAGCGGCCGCGGCGGCACCGCTGGCGAGGGCGCGGGCAGAAGTCCGCTCACTCGCCATGCGGAGCGGACAGATCCCCGCTCACTCGCCGAGCAGAATCCCGCTCACTCGCCGGATCGGCCCTGCGCAGCGGCGATGCGCTCGCGGAGCCTGGCCAGCTGGTCGCGCACCTCGGCCGGCACCTTGTCGCCGAACTGCTCGAGGTAGGCCTCGGTGGCGTCGGACTCTGCGGCCCACGCGGCCGGATCGACCCGGAAGATCTCCTCGAGCACCTCGGGCGCGAGGTCGAGCCCCGTGAGGTCGAGGTCCGCCGCGCGCGGCATCCGCCCCGTGATGCCGTCCACGGCGTCGACCTCCCCGCTCACGCGGCGGATGATCCAGTCCAGCACCCGGGAGTTGTCGCCGAACCCCGGCCACATGTACTTCCCGTCGGCGTCCTTGCGGAACCAGTTGACCTGGTAGATCCGGGGCGCGTTCTCGCCGAGCTTCTCGCCCATGCGGAGCCAGTGCCCCCAGTAGTCGGCCATGTTGTAGCCGCAGAATGGGAGCATGGCGAACGGGTCGCGCCGCAGCGCGCCCACGGTCCCCTCCGCGGCGGCGGTCTGTTCGGAGGCCACGGTCGCGCCCATGAACACGCCGTGCTCCCAGTCGTACGCCTCGGCGACGAGCGGCACGTTCGACGCGCGCCTGCCGCCGAAGAGGATGGCGTCGATCGGCACGCCGGCCGGGTCCTCCCAGTCGTCGGCGATCGTCGGGGCCTGTGCGGCGGGCGCGGTGAACCGGCTGTTGGGGTGCGAGGACGGGGCCTCGCTGTCCGGCGTCCAGCTGTTGCCCTGCCAGTCGGTGAGGTGCGCCGGCGCCTCGTCGGTCAGTCTCTCCCACCAGACGTCGCCGTCGTCGGTGAGGGCGACGTTCGTGAACAGGATGTTCTCGGTGAGGGTGTCGACCGCGACGGGGTTCGTCGACCGTCCCGTCCCGGGCGCGACGCCGAAGAAGCCGGCCTCCGGGTTGATCGCGTAGAGCCGCCCGTCCGCGCCCTGCCGCATCCAGGCGATGTCGTCCCCGACGGTCTCGACCTTCCAGCCCTCGATCGTGGGCTGCAGCATCGCGAGGTTCGTCTTGCCGGTGGCCGACGGGAACGCACCCGTGACGTGGTAGGACCGCCCGGTCCGCTCGTTCGTCAGCTTGAGGATGAGCATGTGCTCGGCCATCCAGCCTTCGTCCCGGGCGATGACCGAGGCGATGCGCAGTGCGTAGCACTTCTTGCCCAGCAGGGCGTTCCCGCCGTACCCGGACCCGTAGGACCAGATCTCGCGGGTCTCGGGGAAGTGGGTGATGTACTTGTCCTCCGAGCACGGCCAGGGGACGTCCGGCCATTCGTTGCCCTCGGCGTCGATCAGCGGGTAGCCCACCGAGTGCACGGCGGGCACCCAGAACTCACCACCCTTGATGAGGTCGAGCGCGGGGGTGCCCATGCGCGTCATGATCCGCATGTTGGCCACGACGTAGGGCGAGTCCGTGACCTCGACGCCCAGCTTGGAGATGTCCCCGCCCAGCGGACCCATCGAGAACGGGACGACGTACATCGTGCGCCCGGCCATCGCACCGGCGAACACGCCGCGCAGCGTCTCCTTCATGGCCGCCGGATCCGCCCAGTTGTTCGTCGGGCCGGCGTCCTCCTCCCGCTCCGAGCAGATGTAGGTCCGCGACTCCACGCGGGCGACGTCGGAGGGCAGGGACCGCGCGAGGAAGCTGTTGGGCCGCCGGTCCTCGTTCAGCCGGACGAGCGTGCCGGACTCAACCATCTCGGAGGTCAGCCGGTCCCACTCCTCCTGCGAGCCGTCCACCCACTCGACCTTCGCGGGCCCGGTGAGCTCCGCGATGCCGACGACCCAGGCGAGCAGGTCCTCCGGGACTCCCTCGGGCGCCGATGCTCGGGCCAGATCGACGGCCGGGCTCTGGGTGGTCATCACTGATCATCCTCCTTGATGCCGGGGGTCCGCTCCCCCGGTGCTGATCGTGCACCGAGCGCCACGAACGGCGACATCGGTGGTGATCTACCCACGTACGACCCGCCCGCGGACCGCTACCGTGACGCCATGAGACGTCATCGCCAGCCTAGCGGGCTGTACCGCCGCATCATGGCCCTTCTGTCCCTCCCCGTCCTCCTCCTCGTCCTGTCCGGCTGCTTCCGGGCGGAGACGACCTTCGAGATCGGGACGGACGGCAACACCACGATCAACGCCCAGGGCGTCGCCACCATGCCGGGCGTGACCCGTGAGCAGGTCGACTGCCAGGAGATCTCCGACAGTGGCGACGCGCCTGTCAACGGCGGCACCGTGACGGCCGAGGACTACGAGGAGAACGGCCAGCCGGGCTGCACCGTCGAGGCGACCGGCCCCACGGACCAGATGACCAACGACGACGGCAGCTACGTCGTCACGCAGGAGGGCGACGTCCTCACGTTCCAGCTCCAGGGCGACCCGACGATCAACCCCGACGAGATGGCCGCCCTGGGCGGCGCCCCCGAGCTCACCACCACCGTGGTCTTCCCCGGCGAGGTCATCGACGGCGGCGGCGGCGAGGTCGACGGCAACCGGGTGACGTTCACCGGCATCGAGCACATGCGCGACGGGATCACGGCCACCGGCTCGGCGTCCCCGGGATTCCTCGACAGCATCCCCGGCTGGGCGCTGTGGGTCGGCATCGGCGTCGTGGTGCTCATCGTCGTGCTCATCGTCGTGGGTGTGGTCCGCAGCGGCTCCAAGAAGAAGCGTGCCGCGGCCGCGCAGCAGTCCGGCGGCTACGGCGGCGGTGGCTACGGCGGTGGCGGCTACGGGGCCGGCGGCTACGGCGGCCAGCAGCAGTGGGACCAGGGCCAGCAGTGGGGCGCCGGCGGGCAGCCCGGGCAGCAGTGGGGCGCGGGTTCGCCCGGCCAGGCCGGATGGGACCAGCAGGGTCAGCAGTGGGGCGGCGGACAGCCGCCGCAGGGCTGGGGCGCGCAGAGCCCCGGTCAGGGCCAGCAGGGCTGGGGTCAGCCCGGCCAGCAGCCGCCTCCCGGCCAGCCGGGTCAGCAGCCCCCGCAGGGCCAGGGCTGGCAGTAGACCCCGCACGACGCCGGAGCGCACCTCCGGAGCAGACGTCCGGCCGGGCGGAGCCCCGGTCCCGCAGCAACGACGACGGCCGCCTCCTTCGGGAGGCGGCCGTCGTCGTCGGGCGTGGCGTGACGGGAGGAGCCGTGACAGGAGGAGCCGGGGCGAGAGGTGTCGTCGCCGTCGAGCCCGGAGGCGTCGGCGTCGGTTGTGGCCCTTCGTGCCCTTCCGGCAGCCGAACTCGGTCAGTCGATGAGGTCGTGGCGGACGATCGTCGCCTCGCGGTCCGGTCCCACCCCGATCGCCGAGATCCGCGTCCCGGACATCTCCTCGAGGGCGAGCACGTAGTCCTGGGCGGCCTGTGGCAGGTCCTCGAAGCGGCGCACGTCGCTGATGTCCTCCCACCAGCCGGGCAGCTCCTCGTAGATCGGCGTCGCGTGGTGGAACGCCGACTGGTCGGCGGGCATCTCGTCGTGGCGGACGCCGTCGACGTCGTAGGCCACGCACACCGGGACTCGCTCCAGGCCCGTGAGGACGTCGAGCTTGGTGAGCACGAGGTCGGTGAGCCCGTTGACGCGCGAGGCGAAGCGGGCGATGACGGCGTCGTACCAGCCGGTCCTGCGCGGGCGTCCGGTGGTCACGCCGAACTCGCCGCCGGTCTTGCGCAGGTGCTCGCCCATGTCGTCGTCGAGCTCGGTGGGGAACGGACCCTCGCCGACCCGGGTCGTGTACGCCTTGATGACGCCGACGACCCGGTCGATCCGCGTGGGGCCGACGCCCGAGCCGGTGCAGGCGCCGCCCGCCGTCGCGGAGGAGGAGGTGACGAACGGGTAGGTGCCGTGGTCCACGTCGAGCATGGCCGCCTGGCCGGCCTCGAACAGGACGATCTTGCCCGTGTCCAGGGCCTGGTTGAGCTCGAGGGCGACGTCACTGACCATCGGGCGTAGCCGCTCGGCGTGGGTGAGGAGCTCGTCGACGACGACGTCGACGTCCGCCGCGCGCCGGTTGTAGAGCTTGACGAGCACCTGGTTCTTGAAGTCGAGCGCGGCCTCGACCTTCTGCCGCAGGATCGACTCGTCGAACAGGTCCTGGACGCGCAGGCCCACGCGGCTCATCTTGTCCGCGTAGGTGGGGCCGATGCCGCGGCCGGTGGTGCCGATCTGGCGCTTGCCGAGGAAGCGCTCCGTCACCTTGTCGAGGGTGCGGTTGTAGCTGGGGATGAGGTGCGCGTTCGCGGAGACCCGCAGGCGCGAGACGTCGACGCCGCGGGCCGCCAGGGCGTCGAGCTCCTCGAAGAGCACGTCGACGTCGACGACGACGCCGTTGCCGATCACCGGGATCACGCCGGGGCTGAGGATGCCCGACGGAAGCAGGTGGAGGGCGTACTTCTCGTCGCCGACGACCACCGTGTGCCCCGCGTTGTTGCCGCCGTTGAACTTGACGACGTAGTCGACGCGGCTGCCGAGCTGGTCGGTCGCCTTGCCCTTGCCCTCGTCGCCCCACTGGGCCCCGACGACCACGACTGCCGGCATGTGCTGCTCCCTCTGCTCGCTGGCGCCGGGCGCCCCGACGACCGCTCGAGCGTACCCGGGCGCGCCGACGCGGGCCGGGCGCTCCGTGTCCTGCGTGCTCGGGGACGGCGGGCGCGCCGACGCGGGCCGGGCGCTCCGTGTCCACGATCCGGAACCGTGTGCGGTAGCGGGGTACGACGTCGGGTGCTGGTGCGAGGCTCACCGTCATCGATCCCCGAGGAGCTTGAGATGACCGCGATCGCCGAGAACGCCACCGACCTGGTCGGCCGGACCCCGCTGGTGCGCGTGGGCCGCCTCCTGCACGACGACGCAGGGCAGGCACCGCCGGCCACCGTGCTCGGCAAGCTCGAGGCGTACAACCCGGCCTCCAGCGTCAAGGACCGCACCGCGCTGTCGATCGTGCGGGCGGCGGAGGCGGACGGGCGGCTCGCCCCGGGCGGGACCATCCTCGAGGCGACCAGCGGCAACACCGGCATCGCGTTCGCGTGGATCGGGGCGCTCCTCGGCTACCGGGTGGTCATCGTGCTGCCCGACGACGTGTCCCACGAGCGCCGCGCCCTCATCCGTTCGTTCGGCGCCGAGCTCGTCCTCACGCCCGGCGCCGAGGGCATGGCGGGGGCGAACCAGTACGCCAACCGGCTCGTCGAGGAGGACCCGACGCTGTTCCTGTCCGGCCAGGGCGGCAACCCGGCCAACCCGGGGGTGCACGAGGCCACGACCGGACCGGAGATCTGGGCGGACACCGGCGGGCGGGTCGACGTGCTCGTCGCGACCACGGGCACCGGCGGCACCCTGAGCGGGGCCGGGCGGTTCCTGCGCACAAATAACCCGGACGTCCGGCTCGTCGGCGTAGAGCCCGCGGAGGCCCCGGTGCTCAGCGGCGGCGAGTGGCAGGCGCACAAGATCCAGGGCATCACCGGGGGCAACGGGGTGCCGCCCGTGACCGACCTGGAGCTCATCGACGAGATCGTCACCGTCCCGCAGGACGAGGCCATCGGCTGGGCGCGGCGGGCGGCGCGCACCGAGGGGCTGCTCCTCGGCGTCTCCTCCGGGGCGGCCCTGCACGCCGCGGCACGGCTCGCGCGCCGACCGGAGCACGCGGGGCGGACGATCGTGGCGATCCTGCCCGACGGCGGGGAGCGCTACGTCTCCTCCGAGCTCTTCGACCATGTCCGCCCCACCGACGAGTGAGCGGACTTCTGCCCGCCCCGCACGACGAGTGAGCGGACTTCTGCCCGCCCCATATGACCAGTCAGCGGACTCCTGCCCACCCCACATGACCAATGAGCGCGGTTCTAACGCACGTGCGTCCGGCCCACGAGTGAGCGGACCTCTGTCGCACGGACGACGGCGGGGCGCGGCACCTACGGGTGCCGCGCCCCGCCGTCGTGGGGATCGCGCTTCGCGCCGGGGCGGCCGGCGCTACGGGCTCGTCAGGCGATCTTCGTGCCCGCCGAGCCGAGCCACTCGCAGGACTCGACGATGCGCTGGGCCATGCCGGCCTCGGCCGCCTTGCCCCAGGCGCGCGGGTCGTACTGCTTCTTGTTGCCGACCTCGCCGTCGATCTTCAGCACGCCGTCGTAGCTGCGGAACATGTGCTCCACGACCGGGCGCGTGAACGCGTACTGGGTGTCGGTGTCGACGTTCATCTTGATGACGCCGTTGCGCACCGCGGTGGCGACCTCCTCGGAGGTCGAGCCGGAGCCGCCGTGGAACACGAGGTCGAACGGGTTCTCCTTGCCGACCTCCTTGCCGACCGCGCTCTGGATCTCGCCGAGCAGCTCGGGGCGCAGCTTGACGGCGCCCGGCTTGTACACACCGTGGACGTTGCCGAAGGTCAGGGCCGTGAGGTACCGGCCCTTCTCACCGGTGCCGAGGGCGCGGGCCGTGGCCAGGCCGTCCTCCGCGGTGGTGTACAGCTTCTCGTTGATCTCGGCCTCGTGGCCGTCCTCCTCGCCGCCGACGACGCCGATCTCGATCTCCAGCAGCGTGCGGGCCGCGACGGACTTCTCGAGGAGCTCCTCGGCGATGCGGAGGTTGGTCTCGAGGTCGACCGTCGAGCCGTCCCACATGTGCGACTGGAACGCGGGCAGACGACCGGCGTCGACCTCGGCCTTGGCGATCTCCAGGAGCGGGCGGACCCACGAGTCGAGGTTCGGCTCGGCGCAGTGGTCGGTGTGCAGCGCGACGGTCACCGGGTAGCCCTTGGCGACCTCCTTCGCATATGCGGCGAGCGCGAGGGAGCCGGCGATGCGGTCCTTGACGGTGGAGCCGGACGCGTACTCCGCGCCACCGACGGAGACCTGGATGATGCCGTCGGACTCGGCCTCGGCGAAGCCGCGCAGCGCGGCCGTCAGGGTCTGCGAGGACGTGACGTTGATGGCCGGGTAGGCGAACTTGCCCGCCTTGGCCCGGTCGATCATCTCGACGTATACGTCCGGGGTAGCGATGGGCATCGTGGACCTCCTGAACTGGGGCGTGGTGCTGTCGGCCCGATCATCCCACCGATCCGGGCGCGATGTTCGGGGCATCCGTCCCTCCGACATGTCCGGGGCATCCGTCGCTCCTGGGACGGCGGCCGACGTGCCCGCGTGCCCGAGGTCGCCGAGAGGGCGCCGGAGGGAGTCGGCATCGGTGCACCTACCCGAGCACCGCGTGCTGCGTCATCCACGCGTGCATGGCGATCGCGCCGGCGGCGGCCACGTTGAGCGACCGCGTGGAGCCGTGCTGGGTGATCTCGAGCAGGAGGTCGCAGCCGGCCAGCAGCTCGTCCGGCAGCCCCGCCGACTCCTCGCCGAGGACGAGGACCGCCTCCCGCGGCAGCGCCCGCCCCTCGAGCGGGACGGCGCCCGGCAGGTTGTCGAGCCCGAGCACGGCGAGCCCCCGGCAGCGCGCCCACGCGAGCAGGTCCGCGGCGTCCGCGCGGTGCTCGACGTTCAGGTAGCGATCCGTGACCATGGCGCCACGGCGGTTCCACCGGCGCCGGCCGACGATCTGCACCGACGCCAGGTTGAACGCGTTCGCGGTGCGCACGAGCGAGCCGATGTTGAGGTCGCGCCCGGTGTTGAGCAGTGCGAGGTGCAGCGGGTGCGCCCGGGAGGCGAGGTCGGCGCGGATCGCCTCGACGCTCCAGTACCGGTAGTGGTCCGCGACGTTGCGCCGGTCCCCCGCAGCCAGCAGCTCGGGGTCCAGCCGCGGGTCGTCCGGCACCTCTCCCTGCCACGGTCCGACGCCGACGCTGCGCTCGTCGTCGTCGGCGATGTCCGGGGTGTCGGCGGGGAAGCTCCTCGGCTCGGACTCCCTCGGTTCGCCCTCGTCCGGCACCCCGCCCCGTCGAGTCAATCGGGCAACCGCCGAGTCAGTCGACGCGGGGCGCTGACTCACCGGTTTGCCGACTGCCTCGGCGACAGGAGGGGGCCGGTCAGGGCTGGCCGCGGCAGGAGGGAGGTGGTCGGCGGCAGCAGCGGGGTGGTCAGCGGCAGGCGGGAGGTGGCCGGCCACGGCACTTTGGGGCCCGCCGGCGGCGGGAAAGCGCCGGTCGGCGGATGAGCGACTCGGCTCGTCAGGCAAGGCCGACGTCGGCGAGCTCGAGCGCGTTGAGGTAGCGGTGACCGGCCTCCTCGACGGCCTCGCGGGCACCCGTCGCGCGGTCGAGCACCACGAGGACGGCGGCGATCTCCGCCCCCGCCTCGGCCACGGCGTGCGCGGCGGTCAGGGCGGAGCCGCCGGTCGTCGACGTGTCCTCCACGACGACGACCCGCCGGCCCGCGATGTCCGGGCCCTCGATCCTCCGCTGCATGCCGTGGGCCTTGGCCTCCTTGCGCACGACGAACGCGTCCACCCCCTGACCCCGCGACGACGCGGCGTGCATGATCGCCGTCGCCACCGGGTCGGCGCCGAGGGTGAGCCCGCCGACGGCGTCGATCTCGCCGGCCCCGAGCCCCTCCTCCTCGAGCAGGTCGAGCAGGACGTGCCCGAGCAGCGGACCGGCCTCCTGGTGCAGCGTCACGCGACGCATGTCCACGTAGTAGTCGGACTCCTTGCCCGAGGAGAGCACGACCCTCCCGCGCACCACGCCGAGCTCGCCGACGAAGGCGGCGAGGCGGGCGCGCTGGGGGTCGTTCGAGGCAGGTGCGGGCGTCGAGGTCACGGAGCGAGGGTAGCCGGACCCGGCCCGACGCCGACGCTCACCCCGCGCGGGTCCGACGCCCGGCGCGGCCGGTCACCCCGGCCCGACGCCGACGCTCACCCCGCGCCGGCCGCCGCGCCCACGCCCACGCGCTCGGCGTCGTCGTCGCCCAGCTCTGCCGCCTCGGCGTCCGTGAACAGGCGCGAGCGGATGAGGAACCGCACGCCGTCGGGCGCCTCGAGGGAGAAGCCGGCGCCGCGGCCCGCCACCACGTCGATCGTCAGGTGCGTGTGGCGCCAGACCTCGAACTGGTTCCGGCTCATCCACACGGGCACGGTGAACGCGTCGTCGGACGAGGGATCTCCTCCGGCCTCCCCCGGGACCGTGAGGTCGCCGAGGTGGACGTCGGCGTCGCCGGTGAGGAAGTCGCCCTGCGCGAAGCACATGGGGGACGACCCGTCGCAGCAGCCGCCGGACTGGTGGAACATCAGCTCGCCGTGCGTGGCGCGCAGCCGCCGCAGCAGCGCCGCCGCGTCGTCGGTGAGCGCGACCCGCTCCGTCGTCGTCATGTCAGATCCTTCCCGGGGTGCCCGGCCCACCCGGGCCGGGCACCCGCCGTCGGGACGGCTCAGAAGAAGCCGAGCCGCTTCGGTGCGTAGCTGACCAGGAGGTTCTTGGTCTGCTGGTAGTGGCTGAGCATCATCTGGTGGTTCTCCCGCCCGATGCCCGAGCCCTTGTAGCCGCCGAACGCCGCGCCCGCCGGGTACTGGTGGTAGGTGTTCGTCCACACGCGCCCGGCCTGGATCGCGCGGCCGGCCCGGTAGCAGGTCGTGGCCTCGCGGGACCAGACGCCGGCGCCGAGCCCGTAGAGGGTGTCGTTGGCGATGGAGATCGCGTCGTCGAAGCCGTCGAACCTGGCCACGGACACGACCGGGCCGAAGATCTCCTCCTGGAAGATCCGCATCGAGTTCTGACCCTCGAAGATCGTCGGCGCGATGTAGTAGCCGTCCGCGAGATCGCCGTCGTGCTCGAGCCGCTCGCCGCCGAGGAGGACCTTGGCGCCCTCCTGCTTGCCGATGTCGATGTAGGAGAGGATCTTCTCAAGCTGGTCGTTGCTGGCCTGCGCGCCGACCATCGTCTCGGTGTCGAGGGGGTTGCCGGCCTTGACGGCGCGGGTGCGCTCGATGGCGTCGGCCATGAAGGAGTCGTAGATGTCGCCCGAGACGAGCGCGCGCGACGGGCACGTGCAGACCTCGCCCTGGTTGAGCGCGAACATCGTGAAGCCCTCGAGGGCCTTGTCGTAGAAGTCGTCCTTGGCCTGGGCGACGTCGGAGAAGAAGATGTTCGGGCTCTTGCCGCCGAGCTCGAGGGTGACCGGGATGATGTTCTGGCTGGCGTACTGCATGATCAGCCGGCCGGTCGTGGTCTCGCCCGTGAAGGCGATCTTGCGGATGCGCGGGTTGGAGGCCAGCGGCTTGCCGGCCTCGGCGCCGAACCCGTTGACCACATTGAGGACGCCCGGGGGCAGCAGGTCGGCGATCTTCTCCACCAGGTAGAGGATCGACGCCGGGGTCTGCTCGGCCGGCTTGAGCACGATCGCGTTGCCGGCCGCGAGCGCCGGGGCCAGCTTCCACACCGCCATGAGGATGGGGAAGTTCCAGGGGATGATCTGCCCGACGACGCCGAGCGGCTCGTTGAAGTGGTACGCGATCGTGTCGCCGTCGATCTCGGTGAGGCTGCCCTCCTGGGCGCGGATCGCCCCGGCGAAGTAGCGGAAGTGGTCGATCGCGAGCGGGATGTCGGCGGCCAGCGTCTCGCGGACGGGCTTGCCGTTCTCCCACGTCTCCGCGACGGCGATCTCCTCGAGGTTCTCCTCGATCCGGTCGGCAATCTTGTTGAGGATGATCGCGCGCTCCGTGGCCGAGGTCTTCCCCCAGGCGGGCGCGGCGGCGTGGGCGGCGTCGAGGGCGGCCTCGATGTCGTCGGCGTCGCCCCGCGCGACCTCGCAGAAGGTCTTGCCCGTCAGGGGGCTCGGGTTCTCGAAGTACCGGCCGTTGACGGGGGCGCGGTACTCCCCGTTGATCCAGTGGTCGTAGCGGGAGCGGTAGCTGACGATGCTCGACTCGGTTCCCGGGTTGGCGTAGACGGTCATTCGGGTCACGACTCCTTCGGCCTCGGTGCCACGTCCTCGTGGCGGGTCCCTCGAGCATAGGTTCGCGAGGCGCTCGGCGGCAGGGTGGGTCGGCAGGTCGCGCAGATGTGCGGAGGTCGAGGGCCGCGTGTCGGACGGCGGCGCTACCGTGGGCGCATGCGGATCGCCACCTGGAACGTCAACTCCGTGCGCACGCGGGTCGACCGCGTCGTCGCCTTCCTCGAGCGGTGGGACGTCGACGTCCTGGCCATGCAGGAGCTCAAGTGCAAGCCCGAGCAGTTCCCGATGGCGGCGTTCGAGGAGGCCGGCTACGAGGTGGCGCTGCACGGCCTCAACCAGTGGAACGGCGTGGGCATCGCCTCGCGGGTGGGACTGAGCGACGTCGCCGTCGGCTTCCCCGGCATGCCCGAGTTCGGTGACCCGCCGGTGGCCGAGGCGCGCGCGATCGGCGCGCTGTGCGGCGACGTGAAGCTGTGGAGCCTGTACGTGCCCAACGGCCGGGAGATCGACCACCCGCACTACGCCTACAAGCTCGAGTGGCTCGCGACCCTCAAGGACGTGGCGCGCGGCTGGCTCGAGGACGACGCCGACCGACGCATCGCGCTCATGGGCGACTGGAACGTCGCGCCCCAGGACGAGGACGTCTGGAGCATGGAGTTCTTCGAGGGCAGGACCCACGTGACCGCCCCGGAGCGGGCCGCGTTCGCCGCGTTCGAGGACGCCGGGTACGCCGAGGTCACGCGCCCGCACACGCCGGGCGTCTACACCTACTGGGACTACCAGCAGCTGCGCTTCCCCAAGGGCGAGGGCATGCGCATCGACTTCGTGTACGCCTCCCCCGAGCTGTCGACGAAGGTGACCGACGCCTACGTCGACCGCGAGGAGCGCAAGGGCAAGGGCGCCTCGGACCACGTGCCGGTGATCGTGGATCTCGACCTGGTCAACTAGCGCGCGTCGAGCGCCGCCACGACCTGCTCGTTGAGCTCGGGCCAGATCACGCCGTGGACCTCGGTGTCGAACCGCTTCGCGCCGAGGAACGCCGCCGCCGCGCCGCGGGTCGGGTCCGCCCACAGGAACGAGCCGGACTGGCCGAAGTGGCCGAACGTCGTCGGGGCCACGCCCGGCCCCGTCCAGTGGGGGTCCTTGTCGGAGCGGACCTCGAACCCGAGCCCCCAGTCGTTGTGCGCCTGCCGCCCGAAGCCGGGCAGCACCCCGGACAGCCCGGGGAAGACGGTCGCGGTGGCCTCGGCATGAAGCTCGGCCGAGATCAGCGCCGGGTCCAGCAGCTCGAACCCGTAGGTGAGGAGGTCGGCGGTCGAGCCTGAGTAGCCGTGCGCGCAGCTGCCCTCGGTCACCACGGACGTCAGACCGAGCGGCTCGACCACCTGCGCGCGGACCCACTCGTTGATCGGTGCGCCCACGCGGCTCCCGACGAGCTCGCCGAGCGTCTCGAACCCGAGGTTGGAGTACACGCGGCGCTTCCCGGGCGCCTGGCTCGGGCCCCCGGCGTCCATCGGGAGGCCCGAGGCGTGCGCGAGCAGGTGACGGACCGTCGAGCCCTCGGGGCCGGCGGACTCGTCGAGGGTGAGGTGCCCGGCCTCGACGGCCACGAGGGTGGCCGTGGCCGTCAGCAGCTTGGTCGTCGACTTCCACGGCAGGACCCGCTCGACGTCGCCGTCGGACGAGACCACGCCGTCCTCGTGCGTGGCGACGAGCAGCGCCACGTCGAAGTCGAACCGGTCGAGTGCGGGGTAGGTGGCCACGCCTCCAGGGTGTCACGGACCGCCCGACGCCGGAGCGGCACCCTCGCGCCGGGAGGTCACCTTCGGGACGGGAGGTCACCGTCGGGACGGGCGGCACGGGCGGCGCGGTTCGGACCGGTCGGCGCGGTTCGAACCCGTTGGCGCGGTTCGGACCGGGCGGCCGACCGCTACACGAGCGGCCAGGGGAAGGCCATCCCGGTGAGGTCCACCGGCAGCCGGCCCTCGGTGACCAGCCGTAGCGCCCGACGACGAAGAGCGTCCACCTCGTCGTCGTCGAGGAGCGCGGCGATCTCGTCGTCGACCTCGGTGACGACGGGGGCGACGGCGGCGAGCAGGTCGGCGTCGATGCGCTCGTCGGCGAAGTCCCAGATGACGGTGCGCAGCTTCGGCCGGGCCGAGAAGCAGAGCCCGTGGTCGATGCCCCAGACGCGGCCGTCCTCGCCGCGCAGGACGTGGCCCGACTTCCGGTCGGTGTTGTTGGTCAGCACGTCGAACACGGCGATCCGCCGCAGGTCGTCGTGGGTCTCGGGCGCGTCATCGACGAGGGTGAAGTAGTGGGCGGACCGGTCGTGCTCGACGAACCTCTGGAGCGAGCCGACGCCGAACGGCACCTCCTCACGGAGCACGGTGGTCGG
Source organism: Georgenia sp. Z1491 (assembly GCF_057652395.1). Classification (NCBI taxonomy): domain Bacteria; kingdom Bacillati; phylum Actinomycetota; class Actinomycetes; order Allobogoriellales; family Allobogoriellaceae; genus Georgenia; species Georgenia sp. Z1491. The sequence goes on from NZ_CM172729.1 coordinate 3,534,873, forward strand.
GACCAGGTGCCAGCCGAGCGACTCGCTGAGCAGGTACGCGGCGCGCTCGCGGCGGTAGAGACCGGGCGGGAAGTCGCGCAGCGGCGCCTCGCCGAGCTCGGGCTTGTAGATCGCCCACGTCAGGTCGCCCTCCCCGGAGACCTCGACGAGAAAGGTCTCGTTGCTGGAGTCCGCGAGCCGCCCGATCACCGTGATGTCGCCGTGCAGGAGCAGGTCGGTGGTACCGGACGGGTCGGTGGCACCGCACGGGTCGGTCGCGGCGGCCGCTCCGGGTGATCCGGTCAGGTCCGCGGTTCGCGGCGCGCCACCCTGCGCCTCCTCGCCGGCCCTCGCGTGCTCCCCCGCCGGGCCGCCCACCGCACGCTCCGCGTCCACCGGGACGCCCTCAGGAGATCCGCAGGTCGCCGAGCGACTCGAGCGTGGAGTTGACGGTGAGGACCACCGGGTCGCCCGCCTGCGGGTACGCGATCGCGGAGACGGAGCACGGGGCGACGGTGAGGCGCTGGAACCGGTCGAGGGACAGGTCGAACGCGTAGGACAGCGCCGCCTTGATCGGGTCGGCGTGCGAGAAGCACACGACCGTCGACCCCCGGTGCTCCGCCCGGATCCGGTCGAGCGTGGCCGCCATCCGCTCCTGCATCTCGACCAGGCTCTCCCCGCCGGGGAAGCGGAACTCGGCGGGACGCTCCTGCACCGTGCGCCACTCGGGCAACCGCGCGAGGTCGGCGAGCGGCTCTCCGGTCCAGTCGCCGACGTCGGACTCGAGCAGCCCCGGCTCCTCCACGACCGACAGACCCGTGCGGCGGGCCAGGGGCTCCGCGGTCTCCCGCGCGCGCTCGAGCGGGGAGGAGAGGATCGTCGACGGCGACGCCGCTGCGAGCCGTTCCGCGACATGTTCCGCCTGGTCGCGGCCCCGCTCGGACAGATTCAGACCGGGTGCACGTCCGGGCATGACACGTCCGGTGGTCGGCGTCGTGCCGTGCCGCACCAGCAGGACCAGCGTGGGCGGGGCTGCCTTCTCCTCGGTCATCGCCTCCAGCCTAGGCACGTCCTTGCCACCGGGCCGTCCGGCACCGGGGCGGGGAACGGCCGGGACGACAAGCCGTTCGCCGTCGGGCATCTCGGAGGAGAGGAGACGGAACGACGCACTGTCCGCCGACGCCGGGCACGACGTACGTTGGAGGCGTGAGCGATCGCCCGGACATCAGCACCGTGGGGGAGCTCCGCTCCTCCGACCACACCTTCCGCACGCTGCGCACGGAGATCCGCGAGAACCTCGTCGCCGCGCTCGCCGCCGGCGAGAACCCCTGGCCCGGCCTGCACGGGTTCTCCCGGACCGTGCTCCCGCAGGTCGAGCGCGCCCTGCTCGCGGGGCACGACATCGCGCTGCTCGGCGAGCGCGGCCAGGGCAAGACCCGGCTGCTACGCACGCTCGCCGGGCTCCTCGACGAGTGGACCCCGGTCATCGAGGGCTCCGAGCTCGGCGAGCACCCGTTCGCCCCGATCACCGACGCCTCGCGCGCCCGGGCAGCGGAGCTCGGCGACGACCTGCCGGTGCTCTGGCGGCACCGCGACGAGCGGTACGTCGAGAAGCTCGCGACACCTGACACCTCGGTCGCGGACCTCATCGGCGACGTCGACCCGATGCGCGTGGCCGAGGGCCGGCGGCTCGGCGACCCGGAGACCATCCACTACGGGCTGGTCCCGCGCTCGCACCGCGGCATCGTCGCCATCAACGAGCTCCCCGACCTGGCTGAACGCATCCAGGTGTCGCTGCTCAACGTGATGGAGGAACGAGACGTCCAGATCCGTGGCTACGTGCTCCGGCTCCCGCTGGACGTCCTCGTCGTCGCCACGGCGAACCCCGAGGACTACACGAACCGCGGCCGGATCATCACCCCGCTCAAGGACCGTTTCGGCGCCGAGATCCGCACGCACTACCCGATCGAGCTCGACGACGAGATCGCCATCATCACCCAGGAGGCGCACCTCGGAGCCGACGTGCCGCCGGCCGTCCTCGAGATCCTCGCCCGGTTCGCGCGGAACCTGCGCGACTCCGCCGCCGTCGACCAGTCCTCCGGCGTCTCGGCGCGGTTCGCGATCGCCGGCGCCGAGACGGTGGCGGCCGCCGCCCTGCACCGCGCCACCGTGCGCGGGGAGGAGCGGGCGGTCGCGCGCGTCGTCGACGTCCGCACCGCCGTCGACGTCCTCGGCGGCAAGGTCGAGTTCGAGGTCGGCGAGGAGGGCCGCGAGGCCGAGCTCCTCGAGCACGTCCTGCGCACCGCCACGGCGGAGACGGTGCGCGCCCACCTCGCGGGCATCGACCTGGGACCGTTGGTCGCGGCGATCGAGGCCGCCGACGAGGTCGTCACCACGGGCGAGCAGGTGACCGCCGCCGACTTCCTCGCCTCGCTGCCGGGGTACACGGGCGGGTCGGTGGCGGCCTCGAGTGCCGGCGAGGACGGGGCGGACCCGTCCGTGTACGACCTGATCGCCCAGCGGCTCGACGCCCACGACGACGGCTCGCGCGCCTCCGCGATCGAGCTCGCGCTCGAGGGCCTCTTCCTCGCCCGCCGGATCTCGAAGGAGACCGGCGACGGCGAGACCGTCTACGGATGACCGGAGCGACGACATGACCCCGCAGCCCCGATCACCGCGCCCCGCGCGGTACGGCCGCTACGCCGGCGGTCCCGACCCGCTAGCGCCGCCGATCGACCTCGGGGCCGCGCTCGACGAGATCGCCGACGACGTCATGTCCGGCTACAGCCCCGACCAGGCCCTCCGCGAGCTCCTGCGGCGCGGCAGCCGCGGCGCCCAGGGCCTCGACGACCTCGCCGGCCGGGTCCAGCAGCGCCGCCGCGACCTGCTCGGCCGGCACCGGCTCGACGGCACGCTGCAGGAGGTCAGGGCCCTGCTCGACTCGGCCGTGCTCGCCGAGCGCGGCCAGCTCGCGCGCGACGTCGCCATGGACGATACCGACCGCACGTTCCGCGAGATGGTCATCCAGAACCTCCCGGGGTCGACGGCCGCAGCGGTCAGCGAGCTCGCCACCTACGACTGGGCGTCCGACGAGGCGCGCCAGACGTACGACCAGATCAAGGACCTGCTCGGCCGCGAGGTGCTCGAGCAGCGGTTCGCCGGCATGAAGCAGGCGCTCGAGGGCGCCACCGAGGAGGATCGGCGGGCCGTCGCCGAGATGCTCTCCGACCTCGGCGACCTGCTCGAGAAGCACGCCCGCGGCGAGGACACCGCTGGAGACTTCGAGGACTTCATGGCGAAGCACGGCGACCAGTTCCCGGAGAACCCCCGCGACGTCGACGAGCTCATCGACACGCTCGCGAAGCGCTCCGCCGCAGCACGCCGGATGCTCAGCTCGATGACGCCGGAGCAGCGCGAGGAGCTCATGCAGCTCTCCCAGCAGGCGTTCGGCTCGCCGCAGCTGATGGAGCAGCTCGCCCGCGTCGACGCCGGTCTCCGGGCCCTGCGACCCGGCGAGGACTGGACCGGCTCCGAGCAGTTCGAGGGCGAGGAGGGCCTGGGACTCGGCGACGGCACCGGAGCGCTGCAGGAGCTCGCCGACCTCGACCGCCTCGCCGAGCAGATCGACCAGGCGTCGTCGGGGTCCCCGCTCTCGGACCTCGACCTCGAGGCGCTGGGCCGCCACCTCGGCGACGACGCCGCCGTCTCCGCCCGCACCCTCGCCGAGCTCGAGCGCGCGCTGCGGGACTCCGACTACCTGCACCGCGGCTCCGACGGCGACCTGCGGCTGTCCCCGCGCGCGATGCGGCGGCTCGGCCGGTCGCTGCTCAAGGACGCGGCGGGTCGGCTGTCGGGGCGCAGCGGATCGCGGGACACCCGGCAGGCGGGAGCGGCAGGCGAGCAGACCGGGTCGAGCCGGGCCTGGGCCTTCGGCGACACGGAGCCGTGGGACGTCACGCGCTCGCTGACGAATGCCATCCTGCGCACCGCACGCGAGGGCGGCGACCCGCGCCGGGGGCTGCGGCTGGACGTCGCCGACGTCGAGATCGCCGAGACCGAGGCGCGGACGCAGGCGGCGGTGGCTCTCCTCGTCGACACGTCGTTCTCCATGGCCGCCGAGGGGCGGTGGCTACCGATGAAGCGGACCGCACTCGCCCTGCACCAGCTGCTGTCCACGCGCTTCCGCGGCGACCGGCTCGAGCTCGTCCAGTTCGGCAGGTACGCCCAGCGGGTCGACCTCGCCGAGCTCACCGCCCTGCCGCCGTTCCGTGAGCAGGGCACGAACCTCCACCACGGGCTCATGCTCGCGACCCGGTTCTTCCGGCAGCACCCCACGATGCAGCCCGTGCTGCTCGTCGTCACCGACGGCGAGCCCACCGCCCACCTCGAGCCCGGCGGCGAGTCGTGGTTCGACTACCCGCCGGCGCCGCAGACGCTGCGGCTCACCGTCGCCGAGCTCGACCGCGCGGCGCGGCTCGGCGCCGAGACCACGTTCTTCCGGCTCGGCGACGACCCCGGCCTCGCCCGGTTCCTCGACGCGATGGCACGCCGGGCGCGCGGCCGCGTGGTGGCGCCGGACCTCGACGACCTCGGCGCGGCCGTCGTCGGGGAGTACGTGCAGGCTCGCTCCCCCTGGGACCTCTGACCCCCTCCGCCCAGAGTGCGGTCGGGGCTCGTCGAGAGTGCGGTCGGTGGGTTGCCCACGGCACCCTCGGTGGCTCCCCACCGCACTCTCGGGGCTCCCCACCGCACCCTCGGTGACCAGGGGGCTAGGTGGTCCGCACCTCCAGGGAGTCGGCACCCTCGGTGCGGTCGACGACGACGTGCGCGCCGTCCGCAGCTTCGCCCCCGAGCAGCAGCCGGGCGAGCCGGTCGCCGATCTCGCGCTGGACGAGACGACGCAGCGGCCGCGCCCCGTAGGCCGGGTCGAAGCCCTCGAACGCGAGCCACTCGCGCGCCGCGCCGGTGACCTCGAGCGTGATGCGCCGCGGGGCGAGCCGTTCCGCGAACCGCTGGATCTGCAGGTCGACGATGTGGCCCAGCTCGTCGAGGCCGAGCGCGTCGAACATGACGACGTCGTCGAGCCGGTTGAGGAACTCCGGCTTGAACGACGCCCGCACGATCTCCATCACCTTCTCCCGGCGCTCGCTCTCGGCCACCGACCCGTCGACGAGGAACTGCGAGCCCAGGTTCGAGGTGAGCACGAGGATGACGTTGCGGAAGTCCACCGTGCGGCCCTGCCCGTCGGTGAGCCGACCGTCGTCGAGCACCTGCAGGAGGATGTCGAAGACCTCCGGGTGCGCCTTCTCGACCTCGTCGAGGAGCACCACCGTGTACGGCCGACGCCGGACCGCCTCGGTCAGCTGGCCACCCTCCTCGTATCCGACGTACCCGGGCGGGGCCCCGACCAGGCGGGACACAGAGTGCTTCTCCGAGTACTCGGACATGTCGATGCGGACCATGGCCCGCTCGTCGTCGAACAGGAAGTCCGCCAGGGACTTCGCGAGCTCCGTCTTGCCGACCCCGGTGGGACCGAGGAACAGGAACGAGCCCGTCGGCCGGTCCGGGTCCGCGATGCCGGCCCGGGAGCGCCGCACGGCGTCCGAGACCGCGCGCACGGCCGCGGTCTGCCCGATGAGGCGCCGACCGATCTCGTCCTCCATCGTCAGGAGCTTCTCCGACTCGCCCTGGAGCAGTCGTCCGACCGGGATCCCGGTCCACGCGCCGACGACCTCGGCGATCTCCTCGGCGGAGACCTTGTCGGCGATCATCGGGTCGGAGCCGGCGGCGTCGGCGGACTCGGCCTCCTCGCTCGCGACGGCGGCGTCCAGCTCCTGCTGGAGCGCGGGGATCTCGCCGTAGCGCAGCCGGCCGGCGTCCTCGTAGCGAGACTCCCGTTCGGCGAGCTCGGCCTTCGTGGTGAGCTCGTCGAGGCGGGCGCGCAGGTCACCGACCCGGTTGTGCCCGGCCTTCTCGTTCTCCCAGCGTGCGGTCAGGCCGTCGAGCTCCTCGCGCCGGTCGGCGAGCTCGGCCCGCAGGGCGTCCAGCCGCTCGGCGGTGGCGGCGTCGTCGTCGTCGAGGTTCTCCGCGAGGTAGGCCTCCTCCATGCCGAGCCGGTCCACCTGCCGACGCAGCACGTCGACCTCCTCCGGGGAGGAGTCGAGCTCCATGCGCAGGCGGGAGGCGGCCTCGTCGACGAGGTCGATGGCCTTGTCCGGCAGGCGGCGGCCGGTGATGTAGCGGTCGGAGAGGGTGGCCGCGGCGACGAGCGCGCCGTCGGAGATCGTCACCTGGTGGTGCGCCTCGTACTTCGGGGCGATGCCGCGCAGGATCGTCACGGTGTCCTCGACGCTGGGCTCGCCGACGAGGACCTGTTGGAAGCGGCGCTCGAGGGCGGGGTCCTTCTCGATGTGCTCGCGGTACTCGTCGAGCGTGGTGGCGCCGACGAGGCGCAGCTCCCCGCGGGCGAGCATCGGCTTGAGCATGTTGGCGGCGTCCATCGAGGATTCGCCGCCCGCGCCCGCCCCGACCACGGTGTGCAGCTCGTCGATGAACGTGACGACCTCGCCGTCGGAGTCCGCGATCTCCTGAAGGACCGCCTTGAGCCGCTCCTCGAACTCGCCGCGGTACTTCGCGCCCGCGACCATGCCCGCCATGTCGAGCGCGACGAGGGTCTTGCCGCGCAGGGACTCGGGGACGTCGCCGTCGACGATGCGCTGGGCGAGGCCCTCGACGACGGCGGTCTTGCCGACGCCCGGCTCACCGATGAGGACCGGGTTGTTCTTCGTGCGCCGGGACAGCACCTGGACGACGCGGCGGATCTCGGCGTCGCGCCCGACGACGGGGTCGAGCTTGCCCTCCCGCGCGGCCGCCGTGAGGTCATGGCCGTACTTCTCCAGCGCGTCGAACGTGTTCTCGGGGTCGGCGCTGGTGACGGGGCGGTTGCCGCGCACGGACGGTACGGCGGCGCGCAGGGCGTCCGGGGTGGCGCCCGCGTGCCGGAGGATCTCGTCCGTGCCGGGCGCCGCGGCCAGGCCGAGCAGGAGGTGCTCGGTGGAGACGTACTCGTCACCGAGCGCGCCGGCCTCCTCGGTGGCGCCGGCGATGACGGTGAGGAACGCGCGCGAGGTCTGCGGCTGCGCGACGGATCCGCCGGAGGCGCCGGGCAGGGCGGCGATCGCCGCGTCCGTGCGACGGGCGAGGTCGGCGCGGTCCGCCCCGACGGCGTCGAGCAGCGCGATCGCGATGCCCTCGCCCTGGTCGAGGAGCGCCCGGAGCAGGTGGCTGGGCTCGATCTGCGGATTGCCGGCCGTCGTGGCGCGCTGGAGCGCGGAGGCGACGGCCTCCTGCGAGCGGGTGGTGAGCTTGGTGTCCATCGGTCCCCAATCGGTGAGTTCGGTCCTGTGTGTGAAACGAACGCAAAGTTGAGTCTATTCCGCTCAAGGTTGGGGCGCCACCGTTTCGGGTGGGGACCGAGGCGCCCGTTCCCCGCGTCGAACGGGCTCAACATGGCAGGTTCCGCACGCTCTGGGCGCCATGTCGAGCCCACTCGACGATCTGACGCTCGTCCGGCACCCCACCTCCGCCGCTCCGCCGTCGCACCGCATCGATGTCCCGCGACATGTGCACAACCCGCTCCTCGCAGCTTTGTCCACAGCGCGACGACGGCACCCGGTCCCGTTCTCGCGAGCCGGGAGATCGTCCTCTCGTGCTGCGCTCAGCGATCTATCGACCTCGACCGTTCCCCGCCGTCGTCCTCGGGCACTGGCGGACCGCCCGCGGCAACGCGTTCAGGGCAACGGTCCCGGCGGGCTGCGAGGTCGTCCGGCTGCGCGACGGCGCCGTCGCCATCGTTGCCGACGACCTCGACAGGTTCGAGCGGGCCGAGCAGGTCCACCTCGGGACCGCTCTCGCCGTGAGCCGACGCACCCGGGTCCGGCACGCGCTCAGCGGCGTCACCGCAGCGCTCGCCCACGGGCTGCGCGTGTGGAAGCTGCCCGGACGGCCGGTCCTGACGTCCCCGCAGAAGGTCAGCTCCGCCCGCACGACCGACTACCGCAGGCAGACGCGCGCCCTCCCGCTCGAGGACGTCGTCCGTATCGACGGCGTACCGTGCACCTCGCTGGAGCGCACCGCCGTCGACTGTGCGCGTGACCTCGATCCGCTGGACGCGCTCGTCGTCGTCGACCATGTGCTCGCGCTGCTCAGCCACGCCGACACCTACCAGCGCGTGCGGACCGAGCGGGAGGCTGCCGACGTCCGACGCCGCCTCCTCGCACGCATCGACGCCCTGCCGCGCGGCGCACGTGGAGCGCGACGTGCCCGCGTGGTGGTCGAGTGGGCGAGTCCCTGGGCCCAGTCCGCGCCGGAGACGTTCCTGCGCTGGTCGCTGCTGGTGTGGGGGCGCCGCGACGCAGTGGCCCAGTGCCGGGTCGAGGCCGAGGGCAACACCTACTTCACGGACCTCGCGCTGCCCGACGGTCGTCGTCCCGACGGGACGCAACGCTGGCTGCACATCGAGTACGACGGCGAGCTGAAGTACCACGTCGCCGACGCCGGGCAGACCGCAGCCGGACTCATCGCCGAGCGCAACCGCGAGCGCGCGATCCTCGCCCTGGGCGACGACATGGCCCGGTTCGACCGGCGAGGAGCACGCAGTCCGGCGCAGGTCGCCCGCGTCGTGGCAGCGAAGGTGCGCCACACATCGGGTCAGCGGCTGCACCCCGTGCGTGAGCTGCTGGCGAACTAGTGCCCGCCTCGTCGACTGGGCTCAACGTGGCGCCCGGAGCGGCCGGATCCTGCCAGGTCGAGCCCATTCGATGACTCCACGGAGCCACAAGGAAGGCGGCTGCGCAGAGACACCCGTTCAGCCATGAACCGCACGGCCGTGCGGAAAGGTCGCTCCGTGCCGGGTCTATTATCCGCTCGTGACCACACAATCGACAGTTCCAGGCCCGACGGCAGACCCGTTGGCCGCCTTCCGCCGGTTCCCCACCGGCATCACCGTCTTCCTCGGCCTGTTCGTCGTGGGCGGACTGTTCCTGGCGTACCGCCACCTCGGCGCCGACGCCGTCGCCATGTGCGGAGACGACCCGATGGCTCCCGGCGACGAGTGCCAGATGACGTCGCGCAGGCGCCGCCGGATCTCCTCGAGCACGTCGATCCAGTCCTACGAGGAGCGGCTGACGGCCTCCGCCCGGGCCCACGAGTCCTGGGTGTGGGTGGGCGTCGCCGTCGCCGTCATCGCCGCGATCCTGATCGCGCTCGTCGTCATCCGGTGGCGCCGCGACACCGCCCTCGCCCGCACGCTGGACGGCGGGCAGGAGCCGCTGGCCACCTACTCCGCGACGACCGGCACGGGTGTCGGCCTCGGCTTCCTCGGCGCGGCCGCGGTCGCCGGCATCGCCCTTGCGATGGGCGTGCGCATGGGCGGCGTGTCCGGCGAGAGCTGGATCGGCCTCGCCATCGTCGGCGTCGGTGTCGTCGTGGCGCTGCTCATCGTGTGGGCGGCCCGGCCGAAAGGCAGCACGCTCGTGAGGGCCTACGACTCGGGCGTCCGCGTCGTCACGCAGAGCAGGGCGCAGGAGGTCCCGTGGGCGGACCTGCAGTACTTCGTCGACCTCGAGTCGACGACGTTCATGCAGCTCGGCTGGGTGGGCTTCAAGCGCCAGCTCATGATCGACGACAAGGAGTTCTTCGCGACGATGCGGGCCCGGATCAACAGCGCCGCTCGCGCACGCGTGCAGGAGAGTGCCGGAACAGCTGCGCCGGTGGACTTCGGCAAGGTGACGCTCGCCGGTCGCACCGTGGTCGTCGGAAAGAAGGAGCTGGACGCCGGTTCCCTGGCCGCGATCACCCCGGTGAAGGGCAAGGACGGCCTCGAGCTTCACGTCCGGGACCGGTCGGGCGGTACGCCCGCGACGGTCCGACCCGTGGAGATCGCCAACTCGGACGTGCTCTTCGGCGTCCTGTCGGAGCACTTCGGCGTCGTCGTGCCCGGTCGCTGACCGACGCCACCGGACCGCGCGCCCCGGCCCGTTCCCGACGGGCCGGGGTCTCGCCGGGCGGGCGGCCGTCCGGGGACGCGACGGCCTCGCTCAGCGCCGCCGCGACGACACGACCGGCGAAGCGTCGGCCTCGCTCAGCGCCGCCGCGACGACACGACCGGCGAAGCCTCGGCTCCGTCTAGTCGGCCTGCTTGACGAGCCGCCACCGCGCGATCAGCGCGTAGACGACGGCCCAGACGATGAGCATGGCCAGCCCGAGGAACCAGATGCCCGGCTCCTGGGACCACAGCGGGTCGTCCTGGTAAGGGTGCCAGTCGGTGATGCCGACCGACGACATCGCCATGCTGAACCCCCAGCGCGCCGGCATGAACCAGGCGAGCTGCTCGAACACCGGCTGACCGGCGACGTCGATGACGCCGCCCGAGAGCACGAGCTGGAGCATGACGGCGACGACCAGCAGCGGCATGATCTGCTCGGAGTTCGACGCGATCGCGGACAGCATGAGGCCCATGACCATGCAGGTGAACGCCAGCACCACGGCGGCCACGACGATCTCCGCGCTCCCGGCCGGCAGGAGCGCCGAGTTCGTCGGCGGGTCATGGAGCATGAGCGTGACCACCGAGGCCACGACACCCTGGTAGACGGCGAACGCGCCGAGGACGACGACCTTGGCGGTGAGGTAGGCGTCCGGTCGCAGTCCGACCGCGGACTCCCGCCGGTAGATGTGCCGCTCGCCGACGAGATCTCGGACCGAGACCGCGAGGCCGGCGAAGGCGAGCCCGACCATGAGCACGGTGAGGATCTGCATCGACTCGCCGGTGATGTCCTCGCCGGGGTCGGGCTGCCGCAGGCCCAGCTCACCTCCCACGGCGACGGTGAGCAGCGCGAACAGCACCGGGAGGACGAGCAGGAAGAACAGGTACTTGCCGTCCGCCGCCATGAGGTTGACCTGACGCCGTGCGAGCGTGGAGACCTGCTTGCCCATCGACTGCTTGCTGCGGCGCTCGAGCTGCTGCGGGCGGGCCACGTTGACGCGGCGCACGTGCGGCCGGGCCGACGCCCCCTCGAACATCTGCTTGGACCGGGTCGGGTCCTCCTTGATGAAGGCGTAGATCTGCGCGTAGGTCAGGTCGTCGGGGTCCTTCACCTCGCGGCCGAGGTAGCGCATCGCCTTGGCGAAGTAGGGCTTGACCTCGTGCGGCGCCCCGTAGAAGGCCGTCTTGCCCCCGGGGGCAAGGATGAGGATCTTGTCGCACTGGGCGAGGTTGACCTCGTTGTGCGTGATGACGACGACCGTGCGGCCGCGCACCCCGCGCGAGTCGTCGCCGTGGGCGATCTCCGCGAGCAGGTGCATGACCTCGGCGTCGAGCGAGGGGTCCAGGCCCGACGTCGGCTCGTCGAGGAAGAGCAGGTCCGGCTGGGTGAGCATCTCCAGTGCGACGGACACGCGCTTGCGCTGGCCGCCGGAGAGCCGGTCGATGCGGGTCGAGGAGTGCTCGGTGAGGCCCAGTTGGCTCATCACGCGATCGACGGCCTGCTCCCGGTCGCGCCGCTGCACGGACTCGTCGAACCGCAGCTCGGCGCCGTAGTCGAGGGCGCGTCGGACGGTGAGGGTGCGGTGCACGACGTCGTCCTGCGGGACCACGCCCATGCGGTTGCGCATGGTGGCCTCGTGCTCGTAGACGTCGAGGCCGGAGAACCGGACGATGCCCTCGTCGGCGGTCGGCCGCCCCACGAGCGATCGCAACAGCGTGGACTTGCCGGCGCCCGACGGGCCGATGACGGCGAGCAGCGAACGGCCGGGCAGGGAGAACGTGACGTCGTCGAGGATGGTCTTCTTCGACGGGTCCGGCGCGCCCTGGTCCTTGAGCCGCTTCTTCTCCTCCGACGACGCGTCCACCCGCACCGTGAGGTCCTCGGCCTCGAGGCTGCCCTCGCCGCCGGAGATGTCGATCGGGACGAGCCCGCCGGGCACGAGCTGCAGGAACGAGCCCCCGACGCCGAGGATCCCGCCCATCTGCAGCATGCCCTGGGTGACGCGCGCGCCGTTGACGAACGTGCCGTTGAGCGAGCCGCGGTCGATCACCCGGAAGCCGCCCTGGGTGGGCACGAGGTCGACGTGCCGGCCCGAGACGAGCGGGTCGTCGAGCGTGATGTCGGCGCTGCGTGCGCGACCGATCGTCAGCGTGCCCGGCGGTCGGCCCGACCCTGCCGACGCGGGCGAACCGCCGGCGGGGCTGCCGGACGGGGCCGGAGCCAGGGGCGCACCCACGTGGAGCTCCTGGGTCGAGGGCCGGCGAGCGCCGGGGGCGTCCGGGCCACTCGCGCCGCTGAACGGCTCCGCGTTCTGCGGGGCGGGGGCGGCCGGACGCGACGGGCCCGACGTCGGCGCACCGGTCGCCGGTCCGGCCGGCGGCCTACCGGCGGGGGCACCGCCCGGGCTTCCCGGGGCCGGGGTGGAGCGAGGGTTCGCGGGGGTCGGGACCGACGATGCACCGACGGGGCCAGCGCTCGCCGCCGACGCGGCCGACGGCCCCGCGGAGTGCGCCGACGCCGCGGACGGACCGGCGGAGTGGGCCGACGCCGCGGACGGACCGGCAGAGTGGGCCGACGCCGCCGACGGACCGGCGGAGTGGGCCGACGCCGCGGACGGACCGGCACCCTGACCGCCCGGACCGGCTGCACCGGTCGGGGCGCCGACGGGCCGGATCCGTAGCGCGGGCCCCTGGGCGGGGTGTCCGAGGTGCACGACGACGCCCTGCCCGATCGCGATCGGCGCGGTGAGCTGCCGTCCGTCGACGAACGCCGCACCCCCGACGACGCGCATCATCCAGCCGTTCGGGGTCTCGGCGATCTCGAGGTTCTGGGGAGCCACCGCGGGGTGGCCGATGATGAGGTCGGCCGGCGGGGCGCTGCCGACCAGCGCGCGTCCGCCCGGGGGCCGCGTGGCGGTCCCCATCGGGGAGGCGATCTCGATGCCCGTCCGCATGCAGTGGTTCCTCTCGAAAAGCGTGGGTCGTACGACCGCCGGGCGCCGTCCTGCCGGGCGCGCCCCCCGGCATGCTAGTGCGCGCCGGACCCCGACGACGGGTGAGAGGTGCCCGGACCGGGTCGCGTTCGCCACCACGCCGGGCGGCACGCATCCGGGACGGCGATCACCGCGGGTCGACGCGCTCCCACGCCGGCGCCACGTGCGGCCACGGGTCGGCCTCCTCGAGCGCGGCGGCGAGGCCGAGCAGGAGTGCCTCCGAACCGACCTTCCCCCCGAGGTGGACGCCGAAGGGGAGCTCGGGCCCGTCGTCGTCGACCCGTGCCCGGTGGAGCGGCAGCGAGATGGCGGCCGCGCCGGTGATGTTCCACGTGGACGTCCAGGGGGTGAACGCGCGCTGGTCGAGGAAGTCCTGCCACGGGTCGGCGTCGTCGCGCATCGAGCCCACCGGGGCGGGCGGCCCCGACAGGGTGGGGCTGAGGATCACGTCGACTCCCGCCCATACCTGCGCGGTGCGTCGGGTGAGCAGGTGCATCGAGGTGATCGCGCTCGCGTACTCGACGCCGGTCACCTCCTTCCCGCGCTCGCGGAGGAGACGGGTGAGCGGCACGAGCAGCTCCTCCTGCGCCGGATCGAGCGGTGCGGCAGCGGCGCCCGTCGCCCAGACGGGCTGGAACGCCTCCCAGTCCTCGACGGCGAACGGCACGCCGACCTCCACCGTCTCGTGGCCCATTCCCTCGAGCAGGGTGACCGCACGGTCGACGGCGGCGAGCGCCTCGGGGTGGACGTCGGTCCCGATCGAGATGGGCTCGCGCAGGACCCCGACCCGGAGCCGTGCGGGCGGGGTGTCGCAGGCGGCGAGGAACGTGCCGAGCTGCTCGGGTGCCCGGTAGATGTCGCCCGCTCGGGGGACGGCGAGGACGTCGAGGAGAGCGGCGGTGTCGCGCACGGTGCGGGTGAGGACACCGTTGCGGCCCAGTCCGGGACCGTCCGTCTGGTACGGGCCCGGCGAGACACGGCCGCGGGTGGGCAGGAGACCGACCAGACCGCAGGCGGAGGCGGGGATGCGGATCGATCCACCGCCGTCGGAGCCCTGCGCGGCGGGGACGAGGCCGGCCGCCACGGCGGCACCCGCACCCCCGGAGGACCCGCCGGCCGACCGGTCGAGGTCCCACGGCGTGCGGGCGGTCGGCCCGACGTCCGGCTCGGTGTAGGGGGGCATGCCGAACTCGGGGGTCGTGGTCTTGCCGACCATCGTCGTCCCCGCGTCGGCCAGCAGCGACACGATGCCGTCGTCGAGCTGCGCGACGTTGTCCGCGAACGCGGCGGACCCCATGCGCATGGGCAGCCCGGCGACCTGGTTGAGGTCCTTGATCGGCACGGGCACGCCGAGGAACGGCGGCAGGTCGCGGTGGTCGGGGGCACCGCCGGGGCCGGACGACGCCTCGGCGAGCGTGGCCTCGGCGGCCCGCGCGTCGTCCAGCGCCCGGTCCGCGGCCACGTGGATGAAGGCGCCGACATGTTGGTCGAGCGACTCGATCCGACGCAGCGTGTGGTCGGCGACCTCGGTCGGCGACACCTGCCCGGACCGGATCGCGGCAGCCAGGTCGAGGGCGGGGAGCTCGTGGATCTGGGCCATGGCCCGAGACTACGGGGCCTCGTCGGACGCCCGAGCGGGGCCGAGCGGACGCCCGAGCGCGCCTGAGCGGGCGCCCGACGGTGCAGCGTCGTTCTTCTCCCTTGACCCGCAACCGGGGTTATGCGCAAGGATGGACCGCGGCCGTGCCATCCGGGCGGTTGACCCGACGGAAGGAGATCACATTGGGAATCTTCGACAAGGCCAAGGACGCACTCTCCAGCGACAAGGGTGAGGAGTACTCGGACAAGGGTCTCGACGCTGCTGGCAACGCCGCGGACAACGTCTCCGGCGGGAAGCACAGCGACAAGATCGACGGCGTGCGTGACAACCTCGACGGCCGCATCGGCAACGAGGGCGCCGGCGACACGTCGCAGGCCTGATCCACTCACTCTCGGGGAGCTAGCCCCCGACGCTCGACGGCCGGTCCCCCAGTCTGGGGGCCGGCCGTCGCTGTGCGCGCCCGGCGCGCCTCGACGACGCCGACGACGAAGAACCGCGCTCGGCGGCCGTGTGACCTGCATGACGACGTGGTGGAATGTGCGCATGACTTCGACGGCTCCTGCTCAGTCCGACGACGACCCCTACGAGTGGCTCGAGGAGGTCGAGGGCGAGGAGGCCCTCGCCTGGGTCGAGGAGCGCAACGCCGAGGTCACCGACGAGATCGCCTCGGCGCCGCGGTTCGAGGAGATCCGCTCCCAGATCCTCGAGGTGCTCGACTCGACGGAGAAGATCCCCGGCGTCGTGCAGCGCGGGGAGCACCTCTACAACTTCTGGATCGACGCGGAGCACCCCCGCGGCCTGTGGCGCCGGACCACGTGGGAGTCCTACCGGACGCGCGAGCCGGAGTGGGACGTCCTCATCGACGTCGACGCCCTCGCTGAGGCCGAGGGCGAGCAGTGGGTCTGGCACGGGGCGACCGTGCGCCGCCCGGAGTGGGACGTGGCGCTGGTCGCGCTGTCCCGCGGCGGGTCCGACGCCGACGTCGTGCGCGAGTTCGACCTGACCACGCGCGAGTTCGTCGAGGACGGCTTCCGGCTCGAGGAGTCCAAGGGGTTCGCCCGGTGGGGCGACGCGAGCGGCGACGTCCTGCTCGTCGGCCGCGACTTCGGCGAGGGGACCCTGACCGAGTCCGGGTACCCGCGCACGGTGCGCCGCTGGGAGCGTGGCACAGCGCTCGCCGACGCCCCGGAGGTGTACGCGGGCGAGGAGTCCGACGTCGTCGTCGGGGCCTCCTACGACGCCACGCCCGGGTTCGAGCGCACGTTCTTCAGCCGGGCGGTGGGCTTCTTCGACGAGGAGGTCTACCTCGAGCGGGAGGACGGCGAGAAGGTCCGCATCGACGTCCCCACCACCGCGTCCGTCGACGTGCACCGCGAGTGGCTGACGATCCTGCTGCGCGAGACCGGCAAGCTGCGCGGCACGATGTACCGCGCCGGCACGCTGCTCGGCGTCGACCTCGAGGAGTTCCTCGCCGGCGAGGGCACCGTGACGACCCTGTTCGTCCCCACCCCGACCACCGCGCTCGCGAGCTACTCGTGGACGCGCCACCACCTCGTGCTCAACATCCTCGAGGACGTGACGAACCGCCTCGAGATGCGCACCCCGCCGCCGACCTCGGACGGCGAGTGGCGCGAACGTCCCCTCGCCCTGTCGGCGTCCGGGTCTCCCCGGCTGGCGGTCTCGCGGATGGCGGCGCTGGCGGTGTCCGCTGTGGACGAGCTCGAGTCGGACGACGTGTGGCTGACGACGAACGACTTCCTCCAGCCGAGCTCGCTGGGCCTCGTGCGCCTCACGGGCGCCGGGCAGACGAAGGCCGTCGAGCCGCTGAAGATGATGCCGCAGTTCTTCGACGACGAGGGCCTCGTCGTCGAGCAGTTCTTCGCCACGTCCGACGACGGCACGCAGGTCCCGTACTTCCAGATCGGGAAGAAGGGGGTCGGCACCGCGGAGTGGCGCCGCGAGGGCGGCAGGCCGCTGCCGACGCTGCTGTACGGCTACGGCGGCTTCGAGATCTCCCTGCTCCCCCTGTACTCCGGCACCGTGGGTCGGGCGTGGCTCGAGCGGGGCGGCGTGTACGTCGTGGCCAACATCCGCGGCGGCGGCGAGTACGGGCCGAGGTGGCACCGCACCGCGCTCACGCACCGGCGGCACCGGGCCTACCAGGACTTCGCCGCCGTCGCGGACGACCTCGTGGGCCGTCAGGTCACCGACCCCGCCCACCTCGGCATCCAGGGCGGGTCGAACGGCGGGCTGCTCATGGGCGTCATGCTCACGCTCTACCCGGAGAAGTTCGGCGCGATCGTCGCGCAGGTCCCGCTGCTGGACATGCGGCGGTTCTCGCGCCTGCTCGCGGGGGCGTCGTGGGTGGCGGAGTACGGCGACCCGGACGACCCGGCGCAGTGGAGCTTCATGAAGACGTTCTCGCCGTACCACCTGTTCGACGACGAGAAGGACTACCCGCCGCTCCTGCTGACGACCTCCACGCGGGACGACCGGGTCCACCCCGGGCACGCCCGGAAGATGGCCGCCCGGATGCTCGAGGCCGGCAAGGACGTGCGCTCCTACGAGAACATCGAGGGCGGCCACGGCGGGGCCGCGACGAACGCGCAGCGCGCCCACCTGAACGCGCTCGCGTACGAGTTCCTCTGGCAGCAGCTCGGCGACGCCTGACCCCGCCCGTCGAGAGTGCGGTGCGTCCACCCCACCGCACTCTCGACGGCGAGTGCGTCAGGGGCCGGTGTTCCAGCGCTCGCGGCGCGCGCGGATCCAGCCGAACAGGCCGATGATCCCGATCGCGAACCCGGCGCCGAGCCCCAGGAGCCCGACCAGGAGCGGCCCGCCGAGCACCGACCAGCCGCCGAGCGACGGCGAGCGGGTGATCCCCAGCTCGGCCCCGCCGGCGTCGCAGTCCACGTCGTACTGACCGTCCGATCCGGCGGCGAAGCTGCCGAGCGTGACCTCGTGACTGCCGGCGCCGGCCTGGAAGACCTCCTCGAGCTCGATGTCGAGCGAGGAGCCGTCGGGGCCCGTGACGACGCACTGCCCCTCGGTCCCCCGCTCGCCGACGATGAGGTAGGTGCTCTCGCCGGCGAGGTCGTGCCGTCCGGCGCCCAGCGGCTCGGCCGAGTCGACCGCCTCGCGCACAATGCCGGTGGCCGCGCCCGTCCCGGCGGCCAGGGCGAACGCGGGGACCAGGGAGCCGACGAGCACGCCGACGACCATCCACAGCACGGACGCGCGGGTGGTGCGTGGGCGGATGCGACGGCGTCGGGGACCGGCGGTGTCGTCGGTGCCGTCGGGCACCGGCTGCTCGTCGGTCGTCGACGGTTCGTCGGGCGTGGCTGTCACCCGCACAGTGTGCCAAGCGTTGCGGCCCGCCGAGTCCGAGGGTCCGCGGGAGAAGGGTCGAGCGCCCCCATCGGGACCCCGGACCTCACCCGAGCACTGCGCGAGGCGGGCACGGGCGAAGGGGCGGGCCGCCCCGCGCGGTCAGCCTGCGACGTCGTGCAGGTGGTGCCGGATGTCGTGCAGGAGGTACTGGGCGAGCGTGCGCACGGTGAACGCGGCGCCGTCCGAGCGGTAGCCGGGGCGCTCCCAGGCGGCCTCGGGGACGGCGCCGAAGACGATGCCGGTCTCCTCCGCCCGCTCGGCGAAGGTCCGCGCCACCTCCGCGGGCTCGCGCGACCCGTAGTCGCCCTCGACCGCCGCGCGGTCCTGGTCCCAGTCGGGGAACGTCGGACCGTCGCCGGACCGGATGAGCGCGAGGCGGGTGGACATGACCTCGAGCACGTCGGCCGAGTGCGCGCCGTACTCCAGGGGCGACCACGTGGAGTCGTCCGGCCGGTCGGCGACGCCGTCGCGCCGCAGCACGTCGGCCCAGCGGCTCGCGGCGGCGGACAGCTCGCGGGCGACGTCGTCGGGCGCGAGGGTCGACGCCTCGGTACCGCACTCCGCGCAGCGCTCCCGCAGGACCCAGGTCCAGTCCTTGGTCTCCGGCTCGATCACGGCGATCCTCCCTCTCGTGGCGCGGTCACCGGCCACGCTACGCCGCCCACCCCGACGAGGTCAGGGGAAGCTGACGAGGACACGGGATATAGACCCTGCTCTCGCCGACTTCCCCTGATCTCGCGCCGACGAGGGGCGAGGCGCGGCACCTCGCGGCGTCAGCGCGTGCGGCGGTGGCCCTGCCACAGGACGAGCGCGCCGGTCTCCCGGCGCTCGCCCCGCACCCGGCGGCCGCGCGGTCCTGCCACGACGACGCCGGTCGAGCTCGCGGTGAACACCCTGCTGCCCGGCTCGACCCGCGCGCGCAACGCCTCGAGCTCGGCCGTCACCCGGTCGAGCTCGTCGCGCAGCCTGAGCACCTGCTCGATCCCGGCGAGGTTCACGCCCTTCTCCTGGGACAGGCGCTGCACCTCGCGCAGCCGGGAGACGTCGCGCAGCGAGTAGCGGCGCCCGCGTCCGGCGGTGCGGTGCGGGGCCACCAGGCCCAGCCGGTCGTACTGCCGGAGCGTCTGCGGGTGCATGCCGGCGAGCTCGGCGGCGACCGAGATCGTGAGCACCGCGGTGTCGGGACCGATCTGGTCCTCGGCGCGCACCCGGCCCCGGGCGCGACCGCGCCCCGCCCGGCCCGGGCTCATCGTCTCGCCTGCTCGAAGAGCTGGTCCCGCGGGCTCACGTCGCCGTTGGCGGCGGCGAAGTCCTCGACGGCCTTTCGTGCCGCCGCGCTGAGCCGCGAGGGCACGACGACGTTGACGGTCACCAGGAGGTCGCCGGGAACGCCCTTGGCACGCTTCACGCCGTGCTTGCGCACGCGCAGGGTCCTGCCCGACGGCGTACCGGCCGGCACCTTGAGGCGCACGCTCTCGCCGTCGAGCGTGGGGATCTCCACGGTCGCCCCGAGCGCGGCCTCGTCGAACGTCACCGGCACGGTGAGGCGCAGGTTCGCGCCGTCGAGGGTGAAGACCGGATGGGGTGTGACCTCGACGGTGATGATGAGGTCGCCTGCCGGTGCACCGCCGCTGCCGGGGCGTCCCTTGCCGGGGATCTTGATCTTCTGACCGTCGCGCACGCCGGGCGGGATGCGGGTGGTCACCGCGCGGCCGTCGACGGTGAGCTCCACGGTCGAGCCGTCGACGGCCTGCCGGAACGGCAGCGTGGTCGTGGCGAGCACGTCCTGGCCGCGCTGGGCGCGGCGCCTCGACCCGAAGCCCGACGGCGCGGCCGAGCCGAACATCGAGCTGAGGATGTCGTCGAACCCGGGCGCGTCCTGCGCCGAGGCGTAGCCCTGCCCGCGGCCCCCGGCTCCGAAGCCGGAGGAGAAGACGTCCTCGAAGCCCGACGCGCCGGCGCCGCCGGCCGGTCCGCCCGAGAAGCGCGGCCGGCCCCCGGCCATGGCCCGCAGCGCGTCGTACTCGCTGCGCTCCTTGGGGTCCGAGAGCACCGCGTAGGCCTCGCCGACCTTCTTGAAGGTCTCCTCGGCCTTGGCGTCACCTGGGTTCTGGTCGGGGTGGTGCGTCCGGGCGAGCTTGCGGTACGCCTTCTTGATCGTGTCCGCGTCGGCGTCCTTGCTCACGCCGAGCACCTGGTAGAAGTCCTTCTCCAGCCAGTCCTGTCCCGCCATCACTCACCACCTCCCTCGGCTGCGTCTTGTCGATCTCGCGGGCCGGGCGTGCGCCGCACGCCCGGCGTCCTGCATGTGCTGCGTGCCCGTGGGCGCCGCCCGGCGGCGCCCACGGGCATCGTCACCCGGCTCACGCGGGAGAGTGCACCGCCACGCGGGCGGCCCGGACGACCTTGTCGCCGATCCGGTAGCCCGGCTGGAGGACCTGGTCGATCGTGGGGACCTCGACCTCCGCGCTCTCGGAGCTCATGAGCGCCTCGTGCACGTTCGGGTCGAACTCCTCGCCCACGGCGCCGAAGCGCTCGAGGGAGAACCTCTGCTGGAGCGTCTGCTCGAGCTTGTCGGCGATCGAGGCGAACGGGCCGCTCAGGTCGTCGTGGCTGCGGGCCAGCGCGATGTCGTCGAGGACGCCGAACAGCGACTCCACGACCGACTCGACGCCGGCCTGCCGGTGACCGGCGGCCTCCGTGCGGGAGCGACGCACGAACGCCGCGTACTCCTGCTCGACGTTGTAGACGTCGGCCTTGCGCCGCGCCAGCTGGTCCTGCAGGTCCAGCACCTCCGCCTGCGCGACGGCGAGAGGGTCCTCCTCCGCCGCGACCTGGTCACCCTCCGGCCCGCCGGACGGCGCACCAGCAGGCGCACCGGCCGGCACGTCGGACGCCCCACCGGCTGGGCCACCGCCCGCGGCCGCACCCTCACCCGCGGGGCCGCCCGCGCCGGGCGCACCGGCACCGGGCGCCGCCGCGGCGTCGTCGGGAACCGCCTGACCCTGCGGTCCGCCCGCGGCCGGGCCGCCCGCCGGCGGGCGCACCCGTCCGGTCTCGGGGTCGAGGCGACGGCGGTCGTTGACCACCGGCTCCTCCCTCGGTCGGTCGGGCTGCTCGGTCACTTGCGGTCCTCCTCGTCGTCGACGATCTCGGCGTCGACGACGTCCTCGTCGGCGCCGGCGTCCGAGGCCTGCTCGCCCCCGGCGTCACCGAAGTCCGGCTGCTCCTGCGCGCCGACGTTCTCGTCGGCCTGCGCGGCGTAGAGCGCCTCGCCGATCTTCATCGCCTTGGTGTTGAGGTCGTCCTGCGCCGTCTTGATGGCCTCGACGTCCTCGCCCTCGAGCGCCTTCTTCAGGGCGTCGACGGACTCCTGGATCTCGCCCCGGACGTCCTCGGGCAGCTTGTCGGCGTTGTCGGTGAGCTGCTTCTCCACCGAGTACACCTGCTGCTCGGCCGTGTTGCGGGCGTCCGCCTCCTCACGACGCTTGGCGTCCTCGGCGGCGTGCGCCTCGGCCTCCTTGACCATGCGGTCGATCTCGTCCTTGGGCAGCGCCGAGCCGCCGGTGATCGTCATCGACTGCTCGGTGCCGGTGCCCTTGTCCGTGGCGGACACGTGGACGATGCCGTTGGCGTCGATGTCGAAGGCGACCTCGACCTGCGGCATGCCGCGCGGCGCCGGTGCGATGCCGGTGAGCTCGAACGTGCCGAGCGGCTTGTTGTCCCTCGCGAACTCGCGCTCGCCCTGGAAGACCTGGATGAGCACCGACGGCTGGTTGTCCTCGGCCGTGGAGAAGACCTCGGAGCGCTTGGTCGGGATGGCCGTGTTGCGCTCGATGAGCTTCGTCATCACGCCGCCCTTGGTCTCGATGCCCAGGGAGAGCGGGGTGACGTCGATGAGCAGGACGTCCTTGCGGTCGCCCTTGATGACGCCGGCCTGCAGGGCGGCGCCGACGGCGACGACCTCGTCCGGGTTGACGCCCTTGTTGGGCTCGCGGCCGCCGGTCAGGCCCTTGACGGCCTCGGTGACGGCCGGCATGCGGGTCGAGCCGCCGACGAGGACGACGTGGTCGATCTCGGAGAGCTGGATGCCGGCGTCGCGGATGACGTTCTCGAACGGCGCCTTGGTGCGGTCGAGGAGGTCCTTGGTCATGTCCTCGAACTTCGCGCGCGTGAGCTGCTCGTCGAGGTGGATCGGGCCCTCGGGCGTCATCGACAGGTACTGCAGGGAGATGTTCGTCGACGTCGCCGAGGAGAGCTCCTTCTTGGCCTGCTCGGCCGCGTCCTTGAGCCGCTGGAGCGCGATCTTGTCCTTGGACAGGTCGGGACCGCCGCGGCCCTTGACCGTGTCGACGAGCCAGCTGACGACCCGCTGGTCCCAGTCGTCGCCGCCGAGGCGGTTGTCCCCGGAGGTCGCGCGGACCTGGATCGTGGAGAACTCGTCCTCGTCCTTGCCGACCTCGAGCAGGGAGACGTCGAACGTGCCGCCACCCAGGTCGAACACGAGGATGAGCTCGTCCTCCTTGCCCTTCTCCAGGCCGTAGGCGAGCGCCGCCGCGGTGGGCTCGTTGACGATGCGCAGGACGTTGAGGCCGGCGATCTGGCCGGCGTCCTTCGTGGCCTGCCGCTCGGCGTCGTTGAAGTACGCGGGCACGGTGACGACGGCGTCGGTGACGGGCTCGCCGAGGTAGGACTCGGCGTCCTTCTTCAGCTTGCCCAGGATGCGCGCGGAGATCTCGGGCGCGGTGTAGGACTTGTCCTCGATGTCCACCGACCAGTCGGTGCCCATGTGGCGCTTGACGGAGGAGATCGTGCGGTCGACGTTGGTGACGGCCTGACGCTTGGCGATCTCGCCGACGAGGACCTCGCCGGACTTGCTGAACGCGACGACGGACGGCGTGGTGCGCTGGCCCTCCGCGTTCGCGATGACCGTCGGCTCGCCGCCCTCGAGGACGGAGACGACGGAGTTCGTGGTGCCGAGGTCGATCCCGACTGCTCGTGCCATGTGTGGTGCTCCCTAGTGGTTGCGCCGGCTGCGTGACCTGGTTGGCCGCGGCTTCCGACTGGTCTTGAGTCGTATGCACTCAACTCTGCACCCGCGCCGGTTCCGTTGTCCAGCCGACCGGGCGTGAAGCTGAGTCTGCCTGGCTCAACCTTGGAGGTGGGGTGGGTATTCCCGGGCGCGCAGAAGGCCCGGCCCGTAGCCTCTCGCCCTGTGCCACCACGCCGTCCACGTCCTCCCGCGGCGCAACCGCGCTTCGCCCGCCCGCTGCCGCCCGAGCAGTTCTCGCGCTGGTACGGCGGCTGGGACCCGCTCGACCCCACCACCGTCGGCGCCTTCATGCGGGGCTTCGACCGGCCGTGGTGGATCGTGGGCGGTTGGAGCATCGAGGTCGTTACCGGCGTCGCGCGCCCGCACGAGGACTTGGACGTCTCGATCCTGTCGAGCGACGCCGGGGCCTTCCGCCGCTTCCTCGGCGACCGGTGGACGCCGTGGAACGTCGACGAGGGGTGGCTGCGCCCCTTCGACGGGCGCTTCGGCGAGCTGCGGCCCGACAGCCAGCTGTGGGTGCGACGTGACGCGCGCTCGCCGTGGATCCTCGACGTGCCGTTCACCCCGGAGACCGGCGGCCGCTGGACCAACAAGCGCCTCGCCTCCCACACCGAGGACCTCGACGACGTCACGTGGGTCGCGCCCGACGGGCTGCGCTACGCACGGCCCGAGGTGACCCTCATGTTCAAGGCCGCCCAGGCTCGGGAGAAGGACCGGCAGGACGCCCGGGCCGCGCTTCCGCTGCTCGACGCCCGGGCGCGCCGGTGGCTGCGCGACGTCGTCGCGCGCCTGGACGCCGACCACGCCTGGCTCGACACCCTCTGAGCATCCGCGCCTCCGCCGCGCCGGGACGGGCGACAATCTCCCCGACGACGACGAACGGCGCCGAGCGGTGCCCCTCCGTCGTCGACGACGTGCACGAACGGCGGCGGGCCGGTCCGGCCGCACCACGACGACCACGGTGGCGGGCCGGCCCAGCCACTACGACGACCAGGGAGGCAGTGTGCAGCACGTGCTCTCGGCGACGGTGCCGGTCTTCCTCGTCGTCGCGCTCGGCTACGTCCTCACGCGGTCCGGCATGTTCCGGCGCGAGGACGCTGCGGTCCTGTCGCGGTTCGTCGTCAAGGTGGCGCTGCCTCTCCTCATCTTCGCCAACATCGCCGGCCGCTCCCCCGGCGAGGTCTTCCACGCCGTGTACCTGCTCACCTACGCGATCGCCGCGCTGGTGATGTTCGGCCTCGCTGCCGCCTACGCCCGCGCGCGGGGCAGGTCGAGGCTGCGGGCGATCTTCATGGGCACCGGCATGGCGGGGACGGCCAACGGGTTCATCGGGTTCCCGATCTTCCTCATCCTGTTCGCGGAGCGGGCGGGGGCCGCCGTCGGGATGGGCATGATCGTCGACAACGTACTCATCATCCCGCTCACGCTGCTGCTGGCCGAGCAGGCGACGGGCACGGGCACCGTCCGCGACCGGCTCGTCGCGACCCTGCGCGGTGTCGTCCTGCACCCGATGGTCATCGCGATCGTCGCCGCGCTCGCACTGAGCACGGCCGGCATCGACCTGCCGACGACGCTCGACCGCGGCGTCGACCTCCTCGCGGGCGCGTCGACGGGGGTGGCGCTGTTCGCCGTCGGCGGGATGTTCGTCGGTCTGCGCGTGCGCGGGGCGGTGGGGGACATCGCCACCACGGTCGTCGGGAAGCTGGCCGTGATGCCGGCGATCGCCGTCGGACTGATCCTCCTGCTCGACGCCGCCGGGCTGCCCCCGCTGCCGGCCGAGCTGCGGGCGGCAGCGGTGCTGATGTGCGCGCTGCCGACGTACTCGGTGCTGCCCGCGCTCGGCGAGGGGTACGGGGAGTCCGACGTCCCGACCGCGTCGATGATGCTCCAGACGGCGTGCTCGTTCCTCACGCTCTCGGGGTGGATGCTCGGCCTGCGCGCGATGGGTTGGCTGTAACGGGGCAGCGCCGACCGCACAGGTCCTCGCCGAGCGGGCGAGGTACCGCTCGCTCAGGCGTCGAGGAGGTCGAGGAACGCCAGCGTCGCGGGGCCGGGGTTGAAGTCGCTCCACGCCAGGTGCTCGACCCGGACCGGTCCGTCGACCACCGGGACGACCACCGTGCGGGCGTCGTCCGGCACGACGGCGGCCGGCAGCAGCGTGACCGCGAGCCCCTCGGCGACCAGACCGAGGAGCAGCTCGGGACCGATCGACTCGAAGGCCACCTCCCGCGCGACGCCCGCGGCCGCGAACGCGATGTCGCTCTGCGCGCGGCCCGGAGTGCCGGCGCCGAAGTCGGCGAACGTCTCGTCGGCCAGCTCGGCGAGCCCGAGTCGGCGTCGCCGGGCGAGCCGGTGCCCGGCCGGGAGCACGGCGACGAGCGGCTCACGGGCGAGCTCACGGGAGGCGACGCCGACCGGCGAGCGGGTGTCGGACAGGCCGAGCACGGCGAGGTCGAGCTCGCCGGAGCGGATCGCGGCGACGAGCTCGTCGCTGCCACCGCCGCGCATCGTCACCCGCACCGCGGGGTGCTCGTCGCGCAGCCGGCCCACGAGCGCGGGGACGTCGAGGGCGGTGACGGTCGGGATCAGCCCGATGCGCAGCGTCCCTCGCACCTCGCCGGCGGCGGACGCGGCCTCGGCAGCGGCGCGCTCGACAGCATCGAGCGCGGCACGGGCCGCCGGGAGGAAGGCCTCGCCGGCGGCGGTGACCTCCACCCGCCGGCTCGTCCGGGCGAAGAGATCGACGCCGAGCTCCCGCTCCAACGCCTTGACCTGGTGGCTGAGCGCCGACTGGACCACGAAGCAGCGCTCGGCGGCGCGGGTGAAGCTGCGGGTCTCGGCCACAGCGAGGACGTAGCGCAGCTGCTGCAGCTCCATCCATCCATCGTGCTACGCGATCGATCCGATGACAACGATGTGTTGGACTCATCAACCAAGGCGGGCCGACGCTGGTCGCATGACGACGACAGCACCCCGCCCGGGGACATCGGCGCCCGACGCGACGCCCACCGGACCGCCCGGACGCGGCACCACGCCCGACGTCGACACGCCTCACCCCTCACCCGGCCGCACCACCGCGCTCACCCTGGCGACCGCTCTTGCGCCGGCCGTGTGGGGGACGACCTACATCGCGACCACCGAGCTGCTCCCGGCGGACCACCCGATGTTCGCCGCGCTCATGCGCGCGCTCCCGGCAGGCCTGCTCGGCCTGCTCGTCGCCCGCCGGCTGCCCCGCGGCGCGTGGTGGTGGCGGTCCGCCGTGCTCGGCACGCTCAACATGGCCATCTTCTTCCCGCTGCTCTTCGTGGCCGCGGAGCGGCTGCCGGGCGGCGTCGCCTCGACCCTCGGCGCCACTCAGCCGATCCTCATCACCTTCCTCGCGGTCCTCATCCTCTCGGAGCGTCTCTCACGGTGGCGGCTCGCGTGGGGCGTCGTCGGCGTGCTGGGGGTCGGTCTCGTCGTGCTCGGACCCGACGCGGCGCTCGACCCGGTCGGCATCGCCGCGGGCATCCTCGGCGCCGCCTCCATGGGCACCGGCGTCGTGCTCACCAAGCGGTGGGGCCGGCCCGACGACGTGGGGCCCGTGGGGTTCGCCTCCTGGCAGCTGACCGCGGGCGGCCTCGTCCTGCTCGTCCCGACCCTCGTCGTCGACGGCGTTCCCACCGGCATCGACGCCCCGGCCGTCGCCGGGTACGCGTGGCTCGGCCTCGTGGGCGGGCTCATCGCCTACTCGCTGTGGTTCGCCGGGGTCCGCTCCCGCCCGGTCACCGCGACGGCACTCCTCGGCCTGCTCTCCCCCCTCGTCGCGGCGGTCCTCGGGGCCGCCGTCGTCGGAGAGCGCCTCACCCCGGTCCAGCTGGTCGGGTTCGCCCTCGCCCTGGCCGCCCTCGCCGCGGGCCAGCTCGCGCCGCGGCGCCGAAGGCCTGGCGCACGCCGCAGCAGCCAGCCGTCCCCTCGACGCTCCCGCATCGACGCGCACGCTCCGCACACCCCGACGACGCAGGAGGTCGCATCGTGAGGATCGTCGTCATCGGCGCGACCGGCATGGTCGGAACCCAGCTCACCAGCGAGGCCACGCGGCGCGGGCACGACGTCGTCGCCGTCTCGCGGAGCCCGGGGCGCACCCGCACGCGCAGTCCTCGAACCACCACCGACGACGACGCACGGCGGGGCACACCCGTGCGCACCGTCGCCCTCGACGTCTCACGACCAGGCGCGGCCGACGCGGTACTCGCCGGGGCCGACGCCGCGATCCTCGCCGCACGCGCACCGTCGGGGGCAGAGCGGAGAATCGGCCCGCTCACGACAACGGTCCTCGACGCCGCCCGCCGCACGGACACGCGGCTCCTCGTCGTCGGGGGTGCCGGCCCGCTCAGCTCTCCCGGGCGGGCGGACCCGGCACCGGGTGATGCGGAAGCGGTCCCGACGGAAGGCTGCCCGGCGCCCGGGGACGGCGGCCTGCTCGTCGTCGACGATCCGAGGTTCGTCCCGCCATCGTGGCGTGCCGTCGCGGCAGCGAGCCTGGACCAGCTGGCGGCGTGCGTCGTCCATCCGTACGAGGGGTGGACCTACCTCAGCCCGCCCGCCGTCCTCGCGCCCGGCGAGCGCTCGGGCCGCTACCGACGCGGGACCACCACCCTGCTCACGGACCCGGACGGCCGTTCGAGCATCTCGGTGGAGGATCTCGCGGTGGCCGCGATCGACGAGGTCGAGGTTCCGGGCACCGACCGGCACATCACCGTCGCGCGAAGCCACACGGAACACCCCCGCATCGACCGCTGACGCCGGCGCCTCGCCCGGGCCTCGGCGAGGTCGTGCCCGGACCGTCGAGATCGTGCCTCGCGCGCACGACCTCGCCGCCCCAAGCACGACCTCGTCGGAGATGCCCGGAGCAGGCCGAGGCGGACCAGGACGATCCGCGCCCAGAATCTCCTTGCGCATCGACTGAACGCACGTATAGCGTCCTGAACATGAGTTCAACGTCCGAGGATCTCACCACCAGGGCCCGCATCCGGGACGCCGCGATCCACCGGTTCGCGGCCCACGGCCTCGACGCGTCGCTGCGCAGCATCGCCGCCGATGCCGGGGTCAGCGCGGGCCTGATCCTCCACCACTTCGGCTCGCGCGCCGGCCTCCGCGAGGCCTGCGACGAGCACGTCCTGGCGCAGATCCGCGACTTCAAGTCCTCGGTCCTCCGGTCGAACGCCCGGGCGGCCGCGATGCTCATCCCGCTCGCGGGTATCGAGGGCTACACGACGCTCGTCGGCTACGTGCTGCGGGCGCTGCAGCACGGGGGCGAGCTGACCGACCGGTTCGTGAACGCCTCCGTCGACAACACGTCCGTCTACGTCCAGGAGGCGGTCGACGACGGCGTCGTCCGCCCGAGCCGCGCCCCCGCCGCGCGCGCCCGGGCGCTCACCGTCCTGTCCCTCGGCGCGCTGCTCCTCCAGCTCCCGGGCCGGCAGGAGCACTGGGACCTCGAGGAGCTGCCCGCCATGCTGCGCGCCTACGCCGACACGATGACGCTCCCGCTGCTCGAGCTGTACACCGAGCCGCTGCTCACGAGCCCCGACCTGCTCGCCGCCTACCTCGCCACGCCCGACGGTGCCAGGGCCGCGCAGGAGGGCCGGGCGACCGACGGGCTCGACGACGAGGACTCCGACCCTTCCGACCGCACCACCACCACACCCTCCGACGACGACACCGCCACTGCGGCGCCCGCCGCCACCGATCCCGCACCTTCCACCACGTCCCACAGGAGCACCGCATGACCAGCCCCGCGATCGAGGTCGCCGACCTCGTCAAGACCTTCGGCTCCACCCGCGCGCTCGACGGCTTCGAGCTCACCGTGCCCACCGGGCGCGTCACCGGATTCCTCGGCCCCAACGGCGCCGGGAAGTCCACGACCATCCGCGTGCTGCTCGGCATGCTCCGCGCCGACTCCGGCCGCGCCACCGTGCTCGGCCAGGACCCCTGGTCCGACGCCGTCGCCGTGCACCGCCGCCTCGCCTACGTCCCCGGCGACACGAGCCTGTGGCCGAACCTCACCGGCGGCGAGGCGATCGACGTGTTCACCCGCCTGCACGGCGGCACCGCCGACCGGCGACGCCGCGAGGAGCTGATCGAGCGCTTCGAGCTCGACCCGACGAAGAAGGCGCGCACGTACTCCAAGGGCAACCGGCAGAAGGTCGCCCTGGTCTCGGCACTCGCCTCCGACGCCGAGCTGTTCCTCCTCGACGAGCCGACCTCCGGCCTCGACCCCCTGATGGAGGCCGTGTTCACCGACGAGGTCCGGAAGCTGCGCGCGGACGGCCGCACGGTCCTGCTGTCGAGCCACATCCTCGGCGAGGTCGAGAAGCTGTGCGACACCGTGACGATCATCCGGGCGGGCCGAGCCGTCGAGTCCGGCACCCTCGCCGAGATGCGCCACCTCACGCGCTCGACCGTCACCGCGACGACCAGCCACCCCGCCGAGGCGTTCACCCGCCTCGACGGCGTCCACGACCTCGCCCGCGAGGGTGACCGCCTCACCTTCGACATCGACAACGCCCGGATCAACGAGGTCCTCCAGGTGCTCGCCGACGCCGGCGTCGAGAACCTGTCCATCACCCCGCCGTCGCTGGAGGACCTCTTCATGCGCCACTACGGCGACGACGTGAGCGAGGCCGCCTGATGACCGCCACAGCCACCGGTCGCACCGACGTCCCGCCGGCACGCCGCACGGACCGACCACCGCCCGACGCCGGCACAAGCCTCACGGGGACAGCGACCCTGGTCCGGCTCAACCTGCGGCTCGACCGGGTCCGCATCGCGGTGTGGGCGCTCGCCGTCGGGCTCGTCGTCCTCGGCTCGGTCTACTCCCTCGAAGGCGCGTTCCCCACCCAGGAGTCGCTCCAGGGCCGCGCCGACCTCATGTCGAGCCCGGCCGCGGTCATCATGAGCGGCCCGGCGTTCGCTCTCGACGACTACACGTTCGGCGCGATGGTCGCCAACGAGCTCGTGCTCTACGTGCTCCTCGCGGCGAGCATCATGTCGATCCTCCTGGCCGTGCGGCACACCCGCGCCGAGGAGGAGTCGGGGCGCCTCGAGCTCATCCGCTCGCTCCCCGTCGGCCGGTTCGCCGCGCCGACGGCGTCCGTCGTCACCGTCGCCGTCGCCAACGTCCTCGTCGGCGCGGCAGTGACGATCAGCCTGGTCGTCCCCGGGATGGCTGTCACCGACTCGCTCGCCCTGGGGCTCGCCACGGCGCTGACCGGCATGGTGTTCGCCGCGCTCGCCACGGTGGTCGCCCAGACCACCGAGCACGCTGGCGGGGCGAGCGGGCTGTCGGCCGCCGTCCTCGCGGGCGCCTTCCTCGTCCGCGGCATCGGCGACGTCATCGAGCCCACGGGCTCGTGGCTGTCCTGGTTCTCGCCGCTGGCCTGGGCCCAGCAGACCCGCCTGTTCGTCGACCTCAGGTGGTGGCCGCTCGCGGTCTCGGCGGCCGCCGTCGTCGTCCTGTACGTCGTGGCCGTCAGCCTCGCCCGCAGGCGTGACCTCGGCGCCGGCCTGCGCCGCCCCTCCCCCGGGCCCGCCAACGCGGCGCGCTCGCTGCTCTCCCCGGCCGGGCTCGCCGAGCGGCTCCTGCGCGGCTCGGTCATCGCCTGGGGAGTGGGGACCTTCCTGTTCGCCGTGGCGATGGGTTCCCTCGCCGGATCGATCGACGACATGCTCGAGGACAACCCCACTCTGCAGGACTGGGTCGCCCTGGAGGGCACGGACATGACCGCGCAGTTCGCGGGCATCATCCTCACGATCGTCCTCGTGGCACCGATGATCCTCGCCGTCTCGGGCGTGCTACGGCTCAAGGCCGAGGAGTCCTCGGGCCGCACCGAGCAGACGATCGTCACCGGCAGCTCGCGGACCGGCTACCTCGGGGGGTGGCTGCTGACGGTCGCCGTGCACATGGTCCTCCTCACCGTGGTCTCCGGTCTGGGCACCGGGATCGGCGTGGCCCTCGGGGTCGGCGAGGCCTCCCGGATCGGCGAGCTCACCCTCGCCGCGCTGGTGTACCTGCCGGCGATCGCGGTGCTCGCCGGGCTCGCGGTCGCGACGTTCGGCCTGGCGCCTCGCCTGACGGTCCTGGCGTGGCTGCTGGTGGTGTGGACGGCGCTCGTGCTGTTCCTCGGCGGCCTGCTCGACATCCCGGGCTGGGCGCTCGCGGTGTCCCCGTTCGACAGCACGCCGGCCCTGCCCGCGGAGGATCTCGAGGTGGCCCCGCTGCTCGTGCTGACGGGCATCGCCGCGGTGCTCGTCGTCGTCGGGGCGCTCGGGTTCCGACGCCGGGACGTCACCTCGCGCTGACCTCCGGCTCGAGCGCCCGGGCGAGGTCGGCCCAGACGTCCTCCACGTCCTCGATCCCGACGCTCATGCGCACCAGGCCCGTCCGGGTGCCCTCGCCCCAGCGGTTGCGCCGCTCGGCGGTGGTCTCGACGCCGCCAAGCGAGGTCGCCATGATGACGAGCTCGGTGCGGGCGAGCACGCGGTCCGCCGCGTCCTCGCTCCTCAGGCAGAAGGACACGACGGCACCGAACCCACCCATCGTGCGGGCGGCGAGCTCGTGCCCGGGGTCGTCCGGCAGGCCCGGGTAGGCCACCGAGGTGACCGCCGGGTGGTCCGCGAGGCGCTCGGCGAGGACCTGGGCGCTCGCCTCGGCGCGGTCGAGGCGGACGGCGAGCGTGCGCAGACCGCGCAGGGCGAGGAAGGTCTCCATGCCGCCGGGGAAGCCGCCGTGCAGGGAGCGCTGCCGCACGATCGGCGCGAGGGCGTCGGGGTCCCGGGCGACGACCACGCCCATGAGCAGGTCGGAGTGCCCGCCGATGTACTTGGTGGCCGAGTGCACGACGTACGTGGCGCCGAGCTCGAGCGGCCGGAGCCGCAGCGGGGTGGCGAACGTCGAGTCGACCGCCACCGGCACGCCACGCTCGGCGGCGATCGCGGCGAGGGCCTCGACGTCGAGGATCTCGAGCAACGGGTTGCTCGGCGTCTCGAGCCACAGCAGCGCCGGCACACCCTCTGCGGCCGCGGCGTCGAGGGCGGCGGCGACGGCGTCGTGGTCGGTGGCGTCGACGGGGACGTCGCGCAGGCGCCCCAGCGCGGTGAGGTCGGCGAGCAGCGAGCGCACGCCGTGGTAGATCGTCGAGGAGCTGACCACGTGCGTGCCGACCGGCATCGTCTCGACGATCGCCGCGGCCGCCCCCATGCCGGAGGAGAAGGCGACGGCGTGCCCGCCGTCCAGGGAGCCGAGAGCGGCCTCCAGGGCGGTGGTGCCGTCGGTCCCGAACCGGGTGTAGTCGGTGCCGC
This sequence comes from Georgenia sp. Z1491, assembly GCF_057652395.1. NCBI lineage: Bacteria > Bacillati > Actinomycetota > Actinomycetes > Allobogoriellales > Allobogoriellaceae > Georgenia > Georgenia sp. Z1491. Next base: position 3,567,272 of record NZ_CM172729.1, read on the forward strand.
CCTCGCGCAGCGTCGACGCCAGCGACGGCGGCACGTTGAGGGGTGCGCCGGGCCCGGCGGGGCGGCCGAGGGCGACGGCGCGGGTGCGGGCGGACCAGTTCTCGTTCACCCGGCCAGGGTAGGTCGGGGCCCGATCGGCGAGCTCGGCCGCCCGGCGCGGTGTCAGCGCATACGGGGCGGCAGAAGCCTCTCGAGCGGGAAGTAGGGCAGGTACAGCACGCCCGAGAGGTTGTGCCTGAACGTGATGCCCATGATCGCCTTGATGCCCCAGTGCATCGAGAACGCACTGACCGCCCAGAGGCGGGCGAGACGGCGGTCGAGCAGCGCGAGCGGTGCCGCGAGCTCGAGGACGAGCGACCCGGCGGCCGAGACCGTGAACAGGAACGTCTGGTCGTAGAGCCGGATGCCGAGACCGGCGGCCTCGCTGCCGAGGAGCTCCTTGCGCAGGCCGTCGGCGGCGATCTGCCGTCGCAGCACCTCGCCGTCGGCCCACCGCCAGCCCATCGGGCCGAGCACCTTGGCGTAGCCGGCGAGGAAGTAGTTGACGGCGGTGACGGCCTGCATCCCGCGCACGGGCGCGGCGTACCGCCAGGACGGCGCCGGCGCCCCTGGGTGAGCCGGGCCCGGGGTCGTCGCCGTCGGGCCCACCCGTCGCCTGAGGAGCCGGTCGACCGAGACGGCGTCGGCGGACGGGGTCACGCCCAGCACCGCGGTGTGCAGGACGAGGTTGTTGTCGCTGTGGAAGATCATCGACCACGAGTTGCGGTAGGACAGCGTCCACGTGAGCAGGGCGGCGTGCAGGGGTCCCGTCACCCGGTGGCGGACGCCGAGAGTGAACGCGACGTCGCTGGCGAGGGTGGCGTACATCAGGGCGTCGGCGACGGGCGCCGGCAGCGGACGCCGGAGGATCTTCACCGGGCCGACGGGCTGGAACAGGCCGGGGTCGGTGCGGTGGACGCGGCGGAACATCCGCACGCGCCTGCCCAGGTAGTAGGCGGTGTAGGCGCCGGTCGCGACCCGGTTGAGCGCGGGTCGCGCGGCCGCGGTGGCGGGCAGGAGGCGCCGGTCGAGGGCGGACGCGAGGCGCCGGGCGCCGGCGCGGATCCGGGTGGACATCGAAGGTCTCCAGGTGGGCCGGGGACGGGCGGGTCGGTACGTCGGGGCGGGTGCGTCGGCACTGGTACGTCGGGGACCGGGTGCGCCGAGCGGGAGGCACGCCGGGCGGCGGGATCGCGCGGTCGGTCAGGTCATGGTGCGCGGGACCGGCACCTCGGCGAGCACGGTGCGGCGTCGGGGCGTGCGGTCCCCCGCGAAGAAGTCGTCGAAGCGGTGCACGCTGGTGACGACGCGGACGTGGCGGACCGCGGCGTCGTCGCGCGCCGACGACGCCGCGACCGACGCCGCGACGAGGCGCGCGACCTCCTCGGCCCGCCCCTCGCGCACGCGGCGGTTGATCTGGCGGCGAACCTGGTTGAGCCCGCCGGTCCCGGCGTGGCCGCAGTGCAGGATCCGCTCGGTGCCGTCGGCGTCGATGCCGAGCAGGTGGTGCACGGTGCCGTTCCTCGTCCGGCGCACGGAGAACATCGGGTAGTAGGACAGGGGGAAGCCGTCGACCCGTTCCTTTGCCGGGCGGCGGTTCTGCCGGATCGGCGCGGCCACGACCGCGCACAGCGCGATCCCCGCGAGGTAGGTGAGGGTCTTGGCGCGGCCGGGCGAGCTCGCTGCCCGGCCCCGGTGCGAGGTCGCGGCGAGCCGGTTCATCGGGTCACCTCGATACTGGTCATGTCCACTCCTTCGTGTCTTCGTCCCGGGCTCGTCGAGCGTCGGAGGTGGGCGAGCGCCGCGCGGGCCGCGTGGTAGCCGTTCATGCCGTGGACGCCGCCGCCGGGGGGTGTCGACGCCGAGCACACGAACAGCCCGGGCACCCCCAGCCCGTAGGGCCGCAGGGTGGCGCGCGGCCGCAGCAGGAGCTGCGCCCCACCCATCGAGCCCCCGATGACGTCACCGCCGACGAGGTTGGCGTTCCACGCCGCGAGGTCGGCGGGCGCGGATTCCACCCGGCCCAGCACGCGGTCGCGGAACCCGGGGGCGAACCGTTCGATCTGTGCGTCGATCCGGTCCCCCACCGGTGCCGCCGAGCCGTGCGGGGTGTGGGCGTAGGCGTAGAGCACCTGGCGGCCGGCGGGGGCGCGTCCGGGGTCGAGGGCGTTCTGCTGGGCGACGAGGACGTAGGGCCGGTCGGGGTGGCGGCCGCGGTGGACGTCGCGCTCGGCGGCCGCGATCTCGTCGAGCGTGCCGCCGAGGTGGACGGTGCCGGCGCGGCCGACGCGCTCGTCGCGCCACGGCACGGGGCCGTCGAGGAGGTAGTCGACCTTGTGGGTGGCGGTGCCGTAGCGCCAGCGGCGCAGCCCGCGGGCCACGCCGTCGGGCAGCTCGTCGCCGACGAGGTCGGCGACGGCGTGGGGCCCGAGATCGAGCAGCACGACGTCCGCGGGCCGCACCTGCGCGAGGTCGGTGATCTCGGCGCCGGTGACCACCCGCCCGCCGTGCGCCTCGAGCTCGGCGACCAGCGCGGCCGCGATCGCGCGAGACCCGCCGCGGGCGACGGGCCAGCCGGTCGCGTGGGCGGCGGCGCCGAAGAGGACGCCGAAGGCGGCGGTCAGCGGGTGGGTCAGCGGCAGGACGGAGTGCGCGGAGGTCCCGGCGAACAGGGCGCGCGCCCGCTCCGCACGGAAGAGGGTCCTCGCGACGGTGGTCGCCGACAGCGCGCCGCGCAGCCCGAGGCGGGCGAGCGCCGCGGGGTGACGCGGAACGCGGAGCATCGGTCCGAGGAAGCCCGCGGTCGTCTCCTGCCAGGCGTCGACGACGGGGCCGTAGAGGCGCTGCCACGCCCTGCCGTCGCGTCCGAGGTCGGCGGCCGTGTACCTCAGCGAGCGGTACTGGACGGCGGCCGGACGGTCGTCGAGCGGGTGAGCCACGGGGATGTCCGGCTGGATCCACTCCAGCCCGTGCCGTGCGAGGTCGAGGGTGGCGAGGAACGGGCTCGCGATGCCGAACGGATGGACCGCGGAGCCGAGGTCGACCGTCGTCCCCTCGCCGAGGACCGGCCCGGAGCGGGTGGCCCCGCCCGGTTCCGGCCCGGCCTCGTAGACGGTGACGGCGATCCCCGCGCGAGCCAGCGCGACCGCGGCGGCCAGCCCGTTGGGGCCCGACCCGACGACGGCTGCGGTCCGGCCGGCCACGGCCGGGTCGTGCCCGACGTCGAACGGCGAGCGGCTCATGCCGGCACCGCCTCGGCGAGCCGTGCGGCGTCGTCGTCGGACGAGAGGAGCTCCGCGGGGGTGGCGACCCTGGTGAGCCGGCCGTCCTCCAGGCACCAGACGACGTCGGAGGACGCCATGAGCTCGTGCCGGTGCGTGACCACCAGGGCGGTGCCGTGGTGGTCGGCCAGCACGCGGTCGACGACACGTGAGTTCTCGGGGTCGAGGTGGGCCTCGGCCTCGTCGAGCACGAGCAGCGCGGGCCGGCCCAGGGCGGCGCGGGCGATGGAGATGCGCGCCTGCTGGCCGGCGGAGAGCCGGCCGCCGCCGGGGCCGACGTCGGTGTCCCAGCCGTCGGGCAGGGAGGCGACGAGCTCGTCGAGGCCGCACAGGCGGGTCACGCGCTCGAGCTCGGCGTCGTCGACCCTGGGGATCCGGTAGGTGACGTTGCGCCGGACGCTGCCCGAGAGCAGGGGCATGCTCGGCGAGGAGATCCCGATCGAGCGCCGGACGGAGCGCAGCGAGCGGTGCCGGACGTCCTGCCCGTCGATGCGCACGGTCCCGGCGTCGGGGTCGACGAGGCGGGCCACGACGGAGGTGAGCGTGGACTTGCCCGCGCCGTTGGGTCCGACGACGGCGACCCGGGTGCCGGGCTCGGCGCGGACGGTGACGTCGGTCAGCGCGGTGCCGAGGCTGACGTCGTCGACCTCGACGAGGCCGCGGTCGACCTCGATGTCCGGCGCGCCGGGCGTGACCGGCAGCGGGGCGATGTCGAGGAACCGGCGCACGGCCGCCATGGCGACCTTCGCGCGGGAGGCGTACTCGGCGACCCGCCCGAGGTCCCGCAGGTAGCCGGCGAGCATGCCGGCCACGCTCACGCCGGCGACGATCGTGCCCGGGGAGGCCCGGCCGGCCGTGACCTCGATGCCGCCGACCACCAGGGCGGCTGCGCTCGCGGCGACGGCGGTGCCCTCGGCGATGGCGCGGGCGGCGCCCGAGGCACGTGCCTGGTCGACCATGGCGGCGGCGACCTTCTCGCTGTGCCGGCCGACCCGCTTGCCCTCGCGGCGTTCCTGGCCGGCGGCCTGGAGCACGGCGACCTGGGTGAGCCGCTCGGTGACCTCGCCGGTCAGGCGGGACCGGCGTCGCCGGGAGACCTTGGCGGTGCGCATCATCCACGGGGTGATGGCGAGCGTGAGCGCCCCGCCGAGGACGAGCACCCCGCCGACGGCCAGGCCGAGGGTGAGGTTCATCCACGCGACGGCGGTGATCGCCAGGGCGATGGCGACGCCGGCCACGGTGAGGCGGGCGAGGCCGCGGCTGACCCACAGCCGCAGGGCGGACAGGTCGCCGACGAACTTCATCAGCATGTCGCCGCGGCCGCGGCGGCCGAGCTCGCGCGCCGGGACGGCGGTGAGGTGCGTGAAGAGGACGGCGCGGACCTCGGTGACGTAGTGCTGGCCGAGCTTCTCCGACTCCGTGCGCTCGGCCCCGCGCATCCAGGCGCTGATCAGCACGCAGGCGAGCAGGCCGACGACGAGGGTCGTCAGGCCCGTCGCGCCGGGGGACGGTTGAGAGCCCTGGCCGCCGGCCGCCGACCCGAGGAGGGTGTCGAAGCCGCGCTGGGTGAGCATCGCGACGCCGACGGCGGCGAGCGCCTGGCCCACGCCGATGCCGATGAGCAGGACGAAGCGCAGGCGTCGACCGGCGCCGATCGGGCGCGGGACGCTCGGGGCCTTGGGGACCGGTGGCTCGTTCTCGGCCGGCGGCGCGTGCGCGGAGCCGACGTCGTGGGCCTCGGACGTCGGCGCGCGCACGGAGGCGACGTCGTGGGCCTCGGACGGGGTGGGCGCCGAGTACGGCGTCGGCGCGCCCGTCGGCCGGGGAACCGGACGGGTCATGGTCAGACCGCCTTCGCGTCCTCGCTGAGCGCGGCGAGGCCCGGCACACCCCGGGTACGGGTGGCCAGGGCGGCGTCGCGCAGCATCACGGCCTGCTCGGGCTCGTCGAGGGCCATCGTGTCGACGATAGTCATGTTCGGGTGCACGGCCTCGAGCTCGCGGACCGCCAGCGGCGCGGACGTGAGCAGGCCGCTGACGGCGAGGAGCGGGAGATCGGCGTCGGCGAGCCAGCGCACACCCGCGACGGCGCCGAGCGCGTCCCGCGCGGCGAACACCACGCCGTCGGTCCGTGCCGTCGGTCTGTCGCTGTGTCGCCGCGCGTGCCGTCTCCGGCTGACTGGAACGCTAGAAACCCCTGGTGAGAGAGGAGTCACCGCCGAGATAAGACCGCGCTCACACGGGGGTCGGACGACGTGCGGACGCCGCGTCGGACGGCTCGGACCCTGCGCGTGCCGCCCCTACGCTGTCGACCCATGGACGACGCACACCGGCCCGGACCCGACGACGCCGGTCGGGACGACGACCCGGCCCGCGCGGACGACCCCGCGGTCGCGATCGGGGGCATCCACGGGTCCGACCGGACGTGGACGTACGCGATCTTCGGCGGTGGCGGCGCGGCGGTCGGCGCCCTGGTCCCGCTGCTGGCGGGCTGGGCCGCGCGGGTGCCGTGGATGCCGTTCCAGGGGCCGCTCGAGCTGATCGGGTCGTTCGACCAGTCCTGGCTCTCGTGGGGCAGGCCGCTGCTCGGGCTGCTGCTGGGCCTGGCGCTCGGCGCCGTCGTCGTGCATCGCGCCACGGTCCTCATGGTGAGCCGCGAGCGGATCACGGTGACGCGCGGCAACGAGGTGGTCCGGGAGATCGCGCGCGACCAGGTCGACGCCGTGTACCCCGAGAAGGGTCACCTCGTCGTCGAGACCGCCGCCGGCCGTCGCCTGTACGACGACGAGCTCGAGGGAGACCGCGGCCGGCACCGCGAGGTGCTGCTCGCGGCCGGCTACCCGTGGGAGGGACCGCGCGACTGACCCCGCCAGGTCGCCCGGCGTCCGGTCGCCGAGAGTGGGGGTGCGAGCGCGGGGCCGGCCGTCACCGGTCGACGACCGTGAACGTCCCGTCGCGTCGGGTGTCCTCGGCACCGCGCACCTCGCGGGCGCCGTGGTCGATCGCCAGCGCCTGTACCGAGCCGAAGACGTGGTCCTCGGGGTCCGGTACCTCGATCGAGTACCCGAGCCCGGCGAGCGCATCCGCGGTGGCAGCGTCCGGGGCCGCCTCCATCTGCAGGATCTGCCCCTCGGCGTGCGCCCGGGGCGCGGCGACCGCCTCCTCGAGGCTCTGGTCGTGGAGCACCCACCGGGCGACGACGCCGGTGAGGATGTTGGGGATCCGCCGACCGCCGGGCGTGCCGATCGCGAGGACGGGCCGGTCCTCGCCGTCGACGACGACCGCGGGGATCGACCAGCTGACCGACCGTCGGCCGGGTGCCGGCTCGTTGGCGTCGGTGGTCCCGATGGCCTCGAACCGGGTGAGCTGATCGTTGAGGAAGAATCCGCCGACGCTCTGCCCCGACCCCCAGAAGTGCGTGATGGTGTTCGTCATCGACACGGCCAGCCCGTCCGCGTCCACCACGCTGACGTGGGTCGTGTTGCCCGCCTCCGCGAGGTCGGCCCGTTCCGGCACCGCCGGGGCAGGCCCGGCGGGCGCGGGCCCGTCGACGCTCGGGTCGATCGGCAGCGCCCCGGCGAGCTCCGCGTTGGCCCCGGGGTCGGTGATCTCGTCGAGCGGCACGTCGACGAAGGCGGGGTCGCCCAGCAGGGTCTGCGCGGTCCCGTCCGCCACCTGCCAGGCGCCGGCGAGTCGGTGGGTGTGGTCCGCGGTGCCCGGCTCGAGGTCGGCGACGCCCAGAGCCTCGGCGACCTGAAGCTGCTGGACGAGGGCGGCCCCCGGCAGGGGCGGTGCGGCGGCGAGCACCTCGTGGTCACCGAGCGCCCCGCGCGCGGGCTGCGAGCGGACCACCTGGTAGCCCGCGAGCGAGCCAGGGTCGAGCCCCGGAGCGGCGGCGAGGTCGCTGCTCAGGGTGCCGGTGTAGAAGGCGTCCGCGCCCTCGTCCGCGAGCACGCCCAGCGTCGCGGCGAGCTCGTCCTGGACGAGGGTCTCCCCCTCGCCGAGGGGCGTGCCGCCGGTGGTGAACTGGGGGTTCTCTGCCGCCACCTGGCGCCCGGTGGGCGTGTCGAGCAGACCGGCGAGAACCTCGGAGACCGGGTGCCCGTCGGACGCGAGCTCGATCGCGGGCTCGAGGAGCCGGCTCCACTCGAGGCGCCCGTGGTCCGCGTGCAGCTCCGCCATGCCGGCGACGAACCCGGGGACGCCGGTTCCGCCCGGGGGGACGACGCCGTCGTCGGGGACGACCTCGCGGTAGTCGTAAGCCTGCGGTTCCTCGTCCCCGACCGTGGGGACGACGAGTGTCGCGCCGCCGCCCCCGACGCCGGACGCGAACGGCTCGACGACCGAGACGGCGAACGCGGTGGCGATCGCCGCGTCGACGGCGGACCCGCCGTCGGCCAGGACCTCCGTTCCCGCCTCGACCGCGGCGGGGTCGCCGGCGCTCACGCCCATCGAGTCCAGGGCCGTCTCGTCCGGTGGGTCCGACGGGGTCTCCGTCGCCTCTGCCGAGGGTGCCTCCGACGGCGACGTCCCGTGCGTCGGGCTGGGCCCGACGGTCGGCGTGGGCGGGGATCCGGGCTCCGTGGTGGGCTCCGGTCCCGACGAGGGCTCCGACGCGGTGCACCCCCCGGCGAGCGTCGCCGCCGCGACCACCACCACCGCGAGGCGGGAGCGCGCGGACGCGTGCCGTCGTCGTGTCATCGTTCCTCCACCTCACACCGACGTCGTGGCACCGTCCAGGTTGGCATGCCGCGCCCCCACGCGCCGGTCGGCCGGCGCTCCCGGGCCGCGGGCACGCGCACGACGGGGCCGGGGTGGTCGTCGCAACCCCGGTGGCCGCGCCCTTTCGCCAGCAGGCACGCGCTCTCGGTAACCTCGCAGCAAGGCCACCCGAGAGCCCACGGCGCGGTCGGTCCACAGTCGGGGAGGTGGGGGCGTGTGACCGATGACCACCGCGGGGCCGTGACGTCCGAGCGGCGGGGGGACGAGCGGATCGTCGCCCTGGACGTCGCGCGCACGGTCGCGATCGTCGGGATGGTCGCCGTCAACGTCGGCCCGACCGGGGTGCCGGGCTGGGCGGGCTCCGTGTACAACCTGCCCCACGGGCGCGCGTCCGTGCTCTTCGTGCTGCTCGCCGGCGTCGGGCTCTCGATGCTGACCCGGCGCGTGCGCGGACCGCGCGGCCGGGAGTACCGGCCGCGCACCTGGCTGGTCGTCGCCTGGCGGGCCGCCCTGGTGCTCGTCATCGGGCTGGTTCTGCAGCTCCTGGACCACGGGTCCGACGTCATCCTCGTCACGTACGCGGTGCTGTTCGCCGTCGGCGGCCTCGTCATGGCGGCGTCCGACCGCGTGCTGCTGGTCGCTGCCGGGCTGGCCGTCGTCGCCGGCCCGCTGCTGTGGATGTGGCTCGGGACGGGCGACGTCTCCCCGGCGCCCGACCTGCTGATGACGCCGGTCGAGGCGGCGCGATCGGCGGTGCTGACCGGCCCATACCCGGTCGTCACCTGGCTGGCGCCGTTCCTGTTCGGGATGTGGCTCGGCCGGCGCGACCTCGGTGACCGCCCGACGCAGTGGCGACTCGCCGCGTGGGGGCTCGGCATCACCGTCGGCGCCGCCGTCGTCTCCGCCCTCGGCGCGGCTGCGTTCTACGACCCGGACGGCGAACCGTTCCCGGGCCTCCTCGTCACGAGCGCGGCGCACGGTCAGATGCCGTTGTGGCTCGTCGGTTCCGCGGCGAGCGCGGTGGCGGTCGTGGGCGTCGCGCTCCTGCTCGGCGACGAGCTCGCGCGCCCCTGGGCGCGGCCGCTCGTGGCAACGGGTCAGCTCGCTCTGACCATCTACGTCGGGCACCTGCTCGTGCTCGCCGCCCTCCGGCCCCTGCCGCACACGCTCACCCAGGGGTACGCACTGTCCGCGCTCATCGTCGTCGGTGCCGTGGCCGGGGCGACGGCCTGGCGCATCGGGATCGGTCGAGGGCCGCTCGAGTCGCTCCTGCGACCGCCCCGTCGGCGGCGGTGATCGCCCCTCTGGCCCGCTCGTCAGGGGTCGGGCGCCCCGGCGCTCAGAGCAGCCCGGCGAGCACGCGGGCGTGGTTGTGCTCCGTGTCCTTGGCGGCGTACAGCAGGGTCACCCGCTCGTGCTCCTCGACCAGCTCTGCGAGGTGGTCGAGGGCGTCCGAGCCCTCGAGCTCGGCCTCGTAGCGCCTGCCGAACTCCTCGTACCGGTCCGGGTCGTGGCCGAACCACTTGCGCAGGTCGGTGGACGGCGCCACGTCCTTCAGCCACTCGTCGAGCTCGGCGTCCTCCTTCTTCACGCCGCGGGGCCAGACCCGGTCGACGAGCACGCGGTACCCGTCCGATCGCGCCGCGTCGTCGTACACGCGCTTGATCTCGACGCCCATGACTCCCCTCCGATCAGCTCGCGTTGAGTGCGGTCCGGTTCCGCTCCGCGACCGTCATGAAGTATCGGTACAGGGCGGGAAGGTCGAAGCTCTTGGGGAACTCGAACGTGTAGGTCGCCGTCGCGGAGTTGTGCGCTCGTAGCCGCGGGGTCGTGATGTAGGTGATCGTCAGCTCGGAGTCGTCGATCCCCGAGCCGGCAGTCTCGGCGGTCACGTCCACGACCGAGTCGAGCGCGATCGAGAAGACCCGCACCTTCTTCCCGGTCACGCCCTGCCGGTCGGTCGTGATGATGCGGCGGTCCGTGAGCGCGAAACCGTCCCGGATCATGCGGTAGGCGGACTGGAGCTGCTCGCCCTCGGTCAGCCACTGGCCGTAGGTCGCACGGGCGCCCTTCTCGTCCATCTGCTGCATGTTGCCGGCGAGCCCCTGCAGGAACCCCATGGTCGAACCTCCGAGGTCGGCGTGACGTGTCGACCCAGGCTAGGCCCGACCGCCGACACGCGACGGACACTGCGACAGCGGGTTCGCGCCGAACCCCCAGATCGAACGCCGAGACAGACGACGGCGCATGTGGGTTCGGCGGCCAGCGGGTGGGTTCGGCGGCGAGCGAGAGCGCCCGACGGACGGAGAGCCTCCCCGCACCGCGCACCCGCTTCGGGACCGCAACCGTCCGTCCGGTCTCGTCTGCCGAACGAACCCCACAGTTGCTGTCACCGCGTCATATCCTGGACGCAGGCCGGTCCGGGGCGATCCCCGGGAGCGCATACCCCCAGGTCCCCCACCCGAGAGCTCGGGGTCAGCGCGGCCGACAACTTCATACGAATTCATGGATCTGGGAATGATTCGTCCCCCGACGACATTGGACCGGACAGGAACGTGACGCACCGGGCGCCCCCGATCACGCGCCCGGACCACGTGACCGCCCCGACACTCCCGAATGCCCGGGGCAGGACGACATCCACGAGAGGAACACCGTGACCGCAGGTAACGCACCCGTCCCGCACGACCCGAGCGTCGACACGCTCGGCCCGCTCCCCGAGGGCACGGCGCCCACCGGCGCCAGCACGCGCGAGAACGGCGCGCCCGCCGTCAGCGACCGCAACTCGCTGAGCGTCGGCACGAACGGCCCGCTGCTGCTCCACGACGTCAAGCTCGTCGAGTCCCTCGCCCGCTTCAACCGCGAGTCGGTCCCGGAGCGTCGTCCGCACGCCAAGGGCTCGGGCGCCTTCGGCCGCTTCGAGGTGACGAACGACGTCTCCGCCTACACCAAGGCCGCCGTGTTCCAGCCGGGCGCCCGCACCGAGATGCTCGCCCGCTTCTCCACCGTCGCCGGCGAGCTGGGCTCGCCCGACACGTGGCGCGACGTCCGCGGCTTCTCGCTGCGCTTCTACACGACCGAGGGCAACTACGACCTCGTCGGCAACAACACGCCGGTGTTCTTCGTGCGCGACCCCATGAAGTTCCCCCACTTCATCCACTCGCAGAAGCGCCTGCCCGACTCGGGCCTGCGCTCGAACGACATGCAGTGGGACTTCTGGACGCTCAACCCCGAGTCGGCCCACCAGGTCACCTACCTCATGGGCGAGCGCGGCCTGCCCGGCACGTGGCGCCACATGAACGGCTACGGCTCGCACACCTACCAGTGGGTCAACGAGTCCGGTGAGCGCTTCTGGGTGAAGTACCACTTCCACACGAACCAGGGCATGGAGTTCCTCAGCAACACCGAGGCCGACGAGCTGGCCGGCACCGACGCGGAGCACCACCGCCGCGACCTGTTCGACGCGATCGCCCGCGGCGACCACCCGTCCTGGAAGCTCTCGGTCCAGGTCATGCCGTACGAGGACGCGAAGACCTACCGGTTCAACCCGTTCGACCTCACCAAGGTGTGGCCGCACGCGGACTACCCGCTCATCGAGGTCGGCACGATGACGCTCGACACGAACCCGGTCAACCACCACGCCCAGATCGAGCAGGCCGCGTTCGCGCCCTCGAACGTGGTCCCCGGCATCGGCTTCAGCCCCGACAAGATGCTGCTCGGCCGCGTCTTCGCCTACGCCGACGCGCAGCGGTACCGCATCGGCCCGAACTACAACCAGCTGCCCGTCAACAAGCCGATCGTCGAGACGAACAACTACGGCCAGGCCGGTCCCATGGAGTACGAGCACAGCGGCGCCCGGCCGAACTACGTGCCCAACTCCCACGGTCGCGACTACGCCGACTTCCAGGGCGTCGAGGACGAGGGCTGGGAGGCCGACGGCGAGATGGTGCGCCAGGCGTACGCGCTCCACGCCGAGGACGACGACTTCGGCCAGCCGGGCACCCTGGTCCGCGAGGTCTGGAACGACGACCAGCGCGCCGCCTACGTCGACCAGGTGGCGGGCTCCCTGCTCGGCGGCGTGAGCGAGGCCGTGCGCGAGCGCGTCTACCTCTACGTCAAGGCCGTCGACCAGGCCACCGGCCAGGCGATCGAGGACAAGGTCCGCGCGGCGGGCGCCTGATCCCGAACCTTCGGGGCCGCCGGTGAACGGCGGCCGACGCACGACGGCGCACCCCGAGCCCGGGGTGCGCCGTCGTCGTTCCCGTCCGCTCCGGGCACCGCGAGCCGAGCGGGTCGCCGGCACCCCCGGCCCGACGACGGGGCAGACTCTCCCCGATGACCTCGCTGCTCGCCGCCCACCCGCTCACGCTCGGCACGATGTACTTCGGCACGACCGTGCCGGCCCGCATCGCCCACGACGTGCTCGACCGCGCCCGCGACCTCGGCGCGCTCTCCTGGGACACGGCCAACATCTACGCGCACTGGGTGGGCCGCGACGGCGGGGAGTCCGAACGCACGCTGGGCGCCTGGTTCGACTCGCGCGGACCGATCGCCCGCGACGAGGTCACCCTCGCCACCAAGATCGGCAACCTGCCCGTGGCCGGCGGCCCCGGGCCGGGCGGGACCACGGGCCTCGGCGCCTCGGCCGTCCGACGGCAGGTCACCGACTCGCTGCAGCGGCTGCGCACCGACCGAGTCGAGGTGCTCTACGCCCACATCGACGACCTCCACACGCCCCTCGACGAGACCCTCGGCGCCCTGTCCGACCTCATCGACGAGGGACTGGTGCGCGAGATCGCCGCGAGCAACTACTCGGCCGAGCGTCTGCACGCCGCGCTGTCCGTACCCACCGCGCACCGCTTCACCGCGCTGCAGCAGCGCTTCACCTACCTGCGGCCCGCTCCGGGTGCGGACCTCTCACCCCACGTCCAGCTCGACGACGCCGTAGCGCACCTCGCGCACCGCTCCGGCCTCACGCTCGTCGGGTACTCCCCGCTGCTGTCCGGGGCGTACACCCGGGCGGATCGGCCGATCCCCGAGCAGTACCGCACACCCGCACTCGGCCCGGCGCTCCTCGCGCTCGGCGAGGTCGGTTCGGAGGTCGATCTCGACGCCGGACAGACGGTGCTGGCGTGGATGACGCAGCGCGGGCGCCCCGTACGGCCGGTGGCCGGCGTCTCGAGCGTGGGCCAGATCGAGGACGCGTGGCGTGCGGTCACGACCGAGCTGGATCCCGACCAGATCGACCGTCTCGACCGCGCCCGGATCGTCGGCCCCGCCGCCCGATGACCCGGGAGACACCCGACAGGACGATCGCCAGCACCACGGCGACCACGATCGCGACGAGCACGTCGTCGAGCACGATCCCGACGCCGACGCCCACGGCGATCCCGAGGACGAAGCGCAGGGTCCACGGCTGCTCTCCCATCCCTCCAGGCTCCCGAACAGAACCACGGGCTGCAAGAGTGGTCGCATGACCTCCGACAGCTCGATCGACGCGGACCTGCTCGTCATCGGCTGGGGCAAGGCCGGCAAGACGCTGGCCCGCGCGCACGCCACGGCCGGGGAGCGGGTGGTCATCGTCGAGGCCGACCCGCAGATGGTCGGCGGGACGTGCATCAACATCGGCTGCGTGCCGACGAAGGCGCTCGTCCACCGCGCCGCCGGACGCAGGGACGAGGATGCGGCGGGTTGGTTCCGGTCCGCCCAGGGCTTCCGCACCGCCCTGACCGCCAAGCTGCGCGCGGCCAACCTCGCGATGGTCGACGACCTCGACTCCTCGACCGTTCTCATCGGCACGGCGCGGTTCGTCGGCGACCGGACCGTCGAGGTCGCCACCGCGGACGGCACGGTGACGGTCCGGGGGACGCACGTCGTCGTCAACACCGGGTCCGAGCCGTCGTTCCCACCGATCGAGGGCCTGCGGGCCAGCGCATACGTCGTCGACTCCACCGGTGTCCAGCTCCTGGGGTCCCTGCCCGAGCGGCTCGTCGTGCTCGGGGCGGGACCGATCGGGCTCGAGCTGGCGGACGCGTTCACGCGGTTCGGTTCGCAGGTGACGGTCGTCGACGTCGCCGAGCGGCTGCTGCCGCGCGAGGACGAGGACGTCGCCGCCAGCGTGCGCGCCGCCATGGAGGACGCGGGGACGACGTTCCTCCTCGGGGCGTCGGCCCGCCGCGTCGTCGACGGCGACAAGGCCGCCGACCTCATCCTCGACGTCGCGGGCCCGGACGGGGGCGCAGCCACCGAGCGCACGCTGACCGCGGAGGCGATCCTCGTGGTGACCGGCCGGAACCCCCGCACCGCCGAGCTGGACCTGGAGGCGGGCGGTATCGCCGTCGGGGAGCGCGGCGCGATCACCGTCGACGAGCACCTGCGCACCAGCGCCGAGGGCGTGTTCGCGGTGGGCGACGTCAACGGCGGCCCGCAGTTCACGTACATCTCCTACGACGACCACCGGATCGTGGCGGACCAGCTGCGCGGCGGGTCGTCGCGGTCGACCGAGGACCGGGTGGCCGTCCCGACGACCACCTTCCTCACGCCACCGCTGGCCCGCGTGGGCCTCACCGAGGCGGAGGCCACCGAGCGTGGGATCGACGTCGTCGTGCGGTCCAAGCCGGTCGCGGCGATCGCCGCGATGCCACGCCCGAAGGCGGTCGAGGAGACCCACGGGCTCATCAAGGTGCTCGTCGAGGCGGGCACCGACCGCATCGTCGGGGCGGCCCTGCACACGGTCGACGCCCAGGAGGTCGTCAACCTCCTCGCGCTCGCCATGCGGCACGGCATCACCGCGAGCGATCTGCGCGACGGCATCTGGACGCACCCCTCGTCGACCGAGGCCCTCAACGAGGTCCTCGCGTAGCGCCCGGAGCCGTGCACCGGGCCCGACACGGTCGCCGGGCCTCACCCGCTCGCCGAGCCCGACCCGGTCGCAGGGTCCACGCGGATTCCCCGTTCCGCCCACAGCGAGACCCCATCCCGCCCCCGTGCGTGACACGCCCACGCGCCCCTAGCGTGAAGAGCATGACTCAGAAGGTGATCGTCCTCGGCGGCCACGGCAAGGTCGCACTCCTCCTCCACCCCCTGCTCGTCGACAAGGGCATCTCCGTCGACGCGGTCATCCGCGACGCCGATCAGTCGCACGACATCACCGCGACCGGCGCGATCCCGGTCGTCGCCGACGTCGAGAAGCTCTCCACCGAGGAGCTGACCGACCTGATCTCCGCGCACGACGCCGTCGTGTGGACCGCCGGCGCCGGGGGCGGAAACCCGGACCAGACCTACGCCGTCGACCGTGACGCCGCGATCCGATCGATGGACGCCGCGAAGGCGGCCGGCGTCAACCGATACGTCATGGTGTCCTACGTGGGCGCCGGACCCGACCACGGCGTGCCCGAGGACAGCTCGTTCTTCCCCTACGCCGACGCCAAGTCCACCGCCGACGCCCACCTGCGCGAGAGCGGCCTGGACTGGACGATCCTCGGCCCGGGCGGCCTCACGCTCGAGCCCGCGACCGCGAGGATCACCGAGACCGACCAGTCGGGCGACACCTCCCGCGCCAACGTCGCCGCGGTCATCGCCGCGGCGCTCGAGCAGCCCTCGTCCATCGGGCGGACCGTCAACTTCCACGACGGCGCCACACCGATCGCGGACGTGCTCGCCTGACCGCCGCGAGTCACACGCAGCTCGGCACGACGGCCGGTCACCCCGCGGGGTGACCGGCCGTCGTCGATCCGTCCGACCTCGGTCAGCTCGAGTCAGGCGCGGGAGGCGCGGTCGCGATCGAGTCGTGCGACCCGTCGGGGGCCTGCCGTCACGCGGTACGACTCCTCGACCAGCTCGGCGATCTCCGACCAGCCGGTCGCGTCGTCGAGGTCGATGCCGTACCAGCCCGACGCCCCGACGTACGCCGGGTAGAAGCAGCGCGGGTCCGCGAGCATGCTCCGCAGCTCGTCCTCGTCCGCGGCCCGCAGCAGGAGGCTGGTGTCGTGCCGCTCGTGGTCACCCGGCCCGAGCCGGACGCTGCCGCCGTACGTCGCGAAGGTCTTCGTCGTGAAGAACGTCGGCCGGCCGTGCGAGACCTTCTCCGCGGCGTCGGGCAGGGCTAGCGCGATCTCCCGCACCCGGGCGAGCACGGGGTCGGCGTCGTCGAACATCCGCGGGTGCCCCATGGAGGAACCGTAGACCTCCGGTACGCATGGGTTCGACAGCCCCGGCGAGGCGGACGAGGCACCCGCCAGTTCTCCGCCTCACCCCTGGCATATAACGGCATGCCGTGCCAGTATTCGGTCCGGGGCAGAGCCTGCCCCCGCGCCGCTCACCGACGAGCGGCCGACCCGTCTCGACGAGGAGATTCTCAGCGATGCAGATTCGTGCGGCAGTGCTGCGGGAGCAGCCCGGAAGGTGGCACATCGAGGACCTCGAGCTCAGCGCTCCCGGTCACGGCGAGGTTCTCGTCGAGGTCGTGGCCACCGGCCTGTGCCACTCGGACGACCACATGGCCAAGGGCGACACCCCCCTGCCCAACCTGCCCGTCGTCGCGGGCCACGAGGGCGCCGGGATCGTGCGCGAGGTCGGCCCGGGCGTCCAGGGGCTCGAGGTCGGTGACCACATCGTCACCTCCTTCGTCCCCGCGTGCGGGAAGTGCAAGTGGTGCTCGATGGGCATGCAGAACCTGTGCGACTACGGAGCGCTCATCCTCGAGGGCACCCAGCTCGACGGCGGGTTCCGCCTCAAGGACGCCGACGGCCAGAACGTCGCCAAGGCAGCCATGCTCGGCACGTTCGCCAACTGGCAGGTCTTCGACCAGACCTCCTGCGTGAAGATCGACAAGGACGTGCCGCTCGAGATCGCCTGCCTCATCGGCTGCGGCGTGCCCACCGGGTTCGGCTCCGCCGTCAACGCGGCCGAGGTCAAGCCGGGCGACGTGACGATGATCCTCGGCGCCGGCGGAATCGGGATGAACGCCGTCCAGGGCGCGGCGTACGCGGGGGCGCGGCGCGTGATCGTCGTCGACCCCCAGCCGTTCAAGCGGGAGATGGCGCTCAAGCTGGGCGCGACCGACGTGTTCGCCACCATCGCCGACGCCGACGCGCTCGCCAAGTCGCTCACCAACGGCCAGGGCACCGACTCGACGATCGTCACCGTGGGCGTCACCACCGGCGAGCACGTGCTCGAGGCCTACGACACCGTGCGCAAGGCCGGCACGCTCGTCGTCACCGGTCAGGGCAGCACGAGCTCGACGATCGACGGCATCAACCTGTTCTCCATCTCCATGCTCCAGAAGCGCATCCAGGGCTGCCTCTACGGCGGCTGGTCGCCCAGGGTCGCGATCCCGAAGCTCATCGAGCTCTACAAGGACAACAAGCTCCACCTGGGCGAGCTCGCCACCCGGCAGTACAAGCTCGAGGACATCAACCAGGCCTACGAGGCCATGCACGCGGGCGAGAACATCCGCGGCGTCGTCGTCCACGAGCACTGAGTCCCCGGTCCGTCCGGTGTCCCGGCCGCACACGCGGGTCGGCCGGGACGCCCGACGGCGCCCACGGGGCAGACGCTCGTCACGACCAGCAGGTACCCGGGATGCCGATGTCGGTGACCGGTGCCACGCTGGGGTCATGGAGCAGCTGACCCCGGCCCAGATCCAGGACGCCGACCTGCAGGACTGGCGACACCTCTGGCGCGCGTTGTACACGCGCTTCGACACCGGGAGCTTCGCGCGCGGGCTCTCGCTCGTCGCTGCGATCGGCGAGGCCGCGGAGGCGGCCGGCCACCACCCGGACATCACGCTGACCTACCCGTCGGTGGCCATCCGCCTGACGAGCCACGACTCCGGTGGCGTCACGGCCAAGGACGTCGACCTCGCGCGCCGGATCAGCACGATCGCCGCGGCGGACGGCGTGCCTGCCTCGCCGGCGGGCACCGCCCAGGTCGACCTCGCGCTGGACACCGCCGACCAGGGCGAGATCGACACCTTCTGGTCGTCGGTGCTCACGGGCTCGCCGGACAACGTCGACGGGGACGAGATCGCCGACCCCGCCGGGCAGGCGCCGCTGATGTGGTTCCAGCGCACCGACGCCCACGAGACGCCGCGACAGCGGTTCCACCTGGACGTCCAGATCCCGGCCGACGAGCTCGACGCACGTGTCGAGGCGGCGGTCGCCGCCGGCGGTCGGCGTGTGGAGGACCTGGGCCGGGGCCGGGCGTTCGTCGTGGTCGAGGACGCCCAGGGGAACCGCGCCTGCTTCTGCACCGTGCTCGACCGCTGACGGCCGAAGTCCGGCGGGCCGTCCTGACGCGACCGGTCAGGGCGGGGTGTGGCGTCGGCGTCGATCTGCTCTGGCGTCCCCGCCGAGCGGTCGGCACCATGATGGCGTGAGCACCGCCGCCGCACCACCTCGCCCGCAGCGCCGGGGCCGCCCCTGGCGCGGCCCGCTCGACGTCGAGACCTTCGCGGAGACCGCCGCGGCCGACTGCGCCGACGCCGCGACGGCCCTCGCCCAGCAGCGGGACTCCGCCGGCGTCGTCACGACGCGTCCGGAGTGGGCCTGGGACGCCGTCGCGACCGCGAACCACCTGCGCGTCGACGGGCGTCGCCGGATCGGCTTCGGCCCCTTGTCGGCGTTCTTCGCCACGGCCGACGGCTGGGTCCGCACGCACGCCAACTACCCGCACCACGTCGCGGCGCTGCGCTCCGCCCTCTCCCTGCCCGACGACGCAGGACCCGACGACGTGGCCCGGGCGCTCGGTGCGCTGCCGAGCCTCGAGGCCGAGGAGCGCGTGACCGCCGCGGGCGGGCTGGCGGTCGCCGTGCGCACCGCCGCGGGCGGGCTGGCGGTCGCCGTGCGCACCGCCGCGGAGCTCGCCGCCGCGGAGCCGGTCGCGGTGCGCGGCACGCCCGGCCACCGGCCGGACCACGCGCTCGCCCCCGGTGCCGCGCACCGCCTGCCGCCGCTCGCGGACGGCGACCTCCCGCTGCGCGGACTGCGGGTCATGGCCCTCACCCGGGTGCTCGCGGGCCCGAGCGCGGCCCGACTCCTCGCGAGCCTGGGTGCCGACGTGCTGCGCATCGACCCGCCCGCGCTCCCGGAGCTGCCGGACCAGCACCTCGACACCGGGTTCGGGCTCCGCACCGCGGAGGCGGACCTCGCGACGCGCGAGGTGCTCGACCGGGTCCACACCCTGCTCCAGCGGGCCGACGTCCTGCTCACCGGGTACCGGCCGGGCGCGCTTGCGCGGTTCGACCTCGAGGGTCCCGGCGTCCGGGCCCGCCACCCGGGGCTGACGGTCGTCGCGCTCAGCGCCTGGGGAACGATCGGCCCGTGGGCCGGGCGCCGGGGGTTCGACAGCCTCGTGCAGGCGGCGTCGGGCATCGCCGACGTCTACCGGGGTGCGGACGGCAGACCGGGGGCGCTGCCGGTGCAGGCGCTGGACTACGTCACGGGGTTCCGCGTGGCGACCTCGGCGATGCGGCTGCTCGCCGCACGTGCACGGGACGGCGCCGGATCGGCGCACCTCGCCCTGCTCGACTCTGCGACCGAGCTCCTCGCGCTGCCCGGCCCGGGCGGCACGCCGGACGACGCCGGGCCGGAGCTCGCGGAGACGGACTCGCCGTCCGGGCGGCTGCTGCACGTCCCGCCGCCGTTCGCGGTCGGCGGCGAGCGCCTGGCGCACCGCTGGGCGCCGCGCCCGTACGGCGACGACGAGCTCGCGTGGGCGGGCGGCTGAGACCTGCTCAGGTCCTGCTCCGCACCACCCGACGGGTCCCGACCAGCAGCAGTGCGACGCCGACGACCGCGACGAGCACCACCGCGGCGATCATCCGGTGTTCGTGCGCGTCGCGCTCCTCGTCCCACTCCCGGGCGCCGTCCTCGGCGACGGCGACCTCGAGATCCACGCCGTCGGAGCTGCACGTGATCTCGTGGTTGCCGGTGTCCTGCGCGTAGAACCTCGCGATCGCGGGTCGGTCGGAGCGGGCCCAGTTCGGTGCGACCTCGCTCTCGACCTCCTCACCGCCCGGCCCGACGATCGAGCACACGGGCTCCGCCTCGACGGCGGCCGATGCCACCAGCACGTAGGGGGCGTCACCGCGGAGGTCGTAGCGGTCGTCCTCGAGCGGCTGCGGCTCGCTCGCCACGAGGTCGGGCGGAGCCCCGGTCGATCCGCCGATCAGGGCGACGACGAAGACACCGAGCAGCCCGACGACGAGCCACGCGATCGCGAGCGCCACGAGTCCGTAGCCGCGCCGCCGACCGGTCCGACGGCGCCGAGCACGAACTGGTCCCGGGCCGTCGCCACCCTGACTCTGGGCACCCCGACCCACTGGCTCGTCCACGGTCCGATCCTGGCAGGTCCGTGCCCCGAGGCACGCGTCCCGCAGAAGCGCACCTGCCCGACGCCTCGTGGAGCGCCCTCGTCACGCGCCCGGGGGTCGACCCTGCCCGACCTGGACGACGTCGCGTGGGCCGCTCAGCACGCCCGTCTCGTCTCGATCGCCGAGGCGACGAGACGAGACGGGTAGCCGGAGGGCCTGCGCGTCAGCGCCGCGCGTCCACCGTCAGGCGGTCTGGCCGGAGTGCTTGCCCTCGGCGATCTCCTCGACCACCTTCGCGCAGAAGGCGGCGAGGTCGGCCGGGGTGCGCGAGGTCGTCAGACCGGCGTCGACGACGACCTCCTCGTCGACCCAGTCCGCGCCGGCGTTCTTGAGATCGATCTCGACGGACTTCACGGACGTCATCCGGCGTCCGTCGACGACGCCCGCGTCGATGAGGATCCACGGTGCGTGGCAGATGGCGGCGACCGGCTTGTGCTGGTCGAAGAACGCCCGCACGAACGTCCGCACCTCGGTGCTCGTGCGCAGGGCGTCGGCGTTGAGCGTGCCACCGGGAAGGACGAGCGCCTGGTAGTCGTCCGGGTTCGCGGCGGTGATCTCGAGGTCGACCTCGAAGTCCTCACCCCGGTCCCAGTCGAACTTCAGCGAGGTCACGGTGCCGGGCTCGAGCGAGATGAGCGTCGGCTCGCCGCCGGCGTCCGTGACCGCCTTCCACGGCTGCGCGAGCTCGGACTGCTCGACGCCGGTGGTGGCGATGAAGGCAACCTTCTTGCCGGAGATGTTCGGGGCCATGATGAACCTCCTGATGTCGGTCCGACCCGCGAGGGGCCGCGGTCACCTCCATGCAACAGGGTCCGGGTGGGCGACGCATCCTGAGCACGGCGAGTCGGGGGCTCTGTCCGCCCCGCGCGAACGGGCTCGCGCGCGGAGACGACGCGGTGAGGACCCAGCGCGAACGGGCTTGCGCGCGGCGAGCACGATGCCCCGCACGTCCCGGCCGACCCACGCCCTCCTCGACGTAGGCTCGCCGCATGCCCGAGAACACCGCCGCTCTCACCCTGCGCGGCGTCACGCTCTCCGCGCAGCGTCCGGCCGTCGTCGTGCCTGTCGTCACGGGGGCGGACGCGGCGCAGCGGGCGGCCGAGGCCGTGGCGGCCGGTGCGGACGTCGTCGAGTGGCGCATCGACCTCGCGCTCGCCGACACGAGCGCAGACGCGGGCACGGGCACGCCGTCCAGTTCCCGGCACACCGTCCTCGACCCACGCACTCACCGCGCGGTGCTCGACGCACTTCCGACCGTCGTCGCCGCGTGCGCGGGCACACCCCTGATGGTCACCTACCGCACGACGGCGGAGGGCGGGTCCGGCAGCGCCCCGCCCGAGGAGTACGTCCGGCTCCTTGCGAACCTCGCCGCGGCGGGGGGCGTCGACCTCGTCGACGTCGAGGCCGACCACCCGGCGGCGGCCGAGGCGCTGGCTGCCGTCGGCGCCGGCTCGCGCACCGACGTCGATCGTCTC